>CP111109.1:1970000-2380000 GCA_026314275.1 Comamonadaceae bacterium AAW
GGAGACAGAGCACCGGGTGCTAACGTCCGGACTCAAGAGGGAAACAACCCAGACCGCCAGCTAAGGTCCCTAAAATTGGCTAAGTGGGAAACGAAGTGGGAAGGCTAAAACAGTCAGGATGTTGGCTTAGAAGCAGCCATCATTTAAAGAAAGCGTAATAGCTCACTGATCGAGTCGTCCTGCGCGGAAGATGTAACGGGGCTAAGCCAGTTACCGAAGCTGCGGATGTGCAATTTATTGCACGTGGTAGGAGAGCGTTCTGTAAGCCTGTGAAGGTGGTGGTGTAAACCCTGCTGGAGGTATCAGAAGTGCGAATGCTGACATGAGTAGCGTTAAAGGGGGTGAAAAGCCCCCTCGCCGTAAGCGCAAGGTTTTCTACGCAACGTTCATCGGCGTAGAGTGAGTCGGCCCCTAAGGCGAGGCAGAGATGCGTAGTTGATGGGAAACAGGTCAATATTCCTGTACCGATGTGTAGTGCGATGTGGGGACGGAGAAGGTTAGCTCAGCCAACTGTTGGATATGTTGGTTCAAGCCTGTAGTCGTGCCTGGTAGGTAAATCCGCCGGGCTTAGATGAGGGGTGATAACGAGTCTGCTTGCAGACGAAGTGAGTGATACCCTGCTTCCAGGAAAAGCCACTAAGCTTCAGCTACACACGACCGTACCGCAAACCGACACTGGTGCGCGAGATGAGTATTCTAAGGCGCTTGAGAGAACTCAGGAGAAGGAACTCGGCAAATTGACACCGTAACTTCGGAAGAAGGTGTGCCTTCAGTAGGTGAAGTCCCTCGCGGATGGAGCTGAGAAAGGTTGCAAAAAATCGGTGGCTGCGACTGTTTATTAAAAACACAGCACTCTGCAAACACGAAAGTGGACGTATAGGGTGTGACGCCTGCCCGGTGCTGGAAGATTAAATGATGGGGTGCAAGCTCTTGATTGAAGTCCCAGTAAACGGCGGCCGTAACTATAACGGTCCTAAGGTAGCGAAATTCCTTGTCGGGTAAGTTCCGACCTGCACGAATGGCGTAACGATGGCCACACTGTCTCCTCCTGAGACTCAGCGAAGTTGAAATGTTTGTGATGATGCAATCTCCCCGCGGAAAGACGGAAAGACCCCATGAACCTTTACTGTAGCTTTGTATTGGACTTTGAACAGATCTGTGTAGGATAGGTGGGAGGCTTTGAAGCAGGGTCGCTAGATCTTGTGGAGCCAACGTTGAAATACCACCCTGGTGTGTTTGAGGTTCTAACCTAGGTCCATTATCTGGATCGGGGACAGTGCATGGTAGGCAGTTTGACTGGGGCGGTCTCCTCCCAAAGCGTAACGGAGGAGTTCGAAGGTACGCTAGTTACGGTCGGACATCGTGACGATAGTGCAATGGCATAAGCGTGCTTAACTGCGAGACTGACAAGTCGAGCAGATGCGAAAGCAGGACATAGTGATCCGGTGGTTCTGTATGGAAGGGCCATCGCTCAACGGATAAAAGGTACTCTGGGGATAACAGGCTGATACCGCCCAAGAGTTCATATCGACGGCGGTGTTTGGCACCTCGATGTCGGCTCATCTCATCCTGGGGCTGTAGCCGGTCCCAAGGGTATGGCTGTTCGCCATTTAAAGAGGTACGTGAGCTGGGTTTAAAACGTCGTGAGACAGTTTGGTCCCTATCTTCCGTGGGCGCTGCAGATTTGAGGAAGCCTGCTCCTAGTACGAGAGGACCGGAGTGGACACACCTCTGGTGTATCGGTTGTCACGCCAGTGGCATTGCCGAGTAGCTATGTGTGGAAGAGATAACCGCTGAAAGCATCTAAGCGGGAAACTCGTTTCAAGATGAGATCTGCCGGGGCCTTGAGCCCCCTAAAGAGTCGTTCAAGACCAGGACGTTGATAGGCAGGGTGTGGAAGCGCAGTAATGCGTTAAGCTAACCTGTACTAATTGCTCGTGCGGCTTGACCCTATAACTTTGATGTCCATGCAAATGGCTTCAAGGAAGTTATGCCAAGTTATGACGCATTCAAAATACAGTCGCAAGACTGACCGCTAATTCCATACTCTATGAATTCGTTGTCTTGACTCTAAGTCAGGGCGACAACAAGTTATGCCTGATGACCATAGCGAGTTGGTCCCACTCCTTCCCATCCCGAACAGGACAGTGAAACGACTCCGCGCCGATGATAGTGCGGGTTCCCGTGTGAAAGTAGGTCATCGTCAGGCTCTTACAACAGCAATACCCCCGTCTCGAAAGAGCCGGGGGTTTTGTCTTTGGGGGTAAAGAAAACAGCAAACGGGATAAAAGCAAACAAAACTGTTTGTTTGTTTGTTTGTTTGTTTGTTTGTTTGCTCTGACTCTCTCTTCTCTCTTTTTTCTCCTTCCATCAGTCCTTCCCGCTCTACTGACCTGCCCCCATCTGCCGTACCAAGCTAATGGCGGCGAAGTCCGTCAACCTGGAGAATGACGGCCATGAGAAAGAGCAGATACACCGAAGAGCAGATCATCAACTTCATCAAACAAGCTGAAGCGGGTTTGCCAATCAAGGAGCTATGCCGCAAAGGGGGCTTCAGCGACGCCACCTTCTACAAGTGGAGAGCCAAGTACGGCGGCATGGACGTGCCCGACGCCAAACGCCTGCGTGAGCTCGAGGCCGAGAACAACAAGCTGAAGAAACTGCTGGCCGAGGCGCATCTGGACATCCACGCGCTGAACACCGCCTTCGGCGTAAAGCGCTAGCCCCGCCAGTCAGGCGCGCCGCGGTGCTGGTGATGATCGAACAATGCGATCTGTCCGTGCGACGCGCGTGCCGGCTGGTGGGGCTTTCCCGTGACAGCTACCGCCATCCACCTGAGGTTGATGCCATGACGCAAGAACTCAGCGGCAAGATCATCGAGATTGCCCACGCACGCAGGCGCTTTGGCTACCGGCGCATCCATGACCTTCTGCGCCCAGAGTTCCCGGGTGTGAACCACAAGCGGGTCTACCGGCTGAACAGCGCGGCCAACCTGGCTGTACGTAAGCGCAAGAAGGTCAAACGGGCGGCCAGCGAACGCGTGCCGCTGCAACGGGCGCAGGGCGTCAATGAGGTGTGGAGCATGGACTTTGTCAGCGACAGCCTGAGCACCGGGCGGCGCATCAAGTGCCTGACCGTGGCCGACGACTTCAGCCATGAGTGTGTGAGCATTGCCGTGGACTGGGGCATCTCGGGCCAATACGTCACCCGGCTGCTGGACCAGGCCGCGATCTTCAGAGGCTACCCGCAAGCGGTGCGCACTGACAACGGCCCGGAGTTCACCAGCCGGGCCTTCATGGCCTGGGCCAGCACGCACGGCATCCGGCACATCCTCATCGAGCCGGGCCGCCCCATGCAGAACGGCTACATCGAAAGCTTCAATGGCAAGTTCCGTGACGAGTGCCTCAACGAGCAATGGTTTGAAACCTTGAGCCAAGGCCGGACCACCATTGCCGCCTGGCGACAGGACTACAACGAGGTCAGGCCGCATAGCAGTTGCCAGCGGATGGCACCGGCCAAGTTCGCCGCGTTGCATCGCCAGCGCGCAGGGGAGGCACGACATCCCCTCACCACCACGGAAATCTATTAACCTTGCAACCAGGACTTCCGCTTTGTGGGTGGTACGGCAGATGGGGGCAGGTCACTACACCACTCCGTAGTTCTACGGTAGTGGATGGGTAGGCATGCGAATGGGCAATTCAGGCGATCAAATCTACAGTTCTCCCACGGTGACTGACACCGCAACCCGTACAGGAGAAACCATGAAACAAATCGCTCAATCCTTGGCTTTTGCATCCCTGTTTGCCCTGGCAGCCACCAGCGCCAGCGCCCAGGCCGTGCGCACCGAAAAGAACATGTCGCTGGACCTGGCCAACCAGATCGCTGCCGCGACTGTGGCCGCCTGCACCGCCAATGGTTATGCCGTCACCGCCACCGTGGTGGACCGCGCCGGCAGCGTGCGTGCCGTGCAGCGTGCCGACAACGCTGGCCCCCACACCCTGGCCGCCAGCGAGCAGAAGGCCTTTACCTCGGCATCGGCCAGGAACAACACCCTGGCCATGATGGAAGGTGCGCAGAAGAACCCTGGCGCGGCCAACCTCGTGTATATCCCCGGCTTCCTGCTGCTGGGCGGTGGTGTGCCGGTGAAGGTCGGCAATGACACGATTGGCGCCGTGGGTGTGGGTGGTGCACCTGGTGGCCACTTGGACGAACAATGCGCCCTGGCCGCACTCGACAAGGTCAAGGGCCTGCTGCAATGAACCCGCTGCCCGGTCGTGGCCTGCGCCGCTGGTGCCTGGCTCTGGCTGTAGCGGTGCTGGCACCCGCAGCGCTGGCCCAGGTGCCACCCAGTGCGGCCGAGGTCGCAGCCTACCGCGGCCTGCTGGCCAAGGCACACCGTGGTGACGTGCCTGGCCTGGAGCAGGCCATCGCCGCCGGTGCGCCGCTGAATGTGCGCGACAGCCATGGCCGTACTGCCCTGCACATTGCCACCTTCGCGCGGCAGCAGGGCGTTATCCGTGCCCTGGCCCGCGCCGGTTCCGACCTGAACCTGCTGGAGAATGATCGGTACGACGCCGTCACTATCGCAGCCGTGGCCGATGACGAGGATACCCTGCGCCTGCTGCTGTCGCTGGGTGCCAAGGCAGGCCAGGTCACCAGCCGCTACGACGGCACCGCGCTGATCGCCGCAGCCCATCTGGGGCATGACGGTGTGGTGCGCCAGCTCATCAAGGCGGGTGCGCCGCTGGACCATGTGAACAACCTGCACTGGACGGTTGTGATCGAGTCCATCGTGCTGGGGGATGGTGGGCCGCGCCACCAGGCCACCCTGAAAGCCCTGATGGATGCGGGTGCCAGCCTGCGTTTGACGGACCGGCATGGACAGACGCCGCTGCAACTCGCCCGTGCATGGGGGTATCCCGAAATGGTTCAAATGCTGGAGCGGGCGGCACCCTGACGCAAGGACTCAGGACGGTGCCGAGCCGCAGGCTCAGGCGCAGCGCCGTGCGCCGTCCACAAACACCATCAGCTCACCTGGCGCAAAGGGCGTCCAGGTTTCGTTGGTGGTGAGAGGCGCAGTCACCACAACGGCCACGCGGTCGCGTTCGGTGGTGACGGGGCCGAAGTCCACGCTCAGATCTTCGTCGGCCAGGTGGGCCGACTGGAATGGGTGGCGTCGTTCGGTGTAGCAGAGGTTGGTGCTGGCATGCGCCCACAGCGCCGTGCCGTTGGAGAGCAGGAAGTTGAAGGTGCCGTGTTGGGCTGGCACGGGTGCCAGCTCGCGCAGCGTGCGGGTCAGCTCGTCCACATCGGGCACCGAGGCGTGGGACTTGGCCAGCTCCTGCATCAGCCAGCAAAACGCGTGTTCGCTGTCGGTGCTGCCCACCGGGCGGAAGCTGCCGTGCAGGCGCGGGCGGAAATCCTTCAGGTCACCGTTGTGGGCGAACACCCAGTAACGGCCCCACAACTCGCGTACGAAGGGGTGGCAGTTCTGCAGGCTCACCACACCCTGCGTGGCCTTGCGGATGTGGGCGATGACGTTGCGGCTCTTGATGGGGTAGCGGCGGATCAGCTCGGCGATGGGGGAGTCCACCGCACGCTGGTGGTCCACAAAATGGCGCAGGCCCAGCTCTTCAAAAAAGGCGATACCCCAGCCGTCCGCGTGGTCACCGGTGTTGCCGCCGCGCTGCGCAAACCCGGTGAAGCTGAAGGTCACGTCGGTGGGGGTGTTGGCATTCATGCCGAGCAGCTGGCACATGAGCGGTCTCGAAGGCTAGGAGTAAAAAGAGGTTGTAACGCTCAGTCGCGTGGCTCTGACCAGAGCTTGCCGCCGGTGGCCCAGTTCTCACGCTGGATGTCGGTGATGATGATGTCCACCGACTCGGGCACGCCACCCAGAATCTCGACCGACACCCGGGTGATTTCGGCCACGAGTTTCTTCTTTTGTTCGACCGTGCGGCCTTCCATCATTTCGACGTGGTAGGTGGGCATGTTTTTCCTTGTTTGTGTGGTGGGATGATGCCTGTGATGATAAAAGCTCTTGGCACCTGGATGGGCGTACCCATCCGAGCCGCAATTCTTTAAAGAGGGTATCCATGCGAAACAACAATGTGATGGCGAATCGAGGCACATGGCCGATGTGGGTTTTTCTGCTTCTGCTCGTGTGGATGGGCTGGCCCATGGGGGCCGTCCATGCACAGGACAAAAAATGCGCGGTGGTGCTGATGCATGGCAAGTGGGGCAACACGCAGTACATCAGTTTTTTTGGGCGCAAGCTCGAACCCACCTGCACCGTCAAAACGCTCGAAATGCCGTGGTCGCAGCGCCGCGCCTATGACGCCGACTACCCGGCAGCGCTGCAAGAAATTGCGGCACAGGTCCAGGCCTTTCGCACGCAAGGCTACCAACGTGTGCTGCTGGTGGGCCACAGCTTTGGTGCCAATGCCGCCATGGCGTATATGGCCGAGGTAGGCGATGCGGATGGGGTGATTGCGCTGGCACCCGGGCACAGCCCCTTGAACATGTACGGTCGCAACATCGGCCGTGAGGCGGTGGACAAAGCCCGTGAGCTGGTGGCCGCAGGCAAGGCCGGGGAGAGTCTTTCGATGGACGACCTGAACCAGGGCCAGCGCAGGTCGATACGTATGCCTGCCGGTGTGCTGCTGAGTTACTTCGACCCGCAGGGTGTGGGCGAGATGTCGGCCACCGCGCCCCGGTTCAAGAAGCCCGTGCCGTTTATGTGGGTGATTGGCACCGCAGACCCCCTTTTTCGGGGTGGTGAGGCCTATGCCTGGAACAAAGCTCCCGCCCATCCCCAAAGCCAGTACCTGGTGGTGACAGCCGACCATGCAGGCACGCCCGATGTGGCTGTGGCGCAGGTGCTGGAGTGGATCCAGAAACTGGAGTGACCTGCGGGCCCTGCTGGCGTGGCCTGCGTCCGTACGTCAGCGTGCAGGCGTGGCGTCCAGCGGTGTGCCGCACCGCGCACACACACAGGCCTTGTTGCGCAGCGGTGCCGGGATACGTTCCAGCACGTCGGCCGGAATCTTTTGAGCCAGACACCAGCACGGCGGCTGTGGCAGCCCTGTTGCGCGTTCCAGTTCCATCGCACAGCGGTTGGCGCTGCCACACAGGGGGCAGAGGCTCGGGTCGATGGAGGACGGCAGCATGGGCGTGTAATGGAGCAAATGGGGGCGCAACAGCGGCAGGATAGCGCCAAATAAAAAACCGGCACCCTGGGTGCCGGTTTTTTACATTTTTAAGAGCCAAAATGGCTTCTGGCGCCCATCTGGTGTGCGCAAGCAGCTATCAATGTGATAGCTGTTGGGTCAGGCAGCCGCCTTCACCTTCAAGCGCCACGCATGCAGCAGCGGCTCGGTGTAGCCACTGGGCTGGGCCAGGCCTTCAAACACCAGCTCGGTGGCAGCCTTGTAGGCAGCGCTGGTGCCGAAGTGGCCCGCCATCGGTTTGTAGAGTGGGTCACCCGCATTCTGTCCGTCCACCACGGCGGCCATCCGCTCGAAGGTTTCGGTGATCTGTTCCTTGGTCACCACGCCGTGCAGCAGCCAGTTGGCCATGTGCTGGCTGCTGATGCGCAGGGTGGCGCGGTCTTCCATCAGGCCGACGTTGTGGATGTCGGGCACCTTCGAGCAGCCCACGCCCTGGTCCACCCAGCGCACCACGTAGCCCAGGATGCCCTGTGCGTTGTTGTCCAGTTCTTGCTGCTTCTCTGCAGCGGTCCAGTTCGGTGTGGCCGTCACGGGGATCTGCAGCAGGTTGGACAGGATGCCGTCGCGTGTGGCGACCGGGTCGGTGGCGGCGTCGGCTTTTTCCAGCGCGATTTGTACGTCGGACACCAGCACCTGGTGGTAGTGCAGCGCATGCAGCGTGGCACCGGTCGGGCTGGGCACCCAGGCGGTGTTGGCACCGGCCTTGGGGTGTGCGATTTTTTGTTCCAGCATGGCGGCCATCAGGTCGGGCATGGCCCACATACCCTTGCCGATCTGCGCCTTGCCGCGCAGGCCACACGACAGGCCCACCAGCACGTTGTTCTTCTCATACGCCTGGATCCAGGCGCTGGCCTTCATGTCACCCTTGCGGATCATGGGGCCAGCCTGCATGGCGGTGTGCATCTCGTCGCCCGTGCGGTCCAGGAAGCCGGTGTTGATGAAGGCCACGCGGCTGGCGGCGGCGGCAATACAGGCTTTCAGGTTGACGCTGGTGCGGCGCTCTTCGTCCATGATGCCGAGCTTGACGGTGCTGTCGGCCAGGCCCAGCACCTTTTCCACACGGCTGAACAGCTCTGCGGCAAATGCGACTTCGGCGGGGCCGTGCATCTTGGGCTTCACGATGTAGACGCTGCCCGTGCGGCTGTTGCGGATGCCATTCGCGCCACGGCCTTGCAGGTCGTGCAGGGCGATGGTGGTGGTCACCATGGCGTCCAAGATGCCTTCGGGGATTTCGCGGGTAGCACCGTCGGCGGCGGTGTAGGTGATGGCCGGGTTGGTCATCAGGTGGCCCACATTGCGCACAAACATCAGCGAGCGGCCATGCAGTCGCACGTCGCCGCTGCCGGAGGGTGCGGTGTACACACGGTCGGGGTTGAGTCCGCGCGTGAAGGTCTTGCCGCCCTTGGCGACTTCTTCGGTCAGCGTGCCCTTCAGGATGCCAAGCCAGTTGCCATAGGCCACAACCTTGTCGTCCGCATCCACCACGGCCACCGAGTCTTCCAGGTCGAGGATGGTGGACAGCGCGGATTCCAGCACCAGGTCGCTCACACCCGCCGCGTCGGTTTTGCCAATAGCGGTGCTGCGGTCGATCTGGATGTCGATGTGGATGCCGTTGTGGACGATCAGCACCGACGTGGGCGCAGCCGCATCACCTTGGTAACCGACGAACTGGCTTGGGTCCTTCAGGCCGCTGCTGGCAGCACCCAGTGCCACCAGCAGTTGCCCGCCCACCACGGTGTAGCCCGTGGCATCCACGTGGGAGCCATGGGCCAGCGGCGCGGCGTCGTTTAGCAGCTTGCGGGCGAATGCGATTACCTTGGCGCCGCGCACGGGGTTGTAGCCCTTGCCTTTTTCGGCACCGTCGGCCTCGGGAATAGCGTCGGTGCCATACAGCGCGTCGTACAGGCTGCCCCAGCGGGCGTTGGCCGCGTTGAGTGCGTAACGGGCGTTCAGGATCGGCACCACCAGCTGCGGGCCGGCCTGGGTGGCGAGTTCGGCGTCCACGTTGGCCGTGGTGGCCTTGGCGTCGGCGGGCTGGGGTACCAGGTAGCCAATGGTCTCCAGGAAGCTGCGGTAGGCCACCATGTTGGTGATGGGGCCGGGGTTGGCCTTGTGCCAGGTGTCCAGCTCCGTCTGCAGGCGGTCACGCTCGGCCAGCAGCGCGATGTTCTTGGGGGCCAGGTCGGCCACGATGGCGTCAAAACCGGCCCAGAACGCGGCGGCATCCACCCCGGTGCCAGGCAGCACTTGGTCTTCGATAAAACGGTGGAGAACGGTTGCCACCTGCAGGCGGTGGACGGTAGTGCGGGCTGTCATGGGGCGCTCCAAAGAAATTGAATGGGGTGAACAAGGCTCTTGGCTGCATGGAGCCATGGGGCTACTGTATTGCATCTGTTTTGCAAGTTAAATGAACTTAAACCAGCTTGACCTTTGCTTTTTTCGCACAGATCATGGGGGACTAGCAGGAGCTATTGCCGAAATTTGGGCCAAAATTAAGTATGTTTTAGCCATCTAGCGCACGTCCCACATGCGCGAACAGCTATCAAAATAGTAGTATTCAGCCCTGCACCCAGGGCGACCGAGAAATCCCGCCATGTCTCCAGTCCCTTCATCCTCTGCCGTCCTCATCAGCGAAGTCGGCCCGCGCGACGGCCTGCAATCGGTCAAAGCCACCATGCCCACGGCCGACAAACTGCGCTGGATCGACGCGCTGTATGCCGCCGGGGTGCGTGAAATCGAGGTTGCATCTTTCGTGCCCGCCCGGCTGCTGCCGCAGATGGCCGATGCGGCCGAAGTGGTGCGCCACGCCTGCACTTTGCCCGGCCTGACCGTGATGGCGCTGGTGCCCAACCGGCGCGGGGCCGAGGCGGCGCTGGCCGCAGGGGTGCACAAACTCACCATGCCGGTGTCGGCCAGCGCGGCCCATTCGCTGGCCAATGTGCGCAAGACCCGTGAAGAAATGGTGGCCGAGCTGCGCGCCATTGCCGACCTGCGGCGCGACACCGCGCCCCATGTGCTGCTGGAGGTGGGCATGTCCACCGCATTTGGCTGCACGCTGCAGGGCCAGGTGCCCGAAGACGATGTGCTCTGGCTGGCTACGCAGTGTGCTGAGGCCGGGGCCGATGAAGTGGGCCTGTCCGACACCGTGGGGTATGCCAACCCGGCCCAGGTGCGTCGCCTGTTCCGGCGTTTGCGTGCCGCGCTGGGCGACAAGGCGGGTGCGGCGCATATGCACAACACGCGTGGACTGGGCTTGGCCAACTGCTTGGCGGCTTATGAAGAGGGCGTGCGCACCTTCGACGCATCGCTGGGCGGCCTGGGCGGCTGCCCGTATGCGCCTGGTGCCTCGGGCAATGTGGTGACCGAAGACCTGGTGTTTATGTTCGAAGCCATGGGGGTTGCCACCGGCATCGACCTCGAACGGCTCATCGCGGCCCGCAAACCGCTGATGGCAGGTCTGCCCGGCGAGCCTGTGTACGGCATGACGCCCGAAGCCGGTTTGCCCAAAAACTGGCAACAGCCGCAGGCTGTGCGCCCTGCACCGGCCCCCTCAGCGCTGCCGTACACGGGCACGCATTCGGAAGCACACCTGCCGTACGCAGGTGTGCGGGTTGTCGAATTCACCCACATGGTGATGGGCCCCACCTGCGGCATGCTGCTGGGCGACCTGGGGGCCGAGGTGATCAAGGTCGAGCCCATTGACGGCGACAACACGCGCCGCCTGCTGGGCTCGGGCGCGGGGTTTTTTCCCACCTTCAACCGCAACAAAAAAAGCATCGCACTTGACCTGAAGCAGCCCGCCGGGGTTGAAGCCGCACTCAAGCTGATCGCCACCGCCGACATCGTCAGCGAGAACTTCAAACCCGGCACCATGCAGAAGCTGGGCCTGGACTACGCCACGCTCAAGAAGCTGAACCCCCGCCTCATCTACGTCAGCCACAAAGGTTTTCTGCCCGGCCCGTACGACCACCGCACCGCACTCGACGAAGTGGTGCAGATGATGGGGGGCCTGGCCTACATGACCGGCCGCATCGGCGACCCATTACGTGCAGGCACCAGCGTGAACGACATCATGGGTGGCATGTTCGGGGCCATCGGTGCCATGGCCGCACTGCGCCAGCGCGAATTGACGGGCGAAGGCTGCGAAGTGCAGTCGGCGCTGTTCGAGAACAACATCTTCCTGGTGGCCCAGCACATGATGCAGTTCGCCGCCACCGGCCAGGCCGCCGACCCGATGCCCAGCCGCATCTCGGCCTGGGGCGTGTACGACGTGTTCACCGTGAAAGACGGCGCGCAGATCTTTCTGGCGGCGGTCAGCGACAAACAATGGGGCATCTTCTGCCAGGCCTTTGCGCTGGATGACCTGCTGGCCGACCCGCGCCTGGCTACCAACAACGACCGTGTGCGTGCCCGTGCGTGGATGATGCCTATCCTGCGCGAACGCCTGGCCACCTACAGCGCGGCTGAGCTCAGCGACGTGTTCGAGCGCAACGCGCTGCCCTTCGCGCCCATCACCCAGCCGCAGCACCTGTTCGACGACCCCCACCTCAACGCCACCGGCGGCCTGGCCCCCGTGCGGATGAACGACGGCAGCCTGTCGAAAGTGCCCCTGATGCCCTTCACCCTCGGCGGCCAGCGCCCCGGCATCCGCCTGCAGCCGCCCACGTTGGGTGAACACACCCGCAGCCTGCTGCACGAGGTGGGGTACAGCGCGGAGCAGATCAAAACCCTGGTGCAGCAGCACATCACCCACGCGGCGGAGTGAGCACACCAGCATGGCCAAATTTAAACAGCTTGAATCCTTCGTCTCGGTGGCCACCCGGGGCAGCCTGACCGCCGCCGCCAAGGCCGAAGGTGTGGCCCCCGCCATCATGGGCCGGCGCATTGATGCGCTGGAAGAACGGCTGGGCGTGAAGCTGCTGGTGCGCACGACGCGGCGTATCACCCTCACCCACGAAGGCAGCGCGTTCCTGGAAGACTGCCAGCGCCTGCTGGCGGAGTTCGCCAACGCCGAAGCCAGTGTCAGCGCGGGTGGTGTGAAGGCCAGCGGGCACCTGCGTATCACCGCCCCGGCCGGGTTTGGCCGCCGCCATGTGGCACCGCTGGTGCCCCGGTTCCACGCCCTGCACCGCGACGTCACCGTGTCGCTGAACCTCAGCGACCGCGTGGTGGACCTGGCCGGTGAAGGCTTTGACTGTGCCGTTCGGGTGGGTGACCTGCCGGACTCGTCACTCATCAGCGTGCGCCTGGCCGACAACCGCCGCATCTGTGTCGCCACGCCGCAGTACCTGCAGCAACACGGCACGCCACAACAGCCCACCGACCTGGCCAAACACGCCTGCCTCACCTTGTCGAGTGACGCATCCCAAACCCGTGGCTGGGCCTTCACCGTGGCGCGGGGTGACAGCACCGAGCTGCTGCACCTGCGGCCAGCGGGCCCGCTCGACTGTTCGGACGGGCAGGTGTTACACGACTGGTGCCTGGCCGGTTACGGCATCGCTTGGCGCAGCACCTGGGAGGTCGAGGCCGAGATCGCCAGCGGCCGCCTGGTGGCGGTGCTGGAGGAATTTGCCGCGCCGCCGAATGGCATTTACGTGGTGTTCCCCCAGCGCAAACACCTGGCCCTGCGGGTGCGTTTGTGGATGGACTTCCTGAAACATAATTACAGCCAACCCGACTTCTGGAGATCAGCCGCATGACCACCGAAGCCCACAGCCTGCGGCACACCATCCGGGCAAGACAGACATGACCGCTGCGATGCTCATCTTCCTCAAGGCGGTGCTGCTGGTGCCCATCACCTTGCTGCCCATCATGAACCCGCTGGGTAATGCGCCCATCTTCCTGTCCATGACGCAGGGCGCGGACGACGCCACCACCAACAAGCTGGCCCAACGCGTGGCGACGAACTGCCTCTTCCTGCTGCTGGGGGCGGTTTTTGTCGGCTCGTATGTGCTGGCGTTTTTTGGGCTGTCGCTGCCCATCGTGCGGGTTGCCGGTGGTTTGCTGGTGGCCGCCACGGGCTGGCATTTGCTGCATGACAACGGCTCCGAGCATGGCGACAGCGCCATCCGCACCACGCTGTCGGAGGCAGACACCGTCAACTGGAGCGAAGGTGAACTGCGCCAGCGCAGCTTCTACCCCATCACGTTTCCGCTGACGGTCGGCCCCGGCTCTATCGCTGCCTCGATCGCTTTGGGCGCGCAGCAGCACGGCAAGGTGCTGGACTGGGTCATTTCGGGCAGTGCCGCCGCGCTGGGGGTGCTGATCACCGCCGTCAGTGTGTACTTCATCTACCGTTATGCCGGGCGGCTGCTGCGCTTCATGGGTGAGATGGGCACTACCGTGGTGATGCGCTTGTCGGCCTTCATTCTGCTTTGTATTGGGTTCGAGATCATGTGGACAGGTTTGTCGGTGCTGATCGAAGAACTCAAGTAGAAAGCAAAAAGCCCCGCCAGGGCGGGGCCTCCGGTGCGCGCAAAGGCGACTTATTTCTTGGCAGCGGGTGCCGCAGGCGTTGCGGGCATGGCCGGTGCGGCAGCTGGTGCTGCCATGGCGACCGGGGCCGCCGCTGTAGCGGGCTTGGCAGCAGCAGCTGGTTTGTCAGCGCTCAGGCATTCCTTCATGAAAGCCTGGCGTTCCTTGCCTTCTTTGCCAGTGGCTTTGAATTCGGTGCTGCAGGTGCCCATCTTGGTTTGCTGCTTCTCTTGTTTGCCGGAGGACAGGCATTCCTTCATGAAAGCCTTGCGCTCGTCACCCTTGAGTTCCTTGGCCTTGGGGTCGGCGTTGCAGGTCGTCATCTTGCTCTGCTGCTTGGTCTTGGCGTCCCCATCGGCCGCATGGCCCACGCCCATCGCAAAAACCATGGCTGCTGCAGCGCTCAGGGAAAGAAACTTGTTCATGTTGTGTGTCCTGAAGAGAGTGGTTGGAGTGCAATCCTGGTGAAGGATCACCGTTATAACGTCGTGCACGGGCCAGCGGATGACGGCCCGCACGAAGAATACAGCGCCGTCTGCCCCAAACGTAAAATGGCCCCCATGCTCTCAGTCACACACGATTTGCTCGCGGCCCTGGCCGCCGGGCTTGAACACATTGCCCCTGGCTCCGGCGACAAGGCCGCTTTTGAATCCCCCAAGGTGGCCGCCCACGGCGACCTCGCCACCACGGTGGCCATGCAACTGGCCAAACCTTTGAAACAAAACCCGCGCCAGCTGGCGGAGCAGCTGCGCGAGGCGCTATTAAAAACAGAGCAATTCCAGCAATGGGTGGATGCGGTGGACATCGCAGGCCCGGGGTTCATCAACATCAAACTTAAACCCGCCGCCAAACAGCAGGTGGTGTTTGAGGTGCTGCAGGCCAAGGCGCAGTTCGGCTTTCAGCCCGCGCGGGACGAACAGGTGCTGGTCGAGTTTGTGTCCGCCAACCCCACCGGCCCGCTGCACGTGGGCCATGGCCGCCAGGCTGCGCTGGGCGACGCCATTTGCAACCTCTACGCCACCCAGGGCTGGAATGTCTGGCGCGAGTTTTATTACAACGACGCCGGGGTGCAGATCCAGACACTGGCCCACAGCACCCAGCTGCGCGCCAAAGGTTTTAAACCCGGGGATGATTGCTGGCCGATCGACCCCGAGAACCCCGCCAGCAAGGCCTTCTACAACGGTGACTACATCGCCGACATTGCCGAAGACTTCAAGGCGCAAAAAACCGTCAGCGCCGACGACCGCAGCACCACCGCCAGCGGTGATGTGGAGGACCTGGAGTCGATCCGCGAATTTGCCGTGGCGTACCTGCGCCACGAGCAGGACCTGGATTTACAGGCGTTCCAGGTCAAGTTTGACAACTACTACCTCGAATCCAGCCTCTACACCAGCGGCCGTGTGGCCGCCACGGTGCAAAAACTCATCGACGCGGGCAAAACCTACGAGCTGGACGGCGCGTTGTGGCTCAAGTCCACCGACTACGGCGACGACAAAGACCGTGTGATGCGCAAGAAAGACGGCACGTTCACCTACTTTGTGCCCGATGTGGCGTACCACATCGCCAAGTGGGAGCGTGGCTTCACCAAGGTCGTCAACATCCAGGGCACCGACCACCACGGCACCATTGCACGTGTGCGCGCCGGGCTGCAGGCCGCTGGTGTGGGTATTCCGCTGGGTTACCCCGATTACGTGCTGCACACCATGGTGCGGGTGGTGCGCGGTGAGGAAGAAGTCAAGATCAGCAAACGCGCGGGCAGCTACGTCACCCTGCGCGACGTGATCGAGTGGACCAGCAAGGACGCCGTGCGTTTCTTCTTGCTGAGCCGCAAGCCTGACACCGAATACACCTTCGACATTGACCTGGCGCGCGCGCAGAACAACGACAACCCGGTTTACTACGTGCAGTACGCCCATGCGCGCATCTGCTCGGTGCTGGCCAGTTGGGGCGGTGATGTGGCGGCGCTGACCGAGGTGGATCTGTCGCCGCTGCAAGGCCCGCAGGCGCTGGCCCTGATGCTGACACTGGCCAAATACCCCGCCATGCTGACCGCCGCCGCAGAAGGCAACGCACCCCACGACGTGACCTTTTACCTGCGTGAGCTGGCCTCCAGCTACCACAGCTACTACGACGCCGAGCGTATTCTGGTGGACGACGAGGCCGTCAAACTGGCGCGTTTGGCACTGGTCGCTGCCGTGGCGCAGGTGCTGCACAATGGCCTGGCGGTTTTGGGCGTTTCCGCGCCCTCCCGGATGTGAGCAAGACAACAATGGCAAAAAAGAAAAATCAGCAGCGTGGTGGGACCATCATCGGCTTCATCATTGGTGCGATGGTGGGGCTGGGAGCTGCATTGGCCGTGGCACTGTATGTGACCAAGGTGCCGGTTCCGTTCATGAACAAGGGGGCCACCCGGGGCGCTAGCCAGGACGCGGTTGAGTCCGACAAGAACAAGGACTGGGACCCGAATTCGCCGCTGTATGGCAAAAACCCCGCCCGCCCGCCTGCGGCCACGGCCTCTGGTGCAGTGCAGGGTGTGACGCCACCCGTACCTGCCGCCGTGGCGGCCAAACCCGGCGCTCCGGTCGCGGCAGCCAGTGCCCCGGGCCGTGCCGCCAGTGCGGCGGTGGCCGCCAAAACCGAGCGTGTGGAGACAAAACCCACAGCCTCTGCCGACCCCCTGGGGGACTTGGCCCGCGCCAAATCAGCCAATGCCACCGTGGACCCGTTTGACTATTTTGTGCAGGCCGGTGCCTTCCGTTCGACGGAAGAAGCCGAAGCGCAGCGCGCCAAACTGGCCATGATGGGCTGGCAGGCCAAGGTGACCGAGCGTGAACAGTCCGGGCGCACCGTGTACCGTGTGCGGGTGGGCCCGTTTGGCAAAAAGGACGATGCCGAGGGCATCAAGGAAAAGTTTGAAAGTTCGGGTGTCGAGTCAGCGCTGGTGCGTGTGCAGCGTTAATGGCTTACCCCCAGGCTTCGCGCACTTCGTGTCGCTACTCCTACCCCCTTGCAGGGGGCAACACCTGTGGACTGGCGAAGCCAGATCCACGGTGTTTGCTGGGATAGTGGGTGCTTTTGCCTTGCGTTTGCTCCGTGGTTCCTGATTGAGCGAAGAGTAAAGACATGTGATGTATGGCAATGCCGTGGTGGATGAACTTTTCTCCGCAGGCATGGTCGTAAACCCCAACAAGGAGTGTTTGAAATGAAACGTCGCGTTTTTTCTGTGTCCGCAGCATCTGTAGTGGCCGTGTCCGCCGTATCCCTGCCCACCGTATCCCTGGCGCAGGCCAAGCCACAGGCCGGCAAGGACTACGCCGTCCTGGACACACGTGCACCTGTCGACACCCCTGCCGACAAGGTGGAAGTGATCGAATTCTTCTGGTACAGCTGCCCCCACTGCAACGCGTTCGAGCCTGCACTGAACAGCTGGATCAAGACCCAGCCCAAGGACGTGGTGATCAAACGTGTACCCGTGGCGTTCCAGGACAGCTTCGTGCCGCAGCAAAAACTGTTTTACGCCCTGGAAGCCCTGGGCAAGGTGGACGCGCTGCACGACAAGGTGTTCTACGCCATCCACGTGGACAAACAGGCGCTGAACACCGAAGCCAAGATCGTTGACTGGGCGGTCAAACAAGGCCTGGACAAGGCCAAGTTCCAGGAGGCCTACAACTCCTTCAGCGTGGCAGGCAAGGTCAAACGTGCCACCCTGCTGCAGGAGGCTTACAAGGTGGAAGGTGTGCCTGCGATCGGTATCGCCGGGCGTTATTACACCGACGGCACACGCTCCGGCAGCATGGGCCGCGCCCTGCAAACCACCGACGCCCTGGTGGCCGAAGCCCGCAAGGCGCGCTAAGCTGCCATTGCCACCGGCTGCGCGTGTGGTGCGCAGGGGTGCAACCAAAGCCTGTCGTGCCGGTGCCGACAGGCTTTTTACATGCGGCGGGGTGGCTTTGCTGGCCCTTTATTGCGGCGCAGCATGGATCGACCGCTACAATGGCTGCAAGATTCGTGCCCTATGAAAAAACTACTGTCTTTCACCCCCTGGTTGTTGGCCGCCCTGATGGCGTGTGGCATGGCCCACGCTGAAAAAGCCGACTCTGCCAAACCCATGAACATCGAGGCCGACACCCTGCGCCACGACGATCTGAAGCAAACCAGCGTGTTCACCGGCAATGTGGTGATGACCAAGGGCAGCATCATCCTGCGCGGTGCGCAGCTGGACGTGCGGCAAGACCCGCAGGGTTACCAGTTTGGTGTGGTCACCGCTGCGCCGGGGAAACGCGCCTTCTTCCGGCAGAAACGCGACACCCAGCCGGGCGCACCCGACGAATACATCGAAGGTGAAGGTGAAACCATCGAGTACGACGGCCGTAACGACATCGTCAAGTTCATCAAACGCGCCGAGCTGCGCCGCTACATCGGCGGCACCATCGCCGACCATATCCACGGCGATGTGATCGTCTACAACAACCTCACCGACGTGTTCACCGTGGACGGCAACCCGTCCAACGCCAGCTCTGCCAACCCGGGTGGCCGTGTGCGCGCCATCATTGCGCCGCGTGCGGCCGCCTCCGCGCCCGCCGCAGCACCTGCCACGCCGTCCGTGAATTCGACCTTGCGCTCCAGCACCACGCTGGGCGGAGACAAGAAGTGACCGGGGCGGCAACCGACACCACGGGGGCAGCCGACACGAGCCGTCTCGAAGCCCGGCACCTGCAGAAGTCGTATGGCAGCCGCAAGGTGGTCAAGGACGTGTCCCTGGTGGTGCAAAAAGGCGAGGTGGTCGGTCTGCTGGGCCCCAACGGTGCGGGCAAAACCACGTCGTTCTACATGATCGTGGGCCTGGTGCGGTCCGACGCGGGCGACATCCTGATCGACGGCCATTCGGTCGCGCAGATGCCGATCCACCGCCGTTCGCGGCTTGGTTTGTCGTACCTGCCGCAAGAGGCATCGATCTTCCGCAAACTCACTGTGGGTGAAAACGTACAGGCCGTGCTGGAGCTGCAACGCGACGACGCGGGGCAGCCGCTGGGCAAAGCGGTGATCCAGGAACGCCTGGACGCCTTGCTGCATGACCTGCGGGTGGAGCAATTGCGCGACTCCCCCGCGCTGGCGCTGTCTGGCGGTGAACGCCGCCGCGTCGAAATTGCCCGCGCCCTGGCCACGCAGCCACGTTTTATCCTGCTGGACGAGCCGTTTGCCGGTATCGACCCCATCGCCGTGATCGAAATCCAGCGCATCATTGGCTTCCTGAAGGCGCGTGGCATCGGTGTGCTCATCACCGACCACAACGTGCGTGAAACCCTGGGTATTTGTGACCACGCGTTCATCATCAACGACGGCCATGTGCTGGCCCAGGGAACCCCGGCCGACATCGTAGAAAACGCCGATGTGCGCCGGGTTTACCTCGGCGAACACTTTCGGATGTAAATGGCACACCCCCAGGCTTCGCGGACTTCGTTCCGCTACTCCCACCCCCTTGCAGGGGGCTCCACCAGTGGCCCGGCGAAGCCGGTTCCACGGTGTCTGCTGGAAGAAACCCTGTGCGCTTTGGGCGCTGAGGGCTTGCTGTGAAGCAAGGCCTTTCCCTTCGCGTTTCGCAGCATCTGGCGCTCACGCCACAGCTGCAGCAGTCGATCCGCTTGTTGCAGCTGTCCACCCTGGAGCTGAGCCAGGAAGTGGAGCAGATGCTCGACGACAACCCGTTCCTTGAACTCACGGCCGATGAAGCGCCGCGGGAAGAGTTTGGTCTGGCGCAGGCTGACACCGCTGTGCGCGAGGACGACCGCGAAGCAGACCGTGAAGTGGAGTTGTCCACCTATTCGGCGTCCGATGGGGCGGGTGAGTCCAGTGCTGCCAGCACCAGTGAGACCAACGACACTCCCACGGACACCGGCATCCAGGACGAGCCCAATTGGGACGGCGACGGCAGCACCGAAGTGGTGGCTGACGACGGCGAATGGGGCACGGACGCCCCGGCGCGCAAGAACAACCTAGACGACAGCGAACACGACGCCACCGAACTCGCGCGTAACCAGGAGTCGCTGACCAGCTTTCTGCACCGGCAGGCGTTGGGTATGCGGCTGAATGAGGTGGACCGGGCCGCGCTGCGTTTCTTGATCGAATCCCTGAACGACGACGGTTACCTGGACGAATCGCTCCAGTCCCTAGCCGAAGGTTTGGCGGGTGGAGACATGGAGCAGGTGGACGAGCTGGTACACCGTTTTACGGTGGCGCTGCAGCTGTTGCAGCACCTGGAGCCGTCGGGTGTGGGCGCACGGTCGCTGGCGGAATGCCTGCAACTGCAGTTGCGCCACCTGCAGGCGCAGCCCGACAACGCGATGCCGCCCGACGTGCTGCGTGCCGCCTTGGCGGTGTGCACCCAGCCCATGGACATGCTCGCCCGGCGCGATATCAAACGGCTGGTGCAGGCCTGTGGTGAAACGGACGAGATGGTGCGCGCCGCCATCCTGCTGATAGGACGGCTGGAGCCCAAACCCGGCCGCCGTTTTGTGGACGTGGAGCGCAACATTGTGGTACCCGACGTCATCGTGCAGAAGGTGGGTAAAGGCGCAAACGTGCGTTTTCAGGTGCGGCTCAACTCCGAGGTGATGCCCCGGCTGCGGGTGCACGACATTTACGCCAGTGCACTCAAGGCGCACAAAGGTGAAGGCAGCCAGGCCTTGCAGCAGCGGCTGCAGGAAGCACGCTGGTTCATCAAGAACATCCAGCAGCGGTTCGACACGATCTTGCGGGTGTCCAACGCCATCGTTGAGCGGCAAAAAAGCTTCTTTGTGCACGGTGAGCTGGCCATGCGGCCTTTGGTGCTGCGTGAAATCGCCGATGAACTGGGCTTACACGAGTCCACCATTTCGCGGGTGACCACGGCCAAATACATGTCCACCCCGTATGGCACGTTTGAGCTCAAACACTTCTTTGGCTCCGCGCTGGGCACCGAGACCGGTGGCAACGCGTCCAGCACGGCGGTGCGTGCACTGATCAAGCAGTTTGTCTCCTCCGAAAACACCGCCAAGCCGCTGTCCGACAACCAGATCTCCGAAATGCTCAAGGAGCAGGGCATCGAATGTGCCCGCCGCACGGTGGCCAAATACCGCGAAGCGCTGCGCATCGCGCCCGCCAACCTGCGCAAAGCCCTTTAAAAACGCGCTCCAACCGGGCTTGTGCCCTGCTGTGCAGCGCCCTTTTTTCTTTTCAGCCATGGCCCGTATCGTTTTCGACCTTCCCCCGTATTTTGGTTTCTGCACCGAGATGCAGATCTACATCAGCCACGTGAACCAGGGCGGCCATCTGGACAACGCCCAGCTGCTCAGCCTGGTGTCCGAGGCGCGTGTGCGCTTCTTCCAGTCGCTGGGTTACCCCGAGGCCGATGTGGGCGGGCTGTCGATTGTGGTGGGCGACATCGTGGCGCAGTACAAGTCCGAGGGTTTCCATGGCGAGACCATGCGGGTGGAGATGACGCCCCAGGACTTCAACCGCTATGGTTGCGACCTGGTGTTTCGCATGACCGAGCTCTCCACGCGCCGTGAGGTGGCCCGCGGCAAGATCGGCGTGGTCTTCATCGACCGCACGGCGCGCAAGCCCGCGCCCATCCCTGAAACCGTGCGCGAGCGGCTCGCGGCCATGGCAGAGGGTTGACGCGCGGGCAGTCGGCACGACAAACAAAAACGGGGCCTAGGCCCCGCTTCTTGTTGTGCCGATGCAATGCGGCGCTCAGGCGGTGTAGCGCCGTCTTGCAAGCCCGAGGCCGGCAAGCCCGACGCCTAGCAGTGCCAACGAGGCGGGCTCGGGGACGGGTTGAACCGGCGCGTTGACAACGATGTCATCAATCAGGAATTCGGGGTTGGGTCCATTGCCCTGCGCGGTAAATACCACGGAGTCCAGATTGGTAAACGAGGTTGGAAGGACAAACTGGCTCCAATCGTACGGTGCCACCGTATCCAGCAAGATGGTGGCGAATACGGTTCCGCCGCCCACAAGATTGCCGAGGATGTCAATACTTGAGGCGACGCCATAACCAGAAACGGGCTGCGAAGGAGCAAAATCTCGCGTTCTGCCACCGGCAAAGAACGAGGTCAGTGAAAACGCGGCCCCGCCGCTTTCGGTCATCGTCAGGATGGATTGGCCGTTTGCGTTAATCAGCGCGGCCGACGTGTTGTTCTGAATCACGCCAGCGTCGCAGATAAACAGTGAAGGATCTTGGGGATTGCCGGCAAAGGTGAAGCCGCGGCTCTGCACCGAGGTGCCGGCGCTATTGCAGCTGCCAGAAGCCACGTCCTGGAAGTCAACAACGCTGGCCTGAGCGGTGCCTACAACGCCTGCCAATAGCGCTCCTGCAAGAGTTGCCATAGTCGAGGTCAGCTTCATGAGGGATTTTCCTAATCGTTAATAGTGCTGGAAAAGAAAGCAAGTTTCGTTCCAATGTGCTAAGTCGTTGATTTTCAAAGGAGCCAATATGCGGATGCACGGAGTTTGTAAAAAATTCCGACAAATTCGGCGTGAAACCCGGCTGCCTCTCACCCTCTCAGCCCAGCAGCTTTTGTGCGTCCGCCCCCTGCGGCAGCTTGAAGGTCGCCACCGCCTGGGCCAGATCATGGGCCTGCTGCTGCAGCGATTGCGCGGCGGCCGTGGCCTGTTCGACCAGGGCGGCATTTTGCTGCACCGTGGCCGTGAGTTCTTCCATGGCGGCCACGGTTTCCTCCAGCGAGCTGGCCTGGCCCTCGGTGCGCCCCGACAGATCCTGGTTGCCGGTGGCAATCTCGCTCATGGCCAGGCGCACGGACTCGGACGCCTCGCGGATGCGCAGCAGCACGGCGGCGATCTTGTCGGCGAAATGGTTGAAGCCCTGCGCGATCTGCGCCAGCTCGTCGTGCCCCGTGGCGTCCAGGCGGCGCGTCAGGTCGCCGTCGCCCGACGCGATGTCTTGCAAGGCATTGCGCACGAAATCGATGCGGCGCAGTTGCTGCGTCAGCGCCTGCAGTTGCGCTAGGTTCAGAGTGGGCGAGACGCTGGACACCGGCTTGAGCACCCGTTCTGCCTCCGGATGGGCAATCAGCAGGCCTTCGGCATCGACCAAAAAGACAAAGCTGCTCGCTACAGGGCGAATGGCCGCAACCGTTTTGGCGATGCTGGCCAGCCGCATTTCGGTGCCGAAAGCGCCGATGCGGTTGCCCTGGGGGCCGGCCGGCTCGACAAAGCTGATGGTCAGTTCGCCGGTGCTGGCGGCGGCGATGTGCATCGAGGAAGTGATGCGCTGCTTTTCGCGCACCCAGCTGCCCACTTGGGTGGCATAAATCTGGGTGAGTTGGCCGATGCGCGCATCGACCGAGGCCAGCGTGTCTTTGCGTACCGTGAAAAATGTCGTGGCCGAGAGCACGAGCAAAGAGGCCAGCGTGATGCCGACGCAGATCACAATCAGGCGAGCGCGGAGAGTTTGTAGCAAGAGAAGTCCTTTACCATGGGGTCGCAAGGCGCACAAGGCGGTGGCACTTGCCAGGCCCGAAGCAGCGGGAATCGCACTGCCGCCGCGCGGCGTACTCCCAGTGGGAGAGTCATCGGCAAATGGCAAGCGAGCTAAAAAAATCTGCGTGCCTTGGCCCAGGCGCTTACCCCTCTGGGGTTTTTTCGACATGAATCCATGAACCAACTACAACTTTTTTTGCCCTGCGCCGCCGGCGTCGAGGGCTTTCTGGCCGAAGAAGTCCACGGCCTCACCGGCCTGATGGGCCAGGATCTGCAGACCTTGCGCGGCGGGGTGCTGGTGCGGGCCTCCTGGCGCGACGCGCTGCGGCTCAACCTGCACAGCCGCTTGGCCCAGCGTGTGCTGGTGCAACTCTCGTTCACCAACTACCGCAGCGAAAAAGACCTGTACGAGGCCGCCAGCGCCGTGGCCTGGGAAATCTGGTTCACCACGAAGCAGACCTTCAAGATCGAAGTGACCGCCCAGCACAGTCCGCTGACCAGCCTGAACTTTGCCGCGCTCAAGATCAAGGACGCGGTGGCCGACCGCTTCCGCAACAAACGCGGTGAACGCCCCAGCGTCGACACCCAGTGGCCCGACGTGCGTATTTACGCCCACCTGACCACCGACACCGCCACGCTCTACATCGACACCTCGGGTGAACCGCTGTTCAAACGCGGCTGGCGCGAAGACAAGGGCGACGCTCCGCTGAAGGAAACCCTGGCCGCCGCCATGATTGCCGCCAGCGGCTGGGACCCGCTGGGTGACAGCCCCCTGCCTTTGTACGACCCGTGCTGCGGCAGCGGCACCATTGCCATCGAGGCGGCGCAAATTGCGTGTGGCATTGCGCCGGGCCTGCTGCGGCGTTTTGGTTTCGAGAAATTGTTGCCCTTCCAGTCGCATGTCTGGTCTGCTATCAAAAACGAAGCTGAAGGCGCAATCCACGCAAGCGCTGCACCTATATTTGGCAGTGATGTGGCGCACCGGATGGTCGATTTCTCCGAACGCAACGCCCAGCGCGCCGGGGTGGCCCAGGCCATTGAATTCCGCGGCGGCGATGCGCTGCAGCGTATGCCTCCGGCCGAAGCGGGTGTGATGCTGCTCAACCCGCCGTACGGTGAACGGATCGCCGCCGCCGGTGTGGCGGGCCGCCCCGCCGTGCAGGCCCGCCTGCGCGGAGGCCGCCCGACTGACCCTGTGCCGTCGCCGTACCACGATCCTTTTGCAGACGCTGCACCCGCACCCTCCGGCGGGCGCGAGACCGCACACACCGACGACGGCGGCGAGTTCTTCAGCCAGCTGGCCACCCACTGGAAGAAAAACTACGCCGGCTGGACCGCCTGGATGCTCACCCCCGACCTCAAGCTGCCCGGCAAGATGCGCCTGAAAGAGTCACGCCGCGTGCCGATGTGGAACGGGCCCATCGAATGCCGCCTGTTCCGATTCGATATGGTGCGCGGTTCAGCCCGTGACAAACCCGCAGATCCGTCGTGACGGCGGCTGGCGCGTCTGTCGAGCCCATCGTTATCGACACCAACATCATTCTTGACCTGTTTGTGTTCGGCGACCCGATGGCCGCGCCCCTGCGCCAACAGCTGGACGCTGGCACGCTGGGCTGGGTCGCCACCCAGCCCATGCGCGACGAGCTGGAGCGGGTGCTGGCCTACCCGCAAATCGTGCCGCGTATGGACTTTTACGGCTGCAGTGCGGCCGAGGTGCTGGGCCACTTCGACCGGCTGGTGCGGTTGGTCGAAGTGGCCGCCAAAACCACAGCCACCTGCAAAGACGCCGACGACCAGAAGTTCATCGACCTGGCCGTGGCCCACGGTGCGCGCCTGCTGAGCAAGGACCGGGCGGTGCTTTGTATGAAAAAAGGCTTCTGGCGTTGGGTGTGCTTGCGGGTGCAGCTATTGAATAAATAGCAAATGGGTGCCAGCGGGGCCTCAGCCCGTGGTGGCCATCAACGCATAGGCCATGCGTGCGCGCTGCAGGTCGCGGCCCAGCGTGCGCTGGGTGGGCAGGTGGCGCATCCAGCGCATGCGGCGCAGGCTGGTCTGCAGCAGCAACCGCATGGCGGGCGGGCGTTGTGCAGTCCACGTGGCCCACGCATGGTTTGCCGCCTGCAGGGCCCCGGTGTCTTCGAGGTACAGCGCCGTGGAGTGGGCGTAACACAGCAGGTCGCGCAGCTGGCATTGCGCCAGCGGCAGCGCCGCCGCAGGGTCGTCCTCGAAGTCGATGTAGCCCACCACCCCGTCCGGACAGCGCACCAGGTTGCGTGCAAAGGCCTGGCTCAGGCACGCGCCTTTGTCATGCACCAGGCCAATCGCGTCCAGCCCCTGTTGCCACAGCGGCAGCACCGTGTGCGGGGTGTCGATGGCCGCGTGGTGCATTTCGTCGGCCAGTGATTTGGTCGGCGCGCCGGTGCGGCCCAGATGGCGGATCAGCAGGCCGCCGTCTGCCACGGCCAGCACCGGCGGTACACGCAGGCCCAGGCTGTGTAACTCGGCCAGCCGCCGTGCTTCCGTCTGGATGGCGACCGTGCCGCCCGGGTTGGGCACGGGGCGTAATGCCTCCAGCCGCACCAGGCCTGCCAGCGCACCCAGCACGGCGTAAGGCCAGCGTGCATTCAGCGGCCCGGCCTTTTTGAGCCACACCTGTTCGGGTGGGGTGGTGCCGTCCGGTGTGGTCAGAACGTACGCCGCCAGGCTGTGCGCCTGGGTGGCCAAGGTGCTGCGCAAAAACGCGGCGTAGTCCACGCCGTGGGGGCCCCGGGGGACGGTGAGGGTGGTCGGGTCCATCAGGCTGCAGGCTCCGTGACTTTGGCGGCTGCCAGTTCGCTGGCCACTTCCAGGGGCGACTCCAGCCCGGGCGACACAACGTCTGTCGTGGCCCGTGCCGCTTTGGGCCGCGACGCCGATGGCATGGTGCTGCCGGCCAGCTCCATGCCGGAGGTGAGCGCGCGAAAGCTGTGGGCGCTGGCCAGTGGCCAGTACAGGCGAAACACTTTGTGCTGGCCGTCCAGCGGCCCGAGCAGTGCGTTGTCTTCCACCCGCATGATCAGGTTGGACAGCAGCCGCACCTCGGTGTCGGTGATACGCCGCACGATGTGGTGTGCGGTGATCTCCTGCGGGTGCTCCAGCCCGGCGGCCTGCACCAGCTCTTGCAGCGCATGCAGCGTGCTGCGGTGGAACTGGGCCACGCGCGTGGCCTTGTCGGGCACCACCAGCGCCTGCTGGCGCAGCGGGTCCTGGGTGGTCACGCCGGTGGGGCAGTGGCCGGTGTGGCAGGTTTGTGCCTGCAGGCAACCCAGCGCCATCATGAAGCCGCGCGCCGAGTTGCACCAATCGGCCCCCAGCGCCACCATACGCGCCACGTCAAAAGCCGAGATCACCTTGCCCGCGCAGCCAATCCGCACGCGGCTGCGCAGGCCCACCCCCTTGAGGGTGTTGTGCACCAGCAGCAGGCCTTCTTGCAGCGGCGCACCCACGTGGTCGCTGAACTCGACCGGTGCTGCCCCCGTGCCGCCCTCGGCCCCGTCCACCACGATGAAGTCAGGGGTGATGCCGGTTTCCAGCATGGCCTTGACGATGGCAAACCACTCCCACGGGTGGCCAATACAAAACTTGAAGCCCGTGGGTTTGCCACCCGACAAAGTGCGCAGCCGGGCGATGAAATGCAGCATCTCCACGGGGGTGGAAAACGCACTGTGCTGCGACGGTGAAACGCAGTCAAAACCCACCGGCACTCCGCGTGCCGCTGCAATCTCGGGCGTGACCTTGGGGCCAGGCAACACACCACCATGGCCCGGCTTGGCGCCCTGGCTCAGCTTCAGCTCAATCATCTTCACCTGCGGGTCCAGCGCATTGGCCTGGAAACGCTCGGCATTGAAGCTGCCGTCGTCGTTGCGGCAGCCGAAGTAACCCGAGCCAATCTCCCAGATCAGATCACCGCCGTGCACCCGGTGGTGCTGCGAGATCGAGCCTTCACCCGTGTCGTGGGCAAAGCCACCCATCTTGGCGCCCTGGTTCAGCGCCAGCACCGCGTTGGCCGACAGCGCGCCAAAACTCATGGCCGAGATGTTGAACACACTCATGCTGTAGGGCTGGGTGCAGGGCGACGCCGAGGGCGACGGCTGCTCCGGCGAGCCGCCCACCCAGATACGGAAGTCGTGGGACGCCAGCTTGGTAGGTGCCATGGAATGGTTGATCCACTCGTACCCTTGCACACCCACATCCAGCTGCGTGCCAAACGGGCGGTTGTCGGGCTCACCCTTGGCGCGCTGGTACACCAGCGAACGCTGCGCCCGCGAGAACGGCGCGGCTTCGCGGTCACTCTCGATGAAATACTGCCGGATTTCGGGGCGGATGTATTCCAGCGCAAACCGCAGGTGGCCGATGATGGGGTAGTTGCGCAAAATGGCGTGCCGGTCCTGCCGCAGGTCGTAAATGCCCAGCGCCACCAGGGCTCCCAGCACCAGCAAGGGCAGCCAGCCCACACCCAGGCCCACGATGGCAAAAATACTCAGCAAAAAGCCAAAAACGCAGAGCGCCAGCGACGTGTAGCGCACCGGGTAGAGGGTGTTGAGTTGGCCGAGCATGGTGGGGTCTCCCGAATCGTTTTGTGGGCGTGGCGGACGCTACACTTTGCGCCTACCGCCCTGTGCACGCCATCATAAGCACGCCCGCACCTTGCCCGGATCTACGCCATGAACACCCCCACACCCGCCCCAATGACCGACATGCCTGAGCCCCCCGAGCCACTCGGCCCGGACGACTTCGACGCGATCGACACCATCCTGGACGACCTGCGCACGCGCGACGACGAAATCCCGCAGTGGGAGTTCTGCGAAGGTTTTATGGTGGCGCTGATCTGCACGCGCCGCGCTATCCCGCCGCAGGAATACTGGCCGCTGCTGCTGAGCGACGACGCTTTGCCGCCCGACGCCAATGCCCCCATGCAGGCCCAGACCCTGTTCACCGATGCCATCCAGCAGCAGCGCTTTTTTGACCTGTGGAGCCGCCGCTGGGACGAGATCGTGGCATCGCTCGACGCCAAGGTTGACGCGCTGGACGACGAGCGCACCTACCAGCCCGAAGTGCTGGACACGCGCGGCGCCATCGCCGCGCTGCCCGCAGAAGAGCGCGCCGACATGGAAGGGGAAGCCATCCCCTCGTTTGCGCAGATATGGGCGCTGGGCTTCATGTTTGCGGTGGAAAACTGGCCCGAAGAATGGGCCGCGCCCCGCGACAAAGAAGCGGCCCAGTGGCTCGACGAAGCCCTGCAGTCCATCGTGGCACTGACCGAAGACGACACCGGCAAGCCCGAAATCTCCATGTTCAGCGAAGACGGCCCGCCCAGCATCAGCCAGGCCCGTGTCGACGCGTTTGGCAGCGCCATCTGGGCCGTGTACGACCTGCGCCAGCTCTGGCGCAGCCTCGGCCCGCGCGTCGAAACCATTCGCAAAGCCGACGAGCCAGGCCGCAACGACCCGTGCCCGTGTGGCAGCGGCAAAAAATACAAGAAGTGCCATGGGGCCTGAGCCTGTTGTGCAGGGTGCTATGTATTTAATAGCTGTTGGCGCTTGATGTCCGGGCGCTAGAGCCTGTTTTTACTTAAAATCTCTTGTCGCGCGCCTTCGGGCGCGTTTTGTTTTCTGCAGGGCATGCCGCATGAGCACTCTTTCCTTCACCACCCGCCTGCGCGCCGAATGGGCCCCCAGCATCCCGCGCGAATTACTGGCCGGGGCGGTGGCCACTTTTGCGCTGATCCCTGAAGTCATCGCGTTTTCATTTGTCGCCGGGGTCGATCCGTCGGTAGGCCTGTTCGCCTCGTTTGTTATCAGCATCGTCATCGCGTTTGTCGGCGGGCGGCCGGCCATGGTGTCGGCTGCGGCGGGTTCGGTCGCGCTGGTGGCGGCACCGCTGGTGCAGTCGCACGGGCTCAGCTACCTGCTGGCGGCGGGGCTGCTGGCAGGGGCTGTGCAGGTGGTGTTCGGGCTGCTGAAGCTGGGTGTGCTGATGCGTTTTGTCAGCAGCTCGGTGCGCACCGGGTTTGTGAATGCGCTGGCCATCCTGATCTTTTCGGCGCAGCTGCCCCACCTGCACGGTGCCAGCGCGCTCACCTGGGCGATGTTGGCGCTGGGGCTGCTCATCATCTACGGCCTGCCGTGGCTGGGCCAGCGGCTGCAGCTGCGCGCGCTCACCGCCATTCCGTCGCCGCTGATCTGTGTGGTGGTGCTCACGCTGCTGGCGTCTGGCATGGGGTTACACCTGCCCACCGTAGCCGACTTGGGCCAACTGCCCGACGCGCTGCCGCTGTTCGGCCTGCCCGAGGTGCCCGCGTCGCTGGACACACTGCGCATCATCCTGCTGCCCGCGCTGGCGATTGCGATGGTGGGGCTGCT
This sequence comes from Comamonadaceae bacterium AAW, assembly GCA_026314275.1. Classification (GTDB taxonomy): domain Bacteria; phylum Pseudomonadota; class Gammaproteobacteria; order Burkholderiales; family Burkholderiaceae_C; genus JAGOEY01. Next base: position 1,999,585 of record CP111109.1, read on the forward strand.
CGAATCGGTGCTCACGGCCGCCGTGGTGGACGAGATGACCGACACCCCCAGCGACAAAAACCGCGAATGTGCGGGCCTCGGCCTGGCCAACATCGCGGCCAGCTGTTTTGGCGGCATCGCCGGTTGCGGAATGATCGGCCAGGCCGTCAGCAACGTGAAGTACGGCGGGCGCGGGCGCTTGTCCACCTTGTTCGCGGGCGTGTTTTTGCTGATCCTGATGGTGGTGCTGAAAGACTGGGTGTCGCGTGTGCCGGTGATTGCGCTGGTGGCCATCATGGTGATGGTGTCGGCCTCCACCTTCGACTGGAAGTCGCTGGGCGCCGTCGTGCGCCACCCGCGCCTGTCCAGCGCGGTGATGCTGGCCACCGTGGTCATCACCATCGCCACCCACAACCTGGCGGCCGGTGTGGCGGTGGGGGTGTTGCTGAGCGGGGTGTTTTTTGCGTTCAAGGTGTCGCGCATGCTGGCGGTGCACGCGCAGGACGACGCCGCCACCGGCCTGCGCACCTGGGTGGTGACGGGCCAGGTGTTCTTTGCCTCGGCCGATGCCTTTATCGACGCGTTTGACATCCTGGGTGCCGAAGGCCGCAACGTGTGTATCGACGTGTCGCGTGCCCACTTCTGGGACGTGACCGCGGTGGCGGCACTCGACAAGGTGGTGGAGCGGCTGCGGCACCATGGCTGCACCGTGGAAGTGGTGGGCCTGAACGTGGCCAGTGCGGTGCTGGTGGACCGGCTGGGTGCGGGCTAATTGCTCTTAATAGAGTAGCTGCTTACGCCCATGGGGTGGGCGCTGGAGCCTGGTTTGGTGTGTATTTTCGTAACTACCCAGGTCGCGGCATGCAGTGCGCTTTTCTTGCTCCCTCTCCCTCTGGGAGAGGGTTGGGGTGAGGGCTCGCAAGCCACAACATACGACAGCCCTGTGCACAGGCCGCCAGCCCTCACCCCCGCCCTCTCCCAGAGGGAGAGGGGGTAAAACCAAACCACCTGAGTAGTTACGTATTTTCAGCGCGCCAGAAACTTGCGCAGATTCGCATCCGCCGTTTTGCGCACCTTGCTGCGCAGCGACGGGCTCCAGCCCAGCAGCAGCCCCGGTGTGCCCAGCGCCTGGCGTGCCCAGGCCCAGAAGTTGAAGCTGTCGCGGTGGGTGGCAATCAGGCCGTCAGGGGTGAAGGTGAAACGGGCGTCGATGTGATTAAGCACCTTGCGGCCGGTGGCGCTGAACAGGTAGTGCGCGTCCCAGTGGGCGCGGCCCACCTTGTCGTCGGCGCTGATACCGCTGTACTCCAGCTTCCAGTCGGCCAGGCCTTTGGCGCGGGTGGCGCTGCAGAGCATGTCCCACATCCCGGCCACCTCGTCGCGGCCGCGCAAATTGAACACCTCGTCCTGGAACTGCACATCCGGCGCGTAGCAGCTGCGCATGGTGGCGCTGTCGAGGGCTGCAAAAGCTTTGTAGAACGTGTCCAGGGTTTGCGCGTTGGGGTGCATGGAAGGGTTCCGGTGATGGGTCGGCGCAATGTAGCACCGGGCCGGGGTGGCCGCTGTCACACGCGCAGCGGCATCAGCGCAGCAAAGTGCACAGGTGGGTCAGTGCATGGTGCACGGTGGCCGTGCGTACGGCAGCACGGTCACCGTCAAACCGCAGGCATGCGCTGCTGACCTGGCCGTTGACGCTCCAGCCAAACCACACCGTCCCCACCGGCTTCTCCACCGATCCCCCCGTCGGCCCCGCCACGCCGGTCACCGCCACGGCGACTTGTGCCAGCGAGTGGCTGATGGCCCCGCGTGCCATGGCCTCGGCCACGGGTTGGCTGACCGCGCCGTGTTGTTTGATCAGTTCTGCGTCCACACCCAGCGACGCGGTTTTGGCTTCGTTCGAATAGGTGACAAACCCCCGCTCGAACCAGGCGCTGGAGCCCGCCAGGTCGGTGCAGGCGGCGGAAATCAGGCCGCCGGTGCAGCTCTCGGCGGTGGCCAGAAAAAGGCCTTTTTTGAGCATCAAATCGGCCACCAGCGCAGCAGGGTCGGGCGCAATCAGCTCATTTTTTGGTAGTGATTCAGACATGCTCAAAATCTCCACAAAGCGATGACCAGCAGCGTCAGCAGTGCCGCCACCAGATCGTCAAACATGATGCCAAACCCCCCTTTGGGCCCGGTGCCGTGGAAGGCCGCATCGGCCCAGCCCACGGGGCCTTTTTTGACGGCATCAAACACCCGGAACAGCACAAACGCCACCAACTGCCCCCAGAACCCGGCGGGCATCACCAGCCACAGCACCAGCCAGAAGGCAGCCACTTCGTCCCAGACGATGTTGCTGCAATCGGCCTGGCGCAGGTTCGTGGAGGTGACGGTACACGCCCACCAGCCGACGGGCAGCGACGCAGCAATCAGCCAGCCGATCTGCACGGGGCTCAGCCATTGCTGCAGCACCAGGTACGCCAGCCAGGCCCACAGCGTGCCCGCCGTGCCGGGTGCCACGGGGCTCAGGCCCGAGCCAAAACCCAAAGCGATGAAATGGGCCGGGTGCTGCAGCATAAAACGTGCAGTGGGCCGCCGGGGCGCAGCAGCCGTGTCGGGGGCCAGGGCAGGGGGGAGGGCGTCAGTCATGCGGGAATTATGGTGTCCTGGCCCGGGCTGCCGCGTGGTCAAGCGGACTGGGGCTCAGGCGAAGTGGTCGAACGACACAAACTGCCGCTGCACCGCGTGCCCCTGGCTGTCCACCAGCCGCAGACCGGGGGCGGTCTCGATCTGACCAATACGCGTCACCGGGGTCTGGCTGGCCTGTGCTGCGGCCAACACGGCGTCGCGCTGGTCAGCCGGGGCGGTGAAGGCCAGCTCGTAGTCGTCACCGCCTGCCAGCACCAATTCAAGCTGTTTTTCAGTATCAAACAGAGCTCCAGCGCCCGTTGGATGTGCGCAAGAAGCTATTAATTGCATAGCAATGGATGTGTCGATGCGGGCCCCCACACCACTGGCCCGCAGGATGTGCCCCAGGTCACCCACCAGCCCGTCGCTGATGTCGATGGCGGCCGTGGCCACACCGCGCAGTGCTGTGCCCAGGGCCACGCGGGGTGTGGGTTGCTCCATACGGGCGCGGGCAGCGGTGAACACGTCGCCGGGCACGGCCAGCGTGCCGCGAAACACTTCCAGCGCCAGCCGGGCGTCGCCGAGGGTGCCGCTCACATACAGGTCGTCACCCGCGCGGGCACCCGAGCGCAGCAGCGCCTGGCCCGGTGGCACTTCGCCAAACACGGTGATACAAATGTTCAGCGGGCCCTGTGTGGTGTCGCCGCCCACCAAAGCGCAGCCATGGGCGTCGGCCAGTGCCAGCAGGCCGCTTGAGAACGGCTCCAGCCAGGCGGCATCGGCGCGTGGCAGGCTCAGCGCCAGCGTGAAGGCCAGCGGCTTCGCACCACAGGCGGCCAGGTCGCTCAGGTTTACCGCGAGGGCTTTGTGGCCCAGTTTGAACGGATCTACGGTGGAGAGGAAATGCCGCCCTTCGACCAGCATGTCGCTGGAGATGGCCAGCTGCATGCCCGGCGCGGGCTGCAGCAGCGCGCAGTCGTCACCAATGCCCAGCACGGTGCTGGCGGCACTGGCTGTGGCGGCAGCGGGGCGCTTGAAAAAGCGCGCAATCAGATCAAATTCACCCATGGCGCTGGAGCATACAGGGTGTATACCCAGCTCCAGCCCACGTGTGTACTACACGCCTGCCGGGCCCCGGAACCGTCCCGCCGCCTGCCGCACCACCTCCGCCAGCAGCCGTTCCTTGCGCTGCACGTCACGCAGCCAGCGGGCGTCGTTCTGGTTGTTTTCCACACCGTTGCGCAGCAGGTGGATGGCGCTGGAGGCGTTCACGTCGCGGGCGTGGCTACTGATCTTCAGCATGGTCTGCAGGATGTGTTCACGCAGGGGCATGTGGTCGCCGGTGGCGGGGTCCACGTACACCGCGTCGAGCCCGAAGCGGCAGGCCTGGAAGCGGTTGTAGGTGTAGACGAGGTAGTCGTCTTCGGTGGGCATGAACGGGTCGTCGTGCAGCATCCATGCGGCCAGCGCCTGCACGTAGCCGGACAGGGCGGCCGCACGTTCCACCGTGAGGGGGGTGTCGAACACACGGATTTCGATAGTGCCGAACTCCGGTTTGGGCCGGATGTCCCAGTAGAAGTCCTTCATGCTTTTGACCACACCGGTGCGGGTCATCTTGTCGAAGTAGGCCTCGAAGTCGTCCCAGGTCAGCGCAAACGGCGCGCGCCCCGACAGCGGGAACGCAAACACCGAGTTGAGCCGTGCGGAGTCAAAAGCCGTGTCCTGCCCCTGCACATGCGGGCTCGATGCCGACATGGCAATGAAGTGCGGGATGTAGCGCGACATGCGGTGCAGCATCAGCAGCGCGGCGTTGGCGTCGGGGCAGCCAATGTGCACATGCTGGCCGAAGATGGTGAACTGCTTGCTCAGGTAGCCGTACAGCTCCGACAGCTCGCGAAAACGCGGCTTGTCGTAGATGCGGCGTTCGTGCCATTGCTGGAACGGGTGGGTGCCACCACCCACCACCGCGATGTTGAGTTTGTCGGCGCTTTTGACGAGTGCGTCGCGCACCTGTGACAACTGCCCCAGCACCTCGGACGCAGAGTGGCAGATGCCGGTGGAGATTTCGATCATGCTCGACGTCATCTCGGGCACCACGCTGCCGGGCAGCGGGGTTTTGGCCATCAGGCGCAGCATGTCCTCGGCATAGGGGGCGAGGTCGTAGTCGTGGGTGTTGACGAGCTGCAGCTCCAGCTCCACACCGAGGGACAAGGCTTCAGAGCGTTGGAAGTGCTCCAGGCGTTCACTGGGTTCACGGGGTTCAAGGGGCACGGCGCTCTCCTGTGTTGGTGGCCTGGCTGCCGGGCAGCCAGGGTTTGGAGCTTTCGCCCGCCCGGTACACGGCCAGTGTGGCCACCATGGCGCCCAACACCTCCATCAGCAAAATCGCGGGCAAGGCCACGCGGGCAATCTCTTCCCCAACAGCCGGGGATGCCGTCATGAACTGCGACACGATCAGCAGTGCAATCGACGACATGGGTGACATGGCCGCGCCCACCCACAGCGCCTGTTTCCAGCTGGCACCACTGCCCACATTGCCCAGTGCCACACCCGCCACCTTGGCGATGGCGCGGGCGGCAATCAGGGCCACCACCAGGCCGGTGACGGGTGCACTCCAGTCGGCCTGCGCGGCCACGGTGGAGACCAGCACAAACATCATCATGGTCAGCAGCGAAGCGGCGGTGCCCATCTGCCGGGGCCACGACCAGGGGCGCGGGCTGATCTGTTTGAGCAGCATGCCACCCAGCAGTGCGGCCAGCGGGGCCGAGCCGCCCAGGTGGGCGGCGATGGTGGCCGCAGCCGAAATCAGCGCCAGCAGCAGGATCGAGGTGTTCTCGCTGGACGGGCTCATGAAGCGCAGCGCTGTGCGCAAGGCCAGGGCCAGCAAGCCCCCCACGGCGATCGACACACCCAGCACCACGGCCACGGGGTAGAACGCATCCCACGGGGTGTGCTGGGGCCGGTGCAACAGGCCCGCCTGGGCCGCACCCAGCGTGAGTGCATAGAGTGAGCCCAGGGTGGACAGCACCAGGGCGCGGTCCGTGACCGGGCCGGAGGCCTGGGTGTCCGCCACCACCCGTGTCAGCACCGCAGGCGACGCCACCATGGCCACGATGGCCAGCGGCCCGGCCACATAGACCGGCATGTCGAAGTAACGCAGCAGCCAGTACACCGCAAAGTAGGTGAGGGTGGACTCGGCAATACTTTGCACCAGCACCATCGGGTTGTGGCGGAACCAGCGCAGCGGAATACGCCCCCCGGCCTCGAACAGCACAATGGCCACACCCAGCTCCAGCAGAAACAGCCCCGTGCCCTGCAGCGGCCAGAGTGCACCGCTGAACCCGGCCAGCCCGGCCACCGTGCCCACCAGTGAATAACCCAGCACCTTGGGCAGGCCTGAATAACGTTGAAAAAGGTAGCCGACCACTGTGGCAACCGCCAGCAGCATCGACCATTGCACAGTGGGGAGCCCCGCGGAAGGGCGCAACCATTCGGCCCAGAGGGTGACCAGTTCATTCATCCAGCATCTTCTCCTGTTGGTGAATTTGTCTCTTGTAGGAAAAGGGCACTGTGTAAAAACGTGCCCGCGAAGTCGTGCCCAGGAAAAGTCTTGCGCACCGCACTGTACAGCGCGGTACAAAAAGCGCCTGTAGGACAGAGCCCAAAAGCCCTGGTTTTGTGCACGGCCTCCACCCCCGACGCGCGCAGCGCGGAGACTTCAAGCAGACACCACGGAACCGGCTTTGCCGGGCCGTAGGTGTCGCCCCCTGCAAGGGGGGAGGCGCAGCGGAACGCAGTCCGCGCAGCCTGGGGGTGTGCCTACCCAGCCGGGATGAAGAAGCTGAGCGGCCGGTGCCGCCAGCGGGCCCAGATCGCCTGGTGGATGTGGGCGCGTTGCACCCCGCTCACGTTGTGTGCCCGCAGCGCGAGCTGGTACGCCAGGTAAAAACTCACACCCAGGTTCAGTGCGCCAATGAGCGGAATGGCCGCCACCGCCCACCAGAACGCGGGCATGAACACGGTTTGCACGCCATACGCCACACTCGCTGCGGCCAGTTGCCCGGCCGACAGGGTGACGTGGCGCACCTCCAGCGGCAGGCTGAAAAACGCCATGATGGGCGGGATCAGGCCCAGCATAAAACCCAGCGAAATGTTGGATGCAAAACCCGAGATGTTGTTGCGCATGAAGTGCGCCCAGCGTCCCGCACGCTCCACGCCGAGGATGCCCGTGATGCCCGGGTTGTAGCGCATGGCAGAGTCCAGGCGGCGCAGCACAAACCAGTTCTCCACCCACCCAGCAATGATGCTGGACGCAAACAGCAGGCAGCCGGTGAAGCCCGCAAACAGCAGCGTGGGGCCGAGCAAGCTGAGTGAGTGCAGGGTGTAGGCCGCATCTTTGGCGCTGAGCATGGGGTGGCCCAGCAGCAGCCCTATGCCCACACTCAGCAGCAGCACCACCGGAAACACCACCAGCACGTTGCCGAGCACAGCTGCGGCCTGTGACCGCATCAGGTGGGCGACTTCGTCCACAAAGGCATTCACGGCCTCGGGCGTGCCAATGTCCTTGAGTTTGGCCGCCATGGCGGGGGCGGTCATGGCCGGTTGTTTGGTGGCCAGGGTGCAGTGCAGCAGCTGGATCACGACAAAACTGGCGGCATACATGGCCCCGGCCCAGAACCCGCCCCAGAAGGCAGACAGGCCCAGGCCCATGATCATGAACTTCAGCAGCGTGGTGCCACCCGTGAGTGCACCACCCCCCGCCGCCTTGCGTAGCATGCTGCGGTACTGGGGCCAGTCGCGGGTGATGTAGTGTTCACCCGTTTCCGCACTGCGTTCGGCCACCTTGGCCGCCAGCAGCGACGAGTTGGAGGTGATCAGCGCCCGGATGCTGGCACGCTCCTGGCCCACCAGTACCAGCCGCGACAGCAGGCGCACCGCGCTGGCGCTGGGGTGGGTTGACATCAGGCAGTCCAGCAGCTCGCGGATGCGCAGCACACGCTCACGCAGCTGGCGCAGGCGGAACACCAGGCCCACGGAAATGCCGTTTTCTTCGAGGTGGGTGTACACCGTGGCAACCGCATGGCGGCAGGCGTCCAGCCGCCCACGCAATTGCTGCGCGGCAGCGTCCACCGCAGCCGGGTCACGGTCAGGGCGCAGCACCTCGGCACGCAGGGTCTCCACATCGCGGGTGAGTGCGTGAAACGGGCGCGCGTCGCGCGCAGAGGGGCTCATGCGCAGCCGCAGTTCGGGTGCAAAACCGGTGGAAAGAATCTGGCCCGAGCAGTAGGTGATCGCATCCAGCACCGTGTGTTGCCAGGGTGTGGCGCCATCCACCGCGGGCTGGCGCAACAGCTGTTCGATCCGCTGCAACTGGGTGGCGTCGATGGCGGCCAGCCACTGGGCGTCAAAGGCGCGTGGCAGGGCCAGCGAAAACAGCTCGGAGGCGTCCAGTGTTTCAGGTGTGTCTGGCAGCAGCTTGTGGCGCAGGCGCTCGGTCAGCTCGCTCAAAAAAGCCGTGCGGGGCGCAAAACCAAAGTCGGCCAAAAGGGTGGTCACGTCCACGGTGGACAGCAGCACCTGCCACCACGCGCGCAGGCGTTGTTGTACGTCGGGCCGCGCCTCAATCGCATCCAGCAGCAGCTGCAAGCGGCCCATGGCGGCCTGCGGCGACGGCTGTTTGCCGCGAATCCAGGCGCACAGGCTGATCAGCCACAGGTGGCGTTCGGCCAGCGGTGCATGCGGGTCCAGTTGGTCGAGCAGGCTGCCCAGATCGGTATGGCCTGCCTTCAATGGAGCACCCGTGCTGTAGGTCGGTTGCCTGTAATGCCGTTGTCAGCCTCCAGCACGAACAGGGAAATCGTCGTCTCGAAGCGGTGTGCATCCTCTGCCACGCAGAAATAACTGCCGTGCATGGTGCCTGTGGACGTGCGCAGGCGGCAGCCGCTGGTGTACTGGAAGGACTCTCCTGCTTTCAGCAGCGGCTGGTGGCCCACCACGCCCAGGCCCTTGACCTCTTCGGTGTGGCCACGCGCGTCGTTGATGACCCAGTGGCGGGCGATCAACTGCGCGGGCACATCGCCGCTGTTGGTGATGGTGATGGTGTAGGCGAAGCTGTAGATATCTTGCGCCGGGTCAGACTGCTCGGGCAGGTACTGGGGCTGGACATCAACGGTGAACTGGTACTTGGGCATAAATGTAATGGTAATCCCCCAGGCTTCGCTGCGCTCTCGCCAACCCCCTGCGGGGGCTCCACCAGCGGCCTGGCAAAGCCAGTTCCGCGGTGTCTGCTGGAAGGATTGCGTGCGTTTTTTGCTGCGGGGAGCAGTGGGTGGAGCAGACTCACCCTGCGACAATATCGCGTATGAGCCGCACCTACAAAATCGCCCCCTCGATCCTTTCCGCCGACTTTGCCCGCCTGGGCGACGAAGTGAAGAACGTCATTGCCGCTGGCGCCGACTGGATCCACTTCGACGTGATGGACAACCATTACGTGCCCAACCTCACCTTTGGCCCGATGATTTGCCAGGCGCTCAAGCCCCATGCCAAACAGCCCGACGGCACACCGGTGCCGATCGACGTGCACCTGATGGTCGAGCCGGTGGACGCGTTGGCAGCAGCCTTTGCCGACGCGGGCGCGGACTACATCAGCTTTCACCCCGATGCCTCCGCCCACGTGCACCGCAGCATCCAGGCGATCCGCGCCAAGGGCTGCAAACCGGGCCTGGTGTTTAACCCCGCCGCGCCGCTGGACGTGCTGGACTGGGTCATCGACGACATCGACCTGGTGCTGATCATGAGTGTCAACCCCGGTTTTGGCGGCCAGAGTTTCATCGACTCGGCCCTGCGCAAGATCGAAGACGTGCGCCGCCGCATCGACGCGTCGGGCAAAGATATCCGCCTCGAAGTGGACGGCGGCATCAAGGTGGACAACATCCGCCGTGTGGCCGACGCCGGGGCTGATGTTTTTGTCGCGGGCAGTGCGATATTTGGCAAGCCGGACTACAAAGCAGTGGTGGACGCCATGCGGGCTGAACTTGCGAAATAAGGGCGTGCCGCAGGCTTTGTTCCCATGACCTCCAGCCGTTTCGACGCCGCCATCATCGACCTCGACGGCACCATGGTGGACACCATGGGTGACTTCGCCGTGGCGCTGAACCTGATGCTGGCCGATCTGGCCCTGCCCGCCATTGCCAAGGAGCGTGTCGAGGCGATGGTCGGCAAAGGCTCTGAACATCTCATCATTTCAGTGCTAAATCATGCTCTGGCGCAGGTGGGACGGGCGAATACAGCTATCAAATCAGGAGTTGACGAGGCGCAGGCGCTGTACCCCAGCGCCTGGCAGAGTTACCAGCGGCATTACCTCGCGGTGAATGGCCAGCATTCGGCCGTGTACCCCGGTGTGCGTGAGGGGCTGGACGCGTTGCGGGCGCAGGGGCTGCAACTGGCCTGCCTGACCAACAAACCCACCAGTTTTGCGCTGCCGCTGCTGGCGGCCAAGGGGCTGGACGGGTATTTCAGCCAGGTGTTTGGTGGCGACGCTTTTGCGCGCAAGAAGCCCGACCCGCTGCCGCTGCTCAAGACCTGTGAAGCGCTGGGCACCCTGCCGGCGCGCACGTTGATGGTGGGTGACTCCAGTAACGACGCCCAGGCCGCGCGGGCTGCCGGTTGCCCGGTGGTGCTGGTGACCTATGGCTACAACCACGGCCAACCAGTGCGGGCCGTGGACGCGGACGGGTTTGTGGACGCGCTGACCCAGATCGCCACGAAGGCGCTTGCGCCGTAGACCCATACACCCCGCAAAGTGCGCAGGGCTTGTTCCAGCAGACACCGCAGAACCGGCTTGCCGGGCTGCTGGTGGAGCCCCCTGCAAGGGGGAAGGAGGCTACACGCAGTGAGCAAGCCTGGGGTGTGCCTACTTACCCAGCATCGCGTCCTTGAGTTTCCAGTCTGCGGGGTTGGGGCCCAGCCAGATTTTCAGCAGCGCGTTGAAGAACTCGGGCTCTTTGAATGGTTCACCCTGGGGTTTGCCTTTGACGGTGATGACGGTGCCGGTGCCCGGTATCCAGTCGATCACAAAGTTGTCGCCCTTGGACAGCGTCTTCTGGTCCGAGAAAATTTGCCCCATGCGCAGCAGGCCGGGCACCAGTTTCGACATCTCGCCGCGCGGTGCGTTGTCTTCCACGCCACGGGTGAAAAGTTTGCCCAGCTCGGCCGAGTCGATGGAGCGCAGCATGGTGATGCTGATGCGTTTGGGGCCGGGGGCGGCCAGGGCTTCTTCGGGCGTGTTGGCCTTCTGCGTCAAATACAGGCCGGCCGCATACACCTGGAACACCGCCTTGTGGCGCACACCGGCACCGTTGAGCTGCAGCTTGGTGCCCGCCAGCTCGATGGGGCTTTCAAATTTGACCCCGCCAACTTCGGTGGTGGCAGCACTTGCGATGCTGGTGCATACGGCCAGCAGGCAGGTGGCTGCGGCAACAAACCAGTGGGTGATACGGTTCATGGGGTCTCCTGGGGGGTGAGATGGCCGCTTTGCCACCGGGCGGGGGTGCGGACGAAGTAATCAAATGTGTCTGGGCGCCATTTTTGTGCCTGCGCCCCTGGGCTGGAATCGGGGTTTACGTGGGCGCAAGTTTCTACATGTCGCGCAGGCAGCAGCCTCTTTGCTACACTTTGCGGCTTATGTTCATTCACCGCATGTTCATCACAGGTTGTAGCGACCGGGGGGCCTGGCCCTGGCGTCGCGCCTGAACTGCGTCTTCCCGACCGCACCCTTCGCCATACGGTGACTGCGTGCTCCCCCCCCCAACCCCTGCAAAGTGTGTGCTGTCCCTTCCAGTGATACCGCGGAACTGGCTTTGCCAGGCCGCTGGTATCGCCCCCTGCAAGGGGGTTGGCGAGAGCGCAGCGAAGCCTGGGGGTTTGTAGTGACAAAGAATGAACACGGCACCCGTCCGCTTCTTTGCACGGTGCCGCGAGCTTGGAGGCTCATCCCATGATTACCGAACTTGAATTCAAAAGCCTGGCCCAGGACGGGTACAACCGCATCCCCTTGATGCTTGAGGCCTTTGCCGACCTCGAAACCCCGCTTTCGCTCTACCTCAAGCTGGCCCACACCCGCAACGGCGGGCAATACAGCTTTTTGCTGGAATCCGTGGTGGGTGGTGAGCGGTTTGGCCGCTACAGTTTTATTGGCCTGCCCGCCCGCAGCTTCTTGCGTGCCAGCGGTTTTGGGGCTGAAGCCAAAACCGAGGTGGTGACGGATGGTGTGGTGGTCGAGACCCACAGCGGCAACCCGCTGGACTTCATCGCTGCGTACCAAAAACGCTTCAAGGTCGCGTTGCGCCCCGGTCTGCCGCGTTTCTGTGGTGGCCTGGCAGGCTACTTTGGTTACGACGCGGTGCGCTACATCGAGAAGAAGCTCGAAGCCAGCTGCCCGCCCGACACTCTGGGCTGCCCCGACATCATGCTGTTGCAGTGTGAAGAGTTGGCCGTCATCGACAACCTGTCGGGCAAGCTCTACCTCATCGTCTACGCCGACCCGGCGGTGCCCGAGGCCTATGCCAACGCCAAGAAGCGCCTGCGCGAGCTGAAGGAGCAGCTGAAATATTCGGTCAGTGCGCCCATCGTCAAACCGACCCAGAGCCACAGCACCGAGCGCGAATTTGCCAAGGCCGACTACATCGCCGCCGTGGAGCGCGCCAAGGAGTTGATTGCGGGCGGCGACTTCATGCAGGTGCAGGTGGGCCAGCGCATCAAGAAGCGCTACACCGAGTCGCCGCTGTCGCTGTACCGCGCGCTGCGTTCGCTGAACCCCTCGCCCTACATGTTTTTCTACAACATGGGCGACTTCCACGTCGTTGCTGCTTCGCCCGAGATTCTGGTGCGGCAGGAGAGCATGCCGAATGGTGAGCAAAAGGTCACCATCCGCCCGCTGGCAGGCACCCGCCCACGCGCATCGTCACCTGAGCGCGACAAAGAGGTCGAGGCCGAACTCATCGCCGACCCGAAAGAGCGCGCCGAACACGTGATGCTGATCGACCTGGCCCGCAACGACATTGGCCGCATCGCCAAGATCGGCACGGTCAAGGTCACCGAGGCGTTTGCTGTGGAGCGTTACAGCCACGTGATGCACATCGTCAGCAACGTAGAGGGCACGCTGCTCGACGGCATGAGCGCCATCGACGTTCTAAAGGCCACCTTCCCCGCAGGCACGTTGACGGGTGCGCCCAAGGTGCACGCGATGGAAATCATCGATCAGTTGGAGCCCACCAAACGCGGCCTGTACGGCGGTGCCTGTGGCTACATCAGCTACGCGGGCGACATGGACGTGGCCATCACCATCCGCACCGGTGTCATCAAGAACCAGACCCTGTATGTGCAGGCGGCCGCCGGTGTGGTGGCCGACTCGGTGCCCGAGCTGGAATGGAGGGAAACCGAAGCCAAAGCCCGTGCTGTGCTGCGTGCGAGTGAGCTGGTGGAAGAGGGGCTGGAATGAACACGAACACCCTGCCCAAGGCCCAGCACTGCACCACCATGGCCGAGGTGCGCCAGCACATCGACGCACTCGATGAACGGATCACCGCGCTGATCGCCGAGCGCAGCGACTACATGACACAGGCTGCCCGTATCAAGCAGCGCGCCGACCAGATCGTGGACCTGGAGCGCATCGAGTTCATCGTCGCGCGGGTGAAAGCCCAGGCCTCCCGCCTGGGCGCACCGCCCGAGATTCTGGAGGCCACCTACCGCGCCATGATCGACGCGTCCATTGCGTACGAACAGCGCACGTTTGACCACATCCACGCCGGAGCCCTGTCATGAAACTGCTGATGCTCGATAACTACGATTGAGGTCTACTGGCGTCTATCAACCTCCATGGAACAACTCTAAGTCTATGTTTTTAAAGGGTTGATCGTCCATCGAGCGATTCTGAAAGCTGGACAAATCCAGTGCTCATGTGTGTAATGGAGTGTGTAACGGGCCAAACTGGAGGCGTTATACACATGGCACTCACAGCACTCAATCTTCTCTCGGCGCGCAAAGTGGAAACGGCGCAGCCCAGGCCCAAGGTGTACCAACTCCGGGACGGAGGCAGCCTCTTTTTGCGCGTTCAGCCCAACGGCTCCAAGCTCTGGTGGTACCGCTACCGGCTGGGCGGCGCTGAACAGGTGTACTCAATCGGGGTGTACCCAAAGGTCACGCTGGAGGCAGCCCGTGCGGAACGGGACCGGGCAAAGGCGTTGGTCAAGAAGGGCCTCGACCCCATCGTGGAGAAAAAGGCGGCGATCGCCCTCCAGGCCGACACATACGAACGCACGTTCGAGACCGTTGCTCGGGAGTGGATCGTCAGCAATGCTCACTGGAGCGAGTACTACACCAACCAGGTCACCAGCTACCTTGAGAAGGATGTTTTCCCCCGGATTGGCAAGTTGCCGATCAGCAGCATCAGGGCTCCACATCTGCGCCCCATCATCAAGGATGTGGCGGCTCGTGGCGCGAAGACTGTGGCGATCCTCATCCGCCAGTGGTGTGGGCAAATCTTCAGTTATGCGGCTGCCCAAGGTCTCTGCGAATACGATCCTGCCGCCTTGCTCAAGGGACTGGTCAAGCGCCCTCAGGTCCGCCACAACCCTCCGTTGACATGGGCAGAGATCCCGGACTTTCTCAATCGTGTGGACAACGAAGGGGGTTACCAGACGACAGTCCTCGCCCTCAAGCTGATGGCTTTGACCTACGTGCGCACCGTAGAACTGCGCAAGGCCTCCTGGGAAGAGTTCGACCTGGACAACGCCATGTGGTCGATTCCGTCCGAGCGCATGAAGATGCGACGCCCCCATCTGGTTCCCCTGTCACGGCAGGCGGTGGCCGCTCTTAGGGAACTACATGCTCTAACTGGCGGCGGCAAAGTATTGTTCCCGAGCTACAGAAAGCCGGGACAAGTGATGTCGGCAACGACGCTCAATCAAGCACTCAAGCGCATGGGTTATGGCGGACGGTTTTCGTCCCATGGCTTCCGCTCGACCGCAACGACGATCCTTGGACTGTTGGGATATCCGGAGAAGCGGGTCGATCTTCAACTCGCTCATTCCAAAAAGAGCAAGGACTCATCGCGCGCGCCCTACGATCACACGAAGTTTGTGGAGTCCCGCAAGGTAATCATGCAGGACTGGGCTGACATCCTTGACTCATTGCAGGCAGGGAAACCCGTTGAAGGGGTCACGAAGGCGTTTGGCCCCATGTCGAAGCGTAGAACGGCGCTGCTCCGTGTCATAGAGCGCGAGTGATGTCTGCTGCTTGGCGAGTGGAATGCCTAATGCACGTGTAGCACCTTGAACTGAAGACGCAGAACGAGGACATTGGCACTCGACTAGGTTGGAGCATTCTTGGCGACCTGCAGTGCTCTGCGCTCGAACCGCTCTGAAACAACGTCGGCTTGTCCGCAGGGCCGCTGCAGGTGGGTCACGATCTCGTAGGGTCCGTCAGACAGCGGCCGTGTGTGAATGCCCCATCCCTGCGCATGCTCAATGCGCGATTGCGCGGATACCCCGACGCCGTAGCCGGCAGCGACCCATAGCGCGATCATCTCGAAGGAAGAGACACGCTGAATGTTCTGTTGACTCACCGCGGGAAGAGAAGGCAGCCGCTGATCCAGCAAAGGGCAATTCTCTGCAGGCCAGCGAAAGACGGAGTAGTCCAACAGTTCGGCGATCGTGAGCTTCGCCTGGTCAAGTAAGGGAAAGCGCAACGGCATGGCGACGGCCATGTTCTCGGTCCATAGAGGTTGGCTTTTCAGCGACGGATCGCTCGATCCTTCAAGCGTCATGCCCGCGTCGTAGCGGCCTTCCCGAAGTCCCGCAATCAAATCATCGGCTGTGACCTCATGAAACGAAATGGTGACTTCCGGCTCTTCCGCACGCTGCAACGCAAGCAATGCCGAAAGATGCGATGACGGTACGCCAGGCGCTATGGCAAGCCTGAAATTGGAAAAGGAAAACTGGCTGGTGGCGTCGTGCATGAGAGCCCCCACAAAGCGATCGGATCAAAAAGGCGAGCCACCATGATAGCCAAAAGAGATATCTTTAACGTGGTTAAATTCGGTCGATTGATCGACGCTTCTGGTGATGCAGAAGCGCAGCGTTCAACCGGGCCGCCCCCCTGGCACAACCACCTATGAAGCCGAGCCGGCACTGGCCTTCGGCCAAGCGGTGCGTGCTGCCCGCTTGGCGCAGGGAGTCGCTCAGGATGAATTCGCGTCCATGGCTGGTATAGCTCGCTCGCATATGGGCAAGATCGAGCGTGGGGAGCACATGCCCACGCTCGCATTGATACTGAAAATCTCCGCTGCCCTCAGCATAAGTGCGGCAGAGCTGATGAGTGCAACGGAACGCAATCTTCGTGCCGATGCCCAATCTTAAGTGGTGCGGTCCGTTGCGTCAGTCGCTCGAAGGGTCCCGGAGGCGGTCGATAAATCGCACCAGCGAAGCCGATGAGTTGCTGCTTTCGAGTCGAAGCAGGTAGGTGGTGATCACGGCTGTATCCAGCGCCAATGGACGGATCACCACGTCCGGTCGCTGGCTGACCGGAATCTTGGTCGCCGTCATGAAGCCCACGCCGTAGCCGGCACCGACCAAGGTGAGCATCATGTCCAGCGAGGAAACCTCCTCAACGACATTCAGTTTGTGTTCCTGGGTCTGCAGGAGGCGCGCCAACTCGCGGCAGTAGCCTTCGCACACCTGGGGATCGCACAGGACAAGAGGATGCCCCCGGAGTTCATGGAGTGGAACCTCCTTGTGGACGAGCAGTGCGTGCCGGGCTGGCAAGGCGACCACCAGCGGGTCCTGCCAGATAGGTTCGGCGACGATGCCATCACCGACGTCGGCGGTATGAGCGAATCCGATGCAGAAGTCGCCCGAGCGCAGGCCGCGCAACTGCTCGGCCAAAGGCACTTCGGACATCCGTATCTCGATCTCGGGTTCTTCGGCACGGCAACGGGCTAGAAACGCCGACAGCCGGGGATCGAGCGCGCCGTCGGATACGGCGATGCGCAGGCTGCCTCGCAAGCCCGCCGCGACAGCCTTGACGTTCTCGCGGGCCTGCTCCAGGACGGTGAATAGCCGGCGAGTGTCCTGCAGGAACACGGCACCCGCAGCGGTCAGTCGGGTGCCCCGGCGGTCCCGGTCGAAGAGCACAGCGCCTAACTCGTCCTCAAGCTCCTTGATGGCGCGGGACAGAGGAGGTTGCTCAATGTGAAGACGCTCAGCCGCCCGTGTGAAATGAAGCTCTTCGGCCAAAACGATAAAGCAACGCAGATGCCGCAGTTCCATGAGCAATGTTCCTATACAGGCGCTGACGACCTCCTTCTGTTTGCTCCACGCTATGCGCGTTGAAAACCTCTTTTAAGCGATGTTTTTTCATGTGTTCTTGAGCATGAGATGTAGGCGTTCAACTTTTCCAAACGAGAGATCGGGCTGTGTTTGACCGAGCATTCAAGAGCCCTGTTTATCTACGGCGCTAAGGGTCAATCTTTACAATGTCCCCAATGTCTTGTACGTATGCAAGTGCATAGGCCATCTCTCCAGAGGTTTGCGTATGCAAAAACATCAATGGCTGTCCTCGTGTTATCTCGTCACCTAAGTGCACCTGCAATTGAATCCCTGCGGCTGGACTCTCAGGCGCACCGGCCAATTTGGCTAAACGAGAAAGCTTACGGTTGTCGATGTGTACTGCTCGGCCTGAAGTGGTTGCCAGAAGCGGTTCGACATAGAGAGCTTGGGGCGGCTCACGAAATCCCCCCTGTGCCGCGCAGATTCTCTGAAATTTTTCCCACGCGCGGCCACTGCTGATCGTCTCATGAGCCAACCGAAATCCCTCCCCTTCTTTGGCGACGCCGCCAAGCTCAAGCACCGCACCCGCCACCAACGCCACGCGGTCACATAGGTCTTGCGGCGCATCCGCCTCGTTGCGCAACACGGCCAACACGTCGCGCGCCTCCAACGCCGGGCCGATACCTCTTCCGACAGGTTGATTCCCGTCTGTAAACAGGCAACGCAATACAAGGCCAAATGACGCGGCGACTTCTGAAAGGTGATGCGCAAGGTGCTCGGCAGTTTCCCGGCTGCGGACTTTTGCGGTTGGCCCAACCGGAATATCGATCACGATGTGGGTCGCCCCTGCCGCAATCTTCTTGGATAACACCGAGGCAATCAGTTGTCCTTGGGTGTCAATATCCAGTTCACGCTCAATACGCACGAAGATGTCGTCCGCAGGGCTCAGGTGCATCGCGCCGCCCCACGCCACGCATCCACCCTCTTTCTCCACGACCTTTCTGAGCGTATCCAGGTCCAGGTCTACAGGAGCCAGCGTTTCCATGGTGTCCGCCGTGCCAGCGGGAGAGGTGATGGCGCGTGATGAGGTCTTGGGCATCACCAATCCATTGGCTGCGGCGATGGCAACCACCAACGGCGTGGTGCGATTTCCCGGTAATCCGCCCACACAATGCTTGTCCACAACAATCTGAGCCTGCCATTGCAGGCGATCTCCGACATCGACCATCGCACGGGTGAGATGGATGGTCTCTTGCATATCCAGAGGCAGTACCGCCGTTGCGGTCAGGAAGGCCGAAAGTGCGACATCGGTATAGCGACCATCGACCACATCACGGACGATCGCCTGCAACTCCGTCGTTTGCAGTCGGTGGCCGTGAATTCGCGCACGCACGGCCGACAACGATTCGAGCATTGGCGGATGCCGAACCTGCACAAAATCGCCCTCATGGATGTCCAGGGCATCCCAGGCGGCCTCGGACAGAGCGATCTGTCCGGCTTTGAGCAGATCGCTGTCGATTTGGTACAGCAGCGCTTGCACAGTTCGGTCGCCGGCGATGATCAGTACCTGTGACCGCGGTGCCAGCCCTTCGGCACGGCAGACATGGCAGTCGGTCCGCATCGGTAGTTGTCAAACGATTTGTCGCGAGATGCTTGATGGTCAAGCGGCTTGTTGAGTGACTGGCTGCTTCTGCTGTTCGGGCCTGTCTGGGTTGAGGTGGACTGACTCTTTTCGCTTCCAGTTTCGCGTCTGTCCGGACCACCTTTTCGGGTTGGCCTGGCGAGCAATTTCGTAGACGTTGGCGCGTTCGTTCAGCAGGGCTGTGTCGAGTTGCGCATGTCGTTGCGTGGGCGTCACGAAGCTGATGGCGCTGTGGCGGTGTTCGTGGTTGTACCAGTGCACCAGCTCGGTGACCCAGCGGCGTGCTTGCAGCAAGTCGCTGAACGGTTTGACAGGTAGCTGGGGCCGGTACTTCAAGGTCCTGAACAGTGCCTCGGAGTACGGGTTGTCGTTGCTGACCGCCGGCCGGCTGCGTGAGGCCGCCACGCCCAGGCGCTGCATGGTGGCCAGCATCGTTTCACCCTTCATCGGAGAGCCGTTGTCCGAGTGCACTGTGAGCTGGTTGGGGGCGATGCCCTGACGCTCGCAGATGTCTTGCAGCAGTTGACTGGCTCTCTCTGCGCTCTCACAGTCGTACACCTGCCAGCCCACGATCTTTCGGCTGAACAGGTCCACGAACAGGTAGAGGTAGAAGTGCATGCCGCGCACCTCGGTGGGCAGGTAGCTGATGTCCCAGCAGTAGATCTGGTCAGGCGCAGTCGCCACCAACGCTCGCGGCTTGCTGCGCTTTTGCGCCACCCGTTCCAGTCGGCGGTGGGCGAGCTGGCCCGCCTCGCGCAGCAGTCGGTAGAGGGTCGATTCGCTGGCCACGTAGCGGCCTTGGTCAGCCAGGCGCGGCACGATCTGGCTCGGCGGCAGGTCCTTGAACTCCTCGCTGTTGAGCAGCTCTATCGCCGCCTGGCGTTCTGCTTCGCTCAGCTTGTTGGGCACAACGCCGCTGCGACGTTTGTCGCTTTTTCTGCAGTCGCCTCCCTGCCCGTCAGGGTGCTGCCAGCGCTGCACGGTACGCGAGCTCAGACCGATCTGCGCGCATGCTTTTGCCAGTCGCGCGCCGGACTTGCACGCAGTCTTGATCAGACCCAGCAGGGTTTGACGTTGAAGGAGCGGGATCATTTCTCCTCGCCCTCCCACAGAGCCTGGTACTTTTTTTGAAGCACCAACAAGGCTGCGGCTTCCGCCAGCGCCCTCTCTTTTCGACGCAGCTCGCGCTGCAGTCCATCGTGCTTGAGCTGCAGCTCACGCAAGGCCGATTTGATTTCACGTGACTCGGGCACCGGAGGAACGCAAAAGGCTGCACGCCAGGCCTTGAGCTGGTGTTCGAACAGGCCTCGCTCGCGACACCATGCGTGCAGCTCCGGGCCAGACAGGGGATGCGTTTCTTGCAGGGCAAGCAGCCGCTGCGCAGGGCTCCAAGACTGCGCCGGAACCTCGGCTGGCAAGTCGACTTGAGGCGTGTCCGTGCTGTCCACCGGCTTTGCACTGGCAAGCCATTTCCACAAAGTGCCAAGCGACATGTTCAGCTCCCTGGCCACGTCTTCCACGGTACGGGAACCGCGCTGCCGGACCTTGCTCAGGGCCTGCTCGCGGAATTCAGTTGAGTGTCGATTTCTTTTCATTTTTAGCGCTCCGACGCGGATAATCCGCGATGATGGTGGCGCGACAAGTAGTCTGACTCAGGGGGGCATCAAGACGACGGGTTGATGCTGGGCATGCAGTCGCATGCGCAATGCTTGCAAGGCGGGTGTCTGGGGCGTGATGCGGGCACTCACAGGGCGAACTCCTGGTTTTGCATGGGCACCGATGCGTGCCAATTGAGTTCGCGCTGGATACGTTCGCGCAGCGCCTCAGAGGCATCAGATTCACCGTGAACAATGAACACTCTTTCCGGCGCCTTGGTAAAGCCGCGCAGCCATCGCATCAGCTCATCGCTGTCGGCATGAGCCGACAACATCGCAAGCTCGGCGACCTCTGCCTTGATCGGCATCCAGCGTCCATGGATCTTGACTTCGCGAGCGCCCTCAAGCAGCTTGCGCCCGCGCGTACCTGCTGCTTGGAATCCAGAGAACAGCAGCGTGTTCTGATGGCTACCGCCAAACGCTTCTATGTGATGCAGCACGCGGCCGCCGGTGGCCATGCCGCTGGCGGAAATAATCACCTTGGGGTATCGATTCGCCGATAGCGCCTTGGACTCTTCAACGTCGCGCACGTATGTGACTTCTGAGAATGCCGTCTCGAAATCGTGTTGAGCGAGCTTGTGGTCGTCGGCATGGCGGTGCAGCAGCGCAGTTGCGCTGGTGGCCATGGGACTGTCCAGATAGACGGGCACGTTGCGGAGCCGACCGCGCTGTCGCAACAGCCATAGGTCATAGATCAACGACTGCGCGCGTCCTACGGCAAAAGCGGGAATCACTACGGTGCCTCCGCGGCGAGTCGTACGCTCGATGATGTCGCCTAGCGCTTCGACGGCATCGGAACGGTCATGATGACGATTGCCATAGGTGGACTCGATGATGATGTAGTCCGCTTCCGTGACGGGTTCAGGATCAGGCATGACCGCATCGTCATAGCGGCCCAGGTCGCCGGAGAACACCAAACGCTTGCCGCCGATGTCGATCTGCGCCGTCGCCGCTCCAAGAATGTGGCCGGCCCTGCGTAGAACCAGGCGTGCACCGCCCGGCAATACCGTCTCCTGATGCAGTGGCACGGGCTTGAACTGCAAGAGCGTGCGTTCGGCATCTCGGACCCGATACAGGGCAAGGGCTGGCTTGTGCTTGGAAAATCCCTTCCGGTTGGCGAACTCGGCATCCTTCTCCTGCAACCAAGCACTGTCGAGCAGGATGAGTTCGGCGACGTCCCGTGTGGCTGGCGTCGAGAAAATCTTCCCGCGGAACCCGTTCAGCACCAATCGGGGGAGATATCCACAATGATCCAGGTGCGCGTGCGTCAGTACAACCGCATCGATGTCCTTGGACTCAACGACAAGATGCTGCCAGTTCAGCTCGCGCAGGTTCTTCAGTCCTTGGAAAAGTCCGCAGTCGATCAGGATGCGGGTACTGCCATATGTGATCAGGTGTTTGGAGCCGGTGACGGTACCGGCACCGCCCAGGCTGGTCAGTGAGAGCATGAAGTTGTCTCCTCGCTTGTTGGTGGGTTGTGAAATCAGGAGCTGGCGCGGTCACTGCGGACCGTGTCAGAACCACTTGAAATTCACGCGTCGGTCGCGGCAGCAGCAGCCTGCGAACTGTTCCAGCCGGTCACTTGCGCAGCGGCATAGATGGCATCCACCCAGGTGCATCGATTGGCGATCAGCATTCCAGCCACATCGAGGGTGCCGCCGTGGTTGATGTAGCCCAAAGCCCGCGTCTTCGAAGGGCCGCTGTCAATGCGGCGAAGCACGCCCAGCATCGGCTCAGGGCGGGTATGGCTTATCAACACGCGCGGCAGGTGAGGCGGGAAGAGCGCTTGCAGGGATTCGTCACCGAGCACGAAGGCGGCCTCAAGTTCGTCTCGCGGAATGCGTAGACGGCCGGGCTCGACCACCACGGTGATGCACGACGCAAGCCCATGGTGCTCCAGGCGGGCATGGGCTTTGAGCGCTTCCTCCAACTGGTAGGCGCCAATCGCTACGAATTGCAGTTGTGCGGTGGACGGATCGCCGGCTACATGGGCTGCTCCATGCTCGATCAGCGATTGAGCCGCGGCGGCACTGAAGTGATTCGGCGTGTCGCGCTTGGAGACCACCACACAAGCCACTTGGCCGCGGCTGGCGTAGACCGCTCGCAACGCGGCGCACGCCGTGTTTTCATCCACCGGGAACAACACGCGTGCGGTGTCCGACATTTCCCCTAGCAATGCTTCGCCAATGGTCGGGTCCTGGTGTGACTGCTCGTTCTTGCTGTTCTCCCAGGTGTGGGATGTGACGACCAGCGGGATGGAGATCCAGCCTGGCGGCTGGCCCAGTTCCTTCTGTCGGCGCGCGAAGATGATCTCCTGGCGAATCAATCCAAGCATCTTGACCGCGAAGGCCTCGTAGCTGACGATCAGGTTCAGCCCCCCTTTGTTGGCGAGGGCGGCGGCCGCAACGGCTTCTTCATTGAGTGCGGTGATCACCGAGCCATGCGTCGATTCCGGGACGCCGGGTTCGGGCACGTTGACGCGGTGCTTGAGCAGTGCCAGTGTGGCTCCCATCTTGTTGCTGGCCAGTTCATCGGGATTGCCGATCCGGACGCGCAACTGTGGATTTGCCTGCGCCAGTTTCACGAACCAACGATCCAGTGAAGACATGGCGCTGCCCGATACCTCAGTTGGCGCCCAGGCCGGCATCGGCAGATGAGGGCTCGCTGGATGGCGTAGGGCCATGGGGTGCTCGCTTTCGCGCGAGCGCTGGCTCTGGCCGTGATTCGCAAGGACGGTGAGCGCGTTTTCCAGTTCGCTCTCGGGCACGAACAGCGCCGCAGCCCCTGCGTTGAAGGCCTCGCGTGCCTGCGCATCCTCGCGCGGATTGCCGTTCAGCGGCAGGTTGTGGGCGGCATTGGTCGCCGCGCCCGGGAAGCCAAAACCTTTCTCCGTCTCGGCGATCACGTAGGGCAGCTTGACCGGATAGCGCCGATCCGAGCGTGCGGCGAAGGCGCTCAGCGTGTCTTCGGCTTCAACAATGGCCCATGCGATCGCCATCGGATCACGTCCATCAACGATGACCGGATCGAAGCCGTTGTGGCGCAGGTCCTCGGCCAGCCAGGTAGCGCCACCTTCCTGCACGATCTGGGTGCGCTGCTCGATGCGCCGTCCGTTGAGAATCATGACCGGGATGGCGAAGCCGCAGTCCTCGGCGCGCCACCAGCGCGGCGCCCAGTCCGAGCCACGTTGTTCCTCGAAAGCGCCATCACTGAGGAATGCCACCAGGCTTTCTCCCGGCAACGGCGTGTGCACATACTGCAGCCCGGCGAACCCCAGATAGCCGCCTTCGGAGATCGCGCCGGCCGTGTTCGGCCCGGCATGGCTACCCAGCGGTACCGCGGGCCGACCCTGCTTATCGATGGCATAGGAGTAGAAGTCCCCGATCAAACGCGACAGGCCCGCCTCGCTGCGGTCGTAGCGTCCACGCTGGGCGGCGGATACATCGCCGGTCAGTGCGTTCACCGCCTCGATCGCGGCCACGCAGTGCCCCTGCCCCATGAGCCAGCCGCGTGTCGTCCCGGTCAGCGCGTTGGCCAACAGATAACCCACGAAGGCTGGCACCATGTTGAGCGAGCCGCCGGTGTGGCCTTCGGGCGTTTGTTTGAAATCATCGGAGCCCAGTGGGCAGCCGCTTCGGTCGATGCGCCGGGCATAGGTCATATGCGCCACTACGCTCATGGCCGTGCAGGCCACCCGGTCGGCTGCAGCCAGCAGCGCATGGGCCGAGGCTTCGTCTGCTATACGCCTTTGCGCGACCAGACGTTGCACTAGGGCCTGCATACGTTCGATGGTTTCAGACCTGTGCGCGATGGGCCCGTAACCAGCACGCCAATCGGTTGCGAGGTTAGCTTGAGAGGACATTTCAGGTCTCCTTGAAAATAGTTGGATCGATAAAAAGATCAGCCTCGCGGATCGGTTTTCCCGCTAGAGAGAGCGTCGGCAATCAGCGAAGCGAGACCAATCCGGTTGCTCGGATGCGGTACTGCGTCGGTGGACGTAATTCGGGCAAACAACGGTGTCAATTGGGCCCAGGCATCCTCGGCGAACAGGGCATGCACCACTACGCACTCCGGCTTGCGCATTCCTTGCTCGGCGAGCTTGCGCGCCGCGACGGCGAGCGTGCGGCCTGATGATGCGATGTCGTCCACAAGCACCGGCGTTCTGCCGCGCCAGATCGACAGGTCGGGAACATCGATGTCCACGCTGCGATCGCCATGGCGTGTCTTGCGAAGCACAGCGTGCGGTACGCCGATGCGGGACGCGATGGCGCCGGCCCACTGCTCGCTTTCCTCGTCGGGGCCCACGATCAAAGGTTCTTCGACATGATTCGCGATCCAGTCGGCCAGCAGTGGTGCGGCATGCAAGGTGATGGTGGGGATCGTGTAGACCGCTGATAGTGTCGGATAGCGGTGCAGATGCGGATCCACCGTGAGCAGCTTGTCGAAGGTCGATGAGACCAGACGTGCGAAGGACCGCGACGTCACGCTTTCTCCGTCATGGAATCGCTTGTCCTGGCGCATGTAGGCCAGATACGGTGCGATCAGGTTCACCTCTTGCGCGCCAAGTTCGCGCGCCGCGTCAGCGGCAAAAGCCAGAAGCAGGAACTGCGGATCAGGATGGGCCAGCGTGCAAATCACATCCACGATCCGATCGGCAGGTTCGCCATGCAACCGGACATAGCTCTCGCCATCGGGGAATCGGCGCGTTTCGATGCGGCCGGCTTCGCTGCCGCATGCCTGCGCGATGCCGCGGGCCAGATCTTCATTGCCGGGTAGGGCCAAGGTGAGTCGTTGCATCCATTTATCTCCTTATTTGTTGTCCTTGGTCTCTTATCGAGCGCGGGTGCCTTATCGTTCAGCTCGCTGTGTTCACCTTGCCAACTGGCTAATGACGACGGCATTGGCAGTACTGCGTCGACGTGGTAGCTCCACAAGCAACCAGGCTCTTGTCATGAACAGCAACAGAGTGGCTTGCATGGCGTTCAAGGAATCGATCTGCATCAGAATCGCCGTCCTACGGTGATCGTTCCGTAGACCGGGATTTCCTTTTGTCCACGAAATTCGCGGGTGCGGTGGTAGCGGGCTATCGCGATGCGCCAGTTGCCCTGAGTCATCGCGATGCCATAGCCCACATCAGCCACGAATGGCCGTTTATCAACACTATGACTGGACTTGAACGTATTGCCGTCCAACGTGATGTCGTGCAAAACCCAGCGACCGTCGAGTGCCACGAACAGGTGCCCGTTCCAGTTGCTGCCAGCGGTCTTACGCACGGGCGAGGTGTTTTCTCCAGCCGGGCGCAGCGGTGCGGTGCCTAAGGCTACGCTGAACAAGCCGTCGAAAATTTCCGCGCAAACCTGGATGACGCAGTTTTTTGGACTTTTATGCCTCTCGCGCGGCCCATTTGGGCAGTTCGCGGGGCGCTGAGGCCCGATTTCCGCCCTTACGGGCGCACCTGTCCCAACAGATGACTGCGGCACAGGTAAATGTTGGCCAGCGCCAAGGCCGTGAACGCACGCGTGGCGTTCTTCTGAAGCCCGCGGTAGCGCACCTTGGTGAATCCCCACAGGCGCTTGACCACCGCAAAGACATGCTCGACCCGGGCACGCACCCGCGATTTGTTGCGGTTCTTGGCCCGCTGAACTTCGTCCACCTCGCCTGCACGGCGGGTGCGCTGGTTGGTGAAGTCCTTGGCCTTGGGGGCCTTGCTCGCTATCAGTGCTTTCTGGCTGGCATAGGCCGAGTCGCCATAGACGCGCTGTTCGCTGCCGTGCAGTAAATCGGGCAGCGGGTGTTTGTCATGCACGTTGGCCGCCGTCACCACGGCGCTATGCACCAGCCCGCTTTGGCTGTCCACGCCAATGTGCAGCTTCATGCCGAAATACCATTGCTGGCCTTTGCGGGTCTGGTGCATGTCGGGGTCGCGCGCCTTGTCGGCGTTCTTGGTGGAGCTGGGCGCTGCGATGATCGTGGCATCCACGATGGTGCCGGTGTTGACCTTGAAGCCGCGCTCCTGCAATTGCTGGCCTACCTTGGCAAACAGGGCTTCACCCAGTTTTTGCTCATTGAGCAGTTTGCGAAACTTCAGCAGCGTGGTGGCGTCGGGCACGCGTTCGCGGCCCAGGTCAATCCCCACAAAGCGGCGCAGACTGGCACTGTCATACAGAGCCTCCTCGCACGCCAGATCGGCCAGGTTGAACCAGTGCTGAAGAAAATGGATGCGCAGCATGCGCTCCAACCCAATGGGCGGACGGCCGTTGCCGGCCTTGGGGTAGTGCGGCTCTATCACCTGGCACAGGGCGGCCCAAGGCACTATTGTCTCCATGGTCCGCAAGAACTCTTCACGTCGGGTGGGCTTGCGCGACTGCTCGAATCCGTTGTTTTGATCTGCGGCCATTGCCAGGGTCTGCTGCTTCATCTGCGGATAACGTTTGAGAAGCGACAACGGTGGACCTTGATCAGCATTGCCCTAAGTCGTCCGGCAGGCGTAGGCCATAGCGCAGTTCTCCGCCGACATTCGCGTAGGTGGCGAAATTGCCCAAGCTGCCGCCCCAGTGGCGGGTCAGATCCCAACCCCAACCGCTGACGTTTTCTTGCCTGATGACTCGTGTTCGGCGTTCGTGGAGCAACTGCAGCACGGGTTCGTCGCGCAGTTGATGTCTCCAGCCATTGAATCTGTCCACTCCGACGGTGTCATGCCACCAGTTCTGGACTTGCCTGGCCTGGGAGGAGGGCCCCACCACCCCCACGCGGAGTTGCGAAGTGCGCAGCGTATCGCCCCGCCTCGCGTTATAGCCAAGGCTCAACATCAAGGCGCCCGCGAAAGGACGATCATCCTTGATGAGATCGCTGCGCGTTTTGTCGTTCGGGGTGTACATCATCTGCCCGAAGCCGATGGTCATGTTCTGTTCGTCAAAACCCTCGGGTTGCAGCACCGTGAGAAAACGATTCAGCCCACGGACGAGACGGGGTAGGCAAGGGTCATCGCGATAGTCCACAAGGTTGGGGGAGACCCAGCTGACGAGAAACCCGTTGGAGTACCCTTGGTCTTGTCCAATGCCGCCGAACATGTCGTTGTCGATCCGCAGATTGAGCGTTCCCGTTGAGCGCAGCGGGTTGTCCTGGTGGCAGGACTGGGCCTGTGCGGAGGCGCTCAGCAATAGCAGCAGCAAGGGGGCTGCGACTTTCAGCCTCCATTCAGTTTGGTCGGTGGACTGAACCTTCGTCACGCTGGCGTGCCACCCTGCCCAGGGGTTGCAGTCGCAATGACCGATTGGGGCTGGCGCACCAGCATCACCGGAACTGGTGCGATGCGAGCGAGCTGCTCTGCATCGCTTCCCATCAGCAGCCTGTCCACGCCCCGGCGTCCGTGGGTACCCAACACCACCAACTCGCATTGAGTAGTCAGTGCCTGCTGAGCGATGAGCACCGAGACGCGCTCGCCGTTACTTTCCAGAAGGACGGTCTCAACCACCAGGCCTCCCTGCCTCAGCCGCAGCGCCGCCTCGTCCAGCAGCTTCTGCCCGGCCGCCAGGAAGCCCGGCCTCACTTCTTCAATATAGATCCTCGGCCTCTCGAAGCCGTTGCTGTGCTTCATCTCCTCGATGACGTGCAGCAAGACGATGGTTGCGCCATTCAGGCGTGCCAGCACCGCAGCGTGGTGGAGCGCTAAATCGGCAGTAGGACTTCCGTCGAGCGGAACCAGGATTCTTGAGTACATGAATGTCTCCAGTTATCAGAGTAAAACGGGGTGACGAACAGATATTGCGTATACCGTGTCGCAATAGCGGACGCGGTATGCGCTTATTCAGTTGCGTACATATTCCCCTGGGGCGTCGCAAACAGTGGGGTATCCACTGGATTCAGCACCTATGAGCGGAGGCGCAACAACATCACCGGAACGCTCTCGCAGCCACGCCGACCATGCGGGCCACCAGGAATCCGGATGCGTCTGCATCGTCGCTTGCCACTCATCCGGCGCCATGTATCCATCACCGGCCGCGCGGGTATGGATTTGATATTGGCGCTTACCTCGGCCGGGCTCGCTCACGATGCCGCCGTTGTGTCCTCCAGTGGTCAGCACGAAAGTCAGCTCGGCCGAAGACAGGAGATGCAGCTTGTAAACCGAGCGCCAAGGCGCAATATGATCCGAGGCAGTGCCGACGCAAAACACCGGCACAGCGATGTCTCCCACTGAAACGGGGCGACCCGTGACGGGATAACGCCCCGCGCTGAGATCGTTATTCAGGTAAAGGCGTCGGAGATACTGCGAATGCATCTTCGCGGGCAGGCGAGTCCCATCGGCATTCCAAGCCATCAGGTCGGTCATTGGCCGGCGATCGCCCAATAGGTATTCGTCAATCATGCGAGACCATATGAGATCGTAGGAGCGCAGTAGCTGAAAAGCTCCGCTCATCTGGTCGGAGGTCAAATAACCGGTTTGAGCCATGCTGGCTTCCAACAGCGCCACTTGACTCTCGTTGATGAAAAGACTCAGCTCGCCCGGTTCGCTGAAGTCCGTCTGTGCGGCAAGCAGGCTTACCGACACCAGCCGCGTATCGCCATCACGCGCCATGGCTGAAGCACCAATGGCCAGTAGCGTTCCGCCCAGGCAATAACCAGCCGCGTGGACTCCATGCCCGGGGACAACGGAAGTCACAGCGTCCAGCGCTGCATGCAGGCCGAACTCCAGGTACTCATCCATGCCCAAATCTCGATCCTCAGCATCCGGATTTCTCCAGGAGATGCAAAAAACCGTATGCCCTTGCGCAACCAGATACCGTATCAGCGAGTTATGCGGTGACAGATCCAGTACGTAGTACTTCATGATCCAGGCAGGAATGATCATGATCGGTTCGGGATGGACTTTCTCGGTAGTGGGCGTGTACTGAATCAGTTCGATCAGTCGATTTCTCAGAACGACTTTTCCTTCCGTGACCGCTACGTCGCGCCCAACGACGAAGTTCTCCGTTCCCGCGGGAGGCTGGCCGGATAGTTGCCGACGCAAGTCGTCGAGAAAGTTGGACGTCCCCCGCGCTAGATTGGCGCCTTGCTCTGCGATGGTTCTTTTCAGGACAACGGGGTTGAAAACCGCAGCGTTGGCGGGCGAAAGCATTTCCAGCCACTGTTTGGCGCCAAACGCCAGCAGGCGTTGGTGTTTCGGATCCACTCCCCACACCCCCTGCGTGGCCTGCTCCCACCATTTGGTCTGATTGACGAATGAACTGCGGAAAAGGTCGTAGGGCCATTGATCCCATGCAGGATCGTTGAAGCGGCGGTCATTGACAGGTGACCGGTCAGGAGCGGTGGCTCCCCGGTTCGGGTTGGCCCGATTCTTCTTCAATACGGCCATCCATTGCTCGGACAGGGAGGCTGCAAACGCCAAAAGCTCGGCTTGCTTGCCAGGACTGTTTGCTAAATGGCTCGCCCAGTCCACCCACGCGAGCAACGATGTCTCCGGCGAAATAGACGACCAAGCCTGTGCCCAAGCGACATGGGCATCCCCATCCAACTTCGGATTGATGGCTGAGTCGATATTGCCGTTCTTTTTATTCGTCAAAGCGTATTACCTCTATTTCTGCACAAGTAGAAAGAGCCCCTTGCTTGAAAACGGGAGTCGATTGCGATTTCCTGGGCGACGACGCCTCGCCAGCGCGTCAGCGATGTATCCATCTGCCAGCTCGCTCCGCTGTTTCGCTTCGCCTAACCGGCCATCAGGCTGATTACCAGTGCGTTCGCAATATCGATGACGAACCCACATACCAGGGGCACCACAATGAACGCCTCGCGTGCCGCACCATGCTCCCGAGTCACCGCCGTCATGTTGGCGATGGCAGTGGCGGTAGATCCCAGCGCAATACCGCCGAAACCCGCGCACACCACGGCGGCTTGGTAATCCTTGCCCATTGCCCGAAAAACAATCAGCAAAACGAATGCGATGACCAGGGCAATCTGCACCAGCATCGCCGCCGTGATGAAGGCAAGCACGGGCTGCAGCTCCCAGAGCCTGAGTCCCATCAGCGCCATGGTCAGAAACAGGCCCAGTGAGATATCGGAGACCAGGGCAATGCCTGGCTGCATGCTCGGCCAGTTCCATAGACGTCCGCCCCCACTCGGCCTCATCCAGTCGGCCACCATGCGCAGGAGAATCCCGGCCAGCAGGCAGCCCACAAAGGCGGGCAGCGTGACGGGGGTACGCGCTACCAAGGCATTGATTCCGTATCCCAGCATCAAGGCCAAGTTGAGCCAGAGCAATGCCAGCAGCACGCCGTAGTAGTCCAGGCGGGCATGCTGCTCATTGCTGTGCAGCGTGCCAATTTCCAGGGCGCTGTCCCCAGAGGCTTGAAGCCGATGCCTGCGCATGAGCAGGCTTGCGATCGGGCCGCCGATGGTGCAGGCCGCGATCAGGCCGATCATGTTCGCTGCCAATCCCAGTTCCTGCGCTTGCGCAATGCCGAGGTTTTGAACGAAGTGATCGGACCAGGCCAAGGTGGTGCCCACGCCTCCGGTCAGGGAAATCGATCCCACCATCAGCCCGGCGCGCGGATCCAGGCCGAAGGCGCGTGCCATCTCCATCCCGGCCAGGTTCTGCAGCACCATGAACCCGATGGCCAACCCCGACAGGATCAGCAAGGGCCGCCCACCATGGCGCAGCGTGCGGGCGTCGGTACCCAGGCCAATGGCCGCAAAGAAGTACAGCAGCAGCGCGTCACGCGCTTCGAGATCGAAACTGACGACGATCCCCGCACCGTAGTACAGGGCGAAGACAACCAGGGCGCAGGCCAGGCCGCCCACCAGGGATTCCGGGATGCTGTATCGACGCAAGATGCCCCAACGCGCAACCAGGCCCTTGCCCACGAACAACAGCACGATGGCGAGCGTGAATCCATGGAAGGCATCGATCGTCATCGCGCCTTCTCCCTGTCCAGGCAGGACAGTGCGTGGCTGGCGGCTATCCACTCTTCGTTGGTGGGCTCGACCGCCACGATGACCTGGCTGTGGTCGCTGGAAATCTTCGCCGCGTGGCGGGCGTTGGCGTCGGTATCCAGGGCAATGCCCAGAAAGCCCAGCGCCGCACAGATGCGCTCGCGAATGAACGCATTGTGTTCACCGACACCCGCCGTGAACACCAGCATGTCCAGACCGCCCAGCACGGCGACCAGGGCCCCGATCTCGCGCACGATGCGTCGCACGTAAAGGGCCAGTGCCAAGCGCGCTCGCTCCCCCGTTTCGCCTGCATCGTTCTCGTGCCCGACAATGACGCGCGGCTCGGCCGAGATTCCCGAAACGCCGAGCAGGCCGGACTCGTGATAGAGGACGCGCCCCACTTGCTCCAGTGAGAGCTTCTCGACTTCCATCAGGTAGAGCACCGCACCCGGATCGAGCGCGCCGGTGCGGGTGCCCATCATCAGGCCGTCAAGCGCGGAGAAGCCCATGGTGGTGGCCACGCTTTTGAGTCCTTGCATGGCGCACAGACTGGCGCCACTGCCCAAGTGGGCAACGACGGTGCGCCCGCACGCGGCGTCGCCATGGCGTTCGGGCAAGGCCACTGCCATGTACTCATACGACAGGCCGTGAAACCCGTACCGACGCAGACCGCGCTCCCATGCGGCATAGGGCAACGGCAGGATCTTCTCGACCTGGGGCAAAGTGTGGTGGAAGGCCGTGTCGAAGCAAGCCATCTGTGGCAGATCTGGCTGCTCCCGCAGCAGGATCTCCACGGCTTCGAGCGCGAATGGCTGGTGCAGCGGGGCCAGAGGAATGTAGCCCTTGAGGTCGGCCAGGACATTTGCGTCCAGGCGCACGGGCATGGAGTATTTGCTGCCGCCGTGGACGATACGGTGGGCGACCGTACCTACGTGGCGGCCGTCGAGCCGCCGGCTGACACGATCGCGGATGAGGCGCAGTGCGGCGCGATACGGATGTGCCGTGTCCAGTTCGATCGAGAACGGCGCAACTCCGGTCTCTCCGAAATCCGGGTTGGCGCCGCCGATTCCCTGCACCTTGCCATTCCACAATGCCTGACGCGGCAGTGGCGCGGCCGAGGAATCGAACACCGCAAACTTGATGCTGGATGAACCGCAGTTCAGCACAAGGATCAGTCCGTGTTCGCGGCGCCCGGAGCGGGCCATGGTGACGTCCATCAGGTCGTCCTCTCTGCGCGCCGTCCGCGCGACTTCGCCGAGGTGTGCGGGGGTGTCTGCTGTCTCATCGTCTTCAGACTCAGCGCGCCGTGTAGCCGCCATCGGCGATGAGCTGGGTGCCCGCAAAGAAGCTGCTTCCTTCCGATAGCAAAAACGCCACGGCATGGGCGATTTCGTCCGGGGTGCCCAGACGGCCGATCGGATGCAGGCCAACAGCCTCCTGAAGGGCCGATTCGTCGAGGAAATCCAGGATGGGCGTCCGCACGTAACCGGGATGGATCGAGTTGATCCGGACTCCCTTGGCCGCATAGGCCAGCGCTGCCGAGCGGGTCAGCCCGGTAACAGCGTGCTTGGCTGCGACGTACGCTGGGTTTCCTGCATCGCCGACCACCCCCAGGATCGAAGAGACGTTGACGATGGCGCCGCCACCCGAACGCAGGATGGCGGGAATCTGATGGCGCAGGCCATAGAACACGCCGTTCAGGTTGATATCGATTACCCGGCTCCAGGCGGCAGGATCCAGTTCCCCCACTGGGCTCTGGTCGCCACTGATACCGGCGTTGTTGACCGCAAAATGAAGGCCGCCGAACATATCGACTGCGCAGGCCACAGCAGCCTGAACCTGGTCGATGCGTGCCACGTCGGCCACATTGGCCACGGCTTGGCCGCCATCGGTGTTGATGAGCTTGGCGACGCGCTCGGCATTGTCGGCACTGACATCCGAGACGACGACACTCAAGCCGTTACTCGCAAGAAGTCGCGCGATGGCCTCGCCAATGCCGGATCCTGCACCGGTGACCAGGGCTACGCGGCCAGAAAATGAGTACTTCATAGTGTTTCCTCCAATGGGGTGGATACGTTGCTGATAAGTCGATTCACGGGGGTGACAGCCGATAGTGGTGCGCCAGCATCAGTGCAATCGCGCATGAGGCGATGCGTGTATCGCGCGAGTCGGCGCGGCTGGTCAGAATGACCGGCACTTTCGCTCCGAGGACGATTCCGGCGCTGGCTGCGCCGCCCAGGAATATCAACTGCTTGGCAAGCATGTTGCCGCTCTCCAGGTCAGGCACGACAAGGATGTCGGCCTGCCCGGCGACCTCGGAGACGATCCCCTTGGTGCGCGCAGCGGCGATGGAGATCGCGTTGTCGAAGGCCAACGGCCCGTCGAGCAGGCCGCCAGTGATCTGGCCGCGATCGGCCATCTTGCACAGCGCCGCCGCGTCGAGCGTGGCCGTCATCGTCGGGCTGACCGTCTCGACTGCGGCCAGGATTGCGACCTTGGGTTCGCGCACGCCGATCACCTGCGCCAGCTCGATGGCGTTGCGGATGATGTCTGCCTTCTGTTCCAGAGTCGGGGCGATATTGATCGCTGCATCGGTGACGATGAACGGGCGCGGATAGGCCGGTGTCTGCAACAGGAAGCAATGGCTGACCCGGCGCTTGGTGCGCAACCCCGCTGCTGCCGAAACCAGCGCGGACATCAGTTCGTCGGTGTGCAGGCTCCCTTTCATCAGGGCTTCGACTTCACCTGCGGCTGCCAAGGCGACGGCTTGCTGCGCAGCGGCGTGGCTGTGCGGGACGTCCACAATGGCGACGTCGGCCAGATCCAGCCCGGCCTCGGTGGCGACTGCTTCCAGCCGCGCCCGTGATCCGACCAGCACCGGTTCGATCAACCCCGCGTGGCGTGCTTCGAGCGCAGCGGACAGACTGGGGGCATCGCAGGGATGGGCGACGGCCACCCGAATCGGTTGCAAGTGCGCGACGTGCGCCAGCAGGCGTTGCAGGCCTGTGTGGCCCTGCGCATCCGGGTGGATTTCCGGCAACGCCGTGCGCGTTCTTTCAATGCGCTCAGTGGGCGCTACGACCTCTACCTGGCCCTGGAAAACCGCCACCCCCTCCTGGCTGGTGCAGGTGCAGTCCAGCGTGACGTGATGGGTGGCCGTGTCTTTGCTGCTCACCTGCATCTGCACGGTCAGCCTGTCGCCGGGCCGAACGGCTCCGAGCAAGCGCAGGTTCTGGCTGACATATTGGGTTCCAGGCCCCGGCAGGCGTGTTCCCAGCACAGCCGAGATCAGGACGTTTGCACAAATGGCCTCGGTGGTGTCCCGCGAGGGCGAAGACACCGAAGATTCCGGATCCACATCATCGCCCGATTGCAGCGCGAACATCTGGATGTCTTGCGGCGAAAACGCGCGTTCGAGGCTGGCGCTGTCGCCAATGGCGATCTCGTCGAAGGTGCGGTTGCGCAAAACCTGCAATGCGTCGGCGGCGCCATCGACCGGTGCGGAGGACGTCGTCATTTGTCTTTCCCTCGCCGTGTTTGACTTGTGCGCGGCGCGGCTGGCGTCTTCGACGCCGTTTTCTTCTGAGGCGCCTTAGGCTTTGGAGAGGATGTCTTGGAGGTCGTGTTTATGGCCGGAGCGGAGGTGTCACTGGCGGAGCTCGGCATGGCTGGCGCCGCATTCGCATCCTCGACCGCAGCGGATGTGCCACTGGCAGAGCGTGGCATGGCGGTTGTCGACTTCGCGTCCACGACCGTAGCGGAGGTATCAGTGGCGGGACTTATCACGGCGGGCGCCGAAGCCGCCTGCGCTTGGCGCTCGGCCTGCTCGAACAAGGTAGAAACCTGTTCCAGCCTGGTTTGTTCTTGTGCGGACAGCACACCGCCGCTGCCAATCACTTGCACGATCATTCCCGCCACCTGGCGGATCTCATCAGGCGCTATGTCGTTCAGCAATTCGGGGATGGCGGACACCGTGGCGTCCTTGTCGAGCCTCATGAGCAAAGCCTGACGACGCACGAGGTGGCGAAAGGCCTGCATGTCGAAGTCGCTGCCCAGGTGGGGACGCACCAGTTGCTCTGCGTGCCGGAAGTGCCGCCCGTCGGCCTCGCCACGCGCCGCGAGCACGAAGAACAGTGCCCGTATGACGGCTTCGGCGAGCCCGCCGCTGTGAATATCCGCTTCGAGCCGTGTCAACTCTTGCGCCAGATACTGGCGATGCTCGGGCGTCTCGCTGGGACGGGGTCGCGGCGGTGCATCGTCGTGCAGGCTCTGTCCAGTCATGGCCTGCACCAGCGGCAGGCTGTACAGCGTGTCAAACGCCTGTGCGTAGATCTGGTCGCGGCAATCACGGAATTGATCCAGCATCTGTTCGACGGCGGTGGAAAACTGCGCCTGCAGTTGCAGGAAAGGGTTGGCCTCGGAGACGGGCTGACGATGGTCGCGCACGTGTTGCGCAGCCTCATGTACTGCGGCGGCGAGCGGATGCCTGTCAGACCACAATTCATAGCCCATGCGCAGCGGATGCAGCGGCTCCAGCCACTTCGCACCCTGGTCCGTGACCAGGGCACGCATCCATGGCTGCACGAAGCTGCGGTAGCAAGCCAGGTTGACCTCGGAGATCCGCGCAACGGCGGCGAACCGGCGATCGTTCTCAGGGTCGGGACGGACGATCTCACGGACTTCATCGATGTTGCTGCGCTGGATCCGAGTCAGGTAGGCGTTCCCGGTCGGCTCGCCTTCCTGCGACCCGTCTGGATTTTCATCGACCAGCATGCGGTGGATACCGGCCGGCAGCACGTCGATGACGTCGATGTTGGCGGCGAACTCTTGGTGCTCTTTACGCCCGACGCTGCCGGAGACGAAGATTCCCAGATGTCCGATGCTGTCATGGGTAGCGTAGACGATGGTCTGGTCATGTCCCAGCACGTCCAGGTCGTTGCGGTACAGGTCGGTGATCCAGCCCAGGGCCTGGGGCGGCGGGGTGATGTTGTCCCCATAGGAGCAGAACACCACGATCGGCGAGCGAATATTGCGCAGGTCGATGCGCACGCCATCGGATGTCATCAGTTGGGCGGTGCTCAGCTTGTTGCCGATGAACAGGTTATCGACGATGTACTGCATCTCCACGTCATTCAGGAAGACGTGGCCGCCCCAGTACTTTTCGAACTGCAAGTAGCGCGGGCCTTCCGTGTCGACATTGGCGTACAGGTTGTACTGTTTGCTCCAAAGCGTATTGGCCGGGTCCAGGTTTTCAAAGTTCTGTACCAGCCAGGCACCGTCGAACCGGCCGGCGCCCAGATCGCTGGTCAATGCCGTCAACCAGCTACCGCCAGTGAGGCCGCCCGCGTAGCGCATCGGGTTATCACCGGCCCAGTAGGACAGCGGCGCGCCGGCTACGATGATCGGCCCGAACAGCTCGGGCCAGACAGCGGCTGCCATCAGAATCTGCCAGCCCGCCTGGCAATTGCCGATGACAGCGGGCTTGCCGCGGCTGCCGGGGTGCAGCTCGCCGACCCTGCGCACGAAGGCCGCTTCGGCGCGCATGACGTCCTCGACGGTCTGGCCGGGAACGGGATCGGGCAGAAAGCCAACGAAGTAGCAGGGATGACCAGCCTTGAGGGCCGCGCCGACCTCACTATCGGGTTTGAAGCCGCCAATGCCTGGGCCGTGGCCCGCGCGGGGATCGACCACCACGAACGGCCGCTTCTTGGGATCGGCCGGCGCGTCGGCTGGCGGCAGGATGCGTACGAGGCCATAGTTGACCGGCTGCGGAAGGTCCAGCCCGGACATGATGACCTCGGAGGCGAAGTCGAGTACGTTCGGCGTCTGCTCCTGCAAATGCTCCAGGTACTGGTTGCCGCGTTGGCGGCGAACGTCGGCATACAGAATGGACCGCTGCCAGGCATCCACTGCATACTCGTTTGCCATCGCCGATAGTCGCAACGGGTCCCACAGCAACTGCCCCCAAGCGGCCGTTGGTGATGTCGTGGTGTCTTGATTCATGGCGATGGGCACTCCTTCTGTGATGAAACTGAAAAATTGAATGGCAAGGGGCCGCAGGCACATCGTCTTGCTGGCCCTTCCTCACTCAGTACATATGCTGGCCACCGTTCATCGATACATTGCTGCCGGTCATGAACCCCGCAGATTCACTGACGATGAATGCAACCAGTGCAGCGATTTCCTCAGGCCGTCCCAGACGACCCACGGGAATACCGGCAATCACTTGCTTGACCACTTCTTCCGACATGCTCGTCACCATCTTCGTATCCAGATACCCCGGCGAGACGGTGTTGACCGTCACGCCCTTGCGCGCCACCTCCTGCGCAAGGGCTTTAGTGAAGCCATGCATGCCGGCCTTTGCGGCGGAGTAGTTGGTCTGGCCGAACTGCCCCTTGGAGCCGTTGATGGAGGCGATGTTGACGATCCTGCCCCAGCCGCGTTCGAGCATGCCGTCGATGAATGGCCGGGTGACGTTGAAAACGGAGTCGAGATTGACGCGCAGGACCGCATCCCAATCGGCGTAGCTCAGCTTGCGGAACGTAGCATCGCGCGTGATGCCCGCGTTGTTGACCAGAATGTCGATGTGGTAACCGTCTGCTTGAATGAGGCCGGCCAACTCCTGGCAGGAGGCATGGTCGGCCACATCCGCGCCGTAGGCGATGAAGTTGTAGCCTTCGTCCGTCTGGGCTTCCAACCACGCGCCGATGCTGGCATTGCCTGGCGAGTGGACGACGAGCACGGTATGGCCAACATCGTGTAAGGCTCGTGCGATGGCCTCGCCCAAGCCACCGTTGCCGCCCGTGACCAGGGCGGTACGTTGTTCAGCCGGCATTGCGGCCACCGGTCTTGCCCGGTGCCTCCTTATCCTGCGCCGAGGCCCACACGGCTCCCCACTGTTTGAAGATATCCTGGAACGGGAGTACCGCATCGCCCTGGCCTACGGCCTGCGTAACCGATTTCTGCCAGTCTTGAATGGCTATTTGCAGGCCTTGGGTGAAGGTTGTCTGGTTTTTGATCGCGACTTGTGTCAGCGCCTGCGCGCCGCCCACGTGGTGCTGAAACTGACGCCAGAAGGCTTGTGCGGGCAGCGTTGCCAGCTCCTGCCAGTTCTTCGCCTTGAGCAGGCTTTCGATTTCGGCGCCGGACTCGGTAATGCCGTCTTTGCCCGCGCGGGTGGCGTTCTCCAGCCATTGCTGGCCGTTTTCCTGCATCAGGCGTTGGATGCGCAGTTGCAGTTCCAGGTTCGCCTTGAAGAGATTGAGAGGGATGGTTTCATTGCTCATGGTCAAACTCCTTGCTTGGGTTGAAATGCCCACTCGGGCGGTAAAACGATCAGGCCATCTGGCCGATGGTTTTGCGAAAGCGTGCTAACGACAGGAAAAACAGCACCGTTCCGATCAGGGCCAGCGCCAGGAAGGGCTGCCATACCG
The DNA here is from genome assembly GCA_026314275.1 of Comamonadaceae bacterium AAW. Classification (GTDB taxonomy): domain Bacteria; phylum Pseudomonadota; class Gammaproteobacteria; order Burkholderiales; family Burkholderiaceae_C; genus JAGOEY01. The sequence continues at coordinate 2,038,151 of CP111109.1, forward strand.
TCTCCAGGCCCGCGCCCCGGTAAAGGATGGCCTGACTCAGTTCCACGAAATGCGTGGTGGGCGCGATCAGCATGATGTTCTGCACGATCTCGGGCATGCTTTCGCGCGGCGTGGTGCCACCCGACAGCATCTGCAGCGGCATGATGGTAAGCATCATCAACATGCCGAACTGCGGCATGTTGCGCGCCAGGGTGGCGATGAAGATGCCCATCGAGGTGGTGGCGAACAGACTGAGCGCCGCGCCGGCGAAGAACAGCGCAATGGAGCCCTCGATGGGCACGCCCAGGACGCCGCGCACCATGAGATTGAGCGACAGAAAGGAGGCGATCAGCACGACCAGGGCCATCGACCAGATCTTGGAAAGCATGATCTGCGCGGGCGTGACCGGCATCACCAGCAGGTGCTCGATGGTGCCGTGCTCGCGCTCCCGGATCAGCGCCGCGCCAGTCAGGATGATGGACAGCAGCGTGATGTGGTTGATGATCTGAACCACCGAGCCGAACCAGGCCTTGTCTAGCGATGGATTGAAACGCGCACGCAATGCGAGATCCACAGGCAGTGGCTCAGCCCCGCGATAGCGCTTGACGAACTCATTGACCTCGCCGATGGCGATCTGCTGAATGTAGCCGCTGCCCGTGAATGCCTGGCTCATGCGGGTAGCGTCAACGTTGAGCTGCAACGCAGGCGAGCGCCGGGCCAGCACGTCGCGCTGGAAGTTGGGCGGAATGACCAGGGCGAAGGTGTACAGCCCCGCGTCCATGCCCGGGTCCACGTCCCCATAGTCGATCATGGCCGGTGGCGTGAACTGCGGGGGGTAGAAGGCCGAGGCAACCCGCTGGGACAGCGCCGAATTATCCTCGTCGACGATGGCGATGGGCGCGTTGTGCAGCGTCTCCGGCATGGACGTGGCCTTGGTGTAGACCGACGCGGTGAACACATAGACGATGAGCACAAGCATCATCGGATCGCGCCAAAGACTCCACAGCTCCTTGACACCAAGGTCGTAGATGTTGGCCAGGTTTCTTCTGCGCATCTCAACGCTCCTGCTTCTTGAGTAGCAAAACAGCCACGCCGAGAATGACCGGAACCGAAATGAGCATCGACCACAGCGGCCCCGTCAGGTCGGCCAGGCCGAGTGATTTGTTGAACACGCCACGGCTGATGGAGATCATGTGCGTGGCGGGGTAGATCTCGCCGATGAACTTGCTGGAGCCTTCGAGCGAGGACACCGGATCGATCAGGCCGGCGAACTGGGTGGCCGGAATGATGGTGCCGATCATGGCAAAGAACATGGCGGCGATCTGGCTGCGCGTGACGGCCGAGGCCAGCAGCCCCATGCCTGTCGCGGCGAAGGAGAAGATCAGCGCGGCCAGCGACAGGGTGAAGAAGCTGCCCGTGACCGGCACACCGAAGATGGTGACCGCGAGCAGGCTCATCAGCAGGAAGTTCATCATGGCCAGGCCGACATAGGGCAGTTGCTTGCCAAGCAGGAACTCGATGCGCGTCACCGGCGTCACGTACAGATTGGTGATCGAGCCTGTCTCTTTCTCGCGCACCACCGCCAGCGCGGTCAGCATCGCCGGCAGCATGAGCAGCAACAGGGGAATCACGGCGGGCACCATCGCCGGCAGACTCTTGACATCGGGGTTGTAGCGAAAGCGCGTCTCGACGCTCGCATTGCCTGCGGCGCTGGCACCGCTGCGTTCGCTGGCCTGTACGAGCAGCCAGTGCTGGTGCATGCCCTGAACGTAGCCCTGGACGGTTTCCGCGCGTTGCGGCATGGCGCCGTCGATCCAGGCACCTATCTGCACGTTCTGGCCTCGCAACACATCGCGAGAGAAGCCAGGGGGGATCTCAATGGCCAGCGACAGTTCGCCGTTGCGCATGCGTCGATCAAGATCGTCGTAGTCGACGATCGGCGCGTGCTCGGTGAAGTAGCGCGATCCGGCCAAGTTCAGCGTGTAGTTCTGGCTAAGCGTGGTCTGGTCGCGATCGAGCACCGCATAGCTCAGGTCCTCGACGTCCATGGTGATGCCGAAGCCGATCACGAACATCAGCAGCAGCGAACCGCCCAGCGCCAGCGTGGCGCGTACCGGGTCCCGCTGCAATTCCAGCGTCTCGCGCCACAGATAGCTGAACATTCGCTGCAGACTGAAACCGCCAGAGCGGTGCCCACCGTGTTCAGCGGGCGCCGCCGATGGTTGCTCCTCGTGATCGGCGGCCCCGGGCTGGCTGGCCGGCGCCGCCGTGCCGCCCTCGGCTTCGACGAGGTAGCCGATGAAGGCCTCTTCAAGGGTTTTGGCGCCGCGCTTCTCGACCAGTCTGGCGGGCACGTCGCTGTCGAGCACCTTGCCCGCATGCATCATCGACATGCGGTCGCAGCGCTCTGCCTCGTTCATGAAGTGGGTGGAAATGAAGACCGTCACCCGGTCACGCCGCGACAGCTCGATGAGCAGTCGCCAGAACGCATCGCGCGCCACCGGGTCGACGCCCGAAGTCGGTTCGTCCAGAATCAGCAGTTCTGGCTTGTGCACCATGGCCACAGCCAGCGACAGGCGTTGGCGTATGCCCAGAGGCAGACTGGCCGGCAGGCTGTCGATGACGTCCACCAGCCCGAAGCGCTCCACCATCTCATCGACGCGAGCAGGAATGTCCTCCGGGGACACACTGAAGAGCTTGGCGTGCAACTCCAGGTTCTGGCGTACCGTGATTTCGCTGTAGAGCGAGAACGCTTGGGACATGTAGCCGACGCGGCGGCGGGTGCCCAGATCATGCGGGTTCACTTCATGGCCGAACAGCCAGGCCCGACCCTCGCTCGCCGGCAACAGGCCGGTAAGCATCTTCATCGTCGTAGACTTGCCGCAGCCGTTGGAGCCGAGGAAGCCGAAGATTTCACCGCGCCGGATGCGGAAGGACACGCTGTCGACGGCAACGAAGTCGCCAAAGCGCATGGTCAGCCCCTCGGCTTCGATGGCGATATCGTCCGCGCCGTCCTCAGGCAGAGGCGGAATGACAACCGCTTGGTGTCCGCGCTTTTTCTCTTCCGGGAGCAGGCGGATGAATGCCTCTTCCAGGTTCGGGCTGTTTGTTGTCTCCAGCAATTCCTTCGGCGTACCGGTGGCGAGGACCTTGCCGTCGTCGATGGCGGCGAGCCAGTCGAAGCGCTGTGCCTCATCCATGTAGGCGGTAGCCACGATCACGCTCATGCCGGGGCGATCGGCGCGGATGCGCTCGATCAGATCCCAGAACTGCGCGCGCGCCAGCGGGTCCACGCCAGTCGTCGGCTCATCGAGAATCAGAAAATCCGGGTCATGAATCAGCGCGCAGCACAGGCCGAGTTTTTGCTTCATGCCCCCGGACAGCTTGCCTGCCGGGCGCTCCAGGAATTTGAACAGGCCAGTGGCCTGAGTCAGTTCGTCGATCCGCTGGCGGCGCTCTGCGGCGCCATGACCGAACAGGCGCGCGAAGAATTGCAGATTCTCCTCGACCGAGAGCGTCGGATACAGGTTTTTGCCCAGTCCCTGCGGCATGTAGGCGATGCGCGGGCATACCTGCTTGCGATGGGCCTTGCTGGCCATGTCGCCACCCAGCACCTCGACCGTGCCCTCCTGGATGATGCGCACACCCGCCAGCAATGAGAGCAGACTGGATTTGCCCACGCCGTCGGGGCCGATCAGGCCGACCATCCGTCCGGCGGGAATGTCCAGATCGATGCCATCCAGGGCGATGACGTCGCCGTAACGCAAGCGCACCTGACGGACGCTTGCAACGGTCGTGGGCTGCGCACTCGCACTGTGGCTCATACCTTACTCCGGCACGCGAACGGAGAGGTTTTGAGGCCACTCGGCATTGGCGTCGAGTTTGATCCAGGCCACGCCGGGCAACCCGGTCTTGACCTGATTGAGGTGCTCACGCAGCAACTCCTGCGAAATCTGCGCGCGCACGCGAAACATCAGTTTCTGCCGCTCGCTCGCGGTTTCTACCGTCTTGGGAGTAAATTGCGCCACACTGGCGACGAAGGAAACGCTCGCTGGAATAACAAACTCCGGCGCGGCATCCAGAATGATGCGGACCTCGGAACCCAGCGCGACGCGGCCGGCCACGGTCTCGGGCAGGAAGAAGGTGATGTAGACGTCCGACAGGTCGATAAGATTCAGGACGCGTCCGCCCGATCCCAGCACCTCGCCGGGTTGCGCCACCCGCACCTGCACCCGACCGTCACGCGGCGAGCGCAGTTCGCTGTCGCGTATGTCGGCTTCGATGCGGTTGATGCTGGCCGTGGCAGCGGACACGCTGGACCTCGCGCCGACGAGCTGCGCCTTGGCGGCCTCGACCGCGGCGCGGGCAGCGGCGGCCTGTGCCTTGCTGGCCGCGAGGGTCGCTTGGGCGCCCCGTACGCGCGCCCGGTCATCGTCCAGTTCCTGGATCGAGGCGGCTCCCTCACTCGACAGCGTGCTGGAGCGTGTCAGGCGCCGTTGCGCGGCGTCCAGTTCGGACTCGCGCTGACCAACCAGAGCCAAGGCGGCAGTCACGTCGGCTTCACGCAGCGCCACCTGTGCCTGCGCCGCGGTCACCGAATGCTCAGCCTGCTGACGCATGGCCAGGGCCTCGTCGCGCTGCGCTTCCAGCGTTTCCAGCCGCATCTTGGCCAGTGGCTGGCCGGCTGTGACGAAATCGCCTTCACGCACCAGGATGTCTTCGATGCGGCCGGGAAGTTTGGTGGCCACGTCGATCTCGGTGGCTTCGATGCGGCCATTGCCGTTGACGAATCCTTCGCCCGGGCCGCTGTCGGTAAACCTCGTCCAGCTCCACCAGGCCAGCGCGGCAACAACCGCTGCAGCGAAAGCGACCAGGAGTTTTTTCTTGAGAGAGGGGGAGACAGTCATGGGTTCGGCGTGCCTTAACGGGTTGATGGGGTGGAAGCGGGAGTCGAGGCCGCACCCTGTGCCTCGCCGGCTGCGGCGAGGGTGCCGCCGCCGAGCGCGGCATACAGCGCCACCTGGCTGGACAGCAGCGCGCGGCGCGCCTGTACCAGTTGTTGCTGGGCTCCCAGCAGATCGCGTTGGGCATCCAGCACTTCCAAGAAGGCGGCCGAGCCGTTGTCGTAGCGCAACTTGGCCAGGCGTGCGCGTTCGCTTTGCGCTTCCAGGTTGGCTCTCTGGATCGTCAACTGCTCAGCCAGCCAGTGCTTTGCGCTCAGCGCATCGGCCACCTCGCGGAAGGCCGTTTGAATGGTTTTTTCGTATCCGGCGACGGCGATGTCGCGGCGCACTTCGCTCAGCTCCAGATTGGCGCGGCGGCGCCCGCCATCGAAGATGGGCAGCGACAGGGTGGGCATGAAGGTCCAGGCACGACTGCCGGAATCGAACAAGCCATTCAAGTCGGAGCTGGCCGTGCCGAAGCTGCCGGTCAGCGCAATGCGCGGCAAAAACGCCGCGCGGGCCGCGCCGATGTGGGCATTGCTGGCACGCAATTGGTGTTCGGCGGAAATGATGTCCGGGCGACTGACCAGCAGCTCCGAAGGCAGACCGGCCCGCAGCTCAGCCAGAACCGTCGTTTCATCGAAGGGTGCCTTGGCGGGCAGCGGGCCGGGATCAGCGCCTACCAGCAGTGCCAGGGCGTGCAGTTGCGTGGTGCGAGCCTGCTCAAGCTGCGTCAGCAGCGCCTGAGCTTGGTTCAGCAGGGTCTGGACCTGTGTGAGATCCAGCTTCGAGGTCGAGCCGACTTCGACGCGGCGCCGGAAAATGCGATAGGACTCCTCGCGGGTGGTCACGGTTTGCCGTGCGATCGCCACGCGTTCGTCGATCTCGCGCAGGCCAAGATAGCCGTCTGCCACCTGGGCGATCAGCGCCAAATGGACGGCCTGGCGAGCCGCGTCGGAAGCCAGCCAAGCTTGCAGGGCGGCGTCTTCCAGGTTGCGGATCCGACCCCACAGATCCAGTTCCCAGGTGGTCAAACCCACCTCGGCCCGGTACTCGCCGCCCACCAGCGATCGGCCCGACATGTTCAGGTCGCCAGGGACCCGCGCGCGTCCACCTTGGGCGCCCACGCCCATGGCAGGAAAACGATCCGAGCGCTGAATGCGGAATGTGGCGCTGGCTTCCTCGACGCGCAGCGCGGCCACGCGCAGGTCGCGGTTGTTTTCCAGCGCAGTCTCGATGAGGCGTTGCAGCAGGGGGTCGGTGAAGTACGCCTGCCAGGCAAGCTCTCCCGCGTGGGCGCCGTCGGTGCCTGATCCAAGATGCGCGGGCCAGGCTTCGGGCACGGGCAATGGCGGGGTGTCTGGCGCCGGAGCGAGCGACATGCAGCCGGTCAAGACGACGGCGCTCAGGGCCAACGAGGCAGCGCGCAATCTGAACGCAGGAAACAACGGGGAAGTTGGGAGCATGGTCACGTTCCGTACAGGTATCGGGCTGAAGAGGGTCTGGTCGCAGAGGAGGGAATGGCTGCCACCCGCGCAATGCGGGGTTCGTGGCTGGTGTCCGCAGGCCCTACTTTCTTGCTTGCAAGTGCTGTCAAGCCCACTTCATCTCCTTGTTGATATGTGCATCCCCGTGTTCCCCGGCTGGTTGATAGGGCGCTCTTCCTGTGTCGTAACCCGATGTGCCAGGTTCACTCGCGCCCTGTGTTGATCTGCATTGTGAAATCTGAAAACAAACCACTGGACGGTTGTTTTCAATTATACGTTACAATCCAAGAACCGCAATCAGCGGGCTCGTCGGTCATTGACGCAGGTCAATTCGAGCTGCCGGCTTGGGTTCAAGGAAGGCCCTGATTCTTGGTAGAGCCGGTGACAGGCCCATGGGAACACCCCTCAGATCTTTGAACAGAGCCTTTGAATGCCACCCAAGAAAGATGACGCGCCAGACAACAAGCGCCGCTACCTGTCCTCTGCCGCCAGGAAAGAGGAAATACTCGACGCGGCCCTGGTCGAATTCGCGGATCGGACATACAACGCAGTGTCGATGGAGCGCCTGGCGGAATGCGCGGGCTTGTCCAAGGCTGGCATCTATGCCCACTTCAAAAGCAAGGAAGAAATTTTTCACGCCTTGCTCGAACGTACGACGAAGCAGATTTGTGATTTCCAGGGCTGGCTCCCGGATGAGGATCTGACGTTGCCAGAGCTGGTAGATGTCTACCTGGATCGCCTGTACGCGACCTTCAGCTCCCCTGCCACGATGTCGATCTACCGGCTGCTTCTGGCCGAAAGCGCCCGAACTCCAGAGCTGGTGCAGCGTTGGCACAACGAAGTTGCGCTCGGGCTGAAAGAGCGGGCGCAGACGATCATCCACCGCAACATACGCCGAGGCGTCATTCGCCCAGGCGTCTTGACCGAACACTTCTTCCCGTTGGCGCTCGCGCCCGCAGTGCTGTGGCTGAGTTCCTCGATGCTGTCCAAGGGGAATCCTTCCATCTCGCTGGTGCAGTTACGGGATGCGCACCGGCAACTGTTGCTTGAGCTTTTGCAGCCTCAATGAGCGGAGTGATGCACAGAGTCCTGCGCGCCCTTGCAGGCTTGGCGATCGGCTTTGTGGTACTGCTGCTGACTGTGTGGGGTGCGCTGGCTCTGTGGCATCAGATGCCGGGACCTTCGGTGGTGCGATGGTTCGTCATTGCCATGTGGTCCACATTGGGTGTGACCGTTGTCTTGTCGCGGGCGGGCTTGCTTGGGCGGCGCAATCGCAACATCGCCGGATTCGCATTTGTGATCGCAGCCGCCTCCCTGCTCATGTGGTGGGGGACGCTGCAGCCGTCACACCAGCGTGTATGGGCTGACGATGTCGCTCAGTTGCTGGAGGCCAGGATCGACGGCAACCATGTTCACCTGAATAATGTGCGCAACTTCCAGTGGCGCAGCGAAACCGACTACACCCCGCAGTGGGAGAGCCGCACATACGACCTGGATCGTCTGCGCAGCGCCGACTTGGTGCTTTCCTACTGGATGGGGCCGCACATCGCCCACACCCTGGTGTCGTTCGGCTTCGATGGCGGTGAACGCGTGGTGTTCTCGCTGGAAATTCGCAAGGAACGCCATGAGTCCTTCTCGGCGGTAGGAGGATTCTTCCGTCAGTTCGAGCAGATCCTGGTAGCCGCCGATGAGCGAGACATTGTGCGTACGCGCAGCAACGCGCGAGGCGAAGATGTTTATCTCTATCGCTTGCAGATGAATCAGGCGAGTGCCCGCGCGTTGTTTCTGGAGTATCTGAACGCGGCCAATGAACTGCGGCAGAAACCGCGCTTTTACAACACGTTAACCAGTAACTGCACGACCATCGTATTCGAGCTGGCCCGGGTCATTGCGCCCGCATTGCCAATGGACTATCGCCTGCTGCTGTCTGGATATTTTGCGCGGTACGTCTACGACCTGCATGGATTGACGCCTGGCTATCGTTACGATGAATTGCAGGCACTGGGGCATATCAACGAACGTGCCCTTGCTTCCGATGTGTCAGAGGATGACTTCTCGATGTCGATTCGACAAGGCGTGCCAGGCATCCCTGCCAACGAGGTGAATCCATGAGGTTCCCGCAGGCCTGCCTTCTCATTGCATGCGCCGCTCTTGCTCCGCTGCTGCTGGGGGGCTGCTCGATCCTGCGCGAGTTCGGCCCAGTGGTTGAAGTTCATACGCTACCTGCCAGGGAGGCCATCGAACTCAAGCGCGGCGACATCCTGACACGTGGCAAGCTCAGCGATGCGACTGTCCAGACCATCAGGGTGGCGGCATTGGATGAGCAGGCATGCGCAAAGCCGATCTCCTCGGAGTGCGCGGAGGCCTTGGCTACCGTGACGGGGGTCGCCACGGATAGACGCCTGGCTGCACTGTCCGAACTATGGCTGGCGCAGGCTCAGGCCATGAAGCCCGGCTCAGCGCAGCAAGCCGCCTGGCTTGAGACGATTCGCTATGCCTATGCTTATCTGTTCCTTGGTGACCATACTCCGGGAGAGCGGGCCTTCGAGGATCGCCAGACCCAAGTGCGGGATTGGTATAAGGCTACGCTGAACAAGCCGTCGAAAATTTCCGCGCAAACCTGGATGACGCAGTTTTTTGGACTTTTATGCCTCTCGCGCGGCCCATTTGGGCAGTTCGCGGGGCGCTGAGGCCCGATTTCCGCCCTTACGGGCGCACCTGTCCCAACAGATGACTGCGGCACAGGTAAATGTTGGCCAGCGCCAAGGCCGTGAACGCACGCGTGGCGTTCTTCTGAAGCCCGCGGTAGCGCACCTTGGTGAATCCCCACAGGCGCTTGACCACCGCAAAGACATGCTCGACCCGGGCACGCACCCGCGATTTGTTGCGGTTCTTGGCCCGCTGAACTTCGTCCACCTCGCCTGCACGGCGGGTGCGCTGGTTGGTGAAGTCCTTGGCCTTGGGGGCCTTGCTCGCTATCAGTGCTTTCTGGCTGGCATAGGCCGAGTCGCCATAGACGCGCTGTTCGCTGCCGTGCAGTAAATCGGGCAGCGGGTGTTTGTCATGCACGTTGGCCGCCGTCACCACGGCGCTATGCACCAGCCCGCTTTGGCTGTCCACGCCAATGTGCAGCTTCATGCCGAAATACCATTGCTGGCCTTTGCGGGTCTGGTGCATGTCGGGGTCGCGCGCCTTGTCGGCGTTCTTGGTGGAGCTGGGCGCTGCGATGATCGTGGCATCCACGATGGTGCCGGTGTTGACCTTGAAGCCGCGCTCCTGCAATTGCTGGCCTACCTTGGCAAACAGGGCTTCACCCAGTTTTTGCTCATTGAGCAGTTTGCGAAACTTCAGCAGCGTGGTGGCGTCGGGCACGCGTTCGCGGCCCAGGTCAATCCCCACAAAGCGGCGCAGACTGGCACTGTCATACAGAGCCTCCTCGCACGCCAGATCGGCCAGGTTGAACCAGTGCTGAAGAAAATGGATGCGCAGCATGCGCTCCAACCCAATGGGCGGACGGCCGTTGCCGGCCTTGGGGTAGTGCGGCTCTATCACCTGGCACAGGGCGGCCCAAGGCACTATTGTCTCCATGGTCCGCAAGAACTCTTCACGTCGGGTGGGCTTGCGCGACTGCTCGAATCCGTTGTTTTGATCTGCGGCCATTGCCAGGGTCTGCTGCTTCATCTGCGGATAACGTTTGAGAAGCGACAACGGTGGACCTTGATCAGCATTGCCATAACTATGCCGTCGAGCATGCGGCCACCGGCATGTTCGAAGTTCGGCAACAAATGCCGACGCAGTTGCCCGACCAGACCAGTTGGAACATTGCAGGCTGGGAACTGAAGCTGGATATGCGCGGCGCGCGCTTACCGGGCAGTACGGCGGTGCCAGCCGAACTCCTGCCAGCCTCGTCCCTGTCTTTCCGTGGATTGCGTAGCCTCTACCGGCGCGACGGCTTTGGCGCCGAGCTTGTGGCGGTCATTCCGGACGAGTCCCTGAGCGCCGCCCCAACTCGGGGTGGTCGCCCAGCGGCAAAACATGATCAGCAACCGCTGCCCTGGAGCGAGATGCCCGCGCCGTCCATGACGGTTCTGCTGCATCCCGACGGAGACAACTTGGACAGCGTGCTGCATGCTCGTACAGCCCGTCTGACGGTGCATGACCCCTATGTGGAATCGGCCATTATGCTGCGCGGCCAACGTGTGCCGCTGGCGGCCAATTTCACGGCCGGCTATGGCGTATGGCTGGCCCGTGCCAATTTCAACCGCCAGTCGCTGCGCAGCCTGCTCGGGCGCGAGGGTGGCATCGACCGCCCGCACGTCTACTTGATGCAGCCCTACGATCCGAACAGGCGGATCATCGTCATGCTGCACGGACTGGCCAGCAGCCCTGAAGCCTGGGTGGAACTCGCCAACGAAATCCTGGGCGATGAGGCCCTGCGCCAGCATTACCAGATCTGGCAGGTCTACTACCCGACCAACATGCCAGTCGCGTTGAACCACGCCATGATTCGCAGGGCGCTCGGGGATACGCTGACGCATTTCGACCCATCCGGCCAAGCGCCGGCGTCGTCCGACCTCGTGCTGGTGGGGCATAGCATGGGCGGGGTCATCGCGCGGTTGATGGTGTCGTCAACCGATCAATCGCTGGTGCAATTGGCTGCGGATCACAGTCGGTTGACGCCGCAGCAGATCAGGCGCATTGATCCCATGTTGCGCTTCGAGCCCTTCCCGAATGTCAGCAGTGCCATCTTCATCGCGGCGCCTCATCGGGGCACATCGGTCGCGGGTGGACGCCTGGGGCGCTGGATGGCGGGATTTATCCGCTTTCCCATTACGGTGCTCGAAGAACTCGCCCATACACTGGCACCCAATGCGGCCGCCAGCAGCCGTGAAAGCCTGGCAACCATTCCCAATAGCGTGAACAATCTCGACGAAAACGATCCGTTCGTGCGTACGGCGGCGGGCTTTCCCATCTCATCCCAGGTGCGCTATCACTCGATCGTGGCCCAAGCCAATTCCGAAGTGGCCCTCGATGATTCCGATGACGGTCTTGTGCCTTATCGCAGCGCACATCTTCCCGGCGCACAGTCCGAGAAAGTCATTATTTCGGGGCACAGCGTGCAACAGAGCGCGGCCGCGATACTGGAGATCCAGCGTATTCTGAGAGAGGACATGGCTCTGCGGGAAGCGCATTTACAGCCATAGACAACTGCCATCTGCTGTGCGCGGCCGAGCTGATTTCGGATTTCGTATGGGCGTAATGCATTCATCTGAATGCGCAAAGAGCATCAGACTTACTGTTGCCCGCTCGACGCTGGCACAGTGGGTCGGTGCGTGCGGCGCGCAACTGCAGCCGATGGTAAAGGCGCTGGATGACGAACTGCGTCGCCACGTGGTGCTGCACGCCCACGAGACGCCGATGCTCAAGCCCAAGCATCTTGGCGACGGCAAGGCGTACCCAACGTGATCCGCCGTCTGGCGGCGACCCAGCCCATGCTCGACAAAATCGTCGGCCACCAACGCCACATCGCTCAGGCCTACGGCATATCGATGGAGCATGCGCGCTGGCTGTTGACCACCGTGGCGTTCCACTGCCTTGCCGTGGCCGACACGGTGTACTCGGTCGCCGAACGGGAACCCGTCGTGGATGCAGACCGTGCGACGGAGGAAGCCGAGATGGAGGCCGAACTCAACAGGGCATGCACGCACTCATTGTTGGCATGCTGGCCTTGATGGATGCTGATGGCCTTTCAGGAGATAGTTGATCGTCGTTCTCGTTTGTGGGGGTTGAATGGAAATCCAGGGATGCCGTAATTGAGGAGCCTGGACGGCGTATCGTTCAGGAACAAACACGCACGGGCGGCCAGGCCCTGCCGTGGCTCGACATGACGGCCTTCCTGCGCGGGGCCATCGACCTTGCGCTAGACAACCATGCCAATGCGCCACGCAGCAATACGCAATGGGTGTTCTTCGACCGTGGCCTGATCGACGCGGCGGCAGCACCCCAGGCACTGGACGGCACTACTATTCTGGACACGATTGCCCAGTCGCATCGCTACCACTCGCGCATCTTTCTGGCCCCGCCGTGGCCTGAAATCTATGTGCAGGACGAAGAACGCCGTCACAGCATGGATGAAGCGCGGGCTGAATTCGAGCGGCTTCAGCGCACCTATCCAGCGCTGGGCTATGCGGTATCGCGGTTGCCCAAGATCAGAGTGGCGCAACGCGCTGACTTTGTGCTGGACACCTTGGCTAGCCGCTAACCTACCAAGGCGAACTCTACCGTATCTCACCGCCACGTAGGACTCCATGCTCAAATCTCTTGCGTAACTCTGAGATAAGGATTGTTGGGTGGTACTGCATCGAACAACCAATTCGCATCGATCAGCAAATACCCATGCAGCTTCCGGGACTTGCGCGGCCCGGTGACTTCACAGATCCAGATGTTCAAGCCGCTGTCGTGCTTTCGATGCAACCCCAGTTTCTCAAAGCGCTTCTGCACCCACTGCCAATCCGGCATCTTGTCCTGCCGTGCCAGCGTGCCGACATGAGGGTGCTCCTGGACGTAGCGCTGGAACACACCTGGGCTGACCAAGTAGGCCGTGTCATTCACGGAATGCACGAGCGCTTTTGCGTCGTTGATGATGAGCCGGCGCGAAGCAATTCCCTGTTTCAGCCACATCATGAAATGTTCGCCTGACGGGGGCGCTGCTGTTAGGGGTGGTTTAGCAGTAGATGGTGGTGGCGAAGGAAGCACTGCGGCAGTCGCTGGCATAGGAGTGCTGGGGTCTGCGGGGTAGCTTCTCTGTGCGACCGGCTCCACATCCTGCTCGGCACCAGGCGAGCCGCTCGTGCTCACCATTGCCAGCATGTCCTCCATGACATCGGACACGGGCTGGGCCTTAGGCGGTGAGGCGGTGACGGTACTACTGCCTTCCCAAGATGGAAGTTTCTGACCGTTCGGGGCTGCCTTCGCCATGGCCGCAGGCGGCATTTTCGGCGCCTCGGCGTCGTTTTCGGCGACTGCCGCGTCGATCGCTACCGTGCCTGCAAAAGGCGTCGGTCGCTCGCCAGATTCCCAGATCAGCGCAGGAGCGAGGCGCAACAGGGTGAACGAGTGGGACCAGCCGGTGGAACTGGTTATGGTCGCGCGCCAAATAGCCTTGCCGTCGGGCGCCGGCTGCAACATGCCGTGATCCTGGAGGACGTTGAACACCGCGGTGTTGTTCGCAGGGATGCCATCGACGCCTTGGGACAGCAGGTGCGCACGCAGTTTGTCCGAGACCGTTTTGCTCACCAGCCACAGGGCATCGTCGGTGAGCCAGCCATCGGAGGCTTCCGGCTGGTTCAGTTTCAACTGTTCCTTGAGCAGGTAGCGCAACCCGTCGAGCAGCTTGCGCTGCAGCGCGTGCTTGGGCGCAGCCATGGCGCGGGCCGGATCGCCGCCCAGCTCCTGGGCCACCGAGGCCCGGTCTGCCTGCACGACAAGTTCGCCCAGTACGCCGGCGTGCTCGTACTGCCCGGCCAGGACGTAGAGCAGTGGTGCCCACAGGGACGGATAGCCGCTGAGCCAGTCCAGGGCCTCACGGTCGAGCAGTTGGTGGTAGAGCAAACCTGTCGCGGCGCTGTGCAGGCGGTACTCGCGATCGTCGCGGTAGCGGAATCGGTATGGCTGGCGCAGCGGGCCGTGCCAAGGGTGCCAGATGCTGCCGTCGGCCAGCTCGACGTGCAGATCGACGGCGATCTTGCCGATGTCGTGCAGCAGCGCGGCGTAGGCGACGGCGGCGGTCCAGGCTTCGGACTGTGCCGCTTGGTCTTCGGGGCTGGCGCCGATGGGCAGCAGATGGGACTGCCGCAGTTTCAGACTGTAGGCGACGATTTCGAGGCCGTGGTCGAGCATGCCGCCCAGATAGGCATGGTGATGCGCCTCGGAGGCCGGGAAGGCCTGGACCAGCTCGGCGTAGCGTTCCAGGGGCGCTCGGTACAGCGTGGCGAATTGCCTGCGCGACAGCGAGGTGCGCTGCCAAATGTGCTCCAGCAGCTTCTGCCGGCGCGGGGTGGCCAGCAGCGATGCGGCCGACTCGGGCCGCATCAACCCTTTCGGGAGGACGGTGGCGGGTGCTGGCGGTGGCGCGCCGGCGACCGGGGGCCGTTTTCGCTGGAACAGGGAGAGCATGCGGGTGTCCTGTGGCGGGCCGACCGGGAGGCCTTTTTGCCTTTTCGAGGTAGGGCCTTTCCCCTTGCACCCCATTCCCTTGCCGTTTCGGCCCTTTGGCCTTTAACCGTTTCGGTATAGCGGGGCCTGGGTTGCGGTTCCAGCGTCAATGTGGAACCCGCACGAATGGATTGCGCGGCGACCAGCCGCTGGCCTCGGCCTATGCTGCGGAGACGCTGTTTTCGCCAGGTAGGTTGCTCTCTAGGCGTCAAAGTTGACAAATGCGACAAAGGCGACTAGAGTAAGTCCTGTCTCAAACCTACCTGGGAGATGACCATGCCCACCGCCATTGAATTCATTGCCGACCGTCTGCCGCGTGTCACCGTGGAGGATGTGCGCCGCTTCGCGGATACCGTCGAAATCCGGGATGCGCCGGCTTTCGCGGCCGAGTTGCAGGCGTTCATTCACGAGCGCGTGGAGGCGGTAAAGCTGCCAGCCAACCTCGAAGGTGAAACGGTGGAGCACGCCTTGAAGCGTAAGACGGCTGCGCTGCGCGCTGAGACGCGCTGGGCGCCGACTGAAACCGACGTCCAGCGAGGCCGCGCCGTGCTGCTGGAAACCTTCAACCAGCCGCACAACCTGCCGCCCGCGGAGTACGCCAAGCTGGCGGACAAGTCGCGCCAGCAGATCTACAAGGACATCCTCGCCCGTCGGCTGCTGGCGCTGAACGTGGGGCCGCGAGGCCAGAAACTGCCCGACTGGCAGCTCGACCCGGTGAAGCAGCAGTTGACCCAAACCGTGCTTCAGGAGGTCGAGGGCATCGACCCTTGGACGATCTACCGCGCACTGTCCGAACCGCTCGAAGGTTTGGGCGGCCGCTCGCCAGTGGATGCGGTGACGCATGGCACGATCGACGACGTGGCCGAGGCCGTGTTCAACGTGCTGGGCGTTCAGGTGCATTGAAGCGAGATCGCCATGAGCCACGAGCTGCCTTCGTTCCTGATCGATGCCGGTGAGCTGCTCCAGCATGTGAGCCGCGTCGTCTATCGGGGCAGCCCGCTGTACTATGGCCGCAGCAGCACCAATCGCTACGATGACCCGGCCCAGGCCTACGGGGTGCTCTACCTGGGGCGCGACCTGCCCACGGCGCTGATGGAGTCGGTGTTTCATAAGCACCAGTGGCTTGCGGACACGAAGCGCTCGATCGCGCTGAAAGAAGTCCAGAGCCGGATGGTGCGCGCAGTGGGCGTGATGGACGACGTGCTTCTGGCCGACCTCACGGCGCCGGGCGTCATGGCGGGCTACTTCGGCCTGAACCTGGAGCAGTTGGCCAGCCGCGACTACACGCACACGCAGCAGGTGTCGGCCCAGGTGCATGCGATGCTTGGAGATGACGGCCAGGTGCTGTTCGACGGGGTGCTCTATCCGTCGCGCAACAACTATCCCGCCAAGAGCATCGCGCTGTTCGAGCGTGCCAGCGCGAAGGTCAGTGTCATCGAGGACATCGATCTCGTTGACCATGTGGACTGGCCGCGTTTCGTTGCTACATACCGCATCGGCGTGGAGCCCGACCCTGGCCCGTTGGAACCGGATGACGAAGCGTCCTGAAGCAGCAAGAGAACACATTGAAGCCCTAAACAGAATGAAATGGACCAAACTGAAATAGGCATCCCTCAGCAGTAGGAGACGACCATGAACACCACGACTCGCACCAGCACCGCAGAACGCCTCGGCCGCGCCTTTGGCCGCGGATGGCGTGCCTACGCGCGCTGTGAACGGCGGGCGTCGAACTGGTTGGTTTCCAAGGGCATGCCGACGGCTGGAGCCACCGCGCTCGTGTGGATGGTTAAGCTGGCTGCGCTCGGGGTGCTGCTGTACACCACCTTCTGGCTGGCCCTGGTGATGGTGTGCGTCATGGTGGTTGCCTGGATGGCCCGCAACACCGACTTGGGCGAGGAGTTGCCCGAGCCAGAGTGGCGAAACGGACCAGCAGGATTCGGCCTATACACCTACGACGGTTTCCGCATTGATCCTCATGTCGAGGACGACTAGCAGCGATCACTTCTTCGACACTGCATTGATCGCAATGCTTCCTCCCCTTCCGCCAGCAGCCTTGGCATCTCCGGTGGCTCCTGCGAGGCCTTGCAACACGTTGCCGGCACGAACGCCCGCCCAAGCCAAGGCCATGATCCAGAACGTAGGCAGTACGATGAACATCGTGCCCGTGACAAACATCAGGAGCATGTCTCCGAAGGCGTTGTTCAGCCCCACCAGCGGGTCGAAGTTGGTGTGCGGCCGATTCCAGCCGAACCCCCAGCCATAGAGCGCATCCAGGATCGTCGAATCGATCCAGCGCGCAAGCTGAAACCAGAAGTCCGTGAAGAAGAGCGCGAACTGCACGACGCTGACGGTAACGACCGTCTTCAGATCGTAGGTGCCTACGACCAGCACAAGCGGGATGCAGATGACCAGCGCCATCTTGAGCAAGGCGAGGACCATGGGCAGAGACTGTCTCACGACGTCCATGGCGGGAAACGCGGCAATCGCGCCGACGGCCATCCCAACGTCTCCCGTGGCCCGCGTCACGATGTTCGGCAAGGTCTTGTCGATCTGGCCGCCATAGTCCGTATAGACGCTACCCTGGTTCAATTTCTGTTGCCGCGGTGACGCGATGGCGCGGATCACCGAGTCGTCCACCTCGGCCCTGCTCAGGAACCCGGCCCAGCCTGCCAGGCGATTCAACAGGTTCGGGTCCACCTGTCCCAGCAGGCGTGCCCGCAGGCCATTTCCGCCATCGGCCCACCACTGCCTGCAGGTCGGGTAGCCGCCACCGCTGCCCACCTGTGCAAGCCCCGCATCGCGGGTGCTGTCGTAGGGCCAGTCGTCGCGCGGCGTGCTTGAGCGGTAGGTGTCGTAGTAGCCGCCCGTGCCCGTGAAAAACCTCGACCCTATCCAGGTCACGTCGTGCATCTGCTGCTCATCAAGCTGAGGGCGCTGCATGAACAATTTGGCCCGCGCAGGCCCATAGCAATCCCGCGAGAAATCCGCTACTTCCTGAGCCAGTACCGGGTCGTCAATGCGGGTCGCGTCGATCTCCATGCGCATCTGCCGCAGGTCCGTGCCGCATGGGATCGCCGCCACCGAGGCGCTCGTGACGGCGCGCGAGAGCGCGTGCATGAAAGCCCACCAGACCGGCACCTTCGCCGACTGGTTGTTGATGGTGCTGAAGGACTGCGACCAGCCGGTATCCGTGGGCTGCGGCACGCTGACCTGGCACTGGGCCGAGCGCGAGCTGTCGTACTGGATGGTGTTGAGGTCCACGTCGATGAACGGGATGCCAGCGAACATCACCACCACGATGGCGACGAAGACCCGGTTCTCGATGCGCGCAGCCGAGAGCACGCCCTTGTTGCCTTCGTCGGCACCTTCCGCACGGGCCTTCAACCACTCCTGCACGATGATGGCGACGAACGGCAGCGCGAATACTCCGCTCGACACCAGCACCGCCCAGATGCCGTTGTTGACGATCCAGGACACCAGCGTCAGGTAGTACTCCAGGTAGTCGGTCGTAAAAAGCGTCATGGCGCGGCTCCCTCTTCAGCTCTGCATCAGCAGGCTGGCTTCCAGCGCCACGATGGCGACGACGCCGGCGATCTCGCTGCGCACCAGGCGTCGCCGCGCTTGCGCGTCTTCCTCGCGGGCCAGCAGCCGGCGGCGCATCCAGACCCAGCCATAGACCGTCGCGCCGTACAGGCACAGCCGCCACACCAGGAAGTAGCCCGCGCTGGCAGCCAGCCACCGCTCCCAGCCGGCAACGCTGCCGACGAGGTAGATGCCGACGAGATTGGCGCCCACGGCCGCGGCGATGATGACCACCGCCAGGAGCAGCGCCTTTGCCGCGCGCCGGCTGAAAAGCCAGCGCGGGCGCAGCCAGGCCGCGTTCATGGCGTGCCTCCCGGGTTGCCCCGCTGCAACCGATCGAGGCGGTCGGGCACCGGGTCGCCTTCGTAGATGCCGCGCGAGCCGGCCGCGCGCGTCCCGTGGCGCTGGATGATGGCCATGGGCGAGTTGTTCGCCAGTTCGCGCCGCAGTTCAAGTTCGGTCTTGAGGTTGCGGATCTCCTGATCGAGCGTGTCGCTCTCGTGGTTCACGGCCTCGACCGCCAACTGGTTGGCCGCCACGTTGGGTTCCTTCTTGCCGGTCAGCAGGGTCCGCTGGAGCAGCAATGCCTTCTCCAGCACGGACGACAACGCGACCTCGGACGCGAGACGTCGCGCCAGCAGGTCTTGGTCTGGCTCGTCGCGCAGCGCCTCGATGACGCCGCGTGTAATGGGCAGCGAGGTGCTGCCGGCTGCATGCAGGTTCTCGAACGTCGTGTTGCGCGTCCCAGAGACCAGTTCCTGCAAGGCCTCCAGCTTGGTCTCGTACTCCTCCTGGATCAGCGGCGTCAGCCCGACGCCAGGCACGGTCTCGGTCTTGGTGCAGGAATCACACGTGCGCTGTACCTGTTCCCCGAGAACCCGCGTCGCCCATTCGGTCGCCTGCTGCGGCGACGTCCAGGTCTGGCAGGACAGGCTCGCGCAACTGGCGGGCGCGATGGAGGACGTGTCAGTCACGCTGCGCCCGTTGACCAGGTTGTAGCCCGCCCGCGTCACGTCACCGACCACCCGGATGGCCGACTGGCCCGCGCCGCCGGCATTGCTGCCGCCCACCCAGGGCACGCCGTCGTTGCCGCGGCGCGTCTCGGCCTGCTCGATCGCCGATACGGCATCCGTGCTCGACACCGCATCGCGCAGCGCCATGCCTTCCGCCATCTGGCTCCATCCGAGCTGGCCGCCCGCCGTCTCGGCCATCTTCTCGGCCATCGCGCGACACGTCAGCTTGGAGCGGTCGAAATCCAGCCTCGCCTGCAGCACACCATTGGTCAGCAGGTTGTACAGCCCCGGATCGGCACGCTGGATGATCAGCGCCGGCAGCGATGCCACGGCACTGGTCGCGCTCTGGATCACGTTGCTCATGATCTGCTGGAACCCATTCGTGATCCCATTGAGCTGATTGCGCAGCGTGGTCTGGATGCTCATGTCGCCGCAGATGAGGTTGCTGTTCCAACCCAGGCCGACCCCGATCGAACGCATGCCAGCGGCGCGGCCCATGGACACCGCACTGCCACCGCCGATCGAGTACATGACCTCATCGCCGATGACGGGGCCGCTGGTCTGGAAGCCGGCCTGCGCCCACGCGAGGCCACAGACCAGGGCGAGCGCGCCGGCTAGCGCCGTGGGGCGCAGCGGGCGGCGAACCTTGGCGGATGGGTTCATCAGTTCAGGACGCTTCATCGCCGTACCCTCAATAGAAATCGACGCTGCCGAGGAACACCTGGCCCCGGCGTTCGCAGCACGCATAGGGCCGCCACAACGCCCAGGCGTAGTCGCCTTGTTGGGCCTGTGTCAGGAAGCCGTTGCGCGGGAAGACCGTGCAGGACGAGGACAGGACGGGCGTGAGTTCCTGCCACTTGCCGGTCGAGGCATCGCCCTCCATCAGCGCGCCGGCCGGCCAGTAGCCATCGCGGGAGTTGGCGAGCAGCGGCTGATAGACGTGGATCTGCCCGCGGCGCGTGACCACATCGCCGGCCCGTTGGGCCACCACGGCACCGGCCTTGTGGTCGTCCGTCTGGTGCAGGAAGCCGCCGCGCGGATAGACGTTGCCCCAGAGGTTCAGGGTCGAGCGCGCGCCGACCTCGCGCATGCCCGGGATCAATGCCTCCGGGTACACCATCTCCGGTACGTTGTAGCGCCAGGCCGGCGTGTCCAGCGTACTGAGCAGGTACGGCATGAAGGCCGTGCCTGCGCCCTCGCAGAAATAGCCCGAGGACGAGACGAACTGGTTGAACACCTCGACGCCGGGGTGGCCGATGACGTCCGCGTTCTTGAACTTCGCGAGATTGTTTTCGTGATCTTCATTGGTGGTGCCGTCCCCGCCGGCCTGGGCCGAAGGGTTGGGCGTGCTCATGGCGCGCACTTCGACCCAGGGGTTCTCGCCGGTGTTCGAGTAGGACGAAACCACCGCATCGGGGATGTAGTGCCTGACCTTGACGGACGTGCGCACCGTGCAGCCGGTCCAGGTGCAGTAGAGCCAGTAGCAGATACCCACCACCCGGTACTCCAGGCAATCGGGCGAAGCCACTGAACCCACGATGGTCGCCGTGTTCAGGGCGTAGCTGCCCGTGGCGCTGAGCAGCAGCACGGAGGTGACGGCAGCCCGCATGCGGCGCAGAAGGTCGAATGAGCGGATCACGGTTCGGCCCTCCGGTGCTGTTCGATGCGCGCGATGGCGCGGGCCACGTCAGGCTCGCCATAGACCACGTAGCGCTGATCCACCACGACAGCCGGAATGGTGGTGATGCCCAGGCTCCATGCGTCGGCAACGCCCTGGTATGCGGTGGCGATGCGACGCTGGAGGTCAGCGCCCCCCTGGCTCAGCCGGCGCTTCACGATGGCTGTTGCCTGTCCGGGATCGGCGGGCAGCGCCGCAGAAAGCTCCGCTTCGATCCGGGGCGCTTCATCCAGCTCGATCAGCTGCTCGCCACCCATGGTCCTGACCGGGTGACGGCTGTCGGTGATGACCACCACATCGGCGGCGAAGCTGGCCGGGCTGAACACGGCCAGGGAAGCCGGCAGCGCAACGGCCAGGCCAAGGGTTCGCCAGCCCGATGCGAACCTGGATGAAGATGCTGGCATGTCGAGCGCCCCCAAGAGTTGTCAAGGGCCATAGTCAAACGCCGAACGCCATGCGGCCCCAACAAACAATGCGCATCGCGGACTGCCCGCATACCTGCTTGTCTTGCGCCAATGAAAAGCGGAGGCCGAAGCCTCCGCGTGGATCAAGGAGCCGGTGCCATTGCTACAGCAGGCCGGATTCCGCAAAGGAGAACGGGGCACCCTGGCCGACGATGATGTGGTCCAGTACCCGCACATCGATGAGCGCCAGCGCGGCTTGCAGTTGCTGGGTCAGCATGCGATCCGCGCTGGACGGCTCGGAGACGCCCGAAGGATGCTGGTGGGCGAAGACCACCGCGGCGGCATTCAACTCCAGCACACGCTGCACGACGACACGCGGATAGACCGAAGTCGCGTTGATCGTGCCCCTGAACAGCGGCTCGTAGGCCAGCACCTGGTGCAGGCTGTCCAGGAACACAGCGGCGAATATCTCATTGGGCTCAGCGACCAGTTTCAGACGCAGGTAGTCCCGTACAGCGGCCGGTTGGCTGAGGCACGGTCCAGCTTTGAAGACCCGTCTCTCCAGCAGCACGATGGCTTGCTGGATGATCCAGTCCTCGTGTTGGGCAGCGATGGCGGAAAGCGACTCCAGGCAGGAGTCATTGACGGCGAAAGACATGGCGAACCTCCAGACGGTGAGATCGGAGGGCACTCGCCCTGGGAGGGCAAGCCCTCCTGGGGAACGAACAAGGTGCATCCATCACCGCGGCAGCGGTGATCGTTCGCGGCCAGGATGCGAGGCGAACGGGGTTGTGGTCAGCGCAGCGGACTGCGCCGTAGCCTTGAAGACCGGGGCTACCTGGGCATGTCGCCGACGACGTCGGCAGGCATTTCCGATGTGGGTGTGGCGGCGGGATCGCCGGCCGCGAGCATGTCCATGGCCGACAGCAAGGCATCGCCCTCGATCGGGCCCTGCAGCAGGATCGCCTTGCCGGTTTCGCGATCGTGCAGCCGCAGCGACGGCGTGGCGGTCACGCCGCTGTTCGTGGCTTCCGCAGTTTGGGTACGAATCGCCGCGTCGGGCCGCTCGCTCGCAATGCACTGTTCGATGGCTGGCGTCAGGGCGGGGTGGCGCAGGTCTTCGGGCAAGCCCTGGCCGTCGCTGTGTGTGTGGACATAGACCCACTCGACAGCCTGCCAGAAGGCGGGATGGCCGCCGGCTTCGCCCGCGCATTCCACCAAGCGCGCTTCGGCGGACGCGGCCGGCTCATGCGCGGCCAACGGCAGGTGGTGCCATTGCAAGGCCACGTCCGCATTGCCGGCTACCCAACGCTTGAGGACAGGGAAATAGGACCGGCAGAACGGGCATTCGAGGTCCGCGTAGAGCGTCAGCGTGAAACGACCTGCCGGGTTGCCCATCTGCCAAGGAGGCCCGGCCACCTGCGTCTCGCTGACAGGCGCCGAGGTTTGGGGCGTGGACTCGCCTGGCGAACGGGACACGAGCCAGATCAGCAGCAGCGCAACCAGCACTGCGCCTAACGCCCATGGCCAGCGGGCCCGCCAGCGCCGACGGCGGAACGCCTGGACCTGCATCGGAATGGATGAGCGTTTCTGTTCCATGGCGTTCTCCGGTGCACGGCAGATTCAGGGCAGGGCCAGGGCCGGCGACTCGATGCCGCGTGCCCGGTCGATCTTCTCGGCCACCTTGAAGGCGGCATCCAACTCGCTGACGCCGTGCTGCTGCATGAGCTGGTAGCGCTCGGCCTTCTCTTCGGGTTCGGTCTGCGCGAGCGCGAGATACAGGCTCGGCGGCACGGCGCGGAAGAGCACCTCCATGCTCTTGGAGAGGATGACGCCCTCGGTGAACTTGCCCGCTTCCTTGCGTGCCGAAAGCATCAGCGCCTTCTGCGCCGGCGAGAGTTCGCGGAATCGTGCGATCTTCTCCACCTCGTCCGGCGGCATCGACAGGCAGATCCACCACTCGATCATGTTGAGCATGGGCTCTGCGGCGCGCGGCAGATCGTCGATGTTTTGCGTCGCCAGCCAGAACCAGGCGCCCAACTTGCGCCACATTTTTGTAATTTTCACGACATACGGCGCGAGCAGCGGGTTCTTCGTGATGATGTGGCCTTCGTCGGTCACGTTGATGATCGGGCGGCCGAGATACTGGTCACGCTCCGCGATGTTGTTCACCGTGCTGATGAGGCTGATGTACGCGATCGAGAGCTGCGCGTTGTAGCCCTCACGGGCATAGGTCGCGAGATCCACCAGCGTGATGTCGGCCTCGGGCCACGGCGTGCCGTCGCGGTCGAACATCTCGCCGTCCGTGCCTTGGCAGAACATGTCCATCGCGTCCGCCATCTCCAGCAGCCGCACGCGCCGCATCTCGGGCAACGTCGGGTCCTGGCCGCGGGTGCGCAGCGCATTGCGCACGTCGCGCGTGAGCACCGTGCGCTTCTCGGCCACGCAGTGCTCGGCGGCGTCGAGGATGCACTGGCGGATCAGCGAGCGGTCGGCGCGCGTCATCCTGGCTTCCTCCTTGTCCTCGCCGCCAGTGATCATCAGCCGCGCCGTGATCTCCAGTTCGCCCAGCACGTCGCGCTGTTCGTCCGCCTCCATGGCTGAGGCATCGGGTGGCAGGTCTTCGTCCAGCGCATCGGCATCGAGCGTTTGCACATCGCTGGGCGTTTCGATCAGCCGGCGCGCGTCGGCGAACGGCGCTAGGCTGATGCCCGATCCGGGGGCCAGCTTGACCCGATTCACGGTCAGGCCCAGGCGCCTGGCGAAGTCGCTGAACAAGCCGAAGCTATTGCCGGCTTCCACGATGAAGAGGCGCGGCCGATAAATGGCCGTGACCTGGTTCAGCAGATTGTTGAGCGTGGCCGATTTGCCGGAACCCGTCGGGCCGAACAGGAACAGGTGGGCGTTCATCTGCCGGTCCAGGCGATTGAGACTAGCGCGACGTTTAGTTTGATCCGGGCGAACGTTTGAATTGATCCAGCATTAAATGGCGAGGAAGTCAGACCTAGCTCAGGAACCCCTGAGCTGCATCCCAATCAGCGGCCAGAATCTCAGCAACGGACTTGCCTGAGCCCGTGAGATTCCAGAGTGAGGGGCGACCGAGGTACACGCCGTCTGTAGGGTAGTTCGCTTGGAATGCAGTCTGCATTCCAAGCGTGGGGGTTGCAGCAGGGGTATTGAAACTGCCGTCCCAAGAGCTCGAAACACTCAAGTTTTTCTGCGTTTTGTCAACGTAAATCGAGAGCTGGCGAAACCCCGCCGCAGACTCGCCGTCGAAAAGGCATGCGACTTGGTGCAGCCCACCGTCGCAAAGAGCGAGGGTATCGCCAGAAGTCAACGACGCACCTCCTGCACTGCCACCGCTGATCGGGGCTGTAAAGACAAGACCTACCGCCGCCCCCGTTGCCTGCACTGTTGTCAGTCCAATCGCCCACTGACAAAGCGTTGATGTGTTCGCTGCGTAAGAAAGCAATGACTGGTAAACGTTGGCACTCGCAGTCTGCCAACCACTCGCTGGCAGCTTGACCCACAGAATGACAAGAAACTTCTTCGTTGTATTGGGCAGCTTGAAGCTGTCTGGCAGTGTGACCTTGGGATTGAGTCCAGCAAACTGCAGCAGACCCCCAGCAACCGCAGGGAACGCAGTGTTCGCTGTGGCCTGTGCTGCATCAGAGGTCAGGCTGTTGAATTTGGTGTTGACAGCGACGGCCCCGGAGCCTGCGTAGCACTCCGGGTTAGAGAAGTCCAGCATGGCTTTTGTCAGCGGACGGATGATCGCATCGTCTTTTTCTACGAAGGGGATCAGGTTCAGGGGGTCGTTGAAAGCAACGTCAGATACGATTTCGATTGTCATGATTTACCAGCCTTTTTTATTGATGATGGAAGCGATGTGCTCTGCAATGAGCAGGTGTGCAGCGGCGCTGTAGTGCACTACGTCAATACGCAGGCTGCGCGGCACGGTGCCTGCCGCGATGTCGGCGTTGTCGTCTGCGCTGCCGTCGCCGTGTTGCATCAGCAGCTTGCGGACGTTGACCACTTCAAAGCCCGGCCCCGTGAACCGGGACTCTGCCCACAACTCCAGCGCCACGACGTTGTTGCCCGTGGTGGTGCCAACGCCCTCGTTCGTAGGTACGCCAGGCGTGATGCTCCCGCCGTTGGTCACCGTCAGGATGATCTGGCGCTTCTCAATGCTGCGCTGGGCTGCAGAGCACGCCTCTATGTCGCGTTTGACGGTCGGCACATCGCTGATGTTGTTGCGGCCCAGGCCGATCACCAGTGTGTTGAAGTCGTAGTCAGCCCAGATAGCCTTGAAAGGCGTGCCCTCGGGGCAACCTACCGCCGTCCCGGCAACGGCACGGGTGAACGTGTAGGAGCCATCACCAGAAGCCCGCGACCAAGTGCCCAGCACACCAGCCAGAGAGCCATACAACGTGTTGCTGCCCTGGTTCGTGATGGGCGTGAAAACGTTGTCAAGCGTGCCATCTGTTTTGAGTACACGACATGCTGTGATTGAAACAGGGCCGGACGCCGGGATTGAGTTGCCAGCGACGGTCAGCAAAGGCGCGATGGCACCAAAACGTCCTGCGATGTGCGTAGAGGTTTGCCCACCGATTGCCAGATTGCGGTAGTTGCGGGCACTGATCATCGGCACGATAGCCGTGCGCCAGGGCGTAGGCCCAGCACCGTTAATTTGTGAATCACCGAGCAGTGTGAGGTCTTTACTGGGGGCCAGGTACTTACTATTTACGGGGTTCGCAATAAGCTCCGATACTTGGGTCTTAACGCCGTCGATCTCACCCAGCACATCCCGCCCCATCGAGATCAGTTTCCCGACCGCGCGACCAACAATGCAACTTTGGCACCAGTGCTGTCCAACACTCGGAAGATTGCCGAGCCTCGTACGCCTGACTTAAATAGGGCTTTGTGTGCAGCAAGGGCCATGGCATTGCTACTGATACCGCTCTCACCTGCAGTGATGCGGGCAAGAATGTCGCCCCCCACGCCAAAGATCACGCGCCCATAGCGGTTGATGCCCAACCCGAGTTTGCCCCCTGACGAGCGCAGTACATGCACCCAGCCACGGCTGTCTTTTCGGGAAATTCTTGTGTCGAACTCAATGGCCGGTAAAACGTCCATCACAAATGTCTGCGTCGAAACACTGGTGCGCAGATAGTTTGTGTACCTGGTCAGGCCATCGGTAGCGTTGGGCTTGACCCAGAATGTCATCCCATCGACCATGCCTGCAGCAGTTCGGCCGAGCGCGATGGTGTCTTTTGCAGCCAACGTAATAGCGGATGCCTGTGATGCGGCCACTGCTGAATCACGAGCGGCCTCTGCGGCGGTCTTTGCCGTCAGTGCCTCTCCAGTCTTGACAGCAACAATCCCAGCATTCTCAGCAACAACACCCGCCGCCTGGCTCACAAACGCTGCCGCCGCACCCACGGCGCCGTAGTCCTCGACAACCTGGCTCACCGTGCCCACCGCAGCCAACGCCCGGCTAGCCGACTCACCTGCCGAGTCGGAGAACGTGTTGGCGGCACTCACCGCCACAGCTGCTGCATACACCGCAGGGTAAGGCGCGGCGTTGATTTTGGCTTTCAGTACGGCTGCCGTTGCGCCCGCCACCACGGTGACCATTTGCGTCAGCAGTACCTGGCCATTGGCCTGCACCAGCAGGTCGTAGTGGGTTCCGCCGTCGCCGCGTGTGTTTGGCCAGATCGGCCCGAAGTAGTCGCCCGGCACGGCCGGGTCTTCGGGCAGCGCCCAGACCAGCGGCACGATGTCGGTGCCGTCTGCCTGGTAGGCCGAGAGCTGCAGTGTGACCTTGGCACCAGCCAAAGGCGTACCAAGCACCGACAGCAGGTGCAGCCGCAAAGAGCGTGTGGTGAGGCTCATCCGACCACCTCCGGCACCTCGACCGGCACGCCCGGAAACGCTGGCAGCTCGACCAGCAGCGCATCCAGCGTGGGCTCTTCACGCTCGCCAGCCTGGACGCTGGCCAGGATGTCATAACAAGCCGCCCAGATCACCGAACGCCAGGCGCGGAAGGCGAGACCCTCGGCCTGGAACTTCGGCACGGATGGTTCGTCTGCATAGGTGATCGCGGACAGGATGCCGTCATAACCTGCCAGCTTTGCACGGTCATCCAACGATTGCTGAACCGCCGCTTTAAACATGTTTAAACGCTCTTCAGCGGTCGGCGGAACGGGCACTGAAGTTGTTTCAACTACCGGCTCTGGCTCAGACGGAACGTCGATCAGCGTCCACGCATCGGCTGCCACGTCGAAGCGGTCAAGCTTTCCGGCAGGCGCACCGATCGGTTGTTTGAAGGTCGAGAACGCAGGGAGAAGGAACTCACCAGGCTCATTCGGTGAGGGCCTCGCTGCACCAGAACCTACATACAGCCCGGTTGCCGCGTCGAAGTGATAGATGGCAGGTGTCATGTCGGCCTCAGAGCTTCATATAGAAAGGAACAGCAATGCTCAGAGGCCGCGTCTCGACGCCGCCACTGGACAACACCGCGATGCCGGTACCAGCTGCGTTGATACCCAGGTTCGTGGTCGAACCGACCACAGAAACGCCCGTGCCCGAACCATTGACGGTGATGCCGGTGGCAGAGTTACTGGTCGGATAGGTCCGGCTATTGCCCCAAGTGGCAATCTCGGAGCCGCTGCCGCTGATTGCGTCCAGCCCCGCAGGGGTATCGACTCCATACTGACTGTTATGCCCGTGGCCAGGATCGTTCAAACCGTGCCCGTGGCCCGGGTCGTTCACGCCATGCGAATGTCCGGGGTCATAGGTGCTATGGGCGTGGGACGGATCGCTGATCCCGTGACCATGCGCCCCCACCATCGATTGCTGCACCGACCACAAAACGCGGCCGATATCGACGCCCCGAGATTTGTCTGCAGGCCGCAGGAAGTGAGACCGGATATCAGGCAAGCGGAACGTGGTGCTGCCATCCCCCGAAGAAAACTGCCCATACGCGCCGCCCAGCCAGGCCGCATCACTCACCGCGCCCACCGCCTGCACATGCGCCCACAGCGTCGGGTAAGCGGTGCGCGACAGCATCGCGCCGTCGATGTCGATCCAGCCAGGGGGCGGCGTGGGTTGCCAGAAAATGGCCACGCGCCCAGGTAAATCGGACGTACTCGCAGAGTAGATCGCCTTGATTGCGCCAAGCAGCACCCGGTACGTGCTCGGCACATCCGGGTCGAACTGGACACCAGCCAGGCCCGCCTCTTTGACGACCTCCATCAGGCTCCAGATCACGCCATTGAGATCCTTGTCATCAATAGCAGTTGGCACAGCCTGGTCCTCCCGGTGCATGCGTTGCCCGGTGCCGGTGTGGGTGGAATAGCTGTTCGCAAGGGTGTAGTCCACAGGCGTGCCTTTACGTGAGGATGAAATTCAGGTGAAAACGTGCTGGCACCAAGCGGTTAAGCAGGCAGCGCAGATCACTGCCCGTCTTTGGGCCATAGATCAGCCGGTCGCCAACGTGCGCCGTGCCGACACGGGCGCGGCCAGCTGGTAGTTCGACGGTCAAATACAGCTCCCCGTCCAGGCGTCCCAGGCGTCGGCCCACGCCGTGGCCACACCGGGCGGGCGTGTTGTAGGCCACTGTTGTGGGGTAGCCCACGCTCAAACACAGCGCCTCGATCACGGCTGGTGCCGCCGGGCTGGAGTCGGCAAAGGGCAGCACCGGCCCGCGCAGCCGCATCAGCAGCATCTTGCGGCGCGTTGCTTCATCGTTGGCAAAACACGCGTCTGGCAGGCCGGTGGCCTCTTCCCACTCGGCCAGGCGCGTCGCGGTCGAGTGCGGCTGCCACTCGGCCACAGTGCGGTCGGTAAAGGCGTCCAGATCGTCCAGCGACCCCGCCATCGCCCGCACCACCCGCATCAGCACACTCTGCGGATCACGTGGCCAGGCGTACCCCTGCGGCAGCAGGCCAGCCAGTGACTGGGCGAACTTATCGACGCTCACGCCACAAACTCCACAGTGCCCAGGCACAGCAGCTCATCAAAGGCGGAGACCGCAAACACACCACCTGGCATCAACTCTGGCGACATCACCGTGTGGTTGTTTTCGTTCGCAACCCCGCTGATTACCTCGGCCGCATGGCTCATGGGAAGGGCCTGCCCAGGTGTCGCCTCCCAGAAATACAGATCCTGCAGCGCAGCGCGCACGCCCTTGCGGGTTGCCTCGGAATCCGGAGTAAGCCGGATGATGTAGTTGTGCACCTGGGGCCGGAACGGCATCACCAGCAGCTCATCGGGCGGGCCGCGACGCGGGTCTCGGATGTAGTCGAGCACCATGCGCCGCTGTCCAGCCGTAGGCACACCAGGTGCCACATTGCCATCGGCGGCAATGATCACACCCGCAGAGGTCGGCCCAGCAGGGTTGCGCACACCCCAGGCGCGCGTGATGCCTGGCAGCTCCAGCGCCCAGCGGGCATAGTCGGCTGGACTGCCACCGCGTGGCTCATTGCTCAGGCGCTGCTGCAGGCGGTAGATCGCAGCACCGTCCAGCTCAACATCCGCCCCGCCGCTCAGACCGTCCGCGCCCACGACAAAGGGCGAGTCGATCCCAACCACTGGCGAAATCAGGGCGAGCGCCGAGCCCGCCGCCAGATCGCCCGCAAGGCCCTCCAACGTGGCGAGCAGCGACACAGCAAGCACCCCGCCCACCACGGTTGCATCCGTCCGCAGCCTGTACTGTCGCCCATCCGCCCGCTGCAGCAGCGCACCGGCCGCAAGCAAAGCACCATCGACACCCGTCCCCAGCGCCGCCCCGGTCGACGCGGCGGCCTCCTTGCGCTCCATACCGTAGGTCGCCAGCCAGCCGTCCAGAAACTTGCCCGCAGAAGAAATCGGGATCGCCTGCCGGGCAATGAAGTCACGCAGATAGCGGTAAGCACCATGCAGGCCCACCCCCTCCACAAATGCCAACGCCTTGACGTTGCTGCGGGCCAGCTCCATGTCGGTGGCCGACAGCGGCGCACCGCTGGCCGACTGCGTAGCCTGCGCCAGTGACTGCTGCAGCAGCCGGGCAGAACGCTGCTGCAGCTCCGCAATTCCTGGGATCGCAACGTTCAAAGGAGACTTCATGCCAGTCCCCCTTCATTCCAGCGGCGCACACTGGTGCCCCACAGCACGTCGTACACCGGGGCCACCTGGTCAGGCCGATAAATCACCGGCCGCACTGCCAGCCTGTCCAGATTCGGCCCAACCCACTGCGCGGTTGCTTCGACGCGGGACGCGATCCCATCGCGCACCATCCAGGCCAGGGCCTCGTGCGCATAAAACTGGGCGGTCTCCAGCGCATCAGCCGTCGCCTTGCCGATATAGACCAGCCACAGCAGCGACCCCCAGGCGTCCACACCATCCACGCCCATGAACTCATCACCCACCCAGCCGCGCCGGTTGGTCTGATTCAGAGGCAGAACGTCATCCCGGCCAGCACGGGCATCGGTGAACAACGACAAAATCACCGCCGTCTGCAGCGTGTCTTCCAGCTGCAGTGCAAACGTCTCCAGCACATCCACCTGCGGCACCGGCAATCCGGTACCGTAGTCGCTCCATGGGTAGGTGCTGGCAGGTGCAGGCGCAGTCAGCCGCAAATCGAACGGCACGCCAAAAACGGCGGCCGCATCACGGGCGGGCTGGGGACGGGTGGCCAGATCAAACATGCAGCCAGTGTCTGCAACCTGGCCTCTCAGGTCTTGGTGAAGCGCTTCACCAGTGGGGTGGTTGGCTACTGCGGGCCGCCGCTGGCGTCCGGGCCGCGCTCGACGCCCCCATGCGCGTGCGTATCGCCCACATTCTTGCCATTGTGCGTAAGCGCCGGGGCCTGGATGTCCACCGCGTCGGACATCTCTATGACCAGGCGGGCACCCTTGACCTCAACCACGCCCCGGGCCTTCAACTTGATGAAGTGCCCCTCGGAATGCCAGACCGCAACCTCCAGCGGCTCCAGGCGTGGCCGCTTGTCCAGAATGTCCAGCCGCAGCAGCACCGGTTGACCATCAATCTCCAAGTACAGCGCCTGGCCAGCAACAGGGTTGCCCGCAAAACCATAGTCCTGCGGCCGGGGAACGCCATCACCGGCCTCGTTGGCGTACCCTTCGGCCCGCCCGCGCTGCATCAACCCCTCGACCAGGCCACGCACACGCGACCAGCGCAAAAAACCACCCATCACCGGCCTCCCTGCGCGCCATCGCGCGGCCGCTCACTGGGGTTGCTGCGGCCACCCCAGTGCTTGCGCTTGACCTTGGTTTTGAGCGGCGCGGTGTCATAGGCTTCCACCGGCCGCATCAGCAGCTCCGTCACGTCGCCCTGCTGCAGATCGCAGCGCTGGCGTACAGACGCCACCAGCCACTCCGCCCCATCCAGCCCCGCCACGTCGTCGTAGATTGGCACCCGCTCATTCAGCGGCCAAGGGTGGCCCTCGAACGTCCAGCCCTCCACCACGTACCGAAAACCCATGCTGTGCCCACGCCGCACACGCATCGTGTGCTGCACCAGCGTCTCCAGCTCGGCCTGCGTCGTGTTGCCGTCCGCACTGATCTGCAGCGGCAGATACCGCTTTATATCTTCGTCCTTAGCAACCGCCTTGAGGCTGCGCGCCGTCTCAAAGTCATCCACCACATTGCGCTGGCCATAAGCGATGTAATGGCTGTGCCGCCCCTCATCAGATCCCACACTGGCCATCTCAATCACATTCCAGCCGCGCCGAATCGCCCCGCGAAACCGCCGCGCGCCCGCCTTGGTCAGCAGCAGCCGCCCGCGTGCATCGGGCACCACCAGCACGCCGCGCAGCTTGGCCGCCCGCGCAAGCGCATCCACCACAGGCTCCCCCGGGTACAGCTTAAATTCTGCGATCGGGGCACCAATGTCGGTCTCGACCACCACACCAATGCCATAAGGCTTCAACAGGTCGGCCGCAATCCGATCCAGCTTCGCATTGCGCCACTGGCCCCCCTGGTGCTGCGCCGAGCTGCGCACCAGGTCGCCCGTGCGGTCGCGCCCGGCAACCATCATTCCGCAGTCTTTGCCGTTGTAGAACGGCTCGGCCGCCAGCACGTAGCCCGTGATCACGGTGTGCCCACCAATCTGCACCGACACCTCCTCCCCCCGCTTGATGGCGGGTGGCTGGCCGGGGATCAGCGTCACCGGCACGCTGAAGGTGCCCGCCACCGCCTCGATGCTGCGGTCGACCTCGCTGCGAATCCAGCCGTCATACACCACATTGCCCACCGTCAAAGTGATCTTCGCCGCGTCGCGCGTGTACTGCTCAGCCATATCAACCGTGCCTCATTACGCGCAGCGCCTTGCCGGGCGGCACCAGCAGCGGGTTCACCACATGTGGGTTCAGCGCCATGATCTCGTCGGCATAGGCCGCCGTGCCAAAAAGCTGGTAACTCACTGCCCACACCGACATCCAGCCAGGCGGGGTAAAGCTGCTCAACCGCACCAGGTCACGGCTGCGCGCCTGCAGATCGGCCAGCCCGGCCGTGTGCAGCGCCATCACAGCGTCGTGCCAGGCCGAGCCGGGCAAGGCCACTGGGGCGGCGCTAGATCCGCCCCCCACCAGCAGCCGTGTTGCCTGGCCACCCACCGCCGCACGCATTTCCATCACATCGTCGTAGCTGATCGGCGCGTCCTGCGCACTCGCCGCGTCGGCACCCACCAGTAGCGCACCATCCAGCACCGGCGGCTCGGTGGCCAGCTCCAGCATTGCCGTCGTCTCCACATAGGCGGCGAGCGCGAGCGTTTCAAAAAACTGGTCACAGGCAGCCACCAGCGTGCCCAGCTGCATCCGCGCTGCCGCATCCGCACCCAGGGCAGACGCGTCACCGGTGCCGTACAGCACCAGCCCGGCCCCCGGCTCCGGCAGCACCAGCGTTTCAAAGTCCCCTTGTTCGACCTTCGATCCCAGGGTAAACAGCCACTTGAACGCCTCCTGAAAATCCCGACCGCCAGCCCGCGACAAATCAGTCGGCAGCGCAAACAGCTGTTCAACCTGGTCAGCCAGAATGCGCGGCGTCGCCACCAGGT
Source organism: Comamonadaceae bacterium AAW (assembly GCA_026314275.1). Classification (GTDB taxonomy): domain Bacteria; phylum Pseudomonadota; class Gammaproteobacteria; order Burkholderiales; family Burkholderiaceae_C; genus JAGOEY01. The sequence continues at coordinate 2,071,508 of CP111109.1, forward strand.
CAAGTAACCCGTCCCGCAACACCTGGTAGCTGCCAATCAGGCCCGAGGTGAAGCCGCCCAACCCACCCGAAACGCCTTTCATCTGCCCCCAGACACCCGACACGGCGCTGTCGATACGGCCCACAACCCGTTCCTGTACCCAGGCCGGGGCAGCAGCCAGCGCAGCCAGGCGCGACACAAAATCATCTTTGGCCGCTACGCGTGCCTGTGCACCCGCCGCCGCTGCCGTGCCCTGTGTGTTCGCCACACAGCTCGGAAACCTGCGTGCATCGGCCCTCACAAAGGTGAGGTCGAAGCGGGCCATGCCGCCTTCTTCCGTGAGGTTTTCTCGGATCGGGAACTTGCCCAGCACATAGACCCGCATGGAGCCCGCCGTGGGGTGCACCAGCACGCCGTCACCCGTCAGCACCTCGCGCAAAGCATCGCGCTGGTCGATGTAGTCATCACCAATCACATAGGCTGAAAACTTGATCTCTTCGGCCGCTGCCCCCATGCGGAACACGGTGGGCAAGTCCTGAAACGGGTATTCGCGCAACACCACGTTGTCGCCTGGGTGCATCTCCAGCGTGTGCACATGGAAGGGCACATTGCGGAAAGATGCGGGCTTCAGCTGGTCAATCCACGTCATGGCTTCGCGCTACCAGGGTTGGTGTTGCCAGGGTTGATCCGAATCAGCGAAAGCGGCTGTGCCACTGAAGGAGTGACCATCACGCGGTCATCGGTTACGCGTACATCAACGGCCAATTTGCCCTCCCCCAGCTCAATCTTGGTCGGCTGTCCCACGGCCAATGCCTGCTCGGCTGCACCAGGTGCGGTCAGGGTCAGCAGTCGCGGGTCGTTGAAACCCTCGCCCCGATGGTTCAGGGGCAGGGCCGCGTTCTCCTTTCTGGCCTCAGCCGCCTTCAGCTTGGCAATATCTTGCTCGGAGGTCATGAACAACTGGCTGCCAAGCGAGAGGGCCGTGCCGATCCAGCCCAGGGCACGCAACCCGCCAGCGACTTGGGCACCCACACTGGTCACGGGCACGGGCGGCGGCTTGACGCCATTGCTCAGACTTCCCAGACCGTTGTAGGGGGCGGGGGCACCTCCGGTCTTTGGCAGTCCACCCCCTGGCCCGCCTTTTCCCGGAAGTCCCCCCAAATTCCGTCCGCCAAGCACGCCAAAGGCGAGCAGCGCCGTCGCAAAAACGCCAAGCGCGGCAGTCGTTCCGACCACTGCAGCCGTCATGACCGGAAAGCTTTCCGCCGCCCAGTTCGCACCATCGAGCAGCTTCTTCAACGGCCCAGCATCTCCCAAGGCTTGTGACATGGCGATGTCACGGTTGTTCGCGAGCTCTGTCGCCTTGGTACTGCTTTCGTTTGTGATGACCGCATGGTCTTTGTCCAGCGAGCCCTTGCCGGTACGCATCTTCTGCTGAATATCGGCCACATACTCGCGGTTGTTCATGACAGAGACCAAACTCATCAAGGCTTGCCTGTCCTGCACCACAGCGCCAATGGCCTTGCCCTGCAAAATGTCCGCCATTGAAGAAAGCGTTTCGTCCTTTTCACCTTGATTTTTGGCGCTGGCCAACTTGATTTTCAGGGCTGCATACTGCTTGTCCTTGCTTGCCACTTCGTCCACCAACGTCACAAAGGTATCGGCCGAATCCATGCCTTGCGCCCGACCACTGACCAGACGACCTCGCAGGTCGATGCCTTGCTTCTTGAAATCCTTGGCAGTGTCATCACTGTTGATTTTTCCCAGCCAATTAAAAACATTGTTGGCCGCCTCATCCTTGGTTCCCGCAGTGATGACGCTGGCCTGCATCATCGCGATGATCTTGCGAAAGCCCTCCCGCCCAGTCAAGCCGCTTTGCTTTGCCCCCGCCATAGCTTGGGGCAGGCTCTTCGCCATGTCACGCAGCTCGAAGCCGCCCGCCTTTCCGGCTGCGTTGGCCTCGTCCAAGATGTCCAGCACCTCGGCCATGGGAATCCCCATCGTCTGAGACGCCCGGATGGCAATGGAGCTCAGGTCTTTCGCCGATGCACCGCTTGCGGTGGCATTGCGCATCAATCCTGGCAGCAGATTTTTGGCGGACTCTACCTTCACCACGCCCGAAGCAATCATGTTGTCCAGTGCAGCAGCGGCGTCGTCACGGCTTCCATTTCCACCTTTGATGGCCCGCCCAATCGCATCATTGAGCTCGACTTTTCCCGCAAGCCGCCCTTTGGTGTCGCGGTCATCAAACGCAGTGTTCGCCATGCGAGCCAACAGCAGGCTGTAATCCATGGGCTTATCCATCAGCGTCTTGGCAGCGAAAAAACCACCCGCAACCCCGCCAGCCACGCCTACTGCTTTCGGTATGCCGGCTTGGAGCAGGTGTGCCAGGCTGCGCGCCTTGGTCGTAACCTGGTCAATCCCCCGCCCGAGCTGTCGCATGTAAACGGCCTGCCGTTCGGCGGCGCGGCTTGTGCCCATGCGCGCCAGCGATGCATCCAGTCCGCGCACGGCACCACCGGTCTTGTCCACCGCCGTCTTCATGTCCCGTTGCGAACGCTCGACCTGCTGGGCATCCGAACGGGCCTTCGCTCCGACGTTGCCCGCCAATTCAATGAAATACCGCAGCTTGAGTTCGCGCATGGAGGGTCAGCTCTTGGGCTTACTGATTTGCTTGGCCATGGCCTTGAGCCGGGCCTTCGGAATCGTTTCGAATGAAGTCGGCGAGCATTGCAGGGCCAGCCCCAGACTGGTCAGCAGGCGCTCCCAGGTCTGGAGTCTGGCCCGAGGACTGTGGGGATTGCGCGGGCATGGCAGGCGCCAGGCCCATGGCGATGGCGTCAAACTCCTGCTCTGTCATGTTCCCGTAGCGCACCTCGCTGGAGAGCGTGATCAGGAAAATACGCTCTTCAATCGCCTTGAGGTCGCGCGATGACAGGCGGTCATACAGATCAATGTCGATCATCGCCTGCGGGATGGCCTGACCGTCGCACACGAATTCCTCAATGTGGAGCATGTTCAGGACATGCTTGAAGGTGGATTCGCTGACCAGCAGCTTCCACGCCCCGTTGACATTGACCGCGCGTTCAGATTCGCGCTCGGCCCGGCGCTCGTCGGCCACCGTGGTCTCGCGCAGTTTGACCAGCTTGTAGCGCAGCTCTTTGCCACCGCTTTCGGTTTGTAGGCCGTCAGCCAGGGTGAGCTTGAAGAGGTCGTCGATCCTGCCGGAGTAAGACGACTCTGCATGGATAGTGCCTTGGGGAGTCATGGCATGCAGTGTCTTCCCGCACACCGTTTGGGTCTTGGTGAAACACTTCACCGCGCCCATGAAAAAGGCCGGGAAGTCCCGGCCTTTGTGCATTCAGGTGCGACTTGCACCAAATCGCAAACTACCCTTTTAGAGCCACTGCGGCTCGGCCAGTACGTTAAACGTGATGTCAACCGATCCACCTCCAACCTCGCCCAGCTCACCGAAGCTGCACTTGTTCATGATCACACGCCGGCCAGACTGGCTGTCACGTGCAGTGATCTGCACGCCCCGCATATTTTTGTAGTCGGTTGGCACGATTTTCGATCCAAACTGCAACTTGCACTTGAACGTAGTAGGAACCCGCTTACGCTTTTCGAAGTCGTCACCGCTGGCACTGGGCACCACCTCGTTGGTAAAACGCGCCGCACCAGTCAGCATGCCGGTGCCATCTTCGAACGCAAGCGGTGCGCCATCAACCACGATCACATCGACGTGGAACAGCATATTTTCAGTACCCATTTTTTAACTCCTGAAGTTGATCGGTTACGTGTTGGGTCAGACTTGCCCAGCAATCACCGCGCTGGTTATTTCGGTCTGGTAGTGCTGGGTGACGATCACCGGCTCGTCCAGAATTTTGAGCTTGCCGTTCGGGCCGTCCACCTCAACCACCAGCGTGTCCTGGTAGTACGCCATGTGCTGGCACAGGCCCACGTCCATGAACTGCTTGTACAAGCCCAGCATGATTTCCTCACCCAGCTCCTTGGTCATGATCTTCTGGCCAGGGATAGGGTCGGTGATGTACTGGGCGATCTTGAAGCCGGTGTACTTGATCTGAAACTCGGTCACGCGGAACCAGCGGTAGTAGCTCATGGTCTTGATCCAGCACAGCTCTGCCATGCTGCGGTCTGCCGCGCCACTCGTGGTCTGGGTGTAGTTGGTCACCATGCGCAGCAAGCTGCCGGTGCCGTCCTGGCCAATCTGCAGCGGCGAGCCACCTGCCACCAAGAGGTTGTTTTTCTGGTCGATGGTGAAGTCGTCTCCCTGCTTGGGGCCGATGTAGCCCGACAGCACGATGCCCGTCTGCGGCATGGCTGGGTCAATCGCGGCGCTGCTCTCGATGGCCGCGCCCGCCATGGCGGCGGTTTCCCACGGGCTGCTCAGGTCTTTGGTCGTCGTGATGGTGTGGACGTGCGCGCTGTTGCGGCTGCTCAGCAGCGTGGTGATGGCGGCCTCGGTGCCACGGGTGGCGGTGACAATCGCGCCGTCCTGCATGTTGTTCTGCAACCAGCGCAGCGCCATTTCAGCCTCAAGCAGGCCCATGTTCGCGCCGTCGGTGAACGGGTTGACGATCTCGGTGGCACGGTAGCCCGCCATCTTGACGACCACGGGCGTGACATCGGGCGACACTGCCCCGCCAGCCATCGGCGGGATGGTGATGGTCAGGCCCACGGGCAGCTTGTCGTCCTGGTAGTACTGCGTGACCAGGCTGATGTCATTGCCCGTGGGGCCGCCCCACTTGGCCGTGACCAGAACTTCGCCAGGGTTCGCATTCGTTGCGGCAATGACCGGCAGCTTGGCCACGGCGTTGATGGCGGCAACCAGCTTGGCAGCAACCGTGGTCGGTGTGTCAGAGGCCTGCACACCAAAGCTGATGCGCTGGCCGCCCACATACAGCATGACCTCACCCGAGTTGCCCAGGGTGGCACCGGCAGTCGTAACGACCAGCTTGCTGCTGGCTTTGACGGCAGCGGTTCCTTCTTGAAGGCAAATCACGTCGATGGGCAAGCCCAGATCGGCATTCGCCTTGGCGGCGCGCCACATGGCCAGCAGCAGCGATCCCTCGCCGAACAGCGCCACGGCGTCGGCCTCGGTGGACACCGTCAGGATCGTGTCCAGCGTCGCGGTGCCGACTGCCAGCTTGTGGCCGATCAGCAGCAGGCGGCGAGGCATGCCACGCAGGCCACGCACGGCGCGGGAGAAGTCGATCTTGCTGGCAACGAAAGGCACCAGGAAATTCAGGCTCAAGAGGTTGGGAAGTGACATAAGTTGCTCCGTCAATAAGGGTTCAAGGTCGGTTCAAGGTCGGTTCAAGGTCGGTTCAAGGGCGTTTCAGGGGCTGAGCTCAACCCACCAGCGTGACGTCGCCATCCTGGATGCGGCGCAAAAGCGTCACGGTGCAGGTGACCGGGGTTTCCACCTCGGGCGCAAAGTGGGTGCCGGTCTCGTTGTTCATCAGAACGACGCCCGCCGCCACCTTGACGGTGCAGCGCGCGCCCAGGGCAGGCATAGGCGTTGCTGCGGGCTTGGCCGGGGTGGTGTCAGCTGGTGCGTCGTTTTGCGCGGCGGGTTGTTTGGTAGGGTCTTTGGCCATGTCGTCTTTCCTCTTCAAAAATCAAGGGTTCACAAAATCAATCTTCTCGGTCACCGTGGGGGACGTCTCGGGCGGGCTTGGGGTGGCGGGCACCTGGTTGACGTGCACGGTGTCTTCGATCATCACCGTCTCAAGGTCTGGCAGGTCGGCATAGGGCACTGCTGGCCGGTCTGGGCCGCGTGGCACCTGTGGCTTGGCGCACTGGTACCAGCTCAGCGCAAATAGCGCCTGGCCCGCCTTGTCCACGGCGCGGTTGTAGAGGTTCTCGCAACGCGGCTCTTCGTCCAGTCCACCGATGGTGGCCTCAAGGTGGGCGTTGCCGGGCTCGGCCATCGGCGCCCATTGGCGCAACACGATGCCCAGCTTTTCAGCCAACACCAAGGCACCACCCATGCGCTTCGCACGGTCAACATGTTCATAAGCAACAAACGCACACAGGCGAAACTGCTTGGCGTGGCGACCCGTCATCCGGCTCCCTGCGGGCGGCGCTTGCCAGCCCAGCAGGGTGATGAAGACGGCGGGGCAGTTGTAGCTTTTGTGCGGGATTTCTTCGGCCGAGAACTGACCGCCGTACAGCTCGACGGTGGCCAGCTCCCTTTTGGAGAAGCTGCGCCGCACAAAGGCCACAGCCTGGTCAAGCAGGATGTCGGCGCTCATTGCAGGCCTGCCAGTTCAGCAATGACCAGCTCACCGAGCATCATCTCCTGCCTGGTAGAAATACCCAGCACCGGCCGGGGCGTCATCTGAAAGCGATGACCAGGTCGACCAGTCTCGCCGCCAAAGTGGTGGATGGCGGCGTAGATCAGGGCTGAGCCGATCTCCACGCCCGCGTTGGTCAGCTGGTAGACGTAGCTGTCGTACAGGTTGTGTGCGGCGATCAGCGTCTTGCCAACCTCCCGCACATCGCCCTTCACGCGGCCCTTGGCCTTGTTGTTGCGCTTCCAGGTCGTGGTGCGGCCCTGGGCGGCTTTGCTTTGCGGCATCGGGCTGCCATCGAACAAGCGCTGGCCATCAAAGTTGTCCTGCACATTGCCCAGCATGTATTCGCCGATCTCGCGGCGCACGCCTTCAAACTTCCGCGCATCCTTCGCGGCGAGCAGGTTCAGATTGCGCAGCAACCTCGAATTGTCGAAATCGGCCTTGATCACGGCTGAATAAACGCCGCTCATCGCGCCGCCTTGTGTGCAGCCCAGTTGTAGGCACTGCCAGCCGGCCCCGAGCGGATGCGGCTTTTTCCGGCCATGGTCTGGCCCGCCTGATTGACCAGCTGCACCACACCGCGCGACACATCCCGCAGCCAGGCGCGCCAGCGGTCGCAGCATTCCTCCATGCGCTCGGTCGAGTTGCCGGGGTCGTCGGCCAGGCCGCAGCGCACCAAGGCCATGCAGCACTCATTGAGCGTGCCGGCGTTGGCATCCCCCGGAGCCAGCGGCAGGGTCACCGCGTTGCGCAGGTAGCCGTCCATGGTGTTGCTCACGGTTTCCAGCTTGCGGTTCAGGCGGGCCAGCGCAGCGGTCGCCGCGGCTTGCTCTTCCGGGCTGGGTGCACCCGTCCACACCCCGGTGATGGCGTCCGTCAGCAGCTGCTCAGTCAGCAGATCCTGCTCATCTGCCAGGTACTGGGTGACTTCCCGCAGGCCATAAGCCTGGATCACTTGTTGGGGCGTGGCGTAGGGCACGGGCTGGCCTTACTTCTTTGCGGACGTTTTGGTCGCTGCTGGCTTCTTGGTGCCAGTCGCACCGTCACCGTCACCGTCTGAGTCTGAGTCTGCACCCTGGTCCGGGTAGGTTGCATGGCCACCATCAACCAGCTGCGCAGCCTGTTTTTCGCTCAGGCCTTTCAGTTCGTCGCCCGGCTTATAACACTCGCCGTCATGGCGCACCGGTTCCACGCAGATCACCGTCAACATGGCTGCAGCTAAAAGTTTTCCCATTTCGTTCTCCACAAGATGTTTAAGCAAAGGGCGGGCGCTTTAGACAAGCCGCCCGCCGCCTTTGACCGTTGCGCTCTTACGCGACGGCGTTGGAGTACAGGTAGCCCAGATCGTTGGCGGTGATCAGTTCCTTGACCGACTCGCCAACACGAACGCGCACACCGCCGCGCATGCCAATATCCGGATCAACGATTTCGCCCGCCACGCGTGGGCCCCATTGCGCGGTCATGCCGAAGGTGGTTCCGAACTCGGTGTCGGCATTCATGTTTCGGTGCATGAGCGAAAAGCTCTTGCCCCAGACCCGAGTCAGGCTTGGCGGCTGGCCTTTCTTGGCGGTATTCACCCAGCCTTCGCCGATGAACACGCCATCCAGCTCGAAGAAGTCCTGGAACGCCTGTTTGCTGATGATGCCGGCGTCGGTGCCGTTGCCATAAATCGCCTTGCACAACTTCGGGTGCTGGCGCAACACAGTCCACACCGACCGACCCATGGCTGCGACGTTGCCGCGCATCACCATGGCGTCCTGCGCCGAAAGGATGTCCGTCTGCGGGTTGCTGTTGGTGTAGTCGTTCCACTGGCCCGTGCCACTCAACGTTTGCTTGTTGCCGGTGCCGTAGTTCGCAGCATTAAAAACCAGCGACGCAGCACGGACTTCGCGGCGCAGCACGATCAGCTCGGTGAGGCCTTGCGCTGCGCGCAGCTTCGGGTCTGGCATGCCAGGCTGCGCAGCTGCGTTCATGGCATCAGCCTCCGGCACAGCATCGTCCAGTGCGTGGTCCTGCGTGCTGTCGGTGGCCTCGGTCGCAGTGAACTCGACCTGGTTGGGCTGCCCCTTGCGGCCAACCAGCGTGTCGGGTGGGGTGAAAAATTCGCCGATGGGGAATTTGTTGTACTTGAAGCTCTGGGCTCCCACTGGCACGCGCGGCAGAACATCGTCCGCGATCATCGCGCCGTTTTTGTAAGCCACTGCGACGGCGCAGAGAACCGGGGTAACCACGAAAGGTGCTTTGGCCATGTAAGGCTCCTGAAGAAAGATGGTGCGTTGAAGAACGGGAGAAACGAAATGCGAGCTGGGACAGGTTCAGCCCTGCATGTAGCCCGGCGAAATTTGATAATCGATGACGTCGCCCAGCACGCCGCTGGCCATCGCGAAGCCAATAATCCGGGCGTTGGTGCCTGCCGCAGGAGCGGCCGCAATAGCGCGCGATGTGGCATCAGCGGTCAGCGGCTGGCCACGGGCCACGGCTGCACCGAGCAGCACTTCGCCGACCCCTGCGGTGGGAAACTCCACCAGTTCACCCGCTTCTTTCGCCAACGAATCGTTGGTGCCGACCAGTGCGTCAGACGATGCAGTGGCCAGCGCGCAGGTGTTGTCGGCGGTGCCGTGCTTGATGATCAGCAGGCCTGCAATGGCGGCTTGCGCCAGCAGGCTGCGGTGTTGAAGAGGTGCGCTCATGGAAAAAACTCCTGGTAGGTTGTAGGGTCGGAAAAGCCCGATTCGGGAAAAGGTGTTGGCGGGCTTACTTGCCTTGCGCCTTCGTCGTGATGTGCTGCACGGCGGATGCGATGCTGACCACACGGCCCTGTTTGGCCTCGCTGGCCATAAACTCATTGGCGGCGCTGGCAATTTCCGTCGCGCTGGTGGTGTCCAGCGGATCGGAGTCCACCTGGCGCTGTGCGCCGATCTTCACAACCGGCTTGCGGGAAGCCATGAAGTTCAGAAACCATGCGCCAGGCGTCTGCTTGTCTTCGCCGCCTTCTGCCTTGGAAAAACTGAATTCGACGCCGCTGTCTTCCTGCTGGGCCATGAACTCCAGCAGGCCGACTTCCTCGGCCGGCACGATCAGGCCCTTTGCCTTCCAGTCCACGATCAGCGCCGAATGACGGGCTTTCTGGTCGGCCTTCTTGAACATCAGGACTTCGGCTTCCTTGGCCTTGAATTGCACGGAGGCGGCCGCCTCGGCCGCAGTCTTTCCTGCGGTCTCGCCTTCGGTGCGGGCAGCGGCAATGGCCGCGTCAAGATCGGCCTGGGTAATCGTCATATCGTCTTCTCCGGTCGGTTGGTTGAAAAGGGATGGTTTGTCTTCGTTGAACTGCTGGCGGGCCGTGGTGGCCGCTTCGTTCATGGAGTCGATCTGCCATTGCGGCAGGACAGCATCAGCAACCGCAAGGCTCTCTTTTTCGATCAAGTGGTCGCGCAGGCTGCGGATGAGCTTGGCCGCGCTCTCCAAACCCCACACAAGGCTGTAGCCGGGCGCGGCAAACTCAAAGCAGGTGTCGTCATCGACCGAGAACTCGACCGGGGGCATCCCATCGATAGCAGGCGGCACGGCACCCAGCCAACCGATGTGGCGCACGCGCCATCCATGTGTGCCGTCTTTGTGGACAGAGACCGAGCGGTTGTAATAAGCGCCCGATTCCACGCCGGCTTCAAAAGCCGGGTTGATCTTGGTGAACTTGGCAAACAGCCGGTCACCGTCACGCTTGTATTCCTCGACCTGCGCATAGGCCGGAGCGGTGTCTTTGGGGTGTCCGATCACAGCGGGCGCAGCGCCCAACTGATGATTCGCGATCATCTGGTCCACATCTGCCTGGCTGAACGTGATCTGCCGACCTTTGCTGTCGGTGTGTGTGCCCGCCTTGAAAACCTCAACAAAACCGCGAAGGCCCTTCACGGTTGCATCGATCGCTTTGGTGATCGGGCTCTTCTTGGAAGTTGGTGCTTTACTCATGCCGCCACTGTGCCCAGCGCGGCGATCTAAATCTTGGTGAAGCGCTTCACCGAATCAGTAGTTTTGAGTGAGAGAGAAATGCGGCCCTGGACGGGCTTGGCGGCAGCAGGTGCCCCGGTAGTGCCAGCAAGGGCACTTGCGCCGGTTTTAAAGGGGTTTGCGCCGGTTTTGAAAGGGGGAAAAGGATTCAGGCCGGAACAGAGTTGGCATTGAGCACGCCGAGCAGCATCGCCATGTCATTTGCGTGAGCTCAGTCCAAAAGGGTCATTGGCCGCGCCAGCATAGTCCTCGGCCTGTGGAACATCCGCAAACATGTCAAGAGTCAATGTATCGCGGCCGTAATCGCTGCCGCCCATGATGTTGATGGCCTGCCGGCGGCTATAGCCTGTAGCTTCGGCGGTCTCATCAAAGGTCAAGCCTTGCTCCCGGCACTGGCGCACGTGGTCGTGGCGCAGTCGGCGCAGATAAGCGTCCCCCTTGGGCACATCCAGTATGCCGCCACCCCATTCCGCGATCAGCTTCTCGAAGCCTTCAGGACTCAGGGCCATGCGCAGCGGGTGGTCTTCCTTGGCCTTGTCCCGCTTGGGAACGGAGAGGCGGGCACCAGGCATGGAGCCGATCAGCCGCATGGCGTCGGCGTCGCCCAGCACCCGCGCCAGTTCGCGGACGGCCGCAGGCAGCGCCTCCGGGCTGGTGGTGAGCGTGGGGGCAGCGTGGTTCATGTCAGTAGATATTTGCTTTCACGCGCTGGCCCCAGAGCTTCATGGCTTCGACCAGGTGATTCAGTTGCTCGCCGGTAGCGAAGCGCAGAGCGTCCATGGGGCCGAGGCGGTGGGCGGCCAGTTGTTCCTTGCCCCAGGCCTCGACAGCTGTGCTGCAAGCTGTGTGGGATGTGGGGCGCATTACCGCGCCAGACTCGGCCAAGGCGTACCACATGGCCAGCAGCTTCTTGACCTGTGGCGCCCGGATATATGCGGCGCGGGCCATGCTCGGTTTGGCCTTCACCACAAAGCCCTTGGCCTTGAAGTGGCGCAGCAGCTTGTCCCGGCCAGCGGCGTCCAGGTCTGCCGAGCTGGCCTTCCCCGTGACCTGGCGCACCACGGCGCGGTAATCATCGTCGGTCATCCCGGCCGTGGTCATGAAATGCGCCTTGGCCATGTGGATAAGGGCCAGCTCGCGTTTGCGGGCGTCGGGTGTTGCAGCGCTGGTCATGTCAACAACCCCCGCTCTTGCAGCCCACCAACACCGCGATTGAGCTGCGCATGCTCACCCGCACGGTAACCGGCCATAACATGCCCATCGGCAATCTTGCGGCCTTTGGTGGTGTCGCGGGCTTTGCCCTCCACCAAGCTGCCGTGCTTGCGTTCGATGTATGTTTCCAGCAGCAACTTGTCTGCCTCTGGTTGCGCGAAGCGCTCCACCAAGCTTTGCACGGCCCACACCCAGCCGCGTGCGAATGCATCACCTCGGGCGGTCTTTGTGATCGTCTTGCAGTTTTTCGGCTGCTTTGCAATGTGCGCCAGGCGGGCTTTGGCGCACTGGCGCACCAGTACCTCGCAGGCATAGCCCGCCACCGTCGGCGCTGAGTCGATCCCGACAAAGACCCAATGGCGCGCCCGGATGTAGTTGCCCGAGTCGTTGTATTTGCCAGTGAGGTTGCCAAACGTCATGCATCCGAAGGCATCTGCAATCATGGCAACCAGGCTCAGCTCCCACGCATTGGCGGCGGTGCTGCTGGCCTTGACCCGAACCTCGCTCACATCGGCAATCGAAACATCTTGCTCACGCAGATTGAACTGCTGCATCAGCTTCTGTGCCTGGCGCATAGCCGCAGCGGCTTCGTGTTCACTGGCGCTGCGCCCAAGGGCCAGGCACTTCTTGATCTTCTTGAGTGCGTCTTCGGGGGTCATTGGGCACCACCGTTCTCACCACCCAAGGCTTCGACCAGGTCAACCAGCAGCGCAGCCAGTTCACCCGCCATGATGGCGGCGTCGGCATCAAAGCCGCTGTCCTCGGGCTTGTTGCCGTCGAACACCACGTCCAGGAAGCTGATCTTCTTGAGCTGCATGGTGTCGGTCAACACAAAGGACACACGGTCATCCCAAGTCAGAGCCAGCTTGGTGGGCACCTTGCCGGTAGCAATGTGCTGGCGGACTTCTTCAATGTCGAGTGGGTGTTTGGAGTAACGCACCACGGCCTTGGTGTCGTCGGATGCCTTCAGCTCACACTCTCGGTCGATGCTGAAGCCTTCAGACGGCTCCTGGGTGGTCAGCCATTCGGCCATGGCAACGGATGGCGCGAGCTGGGTGTTGAGCTGCTGCAGCTCCAGCCCCCGCAGAGACTTCACCAGCGCCGTCACGACTTCATCGGCGATGGCCTGGCTGGATGCGTCAACGACCACGGTCATCGCCCTGGGGTCGATCCACACCCACGTGGCACGCTGCTTTGTGAAGGCCATGGGCAGCAATGCCAGCTTGGCATCTTCCTTCAGCTCACGGGTTTCCTTCTTGCCAGGCTTGCGCCCTGTGGTGGCTTCGATCTGCTGCTTCATTTCGTCCACCTTGCGGCCCAACACCGAAGCGGGAACGGTTTTGGTTTCCGCCATGAAGCGCAATATCCACTGACCGCCCACGGATTCGGCCAGCAGGCCATTGACTTCACGTGGGGGCACCCAGCCGCTGGACTTCTCTTGTGACGGAGCGCAGCCGGTGAAGGTGTTTTTGCCCAGCTCGGACTCGACGTCGACGATGGTCGGGAGTGGGGATGAAATGCAGTACACGATGGCATTGGAGATCATGCTGTGGCTCCTTTCTGAGCGGGGATGTGGTGATTGCAGACCGCCTGCACCGTGACGCCAAAGCCGCCCAGCACACAACGCCAGGGGTAGAGGTCGGCCCCCGCATTGGTTTGGGTGGATTGCTTGCTGTTGGCGCAGTTACGACAGCAGGGTCGCTGGTTTGCGTTCAGGTAGCCCATGGACGCCTTCTTGTTGGAGATAGGAATGAAGCCCATCACGCCACCTCAGCCTGGGCCTCGAACGGCACAACCACAAAGTCCTCCACGCCCGTCACGATGGTGATGCCCGCAATGCCACGCACCGCATCGGCCTCGTTCAGCATGGCTTCTTTGTTGGGTTCGTTCTTGACCCGGACGAAACGATCCAGGCCCATGCGCAGCAGTGTCTCCAACACAGTGTCTACGCCACGGATGGACACGCTCGGCGGGCGCACGCGCCAGGACACCTCACCGGTGACCAGGTTGGCCGTCTTGCCCAGCTTGTCGGCCTCGCCACACAAGTCCACCCGGTGGGCTTCGCACCAGGCCTGGATGCCACCCTGCAGGGCCAGCATTCGATCGGACAATCCGGCCAGACGAGGCTGGTGCGCCTGGGTGACGACGGCGATCTGATCATTCATCTCGCCGCGTTGGCGGTCGAACTCGCGCTGCAGGTCGCCCAGCAGTCGAATGGATTCGGCGCAGTCGTTCTTGCTTTGCGGCACAGCTGCGATGGTTTTGGATTTGATACGGGTGGCCATGGTGGTTCCTTTCAGTGAACGTGAGGTTGAGATGCACCGGTTACGGCGCTGTGGGTGTCGATGAAGTCCGCGACCTTGCGGGCGTGGGCTTGGGTGCTCATGGCTGGCCCTTCTTGAGTTGTGCAATGCGGGCGCGCACGTCGTCGGGCATGCGGGCTGCGGTGCGGTTGGCGTCGTCCAGCTTTACCAGTGCCGGGTCTTTGCCTGCGTGCACTCCCTTCAGCGCCTCGCCGATAGACAGGCTTTGGCCGCGCACATTCACGGTGTCCTGGCGCACCGGGGTGCGGCGGTCAGCCTCGCGCTGCTGCTCGGCCACTGCCTCACCTTTGTCTGCCAGGCGCATCAGCACGGTGTACAGATAGCCATTGCCCTGCACCGGCACCTTCAAAGTGCCCCGCTGCACGGCGTCAAACACCGCTTCAAACGCACCCTTCCAGTCCTCGGTCGTGACAGCCCAGCCGCGCCCATTGCGCTCAATCACAGCGCGCTGCATGTCGGGCACCAGCTCGGCCAGCAGCTTGGCCACCACCGTCATACGCAGCCTTTGCGCGGGCGGCTTGTGCAGCCGCAGGTAACGCACGGCCAGGCCGCCCAGAGGCAGGCTCATCGCCAGCACATCGGCAATCAGGCGGCGCGTTTCGTCGTCGTCGATCATGCGCATCAGCAGCGAATCCAAGCTCTCTTCGGCACCACAGGCCTGGCAGGTGTTGAGTAGGGTTGCGATGCTCATGTGGGCCGTCCCATCAAGTAGTCAAAGCCGGGCGGGGCCTGGCACGACACCGTCACCCCATAGGCATGGGCCGCGTTGCGGCGGGCGGGGCGCTGCGGGCGCACCATGCCGTTGTCGCGCAGCCGCTGCACCATGTCGCGCACGGTGTCGGCGTCAGCGGCCGCAAACCAGGTGTGCCGAATCTCGCGCAGAGTCCAGTAACCGCCCGCTTCCACCAGGTGCTTCCACAGCTCTAGCGTGGCGTTGTCCAGGTGCCGGCCTGCATGCAGGGCGGCGCTCATACCGGCTCCTTTGCGCACAGCGCCGCACCAGCGGCCATGCCGTCCTGGTGGATGCGTTCCAGGCGTTGGTTTTCGCGCACGTCGCCGTCGGCAATGGCCAGCGTGGCCAAGATTGCCAGCCCGGTCAACATGGCCCACAGCGCAAACCCCACGGCCATCCTGAAAGAGGAAAGAAGCTGCTGGCGGTTCATGCAACCCTCCGTGCGCAGATGCGCGCCGCGTCGTGGAACATGTCCAACATGGCGTCAATAGCGGCCCAGTCATTGGCAAACAGGCCCCGGCAGCAGCCGTGTTCACCGCCGTGCAGCACGAAAGTAATCTGGTATTTGCGCATCACTTGCTCCCCTCGGCACGGGGCCGCGCCATGAACAACACTTTTTGCGCAATGGTTTCGATCATTTGCGAGCTCAAGGCCTGGGTTCCCGCGTAGTCCTTGACGGCCGGGATCAGGTTTTCGTTCAGCACGCGGGCGCTCCCCTGGGAGTAATCCCACAGCGTGGTCAGCACCTCATCCGGCAGGTCGGGCATACCCAAGGCAGACCTGGCCATGTCGTCGCTGTCATCGCGGCTGATGCGCTTGATCGTTTCTGGCCACATGCCCACCCGGCTGCGTACCTGGTCAAACTGGCCATGCTGGGGTTTGATCAGGCCGGTTAGCTTTTCAGTGCCGGCCAGCACCACGCCAATTTGGGCCATGTCGCGAATACGGCGCAGATGCTCCAGCGCGCTGGCGCTCATTTTTTCAGCTTCGTCCGCGACGATCAGGTAGTTGGTGCCCTTGAGCACCCGCACCAGCTCGCGGAACTTGCGGTCCAGGCCCACGGGAACGGCGTTGTTCAGCTGCTCAAGCAGCTCGGTCATCAGCACACCGGGCGTCATGTTGGGGCTGACCTCGACCAGCAGCGTCATCGGATTGGTCTCGCGGTACTCAACACAGAAGCGGCTTTTGCCCACCCCCACATGGCCCGAGATCACACCGAAGTTCTGGTGCTTGCGGGTGCGGTCACACACCACCGTCAGCAGCTTGTGCACGCTGCCCTTGACGTAGCCGGGCGTGCCGTCGCTCAGTCGCGCCGTTTCGACGGCCAGCACAGCCTGCATCTGGTTGAGCTGGCGCGTCGGGCTGCTGACGTATTTGCCGCTCAAGATCTGGCTCAGCGTGCCGTTCGGGATGTTGGATTTCTTGCTGAGCCAGGCCTTGGACTTGCCAGCGCCTTCCAGCCACTTGGCGATGGCCTCGGCCTTCTCCAGGTCTTGCGGGGTGTAAACGATGTGGGCTGCTTTGCCGCCCATGGAAGGGAGCGATGTCTGCTCATTTGCGGGGCTGCTCATTTGTCTTTTCTCCAGGTGGTGAGGTCAATTTCAAAAACTTCAGCCGACTGCACAGGGGCAGCGGTGGGCAGCGCCGGTTTCAACGTGGTGGTAAGCGCCTCAATGGCGGCGACCTGTGTCTCGGCCGTAATCGGGTCGGCGCGGCGGGCATGCACTTCGTCCAGCTTTCGCTCCAGGCGCTTGATCTGGCCTGCAGCGCGGCGGTCCCGGCCTTCTTCCAGACGGCTGGTGGGCAGTACGCCGATGGTGTTGGCCAGCAAGGCCTCGGTCACAAACCGGCCCTTGCCGTCAAACAGCCAGACGCGGCTGTCGTCAAACAGGTCGTACTCGGCCTGCAGCTTCTTGGCGTCGAACAGGGCCAGCGACTCGGCGTAATAAAAGCGGTTGTGCAGCCGCACGGTCTGGCGGCCCACGGTGACCTCTTCACGCGGACGGATGACGCTGCTCATGTCCAGCTCGACGCTGACGCGCTGCAAGCCCGCCCAGACCTGGGCCGGGGTACGCCCGCCCAGCTTGTCCTGTGGCTGTTGGTGGTAGTGCGCCAGCCAGGTGGTGAAGCTGGCCACGTACTCCCGCAGGCTGGGCAGCTTGCGGGTCGGCTCCTTCTTGTTCAGGTCGGCGCTCAGGCGGCGGTTGGTCTCTGGTGCCATGTCGTCGCCGCAGTACACCTGGCCACCGGCAAAGAACTTGTCGTGCTTGTCCCGCACGGTGCGAAACCAGCGCTCAATCCAGCCCTTGCCGTGCGGGTTGCCCGGCAGCGCGCCGATCATGCCGATGTCAAAGCGGCTGTAGTAGCCGGTGACCTCGTCGCTCAGCATCTTGGCGCGGTAGCCTGCACCGCGGTCAACGTACACCCAGGCGGGCACATGGTCATTCGTGCGCATGGCATGGCTCAAGGCGAACAGGGTGGACACGGCGCTTTCGCTTTCCGTAAACCAGATGCCGGGCACGTAACCGCTCTTGATGTCGATGAAGGCCGTCAGCTCGGGCCGGAAAGGCTTGCCGGTGTTGGGGTGGCCCACGTAGCAGTCGCAGGTGTGGCCGTCGCCCGCATAAATCTCACCGACCAGCACTTCGTCCAGGCTGCGCCGCTGGAACTTCTGGCGGCGCAACTTGTGCAGGTGGGGGCCGATGCGGGCCGGGCTGAACTTGCCCAGGGTGGCGGGCATGGTCTTCAGATAGCGCGCCACGCGGCTTTCCGTCACGTCTTCAAAGCCTTCTTCAACGAGCCTTGAAGCCACGTCGGCGTAGCCGGGCTTGCCTGGCAGGTTGAAGAGTGCGACGGCACGGACTTCCCAGCCGTAGTCCTGGCGGACGCGGCCTTTGTATTTCGGCAACAGCCCGGTCTTGCCTTGCTTGCGGTAGGCCGACAGGGCGCGCTTGATGGTGGGCACGGAGACGGTGGTCCAGCCCACCAGGCTCGCCAGGTGGCGCATGCGGGTATCCAGCTTGCCGGATTCGAACTGGGCAACAAACAACGCAGAGGCGTGGTTGATGCTCGCGCCACGTTCAACCAGGTCAGCCAGCGGCTTGAGCAATGACTCCATGAATTCGGCCTGGCGCTTTTGGTCGTCATTTGCCGTCAGCCAGGCGTCATCCGGGTTCAGCGCTGCGGGCAGGTCATTCATGCTTCGGATTTCTTTGGCCAATGCCAGAACTGAGCCCATGTGGTTCTCCTATTGGGGGTCTGGTGGTAGGGCGTGAGCGAACGCTCAGCCCCGGCCCTTGGTTTTCGGGGCTTCTGGCGCATTGGCGGGGCGCCCCTTGCCTTTGGGCTTGGCCTGGTCGCGCTCGTATTTGCGCAGCGCTTCCTCATGGCCATGCAGGGCGGCCAGCTCGGGCCACTCTTGCGCCACCGCCAAAATTTCGTCAGGCTGCAAAAACGCCAGCGCGTCGGGTTTGCTTGCAAAGTCGCTGTAGTTCAGGCCCAGCGCCTCGACGTAACGCGCGATTGCACCGTCGGCAATCACGCGCACGGCCACCAGCCCGGCCAGCGCCAGGTGGCCTGTGGGGTCGACCCACACACCGGCCTCGGCATGGCCCCGATAGCCCATCAGCTCGGTGCCCAGCGGCGCGAAGGAGTCAAGCGCCAGCTCGGCCTTTTTAACCAGCGCGGCAATCTCGGCGCGAATGTCAACCATCACGACCGGCACACCGGCATCGTCTTCACGCTGGTTGCGCTTGTTGAGCCGCTTCACGGCGCTGTCGCGCTCAGCCTCGGCCGTGTCCACCTGCGTTGACAGGTCGGTGTTGTTGGCCTGCAGGTCGCGGATACGCTGCCGCAACTCGCGAACGCTCAGGGCGTCAAGGTCGCCGTCTTCGCCTTCGGCCAGAAGGTCGTCAATGACGGCAGCGTCGGCGCTGGCCAGTGCCAGCACCTTGGATTTGGGCATGGTCAGCAGGCGCTCGCGCTCATCTGCGGAGCGGCTCAGCAAAAACTGGGTGTAGTTGATCGCGCGGTAAGCGCCCGTCTTTTCAAAGCCGCGCTCTTCGATCAGCGCAATGAACTCGCCGTGTTCGCAGTCAGCCTGCAGGCTGGCAAGGTCGAGACCGGCGGCGATCATGCAGTGCATCGAACGGTTCATGTTCTGCGCAGCGCGATCAACGCGGGCATCTTTGGCGTCAGCCAGATTCAGGCCAAAGCGCGCGGCCAGAGCCAGAGTGGTTTCATTTAGTTCAAAAGTTGCAACGTTGCTACTTTCGGCAACGGCGTTGGAAGTGATTGATTTTTTAACCATGATCAAGCCGCCTTCTTAAGTCCAAAAGCCACAGCCACCTTGTGGCCCTCTCCGTACAACCCCTTGTTTACGCCGCGCACCACCTCCGAGACCGTGCGATAGGAAAACTGATGACTTTCCGCAAACTGGCGCAGAGTCACACCCTTTTCCTGCAACTGACGCTTGGCCTCTTCGGGCGTGCTGGCCCGGATGACCGGAATGTTCTCGATCGTGGTTTTTTTGGTTTTCTTTTCTGCCATATGACCCCTTTTGTTGACAGTTGATTAGCAGGTATTGAACTGTGACGAATCATAGTTCAACAAAACGACAACAACAAGAGATTTGGTGTACTTTTGTTGAATTTTTTTAAAATAGCCATCGAATTGGGGTGGCCGCAGGGACTATGCAGACCGTTTTGTGGGTGCGATACTTCGAATTTATTCACGGTGTATTCACTGTGAATGAACAACGAGAGAGTGCTATGTCAACAAACGTGGAAATGGGCGGCCGTATCAAGGAAGAGCGGCAGAGGATCGGTCTTGCACAGGCGGACTTCGGCTCGAAGTGCGGGGTTAGCAAAACGTCGCAGTTCAACTACGAATCCGGGGAGCGTTCACCGGACGCCGAGTACCTCGCCAAAGCAGGTGAGCTGGCCGTGGATGTGCTTTATGTCGTTACCGGGAAACGTTCCCAATCCGCGAACGATGAATACGTGGTGATTCACCGGCATAAAAACGTAGCCGCCAGCGCCGGCATGGGTGCCATCAACGGACATGACGACGAAACGGAAGGCCTTTGCTTTCGACGCAGTTGGCTTAACAAGAGACGCCTGCAATCAAGCATGCTCAAGGTCATCGATGTGACAGGGGACTCCATGGTGGGCAAGCTGTCGGATGGTGATCAAGTGCTGATCGACATGTCTCAAACCACCCCAAAAAGCGGCTATGCCTATGTGCTGTTGCAGGGCGACGAACTCCTGGTGAAGTACGTACAACTTTTGCCGGATGGGATTCTTCGTGTGAGCAGCGAAAACCAGTCTTACAAGCCCTACGACATTGACCTGACAAAAACATCCGACGTATCCATCCTGGGGCGGGTAGTGGCATCAACCCACGAGTGGTGATTCAAAAATGAAAATTCACGGTCGACCTATCCACCCGTTCCTTCTGAAAATCCTCATCGTCTGCTCCCTGGCCATTGGGGTGCTCGTTGGTGTGGGGGTGTGGAAATACCTCACAGGCAGAAGTCCAGAATTTTCATTAAGCGCTTTTCTGCTGTTGATGGTCGCTGTGGCTGTGATGGTGTTCGCATGGCTGGCGCGCAGTGGTGCCAACAAGCCAAAGCAGATACGCCCCTCTCGCCCCAAGCAGCCGGAGCATCAACCTTCACCCAAGCCAGCGGGCCGCGGTTATGCGCAAGCCACCGACGACCAACTGCGCCAACAGTTCACAACCATAAGTGAATGGGTAAGCCATGCCAACACGCCCGATGAGCGGCAGCAAGTCATGGAGCTGGTTCGCCTCAACTACCCGCAGTTTCAGGAGGCGGCAAGGCACTTTTTGACCACCGGAGAGAGCCTAGACACGATTGAGAAGACTACGAGCAAGAAGCAGCTCGAAGACAGCGCTGAGATTGCGCGAAAAAGCCAAACTGCGATGTTCAACGCGCTTCCTTTTGCTGTTGACCTAAGCACCCGTGCCAAACAAGAGGGCAGCTTGAGCGACCTGATAAGCGAAGCAAGAGCGCACCTGAAATCTGCCCCGGCCCCCGCGCCGCAAGCTTGGCAGACCACTTTAGGCGCTGGTTTCCATGAAATTGACCGACTTGTTTCTGTGGGTGATTGGGATAGTGCACGTGTCGCCCTGCAACACATTGCCTACGACATGCCCAAAGCAGATCCACAGACCAAGGCTGATTTCACCGCTGCAATGTGCCAGTTCGCCGTACGCGACCCACTGTTTCAGAGCGTGATGGAGGCCATCACTCCGCTGGTTTTGCAGACTCCTGGCATACGCCAAGCACAGATTTACGCAGGCTGGGCTCCCGAAAAAAAAGAGCTTGTTCGTTATGTTCTGTATTACGCCGCCGAGTCTGGGCAGCTTGTGCGGGTTAAAAAGGGCAACAGCTACCAGCTGTATCCGAAGGGCTTCACTCCACCAGCCAAGCAATCGACATGAGCAGCAAGTGATTCAAGCCATCAAGCGCTGGTACAACGGCAAGCCCGCGCCCTGGGCGGGTGCGCGGTCACACGGTGATGGGTGGGTGCCGGGTGCAGCCAGAAGGTGCTCCAGCAGCCATTGGTGCAGCCTGGCAATCTCGGCGGCAGGCAGCGTCCTTGCGACACTAAAAGCGCGTTGGTGCGCGTCATTCAAATCAGGCATGGGGTTCTCAATTGGGTGAAAGCGTAAGTTCACCACGCCCGAGAAAAAAAGCTTGGGTGCAACGCTTCACCAAGACGTAATCGGGCCATTTCCAGACATTAGGGGCTGCAAGTTTTTGCAGTCCCTTTTTACTTTCTGGAGAGTCCCATGCTCAACAAGTTTTCGCGGCTGTTGCCCTGGCTGCTGTGGTCGGTAGTGCTGTCTGTGGCGGCACTCTATGTGCAGAGCCATTACCCCGGCAATGTGATGGCCGTCACGCTGTACAAGATGCACCTCATGTCGCTCGGTGGCTGGGGCGGTTATTGGCTCGACCGCGCCCTGTTTCCCTACGACCGCCCCCACGCCTACCTGGAGGAGCCCGAGCTGGTTGCGGGGCCTCTGGTCAATCCGCTTGCCGAGGCGCGTGATGGAGCCATGGCGTATTGCACAGGCATTGCCCGCGACTCGTTTGGCCTGGCCATGATTCGCCGCGCGATCATCGTCGCGGCCTCCCTGCTGTGCGTGGGCCTGGGGGCCTGATGTCGAGCCCCGGCAACCGGGCGCGGTGGTGGGACAGCCGCTTTGCCAAGTCCACCACGCCCACACGTTTTGTTTCGCCAGCGCAGGCACCGGTAGCCGCCGCTGCGCGCCTGGTGCTGTGGCTGTTTGGCGCGCTGGTCGTCTTCGGCTTTGTGATGGTGGGAGTGGCCTGCGCGCAGACGATTCCGCGCGATGCCCATCAACACAAAAACATGCTGAAGCGTGAGGCGCAGCGGGTGTGGGGCCTGAACGCACCCGTGGCAACCTTTGCAGCACAGATCCACCAAGAGAGCCGGTGGCGGGCCGATGCGCGCAGCCCGGTGGGTGCGCAGGGTCTGGCGCAGTTCATGCCCGCCACAGCGCAGTGGATCGGTGGTGTTTATGGCGACTTGGGTGACCGCGCCCCCATGAACCCCGCCTGGGCCATCCGTGGCCTGGTCACCTACGACAAATGGCTGGCCGACCGCATCACAGCAGACACGCCGTGCGAGGAAATGGCCTTTGTGCTGGCGGCTTACAACGGTGGGCTGGGCTGGGTCTACAAGCGGCAAAAGCTGAGCCCGCAGCCAGGCGTTTGTATGGGGGCCACCTGCACCATCAACCCGGGTGTGTCCGCAGCAAGCCAGCGCGAAAACCAGCACTACCCCGAGGTGATCTTGCGCAAATATGAGCCGCTCTACCAGGCCTGGGGCCGTGGGAGCTGCCCATGACAGGCGCACGCAAATGGGCCGCTCTGGTCGCCATCGTGGCGGTGGCCATCGGTGTGGGTCTGTTCGCCTGGAGCTTCTATGCACTGGGGGGCAAGACTGAAAAGGTCAACACCGCCAAGGCAGAAACCAAGGCCACGGTGCGCGCTGCGAACAAAGCCAATGCAAAGGTGCGCGCCGATCTGGACCGCGCCGCTGTCACAGGCCAGGCGCGCGAGGCAGACCGTGCCCGCTTGGACGAACTTTTCAACTCTCTCAATCAGGAGGCGAACCATGCGCCATCTTCTGCTGACGACTATGTGCTGCCTGATGAGCGCTTGCGCATCTGGCGTGACGCCAACGCTGGACGAAGCACCAGCAGTGATGCCCCAGGCCGCGCTGACCAAGGTGCCGCAGACGCTGCCGCAGCCAGCATCGGGGGCCATCCAAGCGCTGGAGGGCAACCACCGGCAGGTGGCGCTGGCCTACCACCAGCTGGCGTCGCAAATGTGCCAGCTGCTGGCGTTTCTGCAGCTGTCAACGGAGGGCTGTGAGCCTTGGACGAAAAGTACCACGAACAAGCCAGCGCCCTAGAGCAGGCGCAGCGCGATGAAGCGCTGCGCGTGATCCAGGCGCTGGCACAACCGAATGGCAGCGGCCGAGCCGACTGCCAAGACTGTGGCGACCCCATCCCCCGTGAACGGCGCTCGGCAGTGCCCAACGCGATCCGCTGCGCCGCCTGCCAAACCATTTTTGAAAGCAAAGGAAAACGCCATGTCAGCTCCCGGTGAAGGACAACCACAACACAACGCAATCGGCACGGAAGCGCTGGTGCAGCTCGCCGAAGTCAGAGGTCAGCTCACCATGATTGCCCAGCTGATACAGACCAACCACGGGGCGACGCACCAGCGTATTGATGACCTTCGGCAGACGGTTGAAACCCGGTTTTCCGGTGTCGAAGACCGGCTTGAAACCATTGAGCAAAACGAGCGCAGCACCGCCATTCGTGCCGCCGGCACAGGTGCTTTTTCCGGGGCCATCGTGGCAGGCGCGATTGAGCTGATGAAGCATTTCGGCCGCTAAGCATGGCCCACGACAAAACCACACGCGGCAAAGTGCGCAGCAAATACCTGCAAGGCATGCCCTTGGCAGGCGCTGCCGAGCTGTGCGGGGTGTCGTACAACACGGCACGCAACTGGAAGCGCACGGCGGCTGACGACGGCGACGATTGGGATCTGGCCAAGAACGCCCGGCGCATGAGCAAGGGCGGCATGGAGGAAATGGCCAATGAAGTTCTTGGCGGCCTGTCCGAGCAGTTCCTGGCAACGATTGAGGCCATCAAGTCCGACCCTGCAATGGCGGCAGACAAGCGCGCTGACATTTTGGTCAAGTTGATGGACGGATACAACAAGGCCATTAGCGCAGCATCGCGCGCCATGCCCAACGGCAACCGTCTGGCCGTGGCCATGGACGTGCTCAAGTTTCTGACCGTTTTCATTGGCAAAAACCAGCCCAAGCTGCATACGCAATTTATCGAAATTTCCGAAGCCGCAGGGCCTGAGTTTGTCCGCGAGTTTGGATCGGGCTCCTGATGGCCAAACAGCTCAAGCTCCGAGACAAGGACTTCCTGGCCGAGCTGGCGGGTTTTGCCGAGTCCCAGCGCCAACTGGTCGAGGCCGAGTGCGCGGGCTTTGCCACAGATGCGTCGGCGCGGGATGTTCGCCGCACCAAGGCACAGGCCGATTTCCGGTTCTTTTGCCGCACCTACTTTCCGCACTACGTGAAGTCCGAAGAATCGGAGTTTCAGAAATGGTTTTATGACACGGTGCCGGGCTACATCGATCTGTCGCGAGGCATCTTCGCCAATGTGTCTGCGCCGCGAGGCAACGCCAAGTCAACACTGGCTACCCAACTCTTTTCGCTTTGGTGCGTCATCACCGAGCGGAAGTGGTTTATCCCCATCGTGATGGACAGCTTCGACCAAGCCGCGCCCATGCTGGAGTCGATCAAGGTTGAGCTGGAGGCCAACCCTCGCTTGGCGATGGACTACCCTGACGCCTGTGGCGCTGGTCGGGTCTGGAACGTGGGCGTGATCGTCACTGCTAACGGCCGCAAGCTGCAGGCGTTCGGCATGGGGAAAAAGATGCGCGGTCTGCGACACGGCCCTCATCGGCCCGATCTGGTGCTGCTGGACGATATCGAGAACGATGAGAACGTGAAGTCGAAAGATCAGCGAGACAAGGGTGAGGCGTGGGTAACCAAGGTGGTGATCCCGCTCGGCCCTCCTGATGGCTCGCTGGACATCATCTACGTCAACACGATCCTGCACTACGACTCGGTGGCCAACCGTTTCCATGCGAAGCCACTCTGGAAACGGCATAAATTCAAAGCGATCTTGCGCTGGCCCGACCGTATGGACTTGTGGGAAAAGTGGGAAGAGACGTTCATCAACGAGACTGAAGAGGACGCCGACGCCTTCTACGCGGACAACCGCGCCGACATGGACAAGGGCGCAGTTGTCACCTGGCCATCCATGCAGCCGCTGATCATGCTCATGAAAAAGCGTGCCGGCGACCACCACTCGTTTGACTGTGAGTATCAGAATGATCCGACCAGCGATGCCGCGTCCTTCTTCGACAAGATGCAGTTCTGGGTGCAGCCGAGCCGCGACTGGGTTTTCTACGGTGCCCACGATCCCAGCCTCGGCAAGCAGAACAAGAGCCGCGACCCGAGCGCCACGGGCGTCGGAGGCTTTGACCGGAATCACGGCGTTCTCAGCGTGGTGGAAGCCATTGTGTCGCGCCGGGTGCCTGACCTGCAGATCAGCCACATCATTCAGTTTCAGCGGCAATACAACTGCCTCGTCTGGGGTTTTGAGGCGATCCAGTTTCAAGAGTTCATGCGGCAGGAACTGGTCAAGCGCTCAGCGCGGGAGGGCGTTCCTGTGCCGGCAGTCGCGCTCCACCCTCACAGCGATAAAGACCTGCGCATTGAGAGCCTGAGCCCACACGTCAACAACGGCCTGATTCTTTTCTACCAGGCACACACCGTGCTGAACAGCCAGGTGCGTCACTGGCCCGAGGCCGATCACGATGACGGCCCCGACATGCTGCAAATGCTCTGGATGCTGGCCATCAGCCGCGCCGGTGGCATTCCCCGCATCAAAACCGGCCCCCGAAAAGGAAGTAAAAAATGAGCACCCTGCGCGGCCTGATTCAAGGCGTCAAAGGCTGGTTGGGCAAACCCATCGCAACCGCCGAAACCGACCCTGAACGTTTCTTTTCCTCGCTGGCCATGTTGCCCAATCCTGACCCGATCCTGCGGCAGATGGGCAAGGCCGACGCGGTGTACCACTCGATCATGATGGACGCCCATGTGATGGGCGAGATCCGCTCCATCCGTGGCTCTTTCCGATCGCATGAGTACCGACTGAAGGTCGGCAAAGATGGTGACCTCAAGGCGACTGCCGCGCTCGCGCTGTGCCAAAACTGGATGCAAAGCGGCCCGCCCAATTCAGTAGCCGACTGGATGGAGGTGATGTGGCAGATGTGTTCCTGCATCCTGACCGGCTACAAAGCCCACGCGCTGGTCTGGAACTACAACTCCGCTGGAATGCTGGTGCCCAGCGAAGTTGCCGACCGCCCAGGTCGACGCATCCATTTCGACTCATCCGCCAATCCGCTGGTGGTCAGCCGCGCCGCGCCCATGGGGGCACCCGTCGAGCCCTACCAGTTCGCCATTTCGCGGCACATGGCCTCCACGGACAATCCCTACGGAATGGCGCTGCTGTCCAGCTGCTTTTGGCCGTGGACTTTCAAAACCGGTGGCTGGCGCTATTTCGTCAAATACTGCGAGCGCCACGGCCTGCCATGGCCGGTCGGTCGCTATCCACAAGGCACCGGCGAAGCCGAGCAGGACGCCTTGGCCGACGCTCTGGCCAGCATGGTCGAATCCGGCTACCTGGTGGTGCAGGAAGGCACGGGTATCGAGTTGCTGGTGCCGCAAGGCGGCTCTGGTACGGCGCCACAGCAAGCCCTGATCAGCCTGGCCAACCGGGAAATGAGCAAGGCCTTGACCAGCCAGGCCATGATTGGTGAGCAGATGGAAGTCGGCTCCCGCGCTGCAGCGGACACCGCCCAGGTGCGCCAAAACAGCGTGCATGACTCCGACCGCGACATCGCCGCGTCCAGCATGAGCCAGATTTTTGGCAACGCTGATCAAGTATCGGCATTGGAGTAATTTCGGGCAGCCCCGCCCAGTTTGGACGCAGCGCAGGCTGGGGTTGGCGGCCCAGAGGGCCTTGTACAGGCCCTTGAGCCCGTTTTTGGCCCCTACGGGCGCACCTGTGCCATCAGCCTTTGGCGGCCGAGGAAGATGTTGGCCAGTGCCAGGGCAGTGAACGCCCGCGTGGCATTCTTGTGCAGCCCCACATAGCGCACCTTGCCAAAGCCCCACAGCCGCTTGATCACACCAAAGACATGCTCGACGCGGGCACGAATCCTGGATTTGTTGCGGTTCTTTGCACGAGCCACCTCATCAACGAGACCACCAGCGCGGCGCGTGCGCTGATTGGTGAAGTCTTTGGCGTTTGGAGCTTTACCCGCAATCAACGCCTTCTGACTGGCATAGGCTGAGTCGCCATACACGCGCCGCTCGTTGCCATGCAGCAGTTGTGGCAGCGGGTGCTTGTCATGCACGTTGGCGGCTGTGACGACGGCGCTGTGCGCCAAGCCGCTTTGGCTGTCCACGCCAATGTGCAGCTTCATGCCAAAGTACCACTGCTGGCCCTTCTTGGTCTGGTGCATCTCGGGGTCGCGTGCCTTGCCTGCATTCTTGGTTGAACTGGGCGCGCCGATGATGGTGGCATCCACGATGGTGCCGGTATGGACCTTGAAGCCTCGCTGCTGCAACTCCTGCCCCACCTTGGCAAACAGTGCTTCGCCCAGTTTGTGCGCATTGAGGAGCTTGCGAAACTTCAAGATAGTGGTGGCGTCGGGTACGGGCTCACGGCCCAGGTCGATGCCTGCAAAGCGGCGCAGGTTGGCACTGTCGTACAGGGCTTCTTCACAAGCCAGATCGGCCAGGTTGAACCAATGCTGAATGAAGTGGATACGCAGCATGCGTTCCAGACCTATGGGTGGGCGGCCGTTGCCTGCCTTGGGGTAGTGTGGCTCGATGACCTCGCACAGGCTGGACCAGGGCACGATGGCCTCCATGGTTCTCAAGAACTCGTCGCGCCTGGTGGGCTTGCGGTAGTTCTCAAAGCTTTGGTCTGCGGCCATGGCGAGGGTTTGCTGCTTCATCGACCTGTAACGCAGCACCACGCAGGTGCGTGTACCTTAATCAGCGTTGCCTTTTCGCTGGATCACGCTGTTCAACTTTGGCGAAGGCGTCGCACCACCCACCCTGGAGTTTTTCAAGCAAGAAGATGCAGGGAAAGAGCGTGCCGAGACTTACGACGTGGCGCGCAAGGCCGGCGCCAAGCCGTCCCGCAAGGCCATGCTGGTCGAGCTAGGTATTCCGGAAGCCGAAGACGACAGCGATGCGCTTTTGCCAGACGCCAAGCCTGCAGGGGCCCCAACGCCCCCCAATGAAAAGCCCAAGCTGAAGTTAATCAACTTTTCAGCAGTGCCGGGCTACAGCTTCGCCAAGGCCGTGGGTATGACAGACGACGAAGCCCTGAAGCTGGCCACCGATGCCGCCGACCAGGCGCTGGAAGACCAGACCATTGAGCCCATCGCCCGCATGCTGGCCGAATTCGAGGCCAGTGGCAAAACGCTGCTGGAGTTCAACGACGCCCTACAGGACATGGTCGGCCAGTTGGACGACAGCGGCCTGCGCGAGGTTCTTGACCGGGCGCTGAGCTATTCGATTTTGCGTGGCGCCGCCACCAACGCCCCATGAGCTGGGGCGTTCTGGTCAATCTGGGCTCGTTATGGATAGGCGCGCATTACTCCCCCTTGAACCGCCGCTGGTGCGTCAATCTTGTGCCGTGCGTCACGGTCTGGCTGGCGTTGCCAGGCGGAAAAGTGCCCGATAGGAGATACCACTGATGAATCGGATTTATATTGCCGGCCCCATGAGTGGCCTTCCCGAGTTCAATTACCCGGCCTTCAACGAGGCGGCCCTGCGCCTTCGCACCCTGGGTTACCACGTCGAGAACCCCGCCGAGAACCCGGTGCCGCCATGCAAGTCGTGGGCAGGCTATATGCGACTGGCCATCGCCCAGTTGGCCACCTGTGACTGTGTCGCGCTGCTGCCTGGCTGGGAGACATCCAAGGGCGCCAGCGTTGAACAGCGCCTTGCCCATGACCTTGCCCTGCGAGTAGTGCCCGTCAGTGCCATTCAGGATGGGCCACATGGCTAACCCGGTCATCGCCCGCGAGTTTGGCGTTCGGTTTCAGGGCGCCATCGACTATTTAAAGGGCAAGCTGCCCGAAGGAACGCTGGCTCATGATGACCTTGCCGGGCCAGTACACGGCAAGGTCTTCGCCATTTCGGGCGCGACCAATACCGACCTGGTGGGGGACATCCAGAAGTCTCTGGTGAGCGGCCTCGAAAAAGGTACCACGATCACGCAGTTTCGGAAAGACTTCAATGCCACGGTGCAAAAACACGGCTGGACCTACAAAGGCAAGCGCGGCTGGCGCACCAGCGTCATCTTCAACAACAACATGCGCAGCGCCCACATGGCCGGGCGCTGGGAGCAACTGCTGGCCAACAGCGACCGCCGCCCCTATCTGCAGTACCGAACGGCTGGTGATTCGCGTGTGCGTCCTCAGCACCGGGCATGGAACGGGTTGATTTTTCCAATTGGTGATGCCTTCTGGCAGACGCATTACCCACCCAATGGCTGGGGCTGCCGTTGCACCATCCGTGCCTACAGCGAAGCCGATCTGGGCCAACTCGGCGTGACGCCCAGCAAACCGTATGAGGTCAAAACCCGCACCGTGGTCAACCAGGACGGCGAAATCAAGGACCAGGTGCCGGTCGGCATCGACCCAGGCTGGGATCACAACGTCGGTCAGAGCTGGATCAGCCCCGAGCTTGCCTTGGGCCAAAAGCTGGCGAAGCTGCCGCGCTACCTGCAAGGGCCAATGGTCGACAAAACCATTTCACCGGCTTTTCAAAAGGTGCTCAGCGAGCGATTTAGAGTCTTTCGAAGCACGGTCAAAGCGGCGCAGATCGCACGCGGCAATGCGCAGATCATCGGCTTCCTGGACAGTCGCACACTGGCCGCGCTCGCCGAGCATGTGCCCGAGCTGGCGCTGGAGACAACCGCCGTCGCTGTTCTGGACAGCAAAACGGTCCATTTAACCGGCTCCCACAAGGCGGCCAACGGCGCGCAGCTCTGGCCCGCCGACTGGATCGACGCTCTGCCCGAGCATTTCAGGAACTACCAGGCTGTCCTGTGGGATACCAAAAACAGCACCTTGGTCATGGTGCCGCAGCCAGACGCTGCCTGGGCCTCTCCGGTTGGTGAGCGGGTGGCCAAGATCGTTTTACGGCCGAACGTCAAAACGAAGGCAGGGCTTGCAGCGTCGGTGGTGAGTTTGGGGACATCGCCACGTGGCGATCTGTTGAAGTCCAACCAGTACAAGTTGCTGGCGGGGAAGCTGTGAGAGAGGGAAGCCGGGAGGGTCGCAAGTTCCTCATAATCACGCAATGGCTGCGTGGGGCATGGTGCTTTCCAGTCCACCGGCTTGATCGAATTCTAGGCCGCCCCTGATTTCTTGGCAATTAACTGGCGGCAACTTGCACAGTCTGAGTCATTTTTGTGGCATTTAATCAGCACTGCACCGCCGATTTATGTCACTTACTGGATCAAAACAAACGTTTCTGATCCAACCAGTAAAAAGAGCCTAACCCTTTGATTTCAAACAATTTCCGCCGTTTTTTTTGGCCGTTTTTGTTGGGTCAATTCAAACATCACCCCCCTTTGAGCGGATCGAAGGTGATCGGCCCGCCGCCGCGGTTGAACATCGTGATGCCTGGATGCCCCGTACCCTGGGCACGGCCCCACACCGGCGACAGGTTTGCCGCGTGCTGGGCGAACATCAGTTGCGTGTACCACCGGCGCCGATCCTTGCCGGGGTTGTAGCAGCACGGCAGCCAGCGCAGGTAGCTGTTGAGCGGCGCCACCTCATCATCCTCTCGCACCGGCTGCAAACCAGCGTTGAGCATCACGTTCGCCAGGTCCAGGCCGCGCCGATCCAGTTCCGCCTCGTCGCGCCCGCGCAGGTAGAACGCCAGCGTGCCCCGGTAGAGCTTGTGCGCGCTGCCGATCAGCGAGCGGGCTTCATGCACGTCCTTGAGCGTCTGCTCCGACGCCAGCGTCTCGCCCACGGCCTTCTTCGCCAGGTGGTTCAGATCCGATTCCAGGACATCCTGGGGCGTGGCAACCATCGTGAGACAAAGCAAGGTGTCTTCCGGCATCTGGTCGAACAGCGTGTTGATCGCATCGCCCTTGCGGGTCTCGCCGGTTAGATGTCCCGTGCCGGGCGGCATGCGCAGCCGGTCGGTGATCAGCACACGGTGCGGCATGCCGTCGAAGTGCCAGGTGCCGTGCTCCGCGTCCGAACGTGGCTGGCTGAAGAAAAGCCGCTGGCTGAAATCCCGTCCGCTCGCCAGCTCGATCTCACCGTCTTCTGTCTCGTCGGGGTAGCGTGCCAGCGCATAGAAGCGTTCGCGATCCTCGACCCCAGGGCCGAGCAGCGTGGGACGCGGGTTAAACCACCGCAGTAGCCAGTCATGGACGTCGGCCGCGACCATGCGCCGGGCCTGGATGCCGGCGTTCGCCAGCCCGCCACACAGGCGATCACAGACGATGTTCAGCATCTGCTCGGGCGTCTGGCCGCGGCGGCTCGCCTGCCCGGTGGCCCGGCGATAGACGACCATGCGCACGCGCCGCGTCTGGCCGCGCCAACGCAGCCGCGTGACCACCGTGTCCTCGAACAGCCCGCCCGGCTTCGCTACCGCGCGCAGGTGGTGTCCGAAGAAGCGAAGGTAGAACTCGGTGAAAGCCGTATTGCGGGCGCGCGGCTGCACGTAGTCGCGCAGGGTCTGCATGTACTGGTCGAAGCTGGGTTCGTCCTGGGCGTAGAGCTGGAGTACCCAGGGGTTCTCGTCCAGTTCATCGAACGAGTCCTGGAGCGCGTTCTCCAAGGCGTCGCGGGCATGCGCGAGCCAGCCGGGTTCCCGGCCCTCGGTGCCCAGCGGCACCAGCTCGTAGAATGCCGCGACCGATTGCCCGTCTTCCAGCAGCATGGACTTCGAATCGGGCAGGAACTCCACCCAGGGCAGGAATTCCGCGAACGACGGCGCGACGTCGTACAGCGCCTGCTCGTCGGCCACGGTCGCCGGCCTGCGGCCATGGACCGCCGTGCCGGGTTCTGGGATGCCGGCCTGGCGCAAGGCCTCGACGTGGCGTTGCCAGCCCTCCGGCCGCTCGTCATCGCCTGCGCCGGATGCGGCCAGCTTCGGCGCGGCCGACTTGTGCCAGGGGAGTTTCCAGCGCATCAGTAGTCCTCCACGCGCTCGCCCGGCATGGCGTACTGCACGCGCTGGTACAAGGGAAAAACCGTCGTATAGCCCGGCACGGGCACCGGGTCCGTGCCTGCCAGGTGCGGGTACACGTACATCACCAGGTCGGGATTCGGCAGGCGCTGGAACTGGCGATAGACCTCGTTGCGCGCTGTGCGCGTGTAGCGCATCTGCTCGGCGGGCGCGGCCTGTACATCCATCTCGGTCAGCGGCCGGCGCAGGCTCTGGCGCGCGTCGAGCAATTGCCTGCGTGCCACCTGGCCGGCGCCACCGCCGCCGTCACCGGCGTTCTGCTGCCAGATGTCCATCATCGTGCTGTCGCCGTGGGGCAGCAGCTTTTCCTTGCTGGTGGCGCAGCCGCCGAGCACCGCGACGGCAAGGGCCAGCGCCAGGCCCTTATTCAAGTTCGAGAGCATGGCTTTCTCCTGCACGGTGATCGACCTTGCGACCTTCGGGATCGAAATCGATGGCGAGCGGCTTTTCGAGGTGGACGGCGACCTTTGCGCCGGGTTGGACATAGACGGCGGCGAAGGCCTGGCCGTACAACTTGTTCACCCAATCGGCCATGTCCCGAACGCCGCCGGCCAGGATGCGGCCCACGGCTTCGTTGCCCGAGATGCCGACGCTTCCGATGGAGCCATCGGCGCCCACGTAGGACATCTGACCGCTGTCGCTGTCGATGAGCGAGGCGACGCCGGCACCCGCCGCGGTGATCAGCGCCTGTGAGCCGAGGTACTGCTGGGCGTTGCTGCGCCGCTCTCCGCTGACGCAAGGAATGCCATACGGGTCGCTGATCCAGCCCAGGCCCCCACTTTGAGAGTTCTGCTGCTGGTTGTTCTGCTGGTTGCCGTCGCGGTCTTCGGGAATCGTCCGAATGGTCCCGTCATGGAACACAAAGGTGATGCTGCGCACCTGGCCGCGCACGCAAGAGAGCGTCCAGTCGCCCGAGGCCGTGCCGGAAAACACGGCGCCCGCCACGTCGGGAATGTCGATACCGTTTGCCGTGAGATTGTCGGGACCGACCAGGACTTTGAACGGATACGGATCGTTGACCGTACCGTCGATCGGCACGCGGCCGATCAGCGCCGTCATTGCCACCGATCCCATCAGCGTCGAGTTGGTCGGCACCGTATAGACCGGCTTGGCGCTCTTGACGCCTGCGGCGCGGGCGCCCGCGTTCGCCACGGTTTGTGCCGTGGTTTCCAGCGTGCTCTGCGCGGGGCCGAAGCTCGTCGGAAAGCTCATGCCGCCACCCGTGCCGCGACTGCCGTTACGCCCATCAGCGGGCTTCGCGTCGTCCGGCTCGACCCAGCGCACGCCGCCTTCCATGCCTGCCTCGTCGCCGTTACGCAGCCCCAGGCCCACGGGTAGATCGGCGTGGCCGCCGCCGCGCCCGCCGATGCCTTCCAGGCGCCGCTGCAGGTCGGCGAGCAGTCCCTCGGTCTGCTGGCGTTCGCTGGCTGCCTGCTGCTGGTCGCGGCGCAGGTTGGAGCGCTCGGTCTCCAGCGCCGAATTGATGCGCTGGTCGATCGAGTTCTCGCGTTGGCGCAGGCGCTGGTTCTCTTCGCGCTGGGACTTGTTGTCGGACAGCGCCGTCTGCAGTTCGGTGCGCAACTGCTTCACTTGCGCCACGAGCGTCGCCACGGTATCGCGGGGGGTATCGCCCTCGATGCCCAGCGCCTTCATCTCCTCCGGCGTGAGCTTGGCGCCGGCATCCGCAGCGGGCGGCGCCGACGAGCCTCCACCCGAAAACAGCCGGATGGCGACGAACAGCACCAGCAGGGCCACGGGGATCATTAACCACTTCAGGAGTCCGTTACTGCGCATGGCGGGCCTCCTTGTCGTCGGTGGCCTCGGCTTCGGGCTGCGGCAGATGCACGGCTGGGTCGAAGCGGTTGATCGCCGGCAGCAGCGATTGCGCGAGGCCGTGCCCCCGCGTCACCAAGTACAGGACGGTCGTGTCCTCTGGCGTCCCGCGCGGGCCGAGTGCTTCGTGCTGGAAGGTGGCGGTGAGGAAATCGCCCTGCAACACGCGCGGGTCGAGGGTGATCCAGCCGCCGCTGCTATTGGTGAGGCGCACGGCTGTGACCCACTGGTCTTCCAGACGCCACGAGGCGAGCGCAACTGCGCGCACCGGCAGCGTCGGCGCCAGCGTGCCGAGGTCGAGATCGCGGCGCAGGTTCACCCGCATGACGCCCGGCAGCGGCTCCACGGTGCGCAGCGGTGCGTAGAGGTTCTGCGCGGCGAAGCGCGTCAGCACGACCGGAACCGGGGTTTCACGCCGCGCTGCCCGCGCGCCTGCCTGGTCCTGGGCGCGCGCCGGGGCGTCGTCTGCTCCGTCGGCTTGATCGCCATAGCGCGTCGGGGCGCTGTCGCCCTCGACGATGCGCACCGGCTCCAACTCGGCTTCGCCGACCTTGGCCGGCTCGGCCGCGATATCGAGCAGAATCAGCGCGCCCGTGTCGGCATCCTGCAATTGCAGCCGTGTGGGCTCGATCGGCTCGCTCGCGCGCAGGTACACCGCGCCGCCCGCACTCTGCACCCGCAAGCGCTCGCCGACGCCCGCGGGCACGCCCACGCGGACGTTCCGGTTGATAAACACGACGCGCTCCTGCCCGACACGCAGGGGCACGGCCAGGGGCATGCGTTCCCAGCGAAGGATCTCCACGGCCTGGGCAAAAGGAGCCGAGGCGACGGCCAGCAGCCCCAGCAGTGCGAGTACAAGGTGTTTCATGGGGTTTCTCCTTGAGGCGCTTGCGGAGACAGGCCGCCAGGTGCCGGGCGCGACGGCTCCGGTGTGCTGATGCGCTGGGGCGCACCCTCGTAGCAGTCGAGCGCCAGGCCAAACGGATTGCGAGCGGGATCGATGTCCACTCGCGTGACTTTCACGGGGTAGCGCACCAAAGCCCGCTTGACTTGTTCCGCCCCGTAGTACTCGTCTGCGGTGATGTCCAGCGTCACCACCCAGTCGCGGTCGGACACCACGCGCACGCGCGCCGTGGGGTCGTCACCGTAGCCGCGACCGGGGATTTCGTAGATGCCGCGCACGCGCTGACGCAGCTCGCCCGTGGAGCGGCGATAGTCGTAGTCCGCCCGCAGGAAGGCCTGGCAGGATGGGGTGAGGTACGGCGAGAGCGTGTGGAGATTACGCGCATAGTCCTCTTCGCCATTCGTCGGCCAGCGGTTGAGGGTCTGAAACACGTAGAACGTGAACGCATAGACCGATTCGGGCGGCACTTCCCACCACTTGCGGGTACTGCCGGAGCGCAGATCAGGCGGGACGTGGATGGTCAGGTCGCGCGGAGCGCTCCACCAGCCGCCGCCCATGACCAGGGCGACGATGACCAGCGCGCCAGCACCCAGGCGAAGCGTCTTGATGTGCGCCTGCAGATGGGTGATCTCGTTCTTGAAGCGGCTCATCGTGCCCCCCTTGCAGCAGACCTTCGGGTGGTCCAGAAGCCGGAGCGTGAGATCAGCACATGGCCGCCCACCCAGCCCGCCACCAGCGGATAGCGCGTGGCGATGCGCCACTGGAGTTGCCGATACAGCCAGGTGTCGGGACGCCCACGCTTGAGGCGACGCAGGATGCCGCCCCCGATGAACACGCCGAAGGCCACGCCCAGCACGACGAACGTGGGCGCGAGCGCGATCGTGCGGAACACCCAAGACAGCGGCGCACCGACCAGCAGGCCGGCGGCGCCGGACAGGCCGCAGCAGATCCACAGCTCGTCGGCGGTGAGGCCGCGCACGACAACGGGATGGCGGTTGAGCCGGTGCGGAAGGAACGTGACCGTCCCGTCAGCACGGACGTGCTGCTGCTCGGACATACCGGCCTCGCCTTACAGGATGCCGGTGGCTTCGGTGAGCAGCCAGATGCCGATCACGAGCAGCACCGCGCCGATGGCGACCGTGAGGCCGAATTGGCCCCAGGTTTTGCGACCAGTGTGGATTTCCGCGTAGGTGCCGTAGGCGTGGTAGCACACGCCAATGAACATCGACGCCACAACCAGCAGGGCCACGAGCATGATGATGTCGTAGCCGTAGTTCCTGATCGTTTCCATGATGCCGTTGCCCGTGCCGCGGGTCGGGTTCTCCAGTTGCGGCAACCCCTGCGCGAACGACAGCGCGGGCAGCGCGGCGGCGCCCAGAGCCACGGTGGCGCGCTGGACAAAACGGGAAGTGAGGATGCGGTTTTGCATGGTCAGGCCTTTCAGGTCAGGAGAGGAGGAAGAAACTCAGGACGAGGTACATCGCGACGAAGCGGATGCAGACGCCGAGGAACTGGCGCTGGTTGAGGCGGCTCTCGGACCACCCCACGTAGGCCGTTCGGATGGCCCAGACGCCCCAGACGAGCAGGACCGCGAACACGACGCCGACCAAGACGGTCGCCATCGCGGAAGGCGCGATGCCGCTGTTGGCTTGAAATGCCGAGACCTGGGCGCCGTTCATGGCTTGGCCTCCGCGGTCGTCGGCGATGGCTCGACGGCCCGCTCGGTGCGGTAGTCGCCGGCCAGTTCGGCGGGGTCGCGCGGCTGAGCACGCGAAGGAAAGAGGTGCGCCTGGATGCCGGCGCGCACGCGCGCTAGGTCAGCCAGCAGCCGCGGGTAATCGAAGTGGTAGCGCTCGCCCGGCTGGACGGGAGCATGCGCGGCGCTGTCGGCGACGGTGCGCTCCAGCGCGTCGAGTTGGCGCAGCGCCGCGACCAATTCCTGGCGCTGCGCGGGGGGCTCGGCCAACGCCATCGGGGACTGGCCCAGCAGGAGGGCCGTCACGAGAAAAGTGGGCACGCCGCGATGCGCGGCACGCAGCCAGGTTGAAGCCACCATCGCGCCATTCCTGTGTGATCAGCAATGGCTCGATCGTGGAGATCAGGGCTGCTTTAGGCCGCAAACAATAGGAACCCGCGGATGACCGGATTTATGGGAGATATAGACTCCCCGATCGGGAAGTGACTCACTCAATACTCGCAAGCCCTATGTTCCTTCTGACGCTCACAGCACTCGCAGTCTTGGCGCTATTCGCGCCAACGTATTTCTGGCTCCTGTCCGAGCGGTGCTACTACTGGCGACATCCGATCGCATGGGTCTTTGACGATGCGATGGTGCAAGGCATCGAGATGCCTACGGAGGTCCTTCTTTCTCCACTGCCCAACAGCGACTTTTCTTGGCAAGGACAAAGGCGCCAGGCAGAGCAGCTACGCTTGCACTACGGGGTTCGTAAACTGAGTGGGCGCCAGCGCAGTGCGTTGATGTAATTCATGCTGACGCCGTTGGCAGACCCGAAGGGGTTACAGGTACTTCTTGAAACTGCCTGCGGTCAGGCTCACGGCCAGTCCCAGCAAGGCGGCGCTCGGCAGCAGGATCACCAGCGGATGCACCGAGATCGGCAGCGCCAGGTACGTGACCCAGGGCAGCACAGCCAGCGGCATCAGGCTGGCTTTCGCGCGG
The DNA here is from genome assembly GCA_026314275.1 of Comamonadaceae bacterium AAW. Classification (GTDB taxonomy): domain Bacteria; phylum Pseudomonadota; class Gammaproteobacteria; order Burkholderiales; family Burkholderiaceae_C; genus JAGOEY01. The sequence goes on from CP111109.1 coordinate 2,108,945, forward strand.
TGGTAGATGAAGCCCGATTCCCGGCCCGCACCGAAGCGCCGCACGTCCCTCCGCACTAGGCCGTCGATCAGGCCGACGAACGCCGCAGTGAAGATCAGCGGCAACGTGAGCACCAGGACCAGCAGGCGCACAAGGAAGGTCAGCGTCGTGAAGGCTGCGGCGATCAGGTAGCTCTCGGTCCAGACATAGGCCTGGCTGATGTAGTAGCGAAAGTTGCGTGTCTGCCCGTGGCTGGGTGCACGGGCGCGCTCGGCGGTCTGGCTCATGCGCTCCAGCAAGCCCGAGCGCACGAACACCCATTCGTATCCGGTATCCACCAGCTCGTGCGCCGTGCGCCCCGGTTCCTGCACGACCACGCTGCGCGTGAAGTGGTTGGACAGGTGCCCCAACTCGTACTGCAACATCTGCTGGGAGTGTCGCCAGCCCTCGTCCTTCCAGAACAGGTGCATTCCGACGCACTCCACGACAATGGAGAACAGCAGCGAGCCGATCAGCACCCCCAGCAGCCGGAACGGCAAGGTGATGGTGCCGACGATCAGGCCTTGGCGCTGGTTCTGCTCCCGCTGCGCGGTCGAGGCGGCATCCTTCATGGCGAGGCCTCATTGCCGGCGCTGTCGTCGGTGGCCACCGGGCCAGGTTCGGCCGCAGCGGCATCATCCAGCAGGTCGTCGGGCAAGGCCCCGTCCTGCAACGCCGGGGAACTGGTGAACTCCCACCACTGCGTGGCCTCGCTGTAGCTCTGGCGCATGTAGCCCGCCAGTTGTTGCAGATCCTGCGGCATGACCTCATCGGGGTCCGGTGCCGGCAGCGGCATGCGAACCTTCCAAAGCTGGCCGCCCTGCAACAATGCGAAACATTGGCCCTTGGGTAAGGCGACGACGTGCGACGGCTCGATCATCGGCACGCTGGACATGCTGATGCGGTCCTGCGTGTTGCTGGTGAAGTCCGTCGCGCCGCGGATGTCCGAGCTGTCGGTCGCGCCGGAGACGATGGTGGTCGTATAGACCTCGACCTTCGGCAATTGCCGGGTCAGCAGTTCGGCGGTGGCCGTCTCCCTGACCCTCAGCATGAACAGATTGTTGAAATTGCCAATCACTTGACCCGCTTTGGCGCGGTTCCCGATACGGGCCTCGATGTCCGAAAGCGTCTGCGTGTACGCGGTGACCTGCAGACCGGCGCCGCCGCCTTTGTTGATCAGCGGCACGAACTCGTCACCCATCAGTTCATTGAATTCATCCGCGTGGACGTTGATCGGCACGCGCGTGCCAGCCGATGCGCCCGGCAGGCCGTCATCGATCCCGTGCTTGTAGATATGGCCTGCCACCGAAACGAGATCGCTGAACATCGAGTTGCCGACCGCTGCGGCGACCTCGGCATCGGATAGCGCGTCCAGGCCCACATAGACGACTGCGCGCTTTCGGATGACCTGCATCCAATCGAAGATCGGGCGCGGGTCGGCCAGGTCGGAATAGTTCGGGGCCAGGAGCTGCGCGATCTTGCCGCTCGTGAGCTTTTCCAGCAGAGGCAAGAGGCTGGCGACGATCTTGTCGAAATACGTCTTGTCGTACCGCACGGCAGAGCGCAAACCGTCCAGCACAGGGTCGTAGTTGCGGGCTTGTGACAGGTACTGCTCCAGCGCCACCACGCGCTTCTCGCGCCCAATCATGTTGCGCGGGATGTTCTTCTCGTTGAGCTTGGCCTCGATCTGGACGATCACCTCCCAGGCTTTGGGCTCGGTCTTGGCGAAGTAGTGCTGGGCGTACTCGATGAACAGCGCGTCGATGTTGATGACGTGCCGCTGGATCAGCATGTAGTCCGGGCGCTGCCCCAGTTCCACCAAGGCGCGGGCAATGATGTTGACGAAGCGCCACGCGAATTCCCTGAAGGCTGCGCTGTTGCCTTCGCCGGAGAGCTGCCCCGCGATGCGGGTGGCGACTTCCGAGATGCGACCGAATCGGCCTACGGCGTTGTAGCGTGCCGAAATGTCCGGCCACCCCAAATGGAAGACATAGAACTCGCCTTCGCGGCCCGCGCGCTTGGCCTCGACATACATCCGCTTCAGGAGATCAGCATCTCCTTTGGGGTCGATGACGATCACGACCTCGTGTTCGCCCGCGGCGTTCCTCCGGCGGATGTCTTGAGTGACGAAGAGTTCGGCCAAACGTGTTTTGCCCACCCTTGTCGTTCCCAAAACCAAGGAGTGGCCCACGCGCTCACCCAGCGGCAGGCTGACGTCCACCTCGTCGGGTTCGATGCCGTGCAGGCGCGGCAGGCCGCCCACTGGCGGCAGCGGCCGCACCGGATTGAAAGGCACGTCCCAGCCGGTGAGTTTCGATAGCCGGGACAGCGGGAACGGCGCGAACTCCAGCCGTTCCTCCAGGCGCCGGGCCAGCCGATAGGCCGGCGTCGGCTCGACGTAGCGCCGAAACTCTGGCCGGTACGTCTGCATGAGCCTATGGGTGTGTTTCTGCTCCCACAGAAAGCCGCGTCCCACAAACAGACGTTGCTGGCTGACCGGCACGTCCTTGCTGGTCATCACGTAGCGCGGCAGGCGACGGATGTTGCGCCGGTAGCGCAGGATGACGCGGGCATCGCGGTAGCGGATCGCGCCATAGGCTCCGAACGCCAGCGCGCTGCCGACACCCATGGCGGGGCTCAGCGCGAGCGACCACGGGGCCACCAGGGACAGAAACGCGGCGCCTGCACACGCCGCGACGGTATATAGCTCCACCGCTGGGCGAAGCAGAACCTCGACCGGCTGTTTCCCCGACATGGCTTCATTGCTCGATGCCGGTGGCCGTGACTAGCGCCGGGTAGTGCCGCAGGCCCAAGCGCTCGGCCAAGTCGTCGCCGAACACGGGTGCGAGGGGGACGCCGGGCACCCGTGTGCGCAGCCGCGCCAGGCCCTGAACGGTCTCGACGTTGACCACCAGACCGACCGCGCCGCGCTCGCGCAATGAGGCTGCATGGCGGTGCAACCAGGCCTGGGAAGCCTCGTCGTCGCCCACGACCACGAAGGGACGCAGGCCCGGGGCTTCGATCACCCGCCGCGTGACGGTGCCGGGCGTGAGCTTGGTGCTGCGCACCGGCAGCATCGCGGCCTCGTCCGCCGGCGTGGCCGGGATCTGAGGCGTCGGGATCGGCGACCGGGCCGGAGCGTTGGCGCGCGGCTGGAGGTTCAGGGATTCGTAGTACGGTAGCGCCGACGTGCCGCCACGGTCTTCGACCACGATCAGCGGCTCGCCGGCACGCGAGACCAGCGGCAGACCCGCCAGCAGCACGAGCAGGCCCTTTGCCGCGAGATGGGCCAGATGGGATTTCGTCATGGGGAGGTCTCCTGGCGCGCGGCGAGGACCGCGGCGGTTGCGCGCGCGCCCTGCACGCGCGCGAGGTGGCGGGACACGCTGCGCCGATAGCGGGCGGCGGGCTCGCCACCCGCGGGGCGGTGGTAACGGCCGATCGCCACCAGCCAGTCCTCGCCGGGGGTGTGCTGTTCTTTCAGGATCTCGGCGGCGATGGCGAGATTGCGGTACGGGTCGAGCAGATCGCATGCGCTGGCGTAGCGCTGCTGGTGGTAGCCGAGGTTGATCTGGCCCAGACCCGCGTCGATGCGCGTGTTCGGCGTGGAGCGCATGGCCTGCTGCAAACCGGCGCAGGCGTCGGCGCGGGTCGCATAGCGGCGCGATTGGCCGGCGACGTTGAGGGACCACGGCCACGGGACGATGCGCTCGTTGCGCCGGATGCCGCTCTCCTGCAAGGCCACGGCGTAGAGCACCGTCGAGGGAATGCCCGCGCGCTGGGCGGCAAGCTGGTAGGCCGGTGGCGGAACCTCCTGCGCCTGGGCGGCGCAGGCGCAGAGGCCAGCAGCGAGCACCAGAGCGCGCAACGGCGCCGTCAGGGTTGGCGCTGCCATTGGCCGTTCACTTCGCGCACGACCGCAGGCAAATCGCCGGGCAGGCCCAGCGACAGCCAGCGGCCGCCGTCGTGGTTGAGCGTGATGCTGCCGCTACGCACCCGTGCCGCGTCGATCTGTGCGCGCTTGGCCCAGTCGCGGATGCGCGCGTCGTCCTGGCGGCTGCCGACCATGTACAGGTCGAACTCGGTACCCGAGGATTGCAGGCGCTGCACGAGCTGTCCGCAGGCCACGCAGCCGTCCTTGACGAACACTGCCATGCGGCCGCTGCCGCGCACTGCGCCGGCGCTGGGCTTGTCGTCAGGCAGGTTCACCCGTTGCATGTCGGGGTTCAGGCGCTGCCAGGCTTCGTCATAGGCACGTTGATAGGCAAGCAGCTTCTCGACGCGGCGCGCTTCGATTTGCACCTGCAGTTCTGCGTAGCGCCGCCGTTCCTCGTCGGTGCGGGCCTCGATACCCAGGGCGGACAGCGGGTCCAAGTTGGGCGAGTAGATGCCTAGCGGCCCGTCCATCAACTCGCGATAGCGCGTCCATTCCTGCGGTTGCAGGCCCCACCCGCTTGCTACCTGGTCGCCCGGGGTTCGGGTGACCAGCGGACGCTCCTGGCTCTGCGCATTGCGGGCCGGGGCGGTGGCCGGCTGCTGCGCCCAGGCGGGCAACTGGGCGGATGCCAGCAGGAGCGCGGAAAGGATGATCGACGGCTTCATGTGGTGTGCTCCGGTCAGGGAATCGCCACGCGACGGGTCTGGTCGCCGGCCTGGAACACGGCGGTGTTGCCCTCAATCGCCTGTAAGCGCCACGGGCCGAGCGCATCACCTGGCAGCAGCACCTGAAGCTGGTCGGGCGTGAAGTCCGCGCTGCTCGGCGCGACGGACACGCTGCGCTGGCCAGCGCGCAATTCGGCGCCGACGACGCGGAACGGAAGCGGCGGCGGTTCGGGCTTGGCGGCGGCCTTGCCCGATGCGCGCGGCTGGGCGGGTGCGGCGGCGCGCGGAACGGGCGCAGCGGTCTGGCGCGCCTTGATCTGCTCGACCTCCGCGCGCAGCGCCTGAAGGTCGTCGGCAGCGGCATAGCCGCTCAGCGTTTTCTCAACCTGGGCTGCGCGTGCTTCCAAGACTTGGCGGGTGTCTTTGAGGTCTGCCGCCGTTGCGACGGCCGGACGCTGCTGGATGGCCTCGATCGACTCGACCAGGCCCGCCGACCGGGCTTCCAGGCGTTGCAGGCGGGAATCGAGCCGTTCCTGGTCGGCCTGGTCGTTCATGGTCTGGTAGCCCAAGGCTACGAAGACGCTGAGGCCGATCAGCCAGAGCCATAGAAGGCTCTGCACCACCACGGCGGCGGCCGGGCGCCGGGAAGCCTGCGGGGCGTTCATGGCTGGCCTCCCGAAACCGAAGGCTCCAGCGGGAACGTCTGCACCGCCTCGGCGGCGGGTGGCTCGGATGCGGGTTCGATAGCCGCGCTGTCGCCGGGGCGCTCGAAGCAAATCTGCCGTGCGCGATCATCCGCGTGCAGTTCCCAGGCCGGGCCAGCCAGTGTGAGCAGCGCATCGCGCAAGGTCATGGGGCCGAGGTGCAGGTGCGCCGCCGGCAGCGGCAGCGCATACAGCTCGATTACCGCGTGCGCCGTCTGGCACAGGCCGTAACCGCTGCGCTTGAGTACATGCCGCAGCCCATCGCCGACGGTGGCGCGGGCATCTTCGGGCATGGATACGTCGATGGTCTGCAACAGCAGGTCCCGCTGCGCCGCCGTGGGCGCTAGCTCGACCAGCGTGTAGCGACCGTAGCGCACAACGGGGATGTACTCGGGCGTCTCGGGTCTCGGGTTCGGGCGCGGCCGAGACTTCCTCGATGGCATCAGGCGCGGGCGGCGCAGTCGTCGTCGCGCAGCCGCCAGCCAGCACCGACCAGAGCAGGCCGAGGACTCCCGCCAGCAGGCGGCGTTCGGGATGGTGAAACCAAGGTGGAGAGGGGCACATAAGCTCGGCGTCCTGAAACATCGAGCCCTCACCATCGCCGCTAAGGCCGGGGGCAGCAGCAAACAATGCGAACCACGCTGCGTCCGATTTGCCGACATAAAAAAACAGCCACGTCCACGGAAACCGTGGGCGTGGCTGCTAGGTGGGAACAACAGAAAGCCGGCGGCGCTAGGCCGGCGATGGCGTAGGGATCAGGCGGCGACCAGTTGTCGGGCCAGGGCGACTTCGACGGAATCACCGTCCTGATTGAGCACATCCAGCCCGGATTCGGGCACATCGCCCGAGGTGGACTGCGAGACCATGATCTTCTTGGCCATCAGCTCAAGGCAGGTCATCTGCGAGGAGCCGGCGTAGCCGAGGTAGATCACGCGCACGGACAGCTTCTGCCCGATACGCCAGGAGCGGCGTGCTGCCTGTTGGAGCGAGTACACGTTGTAGCCCGACTGCATGAACACGATCGTCGGAAACTCCAACAGGTCCAATCCCGTCTTGACAAGCTCGGGGTTGGTGATGAGCACGTCGATGCCACGGTCCAGCTGCTCGGCGATCCAGTCCTCGCGGCGGCTGGCGTCCACGCTCGCGCGCAGCACCGCCACCTTGAAGCCTTCCTGCTCCAGCAGCACCTTCAGGCGCGACGTGGTGTCGCGCGTGCCGGTATAGACCGTGTAGGCCAGGACCTTGCGGCCCTGCGCCTTCTCCTCTTTGCAGATGTCGATCAGCTCGCGCTCTTTCGGCGTCACCTCGAACTCGTTGAACTGAGCCGGAACGAACGCCAACGTGTTGCGCGTGCGTGGATGCACCACGGTCTCCGACCGGAAGCAGCAATCCGGCCAGGCCAGCAGCACGTTGAGGACCACGCCCAGCAGGGTCGTATCGCGTCGCGCCAGAGCCTGTTTCAACTCCGCGGTCAGCCGACCCGCCAGGTCGCGGTAGGCCGCGGCTTGCGCCGTGTCCATTGCGACTTCACGGAACTCTTCGTCATACGGCGGAAGCACGTTGCCGCCGATGTCTCTGAGCTTCAGGAAGATCGTGAACGGCAGGATGCAGCGCAACACGCCCTTGGGGCCGAAGCCTGGGGCCTTGACCGTTCTGACACTGACTTTCGTGCCTTTCGCGGTCTTGTGCGCCGTGCCGGTGCTCTCGGAATAAATGTCCTTCAAGACCCCGTGATCGCGCATGAACGCCATCGCGGCCGAGGTCATGCTGCCGCTCGTGGTCGGGCGGTAGCCGTCTTCGATCATCCGCCCGGGAAGGGCTCGGAACAGCAGGTAGAACAGATCGTCGCCGTAGCCGCCCATCAACGTGCCTGTCAGCAACAAGGTCTTGCGAGCCTTCGCTGCCAGCACGCCCATGGCCTGGCCCTGGGCGCTGCCGCCGTTCTTGTACTCGTGCGCCTCGTCGGCGATGAGCAGGTCGAACATGCCTTGCGGCAGGTAGCGCTTGATGAATTCGGACGGCTGATAGCCGCCCTCGCCAAAGCCGAACTCCATGTTGGCCATCGCACGTTCCATGCGCGTGGCTTGACGGTCGGAAAATACCAGCTCGCCGCTGCCGTCCATGAGGTTGATGAACTCATGCACGTTGTCTCCCAACATGGAGGCGAGGAAACCATCACCGAAGCGTTTCATGAGCTTCTGCGCGGTGACTTCGCCGATCGTCGGGATGCGCTTCAAGGCTTTGAGAACGGCCGAGGACTGATCGCTGCCGGACAGACTTCTCGGGCGGATCAGCGTCCACAGGGGCGCGGCGCAATGGCTGCACTTCCTGCGATACTCCTCGGCTTCGAGCGCGACTGGGTTGACCGGCTCGCCGTCGAGGTCGGTGATGACCGTGCCGCAGTCAGGGCACGCTGCCACGTCGCCATGGCGGGTGCGTCGCGTGGTGAAGACGGGCTTCCAGTGGAATCCCATCCGCATCCTGACGCGCCCCAGGACAAAGAACTCCTGGCCTGTGGGCTGCACACCCAACTGCTCGCGCAGCTTGATGAGCTTGACCAGCGTGTCCGGGCCGTTGAGCACCCAGACCTTTGCGCCCGCCACCGTCTCCTGGATCTCGCGCCGCCACTTGTAAACCAAATGGGGTGGCGAGAGAACTAAGGTTCGGCGGTAGCCTTCGGCGTTGAGGACTGCGGCCGTGGCAATACCGACGGTCGTCTTGCCGCAGCCCATTTCGCCATTGACGATCGCGGCGCGTTCGCCACGGTCGATCAGCAGCTCTGCGGCGGCATGGACGACTTCGGCCTGAGCTTGGAACAGCTTGCGCTTGAGGCTGGCGACGACGAGTTGGCGATGCGCCTGCGGTTGGCCGGCATAGACCGGTGGGTTGGCGCGGTTGAGCGAGTCGAGCAGTTCGTCGCCGAACTCACCAACGAAATCCTGAAGGCTCAGGGTCAGAGGGGATGATTCCGCATCGAGCAGTTCGCCCTGCACGGGCGTCGCGTCAGCGGCAGTGGTGTCGAGATCGAGGGACATGGTGATGCTCCAAAGAAAAATGGGGCATGCACCACCCCCAACAGGGCAATGGCATGCCCCAGGGTGGGAAGATCAATCGGCACACGGCCGACGGTGGATGGAAAACGCAGGCGCTGGCGGCCTACTGGTGAAACGTGCTCAGTCTTCGGACGGCAGCACGATGGATGTGAGATGGCGTTCCGCATCGGTGACGATGCGAATGCACAGCGCACGATGAATCACGTAGTGCGATTCCAGCAAAGCACCCGATTGAAGTGCGATGCCGTTGGCTTGCCACTGCCTGTCGCTGACGTCACCCCAGTCGCCACGGACATGGCGACGGAAGTACGGAATCGGGTCAAGACGACCGGCGCGGACCAGGCGGTCGATACCTTCGCTGAGGATGAGTGCACCTACCGGAAACAGCAGGTCCTGGCAGTAGGTTTCGATATGTCGGGATGCCATGGAGTCCTCCTTGATGGATTCATTGAGCCACGACGCCCCTAGCGGAGTGAAGTGGCTCCGTCAGGTGACTGGGATGACGATGGGTGACTTCAGATCATGTCGCGCTCTTCGGGAAGCTGGACCACCGTGGTCTGGTGGTCTTCGCTGGTCTTGACGATCAGAACCAGCTCGGGCGTGATCCGGTAATAGGAGATCATCAGGTTGTCCTGTTGGAGTGCGACGTCGTTGGCCTGGCGGGTGGCTTTGTCGATCTCGCCCCAGTCACCGCGTACATGGCGCTGGACATAGGTCAAGGGGTCGATCAGGCCTTTGCGGGCCAACCAATGCACCTTCTCGCTCAACTTCAGCGAGCCCGGTGCGAACAACGGTTGCTTCTGCGGCGCGGGCCGCTTGAACAGATTTGGGAACATGGTGTTTCTCCTTCGATGTGGTACAGCAGGACAGCAGCGCGTCCGGTGGATTAACGAATGGTCAAGACGTCGCCCCGTGTCGGGGAGCCAGGCGTCATGTCCCACGCGCGGATGACAGGTACGAACTTGTCGGTGAGGATGCGGGTCTCGGCGATGGAGCCGTCTTCGCGTTCGGTGAATTCCCGCTGGAGCGTCTTGTCCTTGTGGGTGTCACCTTTGACGACGAGCACGCGCCCCGTCTTGGAGCGCACAACCCCCGAGATCGCGCCTGCGGCCAGAGCCAGGGCGAGATGCCAGTGGGACAAGGCCCGCGCCGGTGGACGCAGCGACTGCTGCGCGGCCCCCAGGTGCGTGTCCCGCGACGGCCAGAGGCCTTGCAGCCTGCCAACCTCGTCGGCGAACTGCTTGGGCTCCATCGTCACGCGGAAGAAATGCTCCGGCTCGGCCGGACTGGCGGGGACGATGTACGGCAGGAACGGCCATTCGCTCGGCAGTTCGTCGGCTTCGATCTCGCCTTGCCCAACCTGCAGCAGCAGATTGCGCACGGCCTTGACGCCATCCGAGGCCTGCTCGCGCTGGCGCACCCGCCGGCCGAAGATCACCACTTGCTTGAACTGCGTCTCCACCGCTCGGTAGATGCGCAGGTCGGTGTAGTGGCGCGTCAGCCAGCCGACCAGCTCCGCGTCGAGCACGTAGCCGGGGACGATGAAGACCAGCACGCCGCCGTATTGCAGCAACGACAAACTGCGCTGGTAGAACAGTTTTTCGAGGCGGGCACGACCCTGGCCCTGATAGCCGATGTTGCCGTTGACGTCCTTGGACAGGTCGCCATACGGCGGGTTGAGCCAGAGCAGTCCGAACGACTGCTTGGAGACCATCGTGTCCATCAGGTCCGCGTGCAGGCAGTGATCGACCAGGCCGCGGGCATGGCGTGCCCGCTCCGCGTCGAACTCGACGGCGAACGCCTTGGCCTGCTCGCGCCCGAGGGCGTGGGCGGCTTCGGCGATCGCCACGCCTTCGCCGGCGCAGGGATCGAGGATGCACATCGGCCCGTCGCTGGGCATCAGTGCGTTGAGGGCTCTTTCGAGCGTGGGTTCATCAGTCGGGAAATACCCGTTCTTCACGAAATTGCGGGCAAGCCGCGGGAACATGAGGGCCATGGAAGTCTCCTGGTTGGCGGGGATGAAAGACGGAAGCACGCCAAGGCGTGCCTCCGAGGGTGGGTCAGGCCGCTACCACTTCCGGCGTCCAGATCTTGGCCGGGTATGGATAGGCGGTGAGCACGTCACTGCGGATCAGAGAGCCCAGCGCCAGGGTCAGCGTCGGCACGTCGATGGCGAGCCGATGGCCTTCCAGCGGCCCGAGGGCGAACGGAAGGCGGCCCAGCATCTCGCGGCTTTGCAGCAGTTCCAGCACGGTCTCGCGCCAGTGGTCGAGCAGCGGCAACGGGCACGTGTCCCGTACCAGCGTCCACAGGCGGTCGAGCCGGTGGGCGCTGTCGCGTGGCAGCAATGCCAGCGCGCTGGCGTTGGCCTTGTCGGGCTTGACGCAGCGCCGGTCGAACAGCCACACGTTGGACAGCGAACCGAACAGCGTTCGCCGGTAGGCGCGCGTGATGCGCTTTTCCAGGCGATCGACGTTGCCGATGAACACCGGGACGCTGCCGCCTTGGTCGGTGATGACGTGAAACTGGTCCAGTCCCTGCTCGTCGCGCCCGAGGGTCAGGCGAGCGAGGAACTGCTGGACGGCGGTGTCCCGCGCCCAGATCGACAGGAAGATCAGGTTGCCCTGGTCGTCGCCGACGCAGGCGTCGGCCATCACATCCGGGCATTCGTCGATGCGGTACAGCGTGGTGGAAGAAGTGTGTGCGGGCATGGTGGTGTCCTCGGATGAACGGGAACAGCACCGCCCGCTGGGGCAAGTGCTGCCCCTGGGGGTGGAAGAAAACCGCTCAGTCCGGCTCGAACTGCCGGGTGTGCGGGTTGAAGTGAAGCGCCTCGTCCACCGCGGTGATCGGCGTGAAGCCGTCCAGGTAGATGTTGTTGAGGTACTGGTCGCGGTAGGTCAGTGCCTGCCGCGCCTGTTCCTCGGTGAGGCCGTTGCTGATGAAGTACTCCAGCATCTCCTCGTCGGAGGACACTTCGTCGTTGGACAAACTCCCTTCAACGAGTGCCAGCAGCGAGGGGGAGAGCGCAGCCAGGATCAGGTCCATGTCGGTTCCTCCTGGCTCAGACCATCAGCGTTGCGGCGGGTGCCGTGACAGCCGTGGGTGTGCGTCGCCGAGCGTGGTAGGCGCGAACGCCTGCACGCCATTCGGCAGACTGCTCCGGTGCAAGGTCCAGATAGGACAGCGGGCACGAGTAGTAGTACGGGTGCATGGACTCGTCCAGCGGCTTGTAACCCCACTGGGCGCCGTTGCGTTCAAGCAGATCGCAGCGGATGTAGCGCAGGGACTGGCCGGGCGCAAGATCACGATGCACGCCTTCGACTTTGGCGGTCATTTCGACCACGGACCACAGCACGTTGCCGCGCAGTGTGTGGGCGATGACCTTCGCGCTTGCGCGCTCGGTCTCTTGCGGTGCGGTCAGTTCCGCGATCAGCTCGGACCGCGATTGGTGAGAGAAATACCAGCCCATGAGAGGCCTCCTGAAAAAGTAGAGCCGGAGGCCTCTCCCCGCGGGGAAGAACCCCCAGCGAGTGGTGGAATGCCGCGTGTGCGGCGATCAAACCCAGTGCGGCCTATGAACCGCATCCGGCCGGGCAGCAGCCCAGTTCGATGCCATGCGAGCAATAGCCGTTTGCGGCATTCCAGTCCTGGGTTTCCTGCCGTTCGGCAGGCGTTGCGTAATCCCATTCCTGAGCTGCGATTTCTAGCGCTTGAACGCGCTGGTCATCCGGCAATCGGCTGGCGTGCGTGTCGATCTCCGAACTGAAGAGCGTCACGTAGTGGTCGTAGGACAGGCCGCAGCCACGCTGGGCGTGTTCAGCAGCCGTCCTGCAAAGAGCCCGCCACACGGTTTCATCCAGCGTTGAACGGGGGGTATCGCAAGCGATGGTGGACATGATGAAGACCTCCAGAAGAAAGCCGGGGCCTCCCCCGCATGGGGAAGGAACCCCGGCGGGTGGATGAAGAACACCGCGGATGCGGCGTCTGCGATCACGCAGGTTGCAGTTCGGCCTGGCGGCTCCATTCCTGCGTCTTGAAGTCCAGCGCGTAGCCCAGTTCGCCCAGGCGGGCGATCTGTGTGCGCAGGGCGCGGCGGTCGATGGTTGAATCCAATTTCACGGACTCGCCCAGCGGCCACAGCAGGCCGAACAGCGCGGCGTCGCCGTCTTCGATGCTGCCAGGGGCAGCGGTCGCGGCGGGCGGTGGCGCATCCACGCCGAAGGGCGTGGTATCGACCAGCGGGTCAGCGGACGCCTGTACGGGTGCAGGTTTGGCGGGCCTGGACGTTCTGGCGGGCTTGGCCGGCGTTGCCGCAGGCTGCGCCCCCAGCTCTTCATCGAGTGGATCGACGTCCTGGGTGGCGAAGCTGCGGGCTTCGTCGCGGCTCAGTTTGTCGATGCCGTTGAGCGTCATTCCGTCCAGGTTGGCGCGGATCTCGAACCGCATGCCGTCGCCGACCGGATAGGACTTCGGAAAGATGTAGCGGATGATGAATTCCCCGTCGTATTTTCCTTCGGGGTACTGCTCCAGCTCCGCATCCTTGACCGCGAACTTGCCGATGGGGGTGACAAGGCGGCCAACGGTGAACGGGCCGTTCTTGCCGCGTATGGTGCGCAGCGTGAGCTGGCCCGGAACAATGATGGGCGATACCGATTGCTCGGGCGCCGATGTGGTTGCCATGTTGGTTCTCCTGATGACGAATAGCGGGCCGCCGACGGCGCCCGGTGGATGAGAGGAAATGGACCTCACCCGAGCTGGGCGAGGTCCGCTTGGCATCACGCCTTGAGCTGGCGCATGCCTTCGGCCAGCAGCCACAACGCCCGGTTCAGGCGCAGGTTCTGGTCGATTCCTTGCACCGGACGGGTGCGTTGATTGCGGCCATTGGCCGAGCGTCCATTCAGTCCCCCTTTGACGAGGTTCTCCTGGACGCGGTTGAAGACGGCCCACAGGTCGTTCTTGCGATCGTCCCAGCGCCTGGGCGCCAGAAGTTGGCTCTCCGTGACAGGGGTGGACTTGGCCGGGTCGTCGTACTTGAGTGCGAGCGCGGAATTCGCAAAGATTTCCGCTTCGCCCTCATCGAGGGTGATGGTGCGCATCGCATCGCGCGCGTCCTGCACGCGCTCGAAGCCTTCGAGAACCTCGTAGGCGCCTTCGATCACCTGGCTTGCCACGTCGCCCTTGTGAGGAACGCGGATGTCGGCGGTGGTGTCACCGCAGACCAGGCCGTTGTGGCAGACGAACCGGAACATGCCGGCAAGCATCTGGTAGCTGCTCGTGCCGTCGTGGCTGTTGAGCAGGATGATCTCGTTCGCCTCATCGCCGTTGATCTGGCTTGCATGGCGAAGTCGGATGAGATGCTTGGTGTACTCGCGCCGATCCTCGTTGCGCACGCGCGTCTGGCACACCATGAAGGGCTCGAAACCCTCCTGGCGCAACCTGGTCAGCACGACCGAGGTCGGTATGTAGGCATACCGATCGGACCGGCTCCCATGTGGAGCGTCGGCAAAGATCGAGGGAACAACGGCACGAATACGGTCGTCCGAGAGTGGGCGATCGGAGCGCAGGATCGGGGATTGCGGAGCAAAACGGGATGCCAGAGACATGGCTGATCTCCTTTGAGAAATGCGGTAACCGCGCGGTCGTGTGACCACGCGGGACTCGGGGGATGAAAAGACGCAAGCACCTTTGGCGTCTTGGGGACGCGGCGGATGCTGGGGAGGAGAAGCGACAAGGCCCCATGAGGGGCCATGCCGGATCAAAACGAAGCGACCAAGGCCGGCTCCTGCTCCTCGACTTCACCCTCGGGCTCGCGCTCGGCGGACTCGACGGGTAGGTCGGAAACGGCGTCGGCGGCAGTGTCGATGGCGTTGTCGGCTTCGGGCGCGGGTGCGTCCTCCACCGTTGGCGCCTCGGCTTGCGCTTGGCTCATCGGATAGACCTGGGTGCCATCGATCTTGATCAGACCGATGTGGATCAGCGTCGACTCCAGGCTTGCGGCCGGTGCCCCAGCGTGCTCGCCCTTGGTACGGATGTACGGATCGATCTTCATATCGTTGAGACGGAAGGCGATCAGCACCTTGCGATCCCCTTCGATGGCCTGCACGCATCGGCGAACCAGATGCTCGGCCCCGGGGGTGGCGACGATCGTGTCGAAGTACCGATATTCCGGTTCATCGACAGGTCCGGCCAATGCGGCGATGGAGCACGACAGGAACGGATCGCCATCCTTGGGGGTGACGTCCTTCGGACGGTTGAGGTAGCCGATGCCACGGGTAATCAGCTCATGCTGCTCGATTGAAGCCAGTTCGGCCCGCTCGATCGGCTCGGCCTTGAGCAGTCGCGCCTTGAGGGACGCGGCGGCCTTGCCCTGGTTTTCGCCCTTGTCGCGGATGTACGCATCGCCCCAGAGGTCGCCAAGGCGGAAGCGCACCAGCGGGCGCTGCTTGGGATCGTCAACGCCGATGTAGCGCTGAACGAGCTTCTTGGCCTCGGCACCCGAGACCTTGACATCGAAGTAGCGGTAGCTGGGGTCCCTGGCGGGGCCGACCAATGCGGCGATGGTGCATGCCAGGAAGGGCTGCGCACGGCGGCCGCCCCTGACGGGCACTTCACGGACACGCTGGATGTAGCCGATGCCCGATGTGTGGAGGTCGAAATACGATTTCTCGTTGGACGTGGTGTTCATGGTGAATCTCCATTGGGAAAAGCGGAGACACACCGAGCCCACGCATGCGGGGAAAGGTGCGTAACCCCGCGGTGGGTTGATAAGGCGAAAGCATCCACCACCAGAGACTGGTGGCCGCTCGCGTATGGATGCGGTGCGAGCTGGCTCGGTCACGCAGTGGAAACTGCGCCGCAACCTCGAAGACCGATGGTTGCCTGGCATGTCGCTGACAACGTCAGCAGGCATGGGGTCAGCATGGGCGGCCCTTGCGCGCGCGGCAGCAATCAATTGGCATCCGGGTGTTTCCCTTTGTCCACGCAGCCCGGTTCAGCGCAAAAGAAAGCCCCCGGTGCGGGGGCTGCGAGGGGCGAGCGTCAGTTGCCGCTCTATGCGGGAGGAACCACCTCCAGTGACAAATGTGTGGCGGTGGCCGACAGCATCAGGTCGTCTGCGGTGTGCAGAATGCGCGTGAATACGCCGTCCTTCGGGTCGAAGTACTCCGCGAAGTCGTCGCCGCCCAGTTCGGCGCGCGCCAGTTCCCACCAGTCGTCGAACGGGTCGGTATCCGGGTTGCAGCCGACGGCATAGGCCAGCAGCTTCACACGCCCATCCGGGCGTCGCTCTCCCTGCTCGGCGAGGAAGTACACGCCCTGGTCCTTGACCAGGATGACGCGGCATTGACCAGCGATCGCCTCGGTCAGCACAGGCCGCAGGTCGGAGCCTTTGAATCGCAGTGACATGGTTGAAATCTCCTGTGTGGAATAGAGAAAAGGCCCTCCACCCGGATGGATAGAGAGCCTGTGGGGCACATGGCCAATGGGCTGAAACGACGTGAGGGAGCCTCGTGTCAGCCGAAGAACCCCCAGGATTCGGTTCCCAGGGTCATGCCGGTACCGCCTGGCGCTGCCGGGTAGCCTTGGCGTCGATCACGCTCACATCGATCACGCTCACATCGATCAGGCGCCAACGTCCGTCGTCGACGAGTCGCTCCAGCACTTCGCCGAGCATGTCGAAATACACCTCGTCATGCCGATCGAGCAAATCGCCGTCGCGGTGTAGCTCCACCACATAGGTGTCGCCGCCTCGCTCGTACAGCACCGTCACCCGGCCCTCGAACTTCGCGGTCGAGACCGTAAAGCTGATCGCAGGAGGTGTCTCGACGATCTTGGAAGGCTTGGGATCGACCCAGGTGAAGTCCCGGGCTCCCGCATCGACCAGCATGTGGGTGATGCGCCGGAAGCCATCGGGCGCCGGCATTTCCTCCAACTGCTGGATGAGCTGGCCCAGTTCCATGCACTGCGGCTCGGGGATGGGCAGCTTGGCCGGCGCAGAGCCGAGGATGTGCGTCTTGACGGTGTAGGGAACCCCGTCGGACGTCATCTCGGTGCGCTCTTCCGGGGTGTCCGCGCGCAGCCCATCGAAACGGCGCCGTGCGTAGGGTTGGACATGCACCTTGGCACCTTCGTCGGGGACGGTGGTCACCAGCTTGGAATCGAGCACAGCGAATTCGCTGGGCTTGAGCTTGACGACGATGGCGTCGTCAGTGATTGCGACTACCTTCCCGTCGAAGGACTGGGGGTCGATGGCGAAGCCCCATGTCGAAGACTGCGGCTGATCGTCGAACACGCGGTACTTGAACGACCGCACGTTGCGGGGCACGTGGCCTGCGACAAGCGAAGGCATCATGGATTTGATGAGGGAACGGTCCATGGAGAATCTCCTTGAGAAAGAAACAAGGGATTCCCCGCCCGCAAGGGAGAGGTCCCTTGTGGGTGGCGTGGATGGACGCGGTACGTCCGTGGAAAACATCGACCAGCACGGTTTCCCGTGCTTGCAGCCTTGAAGGTCTCGGCTGCCTGGGCATGTGTCGGCAACGCCGACGAACATGGGGGAAGAATGGCCCGGGAGTAAGCGGCCCGCCCGCAGGAAACGGCACCCCGCCGTACCCGCTTTACAGCGCTCCGGGCAAGAAAAAGCCCCTCGAAAGGGGCTGGAGATGTCAGGCTTCGTACACGAAGTAGTGTTCGCGCTGACGCGGGAAAAACACGTGCTTCCACGTGTCGCCGCTTGTGTTGCCACCGTCGAACACGACCATTTCGTAGTCGTCAATGTCGGTGTCCGCCAGATCGGCGCTGTCGATATGGCGCATGTGCAGCGTGCCGCTCATGCGCTCGAACACCAGAATCTGGCCGATGGCGTCGTTCTGGCTCATGGCGTTAACGCAGGCTCCAAGCTGATTCTCGAAGTCAGGCGTAGGCGAGATGAGATCGGGGAACATGAGATTGCTCCTATGGAATTGAACCGGCCCAGCTCCTGGTGGGAGGCGGGCTGGCATGTGGGGGATAAAGGGGAAGGCTTGCGCGTCGCGCGTCTGCTAGATCTCGGCCAGTGGCAGGCCCAGTAGCGCGGGTGCGTCAGCATCTAGGATGAGGATGCGTACATCGGCCTGGCCGGCCAATTCAAGGATGTTCGCCAGGTCGTCAGGCATGCCCTTGTCCCGGTGCTCCTGCCGAAGCTGCTCCGCACTGATGCCCTCGGCATACTCCAGGTTCTTGTCTGTCCAGGGCGTGGAAATCAGCTTGACGCCGATCGCCGGGCTGTATGGAACCCGGAAGGCGATGAACAGAAAGGCCTCCGGCGTCGCAAGGTCCGCTAGGCTGGCCAGGTACTGGCCGGTTTCCTGGCTGATGTGCGCGCTGCTGATTTCCCAGCATCGGCTGTAATAGCCGGTCTCGAAACTCAACCGCTGCACCACGTCTCGCGCGGCCTCGGCCGAATAGGTATCACCGACGTGGACCGGGCGACCGTCCAGGTCGTCGCCATGGATGGCATAAACCACCGCACCCACCACGCCTTCGCCGCTGACGCCTTCAATGGCATCGCATTCGGCCATCAGTTCGGCACTGACAGGCACAGTGCCATTCCTGACCACCGCGAAGTCGCTGGTGACGATGCAGGGGGAAGAAACCAGCTCCTCCTCGGAGAGGTGCTGTTGGCTCGCGTGGATGTTTCGCCACACATGCGGGCTTCCGTCTTCGTAGCTGATGCACAGCGTTCGGACGATTTTCAGATTCCAGTAGCCGCGTACAAAGGGGTTGGGATTCTGGGTCATAGGATTTCTCCAGATTGAATAATGGAGCCAATCCCCGCCACCGGGAACTGGACCCCGGTGGGTTGAAAGTCGAAAAAGCGTCAGGCGGCACTGATCGATGGCTTTGGACCAATCGGCGCTGGCTGACGGAGGGAAAATTGAGGGACATGGCCTGGTGGGCGCATGTCCCTCATGGGGTGGCGAACGACAAGGTGGTGATATTCCGGAAGCCGGCTCACCAACCGCTGTAGTTCACCAGCAGGTCGGCGATGACCTTGCGGCGTTGCAGATCGAGACCGTCGAAGTCCGACAGTCCTTGGAAGTGGCAGCGCTTGAGCATGGCACCGCCCTCGCGCGCGTTGTAGAAGCTGAACATGGCGGACAGGAACATGCGTTCTCCGCTGCTCAGGACGCCGAGAGCGTCGTTGGCACGCAGCATGTCGGGACGCAGATCCCACTTGCTCTTGGCCTGGTTCAGGCCTTCGCGTGTGCCGTCGCCAAACCATTGCGGGCCAGCGATCTCGACACCGCGCTTCCAGGCCTCGAAGAAGGCTTGGGGCGCGGCGGCGAAATGCTGCTCTTCCCACATGATCTGATCGACGACTTCCTGTGGCAAAAGCTGGTTCATGACGTGATTCCTCCAGTTGGATCAGGGCGTGGCGAGCTGGGACCAGCCGCCTCTTTCGAGGGCACGTTGAGCCGCGACATAGCTGCGGAAGTACTCGCTGGATTCCCGCGAAACGGGACCTTCGGTATCGTGCGTGCCGATGTAGTGGCCGGCGGCGCTATGCAGGACTTCGAGCGGCAGGAACTTGCCGCAATGGATCAAGGCCAACTGGCCGAAAGAGGCTTGCTGGGACATGGATGGGCTCCTTGGAGAAGCGGGGGCCTTGTCCCTCACGGGATGGCAGCTCCCGCATGCGGTTGAGAAAAAGCATCGGCGTCACGAGGACGCGCGTCCGCAGACTCGATGCGATAGCGGACTGGCGGGTGGCGCGGAGAGAATCCGCGGCAGCCTGGAAACCCTGGCTGCTGGCATGGTGCTGACGGATCAGCGACACATGCACGCAGCTTCGTGAGCGAGTCGAGCCACGTCAGCCGGAAATCGGCACCTGCTACAGCCCCTATTGGCGAACGTGGAAAAAAGAAAGCCCCGCAGCAAGTGCGGGGCTATCAGGACGGGCAGGCGATGCTGGATCAGCGAGGCTTGTCGCCCAGCACATGCTGCTTCCATAGGGCGAATGCTTCATCCGGTGCTAGCTCTGCAAGGATGACGATGGGCTGGCCCTGACGGGCGCGCAGCGATGCGAAATACGCCGGCCTGTCTGCGATGGCCTTGAGCTTGATGCCCTTGAGGAACAGCAGCTTGCCGTCTTTGATGAACAGCACCTTGTTGCCGACGTCGCGGTTGAATGCGGTGCGCAGCTTGCGCTCGGCGTACATGGCACCGGCCAGTTGATCGACGAGGAAGTCCAACGTAATGTCGATGATCAGCGGCTCTTCGTCCTCTCGTTCGAGGTCGAGCGAGGCCGGCGGAAGGCTCCTGGTGAATTCCTCCGCCTGGGCCAGAAGCGCGATCTGGCCTTGTAGCGCACGCACGAATGTCGATCCGCCATGTCCGTCGTTGCGGGCCTCGGCAATGGGAATGCCGTCGAATTCGACAATGGCGGTGAAGCACAGCGTTTCCTCGCTGGCGAAATCGGCCACCTTGAGATTATTCAGCGTGATGCGGTCTTGTTGGGTAATGGTTTCCATGGGAAGTCCTGAGTATCGACCGGGTGACGACACGCCCCTGACGGGACGCGGCATTCGTCCCGTGGGTTGGAGAAAGGAGGCATCGATGCCCCGGTGGGCAGCGTTCGCCGGTGGATGCCGGGGCGAACTGGCGGGTGGCGCGGGTGGAACCCACGGCAGCCTGGACACCCTGGCTGCTGGCTGCTGCCGACACGTCGGCAATGCAGAAGGAAGAATGGCGTGGCCGGTTGGCTGCGTCGTGCATCAATCCGATGCGCTCGATCCCGTCTTTTGCAGGCACTGCACCAGCCGCTGACCCAGCCACGCGACGCAGGGCACGGCCATGGAATTGCCGATCGCCTTGTAGCGCGGGGCGTCTGCGGCGGGCTTGCCGCGATAAGGGACCAGGGTGTAGTTGTCGGACATGCCTTGCAGACGTTCGCATTCCACGGGCATCAACCGCCGCACCCGCCACTGCGACCAATCCCCCGGGCCGGGTTCATTCCAGTCGTAGCGGAAATGCGCCTCGCAGTCGGGAGCCAGCACATAGGGCTTGTTCGCGCCGCCGTCGCAAGTGCGCAACGCCGCCGCGACGCCGCCGCCAAGCTCGGCGGCAAGACCCTGCCGACCCCGCAGGGCAATGCAGGCCACCGTCGGCACCCCATAGCCCGGCTTGCCGTTGGACAGGACGGTGCAAGCCACCTGCCCATGGCCCGACTCGAAGCGCACTTCGCCGCGATTGTTCTGCGCGAAGGCGATAGCCGGCACGACACCGGCGTTCGCATGGCTGTTGCGATGCCCACCAGCACGTAGCGTCGGCGTCAGATCCATCGTGGCATCCGCGCCGCTGCCCTGGGCGGTGAAGGCGATGATCGGCACACCTTTGCCCGTACCGTCCTCGCTGCTGCCCTTGCCGCCGTTGGCGGTGTCGAGGGTGTGGCTGATGCTGCCGGCGAACGACTGCACCATGAACGTCTCCGTGCGGATGTCATGCTTGGGGCCAGCCGCCATCAGGCATGCAGCCACATCGACAGGGCCGATGCCTCCGCTGAATCCGAACGTCGTCGTGACCTTGCCGTAGGGCTGCTTCAGTCCAGCAAATCCTGCGTATCCGCCTGCTGCTTCAGTACCAGATCCAGCAACACGGGCAGCTTCTTGCCACGGCGCGCTGCCCGCAGAAGAATCCCCGTGCAGGCCTGCGCGCTCAAAAAGTACTTCGACGGGATCGAGGCCATCTCCACCACTTGCCACAAGAAACACACGCTTGCGGCGTTGGGCGACGCCGAAATATTGAGCGTCGAGCACGCGCCAGGCGATGCGGCGCCGGGGTCCAGACACACAACCTGCGTGCGCCCATTTTTGCCCTGGCGGTTCGAGCGCACGGCTTTCTCCGGCCAGTGCTCCCAGGAAATGCCCGAAGGCGTTGCTGCGGTCGTTGAGGACGCCGGGGACGTTTTCCCAGACGAGCGTGGCCGACGTGCGGCCGTCTTGGTAGCGGGTTTGGTCGATGGCATTAGGGCAATGCTGATCAAGGTCCACCGTTGTCGCTTCTCAAACGTTATCCGCAGATGAAGCAGCAGACCCTGGCAATGGCCGCAGATCAAAACAACGGATTCGAGCAGTCGCGCAAGCCCACCCGACGTGAAGAGTTCTTGCGGACCATGGAGACAATAGTGCCTTGGGCCGCCCTGTGCCAGGTGATAGAGCCGCACTACCCCAAGGCCGGCAACGGCCGTCCGCCCATTGGGTTGGAGCGCATGCTGCGCATCCATTTTCTTCAGCACTGGTTCAACCTGGCCGATCTGGCGTGCGAGGAGGCTCTGTATGACAGTGCCAGTCTGCGCCGCTTTGTGGGGATTGACCTGGGCCGCGAACGCGTGCCCGACGCCACCACGCTGCTGAAGTTTCGCAAACTGCTCAATGAGCAAAAACTGGGTGAAGCCCTGTTTGCCAAGGTAGGCCAGCAATTGCAGGAGCGCGGCTTCAAGGTCAACACCGGCACCATCGTGGATGCCACGATCATCGCAGCGCCCAGCTCCACCAAGAACGCCGACAAGGCGCGCGACCCCGACATGCACCAGACCCGCAAAGGCCAGCAATGGTATTTCGGCATGAAGCTGCACATTGGCGTGGACAGCCAAAGCGGGCTGGTGCATAGCGCCGTGGTGACGGCGGCCAACGTGCATGACAAACACCCGCTGCCCGATTTACTGCACGGCAGCGAACAGCGCGTCTATGGCGACTCGGCCTATGCCAGCCAGAAAGCACTGATAGCGAGCAAGGCCCCCAAGGCCAAGGACTTCACCAACCAGCGCACCCGCCGTGCAGGCGAGGTGGACGAAGTTCAGCGGGCCAAGAACCGCAACAAATCGCGGGTGCGTGCCCGGGTCGAGCATGTCTTTGCGGTGGTCAAGCGCCTGTGGGGATTCACCAAGGTGCGCTACCGCGGGCTTCAGAAGAACGCCACGCGTGCGTTCACGGCCTTGGCGCTGGCCAACATTTACCTGTGCCGCAGTCATCTGTTGGGACAGGTGCGCCCGTAAGGGCGGAAATCGGGCCTCAGCGCCCCGCGAACTGCCCAAATGGGCCGCGCGAGAGGCATAAAAGTCCAAAAAACTGCGTCATCCAGGTTTGCGCGGAAATTTTCGACGGCTTGTTCAGCGTAGCCTTAGCTAAGGCAATGCTGATCAAGGTCCACCGTTGTCGCTTCTCAAACGTTATCCGCAGATGAAGCAGCAGACCCTGGCAATGGCCGCAGATCAAAACAACGGATTCGAGCAGTCGCGCAAGCCCACCCGACGTGAAGAGTTCTTGCGGACCATGGAGACAATAGTGCCTTGGGCCGCCCTGTGCCAGGTGATAGAGCCGCACTACCCCAAGGCCGGCAACGGCCGTCCGCCCATTGGGTTGGAGCGCATGCTGCGCATCCATTTTCTTCAGCACTGGTTCAACCTGGCCGATCTGGCGTGCGAGGAGGCTCTGTATGACAGTGCCAGTCTGCGCCGCTTTGTGGGGATTGACCTGGGCCGCGAACGCGTGCCCGACGCCACCACGCTGCTGAAGTTTCGCAAACTGCTCAATGAGCAAAAACTGGGTGAAGCCCTGTTTGCCAAGGTAGGCCAGCAATTGCAGGAGCGCGGCTTCAAGGTCAACACCGGCACCATCGTGGATGCCACGATCATCGCAGCGCCCAGCTCCACCAAGAACGCCGACAAGGCGCGCGACCCCGACATGCACCAGACCCGCAAAGGCCAGCAATGGTATTTCGGCATGAAGCTGCACATTGGCGTGGACAGCCAAAGCGGGCTGGTGCATAGCGCCGTGGTGACGGCGGCCAACGTGCATGACAAACACCCGCTGCCCGATTTACTGCACGGCAGCGAACAGCGCGTCTATGGCGACTCGGCCTATGCCAGCCAGAAAGCACTGATAGCGAGCAAGGCCCCCAAGGCCAAGGACTTCACCAACCAGCGCACCCGCCGTGCAGGCGAGGTGGACGAAGTTCAGCGGGCCAAGAACCGCAACAAATCGCGGGTGCGTGCCCGGGTCGAGCATGTCTTTGCGGTGGTCAAGCGCCTGTGGGGATTCACCAAGGTGCGCTACCGCGGGCTTCAGAAGAACGCCACGCGTGCGTTCACGGCCTTGGCGCTGGCCAACATTTACCTGTGCCGCAGTCATCTGTTGGGACAGGTGCGCCCGTAAGGGCGGAAATCGGGCCTCAGCGCCCCGCGAACTGCCCAAATGGGCCGCGCGAGAGGCATAAAAGTCCAAAAAACTGCGTCATCCAGGTTTGCGCGGAAATTTTCGACGGCTTGTTCAGCGTAGCCCTAACTCCACATAAGCAAGGGTCAAGGCTCCGCGCGGGTCATCCAGTCCCCTGCGTGCACCGGCAACGCTGAACGACTGGCACGGCGTGCCGCCGACCAGGATGTCGGGGGCCGGCACAGTGCCGGCGCGAACCTGGTGGGCGATCGAGGTCATGTCGCCCAGGTTGGGCACGCGCGGATAGTGGTGGGCGAGCACGGCGCTCGGGAACGGTTCGATCTCGGCGAACCACGCGGCTTCGAGGCCGAGCGGCTGCCATGCCAGGCTCACTGCCTCGATGCCGCTGCACACACTGCCGTACAGCAGCGGCGCGCAAGGTTGAGGGTGCATGTCGTCTCTCCTGTTCGTGTGGCCCAGGCCAATGGCCGGACCGGGACGTTGATGGGCAGGAGAAAGGCGCCGAAGGCCCTGCGGCCTTCGGCTCGGGAGGAAAGAGGAACCACCCGTGGGCTGATTGGCAGGCCCGGTCGTCGCTAGAACCGTCTGCTCTCAGCAATCACACCCGACCCATGTCGTGGCTGGGGCCGGCATCGTCTGGCGCACATCCGCGCACAAAGGGAGCCCGTTTTTGCACCGGCGGGCACCGGCACCGATTACCGCTGACCACGAAGGGTCTCCCGGTGGCTCGTGTAGGCTGGCAAGCCACCGGGAGACCCTTCGCAGAGGGCGGAAGAAACGCAGATCAACAGAACGCGCGTGGTGCGGCTCGCGGAGAAGCTACCTTCAGGTCCCGCGGCCGGGGACGGCCAGGCGGGACGCGCACACGGATCAAGAAGGCGTTGCGCGCTGGGCGTCCCGCAGGGCATGCGGGACACGGGCCACGCCGCCGAAGGCGGGCACGGCTCACGGGGAACGGGGTCGGTCAGGAGCCTTTGCGGCCGCTACGGCGCGGGCGCGAGGCGCCGCGCTTGGAGCTGCCGGATTCGACCGGCAGCGTGCCTTTGCAGTCCGGGTAGCGGCTGCATGACCAGAACGGGCCGCTCTTGCCGCTGCGCTGGCGCGTGGGTGCGCCGCACTGCGGGCATGCCGGCCCTTGGGGAACCTTGATGGACAGGGACGCGCTGCCGTACTGCGCGATCAATTGCGAAATCCATGCGGCCTGCTTGCCGATGAACACGTCCAAGGTGAGCTGGCCGGCTTCGATCATGTCGAGCGCCTGTTCCCAGATGGCGGTGGTGCCAGGGTCGGCAATCGCCGCAGGCACGGCATCGATCAAGGTGAAAGCCGCGTCCGAGGCGCGGATGGCGCGCCCCTTCTTCACAAGGTAGCCGCGGGCGATCAGGCCGCCGATGATGTTGGCCCGCGTCGCTTCGGTGCCGATGCCAACCGTATCCTTGAGCTTCTGCTTCAGGCGGGGATCGGACACCAGCTTGGCGACGCCTTTCATGGACTTGACCAACTCGCCTTGCGTGTACGGTTTGGGCGGCAGCGTCTTGAGTGCCTTCAGATCGAGGTCGGCCACCTGGCATGCCAGGCCCTCGCGCAGCGCCGGTAGCACCTGGGCGCGGGCCGCAGTGTCGCTCTCGCCATCAGCGTCGTCGGTCTGCGGCTCGGTCAGTACCTGGCGCCAGCCCGGGATGACAACCTGCTTGCCGGTAGCCGCCAGATTCTGCCCGCCGCATGACAGCTTGGCCACGGTGCGGTCGAACTCGTGGTGAGGGAGGAACTGCGCCAGGTAATGCGACCGGATGAGCCTGTACACGGCCAGTTCCTTGTCACTCATGGCGGAGAGGTTCGCCGGTTCAAGCGTCGGAATGATGCCGTGGTGGGCCGTGACCTTGCCATCGTTCCAGGCGCGCGAGCGCTGCGAACGGTCGAGCTGGCCCATGATCGGGTGCAGCGAGGGATCGGTTTTGAGCAGGCTGTCGAGAACGGTGGGCACTTCGGCAAACATGCTCTCGGGCAGATAGCCGGAATCCGAGCGCGGGTACGTCGTGGCCTTATGCGTCTCGTACAGGGCTTGGGCGATCTCCAAGGTTTCCTGCACGTCCAGCCCAAGTTGCTTGGAACACACTTCCTGCAAGGTGCCCAGGTCGAACGGCAGCGGCGGGCCTTCGCGCACGCGCTCGGTCTCGACCGATACGACCTGGGCGCTGCCGGCGGCGCGGATCTGCTGCATGGCCTGCTGTGCGACCGGCTGCTGCAGGCAGTGGCCTGCGTCGTCGGTGCAGGCATCGGGTGGCACCCATTGCGCGTTGAAAGCCTGGACACCTGCGGACAGGGACACGACGATGGCCCAGTACGGCACGGACACGAAGGCTGCGATCTCGCGGTCGCGGTCCACGACGAGCTTGAGCGTCGGGGTCTGGACGCGGCCGACTGACAGCACGCCGTCGTAGCCGGCCTGCCGCCCCAGCACCGTGAACAACCTACTGAGGTTCATGCCCACCAGCCAATCCGCACGAGATCGCGCCAGCGCCGAGTGGTACATCGGCAGCGTCTCGGCCGAGGACCGCAGCTTGCCGAGGGCGGCGCGGATCGACGCATCGTTCAGCGCCGACAACCACAGCCGCTCGATTGGCCCGCGGTAGCCGCACAGGTCGATGATTTCGCGAGCGATCAACTCGCCCTCGCGGTCGGCATCGGTGGCGATGACTAGTTGGGTCGCCTTCGCCAGGAGCGCTTTGACGACCTTGAATTGCGTGGCGGTCTTCGGTTTGACCTCGACCCGCCAATGCTGGGGAATGATGGGCAACTGCTCGATGGACCAGCGCTTCAACTGTTCGTCGTAGGCTTCCGGTGCTGCAGCCTCTACGAGATGGCCGATGCACCAGGTGACCGTGACGCCGGAACCGTTGAGGCAGCCTTCACCGCGTTGCGTGGCGCCAAGAATCCGGCCAATGTCTTTGCCCTGGGAGGGCTTCTCGCACAAGAACAGCCGCATATCCGTCCATCCGATTCCCGTGGTTCATGAGTTGCTGGAATCGAGGATGCCGAGCACCACTGAGGGCAGCAGCAAACAAGCCGCATGCGGTGGCGACCGCTTTCACGGGATGAAATGGCGTGTGCGGGGACGACGCGTGGCCGGAAGTGTGCGGGTCGGGAGCCGCGATTTCCGGGAGCGCGTGGAACTCGGTGGACGTTGGTGGAGCTATCCCCTGGGGATAATTCGCAGCGCATGGAGGGCGGCGAAGCACTGCAGCAGCCGCCCTCCATGTAGGGTCACTTCCTGCGCTTCGTTTCCTTCGGTGCCGCTGGTTCCTGGGTGGCCTGGGGCTTCGGCTCTGCCTCCTGTGGCTTCGGGCTGAGGGTCACGGACTCGATGCGGTAC
Source organism: Comamonadaceae bacterium AAW (assembly GCA_026314275.1). Lineage (GTDB taxonomy): Bacteria > Pseudomonadota > Gammaproteobacteria > Burkholderiales > Burkholderiaceae_C > JAGOEY01. The sequence goes on from CP111109.1 coordinate 2,135,910, forward strand.
GGCAGGATGCCGACACTGCGCGCGTTGACCTGCCAAGTCTCACGCGGCTGATCTTCGTTGTCCGTCCAGGGGTCGCGCTCCATGCGGCCGACGACCAGCACCCGCATGCCCTTCTGGTAGAGCTGCTGCCAGCGGTCGGCGTCGTGGTGCCAGAGTTCCACCGGCGCCCAGAAGCCGCCGCGGTCCTCGAACTCGCCGCCTTTGGTGGGAACGGGGTTGTCGAAGTACACGTTCAGCCGGAGCAACCGGCGAGGATCGTCGTTGCCGTTGGGGAATTCGCGGTACTCGGGAGGCGAGCCGATGTTGCCCTCGCCGATGAATTGTGTGCTCATGTTGATATCTCCGTGGTGGTTGAAATACCCGTGCCTGGTTGGACTCGGGCGCGTGCTCGGCTGGCTGGCGCAATCACCGATCACGCACTGCGACAGGAACGGACGCGAGCCGGCGCAGGTAGGTGTTGTCCGCCTGCGCGGCCTTGCTGGCGCATTCCTGTGCTTGCCTGCCCAGGGTGTGCAGCAGGCTGATCTGCATGTTCAGCGTGATGCGCTGCAATTCGATTGTGTGCAGGTCGTGCAGCAGGTTGACCGGCGTGCTGGGGCTGGCGATCAGTTGCCGCCACAGGGCCACGCCCATGGCCGATCGATCATGCTTGCGCCAGCGAAGAAAGGCCGTGCCTGCGCCAGTGGTCTGCTGGGCCAGTTCGACGGGAAGCAGGTGGAAGGGACGCCCGCACGCCTGTGGCAGCACCTGTCGCTGTGCCAGGGCAATCAACTCGTCGCGCATGGCGAAGCACTGGCTGGCCCAGGCCTCAAAGTCCCCCTTACCTTTAAAGGGCTTTAAAAGGCCTTTTAGAGAGGCCGCGTGTTCCAGCCGCATGAAGGCTGGCTGTTCCAGAGGACGGAAGTAGCGCGCTTCGCGGTTCAGGTCGCTCATGCCGGTTCGTCCTCGCCGGTGCTGGCCTCGGCCGGATCGGTGGCAGTGGCTTCGTCGGTGGCAGGTGCGGCTGCGGCAGCGCTATCACCACGCTGTTGCAGGCCACGGCGCGTGATGGGCGGCGCAAACTTCGAGCGGCGCGTGCCTTCAAACAGTTCTTGCGGCAGTTCGCCAAACTTCTCCAGCGCCGCCCGTGCTGCGGCGTTCTTCGCCGCGAAGTCGTCGCGGGTGCAGCCCGAGTAGCGGTACTGCTGCGCCAGGCTGAACAGGCTGCGCAGCGCATGGGCGCCTTCGTTTAGCCAGCGCTCCAAGGTGCTGCGGTCGATCAGCGCGGTGTGGTGAGCGAGGATGAGCTTGCGGGCGATGTCGTCGTAGTCGGCCAGCAGATAGACGGCGGCAAAGCCGAGCTGCGCGTTCACGAACAAGGGGAGTTTGACCGGCTGCACGTTGAGGTTCTCGCCCAGGCTCAATGCCGCAGGCACGGCGGCCAGTGCCTGGTCCACCTGTTCGCGCAGCAATTGCAGCGTGGATTTGGTCTGGTCGAGCTTTTCCTCGATGCGCAACATCCACCAGTCGCTATACGGGTCATCCTGCTCCGAGCCGCGCTTCATCTTGTTCATCACGGCGATGTAGCCATTCAGGCCGACGATGCCGGGTCGCCCTTCGGCGGCGGCGCGGCCATGCCAGATGCGCGAGGCGTGGTGGGTGTGAAGCGTCAGCGACATCGCGCTGCGCAAAGAGCCGAGATTGAGTTGCAAAGGTTCGTTGGTTGCCATGGTGTCCGCTCGCTTGGGAAAAGGAGCGGTCAGGATCGGCATGCAGCGGAAGGCAGTCAGTCAACAAACCGAAATGAACTGGTCCCCGGTTGTCGTGGTGGTGGCGGCCCGCAATGCGAGCTATCCCCAGGGGATAGCTCCATCAAACGCCACAGAGCGCTGCTCGCGCAGATGGTGGGTGCGCTCAGGAACCGGACGCTACTGCAGCACCGTGGACAGAAGCACCCAGCCTGTGTCTTTCGGTGTTACGCCTTGCATCACATCTATCCCCAGGGGATAGCTCTACTGACGGCCACGGGCGTCTGCTTCACGCCCTTGTCGCTCGTCGCGCTCAGCTACTGCGCAGAAGGTCGCGCAGCCGGTCGATGTGCTGCCGGGCTACCTCGGGCGGAACTACATTGCGCGGTGGCTCAGGCGGTGCATCTCGTGCAGGGGCAGGTGGCGGTGCTGACCCAGCTTGCCTGGCCCATGCGTTGAACTCGCCACGGATGGCACGTTGGATGATGCCGAACAGGTAGCCTGCCGGGTTGCGGATGGTGCTGCCACGACAGCGATCCGCCCATTCGTCCAGCACTGCCTGGCGTAGCGGGGCATCGACCTGCTGCAATGCCACCATGGCGCCGGCCTGCTGCTCTTCCTTCAAGTTGAGGAAGCGATCAGGCAGACGAACTCCCGGCATTGCGCGCACCTGCCCACGCTCACGCGCGGTAGTACGTACTTCATTAATACGACTACTACGTACAGTACGGTCCTGCTTCGGATTCCGAAGAGCGCCGTCTGACGCGGGTTTCGGCCCTGCTTCGGAATCCGAAGAGGGCTGATCAGAATTCCGAAGAAGGCTCGGCGCCCCTTCTTCGGAATCGTGAACCGTGTCCTCCTGTGGATAACTCTCCTGCGACCCGATGCCCTGGCTTGCGAGGCGTTCGGCAAGGACCTGCAGCCGCGAGGGCAGCATGCGGCCAGACAGCAACGGGTCTTCGGCGATCTCCTTGAGCGTGTGCAAGCCCACGACCTGAACGGCCCTCGCCGAATGGCCCAGGGTGTGGCTGACGAGCTGCAAGTAGTCCGGGTCGAGCTGCATCGCCTCGAACGGGGTCAGGGGCTCGTCGTGCAGGACGTAGAGGTTGCCGAGGATGCGTCCGCTCTTGGGGTCGCGCCTGCGGCGCACGAGACTCAACCAGCGCGTCAGGCGCAACAGCGTCAGCGCCCGTGCCACGGTCTCGTGGGAGGCTTGTCCGGCGCAGGGCGTTGACGCGAGCCACGGGCGAAGTTGCTCATACGTCGGAAACGCAGTGACGCCATCCTCGTTGAGCATCATCCGGAAGACTTGCCAGGCATTGCGTTCAAGTGGCGTCAGGCGTCGGTCGAGGAACAGCCGTCGCGGCACGCTCTCGTGCCGATTGCCACTGAACAGAAAACCGTCGCCAGTTGCGGGCACAGGAGACGTTGCGGATGCGGGAGCCGGCTCGGGCGCGGGCGGGCGAGGTTTCGGCGCAAGGTCGTTCAGTGCGCTGTCGAACAGATCAGCGAGGGCGACGGGGCCTTGGCGTGGTGCTCGTGGTGCAGCGTCGTCCACGGCCATGATTCAACCCAGTCCCTGATCGATCCAGTTCTTGATCGCAGCCCAGACCACCGACAGCGGCAGCTCCATGCCTTCGGCGAGGTCCATTGCCGCATCAAGAACCGAGGTCTCATCCTCCAGCTCGACGTTCCTGCTGCTGGTCACGGCCTTCCAGCGCCGCCACAGCTCGGTGTCCTGCTCCTCGTCCAGAACCGGATGGCGCCCCTTGCGTTTGGGCAGGCCGAGAACTTCGCGCCGAAGTGCGACTTCCTGATGTGTCAGCCCGTAGAAGCGGCTCACCATTTCGGTACTGGCACCCAGGCGCAGCATGCGATCGACGGTGGCGATCTCCTTCTCCACGTCCTGCGCCTGTTTGAGCAATCGCCGGAGCACTTCCCGGTTCACCGAGACAGAGCACCAGGAGACGTTGGCATTGGCCAGCACGCTGATCAGCGCCGGATGCTTGAGCGCATCCAGCTCTTCCTCGCCGAACCCCATCGCCTTGCAGCGACGCAGTTGCCCGTTGCGTAGGTCGTAGAGTGCCTGCGCGATGACGGCCTGGTTGAGTGGGTTCGGTGCGGACATGCAGGCCTCCCTCGCTCAGATCCCAGGACCGACAGCGCCGGCTTCCAGATCCAGCAGGCGCCGGGCCAGCCGCAGCAGACGAAACAGCTTGACCAGCGCGGTGTCGCTCAATCGCCGGGCCCCGCCGTCACGACGTTGACCCTGGCCGTGCAACAGCGCTGGCAGGTCTGTGATGAGTTGCCCGCTGTCCAAGCCGACGCCGGCTGGCTGCTGACCGGCCAGGGAAACCAGTAGTGCGAGCACGGCGCGTGCGAGCGGCGACGAAGCCTGGGCTGGGGCACGACACGTGAACCCGATGCCATCAGAACGATCCTCGACACACGCGTCCAGGTCGGCCTCGCCCGCGATCTCGCGCGCGAACTGCGCGATGTGGATGCGCAGGCGGTCGGGTGTGTCGAGGCCAGGGTCGATATACCAGATGTCCGAGATGGGATAGAGGCCACCGGCCTGCACGGGAATCGACTGCAAGACGTTGGCCGAGAAGTCGGGCGGCAGCGCATCGCCCAACTGGTCGGCGACCATGCGCTGGATGGACTGGAGCCGCTCCGTCGTGGGTGCCGGAGAGATGATGTGCTCGTCAAGCAGACCGCCATTCGCTGCCGCAGGGCTGGCTGCGGATGCCTCGCTCGGGGCCCCATCGTCCCGGGGCCTTGTCGGCGCGTCGGCAGAGTGGCCCGCAGAAGGTGCAGTTGTAGTGGGGGGCGGTGCCGGTTCGATCGGCGGCCGTGCGATGGCCCCAGGCTCGGGCAATGCCGGCGGCGCCGATGGCGGGGTTGGGTCGCTGACCAGGGCGCGGTGGCGGCTCTCGGATTCGGTCAGGTCCAAGGCGAGCACGTCGTAGTCGATGCCCAGCAGCTCGGACATCTGACCGATCAACTCGTCCTGCACACGCGGCGGCGAGAACTCGTCGGGCTGGACATCAAATTGCGACAGCGCCTCCAGAAAGAAGCTGTCGAAGTCCAGCGGCAGGGAGCGGCCTTTGGCATAGTGCTCCCACGTGCGTTCGCTGGCTTTGCGCATGACCGACAGCCGCTCGACCTGGTGGCGGCCGAGGCCCCCGTATAGGACGGTCGGGATCGCGGGCAGCAGGTAGCGCACCGCGTCAGCCATGCGGCTGATGTGCGACTGCTGGACTGGGAAGCCGTCGGCGGCCAGGCGGCGGGCCAGCTCGGACTGGCTCAGGGTGGTGCCGCTTTCAGCTTCATAGAACTCGCGGGCTTTCTCGACGCCCAGGGCGCGCTCGATGAACGTGAGGCCGCCGCGTAGTTCGTTCTCGGCGAGGTGCCCGGTCAGGGCGACGATCTCTCCGCGCGCAGGCCACGGCCGGAACAGGCACGATATGCGGAAGAAGCGTTCGTCCTTGGTCTCCGCCCAGAGTTCACGCAGGATCGCCAGCCTGGTGTTGCCGCCGTTGCGGATGATGTAGTGCGCCTCGCCAGGACGGCGTGTGATCGCTGGCGCCGCGTCCAGGCCGCGCTCTCGGATGGAGGCCTTGATTTCATCGTAGGCCGAGTTGCGCTTTTTGCGGGGGTCGTGGTCGTAGGGCCGCAACTGGTCCAGCGTCACGACCATCGGCGTGTCGGCGATCGGGTCGCTCAAGGCCGTGGCCGATGGCCCACTGCGCTCGAACCCGGCGGCAAGCAGCTTGCCGGCCATGTCCTGGGAGGTCATCTCAGCCATGACCACATCCCTCGGCGTTGACGGCCCGGGCCATGCGGGCCTCGCGCTCGGCGCGGCGGATCTGTGCACGGGCGTTGAGATCCGCCCGGTAGTCGCTCGCTGTTGAGCTGGTGTAGATGGTGGCGCAGCCGGCCTTGGTGAACTTGAGGTGTCCGCCACGTGTGCGCTTGACGTGCCAACCTTCGCTCACAGCAAACTCGATCAGGGCGCGCAGCCGCTTGTGGCCACGGGCCAATTCATGTGCGTTCGCCATGCGACCTCCCGGTTTCAATAGAACGTGGAGGACGGCCGGAAACGTGGGCAAATCTGTCTTGCCATTGAGGGAACAATTCGCCAGCGAGCGCGCGCATGGTGTCGAGCGCGGCGGGCGCAACTCTGCCCGGCGGCTGGCGATGCTCGACGCGATGCACCGGCAGGCCGCGGGTTGCGGCGCGCGGATAGGCCTCGATGGCCGGCACGTCGGTGCCCAGCACGCATATGCCGGCATGGTCCTGGAACAGGTCGCGCAGCGCCTGCTGGATCATCCGTGCATTCGCGGACACGGGGTGGACGCGATTGATGAGCAGGTGCAGGGATGGCGGTTCGATGCCGAGGTGCCGGTATGGCGCGATGTCCTCCAGCAACTGCATGGTGCCGCGTCGCAGTTCGCGGGCAGCGAGAATTTCCGGGGTCACGGGCGACAGCGCCAGGTCAGAGGCGAGCACCGCCATCTCCAACAGCACCGAGCGTGCACCCTGGGTGTCGATCAGCACCAGGTCATAAAGCGGCGCCAGCGCCGGCAGCAGGTGCCGCAGTCTCAGGCGTCCGTCTGGCGCGTGCAGTAGCAACGTGTTCAGTTCACCCCGGTGATCGTTCGAGAGCACCAGGTCCAGGCCCGCGATGATGGTGCGGGACACCAACTGATCGAGGGCGCGTTCGTTGAACGCCAGCAACTCATAGATACCGCCGGCAGCGCGGTGTGCCAGCTCGTAATAGGACGACAAGGTCGGCTGCACGTCGAGATCGAGCAGCAGCACACGCAGCCCCGCGTCCGCGGCGAGGCCGCCGAGGTTGGCGGCCGTAGTCGTCTTGCCTACGCCGCCTTTCGTTGAAATGATGGATACGACCTGCATGGCGCTCTCCGTTTGGCGATGGGAAAATCGAGGGGGAGCGGGTCAGGTCCGGTTGTTGAGGCGTTCGGCGATCCACTGGTCGATCTCGACCGAATCCCAGCCCACGGCGCGCACGCCCAGGCGCAACGCCTGCGGAAACTGGCGCTTCTTCATCAGGTTGTAGATGTGGGCGCGTTTGAAGCCGGACTTCGCTTCAACTTCATCGAGCCGCAGGATGCGGCGCTCGTGCGGTGGCAGTACAGGTATTTGCGACATGGCGGTCACTCCTGAACGCTCAGTGGCGTTTGTTGGCGTGACCTCTATTCAATAGACATGGCTGCGGAAAAACATTGCAAATGCAATCTCCGCGACTGCACATACAAGATGGAAGAATTCACGCGGCTGCGCTACGGACATTCTTCCTGGCATTGGCGAACTTGCCGTTCAAGGTTCGCTCCGTGATGCCCATGGTGCCGCCATAGTGGGCGAGCAATGCGGTGACGATGGCCTCCTGCGTCTTGAAGCTGGAGTACGGCACGCCGGATGGGGATTGGCTCAGCATCAGCGTCAGCATGCCGCCGATGATGTTCAGGTATGTAGTTTCCGCCCGATCACTGATCACGCACTGCTTGGGAGCCAGCAGTACGGCGGACTGCTTTAGCAAGACTTCGTGTTGCTGTTGCAGTTCGCGCATCTCGCGTCGGCTATGGTCCAGCGCGGCCTGCAGAGCCAGCCGTTCCAGCAGGATTGCCTGTCCTGTTTCGATGGTGATGAAGGGATGCACCATGCGCTCGCCCCGACTGAACAGAAATCCCGGCCGATGCTCGGGATAGTGGGTGCGCATCCACCGCTTCAGATCGACATGGCGGACGGTCAGATCGGGTGAACTCACCAGATCTGGGTCATTAAGCGTGATCCCGTTCTTGCCGAAGGGCAGTTCGGCGTTGAGGATACCGTCGTAGATGCGTTCCGAGTACAGCCGACACTCGTTCCATCGCGGGCAGTCCAACATCTGCGGCAGACAACGCGGTGATGCGATCGATGCGACGATCACCGCCTCGTACCGCAACAACCCAGCCCACCGTATGGCAGCTTCGATGGGACGATAGAACACCTTTGATAGTGGTGGCTCCTTGTGCATGTTTTCGTCTCCTTTCGGAAGCGCTACGTCACCGGCTCCTTTCTTGCCCCGCCAAGGGGCTGTTGTGTCGTTATGCCTGTGGTTGATGCCTGGGGCGATGCCCTGGAACATGGACAGAAGAGATCATGGCACCCGTCACAGGTGGTTCTCTCTTGCTCGATGTGCAAGAATTGACCAGTTGCCGGCCCGTCGAGTAACAAGGAAGAAGCACGCTCGACAATGGCGCTCACGGTGCCAGCGTCATGGGGTGCGTCAAGCCCATCAAGACCGATTCGATATGGTCTGATATCCCCACGGTTTCACAAGGCGCACGGGATTGCATCCGCTGCTCCACGTCTAGAGGGACTTGGAGAAATCCGCGCATGTCATGCTTGTTTCGGCATCCTGATATATCGACATAGCATCTACGGGCTAAGCCACGCGGCTGGCTTCCACTGTGGGACAGCCGTCCTCGCATCGCTTCTCGGGATGCATTTCAGTTCCATCAAGCAGGCGGGGCGCTTACGACGCCCACAGCCAGCGACGGGGGCTATGTCGGCTTTGTCCAGCGCAGGTCGAATACCCAGGTCCTCTTCCGCTCGTCCCTTTTTTAGTGCGCTGACTTGGCGACGTCCAAGGTGATCTCGCCGTTCTGTTAAGAAGTGGACTTTGCCTGCCATGCTCGTGGTAAAATACCGAAGGTTTTATTGGAATTCCGTTCCTGTGCGCTCGGACTGGGTTCTAGCTTTTTAATTCAATACTTTGGTCTGACCATGACCCGTACTGCTTCGACCAACATCGCTCTGTGGTGGCGCTTCCAATAGGAAGCGGCATGTCGTTGCGGTCTTGACCGCACCTTGCCGCCGTACCGGCAGGCAAGGTTTCAAGAAGGCTTCCCGGCACGGCGGCTCCAAGATTTGAGGAGATTGCCCGATGCCCTTAGCATCCCAACCCCGTCGTCGAACTGATGCCCCGCGCGCTGCGCCGCCGTGGGGTACAAGCTTGCCCGTCTTGTCTGCGCACTTGTCCCAGCCATGCCGGCGCAAACGCTTCCTCGGCACACCGCGTTGGCGCACTCTGCGGCTTCACTCAAAACCCGTTGCTACCCTGTGCCAGCACTTGCGTGCGCTTCCTCCATCGCAATCGATCGCCGATGTGTGTAATGAAGTGTGTAATGGGGTCCGTGTGTAATGAAAATATTCAATAAAATCAAGGACTTAAAATCATGAGACTCCTGATGCTCGACAACTACGACAGCTTCACCTACAACATCGTCCAGTACTTCGGTGAACTGGGCGCGGACGTGCAAGTGGTGCGCAACGACGAAATCACGCTCGACGGCGTGGCAGAACGTATCGCGGCCGGGGTGCAGCGGCTGGTGATTTCGCCGGGGCCGTGTTCGCCTGCCGAGGCCGGTATTTCGGTCGCCGCCATCCAGCGTTTTGCGGGCCAGTTGCCTATTCTGGGGGTGTGCCTGGGGCACCAGGCGATTGGTGCGGCGTTTGGCGGCACCATCCTGCGCGCGCAGGCGCTGATGCACGGCAAGACCAGTGTCATCACCACCACACAAGAGGGCGTTTTTGCCGGGCTGCCCACGCAGTTCACCGTCAACCGCTACCACTCGCTGGCTATCGAACGCAGCACCTGCCCCGAGGTGCTGGCGGTGACGGCGTGGACGGACGACGGTGAAATCATGGGCGTGCGCCACAAGACGCTGGACATCGAAGGTGTGCAGTTCCATCCCGAGTCGATCCTGACCGAACACGGCCACGCCATGCTGAAGAACTTCCTGGACCCGCGGCCATGATGGATTTCACAGCCCTGGCGTCCGATCTGGGTGTGCACCATCTGCCGCTCTTCATCGGCGCGGGGCTGCTGCTCAACATCACGCCGGGCCCGGACGTGTTCTACATCCTGGCCAACAGCCTGCGCTCCGGCGCGCGGGCCGGTGTGGTGGCGGCGCTGGGCATCACCGCCGGGTGTTTTGTGCACATCTTTGCGGCAGCGGTGGGCATCAGTGCGCTGGTGAATGCCTCGGCCACCGCGTTCACCGTGCTCAAGTGGCTGGGTGCGGCTTACCTGGTGTGGGTGGGGCTGCAGATGCTGCTGGCGCGTGCGCCTGCCAAAACTCCTGATTTGATAGCTGCTGGCGCAGGTGATACGGGCGCTGCAGGCCAAAAAAGCTTGAAAAAAGTGTTCCTGCAAGGCTTCTGGACCAATGCGCTGAATCCCAAGGTGGCGCTGTTTTTCCTGGCCTTTTTGCCGCAGTTCATCACCCCCGGTGCGGCCCATCCCACGCTGGCTTTTGTGCTACTGGGGCTGCTGTTCAACTTCAATGGCCTGTGGGTCAACATCGGCTGGGCGTTGCTGGCCGCGGCTGTGGCGCAGCGTATCGGCGCTGTGCAGCAGCACCTGCACCGGCTGGAGCGTGTCGCCGGTGTGCTGTTTGTTGGCTTCGGTCTGAAGCTGGCGTTTTCTGACAATCCCATTCGCTCAAACTGAGGTCGCCTCCATGCCCCATACGTCCGTGCCAAGCCACCAGATCACCCCGCAGGAAGCACTGCAGCGCACCATAGAACACCGCGAAATCTTCCACGATGAAATGCTGCACATCGTGCGGCTCATCATGAAGGGTGATGTCTCGCCGGTGATGATGGCTGCGCTCATCACCGGCCTGCGGGTGAAGAAAGAGTCCATCGGCGAAATCACCGCCGCCGCCCAGGTGATGCGTGAGTTTTCCACCAAGGTGCACGTGGCCGACAAGACGAACCTGGTGGACATCGTGGGCACGGGCGGTGACGGTTCCAACACCTTCAATATCTCCACTTGCTCCATGTTTGTCGCGGCCGCAGCCGGTGCCAAGATCAGCAAACACGGCGGACGTGGCGTATCGAGTAAATCGGGCAGCGCCGACGTGCTGGAGAGCCTGGGTATCAACATCAATCTGTCGCCCGCAGCCATTGCGCAAAGTGTGGCCGAGGTCGGCATCGGCTTCATGTTTGCCCCCAACCACCACCCGGCGATGAAAAACGTCGCCCCGGTGCGCAAAGAGCTGGGCATCAAGACCATCTTCAACATCCTCGGCCCGCTGACCAACCCTGCTGACGCACCCAACATCCTGATGGGCGTGTTCCACCCCGATCTGGTGGGTATCCAGGTGCGTGCGTTGCAGCGCCTGGGCGCCGAACACGCCGTGGTGGTTTATGGCCGCGATGGCATGGACGAGGTGAGCCTGGGGGCCGCCACGCTGGTCGGTGAGCTGAAAGACGGCCAGGTCAGCGAATACGAAATCCACCCCGAAGACTTTGGTATGGCCATGGCCAGCAACCGCGCGCTCAAGGTCGAGACACCCGAGCAGTCGCGCAGCATGCTGCTGGGTGTGCTGGACAACGACGGCGGCGCGGCGCGTGACATCGTGATCCTGAATGCCGGTGCCGCGCTGTACGCCGCCAATGTGGCCGATTCGATGCTGGCGGGCGTGAAGCTTGCGCGTAAAGCTATCGAATCAGGAGCGGCGCGGCAGAAGCTCGACCAGCTGATTGCCTTTTCCCAGAAACACGCGAGTTAATGTGAAACACCCCCGAAGCGCCTTCGGCGCCTCCCCCTCAAGGGGGCGCACCCAGTGGCCTGGCAAAGCCAGTTCCACGGGTGCCCTGGCGACTCGCCCACCTCACGCGGCGTGTTTCATCATCCGGGGCGTCACCACTCATGAAAGTTAAAAAACCATGTCCGACATCCTGAACCAGATCATCGCCGTCAAACGCACCGAAATCGCCGCCGCCCAAAAGCGCAAACCCCTTGCTGCGGTGCGGGCCGACGCTGAGTCGCGTGTGCTGACGCGTGACTTTGTCGGCGCCATGCGCTCCAAGATCGCAGCCGGCCAGGCCGCCGTGATTGCCGAGGTCAAGAAGGCCAGCCCGAGCAAGGGTGTGTTGCGCGCCGATTTCATCCCCGCCGACATTGCCCAAAGTTATGCCGAAGGCGACGGCAAGGTCAGCGCGGCCTGTTTGTCGGTGCTGACCGACCAGCAGTTCTTCCAGGGCAGTGTGGACTTTCTGAAACAGGCGCGGGCCTCGTGTGACCTGCCGGTGCTGCGCAAGGACTTCATCGTGGACGCGTACCAGGTGTACGAATCCCGCGTAATGGGCGCTGACTGCATTTTGCTGATCGCTGCCTGCCTGGACGACGCCCAAATGGCCGAGCTGGAAGCCATAGCCCATAGCTTGGACATGGCTGTGCTGGTCGAAGTACACGACCAGGCCGAGCTGGACCGGGCGCTGCGGCTGCGCACGCCGCTGGTTGGCATCAACAACCGCAACCTGCGCACGTTTGAGGTCACGCTGGACACCACGCTGGGCATGCTGGCCGGGGTGCCTGCAGACCGCTTGCTGGTGACCGAGTCCGGCATCCTGAACCAGGCCGACGTGCAGCGTATGCGCACTGCCGGTGTGCATGCGTTTCTGGTCGGTGAAGCGTTTATGCGGGCCGAAGATCCGGGTCTGGCGCTGGCCGAGTTGTTTGCCTGATTAACTTCAATAGGACTTACGCAAACAAGGATGCACAAAGACTGCCTGCCATGTGCAATCGCTTTGCTTAAGCATGTTTTGCGTAAGTCGTTTTCAAAAAAGATAGCTGACCATGACCTATCCATCAGCGCCGGAGGCCGATCAGCTTGTTGCCTGCGACCCGGTTGCCTGGCCCGTGGCCGCGGGCTGGCAGCCGCTGGTCGATGGGTTTTTTGCGTCTGCGGCTGGGGTGAAGTTGCAGGCGTTTCTGGGGGAGCGGCTGACGGCTGGTGCCACCATCTTCCCGCCGCAACCGCTGCGGGCGCTGGCGCTGACACCGCCCGAGCAGGTGCGGGTGGTGATACTGGGGCAAGACCCGTACCACGGGCGCGGGCAGGCCGAAGGGCTGGCTTTTTCTGTGGCGCCGGGGGTGGCGATCCCGCCGTCGCTGCGCAATATCTTCAAGGAGCTGCAGCGTGACCTGGGTACTGCGCCGCCTCCGTTTCCACAGCCCGGCGGCAGCCTGGTGAAATGGGCGCGTAATGGCGTGCTGCTGCTCAACACCTGCTTGACGGTGGAGGAGGCGCAGCCCGCCAGCCACGCCGGGCGCGGCTGGGAGGTGCTGACTGATGCGGTGATCCGCCATGTGTCGGACGTTGCCCAGCCCACTGTTTTTATGCTGTGGGGTGCCCATGCGCAAAGCAAACGCCCGCTGATCGATGCGCAGCGCCACAAAGTGCTGACGGCCAACCATCCATCCCCCTTGTCGGCGCTGCGCCCGCCCGTGCCTTTTATCGGTTGTGGGCATTTTTCGCAGGCCCGCGCGTGGCGTGAAGCCCATACTGATGTGGGCAAGGCCGGGCAGGAAGGTGTGTGACGGCGCAGCAAAAAGACACTTTGCCGCCGGAAAATGTGCGTGCCAGATAGTTTCGTCAAAAAGTTGTGCTATATTTCGAGGTTCGCTGGAGAGGTGGCCGAGTGGTTAATGGCAGCAGACTGTAAATCTGCCCTCTTACGAGTACGCTGGTTCGAATCCAGCCCTCTCCACCAGCGACGAATTGCAGGCAGAGCGTGAACGTTGCGTAGGTCTGAAAAGGCTGGGCGCGGTTCGCACCGGATGAGAATTTCACCCGATGCGGGAGTAGTTCAATGGTAGAACCCTAGCCTTCCAAGCTAATGACGCGGGTTCGATTCCCGTCTCCCGCTCCATGCGTTCGTGTTGGTTTTTTGGTGAAATAAGTTTTCAGGGGTCTGTTTACAGGCTTCATGCCCTTTTGGCTCAGTGGTAGAGCACTCCCTTGGTAAGGGAGAGGTCGCGGGTCCGATTCCCGCAAAGGGCACCAGTTTTCGGGTGCGTCCCCGGTGGTTGCGCCGTGTTTCTGTTTATCAATCTAGATTTTTTTCGGAGTCGAAAAAATGGGAAAAGAAAAGTTCACGCGAACCAAGCCACACGTCAACGTGGGCACCATCGGTCACGTCGACCACGGTAAGACCACGCTGACCGCTGCCATCGCAACGGTTCTGTCTGCCAAGTTCGGCGGCGAAGCCAAAAACTACGCTGACATCGACGCAGCGCCTGAAGAAAAGGCCCGCGGTATCACCATCAATACCGCCCACGTCGAATACGAAACCGCCAACCGCCACTACGCACACGTCGACTGCCCAGGCCACGCCGACTATGTGAAGAACATGATCACCGGTGCTGCACAAATGGACGGCGCCATCCTGGTCTGCTCCGCTGCTGACGGCCCTATGCCCCAGACCCGCGAACACATCCTGCTGGCGCGCCAAGTGGGTGTGGGCTACATCATCGTTTTCCTGAACAAGTGCGACATGGTCGACGACGCCGAACTGCTCGAACTCGTTGAAATGGAAGTGCGCGAACTCCTGGACAAATACGAATTCCCAGGCGACGACACCCCCATCATCCACGGCTCCGCCAAGCTCGCCCTCGAAGGCGACAAGGGTCCTCTGGGTGAAGAAGCCATCATGAAGCTGGCCGAAGCCCTGGACACCTACATCCCCACGCCAGAGCGCGCAGTGGACGGCGCCTTCCTGATGCCTGTGGAGGACGTGTTCTCGATCTCCGGACGCGGCACCGTGGTGACCGGCGCAGTTGAGCGCGGCGTCATCAAAGTTGGCGAAGAAATCGAAATCGTTGGTATCGCTGCCACCCAGAAGACCACCTGCACCGGCGTCGAAATGTTCCGCAAACTGCTCGACCAAGGTCAGGCGGGCGACAACGTCGGCGTACTGCTGCGCGGCACCAAGCGTGAAGACGTGCAGCGCGGCCAAGTGCTGTGCAAGCCCGGCTCCATCAAGCCACACACCCACTTCACCGCAGAAGTCTACGTGCTGAGCAAGGACGAAGGCGGTCGTCACACGCCCTTCTTCAACAACTACCGCCCTCAGTTCTACTTCCGTACGACCGACGTGACCGGTGCCATCGAACTGCCAGAAGGCAAGGAAATGGTCATGCCTGGTGACAACGTGTCCATCACGGTCAAGCTGATCAACCCCATCGCCATGGAAGAAGGCCTGCGTTTCGCCATCCGCGAAGGCGGCAAGACGGTGGGTTCCGGTGTGGTTGCCAAGGTTATTGCGTAATTCCGGAGGGGTATAGCTCAATTGGCAGAGCGTCGGTCTCCAAAACCGAAGGTTGTAGGTTCGATTCCTACTGCCCCTGCCACCTTTGTGGCAGCTTGTAGATAAAGCTACAGCGGAATAGACGGGTTTCTCTGGTTGAGAGGCCTGCAAAAAGCCCACCATGACCTGGTGGGCTTCGGCGTCTCAAGGGGTGCCATTGGTTTGAAGTTTTGAAACGCAGGATATAGCCCACTATGGCCAGTTCGCAAGTTGAAACCGTCAGCACCGGCGCTGACAAGGCAAAGCTCGTTGCGGCGGGTGCTTTGGTGCTGGGCGCTTTGGTGGCCTTCTATTTTCTGTCGTCGCGTGGATCGCTGGCCCAGTGGAGTGCATTGATCGTGTGTCTGGTGGCGGCGGTGGCGGTGTTCACCACTTCCGAATCTGGTCGCCAGCTGATTGCGTTTGGGCGTGACGCCTGGCGTGAAGTCAAAAAGGTGGTCTGGCCCACGCGCAAAGAGGCGACGCAGGTCACCTTGTATGTGTTCGCTTTTGTGGTGGTCATGGCGCTGTTTCTGTGGCTGACAGACAAGACGCTCGAGTGGGTGTTCTACGACCTGATTCTGGGCTGGAGAAAATAATGACCGATGCTGTAGAAAACTTCGATGCAGATGTGTCGCCCGCCGCTGCGCCAGCCCCGGCGGTGAATCCCGATCTGCGTTGGTACATCGTGCATGCTTATTCGGGCATGGAAAAAGCGGTTGAACGCAACATCGTTGAACGTATTGCCCGCAGCGGAATGGATACCAAGTTTGGTCGCATTCTGGTGCCGACCGAAGAAGTGGTTGAGGTCAAGAACGGCCAGCGCAAGACAACCGAGCGCCGTTTGTTCCCCGGTTATGTGTTTGTCGAGATGGTGATGGACGATGACACGTGGCACTTGGTGAAACACACCAGCAAGGTGACGGGTTTTGTCGGTGGTGCGAAAAATCGCCCGGCACCTATCTCCGAAGACGAAGTGCAAAAAATCGTCAGCCAGATGCAAGAAGGCACCGACAAGCCACG
Organism: Comamonadaceae bacterium AAW; assembly: GCA_026314275.1. GTDB lineage: Bacteria > Pseudomonadota > Gammaproteobacteria > Burkholderiales > Burkholderiaceae_C > JAGOEY01. Next base: position 2,151,809 of record CP111109.1, read on the forward strand.
CCACAAAGTGGAATTTATTGTGGGTGAGTTTGTGCGTGTCAAGGAAGGCCCTTTCACCGACTTCAATGGTTCGGTCGAAGAGGTCAACTACGAAAAGAGCAAGGTGCGTGTGTCGGTCATGATTTTTGGCCGTTCGACACCGGTCGAGCTGGAGTTCAGCCAGATCGAGAAGACCTGATCTTTCAGGTTCTTTGTGAAAATTTGGGGTTCGCGCTTTTTTCGACTCGGCGTGAACTGATCAGAGAGAGTCGTTAACCCCGGGGAGCCAGAAGTGTTGCGTAGTGCAGCAGTTCGGCGTTATCACCCGCAAGGAGTAAACAAATGGCGAAAAAAATCGTCGGTTTTGTCAAGCTGCAAGTCCCAGCAGGCAAGGCCAACCCATCCCCCCCTATCGGCCCAGCACTGGGTCAACGTGGCCTCAACATCATGGAGTTCTGCAAGGCATTTAACGCCCAGACCCAAGGTGTCGAGCCAGGCCTGCCACTGCCTGTCGTTATCACGGCTTATGCAGACAAGAGCTTCACCTTCATCATCAAGACCGCCCCTGCGACGACCTTGATCAAGAAGGCTATCAAGCTGGACAAGGGTTCTGCCCGTCCACACACCGACAAGGTTGGCAAGATCACCCGCGAACAGCTGGAAGAAATCGCCAAGACCAAGTTCAAGGACATGAATGCCGCCAGCATCGACGCTGCCATTCGTACTTTGGCTGGTTCTGCCCGTTCGATGGGCGTGAATGTGGAGGGCATCTAAATGGCCAAGCTCACGAAAAAACAAAAAGCCCTGCAAGGCAAAGTCGAAACCACCAAGTTGTACGCATTGGCCGACGCTCTGGCGCTGGTCAAGGAAGCTGCAACTGCCAAGTTCGATGAGTCCATCGACGTGGCTGTTCAGCTCGGCATTGATGCAAAGAAGTCTGACCAGGTCGTGCGTGGCGCCGTTGTGCTGCCCAATGGCACTGGCAAGACCAAGCGTGTCGCAGTGTTCGCACAAGGTGCCAAGGCGGAAGAAGCCAAGGCTGCTGGCGCTGACATCGTGGGTATGGACGACCTGGCCGCGATGGTCAAGGCCGGTGACATGCCTTTCGATGTCGTGATCGCTGCCCCTGACGCCATGCGTGTCGTGGGTGCACTGGGCCAGATCCTCGGCCCACGCGGCATGATGCCTAACCCCAAGGTGGGCACCGTGACGCCAGACGTCGCAACCGCTGTGAAGAACGCCAAGGCTGGCCAAGTGCAATTCCGTGTCGACAAGGCCGGTATCGTGCACGGCACCATCGGTCTGCGTTCGTTCGAGTCCGACAAGCTGCAGGGCAACCTGGCTGCACTGGTGGATGCTTTGGTCAAGGCCAAGCCTGCTTCCAGCAAGGGTGTTTACCTGAAGAAAGTGGCAGTTTCGTCCACGATGGGTATTGGTGTCCGCGTGGACACACAAACCATTGCAGCGTAATTGCAAAAAAATTGGGTGCCACATTGTGTGGCACCCAGTGTGGTGGGCTGCGGTGGTGGAGGTAAAACTCCTACCGCCGCAGGCCATCCAAGACCGTTGGTGTGCAGACCAATCTGTACTTAATCCGTTTGTTGTCTGACAGATGGGCCAACGCAGATGGCGATCCCGCTGCAGATGGATTTTTCCTGAACAGTTGGTCGCTGCAACAAGAGCGTGTGGACAAGGCGTCAAGCCGGACCGCACAAATGAAGGAGTAGACCTTGAGTCTGAATCGCAGTGAGAAAGAAGCGGTCATTACCGATGTGACCAGCCTCGCCGCTAAAGCTCAAACGCTCGTGATCGCGGAATACCGCGGCATCACGGTCGCTGACATGACCAAACTGCGCAACGATGCACGCAGCAAAGGTGTAAGCCTGAGTGTTCTGAAGAACACCCTGGCCCGCCGTGCCGTGGCTGGTAGCGCTTTTGAAGTTGTGGCCGACCAGATGACCGGTCCTCTGATCTATGGCTTCTCTGAAGACGCAGTGGCTGCCGCCAAGGTGGTGGCCGACTTCGCGAAAACCAACGACAAGTTGGTGATTCGTGCGGGTGCGTTCGGCGGAAAAGCTCTGGACGTGAACGGCGTGAAGCAACTGGCCAACATCCCATCCAAGGAAGTGTTGCTGGCCCAGCTGTGTGGCTTGCTGATGTCCCCGATTTCGCGTACAGCCGTTGTGCTGGGCGCGCTCGCGGCAAAGCGTGGCGAAGGTGCTGCCGAAGAACCGGCAGCCGAAGCAGTTGCCGCTTAAACAGCGCAGCTTTAAACCAACATATTTAGGAAAACCAAAATGGCATTCGATAAAGACGCATTTTTGACCTCGCTGGACAGCATGACTGTTCTGGAACTCAACGAACTGGTGAAAGCCATCGAAGAGAAATTTGGCGTGAGCGCAGCTGCTATGGCTGCCCCCGCTGCTGGCGGCGCTGGCGGCGGTGCTGCTGCTGCTGAAGAGAAGACCGAATTCAACGTCGTGCTGCTCGAAGCTGGCGCGAACAAGGTGTCGGTCATCAAGGCCGTGCGCGAAATCACCGGTCTGGGCCTGAAAGAAGCCAAGGACCTGGTGGACGGCGCTCCAAAGAACGTCAAGGAAGCCGTGTCCAAGGCCGACGCAGACGCTGCCAAGAAGAAGCTGGAAGAAGCTGGCGCCAAGGTCGAACTCAAGTAATCGACGCTTGTCTCAGGGCTGGGGTGTCCGAAAGGTCCCCAGCCTTTTGCCGCTTATGGAAAGCGGCACAGAGCGCACCTGAAAACCGGCTTTGCCGGTTTCCCAAAGACCAGTAAGTCGATGGGAAACGCAAAAGCCGACTTTCAAGTGTCTTCTGATCCCGACAGAAGAAGATGCCTTGGTTCGGGTGATGTGCAATGCATCACCGTCCGCCATGGTTGGTAGTGGCCAACCACCAAGCCTGCTGTGTGTACTTTGTCCGTACCACACGGTGGGTCAGTCGTCGAAGACCCAGGACTCATGTCTTTGCCCGGAGATCTCATGGCCTATTCCTATACCGAACGCAAGCGCATCCGCAAAAGCTTCGGCAGCCGCGACAGCGTGCTGGAAGTTCCCTACCTGTTGCAGATGCAAAAAGATGCGTACACCGCATTCTTGCAGGCTGACGTAGCCCCCAAAAAACGAACCGTAGAAGGTTTGCAAGCCGCGTTTGACGCCGCATTCCCGATCGTCTCGCACAATGGTTTTGTCGAGATGAAGTACGTCGAGTACAACCTTGCCAAGCCCGCATTTGACGTGCGTGAATGCCAGACCCGTGGTCTGACCTTCGCGTCGGCCGTGCGCGCCAAGGTGCAATTGATCATTTATGACCGTGAGTCTTCGACCTCGCAGTCGAAGGTGATCAAGGAAGTCAAAGAGCAAGAGGTCTACATGGGCGAAGTGCCCCTGATGACCAACAAGGGCTCCTTCATCATCAATGGCACCGAGCGTGTCATCGTGTCCCAGCTCCACCGTTCCCCTGGCGTGTTCTTTGAACATGACAAGGGCAAGACCCATAGCTCGGGCAAATTGCTGTTCTCGGCCCGCGTGATTCCTTACCGCGGTTCGTGGCTTGACTTCGAATTTGACCCGAAGGACATCCTGTACTTCCGCGTGGACCGTCGCCGCAAGATGCCGGTCACGATCCTGCTGAAGGCCATCGGCCTGAACCCCGAGTCGATCCTCGCGAACTTCTTCGTGAACGACAATTTCCGCCTGATGGACAGCGGCGCACAAATGGAATTTGTGCCTGAACGTCTGCGTGGCGAAGTGGCCCGTTTCGACATCACCGACAAGGACGGCAAGGTTGTTGTCGCCAAGGACAAACGTGTCACAGCGCGCCACACCCGCGAGCTGGAACAGTCGGGCACACGTCACATCAGCGTGCCAGAAGATTTCCTGATTGGCCGCGTGGTTGCCCGCGACATCGTGGACGGCGACACCGGCGAAATCATCGCCAAGGCCAACGACGAGCTGACCGAGCTGCTGCTCAAGAAGCTGCGTGTGGCTGGCGTCAAGGATCTGCAAGCGATCTACACCAATGAGCTGGACCAGGGCGCGTACATTTCGCAAACCCTGCGCAGCGATGAAACGGTGGATGAGTTCGCCGCACGTGTGGCCATCTACCGCATGATGCGCCCCGGCGAGCCACCAACGGAAGACGCGGTGCAGGCCTTGTTCCAGCGCCTGTTCTACAACCCGGACACGTACGACCTGTCGCGCGTGGGCCGCATGAAGTTCAACGCCAAGGTCGGTCGCAACGAAGCCACCGGCCCCATGGTGCTGACCAACGAAGACATCCTGGCCGTGGTCAAGATCCTCGTTGACCTGCGTAACGGCAATGGCGAAGTCGACGACATCGACCATCTGGGTAACCGCCGCGTGCGTTGTGTGGGTGAACTGGCCGAGAACCAGTACCGCACCGGTCTGGCGCGTATCGAGAAGGCTGTGAAGGAACGTCTGGGCCAGGCCGAGCAAGAGCCGCTGATGCCACACGACCTGATCAACAGCAAGCCGATTTCGGCCGCGTTGAAGGAATTCTTCGGTGCGTCGCAGCTGTCGCAGTTCATGGACCAGACCAACCCTCTGGCCGAAATCACCCACAAGCGCCGCGTGTCGGCCCTTGGCCCAGGTGGTTTGACGCGTGAACGCGCTGGCTTCGAAGTGCGTGACGTGCACGTGACCCACTACGGTCGCGTCTGCCCGATTGAAACGCCTGAAGGTCCGAACATCGGTCTGATCAACTCGCTGGCCCTGTACGCCCGCCTGAACGAATACGGCTTCATCGAAACGCCGTACCGTCGCGTGGTGGACAGCAAGGTCACGATGGACATCGACTACCTGTCGGCCATTGAAGAAGGCAAGTACGTCATCGCCCAGGCCAATGCGGCCTTGGACAAGGACGGCAAGCTCACGGGTGACCTGGTCTCTGCCCGTGAAAAGGGTGAATCCGTGCTGGTCGCTGCAGAACAGGTCCAGTACATGGACGTGTCGCCTGCGCAGATCGTGTCGGTTGCTGCCTCGCTGGTTCCATTCCTGGAGCATGACGATGCAAACCGCGCGCTGATGGGCGCCAACATGTCGCGCCAGGCTGTGCCTGTGCTGCGTCCAGAAAAGCCATTCGTCGGTACCGGTATCGAACGTGTAGCCGCTGTGGACTCTGGCACCGTGGTGACCGCAACCCGTGGTGGTCTGGTCGATTATGTGGACGCGACCCGTATCGTGATCCGCGTGAACGACGCTGAAGCACAGGCCGGTGAAGTGGGTGTGGACATCTACAACCTCATCAAGTACCAGCGTTCCAACCAGAACACCAACATCCACCAGCGTCCCATCGTCAAGCGTGGTGACCGGTTGGCCAAGGGTGACGTGATTGCCGACGGCGCATCCACCGACTTCGGTGAAATCGCCATTGGCCAGAACATGCTGGTGGCATTTATGCCCTGGAACGGCTTCAACTTCGAAGACTCGATTTTGATCAGCGAACGTGTCGTGTCCGAAGACCGCTACACCTCGATCCACATCGAGGAACTGGTGGTGATGGCCCGTGACACCAAGCTGGGTGCCGAAGAAATCACACGCGACATCCCGAACCTATCGGAACAGCAACTCAACCGCCTGGACGAGTCCGGCATCATCTACGTGGGTGCCGAAGTCATGCCGGGCGACACGCTGGTGGGCAAGGTCACGCCCAAGGGTGAGACCACGCTGACGCCAGAAGAAAAGCTGTTGCGCGCCATCTTCGGTGAGAAGGCGTCTGACGTGAAGGACACGTCTTTGCGTGTGGACCAAGGCTCACAAGGCACCGTGATCGACGTGCAGGTCTTCACCCGTGAAGGCATCGTGCGCGACAAGCGCGCCCAGCAGATCATTGACGACGAACTCAAGCGTTTCCGCCTCGACCTGAACGACCAGCTCCGCATCGTGGAAGCTGACGCGTTCGACCGGATCGAAAAGCTGCTGACCGGCCGTGTGGCCAATGGCGGCCCACAAAAGCTGGCCAAGGGCACCAAACTCGACAAGGCCTACCTGTCGTCGGTGGAGAAATTCCACTGGTTCGACATCCGTCCTGCCGAAGACGAAGTGGCTACCCAGCTCGAATCTATCAAGAACTCGCTGGAACAAACCCGCCACAGCTTCGACCTGGCTTTTGAAGAAAAGCGCAAGAAGCTCACGCAGGGTGACGAGTTGCCAGCCGGCGTGCTGAAGATGGTCAAGGTGTACCTGGCCGTCAAGCGCCGCTTGCAGCCTGGTGACAAGATGGCCGGCCGCCACGGGAACAAGGGTGTGGTCTCCAAGATCGTTCCGGTCGAAGACATGCCTTACATGGCCGACGGTACGCCCTGCGACATCTGTCTGAACCCGCTGGGTGTGCCTTCGCGGATGAACGTGGGCCAGGTGCTCGAAGTGCATCTGGGCTGGGCTGGCAAGGGTATTGGCCAGCGGATCGGCGACATGCTGCAGGCCGAAAGCCGTGTGGCCGAGCTGCGTGCATTCCTTGAAAAGCTCTACAACGAGAGCGGCCGCAAGGAAGACCTCAGCCAGCTGGGAGACGAAGAAATGCTGGAAATGGCGCGTCACCTCACCGCAGGTGTGACGTTTGCTACGCCGGTGTTCGACGGTGCGTCGGAAGAAGACATCCGTACCATGCTGCAACTGGCGTACCCCGATGACATCGTCAAGGCCAAGGGCCTGACGGCAGCACGTACGCAAGCCAACCTGATCGACGGCCGCACGGGTGACCCGTTCGAACGCCCGACCACGATTGGCTACATGCATTACCTGAAGCTCCACCATTTGGTGGACGACAAGATGCATGCCCGTTCGACCGGCCCGTACTCCCTCGTCACACAGCAACCGCTGGGCGGCAAGGCGCAGTTCGGTGGACAGCGTTTCGGGGAAATGGAAGTGTGGGCGCTCGAAGCCTACGGTGCTTCCTACGTCCTGCAGGAAATGCTGACGGTGAAGTCCGACGACGTGGTGGGCCGTACCAAGGTGTACGAGTCCATCGTCAAGGGTGAACACTCGATCGAAGCCGGCATGCCGGAATCGTTCAATGTGCTGGTCAAGGAAATCCGTTCCCTGGGCCTGGACATCGAACTGGAACGTTCTTAAGCAGAAAAGGAAAGAGTCACATGAAATCATTACTCGACCTGTTCAAGCAATTCACGCCGGATGAGCATTTCGATGCCATCAAGATCGGCATGGCTTCGCCCGAAAAGATCCGCTCGTGGTCTTTCGGCGAAGTGAAGAAGCCCGAAACCATCAACTACCGCACGTTCAAGCCTGAGCGTGATGGTTTGTTCTGCGCCAAGATTTTTGGCCCCATCAAGGACTACGAGTGCCTGTGCGGCAAGTACAAGCGCTTGAAGCACCGTGGTGTGATCTGCGAGAAGTGCGGCGTTGAAGTCACACAGACCAAGGTTCGCCGTGAACGCATGGGCCACATCGATCTGGCCGCACCGTGCGCCCACATCTGGTTCCTGAAGTCGCTGCCTTCGCGTCTGGGCCTGGTGCTCGACATGACGCTGCGCGACATCGAACGTGTGTTGTACTTTGAAGCGTACGTCATCACCGATCCCGGCATGACCCCGCTGAAAAAGCGCGACATCATGTCCGAAGACGACTTCGACGCCAAGTTCAAGGAATACGGCGACGAATTCATCGCGAAGATGGGCGCGGAAGGTATCAAGGACCTGCTCGAAGCCATCGACATCGAAGGTGAAATCGAACGCCTGCGCGGTGACCTGACGGGCTCCGAAGTCAAGGTCAAGAAGAACGCCAAGCGCCTGAAGGTGCTGGAAGCCTTCAAGAAGTCCGGCATCAAGCCCGAGTGGATGGTGCTGGAAGTGCTGCCTGTGCTGCCACCGGACCTGCGTCCGCTGGTGCCACTGGACGGTGGCCGTTTCGCGACATCGGACCTGAACGACCTGTACCGCCGCGTCATCAACCGCAACAGCCGTTTGCGCCGCTTGCTGGAACTGAAGGCACCAGAAATCATTGCGCGCAATGAAAAGCGGATGTTGCAGGAAGCGGTGGACTCGTTGCTGGACAACGGCCGCCGTGGCAAGGCCATGACGGGTGCCAACAAGCGCGCGCTCAAGTCCTTGGCCGACATGATCAAGGGTAAATCGGGCCGTTTCCGCCAGAACTTGCTGGGTAAACGCGTCGACTACTCCGGTCGTTCCGTGATTACCGTGGGCCCAACACTCAAGCTGCACCAGTGCGGTCTGCCCAAGCTGATGGCTCTGGAACTGTTCAAGCCTTTCATCTTCTCGCGCCTCGAAGCCATGGGCATCGCGACAACGATCAAGGCCGCCAAGAAGGAAGTTGAATCCGGAACGCCAGTCGTGTGGGACATTCTGGAAGAGGTCATCAAAGAACACCCCGTGATGCTGAACCGTGCGCCTACGCTGCACCGTTTGGGTATCCAGGCGTTCGAGCCCATCCTGATTGAAGGCAAGGCTATCCAGCTGCACCCACTCGTTTGCGCGGCATTCAACGCCGACTTCGACGGTGACCAGATGGCTGTGCACGTCCCGCTGTCGGTCGAGGCACAGGTTGAAGCCCGCACACTGATGCTGGCCTCGAACAACATCCTGTTCCCCGCCAACGGTGAACCCTCCATCGTGCCGTCGCAAGACGTGGTGCTGGGTCTGTACTACACGACCCGCGACCGCATCAACGGCAAGGGTGAGGGCCTGATCTTCTCCGACACCGGTGAAGTGCAGCGCGCACTGGACGCAGGCGAGGTCGAACTGACCGCCCGCATCAACGTGCGTCTGACCGAATGGACCAAGGACAAGGCCACCGGCGAACTGGTGCCTTCGACCAAGCTGTGGGAAACCACCGCCGGCCGTGCGCTGCTGTCTGAAATCCTGCCCAAGGGTCTGCCTTTCAGCAACATCAACAAGGCGCTGAAGAAGAAGGAAATCTCCAAGCTCATCAACGTCTCGTTCCGCAAGTGTGGTCTGAAAGAGACCGTGGTGTTTGCCGACAAGCTGCTGCAAAACGGTTTCCGCCTGGCAACCAAGTCCGGCATCTCGATCTGCGTGGACGACATGCTGGTGCCCAAGGAAAAGCCAGGCATCCTGGACCGTGCTGAAAAAGAGGTCAAGGAAATCGCCCAGCAGTACTCCTCGGGTCTGGTTACCGCCGGTGAACGCTACAACAAGGTGGTGGACATTTGGGGCAAGGCCGGTGACGAAGTGTCGAAGGTGATGATGGCCCAACTGGCCAAGGAACGCACCATCGACCGCCATGGCAATGAAGTCGAGCAAGAGTCGTTCAACTCCATCTACATGATGGCCGACTCGGGCGCGCGCGGTTCTGCCGCGCAGATTCGCCAGCTGGCCGGTATGCGGGGCCTGATGGCCAAGCCCGACGGCTCCATCATCGAGACGCCGATCCAGGCGAACTTCCGTGATGGTCTGAACGTGCTGGAATACTTCATCTCCACCCACGGTGCGCGTAAGGGTCTGGCCGACACGGCGTTGAAAACCGCCAACTCCGGTTACCTGACACGCCGTCTGGTCGATGTGACGCAAGACTTGGTTGTGACCGAACTCGACTGCGCCACCACCAATGGTTCGCTGATGCGCGCCATTGTGGAGGGTGGTGAAGTTATCGAGTCCCTGCGCGACCGCGTACTGGGCCGCACAGTGGCTGAAGATGTGTTGCACCCCGAAAACCGCGCCGTGCTGGCATCCGCTGGCACCATGCTGGACGAAGACCTGATCGACGAGCTCGAACTCGCCGGTGTGGACGAAGTCAAGGTGCGTACCGCACTGACCTGCGAAACCCGCTTCGGTCTGTGCGCCATGTGTTACGGCCGCGACTTGGGCCGTGGTGGCCTGATCAACGGCGGCGAAGCCGTTGGTGTGATCGCTGCCCAGTCCATCGGTGAACCCGGTACCCAGCTGACCATGCGTACCTTCCACATTGGTGGTGCAGCGTCGCGTGCGGCGGTGGCCTCCAGCGTGGAAGCCAAGTCCAACGGCATCATTGGCTTCAACGCCACGATGCGTTACGTCAGCAACACCAAGGGTGAGCTGGTGGTGATTGCCCGTTCCGGTGAAATCGTCATCCATGACGAACACGGCCGCGAGCGTGAACGCCACAAGGTGCCTTACGGTGCCACGCTGACCGTGAAGGCCGACCAGACCATCAAGGCCGGCACGATCCTCGCAAACTGGGACCCGCTGACCCGTCCGATCATTACCGAATTCGCCGGCAAGGCGCAGTTCGAGAATGTGGAAGAAGGCCTCACCGTGGCACGCCAGGTGGACGATGTGACCGGTTTGTCCACGCTCGTCGTGATCGACCCCAAGCGCCGTGGTGCTGCCAAGGTGGTGCGTCCCCAGGTCAAGCTGATCGACGCCCAAGGCAACGAAGTGAAGATCCCTGGCACCGACCATTCGGTGACCATCGGCTTCCAGGTCGGCGCGCTGATCCAGGTGCGTGACGGCCAGGACGTGGGCCCCGGCGAAGTGCTGGCGCGTATTCCGGTCGAAGGCCAGAAGACCCGCGACATTACCGGCGGTTTGCCCCGTGTGGCCGAACTGTTCGAAGCCCGTACGCCGAAGGACAAGGGCATGTTGGCCGAGATGACCGGTACCGTGTCGTTCGGCAAGGAAACCAAAGGCAAGGTTCGCTTGCAGATCACCGACCCTGAAGGCAAGGTCTGGGATGAACTGATCCCCAAGGAAAAGAACATCCTGGTGCACGAAGGCCAGGTGGTCAACAAGGGCGAGTCGATTGTGGACGGCCCGGCCGATCCCCAAGACATCCTGCGCCTGCTGGGCATGGAAGAGCTGGCACGTTACATCGTGGACGAAGTGCAGGACGTGTACCGTCTGCAAGGCGTGAAGATCAACGACAAACACATCGAAGTGATTGTTCGCCAGATGCTGCGCCGTGTGGTGGTCGAGAACTCGGGTGACTCGCGTTACATCGCGGGTGAGCAGGTTGAGCGTTCTGAAATGCTCAACACCAACGACGCCCTGCGCGCCGATGGCAAGACACCTGCCACCTTCAGCAACCTGTTGCTGGGTATCACCAAGGCATCGCTGTCCACCGACTCGTTCATCTCTGCCGCTTCCTTCCAGGAAACAACGCGTGTGCTGACCGAAGCCGCCATCATGGGCAAACGCGACGAGCTGCGCGGCCTGAAGGAAAACGTGATCGTGGGTCGTTTGATCCCTGCCGGTACCGGCATGGCGTACCACCAGGCACGCAAGATCAAGGACGAAATGGACGACGCCGAGCGCCGTGCCATTGCCGAAGCCGAAGCGCTGGACCTGGCAGGCAGCCCGGAAACCTCGGACTACCAGACGACTGCCGCTTCGGAATAAGGCACCCCCCCAGGCTTTTCACTGCGTGTAAACGCCAACCCCCTTGCAGGGGGCTCCACCAGCGGCCCGGCAAAGCCGGTTCCGCGGTGTCTGCTGGAGCAAGCCGCACACACCAGTGCGATGTTTTCAAAGTGATTGGCTGGCCTCAAGCGCCCCGAACCCGTGTAAAGCGGGGTCGGGGCGTTTTTTATGGATACCCCGGTACCTTTGACATCTGTCAGCATGGCGGCTGGCGCAACTTATTTCTCCCCACCATGTGGTCCTCTTCTGTTGTTACCTGGCTGGCCTGCAGTGTTCTGGTCTTCTGGGCCGTGGGTGCTTACAACCGCCTTGTGCGCTTGCGCTCTGCGGCCGTGCAGGCGTTTGGTGCCATGGACGCCCAGTTGCTGCGCCATGCGGAAGTGGTGCAGGCCTTGGCCCCTGAGCCCGAGGCCAGCACCCTGGCCCCGGACGGCGAGGGTGCTGCGTCTGCCGCAACCGTCCCCCCAGAGCCGCCTGGCTTCCAGGAGCGTGTGGCCTTACAGGCCGCGTCAAAGCAGTTTTCTGCATCACTGGCCGCTGCGCGGCTGCGGCCGCTGGACCGCGAGGTGATGGCGGCACTGGCGTCGGCGCACAGTGTGCTGGTGATGGCATGGCAAAATGCCCTCGCTGCCAGCGGCCCCTTCGATAGCCAGATGGTCGACAGCCCGCCCTACCGCTGGGAGCAATGGACCACACAAAGCCAAACGGCCAGTGCGCAGTTCAACGATGCCGTTACGCAGCACAACCGTGCCATTTCACAATTCCCCGCCTGGCTGCTTGCCAAACTGTTCGGCTTCAAAATGGCGGGCACCTTATGACCCTTTCGACCTCTTCTTCACCCGCATCTGCCGCTTTCGCCCCGATTCCGCTGTGGCGGCAACTGCAGTCAACCGCTACTGTTTTAGTAGCTATCCGCGCAGGTCAGTCGGCCACTACAGCCCTGAATGACGTAGAAACAAGTCTGCGCCCGGGTGTCCAGGCGCTGGTGTTCCATGTGCTGCGCGGTCTGGGCCAGGCCGAGGCGCTGCGCCGCAAACTCGCCAACCGCACACCGCCGCCGCCGGTGGACGCCTTGTTGTGTATTGCGCTGGCGCTGGGCTGGCGCGAAGAGCGTGCAGAGGAGGGTGGTTTGTTCTACGACTCCTTCACCCTCGTTGATCAGGCGGTGGAAGCCGCCAAACGCAACCCGGCCACGCGGCCCCAATCGAGCTTCATCAATGCCTGCTTGCGCCGCTTTCTGCGCGAACGCGAGGCCCTGCTGGAGGCGGTTGCCGGTGAACCCATGGCCACCTGGAACCACCCGCGCTGGTGGATCGACCGGCTGCGCCAGGACCACCCGCGCCGCTGGCGCGACATCCTGCAGGCCAACAACACCCATGCACCGATGGCGCTGCGGGTTAATGTGCAAAAAGTGACTCAAGCGCAGTATCTGCATGCGCTAGATGCTATGAATATTGATGCAATGCCCGTGGGTGCTTTTGGCATCTTGCTGGACCAGGCGCGGCCGGTGCAGGACATTCCGGGCTTTCTGGACGGGCAGGTGTCCGTGCAGGACGCCGGGGCCCAGATGGCCGCCCCGCTTTTGTTGCGCGGGCTGGACCTGACCCAGCCGCTGCATATTCTGGACGCCTGTGCCGCCCCCGGCGGCAAAACAGCACACCTGCTGGAACTGGCCGGTGCGCAAGCCCACGCCCATGTCACCGCGCTGGACATCGACCCGGTGCGCTGTGAACGGATCCACCAGAACCTGGACCGCCTCGGCCTGCAGGCACAAGGCCATGTGACCGTGATGGCGGCCGATGCGCGTGCGCCCGAGACCTGGTGGCAGCAGCAGTGTGGTGGTGTGTTGTTCGACGCCATCCTGCTCGATGCACCGTGCACCGCCTCCGGCATCGTGCGGCGCCACCCCGACGTGCGCTGGCTGCGGCGCGAGAGCGACATTGCCCAGCTTGCCATCATCCAGAGTGGTCTGCTGGCCACCTTGTGGCCCCTGGTCAAGCCGGGCGGGCGGTTGTTGTACTGCACCTGCTCGGTGTTCCGGGCCGAGGGTGATACACAGATTGAAACGTTCCTTGCGCACAACACCGATGCGGTTTTGCTGCCATCACCCGGCCATTTGCTTCCCCAAAGTGGGGCAAACGCCCAAGCCGTCCCGGACAATGGCCGGGGTGACCATGACGGCTTTTTCTATGCACTGCTCCACAAGCGACCTGTCCCCGCCTGAGCCCGCGCAGCGGCCCGCCGCGTGGCCTGTGGCCGTGGTGTTGCGCTGTGTGGTGTGGGCCTTGCTGCTGGGAGGGGCGACTGGCCTGGTGCGTGCGCAGGCGGTCCTGACCGAAGTGCAGCAGATGCAGCTGGAGCGCAATGACGACGGTGTGTTCCTGTCGGCCGTGGTCAAGTTCGAGTTGCCGCCCCTGGTGGAAGATGCCTTGCGCAAAGGTGTGCCCATGTTTTTTGTGGCCGAGGCCGAGGTCGAGCGGGGCCGCTGGTACTGGTCCAACCAAAAGGTGGCCAGCAGCGCCCGCCACAGCCGCCTGGCCTACCAGCCGCTCACACGGCGCTGGCGCCTGAACGTGTCACCCGCCCCCATCGGCAACAGCGGCCAGGGTGTCACGCTGAACCAGACCTTTGACGAACTGCCGGATGCACTCGCGGCCATCCAGCGGTTTTCGCGCTGGAAGATTGCCGATGCCTCCGCTGTGGCCACGGACAGCCCGTACACCGTGGACTTCAGCTTCCGGCTGGACACATCACAGTTGCCGCGCCCGTTCCAGATCGGGGTGGTTGGGCGGTCGGACTGGAATCTGTCCGCAACCTACAGCCTGCCCTTGCCCGCCGCCAAGGGGGCACCATGAGTGCAGGCTCCACACCCGCTGCTGCGCCCCCGCGCCGGTTGCATTCGCGCGCCATGCGCTGGGCCGTGGGGGTGGGGCTGGCCGCCATGCTGTCAATTGGCCTGGTACTGATGTTTATGCTGACACAGGCCACCAACAACCGGCTGCTGTACGAACGCAATTACACCCGCCTGTTCGCCATCAACATGGTGGTGGCTGTGCTGCTGTTTGCCGTCATTGTGTGGATCGCGTGGCGTCTGTTGTCGCGTGTGCGGCGCGGGCGGTTTGGCAGCCGTTTGCTGATCAAACTGGCTGCCATTTTTGCGCTGGTGGGGTTCTTGCCGGGTGTGCTGATTTATGTCGTGTCCTACCAGTTCGTGTCGCGCTCCATCGAAAGCTGGTTTGACGTCAAGGTGGAAACCGCGCTCGACGCCGGGCTGAGCCTGGGCCGCTCCACCCTCGACGCCCTGGCCAGTGACCTGGCCAACCGCACCCGTGTGGCGAGCGGCCAGCTGTCCAGCACTCCCGACGCCGCAGCGGGTTTGACGCTGGAGCGCATCCGCGACCAGTTGTCCGCCGATGACGTGGTGCTGTGGAACGGCGCCGGGCACATGATTGCCAGCGCCGGGCAGTCCCGCTTCCAGCTCAACCCCGAGCGTCCCAGCGCGCAGCAACTGCGCAACGTACGCAGCCAGGGCTTCATCTCGCAGATCGAAGGGCTGGACGACACAGGCAGTCCCGCCGATGTCAAAAACGCACGCATCAAAACCCTGGCGGCCGTGCCCGGCTCCAGCGTGGGCCTGCTGTCCGAAGCACGCTTTTTGCAGGTGACCCAGGCGCTGCCCCCCGCACTGTTGGCCAATGCCATTGCCGTGACCGAGGCCAACCGCGAATACCAGGAGCGCGCACTGGCCCGTGGCGGGCTGCGCCGGATGTACATCGGCACACTGACCTTGAGCCTGTTTTTGGCTATTTTTGGTGCCGTGATTCTTGCCGTGTTGCTGGGCAACCAGCTGGCGCGCCCGCTGCTGCTGCTGGCCGAAGGTGTGCGCCAGGTGGCGGCGGGTGACTTGTCGCCCAAAGCCGTGCTGCAGGGCAAAGACGAACTGGGCGGGCTGACCCGCTCGTTCGCCCAGATGACGCAGCAGCTGTCCGACGCCCGCAGCGCCGTGGAGCACAGCATGGAGCAGGTGGACGAAGCCCGCGCCAACCTGCAGACCATCCTGGACAACCTGACGGCCGGTGTCATCGTGCTCGACGCTGCCGGTGTGGTGCAAGACTCCAACCCCGGTGCTACCCGCATCCTGCGGGCCCCGCTGGCCGCATTCGAAGGCCGTGCGCTGGCCGACATCCCAGGGCTGGAAGGCTTTGCAGCCAGTGTGCAGACCCAGTTCGATGTATTTCTGGGTGAGCGCAGCCAGCATGGGCTGGACCACTGGCAACAGTCGTTCGAGTTACATGCTGCACATTCGTGGGCGGCCCAGACGGCTACCACCCTGGTGGCCCGGGGCGCAGAGCTGCCGGACGGCAAACGCCTACTGGTGTTTGACGACATCTCTGAAATCGTCTCGGCCCAGCGATCGCAAGCCTGGGGTGAAGTGGCGCGCCGCCTGGCCCACGAAATCAAAAACCCGCTGACCCCCATCCAGCTGTCTGCAGAGCGCCTGGAGATGAAGCTCAACGGCAAACTGGCGGTCACCGAACAGGCCTTGCTCACCAAGTCCGTCAAAACCATCGTGGACCAGGTCGATGCCATGAAGCGCCTGGTGAACGAGTTCCGCGACTACGCACGCTTGCCCAGCGCCGAACTGCACCCCGTGGACCTCAACACCCTGGTGCTGGACGTGCTGCAGCTGTACGACAACGAGAACGCACATGTGCCCGTGGTGACAGAGCTGGACCCCGCTTGCCCTCCCATCTTGGGGGACGCACAGCAACTGCGCCAGGTCATCCACAACCTGCTGCAAAACGCACAGGACGCCACCGAAAGTGCCGCCATGGAAGGTGATGCGCCCGCACCCGTCATCCTGCGCACACACCGCAGTGCCTCCAGCGGACGCGTGCGCCTGACCGTGCTCGACAACGGCGCAGGTTTCCCGGACAACATCCTCAAGCGGGCGTTTGAGCCGTATGTCACCACCAAAGCCAAAGGCACGGGCCTGGGCCTTGCCGTGGTCAAGAAGATTGCCGACGAACACGGCGCGCGTATCGACCTCAGCAACCGTGTCACCGGCGACACGGTGCAGGGTGCGCAAGTGTCGTTATCATTCGCCATAGTTTCCAACGTGGTTGTTTGACAACACCCCCCGCCAAACCTGGCACACAGCGCTTTAGAACGACATGGCAAATATTCTGGTGGTGGACGACGAGCTGGGCATCCGCGACCTGCTCTCGGAAATCCTGAACGACGAAGGCCACAACGTCGAACTGGCCGAGAACGCGGCGCAGGCCCGCGCCGCGCGTGCTCTGGGCCCGTACGACCTGGTGTTGCTCGACATCTGGATGCCCGACACCGACGGCGTCTCCCTGCTCAAGGAATGGGCCTCCGCAGGCACCCTGACCATGCCCGTCATCATGATGAGTGGCCATGCCACCATCGACACGGCGGTGGAAGCCACCCGCATCGGTGCTTTCTCGTTCCTGGAAAAACCCATCACCCTGCAAAAGCTGCTCAAGGCAGTCGAGCAAGGCCTGGCGCGCAACGCCGCGCGCAAAGCCCCTCCGCCGGTCGCAGTGGTCGCTCCCCGTGTGCAGGTCGAGCCCTCCTCGGCCTCCGCGCATGCTCCCGCAGCGCCAGCTGAAGTGGTGGATGCATCCGGCCAGCTGGCCAGCCAGACGTTTGATCTGGACAAACCCCTGCGGGAGGCGCGTGACGGGTTTGAAAAAGCGTATTTCGAATTCCACCTCGCCAAAGAAGGCGGCTCCATGACCCGCGTGGCCGAGAAAACCGGCCTGGAACGTACCCACCTGTACCGCAAGCTGCGCCAGCTCGGTGTGGATCTGGGCCGCGGTAAACGGCCGGCATGAGAAGAAAGTTCGGAAACTGCCCGTTTCCCCTGCTATAATTGCGGGCTTAGGCCTGGTAGCTCAGTCGGTAGAGCAGCGGATTGAAAATCCGCGTGTCGGTGGTTCGATTCCGCCCCAGGCCACCAAAACTAAAAACCAACCCCTCAAAAGGTTGGTTTTTTTACGTCTGTTGATTCCTGGCTGGTCGTTTCAATAAACAAAGGGCTCTGCATTGCAGAGCCCTTTGTTTTTCAAGAGTCAGAGACCTATATCCGCCCCATCAGCAGCAGCACGATCAGGATCAGCACGACCAGGCCGATACCGCTGCTTGGGCCGTAACCCCAGCTGCGGCTGTGGCCCCAGGTGGGCAGGGCTCCGACGAGGATGAGGATCAGAACGATCAGGAGAATGAGGGAGAGGGACATGGCAGTTTCCTTGGTTGTTTGCCGCCATTGTTCGCTGCTGCCCTGCAATTACCAGCAGGTGCAAAAGCTGTGTCGGTGTCAGCCAAAGCCTACGGATGGAGGCGTTGGTTGGTCGCCCCCACTACGACGCACACACCCGCCGTTCAAAACCTTGGCAGGTCGGGGTGCTGGATGGCACCACCACGTACCAGCATCTTTCCGTATTCCGCGCAGCGGTTCAGCGTGGGGATGACCTTGCCGGGGTTCAGCATGCCGGTGGGGTCAAACGCGCGTTTCAGGCCGAACATCTGTTCACGCTCCTCGGGGGTGAACTGCACACACATGGAGTTGAGTTTTTCGGCACCCACGCCGTGTTCACCCGAGATGGTGCCGCCCATGGCGACACTGGTCTCCAGGATGTCTGCGCCAAACAGTTCACAGCGGTGCAGCTGGTCGGCGTCGTTCGCGTCGAACAGGATCAGCGGGTGCAGGTTGCCGTCACCCGCGTGGAACACGTTGGCGCAGCGCAACTGGTACTTTTTTTCCATCTCCTGGATGGCCAGCAGGATGTCGGCCAGCCGTTTGCGCGGGATGGTGGAGTCCATACACATGTAGTCGGGGCTGATGCGGCCGCTGGCGGGGAAGGCATTCTTGCGGCCGCTCCAGAAACGCAGGCGCTCGGCCTCGTTCTGGCTCACGGTGATGGCTGTTGCACCACAGGCGCGCAGCACCGCGCTCATGCGGCCGATTTCTTCTTCGACTTCTTCGGGTGTGCCGTCGCTCTCACACAGCAAAATGGCTTCGGCTGTTAGGTCGTAACCCGCGTGGACGAAGTCTTCCACGGCGGCGGTCATGGGTTTGTCCATCATCTCCAGCCCGGCCGGAATGATGCCCGCCGCAATGACGGCAGCCACGGCGTCCCCCGCTTTGCGAATGTCATCAAAGCTGGCCATGATGCAGCGCGCCAGCAGCGGTTTGGGCACCAGGCGCACGGTGACTTCGGTGGCCACGGCCAGCATACCTTCGCTGCCAATTACCACGGCCAGCAGGTCCAGGCCCGGGCTGTCGAGTGCTTCGGAGCCAAACTCCACCGGTTCGCCCGCAGCGGTGAAACCTTTGACCTTGAGCACGTTGTGCACGGTCAGGCCGTATTTCAGGCAGTGCACACCGCCCGAGTTCTCGGCCACGTTGCCGCCGATGGTGCAGGCGATCTGGCTCGACGGGTCGGGTGCGTAGTACAGGCCAAAGGGCGCAGCGGCTTCGCTGATGGCCAGGTTGCGCACACCACACTGCACGACGGCCGTGCGGCTCACCGGGTCCACGGCCAGAATCTGGTTGAAGCGCGCCAGCGACAAGGTGACCCCCAGCGTGTGGGGCATGGCACCGCCCGACAAACCCGTGCCCGCGCCCCGCGCCACCACCGGCACGTTCATGGCGTGGCAGGTCTTCAAAACCGCCTGCACTTGTTCATAGGTCTCGGGCAGCGCCACCACCAGCGGGCGGGCGCGGTAAGCGGTCAGGCCGTCGCATTCAAACGGAACGGTGTCTTCCGCGTTCCAGAGCAGTGAATATGAAGGTAAATGTGCCTCTAGCGCACGCACCACCTGTGCTTGTAGCTCTGATTTTTGTAGCAATTCGTGTTGCAGGGTGGTGCTGGGTGCATTCATGGTGGTGTCCGTAGGTGGCGCATGGCAAGGCACCGGTCACTCTACGGCAAAACGTGGCGCCCGCGCGTGAAGAAACTTGCAGCAGTCTGTGAACTGGCCCCAACGCGGCCCGGATAGATCGTGAACACGTTCTAAGAGGCCAGCAGCGCCTGTTGGCGCAGGCCTTCCAGCGCAGCAGGCAGCTGTTCGCGGGCGCTGCGTTCCATGTCGGCAGCGTCGGTTACGGTGGCACCTTGGCGCAGAAAGCGGATACGCCCGGCCTGGGCTTCCTGCAGCAGGTGGGCGACCAGGGCTTCGGTGCCATGCTGGCCGTCCAGCAGGGGCAGGATGGACTGCTGGACGATGCCCAGTGCCACGTCTTCATGCCATGTGTTACACAGGGTGGTGGGGGCCGGTTGGCCCGGCACCAGCGCTTGGAGGTACTGCGCCAGCAGCTGGGGTTGGGGGCTGACCGCTGCCGGGGCCCGCACGGCGGTGCGCCGGTAACGGACGCCGCCGGTGATGATCAGGTGGTTCAGCATGTCCAGCAGTTCGGGCTCAACCGTGGTGCGGGGCTGGCCCACGGCCTGGCAGACGGCGTCCAGCAGCGCCTCTTGCGTGATGGTGCCGGGGTAGTGGGCGTTCAGGGTTAGGGCCAGGGCTTTGCTGACAGGGGTGTGCAGGGTGACATCCACGTTGCGCCATGCCTTGCATTGCACGGGGCCGCCGCCGAGGGTGATCGGCTGTTCGCACTGGAAAAATGCGGCGTAGGCCATGTGCCGGATGCGGGCATGGTCCAGCTGGTAACGCACGCTGGACGCGCGGGCCTGTTTGACCAGCACGGTCTGGCGGAATTGGCGGTTGACGATGAAGTCGAGGTACTGCTCCAGCATCACCTGGCTGCTGCCACACTCCTGCAATAGCGGGGTTGCCACCTTGTCGCCGTAGTTGGATACAAACATGGTGGACGGCTCGGCATCCCCCAGATAGGCCAGCCCCTGGGCGCCAGCGGCGGCCACAAAGTCCTTGAGGTAACACGGTGCGTTGCAGGCCCCCAGGAACTCATGTATCAGGTAGTAGTCCTGGCTGTTCTGGATGGTGGGCATGGTTTCTTCAAGTGTTTTTTTCAACACACTGCCATCACGCGCCATGTCGTGCAGAAACTCCACCATGCCACGTGCGTACGACAGCTGTTCTGCGGGTGTGGCCCGGTCGGCACCGCGCAGCAGCATGGCGTCGCGCACAATTTCGCGGGCTTTCCAGCCGGGGTAGGTGTTGTAGCTGATGTAGACCACACCGTCAGGTGCCAGGTTTTCCGATGCGATGCGCAGGATCGCCGTCTGCACAGCAGGTGGCACCCAGCTGTAAACGCCGTGGCAGATGATGTAGTCGAACTGCCCGAGGGAGGCGTCCACCTCCTCCAGGTTCATGTTCTTCAGGGTGACATTGCCCAGCCCGGCGCGGGTAATGTCCTGCTGCCCTTGCTGCACCTGCACGGTGGACAAATCAATGCCCACGGCCTGCAGCTGGGGGTAACGTGCGGCCAGCGGGATCAGGTTGCCCCCCGACGCACACCCCAGCTCCAGCACCCGCGCCTGCGCAGGCGGGCAGGCTGCCAGGCCGAACAGGTGGGCAATGGCCTCCAGGTTTTCCGGGGCGGACTGCGGGAACGGATGTGATGCGTAAGGCACGGCATCGTAGGCTTGGGACAACACGTCGGTCAGGTGGGTGGACATGGGTACGCTGGTGGGTGGCCGCAGTCAGAGGCTGCGGGGTCCTGGGGCAGGTGAATAGCAGCGATGGTACTGCGCCGCACACAGGCACCACCCGGCCCCGGGTGCCCCGGGTCAACCCCGCCGTCAGTGGATGCTGCTGCGCAGCCAGTCGGCAAACGCGGCACATTCCCAGCGGTCCATCACACCCGTGCGCCAGCACAGGTAATGCGCGTGGGGGCTGGGCACATTGCGGGGTGACAGCCGCACCAGTGCACCGTTGTCGATCCAGGGCTGGCCCAGCTTCAGGCGCACCAGGGCAATACCCAGGCCCTGTGCGGCGGCGTCACACATCAGGCCAATGTCGTTGAAGGACGAGCCCTCGGCTGGCTCCACCGCGTCCAGCCCGTGGGTCAGAAACCAGGTGCGCCAGGGCTCCAGCGGGCTCTTGATGAGTTTGGCCGCCTGCAGTTCTTCGAGAGTGTCGAACGGGCCGTTGTCGCGAATATAAGCCGGGGATGCCAGCGGGGTGACCTCGTCGGTCATCAGGCACACGTGTT
Source organism: Comamonadaceae bacterium AAW (assembly GCA_026314275.1). GTDB lineage: Bacteria > Pseudomonadota > Gammaproteobacteria > Burkholderiales > Burkholderiaceae_C > JAGOEY01. Next base: position 2,173,318 of record CP111109.1, read on the forward strand.
CCACATCGGCATAACGGCCGGTGCCAAACCGCACCATCAGGTCTGCGTCTTCGGCCACCACGTCCAGCAGCGGGATGGACACCTGCAGCGTCAGGTCAATCTCGGGATAGGCCTCGATGAAGGCACGCAAACGCGGCATCAGGATGGAGCGGGAGAAGGTCGGCGTCACTGCCACACGCAGCTTGCGTTTGCCGTTCTGCCCGGCGTTGTGGCCCGGGAAACGCTCCAGGATCGCAATACCTTCGCGCACATTGGCGAGGTATTCGCTGCCCTCGGTGGTGAGCGAAAAGTCGGCCCGGCCAAACAGCCGCATGCCCACAATCTGCTCCAGCTGCCGCACCCGGTGGCTGACGGCGCTGGGCGTCACGTGTAACTCTTCTGCCGCCTGCGTCACGCTGCGCACCCGCGCCAGTGCCTCGAAGGTCAGCAGGCACTGGATGGGCGGGATACGCGAGGCCATGGTGAAGTCCGTGTTATTTGAAGATCACGGTCTTGTGGCCGTTGAGCAGCACGCGATGTTCACTGTGCCACTTGACGGCGCGGGCCAGTACCTGGCTTTCCGTGTCGCGGCCTTGGGCGGTCAGGTCTTCCACCGTGCGGCTGTGGTCCACGCGGGCCACGTCCTGTTCGATGATCGGGCCTTCGTCCAGGTGGGCGGTCACATAGTGGGCCGTGGCGCCAATCAGCTTCACACCCCGGTCATGGGCCTGGTAATAAGGCTTGGCACCCTTGAAGCTGGGCAAGAAGCTGTGGTGGATGTTGATGGCGCGGCCTGCCAGCTTGGTGCACAGGTCGTCTGACAGCACCTGCATGTAACGCGCCAGCACCACCAGCTCGGCACCTTCGGCTTCGACGATTTCGAACTGCTTGGCCTCGGCCTGCGGTTTGGTCGCTGCCGTCACCGGGATGTGGTGAAAAGGCACGTTGTAGCTGGCAGCCAGCTGGTAAAAATCGCGGTGGTTGCTGACGATGGCGCGGATGTCCAGGTTCAGCAGGCCACTCTTCCAGCGGAACAGCAGGTCGTTCAGGCAATGGCCTTCCTTGCTGACCATCAGCACCGTGCGCATCGGCTGGGTGCTGTCGTGCAGCTTCCAGGCCATGCCAAAAGGCTCGGCAAACGGGGTGAGTTTTGCCTGCAACTCGGCATGGCTGTACTGGTCGCAGGCAAACTGCACCCGCATAAAAAACAGGCCGGTGCCACTGTCGTTGTACTGGGCGGCTTCTTCGATGTTGCCGCCATGCTCCAGCAGAAAACCGGACACGGCATGCACGATACCCCGGCGGTCCGGGCAAGAAAGGGTGAGAACGTAAGCGTGGGTCATAGCGGTGGAATTATGAAACACCCCCAGGCCTGCGCGCAGCGTTGGGCTGGTTTGTCCCCGCAATGGCTTGTGGCGGCCTTGGGACGCTCTGCATAACTCCTCGCGGCGTGTGATAGCGCGGCCTCGGGCGGTCTGCGGCGTTGCCTTTCTTGCCAATAGCCGTGCTATTGGCTGCAAAACGCGCCTTGCATCCCATCCCGATCCGCACTACACCCACTCGCGTTGAGTTAGGCAGAGCATCCCTTGGGCGGGATTGGTGCCAGAATCTGCAAACACCGTTCATCGCACAGGAGAACCCATGGCTTTTCAGGAATTTGGCATGGACAACCACTGGTTGCCCTTCACCCCGAACCGCAGCTTCCGCAAGGATCCACGGGTGTTTGTGGCGGCCGAAGGCATGCACTTCACCACCCATGACGGCAAACAGGTCATCGACGGCATCTCCAGCCTGTGGTGTGTGGCAGCCGGCCACCGCCGTGCGCCCATCAACGACGCCATCAAGGCGCAGCTCGACACCCTCGACTACGCCACCGCCTTCCAGGCCAGCAATGACAAAGCCTTCCGTGCCGCCGAGATGATCGCCGCCATGGCCCCCGGGGATCTGAACAAGGTGCTGTTCTGCAACTCGGGCAGTGAGGCCGCCGACACTGCCATGAAGCTTGCGTTGGCCTACCACCGCGCGCGTGGAGAGGGGCACCGCAACGTGTTTATTGGCCGTGAGCGGGGCTACCACGGTGTGGGGTTTGGGGGGATGTCGGTGGGGGGTATTCCGGGCAACCGCAAGGTGTTTGGTTCGGCATTTTTGCCCCGTGTGGACCACATGCGTTTTATCCACGACCCGGTGAACCATGCCTACATCCACAACCAGGAACCCGTATGGGCCGAGGATGCACTGGCCGACCTGGAGCAACGCATCCTGCCGTTACACGACCCGAGTAATGTGGCCGCCATCATGGTGGAGCCGGTGGCGGGCTCGGTAGGCTGGTACCTGCCGCCGCAGGGTTACCTGCAAAAGCTGCGTGCCATCTGCGACAAACACGGCATCTTGTTGATTTTTGACGAGGTCATCACCGGCTTTGGCCGCCTGGGCACCAACTTTGCGGCGGACTACTACGGTGTGGTGCCCGATATGCTGAACTTTGCCAAGGCCGTGACCAACGGTGTGTTCCCGCTGGGTGGGGTCATTTGCCGCGACAAACTCTACGACGCGATGATGAACACGAGCGCGCCCGAACATGCTGTCGAGTTCTTCCACGGCTATACCTACTCGGGCCACCCCGTGGCCTGCGCCGCAGCCATTGCGACACTCGACCTGTACAAGTCAGAAAACCTGTTCGCCCGCGCGGGCGAGATGGGCCCGGTGCTGGGGGATGCGTTCCACAGCACGTTCAAAGGCCTGCCCAACGTGATTGGTATCCGCAGCCTGGGCCTGGCCGCAGCCGTGGAGTTGGCGCCCATCGCCGGGCTGCCGGGCAAACGTGCTTATGACATCTTCATCGACTGCTTCCACAAGGGCGCGCTGGTGCGGCCTGCGGGGGATGTGCTGGTGATTGCCCCACCCTTCATCGTGGAAAAGTCGCACATCGACACGCTGGTGAATACGCTGGCCGACGCGATTAAAAAGAACGCTTGAAGGCCGCGGGCGAGATCACTTCTTCAGGCTGGCGCAGTAGTCCTTGAACGGCACGGCGGGTGTGAGCCACACCACGTCGAACACACCAGGTGCGCTGTCCGCTGCGGCCCCCGCCTGCAGGCGCACGGCTTTGGCGCTCACCGCCGTGGGCAGGTGCTGCGGCACACCCACCAGGCGGTCCACATGGCCGCTGCCCGCCAGCAGCACCACCATCTTGCCGGGCTGGACGGCGCTGACCAGCGTGTGGGCCATGCTGATGTCTTTGGCGATCTGGATACGGGCCATCGGCACGGTCTGGGTTTCGGGCAGCAGGTTGCAGTGGCCACTGCGAATGGCCTGTTGCTGCACCTGCCAGGCGGTGGCGGGCAGGCGGCTGTCGAGTGTGGGTTCAGCCATGGCACCCCGCATTTGCACGCGCGGCAGGTTGGCACCCAGCACCGGAACCCCGGCATGGACGGCCGCCATCACGGCCGGGCCATAGGCCGCCCAGGGCCAGCCTTTTTCGTTCCACTGCAAGGCCTGGCGGACGGAGAATTCGCTGCTGTCGGCGGGCAGGCCGGTGGTGCTGTGGCCTGCATCGGCCATCTCCAGCGCCAGTGCGGCCAGGCGGCCGCTGGTGGCCAGCGCCTGCACGATGTCACGTTGTACCTGCTGGTGTTCAGGTGCGTCGTGTTGTTCACCGAGCAGCAGCAGGTCGGCAGGTATGGCCGAGCGCAGGCGCTCTGCTGTGCTGGCCTGTAGCCCCAGGGTGGGCGTTTGCTTGGGGCTTGGTGTGGCGGGTGGGGCTGCTGCGGCAGGGGCTGTGGGGGGCGCTGTCGGGCGGCTGCTGCAGCCTGCAGCCAGGGCCAGCACCAAGCAGGCCCCCAGTGCCTGTGCCGTGTGGCGTTTGGACGAGAGAAAAGACGGGTAAAAATGCATGCGCGGATACTACGCGCTCGCATGAAAACCCTGATGTCTTTACCGATTTGGCTCCGTGTCATCCTGACACTCGGGCTGGCGCTGGCCGCCGCCGCACTGTGCGTCTGGCTCAAGACGCCTATCCCCTGGATGATCGGCCCGCTGCTGGTGGTGTCGCTCGCGTCCATGTGTGGCGCACCAACCCGCAGCTGGGCCCCGCTGCGTAATGCAGGGCAGTGGACGATTGGCACCGCGCTGGGCCTGTATTTCACGGCCGAGGTGACGGCGCTGGTGCTGGGGCTGTGGTGGGCCATTGCGCTGGGAATCGTCTGGGCGCTGGTGTTGGGCCTGCTGTTTGGCCGCTGGTTGTACCGCGTGAATGTGCGGCATTTTTCGGCCGTGCCTGCGCCTGTGTTGCGCTCCACCACGTACTTTGCCGGGGCTATTGGCGGTGCGTCCGAGATGACGTTGCTGGCCGAACGTGTCCATGCCCGCACCGACCTCGTGGCGGCCAGCCACAGCATGCGACTGGTCATCGTCACGCTGCTGATCCCGTTTGCCATGCAGTTCAGCGGGGTGCAGGCGCTGGACGTGCTGCCGCCGTCCATTCGGGCGGTGGATACTGTTGGTTTGCTGTGCCTGGCCCTGTTGACGGGGGCAGGGGCTTTGCTGATGCGCCGCCTGGGGCGTGCCAACCCCTGGTTCATGGGGGCGCTGGTGGTGGCGATGGGGCTGACGATGGCCGGGGTGTCGCTGTCGGCGATTCCGCAGTGGCTGTCGAACGCCGCTCAGCTGGTGATTGGCGTCAGCCTGGGTGTGCGTTTCACGTCCGAGTTTGTGCACACAGCACCGCGCTGGCTTGTGTCGGTGGCACTGGGCACTGTGGGTATGGTGGGTGTGTGCGCCGGGTTTGCCTGGCTGCTGTCGCTGGCCACCGGCCTGCACTGGGCCACCATGGTGCTGGGCACATCCCCCGGCGGTATTGCCGAGATGGCCATCACCGCCAAGGTGCTGCAGCTGGGGGTGCCGGTGGTGACGGCCTTCCAGGTGTGCCGCCTGATTGCGGTGCTGGTGCTGGTCGAGCCCATGTTCCACTGGTTATCGCCCAAGGGATGCTCTGCATAACCCAACGCGAGTGGGTGTAGTGCGGATCGGGATGGGATGCAAGGCGCGTTTTGCAGCCAATAGCCCGGCTATTGGCAAGTAAAGCAACGCAGCAGACGGCCCGAGCCAGCACTATCACACGCCGCGAGGAGTTATGCAGAGCGTCCCAAACGCGGCGCGCCATAAAAAAAGCGCACCGAAGTGCGCTGTGGGCGGCCGTTGGCGCAGTTCAGTGGACGATGACAGGTGTCTGTGCCAGCCCGGTGTAGGTGTCGAGTGTGTCTTCCACTTCTTCCTGTGTGGGGGTGTTCAGCTGCCAGGCCATGATTTTTTGCTGGAACATCTCGGCCCACGAACCGTCCAGGTACACCTCTTTGCCGGAGCGTTTGTCCACGATCTCGAAACCGTGGCGTGCGAGCTGGGGGGCTTGGGTGGTGTCCGTGTCGCCTTCGGGGGCGTCCGGGTGCATGTGCATGACCACAAAAGATTCCGAGTCGTAAAGTGTTTGCATGGCGGTGTGTTCCTTCATCTGGGTTGTAGATAGCAACACTCAGGCCAGTTTCAAGGCAAAACCGTGTTGTGTTTCGGTTTTTATGTGCTCTGTGGCAGAAAGCCAACCCTGCGTTTTCAGGCTATGTTGTGGGTTTGCGTGCAGGTCAGGGTGTTTCAGTGGCGCGCAACTGCATGTCGGCAAAGTCCCCATTGGCCTGGGTTAGCCGGATACGCACGGGCAGGTAACCCATCGACGGGGCGTACCACAGCTCCACTTTCGAATCGAATTCTTTGGCGGGTGCGCGCATCAGTTTTACGGTGCTGGTTTCTTCACCCTGGATACGCAGGGGCTCGTTGCCCACCACCACGGCTTCCCACTGCTCCGAATCGCGTGGCCCCACGGTCTGGCGCGCAATGGTGGTGCCCGCCGGGTAAGCGTCCGGGTTGCCCGCCAGCATTGCCCCCAGCTGGATAAACACACTGAGCCGGTCCTGCGCACCGGGCACCAGTGCTGCGTCGGCGCTGTTGGCGCTGAAGGTGACGCGGCCTTTGTCGTAGTCAAAATGCGCCGCACGTTCGCTGCGGGTCTTGTCGGAAAACCGCAGCGGTGCCAGGCCCAGTTCGTTCAGCTTGCCGCGGCTGGTTTGCACCCGTGAGCCCACCAGAAACAGGCTGACCTCAAAACGCAGGTCATAACTGGCACCGTCCTGCAGCCACTTCAGCTCGGAGCGGGCGGTGTAGTCCATCTTCTTGACCTGGCCGCTCACGTCGTACAGCAGCCGTACGGAGCCGGGCAGGGTGATCGGCGCAGCGGGGGCGGGTGGTGGTGCCTCCGGTGGGGGCGGTGGTGGTGGTTCCGGCGGAGGCGGTGCGGCGGGCTCCAGTGGGGCAGGTTCCGGTGTGTTGTCTGGGGCTGGCTCTGCTTGGGAACCTTCGGGGTTGGCAGGCAGTGCACTGGCAGCCGCCTCGTCGGCTGGGGGGGTTGCCGGGCGGGGCTTTGGAGGCCGGGGTTTCGGCGGTTTGGGCCGCACTGTTGGCGCAGGTGGTGGGGTTGCAACAACCGACGGTACAGGCGGTGGCACCACAGGGTTCAGCGTGACCGTACGGGTGGTGAAGGTCATGGGCTCCGGAGTGTCTGCCCGCAGCCCGGCCGCAGGCAGCATCTGCATCAACGCCAGGTGCACACCCACCACCAGCACCACCAGACCTGCCAACACCCGCAGCGGCATACCTCGCATGGTCAGCACGTTGCGTCCAGAGTGGCACATGCTCCCTTCAAGCAAACACCGCGGAACTGGCTCTGCCAGGCCGCTGGTGATGCCCCCTGCAAGGGGGTAGGAGCAGCGACACGAAGTGCGCGAAGCCTGGGGGTGTTCAATGCGCCCTCCAGCCGAGATCCTGTGACAGCTGCAGCGCGGCGGACCTTAAAGGGCGCTCCACCGCGCCACCCCATTCCGGGTCAAAGGTGGCGATGGAGCCTAGCGTGACGATGCCCAGCGCCATGTGCCCATCCGCATCAAACACCGGCGCACAAAAGCCCACGATGCCGGGCAGCAGTGTGTCCACCACCCGCGCCACACCACGCGTTCGCACCTCGGCCAGCAGGGTGTTCACCTCGGCCTGGGTGCGGGGCAGGTCGGTGCGCTGCAGCTTCTGGGCGCGGGCCAGTTCTTCGCGCACCAGCGGGGCAATGGCTTCCGGTGCCACATGGGCGGCAAAACAGCGCCCGGTGGCCGACGCCAGCAGCGGCATCACGTCGCCCAGCCGCAGGTTGGCGGTGACGGCCTGGGGGGATTCTTCCCAGTGCACGATGGTGGGGCCGTGGTTGCCCCACACGGCCAGCGCCAGCGTGTGGCCGATCTGCTCCATCAGCGGGGGCATACGTTCACGCGCCAGCCGCACCGCGTCCAGCCGCGACAGGGCGGCCAGGCCCAGCTTCAGCGCGGTAGGGCCCAGGTCGTAGCGGGTGGTGCGGCTGTCCTGCACCACCAGGCCCAGGCGCTGGAAACTCACGAGGTAACGGTGCGCCTTGGCCGCACTCATGCTGGCGCGGGCGGCCAGGTCGCGCAGCATCAGCGGGCCGGGGGTTTGGGTCAGCACGTCCAGCAGCGCAAACCCGACCTCCAGCGACTGGATGCCCGCGCGGGCCTTGTCCGTCTCGGTTTCGCTGTCGCTTGTTTCGGTTTCTGCCACGGTTTCACGCATCTGCACTAGAATCCATTTTTCGTTTAGTGCAATCAGTTTAACTAAACGTAATTGTTAACTTGCCCCGATGGAGACAATAGCCCCATGAAACTCGCCACATACAAAGACGGTTCCCGCGACGGCCAGCTCGTGGTTGTGTCACGCGACCTGGGTTCTGCCCATTATGCGACCGGCATTGCCACGCGCCTGCAGCAGGTGCTGGACGACTGGGGCTTCCTCTCGCCGCAGCTGCAAGACCTGTACGACAGCCTGAACCGCGGCAACGCCCGCCACGCTTTCCCGTTCGATCCGGCGCAATGTATGGCCCCGCTGCCGCGCGCCTACCAGTGGGCCGATGGCTCGGCCTACATCAACCATGTGGAGTTGGTGCGCAAGGCGCGTAACGCCGAAGTGCCCGAGAGTTTCTACACCGACCCGCTGATGTACCAGGGCGGCAGCGACGACTTCATTGGCCCGCGTGACCCGGTGGTGGTGCCCAGCGAGTCCTTCGGCATCGACTTCGAGGCCGAGATTGCCGTCATCACCGCCGATGTGCGGATGGGGGCCACGCCCGAGCAGGCGCTCGACGGCATCCGCCTGGTCATGCTGGCCAACGACGTCAGCCTGCGCAACCTGATCCCGGCCGAGCTGGCCAAAGGCTTCGGCTTCTTCCAGAGCAAACCCGCCACCGCGTTCAGCCCCGTGGCCGTCACGCCCGACGAGCTGGGTGACGCCTGGGCCGGTGGCCGCCTGCATCTCACGCTGCAAAGCATCTGGAACGGCCGCAAGGTTGGCATGTGTGACGCGGGGGAAGAGATGACCTTCCACTTCGGCCAGCTCATCGCCCACCTTGCCAAAACCCGCAACGTGCGTGCGGGCAGCATCATCGGCAGCGGCACCGTCAGCAACAAGGGTGTCGAGAAAAAAGGCGGCGGCATGGACTGGCCCAAGGGCTACAGCTGCATCGCCGAAAAACGCTGCATCGAAACCATCCAGGACGGCCAGCCCAGCACCGAATTCATGAAGTTCGGCGACACCATCAAGATCGAGATGAAGGGCAAGGACGGCCACAGCATCTTTGGTGCGATTGACCAGGAGATTGCGCCGCTGGTGGGCTAAGGCACTGAATCGGATTTATGCACTAAATACGGCTCTGGCGCACATCTATCATGCGCTGGTAGCTATCAAAAATATAGTAAGGAGACACATATGCACCGCAGAACCCTTTTGAAGACCATCGCCGCAGGCGCAGCCACATCCGCCGCCCCCTGGGCCGCCGCACAGGCCATGTCCGACCAGCCGCTGCGCTGGATCGTGCCCTACCCCGCCGGTGGTGGCACCGACGTGCTGGCGCGCACGGTGGCCGAGGCCATGCGGGTGTCGATGGGCCAGCAGATCGTGATCGACAACCGGCCCGGGGCTTCGACCAACATCGGCGCACAAATTGTTGCCACCGCCAAGCCCGACGGCACCACCTTCATGTCGGCCGACAACGCCGTGCTGGCCTTCAACGAACACCTGTTCAGCAAACTTCCGTTCAGCCCCGAAAAAGACTTCACCTATGTGGGCGGCATCAGCCGTTTCCCGCTGGCACTGGTGGTGCACCCGGGCTTCGAGGCGCAGACGCTGAAAGACTTCATTGCCTACGCCAAGGCCCACCCCGGCAAGATCAACTATGCATCGCCCGGCAACGGCTCGCCGCACCATCTGGCGATGGAAATGTTCAAGCTGCGCACGGGCACCTTCATGACCCACATCCCCTACCGCGGCGCAGCGCCCGCCATGCAGGACGTGATGGGTGGGCAGGTGCCGTGTATGTTCCTCGACCTGGCCGCAGGCCTGCCGGTGATCCAGTCGGGCAAGGTGCGGGCACTGGCCATCGGTTCGGCCCAGCGCGCCACGCAGTTGCCCAACGTGCCCACCCTGGCTGAGGGCGGCGTGAAGAACTCGGAGGTGTTTGCGTTCCAGGGCATCCTGGCTCCGGCGGGCCTGCCGTCAGCCACCACCGGCCGCCTGAATGCCGAGCTGAACAAGGCGCTGGACAGCGAGGCCGTGAAGAAACGGATGGCCGACTTCAGCATGGAGGCTTTGCCCGGCACACCCGATCAGTTCAGGGCCTTCGCCCGCGCCGAGTCGAAGCGCTGGGGCGAGATCATCCGCACGGTGGGAATCAAGCTGGACTGAAAGTCCGTTATTTGGTCGGGGCTTGCGGCTTGCGTGGGGCCTCGTCCGGGGGTGTTTCTTCGGTCAGCGGTTTGCCCGACTCGTCAAACGTGCGCTCGCGCAGCGCGCGGCCCCGTTCGTCGTAGGTGGACTCGCTGCGCAAGATGCCGTAGGTGTCGTAGCGGCGGTGGACCCCCACCGGGGTGAGGGCGTAGCGGCTGGTGTTGGCAAACGCGCCTTCACTCGACAGGGTGCCGGTGTTGTAGAACTCGGTCATGGCCAGCACACGTTGCGTACCGGGGCCGGTGTCCTTGTATTCGGCCTTGCGCCGCAGCTGGCCGTTCAGGTAGTAGGTCTGTTCACTCGTGGGTTCACCCGCAGCCCAGCGGCGGTCACGCACCAGCACACCGGTAGGGGCAAACTCCATTTCGCGTTCCTGCACGGGGGTGGGGCCCGACACGTTCCAGTGCACCTCGCGGCGTTTGGTGCCGTCGGCTGCAAACGTGCGCTCGATGTGCTGCAGGGCGCTGAATTCTTCCTGCTTGGCCAGCTTGCCGTTGTCGCGCAGGGTGTCAAAACCAGTGCGTTTGCCGCCCTGGAACCGTGCCCGTGCCCGCACCTTGCCGGAGGGCGTAAAAAACTCCAGCTGCGACGCCGAGCCCATGAAGCCGCAGGCCCGCAGGTCGTCGAAGGTGGGGGCCATCAGGGGTCTGTCGGCGCACTGCAGGTTGCTGAGCTGGCCAGTGGGGGTGAACTCGACCATCCCGATTTCAGCACCCGCAGTGTCGTAGACCGATGCACGCTGCAGTTGGCCCGACGGGTAAAAGCGGCGAGATACCCCCACGATGGCGCCGTTGTCGTACAGCGTGTCGCGCAGCACCTGGCCGTCGGACGAGAACTCGCGTGTGCGGCCATGGGTGTTACCCCGGCTGTTCAAGCTGCTTTCCTTGCGCAACTTGCCGTCTTCAAAGCTGCGCACCAGCCCCACCAGTTTGCCGTTTTGCACCTCCTGCTCGCGCTGCAGCAAGCCGGTGTCGCGGTCGGTGCAGCGTACCAACCCGGTGTGGCCCTTGAGGCTGCGGGCCTGGGCCGGGTTGACCGACACACCGTTGATTTCACACTTCTGCGCGGCCTGGGCCGCAGCGCAGGCCAGCGCCGTGACACAGCAGGCCAGCACATGCCGTGGGGCCATACGCGGCACCAAGTGGGTGGGGTTGCAGCGGCTCACGTGGCGTAAACGGTGGCAAGGGAGCGGAAGCCTTTGACTTCCAGGGGGTTGCCAAACGGGTCGCAGAAAAACATCGTCCACTGTTCACCCGGCTGGCCTTCAAACCGCACCTGGGGCGCATAGATGAAGTCCGTGCCAGCCGCTTGCAGCCGCTGCGCCAGCGCCTGCCAGTCGGGCAGCGCCAGCACCAGCCCGAAGTGCGGCATGGGCACCAGCGTGTCACCGACATGGCCGGTGCGGGTAGTGGCAAACGGTTCACCCAGGTGCAACGACAGCTGGTGGCCGAAAAAATCAAAGTCCACCCAGGTGGCGGTGCTGCGCCCTTCGGTGCAGCCCAGCACGGAGCCATAAAACTGGCGTGCTGCGTCCAGATCGCGGACGTGGATGGCAAGGTGGAACAGGCTCTGCATGGGCTTGAGCTTATCAGCCAGTTTTGGCATGGGGATTTCGGTTTGTAACCACGGGTTTGTATGGATACACGTGTCCGTCAGGGGAGTGCAGGGCAAGGCGCAGGCCATAATCCCCCTATGCAAACCCTGCGCCGCGCCCACTTTCTTGCACGCCTTGTGCTGGTGTGGTTCGCGCTGTCGCTCGGTGTGGCGGCTGCGTCGCCACTGGTGCAACCGCGGGTGATGGAGCTGGTGTGCTCCAGCGCGGGTATGGTGAAGATCCTGGTGCAGACCGACGACGGGATGCAAGAGGTCAGCAACCACACCCTCGACTGCCCGCTGTGCCTGGCCGCTGGTGCGCCGCCGCCTTTTGCAGTGGTGCAGAGCGCGGCCATCCCGCCCCTGGCCTATGTGCTGCGCAGCATCCCGTCGGCCCGTATTGCGGCCCTGACCGCTGGCCCGCCGCCCGCACGCGGGCCGCCTGCGCTGCCGGTCTGACTCTCCCCTGTTGTGGCTTTTAGCTATTGAATTAATAGCTATCTGCGCCCGTGTAATGGGCGCTAGAGGCCTATTCCATTCAAATTTTTAGCCTTGCAGCGACTCTGCAAGGTGCTCCTCCCGTGTGCCTGTGTGCCGGGCAGGTCTGTCCTATTTACCGCCATGAATACTTCTTTTGCTCTCAAAACCGTAGCTGCCTGCGTCCTGTCTGTGTGCGCCAGCGTCACTTTTGCCCATATCACCCTGGCCGACCAGGCAGCGTTGGCGGGCACCACCTACCGCGCCACCCTGCGGGTTGGCCACGGCTGTGATGGCTCACCCACCACGGCGTTGCGGGTGTCCATTCCCGACGGCTTCAAGGGTGCCCAGCCCATGCCCAAGGCCGGCTGGGTGCTGTCCACCAAGGTCGGCCCCCTCGCCACACCGTATGACAACCACGGCAAGAAGATCACCGAAGGTGTGACCGAAATCACCTGGACGGCCACCGCAGGCAACGCCTTGCCCGACGCGCACTACGACGAGTTTGTGCTGCGCGGCGGCCTGCCCGCCACCGCCGGGCCGATGTGGTTCAAGGTGCTGCAGACCTGCGAAAAAGGCAGCACCGACTGGGCCGAAGTGCCCACCAGCGGTGCATCGGCCAAAGGCCTGAAGCTGCCCGCCGCACTGCTCGACATCATCCCGTCCGGCCCCGCAGGCCATGCCGGTCACGCACACTGAATCTTCTGAATACCTGGAGAAATACTATGAAATTTGTAGCTGTTACCGCTGTACTGCTGAGCCTGAGCGGCCATTTGTATGCCCAGAACGTGGACGTGAAAGACGCCTGGGTCCGCACCAGCGTGCAGGGCCAGAAGGCCACCGGTGCCTTCATGAAGATCACCGCCAAGGAGGGCGGCACCCTGGTCGGTGTGGCCAGCCCCGTGGCCGGTGTGGCCGAGGTGCACGAGATGAAGATGGACGGCGACGTGATGCGTATGCGTGCCCTGCCCAACGGCCTGGCGCTGCCCGCAGGCAAAACCGTGGCGCTCACCCCCGGCGGTTACCACGTGATGCTGATGGACCTGAAGGCCACGCTGCCCAAGGACAGCACCATCCCGCTGACGCTGACCTTCAAGAACGCCAAGGGTGAACAAAGCCAGGTCGAGCTGAAAGTGCCGGTGGCCACCACCGCACCCGGCGCAGCGGCAGGTGCCCCGGCGGCCCATAAACACTGAAACTGAACGCGCCCCTGAGCGAGTTCTGCACCGCTTGTGGGAGGCACGACCGTGTGTGCGCCAACATGGCCATCGGCATGGGGCGAACTGGCTCTTGATGGAGCAAGGCTGCAATGTGTCTCTGTCAGAGCGCCGAACCATCGCTCTGGCAGGGACATTGCGGTAAGCTGCGAACGACGCTTTCCCCACCACCCATAAGGAGCCAACATGAGCGACACCAGCAACTTCGGTTTTGGCAAATTTGTGCCCGGTTTTGACTTTTTGCAAAACCTGGCCAGCAATGCCGTGAAGGGCGCGACGAACAACATTCCGCAGTTGCCCAACATGTCGCACTGGGTGGCGCCTACGCTGAATGTGGAAGACCTCGAAAAACGCATCGAGGAGCTCAAGGCCGTGCAGTTCTGGCTCGACCAGAACGCGGTGGCGCTGAAGGCCACGATCCAGGCGCTGGAGGTGCAGAAGATGACCCTGGCCACGTTGAAGGGTATGAACTTCAGCATGGGGGATGTGGCGAATGCACTCAAACTCAAGACGGCGGACACGGTGATGTCCGGCCTGCACAAGGCCGGTGACACGGTGGCCGGGGCGGCCAGCACCATGTCGGGTGTGGTGCAACGTGCAACCGGCACGCCGCCTGCGCAAGAGGAAGAAGCTCCGGCTGCAGCTGAAAAACCCGCTGCCGCGGCAAAAGCCAAAACCACCAAGGCCGACGCCGCGCCCGGTGTGGTGGACCCGCTGCAATGGTGGGGTTCACTCACCCAGCAGTTCCAGCAGATCGCCGCTGCTGCGGTCAAAGACGCCGCCCGCCAGACCGCGGTGAGCACCACCAAAAACATGGCCACAGGCCTGGCCAAGGAAATGGTCAAAACGGCCACCAGCATGACCAAGGCCGCCACCGGCAAAGCGACTCCGGCCAAGAAACGCGCGCCCGCCAAAAAGCCGGCTGCCAAAAAAGCCACCGCCAAGAAAACGGCCCGCTGACCCACTGCACCCCCCGCCATGCACCTTTTTCCCTATGCCCACGCCACCCATCCGCAGTGGCGCATGGCCGCCGCGCTGGTGCTGGCGCAGCTGCGGGCCCACATGGCGCTGCCGCACTACGCCAGTGCACCCACACTGGGGCTGCTGTACATCACCGATGTGTATGTGGACGACGCGCAGGACATCCTCGAATTTCTGAGCGGAGAGTTGCCCGAAATCACCGACTGGTCGGGCACCGTGGGTTTTGGCATCGCCGCCAACAACGCTGAATATTTTGACGAGCCCGCGCTGGCCGTGATGCTGTGTGCCTTGCCGTCGGACCAGTACCGCGTGTTCTCGGGCGTAGCACCGCTGGGCCTGGGCTTCGAGGCCCACACCGCACTGGTGCATGCCGACCCGTCCACGCAAGACATTGCAGGCCTGGTGGCTGAAATGGCCGAACGCACGGCCACGGGTTACCTGTTTGGCGGCCTGTCATCGGGCCGCAGCCACACCGTGCAGTTTGCGGTGGGTGGCAACGGCAACATCAAGGGCCACGGCGCGGCCAGTGGGGTGTTCAGTGGTGGTTTGTCGGGGGTGGCGTTTGGCGAAGGGGTGGCGCTGGTGTCGCGTGTCACGCAGGGCTGCCTGCCGGTGGCACCGGTGCACACCGTCACCGAGGCCGATGGCAACGTGGCGCTGCAGCTGGATGGTGAACCTGCGCTGGAGGTGCTGCTGCGCGACCTGAAGGTGTCGCTGGACCAGCCGCGCGAGGCGCTGGCCGTGGTGCGCGCCACGCTGGCCGGGCTGATGCATCCGTCCGATGGGGTGGCCAGCGACGCCGTGCGCCGCACCGGCAACTTTGGCAGTGACGTGGTGGTGCGCCACATCATCGGGCTGGACCCGGCCCGCCAGGGCGTGGCCATTGCCGAACAGATGGAGCCCGGCATGCAGCTGGCGTTCTGCCAGCGCAATGTGCAAGCGGCGCGGGCTGACCTGACCCGTATCTGCGCTGAAATTCGTGAAGAGCTCGAGCCCGAAGAACTGACCGTAGCGCTGGCTTCAACCCTGGCCGCACCACAGGCCGAGTCTGCGCCCCACCCTGCGCGGCGTATTGCCGGTGCCATTTACGTCAGCTGCACAGGCCGGGGCGGCCCCCACTTCGGTGGCCCCAGCGCCGAGCTGCAGACCGTGCGGCACGCACTGGGCGACGTGCCGCTGGTGGGCTTCTTCGCGGCGGGTGAAATTGCCCGGCACCACCTGTATGGCTACACGGGTGTGTTGACGGTGTTCACCACGGCCGACTGAGCCTGCTTACCAGCGGTTGGGGTTGCCGGGCTTGTTGTCATAGCGGTTGGGCACACCGTCACCGTCCCGGTCGTTGCGGCGGCCTTCGCCGTAGTAGCGGTCATCACGGTGGCCATTGTTGTAGTGGCCGTTGTCGCGGCGCCATTCACCACCACGCCAGTCCCAGCGGCCATTACGTTCCTGCCAGGTGGGCTGGGTGTAGGCATAACCGGGGCGTGCCTTCATCCACACACCGGGCACCCACACATGGCGCTTCTGGCGCCATTCCCAGTGGCCGGGGCTCCAGACCATGCCGCGGCGCGGGGCGGGCACCACTTCATAACGGGGCGCGGGTGGTGCGATCTGCACGGTGAGCGATTGGGCCGATGCCACAGGCACCACGGCGCCAAGGGACAAAACAGCGAGCGAGACGGACAGAATAGTTTTGGTGATCATGGTTTTTCTCCTTCGGGTTGAGGAGCCTCCATGCTGCCCCGTCTTCGTGAAGACTCTGTAGGACAAAGGCAAAGCTGTGTGAGCATTTGTAGTGCGTGGGTGTGTGCAGTTTTGTCGTCACCCTGCCGTGCGCCGCAGTGCGGCAAAGGCTCCGAACTCCCAGCTGCGCATGCCCAGCAGCAGCGTGTAGCCCTGCAAGTCCTTGTCGGCCAGTTTCTGGTCGGCCAGGTGCTGCTGCGCAAAGTCCTGCGCCACCCGCTGCATACGTTCCCTGAACGAGGGCGCCAGGCTGCGGCTGATGGAGCCATGCACCAGCAGCAGGCCTTCACCCGGGCCGTCGAAGCCGCCGGAGAAGTAGTCGAGCAGCGCATGTTCGCGGAAGTAGTCCATCACCGCACCATGCGGACGCCAGCGGAAGGTCTTGGCCAGTTTGAGCCGGTAGCGGTTCAGCGGGCGCAGCTCGATGATGCCGATGCGGTCCAGCTGCACCCAGGCGCGCACCACCTCGGCCTCGGTGATGCGGTAGGCACTGGTGATCTGCTCCAGCGTCCACTGGCTCAGCACACAGATGGCGCATAGCAGCAGCTTCTTGTCGGCCACTACGGCGCGCTCCTGCTCCTGCGTCAGCTGCGACAGCAGCGGCTGGTTGTCGGCCACCCGGCGGGCCAGGTCGGCAAAGTCGAGCTTCAGCGCGCGGCAGATCGCGTCCACCCGCGACAGCGGCATGTCGCCCTTGGCCAGCATGCGTTTGACGCTGGACTCGGCCATACCCATCTCCCGCGCCAGGTCGGCGTAGGTCATCTGGGCGGTTTTGAGTTCCTTCTTGAGGGCGGTGACGAGGTCGGCGGTGGTGCTCATGGGATGCTCTGCATAACTCTACGCGAGTGTGTGTAGTACGGATCGGGATGGGATGCAAGGCGCGTTTTGCAGGCAATAGCACGGCTATTGGCAAGAAGCGCAACGCCGCAGACCGCCCGAGTCCGTGCTGTCACACGCCGCGAGGAGTTATGCAGAGCATCCCTAAGGTAGCGATTATTGATACTCCTCGGCGTACGCAGCAAGCCTGGGTCAAAATCTGCGCTGCGCAAAACATCTGCCTTTGCACACTGCACGCCATGCAACTCCCGGAGAACCCCCTGTGACCACCCGACTTTCCCGGCCCGAATGGGCAGTGCTGGCCACCTGCGCCGTGCTGCTGCTGGTGGCGCTGCTGGCCCCCGGCGTGCCCCAGCCTGCCGACTACCACGGCTTTGCCGACCAGCGGGGCTGGGGCGGCATCCCCCATGCGCTCAACGTGCTTAGCAACCTGCCGTTTGCCATTGGCGGCGTGTGGGGCCTGTGGGCGCTGCAGCGTGCGCCACGGGCTGCGCTGCTGCCGGTGGAGCGCAGCATGGCAGCCTTGTTTTTTGCAGGCCTGGTGCTCACCTCGTTCTGCTCCGGCTGGTACCACTGGCTGCCCAACAACGCCGGCCTGGCGCTGGATCGGCTGGGCATGGCCGTGGCTTTTGCGGGTTTGCTGGGCCTGGCCGCAGCCGACCGCATCAGCGCCCGCGCGGGCCACGCCGTGGGCTGGGGTGTGCTGGTGCTGGCGCTGCTGTCGGTGGCCGTGTCGGCGGTGACGGGTAATGTGCTGCCCTGGGGGCTGGTGCAGTTTGGCGGTGTGGCGCTGGTGGTGGTACTGGTCTTTGTGAAGCCTGTGCCCGGCGCGATGGGGGTGTCGATCGGGCTGACCATTGCCTTGTATGCGCTGGCCAAGGTGTTCGAGCATTTTGATGCGCAGGTGTACGCGTTGACGGGTGAGGTGCTTTCGGGCCACAGCCTCAAACACCTGGTGGCGTCGCTGGCCGCGTGGCCGGTGCTGGCGGCGGTGTGGCGGGCCAGTGCGCTGGTCAGTGCGCGTGCCCAGGGCCGCCCCGGCACGCTTTGATTTACTCTGTTTTTGATAGCTGCTTGCGCCCATAGAATGTGCGCTACAGCCCTGTTTGGCTTAAAAAATGACCACTCCATCCTCTTCCGCCCCCGGTGTTGCCGCTGCCCCCGCCCACGCGCCGCACGACGCCCACCCGAACCAGTTTGCCCTGCTGCGCCAGCGCCGCTTTGCGCCGTTCTTCTGGACGCTGTTCTCGGGCGCGGCGAACGACAACCTGTTCAAGTTCGCGTTCACGGTGATGGTGACCTACCAGCTCAGCGTCGGCTGGTTGCCGCCCGCCATGGCAGGGCTGGTGATTGGGGCGCTGTTTATCCTGCCGTTTCTGCTGTTCTCGGCCACCAGCGGGCAGCTGACGGACAAGATCGAGAAGACCCGCATGATCCGCTTCGTCAAGAACCTGGAGATCGGCATCATGCTGCTGGCCGCCTGGGGCTTCATGAGTGCCAATGTGCCGGTGCTGCTGGGCTGTACCTTTTTGATGGGGCTGCACTCCACGCTGTTCGGGCCGGTCAAGTTTGCGTACCTGCCGCAGGTGTTGTCCGAACGTGAGCTGACGGGCGGCAACGGCATGGTCGAGATGGGCACGTTTGTCGCCATCCTCATGGGCAACGTGGTGGGCGGTTTGCTGGTGGCCGTGCCGCAAGTCGGGCCCACGTACGTGGCCGTGGCCTGCGTGGCGCTGGCGCTGGCCGGACGGCTGGTGGCGCAAGGGGTTCCGCCCGCGCCCGCCACCGACCCGGGCCTGGTCATCAACTGGAACCCGGTGACCGAAACCTGGCGCAACCTCAAGCTGGCGCACGGCAACATCGTGGTGTTCCGCTCACTGCTGGGCATCAGCTGGATGTGGTTTTTTGGCGCGGTGTTTTTGAGCCAGTTCCCCAGTTTTGCCAAAGAGGTGCTGCACGGCAACGAGCAGGTGGCGTCACTGCTGCTGGTGGTGTTCTCCATCGGTATCGGAACCGGTTCGCTCTTGTGTGAAGTGCTGAGCCGCCGCCATGTCGAGATTGGCCTGGTGCCGCTGGGTGCCATTGGCATGAGTGTGTTCGCCATCGACCTGTATTTCGCCTCCAGCAGCCTGCCACCCGCCGACGTGATGGGCCTGGGCGCGTTTGTGGCGCAGCCGCAGCACTGGCGCGTGATGGCCGACCTGGCGCTGCTGAGCCTGTTTGCGGGCCTGTACAGCGTGCCGATGTACGCGCTGATCCAAATGCGCAGCCAGCCCACCCACCGCGCCCGCATCATCGCGGCCAACAACATCCTGAACGCGCTGTTCATTATTGCCAGCTCGCTCATCGCCGGGGCCATGCTGGCTGCAGGTTTCAGCGTGCCGCAGATCTTCCTGTTCACCGGGCTGGCCAATGCGGTGGTGGCGTTCTACATCTTCCTGGTGGTGCCGGAGTATTTGCTGCGGTTTGTGGCGTGGATGTCGTCCCGCTTCGTCTACCGCTTCAAGGTGCAGGGCGACCAGCACCTCCCCAGCACCGGCGCTGCCGTGCTGGTGTGTAACCACGTGAGTTTTATCGACGCCGTGCTGCTGATGGCCGCCAGCCCACGCCCGATGGTGTTTCTGATGGACCACCGCATCTTCCGCCAGCCGGTGCTGGGCTGGTTGTTCCGCCTGGCCAAGGCGATCCCGATTGCGCCGCAGAAGGAAGACCCGCAGGCCTACGAAGCCGCATTCGAGCGCGCCGCTGAAGTGCTGCGCGCCGGTGACCTGCTGGCCATCTTCCCCGAAGGGGGTATCACCAAAGACGGCACCTTGCAGCCGTTCAAGGGTGGCATCGTGAAGATCCTCGACCGGGCCCGCGCCGATGGCCTGGATGTGCCCGTGGTGCCGATGGCACTGACCAACCTGTGGGGTTCGTACTTCAGCCGCATCGAGCAAGGCACGGCCATGGTGCGCCCGTTCCGCCGGGGTTTTCTGAACCGCGTGGGGCTGAATGTGGGCGCACCCATGTCTGCAGCAGAGGTTACGCCGGAGCTGTTGTTTGCACGGGTGGAGGGGTTGTTGAAAAGCTGAAGACCGGTATTGCCGCCCGCATCAGTCATAGTGCGCCAAAGTAAGAACTACGGCGCGGCAGCTCCGAAAAGCACGAAGCGAGGTCTGCTCCACAGGATTAATTTAAGAGGCGCCGGAGTTCTCGCTACTGGCCTACCACCACGCCAAAATTGTCGCTACTGTGTGAGCTGGTCCCGGCGCTTGTGTGGGGCCGCTTTGGGCCCTTTCCGGTCATTCAACAGAGAAGATAGCAGTCACTCGGCCACATTTCTTCCCTTTCTTTCAGTACGCTATTTTTTCGCAAGACAGACTGGAGGCCTATCGCACGCTGCATTTCCAGAACTAGGTCTTAAGGGAAAACCGGTATCCACTGAAGTTGATTGGTCGGTTGAGCGAGACCACCTCGATGATCTGGCCTTGGGCGTTTTTGCGGGTCAGCCGACCGTAGCCCAAGTCGGAAAGAAAACGGGTATAAAAGTCATTCGACAAAGGCGCATGGAACGGCATCTCCCCAGGTTGACGACTTGCAATCAGCTCGTGCAGTACATCTGCATGCCAGCATTTTCCCAACGCGACCTGCTCGAGTCGAGTGTTTCCTATGACGCCCGAGTACACCCCCAGCAGCCTGTACCGTTTCTCGACCCCGTCAGACATACGCTTCGTATCTAGACTGGAAATGGCATCGCACGCACTGAGAGTGCCTTGCTCATAGCGACGCCAAACATCGGTATTTGCACCTTCGAAGCGAGTGACTGCTCGCTCCTCAGAAATGAGAACCGGAGCCCCCGACATTCCGGGTCTGCTGAGGGTGTCAATGAGAATCACCTTTTTGCCCAATCGAATGCGGGGCTCCGACGCAATGGTGCCTCGCTTCCATACCGGAAGATAGAAAGGGGTGTCTTCACCGAAGCTGGACTTCATTTCCTCGCGTCTGAACGGATATCCCAGAACGAAGACATCTTTAGCCACGACTTCTTCAATGTCCTTGTCATGCGTCGCCGTGCGAATGTCGATCATCTCGAAATGCTGGGCGAGCGTAACTGAAAATGGGTAGACAACGATATCCACCTTGAAGCGCTGGCCATGCTCACTCCATAACGGGTTCATGTGCTCGTCATACAGGGGAACGGTCAGCTCAACGAGCAAACCATTCTTCGAACGCAGAAAGAGCTTCACGTAATTGGGAGGTGGTTTGCTCGCAGCGCTCGGGTTCGAGGGATCTAGACCACTGAGGACATGCCAATTGGTCACCAGAAATAGATGATCTTCGCCGCGCACGAAGAATCCGGTGGCGTAAGAGCGGAATTCCGGCTGCCCATTGTCAGCACGAAGGAAGAAGGTCTCAATGTAGGTCGTAGCGAGAGAGAGTGGGTTCACCAAGACAAGCCTCCTCGAATCACGCAATGAATAGGACGTGGTCCGTCATGTTGCGTTCACTTTTTAAAAAAAGACTGACCTACCCCATTCACACCCAGCAGCCTAGTCGCCATGCTCGTATCCCATTCTTCGCTCCGATAAGGTAAATCAAACTCGATGACCGCCGAATTCTGCCGCACGGGCGAAGGTCCGGTCTTGGCCGGAAGCTGTCCTGTGGCCGCCATTCACTTTAGCGCACCGTAGCGTCTCACCTCGTGCCCATCATCTAGGATCGTTGACGACCAACGCCACGAGCTGGGCATGGCCGCTGTAGGTCAGTCGCGGTAACTCTGGCACTTTTGTCGCGCCAGTGTGTCGTTTTTAGCGCCAATCTTGGCGCCCTAAGTCAGTAATGCGGCGGCAACTCATCCCGCAGATTGCGTGGGGCGCTGGCCCCTTCCGCCGTGGAGCGCTGCTGGCGCAGCTGCAGGATCTCGCGGATCAGACTGTCAATCTGGTGCTGCTGGCGCACGATGACCTGGTCGAGCCGGTCGATCGCGTCTTCATTGAAGCTGGCCTTGATCTCCAGTTCGGTCAGGCGCTGGTTGGTGGTGTCGGGGTTTTGCGTGGGGCTCATGGCGCTATTGGACATGAACATAGGGACGCTCTGCATAACTCCTCGCGGCGTGTGATAGCGCGGGCTCGGGCGGTCTGCGGCGTTGCCTTTCTTGCCAATAGCCGTGCTATTGGCTGCAAAACGCGCCTTGCATCCCATCCCGATCCGCGCTACACCCACTCGCGTTGAGTTATGTAGAGCATCCCTAGCAGGTCGCCACCGTTCCCCCTTCCACCCGCAAACGCCTTGCCACCCGGTACGGCGTGGAAAAGTATCAAAAAACGATGCTTTTAATGCGCCATGGGTATACCTGGATAGAAATGTGATTCCAGGGTGGTGTGGGCCGCGCATGATCCAGCCCATGTTCAACCACACCCCCGAGGCCTCCATGTCCATGACATCCAGCCACCGCGCCAATACCAGTACCACCACCAGCCTCATCCACCGCGACACACGCGCCTGGCAGCTGCAGGTCTGGGTGTCGTTCGGCATGGCGGTCTTTTTGTGTGCCACGGGCCTGGCTTGGTTGCCGGGCGAGGATCTGGACCGCGCGTTCATGGTGATGGGCTACGTGTTCTGCCTGTCCGCCGTGTTTGTTCTGGCCAAGTTTGTGCGCGACAACCAGACCGGCAGCGGCGACACGCCCATGTGGCGGCTGGTGGTGTGGGGCGGTTTTGCTGTTGCCATGGGGCTGACGGGCTGGGGCCTGCTGCGCATGGATGTGAACAGCACCTACAAAGCCTTTCTGGGCGTGAGCTGGCTGTACCTGGTGACCTCAGCCTTCACGCTGGCCAAGACGCTGCGTGACCGTTACGAGGCGGATCTGGCCGAAGCCCGTCTGGCGGGCCGCATGGACACACGCAACGACCTGGGCGCATAGGCCGCTGGCCAGTTTTTTCTCTTCTTCAACACAGGATTTTTATGAAAAAACACATCTCCATGGCGTTGTTGGCTGTGGCCTGCGCCGCCCTGCTGGCCAGCGCCCCGGCCCGCGCGCAGAGTGAGGCGTCTGCTGCTGTGTCGCTGATACCGCTGGCGTCTGTGGTGGGGGCAGCCTCGGTGGGCTCGGCGGCTGCCGGGGCGGTGCTGGCGTTGCCCGCGGCGCTGTCGGTGGGCGGCGCGGTGCTCACGGTGAAGGTGGTGGAGTCCACGGCCCGGGGCACGGTGTATGTGCTGGAACGCGCGTCAGACGGCGCGGTGGCCAGTGTGGAGCTGGCGGGGCGGGCCGCGTCGGCCACAGCGGTGGGGGTGGGCACCGTGGTCACCTGCAGCGTGATTGGCACGGGTGTGGTGCTGTCGGCGGCGGGCCAGGTGCTGGCTTTTGTGCCGAATGCGCTGGGCCAGGCCCTGCTGCACAACGAGCGGGTGTTGTGATGGCAAGCCGGTGGCCCCCATGCCTGCTGGCGCTGCTGCTCGCCGCCGCACTGCTGCCTGCACACGCCGGGCAGCAGTGCGACGACAAGCCGCCCTCCGTCCAAACCATCACACGCGGCATGGCGCTGGCAGACAAGGTGTCGCAGGCGCTGGACGCCAGCGGTGCCCGTGTGGTGGTGCTGGCACGTGCGGGGCAGGACCTCAGCAAGTACCAGCTGCGGTATTCACACCTCGGTTTTGCCTACAAAACCGCACAAGGCCCGTGGCGCGTGGTGCACAAACTCAACCAGTGCGGCACCGCCGTGTCACATGTGTACCGGCAGGGGCTGGGGCAGTTTTTCCTCGACGACCTGTGGCGCTACGAGGCGGCCTGGATGGTGCCCACACCCGCAGTGCAGAGCGCACTGCTGCCGCTGCTGCAGGACGGTGCCCGGCTGGCACCGATACACACCCCGGCCTACAACATGGTGGCCTACGCCTGGGGCCAGAAGTACCAGCAGTCCAACCAGTGGGCCATCGAAACCCTGGCCGCTGCCATGGAGCCTGTGACCATCCGCAGCCGTGCCCAGGCCCAGGCCTGGCTGCAGTTCAAGGCTTACACCCCCAGCACCTTGAAGCTCGGGCCGCTAACCCGCTTGGGCGGGCGCGTGGGGTCGGCCCATATTGCGTTTGACGACCATCCGCCCGACAAACGTTTTGCCGACCGCATTGACACCGTCACCGTGGACTCGGTGTTTGTGTGGCTGCACAGTGCAGGGCTGGGAGCGGCCCCGGTGCGGTTAAGGCTACGCTGAACAAGCCGTCGAAAATTTCCGCGCAAACCTGGATGACGCAGTTTTTTGGACTTTTATGCCTCTCGCGCGGCCCATTTGGGCAGTTCGCGGGGCGCTGAGGCCCGATTTCCGCCCTTACGGGCGCACCTGTCCCAACAGATGACTGCGGCACAGGTAAATGTTGGCCAGCGCCAAGGCCGTGAACGCACGCGTGGCGTTCTTCTGAAGCCCGCGGTAGCGCACCTTGGTGAATCCCCACAGGCGCTTGACCACCGCAAAGACATGCTCGACCCGGGCACGCACCCGCGATTTGTTGCGGTTCTTGGCCCGCTGAACTTCGTCCACCTCGCCTGCACGGCGGGTGCGCTGGTTGGTGAAGTCCTTGGCCTTGGGGGCCTTGCTCGCTATCAGTGCTTTCTGGCTGGCATAGGCCGAGTCGCCATAGACGCGCTGTTCGCTGCCGTGCAGTAAATCGGGCAGCGGGTGTTTGTCATGCACGTTGGCCGCCGTCACCACGGCGCTATGCACCAGCCCGCTTTGGCTGTCCACGCCAATGTGCAGCTTCATGCCGAAATACCATTGCTGGCCTTTGCGGGTCTGGTGCATGTCGGGGTCGCGCGCCTTGTCGGCGTTCTTGGTGGAGCTGGGCGCTGCGATGATCGTGGCATCCACGATGGTGCCGGTGTTGACCTTGAAGCCGCGCTCCTGCAATTGCTGGCCTACCTTGGCAAACAGGGCTTCACCCAGTTTTTGCTCATTGAGCAGTTTGCGAAACTTCAGCAGCGTGGTGGCGTCGGGCACGCGTTCGCGGCCCAGGTCAATCCCCACAAAGCGGCGCAGACTGGCACTGTCATACAGAGCCTCCTCGCACGCCAGATCGGCCAGGTTGAACCAGTGCTGAAGAAAATGGATGCGCAGCATGCGCTCCAACCCAATGGGCGGACGGCCGTTGCCGGCCTTGGGGTAGTGCGGCTCTATCACCTGGCACAGGGCGGCCCAAGGCACTATTGTCTCCATGGTCCGCAAGAACTCTTCACGTCGGGTGGGCTTGCGCGACTGCTCGAATCCGTTGTTTTGATCTGCGGCCATTGCCAGGGTCTGCTGCTTCATCTGCGGATAACGTTTGAGAAGCGACAACGGTGGACCTTGATCAGCATTGCCTTAAATTAAGAACGAAAATGGCCTCTAGCGCACAAAGAATAAGCGCAAGCAGCTATCAATAAGTGAGTTATCCAACAAGGAGAATGGGATGGGCAAGTCTTTGCGTTTGTCGGAAAAATGGTTTCGCCGGGGCCTGTGGCTGGTGTCCATCGTGTTTGCGGCCTTCCTGATCGGGCTGGGCGGCAGTGTGGTGAGCGACCTGCCGCGTATGGAGCAGCAGCACGAGCTGGACGACTTCATCGACAAGGAGGCGGCCGAGCCCTTGCGCGCCACCATCCGCGACGCCGAGCGCACCGAGCAGGCGGCCGAGCGTGCGCAGGAGCAGGCTGCCCTGCAGCTGGATATGGCGCAGAAGGCCAATGCCAGTGCCCGCGAAACCTTCGACAACTGGATCGCCACCCGCCAGGCCACGGCGCAGGGCGCGCAGGACACCGAAGTCATCCGCCGCACCCAGGTGCTGGATGTGCTGAAGGCGCGTGAGGACGAAGCGCAGCAGCGGGTGGACGTGCAGCGCCAGCGGGCGCTGGATGCGCGGCAGATCCAGGACAGCGCGCAGATGCAGCTGACCCCGCTGGAGACCCAGGCCGGCGAGCAGTTGCGCGCGGCCTACCGGCAGATGGAGTTGCGGGTGTTTGGCTACCGCCTGGCGTTGACCCTGCCCCTGCTGCTGGTGGCGGGCTGGTTGTTTGTGAAGAAGCGCAAAAGCACTTGGTGGCCCTTCGTGTGGGGCTTCATCTTCTTCGCGCTGTTTGCCTTCTTTGTGGAGCTGGTGCCCTACCTGCCGAGCTACGGGGGTTATGTGCGCTACATCGTCGGCATCGTGCTCACCGTGCTGGCCGGGCGCTACGCCATCATGGCGCTGAACCGCTACTTGGAGCGCCAGAAATTGGCCGAGGCCCAGCCCGACCAGGTGCGGCGCGAAGAACTCAGCTACGACACCGCGCTGTCACGCCTGGCCAAAAACGTCTGCCCCGGCTGTGAACGCCCCGTGGACTTGAAGAACCCCGAGATCGACTTCTGCCCCCACTGCGGCATTGGCCTGTTCGACCACTGCGGCGCCTGCAGCACACGCAAAAGTGCGTTTGCCAAGTTCTGCCATGCGTGTGGGAGTGGTGCCGGGCGCGGTATGGCATAGCGGTTATGGCGTCCAGCATGTTCTGGCCATAGTGCACCGAGAGGGTGCACAGACAATGCCAGCGGGGGCCTGGTTTGCGGTGCTCCGTTGTGACCTTTGCGCACGTTCCAAGCCATGCCCTCCACACACACGCACCTTCCCGCCCTGGCAAGCCACCTCTGGGCGCCCACACCCTCCACCACCCATACCGACAGCGCGGCACACCGCCAGCGCTGGCAGCGCCGCACCTGGCAGTTGCACCGGTCGGTTTTGCTGAGCCATCTGTATGCCTTCCTGCTGCTGGTGGGTTACAGCCTGGCCGGTTATGCGCCCTTGCCCGTGG
This sequence comes from Comamonadaceae bacterium AAW, assembly GCA_026314275.1. Taxonomy (GTDB): domain Bacteria; phylum Pseudomonadota; class Gammaproteobacteria; order Burkholderiales; family Burkholderiaceae_C; genus JAGOEY01. The sequence goes on from CP111109.1 coordinate 2,199,811, forward strand.
TGGGCTGGTACGGGCTGTGGGTGTTGGGCGGCATGGGCTTTATCACCTGGGCTTATGCCAGTGGCTGGTGCCACACGTGCAGCGACCCGGGTTTGTTTGTGGTGCACCAGGGCGTGTCGATCCTGGGGGCACTGGGCCTGCTGGTGGCTGCACCGCAGGTGGCGTTCCAGGCGCTGGTGATGCTGATTGTGTTCAGTGCCGATGGTTTTCTGGTCCGCAGCCGCACCAGACCAGTTTTGCGGTGACCTGGCTGCTCACCGTGGTGGCCGTAGCCTGCGCCATTGTGTGGCAGGGGCCGCAGATGCGTATGCCCACCACCACCCTGGCGGGGCAGGTGCTCACGGTGGGGGTGTTCCTGGGCGCGGTGGTGCGTTGTATCGGCCTGGTGATCTTCTTCCGTGGCATGCAGTACCGGCTGGGTGAGGCCATGGCCCAGATCGAGAGCCTGCTGCGCCGCGACGACCTGACCGGTGTGGCCAACCGCCGCGGGGTGATGGAAGTGCTGCAGCGGTGTAAGGCGCAGGCCGACCGCAGCGGCCAGCCGCTGTGTGTGGCGCTACTCGACGTGGACCATTTCAAGCGCATCAACTACGAGCACGGCCACGACAGCGGCGACCGCGTGCTGCGCACCCTCGGGGCCCTGCTGGCACGCCATACGCGGGCGGCCGACTGCGTGGGCCGTTATGGCGGCGAGGAGTTTTTGCTGGTGATGCCCCACACCACCCTGGCCCAGGCCCGCGACATGCTGGACCGGCTGCGTGGCGACATCGAGGCCACCCACTGGGTCGGTGTTTTTGAGGGTGCTGCCGGCGTGACCGCCACCATCGGTCTTGCCATTTGTGCGGCTGGAGCGTCGGCGGAGTCCGCCATCCGGCGCGCGGACGCCGCCCTGTATGCGGGCAAGGCCGCAGGCCGCAACCAGGTGGTGCTGGCGCGACCTTGATCCTCCCTCACATCCGGAAGCGGGTGCCTGCGAGCTTGATGCCCCACAGCAGTTCCACCAGCACCGGATTGTTCAGCAGGGGCTCGCCGGCGAGCGCGAGCCAGTACCCCGACCCATCCACCCAGAATGGCACGAAGGAGTAGCTGGGCAGCAGGAAGGAGGGTTCCTGGTGGAACGATACATAGCGGTTGGCGCCGCGCCAGCCGCGGCTGGTCTGGCGGGCGGCGAACTGGGAGAAGTCCGCCAGGGCCGCGCTCAGGGTTTCGGCCTCATCCTGGTCCATGCCGGTCGATCCAAGGCAGAAGCCGCTGTCGGACGCCAGCACGGCGCGGCGTTCGCCTGACAGCGGGGCGATCACATGCTGCAGGAAATCGTCCAGCCTGGCATCCGGCCCTTGCAAGCGGTGCGTGAGCCGCTCGATCCATCCCTGCAGCAGCGCCCGTTGCGCCAGCTCGGCCCGCCGGGGATCTGCGGCCACCCAGCTGGCGGCGTCCGGGGTGTGGCCCTCGGCCAGGAGCGTTTGCAAGGCCGTGTCGTCATCGTCGGGGTTCTGCTGGGCAAAGGCCTTGAGCGTGCCTTCGGGCGTGAGGATGAACCATTCGGTGGGTAAAAACTGCATTCGTAATCTCTCCGGGCCGAAGGGTCAGGCCGCCTTGGCGTGCGTGGCGTTGAACAGGCGTAGCAGGAAAGGCTCCAGTTCCTGCAGGGTCAGGCGCATGCGCTGCACCAGGGTTTCAGCCTCAGTGGCGCTGATGTGCTGCAACGCGACGGCAGATGCCATCGCATTGCTGTTGCATACGCGGTCGATCACAGCAAGCGGTGTGTTGAATGCAACCCAGCCATCCTGGGGGTGGACGAGCAGCATGTGCTGCAGGGTAAAGCGCGCCTCGAATGGCTCGCCAGACGCCAGCCATTGGGCCAGCGTGGACAAAAAGGCCCCCTGCGCGGGCTGTGGCAGGGCGGCCAGCCTGGCCTGCAGTTCCGCGATCGTGAGGCCTTGCTCGGGCACCTCGGCGGCGCCTGGGGCCGGGCTGGTGGACTTCGGCGCCGGCATGGGCGGGGCCATGGGGGCTGGCGGGATGGCCACCACCACTGCCGCCGGTGCGGTGGCGGGCGTTGGCACTGCCTGCGGCGCCTGCTCCGCAGGGGGGCGGATGCAGCGGCCTGGTCCAGGGCCTTGCGCATGTCATCGGTGCTGTAGGGCTTGTGCAGCCAGAGCAGCTGGGGCCGATGCTCCGCTGGAATGTCCAGGGCCGACCATGAGCCTTCGTGGGCGGGCAGGAGCAGCACCGAGGGCTTGCCGTGCAGCATGTCCAGCAGGGCGGCAAGGGCCTGCTCCGATCCATGCCGGAAACCCATGGGCGCCAGATCGAGCACATAAAGGTCCGCAGGGGGCAACTGCGAAGGGCGTTGCTCTGGCAGCAGTTCGCACTGCCAGCTTGCGAAGTGGCGCCGCAGGAACGCACCAAAGGCGACCTCTTCGCGCGGGGAGAGTTTGCTGACGACGAGTTTCATCACGTTCTTGCCGAAAGGTCCTGCAGCTGCGCGCTCACGTCTTCCCAGCTGGGGGAGTTGGTGGTGTGTCTTCAGCAGGGCCTGGCGGGCCAGCATGAACGCCAGGGTGTCGTGGCAGATGATGCAGTGGTGCAGGAAGGCCTGCTGGGTGGCGGTATCACCCGCGGCCATGGCCTGCACGGCGTTGCGTGCCAGTTGCCGGGAGTCGTCCGCGCTGCAGCGCCGCGCACGGGTGGCGATGCCCGCGCTGGTGCGGGCAACCACGCTCCAGCGCGTGGCCAGGGGCGAGCGCAGCGGCAGGGCCGGTGCGTTCGCCTGTGCGGCAAACCAGCGGGTTACATGGCGTGGCAGGCGGGGAAGAGCGGTTTGCAGCGCCTGCTGCTTGATGGCCGCGCCATGCTGGTCGAAGGACACGAAGATGTCGGCCAGGGCGCCTTGCGCAGGCTCGGTCTCCGTCAGCTGCAGCGCAGCGGCCAGCCGCGCCTGCAGCGGTTGCGCGGCGCCCGGGTTCTGGAGGATGGTGCGTGCCAGCGCACGCAGCGCCAGGCGTGCCGCTGGCGAATCAAGCAAGGGAGCTGCCATGGGGCCTGGGTTCAGTCCAGCAGGGTGTCCATCAGGTCGATCATGAACTCGGCCTCTTCCTGGTCCATGGGCTCGAATCCCTTGGGCAAGCCCAAGGCCTTCAGCAAGTCGTCGTCTCCCGGCTGCTGGCCGACGCCCAGGAGCGCAGCCTCGATGCGCGGCAGGTCAGCCGCGACACGGGGATGGGCCAGGAGCACATGCGAGATGTCGCTGATGGCACTCTGCACCACCGGGTGCAACTGGCTGCGCGTGAGGCGCGAGAACGAGGCGAAAGAGTCTGCCAGGAAGAAGGCTGCATCCACTTCACCCTTGATGGCGAGCCGGGCGGCGCCCTGGTAGCTGTCCACATTCACCCAGTGGATCGTGGATTCGTCCAGGTCAGCGGGCTCCAGCAGCCGCAGGCCGATCAGGCGGATGTCCTTGTTCTGGGTCAGCGCGATCTTGCAGCCCGGCTTGAGGTCTTCCACGGCGTGGATGCCGGAGTTCGCACCGCTGGCGATCACCATCTCGTCATAGCGCTCGCTGGGCCGGGCAAAGGGCAGGTAGCCGTCCGTGCGGATCATGGCGGCCGCGTCGAACGGATTGGCATAGATCAGGTCGACCGTGCCGGTGGCCAGCAACTCGGCCTGTTCCTTGGCGCTGGCGGGCGTGAGGAGATGCAGCCCGATCTGGGCACGCCGCTGCAGCACGGTATTGAGCATGTGCCACCCGGCAAAGCATTCGGGGGCGAAGTCTGGCGCGATCAAAAGCGTCAAGGTCATGGCGCGGCCTTTTCTTCTTGCAGCCACTGCGCGTAGAGCGCGGAAAGTTCGGCGATGCGTGTGCGCGAGGGTTTACGACGCACCGAGGTGTAGCCTGCGATCACGCCATTGCGGATGTTGGGCACGGCTGTGGCGTACACCCAGTAGTAGGCGCCATCCTTGCGCAGGTTCTTCACGTAGCCATGCCATTTCTGGCCGCTGGTCAAGGTGTCCCACAGGCCTTTGAATGCCAGCCGGGGCATGTCCGGGTGGCGCAGGATGTGGTGGGGTGCGCCGATGAGTTCCTCGCGCGTGTACCCGCTCATCTCGACAAAGGCGTCGTTCGCATGCGTGATGAGGCCTTGCAGGTCGGTACGGGAAACGATCAGGCGTCCTTCCGGGAAGGGCACTTCGGTGTCGGTGAAGTACACGCGCCGGCCGGTACCGTCCGAGTACTGCAGGTAGGCTTCGGTGGCCGCGACCGGCAGTGGGGGCATGTCAGGCAGTCCCATGGTCCGCTCCTCAGATGATTTTCGAGAGGGAAGCGGCTGCGCGCTTGATGTCCAGGAAGATCAGGCCCAGCTTGGCGTTGGACTTAGCCAGCACGGTCAATACGGCCTCCTGGCCCGCTGCGCTCATGATCACGTAGCCGCGCTCGCCCTGGATGAGCACCCGCTCGAAGTTTCCCCGGCTGAGCTCGCTGGCCGTGCGCTCGCCCAGCGACAGCAGGGCTGCGGACATGGCGCCGATGCGGTCCTCGTCCATGCCCTGCGGCAGGGCGGACGCGATCATCAGGCCGTCCAGGGAGATCAACGCGCAGGCTTCGATGTCGGCGGTCGAGCCATTGAGCTCTTCCAGCGCTTCCTGCAACATATCCGTTCGCATCACAACTCCTGTTTTTCAGATGTGCCAATAGGCAAGAGCTGTATTTTCGGTGCGCGAAATGTATGTCGCCAGGTGTAATGGCGACAATGTTTGATGTGTGTCAAGTTAGCGTGACGCAGCAGGGCCGCCGTGCAGTTGGCCCTCGTGTGGCAGGCGCTCAGACGCCGCGGGCGCGGTGCGTTGCGAATGCGCGACGGAACAGGTCGAACTGGCCGGCATCCAGCGCCTCGCGCACTTCACGCATCAGGTTCAGGTAGTAGTGCAGGTTGTGCACCGTGGTCAGCATGGGGCCGAGCATTTCGCCGCAGCGGTCCAGGTGGTGCAGATAGGCGCGGCTGAAACCTTCGCGGCCGCCGGTGTCCCAGCTCATACCCGACGTGCCTGCGCAGGCGTAACACGTGCAGGTGGCGTCCAGCGGCTGGTGGTCGGTTTTGTGGCGCGCGTTGCGCAGCTTCAGATCGCCATAACGCGTGAAGATGGTGCCATTGCGCGCGTTGCGGGTGGGCATCACGCAGTCGAACATGTCCACGCCGTCGGCCACGCCCTGCACCAGGTCTTCGGGCGTGCCCACACCCATGAGGTAACGCGGTTTGTTCGCGGGCAGGCGGTGCGGCGTGTGCGCCATGATGTCGAGCATCTCGTCCTTGGGCTCGCCCACACTCACGCCACCTACCGCGTAGCCTGGGAAGTCCATCTCGACCAGGGCTTCGAGTGACTCTTGGCGCAGGTTCTTGAACATGCCGCCTTGCACGATGCCGAACAGCGCGTTGGGGTTCTCCAGCCGGGCAAATTCGTCTTTGGAACGCTTGGCCCAGCGGCGGCTCATCTCCATCGACTTGCGTGCTTCAGCTTCGGTGGTGAGGTGGCCTTTGGTCTCGTACGGCGTGCACTCGTCCAGCTGCATCACGATGTCGGAGTTGAGCCCGGTCTGGATCTGCATGCTCACCTCGGGCGACATGAAGAGTTTGTCGCCGTTCACGGGGCTGGCGAAGGTGACGCCTTCCTCGGTGATCTTGCGCATCGCGCCCAGGCTCCACACCTGGAAGCCGCCCGAGTCGGTGAGGATGGGCTTGTTCCACTTCTCGAAGCCATGCAGGCCGCCGAAGCTCTTCATCACGTCCTGCCCGGGGCGCATCCACAGGTGGAAGGTGTTGCCGAGGATGATTTGTGCGCCCATGTCTTCCAGGCTGCGCGGCATCACGCCCTTGACCGTGCCGTAGGTGCCCACGGGCATGAAGATGGGCGTCTGCACCACGCCGTGGTTCAGCGTGAGTGTGCCGCGGCGCGCGTGGGACGTGGGGTCGGTGGCGAGGAGTTCAAATTTCAGCATGGTGGATTGTCCTTGTGTCGGGTGGCGCGTGGTACATCGTTCAGCGGGCTGCGGTGGGCGTGCGCTCCAGCAGCATCGCGTCGCCGTAGCTGAAGAACCGGTACTGCTGCGCAATCGCGTGGCGGTACAGCGCCATCACGTGGTCGTAGCCCGCAAACGCGCTGACCAGCATCATCAGTGTGCTTTTGGGCAGGTGGAAGTTGGTCACCAGCAGGTCCACCACCTTGAATTCAAACCCCGGCGTGATGAAGATGTGCGTGTCGCCGCTGGCTACACCCGACTGCGCCCACGACTCCAGCGTACGTACGGTGGTCGTACCCGCAGCCACTACCCGGCCGCCGCGGGCGTGACATTCGGCAATGGCCTGCTGTGTGGCGGCGGGCACCTCGTACCACTCGCTGTGCATGTGATGCTCGGCCAGGTTTTCGGTCTTGACGGGCTGGAACGTGCCTGCGCCCACATGCAGCGTGACGCTGGCGCGCTGCACACCTTGTGCCTCCAGCGCAGCCAGCACCGCCTCGTCAAAATGCAACGCGGCGGTGGGGGCCGCCACGGCACCGGGCGCGCGCGCAAACACGGTCTGGTAACGCGCCGCGTCTTCAGCCGAATCGGTGTGCGTGATGTAGGGCGGCAGCGGCACATGGCCGTGGCGTTCCATCAGGGTGTAGGGGTCGTCGCCCGCGTCGTTGCTCAGTACAAAGCGGAACAACTGGCCGTCCGCATCAGGCCAGCGGCCCAGCAAGGTGGCGCGAAAACCGTCACCACCGACCAAGTTAATCGTGGCGCCGGGCTCGGGCTTCTTGCTGACCCGCATGTGCGCCGCCACCTGGTTGCCCGGCAGCACCCGCTCCACCAGCAGCTCCACCTTGCCGCCGCTGGTCTTCTCACCGAACAGCCGGGCCTTGACCACCTTGGTGTCGTTGAACACCAGCAGGTCGCCCGCGCGCAACAGGCCGGGCAGCTCGCGGAAGATGCGGTCTACCGGTGCAGGCGCTGTGCCGTCGAGCAGACGGGAGCCACTGCGCTCCGGGGCGGGGTGCTGGGCGACCAGCTCGGGGGGAAGGGTGAAGTCGAAGTCGGAGAGCGAAAAAGAGCGCATGGGGTGCTTGAGGGCCGGACGGGCCCGTTCCAAGTGAATCGGGGGATAAATGTGTGGCTTCAACAAGCCACGCTGCATTTTCCCACGCACGCCGAATGCCCTTCCGGGCAAGGCAAAATCAAGCCATGCCCCGCCCCCCTGCCGCCCCCGAAACCTCTGCGCCGCGCAAGGTGGTGCCGCAGTCTCCGGCGCAGAAGGCCTTGCTCAAACTCGGCCTGCGCCGCGACATCGACCTGGCGCTGCACCTGCCGCTGCGTTACGAGGACGAAACCCGCATCACGCTGCTCAAGAACGCGCGTGACGGCGCGGTGGCGCAGATTGAGGCGACAGTCACCGCCAGCGAAATCACGATGCGCCCGCGCCGCCAGCTGGTGGTCACGGTGGAGGACGAGTCGGGCACCTGTGAGCTGCGTTTCTTCAGCTTCTACCCCTCGCACCAAAAGACCATGGCCGTGGGCGCTCGGCTGCGCATCCGGGGCGAGATCAAAGGCGGTTTCTGGGGGCGGCAGATGCTGCACCCGGCGTTTCGTGTGGCGGGCGGTGAGTTGCCTGCCGCGCTGACGCCGGTGTACCCCACGGTGGCGGGCCTGCCGCAGCCCTACCTGCGCCGTGCGGTGCTGGGCGGGTTGGCTCGGGCGGACTTGTCGAACACGATGCCGACGGAGTTGCCACCCTATCCTGGTATTTTTTCAAGCCAAATTGGCCTCCAGCGCTCGTGGGGTCTGCGGGATGCGCTCTCATTTTTGCATCACCCCACACCCGACGTGTCGGTGGCCGCACTCGAAGACCACAGCCACCCGGCGTGGCAGCGTCTGAAGGCGGAGGAGCTGCTGGCCCAGCAGCTGTCGCAGCTGATGTCGCGCCGCGAACGCGACCGGCTGCGGGCGCCGGTGCTGCAGCCCGCTGGCACTGCCACGCTGGCCTTGCACGAGCAACTGCTGGCCGTGCTGCCATTCCAGCTGACGGCCGCCCAGCGCCGTGTGGGCGACGAAATCGCCGCCGACTTGGCGCGGCCCGTGCCCATGCACCGGCTGCTGCAGGGCGACGTGGGTTCGGGCAAAACGGTGGTGGCCGCACTCGCCGCCACGCTGTGTATCGACGCGGGCTGGCAATGTGCGCTGATGGCCCCGACTGAAATCCTGGCCGAGCAACACTTCCGCAAACTGATTGGTTGGCTGGAGCCTTTGCTGGAGCCGCGTGGTCTCAAAGTAGCCTGGCTGTTTGGCGGCCAAAAGAAGAAAGAGCGTGACGCCATGCTGGCGCTGGTCGAGAGTGGCCAGGCTGCGCTGGTGGTGGGCACCCACGCCATCATCCAGGAGCGCGTGGTGTTCAAGAACCTGGCGCTGGCCATCATCGACGAGCAACATCGCTTTGGTGTGGCGCAGCGGCTGGAACTGCGTGGAAAACTCGCAGGTGGCATGGAACCTCATCTGCTGATGATGAGCGCCACGCCAATTCCTAGAACATTGGCGATGGGTTATTACGCCGACCTCGATGTGTCCACCATCGACGAGTTACCCCCCGGCCGTACACCCATCGTCACCAAACTCGTGTCCGACAGCCGCCGCGACGAGGTGGTTGAACGTATCGCCGACCAGGTGGCGCAAGGGCGGCAGGTGTACTGGGTATGCCCGCTGATCGAAGAGAGTGAAGCGCTGGACCTGACCAATGCCACCGCCACCCACGAGTCTCTGGCCGAAGCCCTGCCCGGTGTACTGGTCGGTTTGCTGCATTCGCGTATGGCCCCGGCCGAGAAGAAGGCGGTGATGGGGCTGTTCATCGACGGCACGATGGGTGTGCTGGTCAGCACCACGGTCATCGAAGTGGGTGTGGACGTGCCCAATGCCTCGCTGATGGTGATCGAACACGCCGAACGTTTTGGCCTGAGCCAGCTGCACCAGCTGCGGGGCCGGGTGGGCCGCGGTGCTGCGGCGTCGGCCTGTGTGCTGCTGTACGCGACCAACGACAGTGGCCGCGTCGGCGAAACCGCCAAAGAACGCCTGCGTGCCATGGCCGAAACCACCGACGGTTTCGAGATCGCCCGGCGCGACCTGGAGATTCGGGGGCCTGGTGAATTCCTGGGTGCCCGCCAGTCGGGCGCAGCACTGCTGCGTTTTGCCGACCTGGAGACCGACGTGGCATTACTCGAATGGGCGCGCGAAGTGGCCCCGCAGATGCTGGACCGCCACCCCGCGCAGGCCGAGGCGCATGTGGCGCGTTGGCTGGGCACCAAAGCCGCATACCTGAAAGCCTGAATACACTGCCCACCATGATCGACACCCTGCACCTGACCCACTTCAAATCCTGGCGCAACAGCGGCACCGTGCCGCTGGCCCCTGTCACGCTGCTGCTGGGCACCAACTCGTCGGGCAAGTCCAGCCTGCTGCAAAGTCTGCTGCTGCTCAAACAGACCGTGGCCGCGCCCGACCGCACCACCCACCTGAACCTGGGCGGCGACGAGGCGCATGACTTCTTCAGTTTTGGCGATTTTGACAACGTGTTGACACGGGGTGTGACCGCACCGCGCCAGTTCACGCTGGCCCTGGGTTTCCAGCGCCCGGGCACCGAGCGGGTGGGCCACGGGCAGTTCAGCTGCAGCTACACCAAGGCCACGTCGGGTGCGGTGGTGGTGCAGGAGCTGGTGTTGGCGGCTGACGGGCGGCGTTTTCGGGTGGTGCGGCGCGAGCGCGGGGCGTATTCGGTCTATGTGGACAACGAGGTGCAGCCGCGTGGCAAGGGTGCCCAGTTTGCACCCGAACGCTCCATCGCTTTCTCTGCCGAGGCGCTGGCCCTGCTGGGCACCGATGGCCCGCGTGTGCAGGACCTGAGCCTGGCGGTGCGGCGTGCGCTCGAATCCATCGTTTACCTCGGGCCGCTGCGCCGCAAGCCGGGGCGTGACTATGTGTGGAACAAATCCCGCCCTGGCGCGGTGGGCAGCGACGGCAACGAAGCCATGGCCGCACTCACCGCCAGCGCGCTGCTGAAGTCTGGCGACCAGGGCGCGATGCTGGCCGGTGTGTCGCACTGGCTGCAGAAAATGGGCGTGGCCGAGCGCATCGAGGTGCGCCAGGTGGGGCGCTCCAACCACTACGAGCTGCTGGTGCACAAGGACGGTGTGGCCGCCAACGTGCGCGACGTGGGTGTGGGGGTGGCCCAGGTGCTGCCGGTGTTGACGGTGGCCTACTTTGTGCCGCCGGGCAGCACCATTCTGCTGGAGGAGCCCGAGATCCACCTGCACCCGCTGGCCCAGGCCGTACTGGCCGATATGTTTGTCGAGGTGAGTCGCCAGCGTGGTGTGCAGTTCATCGTCGAAACCCATTCCGAGCACCTGTTCCGCCACATGCAGACGCTGGTGGCGCAGGGTGTGACCGATGCGCGGCACTGCCAGATGCACTTTGTCGAGCGTAACGGTGCAGACGCCGTTTTACGCCCGCTGGACATGGACGAATTTGGCGCCGTGCGCAACTGGCCCGCCCAGTTTTTTGGCGATGCAGTGGGTGAGGCCCGCGCCCAGGCGCTGGCCCGCGCACAGCGCATGCGGGGGCAGGCCCATGGCTGAGCCCGTGATTGCGCCCGCCGTGTGCCGGGTGGTGGACACCAACGTGTTGCTGGTCGCCAGCGCGGCCGATGCCGCCTCGCCCTTTGGCGCAGACTCCACCCCCATCGAAGAAGCCGCTCTGCGCGAGAAAGTGCTGGAATGGGTGCACGGCTTCGAGTCCGACCCCAGCCGCCATGTGGTGCTGGACTACGGCTGGGACATCTGCGCCGAGTACCAGAATAAGCTGGGTGAACAGGACTACGGCTGGCTCGCCCTGATGGCCAAACGCGACCGCAACGAAGTGGTGTGGGTCGGTCTGGAGCACGATGCCGACGGCCATGCGCTGCTGGAGCCCACCATGGCCGAAGCCGTCACCGACCTGGCCGACCGCAAGATCGTCGCCGCCGGCCTGGCCGCCATTGCAGCGGGCCACCCCTGCCAGATCACCAACGCCTGCGACACCGACTGGCTGGACTGCAACCTCCCCATGGAGGCCGCCGGGCTGGACGTGGAACACCTGCTGGAAGACTGGATGCGTGCCCGCTGGCTGGTGAAGCACGGAACTGGCCGAAAATAGGGCATGAGCCAATTTTTTCGATTCCCCCACACGCCCCACATCGCCTGGCTGGGCCAGGGTGGGCCGCGTGACGACAAAGTGCTGTCGCCCGAAGAAGTGGCCGATCTGTTGTACGGCGACGTGGTGCTGGAGGAAAAACTCGACGGTGCCAACCTCGGGTTTTCGGTGGCACCGGACGGCCAGCTGCGGGCGCAAAACCGGGGCCAGTACCTTGAAGGACTGGGTGGTGCGTTGCCGGGCCAGTTTGCCCGCCTGTCGCCCTGGCTGGCCCAGCACGAAGACCGCTTGTTTGATGCGCTGGGCCCCGACCTGATCGCCTTTGGGGAATGGTGCGCCGCCCGCCATTCGCTGGACTACCCCACGCTGCCCGACTGGTGGCTGCTGTTTGATGTGTACGACCGCCAACAGGGCCGCTTCTGGAGCACCGCGCGGCGCGACGCCTGGGCGCGTGACAACGGGCTGGTGGTGGTGCCACGCCTGCACCTGGGCCACGTTACCGAGGCCGATCTGCGCGAGGCGGTGGCCGGCCGCACAAGCCAGTTCCGCCCCGGCCCACTCGAAGGTGTGGTGGTGCGCCACGAAGATACCGACTGGCTACAAGCCCGGGGCAAGCTGGTGCGTGCCGACTTCACTCAGGCCATCGACAGCCATTGGCGCAGCCGGGCGCTGGAGTGGAACCAGCTGGACCGCAACCCTGTGGCCGCCAGCGCCACCCCGCAGGAGCCCCAGCCATGACCCTCACCGAGTTGAAGTACATCGTTGCCGTGGCCCGCGAGAAACACTTTGGCAAGGCGGCGGATGCCTGCTATGTGTCGCAGCCGACCCTCTCGGTGGCCATCAAGAAGCTGGAAGAAGAGCTGGAGGTCAAGCTGTTTGAACGCAGCGCCAGCGAGGTGTCGGTGACACCGCTGGGTGAAGAGATCGTGCGCCAGGCGCAGATGGTGCTGGAGCAGGCTGCGGGCATCAAGGAGATCGCCAAACGCGGCAAAGACCCGCTGGCCGGGGCGCTGACGCTGGGCGTGATCTACACCATCGGCCCCTACCTGCTGCCCGACCTGGTGCGCAAGGCCATCGAACGCACGCCGCAAATGCCGTTGATGCTGCAGGAGAACTTCACCGTCAAGCTGCTGGAGATGCTGCGCACCGGCGAGATCGACTGCGCCATCATGGCCGAGCCCTTTCCCGACACCGGCCTGGCCGTGGCCGCGCTGTACGACGAGCCCTTTATGGCCGCCGTGCCCAGCAACCACCCGCTGGCAGAGCGCACATCGGTCAGCTCGGAAGACCTGAAGCAGGAAACCATGCTGCTGCTGGGCAACGGCCATTGCTTCCGCGACCACGTGCTCGAGGTCTGCCCCGAGTTCGCCCGTTTTTCCAGCAACGCCGAAGGCATCCGTAAGAGTTTTGAAGGCTCGTCGCTGGAAACCATCAAACACATGGTGGCGGCGGGCATGGGCGTCACTTTGGTGCCGCGCCTGGGTGTGCCCAAACGGGCGCTGCGCGACCTGAAGGCCCCAGCCAAGGCCCGCCGCAAGCTGGTGGATGACGACACCGACGAAACCTTTGTGCGTTACCTGCCCATCGTGGACGGCCAGAATGCCGCACCCCCATCACGCCGTGTGGTGCTGGCCTGGCGGCGCAGCTTCACGCGGTACGAGGCCATTGCGGCGCTGCGCAACGCCATTTATGCGTGTGAACTGCCCGGTGTGCACCGCATCACTTGAGAGGCTGAGAGTCTTTTATCCATGCCCGCCTTGCACGCCAAAACACCCCGGCTCGTCGTTGCAAATGCTCACCATAGCCCGCGCTATGGTTGCGCTTTGCGCCTAGATCCGGGGTGTTTTGGCGCACCTTTCGGGCACGGCTAAAAAACTCTCAGCCTCTGAAACAGCTCCTCTTTTTCTCCTCAAAAACCAACCCCGCGAACGAACCATGCACACTGCACAAGCTGCCATCCTGGCCACCGTGCCCCCAGTTGGGCGTTATGTCTTTTTTAACCTGGCAGCCAACGCCACACCGGCCACGCTGCGCGACAGCCTGTCACGGCTGGCCCCGCTGGTCGATGGTGACCACACCCTGCTGGCGGTGGGGCCCCAACTGGTCGCAGCGCTCGGGGCGACAGTGCCCGGCCTGCGCGAGTTTCCGGCGATGACCGGCCATGGCGCTGATGTGCCGTCCACACCCACCGCTTTGTGCTGCTGGTTGCGTGGGGATGAAAAGGGCGACCTGCTGCTGCAGGCCCGCGCCATTGAAAAGGCGGTGGCACCTGCGCTGCATTTCCACCGCGCCGTGGACGCGTTCCGCTACAAACTCGGTGCCAGTGGCCATGGCCGCGACCTGACCGGTTACGAAGACGGCACCGAAAACCCGGACGGTGACGAAGCCGTCGCAGCCGCCCTGGTGCAAGGGCAGGGCGCGGGGCTGGACGGCTCCAGCTTTGTGGCCATGCAGCAGTGGGTGCACGACATGGATACCTTCGAAGCCACGTCCGGCACCGAGCGCGACCACATCATGGGCCGCAACCTGCAGACCAACGACGAGCTGGAAGACGCCCCCGAGTCCGCCCACGTCAAACGCACGGAGCAGGAAAGTTTTACGCCCGAGGCCTTTGTGCTGCGCCGCTCCATGCCCTGGGCGCTGGGGCAGAAGATGGGGCTGATGTTTGTCGCCTTCGGCCATTCGCTGGACGCCTACGAGGTGCAGATGCGCCGCATGGCAGGGGAAGAGGACGGCACCATCGACGGCCTTTTCAAGATATCCAAACCCGTCACCGGCAGCTACCTGTGGTGCCCTCCGATGCAGGACGGTGCGCCCAACCTGCAACAACTGGGCCTGTAACCCATGGTGCTGCAAGCCCCGGCGCATTCGCGTTTTGCGCTGTACCTGGATCTGGTTCGCTGGAACCGCCCTGCCGGCTGGATGCTGCTGCTGTGGCCGTCGCTGAGTGCGCTGTGGGTGGCAGCGGGTGGTTTTCCGGGCTGGCATCTGCTGGTGGTGTTTACGCTGGGCACTATCCTCATGCGCAGCGCAGGCTGCTGCATCAACGACGTGGCCGACCGCGACTTTGACCGCCACGTCAAACGCACCGCACAACGCCCCGTCACCAGTGGCGCGCTGTCGGTCAAGGACGCGCTGGGGCTGGGCGCGTTGCTGGCGTTTGCAGCCTTTGTACTGGTGCTGACCACCAACCCGGCCACCGTGCTGTGGTCGGTGCCCGCGCTGGCCGTGGCGCTGGTGTACCCCTATGCCAAACGCCATGTCTCCATGCCGCAGGCCGTGCTGGGCGTGGCCTTCAGCTTTGGTATTCCCATGGCCTTTGCGGCGGTGAACGGTGGCCCGCTGGGCACGGTGTTCTCAGTGCAAGCCTGGGCCGCGCTGAGCCTGCAGGGCGTGTGGGCCGCTGTGCCGCCGCTGGCGTGGCTGCTGCTGCTGGGCAACCTGTTCTGGGTGCTGGCCTACGACACCGAATACGCCATGGTCGACCGCGACGACGACCTCAAGATCGGCATGAAAACCTCCGCCATCACGCTGGGCCGGTTTGACGTGGCGGCGATCATGCTGTTTTATGCAATTTACTTGTCAATTTGGGCTCTGGCGCTTGCCCATAAAGCGCTAGGCGCTATGTTTTATATAGCAATTGCCGTTGCCGCCGCCCAGGCCGCATGGCACTGGCACCTGATCCGCGACCGCACCCGGGACGGCTGCTTCAAGGCTTTTCGGCTGAACCACTGGGTCGGGTTTGCGGTGTTTGTGGGGGTGGCTTTGAGTGTCGGGAAGGGCTGAGTTGTGGTCGGGCTATTTTTTGTAACGTTTATTACGCAATAAAGACTGCTATCCTCAAAGCTGATTTTTCAACAGATTCAATTTTTTTCCAAAGAAGGCATTGAATCAACAATTCAAATCAATTTTGAGGAAGATCGTGATGGATATGGACATCGCGCAGCGTCGGCTGCGCATCATTCGGATTGCTACGGTAACAGTCGCAGCATCTTTTTTTGCCGGTTGTGCCGTTCAAACGTCACCCGTTGCTGTCCAGGAGTCCACGCAGACCGTGGCTGCGCAAAGAAGTGCCCAGCAAGCGGTTGTTGCGACTCCTCCTGCAAAACCCGTATTGAAGAGAAAAATTGCGCTTGGTCGTATTACCAACGAAACGACGTATGGGCGCTCTCTTTTGCGTGATGCTTCCGGTGACCCTCTTGGTAAGCAAGTAACTGATTTGTTGAGCAAGTCACTCACAGAGTCAGGGGCGTATTTGGTTTTTGAAAGACCTGATATCGCAAAGCTGAAGGACGAGAGTCAGTTGACGGGCACCAAACTGAATCTGATTGGTGTGGACGCACTGATCGTGGGTTCGCTGACAGAGTTTGGACGCAAGGCTGTTGGGCAGACGGGCTTTGTGTCATCGAGCAAAAAGCAGATAGCTTTTGCGAAAGTTGACTTGCGCCTGGTGGATACAACAACCGGTCAAGTTGTATTTGCAACTTCGGGGGCCGGTGAGTCCTCGACAGAAGCCGCCTCTACATTCGGCTTTGGCTCACAAGCTGCTTATGACGGAACGCTGAACGATTCAGCAATCCGCCAAGCTGTCTCTGAGGCGGTAAACCGTCTTTCGACCCAAATGGCCGCACGCCCGTGGCAGACCTATTTCCTATCTGCGGAGCAAGGGAGACTCTTTGTTGCCGGTGGCAAGTCTCAGGGGTTGAAGCCCGGCATGTTGTTCTCCGTGCAGACGGCAGGTGAAAAAATCAAGTCGCCCCAAACAGGTTTTGACATCACTTTGCCTGGAAAGGAAGTGGCCCAGATCCGAATTGATTCGAATTTTGGCGATTCCGAGGCCACCGAAGGCTCGGTAGTGAGTCTGGTGAGTGGGGCCGTGCAGGGTTTCAAACTGGACCAGCTGGTCGTGCGTGTGAAGGAGGGCTCTTGATGCAAGGCAAGAAATGGATGTTTGCCAGCATTTCCGCTGGTGTCTTGGTGCTGCTGACTGGCTGTGTACAGTACCCCACCGAACAAAAAAGCGTGGTGGATCTACGACCACAGATTTCTTTTCGAGTTAACTTAGCCGATGCAAGAATCCAAGAGGCGCGTGTCCTGGTTGATGGGCTCGACGCGGGTCGCCTGGGCGATTTTCTGGATGGAAAAGGTGCGCTGAGAGTTTTGCCAGGAAGTCACGACGTGCGTGTGGTGCTTGGTGCTGAAGTACTGTTGGATGAGCGTGCTTACCTTGGAGACGGCGTGGCTCGCCCGTTTATTGTTAAATGAAAATCGCAATGAAAACACTGGGTCTTGCGCTGTTCAGTTTGTGTTTGGTGGGGTGTGCGACCCCAGGGCTTTACCAATGGGGCGGCTACGACGCCATGTTGTATGCGTCTTATAAGAGCCCGGAGAAGGCGGTGGAGTTTCGCCAAGGGCTAGAAACGCATGTCACAAAGATGGAGCAGTCTCAGCAAAAAGTTGCCCCAGGCCTCTATGCTGAGCTGGGTACGGCCTATCTGCAGGCAGGGGATAAGACGAAAGCGGTAGCCATGTATGCCAAGGAGCGTGCTGCTTGGCCCGAAAGCAAGGGGTTGATGGATACGCTCATTAAGAATATTGATAAACCCACAGGTGAAAAAGCAGAGGCTAAGTCATGAAGGCGATCAAATGGATGCTTTGCATTTTGGCTGTCGCGTTGACGGGGTGTGTAACGGCACCAGCCAAAAAAGACTTGAGTGCGTTTCACACAGCGACGCCCCGGTCGATTCTGGTGGTTCCGGCGGTTAACAAGTCGCTGGACGTTGACGCACCTAACTACCTGCTTTCAACGCTGACCCTGCCATTGGCCGAAAAGGGGTTCTACATATTCCCCGTCAACACCGCGAAATTTGTGTTGGAGCAGGAGGGGCTGTACGAAGGGGAGCAAATTCACCACCAGCCCCCAGAGACGCTGGCGCAGCTGTTTGGTGCCGATGCTGTTCTGTATGTAACCATCAATCGTTGGGATGCGCAGTACCTTGTGCTTGCTGCCACGGTGACCGTGGAGTTTGATTACCGGATGGTCGGAAAGGATGGTACGGAGCTGTGGAGCGCGACCCAGAGGATGCAGTATTCCCCTGGCAACAATGGCGGCGGATTGGTGGGTGCATTGGTTTCTGCAGCTTTGGCGCGTATGGCACCCAACTATCTTCCGCTGACCCAGCAAGCCAACCAACAGGTGTTTGTCCTCGGACCTAATGCGATTCCTGATGGGCCTTACCGACCAGTGAAGAAGTGATGCTGTATTCACAGCCGCAGCTTTTGGATCGGGCTTCGTTCTGTTCCTTGCAAATGCTTGTGGATTGAAAGATGATTTTTATACTCTTTTTTATTAAAAAAAGTATATTAACGATCATGTCCAATGAGCTGATCACCCGCCTTACCCTGGCCCGCAAAGCCGCCAAACTCACCCAGGCCGAATTGGCCGAACGCGCGGGCCTGTCGCGTATGACGGTGCAGCGGCTGGAGGGGTGACCTCGATCCGCGTTATTCCACGCTGGCCGAAATGGCCCGGGTGCTGGGTATGGACCTGATCGCCGTGCCCAGCGACCTGCGGCCCAGTCTGCAGGTCTTTATCCAGGCGGGTGCTCAGTTCCTGGGGCAGCCCGGAGAGGTGAATGCGCCGCCCTCGGTCATCGACGGCCTGAGCCGGGGCGGCTGAACCCCCTCGCGTTGGACTGCGCATGCAGCCTTCCATCCGTTACCTGCGTTTGTACCTGCACCGCCCGGCCAGCCAAGGTGGCGAGTTTGCTGCGCGTGCCCCGGCATCTGGCGCTGCTGCGGGATGTGGTTGGGCGGGCCCGCTGAGGTTATTTGCTATTAAATATATAGCTGTTAACGTCCATTCACAGGGCGCTAGAGGCCTGTTTAATGCTGATTCGAAGGGTGGCGGTTTCTTGGGCGCGGTTAATGCCCCGCCGTCTTCGAAAACAGCTGGATGACGCCCACCCCCGCCACAATCATCGCCATACCAATCAAAGCGGCGGTGTCCAGTTTTTCGCCGTACACCGCCCAGCCCACCACCGAAATCAACACGATGCCCAGGCCCGACCACACGGCGTAAACCACGCCTGTGGGGATACTTTTCATCACCTGGGCCAGCAGGTAGAACGAAATGCAGTACCCCAGGCCCGCGAGCAGGCTGGGCCCCAGGCGGGTGAAGCCGTCGGACGCCTTGAGGGCGGTGGTGGCCATCACTTCCGACAGGATGGCCGCGCCCAGCAGCGCGGCGGGTGGGATGCTCATGCGGGTGTGCCGAACTCGTCGCCCAGCGCGGCGGCACGGGTTTGGGCCGCCTGCAT
Source organism: Comamonadaceae bacterium AAW (assembly GCA_026314275.1). GTDB lineage: Bacteria > Pseudomonadota > Gammaproteobacteria > Burkholderiales > Burkholderiaceae_C > JAGOEY01. The sequence goes on from CP111109.1 coordinate 2,218,336, forward strand.
GGCCTGCACAAACGCGGCCTTGACGCCGCTGGTTTCCATGCTGGTGAGCGCGGCGTAGGTGGTGCCGCCTTTGGAGGTGACCCGTTCACGCAGCAGTTCCAGCGGGTCGGTGGACGCACTGGCCAGCTCGGCCGCGCCAGTGAAGGTGCCGATGGCCAACTGGCGCGCCTGGGTTTCGGTCAGGCCCATGCCGGTGCCTGCCTGCACCATGGCTTCGAGGAAATAGAACACATAGGCCGGGCCGGAGCCGGACAGCGCGGTCACGGCGTCGAGGTGCGACTCTTCCCCCAGCCACACATGGGCACCGGTGGTGGCGACCACGGCTTCGACCAGGTCGCGCTCCTGCGCCGATACGGCGGCGCGCGCAAACAGGCCGGTCATGCCTTTGCCAACGAGTGCGGGGGTGTTGGGCATGGCGCGCACGATACGTTCGCTACCCAGCCACTGGGCGATGCTGTCCGAGCGAATGCCGGCGGCCACACTGAGGTGCAGCGCGTGCTGGGTGTGGGCACGGGCCTGCGCGGCGGCGTCGCGGAAGGTCTGGGGTTTGACGGCCCACACCACCAGCGCGCAGCGGGCCAGCGCGGCGCTGGGGGCTTCCTGGGCGGTGATGCCGAACTGCTGCTGCAGGCGTTCGCGGGCCTCGGCCCAGGGCTCGACGATCTCGATGCGGCCGGCGTCCAGGCCCTGGTGGATCAGGCCGCCAATGATGGCGCTGGCCATGTTGCCGCCGCCGATGAAGGCGATGGTGGTGTCGGGGGCTGTGGGTTTGGGTGTGGTGCGCATGGGTTTACTCGATGAATTCAAAGGCGGCGAATTGGGTGGTCTGGGCCGAGCGGAAATTGTCGTCGCTGACAACCACCAAGGTGCGGCTGCTGCGGTTGCCGTGCTGCAGCGCCGGGCCCCAGGTCATACCTTCGGTATTGTCCAGGCGGCTGAGCCCGAGTGTGGCGAAGTCGGCCACCAGGGTTTTGGGCGCGGGCTGGTGGTTGGCGGCTGTAAGTTGCGGCAGCGCCAGCGTGTCAGTGCCCGCGCGGGTGTCGATGCGGTACAGCCGCAGCGAGTTGCCCTGGCCCATCACGTAGGCACGCTCCAGCACCAGCATCTGGTGGGCGTCCTGCATCAGCACTTCGCTGATGCCGTTGTCGGCGTACACGGTGGGCGGTATGACGCCGGGCAGCGGGCCCCGCGCCGGAATCGGGTCGAGCACATAGGCAATCTGGCGCAGCACCCGGCCCGACGCCACATCCACGGCGGTGATGCGGCAGGGGCCACCGAGGGCACCGATGCGCGGCAGCGGGCCGTCCTGGATCAGCGCGTCTTCCATGGCCAGCCAGGCGGTGCGCCCGTCAGGTGTGAGCGCCAGGCCTTCCAGCGTCTGGTTGTCGCGCGGCCCGGTGCCGCCGCCCAGGTTGGCGTCGAACATGGCGGGCAGGGTGATGTTGCGCACCCAGCGGCCATCGGCCTGGCTCTCATGCAGCGCGGGGCCCATACCCCGGGTGACTGTGCCTTCGCTTGTCCACAGGAGGTTGCCGCCCGGCAACCAGCGGATGGCTTCGGGGTCGGGCACTTCCTCGTGGGCTTGGGCGCGGCGGCTGTTGGGGAAGGGGCTGCCATCGGCCCGCAGCAGGGGCGTGACGCTGTGCAGCACCGGGGTGCCCAGGCCGGTTGCGGTCAGTGCAATACGTGCGGTGTAGAAACGTGCCGGGTTCAGCTGCGAGCGGTCATCACTGACCAGTACATACAGGCCGCTGGCCGGGTCGTAGTCAATGCCCGACAGCCCGCCCACCACCGTGCCCTGAAAGTCCATCCGGTGCGGCAGCGTGGCCTCGCCGATCAAGCGCAGGCGGGGGGTGTTGCTTGTGCCGGAGGGGATTTTGTTGCCTGTAGCAGGCGGCGGCTGGCCACAACCCACCAGGCCGAACAGACCCGCCCCCAGCAGGGCGCGGCGTGTGAGGGCGTTTGTCATGGCGGGGAGTTTATGCGGCGTGGTGGCGGCGCTGATGCCAGGAATTTACAAGAAAATGGCCTCTGCTGCCCTGTTTATAAGCGCATACAGCTATTAAATTCATAGTAAAAGCTGTCCTCGGCTGGTGTGGCTGGCCTGCCCCGGGGCCTGTGCTGGGCGGCGGCGGATGTATTTGTGCAACGCGGTGTGCGGTATTTGCACATTTCTGCGTGAATTAGGCGCAAAGGGTTGTTGACAGTCCGAAGTATCTTTGACAGAATCGTGGGCTTCGCTTGAAAGAGCGTAAGTTCTTGCCCAATAAGATGCGTTGTGAATGGTTTGCAGCGCGGACGACGGGCCCAAGACTGACTAGGTGGCTGGCTATGAAGCTGGTTTACCCGGTACAAGTTGGGAATATTGAAAAATGATCCAGACAGAATCTCGGTTAGAGGTTGCCGACAATACCGGCGCTAAATCCGTCCTGTGCATCAAGGTGCTCGGCGGTTCCAAGCGTCGCTATGCAAGCGTTGGCGACATCATCAAGGTGAGCATTAAAGAAGCTGCTCCGCGCGGTCGCGTCAAAAAAGGCGAGATCTACAGTGCGGTGGTGGTTCGTACAGCCAAGGGCATCCGCCGTGGCGATGGCTCCCTCGTCAAATTCGACGGCAACGCAGCAGTGTTGCTCAATGCAAAGCTGGAGCCTATCGGCACCCGTATCTTTGGACCCGTGACGCGTGAACTGCGTACCGAAAAGTTCATGAAGATCGTGTCCCTGGCTCCTGAAGTTCTTTAAGGACGTGCCATGAACAAGATTCGCAAGGGCGACCAAATCATCGTGCTCGCAGGGCGCGACAAGGGCAAGCGTGGCACCGTCACGCTGCGCAAGGATGATTCCTACATTCTGGTGGATGGCATCAACCTGGTGAAGAAACACGCCAAGCCAAACCCCCTGAAGGGAACAACGGGCGGGATCATCGAAAAGGCCATGCCGATTCACCAGTCCAACGTGGCGATTTTTAACGCTGCTACGGGCAAGGCTGACCGCGTGGGCATCAAGCTGCAAGCTGACGGCAAGCGCGTTCGCGTCTTCAAGTCCAGCGGCGAAGAAATCAAGGTGGCCTAAAAGGTATCGATATGGCACGACTCCAACAACACTATCGCGAAAAAGTAGTTCCCGAACTCACTGAGAAGTTCGGCTACAAGTCACCCATGCAGGTGCCGCGCCTGACCAAGATCACACTCAATATGGGTGTGAGCGAGGCAGTTTCCGACAAGAAGGTCATGGACAACGCTGTGTCCGACCTGACCAAGATCGCTGGCCAAAAGCCTGTGGTGACCTTGGCCAAGAAGGCTATCGCCGGTTTCAAGATCCGCGAAGGCCAGGCCATTGGTTGCATGGTCACGCTGCGTGGCGTGCGCATGTACGAATTCCTGGATCGTTTCGTCACCGTGGCTTTGCCCCGTGTACGTGACTTCCGTGGTATCTCTGGTCGCGCTTTCGATGGCCGTGGTAACTACAACATCGGCGTGAAAGAGCAGATCATTTTCCCGGAAATTGAGTACGACAAGGTTGATGCCTTGCGCGGTCTCAATATCAGCATCACCACGACGGCCAAGAACGACGAAGAGTGCAAGGCACTGCTCGCCGGTTTCAAGTTCCCGTTCAAGAACTGAGGTCATCCATGGCTAAACAAGCTTTGATCCAACGCGAACTCAAGCGCGAAAAACTGGCAGCCAAGTTTGCGGTGAAATACGCAGAACTGAAGGCAGCTGCCAATGACCAGAAGCGCAGCGAAGAAGAGCGCGCAGAAGCCCGTCTGGGTCTGCAAAAGATTCCACGCAACGCGAACCCCACGCGTCAGCGCAACCGTTGTGCGATCACCGGTCGTCCTCGCGGAACATTCCGCCAGTTCGGCTTGGCTCGCGCCAAGATTCGTGAACTGGCTTTTGCTGGCGACATCCCCGGTGTCACCAAGGCCAGCTGGTAAGCAGGCAGGAGATTAAACATGAGCATGAGTGATCCCATTGCCGACTTGCTGACACGCATCCGCAATGCACAAATGGTGGCCAAGCCCACCGTGTCGGTGCCATCTTCCAAAGTGAAGATTGCAATTGCGCAGGTGCTGCAAGACGAAGGCTACATTGACGGCTTCAAGGTGAAAACCGAAGACGGCAAATCCGAACTTGAAATTGCCCTGAAGTACTACGCTGGCCGTCCGGTCATCGAACGTATCGAACGCGTGAGCCGTCCCGGCCTGCGTATTTACAAGGGCCGCGATGCCATTCCCCAAGTCATGAACGGCCTGGGTGTTGCAATCGTGACGACGCCGCAAGGTGTGATGACTGATCGCAAAGCGCGCGCTACCGGTGTCGGTGGTGAAGTGCTCTGCTACGTGGCTTAACCCGCGGCATTGAAGGAGAAACTGAAATGTCCCGTGTAGGAAAAATGCCGATCACCATCCCCGCAGGCGTGGATGTGTCGATCAAAGACGACCAGATCAATGTCAAGGGTACGGGCGGCGCTTTGTCGCAAGTCCGCCATAACTTGGTCAATGTGTCCAACAACGACGGCAAGCTCAGCTTTGAGCCTGCCAACGACTCCCGCGAAGCCAATGCCATGAGCGGCACGCTGCGCCAGCTGGTCAACAACATGGTTGTTGGCGTCAGCAAGGGTTTCGAAAAGAAGTTGAACTTGGTGGGTGTGGGTTACAAGGCCCAGGCACAAGGCACCAAGCTGAACCTGACGGTGGGTTATTCGCATCCGGTCAACAAGGAAATGCCAGCTGGCATCACTGTGGCCACGCCAACCCCCACTGAAGTGATCATCAAGGGTGCCGACCGCCAACGTGTGGGCCAGGTAGCCGCTGAGATTCGTGCGATTCGTCCCCCAGAGCCTTACAAGGGCAAGGGCATCCGTTATTCGGATGAGAAGATCACGATCAAAGAAACCAAGAAGAAGTAAGGGCAGCACCATGTTGACCAAGAAACAACAACGTCTTCGCCGGTCCCGTCAGACGCGCATCCGCATTGCCATGCAAGGTGTCGCGCGCCTGACCGTCAACCGTACCAACCTGCATATCTATGCAACCGTCATTTCCGGCGACGGCAGCAAAGTGCTGGCCACCGTGTCCACGGCCCAAGCCGACGTTCGCACGTCGCTGGGTGGTTCGGGCAAGGGCGGCAGCGCAGCAGCAGCCACGGTGATTGGCAAGCTGATCGCCGAAAAAGCAAAAGCAGCTGGCGTTGAAAAGGTTGCATTTGACCGTGCTGGTTTCGCATACCACGGTCGCGTCAAGGCTTTGGCCGACGCGGCACGTGAAGCTGGCCTGCAGTTCTAAGCGGAGCGGAATAAAAAATGGCTAAATTTACACCCAAAGCGCAGAGTGACGGTCCAGAAGACGGCATGCGCGAGAAGATGATTGCGGTGAACCGCGTCACCAAAGTGGTCAAGGGCGGTCGTATTCTCGGCTTTGCTGCACTGACCGTGGTTGGTGACGGCGATGGCCGCATCGGCATGGGCAAGGGCAAGTCGAAAGAAGTGCCTGCTGCTGTGCAAAAAGCAATGGAAGAAGCCCGCCGCAACCTGGTGAAGGTCTCGTTGAAAAACGGCACCATCCACCACCGCGTTGAAGGCCACCATGGCGCTGCCAACGTGCTCATGATGCCAGCCCCTAAGGGTACCGGCATCATCGCAGGCGGCCCCATGCGCGCTGTGTTCGAAGTGATGGGTATCACCGACATCGTCGCCAAGAGCCACGGTTCTTCCAATCCTTACAACATGGTTCGCGCCACGTTGGATGCACTGCGCAACTGCACCACGGCTGCTGACGTGGCCAGCAAGCGCGGCAAGTCGGTCGAAGACATCTTCGCCTGATCCTGGAGCCAAACATGACGACCCCTAATAAAGTCACAGTCCAACTGGTGCGTAGCCCCATTGGAACCAAAGAATCGCACCGCGCCACTGTCCGTGGCCTGGGCTTGCGCAAGCTCAACAGCACGAGCGAACTGCAAGACACCCCTGAGGTGCGCGGCATGATTAACAAGATCAGTTATCTGGTCAAAGTGCTCTGAGAGGTTGATGATGGAACTCAATGGCATCAAGCCCGCAGACGGCGCTAAGCATTACAAACGCCGTGTTGGTCGTGGTATCGGTTCTGGCCTCGGCAAAACCGCTGGCCGTGGCCACAAGGGCCAGAAGTCCCGTTCGGGCGGCTACCACAAGGTAGGTTTTGAAGGCGGCCAAATGCCCCTGCAACGCCGTTTGCCCAAGCGCGGTTTTAAATCGCATCTGCTGCAATTCAACGCTGAAATCACTTTGACAACGCTCGAAAAGTTGGGCGCTGCTGAGGTGGACGTTTTGACCCTGAAGCAAGCTGGCCTGGTGGGTCAGTTGGCCAAGGTGATCAAGGTCGTTAACACGGGTTCGCTCAGCAAAGCTGTCAAGCTGACCGGTATCGGCGCAACCGCTGGTGCCAAGGCTGCTGTTGAAGCGGCTGGCGGCAGCTTCGCCTGATCATCTTGTTGAAAGAGAACCACAGTGGCTACTAGCGCAGCACAAGTTGCAAAGACCGGGAAGTTTGGCGATTTGCGTCGCCGGCTGGTCTTTTTGCTGTTGGCGCTGGTTGTTTACCGCGTCGGTGCACACATTCCAGTTCCTGGAATTGACCCTGCCCAGTTGCAGGCACTGTTTAACGGCCAGCAAGGCGGCATCCTGAACCTGTTCAACATGTTCTCGGGTGGTGCGTTGTCCCGGTTTACTGTGTTTGCGCTGGGGATCATGCCGTACATCTCGGCATCGATCATCATGCAGTTGCTGACTTACGTTGTCCCTACCTTCGAATCCATGAAGAAAGAGGGTGAGTCCGGCCGCCGCAAGATCACGCAGTACACACGGTATGGCACGTTGGGTCTGGCCTTGTTCCAGTCGATGGGTATTGCCATCGCGCTGGAAAGTTCTGCCGGTCTGGTGCTGAACCCTGGTTTCGGTTTTCGCCTGACCGCAGTGGTCAGCCTGACTGCCGGCACCATGTTCCTGATGTGGCTGGGTGAGCAAATTACAGAACGTGGTTTGGGTAACGGCATCTCGATCCTGATTTTTGCAGGCATCGCTGCTGGTTTGCCAAGTGCTGTGGGTGGTTTGCTGGAACTGGTGCGTACGGGTGCAATGAGCATCATCGTGGCACTGATCATCGTGATTGCCATTGCTTTGGTGACCTACTTTGTGGTGTTCGTCGAACGTGGTCAGCGCAAGATTCTGGTGAACTATGCAAGGCGTCAGGTGGGCAACAAGGTGTATGGCGGGCAATCGTCGCACCTGCCTCTGAAGCTGAACATGGCAGGTGTGATCCCTCCCATCTTTGCATCTTCTATAATCTTGCTTCCTGCAACGGTGGTGAACTGGTTCAGTGCCAGTGAATCCATGCGGTGGCTGAAGGACATTTCCAGTGCGTTGACCCCTGGTCAGCCTATTTATGTGATGTTCTACGCTGCAGCGATCGTGTTTTTCTGCTTCTTCTACACGGCTCTTGTGTTCAATAGCCGCGAAACAGCAGACAACCTGAAGAAAAGTGGTGCGTTCATTCCTGGTATTCGGCCAGGTGACCAAACCGCCAAGTACATCGACAAGATTCTGGTTCGCCTGACTTTGGCTGGCGCTATCTACATCACGTTGGTGTGCCTGTTGCCGGAATTCCTGATCTTGAAGTACAACGTGCCGTTTTATTTCGGTGGTACATCGCTGTTGATTATTGTGGTGGTCACCATGGACTTCATGGCCCAGGTGCAGAACTACATGATGTCTCAGCAGTACGAGTCGTTGTTGAAGAAGGCCAATTTCAAGACCTCACCAGGCAACTGAGTTGAGATTGTTCTGGTGGCAAGTTAACGGTTGATTTGGCGCCCTTCGACTTGTCGCGGGCACGGATCGTGTTTCGCGCCAAGTGCGTTGCGATAGTCGCAACGGGGCAAAAATTTTAGGAGAAATGAAATGAGAGTTTCGGCTTCGGTCAAGAAAATCTGCCGCAACTGCAAGATCATCCGCCGCAAAGGTGTGGTGCGCGTGATCTGCACGGACCAGCGCCATAAACAGCGCCAAGGTTGATTGAAAGTTAAAGAGGACGCATATGGCACGTATCGCTGGCATTAATATTCCGCCGCACAAGCATGCTGAAATTGGCTTGACCGCCATTTTTGGTATCGGTCGCACCCGCGCTCGCAAAATCTGCGAAGCCACAGGCATTGCTTATTCCAAGAAGATCAAAGATCTGACGGATGGCGATCTTGAAAAGATCCGCGACCAAATCGCGGAGTTCACGATTGAGGGTGATCTGCGTCGCGAGACAACGATGAACATCAAGCGTTTGATGGACATCGGCTGCTACCGCGGCTTCCGTCATCGCCGTGGCCTGCCGATGCGTGGTCAACGCACCCGCACCAATGCACGTACCCGCAAGGGCCCGCGCAAAGCTGCTGCGTCTTTGAAGAAATAAAAGGGATTGAGAGACCACTATGGCAAAACCCGGTAACAGCGCAGCACAACGTGTTCGCAAGAAGGTTCGCAAGAACGTGTCGGACGGCGTTGCACACGTGCACGCATCGTTCAACAACACCATCATCACGATCACTGATCGCCAAGGCAATGCACTCTCGTGGGCATCGTCCGGTGGTCAAGGTTTCAAGGGCTCACGCAAGTCCACCCCCTTTGCTGCCCAGGTAGCATCGGAAGTGGCCGGTCGTGCCGCCATTGAACAGGGCATCAAGAACCTGGACGTCGAGATCAAGGGCCCAGGTCCTGGTCGCGAGTCTTCGGTGCGTGCTCTGGGCGCTCTGGGCATCCGTATCACGTCGATCGCCGACGTGACACCCGTGCCACACAACGGTTGCCGCCCACAAAAACGCCGCCGCATCTAATCGCCTCGCGATTGGGTACAGCTGGCATTCGATTTCATTTATTGAAGCCCACCGCCAGCCTCTGCTTGCAAAGGCTGGCTCCCGCATGTAAGTGCGGCAGATGATTTAAAGGACACAACGTGGCACGTTACCTCGGCCCCAAAGCCAAACTTTCCCGCCGTGAAGGCACCGACCTGTTCCTGAAGAGCGCACGCCGCTCGATCAGCGACAAGGCCAAATTCGACTCCAAGCCTGGTCAGCACGGCCGCACCTCGGGTGCCCGCACGTCTGACTTCGGTCTGCAACTGCGTGAAAAGCAGAAGGTCAAGCGCATGTACGGCGTGCTGGAAAAACAATTCCGCCGCTACTTCGAAGAAGCTGACCGCCGCAAGGGCAACACCGGTGCCAACCTGTTGTTCCTGTTGGAGTCCCGTCTGGACAACGTGGTGTACCGCATGGGCTTCGGCTCGACGCGTGCAGAAGCCCGTCAGATGGTGTCGCACAAGGCGATCACGGTGAACGGCAAGTCGGTCAACATCCCTTCGTACCTGGTGAAAACCGGTGACGTGGTGGCAGTGCGCGAAAAGTCGAAGAAGCAAAACCGCATTGTTGAAGCGCTGCAACTGGCCCAGCAAGTTGGCATGCCAGCCTGGGTGGAAGTGGACTTGGCCAAGGCTGAAGGCGTGTTCAAGAAGGTTCCTGACCGCGATGAGTTCGGTTCGGACATCAACGAATCCCTGATCGTCGAACTGTATTCCCGCTAAGTAAAGTGATCCACGGGCTGGCTTCGAGCCTGGCCGTGGATCCCATTTTCGTTCCTGAACCGCGAGGCATCGCGGTGCAGGTGCTTCATCAGCCTTACCGGTGTAACGAGCTGGGGGCATTGAGAGGAAGTCTGCATGCAAACAAATTTGCTGAAACCCAAAGCTATCACCGTTGAGCAGCTGGGCCTGAACCGGGCCAAGGTCGCACTGGAGCCTTTCGAGCGTGGTTACGGCCATACGCTGGGTAACGCCATCCGCCGCGTGCTGCTGTCGTCCATGGTGGGGTACGCAGCGACAGAAGTCACCATTGCAGGTGTTCTGCACGAGTACTCGTCCATTGACGGCGTGCAGGAAGATGTTGTCAACATCCTGCTGAACCTGAAGGGTGTGGTCTTCAAGCTGCACAACCGTGACGAAGTGACCCTGAGCCTGCGCAAAGACGGCGAAGGTGTTGTGACGGCCGCTGATATCCAGACGCCCCATGACGTGGAAATCATCAACCCTGATCACATCATTGCCACGCTGTCGCAAGGCGGCAAGCTGGACATGCAGATCAAGGTGGAAAAAGGCCGTGGTTATGTGCCCGGCAGCATGCGCCGTTACGGCGACGAGCCCACCAAGTCGATTGGCCGTATCGTGCTGGATGCATCGTTCTCGCCCGTCAAGCGTGTGAGCTACACGGTTGAAAGCGCGCGTGTTGAGCAACGTACCGATCTGGACAAGCTGGTTGTCGAAATCGAAACCAACGGTGCCATTTCTGCGGAAGATGCAGTGCGTGCTTCTGCCAAGATCCTGGTGGAACAACTGGCTGTGTTTGCTCAGCTCGAAGGTGGTGACCTGCCATCATTTGAGCCACAAGCTGCACGCGGCAATACGCCGTTCGACCCGATTCTGCTGCGTCCTGTCGATGAGCTGGAACTCACGGTTCGTTCTGCCAACTGCCTGAAGGCCGAAAACATCTACTACATCGGTGACCTGATTCAGCGCACCGAAAATGAGCTGCTCAAGACCCCGAATCTGGGTCGCAAGTCGCTCAATGAAATCAAGGAAGTGCTGGCTTCGCGCGGCTTGACGCTGGGCATGAAGCTGGAGAGCTGGCCACCGGCTGGTCTCGATAAGCGCTGAAATAGGCACACCCCCGAAGCGCCTTTGGCGCTTTCCCCCTTGCAGGGGGCGATACCAGCGGCCTGGCAAAGCCAGTTCCGCGGTATCTCTTGAAGGAAGGGATGTGCACACTGAAATAGCTTGTGAAAGCTATAATGTTGGGTTCCTCTTTGGGGAACAGTGCATTGGGCAGTACCTGATCCGGCTGCCCGATTTAATTTAAATGAAAAGGTAAGCACCATGCGCCACGGACACGGACTCCGCAAACTCAACCGCACCAGCTCGCACCGCCTTGCGATGCTGCAAAACATGATGAACTCGCTCATCGAGCATGAAGTCATCAAGACCACGGTTCCCAAGGCCAAAGAACTGCGCCGCGTCATCGAACCGATGATCACGCTGGCCAAGACCCCTACGCTGGCCAACCGCCGCCTGGCCTTTGACCGCCTGCGCAGCCGCGACAGCGTGACCAAGCTCTTCAATGATCTGGGCCCCCGTTTCCAGACCCGTCCTGGTGGCTACACACGTATCCTGAAGATGGGCTTCCGCGTGGGTGACAACGCACCTATGGCGCTGGTCGAATTGGTCGACCGTGCAGAAGTTTCTGCACCAGAAGCTGACAAAGCCGCATAAATAGGCTATAATTTATCTCTTACCGCGCGATGGAGCAGCCTGGTAGCTCGTTGGGCTCATAACCCAAAGGTCGTAGGTTCAAATCCTACTCGCGCAACCAACATGGCTTTACGGCCACTACAAAAACCGCCACACAGCAATGTGTGGCGGTTTTTGTTTTTACGGTGTCAGGTGGCCTTCAGCCATTGCGTGGCGGCATGGATACACAGGCCTACCAGCCCACCCACCAGCGTGCCATTGATACGGATGAACTGCAGGTCGCGCCCGATGTTGCGTTCCAGTTCATTGGTCAATTCCGTCGCATTCCAGTCCTGGATGCGGTGCACGATGTAGCTGCGGATGTCTTCGCGGTAACGCTCAATGGGCACCGGCGCTGCGGCGAGGATCTGCGCATTGATCCATGCCTGTATGTCCGTATCCGCTTGCAGCTGTTTTCCGAGGGTGAGTGCCATCCCGGTGATACGTGCACGGATGGATGAATCCTCTTTGTCCAAATCGTGCTGCAACCATGTTTGCAGCGACTGCCAGAGTCCGTACACGTGGGCGTTGAAGGCAGGGTGGGCCAGTAATTCATCACGGATGGCTTCACCTTTGACCTGGAATTCCGGGTCTTCCTTGAGGCGCTGCGTAAAACCCGCCATCAGGCCGTCAAACCGCAGGCGCAGGATGTGTTGCGGGTCTTCTGCCATCTCGATGATGGTGCGCGCGACGGCTGCCACGATCTTGCGGGTGGCCATCTTGGCCGCAATGTTGTCGAGCCCTACATAACGCAGCCCTTTGACTTCGCGTGCAATGGCTTCGGTCAGTTCAGTCTGCAGGTTTTCACTCTGCAGCAAGGTCGCCACCTGCAGCAGCAGGTCGTCCAGCAACGCCTGGTGGCGGCCGCCTACCGTGAGGGTGTCCAGCACCTGCCCCGCAAGTTGCGAGACATCGATTTTCTGCAGCCCTGCAGACGCCGCCTGGCGGATGAATTCCCGTGCCCGGCCATCGTCCAGCGCGTGCAGGCCATACCGTGCGGCTACCACCAGATGCTGGCCGGTGGTCGCGGCATTCTCCGGCTGCACCAGCCAGTGGGCCAGTGTGCCCGCAGGATCAAAACTGCGGATCTTGTCGAGCAACTGCGGAGTGCCCAAGAAGTTGTCGCAGATAAAACTCGCCAGATTTTCGCCAATACGGTCCTTGTTCTTCGGAATGATGGCGGTGTGGGGAATCGGCAGACCCAGCGGATGGCGAAACAGCGCTACCACCGCAAACCAGTCGGCAATGGCTCCGACCATCGCCGCTTCGGAAAATGCCGCCACATAAGCCCAGGCCGGATGGCGCTGTTCCATGGCCACGGCCAGAACATACAGCGCGCCTGCGCCGCACAGCAGCGCCAGCGCAATACCTTTCATCCGTGCCAGGCGCTGGGCCTGCAGAACCGATTCAGCCATGCGGAGCGGGCTGGACAACAACGGGTTGTACGTCCACCAGGCAGTCGTAGAACGTGGGCGCGCGGCCCAGGTCGGTCAGCCGCTGGCTTGTGAGCTGGTTGACATTGGTGCCGTCCACACCCAGCTTGCGCCACCAGATACCCAGGCCATGCACCACACCGTGCCGGGCGCGGCTGGACACCTTGGCCTTACACACGTGTTCCCCCCGGCTGTTGAACACCCGCACCAGCATGCCGGATGTGATGCCACGGGTTTCGGCGTCTGCCGCGCAGATCTCCAGCAGCGGTTCCCCTTCGATGTCGCGCAGGCTTTTCACATTCACGAAGCTGGAGTTAAGAAAGTTGCGTGCAGGCGGTGAAATCATGGCCAGCGGGTAGGCGCCGGGTGCTCCCGCGGGTTCGTAGTTGGGCAGGTAGTCCGGCACGCCGTCCAGCCCTTGTGCTGCCAGCCGTGCGCTGAAGAACTCACACTTACCAGATGGCGTCGGAAACCCGCCTTCGGCAAACGGTGCCTCGGGCAGGGACAGGCTGGCAAACCCCCGCTCCAGCAACTGCTTGAAATCCACCTTGTCGCCATAAGCCTGCCGGCACAGCGTGGCGTCGTCCTCGGCAAAACACGAGTCGGTAAAGCCCATGCGCTGCGCCAGCGCCCGGAATACTGCGGTGTTGGGCCAGGCCTCACCCACTGGCGCAATGGCAGGCCGGTTCAGCAGCACATCGGTGTGGCCATAGGCGACGTGTACGTCCCAGTGCTCCAGCTGGGTGGTGGCGGGCAGAACATAGTCGGCGTAATCCACAGTGTCGGTCTGGAAGTGCTCCAGCACCACGGTGAAAAGGTCTTCGCGCGCAAACCCGGCAACCACCTTGGCAGACTCGGGTGCCACCGCCACTGGGTTGCTGTTGTAGACCACCACGGCGTCGATACGCGGGCCAAACTCCGGTGATGCCGCACGCAGCAGATCATCCCCAATCGTGGACATGTTGATGGTGCGGGGCAGGGGGCCAGCGATCAGGTCTGGCCGTTGTAATGCCGCACGGTCCACCGGGAAGTGGCCCGAGCTGGACAGCAGCATGCCGCCCGCCCGGTGCCGCCAGGCCCCCGTCAGCGCGGGCAGGCAGGCCACCGCCCGCGTCGCATTACCACCGCCACGGGCACGCTGCATGCCGTAGTTCAGTCGGATGGCGGCGGGCTGCGTGGTGCCGTAGTCGCGTGCCAGTGTGCGGATTTGTTCGGCAGGAATGCCGCAGACCACCGCCGCCCGCTCCGGGCTCCATTGCAAGGCCCGCGCCCGCAGTGCGTCCCAGCCCAGGGTGTGCTGGGCAATGTAGTCGTGGTCGAGCCAGTCGTGGGTGACCAGCTCATGCACCAGCGCCAGTGCCAGCGCCGCATCGGTGCCTGGCAGCAGGGCGATGTGTTCATGGCATTTGTCGGCGGTCTCGGTCTTGCGCGGGTCGATACACACCAGCCGTGCGCCGTTGCGTTTGGCCTGCTGGGCGTAGCGCCAGAAGTGGAGGTTGCTGGCAATCGAGTTGCTGCCCCAGACCAGGATCAGCTGTGCTTCGGCGAAATGCTCCACCTTCATGCCGACCTTGCCGCCCAGCGTCTGCACCAGCCCTTCGGCCCCCGCTGATGCACAGATGGTGCGGTCCAGCAACGATGCCCCCAGCCGGTGGAAAAACCGCCGGTCCATACTTTCGCCCTGCACCAGCCCCATGGTGCCGGCGTAGTTGTACGGCAGGATGGCCTGCGGGTCACGTGCCGCAATGGCACCCAGCCGGGCGGCAATATCGGCCAAAGCAGCATCCCAGCTGACCTGCTCGAACTGGCCCGAACCCTTGGGGCCCACCCGTTTGAGCGGGTGCAGGAGCCGTTCGGGGTGGTAGGTGCGCTCGGTGTAACGCGACACCTTGGTGCACAGCACACCATCGGTATGCGGGTGTGCCGGGTTGCCTTGCACCTTCAGCGCCACGCCATTGGCTACGGTGGTGACCAAGGAGCAGGTGTCCGGGCAGTCGTGGGGGCAGGCCCCCACGGTGTGTTGTGTGCCTGCATCAGCCGGATGTTCGTGACCACGTTCCAAAAGTTTCATGTATTGTTACCAAAAGAATCATTGCCCCACCTAACCCAGAGCACACCACCATGCCCCTGCTGCCCCGCCCGCTGACCCGCCGCCAATTCTCCGTCGCCACCGGCGCTGCCCTGGTAGGCGCATCGCGCATATCACTCGCCCAGGGGGAGGACAAGATCATTGTGGGCCAGTCGGCCCCGTTCACTGGGCCTGCTGCGCAGCTGGGTATCCAGTTTTACCAGGGGGCCAAGCTGCATTTTGACCGGGTCAACGCCCAGGGCGGCGGCCTGCGTCCGATTGAAATCCGCAACCTGGACGACGGCTACGAGCCCGAACGCTGCGCCGAGAACACCCGCAAATTCATCGACGACGACGTGCTGGCACTGTTCGGCTACATCGGCACCCCTACCAGCCTGGCGGCGCTGCCTTTGGCGGTGAAGGCGCGGGTGCCGTTTTTTGCCCCCTTCACCGGGGCCATGTCGCTGCGCGAACCGTTCCACCGCAACGTGTTCCATGTGCGTGCGTCGTACAACGACGAAACGGCGCTCATCGTGAAACAGCTCACCGAACTGGGCTTGAAGAAAATTGCGGTGTTCTACCAGAACGACGCCTATGGCAAGGCCGGCCTCGACGGCGTGACCCTGGCCCTGGCCGCACAAAACCTCAAACCGGTGGCGCTGGCCACGGTGGAGCGTAATTCGGTCGATGTGGCCGCTGCAGTGCAGAAACTGGTGGCGGCCGCTCCCGACGCGGTGGTGCAGGTCAGTGCCTACAAGTCGTGTGCAGCCTTTGTGCGGGCGGCACGCAAGGCCGGGTATGGCGGCACTTTCTACAACGTGTCTTTTGTGGGCACCCAGGCGCTGGCCGACGAGCTGGGCAAGGACGGTGCCGGTGTGGTGGTCACCCAGGTGGTGCCTTCGCCCTACACCACCACCCACCCGCTGGCGCGCGAGTTTCTGGATGCCATCAAAAAATCCGGCGGTACCGTGCAGCCCAACTACTCCAGCATGGAGGGGTACCTGGCCGCCCGCATTTTTGTGGAAGGCCTGCGCAACGGCGGTGGCAAGGGCTCGCGTGACGGCCTCATCAACGGGCTGGAGTCGCGTGGCAACCAGCCTCTGAGCGGGTTTGCCGTGTCGTTTGGCCCCACCGACCACGTGGCGTCGAATTTTGTGGCGCTGTCGATGCTCAAGGGCGACGGCACCGTGCGCAGCTAACGCTCTAAACTGCAGTCCTGCCATGCAACCAGGACTGCCTTATGAAGACCCCCGACGCCAGCGCCAACACCATTGACTCCATCGTTGCGCAGTCGGCTGGTATTGCCGCCATCCGGCGCGACATCCATGCCCACCCCGAGCTGTGTTTTGAAGAGGTGCGTACCGCCGACATCGTGGCGCAGAAGCTCACCGAATGGGGCATTCCCGTACACCGGGGGCTGGGCAAAACCGGTGTGGTCGGCATCGTCAAGGCGGGTACCTCGCCCCGTGCCATTGGCCTGCGGGCTGACATGGACGCGCTGCCCATGCAGGAGTTCAACACCTTCACCCACGCCAGCACCATCCCCGGCAAGATGCACGGCTGCGGCCACGACGGCCACACCGCCATGCTGCTGGCAGCAGCCCAGCACCTGGCGAAGAACCGCAACTTCGACGGCACTGTGTACCTGATCTTCCAACCAGCGGAAGAGGGCGGCGGCGGCGCACGCGAGATGATGGCCGACGGCCTGTTCGAGCAGTTCCCGATGGACGCCGTGTTTGGCATGCACAACTGGTCGGGTGCCAAGGTCGGCCAGTTTGCGGTCAGCCCCGGCCCTGTGATGGGCTCCAGCAACGAGTTCAAGGTCACCATCCGCGGCAAAGGCAGCCACGCCGCACTGCCGCACAACGGCATTGACCCGGTGCCGATTGCCTGCCAGATGGTGCAAGCCTTCCAGACCATCATCAGCCGCAACAAGAAGCCGGTTGATGCCGCCGTGATCTCGGTCACCATGATCCACGCCGGTGAGGCCACCAACGTCGTGCCCGACAGCTGTGAATTACAGGGCACCGTGCGCACCTTCTCGCTGGAAGTGCTGGACCTGATCGAGCGGCGTATGCGCCAGGTGGCCGAACACGTTTGCGCCGCCCACGACGCGGAATGTAGTTTCGAGTTCCACCGCAACTACCCACCCACCATCAACCACGCCAAAGAGGCCGCGTTTGCGCGCGCGGTGATGGTCGGCATCGTGGGTGAAGCCAACGTGTTGCCGCAGGAGCCCACCATGGGCGCGGAGGATTTCTCCTTCATGCTGCAGGCCCTGCCCGGTGCCTATGTGTTCCTGGACAACGGCGACGGCAGCCACCGCGACATCGGCCACGGCGGCGGCCCCTGCATGATCCACAACCCGAGTTACGACTTCAACGACGCTCTCATCCCGCTCGGCGGCACCTACTGGGTGCGGCTGGCCGAGGCCTGGCTGGCACCGGGTGTGAACGTCCCCGTCGCTGGGTCCGCTGCTTGAAGCCAAAATTCATGGTGTTTTTGGCCTCTGGCGCATATGGGGTGGTCGCAAGCCGCTATTTATTTAATAGCATTGTGCGGGCGCTTCGTAACATCCGTGACGGGTTTTCGTCCAGCGCCCGCTGGCCAAGCGCTGCGGGCTTGTTAGGTGTATGCGTTTTGCTCAGTGGCTGCGCCGACACCGGCTACTACGCCCAGTCGGTCAAGGGCCACCTGCAGCTGATGCACGCAGCCAAACCCGTTGCCACCTGGCTCGATGATCCGGCCACCCCTGCGCCGCTCAAGACCCGGCTGGCGTTGGCGCAGCGCATCCGCAGTTTTGCTGCCACCGACTTGGGCTTGCCCGACAACGCCAGTTACCACCGTTATGCTGACCTGCAGCGCAAAGCCGTGGTCTGGAACGTGGTGGCCGCGCCGCCGCTGTCGCTGAAGCTCAGGACCTGGTGTTTCCCGGTGGCGGGCTGTGTCGGGTACCGGGGTTATTTCAGCGAGGTCGACGCCCAGGCCGAAGCCGCCGCGCTGCAGGCGCAGGGCCTGGAGGTGAGTGTGTACGGTGTTCCCGCCTATTCCACACTGGGCTGGATGAACTGGGCCGGGGGCGACCCGCTGCTCAACACCTTCATCGCTTACCCTGAAGGCGAGTTGGCCCGGCTGGTCATCCACGAGCTGGCGCACCAGATGGTTTATGTGCAGGGCGACACCGCGTTCAACGAATCCTTCGCCACGGCGGTGGAACGCATCGGTGGTACCCGCTGGTTGGCCACCCACGCGAGTGACACCGTGCGCCAGGAATACGCCACGCTCGACACCCGCCGCACCGCCTTCCGCGCCTTGACGCGTGACACCCGTATAGCGCTGGCCGCTGTGTACGACCCCGCAGGCCCGCTGGCGGGTGACCCTGCGGCGCAAGCGGCCCAGAAAGCCGTGGTGATGGACAACTTCCGCGCCGCCTACCAGCGCCTGCGGGTGGCGTGGGGCGCTGACAACCCCCGAACCGCGGGTTACGACGCCTGGGTGGCCCGCGCCAACAACGCCACCTTTGGCGCACAAGGTGCCTACGACGACCTGGTGCCTGGCTTTGAAGCCCTGTTTGCCCAGCTGTGTGCAGGCCGAAGTGATTGCACCGACGCCAGCGTCAGCCCGGTGTGGGCGCAGTTTTATGATGCGGTCAGGCAACTCGCCGCGCTGCCCAAAGAGACGCGGCACGAACAACTCAAAAATCTGACAACGGAGCCCCGCCCCCATGCCTGACATCCACATCCAGCGCGACCACACCCTGGGCCTGCCCGCCGCCCGCAAGATCGCCTTCCAATGGGCCGAACAGGTCGAAGAAGAGTACGGCATGGCCTGCACGTACGAAGAGGGCGATGACTGCGACACCGTGAGTTTCACCCGCTCCGGCGTCAAAGGCACCCTCACCGTGCTGCCCGATCGTTTCGACCTCGACGCCCAATTGGGCTTTTTGCTCGGCGCGTTTAAGGACAAGATCGAAGGCGAAATCTCGAAGAATCTGGACGCGCTGCTGGTGGCAAAGAAAAAGCCGGTGAAGAAGAAAAAGACGGAAGTGTGAGGGGCGGTGCGGCAAATTAAATTGCTACTGTTTTTATAGCTTCTTGCGACCGCCCCACGGTCGCAATAGCCATTTTTTACTGAGAAAATTCAGCATACAAACCTTCGCGCCATCCAGCCGTGTGAGGTGCGCATGAACCCCTTCCAGCAGATGCCGTGGAACCGGCTTTGCCGGGCCACTGGCATCGCCCCCAGCAAGGGGGTTGGCGAGAGCGAAGCGAAGCCTGGGGGTGAGCCCCAATCCATTCAGCTCAGCGACTCGATGAGGTCGATGTACTGCTGCTTCGCATCGTCGCTGCTGGTGCCGCTGAGTTTGTTCCAGGCGTCCCACTTGGCGCGGCCGACCATGTCGCTGAAGCCGGGTTTTTTCTCGGCGTTGTCACCCGTGCTGCCTTGTTTGTAGAGCGCGTACAGCTTGAGCAGGGTGGCGTTGTCGGGGCGCTCGCTCAGGTTTTTGGAGTTGGCAACGGCGGCTTCAAAACGGGTGGTCAGATCGGACATGAACGGTCTCCTGGGTTGTTGGGGTAATCGCGCTGTATCTTACGTGTGCTGCGCGCCCACAATGGCGGTTTTGCCCTAGTGCCACCGCACTAGAATCGCACGGCTCATTGCACACGTTTATGGTCACCCGCATCACACCCGACTCCGATTCTGCTGCCACCTCTGCGGCTGCCAGCACGCCCCGCCGCCGTGCAGCCAAGTCCGCCGCCACGTCTGCTGCAAGCACCGCCGAGCGGGTGCAAAAAAACGTGCGCCGCACCGCCAGCGGCGTGCTGGGCTTACACGGCGAACGCATGAGCAAGGTGGATACCGCCTGGCTGCGTATGGACTCGCCCAGCAACCTGATGATGATTGTGGGTGTGTGGACGCTGCAGCCCGGCATCGGTTATGACGCCCTGTGTGAGCGGGTGCAGGAGCGGCTGCTGAAGTACAACCGCTTCACCCAGCGCGTGGTGGAAGACGCGGCGGGGGCAAGCTGGCTGACCGACCGCAACTTCGACCTGGCCAACCATGTGGTGCGCGAAAAACTCGCCCGCCCGCGCAAGGGGCAGACCCAGCAGTCGGTGCTGCAGGAGCGGGTGGGTATCCTGGCCATGCAGCCGCTCGACCCCAAACGCCCGCTGTGGCAGTTTCACCTGGTCGAAGACTACGTGGACGAAGAAGGCCACAAAGGCAGCGCGCTGCTGGTGCGTATCCACCACTGTATTGCCGACGGTATTGCACTCATCTCGGTCACCATGTCGCTGGTGGACGGTGGTGCCGCGCCGCCGTCGCGCCGCCGCCGCGAAGCACCGGAAAGCGCCGAGGACTGGATTGCCAACGCCCTGATCAAACCCCTGACAGGTATGACCGTGAAGGCGCTGGGTATGGCCGGTGAAGGGGCCGCTGGCGCCCTGAACGCGCTGCGTGCCCCTGAAAAAGCCGTGAGTGCCAGTAAACTCAATTCCGCCGGTATGGCCCGTATGGCCTGGCAGGTGATGAACGACGCCGCTGCCTTGGCCTTGATGCCCGACGACTCTCCCACCCGCCTCAAAGGCAAACCGGGCACCGCCAAACGGGTGGCCTGGTGCCGCCCCATTCCGCTGGCCGAAGTCAAAGCGGTGGGCAAGGCGCTGAACTGTTCGGTCAACGACGTGCTGCTGAGCTGTGTGGCCGGGGCGATTGGCAGCTATTTGCGCGAGCTGGGTGACGAGATGGACGGCAAAGAGATTCGCGCCATGGTGCCGATCAACCTGCGCCCGCTGGACGAAGCCTACAAGCTGGGCAACCGTTTTGGCCTCGCCCCGCTGGTGCTGCCAATCGGGCTGCAAAACCCGATCGAACGTGTGTTTGACGTGCGCCGTCGCATGAACAGCCTCAAGGGCAGCACCCAGCCGCTGCTGGCGTTTGGCATGTTGTCGGTGGCGGGTATGCTGGTCAAACCCGCGCAGGAGGCGCTGCTCAATCTGTTTGGCCGCAAGACCACTGCGGTGATGACCAATGTGCCCGGCCCCGCCAAGAAGCTCAAACTCTGTGGCTCTACGCTGGAGCAGTCGATGTTCTGGGTGCCGCAGTCGGGCGACATTGGGCTGGGGGTGTCCATCCTCAGTTACGGTGGCGGTGTGCAGTTTGGTGTGATCACCGACACCACCCTGTGCCCCGACCCGCAGGCCATCATCGACGCGTTCGAGCCCGAATTTAACCGGCTCTCGGTGGTGACACTGATGCTGCCCTGGGGCGACGCGTAGCCCGCACCCGGTTGACGCCGCGGCGCGCAGGCCAAAAAATGGCGGTTGGGTGTTTCCAACCGGGTGTCCTGCATGTCCATCCTGCTGCGCAAAATCGAACACGTTCTCCAGGGCATGGTCACGCCGCTGGCCATCCATCTGCCGTCGGGGCAGCGCATCGGGCCCGCACACCCTGCCGTGACGCTGCGCTTCCACGATCTGGGCGCTTTGACGGCCCTGGGCACGGGCCAGGTCGGCGCATTGGCCGAAGGCCTGGTCGAAGGGCGCATCTGGCTCGATGGCAGCATGCGCACGCTGATGGCCGCCGCGGCCGACCTGTTACACGTCCAGGGTGCACCAGTGCAGGCCCCAACCCAGGGCTGGCGGCAGATGCTGCACCGCACGCGTTCACTGGCGTCCCACACACCGCAGCGCGACGCGGAGCAGGTGC
Source organism: Comamonadaceae bacterium AAW (assembly GCA_026314275.1). GTDB lineage: Bacteria > Pseudomonadota > Gammaproteobacteria > Burkholderiales > Burkholderiaceae_C > JAGOEY01. The sequence continues at coordinate 2,239,900 of CP111109.1, forward strand.
AGTTTCACTACGACGTGTCGGACGACTTTTATGCCCTGTGGCTGGACCCGCGCCGCGTCTATTCGTGTGCCTATTACTCAGACCCAGCCATGCCGTTAGCGCAGGCGCAGGAGGCCAAACTCGACCTGGTTTGCCGCAAGTTGATGCTGCAGCCGGGTGAGCGGTTTCTGGATGTGGGGGCGGGCTGGGGTGGCCTGCTGCTGTGGGCGGCCGAACACTACGGTGTGGACTGCACCGGCATCACCTTGTCGCACAACCAGTACACCTATGTGCAGCAGCGCATCGCGCAGAAAGGCCTGCAGGGCCGCGTGCGTGTGGAGCTGTGTGACTACCGCGCGCTGGCCCCGGCGCAGCCGTTCGACAAGATCGCCTCGGTGGGTATGTTTGAACACGTGGGGCGCGCACAGATGGCGGCCTATTTTGGCCAGCTGCAGCACCTGCTGCGGCCCGGCGGGCTGGTGCTGAACCATGGCATCACGGCCGCGGGTGTGGGGTACAACCAGCTCGGTGCGGGTATGGGTGATTTTGTCGAGAAATACATCTTTCCCGGAGGGGAGTTACTGCACACCAGCGAGGTTTTGCGCGAGATGGCCGGGGCCGGGCTGGAGATGCTGGACACCGAAAACCTGCGCCCGCATTACGCCCACACCCTGTGGGCCTGGTCCGATGCGCTGGAGGCCCAGCTGGATGCTGCCCAGCATGTGCTGGCGCTGCGCGGCGGCAGCAAACGCGCCGCCAAAACCCTGCGCGCCTACCGCCTGTATCTGGCGGGCAGTGCCATGGGGTTTGAGCAGGGCTGGATGGCGCTGCACCAGATCCTGGCGGCCCGGCCCGATGGCAAGATCCACCACCCGCCTGCGGGAGTGATTGCCCGCGAACTTCCCGGCGCACAATCGGTCTACCCGTTCCGGCGTGACTACATTTATTCGACGACAAAAAAGGAGAAGTGATGCTCTACAAATTCAAATCCCAGGCCACCGCCGACGTCATCATGCTGGAGGTCAACGGCCGCCAGTTGCTGGAGATCATTGGCAAAAAGCCCGGCCCGCAGGGCATCATCACTGCCGCTCAAGTGCCCGCTGCCGTGGCGGCTCTGCAGGCCGCCATCACCCACGAAGAAGCCCTGCCCAAACAGCGGGTGGACAGCGACGAGGAGGACGAAGGCAGCGCCAAAGGAGTGGGGGTGTCGCTGCGCCAGCGCGCTGCGCCGTTTATCGACCAACTGCAGCGCAGTGCGGCCGAGGGTAAAGACGTGGTCTGGGGCGTTTAATCTGATCCCCCCCGAAGCGCCTTGGGCGCTTCCCCAAGGGGGCGCATCCAGTGGCCTGGCGGAGCCAGTTCCACGGGTGCACTGGTAAAGGCACGCCCGATAGGTCACTCACCACCAAGCGTGGCTTACATGCCCTTTTGGCCTAGCGCTTTTTCGATCTTCTGGTCGGTCTTGAACTGGCTCAATGCATACACCGCCCAGATGGCGGCCGGAATCCAGCCGATCAGGGTGAGCTGCAAAATCAGGCACACCACACCGGATAACGGCCGGCCGATGGTGAAAAAGGTGAGCCAGGGCAGCAGCAGGGCAATCAGCAAACGCATGGAGGTCCTTCGGGTCTAAATGGATAACGTGTCTATTATCCCGGCCCCACTTACGCCCATCCAAGCGCACACCATGGCGCTGTCACAGGGCTCTGGCAGGCTCCGGGGTTTCAGCGTCCGAGGTTTCTCCATGGAAATTTGCACCACACTGGTGTGGCCGTTGGTTGTGCTGGTGATGGCTGTGGGTGTTGGCCGCACCGAAGCCCATGACGCCACCCAGCCCCAGGTGATTGCCCACCGCGGTGCCAGTGGTTACCTGCCCGAGCACACATTGGCCGCTTACGAACTGGCCATCAAGATGGGGGCCGACTTCATCGAGCCCGATCTGCAAATCTCCAAAGACGGCGCACTGCTTGCCATCCACGACGACACCCTGCAACGCACCACCAACGCCGCCAGCCTTTTTGCCCAGCGTAACGGCGGCTACAAGGTGGCGGACTTCACATTGGCCGAGATCAAGACCTTGACCGTGTTGCCCACGGGCACTGGAAAGACCAGTTACCCCGGCTTTACCCCCAGCGCGGCTGACCCGTTCAAGGTACCGACGTTCCAGGAAGTGGTGGGTTTTGCGCAGGCACAGAGTGCATCCACGCGCCGCCGTGTCGGCCTGTACCCAGAGGCCAAACAGGCCGACCCGGTGATGGAGGACGGCATCCTTAAAACCCTGGCGCAAAACAACTACGGCCCGCAGAGCAAGGTCTTTATCCAGTCGTTCAGCGACGCAACCTTGCGCAGCATGCGGGCCAAACAAGTCGCGCAGAACAACAAGATTCCGCTGATTCAGCTGGGCGTGGCGGTGACAGGCAAAGACGGTGTGGCCAGTGTGGGCGTGATATCTGGCGCTTCGGTGACGGTGCTGCCGCTCAAAGACGTGGCCAGCTTCTCCGAAGGCGTGGGCCTGCTCATCAACAACACCACCTACCCCATCACCAAGGACTACATCATCCAGGCCCATGCGTCTGGCTTGAAGGTGCACGGCTGGACCTTCGCTCAGGCCGACGCCACCCTGTCCGCCGCCGAATACCGCAAGTACCTCGACATGGGTATGGACGGCATGTTTGCCAACTACCCCGACCTGGGTGTGGCAGCGCGCAACAACTTTGTCCAGGGCAAATAAGCCAGCCCGGGCTTTAGTCCACTTTCGCCCCTGACGTCTTGACCACCGGGGCCCATTTCTTCAGCTCCGAGTCGATCAGTTGCGCGAACTCCTGCGGCGTGTTGCCGCTGGGGATCGCGCCTTGGGCCAGCAGGCTTTCCTTGACGGCAGGCACATTCAGCGCCTTGGCCACTTCGCGCTGAATGGCATTCACGATGTCGGGTGGGGTACCCGCCGGTGCCAGCAGGCCAAACCACGAACTCGCCTCAAACCCCTTTAGCGCCGGGCCACCCGCCTGCTCCACGGTGGGTATGCCGGGTAATGCGGCCGACGGCTGGGCGCTGGTCACGGCCAGCGCCTTGAGTTTGCCCGCCTTGATCTGCTGCATGGCAGATGGCAGGTTGTCGAACATCACGTCCATGCTGCCACCCACCATGTCCATCAACGCCGGGCCCGAGCCGCGGTACGGGAAGTGCAGCATGTAGGTGCCCGTCATCGCCTTGAACAACTCACCGGCCATGTGGATCGAGGTGCCGTTGCCGCTGGACGCCATGTTGAGTTTGCCGGGGTTGGCCTTGGCGTAGGTGATGAAGTCGGCCACGCTGGTGATGCCCAGTGCCCGGGCTTTGTCGGCGTTCAGCACCATCACATTGGGCACCCCGGCCACCAGCGTGATGGGGGTGAAGTCCTTCACCGGGTCAAACGACAGCTTGTTGTACAGCGCCTTGTTGATGCCGTGGGTACCCACGGTGCCCATCAGCAGCGTGTAGCCGTCGGGTGCGGCCTTGGCAACGATGTCGGAGCCAATGTTGCCGCCTGCACCGGCACGGTTGTCCACGATAAACGGCTGGCCAAAAGCCTTGGTCAGCTCATTGGCCACCACGCGGGCCAGGATGTCGGTGGTGCCGCCGGGCGCGAAGGGCACCACGATCTTCACCGGTTTGGTGGGCCAGGCGGTTTGCGCCAGGGCCGACAGCGGGGCCGCTACCAGTACGGCAGCGGCGCTGGCCAGCAGGGTGCGGCGGGTGAGGGTTACAGGGAATCGTTTCAATGGGTGCTCCTTGGTGCAGGGGTTTCGATCAGGGTCTGGACGAGGCTTTGAACGCATTGCCCGGCACGGATGCCTAAAGCGGCGGCCAGGGCGTTGCTGTGGCTGACCACACCGTCTTGCAGCGTGCTGCGGGCTTCGCCAATACGGGCGCTGGCGTGGGACACGGTGCAGGCCGCCAGGCCTTGCGCCTGCAGCACCGCCAGTGCCGCCAGGCCTGCGCCATCACGCCCGCCACCCGCGTCGTTGAACACACTGAGCAGTGGCCGCGCGGCCACTGCGTAACGCGCCGAGCTGAGCCCGCCGTGGGAGCCGCTCACGGCCAGGCAGCCGGCATCGGCAGCAGAGAGTTCGGTGATGGAGTCCACCACCCGCAATGGCATGGGCATGGGTCTTTTGTAGCGGAGAAGGCCTGCCTTCACCAGCGGGTTGACCCTCGCCCGCTCAAGGCGTTGTGTGCGCTACAGCCGCCACCAGCTTGTCGAGCGTGGCGCCCAGGCGCGCCAGCTCGTCGGCGTCCACCCCGCCAAACAGCTCGGCTTCGCGGGCATGGGCTTGCGCGTTGACCACACCGAACAGGTCGCGGCCGATGCGGGTGAGGTACAGGCGGCTGCTGCGCTGGTCGGTCGGGTCGTCGTGGCGCTGCACACGTTTGTGGCGCTTCAGACCGGTGAGGGCGCGGCTCACCGCCATCTTGTCGAGTCCGGTGAGGTCGGCCACCTCGGTGGCGGTGCTGCCGGTATGGCTGCCCAGTGCAGCCATCACCCGCCACTCGTTCAGCGTCAACTGGTGTGCCCGCCCTACCCGCTGCTGGAACGGCCGCGCCGTGAGGTTGACCACCCGCACCAGTTGGAGGAACAGCGGATCCATGGTGTGTCAGCCTTTCACGCCAATAGCTGCTGCACACGCGCCACGATCGCGTCGGCGGTGACACGCGACTGCGCCTCCAGCACCGGCGCGTAGCCCACCGGAATGCGGGGAGCGCCCAGGCGGGAGATCTTGCAACCTGTGGCCTCGGCCGCCGTGGCCGCAATCTCGGCCCCAAAACCTGCGGCCTGGATGGCCTCGTGCACCACGAGCAGCCTGCCGGTTTTGGCTGCGGACGCCAGCACCGTGTCGCGGTCCCAGGGCCAGATGGTGCGCAGGTCAATCAGCTCAGCCTGGATGCCCTGCGCCGCCAGGGTGTCGCAGGCGGCGGCACACACCAGCGCCTGTTTGCTCCAGCTCACGATGGTGATGTCGCTGCCCGCGCGCCGCACCGCGGCCTGGCCCAGCGGGATGGTCACGGATTCGTCCACCGGGCCTTCTGCGCCCCACAGGGTTTTGTGCTCCATGTACACCACCGGGTCGCCGCACTGCAGCGACGCACGCAGCAAGGCGTAGTTGTCCTGCGGTGTGGACGGGCACACCACCACCACACCCGGCAGGTGGGCAAACCAGGCTTCGAGCGACTGCGAATGCTGGCCCGCCGATGCGTCCCAGATGCCGTTGGGCATCCGCGCCACCAGCGGCACGCGGCCCTGGCCGCCGAACATGAAACGGTTCTTGGCGGCCTGGTTGACGATTTCGTCCATGCCACACAGGGCAAAGTCCACCACCCGCATTTCAACCACGGGGCGCAAACCCGCCAGCGCCATTCCCACACCGGCACCCATGATGGCGGCCTCGCTGATCGGCGTGTCGATGATGCGCTGGCCACCAAACATCTGCTGCAGGCCCTTGTACTGGCCGAAGATGCCGCCCCGGCCCACGTCTTCACCAATCACCACCACGTTGGCGTCGGCCTCCATTTCGCGCTGCACTGCGAGCACGGCGGCAGCGGCGTAACCCATGGTGGGCACGGTGGTACTTGTTGAGGGGGCTGTGTTCAGAACCATTGACCGTCTCCGGTGGTTTGTATGTCGGAGTAGGCGGCGGATGCGTCGGGCCAGGGCGTTGCGGCTGCAGTGTCGAGCGCGGCGCTCACCTCGTCCAGCGCCTGCTGGCGGATGGTGTCGAGTGTGGCGGCCGGGTGGCCCAAGTCTGTGAATTGGGTGGCGAAGCGGGCAATGGGGTCGGTTTTCAGCGCTGCCTCCAGCTCCTGCGGGTCGCGGTAGGCGGCGAGGTCGACGGACACATGGCCTTTCACCCGGTAGGTCACCGCATGCAGAAGGCGGGGCCCGCTGCCGCCGCGCACTGCGTCCACCAGTGTGTGGGCCGCGGCGTACACGGCCCGTGCATCGTTGCCATCCACCTGCGTGGCGGGGATGTCGAGCGCCTCGGCCCGGGCCGAAGCACCAGCGCCCGCTGTCATCGGGCCGCTGGCGGTGGTGGCGCTCCAGCGGTTGTCTTCACACACAAACAGCACCGGTAGCTGGTACACCTGCGCCCAGTTCAGTGCCTCGAGAAACGGGCCCCGGTTGATCGCACCGTCGCCAAAAAAACAAACGGTGATACCGCCCGTGCCCCGCAACTTTTGTGCATGGGCCGCACCTACGGCAATCGGCAAACCTGCCGCCACCACCCCGTTGGCCCCGAGCATGCCGACCGAAAAATCGGCGATGTGCATCGAGCCGCCCTTGCCGCCATTGAAGCCGCTGGCCTTGCCAAACAGCTCACACATCATGCCCACCATGTCCGCGCCCTTGGCCAGCGTGTGCCCGTGCCCGCGGTGGGTGGAGGTGATGAAGTCGTCGGTGCGCAAATGGGCGCACACGCCGGCGGGCACGGCCTCCTGTCCGGTGGACAGGTGCAGCGGCCCGCGCACCTTGGCCGTGCCGTCCGCCGCCTTGCCGTAGGCGCTCACGCCGCCCTGGCTCGCTGCCTCGGCCGCATCCTCAAATGCCCGGATACGCACCATGGTGCGGTACAGGCGGGTCAGTGTAGAAATGTCTTTTGGTATGTCCATATGGCTCACTGCGCACGAAGAATGGGCGCATAGCCAAAAATGGTAACGAAAGTGACCAATTCACCGCACCGGGTTTTCCCGCCTGCGCTACATGGCCAATGCAATAAGGAGGTGAGGGCTAGACCCAGCCGAGGCGGCGGAAGCGGCGGTACAAAATTCCGCAGGTGCCCACAATCAGCAGCAAGGCCACCGGGTAACCGTAGCGCCATTTCAGTTCGGGCATGGCTTCAAAGTTCATGCCCCAGATGCCCGCAAACGCGGTACACACCGCAAAAATACTGGCCCATGCCGCGAGGCGTTTGGTGACTTCACTTTCCTCGATGGTCACCATCGACAGGTTGACCTGGATGGCCGTGCCGATGGTGTCGCGGATGGCGTCGATGGACGCGTTGATACGTGCCAGGTGGTCCACCACGTCGCGGAAATAGTCCTTGGCCCCCACACAGATCTGCGGCACCCGTCCGCCGTGCAGTTTGCTGGCGGCTTCCAGCAGCGGTGCAACCGCATGTTTGAGCACGGTGACGCGGCGCTTCAGGTCGTACAGCTGCTCGATGTTGGCGCGGGCTTTGCCAGGGATGAAGATTTTTTCTTCAAGGGTTTCCAGCTCACATTCGAGGGCGTCGATGACCGGGAAATAACGGTCCACCACCGCGTCCATGAGCGCGTACAACACAAAACCCGCGCCGTGGCGCAGCAACTCGGGCTCGCGTTCGCAGCGTTCACGCACGCCCAGAAACCCGTTGTTGCTGCGGTTGCGCACCGACAGCACGTAGTTGCGGCCCACGAAGATGTCCACCTCCCCCACATTGAGCCCCTCGGGGTTGTCGGCGCTTTTGGGCACCGTCTCGATCAGGTGCAACACCGTGAACAGCGAGTCGCCGTATTCCTCGATCTTGGGGCGCTGGTGCCCGTGTTGTGCGTCTTCCACCGCCAGCGGGTGCAGGTCAAACTCGGCCTGCATCTGCGCCAGCTCGGAGGGGGTGGCATCCTGCAACGCGACCCAGACAAAACAGTCCGGGCGCGAGATGTGTTCACTGATTTGTTCGACCGGAATGTCGCCCAGCTTGTTGCCGTTCTGGTAGGCCACACAGTTGATCAGCATGGGGCTTCTTTCGAGGGGATGGATGTGGCGGCATTCTGGCATGCGGCCCGCCGCTTATTCCCGCCCGCCCCGGGCCTTCCTCAGGCCCGCGTTATGCACACCATTCGGCTATACGCGGTTGCAAGTCCATCCATAAGGCCCAGCCTGCGACACCACACAGCAAAAAGCCGGCAACGCGGGTGCCCCAGTCCTGCCGCTGGCGGTTGATGTTGCTGCGCAGGAAGTTCCAGAGCCAAGGCCCCAGCATGAGTGACACGCTGCTGCCAATGGCAAACAGCGCCATGCTGGTGGCTCCCGCCGCCGGCCCGCCACTGAGGGCTGCGACCAGCAACGCCGAATACAGCAGCCCACAGGGCATCAAGGCCCAGGCCATGCCGATGGTGAAAATGCCGCCCCGCTTGGTGGCGAGTGGCCTTACCCGCGACCACACCGAACGGCCGGCCTGGTCGGCCCACACAGGCGGGCGCGCAAACACCACCAGCATCAAACCCCAGGCCAGCACGGCCACATGCAGCAAAGTCCACAAGGGCCGCAGCATGACCAGCTGGGTGCTCATCCAAGCAAGGCTTTGCATGGCCGTGGCCGCAGCGGCTCCCGCCAGCGCGTACCCGGCAAGCCGCCCGCCCTGGAACACCACCGTGGCTGCCCAGGTTTTGCGGGGCTGGCCCGACGCCGTTGGCATCCGCACAATGCCACCGCAGGCCGCACCACACATGGCGATGCAGTGCGGGCCGCCCGCAAACCCCATCAGCAGTGCGGTGAGGGCCAGGGTGGATGTCATGGCATCAGATTATTCGCGAAAAGCGGGCGCGGTTGCGGTCGGCTTGCAGATACCGGTCAAACACCATGGCGACAGCACGTATGAAGAACCAGCCCTGTTCCGTGACCGTGATGCCGGTGCTGTGAACTGTCGCCAGGCCTTGCTCCTGCAAGGTCTGCAGGGTCTCGAGTTCGGTTGCGAAGTAGCTGCGAAAGTCGATCAGGTGGGCCAGTTCAATGGACTCAAACTGCAACTCCCCCTGGCACATCAGTGCCATGATCACGGCGCGGCGCACCACGTCGTCGCGTGACAGGGCCAGGCCTCGCACCACGGGCAGGCGGCCCTGGTCCAGGTAGTCACAGTACTCCTCAAGTGTTTTGGCGTTCTGGCTGTAGGTCGCGCCTACTTTGCCGATGGCCGACACCCCCAGGCCAATCAGGTCACAGTCGGGTTGTGTGCTGTAACCCTGAAAGTTGCGGTGCAGGCGGCCTTGGCGTTTGGCAATGGCCAGGGCGTCTTCGGGCAGGGCAAAGTGGTCCATACCCACGTACACATAACCCGCCCCCATCAACGCGTCGAGCGACGCGGCAAGCATGCTCACCTTGCCTGCCGCGGCGGGCAGGTCGGCTTGCAGAATGCGGCGCTGGGGCTTGAAACGTTCGGGCAGGTGGGCATAGGCGTACAGCGCAATACGGTCGGGGCGCAACTGGTTGACCTGGGCCAAGGTGCGCTGGAACGATTCAGGTGTCTGGCGGGGGAGGCCGTAGATCAGGTCGACGTTGATCGACTCAAAACCGATGCCACGTGCGGCCTCAACCAGCGCAAACACCTGCTCAGCGGGTTGTATCCGGTGGACGGCTTTTTGCACCTCGGGGTCGAAGTCCTGCACACCAAAACTCAGGCGGTTGAAACCCAGGCCGTGTAGAACCGACAGGCGTTGTGCGTCCACCGTGCGCGGGTCCACCTCGATCGAATATTCACCCCCTGGCGCCAGCGTAAAGTTGCGCCGCAGCATGTCCATCAGTTCGGCCAGTTGGCGGTCGTTGAAGAAGGTGGGGGTGCCTCCGCCCAGGTGCACCTGGCTGACCGGCTGGCCGATGCCCAGTTGTGCGGTATGCAGGTCAATTTCGCGCGACAGGTAACGCAGGTACGGCTCGGCCCGTTCGTGGTGTTTGGTGATGATCTTGTTGCAGGCGCAGTAGTAACACAGCGACTCGCAGAACGGGATGTGTACATACACCGACAAGGGTAGTGCCATCGCTGCTGCGCCACTGCGCCGGTGTGCCAGGGCGGCGCTGTACTCGTCGTAGCCAAAGGCTTCGACAAAACGGTCGGCCGTGGGGTACGAGGTGTAACGGGGTCCCGACACGTCGAAACGTTGCAGCAGGGCGGGTGAAATAACTGTCATGGGTGGGGTTGTCTCAATGTCCGCATACTGTGCCGTGCAACCATGCTGGCTGCCTTGATGTGGATCAAGGCTTGACGCCTCCGCTTGCGCAACAATGGACTCTAGGGGTGTTATTGCCCTGTTGCCTTTTGCGGGTGTTTCCCGGGTTTTCATCAAAAGACGGTAAGCTAAGCCCCGTGAACATCAACGCCACCACCATCAAAGTCGCCTGTTCCAGCTGCAACCTGCGTGAGCTGTGTATGCCCATGGGCATCAGCGTGGAGGATCTGGACCGTCTCGACGGTATGGTCGCGACCCGTCGAAAAGTCAAACGTGGTGCCTCGTTGTTCCACAACGGGGAGGCTTTTACCTCGCTGTATGCCATCCGCACCGGTTTCTTCAAAACCTGTACATCCACCGACGACGGGCGTGACCAGGTCACGGGGTTCCAGATGGCGGGCGAAATCCTGGGCCTGGACGGTATCGTCAACGACCACCACACCTGTGATGCGGTGGCGCTGGAAGATGCCGAGGTGTGTGTCATGCCGTTTGACCGCATTGAAGAGCTGTCGCGTGAAGTCAACGCGCTGCAGCGCCACGTGCACAAGATCATGAGCCGCGAGATCGTGCGTGAGCACGGCGTCATGCTGCTGCTGGGCAGCATGCGGGCGGAAGAGCGCCTGGCCGCGTTCTTGCTGAATTTGGTGCAGCGCCTGCATGCGCGGGGGTTTTCGCAGTCCGAGCTGGTGCTGCGCATGACCCGGGAAGAGATCGGCAGTTACCTCGGCCTGAAGCTGGAGACGGTCAGCCGTACTTTCTCCAAGTTTGCCGACGACGGCATTGTGGAGGTGCGCCAGCGCAATGTGCGCATCCTCGATACCGATGCGCTGCGGCGGATCGTGAATACCCAGACCTGCGTTTGAGGCTGCCGCCCCGGTGCAGGGGGCAGTTTAGTCTGGCACTGCGTCGTGGCCTGTGGGGGCTGGCGTGGAGAGGAGGGCTGTCATGGCACTCGACAGGGCGACAACGGCCCAAAACACAAAAAATGCCACCGTGTAGACCCCCGCACGCGACAGCGTGATGGGCTGGCCAAACCACTGCAGCTCCTGTGGGTCCACCATGGCAAAAATCAGAATCTCCAGGATGCCGGCCACCAAAAATGCGGGCCAGAGTATCGATAACAAACGTCTTGTTTTCATGGTTTTGTCTCCTCCATCCCAACCGTGCAACGGCTGTTGCCCTCAGCGTGTGGGTTCTGGCAGCGCATCGGTTGGTGTTGCGGCATGGTTGCGCCCCTTGAGGGCCGGTGCCAGTGCACGCAGACGCTCCTGTTCTGCCAGGGTTTTGTTGATGTTCAAGCCCTTCTGGTAGTAGTTTTCGTCCACGACCGGATCCTGGGAGCGGACGGCGATCCATGTGGTGATGATGCCGGCCACGACCACCACGGCAGGCCCTGAAATCACCAGCCAGACCAGGGGGTAACGCCACCACGGCAGCGCAGGAGTAGCTAGGGATACATCTGTTGTGGACATGTTTGTCTCCTGGTTGCCGCACTAACGTGGCACGATGAATACAGATTTTTCTGCAACGTGGGCACCACCTTGTGTGGCTTCAATCTCGATCACCACCGGGTGGGAGCCCGGGCCGGCAGAGCCGTACGGGATTTGCAGTCGCACCGGCACCCAGCGTGATTCTGCCGGGCCCACCACAAATTCGGACTCCGAGCCGACTTCCAGGCCGTCCAGCCCACGTGCACGGATGCGGTAATTCTGCTCGGATTCTGTGGCGTTCATGATCTGCAGGCGGTAAACGTTTTCGAGTTTGCCGCCGGCCACGATACGCGAAAGCGCGGCCCGGTCGCGGACCACGTCCACCTTGAGGGGCGTGCGTGTCACCAGGCTGGCCAGCAGCCCGATACACAGTGCCAACAACACGGCGGAATACAGCAGCACACGGGGACGCAATACACGCCGCCACATCTGTGCCTGGCTCCACTTGCCTTCCAGGCCGTTCTGGGTGGTGTTGCGGATCAGGCCACGTGGGTAACCCATGTTGTCCATCACACCGTCACACACGTCAATACAGGCCGCACAGCTGATGCATTCGTACTGTAGTCCTTCGCGGATGTCGATGCCGGTGGGGCAGACCTGCACACACAGGCCGCAGTCCACACAAGAGCCCAGCCCCAGTGTTGCAGGGTCGGCCTTGCGTGAACGGGGCCCACGGGGGTCTCCACGGCCCGCATCATAGGTGACGGTCAGGGTGTCGCGGTCAAACATGGCACTCTGGAAGCGGGCATAAGGGCACATGTATTTACACACCTGCTCGCGCAGAAAACCTGCGTTGCCGTAGGTGGCAAAGCCATAAAACAGCACCCAAAACACTTCCCACGTGCCCATCTGCGTTTGCAGGAACGACAAGCCCAGATCACGGATGGGGGTGAAATAGCCAACAAAGGTGAAGCCGGTCCAGAGTGCAATGCTGATCCAGACGACGTGTTTGAAGGTTTTTTTGACCAATTTTTCGAGTGACTGCGGGGCCTTGTCCAGGCGCATGCGCACGGCGCGGTCACCTTCGATCTTCCGTTCGACCCACATGAAGATTTCGCTGTAGACCGTCTGCGGGCAGGTGTAGCCGCACCAGAGGCGGCCCGCCACGGCGGTGAACAGGAAGAGGGACAGTGCCGACACCACCAGCAGGCCCGTGAGGTAGATGAAGTCCTGCGGGTACAGCACCAGCCCAAAGATATAAAAGCGCCTTGAGGCGATGTCAAAAAGCAAGGCCTGGCGCTGTCCCCATTCCAGCCAGGGCACCAGGTAGAAGAACAGTTGGGTGGCAAACACCATGGCCCAGCGCCAGCGGGCATACAGGCCGTTGACCGAGCGGGGGTAGACCTTCTTCTGGGCGGCGTACAGCGACACCATCTTCTCTTCGTCATCCCCCGTCGCGGGCACGATGGGGATCACTTTGTTGCGGTGTGGTGCTGTGGGGGCAGGCATGGGGAGCTTCTTGTAGTAGGTTCAGTGTGCCATTTGTGAAGGTCTCGCCTCTGACCTCATCGCAAAGCGGCATGGCGGAGGCCATGCCGCGGCAGGTTCCAGAATGCTCCGCACACGGATAAGGGGCGGAGCTGCCGCGCGCTGTGGTGAGCGAGGCCTGGAGGTTTGCATCAGTTCACAGGCTTGTTGGAGAGGCCCCATACGTAGGCGGACAGCACCTGGATCTGTGCTTCTGTCAGTTTGTCCGCTTGCGCTGGCATCTGGTTCGTCTTACCGTTGTTGACCATGGCGATGATGGACGCCTCGCCGTAGCCATGCAGCCAGATGTCGTCCGTTAGGTTGGGCGCACCCATGGCCGGATTGCCCTTGCCATCCATGCCGTGGCACGCAGCACAGGTGGTGAACTTGCTTTTGCCGAGGCCTGCACGCACCGAGTCGTGGGGGCTGCCGGAAAGGCTCAGTACATAGTGGGCGAGGTTTTTGACGTCGTCGGAAGATCCCACTGCTTCGGCCAGGGGGGGCATCACGCCGGTGCGGCCGAGTGTGATGGTTTCACGGATCTTCTCGGGTGTTCCGCCGTGGATCCAGTCGCCATCGGTCAGATTGGGGAAACTTTTGCTGCCGCGTGCGTCAGAGCCGTGGCACTGGGCGCAGTTGTTCATGAACAGGCGTTCACCCACTGCCATGGCCTCTCCGTCGCCCACCATCTTCTCTGGCGGCAGGGCGGTGAAGCGTGCGTAGATCGGCTCCAGGTCAGTTTTGGCCTTGACTATTTCCGTGCGGTACTCACCTTCTTGTGACCAGTTGAGTTTGCCGGGAAAGGAGCCAAAACCGGGGTAGGCGATCAGGTAGGCTAACGAGAACACGCATGTGATGATGAACAGCCACATCCACCAGCGGGGAAGGGGATTGTTCATCTCACGCAGGTCTTCGTCCCAGACGTGGCCGGTGGTGTTGTCGCCCGTGTTCTTGACCTTGGCGCTGCCTGCAACAAACAGAAGCCACAGGCAGCCCAGAATGCCGAGCACGGAAGAGATGGTCACAAACAGTGACCAAAAGGGGTGTGTAAAGTCGCTCATCAAAGTGTCCTGTTGATCGCTTAATCCTGCTCTTCGAAAGGCAGCTGCGCCGCCTCTTCAAACCGCGCGGCATTGCGGCGCGAGAATGCCCACACCATGATGCCGATGAAGGTGATAAAGCTGATAACCGTTGCGGTCACCCGCATGGTGGTGATGTCCATGGTGCGCTCCTTGTTTACTTCAGAGCGAGGCCAAGGCCTTGCAGGTAGGCAACCAGCGCATCCATCTCGGTCTTGCCTTTGACTTCGCCAGCGGCTGCCGTTATTTCTTCGTCGGTGTAAGGAACACCCACGCGGCGCAGTGCTGTCATGCGGGGCGCCAGCATGGACGGATCCACCAGGTTCTTTTCCAACCAGGGGTAGGCGGGCATGTTGGACTCGGGCACCAGGTCACGCGGGTTGTTCAGGTGGATACGGTGCCATTCGTCGCTGTATTTGCCACCCACACGGTGCAGGTCAGGGCCTGTGCGCTTGCTGCCCCATTGGAAGGGGTGGTCGTACACAAACTCACCTGCAACCGAGTAATGGCCGTACCGCAGTGTTTCAGCGCGGAACGGGCGAATCATTTGCGAGTGGCAGTTGTAGCAACCTTCACGCAGGTAGATGTCGCGCCCGTACAGCTGCAGCGCCGGGTAGGGCTTCACACCGGTGACGGCCTGGGTGGTGGACTTCTGGAAGAAGAGGGGCACAATTTCCACGATGCCACCCACCGCAACCACCAGCAGGATCAGCACGATCATCAGGAAGTTGTTGGTCTCAATCTTCTCGTGGGAAAAACCGGTCGAGGGGGTATTTGAATTCTTGTCAGACATAGTTCTTTTCCTCTCAGGCGTGGGCTGTGCCATGTGCAACGGTGTTGGGAATGGGAGCGGCAACAGCCCGGCCCACACTCACCGTCATCCAGGTGTTCCACGCCATCACCACCATACCGGTCAGGTACATCAGGCCACCCAGCAGGCGTACCACGTAGAACGGATACGTTGCCTTGACACTTTCCACAAAGGTGTAGGTGAGTGTGCCGTCTGCATTGACGCCAGCCCACATCAGGCCTTGCATCACACCGGCAATCCACATGGCGGAGATGTAGAGCACGATGCCGATGGTCGCAATCCAGAAATGCAGCTCAATGGCGGGCACGCTGTACATCTTCTTTTGGCCAAACAGGCGAGGAATCAGGTGGTAGAGCGAACCCATGGTGATCAGTCCGACCCAGCCCAGTGCGCCGGAGTGCACGTGGCCAATCGTCCAGTCGGTGTAGTGCGACAGGGCATTCACGGTCTTGATGGCCATCATCGGGCCTTCAAAGGTGGACATGCCGTAGAAGGAGAGCGAAACGATCAGGAAGCGCAGGATCGGGTCGGTGCGCAGCTTGTGCCAGGCACCTGACAGGGTCATGATGCCGTTGATCATGCCGCCCCAGCTGGGCGCCAGAAGAATCAGCGAGAACACCATGCCGAGGGACTGGGTCCAGTCAGGCAGGGCGGTGTAGTGCAGATGGTGCGGGCCCGCCCACATGTAGGTGAAGATCAGCGCCCAGAAGTGGACGATCGACAGGCGGTACGAGTACACGGGACGGCCCGCCTGCTTGGGGATGAAGTAATACATCATCCCCAGGAAACCCGCCGTCAGGAAGAACCCCACGGCATTGTGGCCATACCACCACTGCACCATGGCGTCTTGCACACCGGCATAGGCCGAGTAACTCTTCATCCAGCCAGAGGGAATGGCGGCACTGTTGACCACGTGCAGCAGCGCCACTGCCAAGATAAAACCACCGTAGAACCAGTTGGCCACATAGATGTGGCTGACCCGGCGCTTGCTGATGGTTCCGAAGAAAACAATGGCATACGACACCCAGACCAGGGTGATCAGGATGTCAATCGGCCATTCCAGCTCGGCATATTCCTTGCCGCTGGTGTAACCCAATGGCAGGCTGACGACGGCGGCCAGAATGACCAGCTGCCAGCCCCAGAAGGTGAAAGCTGCCAGTTTGGGCATGAACAGGCTGGTCTGGCAGGTGCGCTGCACCACAAAGTAGCTGGTGCCGATCAGGGCACAGCCGCCAAACGCGAAGATCACAGCATTGGTGTGCAGCGGCCGCAAACGGCCGTAACTGAGCCATGAAATGCCGAAGTTGAGTTCAGGCCATGCCAGCTGGGCGGCGATGATGACGCCCACCAACATGCCAACCACGCCCCAGACGACCGCCATGAGAGAAAATTGCCGTACAGCGGTGTCGTTGTAGACGGCGGGTATTTCGGGAGAATTCATCGGGCACCTTCCTTATTGCGGCATGAGTGTCTGCCGCATGGTGTGCCAGTGTATTGACGAAAGTCAATCGTTGTGAAGAATCCGGGAACCTTCTTGCTCTACGCCTTCGAACTGCCCGTGGTAAATCGCCCACCACAGGCCGCCCAGTATCAGGAGCACCAAGGCAACTGACAGGGGGATGAGAAGGAAAAGGATGTCCATCAGGTGTCACCTCCAGGCAATGGTCGCGACAGCCGCGCGGCATTGAGTACCACCAGCAGGGAGCTGAGCGCCATGCCCAGGCCCGCCAGCCATGCGGGCATCAGCCCCGCCAGCGCCAGTGGCACACATATTATGTTGTAGGCCGCCGCCCAGCCCAGGTTCTGCCGCACGATGCGCAGGGATTTGCGCGCCAGCAGCAGCGCCTGCGGCACCCGCTGGAGCTGGTCGCCCAGCACCACGAAGTCCGACCGGGCCTGTGCCAGCGGCACGGCCAGGCCAAAAGCAAACGACGCATGGGCGGCAGCGAGCACCGGGCCATCGTTGAGCCCGTCGCCCACCATGGCCACGCGGTGCCCCCCTTTTTGCAGTGCCTGCAGACGTTCCAGCTTGCCGTCCGGGCTGCAGGCGCCCGTGGCTTTCTGGATACCTACTGCGGCGGCGACCCGTTCCACCGCACGCGTGCCATCACCCGACAGCAGTTGGACGGACGTGCCCGCATGCTGCAAGGCCGCTATAGCGACCGATGCATCGGCGCGGATGTCTTCCGACAGGTCAAACGTGGCCAACCAGCCTGCATCGTCGGCCAAATGAACTTGTGGTGTGTCTGCATCGGTTGGGATGAACCCGCACAGAGCCGCAGAACCCAGGCGGAGCTTGCCTTGCACACCAGATACGGATGAGGCCAAAGCGCCGGTCAGGCCCGCGCCAGCGTGTTCCTGAACAGCGTCGATGTGGACAGGCGCGCCCGGGGCTTGGGCTTTGAAATGCCGCGTGATGGCTTGTGACGCCGGATGTAATGAGTTTTGGGCCAGTGCCGCCGCCAGAGACAGGGCTGCGCCCGGTGGAATACCCGCACGGGTGCGCACGGCCGTGACGGCCATGCCGTCCCGTGTCAATGTGCCGGTTTTGTCGAAAACAACGGTGTCTACTTCGGACAAGGCCTCCATAGCGCGCAGATCGCGCACCAGCACGCCGCCCCGGGCCAATGTGCCCGCGGCAGCCAGCATGGCCGCCGGAGTGGCGAGTGACAGGGCGCACGGGCAGGTCACGATCAATACCGCAGCCGCGATCATCAAAGCATGCCCCGGATCGCTCGGCCACCACCACAGGCCCGCGCCCACGGCGGCCAGCAGCACAAAAATCAGGAAGGGCTTGGCAATGCGGTCGGCCAGTTGGGCCATACGGGGTTTTTGCTGGGCGGCGTCTTCCATCAGGGCCACGATCTGGGCAAAACGGGTGTCCACACCGATACGGTCCACCCGCATCTGGATAGCGGCCAGCAGGTTGTTGCTGCCCGCCATCACCTGCGAGCCCACGGGCCGTGGCACGGGGCGGGACTCACCGCTCAGCAGCGCCTCATCCGCCAGCGTGTCGCCGACCAGAATGGTGCCGTCTGCAGGAAAAGCCTCACCAGGCAGCACATGCACCACGTCGCCTGGCACCAGGCGGCGTACCACCACACGTTCACACGTGCCGTCGGGTTGGACGCGCAGCACACTGTCGGGCAGACGGTTACCCAAGGCTTCGAGTGCACCCGCTGTGCGGTCACGCAGGCGCATTTCCAGCCAGCGGCCCGTGAGCAGGAAGAAGACGAACATCGTCAACGAGTCGAAAAACACCTCATGCCCCAGCGGGCCGGTGGGGTCGAATGTGCCGGCGGTGCTGACGATGAAGGTAATGGCCATGCCAAGCGCGGCAGGCAGGTCCATGTTGATGCGGCCATAACGCAGGTCGCGCCAGGCGTTGCTGAAAAACGGGCCACACGAAAAAAACATCACCGGCAGCGAGATCACCCAGGACGCCCAGCGCAAAAGCTGGACCATGTCGTCCGTCATTTCGCCCGGAGCCGCGGTGTAGGCGGGCACGGCGTACATCATGACCTGCATCATGCAGAACCCGGCCACCAGCCAGCGCCACAGCGCCTGGCGCAGCTCCTTCTGGCGGGCTTCGCGCAGCAGGGCGTCGCCTGCGGGCAGGGCCGTGTAACCCGCCTGGCGCACAGCGCCCATCCAGTCGGATGGACGGGTGCCCGTGGCGCTCCAGACCACCCGCGCGCGCCGGGTGGCGGCATTCACCTCGGCTTCGACGACCCCCGGAGTGGCTTGTAGTGCATCTTCAATGGTGAAAGCACAGGCTGCACAGTGCATGCCTTCAATAACAACCCGGGATTCCCAGCAATCTGGTGGCGACGCCGCACCTTGCTGCCAGGGAGTGCTGAAAACCTCCCACTCGTGCGGAGAGTCCAGCACCTGCAAACGCTCTTGCAGCGTTTGCGCGGGTTCCGGAGGGTGGGAGCGAAGAGGGGCGAGCGAAGGCGCAGGCAGTGGCACAGCATGCATTCTGGCAGCTTAGCCCCCCATGCAGGCCGCTGCGTTGATATGGATCAAGCGCATGGCAAGAAGACTTTGAGTACGTCATAAGCGCCCATGCGAGGCGCACATGAAAAAGGCCGGCATTCCTGGCAGGAATGCCGGCCTGGGCAGGGCCAAGGTGTTATCAGTCGGCGTAGATGCCTGCGGCCTTGATGGCGGGTGTGAAACGTGCCACTTCAGACTGGACAAACTTCTTGTGCTCGGCGGGTTCCATCCGTTTGTCGGTCACCACCACGGCACCCAGACCCTCCTGTTTCTTGATGAATTCAGGGTCTTTCAAAGCGGCCTTGAGGGCGGTGTTGAGCTTTTGCAAAACCGGCGCTGGTGTGCCCTTGGGAGCGTACATGCCATGCCAGATGGTGACCTGGAAGTTCTTCAGGCCGGATTCATCCAGTGTGGGGATGTCTTTCAGCGCTGGTGTCGTCAGGCGTTTGAGTGTGGTCACCGCGAAGGGCTTCACCTTCTTGGCTTCGATCTGGCTGGTGGTGTTGGTGGTCTGGTCACACAGCAGGTCGATCTGGCCACCCAGCAGGTCGGCGATGGCGGGGGCCGTGCCTTTGTACGGAACGGTGGTCATGTCGGCCTTGAGTTCGCTCTGGAACAGCAGTCCACACAGGTGGGATGCAGAGCCCACACCGGCATTGCCCAGATTCACCTTGCCGGGGTTCTTGGCGATCCAGTCGCGCAGTTCGGCGAGGTTCTTGGCTTCGATCTGGGGTTTGCCGATCAAGGTCATGGGCACGTCATTGATCATGCCCAGGTATTCGAAGTCGGTCTCGTAGTTGTAGCTGAGCTTGCGGTACAGCACGGGGGTCGTGGCCATGCCCACATGGGTGACTAACAGCGTATGACCGTCGTTCTTCGCACGTGCCACCTTGGCGTTGCCGATGGTACTGCCGGCGCCTGCTGCGTTGTCGATCACGATCGGGGTGCCACCGAGCTGTCGGCTCATGGCTTCTGCCAGATCCCGGGCCACGCGGTCTGTGGGGCCGCCTGCGGCGAAGGGAACCACGATCGTGACGGGCTTGCCATCGGGAAATTCAGCGGCCTGGGCACCAAAAGAGGCGGCAATCAGCAAGGCAATGGGAAGCAGTTTTTTCATGGTTAGTCCAGTGTGCAGAGAATCTGAGCCCGGATATTAACGGCAAGAACTGCGTTTTCGACATGGCGTATTCACTGAGAAAAATGCCAGAAAATCCTTGTGTTTCAACGGGTTATTGGGAGCCTCACTGGTAGCTACGGATGTCCTCGATGACTTTGCCGTCGTTGGGCAAACTTCCCGGTGCGACCATTTCGATGGCCCCGCGCAACTTGGTGATGTCACGAACGGCCTCACCCGCACGCTCGGCCAACGCCGGGTCGGTGGACCTGGTTTCTAGGCGCAGCGTCATGTGGTCATTGGCCATTTCTCCCCCCACCACCAGCCGGGCCTTGAGCACTTCGGGGAGGCGGCGCACCACCTCTGCGACCTGCCCGGGGTGCACAAACATACCGCGCACTTTGGTGGTCTGGTCGGCGCGACCCATCCAGCCTTTGATGCGGGTGTTGGTGCGGCCCGTGGGGCAGGTGCCCGGCAGCACGGCGGACAAATCGCCGGTGCCAAAACGCACAAGCGGGTAATCAGGGTTGAGCGTGGTGACGACCAGTTCACCCACCTCACCTTCGGGCACCGGGTCGCCGGTGCCGGGGCGCACAATTTCGACAATGACACCTTCGTCCAGCACCAGGCCTTCGCGGGCGGCGGTTTCGTAGGCGATCAGCCCCAGGTCTGCGGTGGCATAACACTGGTAGGCCGCAATACCGCGTTCACCCAACCAGTCACGCAGCGAGGGTGGGCATGCTTCACCCGACACCAGCGCACGTTTGACGCTGGGCAGCGTCACACCCATATCGGCGGCTTTTTCCACGATCAGCTTGAGGAAGCTGGGTGTACCGATGTAGCCCGCGGGCTGCAGGTCGACCATGGCTTGCACCTGCTGTTCCGTCTGGCCCGTGCCGCCGGGGAACACCGTACAGCCCAGCGCATGGGCGCCGGTTTCCATCATCGAACCGGCGGGTACAAAGTGGTAACTGAAGCTGTTGTGGATCAGGTCGCCCGCGCGGAAGCCCGCGGCGTACATGGTGCGGGCCATGCGCCAGTAGTCTGCGCGTGTGCCTTCAGGTTCGTAGATGGTGCCGGGGCTGGCAAACACGCGCCGCATGGCGTGCCCGAAGTCGAGCGCGCTGAAGCCGCCGAAGACCTTACCCGCATTCGCCCCATTCCCGTTGGCGCTTGCGCGCGCGGCCTGCTGGCGCTCCAGCAATTCGTATTTACGGGTGACGGGCAAACGCGCCAGCGCTTCGCGGCTGCTGACACTGGCGGCATCCATGCCCGCCAGGATGCTCGCAAACGCGGCGCTGTGCTGTTGCGCGTGGGCGATCTGGCCGGGCAGTGCCGCCATCAGGGCCGCTTCACGCGCCTGGGGGCTGCGGGTTTCCAGGGCGTCGTAGAACGTGTTCATGCCTGGGCTTTCTATACGGTTTTGAATGAAATTGGCCTCTGGCGCTTATCTATCAAGCGGGAGTAGCTATGAAATCAGGAGTATTTGGGAGTGGGTAAAAAAGGGCGTTGCACCCACTGCAACGCTCCACGCACGTGCAGATGTGATCCAGCGGCATCTCATGCCAGCCACCGTTTGCGGCGCTTGTAGCTCTTCACGTCTTTGAAGCTCTTACGCTCGCCGCCGCCCACGCCGAGGTAAAACTCTTTCACGTCTTCGTTGGTCGCCAGGTCCTGTGCGGCTCCGTCCATGACGATGCGGCCCGACTCCATGATGTAGCCGTAGTCGGAGTATTTCAGCGCCATGTTGGTGTTCTGCTCAGCCAGCAGAAAGGTGACTTTCTCGCGCTGGTTCAGGTCTTTCACGATGTTAAAAACCTCTTCCACGATCTGGGGTGCCAGGCCCATGGAGGGCTCGTCCAGCAGCACCATGCTCGGGTTGGCCATCAGCGCGCGGCCAATGGCACACATCTGCTGCTCGCCGCCCGAGGTGTAGGCGGCCTGGCTGGTGCGCCGGGTCTTGAGGCGCGGGAAGTAGGTGTAGACCTTTTCCAGGTTGGCGGCGATCTCGCCTTTATCGCTGCGGGTGTAGGCACCGGTCATGAGGTTGTCTTCAATGCTCAGGTGGGCGAAGCAGTGCCGCCCCTCCATGACCTGCACCACACCGCGCTGCACCAGATCGGCGAGGGTCAGGTTTTCGATGCGCTCACCACGCAGCTCGATCGAGCCTTTGGTGACTTCGCCTCGTTCACCCTTGAGCAGGTTGGAGATGGCGCGCAAGGTGGTCGTTTTTCCCGCCCCGTTACCGCCCAGGATGGCCACGATGCTGCCCTGGGGCACCTGCAGGGACACGCCCTTGAGCACCAGGATCACATGGTTGTAGATGACCTCGATGCCGTTGACGTTCAGGACGATGTTGGTTTGCTGGGTCATGACTTCAATCGTTTTTCAAGAACTTTGGGACTGTTTGCTCTCCCCGGTGAACGCCGCGGAACCGGCTGTGCCGGGCCGCTGGCGTTGCCTGGGGCGTTGTTTAAGACTGGCAGTCGGCCGGGGTGCGCGGCGTGATCTTCTTCTCGGCTGCGTACTTGGCGGCAGCAGCCTTGACCATGGGGCGGATGATCTGTTCATCACCCTGCAGCCAGTCACCGGTGAAGTTCCAGTTTTTGCCGTCCCAGGTGTGCAGGCGCGCCCAGGCGGCGCCCATGTGGTCGGTGCACGATGTGCTGATCGGGCGCAGCACGCCCGCAAAGCCCAGCGCGTCGAGTTTGGCCTGGGTCAGGTTCAGATTTTCCAGCCCCCAGCGGACCTGCTCGCCATTCATGATCTTGCCTTTGCCGAAGCGCTCCTGTGCCGCGCGGATACCCTCCACCGCCAGCATGGCGCTCATAGCGCCGCGCAGGTACAGCACCTGGCCCACTTCTTCCTTGGGGCCCGTGCCCTGGCCCTTGGCGTGCACCATGGACAACATGTCCTGCACCACCTTGGCCTTGAAGTCGGCGCTGTTTTGCAGGGTGATGGCGTTGTAGCCCTTGGCGCCTTCGGCTACGTCTTTCACATCGGGCTCGGCACCGGACCACCACACGCCGTACATCTTTTCACGCGGATAACCGGTGGCCTGGGCTTCCTTCAGTGCGGTGGAGTTCATCACGCCAAAGCCCCACAGGATGGTGTAGTCGGGGCGCGACTGGCGCACCTGCAGCCACGTGGCTTTCTGCTCGACGCCAGGTGCCGTGACGGGCAGCAACTGCAGCTCGAAGCCGTGCATCTTGGCGCGTTCCTGCAGGATGGGCAGGGACTCTTTGCCGAATGGGCTGTCGTGGTACACCACGGCGATCTTCTTGCCCTTGAGCTTGTCCAGCCCGCCTTCTTTTTTGCCGATGGCCTGGACGATGGCGTCGCCTGCCACCCAGTAGTTGCCAGCCAGCGGGAAGTTCCACTTGAACACCGAGCCATCGGCGCTTTCGCTGCGGCCATAACCCAGGGTCACCAGCGGAATCTTGTCGGTAGGCGCTTTTTCGGTGATGGCGAAGGTGGCACCGGTGGACCAGGGCTGGATCACCGCCGCACCGCCATTCTTGTCCTTCAGGCGTTCATAACACTCCACGCTGCGGGCCGTGTCGTAGCTGGTTTCGCATTCCTCGAACGCGATCTTCACGCCGTTGATACCGCCGCGTGCGTTCACCAGCTTGTAGTAGTCCACCGTGCCATTGGCAATAGGGATGCCGTTGGGCGCGTAAGGGCCGGTGCGGTACGACAACACCGGAATGAACTGCTCCTTGGCTTGCGCCTGCGCGCTAACCGGTGCCATGAGGGAAGCGCCGGAGGCCACCAGGGCCGCAGCGAGTGCCAGATTACGAACTTTCATTTGTCTCTCCTAGAGGTTTTGGAAACTGAAGCACGACCACAACACACACGAAAACAGAAAAATAGACGACTGCCCAAAGCAGCGGCGTTTAATGGGGAAACGGCCACAGGCGCAGCTTCTGTTTGCCGATGGACCAGAGCTTGGCCAGGCCATGGGGCTCGACGATCAGGAACCACACGATCAGCGCACCGAACAACATCAGCTCGATGTGCGAAACGGTTGCTGTGGACATCTCCACGCCCACCAACAGGGCCAGCGCCGGCAGGAACTGCGACAGGAAGATCGGCAGCACGACGATGAACGCTGCACCAAAGAAGCCCCCCATGATGGAGCCCATGCCCCCCAGGATGACCATGAACAGCAGCCGGAACGACAGGTCCACCGAGAAAGCGGCGGGCTCCCAGGCGCCCAGGTAGAAGAAGCCCCAGAGTGCGCCTGCCACACCGATGACAAAAGAGCTCACGGCAAACGCAGTCAGCTTGGCGTACATCGGGCGGATGCCGATCACCGAGGCCGCCACGTCCATGTCGCGGATGGCCATCCATTCGCGACCGATGGCACCCCGCACCAGGTTCTTCACCGCCAGGCTAATCACCGCCAGCACCGCCAGGCAGAACAGGTATTTGGAGACATCACTCTGCAGCGGCATACCAAACACCTGTAACTGGGACACGGCCACCGTGCCGGACGCGTTGTCCAACGTGAACCATTTGATGCGCAGGAACATCCAGTCAGAGAAGAACTGCGCAGCCAGCGTGGCCACCGCCAGGTACAGGCCCTTGACACGCAGGCTGGGCAGGCCGAACAGGATGCCGAAGACCGTGGCGCACAGCCCACCCAGAATCAGCGAAGGGATGAGCGGCATGCCTGGAATACGCATGAAGATGTTGTAGGCACCATACGCACCCACGGCCATGAAGGCCCCGGAGCCCAGTGAAATCTGGCCGCAGTAACCCACCAGCACATTCACCCCCACGGCGGCAAGCGACATGATGAGGAAAGGCAGCAGCACGGCGCGAAACATGTAGTCGCTGGCCGTCAGGGGCACCACAACGAAGGCCAGCACCAGCAATGCCAGCATGGCCCAGCGGTCCTGGCGGATCGGCAGGATTTGCTGGTCGGCCCGGTAGCTGGTTTTGAACTGCCCGTTTTCTCTGTAAATCATTCTTCTCTCGCAATCTTTTAGCTACGACACGCTACGCTTAACTTTGCTTTGCAAAGTGAGTCTTCGCTGGAAGACCATCCTTCACCTTCGGTGAAGAACCCTGCGGGTTTATCGTGTGTTTCACACACGATCGATGATCTTCTCGCCAAACAGCCCTTGCGGCCGGATCAGCAGGAAGCCCAGCGCCAGCACATAGGCAAACCAGATCTCGATGCCTCCGCCGACGAACGGGCCCAGGTACACCTCGGACAGCTTCTCGCCGACGCCGATGATCAGCCCGCCGATGATTGCGCCGGGCACCGAGGTGAGACCACCCAGGATGACCACTGGCAGGGCCCGCATGGCCACCGTGGCCAGCGAGAACTGCACGCCCAGCTTGCTGCCCCAGATCATCCCGGCCACCAGTGCCACGACACCGGCCACAAACCAGACGATGACCCAGATGCGGTTGAGCGGAATACCGATGGACTGGGCCGCCTGGTGGTCGTCAGCCACGGCGCGTAATGCACGGCCGGTGGAGGTTTTCTGGAAGAACAGGCTGAGCAGCACCACCAGCAGGGCTGCGATCAGTGCTGCTACCAGGTCTTCCTTGTTGATCAGAATGCCACCCTGGAACAGGGAGTCCAGCACGAAGATCGGGTCTTTGGGCATACCAATGTCGATCTTGTAGATGTTGCTGCCAAAGATGGTTTGCCCCAGGCCTTCCATGAAATAGGTGATACCCAGCGTGGCCATCAGCAGGGTGGCACCTTCCTGGTTGACCAGGTGGCGCAGCACCAGCCGCTCGATCAGCCAGGCCATCAGGAACATGATGAAGGCCGCAATGAGGAAGGCGCCAATGTTGGCCAGGGTGCGGCTCTCGATGCCTGTCCATTGCGGAATCCATTCGGCAAACCGGGCCATGGCCAGTGCCGCGAACAGCACCATCGCACCTTGCGCAAAGTTGAAGACACCCGACGCCTTGTAAATCAGCACAAAGCCCAGTGCCACCAGCGAATACAGCATGCCGGCCATCAGGCCACCGAGCAGTGTTTCTAAAAAGAATGCCATTTTTTTCTCCTCAGTGGCTCGTGCCAAGGTAGGCGCTGATGACGTCCGGGTTGGCGCGCACCTCTTCGGGTGTGCCGTCGCCAATCTTCTTGCCGTAGTCCAGCACCACCACGCGGTCGCTGATGTCCATGACCACCCCCATGTCGTGTTCGATCAAGACTACGGTGGTGCCAAACTCGTCGTTCACGTCCAGCACGAAGCGGCACATGTCCTGTTTCTCTTCCACGTTCATGCCGGCCATGGGCTCGTCGAGCAGCAGCACCTGCGGCTCCATGGCCAGGGCACGGCCCAGGTCCACGCGTTTTTGCAGGCCGTAGGGCAACTGGCCCACAGGTGTCTTGCGGTAAGCCTGGATTTCGAGGAAGTCGATGATGTGTTCGACGTATTCGCGGTGGCGTGTTTCTTCACGCTCTGCGGGGCCGATCCGCAGCGCCTGCATCAGCAGGTTGCTTTTGATCTTGAGGTTGCGCCCGGTCATGATGTTGTCCACCACACTCATGCCCTTGAACAGCGCCAGGTTCTGGAAAGTGCGCGCCACACCCATCTCCGCCACTTGGCGCGAGTTCATGTGGCTGAAGGTTTTGCCACGGAAGGTGATGGAGCCGTCCGACGGGGTGTAGACCCCGTTGATGCAGTTCAGCATCGAGCTTTTGCCTGCGCCGTTGGGGCCGATGATGGCGCGGATTTCATGCTCACGCACGTTGAATGAAATGTCCGTCAACGCTTTCACGCCGCCAAATCGCAGGCTGATGTTGTTGACGTCGAGGATGACGTCGCCGATCTTCTTGCTCATGGAGCCCCCACGCTTGTCATTTCATGTACTGCGCTGCCCCCCGAGGGGGCCTTCGCAACTTGGAGCGGTCCGGCGTTGCTCATGCTGCAGCCTTCACAGGGGCAAAGGTTTTTGCGTCGGATATCTTGAGGGTGGCGCTTACGCTGCCCGTGCGTCCGTCTTCAAACTTCACTGCGGTTTCGATGAACTGTTCTGTTTTGTCGCTGTACAGCGCATCCACCAGCGGTTGGTATTTCTCGGCGATAAAGCCGCGGCGGACCTTGTTGGTGCGGGTCAGCTCGCCGTCGTCGGCGTCCAGCTCCTTGTGCAGCACCAGGAAGCGGCTGACCTGGCTGCCCGCCAGCAGCGTGTCCACCGAGAGGTCGGCGTTGACCTTCTCCACACACTCGCGGATGAGTTGGTACACCTCGGGTTTCTGTGCCAGATCGGTGTAGCCCGCATAAGGCAGGTTGCGGCGCTCGGCCCAGTTGCCCACGGCATCGAAGTCGATGTTCACCATCACACAGGCTTTTTCACGCTGGTCGCCGTAGGCCACCACCTCCTTGATGTGCGGGAAAAACTTGAGTTTGTTCTCCACATACTTGGGCGCAAACATGGCGCCGTCGTTGCTGCCACCCTTGATGCGGCCCACGTCTTTCACGCGGTCGATGATCTTGAGGTGGCCGTGGGTATCGAGGAAGCCCGCGTCACTGGTGTGGTACCAGCCGTCAGCGGTCAGCACTTCGGCGGTAGCGGCCGGGTTCTTGTAATACTCTTTCAGCAGGCCGGGCGACTTCACCAGAATTTCGCCGTTGTCAGCGAGTTTGATCTCGACACCCCGGCAGGGCACCCCCACCGTGTCGGCGCGGGCCTGGTTGTCGGGCTGCAGGCAGACAAACACGGCGGTTTCGGTGGAGCCGTACAGCTGCTTGAGGTTGATGCCAATGGAGCGGTAGAACGTGAACAGGTCTGGGCCAATGGCCTCACCCGCCGTGTAGGCCACACGCACGCGGCTAAGCCCCAAATTGTTGCGCAGCGGGCCGTACACCAGAAGGTTGCCCAACGCGTACATCAGGCTGTTGCCCAGGCCAATGGGTTTGCTGTCCATGCGGTCGGGGCCCACACGCTGCGCCACATCCATGAAGGCCTTGAACATCTTGCGTTTGATGGCGCCTGCATCTTCCATGCGGATCATCACACTGGTCAGCAGGCCTTCAAACACGCGCGGTGGCGCAAAGTAATAGGTTGGGCCAATCTCTTTCAGGTCGATCATCACCGTGCCGGCGGACTCGGGGCAGTTCACCACATATCCACAGGCCAGCCACTGTGAATAGCTGAAGATGTTCTGGCCAATCCAGGCCGGGGGCAGGTAAGCCAGCACTTCTTCGTTGCTGGTGAGTTTGTCGAATTCGGCACCCGCCTGGGCACGGTCAATCAGGCTGCTGTGGGTGTGCACCACCCCTTTCGGGTTGCCTGTGGTGCCGGACGTGAAAAACATCGCGGCCACATCGGTAGCGTGTGCTTTGGCAACCTCGTCCTTGAAGAAGGTGGGGTGGCTGGCCGCAAAACTCTGGCCCGCTGTGAGCAGCTCATCCAGCGCCGTTAAACCGGCTTCGTGGTAGTTGCGCAGGCCGCGTGGGTCGTCGTAGTAAATGTGGGCCAGTTGCGGGCAGCTTTCGCGCACCTCCAGCATCTTGTCGACCTGCTCCTGGTCTTCCACGAGGCAGAAACGCACCTCGGCATTGGTGATCGGGAACACACACTCTGCGGCCGCCGCGTCCTGGTACAGCGGCACGGGGATGGCCCCCAGCGCCTGCGCCGCCAGCATGGTGGCCGACAGGCGAGGGCGGTTGGTGCCGACGACGATCATGTGTTCACCCCGCTGCAGCCCGGCTTGGTGCAGGCCACAGGCCAGGTGTTCCACCAGCGTGGCCATGTCGGCCCAGCTGCGGGTTTGCCAGATGCCGTATTCCTTCTCGCGCATGGCGGGCGCACCGGGGCGCTCGGTGGCATGTTTGAGCAGCAGCCGGGGGAACGTGCTGGCCTCTGCGGTCGCGGTGGTCTGCATTAAAAAAGTCCTTGTCTCCGGGGCAGTGATTCCAATTCCAGATCAATCCGAATATGTCGTTGCTTCGCCTTGCCGTGCTAGAGCACTGTCTGCGGCTTCGCGCCTAATCTCGTACTGATCTGGAAATGGAATGTGGTCACAGTGACCACCTGCCGTGTGTGTATAGGGCGAATGTAGGATGTGGTTTGACGCCATGTTGTCGTTATGACGACAATTTAGGGGTCACCCCTCCCCGGGACTTTCCCGCATACGTTTTGGAATCCATACGTTGGCCACCGATCTATCACTTCACCAGCGCCGCCGCGCGCCCACCGCCGAGGAGCTGGCGGGTGTGCCCTGGCTTGCCTTGCTGCTGCCGACGGAGCTTGACCGCGCGCTGGACGGTTTGCAGGTCGGCGACGCCCTGCCAGGCGACTATGTCTGCCGCATTGGCAAGCCGGTGACATACTGGTTTGGTGTGGTGGAAGGCCTGCTCAAGATGAGCAGTGACAACGCCCAGGGCCAGACCATGACCTTCACCGGCGTGCCGCCCGGCGGCTGGTTTGGAGAAGGCACCGCACTCAAACGCGAGCCCTACCGCTACAACATCCAGGCGCTGCGCAAAAGTGTGGTGGCGGGGCTGCCGGTGGACACTTTCCATTGGTTGTTGGACCACTCCATCGGCTTCAACCGCTTTGTGATGAACCAGCTCAACGAGCGGCTCGGCCAGTTCATCGCTGCACGCGAGATTGACCGTATGAACAACCCCGACGTGCGGGTGGCCCGCAGCCTGGCTGCGCTGTTCAACCCGGTGCTGTACCCTGGCGTGGGCGAGGTGTTGCGTATCACGCAGCAGGAGCTGGCTTACCTGGTGGGACTGTCGCGCCAGCGGGTGAATGAGGCGCTGTCAGCGCTCGAGGCCGAAGGCACCATCCGCATCGAATACGGTGGCTTGCGGGTGCTGGATCTGCAGGCGCTGCGGTCCAGTGTTTTTATGCATAAAAATGACCTCTAGCGCACAGCTGGTGAGCGTATACAGCTATCAAGTTTTTGGTTTTTGGCGTTCTCTGGTGACCCGTCGGTGCGGCCCCCGCGTTATCCCTCTGATTTTTAAGCGAAAATGCCACTTTGCGTACATTGGGTGTGCGCAAGCAGCTATTAAATATGTAGCAAAAAACGCAGATGCAACGCCCGCGCAGCGCTAGGCATCTGTTTATTCGTCCCCTTTTCACCGCATTTGCCGACCACCCCATGTCCCAGCCACCCGATTCATCCAAGCCTCCCGCCCGTTTTGTGCGCGCCCCCCGTCCCGCGTCGGCCCCTGCGCTGGGCTCCAGTGGCACCCAGCGGCTGAACAAACGTATGGCCGACCTGGGCATGTGTTCGCGCCGCGAGGCCGACAGCTGGATCGAGAAAGGCTGGGTCAAGGTCAACGGTGCATTGGCCCCGATGGGTTTGCAGGTCACATCCGCCGACCAGATCGAGGTGGACCCCGCAGCACGCGGGCAGCAGGCTAACCAGGTCACCATCCTGATGAACAAACCCATGGGTTTTGTGAGCGGCCAGGCCGAGGACGGCCACGAGCCGGCTGTATCCCTGTTCACCGCCAACAACCGCTGGCGTGACGACAACGCCCGGTTCTTCTTTCACCCGTCCCAGCTGCGCGGTCTGGCCCCGGCCGGGCGGCTCGACATCGACTCCATCGGCCTGCTGGTGCTGACGCAGGACGGCCGCGTGGCGCGCCAGCTGATCGGCGAAGACTCGGAGGTCGAAAAGGAGTACCTGGTGCGGGTGAGCATGGGTGACATCACTACCAACGTGCAGGCCGCTTGCCCGCCGTCCCAAATCGCTCGCCTGCGCCACGGCCTGCTGCTCGACGACAAGCCGCTGCTGCCAGCCGAGGTGGAGTGGCAAAACCCCGAGCAACTGCGTTTTGTGCTGCGCGAGGGCAAAAAGCGCCAGATCCGCCGCATGTGTGAACAGGTCGGCCTGAAAGTGGTGGGCCTCAAGCGCATCCGCATCGGGCGGGTGGTGCTAGGCAACCTGCCGATTGGTGCCTGGCGGTATCTGGGGCCGCACGAGCAGTTTTGAGGCGCGGCAAGGCGGGAGAGGCCGCGTGGGTGTGAACCCCGATAATCCCCCTTGAAGCTTTGCCAAGCGCCCCTAACTCAGGGGCGTTTCCTTTTGCTGTTTTTCATTCCCCAACATACCGGTTCACCATGAGCAAACAAACCCTTTCCTTCCAGGCTGAAGTGGCGCAGCTGCTGCACCTGGTCACCCATGCGCTGTATTCCAACAAGGAAATCTTCCTGCGCGAGCTGATCTCCAACGCCTCCGACGCGTGTGACAAGCTGCGGTTTGAGGCGCTGAACAACAGTGCCTTGCTGGAGGATGCCCCTAACCTGGAAGTGCGTGTGTCCTTCGACAAGGCCGCCCGCACGTTGACCATTGCCGACAACGGTATTGGCCTGAGCGAGCAGGAAGCCATCGACAACCTCGGCACCATCGCCAAGAGTGGCACCAAGGATTTTGTGAGTAAGCTCTCCGGCGACCAGAAGGCCGACGCACAGCTCATCGGCCAGTTTGGGGTGGGCTTTTACTCGGGTTTTATCGTGGCCGACAAGATCAGCGTCGAGTCGCGCCGTGCGGGCCTGCCTGCCGAGCAAGGTGTACGCTGGACCAGCGGTGGCGCAGGCGACTTTGAGGTGGAAGCGATCACCCGCGCCCAGCGTGGCACCAGCATTACGCTGCACCTGCGCGAGGATGCCGAGGACTACCTGAACCTGTGGAAGCTCAAGTCCATCATCAGCAAATACGCCGACCACATTTCGCTGCCCATCCTGATGGAAAAGGAAGAGTGGAAAGACGGCGAAAACGACCAGCCCGGTGACATGGTCAAGACCGGCGAATGGGAGGCTGTCAACCAGGCCAGCGCACTTTGGACGCGCCCCAAGAAAGACATCAGCGACGAACAGTACGCCGAGTTCTACAAGGCCATCAGCCACGACCACGAGGCCCCACTCACCTGGAGCCACAACCGCGTTGAGGGCAGCACCGAATACACCCAGCTGCTCTACATCCCGGCCAAAGCCCCGTTCGATCTGTGGAACCGCGAGAAGAGTGCGGGTGTCAAGCTTTACGTCAAACGCGTGTTCATCATGGACGACGCCGAGGCGCTGCTGCCCACCTATCTGCGTTTTGTGAAGGGTGTGATCGACTCCAGCGACCTGCCGCTCAACGTGAGCCGCGAGTTGCTGCAGGAAAGCCGCGACGTGCGCGCCATCCGCGACGGCTCGACCAAACGCGTGCTGGGCATGCTGGAGCAACTGGCCAAGAACGACAAGCCCGAAGCCGTGGTGGCAGACGGTGTGACCGATGTGGTAGACAAGGCCGACGCGGCCGAGGTGGACACCAGTCAGCACGGTAAATACGCGCAGTTCTACGCCGAGTTTGGTGCGGTGATCAAGGAAGGCCTGGGCGAAGACCACGCCAACCGCGACCGCCTGGCCAAACTTCTGCGCTACGCGTCCACCCAGTCAGATACAGCCACCGTCAGTTTTGCCGACTACAAGGCACGGATGAAAGAAGGCCAGGACGCCATCTACTACATCACCGCCGACACCCTGGCCGCTGCCAAAAACAGCCCGCAGCTCGAAGTCTTCAAGAAGAAGGGCATTGAGGTGCTGCTGATGACCGACCGTGTGGACGAGTGGTCGCTGAACTACCTGAACGAATTTGACGGCACCCCGCTGCAGTCCGTGGCCAAGGGCGCGGTGGACCTGGGCAAGCTGCAGGACGAAGCCGAAAAGAAGGCCGCCGAAGAAGCCGCCGAAACCTTCAAACCGCTGCTGGAGAAACTCAAAGCAGCCTTGGCCGACAAGGCCAGCGACGTGCGTATCACCACCCGGCTGGTGGACTCTCCCGCTTGCCTGGTGGTGCAGGACGACGGTATGTCCACGCAACTGGCGCGTATGCTGAAGCAGGCGGGCCAGAGCGCACCGGAAGTCAAACCGGTGCTGGAAGTCAACGCCGAGCATCCGCTGATCCAGAAGCTCGAAGGCTCCGCCCATTTCGACGACCTCGCCCACATCGTGTTTGACCAGGCGCTGCTGGCCGAAGGTGGTTTGCCCGCTGACCCTGCCGCCTATGTGCGCCGGGTGAATGCGCTGCTCGTGTAAAAAAAGCAGTAACCCCCTCCATGGCAAGGGCCGTGCATTTGTATACAGATGCACGGCCCTTTGTCTGTAGCATGGCGTTTATGTACGCCCCCAAACTCTCCTCCAAGCCTTTTCTCTCTGCGGCCATCGCCGCCTGCGCCTTGCTTACGGGTTGTGGGTCGGTGGGGGTGGGGATTGGTGTTCCGCTCTTCCCCGGTGTGTCGATCGGTGTGGGCGTGGGCAGCGGTGGCGTGTATGGCGGTGTTGCGGCAGGCGCGGGGCCGGTGGGCGTTGGTGTGGGTGTCAACTCCCAAGGCCAGGTGCTGGGCAGCGCGGGCGTGGGTGTCAGTACGGGGGTGGGGGGTAACGCCAGCGTGGGCGTCGGTGTAGGCACCAGCACCGTGTTACACGACCCGAACCCGCCGGGAACCATTGGGCCCATGCCCTGGTGGGCGCATCCCGCCGAGGTGCCGCCGGTGGATTCGCAGGTGGACTACTGGCGCTGAAAATTCTCAGCAGAACACCAGCGCCAGCCAGGCTGGGTCTTCCAGCACATTGAGTTGCACATAGGTGGCGCTGCGGTACGCCCAGTACTGCAACTGCAACCAGGCTGTGCCATCCATCAGCACCACAGCGGTTCCTCTGCCATGGCTTCACACTGCTCTTCCAGCATGTGCACCTGGCCGTGCCAGTAGTCGCTGCTGCCAAACCACGGGAAGTTGATCGGGAAGATCGGGTCTTCCCAGCGGCGGGCCAGCCAGGCGCTGTAGTGCACCAGGCGCAAGGTGCGCAGCGGCTCGATCAGGGCCAGCTCGCGCCGGTCAAAGCTGCGGAACTGTTCGTAGCCGTCCACCAGCGCCCCAAGCTGGCGGGTGCGCTGGGCGCGGTCGCCCGACAGCAGCATCCACAGGTCTTGTACGGCGGGGCCGGTGCGGGCGTCGTCCAGGTCTACAAAGTGCGGGCCACCACCGGGCTGGTCGGTGGGGGTCCACAACACGTTGCCGGGGTGGCAGTCGCCATGCAGGCGTAATGTCTTGATTTCAGAGTCTTTTGGTGCTCCCGCGCCCGTTGGAAGAGCGCTGGCAGCTATCAAATTAAGAGCTTTTTCGCAGGTGCTGCGCCAGGCGCTTTGTACGTCCAGCGGCACCATGTCGTGGCCCAGCAGCCACTCCAGGGAGTCCGTGCCGAAGGTCTGCAGGTTCAGCGCAGGCCGGTGGATGAAGGACTGGGCTGCGCCCACGGTGTGGATACGCGCCAGAAAACGGCCAATCCATTCCAGCACCTCGAAGTCGTCCAGCTCCGGCGCCCGCCCGCCCCGGCTGGGGCTGACCGAAAACGCAAAACCACCGTGGTGGTGCAGGGTGCTGCCGTTCAGTTCCAGCGCACCCACGGCAGGCACTTCGGCGGCCATCAGCTCGGTGGCAAAGCTGTGTTCTTCCAGGATCTGGGCGTCGCTCCAGCGGCCAGGCCGGTAGAACTTGGCCACCACCATGCGGCCGTCCTCCAGCCGCACCTGGTAGACCCGGTTTTCGTAGGAGCTCAGGGCCAGCAGGCGGCCGTCGCCAAACAGGCCGACGCTGGCGAGTGCATCCAGCACAGCGTCGGGGGTGAGTGATTCATACGGGTGGTGCAGCGAGGGGGTTGGGGTGAGGGGAGAGGCTGCATTCATGCGGGGATTGTGACGGCAAGAACCGCCTCTCCGCTGTGTATCTATTCGTGTTCTGCCGACTATGATCTTGGCATGAGGGCATTGTTCACTTTGATTTCCAGTCTGCGGCATCTGCTGATGGGCTGCATACTGCTTGGTATTTTGGCCACCGGTGTGCTGGCCGCAACCCCCGGACGCTTCAGCGAGTCGGTGCTGTAAGTGGCCAACCAGGACATCGTGACTTTCCGCGGCACCTACGACGGCACATCCCCCGCAGCCCGTGTGGAGCGGGCACTGGCACGGATACAAGACCTGCCCCCCCACGACATGGTGAGCCCCATCGAGCTGGTGCCGGTGTCGATTGGCCCCCTGCGCGGGCTTGCCGTACGCCAAGCCGGGCAGGCCTTGTTTGTGGTGACCGAGTCGGATCTGGAGCCCGGCTCTGGTGACACACTGGAGCAGGCCGCCGAGGCCGTCAAACTGCGGCTGGCCGAGGCGCTGAAAGCACTGGAGCAACAGCATCGCTGGCCGGTGCTGATGAAAGGTATTGGCCTGGCCGTCGTCCAGACCCTGCTGCTGGGCTTGGCGTTGTGGGGCCTGTGGCGGTTGGCCGACGTGGTGCTGGACCGTCTGACGGAACTGCGCAACGCCCGGGCTGGCACGGCACGCACCTGGGCGCACTATGGCAAGGCCGTGCTGGCGCGGTTGATCCAGTTCACGGCCCTGTTTGCCAGCGCCGGGCTGGTGTTTGCGTGGCTGACCTCGGTGTTGTTCGCTTTCCCTGCCACGCGGGCCTTGAGCCTGCGGCTGGGGGCTGTTTTTTACGATGCGGCAGCCCTGGTGGTCAATGGCTTCACCCAGGCCGTCCCCGGGCTGGTCGTCGTGGTGGTGATCCTGCTGCTGGCGCAGGCTGCGGTGGAGGCTTCCAACGCCATGTTCCGGGCCATTGCCCAGCGGCAACTGCGCATCTCGGCCATCCACCCGGAGACGGCTGCGGCCACCCGGCGGCTGGCGTCGCTGGGCATCTGGGCGCTGGCCATGGTGGCCATTTACCCCTATCTGCCCGGCTCCAACAGCGACGTGTTCCGGGGCGTGTCGGTGCTGCTGGGGGCCATGCTCACGCTGGGCTCGTCCGGTGTGGTTAACCAGCTGATGAGTGGCCTGGTGCTGGTGTACTCGCGCGCCCTGCGGGTCGGCGACTATGTGGTGATCGGGCAGGACGAAGGGGTGGTGCAGGAGGTGGGCACGCTGGCCACCAAACTGATCACCATGCGCAACGAGGAAATCACCATCCCGAACGCGGTGCTGATGAGCAGCCCCATCAAGAACTATTCGCGCAAGGCGGATGAGAGCGGCACGCTGGCTGCGACCAAGGTGGGCGTGGGCTACGACACGCCGTGGCGCCAGGTGCATGCTCTGCTGCTGGATGCGGCTTCACGCACCCACGGCCTGCGCCGTGCACCGGCACCGGTTGTGCTGCAGCGCGCGCTGGGCGACTTTTATGTGGAGTACGAGCTGCTGGTGTACCTGGACAAACCCATCGAGCGGATCCCCATGCTGAGCGCCTTACACGGCCACATCCAGGACTGCTTCCACGAGGCCAATGTGCAGATGATGTCGCCGCACTTCATCGCCCAACCCGAACCCCCAGTGGTGCCACCCCAGGGAAAGTGGGGGTCACCAAAGCCACCAACTGCGCAGTAAATCAGTCCAGTGCCACGATAGCGCCCACACGCGGGTCGGCCTTGCCACCCAGCACGCTGGCATAAGCTGCTAGCGCTGCGTCACCACCCTGGTGGTGCTCGGCGCGCAGCCAGGGCGACTGTGGGTTGTCCACCTGGGCCACAAAAGCCTGCCAGGCCGCCACCATCCGCACGCCAAACTCTTCGGCACCCCATTCGCTGGTGCGTTTCTTGATCTGTGCCGGGGCGAAGAACAGCGTTGCGCGTGGGCCGGGCAAGTTCTTGCCCGCGCCACCGGCGGCCAACTGCTCTACATGGGTGCCACCGATCGAGCAGCTGTACTTCAAGTTGGCAAAGCGGGTATGGATGGCCTGCCGCAGCCCACCGTTGCCAGCAAAGTCCACATACACACACGGTGTGCCAGCGTCGATCTGGTCGAGTGCGTCGTAGGTCAGCACCCGGTCATAACAGCCCAGGCTTTCGCAGAACGCCACGTTGGCGGGTGAGGTGAGTCCAATCACCTCGATGCCTTCGCGCTGGTGCAGCTGGAATGCTGTGCCATAGGCTGTTTTGCTGGATGCGCTGGACAACAGCATCGCGCCACGTGGGCCGCCGGGTGTGTGGGCACCGAAGAAATTGTTGTCGGCCATGAAGTCGTCGATCAGCCACGAGGTGATGAACAGCGGCCGCAGCAGGGCTTGTAT
Organism: Comamonadaceae bacterium AAW; assembly: GCA_026314275.1. GTDB lineage: Bacteria > Pseudomonadota > Gammaproteobacteria > Burkholderiales > Burkholderiaceae_C > JAGOEY01. Next base: position 2,276,826 of record CP111109.1, read on the forward strand.
GTCTTCGGTGTTGGCGCTGTACAGCGGGTCGGCAGCGCAGCGGAAATACTGGTTGTAGACGGCTGGCAAAGCAGCGCGGTGGGTGGTGGCGTCGGTGAAACGTTCCGCTGACAAGCGGTCGGGCTGCAACACCATACCCGTGGCCATGGGCCAATAACCATACAACCGCTCCCCCACAGCCACACCCGGGTGCAGCGACTGCACCACACTGGCAAAACCCCACACGGGGATATTGCCCCAGCCCTCTTCGGCGCTGGGGAAGAACTGCCAGTAGCCCATCGCGTCGCCAAACGCAGCGTAGGTGATGTTGTTGGACGTCAGCGCAAAGTGGTCGATACACACACGCACCTGTCCGTCGGCCAGCGCCTGGTCGGGCAGGGTGTGCAGGCGTGTGGTGCTGAGCTGGTCTTTGCGAACCTGGAGTTGTGTGGTGTGCATGGGGTGCGGTCTTGTTAGTGGTGCCGCGCACATTAGCGCGCCAGGACGATTAGCGCCACCGGCTTGTGTGTTGGGGCGTCACACGTGGGACAAGCGGGAACAAAAAAGCGCCCTGGCCGATGAAGGCCAGAGCGCTTTGCCGAATGTTCAGCGCGAAGCGTGATCAGACGATGGTGATGTCCACGGCAATGTTGCCGCGTGTTGCGTTGGAGTAGGGGCAGACCTGGTGTGCGGTGTCCACCAGCAGTTTTTTCTGGGCGTCGTCCAGGCCGGGCAGGGTAATCGCCAGGGCGACAGCAATACCGTAGGCAGCGCCGCCGTTGGTGGGGCCGAGGGACACCTTGGAGTCAATCGCCACGTCGTCCGGTACCTTCACGCCGACCTTGGGGCCCACGGCCTTCATGGCACCGATGAAGCAGGCGGCGTAACCCACGGCAAACAGCTGCTCGGGGTTGGTGCCGGGCTTGCCCGAACCAGGCGAGCTCAGTTGCACGTCGATAGCGCCGTCGCTGGACTTGCCAGCGCCGTCACGGCCGCCGGTGGTGTGGGCTTCAGCGGTGTAGAGAACTTTGTCGAGAGGGGTTGTCATGGTGATGTCCTTTGGGGTTGGTGGAGGGGAAGGGAAACTGTTCAGGCGGCCGCTTTGACGCGGTCGCGCAGGGTTTGTAACTGGCGCGTGAGCTGCACCAGCTCGTCAATCGAACATTCGCTGGCCGCCAGCAGGCAAGCCGGCACGTTCGCAGCTTTGGCCTTGAGCTTGCGGCCTTCGGCAGTGAGGGTGATATGCACCCGGCGTTCGTCGGCCACATCACGCAAGCGGGCCACCAACCCACTGGCCTCCAGCCGCTTGAGCAAGGGGGTCAGGGTGCCGGAATCCAGCGAAAGTCGCTCACCCAATGCCGACACGGTGGGGCCGTCTTCTTCCCACAGCGCCAGCATGACGAGGTATTGCGGGTAGGTCAGGCCCAGCTTTTCCAGCAGGGGTTTGTAGAGGCGTGTCATCGCCAGCGAGGTTGAATACACCGCAAAACACAGCTGCTTGTCGAGCTGGAGCATTTCGTTGGGGGTTGGTGCGGCGCGCATGGCCTGAATTTTATCGTGCAATTAAATTGTGTGCAATGTAATTGCCATGTAGGCACCGGGGAGATGCTGGGGTCGTGCGCCGGCCAGCATCTCCCGGGTGTATGCCCGTCAGGGGGTCATCAGGCTGTTGGCCACGGCCTGGTAGGCGGGCAGGGTCAGCGGGTCGTTGGCGGCGTTGGTGGCCAGCGGATGGGCGGCATAACGCACGATCACCATCTCCGCCTTCGGGTCCACATAGATGTTCTGACCGTGGATGCCGCGTGCCATGTAGGCCCCGTTGGGGTTGTGGGTTACCCACCACATGTTGTGGTACGACCAGCCTGGCAGCAGCGGGTAGCCACCTTTGGCGAAATGTGCTTTGTCCGCACCTTTGCGGATGTCTTGCACCACGGCGGCAGGTAGGATCTGCTGGCCGTTGAACTTGCCGTCGTTGCGCATCATTTCGCCGAACAGGGCCAGGTCGTGCAGGGTGGTGTTAAGCCCGGCACCACCCGACTCGGTGCCAATGCGGTCCACCATGAAATACGCGTCGTTCTCGGCACCCAGTTTGCGCCAGATGCGCTCACTCAGCACCTCGGCCAGTGACTGGCCGGTGACACGGCGGATGATCCAGGCAAGTACCTCAGTGTTAACGGTTTTGTAGGCAAAACCTTGGCCGTGCTGGCCTTCTTTCTGCAGCTTGGTCAGAAATTCGTAGAAGGTTTTGGGGCCCGTGTAGCCCGGGCCTTGCGGCATCATGCCGCCCGCACGGGCGTAGTCCCAGATCTCGGCCTTGGGGTCGGCGTAGTTTTCGGAGTAACGCACACCCACCGTCATGTCCATCACCTGGCGCACGGTGGCGTCGGCATAGGCCGAGTCTTTCATTTCGGGCAGGTACTGGGTCACCAGGGCGGAAGGGTCGATCTTGCCTTCATGCGCCAGCAGCGCGGCCAGCGTGCCCACAAACGACTTGGTGACCGACATCCCAATGTGCTGGCGCTCGGGTGTCAGCGCACCAAAATACCGCTCGTACACCACCTGGCCTTTGTGCATCACCAGAATGCCGTCGGTGTAGGTGCCTTCCAGCATCTGCTCGAAGGTCATTTCTTCGCCACCCATACTTTTGAAGCGCAGACCGTCCAGGTTGCGCAGTGCCACGGGTAACACTGCCGGGGCACCGGTGCCGCGCCAGACATTGCTGGTGGGCACGGTTTCGCGGATGTGGGAGTAGCTCCAGCGGGTGCGTGGGTAAACACCGCCTGCAGGGTTGTCAAAGGTGATCTGTTTGTCCGCTGCGGGCGGAAACCCTTTCATCCAGCCCAACGCGTCCACCGTGGTGGCCTTGGGGTCGGGCAGTTTGGGCGCAGCAGGTGTCTGCGCAGAGCCGAGGGGGGTGAACATCATGCAGGACAGGGCTGTGGCTGCAGCAGCCAAGGGCAACTTACGGATTCTGGGCACTGTGGTCTCCTCGAAATGGAGACCCATTGGATCAACCGTTCTGCGGTGTGGGTACCGGGAAAACCTACCCCGCCTGACACCTGCGCGACCGGTTGACTCAGCGCCCGGTAAACCGGGCAGGCCGCCGTTCCACAAAAGAGCGAATACCTTCCGCCGCATCCTCGCTGTTGGCCAACACCCGCTGGGTTTCGATGAACTCGGCCACCGCAGCCGCTGGCCCTTGTTCCACCGCCTTGAGGGTGTTGAGCCGTGTGGCCACCACGGCGGCGGGGGCTTGTTCGGCAATGTTGTGGGCGATGGTGATCGCGGCATCCAGCTCCTGCCCGGCAGGCACCACCTTCTGCACAAAGTTGAGCCGGTAGGCCTCGGCGCTGTTGAACTCGTCGCCCGTCAGCAAATGCAGCATGGCATTGCCCAGGCCTGCACGCTCGGCCATCCGCAGCGTGGCACCACCCGTGGGCATGATGCAGCGTTTGACCTCCAACTGCGAGAAACGGCAGTCGTCCGCCGCCACCACAATGTCGGCCCCCAGCATCAGCTCGATGCCCACCGTAAAAGTGATGCCCTTGACCGCCACCACCATCGGTTTGGTGCGGCGGCGGTAACCGGGCAGGCCCATGTCGTGCGGCTCCACGAGGCCTTCGGGGATGGCCTTCTTGCCCGCCCGCATCAGCGGCGCACACGCGGGCAGATCCAGCCCGGCGGTGAAGTGGTTGCCGAACGCATGGAGCACCCCCACCCGCAGTTCCGGGTCATCGTCGAGCCGGGTGTAGGCCTGGGCCAGCTCGCAAAACATCTTGGGTGTGAAGCCATTACGCTTGGACGGGCGGTTGATGCCAATCAGCAGCACATGGCCGCGCACTTCGGTGTCGACCGAGCCTTCGGGGTGTTCTGTCATTTCGCTCATTTTTTGTCTCTTTTTTGGGAATCAAACCACTGCCGAAATATCAGTACTGGTACACGCCGTGTTTGGTCTTGCGACCGAGGCGGCCCGCAGCCACCATTTCCTTCAGCAGCGGGCAGGCGCGGTATTTGGAGTCACCGAATTCAGCCAGGTACACCTCCATCACCGCCAGGCACACGTCCAGGCCAATCATGTCGGCCAGGGCCAGTGGGCCAATCGGCTGGTTGCAGCCCAGCTTCATGCCTTCGTCGATGTCCTGGGCTGTGGCCGTGCCTTCTGCCAGCACAAAAAATGCCTCGTTGATCATGGGAACCAGGATGCGGTTGACCACAAAGCCAGGTGCATTTTTTACGGTGATGGGGGATTTGCCAAGCGTCAGCGCCAGGGCCTTCACGTCGTCATGGGTGGCGTCGCTGGTCTGCAGGCCGCGGATGATCTCCACCAGTGCCATCATCGGCACCGGGTTGAAGAAGTGCATGCCGATGAAGCGGTCAGGGCGGCTGGTGGCAGCGGCCAGCTTGGTGATGGAGATCGACGAGGTGTTGGATGCCACGATGACCTCGGGCGGCAGCAGAGCGTCGGCCTGCTTGAGGATCTTGAGCTTGAGCTCGTAGTTCTCGGTCGCGGCCTCGATGACGAGCTGCGCGGCCTTCAGGTCTTCGTAGCTGGTGGAGGTCTTGATGCGTGCCAGGGCCGCATCTTTGTCGGCGGCGCTGATCTTTTCCTTCTTGATCAGGCGGTCCAGGCTGCCGGCCACGGTGGCCACACCTTTGGCCACGGCGGCGTCGGAAATGTCCACCATCACCACGTTGATGCCCGACACCGCGCAGGCCTGCGCAATACCGTTGCCCATGGTGCCCGCGCCGATGATGCCAACTGTCGTGATCTGCATAGAGAGCTCCCCTTAAAGTGAATAAACGTCGGGTTAATGGTATCGGGATTCAGGGGGGCTTGCGGTAAGGTCAGCCACCACTTTTGCCACCCAGGCGACAAACGGCCATGCCCTCAGAGGCGGAGACAGGAAGAATGTTCGACTACATCGTGATTGGCGGCGGATCGGCCGGCAGTGTGCTGGCCGCGCGGCTCAGTGAAGACCCCAGCGTTAAAGTCTGCCTGCTCGAAGCGGGCCCGGTGGACAACAGTGTGCTTATCCACTGCCCCGCAGGGATTGCCGCCATGGGCAAAACGGGCAAATTTGGCTGGGGCTTTTCGACCGAACCCCAGCCCGGCCTGAACGGGCGGCGCGGGTACCAGCCACGGGGCAAGGTGCTGGGCGGCTCCAGCAGCCTCAACGCCATGATCTACACCCGCGGCCAGCGCGAAGACTACGACCACTGGGCCGCGCTGGGCAACCCCGGCTGGTCGTTTGATGAGGTGCTGCCGTACTTCAAACGCGCCGAGAACAACGAACGGGGGGGCGATGCTTTCCACGGCAGCGGCGGTCCGCTGAACGTCAAGGACCTGCCCGAGCCCAACCCCTTCAGCAAGCTGTTTGTGGATGCCGGTGTGGCGGCGGGGTTCCCGGCCAACAACGACTTCAACGGTGCCAGCCAGGAAGGGGTGGGCATGTACCAGGTGACCCACCGCAACGGTGAGCGCCACAACATCGCCCGCGCCTACCTGCACCCGGCCATGGGCCGCCCGAACCTGCAGGTCATCACCAGCGCCCACACCACCCGTATCCTGCTCGAAGGGCGGCGTGCGGTGGGGGTGGAGTACCACAAGGACGGTGCCCTGCACCAGGTGCGCGCCACGCGGGAAGTGCTGCTGTCAGCGGGTGCTTTGCAGTCGCCGCAGATATTGATGCTGTCGGGCATCGGCCCCGGCGCACATCTGCAGCAGCAGGGTATTGCCGTGTTGCACGACCTGCCCGGCGTGGGTGCCCACCTGCATGACCACATCGATGTGGTGCAGGTGGTCAGCGCGCCGGCCGAGAAAGACCTGTTTGGTGTGTCGTTGTCCGGTCTCCTGCGTATTGCGCGGGGTGCCCTGCAGTGGCGCAACAGCCGCACTGGCATGCTCACCACCAACTTTGCCGAGGCGGGCGGCTTCATACGCAGCCGCCCCACGGAAGAGCGGCCCGATCTGCAACTGCATTTTGTGGTGGCCAAGCTGGTGGACCATGGCCGCAAGACGGTGTTTGGTTACGGTTATTCAGGCCACGTCTGCCTGCTGCGGCCGCTGAGCCGGGGCAGCCTGACGCTGGCCAGCAGCGACCCGATGGCTGCACCCCGCATTGACCCGAACTTCCTGGGTGAGCGCGACGACGTGGACCGCCTGGTGCAGGGCTTCAAGGTGCTGCGCACCATCCTGTCGCAGGCCCCACTGGCCCGCCGGGGTGGGCGCGAGGTGGACGTGTTGGCCGCCGCGCAGACGGATGCGCAGATCGAACAGTTCCTGCGCACCTATGCCGACACTGTGTACCACCCCGTGGGCAGCTGCCGCATGGGCAACACCGCCATGGACGTGGTGGACGCCCAGCTGCGCGTGCACGGTATGCAGGGCCTGCGGGTGGTGGACGCGTCCATCATGCCGCAGGTGGTGAGTGGCAACACCAACGCACCAACGGTGATGATTGCCGAAAAAGCCGTCGATATGATCCGGGCCGCTGTGTAGCCGAATTTTTAAGGAAAAAATGCCTCTGGCGCACGTGTGGTGTGCGCAAGTAGCTATACAAGTGATAGCAAAACTTGCGCAGGCGTTATCCCTTGAACCGCTTACGTGTCAGCGCCAGCGCCACCCAAAACGCCACCACGGTGGTCACCACCAGCACCAGCCCGTGGCGCACCGGGTGCGCAGGCCACTCGTCCATGAACAGCGGGCGCACCAGTTCGACTGCATTGGTCAGCGGCAGCCAGTCGGAGATGGCGCGCACGATGGGTGGCAATTGGTCGCGCGGGAAGAACACACCACTCAAAAACATCATGGGTGTGAGCACCAGCGTGAAGTAGTAGGTGAAGAAGTCGTAACCCTTGGCCAGCGCGTTGAAGATCAGCGCGATGCTGGCAAACATCACACCCGCTGCCAGCAGCACCGGCAAAGCCACCAGCAGCTTCGGTGAATGGCTGATGCCCAGGGCCAGCATCACACCCAGGATGGCGATGACGGTGAAGGCCGATTTAAACGCGGCCCACAGCAGCTCGGCCAGCAGCACGTTGTCCAGGCTGACCGGGGCATTCATGATGCCGTCCCAGGTTTTTTGCACATGCATGCGCGAAAACGCTGAATACAGCGCCTCGAAGCTGGCTGCATTCATGGCGCTCATACAGATCGAGCCACTGGCCAGGAACAGGATGTAGGGCACGGTCTGGCCGTTCACCTGCAGCTCACCGACCAGTGCGCCCATGCCGTAGCCAAAGGCCACCAGCCACATCAGCGGCTCGGCGATGTTGCCCACCAGGCTGGGGATGGCCAGCTTGCGCCACACCAGCAGGTTGCGCAGGAACACGGGCCACCAGCGGGCGGAGATGTCGGGCAGGCGCCAGATGCTGCGGGGTTTGTGGGTGATTTTCATGTCATGCGTCCTCCCGGATCTGGCGGCCGGTCAATTTCAGGAACAGGTCTTCCAGGTTGGCCGGGCGGTGCAGCGTGCGCAGCGTGGGGTGGGCGGTTAATGCTTCCAGCAGCGGGCGGGCGTCCACGGTGTAAAAACACCGTCTCGCCACTCACCTCGATACGGGCCGCCAGCGGGCGCAGGGTGTCGTCCTGGGCCAGCGCCAGCGCACCGTTGCCATACACCTCCACCACGTCGGGCTCCAGGTGCTGGGCGATCAGGTCACGCGGGCGGCCTTCGGCAATCTTCTTGCCGTGGTCCAGCACCAGCAGGCGGTTACACAGGCGCTCGGCCTCGTCCATGAAATGGGTGGTCAGCAGGATGGATTTGCCTTGCTGCAGCAGCAACTGCAGCCGCTCCCACATCAGGTGGCGGGCCTGGGGGTCGAGGCCGGTGGTGGGCTCGTCGAGCAGCAGCAGTTGCGGGTTGTTGACCAGCGCGCGGGCCAGACTCAGGCGGCGTCGCATGCCGCCCGACAGCTCGCCGGGTTTGGCGTCAGCCTTGGCCTTGAGTGCGGCAAAGTCCAGCAGCAGCGGCACACGTGGCGCTATTTCCGCCTTGGCCAGGCCGAAATAACGGCCATAGACCAGCAGGTTTTCGGCGCAGCTGAAGTCCGGGTCCAGCGTGTCGAACTGGGTCACCACCCCCAGCCGGGCCTTGATCTCCAGCGCATCGGCCGGCATGAACAGGCAGGGCGCGGCGGGCTCGGGGCGGAACATGATCTCGCCCTGGTCGGGGGTGGTCTGGCCCAGGCACATCCGGATGGTGGTGGTTTTGCCCGCGCCGTTGGGGCCGATGACACCCAGGCATTCGCCCGGGTCGATGTGGAAGGAGAGCTGGTCCACCACGGTGTTGGTGCCGTAGTTTTTGCACAGATCGCGCACTTGGAAGAGGGGTTGCCGCATCCCCGGATTGTGGCCGATGGCTGCCGTGTAAAGTCCTGCCCATCTTCCCTCTCGCACACACCACCATGACCACCCTCGGAACCCCTTTGTCCCCCCACGCCACCAAAGTTATGCTGCTCGGCTCCGGCGAGCTGGGCAAAGAGGTGCTGATTGCACTGCAGCGCCTGGGCGTCGAGACGATTGCGGTGGACCGCTACGACAACGCGCCCGGCCAGCAGGTGGCGCACCATGCCCGCACCATCACCATGAGTGACCCGGAGCAGCTTAAACGCCTGATCGAAGCCGAGCACCCGCTGATGGTGGTGCCCGAGATCGAGGCCATCGCCACGTCCATGCTCGAAGAGCTGGAGGCCGCAGGTACCGTGCGGGTCATCCCCACCGCCCGCGCAGCCCGCCTGACCATGGACCGCGAAGGTATCCGCCGCCTGGCCGCCGAAACCCTGGGCCTGCCCACCAGCCCCTATGTGTTCTGCGACTCTCTGGCCGAGCTGCAGGCTGCCATCGACAGCACCACGGGTTATCCGTGTGTGGTGAAGCCGGTGATGAGTTCATCCGGCAAGGGCCAGAGCAAGATTGACGGCCCGGCCGACGTACAAAAGGCCTGGGACTACGCGATGGCTGGCGGTCGTGTCAGCCACGGCCGTGTCATCGTCGAAGGTTTCATCGACTTCGACTACGAGATCACACAATTAACCGTGCGCGCCGTCGGTGCCAGTGGCGACATCGAAACCCACTTCTGCGACCCCATCGGCCACATCCAGGTGAGTGGTGACTATGTGGAAAGCTGGCAGCCACACCCCATGCACCCTGCCGCGTTGGAGAAGTGCCGCCAGATCTGCAAAGCCGTGACCGACAACCTGGGCGGCCAGGGCCTGTTTGGTGTGGAGCTGTTTGTGAAGGGCGAAAACGTCTGGTTCAGCGAAGTGAGCCCGCGCCCCCACGACACCGGAATGGTGACGATGGCAACGCAGTGGCAGAACGAATTTGAACTACACGCCCGCGCCATCCTGGGCCTGCCGGTGGACACCAGCCTCAAGAGCCCGGGCGCGAGTGCCGTGATCTATGGCGGTGCCGATGCCCACGGCATGGTGTTCGACGGTGTGGCCGACGCGCTGCGCGTGCCGAATACCGACATCCGCCTGTTTGGCAAACCCGAAAGTTTTGTGAAGCGGCGCATGGGCGTGGCGCTGGCCCATGCGGACGATGTGGAGACGGCCCGCAAGAATGCGAAGCTGGCCGCCTCGTTGGTCAAGCCGCGCGTGGCGGGCTGAACAGCCTTACTGTGGAACCAGACCAGCGGCTTTTACCAACTCCGCGTGGATCTTGATCTCTTCCGAGATCACCTGCTGCAGCGGCTTGGCTTCGTCTACCGCAGACTCCATGCCCGCTTCCTGCAGCTTGGCCTTCATGTCCGGGCTGTGCAGCATGGTTTTCACGGACTGGTTCAGTTTGTCGATCACCGGCTGTGGGGTCTTGGCCGGGGCCAGCAGGCCGATCCAGGCCGACAGCACCACGTTGTTCACGCCGCCTTCCTTCAACGTGGGGATGTCGGGCGCGGTGCTGGCGCGTTTGTCGCTGAGGATGCCCACCGGGTGTAACTTGCCTGCCTTGATGTGGGGCAGGGCCTCGGGCAGCGGTGAAAACGCCATGTCCACCACACCACCCATCAGGTCGGTGATGGCGGGGGCACCGCCTTTGTAGGGCACATGCAGCATCTCCACACCCGTGCGGTTGGTGAACATCAGCCCGGCCAGGTGCTGCGGGCTGCCGTCACCCGACGACGCATAGGTCATTTTGCCGGGGTTGGCCCTGGCGGCGACCAGCACGTCGGCCGGGGTGGCAAAACGCGACTTGTCGCGCACCACCAGCACCATGGGCTGGTTTACCAGCTTGGTGATGGGGGTGAAGTCGGTTTCGGGGTTGTAGGGCAGCGCCTTCCAGATGCTTTTGTTGGTGGTGAGGAAGGACGCGGGCGACACCATCAGCGTGTAGCCGTCGGGTGCGGCCTTGGCCACTACCGGCACACCGATCTGGCCCGAGGCACCGGCACGGTTGTCCACCACAAACGGCTGGCCCATCTCGGCTGCGAGCTTCTGGCTGACCACGCGGGCGATCATGTCCACGCTGCCACCGGCTGGCAGGGCGACGATCACTTTGACGGGGCGGTCAGGGTAGGGGGCCTGGGCCAGTGTGGGGGTGGACAGGGTGGCGGCGCAGGTGGCGAGCAGGGTGAGGGAGAAGATGCGGCGGGTGGGCATGGGGTCCTTGGGGTTAGAGGGTTGTCGATGGGATAGCAAGCTCCATGCCGTGGTGTGGTGGCGTTAAGGGGTGGGTTTTGAATGAAATGAGGCTCTGGCGCAGGTGATACCTACGCATGCAGCTATCTAATTCATAGCGTTTGAGTTTGCGAAGGTCGTAAGCCGGGTCTCGCCCCGGCGGGCGAGGCACTTCTTCTTTGCTTCGCCAAAGAAAAGTACCCAAAAGAAAGGCGACCCGAAGTCTGGGTCCCTGCGCTGCGCTTCGGGCAACCTGCGGTGCTCGGTACCGGCAGGCGGCTGCGGAACTCGCTTCGCTCAAACAGTCCTCGCCGACCGCGCGGTGCGCGGCAACCTGCCGCCCCCTGCGCTCCTCGGCCCAGCCCCACGGGGTTGGGAGCGAAGCCCGGCGGGCCTTTGCTGCGCTCGGCCTTGAGGCGGTGGGTCAGTGCAGTTTGCGGTACAGCGTCTGGCGGCTGATGCCGAGTTGGCGGGCGGCGGCGGAGAGGTTTCCTTGGGTTTGTTGCACGGCTTGCTGGATGGCGGTGCGGGAAATGTCGGCGAGTTTTTGGTCGCTGGGTGCGTGGCTGGGGCCGTGTGTGCCGGGGCGGGCAGGTGTTTGTTTGGTTTCGGCGTGCACGGCTTCGACCAGGTCGTCGGGCAGGTGCTCCCAGCCAATACGCTGCGCTTCTGGTTCCAGCAGCGCCAGGGCGGTGCGCAGGGCGCTGGCGTACTGGCGCAGGTTTCCGGGCCAGCGGTAGGTGGCCAGGCGGGCGTGTACGTCGGTGGCGAGTTGCACTTCGGGCGCAGCACCCAGGTTGTGCAGCAGCCGAGTGGTGAGTGCGGTGAAGTCGGTGCGTTCGCGCAGTGGCGGCAGGGTCAGGGTGAGGCCGTTGATACGGTAGTAGAGGTCGCTGCGAAAGCTCCCGTCCTCCGCCGCTTCGCGCAGCGGCTGGTGGGTGGCGCAGATCAGGGCAAAGTCCACCTTCACCGCCGGGCCGCCGCCCAGGGGTAACACCTGGCGCTCCTGCAGCACGCGCAGCAGCCGGGTCTGCATCACCTGCGGCATGTCACCAATTTCGTCGAGGAACAGCGTGCCGCCGTCGGCCTCGCGGATACGGCCGGGGCTGCCTTCCTTGCGCGCGCCGGTGAATGCGCCGGGGCTGTAGCCAAAGAGTTCGGATTCGATCAGGTGCTCGGGGATGGCGGCGCAGTTGATGGCCACCAACGGGCGATGGCGCCGGGGTGAGCTGTCGTGTACCGCCTGGGCAAACAGCTCCTTGCCCACGCCCGATTCACCACACAGCAGCAGCGGAATGGACTTGCCCGCCACACGCCGCGCCTTGGTTGCGGCCGCGCGCCAGAGGGTGTCGCCGGTGTCGAGTTGGTCGAGTGCGTCAGGTTCTGCACTGGCGGGCGGGGTGGTGGGCGTTGTGCGCGCCTGGTGCAGCGGCCGCCCCTCGGTGTGGACATGGGCGTGGAAGGCCCGGCCATCGCGGCCGCGCACCACCAGGGGTGCCAGTGAGGCAGAAGGTCGCCCACCGGCACGCGCCAGCAGCGGCTCCAGACGCACGTCCAGCACGCGGGACAGGGGCGTGGTGTGGATGTCGGCGGGCGTGAGCCCCAGAAGTGTGAGTCCTTGCCGATTGGCCCCCACGATCCAGCCGTCTTCCGACAGGGCCACGATGCCTTCGCCCACTGTGCCGATGCCGTGAGGGTGGGCGTGTAGGTGCAAGCGAATCGGGGCAGGGCAGGCGGCGGTGAACAGCCGGTTTTCAATCATGCGGGCCGCGGTGTTGACCAGGCCCAGCGTGTGGGGGTGGTGGCTGCGGCGGTCGCCCGAAATGTCCAGAATGCCCAGCAGCGCGCCGCTGGCCGACATGATGGGCGCGGCCGCGCAGGTCAGGATGTCGTTGCACTCCAGGTAGTGTTCCGCGCCGTGGATCTCGACCTCGCCGCCTTCCGCCAGCGCTGTGCCGATGGCGTTGGTGCCCCTGTCGTGTTCATGCCAGCAGGCACCCGCCGTCAGCGCCACGCGTTCGGCCTTGCCGACAAAAGCCGCGTCGCCCAGCGTATGCATCAGCACCCCATGCCGGTCGGACAACACCACCATGCTCTGGCTGTGGCGCACCTGCTCGAACAGGTATTCCATCACCGGCTGTGAATGGTTGAGCAGGTCACGGTTGCAGGCCTGCATGTGGCGCAGGTCGGGGGCGGAGACATGCCGGGCGTCACGCTGGTGGTGGGCGGGCTGCAGGCCCGCGGCCAGGCTGCGCTGCCACGAGCGCATCAGCCGCTCATGTACGGCAATGGTGGTGGGCTGGCGGCCTTCCAGCAACTGGAGGCGTGCCTGGCGCAGCGCGGGCGCTGACACGGTGGAATGCAAGGGCATGGACTTGTCTCCTGCGGCGGTTTTTTGCCTGTCGGGTGCCAGTGTAGGGGGTGCCGGCAGTGCTGTGGCGGTATTGCCCCCGGTGTCCACACGGGTGTTCCAGAATTGGACAGGTGGGGTGAATTGGGACGTTCCAGTGCCGTCCGCAAGCCGTGTTGTTACTCAGGGTTTTCCGCAGTGGGTAGCGTGAGGTTTTCTGAAATATCTTTGTAAATCAATGGCTTGTATGGTGCCTTGTGGCAACGCCCAAAGCTGGCACAGCTCTTGATAACAAAAGGAAGCCTGCCACTTCAGGCAGCTGTTACCCCCTTATTCCAGGAGACATAAATGATCTATGCAGCCCCGGGCGCCGCTGGTGCCAAAGTGACTTACAAGCCACGCTACGACAACTTCATCGGCGGCCAGTGGGTGGCCCCGGTCAAGGGCCAGTACTTTGACGTGGTGACACCGATTTCCGGCAAGGTCTACACCCAGGCCGCCCGCTCCACCGCGGAAGACATTGAGCTGGCGCTGGACGCCGCCCACGCCGCCGCCGACAAATGGGGCAAGACCTCAGCGGCAGAACGCTCGAACGTGCTGCTTAAGATCGCCGACCGCATCGAGGCCAACCTCGAGCTGCTGGCCTACGCCGAAACCGTGGACAACGGCAAACCCATCCGCGAAACGCTGAACGCCGACATCCCGCTGGCCGTCGACCATTTCCGCTACTTTGCTGGCGCTGTGCGCGCGCAGGAAGGCGGCATCAGCGAGATCGACGAAAACACCGTGGCCTACCACCTGCACGAGCCGTTGGGTGTGGTGGGGCAGATCATTCCGTGGAACTTCCCGATCCTGATGGCCGCCTGGAAGCTGGCCCCGGCGCTGGCCGCGGGCAATTGCGTGGTGCTCAAACCGGCGGAATCCACCCCCATCAGCATCCTGCTGCTGGCCGACCTGATCAACGACCTGCTGCCCGCAGGCACGCTCAACATCGTCAACGGCTTTGGCCGCGAAGCCGGTATGCCGCTGGCCACCAGCCGCCGCATCGCCAAGATTGCCTTCACCGGCAGCACCAGCACTGGCCGCGTCATCGCCCAGGCCGCCGCCAACAGCCTGATCCCGGCCACGCTGGAGCTGGGTGGCAAGAGCCCCAATGTGTTCTTTGCCGACATCATGGACAAGGACGACAGCTTCCTCGACAAGGCGATTGAAGGCCTGGTGCTGTTTGCGTTTAACCAGGGTGAGGTCTGCACCTGCCCGTCGCGTGCGCTGATCCAGGAGTCGATCTACGACAAGTTCATGGAGCGTGTGCTGAAGCGCGTGGCGGCCATCAAACAAGGTAACCCGCTGGACACCGACACCATGATTGGTGCGCAGGCATCCAAAGAGCAGCTGACCAAAATCCTGTCCTACCTCGACCTCGGCCAGCAAGAGGGTGCGCAGGTGCTGGCAGGTGGTGCGCAGGCCCACCAGGAAGGTGACCTGGCCGGTGGTTACTACGTGCAGCCCACGCTGTTCAAGGGCCACAACAAGATGCGCATTTTCCAGGAAGAAATCTTTGGTCCGGTGCTGGCCATCACCACCTTCAAGGACGAAGCCGAGGCGCTGGAGATTGCCAACGACACACTCTACGGCCTGGGTGCCGGTGTGTGGAGCCGCAACGGCAACGTCGCCTACCGCATGGGCCGCGCCATCAAGGCGGGCCGGGTGTGGACCAACTGCTACCACGCCTACCCCGCACACGCGGCCTTCGGCGGCTACAAGGAGTCTGGCATCGGCCGCGAAAACCACAAGATGATGCTGAACCACTACCAGCAGACCAAGAATCTCTTGGTGAGCTACAGCGAGAGCAAACTGGGCTTTTTCTGATCCACTGTAAGGCACGTCCCGGGGCGCACTGCGCCCTGGGATGGCAAGGAGAAAACATGGTTGAACGAGTTGTGGCGACGGACGCAGCGCTGGTGCTGATTGACGAACTCAAAGGCCAGTACGGGGAGTTCTTCTTCCACCAGTCAGGCGGCTGCTGCGACAACAGCGCTGCCAACGCGTACCTGCCGGGCGAGCTGACGATTGGTGCGGGCGATGTGTACCTGGGCGACATCGGCGGCTGCCGTTTTTACATCGGTGCCAACCAGTTTGAGTACTGGAAACACACCCAGCTCATCATCGATGTGATTGAAGGGTCCGGTGGCACCTTCTCGCTGGAAGGGCCGACCGGCAAGGCTTTTCTGACCCGCTCCCGTGTGTTCAACGACGATGAGTCGCGGGAGCTGGGGTTGATCTGAGCGCGCGTTACCTCACGCGGAACTGGGGAATGTCATCAGAACCCAAAGCTGTTGAACAACTTGGACACGCGCCTGTGCATGCTCTATGACGTTGGCCTCGAAGTGCGTGGCATAGGCTACTTGGTGCGCAGGACGGTCAAACCTTTCTGCAAAATCCCTTTTGAGTTGTGTGCTTGACCGTCCGCTTACGGGCGCGTGGCAAATATCCAGCAGCACAGCCTCCAGACACGGCTCACACGTAATCACCTGCACCCGCGCCTTACGCGCCGCTGCCTGGGTTTTGTCGCTCCAATCCGTGTCGGTGTCGAGCAAAGCCGCTACGGCATCAAAGGCCGCATTGCTCGACTGGCGACGCGCGAAGTCCACCACATGGGCTGCGCCTTTGCCCCGCGCATTCTTGATCGTCACCGCCACGCCCGAGCCGCGCTGCACGTACAGGCTTTTGAGGTGCTGCAGAAAAAGCACCTCGGCATCCCCCTCGCCCACCAGCAGCACGGTGCGGGCGGCGCGTCGGTGAACAGACTGAATTTTCATAGCTGCGGCACGGCACCGTAGGCACCGGCCATGTACTTTGCATAGAAATTGTCGTCGCTGCGGATCCCCTCCACGCTGTCCAGCCGCCAGGCACTGCTTTCGTTGTGGGGGTCTTTCTCCACCAGCACCACCTGCGACTTGTGCACCAGGTTCAGCACCTCCATGGCATGGCAGGTGAACAGCAGTTGGCCACCCGCAGGGTTGGTGGCGGGGTTGGCAAACAGGTCCAGGATCGGCTCCAGCATGTGCGGATGCAGGTCGTTCTCGAATTCATCAATCACCGCCAATCCGCCTGACTGCAACACCGGTAACAGGCGGTGCAGCAGCATGAAGGCACCTTGGGTGCCGCTCGATTCCATAGGAAAGGGCAGCTCAAACGTCGCACCATCGGCAACCCGGTGAATACCGTACGGCAACCAAAACTTGTCCTTCTTGCCATCGGGCAGTGCCGTTTCAATTGCGCGCACCTGCACATCACTCAAGCCCAGATCCCATGCCGACAAAAGGCGAACCAGATGCTGCAGTTGTGCGGACTCTCCAGAAAAGTGTTCTGCAGCGGCAACGAGCTGGTTGGTGTCATTCACCATGCGGCCAAACTGGTGGATGTTGCTGGCAATGCGGGTATTGACCAGCCGCTGCGCCAGCGCCACGCCGTACTGCGCCGCGGTGGCAATCAGGGACGCATTGGGCCGCACTTTGCGGGCCTCGGCTGGGGAAAAGCCAAAGTCTTGCTGCTTGATGTCGTAGGCCTGTGTGGCCTCGTTCCAAGTGCGCACAAACACATAACGCATACGCTCGTGGCGAGCGTACAGCGCTTCGTGTAACACCCGCTGGGGTGTGCAGCGCAGCGTGTAGCGCATCAGGCGACCGTCCACATCGACATCCAACTCGAATTCCGACGCCTCACCCGCCGCCGCTGCGTGTGGCGCGTAGGGCAAATCCTGCGCGGGGTCGGCAGCAAACGAATGGCGGACGAACCATTCCAGAAACAGGATCGGCTTGAGCAGCGCCGTCTTGCCGCTGGCATTGGGGCCAATCACCGCCATCACCGTGCTCAGGCGCTCACCCGAGCCCGCTGCGTGTGACCACACGGCTTCGGGCACCTTGCCATCCAGCAGCCAGGACACCTCAGTGCGGTCGCGGAAAGACTGGAAGTTGGAGAAGGCGTAACGGTGCAACATTCGGTTATTAAATCACTTTTCAAACAAAATTATGTTTAAGGTGTGAATTAATTGCGATTTTTGGGTTCTGGCGTTCAGTCTGGTGCGGCCTGAGGTGTATGGGGCTGTGCCGAATGCATCTGCGCAAAAGTCAGGATCACCTCACGAATCAACTTGCGCTGCGGAGCGGGGAGCTGGAGAAATGCGTCGAAGGTTTCGCGTTCCAGGTAGCCAATGCCTTCTTCCCAGCGTTGGCGGTGCTCTTGCGCCGACTGGCGCGCCGCCTCGCCAAAGCGCAATACCTCGGGTTCGATCTTCAGCACCTCGGCCAGCGTGATCAATTTGTCTTGCCCGGGAATCGATTCGCCGCGCAACCAGCGCGACACCGCCTGAAACGTCACCGACCGGCCCCAGTAGTGCGTGTTGAAGAGGTTGAGCAGCACGCCCGGGCGTGCTTCCAAGCCTGCAGCCAGCATGGCGGCGCGCAAACGCTCGGCAAATTCCAACTTTTGATCCATGCCGGGACGTTAAATTTCTGTTCAATTTTCATTGAACATCGTGTTGTACTATCAATTGAATTTTCTATTGAACTTTTGATTGAATCAGGCGCTGCCTTGGCTGTGTTTGGTTGCCGCACCCGATGCCCAAATCCCTGCTCGAACAACTCCCCGAAATCGTCGCCAACGGGCGCAAAGAAGCCGAGAAGATTCTGGAAGGGCTGGAAAGCCGCCAGCGTGTGCGCCTGCAGACGCGTGAAGTGGTGTTGCCCGCCAAAGACAGTGCTGCCAGCGACTGGATTACGGCCCAGGCCCGCGCCGATCGGCGTGAGGTGTTTGCGCCAGGGCAGGGCAGCTTGGTGGAGAGTGCGCAGCCCATGCTGGGGGCTGCAGGCCCGGTTCCCCCCGAACCTGTTGACGCTTGGACTAACCGCTTGATCTACGGCGACAACCTGCTTGCGATGGCCGCCCTGCTGGCAGGTGACGAACACACGCCCAGCCTGCGCGGCAAAGTGGATTTGATCTACATCGATCCGCCCTTTGACAGCAAGGCCGACTACCGCACCAAGGTGGTTTTGCCAGGGGTGGAGCTGGAGCAAAAACCGTCCGTCATCGAGCAGTTTGCGTATTCGGATACGTGGAGTGATGGCACAGCGTCGTATCTGGCGATGATCACGCCGCGGTTGATCCTGATGCGGGAGTTGTTGGCGGATACGGGCAGCATTTATGTGCATCTGGATTGGCATGTGGGGCATTACGTGAAGCTGGTCATGGATGAGGTGTTTGGGAAACGGAACTTCCGCAATGAAATTGTTTGGCACTACTCCGGTTGGAACAAGCAGCTTCAATCAAGTTTTGAAAAGCGGCACGACACGCTCTTTCTTTATGGAAAATCAGACCTGCAGTACTTCGCCTCGTACTTTGAAAAGTGGGAGTCCAAAGAGGAATACGTAAAGAAACGCAAACAGAAAATTCACTTTGAATCAGACGGGCGCGACTACGTGCTCTCAGACGCGGGAAATGGAGAACGAATCAAGCGTTATCTGGATGAAGTCATGCTGGAAGGTGTCGTAGTTGATGACGTATGGCACATCGACAAATTGAATAACTCGGCCAAGGAGTCGGTGGGCTACTCCACTCAAAAGACGAAGGAGCTTCTCCGGCGCGTTTTACAGGCCTCTTGTCCCGAAGGTGGGTTGGTCGCTGACTTCTTTGGTGGTTCAGGGACCACGGCGGCGACAGCGGAAGATCTTGGTCTCAACTGGGTCACCTCTGACCTGGGCAAGCCCGCCACGATGATCATGCGCAAGCGCCTGATCGACCAAGATGCTAAGCCCTTCCTATACCAGGCCATCGGGGACTACCAGATTGAAGCCGCCAAGGTCACATTGGGGCGCGACTTTCGCATCGGTGACCTGTCGGCCATCGTGCTCTCGCTCTATGGCGCGCTGCCGTTGCCGTCGGATGTGAACCCTCAACGCAACCTGGGGCAGATAGCGGGCGTGGACTTTGGCGGCCGACGCGGCAGCAAGACGCTGGTGCTGGCCGATTCACCCAACAAACTCACCGGCACGGCCATGCTCAAAAAAGCCATCGCCCAGCGCGACAACCTGCTGGGCGGCTGGGACAGGGTGGTGGTGCTGGGCTGGAACTTTGAGCCATCCATTGGCGAGACCATCACCGCGCTGAACGATGACCGGCTTGAAGTGCTGGTGATTCCGCCTGATCTGCTGGACCGGCTGAAGAAAAAGGGCGGTGTGGAAAAGCTGCGTGGGCAGGTGCGCTTCTCATCGCTGCAGTACCTGACGCTGCACCCCATCCAACGCGAAGTGCGCGACAACGATGAAACACTGACGGTGCGGCTGAAGAACTATGTACTGCTGTCCCCCGAAGCCATCAACCTCGACGACGCCAACCGCGCCAAGCTGCAAGAGGTTGCCAACCGCGAGCCGCTGGCCCTGATCGAATACTGGGCGGTGGACCCGGACTACGACGGCCAGGTGTTTCGCTCAGTCTGGCAGGACTACCGGGGCAACACGGCCAACGACACCGACGCGCTGCGTGTGGTGACGCAGGCCGTAGTGACCACCTCCGTCAAAAACGGCTCACGCAAGGTGTGTGTGCGGGTGGTGGATTTGTTTGGGTTTGAGGCGGAAGTGGTAACGACCATGGGAGTGGAACCATGACCGCCTACTGCGACATCTATAGCGATCTGCCAACACGCGTGTACGAGGTGTGGCAGCGCACAAAAGGGCAAACAAGCAGCAGTCAAAAAGACTTGTCTGTTACGGCCATGTTGATGGCTGCCGCAGCTGGTTTGGCCATGCCTTTTGAAAACTTGAAAGATGAAGGAATTGGCAATGGCAATAAGTGGAACGCGCATCCTATGTTTCACAGCGCGAAGCAAAGTGTGTACCAAGCAGTTCTAAAGAGTTGTGACGATTTCTTCAAACAACCCCTCAATGCTTGCCATGGTCTTGGAGCTGCCGTTTTAATGCAATGTCAGGAATTGAGAGGCATCAGGGTCGCAGCTACAGCAGGACAAGGTGACGCTTCCATGGATACCGCCAAGTACGACGTTCGATTCGCCCTCAAGATACTGCGCAATGCATTGGCACATAACAACATCTTGTCGATTCCTGATTCTGGTGAAATAGAAAAGCTGGCCTTCTTCTCAATAAGCAATTGGTGTCCGATAAAGAGTCAGGGGGAAGGCTGGAATGTGCTCATCATTCCTGTGCAATCTTTTGAGGTATTCCTGAATAATTGGTTTGAACTTCTGAGGCCTGCCGGTGGCACGCAAGGAGCTGCATTGGCATTTGCTGGGGAGGTGCCGCCAAGTCGTTCACGGATTCAGGGTGTGAAAAATGACTGACGATCACGCCCCCCTCGCACTTTCTACAGCTCTCACCGCCAAAACCCGCGCTCTTTGCCTGGGCCTTGAATCCGGCGCTGCCGACCTGCTCGACCTCGTCACGCCCACCACCGCCGAGCTGCTGCAATGGTGGTTCGGCCAGGACATGGTGGACACACGCGCTGGGTTGAACTTCCACGCCGGGCAAAAGCAGGCCATCCTGAATGCCATCGTGGCGCACGAGGTGCTGGGCTCAGCCACGCTGCTGGATTTGTACCAGCAGGCCGCGCCCGATGCGCTGCTGGTGGGTACCCGGCTGGCCGAGGTGTCGGCAGCCAAACACGCACACCCCAAATACTGCTTCAAGATGGCCACCGGCACGGGCAAGACCTGGGTGCTGCAGGCGCTGATGATTTGGCAGCTGCTCAACAAAACAGCCGCAGCGACCGAGGGGCTGGACGACGCACGGTTTACGCGCCAGTTCATGGTGGTGGCCCCGGGCTTGATCGTGTACGAGCGGTTGTTGGACGCGTTCTGCGGCAAGCTGGTGGCGGGTGGCAATGGCACGCGTGATTTCGCAACGTCTGATGTATCGCTTTTTGCCGACCTGTTTATCCCCGAAGCACACCGTGAAGCCGTGTTTGCCTTTGTGCGCGGCAACGTCTGCAGCAAGAACGAGATTGGCCTGAAGGCCACCGGCAACGGCATGATCGCCATCACCAACTGGCATCTGCTGGCCGAGGGTGATGTGCCGGAGGATGTGGAAGAGATCGAGGCACTTGGCGCGCCGCTGGCCGCGCACGATGTGGTGGCCGCCGTGCTGCCGCTGATGCCGGGCCGCGCCACAGGCAACAGCCTGGATGTGCTGGACCGGCGTTATGCGCGGGGCAATGTACTGGAGTATCTGGCGGGGCTGCCCGAGCTGATGGTGTTCAACGACGAGGCGCACCATATCCACTCCTTTTTGCGCGAGGGCGAAACCACCGAAGTGGAGTGGCAAAAGAGCCTGTCGCGTATTGCCGAGCCCAAGGGGCGGCGTTTTGTGCAGGTGGACTTTTCGGCCACGCCCTACAACGACGTGGGCAGTGGCAAGAACAAGAAGAAGCTCTACTTTCCGCACATCATCACGGACTTCGACCTGCAAAGCGCCATGCGCGCCGGGCTGGTGAAGTCGCTGGTGCTGGACCGGCGCAAAGAGATTGGTGCACTGCCTTTGGAGTTCAAGGCCGAGCGTGATGAATCTGGCAACCCGGCTTTGAGCGAGGGCCAGCGGGTGATGCTGCGCGCGGGTCTGAAGAAGCTGCGCAAGCTGGAGGCCGACTTTGCCAGGATTGACCCCACGCGCCACCCCAAGATGCTGGTGGTGTGTGAAGACACCACGGTGTCGCCACTGGTGGCTGCATTCCTGCAAGAGCAGGAGGGGCTGCAAGACGACGAGGTGATGACCATCGACTCCGGCAAAAAGGCCGAGCTGGGTGAGAAAGACTGGGCCCCCGTGCGCGAACGCCTGTTCAGCGTGGACCGGCATGCCACGCCGCGTGTGATTGTCAGTGTGCTGATGCTGCGCGAGGGTTTTGACGTGAACAATATCTGCGTCATCGTGCCGCTGCGTTCGTCGCAAGCGCAAATTCTGCTGGAGCAGACCATTGGCCGGGGCCTGCGGCTGATGTGGCGCGATACCGAATACAACGACCTTAAACGCGAGAACCGCGAACGCATCAGCGCGGGCCAAGAGCCGGGCAGCCTGCTGGACGTGCTCTCCATCGTGGAGCACCCGGCGTTCCAGTCGTTTTATGACGACTTGCTGAAAGAAGGCCTGGCGGGCACCACCAGCGAAGAAATGGACGACACATCCAGCACAGGCGACGTGATGGCGGCAGAGCTGCGCGAAGGCTTCCGGGAGTTTGATTTCGGCATCCCCTTCATCCTGCGCGAGGCCGACGAGTTGCGCGACCATGCGGCCCTGGACGTGGCAACGCTGCCTGCATTCACCGCCATGGCCCGCGCGCAGCTGGCGGCCCTGCTGGGCAAGGGCGACACCTTCATCTCGCAAGACCTGCAAAGCGCCACGCTGTTTGGCGACTACAGGGTGGACGGTGCGGTGATGAACGTGGCGGGCTACAACGACTACCTGGCCCGGCTCACACGCCGCATCAGCCAGGCGCTGAGCGAGCCGCTGCCGCGTGGCAACAGAATAGCCACACACCTGGCCAAGCCGTATTTGCAGGTGAACACGGCCGACCTGACCGGTTGGCTGGATGACTACATCTGGACGCAGCTCTTCGGTGAAGCCTTCAACCCGCTGGATGAAGACGGTGGCGATGATGGTGGTGAAAATTGGCGCTTGCTGTTGCTCCAGCCGGTGATGGACCACATCACCAAGGTGTTTGCGGTGGCGCTGCTGGACGCCGAGCAGAAGCACTCGACCGGCCAAACCGAGGTCCACACGCGGCAACTGTCCGAAGTGCCGCAGCTGATGGTGCGCGAAGCCCACTCGGTGCCAGTGTCCAAGTGCATCTACACCCGGCTGGGTTGGCCCGCACGCAACGGCGGGCTTGAAAAGGCTTTTATCTACTGGGCACAGGCCGATGCGCAGGTGCACGCCTTTTGCAAGATCAGCGAAAACCGCCACACCTTTGCGCGGCTGCGTTATGTGAAAGACGACGGTCTGCCCGCCTTCTATTCACCCGACTTTCTGGTGCGCACTGCCGACGCCATCTACCTGGTGGAGACCAAGGCACAGCAGCAGACCATTCATCCCAACGTGCAACGCAAACTCAAGGCGGCGGTGGGCTGGTGTGACCGCATCAATGCGCTGGAGCCCGAGCATCGCAACGGTTTGCCATGGCATTACGTGCTGTTGGCCGAGAGCGTGGTGCACGAGTGGCAGGCCAAGGGCGCGCATCTGGCGGAGCTGCTGGGTTTTGCGCGGCTGCGGCCCCTGGCCAACGCGTCTTTGCAAGAGCGCCTGATTTGATGGATTCTTAAGAAAAATCGGGCTTCTGCGCAGGTGGGGCGTTGGCTTCAAGCTATCAAATAAGGAGCATTTGTTTTGCTTCATGCAACCTGGTACAGCGTCACCACACACGCGCCACCCAGCCCCAGGTTGTGCTGCAAGGCCGTACGCGCCCCAGGCACCTGGCGTTGCTCCGCCGTGCCGCGCAGCTGGTGGGTCAGCTCGTAACATTGCGCCAGGCCGGTGGCGCCCAGCGGGTGGCCTTTGGACAGCAGGCCGCCGGACGGGTTGGTAACGACCTTGCCACCGTAGGTGTTGTCGCCTGCATCAATAAATGCCGCCGCTTCGCCCGGTGCACACAGGCCGATGGCTTCGTAGGTGATCAATTCGTTCTGCGCAAAACAGTCGTGTAGTTCGACCACGTCCAGATCCGCTGGGTCCACACCGGCTTGCTCGTACACGCGCTGGGCGGCGGTTTGACTCATGCTGTAACCCACGAGGTTCATCATGTCGTGGCTCTCGAACGCGTCGGGCTTGTCGGTGGTCATGGCCTGCGCAGCGATGAAGACGTCAGTGCGTAAACCATGGCGCTTGGCAAATGCTTCGGGCACCAGCAGCGCCGCCGCTGAGCCACAGGTGGGCGGGCAGGCCATCAGGCGGGTGAGTACGCCGGGCCAGAGCATGGGGGCTTTCATCACGTCGTCCACCGACAGCTCCTTGCGCAGCAGGGCCAGCGGGTTGCGCGACGCGTGGCGGCTGGCCTTGGCGCGCACCTTGGCGAAAGACTCCAGCGGCGTGCCGTACTTCTGCATGTGGCTCAGGCCCGCGCCGCCAAAGTAGCGCAAGGCGAGTGGCAGCTCGGGCATACCTACCAGCGCGGCCGCTTCGCGGTCGAAGTCCTCGAACGGGCTGGGCCGGTCGTTGAACATGGTGCCGATGGCACCCGGGTTCATCTGCTCAAAACCCAGCGCCAGCACACAGTCCACCGCGCCACTCTCGACCGCCTGCCGCGCCAGAAAGAGTGCGGTGGAGCCGGTGGAGCAGTTGTTGTTGACGTTGACGATGGGGATGCCCGTCATGCCCACGCCGTACAGCGCCTTTTGCCCGGCGGTCGAGTCGCCGTAGACGTAGCCCACATAGGCCTGCTGTACCAGCTCATACCCCACGCCCGCGTCAGTCAGCGCCAGCCGTGTGGCCTGGGCGGCCATGTCAGGGTAGGGCGCGTTGGCACCGGGTTTGACGAACGGGATCATGCCGACGCCTGCGATAAATGCCTTGTTTGCCATGTTGTCTCCTGGAGTGTCGCCCGCTGGTCTGCGCCAGGTGTGTTGGCTGTTATTGAAACGCCACTTCCGCAAAACTGCGCAGCTTGCGGCTGTGCAGCTTGCCGGTGCCGCCGGTTCGCAGAATCTCCACCGCACGCATGCCAATGCGCAGATGCTGGTCGATCCGCTCGCGGTAGAAATGGTTGGCCATGCCGGGCAGTTTGATCTCGCCGTGCAGCGGTTTGTCGCTCACACACAGCAGCGTGCCGTAGGGCACCCGGAAGCGGAAGCCGTTGGCGGCGATGGTGGCACTTTCCATGTCCAGCGCCACGGCGCGGCTCTGGCTGAAGCGGCGCTGGGGGGTGTTGTCGGGCAGCAGCTCCCAGTTGCGGTTGTCGGTGCTGGCCACGGTGCCGGTGCGCATGATGCGTTTCAGGTCGGCCCCGTCCATACCCGCGACGTCGGCCACCGCACGCTCCAGTGCCAGCTGGATTTCCGCCAGCGCAGGAATGGGCACCCACAGCGGCAGTTCTTCGTCCAGCACATGGTCTTCACGCACATAGGCGTGGGCCAGCACGTAGTCGCCGAGCTGCTGGCTGTTGCGCAGGCCCGCGCAGTGGCCCAGCATCATCCAAGCATGGGGGCGCAACACGGCCACGTGGTCGGTGATGGTTTTGGCGTTGCTGGGGCCGACACCAATGTTGACCATGGTGGTGCCGCTGCGGTCGGCACGCATCAGGTGGTAGCCGGGCATTTGCGGCAGGCGGGGCGGCGCGGCACCCAACTCGTCGCCGGGCAATGCGGGCAGGCCCACGCGGCGGGTGACGACGTTGCCGGGTTCGACAAAGGCGGTGTATTCGCTGTCCGGGTTGGCCATCTCGGCATGGCCCAGGCGCACAAATTCGTCGATGTAGAACTGGTAGTTGGTGAACAGCACAAAGTTCTGGAACCACTCGGGTGCGGTGCCGGTGTAGTGGCGCAGGCGGTGCAGCGAGTAGTCCACACGCGGCGCGGTGAACAGCGACAGCGGCTGCGCTTCGCCGGGTTTGGCCGTCCAGGTGCCGTTGGCAATACCGTCGTCCATGGCGGCCAGGTCGGGCAGGTCAAACGTGTCGCGCATCAGCATACGGCGCTCGGGGCTCAGGCTGCCTTCGATGTGGTCGTGCTCGGCAAACGAGAAGTGGATCGGGATCGGCAGCGTGCTGGTGCCCACCTCGATCTCGCCGCCGTGGTTCTTTAGCAGCAGGCGGAACTGTTCGGCGTAGTAGTTGCCGTACAGGTCGGGCCGCGTCAGAGTCGTCTCAAAGCGGCCCGGCCCCTCGACAAAACCATAGGCCAGCGAGGACGCAGCGCGTGCCACGGTTTCGGTGTGGATACGCACAAACGGGTAACACGCACGCACATGGCCGGGCAGCGATTCCCCGGCCACAAAACGCTGCATGGCGCTGCGCAGGTGGCCCAGGCTGTTGTTGTAGATGGCCTGCACCTGCGCCAGCGCGGCGGCGGGGTCGGTGTAGCTGGTGGGGGCGATGAAGGGAGGAAGGTATGGCATATGCCATCTATTGTGCAGTGCCGCACGGACGTGTGTGTGACGGCTGCTTTCCCTCTGTGCCACCCATCGCGACACGGCGCTTGAAACTGTCGCGACCAAAGCCAGGGATACCGCGGATCTGGCTTTGCCAGGCCGCTGGTATCGCCCCCTTGAGGGGGAAGCGCCAAAGGCGTTTCGGGGGTGTTTAACTTTGCACCGGGGTGCGCATGGTCACAAACTCTTCCGCCGCCGTGGGGTGGATACCAATCGTGCTGTCAAACACTGCCTTGGTTGCACCCGCACGCAGGGCCACGGCAAAACCCTGCACGATTTCACCCGCGTCCGCGCCGACCATGTGCAGGCCCACCACGCGGTCGGTGGCATCTTCCACCACCAGTTTCATGAGCGTGCGTTCGCTGCTGCCGCTCAACGTGTGTTTCAGTGCTTTGAATTCGCTGCGGAAAACGGTGACGGCACCAAATTTCTTGCGGGCGTCAGCCTCGCTGTAACCCACCGTGCCGATGGACGGGTGGGTGAATACGGCGGTGGGGATAAATTCATAGTCCATGCTGCGCTGGCCAGTGCCAAACAGCGCGTCCACCACCACCATGGCCTCGGCCAGGGCCACTGGGGTCAGTTGCACCCGCGCGGTCACGTCGCCCAGGGCGTAGATGGACGGCACCGAGGTTTGGTACTGCGCGTTGACGGTGATGGCACCGCCCTTGCCCTGTTCCACACCGGCCGCTTCCAACCCGATGTCCCGCACATGGGGTGCACGTCCCGTGGCGTAGAGCACGGCGTCGGCCTGTAATACGGTTCCTGATTTCAGGGCCACGTCCAGGCCCTTGGCCGTGCGTGTGATGGCCTGCACCTCGGTTTTGACTTGCAGGTCAATGCCGGTCTTGCGCATTTCCCCCGCGACGAAGTTGCGCACCTCCTCGTCAAACCCCCGCAGCACCTGGTCGCCCCGGTTCAGCAAGCTGACCTGTGCGCCCAGCCCCTGGAAGATGGATGAAAACTCGCAGGCGATGTACCCGCCACCCACCACCACCAGCCGTTGGGGGAACGGGTCAAGGTCGAACATGTCGTCGGATGTGATGACAAATTCACGGCCCGGAATGTCCGGCACCTGGGGGCTGCCGCCCGTGGCCACCAGAATGTGGCGCGCGCTGTGCTGCTGGCCGTTCACTTCCACCGTGTGGGCGTCCACCAGCCGGGCCCAGCCGGGAATGGTCTGTACACCAGCAGCCGTCAGCAGGCCTTGGTAGATGCCGTTGAGTCGAGTGATTTCGCGGGCGCGGTTGGTTTTGAGCAGGCCCCAGTCCAGCACAGGCTGCGTGGCGCTCCAGCCATAACCTGCGGCCTCCTCGAATGCTTCGGCGTAGTGGGCCGCGTAGCTGTAGAGCTTCTTCGGGATACAGCCCACGTTGACGCAGGTGCCGCCCAGTGCACCCACTTCGGCCAGCGCCACGCGTGCGCCGCGCTGGGCGGCCATACGGGCAGCGCGCACACCGCCGCTGCCGCCGCCGATGACAAAAAGGTCGAAGTCGAATGTCTGCATGGATGGGGCTTTCACTTTTTTCTGTGGAGCCCCGAGCATGCCTGTTGCCGTGTTTCCCTGCAAACGGCGCTGCTCAAGCCAGGGTTGCGAGGAAGGCTTCCAGCACCGGGTTGACGGCCTCCGGGTGGGTCAGGTTGGCGGCATGCCCTGCGCCCGCAATCACGGCCAACTGGGCGTTGGGAATCGCCTGGGCCATGGCCTGTCCGCGCGGCAAGGTGATGGCGTTGTCGCTGTCGCCATGCACCACCAGCGTGGGTACAGTGATCTGCTGAATTTTGTCGCTGATGTCGTCGCGGCTGCCCAGTGTGGTGAAACACTGCAACAGGTTGGGCACGGTGATGTGCCGCCACTTGGCGTGCCATGCGGCCGCGCCGGGCCATTGGTCGCCGAGGATGATGTGTTCGATGATCGCGGCCGTCTGGTCCGATAGGCCGTTGGTGACCCAGTCTTCCACCAGCGCCTGGTGCCCGGGCATCAGGGCCGGGTCTTCGGGCATGGCCTGGGTGTCGATCAGCACCAGGGCGCGCACGATGTCCGGGTGTGTCAGCGCGCAACGCAGCGACAGATAACCTCCTTGCGACATACCCGCCAACACAGCTTTCTTCACACCCAGGTGCGCCAGCAGGGCCGCCAGGTCATTGGCCGAGTCGTAGTAACTGAACGGCGCGCATTCGGCCCCGGCGGTCTGGCCGTGCCCGCGTTCGTCCCAGGTGATGCAGCGGTAACGGGATTTCAGCGCAGCCACCTGCGGCGCAAACATGCTGCTGTCCATCAGCAGCCCGTGCGAGAAAACGATGGCAGGGCCGTTGCCTCCGCTGTCCTCAAAGTACAGGTTCTGTCCGTTGACCTGGGCGAATGGCATGGTGTCTCCTTGTGGTTATTTGGCAGGGATAAAACGCGTCCAGGCATCGTAGGAGCAGCGCCGCAAGCCACCAAACCAGGCTTGTAACCTGTGGGACAACGATAATCAGGGATGACTTCCACGACTTCTCCTTCCGACTTCGCGTCCCTGTCCCTCCCCCCCACGTCCTGGTCAACCTGACCCAGCTGGGTTACCTGTCCATGACACCCATCCAGGCGGCCAGCCTGCCGCCTGCGCTGCTGGGCAAGGACATCATTGCCCAGGCCAAGACGGGCAGTGGCAAAACGGCGGCGTTTGCGCTGGCGCTGCTGGCCAACCTGAATGTGCGTCACTTTGCGGTGCAGGCCATGGTGCTGTGCCCCACGCGTGAGCTGGCTGACCAGGTGACGACGGAAATCCGCCGCCTGGCGCGGGCCGAGGAAAACATCAAGGTGGTGACGCTCTGCGGCGGTGTGGCGCTGCGCGGGCAGATTGCCAGCCTGGAGCACGGCGCACACATCGTGGTCGGCACACCGGGCCGCATCATGGACCACCTGGAGCGGGGCAACCTGGACCTGGCGGCGCTCAACACGCTGGTGCTGGACGAAGCCGACCGCATGCTCGACATGGGTTTCTTCGACGACATCGCCACCGTGGCGCGCCAGTGCCCGCCCACACGCCAGACGCTGCTGTTCTCGGCCACCTACCCCGAAGGTATTGCCAAGCTCAGCCAGCAGTTCATGAAGAACCCGCAGCAGATCACGGTGCAGGCCCAGCACGACGGCGGCAAGATCCGCCAGCGCTGGTACGAGGTGAAAAACAGCGAACGCCTGCATGCCGTGTCGATGCTGCTCGACCACTACCGCCCGCCGAGCACCCTGGCTTTTTGCAACACCAAACAGCAGTGCCGCGACCTGGTGGGTGTGCTGCAGGCGCAGGGCTTCAGCGCGATGGCCTTGTTTGGCGAGCTGGAGCAGCGCGAGCGCGACCAGGTGCTGGTGCAGTTCTCCAACCGCAGCTGTTCGGTGCTGGTGGCCACCGACGTGGCCGCGCGGGGGCTGGACATTGCGCAGCTCGAAGCCGTGATCAACGTCGATGTGACGCCCGACACCGAGGTGCACATCCACCGAATCGGCCGCACCGGCCGGGGTGACGCCGAGGGCCTGGTGCTGAACCTGGCCAGCATGGACGAGATGGGTTTTGTCGGCAAGATCGAGGTGCTGCAGGGTCGCCCGTCCGAGTGGCACCCGCTGAGTGAACTCACCCCGGGCGAAGGCGGCAAGCTTCAGCCTCCCATGGCCACGCTGCAAATTGTGGGTGGCCGCAAGGAAAAGATCCGCGCCGGGGACGTGTTGGGCGCACTCACGGGCGACTGCGGCTACACCCGCGAGCAGGTGGGCAAGATCAACGTGAACGAGTTTTCCACCTATGTGGCGGTGGACCGGCGGATTGCGCAGGATGCGGTGCACAAACTGGCCATGGGCCGGGTCAAAGGCAAGACGGTGAAGGTGCGTCTGCTGGACTCTTGAACCTGGTTGCAGGCGTAAAAAAGGCACTTTTCATATATGAAAAGTGCCTTTTGCGCAGGTGGGTCGTGCGGTAGTAGCTATTAAATTAATAGTATTTTGTTGGCGGCTTTGTCAGGCGCTTTTGCGTGCGCGGGGTGCCCGGGCGGCACGGGGCGCTGCGGCAGCTGCGGCCACCAGGGCAAGTGGTGCCTCAATGGCCTGCTTGGCGGCCTTGGCTTTGCGGGGCACCGGTGTTGGCTTGGAGGCAGCGGCCTTGGTTGCAGGTTTGCGGACGGGTTTACGCGGCGTTTTGGGCACGGCCGGGGTGGTGGCAGCCTCTGGCGCAGGGGCCGCCGTGGGCACAGGTGTCAGTTTCAGCAACTCCAGGTGCGCTCCACGCATGTAGTCGGCCAGCACCGGCAGGTCGGGCATGGCTTTGCGGCAAGCGATCAGGCCAAAGTCGAGTGCGCCGTTGTAGCTTTGCACGGTGACGTTGAGCGCCAGGCTGTGGCCCGCGATGGACACAGGGTAATAGGTCAACATCTTCGCGCCCGCCATGTACAGCGCCACCTTGGGGCCGGGCACGTTGGAGATGGCCACGTTGGCCACCGGTGGCATTTTGTTGGCCAGCTTGGAGCGGCCAAACAGCGAGGCCATACCGCTGATGAGCCACGGTGCACCCAGCGACGGGAAGTCGGTGGGCAGCACCGACTTCATGCTGGCGGTGGTGGCCTTGGCGGCGGCGCTGGAGGCACGGATAGCCTTCAGCCGTTGGATCGGGTCGTCGATGGTGCTGGCCAGGCTGATCCGCATCATGGACGCCTGGGTGTTCATCTCGGTGTTGCCACTTTCGCGCAGGCTGACCGGTACGGCGGCCAGCAGCGGCATGGTGGGCACACAATTCAGATCCCGCAGGTAACGCCGCAGTGCACCCGAGCAAATGGCCAGCACCACGTCGTTGAGTGTGACGCCGTTGCCCTTGGAGATGTGTTTGATCTCGGCCAGCGGGATCGACAGGCTGGAGAACACCCGCTGGTTGGTGATGCTGACGTTGATAGGGGTGCGCGGGCCAAACCAGGTGGTGGGCGCTTTTTCAGGGGATGCCACGGAGGTGCTGTCGCCGTCGGTTTCGACCTTGGCGGGGCGCAGCATCTGGTAGACCGACCGTGCCAGGGTGGGCAGGGTTTTGGCCAGTTTGATGGTTTGCACCACGCTGTTTTTGAGGCCTGCGGTGGTCAGCTCTGCAATGCCGTAGGTGTCTGCACCCATCGACGTGCGGCGTTGGGGCGCAGGGCGCACGGCGCGGGGTGTGGCGCTCAGGTCCATGATGGCGTGGGCCAGGGCCACACCGGCTTCACCGTCCACAGCCGCGTGGTGCACCTTGGAGTAAAACGCCACGTGGCGGGTGCCGGGTGGGGCATCGACCGGGGTTTCGATGCCTTCGATCACATAAAACTCCCACAGCGGGCGGCTGCGGTCGAGCAGGCTGGAATGCAGCCGGCCCACCAGTTTGTCGAGCTGCGCGCGGTTGCCGGGCTTGGGCAGCACCGTGGAGCGGATGTGGTATTCGAGGTCGAGGTCTTCGTCGGCCACCCAGATCGGGTTGGCCAGCTCGAACGGCATGTTCACCAGTTTGCGCTGGAACACGGGTGCCAGGTGCATGCGCTGGGCAATGTGGGTGCGCAGGTTGTCGAGAAACTCACCTTCGTAGCCTGGCGGGAGTTCGAAGATGTTGAGCCCGCCGACATGCATCGGTGTTTCGGGCGTCTCTACGTACAAAAAGGCTGCGTCCAGGCCGCTGAGGTGGTTCATGGTGCGAAATCTGCAAGGAGATCAGAAAAGTCGGGCACGCATAATCGCCCGCTTTTGCCGCCGTGCAAAGCACCCTGGGGTCACTTGGGGTCGGGGTTTTCCCGCTCCTATGCTTTGTTGGGCACTGCCAGGGCGGCTGGCGCGTCCAGGCCACCACCATCCCCCACGTCGCGGTCCACTAGCGCCGCATACTGCCGGATCAGGTGCGCCAATGAGGCCACTTCGAGTTTGGCAAACACCCGGGCGCGGTGGGACTCGACAGTGCGGGGCGACAGCGTGAGCGCCCGGCCGATCTCCTTGTTGGTCAGGCCTTCAACGATCAGGCCCAGCACCTCACATTCGCGCTCGGTGAGCTGGGCGTACCGCGCCACGGCATGGCGGTCGGCCTGGTTGCGCTGGCGTGACTTCACATGCTGGCGCACGGCGTTCTGCAGCGCTTCGATCAAGGCCTCGTCATCGACCGGTTTTTCCAAAAACTCGGCGGCACCGGCCTTGAAGGCGCGGCGGCACATCTCCACCGTGCCATGGCCCGTCAGCATGATGACGGGTTGGTCTACCCCCTGGGCGACCAGGGTGTCGAGCACGGTGAGACCGCTGGTGCCGGGCATACGCACGTCGAGCACGATGGCACCAATACTCTGGCGTTCGAATTGCGCCAGAAAAACCAGCGGGTCGGCCCAGGTCTGCACCCGCAGGCCCACCGTGCCGATCAGCAGGGCCAGGCTGCTGCGCACCGCTTCGTCGTCGTCGATCAGGTGGATCAGGGGGGACAGTGTGTCGGTCATGCGGCGGCGGTTTCGAGCGGCAGTGCCAGGTGGAACGAGGCCCCGCGCGGGGCGTGGTGGGAGGCAGTCAGTGTGCCACCCATACCCATGGCGAGGGTTTCACACAAACTCAGGCCCAGCCCCAGGCCCCGTTCACGTGTGCTGAAGAAAGGCTCAAAAATGCGCCCCAGCAGGTCGGGGTGGATACCCGGGCCGCTGTCGGACACGGTCAGCACGCCCTGGCCGCTGGTGAGGTTGAGCGACAGGATCAGCCTGCGGTCGCTGGCGGGCACCAGCTCCAGCGCCTGCAGCGCATTCATCAGCAGGTTGTGCACGATCTGCTCCAGTGCCACAGCGTCGGCGTGCACCGTGACGGCTGGCACGACGCAGGGCAGCACGGTAGGGGTCACGTTGCGCCGCTGGCATTCGGGCTCCAGCAGATACAACACGTCGCGCACCACGTCCTGCAGCACCACCGGTTCGCGCTGGCCGCTGAGCTGGGGCCGCTCCACCGCGCGGCGCAAACGGCCCACGACATCTGCGGCGCGCCGGGCCTGCTCCACGGCCTGGGCCATGGCCGCGCGGGCGGGGTCGAGTTCAGGCGGGGTTTCGCGCAGCATGCGGCCTGCGGCCTGGGTGTTGGCGAGCAGGGCGGTCAGCGGCTGGTTCAGCTCGTGCGCCATCCCTGCTGCCAGTTCACCCATGGCGTTGAGGCGTGCCACCTGGCCCAGGCGCAGCAGTTCTTCTGCCCGGCGGCGGCCGGCGCGCTGGCGTTGCAAGGCCATCAGCGCGGCCAGCAGTGCGGCCACGGCCAGCGCCCAGGCGGCCATCCACATCCAGGGCAGTTGCTGCCAGCCCACTTGCTGGCTGGCCACCAGGTCGAACGGCTGGCTGTCGGAGGCGAGGCGCTTGCGGAAGTCAAAACGCCAGCCGTGGTTCATGGGGGTGCCGGGTTGCAGCACAAAGTGCTGGTTGTCCTGCTGCAGCGTGACCCGGATGGGGCTGGACTGCGGCAGCATCGGCCATTCACTCCACGGCACGGTGCTGCGCATGTCGATCTGGATCGCAAAGCTGGCGGGCACACCACCCAGCACCAGCTGGTAACGGCCCAGGGTAAAGTCCACTCCTGCCAGCACGGCGCGGTTGTTCTTGCGCGACGCCTGCTCTGCGCTGCGCAACATGTCTGGCTGCATGGCGTCTTTGGGCCAGCTGCCTTCCTGGTCACGGCGCAAGACGCTGACCACCTGGGGGTACACCGATGGCAGGCGCAGTTCGGGCCGGGATGTGGCTGATGTGGGTTGCAGCAAGGCCAGCATGGCCATCATGGCGTCATGCTGGACCACACGCTGGCTGAGCAGGCGGTGGGCGATGCGGGCGTTGGTTTCAAAGTCCTCCTGCAGGCGCACCAGCTCCGAGCGGGCAATCCACAACGCCCCGGCACTGGTCAGCAGCAGCCAGACCAGAAACCACCCCCCATAACGACGCACAAATAGTCCCATCCCGGCATTGTCGGGGCAGGGCGGGGAGGTCGTTAGCGGGGAGTTCCCGCAGAGGCAAACCCTGTCGGGGAAAACCGTTAGATCTTGGCCGATCAGCGCACCAGAATCACCACACGGCGGTTCTGTGCTTCGTCGGTTTCATCTGGCGTGGGCACGGCCAGCTCGCGCTCGCCCCGGCCCACGGCGTCAATGCGGGCCGCGGGAAAACCACGTTCGATATAGATATCCCGCACTTGTTGTGCACGCCGCAGCGAGAGTGCGTCGTTGGATGCGAGGGAGCCTTTGGTGTCCGTGTGGCCCGTGACCACCAACTCCGCACCGCTGCGGCGCAGTGCTTCTTCGAGTGTCTGCGACAGGCGGAGCTGGGATTCGGCCGTGAGTGCGGTGCCTCCGGTCTGGAAGAACAACACACTGCGCGAGGGCGGTGGTGGTGCTGCGTCAAACAGAGGGGCAAACTGTTTGTGTGCGTAGGCTGCGGTGGCGGTGTCCACGATCGGGGTTCCACCCTGGCGCACCTGCATCCACTGGAAGGGTTCCGCCAGGGTTTGGCTGTTGGCGTCAGTTTGCACCTTGACGGCCGAGCGGGAGCCATCTGCCTGGGGCAATAACATCACCTGGGTGGTCGGTTTGGCCGCACATCCGACGAGGACCAGACCCGCAATGGCCAGCGCGACGCGCTGTTGAACTACCCTGAACCACCGGTGCATCAGTTGCCCTTGCCTTCTGCGACTTCCACAATGAAATCAGTGCCAAGGATGCCGATGGTGGAGGTGGGGGTTGTCACCTTGATCGCGTCAGGACGGGTTTTGCCAATCAAACCTGTCAGCATCCGCATCGAGCCGCGCAGCACGGACACCAGCACGTTGCCCTCCTGTGTCGTGGCGTCGTAGGTGAAGTTTTTGAGGTCGACATGGCTGTTGGCCCCCAGCACCATGGTGGTTCCGTCGCGCAGCACCACGCTGGCTGCGCTGTTGGCACCGGTGCTGATGCTGTCGGCCGAAGCCACCGCATCGCCGGGTTGCAGTGCGCGGGAACCCCGAGCGTCGGTCACCTGGGCCTGTCCTTGCACCACTTTCATGGTGCCCGCCCGGGCTGCAGAAACAGGCGACTCTTGCGCCTGCACCCAGTCCGCAGCCGCCAGCAGCAGGAGGGGGACAACGGAGAGGATGGGCTTGTTCATGGCGTTTTGCAGGGGGAGGAAAAAGTGCAGGCGGGTCTGCCAGCGTCTGGCAACGGCTGCGATTCTACGAACCCCCATTTAATTGTCAAAGCTTTGTGAACTCCTGGTTCACATTGTTGGATAAATCCCTGCCATTTGCTACAAAAAAAGAAGCTTTATACGTCCGCTCAGTGCGCGCTAGTGCCATTTTTTCTTGAAATTCTGGTGGGCCGCCGGCAGGCGGTTTACACAGGCCTCTGGGCACGTTCTTACGTTGCCAGATAGGGGTTGCTGAATCCCAGCCCCGCCAGGACTTCTGCCTCACGGGCCTCCATAGCGTCGGCGTCTTCTTCACTGGTTTCGTGGTCCCAGCCTTGGGCATGGAGCGCGCCATGCACCAGCAGGTGGGCATAGTGGGCCTGCAGAGTTTTGCCATTGTCCAGGGCTTCCTGTGCCACCACCGGCGCACACAGCACCAGGTCGGCGCTGACGACGGGCTCCTGCGTGTAGTCAAAGGTCAGCACGTTGGTGGCGTAGTCCTTCTGGCGGTAGGCCAGGTTGAGCGCACGGCCTTCTTCGGCGTCCACGATACGCACGGTGATTTCGCCTTCCAGTGCCAGCGCATGGCGCAGCCAGCGCACGACGTGGTGGCGCGGCAGGGCGGCGCGGTGTGCGGTCACCTGGGGGAACTTGCCAAACTGCAGCGACAGGGACAGGGGGGAGTGCCATGGTGCCGGTTCAGTCGTTGCGGCGGCGGGCGGGCGCACGCGGGGTGGGGGATGCGTCGTAGGCGTCCACAATCCGGGCGACCAGGGGGTGCCGCACCACGTCGGCGCTGGTGAAGCGGGTTAATGCGATGCCCTTGACACGTTTGAGCACACGTTCGGCATCAATCAGTCCACTCAGTGTTTCTTTGGGCAGGTCGATCTGGCTCGGGTCGCCCGTCACCACCGCCTTGGCGCCAAAGCCGATACGTGTGAGGAACATCTTCATCTGCTCCGGCGTGGTGTTCTGGGCCTCGTCCAGAATCACAAACGCGTTGCTCAGCGTGCGCCCGCGCATGAAGGCCAGCGGGGCCACCTCCAGCATGTTGCGCTCGAATGCCTTTTGCACCTTCTCGAACCCCATCAGGTCGTACAACGCGTCGTACAAGGGGCGCAGGTACGGGTCCACCTTCTGGTTCAGGTCACCGGGCAGGTAGCCCAGTTTTTCTCCCGCTTCGACTGCGGGGCGGGTCAGCACGATGCGCTGCACGGCGCTGCGCTCCAGCGCATCCACAGCGCTGGCCACGGCCAGGTAGGTCTTGCCCGTGCCTGCGGGGCCAATGCCAAAGGTGATGTCGTGGCTGGCGATGTTGTCGAGGTACAGCGCCTGGGTGGGGGTGCGGGCGCGCAGGTCGGTGCGGCGGGTGGTCAGCACCATGGAGCCGTCTTCGGACTGGGCCATGGCCGCATCACCCGCCAGCATCAGTTGTACGGTCTCCGGCGCGATGGGGCGCTGGGCCATCTCGTACAAAGCCTGCAGCAGCTCCAGCGCCTGTGTGGCTTTGGCCTTGGGGCCGTCAATCTTGAACTGCTCGTGCCGGTGCGCAATGTTCACCTCCAGCGCCAGCTCGATGGTGCGCAAGTGCTCATCCATCGGCCCACACAGGTGGCCCATGCGCAGGTTGTTGGGGGGCGAAAAGGTGTGGCGGAGGATCAAGCTGATAATTCCAAAGGAAACTGCACACCCCCAAGGCTTGCGCACTGCGTGTCGCTGCGCCTTCCCCCTTGCTGGGGGCGATACCAGCAGCCCGGCAAAGCCGGTTCTGCGGTATCTCTTGAAGGGCGCACACAGCACCGGCCGGGGTTTGGCAGTTGCAATCAATCAATAAAACATGCGAAGGCACCCATGATAGGCAAATTAACTGGAATGCTCAGCGAGAAGAACCCACCAGAAGTCCTGGTGGACTGCAACGGGGTGGGTTACGAGGTGCATGTGCCTATGAGCACTTTCTACAACCTGCCCGTGCTGGGCGAAAAAATCACCCTGCTGACCCACTTTGTGGTGCGTGAGGACGCGCAGCTGCTCTATGGCTTTGGGACGGCAATGGAACGTGATGCTTTTCGCCAACTTATCAAGGTGTCCGGCGTCGGGCCGCGTATGGCGCTGGCGGTGTTGTCCGGCATGGGCGTGGCTGAGCTGGCGCAGGCCATCACGCTGCAGGAAGTGGCCCGGCTGGTGAAAGTACCCGGTATCGGCAAAAAAACAGCCGAGCGTTTGCTGCTGGAACTCAAAGGCAAATTCGGCGCCGACATCGGTGCACGCGCCAGTGTGGGCAGCGACAGCCAGGTGGACATCCTGCAGGCGCTGATGGCACTGGGCTACAGCGACAAGGAGGCCGCAGCGGCTCTCAAGGCCTTGCCTGCAGAGGTGGGGGTAAGTGAGGGGATCAAGCTGGCGTTGAAGGCCTTGGCGCGGTAGCAAAAAGTAGCACGCGCGCAGCTGGGATGGGGCATTCTGTGGTGCACCCGGCTTTGGGTCTGTCAGTCAAAGGGTGTTCCATGTCTCGAATCCTCATTTCCGTGAAAACGCTCCGGCCATGGCTGGCAGGTGCCAGTACTGCCGTGGTACTGGTCGGGTGTGGAGGGGGCTCCGGTGACGGTGAAGTGCCCACGCAGCAGACAACGCCTCCAGTGGCTTGTACAGCGTCCCCCAATGCTGTGGTTTCGTCGGAGACCTATGTGCCTGTGCGGGCGGCCGCGCTCTTTGCTCTCCAGTCAACCAAGCCCATGCCACGCAGGGTGGCCAGCCCGCGCACGTTAAGCCTGCCGGCGCTGGTCGAAACCCGGAGTGCCCAGGCCCTGCCCAACGGCGTGCGGCAAATCGGTGTGGCACGCAGTGTGGCCCCGACACAGACGGTGAAGGCCACCACATCGGTGCTGCAGTGGCAGCCGGCGGACGGGGGCGGCACAGTGGCTGCGCTGCGGTTCCAGTCCGCAGAAGCCCGGGGCATCCGTTTGGGCCTGTTGGTGGAGGCACTGCCCGCAGGGGCCACGTTGCGTGTGTATGCCCAGAACAGCAGTGCGGCCGCCGAAGTGGCTGGCAGCACGGTGCTGGCCACCCTCCAGCGCAACCAGGACGCGGGGGAAACGGGGTCGGCGGCACACACCTACTGGATGCCCGGGGTGGACAGTGACGAGGTGACCTTGGAGGTGCTGCTGCCTGCGGGTACCGCGCCTGCGGACGTGCGTGTGGCCGTGCCGAGTTTGTCGCATCTGGTGGAGTCGGTTCGTGCCGATGAAGGGGCCAACCTGCTGAAAGTGGGGGAGTCTGGAGCCTGCCAAGTGGATGTGACCTGCAGCGCGACCTATAGCGCTGAAAGTAATGCCGTGGCCAAAATGGTTTTTGTCGATGCGGGGCGCAGCTACCTGTGCACCGGCACCCTCATGAACGATGCGACCTCCAGTGGTACGCCTTATTTCCTGAGCGCCAACCACTGTATTGCTTCACAAACCGTCGCCTCGACCCTCACCACCCATTGGTTTTACCGGGCATCCGCGTGTAACAGCAACACCTTGAGTCCCCAGGCGAGGGTGCTGAACGGAGGTGCCACACTGTTGTACGCCAGTGCACTGACCGATACCGCCTTCATGCGCTTGAATGCCGCACCTCCCGCCGGTGTGGCCTATGCGGGCTGGAGTGCCAGCCTGCCGACGGTGGGTGGGGCGGCAGCGGGCGTGCACCAGCCGCGTGGGGATCTGCAAAAACTCAGCCAGGGTGCGCTGCAGGGCTTTCAGCGTTGCACCCCCACCGCGTCGGGTGACTATGCGTGCCAGAGTGCTGCCGCAGACGCGGCCCAGCATGTAGCGGTGGGGTGGACCAGTGGGGCCACCGAGGCGGGTAGCAGTGGCTCGGGTCTTTTCCAGACGCGCAACGGCGGGCGTTACCTGGTGGGCCAACTGACCGGCGGAACCTCCAGCTGCACCATGGGCACGGGGGTGGACTATTACGGTCGGTTTGATGTGGCCTACGCCGCTGCGCTGGGCCAGTGGCTGGGGGCGACACCTGCCACTGGCACCTGCCCTGCTACGGCGGTTGCTGCGCGCACGCCGGGGTGAACGTTGTGGCCGTCGTGGCGTAGTAGCATTCAGTCCACATGAGCATCCAGACCGACGACTTCGCCCCCGCGCCCACCAAACGCGTCATCTCCGCCGCCCCTGCGTCCCCGCAGGAGGAGGCGATCGAGCGCGCCCTGCGTCCCAAGCTGTTGCAGGAATACGTGGGCCAGGCCAAGGTGCGCGAGCAGCTGGAAATCTTTATTGGTGCGGCCCGCAAACGTGAAGAGGCACTGGACCATGTGCTGCTGTTTGGCCCGCCCGGGCTGGGCAAAACCACGCTGAGCCACATCATTGCCGCCGAGCTGGGCGTGAACCTGCGCCAGACCAGCGGCCCGGTGCTGGAGAAACCAAAAGACCTGGCGGCGCTGCTGACCAACCTCGAAAAAAACGATGTGTTGTTCATTGACGAGATCCACCGCCTGAGCCCGGTGGTCGAAGAGATTTTGTACCCCGCGCTGGAGGACTACCAGATCGACATCATGATCGGTGAAGGCCCGGCGGCGCGCAGCATCAAGCTCGACCTGCAGCCCTTCACACTGGTGGGAGCCACCACCCGCGCGGGCATGTTGACCAACCCGCTGCGAGACCGTTTTGGCATCGTCTCGCGGCTCGAGTTCTACACCTCGGAAGAGCTGGCGCGTATTGTCAAACGCAGCGCCGGCCTGCTGAATGTTCCCACCGATGACGACGGTGGTTTTGAGATTGCCCGCCGTTCACGCGGCACTCCGCGTATCGCCAACCGGCTGCTGCGCCGGGTGCGCGACTATGCCGACGTCAAAGGCACGGGCCGTATCACCGCCGACATTGCCAACCGCGCGCTGGCCATGCTCGACGTGGACCCGCAAGGTTTTGACGTGATGGACCGCAAACTGCTGGAAGCCGTGATCCACCGCTTCGACGGTGGCCCCGTTGGGCTGGACAACATCGCGGCCAGTATCGGAGAAGAGTCCGGCACCATCGAAGACGTGATTGAGCCCTACCTGATCCAGCAAGGCTTTTTGCAGCGCACCCCCCGCGGACGTATCGCCACACTGGCCGCTTACAGGCACCTCGGTGTGATGCCTCCCAGCCGGGACGGCGGCCTGTTCGAAAGCGCTTAATCCGTGTTCACCGGATTTACAGTCCGCGCGCGTAGCAAAGGCATGGACTTTTCCAGCAAACACCGTCGAACCGGCTCCGCCGGGCGACTGGTGTTGCCCCCTGCAAGGGGGAAGGAGTAGCGGAACGAAGTCCGCGAAGCCTGGGGGTGTTCAATAGACTTCCGGTACGTACATCTCGGCCGGAACCGGGTGGCGCAGGTAATCCGCATGGCGTACCCGTTCGGGCAGATCAATGGCGGGGTGGTCCACCTCGTGGTACGGCATCTGGGCCAGCAGGTGGCTGATGCAGTTGAGACGGGCCTTCTTCTTGTC
Source organism: Comamonadaceae bacterium AAW (assembly GCA_026314275.1). Lineage (GTDB taxonomy): Bacteria > Pseudomonadota > Gammaproteobacteria > Burkholderiales > Burkholderiaceae_C > JAGOEY01. Next base: position 2,317,510 of record CP111109.1, read on the forward strand.
CACCGCCTGCACCACCCACCAGGGCGCTTCAGCCGTGTGGGTGCGCTCGATCATGGTTTCCTTGGCCTTGGTGTACTCCTCCCACAGGCGGCGCGACTCCAGATCCATGGGGCTCAGCTTCCATTGTTTCAGCGGGTCGTGGATACGGCCCAGAAAACGCAAGTGCTGCTCTTCGTCGGTGATGGAGAACCAGTATTTGATGAGCCGGATGCCCGAGCGCATCAGCATTTTTTCGAATTCGGGCACGGTGCGGAAGAACTCTTCGTACTCCGCCTCATTGCAAAAGCCCATCACCCGCTCCACCCCGGCGCGGTTGTACCAGCTGCGGTCGAACAGCACGATCTCACCCGCTGCGGGCAGGTGCGAGACGTAACGCTGGAAGTACCACTGCGTACGCTCCCGGTCGTTTGGCGCGGGCAGTGCGGCCACGCGGCAGACGCGGGGGTTGAGGCGCTGGGTGATCCGTTTGATGACGCCGCCTTTGCCTGCTGCGTCGCGGCCTTCAAACAGAATGACCACCTTTTGCCCGGTGCGTGCCACCCAGTCCTGCAGCTTGACCAGCTCCCCCTGCAGGCGGAACAGCTCGCGGAAGTACGCTTGGCGCGCCTGCTTGTCTGCCTGGCTGCTGTGGCCTTCACCCGAAAAATGCCGGTCGTCGATTTCCAGCTCCAGCTCCTCGTCGTAGCTGTCAATCAGGTCGCGCTCGAAGCGCTGCATCAGGTCGTCGTTGTGGTTGGAGAGGCTGCTGAGGTTCATGGCCGTGGCACACAAGGTGGAAATAGGCGACAGCTTGCCCTGTGTGTATGACGGTTACATGACAAGTCTGGTTTTGCCACTTTGCCGTCATGAACCTGACATGTTGGCAGCGCACGATGGAAGGTTGGAATGCGATGGCTTTGACCGCCGCAAGTGCCTGCCCACTTTCTTCTGATGCCTGCTGTGCCCAAAAACCTGATGCCGCCCATTGACCTGACCTCGGGATACGGGGCCGAGGAATGTGGGCTGGTGTGTGGTTACCTGTTTGCACCCGACACACAGGCCCAGCCCATCGACTCCACACAGGCCGTGCAATGGCTGGCCGCGTTACATGCGACGGAGTCTGCGGCACAGGACAAGGGCCCGGCAAGCTTTGTATGGCTGCATTTCAACCTGGCCCATGCATCGGCGGAGCGTTGGCTGGCGCGCCACGCGGGCCTGTCGGACACGTTTTTCGAGACGCTGAAAGACGGCCTGCACTCCACCCGCATCGAACGTGCGGACCAGTCCCTCATCGCCGTTATCAATGACGTGCATTTTGATTTTGCGTTCGAGCCCTCGGACATTTCCACGCTCTGGATCAGTGTGGACCAGCGGGTGGTGGTTACCGCGCGGCAGCAGCCCCTGCGTGCCATCGACCAGCTTCGGATTGCCGTCAAACGGGGGGAGGTGTTGCGTTCGAGCGCCACGCTGCTGGAGCACCTGATGCGTGCACAGGCCGATGTGCTGGTGGAAATTGTGCGCGGTGTGACCCGGCGTGTGGACCAGACCGAAGACGAATTACTCGCGGCCAAGCTGGACCACAAGCGCGCCCGGCTGGGCGAACTGCGCCGCCTGCTGGTGCGTTTGCAGCGTTTGCTTGCGCCCGAGCCTGCGGCGCTGTTCCGCCTGCTGCAGCACCCGCCGGCCTGGATGGCACCGGACGATGTGGAAGAGCTGCGCCAGTCCACCGAGGAATTTTCGGTGGTGCTGCACGACATGTCGTCGCTGCAGGAGCGTATCAAGCTGCTGCAGGAAGAAATTGCCGCCGGGGTGAACGAAGACAACGCCAAAAGCCTGTTTGTGCTGACGGTGGTGACCGTGCTGGCCTTGCCCATCAACATTCTGGCGGGCCTGTTTGGCATGAACCTGGGTGGTGTTCCGCTGGCCGACAACCCGCACGGGTTCTGGATTGTGGTGGCCATTGTGGTCACCTTCACGGCCGTGGCGGGCTGGCTGGCCTGGCGCAAAAAGTAGAAAAAAACCGGGTTTTGGAAACCGGGGCCGACTCTGTGGCCTAATTACGGGTTGAGCAACTTTTAACCGGAGCCCGTTATGGCCAAGAAAATCAGGACAGAAAGCGACATCTGCGCACCCAAGCCTATCCCTGCACCAGGCTACACCACCACGGCGGGCCGCGGTCAGAAGCGCAGCCTGGAACGTGGCACCGCCACCCGCAGCAAGAAGAACCCAGGCAAGCGCTGCCGCAAGGGCGGCTGATGCCGTAGTTAACCCGCCGTAAACGGCGGGTTAACCAAAAAGGGCCTTACGCCATGCGTACGGCCCTTTTTTTGTGGGTGCAGTGGGTTGTGCCTTTGATGTTTTTTTGCCTGTCTTTTGGGTGTATCTGGAAAACCCCCAGATACATCGGCGTGCCGTGTGAATAAATACACGCTTTGTGCCAGTCCAAAACAGGAGTCATGATGACAACGAAGCTGCAACAGAAAAAAAGTGTTGGCGATAGCCACCACGGCGCTTGTCGGTGTGGTGGTTGCGGGGTGTGGTGGGGGCGGCAATGATGCGTCCAACGACCTGCCCACAGGCATCAAACAGCTGGGCACCACGGTGTACCCGGCAATTGCTGTTGGCACCGGGGCCACGGCTGCCACGCAGGACTTGCTCACGGCGGGTATGGGCCGCACCGGGCTGGGGGCTGCCGCCGCACCGGCGTATGCCGACCCACTGAACCCCACCGCGCTGGAACTGCGCCGCAACGCCATTTTCTCCAACTACCGCGGCATTCTCGACCCCAGTGCAAATGGCGGCTACGGCCGCCTGTATGGCCCCAACATCACTGCTGCTGGGGTGGTCACGGCCAACGAAGGGCTGATCCCAGGGCGTGAAAGTATCGCCGTGCTGGACGACAGCACCGGCCGCAAGCAGGTGGTGATTGCAGTCCAGGTGCCAGACAGCTTTGACAAGACCAAACCCTGCGTTGTGGTGGGGCCCTCGTCCGGTTCGCGCGGCGTGTATGGTGCCGTGGGCACGGCCAGTGAATGGGGCCTGAAGAATGGCTGTGCCGTAGCCCTGACCGATACCGGCAAAGGGATTGGTCTGTACGACATGACCGACGACACGGTCAACCGCATCGATGGGGTCCGTGCCACCCGTGCCGCTGCCGGGGCGCTGAACTTCTTCGCCGCCAACGTCACCGACGCCGCCCGCTCCGCCTACAACACGTTGTTTCCGAACCGGCTGGCGCTCAAGCACATGCATTCGCAGCAGAACCCCGAAAAGGACTGGGGCAACGACACCCTGGCCGCCACACGGTACGCCATGTACGTGCTGAACAGCCGCTACAGTACGCTCGAAGTGCCCGTCCCCTTTACGTCTTTCAACACCATCGTGATTGCCGCGTCGGCCTCCAACGGTGGTACGGCCATTGTGCGTGCCGCCGAGCAGGACACCACCGGGCTGATCGACGGTGTGGTCGCGGCCGAGCCCAACGTGCAGCCGTCCACCTCCACAGGCTACGGCGTGCAGGTGGGTGGTGTGGCTGTGCCCAACCCGGGCCGCGCCATGGTGGACTACACCACCTACGGCAACATCTACCAGCCGTGCGCGGCGATGGCGACGAGCGCCACGATGGCCGAGACGTCCATCTACAACTACATGACCCTGACGGCCATGAACGCCCGCGCCATCGAGCGCTGCAACAGCCTGGCCGCCAAGGGCATGGTCAGCGGCGTCGACACAGCCGCCCGTGCGCAGGACGCGCTGAACAAGCTGCGTGCCTATGGCTGGACGGCCGACAACGACACCATGCACAACGCCCACTACGCGCTGGGGAACGGGCCCATCCTGGCGGCCATGTACCCGGTGAGTTACGGTCGTTTTGCGGTGACCGACAACGTCTGCAACACCAGCCTGGCCCAGGTGGACGCCACAGGTGCCCCGGTGCCCGTGACCCCGGCCACCAAGGCGCAGATTTTTGCAGTGGGCAACGGCACCTCGAACGGCACACCCGCTAACGTGGTTTACAACGACTCGGTGGGCGGTGCGCGCGGTTGGCAACTCGCCAAATCTCCCTCCACTGGCACGGCGGACTTCGGGCTCGACAACGCCCTGTGCCAGCGTGCGCTGGTTACCGGCACCGACCCAGTCACGGGCAGCGCACTCACCGCCACCACCACACCCACGCTTGCGCAAAGCACGGCGGTGCGGGCGGGCATGGCCGAAGTGCTGTTCAACGGCAATGTGCGCGCCAAACCTGTGATCATCGTGGCGGGCCGCAGCGACGCGCTGATCCCGGTGAACCATGCTGCACGCGCTTACGTGGCCTACAACCGGGTGACCGAGGGCGCATCAACCAGGCTGCGCTATGTGGAGGTGGTGAACGCCCAGCACTTCGACGCCTTCCTGACCTTCAGTGGTTTTGACAGCCGGTTTGTGCCGCTGCACCCCTACTTTGTGCAAGCCATGGACGCGATGTACGCCCACCTGAAAAACGGCACGGCCCTGCCCCCCAGCCAGGTGGTTCGAACCACGCCCCGTGGTGGCTTGCCAGGTGCTGCACCGGCCATTGCGGCCAGCAACGTGCCGCCTTTCAGCAGCACACCAGCTGCGGGCAACGTGATCAGTTTTGCAGGGACATCCCTCAGTGTGCCGAACTAGTGCTGCAACCCGAAAATAGCGAAACGCAATGAAAGTGGTATTGGCATCCCCAGGCCCAGGCGCAAACCGCAGCGAAGGTTTTGTGCCTGTGCAAGGGGGTGACGCCAGCGGCCTGGCAGAGCCAGTCGAGCGGTGTTGCTGGAAATGCGCTTTTTAACCCGCTGCGGTTTCGGGTGAGCGATGCATTTAGCTGGATGTCTGCTACTAAAAATATAGCTATTGGCGCCTGCCAGTTCTGCGCTGGAAGGTTATTCTTCTTATAAAACGACCCGAAACAGCTTATCTGCGCTGCATGATTTTTTCGATCTCGGCGTCCTTGAATTCCCAGATATCCGCCAGCCAGCGGTGCACGGTGCCACGGAACACGGTGTCGCCTTCGTAGTCGCCGGTGCAGAACTCGGGCGGGATGGGCAGCTGGCGCACGCGCAGCACCACGCGGGGTGTGGTGCCACACAGAAAGTCCCAGAACGAAGGGATACCGTCCGGGTACACGATGGTCGCGTCGATCAGTGAGTGGAACTGCTCACCCATCGCGTTCAGCGCCAGCGCCAGTGCACCCGCCTTGGGTTTGAGCAGGTAGGTGTAGGGCGACGCCTGGGCCGCGTGTTTTTCAGGCGTGAAACGGGTGCCTTCGGCGAAGTTCATCACGCTGGTAGGCACCAGGGCGAACTTGGCGCAGGCGCGGCGCGTGGTTTCTCGGTCTTCGTCGCGCAGCTTGGGGTTTTTGCGCAGCTCGGCGCGTGAATGGCGCTTCATGAACGGAAAGTCGAGCGCCCACCAGGCCAGGCCAATCACCGGCACATAAATGAGCTGCTGCTTCAGGAAGAACTTGAGCATCGGAATGTGCCCGTTCATCGCACGCTGCAGCACAAAAATGTCCACCCACGACTGGTGGTTGCAGTTGACCAGGTACCAGCCGCGAAATGGCAGTTCGTCTACGCCCTGCACGTCCCAGGTGGTGCGCTGCGTGAGTTTCATCCAGGCCGTGTTGCAGGTCACCCAGGCCATGGCCACGGCGTTAAGCATCGGGTCCAGGCGCAAGCGCACCGCCTTGAACGGCAGCACCAGCTTGACCAGTGCCAGCACAAACAGCAGCGCACACCAGAACAGGGTGTTCACCGTCAGCAGCACGAGTGCAATGGCGCCGCGAACAAAGGGGGGCAGGAATCCGAGCATGGTGTGTTTTTGTCTTGGTTCTCAGGGTGCAGGGAATATGCCTGCTGGTCCCCTATTGTCCGCGCTGTTGGGGGCTTTGTTTACGGCGTCAACTGCAGCAGCACCTCGTCACACCAGTAGGCCGTGGCGGCATAAAACCCTTCCCACACACAGCCGTTGCAGCCACGCCCACAGCAGGTCGTGGGCGGCAGCGGCGGCGGGCGCACCTGCAGGCCGGCTGCGTTGGCGCGCAGCAGCAGTGCCTGTGTGGTGTGGTGGGCAGCGTCCAAGCTGGTCAGATCATCGGTTGACATGGGGCGAATGCAGGCTGTGCGGGAGGTATAGCGCTTTGTTGATACAGATCAGGGGCCGTATTTTTGCATTCACTACGATGAAACCACGGGCTCCGAGCGCATCACCACGCGGGGCCCCGGTTTCCACAACAAGACAAAGAGGGTTCCCATGAAGCTGTTTGCCGATCTGTTTTCCACGCCCAGTGGCCTGCTGAGCCTGGCCGTCATTGTGTTCATGCTGGGGATGACAGTGTGGTTCCACGCCTTCTTCCGCCGCAAGATGAAGGAAGACGAACGCACAGCTGCTGAACGCGGGGAATAGGGCGGTTGGGGAGTTTTTTGGTTAAATTGGCATGTAGCGCACGCCAGTTGGCCACTCAATGCTGTGAATTAAAGAGCTAAATCCGCCCGCACCAGGTCAGGTGTTCACCGTTTTGGCAGATGTCAGGGTCCATCCCGCCAGATGCTGCTGGGCCACGTCGGCCAGCGCGTTGATCCAGTCCAGGTTGTCGTTCAGGCAGGGGATGTAGTGGAACTCCTTGCCGCCGTGGTGCAGGAAGGCCTCGCGCACTTCCATGTTGATTTCTTCCAGCGTCTCCAGGCAGTCGCTGGTGAAGCCGGGGCACACCACGTCGATGCGTTTGACGCCACTCTGTGCCAGTGTTTCCACCGTGGGCTGGGTGTAGGGCTGCAGCCACTGCGCCTTGCCAAAGCGGGACTGGAAGGTCTGCACGTACTGGTCTTCACGCAGGCCCAGGCGCTGCACCAGCAGCCGGGTGGTTTGTTTACATTCGTCGTGGTACGGGTCACCCAGCGTGCGGGTGCGCTCGGGCACACCGTGAAAACTCATCACCAGCTTGTCGGGCCGGCCGTGGGCTTGCCAGTGGGCAGTGATGCTGCGGGCCAGGGCGTTGATGTAGCCGGCATGGTCTTGGTAGCGGTTGACGAAACGCAGCTCGGGGATGCTGCGCAGGCGCGCCGCCCAGTCGTACACCGCGTCAAACACACTCGCCGTGGTGGTGCCGCTGTACTGCGGGTACAGCGGCAGGATCAGGATGCGGCTGTGGCCTTCTGCCTTGAGTTCGTCGAGTACATCGGGGATGGATGGGTTGCCATACCGCATGGCGTAACGCACCGTGACGGCTTGCCCGCGTTCCCCCAAAAAGCCGCGCAACAGCGTGGCCTGTTTGTCGGTCCACACCTTCAGCGGGGAGCCATCCGGCGTCCAGATGCTGGCGTATTTGGCGGCCGACTTTTTGGGCCGGGTGCGCAGGATGATGCCGTGCAGGATGCACCACCACAGCGCTTTCGGGATTTCCACCACCCGGTGGTCGCCCAGAAACTCGGCCAGGTACGTGCGCACGGCGGGGGCGGTGGGGGCATCGGGGGTACCCAGGTTACACAGCACGACTGCAGTGTGGGCGGGCTGCCCGTGGGGCAAGGTGGGCTCAGGTCTAAAAGGCATGCGGTATTCTCCCTGAAGTTTTGATCACCCCCAGGCTTCGCTGCGCTCTCGCCAACCCCCTTGCAGGGGGCTCCACCAGCGGACTGGCAAAGCCAGATCCGCGGTGTCTGCTGGAAAAGGCAGCGCTGTACTGCGTTTTTGCTTTCACTCAATCCCACGACCATGCTGGACACATCCCGAATCCGCGCCATCACCCTTGACCTGGACGACACCCTCTGGCCGATCTGGCCGACCATTGCCCGGGCCGAAACCGTGTTGCAGACCTGGCTGCAGACCCACGCACCGGCCACGGCCGCGTTGTGCACCGACCGCAACACGATGCGCGAGGTGCGTGAACACATGGTCACCCAGCGGCAGGACCTGGCACACGACCTGGCCGCGCTGCGGCGTGAATCCATCCGCCTGCTGCTGCAGCGCGGCGGTGACGACACGGCGCTGGCCGAGCCTGCGTTCGAGGTGTTTTTTGCCGAGCGCCAGCGGGTGGAGCTGTTTGCCGATGTGCTGCCTGCGCTCGACTTTTTAAGCGCCCGTTTTCCGCTGGTGGCGTTGACCAATGGCAACGCGGACATTACCCGCGTGGGGTTGGGGCAGTACTTCAAAGCGGCTCTGACGGCCAAGGACTTTGGTGTGGGCAAGCCTGACCCACGCATCTTCCACGCCGCCGCCCAGGCTGTGGGGGTGCAGCCCGCAGAGGTGCTGCACATTGGCGACGATGCACATCTGGACGGTGTGGGTGGGCTGAATGCGGGAATGCAGTTCGCGTGGGTCAACCGCGAAGGCCACGAATGGCCTCACGCCCCGCTGCAGCCTCACCTGACCGTGGCCGAACTCACCAGTCTTTGCGCAGCGCTGGGGTGATCTGCCACCGGCGCGGGAGCCCCGGCCACCACATTCCGCACAATCAGAAACTGCGCGACATAGTAGGTGGCCAGCACCCAGAACTGCCCCAGCGGCAGGGCCACCACAAAGCGGTTGGTGGCCAGCACGGAATCACTCAGCATAAAAACACAGGCACCCGCTGCCACGCCAATGGACGCTGGGGTGCGTAACACCGTGGCGCGGCCCAGCGCCTGCGCGGCCATCAGGGCAATCACGCCCACGTACGCGGCAACCGGCAGGCGTAACGCGGCGGGCAGGCCACCGGCCCACAAAAACACGTACATCCCCCCGCCAATCGCCAGCGGAATGGCCAGTGCCCGGCGGCAGGGGAACCACGGCACACCTTGTTTGAACAGCGCGATGTAGAACAGGTGCGCCACGAGGAAAGACACCAGCCCGGGGATAAAAAAGCCCTGGAGCATCAGGAACACATCACCGGCCAACGACGCAGCCAAGGCCGCTGCCAGCAGCCAGAAATATGAGCCAAATCGGCCTCCAGCGCCCGTCCTTCGTGCGCAGGCAGCTACATAAAAAAGAGCAACCAGCATCACCAGCGGTTTAAAGATGTGGTGCAGTCCGGTCAGGCCCAGGGCGCCTGTGGCGGTGGCCAGTGCGGCCGCCTCAACCATCAGCGCCTCGGCGACGGTGAAGCGCCCCTGCAGCATGCCGCCCACGGCCCACAAACCGGCGGTGAGTGCGGCCAGCCACACGGCGCTCTGGGCCAGCGGCAGCGTGTCGGCGTGCCACAGAAACACCGCCACACCCGCCAGCAGCAGCCCAAACTGCAGCCCGCCGAACCACAACACGGAGCGGGGCACGGGCGGGTGGTAAACCCGCAGCGCGTGGATGTCAAACGGCTGCTTCGGGAACCGCGCCGCCACGTCGGCGGGCCGCCAGCCCGGCGGTTTGAGCCAGACGCGGAGTTTGTCGCCCCAGCTGCGTGCGTGCCAGCTGTCCTGCGCCAGCGCCCAGTACACCTCGGCGTTGGCCCACAGCGGGTCCCAGCTGTTCAGTGGGCTGCGTGTGCCGTACACACAGCGTTCGTCTTCTTCCTTGAAGCTGCCGAAGAGGCGGTCCCAGATGATGAGGATGCCGCCGTAGTTGCGGTCGAGGTAACGGTCGTTCACGGCGTGGTGCACGCGGTGGTTGCTGGGGCTGCAAAACCAGCGGTCGAACCAGCCGAGTTTGCCGACCTGCTCGGTGTGCACCCAGAACTGGTAGAGCAGGTCCACCAGCGCCACCACCGCAAACACCAGCGGCGGCACCCCGGCCACAGCCATCGGCACATAAAAGACCCAGCCCAGCAGGGCGCCACTGCTGGTTTGCCGCAGCGCGGTGGACAGGTTGTAGTCCTGGCTCTGGTGGTGCACCACATGCGCGGCCCACAACACGGCGGACTCGTGGCCCATGCGGTGCAGCCAGTAATAACAAAAATCGTAGAACACCAGCGCCAGCACCCAGCCGTACCAGCTGGTCCAGAACGTGGTGTCGGGGAACAGCGCCACATGCTCAAAAATCGCGGTGTAGATGCCGATGCGCAGCAGCTTGGTCAGCACCGCGCTGATCTGGCTCAGCATGCCCAGGCCGATGCTGTTGACGGCGTCGTTCAGCCGGTAGGTGTTGCGGCCCGTGCCCCGGCGTTCACGCACCAGGCCCACCGCAAATTCAATGGCGATAAGCAGGAAAAAAACGGGTGTCGCAAGGACGATGATCTGGCCGGGTTGCATGCGGCGATCGTAGGGCGGCTTTTACGGGTTTGCAATCAGAGTGAGAACAAGGCGCGAAGCCGCAGACAGTGCTTTAGCACGGCAAGGCGAAGCAACGCAGTTATCGCTTTGATTGCGAAGCCGTATCAGGTCAATGCGCCTCTGGCGTCCACCCTGATAAGGCGCTCGACCACGCCGTTCTGCAGCCCGCCGCGTACACCCACCAGCTGGTTGTGCAGGTTCACCGTCGGGTCGCAGTGGCCGGGCACCAGCCACAGGGTGTCGCCCAGCGCAGGCAACACTGGGCCGCGCAGGATGCCGTGTTCATCACCGCCGTTGCCGTATGCGAGTGTGCTGTTCCACATCCGGGGCAGGCCGGAGTCGATGGCATGGCTCTTGTGCCCCGCGTCACACACGGCATGGGTGGCGCAGACGCTGATGACCTGGGTTTTGACGAACAACGCGTGTTCAAACACGGGCGCTGCGGGGTCGGCCTCGTTGCTGGCGTAGTCCGCGTCCATGAACAGGAAGGAGCCGGGCTGCAACTCGCCGTACACCCCACTCGCCGCCTCGTGGATAAAGGTGCCAGTGCCTGCGCCGGTGACCAGCGGCACGGGGATACCCGCCGCCTCGATCAGCGCGCGGGTGCTGCGTACGGCCTGCACCACGTGCTGGATCGCTTCCGCACGGGCCGCCGCGCTGCGCAGGTGCTGGGCTTTGCCGTGGTACGCCTGCAGGCCCGCAAAGTGCAGCCGGGGGTGCCGCTGTACTTCCTGCGCCAGCGCCACGGCGGCGGGGCCGGGCTGCACACCACAGCGGTTCTGGCCGACGTCGATTTCGACAAACACCCGCATGGAGGCTTGTGTCTTGTCCAGCGCGGCCGCCAGCCGCCGAATGCCTTCCACGCTGTCCACCGCAATGGAAATATTGCCGTTTTTAGCCTGTAGCGCCCGCGCCATGTGCGCAACACGCTCCAGTTTTTGTAGCGAAACCACTTCGTTGCTGATGTAGAGGTCGGTCACACCACCGGCCACCAGCGCTTCGGCCTCGGACGTCTTCTGCACACACACGCCCACTGCACCGGCCTGCACCAGAAGCCGCGCGAGTTCGGCACTTTTGTGCATCTTGGCGTGGGGCCGCCAGGCGATCTGGTGGCTGCGCGCAAACGCGGCCATGGTGGCGATGTTGCGCTCCATCGCGTCCAGGTCCACCACCAGCGCGGGGGTGTCGATGCTGTGCACCGACTGTTGTGCGTCCGTCATGCGGCGGCGTTTTCGTCGAGTGCGGGTGCGTCAAGATGTTGCTCATCCGCCCAGCCCACCAGCGACAGGCCTTCGGGCGTCCACAGCAGGCGGTTGATGGCGGCGTTGCCCAGCTGCCAGGTGCGCGGGGCCTGCAGGTCTTGCCGGGTGGCGGCGCGGTACAACACGTCCATCACACCACCGTGGCTCACGATGGCAATCTGGTTTCCGGTGTTTTGTGCCGCTAGCGTAGATACCGTGTGCAGTACACGCTCCCGAAATGTGAGCAGTGACTCGCCGCCCTCGGGCGCAAAGTCGGGCACCCGCTTGCGCCAGTTGAAGGCCTGGTCGGGCCACACGGCCTCCACTTCGGCAAAGGTTTTGCCTTCAAACACGCCAAAGCAGCGCTCGCGCAGGCCTTCGTCGGTTTGGATGGTCAGGCCGGTGACGCTGGCGATGGACAGCGCCGTGTCATACGCGCGCCACAGGTCGCTGGCGTACAGCGCCTGGATCGGTTCACCGGCCAGCGCCTGCGCCGCCTGCTGCGCCTGCCAGCGGCCTTTGTCGTTCAGGCCAATGTCGAGGTGCCCCTGGACGCGGCCGCCCACGTTCCAGGCGGTTTCGCCGTGGCGGATGGCAATGATGCGGGTGGCTTCCATGCCGCTGCGTCAGCCCGCCGCCGCCGCTTTGGCGGGGGCTGGAACGGGCGCAGGCACAGGCGCGGCGTTGGCGGGGGGCACTTCCACACGCACACGGCGTGCACCTTGCGGCGGCTGCGGGAAGCCCTTGAGTGCGGCGTCGAACATCGCGGCCAGCAGCGCATCGTCGCCCATACCGAAGGACTCGTTCACGGCGCGGCTTTCAAACACCACCAGCTGGGTGGACAGATCACGCATCACCACCTGCACTTCACGCTCGAACACGGTGGGCTCCATGAAGGTTGGCGGTGGGCCCCAAGGGGAGCCAAAAGCCGGGTGGTAGTAGCGACCCCAAGGACCGCCGTGCCATGGGCCACCCCAAGGGCCGCCCCATGGGCCAAACCAGGGGTCGTTCCAGTGCGGGTTGGGCATGTTGCGGTGCACTCGGGTGTCCACCATCACGCTGAAGCGCGGCCGGGCGTCGTCGCGCACCATACCCACCTGGGCCAGCGACTGCTCGGCAATGGCTTCGAGCCGGGCCTGGGCGGCGGGTTGGGCCTGCTGCGAGGGCATCCGCTCAAACTTGTAGGTGGCCGGTGGCTCCACTTTTTGAATGCTCGAAAAAGCCTGCACGTCGCTGGTGATGACCCGCGTGCCCGCGCAGCCGCCCAGAATGAGTGCTATCGAAACAAGAGCTAAGTGTGTCCAGCGCATGGCCGTCTCCTTGGGTTTTGCTTAAATTTGAACGATTTGCAGGCCTGCGGGGGCGCTGGGCGCTGCGGCAAAGGTTTCGGGGTCAAACGCCTTGTCGCCATCTTCGCTGGGCACCCCGGTGGCTTTCAGGCCCTTGAAGTCGTGGCGGGTTCCGTCCAGCAGGTGCGACGGCACCACGTTCTGCAGCGCGCTGAACATACTTTCCACCCGGCCCGGATACTTCTTGTCCCACTCCTGCAGCATGGCAGCCACCTGCTGGCGCTGCAGGTTTTCCTGGCTGCCACACAGCGTACACGGGATGATGGGGAACTGCCGCTGCGTGGCCCAGCGCACCAGGTCTTTTTCGGCAACATAAGCCAGCGGGCGGATCACGATGTGGCGGCCGTCGTCGCTCACCAGCTTCGGGGGCATACTTTTCAACTTGCCGCCAAAGAACATGTTCAAAAAGAAGGTCTGCAGCATGTCGTCGCGGTGGTGGCCCAGCGCAACCTTGGTCGCGCCCAGCTCGTCGGCCACGCGGTACAAAATGCCCCGGCGCAGCCGGCTGCACAGACCGCAGGTGGTTTTGCCCTCGGGGATCACGCGTTTAACGATGCTGTACGTGTCCTGGTTTTCGATGTGGAAAGGCACACCGAGTTTGCCCAGGTACTCGGGCAGCACGTGCTCAGGAAAGCCCGGCTGCTTCTGGTCCAGGTTGACCGCCACGATGTCGAAGTGGATCGGCGCGCGGGCTTTCAGCTTGAGCAGGATGTCCAGCATGGCGTAGCTGTCCTTGCCACCCGACATACACACCATGACCTTGTCGCCTTCTTCGACCATGTTGTAGTCGATGATGGCCTGGCCCATCTGGCGGCACAGGCGTTTTTCCAGCTTGTGGGCTTCGCGTTCGATTTTGAAGTCGGGTGCTGCGGGGCGCACCGCGTCGCTTATCTCGTTATCTATCCAGGCAGTGTGTGCAAGGCTCATGGGGTGTCTCCGGGCGTGAGGTGCAGCCATTGCAGGCCGGTGAAGCGGGCAAAGTCGGCGTCGAAGCTGACCAGGCGCAGGTTGGCGGTCTGGGCCAGGGCGGCAAGGTAGGCGTCGGGCCACATGCGGGGTGGCCAGGGGCTGCTGGCGGCCAGTGCGGCCCAGCGTTCTTCCAGACCAGGCGGGTCGGCCAGCAGGCCAATGCGGCTTTGTGCGCGAATCTCTTGGTAGGCCGCAAGCGCTTGTTCAGGGCGCAGCGCTGTGTCGCCCATCATGGCGGGCTGGCACAGCAGGCGCATCAGGCCCAGGCTGCTGTGTCGGCAAAACCAGAGTGTTTCATGGGCTGTGTCGCGCCAATAGGCTTGTGCTGCCGCGTGGTGGATGTGGCCGGGCACATTCAGCGCCACCCAGACATTGATGTCGGGTAAATCACCCACGGTTGTATCGACAGCGGCTGTGCTCACGGGGCAGATGCCGATGTGTTCGCCACGCTGCGCAGGGCTTTTGCGTCGTCCTCTGCATCCAGCAAGGCATGCAGTCCGGCGTTGCTGAGCAAGGCCGGATCCAGCGGCAAACGTGGGGTGGTCGACTGTGCCGTGTTGTCCCGCAGCGCCCCAGGTACCACAAACGGTGCACGTTCGCGGGTTGCAAGGGGAGATGGGGCATCCGCTTCATTCAGGCCGCGCTGTACAAAACGCAGCACCAACTCTTTGAGTGTGGTGCCATCCATCGCTGCACGGGCTTTGAGTGTGCGAAACAGGGGATCGGGAAGGTCAAGTGTGGTGCGCATTAACGCATATTAGCATCAATATGCTTTTTTGGTTTCACCACTGCCCGGTCTCCACCCGAATCGCCACTTCGCAGTCGTCAAAAATCTCCAGCTTGGCGATCTTCACCCGCACCCCCAGCACCCCCGGCAGCTGCATCAGGCGGCTGGCGAGTTTGCCGATCAGGCTTTCCAGCAGGTTCACGTGTTCGGCCTGGCATTCGTCGATGATGATCTGGCGCACCTTGCGGTAGTCGAGCACATGCAGGATGTCGTCGTCACGTGGCGTGAGCGGCTGGGTGCCCAGGCGCAGCTCGGCGTCCACCTGGATCGGCTGCGGCGCGGTTTTTTCGGCGTCGAGGATGCCGAGGTTGGCGTCGAAACGCAGGCCGGTGAGGGTGAGGATTTGGGTGCCTTGGGTGTGGGGCATGGTGCAGGCTTACATCAGCGAAAAATCGCGTTCAAATTTCATCAGGTGCTGGCCGCCGTCTACCAGCAGTGTGGTGCCGGTGATGGACTGGTTTTCCAGCGCAAAACGCACGGCGCCCGCCACATCGGCGGCGGTGCTGGAGCGGCCCAGGGGCGACATGCGGTGCAGGGCGGCGAACTTCTCGGCGTCCAGCGCGGGGGTGTCCAGCGTCAGGCCCGGCGCCACACCCACCACACGCAGCACGGGTGCCAGCGCCAGCGCGAGGGTGGTGTTGGCGGCTTCCAGCGCGGCTTTCGACAGGGTGTAGCTCAGAAAATCGGGGTTCAGGTTCCACAGTTTCTGGTCGAGCAGGTTGACTACCACGCCCCGGCCCTGGCGGCTTTGCACATGGGTGTGTAAGGCCTGCGCCAGCAGCACCGGCGCGCCAACGTTGCTGCGCATGTGGCGCTCCAGCGCGGTGAAACCAAAGCTGTCTGCCGTGTCGTGCTCAAAAATAGACGCGTTGTTGACCACTGCGTCCACCTGGCCAAAGTGGGCCACCACACGGGGCAGCAGGGCGCGCACGGCGGCTTCATCCTGTAAATCAGCATCAAATATGGCTGCAGCGCCCGCCAGCTGTGCGCAGTCAGCTGCTGTTTTGATAGCGTCCGCTTCCGAGCTGCGGTAGTGCACGGCCACCTGCCAGCCCGCGGCCGCCAGCACCAGCGCAATCTCGCGGCCCAGGCGTTTGCCCGCACCAGTGACCAGCACGGTACGGGGGTGCGCAGGGGGTTCAGCGGGGAGGGTGGGGTGCATTGGCGGACAATCCGGGTCGTGAAAACATCAACCCACAGTTTAACGAGCGCCCTGCAGGCGCATATCCGCAAAGACATTGCCGAGCACGGCGGCTGGATCGGCTTTGACCGCTTCATGGCGCTGGCGCTGTACACACCCGGCCTGGGCTACTACGCCAACGATTCCACCAAGTTTGGGGCCTTCCCCGCGTCCGGCAGCGACTTTGTCACCGCACCAGAGATGACGCCGCTGTTCGGCCAGACGCTGGCCGTGCAGGTGGCGGACGCGCTGCAGGCCACTGGCACCGACGAAGTCTGGGAGTTTGGCGCGGGCTCGGGCGCACTGGCGTCCCAGTTACTCGGGGCACTGGGCGACCAGGTGCGGCGTTACACCATCGTGGATGTGTCGGGCAGCCTGCGCGCGCGCCAGCAGTTGGCGCTGGCCGCATACGGCGACCGGGTGTGCTGGGTCGATGCACTGCCGGAACACTTCGACGGTGTGGTGGTTGGCAACGAGGTGCTGGACGCCATGCCGGTCCAGCTGCTGGCGCGGCTGAAAGGGGTCTGGCACGAGCGCGGTGTGGCGGTGGACGGTGACCAGTTCGCCTGGGCCGACCAGCCCACCGACCTGCGCCCGCCGGTGGACATTGAAGGTGAACACGACTACCTGACCGAAATCCACCCCCAGGCCAAAGCCTTCATCCGCACCCTGGCCGACCGCCTGGGCCGGGGTGCGGTGTTCTTGCTGGACTACGGTTTTGCCGAGAGTGAGTACTACCACCCCCAGCGCCACATGGGCACCGTCATGTGCCACCAGGCGCACCAGGCCGACAGCGACCCGCTGGTGAGTGTGGGCGCCAAAGACATCACCGCCCACGTCGATTTCACCGGCATTGCACTTGCCGCACAGGACGACTTGGCGGATGGGCAACCTGGCTTTACCGTGCTGGGTTACACCACCCAGGCGCATTTTTTGATGAACTGCGGCTTGCTCTCAAAAATGGAGCAATCGACGCACGACCAGCGGGCGCTGGCGTTGAAATTGATCCATGAACATGAGATGGGCGAGTTCTTCAAGGTCATCGGCCTGTGTAAGGGCGAGCCGTGGGATGCGCTGGGCTTCAGCCACGGGGACCGCAGCCACCGGCTGTGAGCTGTGTTCAGGCGGTTCGCACCACCGTGGGCAGCGGCCATGGCCCCACGGGCGGGGTCTGCTGCCACGGCACGGCCCCGGCGGTGCGGCATTCCTGCACGGCCCACTGCCGCACTCCTGCAGTGGCCAGTGTGTCGGCCAGGGCTTGCAGAGCGGACACACCAAACAGCCCCGCATGCCAGGTGGTGCGGCACTCGTGGGCCACGCCGCTGGCCAGCATGCGCTGGAGAGATGTCCACACCTTGGCACCACTGCCCGGTGTGTGTGTGATGGCGTCGTAACAGCCGGGCGGGCCCTTGATGTCGAGCCCGACCCAGTCGAGCAGGGGCAACACGGCGGCCAGCCGGTCGGGGTACATGCCGCCGGTGTGCAGGCCCGTGGCAAAACCCAGGGCCCGGGCCTCGGCCAGCGCGGCGGGCAGGGCGGCCTGCAGCGTGGGCTCGCCGCCCGAGAACACCACGCCGTCGAGCAGGCCCTGGCGGCTGCGCAGAAAAGCGCGCACCTGGGGCCATGGCACCGTTCCGGGCGCGGTGGCGTCGAGCAGCGCGGGGTTGTGGCAGTAGCCGCAGCGCCAGGGGCAGCCCTGGCAGTACACCACTGCGGCCAGTCGGCCAGGGAAGTCGATGGTGGTCAGCGGCGTGAGGCCGCCCACACGCAGGCCATCGGCAAGGCCGGCCTGCGCGGCGGGGTCAGCAGTGGGTTCTGCAGCCACGGGACGATTCGGAAAAGAACTGGCGCTCGTTGTGTTCGCCCTGTTTGCCCACGTTGAAACTGGAGACGGGGCGGTGGTAACCCATCACGCGGGTCCAGACCTCGCAGGGCTGGCGTTCGTCGTCGGTCAGCTGCACGTCGGCGATGGCGGTGTGTTCGGCGGGGGAAAAGTGGCTCATGGATAAAACTCCTGTGGTGATTGAAAACTATTAATTTGATAGCTTCTAACGGTTGATGGATAAGCGTTGGAAGCCGTTTTTCTTCAAGATCCCTCCCCCGCTGGGGGAGGGTTGGGGTGGGGGCCAGCGGCGTTCGCAGCTACCGCAAGGCCACGCACCGAACCGGCCCCCATCCCAGCCTTCCCCCAGAGGGGGAAGGAGGGGGTCAGGCCGCCAGCCGGTGGCGCTTGGCGGCCAGGCGTTCCTCGTCGCACGCCGGGCAGAACGGGTGTTCCCCCGCCAGGTAGCCGTGCGTGGGGCAGATCGAGAACGTGGGTGTGACGGTGATGTACGGCAGGCGGAACCGCGTGAGCGCACGTTTGACGAGTTCGCGGCAGGCTTCGCCGCTGGAGAGCCGTTCGCCCATGTACAGGTGCAGCACGGTGCCACCGGTGTACTTGGACTGCAGCGCTTCTTGCCGCGCCAGTGCGTCGAACGGGTCGTCGGTGAAGCCCACGGGCAGCTGTGAGGAGTTGGTGTAGTACGGCTGTTCCGCCGTGCCGGCCTGCAGCATGGCGGGCCAGCGCTTCTTGTCTTCCTTGGCGAAGCGGTAGGTCGTGCCTTCGGCGGGTGTGGCTTCCAGGTTGTAGAGGTGGCCGGTTTCTTCCTGGAAGGCGGTCATACGCTCGCGCACGTGGTCGAGCAGGCGCACGGCGAAGGCGTTGCCCCAGTCGCTGGTGATGTCGTGCGCGTCGTGCGTGAAGTTGCGCACCATCTCGTTGATGCCGTTCACGCCCAGCGTGCTGAAGTGGTTGCGCAGCGTGCCCAGGTAGCGCTTGGTGTACGGGAACAGGCCCTGGTCCATCAACCGCTGGATCAGCTTGCGTTTGGTCTCCAGGCTTTGTTTGCCCAGCTCCATCAGCCGGTCGAGCGCGTTGAACAGGCCGGCTTCGTCACCCGCATGCAGATGGCCCAGGCGCGCGCAGTTGATCGTCACCACGCCCAGGCTGCCCGTCTGCTCGGCGCTGCCGAACAGGCCGTTGCCGCGTTTGAGCAGCTCGCGCAGGTCCAGCTGCAGGCGGCAGCACATCGAGCGCACCATGTTCGGCTCCAGCTCCGAATTGATGAAGTTCTGGAAGTACGGCAGGCCGTACTTGGCCGTCATGTCGAACAGCAGGCGCGCGTTCTCGCTCTCCCAGGGGAAGTCCTTGGTGATGTTGTACGTGGGGATGGGGAAGGTGAACACGCGGCCCTTGGCGTCGCCCGTGGTCATGACGTCGATGTAGGCGCGGTTGATCAGGTCCATCTCCACCTGCAGGTCGCCATAGGCAAAGGGCATCTCCTGGCCGGCGATCACGGGCACCTGCTCGCGCAGGTCTTCGGGGCAGGTCCAGTCGAAGGTGAGGTTGGTGAACGGCGTTTGGGTGCCCCAGCGCGAGGGCACGTTCAGGTTGTAGACCAGCTCTTGAATGCATTGGCGCACTTGGCGAAAGTCCATCGCATCCACGCGCACGAACGGCGCCATGTAGGTGTCGAACGACGAGAACGCCTGCGCGCCCGCCCACTCGTTCTGCAGCGTGCCCAGGAAGTTCACGATCTGCCCCACGGCCGAACTCATGTGTTTCGGCGGCCCCGCCTCCACCTTGCCGGGCACGCCGTTCAGGCCTTCGTGCAGCAGCGTGCGCAGCGACCAGCCCGCGCAGTAGCCGCTGAGCATGTCGAGGTCGTGGATGTGGATGTCGCCATTGCGGTGCGCCTCGCCGATCTCCGGCGTGTACACGTGCGACAGCCAGTAATTGGCCGTGACCTTGCCCGCCACGTTCAGGATCAGCCCGCCCAGCGAGTAGCCCTGGTTGGCATTGGCGTTCACGCGCCAGTCGGCGCGGGTGAGGTATTCGTTGATGGAGCTTTCCACGTTCACCAGCGTGCGGTGGTCGGTGCATGGTGTGGCATGAAGGGACGGCATCGGCAACTCCAGTTGGGGGCGATAAAACACTACCTATGGTGTTTACTGTAGTTGCCGTACACCATAGGTAGCTTGATAAAGCGCAAGCTTTGGTGTGCCGTGGCCCCCAAAGTGGTCCTGAAACCCGGCGGGCCATTGCTGCGCTCGGCCCGGGTGTGACTCCCTCTCCCTCTGGGAGAGGGGTGGGGTGGGGGCTCCCCGTGCTGCACACCAGCGCTGTTGTGCCAGGGCTGAGCCCCGGTTTTCATCCGCAGGACAATCTGGATGCTATTAAAAACATAGCTGCATGTGCAGGATTAACGGGCGCTAGAGGCCATTTTGACTAAAATTCCTCTGCAGAGCGTCCCTGGCCCCAGCAGCTCCCTCTACACTGCCCCCACCATGATCCGCTGGTTCATCGTTATCTTCCTCGCCCTCACGCTGATCAGCTGGCTCACACCGCTGCTGGGCAAGCTGGGCCTTGGCAAACTGCCGGGTGACCTGCGGTTTCGCCTGTTTGGGCGCGACTGGTCCATCCCGCTGGCCTCCACCATTTTGCTGAGCCTGCTGGCCAGCACACTGTCCCAACTTTTATAAGAGAACCCTGCCGATGAAAGCCTGCGTCGATATTGGAGGCACCAAGGTCGCTGTCAGCCTGGTGCATAACGATGCCCCCCAGCAGTTGGGCCACCGCCGGGCCGAGCCTACGGCCAAGACCGGTGCCAACGACGCCCTGGCGCGCCAGGTGATTCGTATGGTGGAGGAAGCCTGTGCCGAGGCGGGGGTGGATGCCAGTGCCATCCAGACTGTGGGTGTCTCATCGTGTGGGCCGTTTGTCATCAATGCGGGGCAGATTGAGCTGGCCGCACCCAATGTCTGCGGAGGTCTGGCCGGGCCCGAGCGCGGTTTGCCCAACGATTGGCAGGTGGCCTTGCTTGAAGCACCCTTGCGCGCGCGGTTTGGCGCGGTGCGGGTTGAAAACGACTGTGTTGCCGCCCTGGAGGCCGAGCGCCGCTGGGGCGCGCTGCAAGGGTTTGACCACTGCGCATATGTCACCTGGAGCACGGGCATCGGTATGGGCCTGTGTGTGGACGGCCGGGTGCTGCGGGGCAAAAACGGCAATGCGGGCCACGGTGGGCACATGTTTGTTAGCGACGACAGCAGCGCTGCCCTGTGTGGCTGCGGCAACGTGGGGGATGTCGAGGCGCTGGTGGCGGGCAACGCCATCACCCGGCGCTTTGGCCCGCAGGCCGGGCCAGCTGAAATGGGGGGCTGGGCCGACGCGGCCGAGCTGGTCACCGCCGCCCGCCAGGGGGATGCGGCGGCGCTGGCGGTGGTGGACGACCTGTGCCGCGTGCTGGGCCGGGCGCTGTACAACCTGGTGGTGCTGCTCGACCTGCAGCGCATCAGCCTGGGCGGCAGCGTGTTCTGGCACCACCGCGACTTTTTGCTGCCCCGGCTGCAGGCGCAGGTCAGTGGCCGGTTTGCCGCGCTGACCCACGGCGTGCTGCTGGTGCCCGCCGGGCTGGGCAACACCGTGGGGGACTACGCGGCGCTGGCGCTGGCTTAAACCATTGGATAATTAAGGGTTTTCCCGCGCTGGTGTGTGGGGTGTTAACTGCAATAACAATGCGATGAGGAGATTTCGATGATTCTGGTAACAGGTGGTGCGGGCTTTATCGGTGCCAACTTTGTTCTCGACTGGCTGGCCCAGTCAGATGAACCTGTGGTTAACCTCGACAAACTCACCTATGCGGGCAACCGCGAGAACCTCGCCAGCCTGGACGGCGATACACGTCACATCTTTGTGCAGGGCGATATTGGTGACGCCGCGCTGGTGGGGCAGCTGCTGGCCCAGCACCAGCCGCGTGCGGTGGTCAATTTTGCGGCCGAGTCGCATGTAGACCGCTCCATCCACGGCCCCGCAGACTTTGTGCAGACCAACGTGGTGGGCACCTTCAACCTGCTGGAATCGGTGCGCGGCTACTGGTCTGCGCTGCCGGCTGAGCAAAAGGAAGCCTTCCGCTTTTTGCATGTGTCCACCGACGAGGTGTATGGCTCGCTGGCCCCCGACGCACCGGCCTTCACTGAAACCCACACCTACGAGCCCAACAGCCCGTATTCGGCCAGCAAGGCCGCCAGCGACCACCTGGTGCGCGCCTGGCACCACACCTATGGCCTGCCGGTGGTGACCACCAACTGCTCCAACAACTACGGCCCGCACCACTTCCCCGAGAAGCTGATCCCGCTGATGATCGTTAACGCCCAGGCGGGCAAACCGCTGCCCGTCTATGGCGATGGCATGCAGGTGCGTGACTGGTTGTACGTCACCGACCACTGCAGCGCCATCCGCCGCGTGCTGGAAGCCGGTCGGCTGGGCGAGACCTACAACGTCGGTGGCTGGAACGAAAAACCCAACATCGAGATCGTCAACACCGTGTGTGCCCTGCTCGACGAGCTGGCCCCACGTGCCGATGGCACCAGCTACCGCAGCCAGATCAGTTACGTGACTGACCGCCCCGGCCACGACCGCCGCTACGCCATCGACGCCCGCAAGCTGGAGCGCGAGCTGGGCTGGAAGCCCGCCGAGACTTTTGAGACCGGCATCCGCAAGACCGTGCAGTGGTACCTGGCCCATCCCGACTGGGTGCGCAACGTGCAAAGTGGTGCCTACCGCGACTGGGTGCAAACGCAGTACGCGGCGTAGCTGTGGAGCACCCCCGTAGCACCTTCGGCGCTCACCCCCTTGCCATCGGAGGTGCACATGCCATCCATTGCCGCCAAGCCTTTCATGCGAGCGCTGCCCGCGCAGAACATGGTCGAATGGCTCACTGGCTTCTACCAGTCCAGCGACGCGCTGCCCGACAGCTTTCTGGCGGAGCGCAACGATGCCGCGCCCCAAGAGTGGGACGGGTCTTAACGTTAAATAACTTTCATGGTCCGGGGCGCTGCGCTTCGCGGCATGAAAGTTAACGGTCATTAACGATGCTCCACCGACACCTTAACCACCACCGCTTTACGCTCGCCGCCATTGACGACGCGATCTCTCGTGGTCGATGGGGGGACTGGGCCGAGTTGCGACGTGCGGCTCTTGCCGACCCATCGTTGTTCGACAAAGTGCTGCAAGTCTGTCGTGCCCATGTTTCTGACCCCTACGCCCAACGCCATCACTTCTGGATGCACTATGCCGAAGAACACCGCACCCCTGCCTGATTGGGAGCTCGTTCTGTCATCAGCAGCACGCCTGCAACGCATCCTGCCTGACGCCGTGCTGGTCGGCGGTACGGCATCCGCAATTTATGCAGAGCATCGTTTCTCGCGTGACGCAGACCATGTTTTGACTGATCTGCGCAGTCGCTTCGATGGTGTTCTTAAGGAGCTTGAGTCGGTGGCGGGGTGGAAAACTGCCCGAGTGCAACGCCCGGTGCAGATTCTCGGCAGCCTTGATGGCATCGAAACAGGGGTTCGGCAATTGATCCGCGATGAGCCGCTGGAAACAACGGTTTTGAACTACCACGGCGAACAAATTACGGTACCGACCGAAGGTGAAATTCTGCGCATCAAAGGGGTTTTGATTCTCAAGCGTAACGCCACCCGAGACTATCTTGACTTCGTTGCTTTGGCGGATCACATGGGAGATGAAAACATTGCACTTGCGTTGCAATCGTTTGATCGTTTGTATTTTCAAATCAATGGCGAATCGCCTTTGCAGCAATTGCAAGTGCAACTTGCCAATGCCGTTCCATACGACCTGGAAGAAACCGAGCTGAGCGAGTACAAGAGCCTGGCTCCGCGCTGGCATGAATGGGACGTAGTAAAAGCAGCCTGCTCACACGTTGCCACCGTCATTTTTGATCGTGTGTGTGATTTGCAGGCCGACCCTTCCAATGGCGACAGCATGGAGCCATGAGTTACCAGTCACGCGCTAAGAACGTGTTCAAGGTCTTTTTGGAGATTGCATTGGAGTGCAATCGGGATGAGTGGGTGGCCCGGATGCGCCGCATGGGCTCCTGCCCATGCCAGCAGCTGGGGCGCCCAATCGCCCGATTTCACTCCAACCCTTCGGGCAAGTGCCTTTTCGGGCGGTCTGCGGCGTTGCAGCGCTTGTCCATAGCCGGGCTATGGACTGCGCACTGCGCCTTGCATCCCATCCCGAAAAGGTACTTGTGCAACTCCCAAAAGACCTTGAACACGTTCTTGTGCACCCCACTTTACGAATAGTTTAAAAATGAAAATTCTTCTCTTGGGCAAAGGTGGCCAGGTTGGCTGGGAGCTGCAGCGCAGCCTGGCACCGCTGGGAACGCTGGTGGCCCTGGGCGCTAGCAGCACCGATTACGCCGCCGACTTCAGCCAGCCCGACGCCGTGGCCGCCACCGTGCGCGCCCTGCGCCCCGATGTGGTGGTGAATGCCGCGGCGCACACCGCCGTGGACAAGGCCGAGAGTGAGCCAGACTTCGCCCGCACGCTCAATGCCACGACCCCCGGTGCGGTGGCGCAGGCCGCGCAGGACGTGGGCGCACTCATGGTGCATTACTCCACCGACTATGTGTTTGACGGCAGCGGCGACACGCCCTGGGTTGAGACAGACGCCACCGGCCCGCTCAGCGTCTATGGCAGCACCAAACTCGAAGGTGAACAACTGGTGGCGCAGCACTGCGCGCGGCACCTGATCTTCCGCACCAGCTGGGTCTATGCCGCACGCGGCGGCAACTTTGCCAAGACCATGCTGCGCCTGGCCAAAGAGCGCGAGCGCCTGACCGTCATCAACGACCAGTTTGGCGCCCCCACCGGTGCCGAGCTGCTGGCCGACGTCACCGCCCACGCCATCCGCGCCACCTTGCAAGACCCAGAGAAATCTGGTCTGTACCACCTGGTGGCGGGCGGCGAAACCACCTGGCACGGCTATGCCCGCTTTGTACTGGAGCAGGCCGAGGCTGCTGGCGTTGCGCTCAAAGCAGGCCCCGACGCCGTGGACGCCGTGCCCACCAGCGCCTTCCCCACCCCCGCCACCCGCCCGCACAACTCGCGCCTGAACACCCAAAAGCTGCAAGCCACCTTTGGCCTCACGCTGCCTGACTGGCAGGCCGGTGTGGCGCGTATGCTGCGCGAAACTTTCTAACGTCGTCATGAATGGCGTAATTCACCAACGCGGGGGCTGATGCAAACCACCATCACCATCGACGATAGGCTTTACCGCCAAGCGCTGGAAATGCTTCCCTCGGGTATGGACGAGTCAGATTTGTTTCCCGTAGCTGTGCAAACCTTCGTCCAGGTGCAAACCGCCAGGCGGCTCGTTGCTTTGGGCGGTCAGGTGCCAAGAATGCAAGATGTACCGCGCCACGCCGTAGAGCGAACAACACTCAAAAAATAGGAAAACCCATGACCCAACGCAAAGGCATCATCCTCGCCGGAGGCTCCGGCACCCGCTTGCACCCGGCCACATTGGCCATCAGCAAACAACTGCTGCCGGTGTACGACAAACCCATGATTTACTACCCGCTGAGCACCCTGATGCTCGCGGGCATCCGCGACATCCTCATCATCAGCACGCCGCAGGACACCCCCCGGTTTCAGCAACTGCTGGGCGACGGCGCGCAGTGGGGCCTGAACCTGCAGTACGCCATCCAGCCCAGCCCGGACGGTCTGGCGCAGGCCTTCCTGATCGGTGAAGACTTCCTGGCTGGAGCCCCCAGTGCGCTGGTGTTGGGTGACAACATTTTTTACGGCCATGACTTTGCACACTTGTTGGCCGATGCCGACGCGCAGCTCTCAGGCGCCACAGTGTTTGCGTACCACGTACAAGACCCGGAACGTTATGGCGTGGTGGCCTTCGACGCTGCGGGCAAGGCCAGCAGCATCGAAGAAAAGCCGTTGAAGCCGAAGAGCAACTACGCAGTTACAGGCCTGTATTTTTACGACAACCAAGTGGTGGACATCGCCAAAGCCGTCAAACCCAGTGCGCGTGGCGAGCTGGAAATCACGGCGGTCAACCAGGCCTACCTCGACCTCGACCAGCTCAACGTCCAAATCATGCAGCGCGGCTACGCCTGGCTCGATACCGGCACCCATGAAAGCCTGCTGGAGGCGGGCCAGTTCATCGCTACGCTGGAGCATCGCCAAGGTTTGAAAATTGCTTGCCCCGAAGAAATCGCCTGGCGCAACGGCTTCATCGACAAAGAGCAGCTGGCCCGGCTGGCTGCGCCGCTGCAAAAGAGCGGCTACGGCAAGTACCTGAACCACTTGCTGGCTGAAGGAGTGCGCGCATGAAAGTAACGCCAACTGCCATTCCCGACGTGCTCATCATCGAGCCCAAGGTGTTTGGCGATGCACGCGGGTTCTTCTACGAGAGCTTTAACCAGCGTGCTTTCAATGAGGCTGTGGGTCAGGACGTACCTTTTGTTCAGGACAACCATTCCCGTTCTGGCAAAGGTGTGCTGCGCGGTTTGCATTACCAAGTGCAAAACGCACAAGGCAAACTCGTGCGTGTCGTCCGTGGTCGCGTGTTCGACGTGGCAGTGGATGTGCGCAAGGGCTCAGCCACCTTCGGCCAATGGGCCGGTGTTGAGCTGAGTGAAGACAACCAGCGGCAGTTCTGGGTGCCCTCAGGTTTTGCCCACGGTTTTATTGTGCTAAGCGACACCGCGGACTTTTTGTACAAAACTACCGACTATTACGCACCTGCACATGAGCGTTGTATTGCCTGGGATGACCCAGATGTAGGGATTGATTGGCCGCTGAAGGAGGCGGGGATCAGTGCTCCGATTTTGTCTGAAAAGGATCGAAAAGGTTTCGCATTGATGGATATTCAGTAGTGTCCGGTTAAAAGTTGAACAAATTAAACTGGTTAGGGTTGGGTGGTGGTGTGGATTGGGATCGAACAGGCTGCAAGGCGCATGAAACCTCGGTTTTCTCGAAAACCGAGACCGACAAGATCTGTAGACATGTGTAGAGCGAGGCGTCGAGATGAAGCTCCTTCTTGACGATGGCGATGAGCACATAGGTAGAGACGGCGCACCAGATCTGTGTCTTCACCGCGTTCTCGCTCGCGCCCAGAAAACGCTTGATGCGCAGGTGCAGCTTGATCCACTTGAAGAACAGTTCGACCTGCCAGCGACTCTTGTAGAGCGCGGCAATCGTCAACGCTGGCAACATCGTGATGTTGGTCACCCCCTGAGTCAGACTACTTGTCGCGCCACCATCATCGCGGATGATCCGCGTCGGAGCGCTAAAAATGAAAAGAAATCGACACTCAACTGAATTCCGCGAGCAGGCCCTGAGCAAGGTCCGGCAGCGCGGTTCCCGTACCGTGGAAGACGTGGCCAGGGAGCTGAACATGTCGCTTGGCACTTTGTGGAAATGGCTTGCCAGTGCAAAGCCGGTGGACAGCACGGACACGCCTCAAGTCGACTTGCCAGCCGAGGTTCCGGCGCAGTCTTGGAGCCCTGCGCAGCGGCTGCTTGCCCTGCAAGAAACGCATCCCCTGTCTGGCCCGGAGCTGCACGCATGGTGTCGCGAGCGAGGCCTGTTCGAACACCAGCTCAAGGCCTGGCGTGCAGCCTTTTGCGTTCCTCCGGTGCCCGAGTCACGTGAAATCAAATCGGCCTTGCGTGAGCTGCAGCTCAAGCACGATGGACTGCAGCGCGAGCTGCGTCGAAAAGAGAGGGCGCTGGCGGAAGCCGCAGCCTTGTTGGTGCTTCAAAAAAAGTACCAGGCTCTGTGGGAGGGCGAGGAGAAATGATCCCGCTCCTTCAACGTCAAACCCTGCTGGGTCTGATCAAGACTGCGTGCAAGTCCGGCGCGCGACTGGCAAAAGCATGCGCGCAGATCGGTCTGAGCTCGCGTACCGTGCAGCGCTGGCAGCACCCTGACGGGCAGGGAGGCGACTGCAGAAAAAGCGACAAACGTCGCAGCGGCGTTGTGCCCAACAAGCTGAGCGAAGCAGAACGCCAGGCGGCGATAGAGCTGCTCAACAGCGAGGAGTTCAAGGACCTGCCGCCGAGCCAGATCGTGCCGCGCCTGGCTGACCAAGGCCGCTACGTGGCCAGCGAATCGACCCTCTACCGACTGCTGCGCGAGGCGGGCCAGCTCGCCCACCGCCGACTGGAACGGGTGGCGCAAAAGCGCAGCAAGCCGCGAGCGTTGGTGGCGACTGCGCCTGACCAGATCTACTGCTGGGACATCAGCTACCTGCCCACCGAGGTGCGCGGCATGCACTTCTACCTCTACCTGTTCGTGGACCTGTTCAGCCGAAAGATCGTGGGCTGGCAGGTGTACGACTGTGAGAGCGCAGAGAGAGCCAGTCAACTGCTGCAAGACATCTGCGAGCGTCAGGGCATCGCCCCCAACCAGCTCACAGTGCACTCGGACAACGGCTCTCCGATGAAGGGTGAAACGATGCTGGCCACCATGCAGCGCCTGGGCGTGGCGGCCTCACGCAGCCGGCCGGCGGTCAGCAACGACAACCCGTACTCCGAGGCACTGTTCAGGACCTTGAAGTACCGGCCCCAGCTACCTGTCAAACCGTTCAGCGACTTGCTGCAAGCACGCCGCTGGGTCACCGAGCTGGTGCACTGGTACAACCACGAACACCGCCACAGCGCCATCAGCTTCGTGACGCCCACGCAACGACATGCGCAACTCGACACAGCCCTGCTGAACGAACGCGCCAACGTCTACGAAATTGCTCGCCAGGCCAACCCGAAAAGGTGGTCCGGACAGACGCGAAACTGGAAGCGAAAAGAGTCAGTCCACCTCAACCCAGACAGGCCCGAACAGCAGAAGCAGCCAGTCACTCAACAAGCCGCTTGACCATCAAGCATCTCGCGACAAATCGTTTGACAACTACCGGTCAGAAAGATCGGCGTCTTACCCGACTCGGGGTCTTTGAAGCGGATGCGCCGCAAGTGTTCTGGATACTTTTTGGCCGAGTAGTGACCATTGAGCATCACGCGTTGGTCGCAGATGATGCCGGTGCTCCGATCTGCGGGACCCGAGTACACGCGCCGTGCATCCATGCCCGCTTTGGCGCGGGTGACAAAGAAGGCACCCGCCTGATGCATTGCATACAGGCGTGCAAAGTCGACATATCCGCGATCCATCACGTAGAAGGCCCCTGCCTGGAGCGGCAGGATGTCGAGCACGTTCACGTCATGCAGCTTGCCGTCGCTGATGTGGATGAACGCCGGTATGGCTCCGCGCAGGTCCAGCAGCGTATGCAGCTTGATGGCCGCCTTGGTGGAGCGAAATGGCGCCCAGCCGAACAAGCTCAGACGCAGGTCGATGGTGGTGGAGTCAAGGGCGTACACACTGGCATGGATATCGAGCACCGCGGGATCTTGGGCATACCGCGTTCGGGCCCGCGCGATCAACCGCTGAGCCAGTGCGTGGTAGATGCGCCAGTCGCGCGAGTTCAGTGCGTCGGCCAGCGTCGAGCGTGCCGGTGGCACCTTCAACCCCATGTGAAACAGCTTGCCTCGATTGGCGGCCAGACAGGCTTCGATGTCGCGCAGCGACTCGCGCCATGTGAGTTGGGAAAACGCCATGATGCGAAACAGATCCGCGCATCCCAGGGTGCGCACGCCCGCGTCGCCGTTGTGCCGATCAATGATGCGCGAGAAGGTCTTCCAAGGCACGAACTCCATCACCTGCGCGAACAGCGTCTTGCCCACATTCATGCATCACCCCGGGTCGTTGAAATCCCAAAGCATTGCAAATGCGCGCAACGAAATTCAAATCGTGGACACCCATGAAACCTCTGGAACCCTCATCAATATTGGCGCTGCCACTGATCGGGGCCAGATCAACCGGACACTACTGACAGGTTCTATTGTTTATGCAGTGCTGCGAATATTATGATCGTCCGGGATGCGACAGCTAAGCTACGACGTATTCGGGTGGACAAGGGTGTCATAGATGAATGATGTTTGCCAAATAAGTCGGAGGTCATAGCTTTCCTCGGCTGTATGGCAAGGTTTGGAAGTGTGCCGGGCTACATAATTGCAGTCACCCCAGCCTGTGCACCGCCCCCACCCGCGCCGCATGCACCGCCTCCCCAATCTTCGGCCCCTTTAATCCCCGCTCCGCAGCGTCCGCCGCCACGGTGTCTGTGCGCACCTGCAGCGCCGCATCCAGCGCCCGCTGCAGCCGCGCAGCCTGCGGGTAGGCCGCATCCTCAAACCCCAGCCGCCCCCGGGCATCACATTCGCAGGCTTGCAGCACCTGCGCAAAACGTGCAGGTTTGCGGATGGCGTCGCAGCGCTCCAGCAGGCGCACGGTGGCTGCGGCAGCCAAGTTCTCGCTGCGGTGGATGTTGCCATGTTCACGCGCCACCACGTCGGCCAGTTCGCGGCAGTCGGTGGGCACGCGCAGGCGCTCGGCCAGGCCTTTGAGCAGGCGGGCGCTGCGTTCTTCGTGGCCGATGTGGCGGGGCAACACGTCGGCGGGGGTGGTGCCTTTGCCCAGGTCGTGGGTCAGGCAGGCAAAGCGCACGGGCAGCGGCGCGGCCAGGCGGGCGGCCATGTCCAGCACCATCATCAGGTGGATGCCGGTGTCCACCTCGGGGTGGTATTCGGCGCGCTGGGGCACGCCCCACAGGCGGGCCACCTCGGGCAGCAGGCGTTGTAGTGCGCCGCAGTCGCGCAGCACGGTGAGCATGCGGGAGGGTTGTGCCTCCATCAGGCCGCGTGACAGCTCTTGCCACACCCGTTCGGGCACCAGTGCATCGACTTCGCCGCCGTCCACCATGTCGCGCATCAGCGCCATGGTTTCGGGGGCGACGCTGAAGTCGGTGAAGCGCGCAGCAAACCGGGCCACGCGCAGGATACGCACCGGGTCTTCGCGGAAGGCGTCGGTGACGTGGCGCAGGGTTCGGTTTTGCAGGTCTTTTTGTCCGTTATAAGGGTCAAACAGACCTCTGGCGCCCGCTGGATATACTGACTCAGCTATTGAATTGATAGTAAGGTCGCGGCGGGCCAGGTCTTCTTCCAGCGTCACGTCGGGCGAGGCTTGCACCACAAAGCCGCGGTAGCCACGTCCACTTTTGCGCTCGGTGCGCGCAAGCGCATATTCCTCGCGTGTCTGCGGGTGCAGAAAGACCGGAAAGTCGCGCCCCACGGGCAGAAACCCTTGGGCCACCATTTGCTCGGGCGTGGCCCCCACCACCACCCAGTCACGGTCGTGTACGGGCAGGCCCAGAAGCCGGTCGCGTACCGCACCACCCACCATGTAGATTTGCATGGCGGCAGTTTAGCAACGCCTTATATTCAGGCCATGTCTGCGCCAACTTCCCCTATCGCGATTGCCCAACTGAGCCCCGACGGCACAGTGCCCGTGCCGCCTACATCGGCGCAGTTGGAGGCGCGTTTAGAGGCCCTGCAGGCCAAGCTGGATGATGTGCAGGCGGTGCTGGCCAAACCGCTGAGCGAGATACTGGCCGAGACGGACAAGTCACAAGAGGCCGCTGCAGCCTGGGACGCGTTTGGTGCTATGTGGATGTTGTCCCAGCGGGCCATGCGCCGGGTGGCGCTGGACCTGGCGGCGCAGCAGGGGGTGGGTGAAGCCGAGGTGGTAGCGCGGGCCATGGCCCTGGCCAACAGTGTGCTCAACGGCGACGGTGAAGACCTGGGCGGCACCATTGCCGCGCCGCAGATGGAGCACATTGCCCGGCACAAGCCGTTTCTGCGCAAGCAGTTTCGGCAGGGGTAAGAGCGGCTAACAAAACTCTCCTGGCGTTGTTGCGCCGCCTTGTCGTACGCTTGTACTGCCTGCGTCGGCACGCCTAGCCAGGACCGCTGCGCTGAGTTTTGTTAGCCGCTCTCAACCTCAGCGGCCCAGCCGGTACGGCTCTTCAAAGTCCAGAAAGTCTTTTTCCGCCAACGCATCGCTGATCCATGCGGCCACACCCGGGGCCTGGCGCACACGTTCGATGTAGGCGGCGGTGTCTTTGGACACGGGCAGGGCGTAGGTGGTGAGGCGCATACACACGGGGGCAAAAAAAGCGTCGGCGATGCCGAAGTCGCCAAACAGGAAGTGTTTGCCGCCATGCACTTCCAGCAGCGAGCGCCACATGGATTCCAGCCGTTGTACATCGGCGCGCACGCCGGGCTGGTCGCGCCAGACCAGCTGGCCCACATCGGGCAGGCTGGCCTCGATGTTCATGGGGCAGTGGCTGCGTAATGCACCAAAGCCGCTGTGCATCTCGGCACACACGCTGCGGGCGCGGGCACGGTCTGCTTTGGCCGCGGGCCACAGGTGTTTGTCGGGGAACTGTTCGGCCAGGTATTCGGCAATGGCCAGGGTGTCCCATACGGCCAGGTCACCGTCCACCAGCGCCGGGACTTTGCCCACGGGGTTGACGGCATTTGCCGCTGTCTTGAAGGCCGAGCCTGGCTCGAACGAGTCAAAACGCAGCTTCACCTCTTCAAACGGAATACCAGCCTGCTTGAGCAGCACCCACGGCCGCATCGACCAGGACGAGTAATTCTTGTTGCCGATATAGAGCTTGAGCATGGTGTGTTCCGTGGAGTCTGGAAAAGGATGCTACTGCGGTACGCAAGAACCATTGATGCAAACGCTGCGCACCATTGATGAATGCCCGGGTGGCGCTGCAGCGAAGCCCTTGCTCACCCCACCGGCCACACGACGCCGTTGTCGTTCAGGATGGCGTCCAGCGCCATGTCGTGCGGCTCGGGCTCGAAATCTTCCAGAAAACCTTGGGTGAAACCCAAACCGACGGTGGTGGGGCGTGGCTCCAGCGCGGCCAGGGTGCGGTCGTAAAAGCCGCCGCCGTAGCCCAGCCGGTGCCCACCCGCGCCATACCCGACACAGGCCACAAACAGCAGCGACGGCACGACCACCTCGGTGTCTTTGGGCTTGGGGATGCCAAACGCGTCTTCTTCCATGGGGCAGCCCGGGTACCAGGTGTGGAAGGTCAGCGTTTTGTGCACTTTGTCCACCACCGGCAGGGCAATCCGGCGGCGCTGGGGTTCGTCCAGCAGTTCGCCGTCTTCCTTCCAGCGGTGCAGGGCGGGCAGGGGGTCAAACTCGCCTTTGATGGGCCAATAAGCGCCAATTACCGCGTCGGTGCGCCCCACCAGCCAGATCCGCATCACGCGCTGCAGCTGGTCCGAGCGCTGCAGGCGGTCGGGCATATTCAGGCGCTGTTCGATAAGTGCTTGCCGGACGGCAAATTTGTCCATAATTCCCCCAATGCAATTCCTGAAGATTCTGACACCGGTTCTTGTCGCCACCATTGTGGCCGCAAGTGTCCCCTCCACCGCCCTGGCCCAGGGTGCCAACGACAGCGTCCTGACGGAGATGGCCCAGGCCTTTCGCAAGGGGGATCGCAAAAAACTGTCGCAGCTGCTGCCCCAGGCCCGGGGCCATGTGCTGGAGCCGTGGGCCGCCTACTGGGAGCTGAAGGCCCGCCTGGACGAGGCCAGCCCGCAGGAGGTGGACGCCTTCTTGCAGCGTTACGCCGGCACTTACCACGAAGACCGCCTGCGCAACGACTGGCTGCTGCAGCTGGGCAAACGGCGCGAGTGGGAGGCTTTTGCCGCACACCATCCCCTGTTCCGTATGTCGGACGACCGCGAAGTGCGCTGTTACGCACTGCTGGTGGACCAGCTTCGGGGCACCACCGTGGCCAGCGACAAAACCGTGGCCGACGACCTGCGCCGCAACTGGTACGCGCAGCGCGAAGCCGACGACGGCTGCACCTTGGCCGCCGACCGTTTGTACGCCGCCAAAAAGATCAGCGAGCTGGACGTGTGGCGCAAGGCGCGCCTGTCCATCGAAGCCAACCGCACCCGTGCGGCCCGTAACGCCGTCGAAATTGTGGCGCCCGAGGCTTCTGCAGCGGTGCAGGAGGTGGCCGACAGCCCCGCCAAGTTCCTGGCCAGCAAAGCCACCGCACTGGGCCGCACCCGCAAGGAGCTGGTGGTGCTGGCGCTGCTCAAGATCGCCAATTCCGACCCCGACACCGCCGCCAGCCTGCTGGACGCCAAGTGGGGTGTACAACTCACCGCCGAAGAGCGCGACTGGGTCTGGGGTGCCATTGGCCGCCAGTCCGCCATGAAACTGTCACCCAGCGCCAACGACTATTTTGGCAAGGTCAGCAAGGCCGACCACCTGAGTGACGACATGCTGGCCTGGAAGACCCGCGCCGCCTTACGCGCCGGGGCCTGGAAAGAGGTGCGGGTCGCCACCGACGCCATGTCGGACGAAGCGCGGCGCGACAGCACCTGGGTGTACTGGAAGGCCCGCGCGCTGCTGGCGAACCGCCCGTCCGACGCCCAGCGCGCCGAGGCGCAGCAGCTGTTCGAGAGTATTGCCGGTGTGCGAGGGTTCTACGAACAGCTGGCACTGGAAGAACTGGGCCAGCGCTCCACCGTGCCGCCCAAACCCGCGCCTCTGACGCCAGAAGAAAAATCCGCAGCCCGCCAGAACCAGGGCCTGAGCCGGGGGCTGTACGCCATCCTGATGGGCCTGCGCAGCGAAGGCACGCGTGAATGGAACTACAGCACCAACTTACACACCGCAGGCGGCATGACCGACCGCGAGCTGCTGGCCGCGGCCGACTATGCCTGCCAGAACGAGGTGTGGGACCGCTGTATCAACACCAGCGAACGCACCAAGGCCGTGATGGACATGGACCAGCGTTTCCCCATGCCCTTCCGCGACAGCGTGGTGCGCCGTGCGCGTGAGATCGGGCTTGACCCCGCGTACGTGTACGGCCTGATCCGCCAGGAAAGCCGCTTCATCATGGACGCCCGCTCGGGTGTGGGTGCGTCGGGCCTGATGCAGGTGATGCCCGCCACCGCCAAGTGGACGGCCAACAAGATCGGAATGACCGGCTTCACCCCCGGCCAGATCAACGACCGCGAGACCAACATCGCCATCGGCACCGCCTACCTTAAGCTGGCGCTGGACGACTTTGCAGGCTCCATGCCCATGGCTG
Source organism: Comamonadaceae bacterium AAW (assembly GCA_026314275.1). Lineage (GTDB taxonomy): Bacteria > Pseudomonadota > Gammaproteobacteria > Burkholderiales > Burkholderiaceae_C > JAGOEY01. The sequence goes on from CP111109.1 coordinate 2,352,088, forward strand.
CCGCTGCTTACAACGCAGGCCCTGGTCGCCCACGCAACTGGCGCAACGGGCCGGTGCTGGAAGGCGCCATCTGGGCCGAGAACGTACCCTTCACCGAAACCCGTGACTACGTGAAGAAAGTGCTGTCCAACACCACCAACTACGCCGCGATCCTGACCGGCCAGCCGCAGTCGGTGAAGGCGCGCTTGGGCACAGTCGGGCCACGCGATATGGCGGTGCCTGAGGTGAACAAGGATTTGCCCTAAACCAGAATGGCACGTCCCGGGCACCCGTGACGTGCCCTTGTCTCATGGGCTGCGGGATTCCAGAATGGCCCGCGCCACTTGCGCAAAACCAGCTCCCCGCTCGCTCTGCGTGATGTAGCGCGGCAGGTGGGCCAGTTGTGGCACAAAACGCTGCACATTGGCCACGCCCATGCTGTGGGCAAAGGCCTGGAACATCAGCTGGTCGTTGGTGGAGTCGCCCACATAGGCCCAGCGGTCCATCTCGTCGCCGAGTGTGCGGCCCCAGAGCTGCTGCACTATCCAGCGTGCACCTTCCAGCTTGTTGTGCCCGCCAAACCAGCCGTTGATGTGGATGCTGCTGACGGTGGCGTGCATACCCTCACTGCGCATCAGCGCCACCACGGCGGCAATTTGCGCGTCGTCCAGCTGCACAAATTCACTGTGGTCGATGGCAATGTCGGTCTCGCGCCCGGCGGAATCGGTCGCCCGGGTGGCACCGGGCACTTCGCGTTCAATCCGCGCCAGCACCTGCTGCATGCGGTCAAAGTTGGCAGCGCGGGTGGGGGCGTCTTGCTGGTATATTTTTGATAGCGAAGTGTGCACGTCCTGACTGCGCTGGAGGCTGTTTTTGTGTGAAGAAACCAAGGCCGCAGCCCCGTTTTCCGCCACGATCGCATCCACCGGCCACACGGCGGCAAAAGGAACACTCCAGCCCACCGGGCGGCCGGTGATGGCGACAACGTGCAAACCCGCCGCCTTCAGGTCGGACAAGGCCTGGAGTGCGTCGGGGGTGATGGCACCGTCGGTGGTGAGGGTGTCGTCGATGTCGGTGAAGACGCCTGCAAGCTGCTGGCGCGCTGCTGCAGGCCACTGGGCCAGTGGTTTCATGGTGTCTTTGTAGGGTGTGTTGGGAGTGTGTGGCACCGGCAGTGGCTAGTGTCGTGAGTTGGAGGTTCGTTGAAGAAGTAAAGGTGTCGAAATCGTCGTCAGGAAAGGCGCAAACCGCAGCGATAGCCGTAGCTATCGCGAGGATTTGCAACGCGGCATGGCGGCGATTCTCGGCATCTTTATGAAACGAACTTTCAACTCACGACACTAGAGGTGTGACGCATTTGGCAGAAAGCGCCCGGACGTGTTCGCCAAGCCCCGGGGAATACCGCAAAATGTGCACTGTAATAGGGCTGTGACACACGTCATCAGCGTCTGCCTTGGTGGAGCGGCTGAGATGCTGGTTTCTCGAAGTCAAAATTAAAAATAAATTGCAAATTATTTTGCACATCCCACGCGTATACCCGGTTCACTGTCCATGGTTTTTCTTTTCAGCCTGAGTTTTATTGTTGCGATGTTTGTCGCCATGTTGGTCATCCGCGGGGCGCGGGGCCATGCGGGGCGGTACGGTTATGCCAAGCCGCAGCGTTTTCATGCGGGGGATGTGCCCCGGCTGGGGGGGCTGGCCATTTTTGCCGGGCTCGTTTGTGGCCTGGCGGCTGCTGTGGTGGCTTTTTATGCCAACAACACGGGTTTCCTGGGCATCAATGGCCTGGTGATGGGCACCTGGGTGGCGGTGCTGCTGCCAACCTGGGCGGGTGGGCTGGTGGAAGACCTGACGCAGCGCCTGAGCGTGTTGTACCGGCTGGTGCTGACGGGCCTGTCGGCGGCATTGGCCTTGTGTTTGATGGATGTGGCCGTGGTTCGCGTGGGTGTTCCCATGCTGGACCAGATGCTGTTGGCCGTGCCCTGGATGGGCGTGGTGCTGGCATTTATGGCGATTGCCGGCTTGCCCCATGCCTTCAACATCATCGACGGCTACAACGGTTTGGCAGGCATGGTGGCTTTGGCGGTGTGCGTGGCGTTGATGTATGTCGCGTTGCAGGTGGGCGACCGCCAACTGGCCGGGGTTCTGGTGTGTATGGTGGGTGCCACCGCAGGTTTCCTGGTCTGGAACTACCCGCGCGGGCTGGTTTTTGCGGGCGACGGAGGGGCCTACCTGTGGGGGGTGCTCATCGCTGTGGCCAGCCTGCTGCTGGTGCACCGCAATGAACAGGTGTCGCCCTGGTTCCCGATGCTGCTGCTGATTTACCCAGTGTGGGAAACACTCTTTTCGATCTACCGCAAACTGGTGCGGGGCACGTCGCCCAGCGTGGCCGATGCCTTGCACTTTCACCAGCCGATCTACCGCCGCATCGTGCACAAGGTGTTCCATGACGACGAGTCGCGCCGCATCCTCATGCGCAACAACCGCACCTCGCCTTATCTGTGGACCTTCACCATGCTCACGGTGATCCCGGCGCTGGTGTTCTGGCGCACCACCTGGGTCTTGATGGTGTTTTGTGCCGTGTTTGTGCTGAGTTATGTGGCGGCGTACCTGATGATCATCCGCTTTAAAGTTCCCAATTGGCTGCGGCGTTAATGCGGCGCCGGGCAGAGGGCTTGTCACGGGCCTCTTTTACAATTTGAACAACATTTCACCGGACTGAAGCCCATGCCCAACACCACCGAACCCGATCTCTCCCAGATTTCCTCCCGCGCCAAGGCCGAAATCCTGGCGCAGGCGCTGCCTTACATCCGCAAGTTCCATGGCAAAACCATGGTCATCAAATACGGCGGCAACGCCATGACCGACCCGGCGCTGCAGGCCGACTTTGCCGAAGACGTGGTGCTGCTCAAGCTGGTGGGAATGAACCCTGTCGTGGTGCACGGCGGTGGCCCGCAGATCGAGACGGCGCTCAAACGCCTGGGCAAAAAGGGTGAATTCATCCAGGGCATGCGGGTCACCGACGAAGAAACCATGGAAGTGGTCGAGTGGGTGCTGGCCGGTGAAGTGCAGCAGGACATCGTGGGCCTGATCAACCAGGCTGGTGGCAAGGCCGTGGGCCTGACCGGGCGCGACGGCGGCCTGATCCGGGCGCAGAAGCTCAAGATGGTGGACAACACCGACCCAAGCAAAACGCTGGACGTGGGCCAGGTCGGCGAGATCGTGAGCATCGACCCGGGTGTCGTCAAGGCGCTGCAGGACGACGCCTTTATCCCCGTCATCAGCCCCATCGGCTTTGGCGAAGACAACGAAAGCTACAACATCAACGCCGACGTGGTGGCGGGCAAACTGGCCACCGTGCTCAAGGCCGAAAAACTGCTGCTGCTGACCAACATCTCCGGCGTGTTGGACAAAAGCGGCAAACTGCTGACCGACCTGACCGCGCGTGAAATTGACGGCCTGTTTGCCGACGGCACCATCTCGGGCGGCATGTTGCCCAAGATCGAAGGCGCACTCGACGCCGCCAAAAGCGGCGTCAACACCGTACACATCATCGACGGCCGGGTGCCGCACGCGCTGCTGCTCGAAATCCTGACCGACCAGGCTTACGGCACCATGATCCGGTCCCACTGACGTTATGCAGCAATCTGATGGAGTGTCTTCAGAGCGGGTCGCTTCACCGTTGGAGGAGGCGGTAAGCGCGCCCGCCCGCAAGCGCCCCAAGCCGGGCGAACGCCGGGTGCAGATCCTGCAGGCCTTGGCCAGCATGCTGGAGCAGCCGGGGGCCGAGCGGGTCACCACGGCGGCGCTGGCGGCGCGGCTCACGGTGAGTGAGGCGGCGCTGTACCGGCATTTCGCCAGCAAGGCGCAGATGTTCGAGGGGCTGATCGAATTCATCGAACACAGCGTTTTTGCGCTGCTGAACCAGATCGTGCCGCCGGGTGACAGTGCGCCAGCGGCCAGCGCCGACACCGGTGTGCGCCAGGCCGGGCGGGTGGTGGCCGTAGTGCTGCAGTTTGCCGAGAAGAACCCGGGCATGGCGCGTGTGATGGTGGGCGACGCGCTGGTGTTTGAGAACGAACGCCTGCAGCAGCGCATGAACCAGTTTTTTGACCGCGTCGAGTCCATCCTGCGCCAGTGCCTGCGCGCTGCCGCGCAGTCGGCCGGCTCCGACACACCGACCCTGGACGCGCAGGTGCGGGCGGCGGTACTGACGGCGTTTGTGATGGGGCGACTGCAGCGTTTCACGCGCTCGGGCTTTCGGCGTATGCCCTCGGAACACCTGGATGCCAGTTTGGCCTTGATGCTATAAAAAATAGAGCTACTTGCGCCCGCTGGATGGGCGCAAGAGCCTGTTTTGACCACTAAATTACGCGTCCAGCGTAACCCCCACCTTCTTGCCCGCCGCCACGATCTCCCCCCAGGTCGTATCGTCCAGCACGATGCCGTCGCGTTCGCGGGCCACACGGGCGGCGCGTTCGGGCTCTCCCGCAATCTGAACGCCGTCAAAACCCGCGCCGGGCGGGCTGTGGCGCAGCCATTCCACAAACGCCGTGGCCTCCTGCGCAAAGGCGGCCTGGGTGCCCAGCTTGGCCGGGTCGATCAGGATGGTCAACATGCCATTCAGCACGGTGCGCGCCGTGTCCGCCGGGCGGTGCCAGGTGCCGCCGCCGCTCAGTGCACCACCCAGCAGTTCACACGCCATGGCCATGCCGGAACCCTTGTGTTCACCAAAGGTCATCAGCGCGCCAAACAGGCCCGGCCCACCGGTGGGCGCTGCGCTGCCGTTCTGCGGCACCACCACCACACCCGGGTCGCGGGTGGGCGCACCGTGGGCGTCGATCAGGTAGCCCTCGGGCACCTGCTCGCCTTTGTTGTACGCGACGCGCATTTTTCCCTGTGCGACACGGCTGGTGGCAAAGTCGAGCAGAAAGGGCTCGGCCCCGGCCAGCGGGATACCGATACAACACGGGTTGGTGCCAAACCGTCCGTCACCGCCACCCCAGGGGGCCACCACGGGGCGCGACAACACGTTGACAAAATGCAGCGACACCAGCCCCTGTGCGGTGGCCATTTCCGCGAAGTGGCCGATGCGGCCCAGGTGGTGTGCATGCGCCAGCGTCATGATGCAGCTGCCGTGCTGCTGCGCACGGGTGATGCCCATCTCCATGGCCTGTTCACCCACGATCTGGCCGTAGCCATGCTGGCCGTCCAGCGCCAGCATGCTGCCGATGTCCACGTTGACCTTGACCTCGGCATTGGGCGTAAGCCCGCCCTCGGCCACAGCATCCACGTAACGCGGCAACATACCCACACCGTGGGAGTCGTGGCCACTCAGGTTGGCCAGCACCAGGTTGGCAGCGACCTGCTGGGCCTCGGTGGGGGTGCTGCCATTTGCTATAAAAATTGCAGCGCATTGCGCACGCAGGACGGGCGCTGGAATGGTTTTTGGCATAAATTATCTAGCTACGCAGGTGGTCTGTACTGGTTTTGCTCCTTCCCCCTTTGGGGGAAGGCGGGGATGGGGGAGTGCCGAAGTGGGCGCGACTTTGCGAGGCAGCGTGCCCCCACCCCAGCCCTCCCCCAAAAGGGGAGGGAGGAAGACTCACATCACCGCACCGACTTGCCACGGCACAAACTCGTTCTGGCCGTAGCCGTGTTTTTCGCTCTTGCTTTGCTCACCGGATGCGGTTGCCAGCACCAGCTCGAAAATGCGCTGGCCCATCTCCTGGATGCTGGCCGAGCCGTCCACAATCTCGCCGCAGTTGATGTCCATGTCCTCTTCCTGCCGCTGCCACAGCGCCGAGTTGGTGGCCAGCTTCAGCGAAGGGGTGGGCGCACAGCCATAGGCCGAGCCGCGCCCGGTGGTGAAGCAGATCAGGTTCGCGCCACCTGCCACCTGGCCCGTGGCGCTGACCGGGTCGTAGCCCGGCGTGTCCATGTACACAAAGCCGTGTGCCGTCACCGGTTCGGCGTATTCGTACACTGCCTCCAGGTTGCTGGTGCCGCCTTTGGCCACCGCGCCCAGTGACTTTTCCAGGATGGTGGTGAGGCCACCCGCCTTGTTGCCGGGCGACGGGTTGTTGTTCATCTCGCCGCCGTTGATGTCGGTGTAGTGCTCCCACCAGTGGATGCGGTCCACCAGCTTCTGCCCGACCTCTTGCCGCACGGCGCGGCGGGTCAACAGGTGTTCTGCGCCATAGACCTCGGGGGTTTCACTCAGGATAGCAGTACCGCCGTGGGCCACCAGAATGTCCACCGCCGCACCCAGCGCCGGGTTGGCGCTGATGCCGGAGTAACCGTCCGAGCCGCCACACTGCAGGCCGATGGTGATGTGCGACGCGCTGCAGGGCTCGCGGGTGACGGCGTTGGCGCGGGGCAGCATCTCGTTGATGAGGCCAATGCCTTTTTCCACCGTCTTGCGGGTGCCGCCGGTGTCCTGGATGTTGAAGGTGCGGAAGTTCTCGCCCTCACTCAGGTGACCGGACGTGAGCCAGGTGTTGATCTGGTTCGCCTCACAGCCCAGGCCTACCACCAGCACCGCGGCAAAGTTGGCGTGGGTGGCATAACCCGTCAGCGTGCGCTCCAGGATCTGCATGCCCATACCTTCGGTGTCCATGCCGCAGCCCGTGCCGTGGGTGAGCGCAACGATGCCGTCCACGTTCGGGAAGGCGGCCAGCGCCTGCGGGTTGGTCTTGCGCGAGAAGTGGTCGGCAATGGCGCGGGCGGCGGTGGCCGAGCAGTTCACGCTGGTCAGCACACCGATGTAGTTGCGGGTGGCCACGCGGCCGTCGGCGCGTTTGATGCCCATGAAGGTGGCTTCGCGTTTGGCGGGCGCGGGCTTCACGTCCGCACCAAACGCATAGTCGCGCGCAAAGTCGCCCTTGTCGGGGCCCATGTTGAGGTTCTGCGTATGGACGTGTTCACCGGGCGCAATGGCTTTGCTGGCAAAACCAATGATCTGGTTGTAGCGGCGCACCGGCTCGCCGGGGGCGAGGGCGCGCATCGCCACCTTGTGGCCGGCCGGGATCAGGCCGCGAACGGCAACACCTTCAACGGTGGTACCGCCCACCAGCTGGGCGCGTGCAATCACCACGTCGTCGGCGGGGTGCAGTCGGATAAAAGGGGTCATCGTGGATCTCGTTTTAATAGAACATTTTGGGCAGCCACAGCACCAGCGAAGGGACGTAGGTGATCACCACCAGCGCCGCCAGCAGCGGCACCAGCCAGGGCAGGATGGCCATGGTGGTGCGCTCAAAGCTCAGGCCGGCCACACGCGCCAGCACAAACAGCACCATGCCCATGGGCGGGTGCAGCAGACCAATCATCAGGTTCAGCACCATCACCAGGCCGAAGTGGATCGGGTCAACCCCCAGCTTCATGGCAATGGGCAGCAGGATAGGCACCAGGATGGTGATGGCGGCGGTGGGCTCCAGGAAACAACCGACAAACAGCATCAGCAGGTTGGCCAGCAGCAGGAACACCCAGGCCTCGTTGGTGAAGCCCAGCACCCAGGAGGCGATGTCGGTGGTGACCCCAGTGGCGGTCAGCATCCAGCCGAAGATCGACGCTGCGGCAACGATGAACAGCACGGTGGACGTGGTTTCGATGGTGTCGAGGCAGACCTTGACGAACATCTTCCACTTCAGGGTGCGGTACCAGGCAAAGCCCAGGATCAGTGACCAGACGCAGGCGGCAATGGCGCCCTCGGTGGGGGTGAACAGGCCGGTGGTCATGCCACCGATCAGCAGCACGGGTGTCATGATGGGCAGCAGCGCCTCGAACTTGAAGATCTTGTCGAGCACAAACAGCGAGGCCAGCCCGGCAAACACGGTGAGCTGGGGCGGGGTGCCCAGTTTGGTCACCAGCAGCCACAGCAGCAGCGGCCAGCCCACCACCACGGCCAGCTCACACAGGGCCTTGAAGAACCGGGTGCTGGAGAACTTGATGTCACCGCCCCATTTGTTCTTGTGGGCAAAGTAGGCCACTGTCATCATCATCAGAATCGCCAGCAGCACACCGGGCAGGATGCCCGCCAGGAACAGCGCCCCGACCGACACGTTGGCCATCATTCCGTAAATCACGAACGGCAGGCTGGGCGGAATGATGGGGCCGAGTGTGGCCGAGGCTGCGGTCACACCCACGGCGAATTCGGTCGAATAACCGTGCTCTTTCATGGCCTTGATTTCGATGGTGCCCAGGCCTGCTGCGTCGGCAATGGCGGTGCCACTCATGCCCGCAAAAATCACCGAGCCCAGCACGTTCACATGGCCCAGGCCGCCCTTGAGCCAGCCCACCAGGGCCAGCGCAAAGTTGTAGATGCGGGTGGTGATGCCCGCGTTGTTCATCAGGTTGCCGGCCAGGATAAAAAACGGCACGGCCAGCAGCGGAAAGCTGTCGATGCCGCTGACCATGCGGTGCACCACCACAAACGGCGGCAGGCTGCCGGTGCTCATGATGTAGACCAGCGACGCACCCGCCATGGCAATGGCGACCGGCACACCGCCCGCCATAAAAATCAGGAAGAATATTTTCAGCATGGGGATGTGTCTTCAGGTGTCGGAAAGTGTGGACTCAGGGCGTTCGAGCACGCTGTAGCCGCGCCGCCAGTGGATACGGGCCACCTGGGCCGAGCGCCAGGTCATGGCGGCAAAACCAAACAGGCAGACGCCGTAGACGATGTTCATGGGCAAGTCCACGATGGTCATACGCGTCTGGTTGCCAATCTTCAGCATCATCTGGATGGTCATCACCACCGCTGCTGCAAAAAATGCGGTGCGCACCACGTCCACGACACGCGACATCCAGCGGCCCATGGTGGGCGGCATGTGGCGGTAGAAAAAGTCCACCTGGATCTGGTTGTTTTTGGCGACGCCGATGGCTGCCCCCACAAACACCACACCAATGAGCATGTAGCGCGCCACCTCTTCGGTCCAGGAGGCGGAGTCGTTCACCACATACCGCGTGACGAATTGGTAGAAAACCGTGAGCGCCAGCAGCCAGAACAGCGCCAGCGCAATCCAGCCCTCGGCAATGGTGTCGGACAGGTCAATCTCTTCATCTTCCGCATGGAAGTTGCCATCGTCATCAATGATTTTTTGTTCTGACATGTTGTCTCCGTGGGGTCAGTGTCCAGCAAGGGCAAGCGCAGCGAAGCCCCTTCGTGGACACCGCGGAACTGGCTTTGCCAGGCCGCTGGTGTCGCCCCCTTGGGGGGTATAGGTCGGCCCTAGCCGACCAAACGGGGGAGAACCTATTACTTGATAGCAATGATGCGGTCGTAGTCTTGTTGGCGGTAGCCGTGGTCGGTGGGCTTGGTGTTTTTCAACACGGCTTCGCGGAAGGCGTTTTTGTCGACCGTGATGACGTTGTTGCCCTTCTTCTTGAACTCGTCGACCAGACGCGCTTCCGACGCAATGATGTCGCGGCCGGTCTTCTCGGCTGCTTCCTGCATCACGTCACTGAAGATCTTTTTTTCATCCGCACTGAGCTTGCCCCAGAGCTGGCCCGAGGTGATGGTCAAGAGCGAGTCGATGATGTGGCCGGTCAGCGAGATGTTCTTTTGCACCTCGTAGAACTTCTTGGCCTCGATGGTGGGCAGCGGGTTCTCTTGGGCATCGACCGTGCCGTTTTGCAGCGCAAGGTACACCTCGGCAAACGCGATCGGTGTGGCGTTGGCGCCGAGCGACTTGGGGAAAGCGAGGTAGGCCGGTGCGTCGGGCACGCGGATCTTCAGGCCTTTCATGTCTTCGGGTTTACTCACTGGCTTGGCCGCAGCCGATGTGACGTGGCGTGCGCCGTAGTAGTTCAATGCGGTGATGTGGTTGCCGCTTTTGTCGTCGTAGCCCTTGGCCAGCTCTTTGAACACGTCACTCTTGGCGTAAGACAGCTGGTGTTCGGCGTCCCGGAAGATGAACGGGAAGTAGGTGATGGCCAGTGGCTTGTAGGTGTTGCCTGCAAAACTCGCGCCCGACAGGATGATGTCCACCGTGCCCAGCGTCAGGCCCTGGTTGATGTCGGCTTCTTTGCCCAGGCTGGACGCGGGAAACACCTGAATGTCGTATTTGCCGTTGGTGCGTTTCTTGATCTCCTCAGCCGCCCACACCGAGTATTTGTGGAACGGCTCCGACGTTTCGTACACGTGGGCCCATTTCAGCTTGGTTTGTGCATTTGCAATGCCAAATGTGCCTGTAGCGCACACTGCCAGTGCGCACAGTGCTATGGTTTTGAGAGTATTTCGTTTGCTCATGGGTTTGTCTCCGTCATGGTTGTAGAAAGTTGCTGGCGTCTCAGCTTGCAGGTCAGCTTGCTTTAGCGCGGCGCCAGCTCGCGCTGAATCGGGTGTGGGATTTGTCCATGTGGGCATGCATCGCGGCGCGTGCGCCGGGCGCATCGTGGGCCACGATGGCGTCGAGGATGGCGGTGTGTTCTGCAATGGCCGAGCGCCACGAGGCCACGGTTTCAAAGTAACCACCGAGCCGCTCGAACAGCGGGCCACGGCGCGAGTCCCAGAAGCCGTGGATGGTCTCGATCAGCACCGTGTTGCCGGTGGACTGCACGATGGCCGAGTGGAACGCGCGGTCGCCTTCGATGGGCAGCGTGCCCGCGTCGGCGTCACGCACCATGTCGGCCAGCGCCAGGCGCATGGCGGCAATGTCCTTGCGTTTGGCCATGGTGGCTGCGAGTGAGGCGATCTCACCTTCGAGCACGCGGCGTGCACGGATCAGCTCCAGCGGGCCCCATTCGTTCACGGTGATCGGGTTGCCACGCGCAGCTGTCGTGCTGCGGTCCTGCACATACACCCCCGAGCCGGTGCGCACCTCGACCCAACCTTCCACCTCCAGCGCAATCAGTGCTTCACGCACCGACGGACGGCTCACCCCCAGCTGTTTGGCCAGATCACGCTCGGCCGGCAAACGACTGCCCGCGGTGAACTCACCCGCTGTGATGAGGGTGTGCAGCTGGTCGGCAATTTGCTGGTACAGGCGCTGGGGCGCCACGGTTTGCAGGGGCATGGGGGCAAAAAAATGTTTCTAAGGGTGTAACTATTCAATCCACTGCATCCAGCCCGGTGAGGCGTGCGCAGCCCTTCCAGCAGACACCGCGGAACTGGCTTTGCCAGGCCGCTGGTGTCGCCCCCTGCAAGGGGGTTGGCGAGAGCGCAAGCGAAGCCTGGGGGTGAGTAGTTGCATCAGGGTTAGCCACAAGTGGCCAAGTGGTCAGACCAATTAATATGCTGCTGAATCACATCCAGCAACATCCGGCAAAACCCTGTGTGCTTTTTTGAAGGCATCAAAGGTGCGCCACCACCGAAGGAAAGTTATGCGACTCGAAGGTAAAACGGCACTGGTCACGGCAGCCGGGCAAGGGATTGGCCGCGCCACGGTGCTGGCCCTGGCGGCAGAAGGTGCCACTGTGTGGGCCACCGATGTGAATGCCGGTTTGCTGGAGGCTTACCAAGGCACGGCGCGTGTACACACCGCTGTGTTGAACGTGCTGGACAAAGACGCCATCCACGCACTGGTCGATTCGTTGCCTGCGCTGAACGTGTTGTTCAACTGCGCCGGTGTGGTGCACAACGGCTCGATCCTGCAGGCCACCGACGACGACTGGAACTTTGCCTTCAACCTGAACGCACGTGCGCAGTTCTGGGCCATCCAGGCCGTGTTGCCCAAGATGCTGGACAACGGTGGTGGCAGCATCATCAACATGTCCAGCGTGTGCAGCAGCCTCAAGGGCCTGCCCAACCGTTTTGTCTACGGCGCCAGCAAGGCCGCCGTGATCGGACTGACCAAAGGGGTGGCCGCCGACTTTGTGGCGCGTGGTGTGCGGTGTAACGCGATCTGCCCCGGCACGGTGGACACCCCATCACTGGCCGACCGCATCAACGCCAACGAAGACCCTGCCGAGGCCCGCCGCAACTTTGTCGCCCGCCAGCCCATGGGGCGCCTGGCACAAGCGCATGAAATTGCACCGCTGGTGGTGTTTCTGGCCAGCGACGATTCCGCGTTTGTCACCGGCCAGGCGTATTCGGTTGATGGCGGCATGACCATATGAACCAGCTCGACTTCACGGGCCGCCATGCGGTCGTGACGGGTGGGGCTACGGGTCTGGGGTATGCCATTGCGCAGCGCCTGCTGGCATCAGGCGGCAGCGTCACCCTGTGGGACCGCGACGCCGCTGCTGCCGAGGCTGCGGCAAAAACGCTGGGTGCTGCTGCCCACTGGGTGCAGGTCGATGTGGCCGACCACGGCTCGGTGGTGCATGCATTACAGGCCACGCTGCAACAGGTGCCCGCAGGTATTGATGCGCTGGTCAACAGCGCGGGTGTGACCGGGCCCAACACCAAGCTATGGGACTATCCCATCGACGCCTGGCGGCAGGTGCTGGACGTCAACCTGACCGGCCTTTTCCTCTGCTGCCGCGAGGTGGTGGCCCATATGCGCACCCGCAGTTATGGCCGCATCGTCAACATTGCATCCGTAGCAGGCAAAGACGGCAACCCCAACGCCAGCGCATACAGTGCCAGCAAAGCTGGTGTGATTGCCCTCACCAAATCCCTGGGCAAGGAGCTGGCCGATACCGGTGTACGCGTGAACTGTGTGACACCCGCAGCAGTGAAGACGGCTATCTTCGACCAGATGACACCCGAGCACATTGCGTTTATGTTGTCCAAGATTCCGATGGGGCGTTTTGGCACACCCGAAGAGGTGGCGGCGATGGTGGTGTGGCTGTGCACCGAAGACTGTGCGTTCTCCACCGGGGCTGTGTTCGATTTGTCGGGCGGGCGCTCGACCTACTGATGTGCGCTGCACAATTTGTCTTGTTTTTTGAAAGGTACTCACTATGAAACTGGTTCGCTACGGCAACCCTGGCAAAGAAAAACCCGGCCTCATTGACGTCAACGGCCAACTGCGTGACCTGAGCAGTGTGGTCAAGGACATTGGCCCCGACCAACTGGGCGACGCCGCATTGGCCAAAATTGCCAAGGTCAAAACCGACAAGTTGCCGCTCGTCAAAGGCAAACCCCGCTATGGCAACCCGGTCACGGGCACACCGAAGTTCATCGCCATTGGCCTGAACTACGCCGACCATGCCGCCGAGTCCGGCCTGCCGATTCCGGCCGAGCCTGTGGTGTTCATGAAAGCCACCAGCTGTATCCAGGGCCCGAACGACGCTGTGATGCTGCCCAAGGGCTCGAAGAAGACCGACTGGGAGGTCGAGCTGGGGGTGGTGATTGGCACCCGTGCGCGTTATGTGTCGCAAAAGGATGCGCTCAATTTTGTGGCCGGTTACTGCACCATCAACGACGTGAGTGAACGTGAGTACCAGATCGAACGCGGCGGCACCTGGGACAAGGGCAAGGGTTGTGACACCTTCGGCCCCATCGGCCCCTGGCTGGTGACACGCGACGAAGTGCCGAATCCGCAAAAGTTGTCCATGTGGCTCGACCTGAACGGCAAACGTGTACAAACCGGCAACACCAAAACCATGGTGTTCAGCGTGGCCAAGATCGTCAGTTACGTGAGCCAGTTCATGACATTGGAGCCGGGCGACATCATCACCACCGGCACGCCACCCGGCGTGGGCTTGGGTATGAAGCCGCCGCTGTACCTGAAGAAGGGTGACGTGATGACGCTGGGCATTGAAGGCCTGGGTGAACAACGTCAGGAAGTCGTGGCATTCAAACTGTAGTTTGATATTGCCTCACTCCAAGGCCGCTGCCTCACCCGCAGCGGCCTTGTACGTTTCTGGGGGGACGCGCGCTGAGAATCCCTTGCCTGCCATTCGGAAATATCAGGAAAAACCCTTGAAACAACTAGGTTCTGGGCTCTAGAAACCCCTGTTTTCAACAGGTTGTCATGGAAGTACTGCAAAATAGCACGACCGTTCGTTTTATTTTGCACCATGACCACTTCCACCCCCCCGCCAAGGCCGCCCGCGAAGGCCGTGCCCTGCAGAAAGGGCAGCAGACCAAGGCTGCCATCGTGGAGGCAGCGCTGGGCCTGGCGACGCAGATAGGGGTCGAGGGCCTGAGTATTGGTGCGCTGGCCGAGGTCACACGCATGAGCAAGTCGGGCGTATTTGCCCACTTTGGCTCGCGTGAAGAGCTGCAGATCTCCGTTATCCGCGAATACCACGCGCGTTTTGAGGAAGAGGTGTTTTACCCCGCCCTGCAAGCCGAGCGCGGCCTGCCCCGGGTGCGGGCCATGTTCGCCAACTGGATGCAGCGCACCTCGGTGGAAATCGATTCGGGCTGTATCTACATCAGTGGTGCGGTCGAATTTGACGACCGGTCCGGCCCGGTGCGCGACAGCCTTGCCAGCTCGGTGATGACCTGGCATGCCGCCATGAAACGCGCCATCACCATGGCCAAGTCGCTGGGTGAGCTGCAGGCCGATGTGGATGAAGACCAGATGCTGTTTGAAATCCACGGCCTCATCCTCGCGCTGCACTACGAAGCACGTTTTCTCAAGAACCCCGGCTCGATCACCCGCGCCAACCAGGGGTTCGACAACATTCTGGCGCGTTACGGCGCGGGTGCTGCACCTGTGCCAGCGCCCCAGCGCAAACGCGCCGCCGGTTCATCCCCATCCCGAAGTTCCACCAGTTCCACCAGTTCCAAGGACTAAACCCATGCCAACCTATACCCCTCCCTTGCGCGACATGCAGTTTGTGATGCACGAAGTGCTGGGCGTTGCCAACGAATACGCGGCCATGCCACGCTTCGCCGAGGTGGACGCCGACACCATCAATGCGGTGATTGAAGAGGCCGGCAAGTTCGCTGCCAATGTGACCTTTCCCCTGAACATCAGTGGTGACGAAGAGGGCTGCACCCTCGACAAAACCACCCACGAAGTGACGGCACCCAAGGGTTTCAAGGAAGCCTATGCCCAGTACGTCGAAGGCGGCTGGCCTGCGTTGTCGTGTGACCCGGAATACGGCGGTCAGGGCCTGCCGTTTGTGGTGAACCAGTGCCTGTACGAAATGCTCAACAGCGCCAACCAGGCCTGGACGATGTACCCCGGCCTGTCGCACGGTGCCTATGAAGCACTGGCCGCACACGGCACCGACGAACAGAAAAAAACCTACCTGCCCAAGCTGGTGAGTGGTGAGTGGACCGGCACCATGTGCCTGACCGAACCCCATTGCGGCACCGACCTCGGCATGTTGCGCACCAAGGCTGAACCACAAGCCGACGGCAGCTACAAGATCACCGGCAACAAGATCTTCATCTCGGCCGGTGAACACGACCTGGCCCCCAACATCCTGCACCTGGTACTGGCCCGCCTGCCGGACGCACCCAAAGGCAGCAAGGGCATCAGCCTGTTTGCCGTGCCCAAGTTCAACGTGAATGCCGACGGATCACTCGGCAGCCGCAACCCGATCTACTGCGGTGGGCTGGAGCACAAGATGGGCATCCACGGCAACGCCACGGCGCAGATCGTTATCGACGGTGCGGTGGGCACCTTGGTCGGCCAGCCACACAAGGGCCTGGCGGCGATGTTTGTGATGATGAACGCCGCCCGCCTGGGTGTGGGCAACCAGTCGCTGGGCCTGACCGAAGTGGCCTACCAGAACGCACTGGCTTACGCCAAAGACCGCATCCAGATGCGCTCGCTGACAGGCACCAAGGCGAAGGACAAGGAAGCCGACCCCATCATCGTGCACCCCGACGTGCGCAAGATGCTGCTCACCGCCAAGGCCTACGCGGAAGGCGGCCGTGCGCTGCAGATCTGGTGCACGCTGCTGCTCGACAAGGCGCACAACCATGCCGACGAAAAAGTGCGCAAAGACTCCGACGAGTTGGTCGCACTGCTGACCCCCATCGTCAAGGCCTTCATCACCGACAACGGCCATATCTCCACCAACGCGTGTATGCAGGTGTTCGGCGGCCACGGCTTCATCAAGGAATGGGGCATGGAGCAGTTCACGCGCGATAACCGCATCAACATGATCTATGAAGGCACCAACACCATCCAGTCGCTCGACCTGCTGGGCCGCAAGGTGCTGGGCAACAACGGCGCGACGCTCAAGAAGTTGGGCAAGCTGGTGGGAGCGCTGGTGGCGGAAGAGGGCGTGAACGAGAAGATGGCCGAGTTCATCAACCCGTTGGCCATGCTGGGTGAACAAATGACCAAGTTCACCACCGAGCTGGGCTTCAAGGGTCTGCAAAACCCCGACGAGGTGGGCGCGGCCGCGGTGGACTACCTGCGTGTGGCGGGCCACTTCGTGTTTGGCTACCTGTTCGCGCGGATGGCCCAGGTCGCGTTGCGCGAGATTGCCAATGGCAACACAGACCCGTTCTACGTTGCCAAGCTGCAGACTGCACGTTTCTACTTCGCCAAGCTGTTCCCAGAAACCGTGACGCTGATGCGCACCGCGCGCGCTGGCAGCAAGGTGCTGATGGACACCGACGCAGCCCTTGCCTGATCTGTTCTTTGGATTTGCATAAAACCACACGGAGACGACCATGAAATCTACGCTAGCAGCTATCATTTTTGCGTCAATGGCCTTGCCCGCAGTGGCCCAGATGTCCCCCGTGGGCCACTGGCACACGCTGGACGAAAAGACCAACGAGGTGAAGTCGCAGATCCAGATCACCGAGTCGGGTGGTGTGGTGAGCGGCAAGATCGAGAAGCTGCTGCGCAAGGACGCCAAGCAGGACGCCGTGTGTGACGAATGCAGCGACGACCGCAAGGGCAAACCCCTGCTGGGGCTGGAGATCATCCGGGGTGCCAAGAAGGCGGCGGACAAAAACGTGTGGGAAGACGGCAAGATCCTCGACCCCGAAAACGGCAAGAACTACACCCTGCGGCTCACGCCCATCGAGGGTGGAAAAAAACTCGAAGTACGCGGCTCCATCGGCCCGTTTGGCCGCACCCAGACCTGGGTTCGCGTGCCCTAATCAGGAAATACCATGTCCCGTTTTAACGTGAAAAAAGTCGCCGTGTTGGGCGCAGGCGTGATGGGTGCGCAGATCGCCGCCCACCTCGTCAACTGCAAGGTGCCGGTTGTTTTGTTCGACCTTCCCGCCAAAGAGGGCCCTAAGAACGGCATCGTCACCAAAGCGATTGAAGGTTTGAAGAAACTCAAACCATCGCCCCTCGGCGCGGTGGAAGACGCGTCACTCATCCAGCAGGCCAACTACGAAGAACACATGGCGCAGTTGAAAGACTGCGACCTCATCATCGAGGCCATTGCCGAGCGGATGGACTGGAAACTTGATCTGTACAAAAAGATCGCACCCTTCGTGGCACCGCACGCCATCGTGGCGTCCAACACCTCGGGCCTGTCGATCACCAAATTGAGTGAAGCGCTGCCCGAAGAAATCAAGCCGCGCTTTTGCGGCATCCACTTCTTCAACCCGCCGCGCTACATGTTTCTGGTGGAGCTGATCAACACGCCCACCACCAACGCCCACATCCTGGACGACCTGGAGACCTTCGTCTCCAGCGGCCTCGGCAAGGGTGTCGTGCGCGCCAAAGACACCCCCAATTTCATCGCCAACCGCGTGGGTATCGCCGGCATGCTGGCCACGATGAAAGAGGTGGAAAACTTCGGCCTGACCTACGACGTGGTGGACGACCTCACTGGCAAAAAGCTGGGCCGCGCCAGCTCGGGCACCTTCCGCACCGCCGACGTGGTGGGCCTGGACACCATGGCCCACGTCATCAAGACGCTGCAGGACAACCTGAACGAACAGACCGATCCGTTTTATGCGAGCTTCGGCACTCCGCCGGTGCTCAAGACATTGCTGGAGATAGGCAACCTGGGCCAAAAGACCAAGGCCGGTTTCTACAAAAAAGTGGGCCGCGACGTTCTGCGTTTCGACCTCGACGCGAAGGACTATGTGCCCGGTGGAGAGAAGGCCGACGAGGTGTATGGCCGTATGCTGAAGAAGCCTGCTGCCGAGCGCCTCAAACTGCTGCGTAACAGCGAAGGCCCGCAAGGCCGCTTCCTCTGGGCCATCCTGCGCAACAGCTTCCATTACGCTGCTGTGCACCTGGCCAGCATTGCCGAAACCGCGCGCGACGTGGACTTCGCCATGCGCTGGGGCTTTGGTATGGCACAGGGCCCGTTCGAGCTGTGGCAGGAAGCCGGTTGGCTTGACGTGGCCCAGATGGTCCAGGAAGACATTGCCGCAGGCAAGGCTCTGAGCACCACGCCGCTGCCCGACTGGGTGTTCAAAGGCCCGGTGGCCGACGCAGGTGGTGTGCACACACCACAAGGTTCGTGGAACCCGTCCACCGGTGTGTTCCAGCCGCGCCATGTGTTGCCCGTACACACGCGCCAGCACTTCCCCGAAACCGTACTGGGCAGCCTGGCACAGAGCTTCGCCACTGCAGGCAAAACCCTGTTTGAAGACGACGCTATCCGCCTGTGGACGCTGGACGACGAGGTGCTGATCGCCAGCCTCAAGACCAAGATGCACGCCATCAGCCCCGACGTGGCCGAAGGCCTGGCGCTGGCGGTGGACATGGCCGAGAAAGACTTCCAGGGTGTGGTGATCTGGTCGGGGGATGAACCCTTCAGCGTGGGTGCCGACCTGCAGGCCATGTTGCCTGCTTTCATGATGGTGGGTATCAGCGCGGTGGAAGACGCCGAGCAGCATCTGCAGCAAACCATGCTCAAGCTGCGTTACGCCAACGTGCCCGTGGTGTCCGCCATCCGGGGTATGGCGTTGGGTGGTGGCTGTGAAATGGCCATCCACAGTGCCCGCCGTGTGGCCGCGATGGAAAGTTACATCGGCCTGGTGGAAGTGGGCGTGGGTCTGGTGCCCGGCGCGGGTGGCCTCACCTACATCGCCCGCCGCGCGGCCGAGAACTGCGCCACCTCGACCGACAAGGATCTGCTGAAGTTCCTTACCGAAGGTTTCACCGCTGCCGCCATGGCCAAGGTGGGCACCAGTGCACTGGAGTCGAAGAAGCTGGGTTACCTGCTGGACAGCGACATCGTGGTGCCCAACAAAGACGAGCTGTTGTACGTGGCACTCAACGAGGCCAAGGCCATGTTCCGTGCCGGTTACCGCCCGCCACACCGCCGTCAGTTCCCGGTGGCCGGGCGCAACGGCATCGCCACCATCAAGGGTTCGCTCGTCAACATGCGCGACGGTGGTTTTATCAGCGCCCACGACTTCCACATCGCCAGCCTGATCGCGGGCGTTGTGTGTGGCGGCGACGTGGACGCGGGCACGCTGGTCACCGAGGAATACCTGATGGCGCTGGAGCGCAAGGCCTTCTGCGCGCTGATCGAACACCCCAAGACGCAGGAACGTATTTTGGGGATGTTGAACACTGGCAAGCCTGTGCGCAACTGAACGCTGTCTTCCTCTTTCTCCTTCCCCCTCTGGGGGAAGGCAGGGATGGGGGCCACACCGAATGCAAAACCAAGCCACTCCCACTGCACAGCGGAACGCCCGTGCGCTGCGGCGCGAGATGACCGACTCCGAGCGCAAGCTCTGGACAGGCCTGCGCGCCGAGCAGTTGGGTGTGAAGTTCCGTCGGCAGCACCCGCTCGGGAACTACATCGCGGACTTCGCCTGCCTCGATCCGAAGCTCATCGTTGAACTCGACGGGTCGCAGCACCAGGCGCAAGCCCACTATGACAACAAGCGGGAAGCGTTCTTCCGCAGCCAAGGGTTCGACGTGCTGCGTTTTGCGTCGAACGAACCGTTCACCAATCTGGAAGGGGTGCTGAATGCGATTGCGCACCGTATGGCGCTGCTGAGCGCAGCAGGCCCCCATCCCAGCCTTCCCCCAGAGGGGGAAGGAGCCATACCCCAGAACACCCAGGACACCTAGGAGCCCACCATGAGCAAACAAATCCAAGACGCCTACATCGTCGCCGCGACCCGCACACCCATCGGCCGGTCGCACCGCGGGTTCTTCCGCAATACCCGGCCCGACGACCTGCTGGCCACCACGCTGCGCGCCGCGCTGGCACAGGTGCCGGGCCTCGATCCGGTGGCGATTGAAGACATCATCTGCGGCTGCGCTATCCCCGAGGGAAGCCAGGGCCTGAACGTGGCACGTATTGGTGCGGTGCTGGCGGGTCTGCCCACCAGCGTGGGGGGTATCACCGTCAACCGCTTTTGTGCATCCGGTCTGTCGGCGGTGCAGATGGCGGCCGACCGCATCCGTGTGGGCGAAGCGGAAGTCATGATCGCTGCGGGCGTTGAGAGCATGAGCATGGTGCCGATGATGGGTAACTCGCCCTCCTTGTCGCCGTCGATCTTCGAGCGTGAAGGTGACGTGGGTATTGCCTACGGCATGGGTCTGACCGCTGAGAAGGTGGCGCAGCAGTGGAAGGTCAGCCGCGACGCACAGGATGCATTTGCGCTGGCATCCCACCAGAAGGCGCTCAAGGCCCAGCAGGCCGGTGAGTTCACCGACGAGATCACGCCCATCGAAGTGACCGACCGCAGTGCCGACCTGGACAGCGGTGAACCCATCGTCAGCACCCGCACCGTGAGCCTGGACGAAGGCGCACGCCCCGACACCAGCATCGAAGGCCTGGGCAAGCTGCGCACCGTGTTCTCGGCACGGGGCTCGGTGACGGCGGGCAACAGTTCGCAAACGTCGGACGGTGCCGGTGCACTCATTCTGGCCAGCGAAAAAGCGATCAAACAATTCGGCCTGACACCCCTGGCACGTTTTGTGAGTTTCGCCAGCAAGGGTGTGCCACCGCACATCATGGGTATCGGGCCGATTGAGGCCATCCCAGCGGCGCTGCGTTACGCGGGCCTGCGCAGTAGCGACATCGACTGGTTCGAGCTGAACGAAGCTTTTGCCGCGCAGTCGCTGGCGGTCATGAACACGCTGGGGCTCGACCCGGCCAAGGTCAACCCCATGGGCGGCGCGATTGCGCTGGGCCACCCGCTGGGTGCCACCGGTGCCATCCGTTCCGCCACGGTGATCCATGCGCTGCGCCGCCACAAGCTGCGCTACGGCATGGTCACCATGTGTGTGGGCATGGGGCAGGGCGCAGCTGGGATTTTTGAGGCGGTGTAAACCAGGCGTGGTGTGTCGCCGTCACGGAAACGACTGCCGGAACTTTTCACATCCCCGACACTTGGCCCCTATGCGAACACACTCTTTTGACACAGCCCTGCAGCTGCACGAAACGGCCCC
The DNA here is from genome assembly GCA_026314275.1 of Comamonadaceae bacterium AAW. Taxonomy (GTDB): domain Bacteria; phylum Pseudomonadota; class Gammaproteobacteria; order Burkholderiales; family Burkholderiaceae_C; genus JAGOEY01. The sequence goes on from CP111109.1 coordinate 2,373,201, forward strand.
CGGCCAGTACACCGGCCACACCAGCCCCGGCTACTGGAACATGGTGGGGCCATTCGGTGGCATCACCGCAGCCATGGCACTGCGGGCCATCCTGCAGCACCCCGACCTGCTGGGCGACCCGCTGTCGCTGACTGTCAACTACGCCGGGGCGCTGGTGGAGGGGCCGTTCACCTTGTCGGCCCGCCCGGTGCGCACCAACCGGTCCACCCAGCACTGGACGGTGGAGTTGCTGCAAACCGGTGCCGATGGCGCCCCGGTGGTCACCACCACCGCCACCGCCGTGACCGCCGCCCGGCGTGAAACCTGGAGCATGAACGACACGCCGATGCCAGTGGTGTCTGCCCCTGCCGATGTGCCGCCCATGGTGGGGGCCAGCGGTGTGGAATGGTTGAACCGCTACGAGATGCGCCCGGTGTCGGGCCACATTCCGCAGCGCTGGGACGGCAGCGGTGACCACAGCCAGACGCAGCTCTGGATGCGCGACCACCCGCCGCGCCCGCTGGACTTCTGTTCACTGGCTGCGCTGGCCGATGTGTTTTACCCCCGTGTCTGGTTGCGCCGCGCCCTGCATGTGCCTGCGGGCACCGTGTCGATCACGGTGTACTTTCACGCCAGCCCGCAGCAGCTGGCTGCCGCAGGTGACGGCTACCTGCTGGGCCAGGCCCGTGCGCAGGAGTTTCGCAACGGGTTTTTCGACCAGACCGGCCAGCTGTGGAGCACCGACGGCACCCTGCTGGCCACCACCCACCAGATTGTGTATTTCAAGGAATAGGGCACGCGCCCGTTCCAGCCCACCTATTTGTATTGGAGATTCCCCATGAGCGACATCCTCGTCCACACCGAAGCCGGTGTCACCACCATCACGCTGAACCGCGTGGACAAAAAGAATTCCATCACCACCGCCATGTACACCACCATGGCCGACGCGCTGGACCAGGCGCAGGCCGATGCCGCCGTGCGGGTGGTGCTGCTGCAGGGTGATGTGACGATCTTCAGCGCGGGTAACGACATTGGCGATTTTTTGAACAAGCCACCTGCGGGAGAGCAGTCACCGGTGTTCCGCTTCCTGCATGGCATCGCCGCATTCCCCAAACCCATCGTTGCGGCCGTGTGTGGCCCGGCTGTGGGTATCGGCACCACGATGCTGTTGCACTGCGACCTGGTGTACGCGGGCGACAACGCGGCGTTCTCGCTGCCCTTCGTGAACCTGGGCCTGTGCCCCGAGGCCGCGTCCAGCCTGCTGCTGCCGCAAATGTTTGGTTACCACCGCGCTGCCGAGGCGCTGTTCCTGGGCGAGCCCTTCATGGCCGAAGCCGCGCTTGAAATTGGCCTGGTCAACCGCATCGTGCCGCCCACCGAAGTGAATGCCATGGCGCAGACCCAGGCCCGCAAACTCGCTGCCAAACCACTGAGCTCACTGGTCGAAACCAAACGCCTGATGAAAAAAGGCCAGGCAATGCAGGTGGCGCAGCAGATGGATGAAGAGAGTGCCGTCTTCGGCCGTATGCTGCGTGAACCCGCCGCCCGCGAAGCTTTTACGGCGTTTATGGAGAAGCGTAAGCCGGACTTCAGCGCAGTCTGAAGTCCGTCCGCCACGCAAGTGGCGTGTGACGCGCAGCGGTACTCTTGCAGGCTTTCAGCGGAGCCAAAAGCGCAAGCCCATTTCTGCTGTTTTAAGCATGAAATAAGCCTCTAGCGCCCATTCAGCGTGCGTAGAGTGCTATGAATAGTGAAGTATTCACCCTGCTCCCCACGCCGGGCCTGTGCACTTATGCAGCCAGTGCAACCCGGTGGGGCTGGCTGGACTGCGCCACCCAGATCAAGCCCTGCTCATGGGCGTAACGGTGTGCGGCGTCTGCGGACTCAAAGAGGTCCTTGAAGCGCATGACACGGTCGGTGGACGCACTGCCACGGCCGCTGCGGATGGAGACGCTGGCGCCGTAGCGGCCATCGTCGAGACGTTTGGAGAGGGGAGATACGAGGTATTTGCCGACTGCGGTAGAGAGTTGGTTAGAGATCAATGGAATAAAAAATACAAGGCTGCGCAGAGCACAACAAGGGAAAAGGCATGCCCCGATGCCAGTGGTTCCGCTCACAACCCGGTCCAGTCACCATCCGCCGGATGCGGAAGTGGCTACTGGGCGCTGCAGCAGCAGCGATGGAGGAGGGTCGAGGGAGTTTGGGGTGTTTGTGTGCCAACCGAAGTGGCACGACCCACGCGATGACGGGGCTAAAACCAAGGCACCTCTGCTGAAGGGGCCGGCACCAGGACAAGGCATGGTGCAATGGAAGTCTGAAACGCGATTGGCGCATTCTATCATGCACCGCCAGAAGTGTGCCCGTGGGCCGCAGGGGCGGGTCTGGTAAGGTGCGCCAAGAGACAAAAACCATGACCCCCAAAACCATTACCCCTGTTGTGTTCGAGCCTGAATTTATTGCCGGGCTGAGCGATATTTTCGAAGACAAAATTGTGTTCAACCGCATGCTGGGCCTGAAGATCACCAGCGTGTTGCCCGAGCGGGTGAGCGCACGTATCGACATGCGCCCCGAGCTGATTGGCCACTACGCCTACAACCGTATCCACGGGGGTGTCATCAGTGCCGGGCTGGACGCCATGGGGGGCTTGGCCGTGATGGCTGCCATCGGTGCGCGCCATATGGACGAGCCGCCGGAGCAGCGCCTGCACCGGTTTGCCAAGCTGGGCACCATCGATTTGCGGGTGGACTACCTGCGCCCCGGCATTGGCACCCATTTCGAATTACACGCCGAAGTGCTGCGCCTGGGCTCGCGGGTGGCGTCCACCCGTATGGAGTTTGTGGGGCCGGACGGGCGGCTGATGTCGAGCGCGGCGGCGGCTTACATCGTCTCGTGAGCAGGTTGCCCAAGCGATTGGCCGGGTGTTTATATAAGAAATAGGCTTCAAGCGCACGTCTGTCGTGCGCAAGCAGCTATCAATTAAAGAGCAAAATCACAGCATCTCTTCCGGCGCAAAAGGCCCCGCCAGCTTCAGCAATATCTTCAGCCCCATGCGGGCATCCGGTTCACTGCTGAGCACTTCGCCGGGCTGCCCGGGTGTCTCCGACGGGGTTGTCCAGCGCAGCTGGCCGTCCTGCAGGCTGAGTTCGTAGCTGTCGTCCAGGCTCTGGTCGATGGCCGCTTCCATGGCGGCCGACAACTTGCGGCTGCGGATGACCATGCCCAGCTCGGTGTTCTGCAACTGCGAGCGCAAGTCCAGGTTCATCGACCCGACCACCAGCAAACGGCTGTCGATCACCAGTGCCTTGGTGTGCAGGCTGGCGCGGGAGTCCGGGGTGGAGCCAAAAAAGCGCTGCTGTGTCTTGCCCTCAGCGCGCATCTCAAACAGCTCGACACCCGCTTCCAGCAAGGGCTGGCGGTAACGCGCATACCCGACATGGGCCAGCGGTGCATCGTTGGAGGCGAGGGAGTTGGTCAGCACCCGCACGCGTACGCCGCGTTGGCGCAGGGTGGTGAACACCTCCATCATGCGGGGGCCGGGCACAAAGTACGGCGAGATGATCAGCACCTCTTTTTGCGCACGGGTGACGATGTTCAGCACGCCGTCCACCACGTTGTCATCGCGGTCACTTTCGTCCAGCGGGTTTTCGGGTGCGATCTTGGTGGGTTTGTCGACCAGCAGGGCCGACGGTGCCCAGGCCAGTGCCAGTGTGCCGGACTGTATTTCGCGGGCCATGGCGGTGGCACCGGGGACGGGGTGGCCTTCCACCACAGCAGGCGCGGCGGGGGTGGTGTCTGCAGCATCCACCGGGGCCGATGCCACACGGGTTTGGGTTCCTGCAGAAGACGCAGCCGGTGGGGCGGGGGCTGGGTCGGCGTAAAACGCCTTCAGGTCATTGCCACTCAGGACGTTGCGCACCGGATAGGCGCGGATGTCGTTCCAGTAGGCGTCAAAGCTGTGGGACAGATCGGTGACCATCGGGCCCGCCACCAGCAAGTCCAGGTCGAGGAAGTTGCTGGTGTCGCTCTGGCCAAAATACGCGTCACCCAGGTTGCGCCCGCCCGCCACGGCGAGTGTGTTGTCGGCCACCAGGATCTTGTTGTGCATACGCTGCTGGATACGTTTGAAGTCAAATAGCGACCCCAGGATGCGGCCGGCCTGCGAGCTGCGCGGGCCGGACACGGGGTTGAACATGCGCACTTCGATGCCAGGCTCCAGGTCCAGCCGCAGCACGGCCACGTTTTTGCCCACGGCGTTGAAGTCGTCCAGCAGCAAACGCACCCGTACGCCGCGGCGCGCGGCCTCGCGCAGGCGCTCCATCAACGCTTCGGTCGAGCTGTCGTAGTGGATGGTGTAGTACTGCAGGTCGAGTGTTTTGGTGGCTGCGTCGATCAGCGCCATACGGCTGCCATAGGCGGCCTCGGACGAACCCAGCAGGCGAAAGCCCGAGAGGCTGGGGCGCTTGTCGTCCTTGGGGCGGGATGCATCCACCAGCGCAGCCAGTGGCAAACCCGTGTTGCTGGCCAGCGCATGGGTGGGCTCATGGGGTGCCTGTGCCGGCAGGTTGCCACAGCCTGCAAGCCCAAGCACCATTGCCGACAGCCCCGCCGTCCACCAGGCCCTGGTGCGGCGCAGGCGAGGGAATGGGGTCGAGGTGACCGGGGCGGCAAGGGTGTCAGCAAAGGAAAGGGTCACATACGCTCCAGATGGCGCACGGCACCTGCCCTGCGTGGGCCCAATATACCGATTGCCAGCTGTTTATGTGTCGGACAAGCGCCACTGGCTGCGTCAGCCGTGCCAGCCGGTGTGGCGCTCGGTGGGTTTACGTGGACAGCGCGGTCCAGCGCTCCAGTGCGGCCATCAGTTCGTCCTCGATCAGCTCCCCGCGTGCGAGCAGCTTGGCGGCTTTGGCCCCGTCGGTGGCGTACAACGTGCCGTCAGCCAGGGCGGCCTGGATGTCGGTTTGTTCGGCCTCCAAAGCAGCAATCGACTCGGGCAAGGTGTCCAGCTCGCGCTGCTCTTTGTAGCTAAGCTTCTTTTTTGATAGCGGACTCTGCGCGTCCGCTGTGCGCTGGGAGGTGTTTTCGCTCTTGTTTTCTGCTGCAACGGCCGGTGCTGCGGGTTTGGCGGCACCTGCTGCGCTGGCGCGCTGGGCTGCAATCTCGCGGGCCCGGCGCGACTGGGTCAACCAGTCTTGCACGGTGCCTTCGTATTCACGCCACAGGCCGTCGCCTTCAAAAGCCAGTGTGCTGGTCACCACGTTGTCCATGAAGGTCCGGTCGTGACTGACCAAAAACACGGTGCCGTCGTAACTTTGCAGCAGCTCTTCCAGCAACTCGAGCGTGTCGATGTCGAGGTCGTTGGTGGGTTCGTCCAGTACCAGCACGTTGGCCGGGCGGGCAAACAGGCGCGCCAGCAGCAGGCGGTTGCGCTCTCCACCCGACAGGGAGCGTACTGGGGAATTCGCACGTGCGGGCGAGAACAGGAAGTCGCCCAGGTAACTCTTCACATGTTTGCGCTGGTTGCCAATCTCGATCCACTCGCTGCCGGGGCTGATGAAGTCTTCCAGCGTGGCATCCAGATCCAGCGCATTGCGCATCTGGTCAAAGTACGCCACTTGCAGGTTGGCCCCCTGGCGGATCTTGCCGCTGTCCGCCTGCAACTCGCCGAGGATGAGTTTGAGCAGGGTGGTTTTGCCCGCACCATTGGGGCCGAGCAGGCCGATTTTTTCACCACGGACGATGGTGCCGGTGAAGTTCTTGACGATGAGTTTGTCGCCAAACGACTTGCCCACCTCGGTCAACTCGGCCACGATCTTGCCGCTGGTCTGGCCTTGGGCCACATCCATGTTGACGCTGCCCAGCGCATTGCGGCGCTCGGCGCGGCTGGCGCGCATGTCCTGCAGGCGGGTGATGCGACTCTGGCTGCGGGTGCGGCGGGCTTCCACACCTTTGCGGATCCAGATTTCCTCCTGCGCCAGCAGCTTGTCGGCCTTGGCGTTGATGACGGCTTCCTGCGCCAGCTGTTCTTCCTTTTGCAGCACATACTGCTCGAAGTTGCCGGGGTAGGAACCTAGACGGCCCCGGTCCAGCTCCACGATGCGGGTCGCAACCCGGTTCAGGAAGCTGCGGTCATGGGTGATGGTGACGATGCTGCCCTGGAAATCGATCAACAGTTCTTCCAACCACTCGATGGAGTCCAGGTCCAGGTGGTTGGTGGGTTCATCTAATAAGAGGACGTCCGGGTGGGCCACCAGCGCCTGCGCCAGGGCCACACGTTTTTTGGTGCCGCCAGAGAGTGTGCCCACGACGGCGTTCGGGTCCAGGTGCAGGCGGTGCAGGGTTTCCTCCACACGCTGCTCCCAGTTCCAGGCGTCGTACGCCTCGATGATGGATTGCAAAGCGTTCAGGTCCAGCCCGTCTTCGCCAGACAGGTACTGGTCTCTTGCTGCAATAACGCCCGCCAGACCTACGCTAGCTGCTTCGAAAACAGTAGCGTCAGAGTCCAGGTTGGGCTCCTGCGCCACATAGGTGATGCGCAGACCGGTCTGCACCTGCAGGGCGCCATCGTCGGGTTTTTCCATCCCGGCGAGGATTTTGAGCATGGAGGACTTGCCCGCGCCGTTGCGGCCGATAAGGCCCACACGTTCAGCGGATTCAAGAGCGAAGTCGGCGTGGTCGAGAAGAGCGACGTGTCCAAAGGCCAGTTGGGCGTCGAGTAGGGTGATAAGTGCCATGTAGGCAGCGATTATCCCGTGCGTTCGTGTCGGGCGTGTGGGGGAGGATGTTTTGGCCGAAAGCCCTGAGGTGCGGATTGCGTCTGT
>CP111109.1:2385000-4217517 GCA_026314275.1 Comamonadaceae bacterium AAW
TTGAACAGATCTGTGTAGGATAGGTGGGAGGCTTTGAAGCAGGGTCGCTAGATCTTGTGGAGCCAACGTTGAAATACCACCCTGGTGTGTTTGAGGTTCTAACCTAGGTCCATTATCTGGATCGGGGACAGTGCATGGTAGGCAGTTTGACTGGGGCGGTCTCCTCCCAAAGCGTAACGGAGGAGTTCGAAGGTACGCTAGTTACGGTCGGACATCGTGACGATAGTGCAATGGCATAAGCGTGCTTAACTGCGAGACTGACAAGTCGAGCAGATGCGAAAGCAGGACATAGTGATCCGGTGGTTCTGTATGGAAGGGCCATCGCTCAACGGATAAAAGGTACTCTGGGGATAACAGGCTGATACCGCCCAAGAGTTCATATCGACGGCGGTGTTTGGCACCTCGATGTCGGCTCATCTCATCCTGGGGCTGTAGCCGGTCCCAAGGGTATGGCTGTTCGCCATTTAAAGAGGTACGTGAGCTGGGTTTAAAACGTCGTGAGACAGTTTGGTCCCTATCTTCCGTGGGCGCTGCAGATTTGAGGAAGCCTGCTCCTAGTACGAGAGGACCGGAGTGGACACACCTCTGGTGTATCGGTTGTCACGCCAGTGGCATTGCCGAGTAGCTATGTGTGGAAGAGATAACCGCTGAAAGCATCTAAGCGGGAAACTCGTTTCAAGATGAGATCTGCCGGGGCCTTGAGCCCCCTAAAGAGTCGTTCAAGACCAGGACGTTGATAGGCAGGGTGTGGAAGCGCAGTAATGCGTTAAGCTAACCTGTACTAATTGCTCGTGCGGCTTGACCCTATAACTTTGATGTCCATGCAAATGGCTTCAAGGAAGTTATGCCAAGTTATGACGCATTCAAAATACAGTCGCAAGACTGACCGCTAATTCCATACTCTATGAATTCGTTGTCTTGACTCTAAGTCAGGGCGACAACAAGTTATGCCTGATGACCATAGCGAGTTGGTCCCACTCCTTCCCATCCCGAACAGGACAGTGAAACGACTCCGCGCCGATGATAGTGCGGGTTCCCGTGTGAAAGTAGGTCATCGTCAGGCTCTTACAGCAGCAATACCCCCGTCTCGAAAGAGCCGGGGGTTTTGTCTTTGCGGGGAAGAAATAGGCACGCTAAATATCCTTGTCCTGTAATGAAGGAACGTTATCCCCTCGGGATGCTTTTTGGGGCTCTGTTATTGGTTTTCCTTCTGTGCATGGAATCGGTACACACCTTGCACGTCCAACTCCCGCTCCAGGCGGCCTTCGAACCACAGATAATGCAGGTGAGACAATGCTTCGCCCAATGCAAACGGCAACTGTTGGTTGTCCAAGATGCGTTTGAACATCAGTGGCACTACGTCTGCACTGCTACACCACCCTTGGCTGCATAAATCCAGTACTTCTGCCAAACGCTCCTGATGGTGGCTCTTTAGTTGATCCAATCGGGTGTGAAGACCTTTGAACGGTTTTCCGTGGGATGGCAGCACCAATGTACTGGCAGGGAGTACCCGGTATCTCTCTAGAGAATTCAAGAAAAGAGCGAGAGGGTTGGCTGTTGGCTCCATCTCAAAGACGCTGACATTGGTCGAAATGCGGGGCAGCACCATGTCCCCCGAGATCAACACACCTGTTTGTTCACAGTACAACGCCATGTGTTCGGGGGCATGGCCATAACCTGCAATACACCGCCAGCTATATGCTCCTATCTGGACACTCGCGTTGTCTATCAAACGGTGAAATTGCGGAGGAAGCGAAGGCACCAGGCTCGGGTAGTGGTCTCCACGTTGGCGAATTCCATCCAAAATGTCTGGGTCTTGCAGGCCATGTGACGTATAAAAGTCGGCGGATGCTGCCCCCCCGAACTCCGGTGTCTGCGCGCAGCAGGGTGTTGGCCACATGGTAATCCGTGGCACTGATCCACAAGGGGGCATTCCATCGCTGGCACAACCAGTGTGCCAGGCCAATGTGATCGGGGTGCATATGCGTGACCAGCACCCGCAGTATGGGCAAACCCTCCAGCGCATTGGTAAAAACCTGCTCCCACTGTGCACGTGAGGTATCGCTCGCCACGCAGCAATCCACTGCAGTCCAGCCTTTGCGCCCATCTTTTACATCACGAATCAACCAGAGGTTGATGTGGTTCAGTGCAAAAGGCAGTGCCATACGTATCCACTTCACGCCCGGTGCCACATCCATTGCCACCCCTTGTTCAGGAAGTGCTTCGCCAAAGGGGTATTGCAGCTTTTGTTCAAGGGCATTCATCGGGTTGGACATGTGTGGTGTTCGGGTAGTATTGACGTTAACGTTAACGTCAATTTTTAACTGATTCTAGGGATGCCGCACAGGAAGGTCTGTCTCCTTCGCACACAGGCCCCATGCGCATCTGTTTTTACCCAACATCCCAGCTCCATGCCCACCCAATACACCATCAGTGAACTCGCAAAAGAATTCGACCTGACGACACGGGCCATCCGTTTTTACGAGGACATGGATCTGATCCATCCTGAACGCGTCGGACCCGGTGGGCGCAACCGTGTGTACACCGCGCGAGACAGGGCGCGGCTCAAACTCACGTTGCGGGCCAAACGTCTGGGGTTGAGCCTGAACGAAGCTAAAGAAATTCTCGATGTGTACGACAGCCCGCGTGACACCGGCCCCCAGCTGGAGAAATTTCTGGCCATCCTTGCAGGCCACCGCCAGCAACTGGAGTCGCAGATGAGCGACATCCAGGCCAATCTGGACGAGCTTCGGGTGCACGAAAAGGAAGCCCTAAGTTTGCTGAAGAAAGTATTGAAGCCCAAATGACTGATAATTGACGCTTACGTAAACGTCAATATCGCCATGGCACCTGAACATTCACCCGAACAACTGCTTTACCAGCGCGTTGAAGCAAGCTTTGTGCGCCAGGGCATGATGCGGCATCTCAATGCACGGCTGGGTGCGGTGGGGCCTGGTCACTGCGAGGTTTTTCTGCCGTACTCTGACAAGGTGGCCCAACAGCAGGGTGGGTTCCACGGTGGTGCGATGGGTGCGTTGGCTGATATTGCCGGTGGTTATGCGGCGTTGACGGCTGTACCGGACGATATGGAGATCACGACGGTGGAGTACAAGATCAATTTTCTGGCTGCATTCCAGGGCGGTGAGTTGCGCGCTGTGGGCAGGGTGGTCAAAGCCGGGCGGCGCATCGTGATCACCACCGCCGAGGTTTTCCACCGCGCGGAGGGGCACCAAGAAAGCCTGTGTTGCGTGATGCAGCAGACACTGGTACCGGTGCCCAAAACCTACTAGATTCATTTTCGAGCCTTTGCGCATTCAAGCCCCTGCTACCAGGCCCAGCCTTTTGCCACCGCACCAGATACCATCGTCGCCATGACTACCTCTACCAATCTGCAAGACCTCTTTGTTCACAACCGCGCATGGGCGGCACAGATGGAGCGGGAGCGCCCGGGTTTCTTCACCGGCCTGATGGCGCAGCAAAAGCCCAAGTACATGTGGATTGGCTGCTCCGACAGCCGGGTGCCAGCCAACCAGATCACTGGCCTGGAGCCGGGTGAAGTGTTCGTGCACCGGAATATTGCCAATGTCGTGGTGCCCACCGATTTGAATTGCCTCTCCACCATCCAGTATGCGGTAGACCAACTGCGTGTGGAACACCTCATGGTGGTGGGGCATTACGGCTGTGGTGGTGTGCTGGCCGCGCTGAACGACATACGTGTGGGCCTAGCGGACAATTGGATCCGTCATGTGAAAGATGTACGTGATCGGCACCGCGAACTGCTCACTGCCGTGGCACCCGAGTGGCGGCATGATGCGCTGTGTGAACTCAACGCCATCGAACAGGTCGTCAACATTGCCCAAACAACCGTGATGCAGGATGCTTGGGCCAGCGGCCAGAAGGTCACGTTACACGGTTGGTGTTATGGCCTGAAGGACGGCTTGATCAATAACCTGCACATGACGGTGGATGGCACTGAAGGGCTGGAAGCGCAGTACAAAGCCGCCGTGGACGGCGTCGCAAAAGCCCCACGCGGGTAGCATTTTGCGCACCGTGCAGGACGGGCACATGTTCCCCCAGCGCCTCGACTCTCCGCTGGCCTACGGCATTGCCAAGGCGATGATGGATGGTTTTAACCGCCATTACCGCCTGTTTCGCACCGAATCGTCCCGCGCCAAACACCGGTTCGAGACGGCAGACTGGCACGGCCAGCAGCGTGCCCAGCGCGAACGCATCGAGTTCTACGACCTGCGGGTGCGGGAATGTTCGATGCGGCTGGAGCGTGAATTCAAGGCGGGGGCACACCCCATGGAGGTCTGGCAGCAGGTCAAGCTCCACTACATCGGCCTGCTGGTGAACCACTACCAGCCCGAACTGGCCGAGACCTTCTTCAACTCGGTCACCACCAAGATCCTGCACCGCAGCTACTTCCAGAACGACTTCATCTTTGTCCGCCCGGCTGTCAGCACCGAGTACATCGAAAACGCCGAGTCGGTGACCCAACCGACCTATCGCGCCTACTACCCCACCCGCGACAGCCTGGGTGAGGTGCTGCAGCAGATGGTGGGTGACTTCGAACTGCGCTGCGTGTTTGAAGACCTGCCACGCGACCTGGCGTGGGTGCTGGCGGCGATGAACAGACGGCTGGCCGGGTTCAAGCTGCGGGCCAACTTCCAGCTCCAGGTGCTGTCGGGTCTGTTCTTTCGCAACAAGGGTGCCTACATCGTGGGCAAGATCATCAACGGCTTTAACGAAGTGCCGTTTGCCTTGCCGGTGTTGTATGGCGACGCGGGCACCCTGGTGATTGACGCGGCCCTGTTTGGCGAGGATGACCTGTTGGCATTGTTCAGTTTTGCCCGTGCGTATTTCATGGTGGACATGGAAATCCCCAGCGCCTATGTGCAGTTTCTGCGCAGCATGATGCCGCGCAAGCCGCGCAACGAAATCTACAACGCACTCGGCCTGGCCAAGCAGGGCAAGACGCTTTTTTACCGCGACTTTCTCTACCACCAGCGCCACTCCAGCGACAAGTTTCGGGTTGCGCCCGGCATCAAAGGCATGGTCATGCTGGTGTTCGACCTGCCGTCCTTCCCCTACGTCTTCAAGCTCATCAAGGACTGGTATCCACCGCCCAAAGACACCACGCGTGAGCAGATCAAGGGCAAGTATCTGCTGGTTAAACAGCACGACCGTGTGGGCCGTATGGCCGACACGCTGGAGTACAGCGAAGTCGCGTTTCCGCGTGCCCGCTTTGACGATGCCCTGATCGCCGAGCTGGAGAAATTTGCTCCCAGCCAGCTGGAGATCAGCGACCGCGATGGCGACGGCCAGCTGGAGGTGATCATCAAACACGTCTACATCGAGCGCCGCATGATCCCGCTCAACATCTACCTGCAAGAGGCCTTTGACGCACTGCAGGAACCCGGCGCGGCGGGTGCTGCTGCGCGGGCGCAGATCGAGCGCAGCGTCATTGAATACGGCAACGCCATCAAGGACTTGGTCGCCGCCAACATCTTCCCCGGCGACATGTTGTGGAAGAACTTCGGCGTCACGCGCCACGGCAAAGTGGTGTTCTACGACTATGACGAGATTGAATACCTCACCGATTGCCAATTCCGCCGCGTGCCCGCGCCGCGCAACGAAGAGGAGGAAATGAGCGGCGAGGTCTGGTACACGGTCGGCCCGAGAGACGTGTTCCCCGAGACCTTCGCCCCTTTCCTGCTGGGCAACCCCACGGTGCGCGAAGTCTTCATGCAGCACCACGCCGACCTGCTCGATGTGGCCTTCTGGCAGGCGCACAAGGAACGGATTGCCGCCGGCCATGTGCACGACGTGTTCCCCTACGCGCACGAAAAGCGCTTTTCCCATACCGGTTCAGCGCCTGCGGTGCCGCTGACCTGAGTTCACCACCTTTATTCAAGGAGACAACATGACCGATTCCATCGTTATCCTCGGTGCCGCCCGCACCCCCATGGGCGCATTCCAGGGCGACTTCGCGGCGCTGGCCGCCCACGACCTCGGCGGTGCGGCCATCAAGGCAGCGGTCGAACGTGCGGGTGTCGCCCCTGATCTGGTTGGTGAAGTGCTGTTTGGCAACTGCCTGATGGCAGGCCAAGGCCAAGCCCCCGCGCGCCAGGCGGCGTTTAAAGGCGGCCTGCCGCAAAGCGCTGGGGCCGTCACCCTGTCCAAAATGTGTGGCTCGGGCATGAAAGCCGCCATGTTTGCGCACGACATGCTGCTGGCCGGGAGCCACGACGTAGTGGTGGCAGGCGGTATGGAAAGTATGACCAACGCCCCCTACCTGCTGCAAAAAGGCCGGGGCGGCTACCGCATGGGCCACGACCGCATCTTTGACCACATGATGCTCGACGGCTTGGAAGATGCGTACGAACCCGGTCGCTCCATGGGCACCTTTGGTGAAGACTGCGCCGCCAAATACAACTTCACCCGCGAGCAGCAGGACACTTTTGCCATCGCCAGCGTTGAACGCGCCAAGGCCGCCACCACGTCCGGCGCGTTCGCGGCTGAGATCACCCCCGTCACCGTCAAAAGCCGCAGCGGCGAAACGGTGGTGTCGGTGGACGAAGGCCCAGGCAAGGTCAAACTCGACAAGATCCCGCTGCTCAAACCTGCATTCAAAAAAGACGGCACCATCACTGCCGCTAGCAGCTCGTCCATCAACGACGGTGCGGCCGCCCTGGTGATGGCGCGCGCCAGCACCGCCGCGCAGCTGGGTGCCAAACCCCTGGCGCGCATCGTGGCACACACCACGCACGCGCAGGCCCCCAACTGGTTTGCCACCGCGCCCGTCGGCGCAGTGCAAAAGCTGCTGGCCAAAACTGGCTGGAGCGTGAGCGACGTGGATCTGTGGGAAATCAACGAAGCCTTCGCTGTTGTACCCATGGCGCTGATGGCCGAGCTGTCCATCCCGCACGCCATCGTCAACGTCAACGGCGGTGCCTGTGCGCTGGGCCACCCCATCGGTGCGAGTGGTGCCCGCATCATGGTCACGCTGGTGCATGCGTTACAGGCGCGTGGCCTCAAGCGTGGTGTGGCCACGCTGTGTATTGGCGGCGGCGAAGCAACGGCCCTGGCTGTTGAGTTGCTATAAACAATATAGCTATATGCGCACGCCCTATGTGCGCTAGAAGCCAATTTGGTTAATAAAATGAACACTGTTCTTGTGATCGGCGCGTCCCGGGGTATTGGCCTCGAACTCGTTCGCCAGTACCGCGAGGCGGGCCACCGCGTGATCGCCACCGTGCGCGATGACGCAGGCCGCGCCCGCGTGCAGGCGCTGGGTGCGCAGGCCCTTACCGTGGACGTGGCCAACCCGGCCAGCGTCAGTGGTCTGGCCTGGCAACTGGACGGCGAGAAGATCTCGCTGGCCCTGTACGTTGCGGGCCTGTGGGACGCGAACGGTGCCCGCACACCACCGAACCGCGAGCAGTTCGACCGGGTTATGCACACCAACGTGCTGGGTGCCATGCAGGCGCTGCCGCAGGTGGCCCCGCTGCTGGACGAGGGCAGTGGTGTGTTCGCCTTCCTGTCCAGCCAGATGTCGCTGATCAGCGAGACTGGCAGTGACGCCTGGCTTTACCGCGTCAGCAAAGCCGCACTCAACATGGTGGTCGCCGCCGCACAACCCGCCTGGCCCCGCGCCACGCTGGTCGCACTGGACCCGGGCTGGACGCAGACCGACATGGGCGGCAGCGCTGCAACACTCACGGTGGAGCAAAGTGTGCAAGGCCTGGTGCACACACTGGCCAGCATCACACCTGCCGACCGTGGCCGCTTGCTGCACTACGACGGCCGCCGCGCCGCCCATTGGTGAAAAATATTCACCCCCAGGCTTCGCTTCGCTCTCGCCAACCCCCTTGCAGGGGGCGACTCCAGCGGCCTGGCAAAGCCAGTTCCGCGGCGTCAGTTGGCATGAGCCGTGTGGTGCGCAGACGGTGCTGAGTAGTTACTTAAGTTGTTTAAAACAAAGATTGGAGACACCCACATGTTGTTAACCCCCGACCAGGAAATGATCCGCGACGCCGTGCGTGTGTTTGCACAAGAGCAGCTCTGGCCCCACGCCGCCCGCTGGGACAAAGACCACCACTTCTCGCGCGAAGCCCACGACGGCCTAGCCGCGCTGGGTGCGTATGGCATTTGTGTGCCCGAAGAACACGGCGGTGCCGGGCTCGACTACCTCACATTGGCGCTGGTGCTGGAAGAAATCGCCGCAGGTGATGGCGGCACCAGCACCGCCATCAGCGTGACCAACTGCCCGGTCAACGCCATCCTCCTGCGGTACGGCAACGCCCAGCAAAAGAAGCAGTGGCTGGAGCCGCTGGCCCAGGGCCAGATGCTCGGTGCCTTTTGCCTGACCGAGCCACAGGCCGGCAGCGATGCATCCAGCCTGCGCACGGTGGCCCGCAAAGACGGCGACGGCTATGTGATCGACGGCGTTAAACAGTTCATCACCAGCGGCAAAAATGGCCACGTCGCCATCGTGATTGCCGTGACCGACAAAGGCGCGGGCAAGAAGGGCATGAGCGCCTTCATGGTCCCCACCAACGCACCGGGTTACACCGTGGCCCGACTGGAAGACAAACTCGGCCAGCACAGCAGCGACACCGCACTCATCAACTTCGACGCTTGCCGCATCCCGGCCGAAAACCTGATCGGTGCGGAAGGGGAGGGCTACAAGATCGCCCTGGGCGCGCTCGAAGGCGGCCGCATCGGCATCGCCGCCCAAAGTGTGGGCATGGCCCGCAGCGCGTTTGAATTTGCGCTGAACTACGCCAAGGAACGCCAGGCCTTTGGCGGCAGCATCTTCAACCAGCAGGCGGTGGGGTTTCGCCTGGCCGACTGTGCCACCCAGCTGGAGGCCGCGCGCCAGCTCATCTGGCACGCCGCCAGCCTGCGCGACGCCGGGCTGCCCTGCCTGAAAGAAGCCGCCATGGCCAAACTCTTCGCCAGCGAAATGGCCGAGAAGGTGTGCAGTGCCGCCATCCAGACCCTGGGCGGCTACGGCTACGTCAGCGACTTCCCGCTGGAGCGGATCTACCGCGACGTGCGTGTCTGCCAGATTTACGAGGGCACGTCGGACATCCAGAAGCTGCTGATCCAGCGGGCGCTGGCGTGACAAGCGCAAAAAGCAAAGACGTTTGCCCCTGCGGCCGCCAACTCGCCGGGCGGCCCCTTGCGCTAGAAGCATGTTGTGGCCGGTATGTGGACCACTTCGACACCACGCCCGCCCCGGACGCGGAAAGCCTCATGCGCTCCCGCTATACCGCCTTTGTGCTCGAGCGTGCCGACTACCTGCTGGCCACCTGGGCTGCGGCCAAGCGCCCGTCGCAGGTGCGTTTTGATGCCGGTGCCAAGTGGCTGGGCCTGGACGTGCGCGCTTTCAAAGAGTCCGACAGCGACCACGCCACCGTCGAATTTGTCGCCCGCCAGCGCGAAGCCACGGGCCGCGCCATCCGCTTGCATGAACACAGCCGCTTTGTAAGGGAAAACGGCCGTTGGTACTATCTGGACGGGGACATTGCGCCCTGAATTCGTAACAAAAACCGGCTCTTGCGCAGGTAATACGCCCGCATGCAGCTATTCATTTAATAGCAACCAATGACCATTCCTTTTGACGCCGTCCTGTTCGACTGCGACGGTGTGCTGGTGGACTCCGAGCTCCTCACCCACCGCGTGCTGCACAGCATGCTGCACGCCCGTGGCTGGGCCTTGTCCGAGGCCGAATGTATGGAGACATTTCTCGGCAACGCTGTCAAGGATAAGAAGGACCTGATCGAAGAGCGCACCGGCCAGCCCCTCACCGAGGAATGGATGGTGCAGTTCCGCGCCGAGCGCAACGCGCTGCTGGAGCGCGAGCTGCAGGCCATCCCCCACATCCACGCCGCCGTGCAGGCGATACACACCGCGCTCGGCGGGCAGATTGCCTGTGCCTCTGGTGCCGACCGTATCAAGATCGAGCTGCAGATAGAAAAAGTCGGCCTCACGCCGTACTTTGCCGGGCGCATTTTCAGCGGCCACGAAACGCCCCGCTCCAAACCTTTCCCCGACGTGTACCTGGCTGCTGCCGCCGCGCTGGGGGTTGACCCCACACGCTGCGCCGTGGTCGAAGACACCGTCACCGGTGTCACCGCCGGTGTGGCTGCTGGGGCCACCGTGTTTGGCTACAGCCCCGGTGGGCCAGAACACGCCACACCCCAGGCCCTGCGCGCGGCCGGGGCCACGCAGGTGTTCACCAGCATGGCCGACCTGCCCGCGTTGCTGGCGGCGTACAACGTGTCCGCATTAACGGCCACAACGCCATGAAACGCACCCTGCGCCTGTGGGGCGCGCTGCTGTTGCTGGCAGCAGTGGCTGGCTGCTCCACCGTCAAGCCCTGGGCCAATACGCCGCTGGACCCAGACCGCAAAGCCCCCGAAGGCCTGCTGGTCGAGGGGCGCGACCCGACCATTCTGGTCGCGGTCACGCTGTCGGGCGGCGGGGCCCGTGCGGCGGCATTTGGCTTTGGCGTGTTGTCCGAGCTGCGCAAGGTCGAATACAGCTGGCAAGGCAAACCATCCAACCTGCTGGAGGCGGCGGACGTGGTCAGTGGGGTGTCGGGCGGCAGTATTGTGGCGGCTTATTACGCAGCGTTTGGGGCCGACGGCCTGCCCAATTTTGAGCACGAATTTTTGCGCCAAAACTTCCAGAACAGCCTGATCCTGCAAGCCCTGCACCCCGGCACCCTGGTGGATCTGACGTCCCCCTGGTTTGGCCGCAGCCACATCCTGGCGCGGCGGCTCGACACCCTGTACAAGGGCATGACCTATGGCGACATCCAGCGCCGCCCGCGCCACCCGCAGCTGCTGATCACCGCCACCGACATGTCGCAAGGGGCTGAATTTGAGTTCACCCCCGCGCAGTTCGAGCTGATCTGCTCCGACTTCCAGAGTGTGCCGCTGTCCTTTGCCGTGGCTGCATCCTCGTCTGTGCCGCTGCTGCTCAGCCCCGTCACCTTGCACAACCATGCCGACGACTGCAAACGCCGGGGCATCCCGCTGCAACTGCGCGACATCACCGGCACCGACTACCGGTCGCGTCTGTACCGCGCGCAAGAAAGCAGCTACCTCGACGCCAAAACCCGCCCCTACATCCACCTGGTCGATGGTGGCCTGGTGGACAACCTCGGCGTGCGCCGCCTGCTCGACCGCACGCTGGCCGGTGGCGGCCTGCGCAGCAGCTTCCGCGAAGTTGGCATCCCCACCGGCAGCATTCGCCGCCTGGTGCTGATCACAGTCAACTCTGAACGCGACCCCTCTGCCAACGTCAACGCCAGCGACAAAGTGCCCGGCATGGTCGATGTGGTGGACGCGCTGGTGTTTGGCGCAGGTGCACGCGCCACCACCGAAACCCAGGAGTTCCTGGCCGACCTGACCCGCCAGTGGAAAGAAGAACTGCGCACCGGCAAAGGCCGCGGTGCAGACGCCTTCGCCCGCGACGCCGAGATCCACGTCATCCAGGTCAACCTGCGCGACGCGCCGGAGAGTGCGGGGCGCAGGCAGTTGCTGCAGATTCCTACGGCGCTGTCGATATCGGGGGACGAGGTGGACAACCTGATTGAGGCGGGGGGGAGTATTTTGCGGAATTCGCCGGAATTTAAGGCGTTGCAGAAGTCGTTGGGGGCGGAGGTGCGGTGAGCCCTGGGGGAATATCACCGGTAGGCCTGTTTGCGGGCGTGCTGCTATGGGTGTAATGAACTTGTCCAACGAAGAGACTGCCCGGCCATGCGCTAAGCGGCTCCGCACCTTTTCCCCCGCACTTAAAGGGACATTGATGCCAAGTGTGTTTGCGCGAATGCTACATTGCGTTACGAATTTCCCTTTTCAACGACTCTGTAAAAAATGAAAAAACTTATCTTTGTTGGCGCTGTCGCTTTGTTTCTTTCTGCGTGTGCATCGCCTGCTCGGTACGCTTGGGTAAAAGAAGGAGCATCCGATCATCAACGGACAAACGACGTATCTGAGTGCACCTATCAAGTGCGACTCAATAAAACGCCAGCAGCGGAACAAACAGAACTGCACAACCTATGTATGCAGGGCAAGGGCTATCGCGTAAAACGCGTAGGCTAGTCTTTCACCAGCCGACTCTTGGCGTCGGCTGAATCGAAACCCTGGCGCTGAAGGCCCCGCATTCCTTTACCCGACATGCGCTTACCCTTTCATGCCAACCCCCATCCTCATTCGCCCCCTCCAGCCCTCCGACCTCCAATCCTGGAAACCTCTCTGGGCCGGCTACAACGCCTTCTATGGCCGAGAGGGCGACACCGCCCTGGCACCCGAAATCACCGCAACCACCTGGGCGCGTTTCTTCGACCAGAACGAACCTGTGTTTGCGCTGGTGGCCGAGTCCGACGGCCAACTGCTGGGCCTCACCCATTTCCTGTTCCACCGCAGCACGACGCGGATCGAGCCCACTTGTTACCTGCAAGACCTGTTTACCGACCCGGCTGTGCGCGGCCGCGGTGTGGGGCGCTTGCTGATCGAAGGTGTGTACCAGGCCGCCAAAGCGTCCGGCGTCAAACGTGTGTACTGGCAAACCCATGAAACCAACACCGCTGGCCGGGCGCTCTACGACAAGGTGGCCCAACACGCCGGTTTCATCATCTACGGCAACGACGCTTGACGCGTGCAGGCTTCGTGCTGCGCACGTCTATCCGCTGCGCCGGGTTGGGGTCATAGACGAGGCGTACGTTTAGGCGTACGATTTCGGATCCATAGGAGCACACCATGACCCCTCCCATCACCGCCAGTGAAGCACGCGCAGATTTGTACCGGCTTATCGACCAGGCGGCCGAATCGCACCAGCCCATCCTGATCTCCGGCAAACGCAGCAGCGCTGTGCTGGTGTCGGCCGAGGATTGGCAGGCCATTCAAGAGACGCTGTACCTGCTGTCGGTTCCGGGCATGCGCGAGTCCATCCAGCAGGGCATGTCAGAGCCCCTAAGTGAAAGTGCCACGGCGGTTACTTGGTGACGTGGACAGTGGTTTTCGCCAAACATGCGCTGAAGGACGCCAAGAAGCTCTCGGCTGCCGGGCTCAGGGCGCACGCGCAGGCGCTTCTGGACGTGCTGGCCAACGACCCATTCCAAAACCCACCGGCGTATGAGAAGCTGGTGGGCGACCTGAGTGGAGCCTATTCGCGCCGCATCAACATCCAGCACCGCCTGGTCTATGAAGTGTTCAAGCAGGAACGCACAGTGCGTGTGCTGCGGATGTGGTCACACTACGAATGACCTCGTGTCGACCCCGCCCGGAAAAATAAACCCATGATCACCCTCTACCACTGCGTCAGCGCCCGTTCCTTCCGCCCCCTGTGGATGCTGGAAGAGTTACAGGCCCCGTACCAGTTGCAGATGTTGCCGTTCCCGCCCCGGGCATTGCAGCGCAGCTACCTCGACATCAATCCGCTGGGCACAGTACCGTTGCTGTTGGACGGCGATACGCGCATGACCGAATCGTCAGCGATGTGCCAGTACCTGGCCGAGCGCTGTGACCCGGACAACACCCGTGGCTTCACCGTGCGCCCCGGTGGTACGGACTTTGGCGCATGGCTCAACTGGCTGCACCATGGCGAAGCGACGCTGACATTCCCACAAACCATCGTGCTGCGTTATGGCCGTTTTGAGCCTGCCGAGCGCCGCCTGCCGCAGGCGGCGGACGACTACGCCAAATGGTTTATCTCCCGGCTGCGGGGGATTGGCGCGGTGCTGGCGGAGCATGACTTTGTGTGTGCCGACCGCTTCACCGCTGCCGACGTGTCGGTGGGTTACGCGCTGATGCTGGCCAGCCACCTGGATCTGGTGCCGCGTTTTCCGCCATCCGTGGCCGCGTACTGGCAGCGGTTGCAGCAGCGTGATGGCTTTCAGCGCGCCATGGCCGCACAGGCCGCCGCCGCGCAGGCGCAGGGTGTGCCTGCCCATGCTGCAACACAGCTGGCACCGGATTGAAAGGAAGAAGGTATTTTTTAAGGAAAAAGTGCCTCTGGCGCACAGTGGACGTGCGCAAGCAGCTATACAAAATATAGCAATTGCACCTGCCACGCTGCCCTCTGGCCGTGGCGCAAAATACCCCCCATGAAAACACCGCCAAGACTGCAACCCCTGGTCGAAGAAGGCCTGATCGACACCGTGGTGCGCCAGCTGATGAGCGGCAAGGAAGCGATGGTCTACGTCGTGCGCTGTGGGGACGACACCCGCTGCGCCAAGATCTACAAGGAAGCCACCCAGCGCAGCTTTCGCCAGGCCGTGGACTACACCGAAAACCGCAAGGTCAAGAACTCACGCTCGGCCCGCGCCATGGCCAAGGGCAGCAAATTTGGCCGCCAGGAGCAAGAGGCCGCCTGGCAAAGCGCCGAGGTCGATGCGCTCTACCGCCTGGCCACCGCAGGCGTGCGGGTGCCCACGCCCTACAACTTCTGCGACGGCGTGTTGCTGATGGAGCTGGTGACCGACGCCGACGGCGACGCCGCCCCGCGCCTGAACGACGTGGTGTTCAGCCCCGAAGACGCGCTGCGCCACCACGCCACGCTGGTGAAAGAGGTGGTGCGTATGCTGTGTGCGGGGGTGGTGCACGGCGACCTGTCCGAGTTCAACATCCTGCTCGCCGCCGACGGCCCCGTCATCATCGACCTGCCCCAGGCCATTGACGCCGCAGGCAACAACCACGCCCAGCGCATGCTGCTGCGCGACGTGGACAACCTCAAGAACTTCTTTGGCCAGTTCGCGCCCGCGCTGCTGGCTACGCGGTATGGCGAAGAAATCTGGAGCCTGTACCACAGCGGCGCGCTGTCGGTCGGGTCGGTGCTGACCGGGCAGTTCCAGCGCAGCACCCGGTCTGTGGACGTGGGCTCTGTGCTGCGCGAGGTGGACGACGCGCGGACGGAAGAGGCTGCGCGGGTGTTGCGGATGGGGGCGGCCCGCTGACCCGCGATGTGCCGCAGGCAGCCAGGGCGGGACGGTTAAAATCCAACGCCGTGACGGCCACAGGGCAGGGGCCCATGTCCGCAACCCCATACCACCCATGCGCCGCCTCCTCGTTCTGTTCCTCCTCACACTGACAGTGTTCCAGTTTGCCTTTGCGGGCATGCCGGGTGCAGCGGTTGTGGTAGCAGCGGGTGGTCATATCGCTGCTGCGGAAGCCGCCCCACGCGACGCAGCGCATTGTGTTGGCCACGGCAGCGCGGCCAACCCGGCGCAGGCTTCACCTTGCAGCACACCCCAAGCCTGCAGTGTGTGTGGTGCGTGCCAAGCCTGTCAGGGCGGCCAGCAAGTGGTGTTGTCTGGTGTGTATGTGGGGGCTGTACCTCTGGCGTCCGTGCGCTGGTTTTCACCTGCCGCCAGCACCCGTTTTCTCAGCGCGGAACGCGCGCCCCGCTTCAAGCCTCCGATTCTCTAGGTTCCGCTTTTGGTCCGCCTGTGGATGCAGGGGGCTTTTCAGCTTTCGCGTTTGGGCTTGCGTTTGCGTTTGCAGCGTCAGCCACGCGAACCTTTCGAATCCTGCGTTTGGAGACCTTGTTGTCAACCTTCTCTTCCTTGTCTGCGGCCCCTGTCCGCAGTGTTGCCGGTCCACGCCTGACGGGCTACTGGATCGCACTCACCATCCTGGTGGTAGACCAGGCCACCAAATACCTGGTGCACACCTACACACCCTACGGCTGGAGCCAGCCGGTCACCAGCTTCTTTAACCTGGTGCATGCCTGGAACTACGGGGCGGCCTTCAGTTTTCTGGCCGACGCCGGGGGCTGGCAGCGCTTCTTCTTCGGGGGTGTGGCGCTGGTGGTGTCGGTCTGGCTGGCCTTCCTGCTGCGCAGGCCGGCACTGCGTTCGGAGCACCTGGCCTATGCGCTGATCCTGGGGGGCGCACTGGGCAACGGCCTGGACCGCGCCTTCCGTGGTTACGTGGTGGACTTTCTGGACTTCCACGTCCGGGGCTGGCATTGGCCTGCATTCAACGTGGCCGACATGGCCATTGTGTGCGGCGCGGCCTTGCTTATTTATTCGGCATTCCGGCAGCCCGCGTCGGCGCACAAAGGGGGCACGCCATGACAGACCTTGCTGCCATGTCGCAGCGCCAATGGGCCCTGGTGTGGGCCGCCTGGCTGCTGGCGCTGGTGTCCACGCTGGGCGCGCTGTTCTTCAGCGAAGTGATGGACCTGGAGCCCTGCGTGTTGTGCTGGTACCAGCGTATCGCCATGTTCCCGCTGGTGCTGATCCTGGGCATGGGTGCATTCAGCCAGGACACCCGCAGCGTGAAGTACGCCCTGCCGCTGGCGGCCCTGGGCTGGCTGGTGGCGCTGTACCACTGCCTGCTGTACGGCGGTTTTATTCCCCAAGGTTTGCAGCCCTGTGGCAAGGGCAATTCGTGTGCGGCACAAAAGCTGGAGCTGGTGGGTTTCATCACCATTCCCTTGCTCTCTTTGCTCGCCTTCACCTGCATTGTTGTGCTGCTTCTGGCGGCCAAGAAAGACACTCCAAAATGATCTCCAAGAAAACCCTTTTTATCCTGTCCGGCCTGGCGGTTCTGCTTGCGTTTGCGCTGGGGGTATACAGCTACCTGAACGCACAAAAAGAAGCCCAGATCCGCGAGGCGGCACAAGCCAACTCGGTGTTCAACCGCCCCCATTCACCCACCTACGGCCCCTCCAGTGCCAAGGTGCGCATCGTCGAGTTTTTTGACCCGGCGTGTGAAACCTGCCGGGCTTTTTACCCGCTGGTGAAACGCCTGGTGGACGAACACCAGGGCAAGGTGCAGCTCGCCGTGCGTTACCTGCCGCTGCACCACGGGTCCGAGCCCGCCGTCAAGATCCTGGAAGCCGCGCGCCTGCAGAACGTTTTCTGGCCGGTGGTGGAGGCCACACTCGGCGCGCAGCCGATGTGGGCCTCACACGACAACCCCAACCCCGAACACATCTGGGCGTTTCTGGGCACCACGGGGCTGGACATCGCCCGGGCCAAACAGGACGTGAATTTGCCCGCCGTGCAGGCGGTGGTGAACCAGGACATTGCCGATGCCGTCAGCGCCAAGGTGACCAAGACGCCGGGCTTCTTTGTGAACGGGCGCCCGCTGCAGGACTTTGGCCACGAACAACTAAAGGCCCTGGTGGCGGAAGAAGTGCGGCGCGCGTACCCGCAGTGATTTATAAGTAAAAAGTGCCTGTGGCGCACGTCTGGTGTGCGCATGCAGCTATAAAAATAGAAGCATTACCCCGCAGGCACAGCCAGCTGCGCACGCCGAAACTCCCCCGGCGATTCCCCTGTCCACCCCCTAAACGCCCGCGAAAAACTCTTCTCGTTGCGAAAGCCCACCGCCAGTGCAACCTGTTTGATCGGGCGGCTGCTGCGGCGCAGCTGGTCCATGGCCTGCTCGCGCCGCACCTCGTCTTTCAGCGCCTGCAGCGACACCCCTTCTTCATGCAGTTGCCGGTGCAGCGTGCGGCTGGACATGTGCAGCCGTGCGGCCAGCCCGTCGGCGGTGGCGGCGTGTACGGGTTGTGGCGTGCGCAGCAGCTCGCGCACCCGCTGGCCCAGCAGCCGGTCGCGTCGGTACTGCAGCACGGTCAGCGGCAGGGCGCGTTTGAGCATGGTGCGCAGCGCGGGTTCGTCGCGCTGCAGCGGCAGGGCCAGGTACTGCGCATCAAAGCTGACACTGGCCTGCGCTGCGCCAAACTGCACCGTGCCGGGGAACATCAGCGGGTAGGCGTCAGAGTGGCCGGGTGCCGCAAACGGAAAACGGGCGGCCCGCAGCGCAATACGTGAGTCAATGGCCCAGCAGGCATAGCCCAGCACAAACCGCAGGCTCGACACCAGGCAGAACTCGCGGAACTCGCCCAGCGGGCGGTTTTCGGTGATGGACATGGTGGCCACGCCGTCGGCCACCCGCAAGTCCAGCACGATGTCGCTGGTCAGCAGCCGGTGGTGGCGGCACCAGCGCTTCAGCGCCACACCCAGGTTGGGCGCGCCTAATGAGGCGCGGCACAACATGCCGTAGCTGCCCCAGGGCAGGCGGCGGCTGAACCAGCCCAGGGCTTCGTCGTCCAGCTCCTGCATGGCGTGGGCATTCAAAGCCTCGAACTGCGCGGCTGTGACCCGGGCATTTGGGTTTTTGACATCCTGCGGCGTAATCTGTGCCTGTTGCAGGGCCTGCGCCGGGTCCAGCCCCCGCGCTGTATAAGCATGCACCACCATTCGAACAAAGGCCATGGGGGTGGCAGCCCGGGCGGGCATGAGGGCAGGGTGGGGTGGCATGGTAGCTTGCGAGGAGTGATGGCACGATTTGCAACCATTGTGGCCCCAAATGCGCCGCCACACAGCGTAAGCTGTGGGTTTGAGTAACTACTCAGTCCGTTGCATCCAACCGCATGGGGCGCGCGCGGCCCTTCAAGAAGACACCGTGGAACTGGCTTTGCCAGGCCACTGGTGTCGCCCCCTGCAAGGGGGTTGGCGAGAGCGGCAGCGAAGCCTGGGGGTGAGTCGTTACGGAACTGAATTCTTTGAGGAGACAACCCATGCACGATCCCGGCCTGAATTTCGACCTGGGTGACACCATTGATGCACTGCGCGATGCGATCCAGGACTTCTGCGCCCACGAGGTCACCCCACGCGCTGCCGCCATTGACCGTGACAACCTGTTCCCGCACGACCTGTGGGCCAAGCTCGGTGAGTTGGGCCTCCACGGCATGACGGTGAAAGAGGAGTACGGCGGCACCGAGCTGGGTTACCTGGCGCACATCGTGGCGATGGAAGAGGTGTCTCGCGCATCGGCTTCGGTGGGCCTGTCGTATGGCGCGCACAGCAACCTGTGTGTGAACCAGATCCACCGCAACGGCACCGACGCGCAGAAAGCCAAATACCTGCCCAAGCTGGTGAGTGGTGAACACGTCGGCGCACTGGCGATGAGCGAGCCGAATGCGGGCAGCGACGTGGTGAGTATGAAGCTCAAGGCCGAGAAGAAAGACGGCTACTACGTGCTGAACGGCGGCAAGATGTGGATCACCAACGGCGGCGACGCCGACACGCTGGTGATCTACGGCAAGAGTGAACCCGAGATGGGCGCACGCGGCATGACGGCGTTTATCGTCGAGAAGAACTTCAAGGGCTTCAGCGCAGGCACCAAACTCGACAAACTCGGCATGCGCGGCTCCAACACCTATCCGCTGTTCTTCGACAACTGCGAGGTGCCCGAAGAAAACGTGCTGGGCGGCGAAGGTATGGGCGCCAAGGTGCTGATGAGCGGTTTGGATTACGAGCGCGCCGTGTTGTCGGGCGGCCCGCTGGGCATCATGGCCGCGTGTATGGACGCGGTGATCCCCTATATCCACGAACGTAAACAGTTTGGCCAGAGCATCGGTGAATTCCAGCTGATGCAGGGCAAGATCGCCGACATGTACAGCACCTGGCAGGCCACACGTGCCTACGTGTACGCCGTGGGCAAGGCCTGCGACCGCAACGACCACGCGCGCACCTTCCGCAAGGACGCAGCAGGCGCCATCCTCTACGCCGCCGAGAAGGCGACCTGGATGGCCGGTGAAGCCATCCAGACGCTGGGTGGTGTGGGCTACACCAAGGACTTCCCGGTGGAGCGGCTGTGGCGTGACGCCAAGCTGTACGAGATCGGCGCGGGCACGAGTGAAGTGCGCCGCATGCTGATCGGCCGCGAGTTGTTTGCAGAAACCTCCTGACCCCATGGCTGCCGAGAGCTACGCACGCGGCGCCACTGAGCCCGCCCTGATCGAACAGACCATTGGCGACTTCTTCGACGCGATGGTGGCGCGCCAGCCCGACGCGCTGGCCCTGGTCAGCCGCCACGAAGGCCAGCGCTTCAGCTACCGCGAGCTGCAGGCGGCATCGAACCGCCTGGCCAGTGCGCTGCTTAAAACCGGCCTGGTGCCGGGCGACCGCGTGGGCATCTGGTCACACAACAACGTGGCCTGGGTGCTGATGCAGATCGCCACCGCCAAGGCGGGGCTGGTGCTGGTCAACATCAACCCGGCCTACCGCACGTCCGAGGTGGAATACGCGCTCAACAAGGTGGGGTGTAAGGCGCTGGTGACCATGCCGCGTTTCAAGACCAGTGACTACCTGGGTATGCTGCGCGAGCTGGGTGCGAAGAAGCTGCCACAGCTGCAGGCCATCTACTGGATCGACGCCCCGGGTCAGGGTGCGGCAGAGGCGGGCATGACGCGGTTCTCCACCCTGCTAGAGCATGGTGACCCGCTCGACGCGCATGTGGCCGAAGTGCAGCAGGGGCTGAAAGCCACCGACCCGATCAACATCCAGTTCACCAGCGGCACCACCGGCTTTCCCAAGGGTGCCACGCTCACCCACCGCAACATCCTGAACAACGGCTTTTTTATCGGCGAGTGTATGCAGCTCACACCCGCCGACAAGCTGTGTATCCCCGTGCCCATGTACCACTGCTTCGGTATGGTGCTGGGCAATCTGGCCTGCCTGACCCACGGCAGCGCCATCGTGTACCCGAACGATGGTTTTGATGCTCTCACGGTGTTGGAGACGGTGCAGGCCGAGCGCTGCACCGGCCTGCACGGCGTGCCCACCATGTTCATCGCCGAGCTGGACCATCCGCGCTTTGCCGAGTTCGACCTGAGCAGCCTGCGCACCGGCATCATGGCCGGCACGGCCTGCCCCATCGAGGTGATGAAACGTGTGGTCGAGCAGATGCACCTGTCGCAGATCACCATCGCCTACGGCATGACCGAGACCAGCCCGGTGAGCTGCCAGAGCAGCACCACCACGCCGCTGGACAAACGCGTGACCACGGTGGGCACGGTGCAGCCGCATATAGAGATCAAGATCGTGGACCCCGAGACCGGCGCCACCGTGCCACGCGGCCAGTCGGGTGAGTTCTGCACCCGGGGCTATTCGGTGATGCACGGCTACTGGGACGACGAGCCTCGCACCCGCGAGGCCATCGATGCCGACGGCTGGATGCACACCGGCGACCTCGCGGTGATGGACGCCGAGGGCTACGTCAATATCGTTGGTCGCATCAAGGACCTGGTGATCCGTGGCGGCGAAAACATCTACCCGCGCGAGATCGAAGAGTTCCTCTACCGCCACCCCAAGGTGCAGGACGTGCAAGTGGTCGGCCTGCCCGACAAACGTTATGGCGAAGAGCTGTGCGCCTGGATCATCACCAAGCCGGGGCAGACGGTGACAGCCGACGAGATCCGCGACTTCTGCAAGGGCCAGATCGCGCACTACAAGGTGCCCAAGTACATCCAGTTTGTGGACGCCTTCCCGATGACGGTGACCGGCAAGATCCAGAAATTCAAGATCCGCGACGAGATGAAAATCCAGCTGGGGCTGGACGAGGAAAAAACAGCATGAGCAAGATCGAGACAAAACTCAACGCCCGCTCTGCGGACTTCCAGGCCAACGCCACCGCCATGCGCGCGCTGGTGGACGACCTGCAAGCGCAGTTCGCCAAAGTGGAGGCAGGTGGTGGTGAAGCCGCCCGTGCCAAACACACGGCGCGTGGCAAGCTGCTGCCGCGTGACCGGGTGCAGATGCTGCTGGACCCGGGCACGCCTTTTCTGGAGTTGTCGCCCCTGGCAGCGTACGGCATGTACAAGGGCGACGCACCGGGCGCGGGCCTGATTGCGGGCATCGGCCGGGTCAGTGGTGTGGACTGTATGGTGGTGTGTAACGACGCCACGGTGAAGGGCGGCACCTACTACCCCCTCACCGTGAAGAAACACCTGCGTGCCCAAGAGATCGCCGAGCAGAACCACCTGCCCTGTATCTACCTGGTGGACAGCGGCGGTGCCAATCTGCCCAACCAGGACGAAGTTTTCCCCGACCGCGACCACTTCGGCCGCATCTTCTACAACCAGGCCAACATGAGTGCGCAGGGCATAGCGCAGATCGCCGTGGTGATGGGCAGCTGCACCGCAGGTGGTGCCTATGTGCCCGCCATGAGTGACGAGTCCATCATCGTCAAGAACCAGGGCACCATCTTCCTGGGCGGCCCGCCGCTGGTGAAGGCCGCCACGGGTGAGGTGGTGAGCGCGGAAGACCTGGGTGGCGGCGACGTACACACCCGCCTGTCGGGTGTGGCCGACCACCTGGCGCAGAACGACATGCATGCGCTGGCGCTGGCACGCACCGCTGTCAAGAATTTGAACCAAAAACAGGCTCCAGCCCAGGATACACCTGCACCTGCAGCTCCTGAATATGCAGCAGAAGAGCTGTACGGCGTGATCCCGGTGGACACCCGCAAACCCTTCGACGTGCGCGAGATCATCGCCCGCATCGTGGACGGCAGCCAGTTCGACGAGTTCAAGGCACGTTACGGCACCACACTGGTCACCGGCTTCGCGCGGATCGAAGGTATGCCCGTGGGCATCATCGCCAACAACGGCATCCTGTTCAGCGAGTCGGCCCTCAAGGCCGCGCACTTCATCGAGCTGTGCTGCCAGCGCAAGATCCCGCTGGTCTTCCTGCAGAACATCACCGGCTTCATGGTGGGCCGCAAGTACGAAAACGAAGGCATCGCCCGCAACGGCGCCAAGATGGTGACGGCCGTGGCAACGGCCAACGTGCCCAAGTTCACCATCATCATCGGCGGCAGCTTCGGTGCAGGCAACTACGGCATGTGCGGCCGGGCCTACTCGCCCCGCTTCCTGTGGATGTGGCCCAACGCACGGATCAGCGTGATGGGCGGCGAGCAGGCCGCGAGTGTGCTGGCCACCGTCAAGCGTGACGGCATCGAGGGCAAGGGCGGGCAGTGGAGCGTCGAGGAGGAAGAAGCCTTCAAAGCCCCGATCCGCCAGCAGTACGAAGACCAGGGCCACCCCTACTACGCCACGGCGCGGCTGTGGGACGACGGCATCATCGACCCGGCCGATACACGCCGTGTGCTGGCGTTGGGTTTGGCCGCGTCGCAGCACGCCCCGATTCCTGAGCCGAAGTTCGGCATCTTCCGCATGTGAGCCTGCGGCCCCTCGCCATGGACCCCGTTGCCCACTTCACCACACTGGCGCGCTACAACGCCTGGGCCACGGCGCGCCTGCTGGACGCGGTGGCACGGGTGCCCGAGGTCGACTACCGGCGCGATGTGGGGCTGTTCTTCCGCAGCATCCACGGCACGCTCAACCACCTGCTGGTGGGTGAGCACCAGCTGTGGTTTGTGCGTTTCTCCGAAGGCAGCTCGCCCCGTGTGGCGCTGGATGCCGAGGCGGAGCCCGACCGCCCCGTGCTCGACGCCCGCCTGCGTGCAGGTGCCGCGCGCTGGGAGCCGCTGGTGAAGAGTGTGGCCCCTGCCCGCTGGGAGGGCTCGCTGGACTACACCACCATGCGCGGCACGGCGGCGTCGCTGCCTTTCGCGGCCACGCTGACCCATGTGTTCAACCACGGCACCCACCACCGGGGGCAAGTCACCGCCGCGCTGACCGCGCTGGGCCAGCCCTGTCCCGAGCTCGATCTGGTCTATTACCTGCAAAACCCCACCACCCCATGAGCCAGCACCTTTCCATCACCCAAACCGGCCCCGTGGCGCGTATCACGCTCACCATGCCCGAGATCCGCAACGCTTTCAGCGACGAGGTCATCCAGGCCATCACCGAAGCCTTTGCCGACGTGGGCGCCCGTGCCGATGTGCGCGCCGTGGTGCTGGCCGCTGAGGGCCCGGCCTTCTGCGCTGGCGCCAACCTGAACTGGATGCGGCGTATGGCCGACTACACCCGCGAGGAGAACCTGGCCGATGCCAGCAAACTCGCCGCAATGCTGCGCACCATCGCCGAGTGCCCCAAGCCCACCATCGCCCGCGTGCAGGGTGACGTGTACGCCGGGGGTATGGGCCTGGTGGCGGCCTGTGACATGGCGGTGAGTGTGGACACGGCCTGGTACTGCCTGAGTGAGGTGAAGATCGGCCTGGCCCCCGCCACCATCAGCCCCTATGTGATCCGCGCCATGGGTGCCCGTGCGGCACAGCGTTATTTTCTGACCGCCGAGCGTTTCACGGCTGCCGAGGCGCACCGCATCGGTTTTGTGCACGAGGTGGTGACTGCGGACGCGCTGGACGCCAAGGTGGACGAACTGCTGAAAGCTCTGACCAGCGCCAGCCCCGCTGCCGTGGTGGCCTGCAAGACCCTGGTGGCCGACGTAGTGGGCCGGGACATCGATGAAGGCCTGATTGCCTACACGGTGGAGGCCATTGCCGACATCCGCGCCAGCGCCGAGGGCCGCGAAGGTGTGCAGGCCTTCCTGAACAAACGTAAACCTGCGTGGCTGTTGTGAGGCTGTCCCCATGATCGACACCATCGTCCAGTGGCTCCACGGCATCGGCCTACACACCGACCCCGCCGTCGCTGCATCCGCCGAGGCCATGGGCCAGCAGGCCGGGCAGGCCCTGGGCCAGATGGACATGCCCGCGTTGCTGGCGTTGGCGGGCGCGTTGGGCTGGGCCAGCGGCTTCCGGCTGTATGCCGTGGTGTTCCTGGTGGGGGTGATGGGCGCCGCCGACCTGGTGCCCTTGCCCAGCGGCCTGCATTTGCTGGAGCACCCGGTGGTGCTGGCGGTGAGCGGCTTCATGCTGCTGGTGGAGTTTTTTGCCGACAAGGTGCCGTGGGTGGACAGCCTGTGGGACTCGGTGAACAGCGTCATCCGTATTCCCGGCGGTGCGCTGCTGGCCGCTGGTGTGTTTGGCGGCGACAACGCGGTGTGGGGCATGGTGGCCGGCCTGCTGGGCGGATCACTCGCCGCCACATCCTTCGCCACCAAAGCCACGGCCCGTGCGGCGATCAACACCTCACCCGAGCCTTTCTCCAACTGGCTGGCCTCGCTGTTCGAGGATGGGCTGGTAGTGGCCGTCGTATGGATGGCGACCCAGTACCCCGTTGCCTTTGGTGTGGCACTGGTGGTGATGCTGGTGCTGTCGGTGGTTTTGCTGGTGGTGCTGTGGAAGTTCCTGCGCGTGGTGCTGGGCAAGCTGCGTACCGTTTTTGCTGGCGCACAAGCCCGCCCCGTTTGAGATTCAAGGAGACAGACTATGTTTAAAAAGATTCTGATTGCCAACCGTGGGGAAATCGCCTGCCGTGTGGCTGCTACCGCCCGCCGCATGGGCATCCGCACCGTGGCGGTGTATTCCGATGCCGATGCCGACGCCAAACACGTCCATGCTTGCGACGAGGCTGTGTACCTGGGCGGCAGCGCGCCGAAGGACAGCTACCTGCGATGGGAAAAAATACTCGACGCCGCCCGCGCCACGGGAGCCCAGGCGGTGCACCCCGGCTATGGTTTTCTGAGCGAGAACGAAGAGTTTGCCCAGGCCTGCCAGGACGCCGGTGTGGTGTTTATCGGCCCGCCACCCTCGGCCATCAAGGACATGGGGCTCAAGGCCGAGTCCAAACAGCTCATGGAAAAAGCCGGTGTGCCCCTGGTGCCCGGTTACCACGGTGCCGACCAGGACCCGGCGCTGCTGCAGCGCGAGGCGGACCGCATCGGTTACCCCGTGCTCATCAAGGCCAGCGCGGGTGGTGGCGGCAAGGGTATGCGTGCGGTGGACAAGTCGGAAGACTTCGCGGCGGCGCTGGCGTCCTGCCAGCGCGAGGCCATCAACAGCTTTGGCGACGACGCTGTGCTGATTGAAAAATACGTGCAACGCCCGCGCCACATCGAGATCCAGGTGTTCGGCGACACCCAGGGCAACTACGTGTACCTGTTCGAGCGCGACTGCTCGGTGCAGCGCCGCCACCAGAAGGTGCTGGAAGAAGCGCCTGCGCCGGGCATGACCGAGGCGATGCGCCAGCAGATGGGCGAGGCCGCAGTGAGTGCAGCCCGCGCTGTGAATTACGTGGGTGCAGGCACGGTGGAATTCATCGTCGAGCAGCGCGCGGACGGTTCGATGAACTTCTTCTTCATGGAGATGAACACCCGCCTGCAGGTGGAGCACCCGGTCACCGAAGCCATCACCGGGCAAGACCTGGTGGAGTGGCAATTACGCGTGGCCTCGGGTGAGCCGCTGCCGCTGCTGCAAGACCAGCTGCGTATCACCGGCCATGCTATCGAAGCGCGTATCTGCGCCGAGAACCCCGACAACAACTTCCTGCCCGCCACTGGCACGTTACATGTGTACGGCCTGCCCGCGTGTGTGACCTTCGAACGTGGCGAGACACGGGTGGACTCGGGCGTGCGCCAGGGTGACGCCATTTCGCCTTTCTACGACTCGATGGTGGCCAAACTCATCGTACACGGCGACACCCGTGAACAGGCACTGGCGCGGCTCGACGCTGCGCTGGAGCAGGTGCGTATCGTGGGGCTGGCCACCAATGTGCAGTTCCTGCGGCTGGTGGCACGCAGCCACTCTTTTGCGCAGGCCGAGCTGGACACCGCACTGATCCAGCGTGAGCAGGCTGTGCTGTTCCACCAGGAAAAGGTCGGCCTGCCGCTGGCCGCCGCCGCAGCTGTCGCGCGTGCGCTGCTGGACGAGCGTGCGCGCGTGGGCCGGAGCCCTTTCAGCCAGCGTGACGGCTGGCGCTCGCACGGGGTGGTGACGCGCCGCTTTGCCGTCGAATTCCACGGCGAGCCCCATGCCGTGCTGCTGCGGTACCTGCACGACGGCGCTTTGCAACTGCAGGTGGGCGACACCACGGGTGTGCTGCAGTTCAGCGAAGTGGCTGGCGGCATCGACCTGCAGTTTGCCGGCCAGCGCCAGACGGTGCAGGTGTGGCGCCAGGGCGAGACCGACCATGTGTTCTGCGCCCTGGGTGCCACCCAGATCGTGGACGTGGACCTGCTGGCCCACGCGGGTGAGTCGCAGGCCGAAGGCGGACGCCTCACCGCACCCATGCCGGGCAAGGTGGTGTCCTTCGCCGTCAAGGCGGGCGACAAGGTCACCAAGGGCCAGGCCCTGGCCGTGATGGAAGCCATGAAGATGGAACACACCATTGCCGCGCCCGCCGACGGCACCGTGCAGGAGCTGCTCTACACCCCGGGCGACCAGGTAACGGAAGGGGCGGAGCTGCTGAAATTGGCCGCAGCACAATAGGCCCATGCACATCACTTTTTTCAGCAAAGACACCAAGCCCGAACCCTGGGTCAACGCATTGCGCCAGCAACTGCCCGAGGCCCGGGTCGAGGCCTGGGCACCAGGCGCTGAGCCCGCCGACTACGCCGTGGTCTGGGCTCCGCCACAGGACTTTCTGGACGCGCAGCCCCGGCTCAAAGGCCTCTTCAACATTGGCGCGGGGGTGGATGCGCTGATGCAATTACGCCTGCCCACCGGTGTGCCCGTGGTGCGGCTGGACGATGCGGGTATGTCGGTGCAGATGGCCGAATATGTGTGCCATGCGGTGATCCGTTACTTCCGCGAGCTGGACGTGTATGCCGAAGAGGCGCAGCAAGCCCACTGGGCGTTTCGCCGTCCGCGTATACGCGCCGATTTCACCGTGGGAGTGATGGGCCTGGGCGTGCTGGGCCAGCGGGTGGCGCAGGCGCTGCGCGGCTTCGAGTTCCCCGTGGTCGGCTGGAGCCGCACGCCGCGCCAGGTCGAAGGCATCACCTGCCATGCGGGCGCTGAAGGGCTCAGTGCATTCCTGGGTGCCAGCCAGGTGCTGGTGAACCTGCTGCCGCTGACCCCCGACACCGAAAACATCCTGAACCGCGACACCCTGGCGCAGTTGCGGCCCGGTGCCTATGTCATCAACGTGGCGCGTGGTGCGCACCTGGTCGACGCGGACCTGCTGGCGCTGCTCGACAGCGGGCACCTCGCAGGGGCCACACTCGATGTGTTCCGCACCGAGCCGTTGCCCGCCGAGCACCCGTTCTGGCAGCACCGCTGCATCACCGTCACGCCGCACACCTCGGCCCGCACCCTGCGCGATGAAAGTGTGGCGCAGATCGCCGGCAAGATCCGCGCGCTGCAGCGGGGTGAGTTCATCACGGGCGTTGTAGATCCATTACGCGGCTATTGATCCTAGAAACCGCAGTTGACCGCTTATTTATCGTCAAAAGTACTTATGAAGACAGCATTCTCCAGCTTCGATCACGTTCACCTGTGGGGTGAGAGCGCTATGCACCCGGCAGCACCCCGCTCGGCGCACCATGCGGCGTTGCTCGTCCTTGCGGGCAAGAGCCCGCTGCGTCCTCGCGCCTTGCCTGGCACGCCGATCGCGGCACTGACGGGCGCATTCAACTGCGGTTTCTAGGCTGATTGAAGGAATTTTGATGTCCCTCCCCACCCATGTGAATCTGATCGATGTCGGCCCGCGCGACGGCCTGCAGAACGAAAAACAACCCGTGCCCGCCGACGTCAAGGTGGCGCTGGTGCACCGCCTGCAGGCCGCGGGCCTGCGTGAGATCGAGGTCACCAGTTACGTCAGCCCCAAGTGGGTGCCGCAGATGGCCGACAACCACGCGGTGATGGCGGGCATCCAGCGCCAGAGTGGCGTGCGCTACAGCGTACTCACACCCAATCTCAAAGGCTTTGAGGCGGCGGTGCTGGACCGGCCGGACGAGATCGTCGTCTTCGGCGCGGCCAGCGAGACCTTCAGCCAGAAAAACATCAACTGTTCCATCGCAGAGAGCATCGACCGTTTCGCCCCTGTGGTGCAGGCCGCGCTGGCGGCAGGCATCCGCGTGCGGGGTGCCATGAGCTGCACCGTGGGCTGCCCGTACGAAGGTGAAATTGCCCCCGAGCGGGTGGCCTACCTGGCCGGGCTGATGAAGGGTATCGGTGTGCAGCGTGTGGACGTGGCCGACACGATTGGTGTGGGCACACCGCGCAAAGTGCAGCGCGCCATCGAAGTCACGCTGCAGCACTTTGCGGTGGGTGACGTGTCAGGCCACTTCCACGACACCTATGGCCAGGCGCTGTCGAACACGCTGGCTGCGCTGGAGCTGGGTGTCTGCAACTTTCAGTCCTCCGTGGCGGGCCTGGGCGGCTGCCCTTATGCCAAGGGCGCGACCGGCAACGTGGCCACCGAAGACGTGGTGTACATGCTGCACGGTATGGGCATCGAGACGGGCATTGATCTGGACGCGCTGATCGACGCCGGGGTGTACATCAGCCAGGCCCTGGGGCGTGACCCGCATTCAAGGGTGTCCAAGGCGATCCGGACGAAACGCCTGGGTTGAAATGACACACCCCCAGTCTTCGCGGACTTTGTTCCGCTACGCCAACCCCCTCAAGGGGGCGGCACCAGTGGCCGGGCAAAGCCCGCTCCACGGTGCCCGCTGGCGTGGCCTGCTCCGCGGCCTTTGGATAGTTTGGCACGCCGACGTGGCTTGCAATGCCGTGGATACACTGCAGAGCCCCTTCTCATTTTCCTAGGCTTGACCCATGTGCGGCGCAGAACTCCATTCTCTCCCTGACGGTGTGCAACGTGTGGCGCGTGTGCTGCAGGACAAAGCCCATCCCCACATGCCCGTGATGCTGGACGGCGCGGCGCGCACAGCGCAGCAGGCTGCGGATGCGCTGGGTATCGTGGTGGGGCAGATCGCCAAGAGCATCATCTTTCGCCGCAAGAGTGACGGTGCCGCCGTGCTGGTGGTCACGGCGGGTGACCACCGGGTGGACGAGAAGAAGGTGGACGCGCTGGTGGGCAAGACGGGTCGGGCCGACGCTGATTTCGTGAAAGAAAAAACCGGCTTCTCGATTGGGGGTGTGTCGCCCGTGGGCCATGCCACCCCACCCGTGACGCTGATCGACAGCAGCCTGTTCCGCTTTGAGGAAATCTGGGCCGCAGCGGGCCACCCGCATGGCGTGTTCCGGTTGCGGCCGCAGGACCTGGAGCGGTTGACCGGGGCACCAGTGGCCGATGTGGTGCAACTGCCTGTGCCAGTACCTGTCACGCCGTCAGAAGCATGAATGCTTCCAAAATAATAGCTACCCGCGCACGAATGGTAAGCGCTACGGGCTGTTTTGACCATAATTTTGACGGTATCGTGCTGTCACCCTGCGTGTCGGTGTGCCGTATGACGCCCGACAAAACCATGTGTGAAGGCTGCTTTCGCAGCCTGGAAGAAATCCGTGTGTGGTCAGGGGCCACCAGCGCCGAGCGCCGGGCCATCTGGCTGCGGCTGCTGCAGCGCGCGGAGGTTGCACCACCCGCAGTTTTGCAGGAGACCTCTGCGCCATGAAACACATCACCTTCTACCTGGACTTCCTCTCGCCCTACACCTGGCTGGCCTTCGAGCGCCTGCCGCAGGCGCTGCAGGGCCTGAGCTACAGCGTGTCCTACCAGCCGGTGCTGCTGGGCGCACTGCTGCAGCACCACGGCCAGCGCGGTCCGGCCGAGATGCCACACAAGCGCGAGTGGACCTACCGCCAGGTGCTGTGGCTGGCGCACCAGCAGGGCACACCCTTGCAGATGCCGGTGGCCCACCCGTTCAATCCGCTGCCCCTGCTGCGCCTGGCCTTTGCCTGCGTGGGTGAGGCGGCCCCGGACGGTATGCCCAACCGTTATGCCACCGGTACTATCCTGCGCCATGTCTGGCAGGGCGGGGGCGCCGATGCGCTGGACCCGGCACGCCTGCAGGCGCTGGTGGAGCAACTGCAGCCACCGCAGGCGCTCGACAGCGACGCGGTCAAGCAGCGCCTGCGCGCGTCCACCGACGCCGCGCTGGCGCTGGGGGTGTTTGGTGTGCCCGCCTTCCGTGTGGACGACCGCCTGTTCTGGGGGCAGGACGCCCTGCCCATGCTGCGTGCCTACCTGGCGGGTGACCCCTGGTTCGACGGGCCCGACTGGGACGCCGCTGCAAGCGTGGCGCAAGGCCTGCGGCGTTGAATGGGGGCTGAGCCAACGATGCTCTGCCCACCATGCCTAATGCCTTCAACTTCCAAGCCTCGCCTTTTGACTGCTTGAGCCCCGCCCAGCAGCAGCTGGTGCGCGACCATGTGGACATCGCCTATTTCCGCGCCGACCAGGCGGTGCTGGACCTGGACGCCGCACCCACCCACCTGTTTGTCATCATCAAGGGCTTCGTCCAGCAGTTCGACGGCAGCGAGGTGGTGGCCACCTATGGCCCCGATGACTGCTTTGACGGCCGCGCGCTGGTGGCGGGCAAGGTCAGCAGCCGCTTCGTGGCCAGTGAGGAGGTGGTGGCCTACGCGCTGGAGAAGCAGGCCGTCAGCGAGCTGATCGCGGCCAACGCCACCTTTGGCGCGCTCCTGTTTGCCGACCTCTCGAACAAACTCAGTGCCTTGTCCGAGCGGCACAGCCAGCACGAGCTGCAGTCGCTGAGCATGGCGCGGGTGGACGAGGCCTTTGTGCGGCCCGCACACTGCGTGGACGCCAGCACCGACATCGTCTCGGTGGTGCGCCTGTTCCAGGCCGAACGCACCGTGAACGTGCTGGTGCGCGACAGCCGCAGCACGCCGCCCCGTATGGGCATCTTCACCGCCACCGCACTGCAGCGCGCCATCCTGCACGGCACCCCGCTCGACCAGCTGCCGGTGGGTGAGTTGGCCAATTTCAACCTGGTCACCGTGCGGCCATCCGACCCGGTGGGGGAGGCCCTGGCCGTGATGCTGCGCCACAAGGTGCACCGGGTGGTGGTGGCCGAAGGGGAGTACATCCACGGCATTCTGGAGACGCTGGATCTGTTCAGCTTCCTGTCCAACCATTCCTACCTCATCAGCCTGCAGATCCTCGACGCACAAGACCTGGCCGCCTTGCAGGCACCCGCCGCGCAGATCACCCGGCTGATTGGCCTGCTTCACCGGGGTGGCACACGTATCGACATGGTCGCGGCACAGGTGCGCGAGCTCAATAGCCGCCTGTTCGAACGGGCGTGGGCACTGGTGGCTCCGCCCGCACTGGTGGCCAACAGCTGCCTGTTTGTGATGGGCAGCGAAGGCCGGGGCGAGCAGTTGCTGAAGACCGACCAGGACAACGCACTGGTGGTGCGCGACGGCTTTGAGTGCGACGACCTGCAGGCCATCTGCACCAGGTTTTCTGAAGCCCTGCAAAGTTTTGGTTACCCGCCGTGCCCCGGGCACATCATGCTCAGCAACCCGCAGTGGTGCCAGCCCGCCAGCGCCTTTGCACGGCAGGTGCGCGAATGGCTGGTGATGCCCACCCCGGCGTCGCTGATGAACCTGGCGATCTTCCTGGATGCCCACGCGGTCTGTGGCGACACCCGCCTGCTGGAGGAACTTCACAGCAACGTGGCCGGCATGCTGGTGGACAACCAGGCGGTGCTGGCGCGGTTTGCCGCACCGATCAACAGCTTCGCCGAGGGTGGCAGCAGCTGGTGGGGCTGGTTGCTGTTGCCCGAGGGGCCGGACCACACCGCGCTGGACATCAAGAAGGCGGGCCTGTTCCCACTGGTGCACGGTGTGCGCAGCCTGGCGCTGGAGCATGGCGTGGCCGCCACCGGCACCGTGGAGCGTATCGACGCGCTGGTGGCGCAAGGGGTGCTCACTGCCGCGCAGGGCGCTGATCTGGCCCAGAGCCTGCACTTCTTCATGGGCCTGCGGCTCAAGGCGGGCCTGGCCGACCTGGCAGCGCACCGCGCGGTGTCGGGCGAGGTGGCGGTGGCGCGCCTGAACAGCCTTGACCGCGACCTGCTCAAGGACACCCTGGCCGTGGTGAAGCGTTTTCGCACGCAGCTGCAGCAGCGTTACCGGCTGGACGCGTTGTGAGTGTGTCACCGCGCTTCTGGTGGCACCGCCTGCAGCGGGCGTGGATGCTGCAGCACCTGGCCGACACGCGCTACCGCTTTATGTGGGATACACCCCCGCCGGATGAATGGGTGGCGCTGGACTGCGAGACCACCGGCCTGAACACGCGCAGCGACGAGATCATCGCCATCAGTGCGGTGCGTATCCAGGGCGACCGCATCCTCACCAGCCAGCGCCTGGAGCTGTTGGTGCGCCCCGAGGGTGCCGTGCCTGCCGACAGCATCCGCGTGCACCGCCTGCGTGGGCAGGACGTGGCCGGGGGGCTGCCTGCGCAGGAGGCGGTGCAGCAACTGCTGCACTTCATCGGCAGCCGCCCGCTGGTGGGCTACTACCTGGAGTTCGACGTGGCCATGCTGAACCGGGTGCTGTTCCCCATGCTGGGGGTACGGTTGCCCCAGCCGCAGATCGAGGTGTCGGCGCTGTACTACGACTACAAGTTCCGCCAGCTCGACGCCCACCAGAAAGACCGCAGCATCGACCTGCGCTTCGCCACGCTGATGCACGACCTGGACCTGCCCGAGCGCGAGGCCCACAACGCCCTCAACGACGCGGTGATGGCCGCGCTGGCCTTCACCAAGCTGCGGCATCTGTTGGGGCTGTCACAGTAGTTTCACTGCCAGCCGGAAATCCGGGTCTTCATCGAAGTGTTTGATCTGGAAGCCCAGGTTGCGCATCAGCTTGAGCATGTTGCCGTTGTTCGCCAGGATCAGGCCTTCGATCTGCGCCAGCCCCTTGTTGCGGGCGAATTCGATGATGGACAGCATCAGCCGCGAGCCCAGGCCCTGGCCCGCGAAGTCGTCGGCCACCAGCAGCGAGAACTCGCAGCTCTTGGTATCGGGGTTGGTCACGTAGCGCGACACACCAATGACCCGTTCGGTATCGATGAACGCACCGTCGGGGCCGGTCTTGCGTTCGCGGTGTACGGCCACCAGGGCCATCTCGCGGTCGTAGTCGATCAGGGTGAAGCGGGCCAGCATACGTGCGGGCAGCTCGGGCATGGACGAGACGAAGCGGAAGTAGCGGCTCTCGGTTGACAAGCCCTTCACCAGCCCCTGCAGCATGCTGGCGTCGTCCGGGCGCACCGGGCGCACGGTGTAGACACCACCGCCGCGCAGCGGCCATTCCTGCTGGAAGTGGGACGGGTAGGGCAGGATGGGCAGGTGGCCGTAGTGCTGTCCATGTGCGGGCGCGGGCTGGATGACGATACGTGCGTCCACCGCCAGCGCGCCCGACTCGTCGAGGATGATGGGGTTGATGTCCATCTCGCGCAGCTGGGGCAGCTCACACACCATCTCGGACACACGCAGCAGCACGTGCTCCAGCGCCGCCATGTCGATGGGCGGCGCGCCGCGCCACTCACCCAGCGTGGCAGCCACACGGGCACGCTGCACCAGGCTGCGTGCGAGGAACTGGTTGAGTGGTGGCATCTCCATGCTGCGGTCGCCGATGAGTTCGATCATGGTGCCGCCGGCGCCGAAGGTGATGACCGGGCCGAACAGGTCGTCGGTGACGAGGCCGATGTACAGCTCGCGGCCACGCCGCTGGGCCGACATGTTCTGCACCGTCACGCCGTTGATGCGTGCGTCGGGCCGCAGCTGCGCCACGGTCTTGACCATGTCGTTGTAGGTGTCGCGCACCTGCGTGGCGTTGGGGATGTTGAGCGCCACACCCTGCACGTCGGACTTGTGCGGAATGTCGGGTGAGTCGATCTTCAGCGCGGACGGGTACCCCAGCTGGGTGGCGATCATCATCGCCTCGTTGGCGCTGCGGGCCAGGATGGTCTTGGTGACAGGGATGTGGAAGGCCGCCAGCAGAGCCTTGGACTCCAGCTCGGTGAGGATGTTGCGGCGCTCGGCCAGCACACTCTCGATCAGCAGGCGGGCACCCTCCACATCGGGCTTGGCCAGGTGGGACAGCGGTGGTGGTGTTTGCTGCAGCAGCTGCTGGTTCTCGTGGTGGGTGGCGATGTTGGAGAAGGCGTCCACCCCTGCCTCGGGTGTGCGGAAGGTGGGGATACCCGCCGCGTTGAGCAGGCTGCGCGCCTCGCCCACACTGGCCTCTCCCATCCAGCAGGTGAACAAGGGCTTACCCACCGACTTGTGTATCTGCACCAGGGCCTGCGCCACGCGGCTGGGATCGGCCCCAAGTTTGGGGGAGTAGATCACCAGGATGCCGTCGATGTTCGGCGCACGGCTGGCGGCCTCAACGGCGGCGGTGAAGTGTTCGGGGGCGGCGTCTTCTGCCAGGTCGATCAGGTCTTTCAGCGACGCCTGAGGCGAGAGCTTGGGGGCGAGGGTGGCGATACCCTGCGCATCGAGGCGGCCCAGCTGCAGCTGCAGCTCGTTGGCCCAGTCGGCGGCCAGCACACCGGGGCCGCCGCCGTTGGTGACCACGGCCAGGTGGCGGCCCGAAGGCTGGTAACGCGAGGCCAGGCAGCGCGCGGCCGAGAACAGCTGCGAGAAGGTGCGCACTCGCACCGCGCCAGCACGGCGCAGGGCGGCGTCGAACACGTCGTCGCTGCCGACGATGGCACCCGAGTGGGTCAGCGCCGCCTCGTTGCCGGCCGGTTTACGCCCTGCTTTGAGAACGATCACCGGCTTGGCGCTGGCGGCGGCCCGCAGGGCACTCATGAAACGGCGGGCATTGCGGATACCCTCCAGGTAAATGACGATGCTGTGGGTGTGGATGTCGGACGCCAGAAAGTCCAGCGCATCGGCAATGTCCAGCGCGGTATTGGGCCCCA
Source organism: Comamonadaceae bacterium AAW (assembly GCA_026314275.1). Classification (GTDB taxonomy): domain Bacteria; phylum Pseudomonadota; class Gammaproteobacteria; order Burkholderiales; family Burkholderiaceae_C; genus JAGOEY01. The sequence continues at coordinate 2,420,437 of CP111109.1, forward strand.
GTGACACCACGGCTGAGAAACCCACGCCGCTGCGCTGCGCCCAGTCGAGCGTGGAAGCGGTGAGCGCACCCGACTGCGACAGCAGCGCCAGCGGCCCGGGTTTGGCCAGGGTGCCGATGATGCTGGCGTTGAGATTCTGGTGCGGCCGCTGGAAGCCGTTGCAGTTGGGGCCCAGCAGGTGCAGCTGGTGGCGTTTGGCGGTGGCGTGCAGGCGGCTGGCGGCTTCGGCGTTCAGCCCCGAAGAGATCACCAGCGCCGCGCGGCATTTGATGCGCCCGGCCACTTCCAGTGCGTTGTCGATCTCGTCCACCGTGGGCAGCGCGATCACCGCCAGCTCGGCGCGCGACTGCGCCAGCTCGGCCAGCGTGCCGGTCATCCGGATGTCCACGAAGCGTAGCTCACCCGTGTAGCCATTGGTGCGCAGTTGATCGGCGACGTGCCGCGCCAGGCCGGGCTCCAGCGCGTCGGGGTCGAGGCCCCCGGCAAACACCACAATGGATGCGGGATTAAAAAGGGGCTGCAGAAAGTGCTTTTCCATAGTGTTGGCTCACCCCCAGGCTTCGCTGCGCTCCCGCCAACCCCCTTGCAGGGGGCGATACCAGCAGCCCGGCAAAGCCGGTTCTGCGGTATCTGCTGGTATTTCAGTGCGGTGCGTAGCGATTGCCCGGTAGTGATCTTTCGTGTGTTGTCCAAATTCAAGAAGCAGAGGCAACTCAGTCCGCGCCGATCAAAACCTTCACATGGGCGGCGGCGCTGCGTGCCAGGGGGTTCATCACATAACCGCCTTCCAGGCAGGAAATGATGCGGCCCTGGGCATGTTTGCGGGCCAGGTCCAGCAGGCGCTGGGTGACCCATTCGTAGTCGGCGTCCACCAGGCCCAGGTTGCCCATGTCGTCTTCGCGGTGGGCGTCGAAGCCTGCTGAAATATAGACCAACTGCGGGCGGAAGGCCTCCAGCGCGGGCATCCAGACCTCATCCACCAGCGTGCGGAATTCGCTGCTGCCGGTGCGGGTGTCCATGCCCACGTGCAGCATGTTGCGGCCCTCGGGGTGTTCGTCACCGGTGAGTGGGTACAGGCCTTTCTCGAACAGCGAGCACATCAGCACCCGGTCGTCGCCGGCCAGGATGTCGGCGCTGCCGTTGCCGTGGTGTACGTCGAAGTCGATCAGGGCCACACGTTCCAGCCCATACACGTCCAGCGCATGGCGGATGCCAACGGCCACGTTGTTGAAAAAGCAGAAACCCATACCGGCCGCACGTTCGGCATGGTGGCCCGGCGGGCGCACGTTGCAGAACGCAGTGCTGACCTCTCCCTGCAGCACCAGGTCGGTGGCCAGCACGGCGGCACCGGCCGAGCGCAGGGCGGCCTGCAGGGTGTGGGGGTTCATCACGGTGTCGGGGTCAAGCCGCGCATAACCTTCGGTGGGGGCACAGTCCTGCAGTGTGCGCACATAAGCGGCCGAGTGGGCGCGGCCCAGCTGTTCTTCGCTGGCCAGAGGTGCGTCGTAGGGCAGCATGAAGTCGCGGTAACCCTTGACCAGCAGCATGTCGGCAATGGCGTGTATGCGCTCAGGGCATTCCGGATGGTCGGGGCCCATTTCGTGTTTCAGGCAGTCTGCGTGGGTGATGTAGGCGGACAACATGGGTGGGTTTTGTCTCTGGATCTGGATGTTATGGGGTTCACTGTAGACGTTAAGTGTCCCCTGGTCTTGATGTGGGTCAACGGCACAAAAAAACCGGGCGCGAGGCCCGGTTTCTGTGGTAACGCACCACAAGGGGCGTTGATACGCTCAGTGGCCCGAAGCGCCGGATGCGCCCAGCCCCGTTTCCGAACGAACCTGCTGGGCCTTGAACGCGGCACGTTCCTTGGCGGCCTGCGGACTGCGGTCGAGCACGGAGAACAGCCACACACCCACAAAGCCGATGGTCATGGAGAACAGTGCGGGCGAGGAGTAGGGGAACCAGGCCGAGCCCTTGGGGTTGCCTAATGTGGCTTCCCACACCGAGGGCGACACGACGGTCAGCGCCACGGAAGAGATCAGGCCCAGGAAACCGCCGATCACCGCACCCTTGGTGGTGCAGTCTTTCCACAGCACCGAAAGGAACAGCACCGGGAAGTTGGCCGAGGCGGCGATCGCGAAAGCCAGCGACACCATAAAGGCGATGTTCTGCTTCTCGAAGGCGATGCCCAGGATCACGGCAATCACGCCCAGCGCCAGCGTGGTCATACGCGACACCTTCAGCTCATCGGCGCTGTTGGCCTTCCCCTTCTTGATCACGGTGGCATACAGGTCGTGTGACACCGCCGAGGCACCCGACAGCGTCAGGCCAGCCACCACCGCCAGGATGGTGGCAAAGGCAACGGCCGAGATGAAGCCGAAGAAGATGTTGCCGCCGACCGCCTTGGCCACCAGCACCGCCGCCATGTTGGCCGCACCGGCACCGCCGTTGATCACGCCGGTGGTCACATCGGCGAACTCGGGGTTGGTCAGCACCAGGGTGATGGCACCAAAACCGATGATAAAAATCAGCACGTAGAAGTAGCCGATCCAGGTGGTGGCCCAGAACACCGACTTGCGGGCTTCCTTGGCATCAGGCACGGTGAAGAAGCGCATCAGGATGTGCGGAAGGCCGGCGGTACCGAACATCAGCGCCATACCGAAGCTGATGGCCGAGATCGGGTCCTTGATGAAACCACCGGGGCCCATGATCGACAGGCCCGCCTTGGCGGCGTCTTCAGGCGACTTGCCGGCGTTCAGGCCGAGCTGGGTCTTGACTTCGACGCCCTTGGCAAACAGCGCTTCAGGGCTGAAGCCGTACTGGGCCAGCACCATAAATGCCATGAAAGTCACACCCAGCAGCAGCAGCACCGCCTTGATGATCTGCACCCAGGTGGTGGCGGTCATACCGCCGAACAGCACATAGACCATCATGAGCGCACCGACGATCACCACGGCCATCCAGTATTCCAGGCCGAACAGCAGCTTGATGAGCGCACCGGCGCCCACCATCTGCGCGATCAGGTAGAAGGCCACCACCACCAGCGTGCCCGAAGCCGCGAAAGCGCGGATGGGGGCCTGCTTGAAGCGGTAACCGGCCACGTCGGCAAAGGTGAACTTGCCCAGGTTGCGCAGGCGCTCGGCCATCAGAAAGGTGATGATGGGCCAGCCCACCAGGAAGCCGATGGAGTAGATCAGGCCATCGTAGCCGGTGGCCATCACGGCCGCCGAGATGCCCAGAAAGGACGCAGCCGACATGTAGTCACCTGCAATCGCCAGGCCGTTCTGGAAGCCGGTGATACCGCCGCCCGCAGTGTAGAAATCAGCGGCGGATTTGGTCTTGGCAGCGGCCCACTTGGTCACCCACAGCGTGCCTGCCACGAAGATGCCAAACATGACGATGGCGGTCCAGTTGGTGGGCTGTTTGGCCACCTGGCCCAGGTCGCCACCGGCGGCCACTGCCGCGCCGGCAGCCAGACTGGCCAGCAGGGCGGCCAGGAGTTTGATCGGGGCGCTCATTTGCTGGCCTCCTTCAGGATTTCTGCGGTCAGACGGTCGTACTCGCCGTTGGCACGGCGCACGTAGATTCCGGTGATGACGATGGTGAAGATGATCACGCCCATACCAATCGGGATACCCAGCGTGGTGACGCCGGCACCGATGGGCTGCGCGAGGAAGGGCTTGTTGAAGGCGATCAGTGCGATGTAGCCGTAATAGACCACCAGCATCAGCACAGTCAGCATCCAGCCGAAGCCGTTGCGTTTGCGTTTGAGCGCGTGGTACTTGGGGTTGGCCTCGATGCGGGCCACCATGGTGTCAATGGCGGGGCGCGCATCCTCGGTGGTTTTTTTCACGTTGTGTCTCCTTGGGGGAACAGGGGGGAAGCCGTTGGTGCAGAACATCCCTGGGACTTAGCTGCACTGCAGCAATCTTCTGCGTCCGCACTGACCCGCGCCTGACGCTGCACTGACCCCGGGCTTACAAAATCCGGTTTTGCCCTCGGGGGAATGCAGGGTAAATACGTAATTTTTTGTAATGAAGATGTCAGAAAACGGTCAGCATCGCCCCCAAAAATGGGAGGCAGCCTTCATACCGGGGGCTGTATTAAAAATACTGGAGACACACATGGCAACTGCAGCCTCAGCCGGGACCGTTCCCGGGCCGATGACGCCGGAAGAGAAGAAGGTGATTTTTGCCTCTTCGCTAGGCACCGTTTTTGAGTGGTACGACTTTTACCTGTACGGCACCCTGGCCGCGATCATTGGTAAACAGTTCTTCTCGAACCTCGACCTCAACTCCCAAGTCATCTTCTCGCTGCTGGCCTTTGCGGCCGGTTTCATCGTGCGGCCGTTTGGTGCACTGGTGTTCGGGCGTCTGGGCGACATGATTGGCCGCAAATACACCTTCCTGGTCACCATCCTGATCATGGGTCTGGCCACCTTCATCGTGGGCCTGCTGCCCACCTACGCCAGCATTGGTGTGGCTGCTCCCATCATCCTGATCGGCCTGCGTATGCTGCAAGGTCTGGCACTGGGTGGTGAATACGGTGGTGCTGCTACCTATGTGGCAGAACACTCCCCCCACGGCAAACGTGGCGCCTACACCGCATGGATCCAGACCACCGCCACGCTCGGCCTGTTCCTGAGCCTGATCGTGATTTTGGGTGTGCGTACTTCGCTGGGTGAAGCCGCATTTGCCGATTGGGGCTGGCGCATTCCGTTCCTGGTGTCCATCTTGCTGTTGGCCATTTCAGTGTGGATCCGTTTGTCGCTGAGTGAATCGCCAGCGTTCCAGAAGATGAAGGCCGAGGGCAAGACCTCCAAGGCACCGTTGACCGAGTCTTTCGGCCAGTGGAAGAACCTGAAGATCGTGATTCTGGCCCTGGTCGGTCTGACGATGGGCCAGGCCGTGGTCTGGTACACCGGCCAGTTCTACACCCAGTTCTTCCTGACCGGTTCGCTGAAGGTGGACGGCGCTACGGCCAACATCCTGGTGGCAGTCTCGCTCATTATTGGCACACCGTTCTTCCTGTTCTTCGGTAGCCTGTCCGACAAGATCGGCCGCAAGCCCATCATCATGGCCGGTCTGCTGATTGCCGTGTTGACCTACTTCCCCATCTTCAAGATGCTGACCGAAGCGGCCAACCCTGCACTGGCTGCCGCGCAAGCCAACTCGCAAGTCAAGCTCACCGCCAACCCTGCCGAGTGCTCGTTCCAGTTCAACCCCACGGGTGTGGCCAAGTTCACCAGCTCGTGCGACGTGGCCAAACAGGTTCTGGCCCTGAACTCGGTGAGTTATGAAAACGTGGTGGGTACGGGTGTTGCAGTGGTCACCATCGGCGACAAGTCGATCGAGTCCTTCGCCTCCAAGGGCCTGCCAGCCGACGAAGCCAAGAAGAAGGATGCCGAATTCCGCGGTGCCATCGCTGCAGCTTTGAAGGACCACGGCTACCCCACCAAGGCCGATCCGGCCAAGATGAACAAGCCGATGATCGTGCTGCTGCTGAGTATCCTGGTGATCTACGTGACGATGGTGTACGGGCCTATTGCCGCCATGCTGGTGGAAATGTTCCCGACCCGCATCCGTTACACCTCCATGAGCCTGCCGTACCACATCGGCAACGGCTGGTTTGGCGGCCTGCTGCCTGCCACATCGCTGGCCATCGTGGCGCAGACCGGCAATATGTACAACGGCCTGTGGTACCCGATCATCATTGCCAGCATCACCTTCGTGATTGGTATGCTGTTCGTGCGTGAAACCAAGGACGTGGACATCTACGCAGGCGACTGATCTGAAGCGCACCCCCGAAGCGCCTTTGGCGCTTCCCCCTCAAGGGGGCGCACCCAGTGGCCTGGCGCAGCCAGTTCCACGGGTGCCCTGGTGGGGGGCTGCCTCGATTCGTGTCACTTAAAACAAGATGCTCCGGCGGCTGGGTGACGCTGCTGCCCCAAGACCCCCGCAACACCCGCTGGTGTCGCGGGGTTTTTTATTGAAGTATTTTTTGAAGAGGAATCAGCCATGTGGAAGATTGTTGTGGGCTTTGTCATTTTTGCTGCCATTTCGATGTTTGTGATCATCAAGGGTGGTGACAAGCTGGACATGGGCGGTGAAAAACACGGCGAGCCGCTGCACACCCCCGAAGCCACGGCACCCGCACCTGCGGCCACCCCGGCATCTGCGCCGGCCAGCGCAGCGCAGTAAACACACACAACCCGCGAAAGCGGGTTTTTTACGAGAAAAAAGTGCCTCCAGCGCCCAGCTGGCGGCCGCAATATGCTATTTATTCAATAGCATTTTGTGCTGCGCCCAGTGCCCCGGCAACACAGAGTCCCCATGGCCTACTGGCCGCGACCAGTTCCCTACAATGATCGCCTCCTTTCAGGAAGACGCTCCATATGACACAGGGAACCATCCGCATCCGCGGTGCGCGCCAACACAACCTCAAAAACCTCGACCTGGACATTCGCACGGGTGAATTGACGGTCGTCACCGGCCCCAGCGGCTCGGGCAAATCCAGCCTGGTTTTTGACACGCTGTACGCAGAAGGACAGCGGCGGTATGTCGAAACCTTCTCGGCCTATGCGCGCCAGTTTCTCGACCGCATGGACAAACCTGCGGTGGACCGGGTGGACGGTGTGCCACCTGCCATTGCCATCGACCAGACCAACCCGGTACGTTCGTCCCGCTCCACGGTGGGCACGATGACCGAACTGAACGACCACCTGAAGCTGCTGATCGCCCGCGCAGGCGCTTTGTTCGACAGCCAGACGGCCCAGCCGGTGCGCCACGATTCGCCCGACAGCATTTACGCCGAGATGGCGCAGCGTGCCGCAGCGGCGGGTGCCCCGCGTCTGGTCGTCACCTTCCCGGTCGAGTTGCCCGCAACCGCCACGGCAGAAGAGGTCACCCAGTGGTTGTCCGCCAGCGGCTTCACCCGTGTGCAATCCGAACGTGAAGTGGGCACACCCACGGGCCCACGCAAGGTGTTGGATGTGGTGGCAGACCGCTTCCGTATCGCGGGCACCGAACGTGCCCGTGTGGTCGAAGCCATCGAAGTTGCGTTGAAGCGCGGCGCAGGCCGGGTAATGGTGCATGCCCTGGCTGCGGAAGAGGGCGTGGACGCGGAGGTGTGGAAGTTCTCCACCGGCTTGCATTGTCCCGAAAGTGACCTGCGTTACACCGACCCGATCCCGTCGATGTTCTCGTTCAACTCTGCGGTGGGGGCGTGTGAGACCTGCCGTGGTTTTGGCCGGGTGATTGGGGTGGACTATGGCCTGGTCATCCCGAACGACAAACTCACCTTGCGCGCTGGTGCCGTCAAACCCATGCAAACCCCCGCATGGAAGGAAGCGCAAGACGACCTCATGCGCCACGCCGAAACGGCGGGTATCCCGCGCGACACGCCGTGGAACAAACTCACACCCGAACAGCAAGGCTGGGTCATCAACGGCTCGCCGAACTGGAACGGCAAGTGGAACCAGCACTGGTTCGGCATCAAGCGTTTCTTTGAATACCTGGAGAGCAAGGCTTACAAGATGCACATCCGGGTGCTGCTGTCCAAGTACCGCAGCTACACACCCTGTGGCACCTGCGGCGGCGCACGCCTGAAGCTGGAAAGCCTGCTCTGGCGTATTGGCAGCAAGGACGCTGCCGACAGCGTGCTGGAGCCCGCCCGCCGTTTTATGCCAGTGGGCACAGGCTGGTCGCGTGCACAGCTGGAGGCTTTGCCTGGGCTGTGTTTACACGACCTGATGCTGCTGCCCATTGACCGGCTGGGGCGCTTCTTTGAACGTATGCAGACCGAGGCCGTGGACCATGCCGACGCGGCGAACCCGGGCGAAGCGCAGGCACTGAAGCTGTTGTTTGAAGAGATCACCACCCGCCTCAAATACCTGCGTGACGTGGGTATCGGTTACCTCACGCTGGACCGGCAAAGCCGCACCTTGAGTGGCGGCGAGGTGCAACGCATCAACCTCACCACCGCGCTGGGCACCTCGCTGGTGAACACGCTGTTTGTGCTGGACGAGCCCAGCATCGGCCTGCACCCGCGTGACATGCACCGCATCACCGAGGCCATGTTGCGCCTGCGCGATGCGGGCAACACACTGGTGGTGGTGGAGCACGACCCGGCCGTGATGCTGGCGGCCGACCGCATGATCGACATGGGCCCCGGCCCGGGCGAACGCGGTGGGCAGATCGTGTTCGACGGCAGCACCGACGCACTGCGCCAGGCCGACACCCTCACCGGTGCCTACCTGGGTGGGCGCAAACAGATTGGTATGGGCTTCAAACGCTTTGTGAGCGAGAACACCCACCGCCTGATTCTGGAAGGTGCACGTGAACACAACCTGAAGAACGTGACGGTTGAATTCCCGCTGCAGCGCTTAGTCACCGTGACCGGTGTCAGTGGTTCCGGCAAGTCGTCGCTGGTGCAGGACATCCTGGCGCCCGCGCTGTTGCGCCACTTTGGCAAGGCCACGGAAACCCCGGGCGTACACGACCGCCTGATGGGCGCCGACCATCTGAGTGATGTGGTGTTTGTGGACCAGTCGCCCATCGGCAAAACAGCACGCTCCAACCCGGTGAGTTATGTGGGGGCCTGGGACGCGGTGCGCGAGATTTTTGCCACCGCGCCGCTCGCGCGCCAACGTGGCTACACCGCGTCCAAGTTCAGCTTCAACAGCGGCGACGGGCGCTGCCCCACCTGTGGTGGTTCCGGCTTTGAACATGTGGAGATGCAGTTCCTGTCGGACGTGTACCTGCGCTGCCCCGACTGCGACGGCAAACGTTACCGCCCTGAAATCCTCGAAGTAACGGTCGAGCGCCGTGGCAAGTCGCTGAATGTGGCCGATGTGCTGGACCTGACGGTCAGCGAGGCTGCTATGCTTTTTGATGCAGACCGCGACGTCATCCGGGCGCTGCAGCCCATTGTGGATGTAGGCCTGGAGTATGTGAAGCTGGGCCAGCCGGTGCCCACGCTGTCGGGCGGTGAAGCGCAGCGGCTCAAGCTCGCGGGCTTTCTGGCGGCTGCGGCCAAAAGTGGCTCCAGCAGCCGGCAGGCGCTGGCCACCAAAGGCACCCTGTTCATGTTCGACGAGCCCACCACCGGGCTGCACTTTGACGACATTGCCAAACTCATGCGTGCGCTGCGCCGCCTGCTGGACGCTGGCCATTCCCTCATCGTCATCGAACACAACCTCGACGTGATCCGCGCCAGCGACTGGCTGATCGACCTGGGCCCCGAAGGCGGCGACGCGGGTGGGCTGGTGGTGGCTGAAGGCACACCCGAAGATGTCCGCGCACACGCCACGTCGCACACCGGGCAAGCCCTGCGTGAATACGACCTGGCGCTGGGCCTCGGTGCCCACAGCGTGCAGGAATCTGGTGTGGCTCTGCAGGCCATTGCGCCACGCCCACCACGCCCCACGCTGGCGACCGACAACACCATCCAGATCGTCAACGCGAAAGAGCACAACCTCAAGAGCCTGACGGTCAACATCCCACGGGGCAAGTTCAGCGTGGTGACCGGGGTCAGTGGCTCGGGCAAGTCCACACTGGCCTTTGACATCCTGTTCAACGAAGGGCAGCGCCGGTACCTGGAGTCGCTCAACGCCTATGCACGCAGCATCGTGCAGCCGGCAGGCCGCCCCGAGGTGGACGCGGTGTATGGCATTCCGCCCACGGTGGCCATCGAACAGCGCCTGTCGCGTGGCGGGCGTAAATCAACGGTGGGCACGACGACCGAGGTCTGGCACTTCCTGCGCCTGCTGTATGTGAAGCTGGGCACACAACATTGCATCCACGACGGAGCAGCGGTGCAGCCGCAGACACCCGACAGCATTGCCGCGCAGTTGCTGAAAAATTTTGCAGGCCAACACATCGGCCTGTTGGCTCCGCTGGTGATGGCGCGCAAAGGGGTGTACACCGAGCTGGCCGACTGGGCGCGGCCCCGTGGCTACACACACCTGCGGGTGGACGGCAACTTTTTGCCGACCACCAATTTCCCGCGCATCGACCGCTTCAAGGAACACACCATCGAGCTGCCCGTCATCAGCCTCGACGTGAACGCAGCCGACGAAGCCAGTCTGCGCACCGCGCTGGCCAAGGCGCTGGAGCTGGGCAAAGGTGTGGTGCATGTGCTCAGCAGCCTCGGTGGTTTGCGCGAGGCCATGCTGGGTGGCACCCCCACTTCAGCCATTGGCACGCTGACCGCGTACTCCACCAAACGCGCATGTCCCATGTGCGCCACCTCGTACGCCGAGCTGGACCCGCGCCTGTTCTCGTACAACAGCAAACACGGCTGGTGCCCCGACTGTGTGGGCACGGGTGTCAAACTCACCAAAGAGCAGCGCAAGGTGTTTGACGACTCGGTGCGTGACGACGACAACAAGGGCCGAGAGCAGACCTTTGCCGAGCCCGAAGCCGAAGACGTGGCCGACACCGCGTGTCCTACCTGCGCCGGCACCCGCCTGAATGCCACGGCCCGCGCTGTGCAGTTTGGTGAAGACGCCGCCCATGCGGTGGCCGGTGTGGCCATCACCGACATTGCCCGGCTCAGCGTGACCGACGTGCGCCAATGGGTCGCCGGGTTGCGTCTGGACGGCCGTCTGAGTGCGCGTGAAGTGGGCATCGCCCGCGACCTGATCCCAGAGATTCAGGGCCGGCTTGAATTCCTCGAAGAAGTGGGCTTGGGTTACCTCACGCTGGACCGTGGCGCGCCCACCCTCAGCGGTGGCGAAGCGCAACGTATCCGCCTGGCGGCGCAGTTGGGCAGCAATCTGCAAGGTGTGTGTTACGTGCTGGACGAACCCACCATCGGCCTGCACGCCCGTGACAACCAGATTCTGCTGAACGCCCTGCACAAGCTGGGCGACAAGGGCAACACGTTGGTGGTGGTGGAGCACGACGAAGACACCATCCGCCGCGCCGACCACATCATCGACATTGGCCCGAGCGCGGGCAAACGCGGCGGGCGGCTGGTGGCAGAAGGCAGCGTGGCCGATATTTCCGATGCGGAAGAGTCCGTCACCGGGCGTTATTTGCTGCACGCCATGCGCCACCCGCTGCAGCCACGGCGGGCTGTGGAGGTTTTTGACCCGGCCGCAGTGGCTGTGCCGGTGGCCGACCTGCCCTACGTGGCAGCCACGGCCAAGAGCAAAGCCGCCGCAAAAAAGAAAGCCGTGGCAGAGGCCGATGCCGACGTGGTGCTTGCGCCAGAGCCATTGCAGTGGCTGGTCGTATCCGGTGCGACCATGCACAACCTGCAGAACGTCACCGCGCAGGTGCCCTTGAAACGCTTGGTGGCCATCACCGGTGTCAGCGGCTCGGGCAAGTCCACGCTGGCGCGCGACGTGCTGCTGGCGAATGTGCAGACCGCCGTGATCCAGCGCTCCACCAAAGCGGGCCGTGACAGTTGGGCCGCAGGCCAGCATGCGCCGTGGATAGGTTGTGCCAACGTGGAAGGTTTCGCCGCCATCGACCGGGTGCTGGAAGTGGACCAGACCCCGATCGGCAAAACCCCGCGCAGTTGCCCCGCCACCTACATCGGCTTTTGGGACACCATCCGTAAACTGTTTGCTGACACACTCGAGTCCCGTGCTCGGGGCTACGGCCCGGGGCGGTTTTCATTCAACACGGGTGAGGGCCGTTGCCCCGCGTGTGAAGGGCAGGGCCTGCGCACCATCGGCATGAGTTTTCTGCCCGACGTAAAGGTCAAGTGTGAAACCTGCCACGGCGCACGTTTCAACCCCGAAACTCTGGCTGTGACCTGGCGCGGCAAAAGTATTGGGGACGTGCTGCAGATGGAAGTGGACGAAGCCGTCGAATTCTTTGCCGCGATGCCAGTGATTGCCTACCCGCTGCAGTTGCTCAAGGATGTGGGCCTAGGTTATCTCACGCTTGGCCAGCCGTCCCCCACACTGTCCGGTGGTGAGGCCCAGCGTATCAAGCTGGTGACCGAACTCACCAAGGTGCGCGACGAGGTCGGCCGACGCGGCCAGAAGGTGCCCCACACGCTGTACGTGCTGGACGAACCCACCGTGGGCCTGCACATGGCCGACGTGGAGAAACTCATCCGTGTGTTGCACCGCCTGGTTGATGGCGGCCACAGCGTGGTGGTGATCGAGCATGACCTGGATGTGATTGCCGAGGCCGACTGGGTGATTGACCTGGGCCCCGATGGTGGCAACGCCGGTGGCCAGATTGTGGCGGCTGCACCACCAGAGGTCGTGGTGGCGCAGGGCACGGCGACCGGGGTGGCGCTGCGGGCGGTGCTGGCGCGGTAACGTACCAGTCAGTGTCGGGCGCTGTTGCCCAGGCGACAGTACCTCAGTATTTACCGCCTTGCGGTGGGTCGAGGCGTGTTCCTTAATGGCGTTTTATTTCCGCCCGTACAAGGACACGCCCCATGCAACGCCGTCACCTTCTCCAGCTTGCCGCCGCCACACTTGCCGTGTCGTCAGCCGCCGCCTGGGCGCAAACCTTTCCGGTGCGCCCTATCAAACTGGTCATCGCCTTCCCTGCTGGTGGGCCGACCGACATCACCATGCGCCAGCTGGCCGACAACGCGTCCAAGATCCTGGGCCAGCCGGTCATCATCGATAACAAACCGGGTGCTGGCGGCACGCTGCCGGCCCAGGCGCTGCAAACGGCTCAACCCGACGGCTACACCCTGGCGCAAATGCCGCTGGGCGTGTTCCGCCTGCCCTACACCACCAAGATCAACTGGGACCCGGTGAAGGACATCAACTACGTCATCAACGTCACCGGGTATGCATTTGGCATCGTGGTGCCGGCCGACAGCCCGTTCAAAACATGGGCCGACTTTGTGGCTTACGCCAAGGCCAATCCAGGCAAGCTCACCTACGGTTCCACTGGCACCTTTACCAGCCCACACCTGACCACCGAGCTGATCGCACAGAAGGCTGGTATCCAGCTGCAGCACGTGCCCTACAAAGGCAGCGCCGACCTGATGCTGGCAACGGTCAGCGGCCAGCTCATGGCGGCGGCCGACAGCACCGGTTTTGCGCCGCAGGTGGAGGCCGGCAAGCTGCGGGTGCTCAACACCTGGGGCGACAAACGCCTCGCCAAATTCCCCGATGCGCCCACACTGAAAGAGCTGGGTTACGACACCGTGCAGAACTCACCCTTTGGCATTGGTGCACCCAAAGGCACACCCCCTGAGGTGGTGCAAAAAGTGCACGACGCCTTCAAGAAAGCCATGGAAGAACCCAGCTACGTGGCAGCGCTGGGGCGCTACGACATGTTGCCCAATTACATGAGCTCGGCCGACTACACCAAGTTTGCGCAAGACACCTTTGGGCGGGAAAAGGCGCTGATCGAAAAGCTGGGGCTGGCCAAGGCCCCTTGATGCCTATGTGCGTGGGGCCTCAGTGGTGGGGGCTCCACCCAGCAAGCGCTCAAACAAGTCCACGCCCCCCATCTGCCCGCCCTTGAGCATCAACTCCAGCCCATCACGCGCCGGGTCCGGGCTGTGCGCACGGCTCAGCGTGACGCCAGGGCAAATGGTGGACTGGTACGACAGCCCCCAGAGCTGCAAAGCCTGCACCGCATGGCTCGACGTATCCCCACCAGCTATGCCCACACGCCGCAGCGGTGTGCCGTGGTCGGTCTGGGCTTGCACCACACGGGCGACCAGCGCGGCGCTGGCGTGGGCAACCTGTGCCGCTGAGCTGGTATTCGCGGCGGTGCCGTCAGTGGGGCCGGTGTAAGCCAACACATGTGCACTGGATCGCAGCCCGGCGCAGATGGCGTCCTGCAGGGTTTGCACATAGGCCGCATCGCTGCCAAGGCGTTGGGCGTCCACTGCGATACGTTGGTACGCGGTGGCGGCCTGCACTTGGGCAGCGGTCAGGGGCGACAGGCTTCCGGCCCACGCAAAGACAGGGCCTTCAGCGGCGGCCAATGGGGGTGCAGCGGCTGGTGCGGGCCCGGCCCAGTACGCCACCAGCGCCTGCGCCACGGCGCTGGAGCCGACCGCCAGCAAGCGGGCCTGCTGGGCCTGTTGCCACAACAAGCGGCCCACGGTGGCGAGCTGGTCGGCGGCGCTCAGATCCATCAGTGTGGGCTGCAGCGGGAGATCGGTGGCGAGCAGTGATTGCAGCGTGGCGTCCAGCGCGTCGGGTGGGGTGCCGTACTGCGGGTAGTGCAGGGCGGTGATGCCGTCCAGCCCCTGCGCCGCCAGATGCACACGCAGGTCGGCTTCACCCATGGGTGTGACCGGATGCTGGCGCATGGTGGGGTGTCGGTCGATGCGGTGCACGAGCCCGCCTGTGCCTGCGGCGGCAAACAGGTTGCTGAATGCGCAGTAACGGCCCAGGCTGGGCTGCCCGCCGACGATGGGCACCCAGCGGTTGTCTACAAACGGGTGCAGCGCCTGGATGCCGCAGGCGATGTTGCCGACATGCGGCGCGCTGTCAAACGTGGAGCACACCTTGTAGTGCAGCACCGGTGGCGCGACTTGCTGGAAGAAGCGGCCCACGGCGGACATTTCGGCCCGCATCGCGTCAGGGGCCATGGCGCGTGCAGCGCCTGCAATGCCCATGGCGTCCAGCGGACCAGCGGCTAACAGGGCTTCAGGGCTGGGCACACCCATAAACAACATGGAGCGCAGGCCTGCCTGTGCCAGCACTGCCAGGGTGTCGGTGGCGCCGGTGAAGTCGTCGCCGTACCAGCCAAAAAGAGGCGTCGTCATTTCTTGCCGAAGAATTCGATCGCGCGGCGCAGTTCGGACGCATGTGACGCGCGTTGTGCCAGCGTTTCGCCCTTCTGCACCGCGTCCCAGGCCTGCTGCAGGCTGGCCACGCCAGCCGCAGGGCCGTCGGGGTGGGCCAGGATGCCGCCGCCCGACATGAACAGCAGGTCGTTGGAGCGGATGCTGTCCCAGGTCGCGGGCACGGTGCCGGCCCACTGGCCGTTGGAGAAGGCGGGCAACACGCGGTCGTCCAGGCCTTCGCACAGAGGGCTCAGCGTGTCGTGTGCATCAGAAATCACTTCTTCATCGGTCTGCGAGAACTTGCCTTGCAGGCCGTGTACATGCATGTGGTCCACACCGGCCAGCCGCCACAGCGTCTGCCAGGCGTTGAACGAAAAGCCCAGCAACGGGTGGCGTGACAGCGCGCCATAGCCGTTGCGGTGGCCGTGTAATGCCAGCGGGGTGTGGCGGCGCAGGGTCTGCACGGCGGAGTAACCACACCAGTTCAGGCTGACCATCACACAGCTGCCACCTTCGGCCGCAACCAGGTCGGCGTGGCGGCGCATGGCGTCGGTTTCGTCGGTGATGTTGAAAGCCACCATCACCAGCTTGCCGGTTTTGTCCTGGTGGGCGCGCACACGGCGCATCACGGATTTGACGCGGTCGGCCAGCGGCGCATGCACCGGGTTGGCACAGACCTCGTCGTCCTTGATGAAGTCCACACCGGCCGCGCACAGGCGGCCTGCGAGGTCACCGGTTTCTTCAGCCGACAGGCCCACGTTGGGTTTGATGATGGTGCCGATCAGCGGGCGCCCTTGCACACCCGTGAGCGCACGCGTGCCGGTGATGCCGTGTTGTGGCATATCGAACTGTTCGCGGTAGGCGCGGGGCAGTTTCATCGACTCCAGGCGCAGGCCGGTGACTTCGCCCAGATCGAACAGGTTGCCCGACACGGTGGAGGCGAGTGTGGGCAGGTTGGGGCCGATGTTGTCGCAGGGGAAACTCACGCGCAGCCGGGCGCGTTGCCACGTCTGCGGCGTATCGAACATGCCGCGGCGTTGCATCCATCCGTTGGGCAGCGACGGCGCGGGCGCGACGTCCAGCAGCTCGACGGATTCGACCGTGGCGCGGGCGCGTTCGCGTAACGCATCGGTCTCGCCTTCCACCCGGGTGAAGGTGCCACACGATTGTTCACCGGCCAGCACTTCGGCCACGTGTGCCGGGTCCAGCGGGGTTTCGATCAGGTAGGTGGCTTCAAAGCAGTTGGCGGACATATGCTATAAAAATAATAGCTTCTGGCGCAGGTGGAATGTGCGCTAGAAGCCTGTTTTGCTCAAAATCAGAGTTTGGAGAGGTCGGGGAAGGGGCGCACTGGGTTGGTTTTGCCGTCCCAGGTTTCAGACTCCGCACGGATCAGGTCGAACATCTTCCCTTTGGGGCCTGCCACTTCGGACAACTCGATCACGGTGCCGGGGTGGTATTCGGTATCGAAGTAGATGAAGCGGCCACGCTCGCCCACTTCACCACTCATCACCGGTTTAAAACCCTCGGCCAGCAGACGCTCCAGGTCGGCGTCGTAGTCGCTCGTCCAGTACGCCACATGCTGCAGCCCGGTGCGCCCGGCCTGCAGGAAGTCGCGGTACATGGACGGCACGTCGTTGCGCGTCTGGATCAGCTCGACCTGCACATAACCCGAGTTGGCCAGCGCCACGGAGTTGTGCGGCTCGTGCGACTCGCCCTTGTAGACGTAGTTCTTGATCGGGACCTTGGGGTTGTAGAACCACGGGCCAACGCCCAGGGTCTTGCTCCAGTAGTCCATGGCGGCTTCGATGTCGTGGACCACATAGCCAAGCTGGCGGATGGCGCCGAAATGACGGCTCATGAGAATTTCCTTCAGAGTTGGGGCAGGGGGGCGACGCGCGGGGGTGTTTACTTCGCGCCGTCAACGATTTCTTTGGGGATCGGCACACCTGCGTACTTGACGTGGATGTCGTTGAGCTTGCCGTTGGCCAGTTTGGTCTTGATCCAGCCGTTCACAGCCTTCATCAGCTCAGGCTGGTCCTTGCGCATGGCCACACCCAGCTGGTAGGACTGCAGGATGAACTTGGTTTCAAAGTCGCGCGATGGGTTCTTCTTGGCGATGGCGGCAATGATCGGCGGCGTGATGGCCACGATGTCGGCCTGGCCGGTGGCGGCTGCGGTGATGGACGCAGCTTCGTCGTCAAAACGCACAACCTTGGCCTGTGGCGCGCGTTCAGTCACGATCTTGTCCTGAGGGCCACCACGGGTCACGGCCACGGTCTTGCCAGCCAGGTCTTCAATGCCGGTGAGCTTCATGCTCTTCGGCGCGCCCACGGCAGCCTGGATGGCGCCGTAAGGGATGGAGAAGTCCACGGCCTTCTGGCGCTCGGGCGTGATCGACAGTGACGAGATGATTAGGTCCACCTTGTTCGACAGCAGGTTGGGGATACGTGCGGAGTTGGTGGTGTTCACGATCTCCAGTTGCAGGCCCAGGTCTTTGGCCAGCAGTTCAGCGGCTTCCACGTCCGAGCCCACGGGCTTCATCTTGTCGTCCACATAACCGTAGAACGGTGCGCCGAAGTCGATGCCGACACGCAGCTTGCCAGAGGACTTGATGTCGGCCAGCTCGGCCATGGCGGGCAGGCACAGGGCAGCGGCGCTGGCAGCCAGCAGGGTACGGCGCAGGATGAGGGAATAGGTCATGGTGTTGTCTCCAGGTGGTTGTGATGAAAAGGGACGCGGTATTCAATGGTTTTTTCGTGGGCACCCGTGGAACCGGCTTTGCCGGGCCACTGGGTGCGCCCCTTGAGGGGGATGCGAGTGACACGAAGTGCACGAGAAACGGGGAGAACTCATTTCAGAGTCCGTGGGAAAGGAAATCGCGCAGCTCAGCCGTCTGCGGGTTCTTGAGCATGTCGCCGGAGCCGGTCTCCCAGACCTTGCCCTCGTGCATGTAGATGATGGTGTCGGCCACACGCGCGGCAAATTCCATTTCGTGGGTGACCAGCACCATGGTCATGCCGCCTTCGGCCAGGGCCTCGATCACGCGCAGCACTTCGCCGGTGAGCTGGGGGTCGAGGGCTGAAGTCACTTCGTCGAACAGCATCACCTGCGGCTCCATGGCCAGCGAGCGGGCAATGGCCACACGCTGCTGCTGGCCACCCGACAGTTGTTCGGGATAAGCCTGCGCCTTGTCGGCCAGGCCCACCTGTTTGAGCGTGCGCGCGGCAATGGCGCGGGCATCAGCGGCGGACATACTTTTCACGGCCTTGGGCGCGAGGGTGATGTTCTGCTCCACCGTCAGGTGCGGGAACAGGTTGTAGCTCTGGAACACGATGCCCACGTCCTGGCGCAACTGGCGCAGGTTGATGGCAGGGTCGTGCACCGCATGGCCACACACCTGGATGGTGCCGCTGTTGATGATCTCTAGCCGGTCGATGCAGCGCAACGCGGTGCTTTTGCCCGAGCCGCTTTTGCCGATGATGGCAACCACCTGGCCTTTGGGGATGGCGAAGGACACCCCTTTCAGCACCTGGTTGCTGCCAAAACTTTT
The DNA here is from genome assembly GCA_026314275.1 of Comamonadaceae bacterium AAW. Taxonomy (GTDB): domain Bacteria; phylum Pseudomonadota; class Gammaproteobacteria; order Burkholderiales; family Burkholderiaceae_C; genus JAGOEY01. Next base: position 2,438,723 of record CP111109.1, read on the forward strand.
GTGCACGTCCTTGAGTTCAACAACCGGGTTCACGACGGGGTTCACAGCGGGATTCATGGTGTCTTCTTGCTTCATGTTGCGTTCGCGGAAGGGATGGCTGCACGGTTGCCGAACTGCTGGCGTTGCTCCAGCTTGCGGCTCCAGACCGACAGCGGGTAACACATGGCGAAGTACATGACGGCAATCAGCAGGTACACCAGGAAGGGCTGGAAGATGGAGTTGTTGATGAGCTGGCCGGCACGCACCAGTTCGATAAAACCCACGATGGATGCCAGCGATGTGTTCTTCACGATCTGCACCATGAAGCCCACGGTGGGCGGCGTGGCGATACGCACTGCCTGTGGCAGCACGACCAGGCGCATGCGCTGGGTGCGGGACAAGGCCAGGCACTCGGCCGCTTCCCACTGGGTGTGTGGAACCGACTGGATGCAGCCCCGCCAGATCTCGCCCAGGTACGCACTCACGTAAACAATCATGGCGATGCTGGCGGCCACGATGGCGGGCAGCTCGAAGCCGATGATGCTGAGGCCGAAGTAACACAGGAACAGCACCACCAGCAGCGGTGTGCCCTGGATCAGCTGGATCCATGCAATCGTGGCCCAGCGCAGTGGCTTGAAGGGGCTGATGCGGCACAGGGCAATCACCCCACCGGCCAGGCCACCACCCACAAAAGAAATCAGCGACAGGCCGATCGTCCACAGCGCGCCGAACATCAGGTACTGCAGGTGGTAGGCGTTGAGTCCACCGTCGATCATTTCGTGCTCCCCAGTTTGCGTTTGCGTGTGAACACGATTTGCCCAAACACCCACAGCCCCAGCCGCATCAGCAGCGACAGGATCAGATAGGCCACCGCCACCAGGATGTAGGCCTCGAACGGGCGGAAAGTCTCAGACTGCACCCGGGCCGCCACGGCGGTGAGTTCTTCCACCGAAATCTGCGAGGTGATGGAAGAGGCCAGCATCAGCAGCACAAACTGGCTGGTCAGCGCCGGGTACACCTTTTCCATGGCGGGGCGGATCACCACATGCCAGTACACCTGGCGGCGCGTGAGGCCCAGGCATTCGGCGGCTTCGATCTGGCCCTTGTGGATGGAGTCCATACCCGCCCGCATGATTTCGCAGGAATAGGCCGCCACGTTGATCACCAGCGACAGCAGCGCCGCTGAAAACGCCGACACCTTCCAGCCCAGGCTGGCCAGGCCAAAAAACACCAGAAACACCTGCACCAGCAGCGGCGTGTTGCGCAGCACTTCCACATAGGCACCACAGGCCCTGACCAGCCAGCGTTTGTCGCTGCGGCGGCCAATGGCCAGCAGCGTGCCGCCGACAAAACCGATCACGGTGGCGGGGAAGGACAGCAAGATGGTCATCCAGGCCCCTTCCAAAAACTGGGGCCAGCTGGACAGCACGCTGGTAAAGTCGAACGCGTAGGTCATGGGAACGGCGCGGGTGCTTCAGCGTGCGCAGAACGGGAAACGGGGGGTGTAGCAGGCAAAACGTGTCTCCTGTGCAGTCGGCTTCATCGAATTTGGCGGCTACAACATAGGGTTTATACTGATTTGATTTGATGCCTTTCAGCATCGAACGCAGAGTGATACTATCCGCAGAACCCATCAAATGTCAGCAAATTACATGATGGTTTTTGATTGATTTTATCCATGTCCAAACACCCCCGCATTCCCGACATCGCACAGCTGTCCGGCGTCTCCACGGCCACGGTTGACCGGGTGCTGAACCAGCGCGCGGGTGTGCGCAGCGCCACAGTGCAGCGCGTGATGCAGGCCGCAGCCAGCCTGGGGTACCTGCCGCAGGCCGAGTTACACACCGCACCGCAGGCCCAGCCGCTGCGCCTGATGGTTCTGATCCCCGAGGGCAGCAACCGCTTTCTGCATATGCTGGGCGACGTGATTGGCTACGCGCAAGACCATTGGGCCCCGTTCAACGTGCGTTGCCAGGCCGCCTACATCGAAAGCTTCAACCCCGAGGCGCTGGCCAAGGCGCTGCTGCACTACGGCAAACGCTGCGACGGCATTGCCTTCATGGCCCTAGAGCACCCCGTGGTGCGTGAGGCGGTGGCCCAGTTGGCAGAGCAGGGTGTGCCCACCGTCACGCTGATTTCCGACCTGTCCAACTCGCGCCGTGTGGCCTATGTGGGGCTGGACAACCGGGCCGCGGGCCGCACCGCTGCGTACCTGATCGCCCGCTTCATGGGCCCGCTGGCCCACAGTCGCCAGGCCCGTGTGGCGATGATCGTGGGCTCGCTGCGTTACCGCGCCCACGAAGAGCGCGAGGCCGGTTTTTTGCACCTGTTCGAGGAGCAGTTTCCGCTGGTGCAGGTGGTGGGGGTGCGTGAAGGCCAGGACGATGCCGAAAAGAACTACAGCCAGGCCCGCGCCCTGCTGGAGCAGCACGGCGACCTGGCCGCCATCTACAACATCGGTGGCGGCGCCGAGGGCATCGGCCGCGCACTGAAAGAGGTCGCCGCCGACCGCAAATTGGTGTTCATCGGCCACGGCCTCACCCCCGACACCCGTGCCCTGCTGATCGACGGCACCATGGACGCCGTCATCACCCAGAACCCGCAGGGCGCGGTGATGAATTGCGTGCGGATTTTTGCCAACCTGCGCGACGGGCGCGAGGCGACCAGCGGGGTGGAGACGACCCGCAGCCAGGTGATCTTCAGAGAAAATTTGCCGTGAACAAGTTCTCCCCCAGGCTGCGCGCACTGTGTGTCGCTACGCCAACCCCCTTCCGGGGGCGACGCCAGTGGCCCGGCGGAGCCGGTTCCACTGCGTCTGCTGGAAAAATGCCTTCCCTTGCCATGCCCACAAGAGCGCAGTAAGATTCTTACTCTTGAAAGTAAGAATCATGAAAATCACCAGCAAAGGCCAGGTCACCATTCCGCAGTCGGTGCGGGAGCAGGCGGGGCTACACCCGCACAGCGAGGTCGAGTTTGAAGTACAGGCCAATGGCGATGTGCTGATCCGCCCGGTGGCGCAGCCCGCCGCCAGCCTGCGTGCGGCGTTTGAGCGGGTGCGGGGCAGCGCCAACGCCAGCGAATTCAAGGGTATGGGCACCGACGAATTCATGGCGTTCCTCAGGGGATAAACGCGGTGCAACAGCCCACCCACGCCGTGCGCGAACCCGACGCGCGTTACCTGCAGCCTGCTGCCACCGGCACACTGGTGGACAGCTGCATCCTGATCGACGTGCTGGCCGACGACCCGCAGTGGTGTGAATGGTCTTTGGAGCAGCTCGACCGCTGCGGCCAGCAGGCCCCGCTGGTCATCAACCCGATCATCCTGGCCGAGATCAGTCCGCGTTTCGAGCGCGCCGCCGACCTGGAGGCCGCCCTGGCCGCGCTGCCGCTGGTGCGCCAGGCCCTGCCGTGGGACGCGGCGTTTCTGGCGGGCCAGGCTTTTAAGGTGTACCGGGGCGCGCAGGGGGCCAAAACCTCGCCCATGCCCGACTTCTACATCGGGGCCCATGCGCTGGTGAATGGCCTGCAGTTGCTCACCCGGGATGCGGCGCGGTACCGCAGTTATTTCCCCAGGTTGCAGATCGTTGCGCCGGAGGCTTAATTGCTATTTATTTGATAGCTATTTGCGCTGATGCAGCGGTCGTTAAGTGCCATTTTGGTTCAAATATTCACCACATCCAGCCCATCCCGCTCCGCCGCGCCCGAGCGCACCAGGTCGTCCACCAGGCTCTGAGCCCAGGTGCTGATGTCCCCCGTCTCTGCAAAGTGCGTGGTGTACAGCGTGCTGAAGTACGGCGTGTGAACGGCCCAGTTAATCAGCGCGGCCAGCGGCACGTGTTGCAGCTCCAGCAGCTTGTACTTGAGCAGTACCTTGGCCGCGTAGTGCGCATGTTTGAGTGGGGCGCGCACAAAACTGTCGAGTCGCCTGCGGGCGCGGTCGAGTGCGGCGTCCACGTCTGTGAACACTGCGCCGTGGCCGGGGATGACGGTGCGGGGTTGCAGCGCAGCGATCAGCTCCAGCGTGGCACCCACTTCGTCGAACGCGTGGATGCCCTCCAGCTCGGGGAAGACCACCCCAAAACCGTTCTGCCAGAGCGCGTCGGCCGATACCAGAATGCGCTGCATCGGCTCGAACAGCACCACTGAATGCGGGTCGTGGCCCGGTGCGGCGTGGATTTGCCACAGGGTGGAGCCCAGCAGCATTTCGCTGCCCGGCTGCAGCAGCCCGTCACACCGGAACGGCGGGCACTGCTGGCCCGTGGGGGTGTAGCTCAGCGCGTCGGCGTCCCACTGCTGCACATGGGCGGCCTGGCCGGGCGGGATGAGGGTGCGCGCGCCGAGGTAACGCTGTTGCAGCGCAGCGTTTCCGCCGCAGTGGTCGCTGTGCAGGTGGGTGTTGAGCACCAGGTCCAGCGGCTGGCCCGCCAGTGCGCCGTCAACCAAGGCCACGGTTTGTGCGGCGTGGGTGCAGTAGCCGGTGTCGATCAGGGCCGTGCTGCCGTCCTCGGGGGTGCCGCGCAGCAGGATGTTGTTGGCCGACAGCCAGCCGCGTTCAAAAACCGTGATGTAGGGCGGCAGGGCGGCTGGGGTAGGCGTCATGCGCCTATTTTGTCGCGGCGGTGGGGGTGCGCAGCTCGCGCCGCAGGATCTTGCCGACGTTGGTTTTGGGCAGGTCGTCGCGGAACTCGATGTGTTTGGGGCGTTTGTAGCCGGTGAGGTTGTCGTTGCAGTATTTCTGCACGTCTTCCTCGGTCAGCATCGGGTTGTTGCGCACCACAAACACCTTGATGGCTTCGCCCTGTTTCTCGTCGGCGATACCGATGGCGGCACATTCCACCACACCGGGGCACAGCGAAATAACGTTTTCCAGCTCGTTCGGGAACACGTTGAAGCCGCTGACGATGATCATGTCCTTCTTGCGGTCCACGATGCGGGTGTAGCCGTGTTCGTCCATGATGCCCACGTCGCCGGTGCGCATGAAGCCGTCGGCGGTGAAGGCTTTGGCGTTTTCCTCGGGCTGGTTGTAGTAGCCCCACATCACGTTCGGGCCGCGGATGCAGATTTCACCCGACTCCCCCTGGGCCAGCGAGTTGCCGTCGTCGTCCTTGATGGCGATGTCGATGCTGGGCAGTGGCAGGCCGATGTTGCCGCTGAAGCTGGTGGCGGTGACCGGGTTGTTGGTGCCGATGGCGCAGGTCTCACTCATGCCCCAGCCTTCGATCATGGGGCTGCCGGTGGCCTCCTGCCAGTGTTTGGCCGTGCCCACCGATGCCGCCATACCACCGGCCTGCGACACATACAGCGTCGAGAAGTCGATGGTCTTGAACTGCGGGTGCTGCAGCAGCGCGTTGAACAGCGTGTTGACGGCGGGCAGCATGTGGAAGGGGCGTTTTTTCAGCACGTCGATGAACTTGCCGAAGTCGCGCGGGTTGGGGATCAGCGTCAGGTGCGAGCCCTGGCGGATCGCCAGCAGGCACAGCGTGAGCGCGAAGATGTGGTACAGCGGCAGCGCGGCAATGCTGTTGACCTTGGCCAGGTCGCCCACCCGGCCCAGCGCCGGGGTGAACCAGGCCTCGGCCTGCAGCGTGGCGGCGACGATGTTGCGGTGGGTCAGCACCGCACCCTTGGACAGGCCGGTGGTGCCACCGGTGTACTGCAGAAACGCGGTGGAGTCGAGGTTGGCGGTGCTGGGCTTGAGCTGCAGCGACGCACCTTTGGACATCACTTCGGTAAACGTCAGCACCTTGCGGCCGTTGGTCAGCGGGATGTCGTAGGCCGGCACCATCTTGGCCAGATGGCGCACGGCAAAGGTGATCCAGCGGCCATAGGCGGCACCCAGCAGGTCACCCATCGAGGCCACCACCACGGTTGTGATGGGGGTTTTGTCGATCACACTTTGCAGCGTGTGGGCAAAGTTCTCCAAGATGACGATGGTGGTGGCACCCGAGTCCTTGAGCTGGTGCTCGAGTTCACGTGCGGTGTAGAGCGGGTTCACGTTCACACAGGTGTAACCCGCGCGCAGGATGCCCGCCATGGTGACGGCGAACTGCGGCACGTTGGGCAGCATGATGGCCACCCGTGCGCCGGGCTCCAGCCCCTGCGACTGCAGCCACGCGCCCATGGCGCTGGACAGGTCGTCGAGCTGGCCGTAGGTCATCCAGCGATCCATACACACCGAGAACGGGCGCGCGGCGTTTTTCTTGAACGACTCCTCCAGCATGTGGGGCACCGAGCGGTACTGCGCAGGGTTGATGTCGTGGGGCACGCCCGGGGGGTAACTCTTCAGCCAGATTTTGTCCATGGAACTCTCCTTGGGCGCGATTCTGGGAGTGCTTGGGGCGCAGGTGTTACCGGGCTTGTCCTAGTAGGCTTTGGAGTCGGGTCTCGCAGGTGACAAAGTCGGCGTCGAACAACTGCGCCATCAGGTCGGCTTCCCGCGTCTGCACCGTGCCTAAAAACTGCGCCACGCCGTTCTTTTGTTTACCCAGATCGGCAAAGGTGTCAAAACCGGCTTCCAGAAAGCGCTGCAGCGCGTTCAGCCCGGCGGTTTTGGCCGGGCCACGCATCATCTTGAGCATCAGGCGCAGGCCGGGTGTGCGGGTCAACCGGTCCAGCTCCTGGCCAATCGCCAGCACCCCCGCCAGCTGCGCTTCGCGCTCGGGGCGCTGGCCCACGCTGCGCCAGGCCTGCAGGTAACGGGCGGCGTTGGTGTGTGCCGGGCCGGTTGCCAGCCAGGCCTGCGCCATGGCGTGGTCCAGGGTTTCGGTGCTGGCGTGGAGCTGGGCCAGCATCAGCGCGGTGGCGGTCACCTGCGCGGGGAACAGCTTTTGCAGCGCCCCGGCAATCCGGGCGAACTGCGCGTCCCGCTCGCTGTAGTCGCGCTCGCCATACAACTCTTCCAGAAAAAAGCGCGCCGCTGCCCGGGTGGCCGGAGCCGCCAGCAGGTCGGCATAACTGCCCGCAAACCGGCGCGACTGGACGTGTTTGACCTGCGCCACGGCGGCGGCCAGCGCAGCGTCACCCGCCGCCTGCGCGCGCAGGGCGGTGATGTGGGCCAGTGCGGCACGGATGTTGTCCGCGCCCTGGAGAGGTGGGGTTGTGTGGGTGGCCAGAATGGTTTTATTTTGCCAGCGCGTTCAAAGCCCCCGGCAAACGCCGGAAAAATGCAAAATGGCCTCCATGGAAGCACTCGACAAGCTGGACCGGCTCATTCTGCGCAGTTTGCAGGTGGACGGGCGCGCCACCTACGACCAGTTGGCCGAGTTGGTGGGCCTGTCGCCCAGTGCGGTGCTGCGGCGTGTCAAGCGGCTGGAGGAGGCGCGGGTGATTGACCGGTATGTGGCCTTGGTCAAACCCGAGTCGGTGGGCCTGGGGCTGACGGCGTATTTGAACGTGCGGCTGGAAAAAAACACCGAAAGCCACAAACGCAACCCCATGGATGTGTTCCGCGCCAGTGTGCAGGCCTGGCCCGAAGTGGTGGAGTGTGCGGCCCTCACCGGCGACATGGATTACCTGTTGCGGGTGGTGGTGGCCGACATGGCGCACTACAGCCGTTTCATCATGGACACGCTGCTCAAACACCCCAGCGTGCAGGACTGCAAGACCAGTTTTGTGTTGGACCGTGTAAAAACCACGACGGCCGTACCCCTCTGATTGCTATAAAAAAAGTAGCTGCATGCGATTTGTGGACGTGCGTTAGAGGCTTATTTTGTGCTAAATTGAGCGATCTCCCTGGTGTAGGAGAGTGTGCCTTTGTGACCTTGAGATATAAGGGAAAACCCTAAAATCAAAGCCATGAATGCATCCAAGACACTTTTACAAGCCTCTGTCCACGCGGGACGGGCCTTGCTGCGTCCGATGTCGCACTTCCCCCAAAGTGAAGAAGTGGAGGCTACCTCTGTGATGGTTCCTATCCGTTCCCTGGGCCCTGCGTACCGCCAGCGTATCGCCGACCACCTGATGGCGCTGGAGCCGTCTGACCGTTACCTGCGTTTTGGCTACGCCGCCAGCGACGAGCAGATCCAGCGTTATGTCGACAAACTCGACTTCAACACCGACGAGATTTTTGGCATCTACAACCGCCGCCTGGAGCTGATCGCCATGGCGCACCTGGCGTTCTCGCAAGACGCTGAACACAAGAGCTGCGCCGAGTTTGGTGTCTCGGTGCTCAAACATGCACGCGGCCGGGGTTACGGCGCGCGCCTGTTTGACCGTGCCGTCATGCACGCCCGCAACGAAGGTGTGAGCCTGCTGTTCATCCACGCACTCAGCGAAAACACCGCCATGCTCAAGATCGCCCGCAACGCCGGCGCCACCGTGCAGCGCGACGGCTCGGAGTCCGAGGCCTACCTGGCGCTGCCGCCCGCCGACCTGGACAGCCGCATGGCCCAGATCGTCGAGCGGCACTACGCCGAGCTGGACTACCGCCTCAAGGTGCAGGCCAAGAGTTTCTGGGACGCGCTGGCCCGATTACAAGCCGTGCGCAAAAAGTAGAAGCACACCCCCAGGCTTCGCGGACTGCGTTCCGCTACCCCTACCCCCTTGCAGGAGGCTCCACCAGCGGCCCGGCAAAATCGGTTCCGCGGTGTCTGCTGGAATGGATCGTTCCGTGCTACGGGCATTGCCAGCAGGGCGGTCACCACAATCCGCTATCCTTACGCTTCCTTCACAACTGCAGTTTTGCTGCAACCCACGGTGTCAGACCCTCACCCGGCGCGTCATTCTGAAAAAGAAGACAAGCGCTCCTTCCTGCAAAAAGTGGCCGAGTTCATCAACCCCGGCCCGGACTCGACCGACGAGCTGATCGAAACCCTGGCCGAGGCCGAAAACAACGATGTGATCGGCGCCGACGCGCGTGTCATGCTGGAGCGCGTGATCCGGATGGCCGACATGACGGCCGGTGACGTGATGGTGGCCGCCACCCGCATGGATCTGGTCAACATCGACGCCCCGCTCGACGAGTTGCTGCACAACGTGATCGACACGGCGCATTCGCGCTTCCCGGTGTACAGCGGCGAGCGGGAAAACATCATCGGTATTCTGATGGCCAAGGACCTGCTCAAGTTGCAGCGCTCGCCGTCGCTCAACATCCGCGCGCTGCTGCGCCCGGCGGTGTTTGTGCCCGAGAGCAAAGGCCTGTACGACCTGCTGCGCGAGTTTCGCGGCAACCGCAACCACCTGGCCATCGTCATCGACGAGTTTGGCCGGGTTGCGGGCCTGGTCACCATCGAGGACGTGCTGGAAGAAATTGTGGGTGAGATCGAAGACGAGTTCGACATCACCGAAGACGAAGGCGACATCTACGGCCTGGCCGACCACACCTACCGCGTGAGTGGTGACACCCCGCTCGAACGGGTTGAGGAAGCCTTCGCCGTCACCCTGGCCAGCACCGACCCCGACGATGCTTTTGACACTATCGGTGGTCTGATCGCCCATGAGATGGGCCACGTGCCCAAACGCGGCGAACACCATGTGATGTCCGGCCTGAAGTTTGTTGTGCTGCACACCAAAGGCGGCGCGGTGCGCTGGTTCAAGGTGTTCCCGGCCTCCGACGACGACACGGCGGGCTGATGGCGCGTACGCCGCGTCCGGGCCTGCCGGTGCTGGCGGCGGTCGCCGTGGCCGCCGGTCTGGCCCAAGCCTTCTCACTGGCCTCACCCTGGAGCGGCACCCCTGCGTGGTGGTTGCAGCTTGTGGCTTTGGCGGTGTTGGTGGCCACCGTGGACCGCAGCCCCTCTTGGAAAAGCGCCGCGCTGCTGGGCTGGTTTTTTGCCACCGCCTGGCTGGCAGGCACTTTCTGGTGGCTGTTCACGTCCATGTACACCTACGGCGGTTTGCCAGCGCCCTTGGCCGGGCTGGCCGTGCTGGCGCTGGCCGCCTTCCTGGCGCTGTTGTATGGGGTTGTTTGTGGTCTTTTTAAGGCTCTAGCGCCCGTCCATTGGGCGGGACGTGCTATTGTTTTTGCGGCGTTGTGGCTGCTGGCCGAGCTGGCGCGTGGCACCTGGCTGACCGGGTTCCCGTGGGGTGCGGCAGGTTACGCCCACGTGGACGGCCCGCTGGCTGCGCTGGCCCCGGTGGTGGGCGTGTACGGCATAGGTTTTGTGGCGGCAGGCCTTGCGGCCTTGCTTGCCACCGGCCCCGGTGCAGGCTGGCGCGCCCGAAGCACGGCCGCGTTGGTGCTGCTGGCACTGGCGGTGGCACCTGCCGTGCCCTGGAGCACCGGCACGGGACGCCTGGACGTGGCCCTGCTGCAGGGCAACATCCCGCAGGACGAGAAGTTCCAGCCCGGCAGTGGGGTGCCGGTGGCTTTGCGCTGGTACGGCGAACAACTGGTCGGCAGCCGCGCCAGCCTGGTGATTGCACCCGAAACCGCCATCCCGCTGCTGCCGCAGCAACTGCCCGCCGGGTACGCCGAAACCCTGCAAAAGCGGTTTGCCGATGGCCAGCAGGCCGCGCTGGTGGGTATTCCGATGGGCGACCTGCGGGCCGGGTACACCAATTCGGTGCAGGGCTGGGTGCCCGGCGCGGTGCAGCCCTACCAGTACGACAAACACCATCTGGTGCCTTTTGGGGAGTTCATTCCGCCGCTGTTCCGCTGGTTCACCGACCTGATGAACATCCCGCTGGGCGACTTCAACCGCGGGGCCATTGGCCAGCCGTCGCTGGTCTGGCAGGGCCAGCGGATTGCGCCCAACATCTGTTACGAAGACCTGTTTGGGGAGGAGCTGGGCGCCCGGTTTGCCGACCCCGCCAGTGCGCCCACCATATTTGCCAATTTCAGCAACATCGGCTGGTTTGGCAACTCGGTGGCGATTGACCAGCATCTGCACATCTCTCGCCTGCGGGCGCTGGAGTTCAGCCGCCCCATGGTGCGCGCCACCAACACCGGGGCCACGGCCATCATCGACCACGAGGGCCGTGTCACCCACAGCCTGGCCCGTTACACCCGGGGGGTGCTGCAGGGTGAGGTGGAGGGGCGCGAGGGCACCACGGCTTACGCATGGTGGGTGGCGCGTTGGAGCCTGTGGCCGCTGTGGTTGTTGGCAGGTGCCGTGGTGGTGGTCGCATGGGTACATGCGCGCCGTCGGCAAGACGCGATGTGAAATCGGCATGGCGGAAACGGGAACTCCCGCTTCCGCTCCCCGGGACGGCTGGCTACCATCGCTGAGCCGTGCAAGAACACCCTGTGACGGCCCCGCCATGGCGGGTTTCTTGCTTGTGCACCTTCTCATTTTCAGGATTTTCCATGCGTATCAAATTTGACCAAATGCTGGGCGGCCTTGCGCTCGCCCTGTGCGCCACCGTGGCTTCGGCCCAGGCAGCAAAACCCAATGTCGTGATCCTCGCCACCGGCGGCACCATCGCCGGTGCCGGTGCCTCGGCCATCAACAGCGCCACCTATGCCGCTGCCAAGGTCGGTGTGGAAAAGCTGATCGCTGGCCTGCCCGAGCTGGCCGCTGTGGCCAACGTCAAGGGTGAACAGGTGTTCCAGGTCGCGTCGGAAAGCCTGACCAACGACAACCTGCTGACCCTGGCCAAACGGGTGTCGGCCCTGTCCAAACAGGCCGACGTGGACGGCATCGTCATCACCCACGGTACCGACACGCTGGAAGAAACCGCCTACTTCCTGACCCTCACTGTGCGCACCAACAAACCCATCGTGGTGGTGGGCTCGATGCGCCCCGGCACCGCTTTGTCGGCCGACGGTGCACTGAACCTGTACAGCGCCGTGAACGTGGCAGGCAGCAAGGACGCCATGGGCAAGGGTGTGCTGGTCACCATGAACGACAACATCGACAGCGGCCGTGATGTGAGCAAGAGCATCAACATCAAGACCAGCGCGTTCTCCAGCCAATGGGGCCCGCTGGGCATGGTCGTGGAAGGCAAGAACTACTGGTTCCGTGCCCCGGTCAAGCGCCACACCATGAATTCTGAATTTGACATCGACAGCATCACCACGCTGCCCAATGTGGGTATCGCCATGGGTTACGAAGGTGTCGAGCCTACCGCCATCGAAGCCCTCGGCAAGAGCGGCGTCAAGGCCCTGGTGCACGCTGGCACCGGCAACGGCTCGGTCGCCAACCGCATCGTGCCCTTCCTGCAAAAAGTGCGCACGGATGGCGCCATCGTGATCCGCTCGGCGCGTGTGCCAGACGGCTTTGTGCTGCGCAACGCCGAACAGCCTGACGACAAGTACGACTGGGTTGTGGCCCACGACCTGCGCCCGCAAAAAGCCCGCATCCTGGCGATGGTGGCCCTGACCAAGACCAGCGACACCAAGGAACTGCAGCGCATTTTCTGGGAGTATTGAACCCCCTGGGTTTTTCACGGCGCGCTTTGGCGCGTGGGGGCCCTCCTTGGAACAAACCCCATCCCTGTTTTTGGCAGGGGTGGGGTTTTTTGACAGGGCGGGAATGGTTGATACGTGTCAAGCCGCCGCGTTTTGAAGTTGCGTGGCACAGGGTTTTGTGCTGACGCTGCCATGGCTTGCTTTGATAATGGGCGCTGTGACGCAGTAATATGCTGCGTTTCTTGTCGTACATACAACGAGGCGGCTTAGCCGCCGTTCTGGAGCAGTTTTCCATGGCCGAATCTTTTTCCTACGATCAACTGATTGCGTCCGGTGAGGGGCGGCTGTTCACCCCCGACAGCGGGCGCCTGCCCCTGCCTCCGATGCTGATGTTCGACCGCATCACCCATATTGACGAAGACGGTGGCGCACATGGCTTGGGCAAGATCACGGCCGAGCTGGACGTGCGGCCTGACCTCTGGTTCTTCCAGTGCCACTTCCAGGGCGACCCGGTTATGCCCGGCTGCCTGGGGCTGGACGCCATGTGGCAACTCATCGGTTTCTACCTCACCTGGTTGCGCCTGCCCGGCAAAGGCCGTGCTTTGGGCGCGGGTGAGGTCAAGTTCACGGGAGAAGTGGGCCCCGACGTGAAGCTGGTGACCTACGAGATCGACATCAAACGTGTCATCAAGCGCAAGCTGAACATGGCCATTGGTGACGCCCGCCTGCTGGCCGACGGCAAAGAGATTTATGTGGCCAACGACCTGCGTGTGGGCCTGTTTTCGCGCGAAGGCGCTGGACCTGGAGCATGAACATGAAGCGTGTTGTGATCACCGGCACCGGCATCGTCTCGTGTATCGGCAACGATGCCGCCACGGTGACCCAGTCGCTGCGCGAAGGCAAGTCCGGCATCGTGGCCATGCCCGAATTTGCCGAAAAAGGCCTGCGCAGCCAGGTGGCGGGCAAGCCGCAGATCGACCTCGACGCCCTGATCGACCGCAAACAGCGCCGCTTCATGGGGGACGCTGCCGCCTATGCCTACCTGTCGCTCAAAGACGCAATTGCCCAGGCCGGGCTGACACCCGAACAAGTCTCCCACCCGCGCACCGGCCTCATCATGGGCTCGGGCGGAGCGTCGTCCGCGAACCAGGTTGAAGCTGCCGACACCCTGCGCAGCAAGGGTGTGCGCCGGGTTGGGCCGTACCAGGTCACGCGTTGTATGGGTTCCACCGTGTCGGCCAATTTGTCCACCGCGTTTGCGGTCAAGGGCATCAATTTTTCCATCACATCCGCCTGCAGCACGTCTGCCCATTGCATTGGTATGGCGGCGCAGCAGATCGCTTTTGGCCTGCAAGACGTGATGTTTGCGGGCGGTGGTGAAGAGCTGAGCTGGGAATTGTCCATGCTGTTCGACGCCATGGGTGCGATGTCCAGCGCGTACAACGACACGCCCGAGAAAGCATCCCGCCCGTACGACGCCCACCGCGACGGTTTTGTGATCGCCGGTGGCGGTGGTGCCATGGTGCTGGAAAGCCTGGAACACGCCCAAGCCCGTGGTGCCACCATCCTGGCGGAGATTGTGGGCTTCGGCCTGTCGTCCGACGGTGTGGACATGGTTGCCCCCTCGGGTGACGGTGCCATCGCCTGTATGCGCCAGGCCATCGCTGGCCTGGACGGCCCCATCGACTACATCAACATGCACGGCACCTCCACCCCGGTGGGGGACCTGCCAGAGCTGCGCGCGCTGCGCGAAGTGTTTGGCGATGCAGTGCCGCCGTTCTCCAGCACCAAGTCACTCACTGGCCACTCGCAAGGTGCCACGGGTGTGCAAGAGGCGATTTATTGCCTGCTGATGCTGCAAGAAGGTTTTATTGCTGGTTCAGCCCATATCGAAAACCTCGACCCCGCCGCCGAAGGGATGCCCATCGTGCGCGAGTCGCGTGACGCACCGCTGCGCACCGTGCTGTCGAACAGCTTCGGTTTTGGTGGCACGAATGCCAGCCTGGTTCTGCGCCGCTGGGAAGGCGCTTAAGCTTCCATCCGTTCCCCACGACCCGGCCGTTCGCAAGAAGGCCGGGTCGTTTGTTTTGGGGGCCGTAACTACTTAGCCCGTTGCATCCAGCCGCATGAGGCACGCGCAGTCCTTCAAGCAGATACCGTGGAACTGGCTTTGCCAGGCCACTGGTGTCGCCCCCTGCAAGGGGGTTGGCGAGAGCAGCAGCGAAGCCTGGGGGTGAGTAGTTACTGGGGCCGTAAAATCCCACCCTTGCGCGCCATGGCAATCTCCGCGTGGCGCGCCTTGGCACACACACTTTGGGCGCGGCTTTCGCCGCACAACCACACGCATACGCATGTTGACCTTTCAGCAAATCATTCTCAAGCTGCAGTCTTACTGGGCCGACCAGGGCTGCGCACTTTTGCAGCCTTATGACATGGAAGTGGGCGCCGGTACGTCGCACACCGCTACATTTTTGAGAGCAATTGGCCCCGAGCCATGGAAGGCCGCCTACGTGCAGCCCAGCCGCCGCCCGAAAGACGGCCGCTATGGTGAGAACCCCAACCGCCTGCAGCACTACTACCAGTACCAAGTCGTGCTCAAGCCCGCACCTAGCAACATCCTGGAGCTGTACCTCGGCTCGCTCGAAGCCCTCGGCTTCGACTTGAAGAAGAACGACATCCGTTTTGTGGAAGACGACTGGGAGAACCCCACCCTCGGTGCCTGGGGCCTGGGCTGGGAGGTCTGGCTCAACGGCATGGAAGTGACGCAGTTCACCTACTTCCAGCAGGTCGGCGGCATCGACTGCAAACCTGCCACGGGTGAGATCACCTACGGTTTGGAGCGCTTGGCCATGTACCTGCAGGGCGTGGACAACGTCTACAACCTGACGTGGACCGACGGCCTGAGTTATGGCGACGTGTACAAACAGAACGAGGTGGAGCAATCCACCTACAACTTCGAGCACAGCGACGCCGACTTCCTGTTCACCGCGTTTACCGCCCACGAGAAGCAGGCCAAACACCTGATCGAAACCCAGCTGGCCTTGCCCGCCTATGAGCAGGTGCTGAAGTGCGCCCACAGCTTCAACCTGCTGGACGCACGCGGTGCCATCAGCGTGACCGAACGTGCCGCCTACATGGGCCGTATTCGTAACCTGGCACGCGCCGTGGCACAAAGTTACCTGGACAGCCGCGCCCGCCTGGGCTTCCCGATGGCCCCGAAAGACTGGGCGACCGAAGCCCTGGCCCAGATTGAAAAGAAAGCCGCTTGACATGACCGCGACTGTGAAAAATTTGCTGGTGGAGCTGTTTGTCGAAGAGCTGCCACCCAAGGCCCTGAACAAGCTGGGTAACGCGTTTGCCGCTGTGCTGCTGGAGCAACTCCAAGGCCAGGGTTTGGCCAGCGCTGAATCCACGGTGACTGCCTACGCCTCGCCACGCCGCCTCGCCGCGCACATCACCGCCGTGGCTGCGTTCGCCGCCGACAAGGCCGTGTCCGCCAAACTCATGCCCGTCGCTGTGGGCCTGACCGCCGACGGCGCGCCCACGCCCGCGCTCATCAAGAAGCTGCAAGCCCTGGGTGCCGACGCATCCGCCGTGGACGGTTTGAAGCGCGCCATGGACGGCAAGGCCGAAGCCTTGTTTTTCGAGCGCACCGTGGCCGGTGCCCGCCTTCAAGAAGGCCTACAAAAAGCCCTGCTGGAAGCGATTGCCAAGCTGCCCATCCCGAAGGTCATGACCTACCAACTGGAAAGCGGTTGCGCCCAGCCCGGCTGGACCAGCGTGAGTTTTGTGCGCCCCGCGCATGGGCTGGTGGCGCTGCATGGCGCGGACGTTGTTGCGGTGGAGGCCCTGGGCCTCCAGTCGGGCAACAGCACCCACGGCCACCGCTTTGAAGCGGCTGTTGATCCCGTGGTGCTGGCAGATGCCGACAGCTACGCCGCCACGCTGCAAAAAGACGGCGCTGTGATCGCCAGCTTCGCCGAGCGCCGCGCCGAAATTGTTCGCCAACTGAATGCGGCTGCAGCGCAGGTGGGTGGTGGGGTGCGTGCTATCGAAGATGAAGCGTTGCTCGACGAAGTGACGGCCCTGGTCGAACGCCCCAATGTGCTGGTCTGCGAATTCGAAAAAGAATTCCTCGACGTGCCGCAGGAATGCCTGATCCTCACGATGAAGGCCAACCAGAAGTACTTCCCGCTGCTGGACGCTGCGGGCAAACTGACCAACCAGTTCCTGATCGTCAGCAATATCAGCCCGGACGACGCCAGCGCCGTCATCGGCGGCAATGAACGTGTGGTGCGCCCGCGCCTGGCCGACGCCAAATTCTTCTTTGACCAGGACCGCAAAAAGACGCTCGCATCGCGCGTGGAAGGCCTGGGCAAGGTGGTGTATCACAACAAACTCGGCACACAAGGTGAACGTGTGGAGCGGGTGCGTGCTATTGCTGCCGCAATTGCCAAGATGCTGAAATTTGACGCCTCGCAACTGCAACAAGTCGACCAGGCCGCCCAACTCGCCAAGACCGACCTGGTGACCGACATGGTGGGTGAGTTCCCCGAGCTGCAAGGCACCATGGGCCGTTACTACGCGCTCAACGATGGCCTGCCCGCTGCAGTGGCCGATGCCATTGAAGATCACTACAAACCCCGTTTTGCCGGTGACAGCCTGCCGCGCAACGATGTGGGTGTGGTGGTTGCGCTGGCCGACAAGCTGGAAACGCTGGTCGGTATGTTCGGCATCGGCAACCTGCCCACCGGCGACCGCGACCCGTTTGCGCTGCGGCGGCATGCGCTGGGTGTTGCTCGATTGGTCGCTGATAGGGCGCTTCCTATGGATTTGGAGGCAATGATCCAGATCGCAGACCAGCAATTCCCTCCAATCAATGCGTCAGGCAATGCTGGCGCAGTTGCAAAGACTGAACCTGCGGTTTCGATTACTTACCCTGCCCCAACTGTTGTTACAGAGGTTTATCACTTCATCTTGGATCGCTTCGCCAGTACCCTGCGCGAGCAAGGCTATAGCGCTCAAGAGGTTGATTCCGTCCTGTCGCAAAATCCCCAGCGCCTGGGCGATGTGGCGAAACGCCTCGCCGCCGTGCGCGCCTTTGCCGCGCTGCCCGAAGCCCCCGCACTGGCCGCCGCCAACAAACGCATCGGCAACATCCTGAAAAAAGCCGACGGTGCCGTGGACCCGCATGTCAGCGAAGTGCTGCTGCAAGAGCCCGCCGAAAAAGCACTCTACGCCGCCATGCAGGTCACCCTGCCGCAGGCCCAGGCGCAGTTCAGCGCCGGTGACTACACCGCGTCGCTGCAAACCCTGGCCGCCCTGCGTGTGCCGGTGGATGCGTACTTTGACGGCGTGATGGTCAATGCCGAAGAATTGGACGTGCGCCTCAACCGCCTGGGCACCTTGAAGAGCCTGCACGACGCGATGAACCGCGTGGCCGACCTGTCGCGGCTGGTGGTCTGAGCGACCTTCGTATCCACAGCTCCACCGCTGAGAGAGTCCGCCCATGAAACTCGTCATCCTCGATCGCGACGGCACTATCAATGTGCAGCGTGATGATTTCATCAAGGCCCCCGAAGAGTGGGAGGCGCTGCCCGGCGCGCTCGAAGCCATTGCCCGGCTCAACCATGCGGGCTGGCGGGTGGTGGTGGCGTCGAACCAGTCGGGCCTGGGGCGTGGCCTGTTTGACGTGGTGGCGCTGAACGCCATGCACGCCAAGATGCACAAACAGCTGGGTGCCGTGGGTGGGCGTATCGACGCGGTGTTTTATTGCCCGCACAGCCCCGAAGAGTCGTGTGTCTGCCGCAAGCCGCTGCCCGGCCTGTTTGAGCAGATTGGGGAGCGCTACGGCATGGATCTGCGGCAGGTGCCCGCTGTGGGTGACAACCTGCGCGACGTCCAGGCCGCAGTGGCCGCAGGCTGCCCGCCGCACCTGGTGCTGACCGGCCAGGGCGCGCGGCACCGGGGCCAGATGCTGCCGCCCGACTACCCGCCGGACACCGTGGTGCACGAAGACCTGGCTGCCTTCGCCGAATTTATCCTCGCGCAGGAAGCCCGGGGCCAGATCGCCATCGCGGTGTAGGCGGGGTTTTCTGTGTTGGTGGTGTGTGGTTACTCCTGAATTAATAGCTGTAAGCGCCCGTGGATTGTGCGCTAGAGGCCAATTTAATGCATAAAAACACCTTGTTGTGGCTGGTGGGGCAGGGCTGATGCAGCGTCTTCTGCGTTTTACGCTGGACCTGTTTGAGCGCGAGCCGGTGCCCGTGCCATCTGTTGCCGACACGGCCACCGTTACTCCCGTGCCCCCTGTGCAGCGGGCAGCACCGCCCGCGCTGCCGCTCCAAACGCTGGAGCAGGTCCTCGCCCCTGCCACCTTCCGCCACCCGCAGGCCACACGCGAAATCTTGCTCGGCAGCTGCCTGGTGGCCTATGCGTTCCGCCGTGGTAAACGCCGCACTATCGGGTTCTCTGTCGGGCCGGACGGCCTGACGGTCACCGCACCCGGCTGGGCACCGCTGCGCGACGTGGACACCGCACTGCGCGAAAAATCCGACTGGATCGTGCGCAAACTTGGCGAAATGCGCGAACGCGGCGAACGTATGGAAACCGCACGTATCACCTGGCACGACGGCACGGTGCTGCCGTTTCTGGGGGCACCGCTGCGGGTGGTGCTGGACCCGCGCCACACTTTTGCGGCGGCGGGTGCACAGCTGGTGACGGCAGTCTCTGATGAAGATTGTGGCGACGATGGCGACGATGGCGATGACGGCACAGTGGGCCAGACCTTGTATGTTCCCTTGCCCCACACCGCCACGCCCGAGCAGATCCGCGACGCGGTGCAGGCCTGGCTGATGCGCCAGGCCAAGACCCTGTTCACCGAGCGCCTGAACCACTTCGCGCCGCAGCTGCAGGTGCACTGGCGGCGTATGGCCCTCAGCAACGCGGGCACCCGCTGGGGCAGTGCCAGCGCCGACGGCTCCATCCGGCTGAACTGGCGGCTGATCCACACCAAACCCGCCGTGATCGACTACGTGGTGGCCCACGAACTGAGCCACCTGCGGGTAATGGACCACAGCCCCCGTTTTTGGGACACGGTGCGCACGGTGGTGCCTGACTATGCTGACCTGCGTGGCCAGCTCAAGAACGAGCCTGTTCCGAAGTGGTGAGCTGATTAGCGTGCGTACGTCACACCACCGTCCACGATCAGCGTAGACCCCACCACATAGTCGCCAGCGCGGGACGCCAGGTAGATCGCCGCACCCGCCATGTCTTCCGGCGTGCCGATACGCCCCGCCGGGATACGCGCCTTGACCTCGTCGCCGTGGTCACGTGCGTCCTTGTTCATGTCGGACGCAAACGCACCGGGCGCAATGGCGCTGACGGCGATGCGGTCTTGCGCCAGGCGCAGGGCCATCCGTTTGGTCAAGTGGATCAGGCCGCTTTTGCTGGCGGCGTAGGAATAGGTTTCCTGCGGGTTGACCGACACGCCGTCGATGGAAGCGACGTTGATCACCTTGGCCAGGTGGTCGGTGGCGGCAGCGGTGAGCATCGGGGCCAGCGCCTGGGTCAGGAAGAACGGGGTTTTGAGGTTCAGATCCACCACCTTGTCCCAGCCACTTTCGGGAAACTCGTCAAACGGCGCGCCCCAGGCGGCTCCGGCGTTGTTGACCAGGATGTCCAGGGTTTTTTCATGCTGGCTGTAGGCGGCCACCAGCGCCGCGATGCCAGCGGGGGTCGACACATCGGCGGGCAGCGAAACACAGGTGCCAAACTGGGACAACTCGGCCGCTGTCTGGTCACACGCGGCGGCCTTGCGGGCGGAGATGTAGACCCGTGCGCCCTGGGCCAGGAAACCTTCGGCGATCATGCGGCCAATGCCGCGTGAGCCGCCGGTGATGAGGGCGCTGCGGCCTTTGAGCGAGAAAAGATCGGTGGTGTTCACGGGAAAAGTCTCCTTCTTGATGAATTCCGCAGCCTACCTTTTCGACCTGCGGGGCGCGGTCACGTTAGAGTCACCCATGCACAATTTTTGGCCCTCCTGCGGCTTTGCCCAACTCCAGCGCAACGAACGCGCTTGGCTGGTTCCGACCGACGACTATTTGCGGCTGTTTCTGGCCCGGCCCGAGCTGGCGCTGGTCGAAGAGTCCTGCCCCACTGAGCATGCCCTGCACGGCGCGTTGCAGGCCAACCCCCGGTGTGGGGTGACCCCACACACACTGGAGTCGCTGCAGGACGCCGATGTGCGCAGCAACTATGTGCTGTTCCTGCGCCTGCGGGACGGGCTGCTGGCTGCGGGCACGCTGGAGGCGTATTACCTGGGCTTGCTGCGCAGCGGGCGTATCGACATACCGCCGCTGTTTGTGGACCTGCTGGTGCAGGCCATCGTGCGCGGCATGCTGGACGCCGCCACCGACCCGCTGCAGCTGCGGGCGGCGGAGCTGCTGTTCCGCAGCCAGCGGGTGTCACTCACACAAGGCCGGGTGCTGGCGGCCGACCGGGAGGCGGTGGATTTGCAGTCCGACACCGGCGGCCTGGGCGACATGGGCCGGTTTTTGCGCGAGGCCAACGCCCCGCTGGGTGTGGCGCAGATGGAGGTGCTGACGGACGACAACGCGCCGCGTTACTGGCTGACGGCCAGCACACCGGGCACCCCGTCGCTGTTTGTGCTGGACCTGACCCATGAAGTGACACAGGAACTCAGCCACGGGCTGACCTTCACCATGGTGCGCAGCCGCTCCGGCCTGAAGGCGCTGGCCCAGGTGCTGGCCCTGTGGGTGGACCATTTTCTGGGGGCGGAAGTGCAGATCCAGCCGGTGCCGAAAATCGACGACCCCGCCTGGCGCTGGCATGTGGGGCTGGACGTGGAGTCCACAGGCCTGCTGAATGCGTTGTACGAAGGGCAGCCAGTGGCACCCGAACGTTTGCAGCAGCTCATCAGTCTGTTCCGGCTCGACTTTGCCAACCCGCAGGAGATGCGTGCGGATGTGGCGGGTAAACCGGTGTACCTGGGCCTGGCGATGGACGGTGAGCAGGTGCTGCGGCTCAAGCCACAAAACCTGCTGCTCAACCTGCCGTTGGCTGCAGCGATGTAGTCTTTTCAGACGATCTTCAAGCCCTGGATGGCCGGGTCGCCCGGTGGGTAGTGCAGGTCGAGTTGGGCCAGCAGGTCGCGCAGCACGGTGGCAATCATCAAATTGCGGTGGGTTTTGGAGTCGGCCGGCACGATGGTCCATGGCGCAACATCGGTGTGCGTGGCGGCCAGCAGGGCTTCGTAGGCCTGCTGGTATTCCTTCCACTGTGTGCGCACCTCGACGTCCCCCATGCTGAACTTCCAGTGTTTGGTCGGGTCGTCCACCCGCTCCTGCAAACGTTCGCGCTGCTCGTCAAAGCTGATGTGCAGCATAAATTTGACGATGATGGTGCCGGTTTCCGTCAACATGCGCTCAAAGTCGTTGATCTGCGCGTAACGCTGCTGGGTTTGCTCCGGCGTGATCCACTGGTTGACCACCGGCACCAGCACATCTTCGTAGTGGCTGCGGTTGAAGATCATCCACTCGCCTGCACCCGGCATGGCTTTGTGGATGCGCCAAAGGTAGTCGTGGGCGCGCTCTTCCTCGGTCGGCGCTTTCCAGCCGATGGTGTGTACGCCCAGCGGGCTGGTGCGGCCAAACACACCGCGCAGTGTGCCGTCTTTGCCAGAAGTGTCGGTGCCCTGCAGCACCACCAGCAGCTTGCGCCGTTTGTCCACGAAGAACCGCTCCTGCAACGCATCCAGCTCGACCGCCAACGCCTCCACCGCGGCTTTGTCCTGCGCCTTGTCGCCGCTGGAATACGGCTTGGCCCCAGGGTCGAAACTGGCCAGGGACACGGCAGGGTTCTTTTTGGACATGCCTGGTTGCCAGTCCGACAGTTGGGGTGAGGATTTGGGGTCAGCTGTTGGGGTGTCCGATGCCATGGGGGTGTTTCCTGGTGTTGCAAGCCGGTTGACAGCGGCATGGTGCCGCCAGCATATTTGCTGTTTGCCCCACTCTGCCAGAATTTGCAGCACCATGACCACATCCACGCCAACCCCTTCTCCTTCCTCCCACGCCGTCCAACCCGCTGAAGGGTACGCTGGCAACGTGCTGCCCGAACTCGCCTGGCAATGGGTGCAGGCGGGCCAGGCTGTGCTGGTGGACGTGCGCACCGATGCCGAACGTGAGTGGGTGGGGGCCGTCCCCGGCGCCGTGCCACTGGCCTGGAAGCAGTGGCCGGGCATGGTGCCTAACGCCGCATTCGACGAGGGTGTGCGGGCCGCCGTACCGCCAGGCCAAAAAGCTGTGTTTCTGTGCCGCAGCGGCGTACGTTCCATTGCCGCCGCGCGCCAGGCCACCGTGCTGGGGCTGGAGGCTTACAACGTGCTGGAGGGGTTTGAAGGGGATGTGAATGCCGAGGGGCACCGCGGCACCGCGGGGGCTGGCGTTACAGGGGCTTGCCGTGGAACCAGAAGTAAAAATAAGTAAACACAAAAACCACAAAATTTCTGCGTCAAATGCCACATAAACAAGAATTTGTGGCAATCAGGGCACCAAAAGTGCTGTTTTTTTGTTTATTTTTGTAGCACCCTGTCAATTCTGACAGGGTAGTTTCTGCGAAAAACGCGATTTCGCCCTTCAATGGGGTCACTTACTTAACAGGTGTCCCATGGAAGTTATTGAAAAAGCCCTCGCATCCCGCCCCGTTGATCCCCCGCTGAGCGCCCGTTTGCAGCAGCGAATTGCGCGGGATTTCACCCCCCGCTGGAACGAACTCTGGGGTGGAAAGTGCATTTTGCACGGCATGCCGGCGGGCCCGAATGCGGTCCGGCTTGATGGCAATGACTACCTTGGCATCACTGGTCACCCCGATATTGTGGGCGCGCAGCTGACCGCTTTGCGCAAGGACAATGAGTTTGTCATCCAGTCCGGTGCGTTCCTGCTGGGTGACCACCCCACCCACGCTCTGGAGCATGAACTGGCCCAGTGGGTGGGCAAGGAAGACGGTTTTATCTGCCAGTCGGGTTATGCCGCCAACACCGGCTTGATCCAGGCGATTGCGGACGCCCAGACGCCGGTGTATGTGGACACCATGGCGCATGCATCGCTGTGGGAAGGTGTCCATGCCGCCCGCGCCACGGGGCATCCGTTTCGCCACAACGACCCGGTGCACCTGGACCGCATGATGGCCCGCCATGGCCCCGGGCTGGTGATTGTGGACTCGGTCTACAGCACCACGGGTGCCTTGTGCCCGCTGCGCGAGATGATCGAGGTGGTGGAACGCCATGGCAGCATGATCCTGGTGGACGAATCCCATTCGCTGGGCACCCATGGCCCGCAAGGCGCAGGCTTGTGTGCCGAGCTGGGGCTGACCGACCGCGTGCATTTCATCACCGCCAGCCTGGCCAAAGCGTTTGCAGGGCGGGCAGGGTTCTTCACCATGCCCAGCGCGATGCGTTATTACATTCTCAGCTCCAGCTTCCCGAATATTTTCAGCTCATGCCTGCTGCCCCACGAGATTGCTGGCTTGGCTGCAACGCTGCAGGTGGTGCGGGGCAGTGACGACGCCCGCCGCCGCCTGCATGCCACAACCGCCCGGGTGCGGGCCTGCTTGTCCGATCTGGGCTACCCCATCCACCAGGGCTCGGAGCAGATCATTGCACTGGAGGCAGGGCTGGAGCCAGACACCATGGCGCTGCGTGACCGGCTGGAGGAACACGGCATTTTTGGCGCTGTTTTCTGCGCGCCAGCCACCAGCCGGAACCGCTCACTCGTGCGCCTCACCTTGAGCGCTTCGCTGACCGAGGCCGAAATATGCCATGTGGAACAGGCGGCCAAGGCAGTGGCTCCGCTGGTCAAGCCATGGGAGTGGCCGATTGCCCGGCGTGGGCGTGCGCAGGCCATGGACTGATCCTTCGGCTCAGTGGGTGACGGTGCGTTCGTCCTGTTGCACCAGCCAGTGGTTGTAGGAGGTGTTGGGCCCCTGGCCTGCGGGTGTTTCCACTGTGAACAGGGCGCCCAGCAGCGGTTCATCGCTGCCGATGGTGAAGGCAGTGCTGAGTTCAGGGGCTTCGCTGCGGTTCAGTGCTTGGCGCAACTCCAGGTCCACAAGTTTTCGGCCACCCTGGATTTCGTCGAGCGATTGGCTGTTGAGTCCGGCTGCATCGGCCAGTTCGGCCAGTTCGTCGAGCCCGGTGGCGGGCTCCAGTTGCAGCCATCCTGCGTTGCCGTCGGCATCGCGCCCCAGAATGCCAAACGGATTCCCGAGGACCACGTGTTCAACCCAGCGTTTGGACACAAATGCCGACAGGTCTGCGCTGATGCTGGGTGAGCGCAAGAGTGTGTACTGGCGCTGGCTGAGTGTGGCCCGCCACAGGGGCGGCTGGCGTCCGCTGGCCATCATTTGCAGGCGCTGGATGGCTTCGATCAGACGCTGCGAGATGTCGGGCGTCTGCTTCGGGATGAACTGCTCGATCAGCCCGTAGTTAAACGCCTTGACTGCGATTTGTTCGTCTGCCTGGCCGGTCAGCAAGATACGCGCGCCGTGCCAGTCTTCCAGTTTTTCCAGTGCCTGCAGCCCATTCATGGCGGGCATTGAATAGTCCACGATGCACAGACGGCTGAGCGCGTAGCGGCCTGGGGTCGCCCAGTATTCGAGAATCTGCGGGATCAGCGGGGTGCCCTGTTCGCGCCAGCGGGTGATGATGTGCTGCTGGCTCGCAACATCATCTTCCCAGGCATTGGTTTCGCGCAGCAGGTGGTGGATGCAGGATTGGGGGCGCAGGAAAAAACGGATGTGCCAGTCCTGCGGCAGCACCAGCGACAACATGTCGAGATAGCCGGGGTCATCGTCCAGAAAAACGATGGTGCCGGGGGTTTGAAAGAGGGAAAGATTCATCGCGGTAGCGGGACCAAAATCGCGGGATTAATGTTCTGCATGGGGGCCCCCCGTGATGGTAAGGCTCAAGGTCAACGTGGCACCTTTGCCGGGTTCGGAATGGACACCAATGGACCCACCGGCGCCCTGGACGGCGCGCCGGCAAAAGGCCAGCCCCAGCCCATGGCCGGTGCCACGGTCGGTAGAGAAAAATGCATCAAAGATGTGGGTTTGCAGGTGGGGGGCGATCCCCACACCTTTGTCCACCACGGTGACCCGCCCACGGCCTTCCCATACGTCCACGGTGATGACAAGGTCACCATGCTGCACAGGCACATCTGCGGCCGCCAGGGCTTTGAGTGCATTCTTGATCAGGTTGTCCATGACCTGGGAAAACACGGCGGCGGAAAATTCAAAGGTGAAATCCTGCAGAACCTGGAGCACCACACAGCTGCGTTCCTGGGCACTGCGGTAGGGGTAGTCCGTGACGATGTTGCGGATCAGCACACCGGCTTGTACATGCTCCTTGTGGCTGGGCAGGTTCAGCAGGCGGGCGTTGACGATCTGGGTGTCAATCTGGTGGTTCATGTTGTGAACCAGCACCTGCAGCCGTTTGCCCAGCTTTTCATTCATGCTGTTGGCGGCCCCCGTGGTCTGGATGCGGCTGTTGCCCATCAAGGCTTCACCAATCAGCGACATGGTTGCCAGCGGGGTGCGCAGCTCGTGCGCCATGATGCCAACCGTGGCCAGGGTGTTTTTCAGGTGTTCCCGCCGCAAATTGGCAGACGACAAACCCAGCACCAGCGCCGCGGACCACGAAAAACCCAGCACCGCTGCATCCATCTTGTACTGGTGGTTTGCAATTGGAATGGCGTTGGGGCCGATCCAGGCAAACAACAACCAGGCCACCAATCCGCCTGCGGCGGTGCCGAGTGTGGCCAGCCTCCAGTCGGTCAGGTGGTAATAAATCAGCACCATGGACACCATACTGGCCAGCCAGACGGTGTTGCCCCCGTTGCACAGGTACATCCAGCTGAAGAAGACGGGCAGTTGCAGCCAGGCCACCAGGCTGAAAACCCATTGGATGGTGGTGCCCGACAGGGTAAAAATTCGGTCGTGGAACAGCAGCAGCAGCCCCGTCATGGCCACGGCCCCGCGCAGCCAGAAGCTTTCCCAGGGCTGTGGCAGCCACACCCCCCAGATAAGGGCAAACAAAGGATGGCCGGTGAACATAAAAAACCCCGCCCATCGCACCCGGGGGCTGGAGTAGTGGAGGATGGGCTCCAGGGGGGCTTGGCTGATGTCCTTGTAAGTCTGCGAAAGCCAGTGCACCACACGCGCCAGAACTGGCCAGCGGCTTAAAAGAAACTGGCGGATATGCAGGGCAGAGTGTTGTGGCACGGTGGTGGCTGCGGTGAAGGCGAACGTCAGATGGGGCAGAGAGGGCAAAAGAGTGCCGTACCATTGTGGAGCTTCTTTCACCACACGTCGATGCAACCGCCTGCTAACTTTGACAGTATCAACCTCGATGGCATCCTGAGCGACTGGGTTGCCGTGCTGCGTGGGCATTCCGTGGAGGCTGTGGTGGTGCTGGGGCCGGACCCGTTTGGGGGCATTGAAGACCGCGAGGTGGTGGCTGTTCATCCACCGGTGGTCGCCGACGCGGCCCGGGCGTTGGCGGAAAGCCGCGACTTCGGCGCAACCTGGCGAGAAAGTGATGGCCCCATGGTGGCCTGGCAGCACATTGCCAAGTCGGATGTTCTGGGCACGGTGCGTTGGCGGCTGTTGTGGCTGGCACGCGGGTTCCAGACGGTGGTGCGTATCGAGTTCGCGCTGCCCGCGGGGCGCGCCTTCGAGTGTTTCATGTTCAGCCCGCGGGAGTTACACGACCGGTCTGAAGCCGCCGCACTGGCCTGGTCGGCGCTCAACATCTGGCCGCAGGTGCGCCGCGCCATCGTGGCCCAGCGCTCCATCCTGAGTCCGCGCGAATGTGAATGTATCCAGCTGGCCTTCGAGGGGCTGACGGCCCGCCAGAGTGCACAGCGGATGCAGTGCACCGAACGCACCGTCAACTACCACCTGGCCAACGCCATGGGCAAACTCAAGGTGGACAGCAAGATGGCTGCCGTGCAGCGTGCATGCTGGATGGGGGCGGTTTGAACACACGGCCCGCAGCATGAACACACTGTCACACAGCAGCCATAATCCGCCCCATGACATTCTTGGCAATTGATGTCGGCAATACCCGGCTGAAATGGGCGCTGTACAGCGCTCCGCGTCCTGATGCCCATGTGCTGGCACATGGTGCGGAGTTTCTTGAAAACATTGACCGCCTTGCCGAGACCGACTGGGCCTGCCTGCCCACCCCCACCAGCATGCTGGGCTGTGTGGTGGCGGGGGAGGCCGTTCGCCGCCGTGTGCAGGAGCAGATGGAGCTGTGGGACATCACGCCGCAGTGGGTGGTCTCCAGCGCGGAGGAGGCGGGCCTGACGAACGGTTATGACCACCCGTCCCGCCTGGGTGCAGACCGCTGGGTGGCCATGGTTGGTGCACGCCACCGCATGCTGGCCCAAGGGGCACCCCGCCCCATGGTGGTGGTGATGGTGGGCACGGCGGTGACGGTGGAGGCGGTGGATGCAGAAGGCCGGTTCCTGGGCGGGCTGATCCTGCCGGGCCACGGCATCATGCTGCGGGCGCTCGAGTCCGGCACAGCGGGTTTACATGTGCCCACCGGCGAAGTCCGTTTGTTCCCGACCAACACCAGTGATGCGCTGACCAGTGGTGGCACCTACGCCATTGCCGGGGCGGTGGAATGTATGGTGCAGCATGTGCGCCAGCACTGTGGTGCGGAGCCTGCCTGCATCATGACCGGCGGTGCCGGCTGGAAGATGGCCCCGAGCATGACCCGCAGCTTTGACCTGGTGGAAAACCTGATTTTTGACGGGTTGCTGGAGATTGCGTCGCGGCGGTTTGGGGGCTGATTTTTAGTGCCAAATTGGCTGCTGGCGCCCAGCTGGCAAGCGGGTACAGCTATCTAATTGGTAGCATCAAGTCGGCGGGGCGTGGAGCCCCTGGATACCCCATGAGCCCCAAGTGCCAGCGGCACGTTTCACACAGAGGCAGCCGCCACATCCCGCCGCCGCCGCGCCTTCTCCAAAGTCAGTGCCACAGCTGCCTGCGTCAGCCCATACATGTCCGCAAACTGCGCTTCGGTGTGGTTGCCGCTGTCAAAAGCCCGCAGCAGCGCGTCCTGCCGCGCGTGCTGGGAGCCGATCTCGGCAAACGCGGCGTCCAGCAATGTGATGGAGGCCTCGTCGCGTGACGGCACCAGCGCGGCATAGGCGTCCCGGTCCAGGCCGGAGGTGTCGATGGCTGCCACCAGACGCTGCACGAACTGCGGGCGCAGGTCGTCTGCCGTGCGGCTCTGGCGGCGGTGGAACAGCTCGACGATGGCCTGGTGTACGTGTTCGGGGGCCATGGCTTCCACCACTTCACCCTGCAGGCTATAGCGCGGATTGCCCGCAGCCACACATTCAAGGTAACGGGTCGAGCGGGTGTGCAGACCCAGCGCCACCTTGAGTTCGTCCTTGTTGAACACCTCGGGGTGCGCCGCCATCAGGTCCTGGAAGGTGCCGCGTTTAAGCGGCAGGAAGTGGGCACCGAAGATGTTCGGGTACAGCGTGAACAGCTTTTCCAGCACCGGGTGCACTTTGCGCGCCCGGGACGGCTGTGCGCCCTTGTTGTTGCCCTGCGGCGCGCGGCGGTTGCGCGGCTTGTGGTGGTCCGTGGACGGGGTGGTGGTCTGCTGTTCAGGGGCAACGGATTCGGTCATCTGCGGGTCTGTGAAGGAAGAGGGCATGCGGCCGTACGCCAGTGTGCCAAGGGCTGCATTTTGCCGTACCGGGCACACCAGCGATGTAGGTAAACGTGTTTGCTACTGAAAATATAGCTGCATGCGTAAGATCTATATGCGCTACAGGCCAATTTCTTCATGAAAAAAGGAAGCGGACACGCAGTGCCGCGCAGCCTGGAGGTGTTTCAAAGTGCTGTGCGCAGACGCCAGATTTCCGGGAACAGCACCACGTCCAGCATCTTGCGCAGGTAACTCACGCCGCCGGTGCCACCCGTGCCGCGCTTGAAGCCGATCACGCGCTCCACGGTGGTCACGTGGCGGAAGCGCCAGAGGCGGAAGGCGTCTTCCAGGTCGGTGAGTTCTTCGCCCAGCTGGTACAGGTCCCAGTGTTCCTTGGGGTTGCGGTACACGGCCAGCCAGGCCTGCTCCACGCCGTCGCTCTCGGCGTAGGGCTGTGTCCAGTCGCGCTCCAGGTGGCTGGCGGGCACGGGGATGCCACGGCGCGCCAGCAGGCGCAGGGCCTCGTCGTACAGCGACGGCGCTTCATAGGCGGCCTGCACCTGCGCCAGCAGGTCGGCGCGGTGCTCGTGGGGCTTGAGCATGGCGCGGTTCTTGTTGCCCAGGGCGAACTCGATGCTGCGGTACTGGTAGCTCTGGAACCCGCTGGACTGGCCCAGGTAGGGGCGCATGGCGGTGTACTCGGGCGGGGTCATGGTGGCCAGCACGTCCCAGGCGTGCACCAGCTGCTCCATGATCTTGCTGACCCGCGCCAGCATCTTGAAGGCCATCTGCAGCTCGTCCTGCGCGATGTGGCCGATGGCGGCACGCAACTCGTGCAGCATCAGTTTCATCCACAGCTCGCTGGTCTGGTGCTGCACGATGAACAGCAGTTCGTCATGGGCGGGCGACAGCGGCTTCTGCGCGGTGAGGATGGCGTCGAGCTGCAGGTAGTCGCCGTAGCTCATCGATTGGCTGAAGTCGAGTTGGGCTTTTTCGTCGTGGACGATGGACTCGGGCAGGCCGGGGGCGGCCGCGGTGGAGGGGGTGGGGTTGTGGTGTGGGCACATGGTGGCCGCAGTGTGCGAGCCTGTGCAAAACCGTGGTGTCGGTTATTTCCAACGGTGTGGAAAAAAAGCCTGATGCGGGTCAGTGGCTCAGTAGCCGTCCAGCGCAGGCAGCCCATGCCGGGCCCGTGCACGCGCACAGGCGTCGCTGCCCGACTCCAGCTCGTGGCAGGGGTTGGGCCGCCATTCGTAGATGCCGCAGGCCACCTGCACCCCGATCTTCCCGGTGAGGGCGGCGCAGCGCGGCGAGGCGTGGTCGGTGCCGCGCATGCGGCAGGTGCTGTGGTTCACCTCCACCGCCAAGCCGGCGGGCACGGGGCCACCTTCGTCTTCGTGCTCATGGATGCTGAAGTCCACGCGGAAGCTCGCGCAGCAGGCGCCACAGGTCTGGCAGGGGTTCATGGGGTGCTATCAGAATGTGAGCTTGATGCGCAGGTTCTACCTGCGCTGGAGGCTTATTTGGTCTGAAATCCTGAACCCTGCTTGTATTTCATGCAACCCGGCCGAGCAGCAGGAATTCCATGAGTGCCTTTTGCACATGCATCCGGTTTTCCGCCTCGTCCCACACCACGGACTGCGGGCCGTCGATGACGTCAGCTTCCACCTCTTCGCCGCGGTGGGCGGGCAGGCAGTGCATGAACAGGGCGTCGGGTTTGGCGGCACGCATCATGTCGGTGTCCACACACCAGTCGGCAAAGGCCTTTTTGCGTGCTTCGTTTTCGGCCTCGTAGCCCATGCTGGTCCAGACGTCGGTGGTGACCAGGTCGGCACCGGCGCAGGCCTGCATCGGGTCTTTGAACACCTTGTAGCTGGCGTTGGAGCGCACACCGGCGATGGACTGGTCCACCTCGTAGCCGCTGGGTGTGCTCAGGTGCACGGTGAAGTCCAGCAGCTCGGCGGCCTGCAGCCAGGTGTTGGCCATGTTGTTGCCGTCGCCCACCCACGCCACCGTTTTGCCCGCGATGGAGCCGCGGTGTTCGATGTAGGTGAAGATGTCGGCCAGGATCTGGCAGGGGTGGAACTCGTTGGTGAGGCCGTTGATGACGGGCACCCGCGAATGGGCGGCGAAGGCCTCGATCTTGGTCTGCTCGTAGGTGCGGATCATCACCAGGTCCACCATGCGGCTGATGACCTTGGCGCTGTCTTCGATGGGCTCGGCGCGGCCCAGCTGGCTGTCGCCGGTGGTCAGGTGCACCACCGAGCCGCCCAACTGGTACATACCTGCCTCGAAGCTCACACGCGTGCGGGTGCTGGCCTTCTCGAAGATCATGGCCAGCGTGCGGTCACCCAGCGGGTGGTGCTTCTCGTAGGCCTTGAACTTCTTTTTGATGAGGGCGGCGCGGGTGAACAGGTAGTTCGTTTCGTCCGCCGTCAGGTCGCTGAACTGCAGGTAGTGCCGTACCGGGGGCAGGATGGTGGCTACGGTCATGCCTTGCCTCCCGCCAGCAGTTGCTTCACCAGGGGCACCAGCAGGGCCACAATCTGGTCGGCCTCGTCTGCTGTCAGGGTCAGCGAGGGCACGAACCGGATCACGCTGTCGGCGGTCACGGACAGCAGCAGGCCGGCCTCGGCCGCCAGGCCAATCAGCTCGCCGCAGGGGCGGTCCAGTTCCACACCCAGCATCAGGCCCTGGCCGCGCACGTCTTTCACGCCGGGCAGGCTGCCCAGCTCGCGCTGCAGGGCGGCCTTGAGGTGGGCACCCACGGTGGCGGCGTTGTCCAGCAGCTTGTCTTCTTCCATGATGCGAATGGTCTCGACCCCGGCGCGGGTGGCCAGCGGGTTGCCGCCGAAGGTGGTGCCATGGTTGCCGGGTTGGAACAGGTTGGCCGCCTTGGGGCCTGCCACCACCGCACCAATCGGCACACCCGAGCCCAGGCCCTTGGCCAGCGACATCACGTCCGGCGTGATGCCCGCCCACTGGTGGGCAAACCACTTGCCGGTGCGGCCAAAGCCGGTCTGGATCTCGTCGACCATCATCAGCCAGTCGCTGCTGTCACACAGGGCGCGCACCTGCTGCAGGTAATCCCAGCGCATCTGGTGCAGGCCGCCTTCACCCTGGATGGTTTCGAACAACACGGCCACCACGTTGGGGTTGCCTGCAGTGGCCTTCTTCAAGGCCTCGATGTCGTTGAGTGGCACCCGGATGAAACCCTCCACCAGCGGGCCGAAGCCGGCCTGGATCTTGGGATTGCCGGTGGCCGACAGGGTGGCGATGGAGCGGCCATGGAAGGCCTTTTCGTACACCACGATCTGCGGGTTCTCGATGCCCTTGTCGTGGCCAAACTTGCGCGCCAGCTTGATGGCGGCTTCATTGGCTTCCAGGCCCGAGTTGCAGAAGAACACGTTGGTCATGCCCGAGCGCTCGACCAGCTGGGCCGCCAGCTCTTCCTGCAGCGGCACATGGTAGTAGTTGGAGGTGTGGATCAGCTTGGTCAGCTGGTCCTGCAGCGCGGGCACCAGCCGCGGGTGGTTGTG
Source organism: Comamonadaceae bacterium AAW (assembly GCA_026314275.1). GTDB lineage: Bacteria > Pseudomonadota > Gammaproteobacteria > Burkholderiales > Burkholderiaceae_C > JAGOEY01. The sequence continues at coordinate 2,471,277 of CP111109.1, forward strand.
GCCCAGCGTGTTGACCGCAATACCGCCCAGTCCGTCGAGGTATTTTTTGCCGTTGACGTCCCAGACCCAGACCCCTTGCCCGTGCGACAGCGCAATCGGCAGGCGGCCGTAGGTGGTCATGACGTGGGGCGAGGCGGCCTCGATAAAAGCGGACATGAAAATCTCCAAAACGTGGCAAATAACGGGGGATTCAGCGCTGGCTTGGAGCCTTGTATTCCGCTGAAAGCCAATTCTAGGCGCAGAGCTTGCTAGGTTTTTTGACAAATCCGCATTACAGCGATGCGTCGCCCCGGCAAGCCACCTGTCGCCCACGCGATAGAATCGCTGCTGCGGTGCAACATCGCACATGCCTGCCAATCGAACTGCCATCGAACCGCTACTGAACCGTCTTCCTGCTCCACCCGATGATTTCACCCACCGCCAAAGAAGTCTTCATCCAGGGCGTCACCAGTGACGGCAGAACCTTCCGTCCCAGTGACTGGGCGGAGCGTCTGGCGGGTGTGCTGAGCTCGTTTCGCCCGGGCGGGGCCCATCCGGGCAGCCACCTGAGTTATTCGCCCTGGTGTGTGCCCACCACCATCAACGGCATCAAATGTGTGATCGTCAACAGCGAACTGCGTGAACACGAGGTGATGGCCTGGGATTTCGCGCTCAACTTTGCCCGCGACAACGGCCTGCAGGTGGTCGAGGCCTGCCTGCTGCCCGACCCACCGTCACAAAAATAACGTGCGGGTGCTCAGTCGACACCCAACTCCTGCCCACGCGCAGCTGCCAGTGCGTCCTGCACCGCCGCAATCAGCCGCTCAGACACCAGCTTCACGATCGCGCCGGGTGGTTTGGTGGCATCCATCGCCACACTGATCTCCTGTGGTTCAGCGCCTTTGTCACGCACCGGGATAAAGACCAGTTGCCTGCTGGCCAGCTCCGGCGCCACGTCCAGCTCGGACGTGAACAGCACATGGGTGCCGCCCAGCGCCAGTTGTTTGACCAGCTGCAGTGAGTTGGTCTCGGTAAAACGGCGCGGCTCCTTGAACAGCCAGTTGTACTGCGCCTCCAGATAACGCCGGATCGTCAGCGCCTTGCTCTGCAACGCCACCGGGTAGGCCGTGGCCTCCTGAAAACTCACCGTCTCGCGCTGTGCCAGCGGGTGCCTGGGGGCCACCACACAACCCAGCGGCAGTGCACTCTTCCACAGCACCAGCAGCTCCCGGCGCGGCTTCAGGTTGAAGATCGCAGCCAGGTCGGCCTGGCCGGTCAGCAGCGCGGCCTCGGCGTCGTCGGGGGTGGCCAGCTCGATGGACAGGCTCACCAGCGGGTGCTGCGCGGCCAGGTCCCGCACCAGGGCGGGCATCACACTGGTGGCATGGCTGTCCATGGCCACCAGCGCCACATGGCCCTGGTGTACACCCTGGATGCGCCGGATCTCGGCGACCACCCCGCGCTCGTCCTGCCGCCAGCGGCGTGCCAGCGTGATGAGGGCGTCGCCCGAGGGTGTCAGCCGCATGCCGCGCGGCAGCCGCTCGAACAGGGGTACACCCAGTTCTTCCTCCAGATGCAGGATCTGCCGGTTGATGGCCGACGCCGCCACGTGTAACTCGCGCGCGGCCTTCTGGATGGAGCCCGAGCGCGCCACCTGGTCGGCGTAGCGCAGTCCGGCGGGAACAAGTGAATGGCGCATGGTGGCGTGGGGAAGGGTTGAGACAAAGTGTACTGATTTTGCGTATGCAGCAATGCAAAAACGGTGATGGACGGCAATGATTTGCGTGCCTACGATCCATTCCATGACCACACGATCCAGCCTTGAATACCTCAACACCTGCCCGCCCGAGGCCTTCTGCGCCGCACTGGCCGACATTTGGGAACACGCCCCTTGGGTGGCGCAAGGCGTGGTTGGCCAGCGCCCTTTTGCGACGGTCGATGCGTTACACACCGCCATGGTGGATGTGGTGGCAGCTCTGGACGAGCCCGCACGCGTCGCCTTCTACGCCGGGCACCCGGAGCTGGCCGGTGAAGACGCCCGCCGGGGCACGATGACCGATGCGTCCGTGGCGGAGCAGGGCACGCTGGCGCTGGCGCAGCTGGATTCAGACGAGGCCACGCGCTGGAATGCGCTCAACCAGGCCTACCGTGCGCGTTTTGGTTTCCCCTTCATCCTGTGTATCCGCCGCCACACGCGGGCGTCCGCCCTGCAGGCCTTCGCGCAGCGCCTGCAGCACGACCGCAGCACCGAGCTGGCCACCACCCTGGGCGAAATCGCCGCCATCACCCGCCTGCGGCTGGATCACTTGTTGCTTGGTGCTTCCCACACGGCCAGCCATCGCGCCCCCATTTCTTCCTGACCTTCCTTCTTGACCCACCCACCGGAGTTATCCATGAACACACATCGCAGAATTTCCCTCCTAGCCTGCACCCTGGGCCTGCTGGCCGCAGCCATGCCCGCCAGCGCCCAGAGCACCTACCCCGACCATCCGGTGAAGCTGCTGGTGGCGCTGCCTGCGGGCGGTGGCGTGGACATCATTGCGCGCCTGGTCGGCCAGAAGCTGGCTGCCGCCACGGGCCAGCCCTTTGTGGTGGACAACCGGGCCGGCGCCTCGGGCCGCATCGGCCTGCCCGTGGTGGCCAAGGCGGCGCCGGACGGCTACACCCTTATGGCCTCGCCTGCCTCGTTCCTGACCACCAACAAGAGCATCTTCAAAGAGTTGCCCTACGACCCGCAGGCTGACTTTGCCCCCATCACGAAGCTGGCCAACCAGTCGATGGTGCTGGTGGTCAGGGACAAACAGAAGTTCGCCAGCGCGGGTGCGCTGCTGGCCGCCGCCAAGGCCAAGCCCGGCGCACTGAACTACGCCAGCTCGGGCGACGGTAGCCCGCAGCACCTGGCTGCGCTGATGTTCGAGACGCGGGCGGGCGTGAAGATGACCCATGTGCCCTACAAAGGTGGCGCACTGGCCATCACCGACCTACTGGGCGGCAATGTGGACCTGCTGTTTGCGCCCCTGCCCGAAGCGCTGCCCTACCTCAAGTCCGGCAAACTCACCGCGCTGGCGCTGATGAGCGACAAACGCTCGTCGCTGATCACCGACGTGCCCACCATGCGTGAAGCTGGTATCCCGAACATGGTGATGCAGACTTGGATCGGCCTGCTGGCACCAGCGGGCACCCCACGCCCCTTGGTGAACCAGCTCAACCGCCAGGTGCACGCCATCCTGCAAAGCGAGGACGTGAGCAAACAGCTGTACGAGATTGGTATGGAAGTGGCACCCACCACCCCCGAGCAGTTCCAGCAGACCATCGCCCAGGAGATTGCGCTGCATGCCGAGCTGGTGAAGGCTTCAGGGCTCGTGCCGCAATAAGGGCTTGCACAGGGTTTGAAGCCCGTTTGGACAACAAAAAAACCGCCCGAAGGCGGTTTTTTGCTTTGCTGGCAGCGCACCCTGCAAAACGGCGGACTGGAGACCAGTCCGGGCGATTTGCTTAAACGGTGGTTTAAGCGGCGGGGGCGGCGAGGGCCAGGGCCTTCACGCGGGCAGCCAGGCGGCTCTTGTCGCGGGCAGCCTTGTTCTTGTGGAAGATGCCCTTGTCGGCAACGGTGTCCACCACTTTTTGGGCGCGGGCGAAAGCTTCAGCAGCCTTGGTCTTGTCACCAGCTGCACATGCCTTTTCGACATTCTTCACAGCGGTGCGGTATTTGGAACGCAGCGAGGTGTTCGCGGCGTTGATCTTGACGTCCTGGCGGACGCGCTTGCGGCCCGACGCGAGGCGCGGGTTCTTCTTTTTGGGTTTGGTAGCCATGTTTGTATATTCCTTGTGTCTGAGGATGTTGCAGCAAAGCCTTCAATTATATGCGCGACAAGCCAGTAAGCCAAATCCACCGTGAAATCAAAGCAGGCGGCGGTCAAAAAGCGCACCACAGCCTGCTGCGCAGGCGGCGGTGCGCTCGTCCAGCAGACACCGCGGATCTGGCTCAGCCAGTCCGCCAGTGTCGCCCCCTGCAAGGGGGAAGGAGTAGCGGAACGCAGTCCGCGAAGCCTGGGGGTGTGCCGCTACACTCCCGCCGTGTCTCTTTTTAAGTCCGCCTCCACCGTCTCCCTGCTGACCCTGGCCTCGCGCATTACCGGGCTGGTGCGTGAGCTGCTGATGGCGTCGGTGTTTGGCGTCAGTGCGCTGACGGACGCTTTTAACGTCGCGTTCCGTATCCCCAATTTGTTCCGCCGCGTGCTGGGTGAAGGCGCTTTTAGCCAAGCTTTTGTGCCAGTGCTGGCCGCCACCCGCGCGTCGGACGGTGACGACGGCGCCAAGGTGCTGATCAACCACGTCGCCACGCTGCTGGCGTGGACGCTGGTGCTGCTGTGTACCGCCGGTGTGATTGGCGCGCCCCTCATGGTCTGGGCCATGGCCAGCGGGCTGCGGCAGACGCCCGAGGGGTTTGACGCCGCCGTGGTCATGACACGCATCATGTTCCCCTATATCGGCTTTATGTCGCTGGTGGCGCTGGCCGGCGGCATTCTTAATACATGGAAGAAGTTTGCCGTGCCGGCCGCGTCGCCGGTGCTGCTGAATGTGTCGCTGATCGCGTCCATCATCTGGGGGGCGCCGTGGTTTGCACGCCAAGGCATCGAGCCCATCTACGCACAGTGTGTGGGGGTGATGGTCGGTGGCCTGCTGCAGTTGGGCATCCAGATTCCCGCGCTGCGCCGACTGGGCCTGATGCCCCGTCTCGGCGTGCGCTGGGCCGCCATACGTGCGGCCTGGGCCGACCCGACCACACGCAAGGTGGCGAAACTGATGTTGCCCGCGCTGCTGGGCGTGAGCGTGGCGCAGATTTCGCTGCTGATCAACACCCAGATTGCCTCGCACCTCACCACCGGCAGTGTGAGCTGGATCACCTACGCCGACCGCCTGATGGAGTTGCCCACCGCCTTGCTGGGTGTGGCGCTGGGGGTGGTGCTGATGCCGCAGCTGGCGGGGGCCCGCGCCAAGCAGGACGATGACCGGTATTCGGCCCTGCTCGACTGGGGCTTGCGCCTGGTGGTGGTGTTCTCGGTGCCGTGTATGGTGGCGCTGCTGGTGTTTGCCAAGCCGCTGGTGGCTGTGCTGTACCACTACGGCGCGTTCAGTGTGCTCGACGTACAGCGCACCACGCTGGCCCTGACGGGTTACGGCGTGGGCATCGTGGGCATCGTGGCCATCAAGATCCTGGCCCCCGGCTTTTACGCCAAACACGACATGCGCACCCCCATGCTGATCGCCGTGGCGGTGCTGGTGCTGACGCAGGTGCTCAACTTCTTCCTGGTGCCGGTGCTGCAGCATGCGGCGCTGACCTTGTCGATTGGCATCGGCGCACTGGTCAACGCGCTGTGGCTGCTGGTGGGCCTGCTGCGCCGGGGCAGCTACAAACCGCTGCCGCGCTGGGGCCTGTTTGCGCTGCAGGTGCTGGCGGCCAGCGCACTGCTGGCGGTGTTTTTGCTGTGGGCTGCATCGTCGTTCGACTGGACCGGCCTGCAGGCCATGGCTTTGAAGCGTATTGGGCTGATGGCGCTTATCCTGTGTGCGTCTGCAGCTATTTATTTTGTAGCGTTGTGGGCCGCCGGGCTGAAGCTGCGCCAATTGCTGCGCCGCTGATGCCGCGCGGTGCGCCGGGCCATGGATGTGCTGGCATCCCTTTTGCGGTAAAAATATTCCCATGGACCTGAGCTTTCACGCACCCACGCCTCTGCAGTACTTTGCGTCGCTGGTGCAGAGTGATGAACACTTTCCGCTGCTGGAGGCCGTGGCCAGCCTTGCGCAGGACGAATACCCCGAGCTCGACGTGGAGCAGGTGCTGGGCGACGTGGACCAGTTGCTCGCCCGCCTGCAGCGCCGCCTGCCGGCCGACGCGGGCCCGCTGCAGCGGCTGCGGCTGCTGAACCAGTTTTTCTTTGTGGACCTGGGTTTTGGCGGCAACGTCAACGACTACTACGACCCCGACAACAGCTACCTGCAGGCCGTGCTGCGCACCCGCCGGGGCATCCCCATCTCGCTGGCCGTGCTGTGGATGGAGCTGGCGCAGGGGCTGCGGCTGAAGGCGCACGGCGTGGGGTTTCCGGGGCACTTCATGGTGAAGGTGCAGTTGCCCAAGGGCCAGGTGGTGATCGACCCGTTCACCGGCCATTCGCTGTCGCGCGAGGCGCTGTCGGAGCGGCTGGAGCCGTTCCAGCCGCGCCAGCTGCATGGTGCGCTGGCCGACGACGCTGACGTGCCGCTGGGGCTGTACCTGCAGACCGCCGCACCCCGCGACATCGTGGCGCGGATGCTGCGTAACCTCAAGGAAATCCACCGTTCCCAGCAAGACTGGGGGCGGCTGATTGCGGTGCAAGACCGCCTCATCGTGCTGCTGCCCGAGGCCTGGGCCGAGTACCGTGACCGCGGCCAGGCCTATGCCACACAAGGCCACACTGCACAGGCGTTGACCGACCTGGAAACCTACCTGCACCATGCCGCCTTTGAGGCCCTGGACATTGGCACCATTGCCGACCAGGTAGACGCCTTGCGGCGCAAGGGCGACTGAAAAGCCCGGGCCCGGATCCGTGCCGGGATGGGCTGAGATCGTAAATACGTTCTTATCGCTGCTCAGGCGGCAAACCGTGCAGTTGCTGCACCAGCGCGGCGTGGGCAACCGGGTCCACCGGGCGGTGGCGCACCTGGGTGCTGGCCGGGTCGTTGCCCAGGAAGTTGCCCCCTTTGCGGTCGTGCGCCGGGCGAATCGGCCGCGCGCAAAAACCGCCGCCGCAGTTGGGGCAGACGTTGTGTAACACCGTGTCCACGCAGTGGGCGCAGAAAGTGCATTCGAAGCTGCAGATACGTGCCTCCAGCGACGCGGGGGGCAGGGCGGTGTTGCAGTGTTCACAACTGGGGCGGAGTTCGAGCATCGAGAAGTCCTGAAAGTGTTCAATAAGAGGCAGCGAAAAACGTGCCTGCGCTGGCCGTGGTGTGGCGTGATTGTCAGCTAAATCATGACGAAAATGGTCTCTGGCGCCCCACTGGTATGCGCAAGCTGCTATCAAAAAGTGAATGTCCTGCTGTCCTACAGGGCAAGCTGCTAATTCCATTTCCCAATCATTCGTGTCTAGGCGCGAAGCCGCAGACAGTGCTGTAGCACGGCAAGGCGAAGCAACAACGACACGGGTGATTTAGAAATGGAATAAGGTGCCAACCCATGGCCCGTCGCTCCCTTTTTCTTCCGTCCCGTGCACTCCAGCGCGCCGTCAAACGCAATGTGAAGGCGCTCACCCAGGCCACGGTGGCCAGCGGCAAACGGGTGGCCGCACAGCAGCAAAAGCAGCTCAAAGAACAGCGCAAACCGCCGCCGGGCCAGGGCGACTGGATCGCCGGGCTGGCGCTGGGGCCGGGTGGTGCGCGGCGGTACCACCTGTACCGCCCGCCAGGCCTGGTGCTGGCGCGGGGTGAAACGCTGCCACTGCTGGTGATGCTGCACGGCTGCGGCCAGACCGGGCGCGACTTTGCCGCCAGCACCCGCATGGACCGGCTTGCCGCCAGCGGGCGGTTTCTGGTGCTCTACCCCGAGCAGGACCGCATCGCCAACCTGCAGGGTTGCTGGAACTGGTTTGCGCGGCGCAACGGCAAAGCCGAGGCCGAGGCCGCCACGTTGGTGGCCATGGTGGACCAGGTGCTGCAGCTGTACCCGGCCGACCACACCCGCGTGGCGCTGGCCGGCCTGTCCGCCGGTGCCGGCATGGCGGCACTGCTTGCCACTGAATACCCGGCACGCTGGTCGGCCGTGGCTATGCACTCGGGCGTGGCACCGGGCGCGGCCCGCTCCACCGCCACCGCGCTGGCGGCCATGGTGGGCAAACGCCATGCCGACCTCGGCACGCCCGGCCCCCAGGGCCTGGCGCCGCTGCTGGTGCTGCAGGGCACGGTGGACCGGGTGGTCGCCCCCGGCAATGGGGCCGATGCCGCCCAGGCCTGGGCCACGGCGCTGGGCGCCAAGGCCCGGCCGCCGCGGGTGCTGCAGCGCGGCGCGCGCTACCCCATGCGGGTGACTGACTTTGCCCTGCGTGGGCGCGTGTGGGTGCAGTTGTGCGAGATCGAAGGCCTGGGCCACGCCTGGAGCGGCGGCGCCCCACGCCTGCCCTACAGCGACCCGAAAGGGCCGGATGCGTCGCGGCTCATCCTGGCGTTTGTGCAGAAGCAGTGGGCACGCGATGATGCATAGAATATGCCGACAGCCCTTGCTGAGATGCGGTAAGTTGCTATCAAATTGATGAATTAAAGTGGGCTGGCAGCGAGTGCATCCAGGGGGCTGGCAGTGCCACCAGATGCTGCCTTGATGACATGGGTGTAGACCATCGTGGTGCTTACGTCGCTGTGCCCCAGCAACTCCTGCACCGTCCGAATGTCCGTCCCCGATTGCAGCAAATGGGTGGCAAATGAATGGCGCAGGGTGTGCACACTCACCGGCTTGTGGATGCCTGCCAGATGGACTGCCTTCTTCATGGCACGTTGCAAGCGCTCCTCATACAGATGGTGCCGCCGCTCCACGCCGCTGCGCGGGTCCACCGAAAGCGTGGGCGACGGGAATACCCAAAACCATCCCCAGCGCTGACCAACACCCGGGTACTTGGTTTCGAGTGCATGCGGTACTTCCACGCCAGGGCGCTGCGCTTGCCGGTCGTGTTCCCACTGCGCACGAGCCCAGCCGACTTGGGCGCGTAAGTCCGATACCAGCGTGCGCGGCAGCATCACCACACGGTCTTTATTGCCCTTGGCCTGCCGCACCACAATCACCTGGCGATCGAAATCCAGATCCTTCACACGCAAGCGCAGTCCTTCCATCAGGCGCATGCCAGTGCCATACAGCAGCCGTGCGACCAATGCCGTGTCGGGTGGCAAAGCGGCCAGTAAAGCGGCGACCTCGGCCGTTGTCAGCACGGTAGGGATACGCTTGGGCGTGGAAGGTCGGTTGATGCCATCCAGCCAGGGTAAATCGACGCACAGCACTTCTCGGTAAAGAAATAGCAGTGCGCTCAGCGCTTGGTTGTGCGTGGATGCGGCCACGCGTCGTTCAGTGGCTAGCATGGTTAGAAATGCCTCCACCTCGGCAGCCCCCATCTCGCGTGGGTGCCGCATGCCGCTCCACTTGACGAAAACCCTGACCCACTGCACATAGGTCTGCTCGGTGCGCAGGCTATAGTGCTTGTAACGAATTCGCTCACGCACTTGATCCAGCAAGCGCGTGGCACGTAAAGCAGGAGCGGCGGGTTTCATGGTGCAATTTGGTACTGTTTTTTTGTACAGTGTATTGGCTGAAAACCATTGCTGCAAGCGGTTTTACGCCATTTTTTCGTACCAATATAGACCGCAGGCGCCAGATATGGCCTGCGGGTTGTTGCGGTCTACATTACGTTAGCTTTCACTGAATCGAAGCCTAGCTTCTAGATAAACAAAGGATATTATTATGGCGAATAAAACTGAACTACCGAGCAACTGGGTCTGTGACGGAAAAGAACTCAAGCCAAAAAGTGGCGCCTCTTTTTCAAACACTTGGGTTTTTGATGGCAAGGAAATAAAACCAAAAACCGGTGCGTCCTTTTCAAACACTTGGATTTGGGATGGCAAAGAATTGAAGCCAAAAACAGGAGCATCTTTCTCAAATACATGGGTTATTGAAGGTCAAAAAGCAAAACCAAAAACCGGCGCTAACTCATCTAATACCTACGAAATAGGAAGATCGCCAATTTTAGTTGTTGCTGGTCAATTGGCTCTAAGGCTCTGGTAACTCGATGATTGAATTGCCAGTTCACACATTGATTGGCCGCGAAAATAGAGAAGGAGGACTTCTACTATGCGGCCTAAATCACGGCTATAGTAAAGAAGATGAGCGACAAGATGCTGCCGGAATTAACAGGGCAGACCCGCATAAATCTTTTTTTTCAGACGGCGAGGTCAATGACTATCCATTTAGGAATCGTATTGTTTCTTGGTTTTCACTATGGGGCTACGAGCTTGCACGAAGTAGCGAGAGAGCAGGTTCGTTCGAAAGGTCAATCGTTCAAACAAACTGGCTACAAACATGCTCAAACAATATGGATGGCATAAACACTCAGCAGGCATGCATCGAGAATAACGAGTCATTCTTCCAGACGTGCGAAGCATTGAAACCAAGCGTAATTTTTTTCTTTGGCAGAGAACTTCTTTGGGCATTTACTTCACCTGCCCTAAGCATTAGGGTCGAATCCATCTTTGGCGCTCGTAAAGGGGAAACTAGGTGGCTTCAAAAAGACGTATATTTCAACGGTAAGCCACGAAGGCGCTTCCGATTTGGTTTTCAGCAGTATGAGAAGCTGACTGTTGTTGTCCTACCGCATGCCACAGGGGCACAGGGCGTAGCTGATGATTACATCTCGGAATTTAAGCCTGAAATGTCTGCGGTGATAGACATGTGGTGGGCTAAGCACAAAGAAAAGCTAACAAATCATTCAACAGGGACGCGCTAAAGCGCGCCCGTTAATTCCAACGTTAGATGCCTACTGACACCACGTTGTCAGCATCGGTTGTATAGCATTGATGTGCCCTTATCTCGGAGAAAAACCATGAATACAAATGTCGTCGAAATCGTCAAATGGAAAAGCGCTTCCGGCGTTACCGACCGCGCAACGATTGACGCAGCCCAAGCCCTCGTACCTGACCTTAAGACGGTCGGCGGTTTTATCGAGAAGACGCTATACAAGAATGGCGACGAATGGGTCGATATCTACTATTGGGAAACCATAGAAGACGCACAGCTTTCAAACGAACGAATGGCTGGCAAGGCCAGCCTTGGCAAGCTGTTTTCCCTTGTTCAACCGGAATCCGTTTCCATTACCGTTATGCGCAAGGCTTAAGCATGGCCTTCACTGCCGCCGAGAAGAAGAAGATGCTTGAACTGAAAGGGGTTGGTGAGACTGTCGTCGCTCGCTTGGAGCAAATCGGCTTTTCTTCATTGTCACAACTGGCAGGGGAGGACCCGGCCTTCGTGACCAAGCAAATTTCTCAGATGATGGGCTCCACTTGTTGGCACAACAGTCCGCAGGCAAGAAGCGCGATCCAAGCGGTCATCACTCTTGCGCAGAGCAATGCCCAGTGAACTCGGCATCTAACATGGCGGTCGAGAGGGACGCTCCGCAAGCGGCGCTGCCGCTCGCTTCGCGCCCCTCACCTCTACGTTAGCCAAGGAGAAAATCATGCAATGCCCAAAATGCGGTGCAACAAACATTGATAAGAAAAATTACGGAAAACGAGCCGGAACAACTGTTGGCGTTGGAACAGGAGCTGCTGCTGGTTGGGGTGGTGCAGCTGCTGGAGCGAAAGCTGGTGCTGCGCTAGGCGCATTTGCTGGCCCAGTCGGAGCTGCCGCTGGAGGAATCCTTGGGTCGATTACTGGAGCCCTGCTGGGAGGGGCTGCTGGTGGTGTAGTCGGTTCTAAAGTAGGGGAAGTTGTGGATGAGAACATTTTGGACAACTACCGCTGCCTAAAGTGCGATTTCGAGTTCAGCAAATAGATATGGCTAACAAGGCGGTCAAGCGGACTGGCTTACTGCCAGCCGCTTACCTTGGCCGTTATGCGGCCCTACGACGCAACCTGTCACCCATATGGCGCAAGCTGAAAGAATAACGAGCCAAAGGAAAAAACATGCCAAATTTTGATCAAGACTTCGAAGCTACTCGCCTTGCCATGCTTGCCAAGCAATACCCTGAGGTTGTAAAAGAAAATGGCAAAGTGGTTTTCTGTGCGGAAGATAATGAGGCTCGCTTGAGCGGCACTCGTTGGACGGTTGAAGACGAAATTTTTGAGAAGGCTACTGAGTCAGGGTTCAAAGTGCACCTAATTGAATTGCTTGATAATTTTATTCAATATCGGAATCAATGCAGTGAACTACCGAAAAAGGAAGGTGTAGTTCGTTTTAGTGATGGTGGCTTAAATATCGAATGGCTGCCTGACGGGTCTACTGACTTATCCAATAGTTAATTTGAGTTTACTCATGGATAATAAAGAAATTTCCGAAATAATTTGTATTGATGAGTTGATGGCTGCTTGGAAAGAGGCATTCCCGGAGGGCTGGCACTTCAACCACGACGGAGTGATCTCAAAAGAGAATTGGGATAGTAGTGGAAAAAGAGTTTTGTTTGTTTTAAAGGAAACAAATAAAGCCAAGCAGAATGTTGTTACTGCAATCAATAGAGCTATTGACGTTAAGAAAAGCGGATGGTGGCGAGGAAAGGTTCTTCGGCGTGTGGGACGATGGGCTTACGGGATTCAAAATTATGATGGGGTTGTGCCGCCATTCAAAGATGCAAAGCTAAATGAAAAAAACGCAATTAAGAACATTGCATACATAAATATAAGGAAGACTTCTGGGAGTGCTACAACCAATAAAAAGGCGTTTGATACACATGCTAGTGAATTTGCCACTTTTGTTAGAAGGCAAGTTGAGTTGATAAAGCCTGATGTTGTTGTGCTTTGCGGTACATATAGTCAAGTTAAACGCTATATATTCCCCGAGATTAAAAAAGTGAGTGAGCGGGTTCATGTGCATGAGGGGATTGTCTTTATTAACGCTTTCCACCCTGCCGCAAGGAAAAAATCGGCAATTCTTTACCATCAAGTGCTCGACAATTATCACGCTTACAAAAATCTTTAAAATTTGAGAACTGCGCATAACAAGTTGCTGCACTCGGAAAAATCACTCACTACGCTCCTGATTTTCCGGTGAGCAAGGCGTTAGCCCCCTCACAACATACACCGCAGCATTGAAAGAAAAATTATGCCAATTCAGCAAGCAATAAAAGAGTTAGCTCTGGAATATTCAAATCGCCTACTTGCAGCGATTGATACAAGAACGGAGGAAATGCTTGCCGATGATGTTTCCCATTACTTGATATATCGAGTGCTTGGCATTTCTCATCACGAAGGCCAGCAAATAGATTTATATCAAAACAAAGGTCGATTTCTATATAAATATGCAGGTTCTTTTCTTGAGCAAGCAACAAAGAAATGTTTTGAGCACGCATTTCCTGACTCTGGAAGCATCCGCGTTCCAAATACCATAGGACAAAGGCCAAAAACATTTGAAATCGACTGCTTGGTGGGGAATGACGCACTTGAAATAAAGTGGAAAGATGCAACCACTGATGGCGACCACATCACAAAAGAACACACTAGAATTCGAGTCATAGCCGATGCTGGTTATACCCCCATTCGGGTTATGTTCTACTACCCTAATCGCCAGCAAGCTATGCGCATTCAACAAACCCTTGAAACGCTCTATCAAGGCATTGGTGGGCATTATTACTATGGAGACGGCGCTTGGGCTTATGTGCAAGAAAGAACAGGCGTAGACTTGAAAGCCATTCTGGTAGAAATTGCAAATGAGCGAGTGCCCAATGATGCTCAAGTCTAAAATAAATGAAGCAATACATGGCGACTGCCTAGTTGTAATGAAAGAGATGGCGGATAAATCAGTAGATCTGATTTATCTTGACCCCCCATTTTTCACAAAAAGAAAACACAGTTTAAGCTCAAGAGACAGATCTTCACACTACAGCTTTGATGATCTTTGGGCGTGCCACAAAACATATGCTGATTTTATGTTTTCCCGTCTTTTTGAAGCAAGGCGAATTCTAAAAGACTCTGGAACCATATTTATACATTGCGACAAGAGCGCAAACCACATATTAAGATTAATCGGAGAAGATATTTTTGGCGAAGAAAACTTTCTTTCGGAGATAATATGGTCATACAAGCGATGGTCAAATTCCGCAAATAATCTTACACCAAATCATCAAAATATTTTATTCTTCTCTAAATCAGAGAATTATAAGTTCAATAAAATATTTACAGATTATTCTGAAACAACAAATATTGATCAAATACTGCAAAAACGCTCAAGAGACGAGCACAACAAATCAATCTATGCTCGCAAAGAGGATGGCAGTTTAATTTCTTCGGATGAAAAGAAAGGGGTTCCACTAGCGGATGTTTGGGAAATACCTTTTTTAAACCCGAAAGCGAAAGAACGAACAGGATACCCTACGCAAAAACCAATTTTGCTGCTTGACCGCATAATTGAAATAGCCACGGATGAAGGTGATATTGTGCTTGATCCATTTTGTGGAAGTGGCACCACACTTGTTGCAGCAAAGATGAAAGGAAGAAGGTTTATCGGTATTGATGTTTCAATTGAAGCCATTGAACTAACAAAATCAAGACTTGAAACCCCTGTAAAAACAGAGTCGGAGCTTCTAAACAAAGGCCGATCTTCTTATGTCAATGCAGACGAAAAGTCATTAGCGATATTAACTGGCCTTGATATATTACCTGTCCAAAGAAATGCAGGTATAGATGCAATTTTAAAGCGAAACTATATTTCTAAGCCGGTACCTATTCGAGTTCAGCGTGAGCACGAAACTCTTTCAGAGGCTGCGGCTAAATTGGCCTCTGCTGCGAAAAAAAAGGGGGCTTTGGTGGCGTTTCTTGTGGCCACGAATAAAACTAATGAATTAATTGAGCTTGAAACAAATAATTGCATAGTAAAAATAATAAATTCATCAGCCTTAGAAATTAATGAATTCATTGAGCGCGCAGGGGCTAACAAGTCGTTCAACGCGGACGCGCTAACGCGCGCCGGTTAACTCTGCGTTAGACATTGCGAAATATTTTAGACTTACCCACGAGAGGCCCGACAAGATGAATTTTGAGAGTGAGTTGTCTGGATTGCTAGCTGAACTAAATAGAGTTCACAGGGGAGAAATATCCTGGGGTAACGAATTCGAAATGCCTGACTTCGTCACATCCGACACTGGAGTACAAATACACTTCACAAAAGTTGCTCGCCTCTCAATTAGGAATATTTCCAGGCTTATATACAGCAACAGATCGCCAAACGCAGCCAAAATAGAATCCCCCAGTCACGAGAAAGTCACGCGGCAAGTGCTTGCGGACATGTATGCAAGCGGACAAATCCTGCTCTCCAATCCTTTGGAAGCGAAAAATACGGTTGCCCTGCTAAAGACTGCAACGGAAAAGCGTATAAGCCAAATATCCCAAGAATTTACCCATTACTTTCCAGCCTGGACGTTAGGCATGGAAAGAGTTGAGCCATTTAGCTTGGGCTCCGTCACTTTCTTAACCCGCGCCCAATGGATAGCTTCAGTTGACTTCCCCACGCAAGGGAAAGACAATTACGCCTCGGTACCTGAGGAAAATCATCGCTGGAAAGAAATTATCACGAATGCATTGGAGAGTCCTGACAAGGCAGAAGTAACAGGATTGGCCGGCACAATATTCGATGCAATCAAAAAGTGCCCCAGTGTTTTAAAGGTGTCTATATCTGGGTATGAAAAAGAATATTCCAAAAAACTCGCTCTGATTGTTTGCAAAACATCACTGGATGCAGTCTCTCTGCTCTTCGGTGGCGCAGACGTATTTATGCAGCAAGTCCTGCTTGAAGAGCGTCTCCCGCCCATTAATAGCTATAGCTTACTCGAAACAGGCGGCCATCTGTGGCTACCAGGCAGCAGATTGAGCAAGCAAATACCTGGCATATCACCAACTACAGCCAGCAAAGCCCTGAAAGATTCGCCAGAAATAATATTGAGTATTTCCAAGATAATTCACTCACTAACAAACCCAGAAACTCACCAGCACCCTAATCTTGCAAATCGATGGGCTACGGCCCTTGATTGGTACGGAGAAGGATGCCGTGAGTCAAGTGATGCTATTGCGCTTGCGAAAATTGCATCCAGTTTAGACGTTCTGGCCTGCGGAGGAAAGAGCGGCGGCATATCGCAAATGCTTCAAAATTTATTCAAAATAAGCGGCGAAACAATCGTCGTCAATGGCCCAACAACAAGAACACTAGATCAATTGGTAAGGGAAATATACGAAGGCGGTCGCTCAAAAATACTGCACGGCACACATTTCGACAGGCTGAAGTCCTTTGAATTACAACGCCAGCAAGCAAGCCATTTAGCAAGAGCCGCATTACTAGAAGCTGCAATTCGGCTTATGAAATTCACCGGAACTGACGACGAGAAAGCCTTCAGATCCATGCAAAAATAGTTCAACAAAAATAATTCCCACTAGGTGTCGCATCCCCGACGATTGTATAGACTCCAAGCGCTACCCCCTGTTCATGGCCCGCGATGTAATGCGCGTGCTGATTGAGCAACTTCAAGCCGAAGGAGCTACACCGTCATGATGATCGCCCTGCACAAGAGAGCCCGAACGACCCCTGCCATCCGCGCCGAGATTGCCGCCAGCACTGAGAGCGCCAAAGCCTTGGCCTGCCGCTTTGGCGTAAGCGAAGCCACCATCTACAAATGGAAGTCACGCCAATCGGTGCAGGATCGCTCGCACACCGCACACCGTCTGCAAACCACACTGACTTCTGCACAAGAAACCATCGTGGTACATCTGCGACGCACCCTGTTACTGCCACTGGATGACTTGCTGGCCGTGACCCGTGAGTTCCTTTGCCCCGATGTCTCTCGCTCAGGGCTGGACCGGTGTTTGCGCAGGCATGGTGTGGGCAACCTCCATGCCCTCAAGCCTGCAACACCCCAGGAGCCTCACAAGGCCTTCAAGAGCTATGAGCCGGGCTACTTGCACATGGATGTCAAATACCTGCCCCAGATGCAGGATGAGACCAAGCGGCGCTACCTGTTCGTGGCCATTGACCGGGCCACGCGCTGGGTGTTTGTGGCGATCAAGAAGGACAAGACAGCTGCCAGTGCGGGCAGTTTCTTGAAAGCGTTGCACAAGGCGTGCCCGCTCAAGATCGTCAAGTTATTGACGGACAACGGCAAGGAGTTCACAGACCGGCTGTTTGCCAGCCGTGAGCGTGCACCCAGTGGCAATCACGAGTTTGACCAGCTGTGCCAGGAGTTGGGCATTGAGCACCGCCTGACCAGACCGAGAACGCCCAAGACCAACGGCATGGTTGAGCGCTTCAATGGCCGAATCAGCGATGTGCTAAAGACCAACCGCTTCAATAGTGCACTGGATCTGGAGGAGACCTTGCTGCGCTATGTGGCGCTGTACAACCACCAGTTACCCCAGTCGGCTTTGCAAAGCAAAACCCCAATGCAGGCTATGAAGGGCTGGTACGATTCTCAGCCAAGCCTGTTTCATAAGCGTCCTTATGATCGTCCGGGATGCGACAAGTAGGGATTCTCTGCACGAATCCTTCCGCGATGTGCATGTGTGAGCCACAAGCCCAGACAATAGGAGCATGAAGCAAAGCAGCCTGGGCCTGAGCCACACCGTCAAGCGCACCCGCAAGCGCGAATTCCTCGATGCGATGGAGTTGGTGGTGCCTTGGGCCGAGTTGGTCTCGCTGATAGAGCGCTATGCGCCCGAGAGCGGACGCCGGGGCCAGCAGCCCTTTGCAGTGCACACATTGCTGCGCATCCACTTCATGCAACAGTGGTTCAAGCTTAGCGACCCATCGATGGAAGAGGCACTGCACGACGTGCCTGCATTCCGCGACTTCGCAGGGCTGACCCACTGGGACGAGCACATCCCCAGTGAATCGAGCATCCTGCGTTTCAGGCACCTGCTGGAGCACCACAAACTGGCAGAACAGATCCTGGTCACGGTCAATGCGCTACTGCAAGCCAAGGGGTTGCAGTTGAAGGCGGGCACGGTGGTGGATGCCACGCTGATTGCAGCGCCCACCTCCACCAAGAACGAAGGCAAGGCACGAGACCCCGAGATGCACCAGAGCAAGAAGGGCAACGAGTGGTACTTTGGCATGAAGGCCCACATCGGGGTGGATGCTGACTCGGGCCTGGTGCATACGGTGCGAGGCACAGCGGGCAACGTCTCTGACGTAGTGGAGGCCAACAGCTTGCTGCACGGGCAGGAGACGGATGCCTTTGGCGACGCAGGCTACCAAGGCGTGGACAAGCGGCCCGATGCCAAGAAGGACGTGCGTTGGCACGTGGCCATGAAACGAAGCAAACGCCAGGCGCTGAACAGGGACAACGCAGTGGACGCTTTGATCGAACAGCATGAGCAGACCAAGGCGAGCATCCGGGCCAAGGTGGAGCACCCCTTCAGAGTGCTCAAGCAGCAGTTTGGATATGTGAAGGTGCGTTACCGGGGGCTCAAGAAAAATACGGCCCAGATCGTCACGTTATTTGCGCTGGGCAACCTGTGGATGGCCAGGCACAAGTTGCTGGTCATGGGACAGGTGCGCGTGCAGCAGGCGTAAAGCCTGGAAATGAAGCACAGCAGTGCGCAGAAGCCGCGCGAATGTGGATTTGCGGCGCGTTATTGCTCAGTGGCTCTGCCTTCAGTGGCATCAAATGGGCTGAGGCACAGTTCAAAAGGATTCGTGCAGAGGATCCCTAGTGGAATATATATGCGCAGCAATGTCTAACTGTCGGTTCAACGCGGACGTCAATGCTTCGCATTGCCGCCGGTTAACCTAGGCGTTATCCGCATCATTTCCGCTCGCAGGGCAACCGAGACCGAAGCGCAGAACTATCGAGGTGAATGACAGGAAGGCTGAATACGATCTGTCCACGATGAAGTCGCGCAAGAATCCGTACGCTTCCAAGCTCAAGAAGTCCGTGACCATGCGGCTTTCCGAAGACGTGGTTCAGTACTTCAAGGGCATGGCTACGGAGGCTGGCGTTCCTTACCAAAGCCTGATCAATCTCGACCTCCGAGACTGCCTTGCGCACAATCGCAAGGTCGAGATCAAGTGGCCGAGCGCTGCGGCCTAACCCTTCCATCGAGAGGACGCCCAAAGGCATGGCCCGGCAAGGCTCGCTTGTCTATTTCCGCCTTGCCGGGCCATGCCTTCTTTCGCATCTCATGTGGTGCATGAAGCTATCTTTTGGATAGCAATTGACGTCAACGCGTTTCCACGCCCGCCCAGCCCGCATCCGGGTAGCGCTCGCCCTGCGCCCGCCCCGGGGCAAACAGGGTGTCGAGGGCCTGCACCACGGGCGCGGGCAGCACCAGCGCACTGGCCGCCAGGTTCTGCTGCAGGTGGTGCAGTCGGCGGGTGCCGGGGATGGGCAGCACATGGGGCTGCCGGTGCAGCAGCCAGGCCAGGGCCACGGCGGCGGCGGGTTGGCCCAGCTCGGTGGCGATGGCGGCCAGGCCCTGTTGCAGCGACAGGTTGGCGGCACCCGCCTCGCCCTGGAAGCGCGGCAGGGCCAGGCGAAAGTCGCCCGGCTCCAGTGTGTCGGCGGCGGGGGGCTGGTTGGTGAGGAACGAGCGCCCGAGCGGGCTGTAGGCCACAAAGGCCACGCCGAGTTCGCGGGTGGTCGGCAGCACCTCGGCCTCGGCACCACGCTCCCACAGCGAGTATTCGCTTTGTACGGCGGCAATCGGGTGCACCGCGTGGGCGGTGCGCAGGCTGGCGGCGCTCACCTCGGACAGGCCGATGGCGGCTACCTTGCCCTCGCGCACCAGATCGGCCAGCGTGCCCACCATGTCTTCCAGCGGCACCTGCGGGTCGCGCCGGTGGCAGTAGTAGAGGCCGATACGTTCCACACCCAGCCGCTTGAGCGACGCCTCACACGCGGCACGGATGTAGGCGGGTGAGTTGTCGATGCGCCGCTCATAGCGGCCCTTTTCGCGCACGATGCCAAATTTGGTTGCCACCACCAATCCGTCGCGCTGCTGCGCCGGCAGCGCGCGCAGAAAGCGGCCCAGCAACTCCTCGTTGTGGCCGAAACCATAGGTGTCGGCGCTGTCGAAATGTGCCACGCCCATGTCCACGGCGGCGTGTAAGGTGGCCAGCGATTCGGCATCGTCGCTCTGGCCATAAAACTCGCTCATGCCCATACAGCCCAAACCCAGCGGGTGGATGGTGCGGCCTGCAAGCAAACGCGGGCCGGTCAAAGAGGCAGGGTGGGTCATGGGGGTGTCCTTGGCAGAAGAGGCTAATTCTTGGCATCAAATCGGCCTCTGGCGGCCGATAAATGAACGTATGAAGCTATCTTTTTAATAGCATTCTCCAGCACATGTTCAGACCAGGTGCTGCGCCTGCAGTTCTTTCTTCAGGTACGCATAAAACAGCGGCGCCGCCACCAGCCCGGCTGGGCCAAACACCGCTTCGGCCACAAACATCACGGCCAGCAACTCCCACACACCCATGTGGGTGCGCGCGCCCACCACCTTGGCGTTGATGACGTATTCGGCCTTGTGGATCAGGATCAGGAAGGCCAGGCAGGCCAGCGCAGCCACGGGGGAGACCGACAGCGCCACGATGGTGATGACCACGTTACACAGCAGGTTGCCCACGATCGGGATCAGCCCCGCCACAAAGGTGAGCGATATCAGCGCGGCGGTGTAGGGCAGCTTCAGGTCCCACAGCGGCAATACGGCCAGCAGGAAGATGGCGGTGAGCAGGGTGTTGAACGCCGCAATCCAGAACTGCGCGGCGACGATCTGGCGGAAGGTGTCGCCAAAGTGGGTCAGCCGCTGCAGCAGGGCTTGCGCCAGCGGGCCGGGTATGGGCCCGGGGTGGCGCACGGCGGCCAGGGCACCAATCAGCAGTCCCACATAGGCGTGTAACAGGCCGCCCAGCCAGGCACGGCCCATGTGGGTGAGTGCGCCGGCCTGGGTGCCCAGGTAACCCGCAATGATGCGCTGGATCTGCGCCGCACCTTCAGGCAGCTGCGCGGCGATGTCGGGGGGCAGTTTGTGGCGCAGCTCCAGCACGGTGCGCGCCATGAAGTCGAGCAGTTCACGGTACTGCTGGGGGGCCTCGATCACGTAGCTGCGGGAGCGCGACAGCGCCAGCGCCAGCAGCAGCAAGGGCACACCGACCACCAGCGTGGCGGCCACGGTCTGGCCCAGGTGGGAATTCGGGCCGCGCTGCAGCCACTGCAGGCGCGGGGCCAGCCAGCGGGTGAGCAGAAAACCCAGGCACACACTGAGCAGCCCGGGCAGCAGGCCTTGCCACATCACCAGCAGCAGCGCGCCCGCCATCAGCACATAACTGGCGGTGGTGATGCGGCCTGCGACGGCAGGCGGGAGTGGCGAAGGGTGCGAGGGCGGCAAAGGAGGTGGCGACAAAGGTGTTGCCATGCAGCAGCCGGGGGTCAGCCGACGACCACGGCGGCACCGTCACCACGCGCGGCGATGGCACCGATGGTGTACACCTGCTCACCAGCGGCGCGCAGCGTGGCAGCCGTGGCCTCGGCGGCGTCGGCGGGCACCACCACCACCATACCGATGCCGTTGTTGAAAGTGCGGTTCATCTCGATGTCGTCGATGCCTGCCGTCTTCTGCAGCCAGGCGAACAGCTCGGTCTGGGGCCAGCTGCCCTTGACCAGATGCGCAGCGGTGCCGTCGGGCAACACGCGGGGGATGTTTTCCAGCAGGCCGCCACCGGTGATGTGGGCGAGCGCCTTGATCGGGTGGGCGGCCAGTGCAGCCAGCACGTTCAGCACGTACAGGCGGGTGGGCTCCATCAGCGCTTGTTTGAAGGGTTTGCCGTCCAGCGTGGCGGGGGTGTTGTCACCGGCGCGCTCGATGCACTTGCGCACCAGGCTGAAGCCGTTGGAATGCACGCCGCTGGACGCCAGGCCCAGCACCACGTCGCCGGGGGCCACGTCCTTGCCGGTCAGGATCTTGGATTTTTCAACCGCACCCACGGCAAAACCGGCCAGGTCGTATTCACCGGCGGGGTACATACCGGGCATTTCGGCCGTTTCGCCGCCGATCAGTGCGCAGCCACTCAATTCACAGCCCTTGGCGATGCCGCCCACCACCGCAGCGGCGGTGTCCACGTCCAGCTTGCCGCAGGCGAAGTAGTCCAGGAAGAACAGCGGCTCGGCGCCCTGCACCAGCACGTCGTTGACACTCATGGCCACCAGGTCGATACCCACGGTGTCGTGCATATTCCATTCAAAAGCCAGCTTGAGCTTGGTGCCGACGCCGTCGGTGCCGCTCACCAGCACGGGCTCCTTGTAGCGCTTGGGCACTTCAAACAGGGCACCAAAACCACCAATCCCGGCCAACACACCTTCACGCATGGTCTTTTTGGCCAGCGGCTTGATCCGCTCGACAAGCGCGTCACCCGCGTCAATGTCGACGCCAGCGTCTTTGTAGGAAAGCGGGGTGGGGGAGGCGGAAGAGGTGCTCATGGCGTGCTTATCGGGTGTTCAGAGACGTTTTCAGCACACGTGGGGTGGGCTGGGCAAGGGGCGGCTGGGCGGCGGGTGCCGGCAGACTAGAATTTGCCCAGATTTTACGGGGTTCAATACCCACACTTTTCGCGACTGTTTCCCTGCCCACTGCCCGCATGTATTTCACCCCCTGCCCATGAAGCAGCTCGCACTCGATATCGGTCTGGCCACAGACCCCACACTGGCCCGGTTTTTTGCAGGGCCGAACGAGGCCGCGCTGCGCCACCTGCAGCTGTGGGCGGGTGACGCAAGTACGGCGGCCACCCGCTCCCCCGTGCCCACCTACCTGTGGGGCCCCAGCGGCAGCGGCAAGTCGCACCTGCTCAAAAGTGTGGCGCACGCCCTGCGCGAGCAAGGGGCGACCGTCGGCTGGCTCGACCCCTCGGTGGATGAGCCGCCCGAGTTTGACGAGCGCTGGGCCACGGTGCTGCTGGACGATGTGCAGCATTTCACCCCTTTGCAGCAGCACGCGGCCTTCAACTGGTTTGTGAATGCCCAGACCTGGCAACGCGGCGTGTTGGCTGCGGGTGAAGTGCCCCCTGCCGACCTGCGGCTGCGTGAAGACCTGCGCACCCGCCTGGGCTGGGGCCATGTGTTCCAGCTGCACACCCTGACTGACCCCGAACGCCGCGCCGTGCTGCGGCAAGAGGCTGATGCGCGTGGCGTGTTCCTGGGCGACGAGGTGATGGACTTCATGCTCACGCGGTTTTCGCGCGACCTGGGCAGCCTGATGCTGCTGCTGGAAAAGCTGGACGCGTATGCGCTGCAAACCCGGCGCGCCATCACCATCCCGCTCATCAAGGCCATGCTGGAATCCGAATGACAAGTGACAAAAAGCCAGGTTTGGCCCTGTTTGACCTCGACCACACCCTGATCCCCATCGACTCCGACTACGCCTGGGGAGAGTTCACCACCACGCTGGGCTGGACCGACCCGGTCGAATTTGGCCGCCGCAACGACGAATTCTTCGCGCACTACCGTGCGGGCACCCTCGACATCAACGACTACGTGCGGTTTGCCACCGATGCGGTGCGCGCCAAAGGCCCCGACGCTGCGGCCAAGGCCCACGCGCGCTTCATGCAGGACGTGGTGCAACCCGTCATCACCGACGCCGCTCGTGAGCTGATCGCCCAGCACCGTGCTGCGGGCGACGAGATCGTCATCGTCACCGCCACCAACGAATTTGTCACCCGCCCCATCGCCGACGCGCTGGGTGTGGCCGAGCTGATTGCCGTGCAGCTGGAGCATGCGCCGGGCGCGGATGGCGTGGAGTGGATCACCGGCAACATCCGGGGTGTGCCGTCGGCCCGTGAAGGCAAGGTCACCCGCATGGAACAATGGCTGGCCGGGCGGGGCCTGGACTGGGGCGGTGTGCGCAGCACTTTCTACACCGACTCCATGAACGACATTGCACTGCTCGAGAAGGTGGACCACCCCGTGGCCACCAACCCCGACGAGCGCCTGCGCGCACTGGCGCAAGAGCGCGGCTGGCGCATACTGGATATCTTTAAACAATGATCAAAAAATTCATCGACAAGCTGCTGGGCAAAACCCCGGGCGGTGCCCGTGGCAGCAAGAAGCCTTCTTTCGGCAAACGCGAAGAGGTCAGCGCCGATGTGCATGGCATCAACCCCGAGCTGGTGGACCGGCGGGCATCCGACGTGGTGCGCACGCTCAAGCAGGCAGGTTTCGAGGCCTACATCGTGGGCGGCGCGGTGCGCGACCTGCTGGTGGGTTTGCGCCCCAAAGACTTCGACGTGGCCACCAACGCCACGCCAGAACAGGTCAAAGGCCTGTTCCGCCGTGCGTTCATCATCGGGCGGCGCTTTCGCATCGTGCACGTGGTGTACGGCCGGGGGCGTGAACATGAAGTGATCGAGGTTTCCACCTTCCGTGCCTACCTCGACAATGCCGCTGCCGAACAGGTGGCAGGCAACGAAAAAACCAGCAAGAGTGAACTGGCGGGCATGCAGCACGCCGTGGACTCCACTGGCCGCGTGCTGCGCGACAACGTCTGGGGCCCGATGGAAGAAGACGCCGTGCGCCGCGACTTCACCATCAACGCCATGTACTACGACCCCGAAACGCAGGTGGTGGTGGACTACCACAAGGGTATCCAGGACGCCAAAAAACGCACGCTGCGCATGATTGGCGACCCGGCGGTGCGTTACCGCGAAGACCCGGTGCGCATCATCCGCGCCGTGCGTTTTGCGGCCAAACTGAGCCCGCTGGGTTTCACACTCGACACCAAGACCGCCGCACCGCTGGTGCAGTCGCAGACGCTGCTGGCCGATGTGCCGCAAAGCCGCCTGTTTGACGAAATGCTCAAGCTGCTGCAAACCGGCCACTCCCTCGCCACCATCGAGCAGCTGAAAAAACTGGGCATGGCCACCGGCATCTACCCGCTGCTGGACGTGGTGGTGGAGCGTGCCGACACCCCGTTTGTCAACGCCGCCCTGGCCGACACCGACCGCCGCGTGGGTGAAGGCAAACCCGTCGCCCCCAGCTTCCTGCTGGCCACCGTGTTGTGGGCCGACGTGCGTGACGGCTGGGCCCGCCGCAGTGGCCGCCAGGCACCGTTCCCGGCGCTGCAAGACGCCATTGACGACGTGTTTAACCAGCGTATTGGCGACGTGTCGGGCCGCGGCAAACTCGCCGCCGACATGCGCGAAATCTGGGTCATGCAGCCGCGCTTTGAAAAACGCAGCGGCAGCGCCGCCTGGGGCCTGGTGGACCAGCCGCGCTTCCGCGCCGCGTTCGACTTCATGCGCCTGCGCGCCGACATTGGTGAGGTCGATGAAGGCCTGGCCGAATGGTGGCAAGAGTTCAGCACGGCCGATGACATCCGGCGTGAAGACCTGTTGGAGCAGGTGCGTGAAGAGCAAAAATCCCGCCCCCGCAAACCCGTCGTCCATGTGCGTACCCCGGCTTCAACCGGTGACAGCACGGGTGAACCCCAGGACGAAGCCCCTGCACCGGACGGCACCCCCAGCGCCCCCAAGAAGCGCCGCCGTCGCCGCAAACCGGGCGCTACAAAAAATGAAGCACCTCCCGCAGGCGGGTCGGACGCCTAAGGCCGATTTGGCTTGAAAAAACAGCCTGTCAGCGCGTTTGTCGCCCTCGGTGCCAACCTGGGCGATGCGCCCGCCACCTTGCGCTGGGCCTTGACCGCCATCGCCGCGCTACCCGGCACCCGGTTGGTGCGCAGTTCCTCGCTGTACCGCACCGCCCCCGTTGACTCCAGCGGCCCGGACTACATCAACGCCGTGGCGGAAGTGGCCACCACGCTGCATGCGCCTGCATTACTCGCAGCCCTGCAGCAGATTGAGTTGGCAGGAGGGCGCGAGCGGCCCTACCGCAATGCGCCGCGCACACTCGACCTCGACATCCTGCTGTACGGCGACGCGTCCATCCACAGCACCCACCTGCAGGTGCCCCATCCGCGTATGGGGGAACGGGCCTTTGTGCTGGTGCCGCTGGCCGAGATTGCGCCTGATCGTGTCAGCCAGGCCCAACGCAGTGCCGTGGCCGACCAGCGAATTGAGCGGTTCGGCGCGTCGGGTGCTTGATTTTTATTTCTGCTAGCCCGGATACTTCGCCAGTAAGCCAATGCTTTCTATGTCTGGGGTCACGAAAGTGTCGACCGATTGGCGAGCTGCGATGCGGTGCATTTACAGGCGTCAGAACCCTGTGAAAACCCGCTCACACCCGAGGCTGCTGCCCTGTTGTTGGTGAAATATTCGGGTTAGGAGGGATGCTGAAGTTGCAAACCTGCCTGACCCGCATGGAGTTGGCACCAGCAGGCCCTTGCATCAGCAACCGCAGAAATATCCAGCGATTCCTGCTTTTGAACGGAGCCTTCAGCAGGTACTGAAGTAAGAGCCCCAAGTACAAGAGGCAATAGGCGAGGAAGCCTCGGTTCTTCCTGAAAACATGCTGCAACGACAGAAGTGACTCCAGGCGCAGTTCGCGAGACTGCTTGGTGCTGGCGGCTCCGATATGGCGAAAACTCGCTCCTGGGAAAAAAATAGTCTCATAGCCTGCTTCGCGCAATCGCCAGCAGATGTCCATTTCCTCGTAATACAAAAATAGCGCGGCATCGAAGCCACCACTGACTGCCAGGGCTTCAAGGCGAAACAACATAAAACTGCCGAAGACAAAATCCACGGGAACTGGCTCGCTGTACTGAGCCCCTGGATCGGGGTGGTTGCGCTTGGAAGTCGCTTTCTCGAGCCAAGTGCCGATTAACCGAGAGCGCAGGCTGTCGAATCGTGCAAATGACCGAGAGGGCTTTCCGTCCTCACCCAAGTGCTGGGGTGTAACGACTCCCGCCTTGGGGTGAGCGTCCAGGTAAGCGACCAAAGGCGTGAAGCAGTCTTCTTCGAAAAACGTGTCGCTGTTGACGAAAGCCACGTATTGGCCGGCTGAATGATTCAGCCCCAGCATGCAGCCCAGGCCAAAACCCGTGTTGATGCAACTGCGCGCCAAAATGATGCTGGGATGCTGGGATGCTGGGATGCTGGAGTGCCTTCAGTTGGGCATCCAATGCGTAGTATTGGTCGGGTTCGGAGCGGTTGTCGATGACAACGATTTCGAACAGTCCCTTCAGGGGCGAAGGGTCGAGCACTTTAAGCAGTGTCGCAACGCAGTGGCCCGTGATCTGCGCCGTATTGAAATGGACGATGACGATGGTCAAGGTCGGCGTGCGGGGTAAATGGGTGTTTGGCAAGTGCTGAGTGTTGACGGTCATATTGGATCAGGCGAAATTGGCAGGACACGCCCCTCATGCGCTCTGTATGTGGTCGCACAGGTCATGGAGGGGGTGGGTTTTGTAGACTTTTTCGCGTCAGTCCACCTTCGCGCCAGACGCCTTCACGACTTTTTCGTACTTTTGCAGCTCCTGCTGCATAAACGCGCCGAACTGCGCAGGTGTGGTGGGCACGGGTTCGGCCAGCAGGTTGGCGAATCGGGTTTTGGCCTCGGGCGCTTTCAGTGCGTCGGTGAAGGCGTGGTTGAGTTTGTCCAGCACGTCCTTGGGCGTGCCCGCCGGGGCCACCAGCCCCCACCAGGTGTCGATGGCAAACCCCTTGAGGGTGTCGGCCACGGGTGGTGCGTCGGGCAGGGCCGGGCTGCGCTGGGCGGTGGTCACGGCCAGCGGCACGAGTTTGCCCGCGCGGATGTTGGGCGCGGCGGTGGCGAGGTTGTCGAAGTTGAAGTCCACCTGGCCCGACAGCAGCGCCAGCTGCGCCGGGTTGCCGCCGTTGTAGGGAATGTGCACCGCAAAAATGCCCGACTGCGCCTTGAACATTTCCCCGGCCAGGTGCCCGGCGCTGCCGTTGCCGCCGCTGCCGTAGTTGAGCTTGCCGGGGTTGGCCTTGCCATAGGCGATCAGGTCGGCGACCGAGCGGATGTTCAGGCGTTGTGCGGTCTCGGCGTTCATCACCAGCACATTGGGCACCCGCACCATCTGGGTGATGGGGGCGAAATCCTTGGCCGCGTTGTAAGGCATCTTGCTGTAGAGCCAGGGGTTGACCGCGTGGGTGGCCGTGGCGGCAATGCCGATGGTCAGCCCGTCGGGCGCGGCCTTGGCCACGGCGTCGGCACCAATGTTGCCGCCCGCACCGGGTTTGTTCTCGATGATGACGGTGCCCAGGCTGTCCTTGACCTGTTCGGCCAGGATACGTGCGGTGACGTCGATCGGGCCGCCTGCGCCATACGGCACGACCAACCGGATTGGGCGGTTTTGCTGCGCTTGCGCCAGCGGGGCGGCGAGCAAAAGGGATGAAACAAGGCTGGTGAGGAGGAGGTGTCTGCGGTTCATCTGCGTATTGTGCAGAAAGCCGCTGGCCGCGTGCAGCCGGGCTATCCCTTGCGCTGCGTCTGGCGCGTCTTTTTTTACCGCGCCCCGGCCTGCACCAACAGGGCCGCAATCTGGGTGAGCCCGCGTTGCCGGGCGTGCTGCAGGGCGGTCACACCATTCTTGTCGGGCAGGTTCACATTGGCTTTGGCAGCAATCAGCTGCCGGGTGATGTCCTGGTACACGGCGGTGTCCTGGCCCAGGATCGCCACCTCCAGCAGGCTGGTCCAGCCCAGGTTGTTCACAAAGTCCACATCCGCCCCGGCCTGGATCAGCAGGCGCACGGCCTCCGGGTGGCCCTTTTCGCTGGCCGGGATCAGCGCCGTGCCGCCGTAGCGGTTGGTGCTGCGCAGGTCGGCTCCATGCGCGAGTGTCATTTTCAGAATCTCGGTGCGCCCGTGGGCACCTGCCACCAGATAGGGGCTGTCTTGCTGGTCGTCTTTGGCATTCACATCGGCCCCCGCAGCGATCAGCGCCTGGGCGACAGCCGGGTGGTTGGCCCAGGTGGCGAGCAGCAGCGGCGTGCGCTGGCGCGCGTCGCGGGTGTCCACCGCTGCACCGCTGCGAAGCTGGTGCTGCACGCCGGCCAGGTCACCTTGCTCGGCACTGCGCAGCAGCGCGGGGCTGGCGTGGGCGCTGCTGGCCACCAGGGCACACACGGCAAACGCTGCGGCAAAAAGAGGCTGTGGGTGCATGGTTCAAGCGCCGTGTTTGTCCGCTTCGGACGTGAAGGCATCGGCAAAAAACTGGTCTTCCGGCAAACCTGCCTGTGCTGTGTACTGCGTACGCGCCGTGTCCACCACAATCGGCGCGCCGCAGGCATACACCTGGTGGCCCGACATGTCGGGCAGGTCGTCCAGCACGGCCTGGTGCACGAAGCCGGTGCGCCCAGTCCAGTTGTCCTCGGGCAGCGCGTTGGAGACCACGGGTACGTACCGCAGGTTGGGCATGTGGGCCACCTTGTCCAGCACCCAGTCGTGCATGTACAGGTCATCGGGCCGCCGCCCGCCCCAGTACAGCGCGGCCGGGCGGGTGTTGCCGCTGATGTACATCTGCTCGATCAGCGCCTTGACGGGCGCAAAACCGGTGCCCGAGGCCAGCAGCACAATGGGTGCGCTGGAGTCGTCGCGCAGGAAGAAGCTGCCAAACGGGCCTTCCACCCGCTGGATTTCCTTCTCTTTCATCACGCTGAACACATGGTCGGTGAACTTGCCGCCCGGCATGTGGCGGATGTGCAGCTCCAGCCCCGGCGTGGTGGCCTGGGCCGACGGTTCATTGGCCATCGAATACGCCCGGCGTGAGCCGTCGCGCAGCAAAAACTCGACGTACTGGCCTGCGTGGTAACGGAACACGTCGCTGGCGGGCAACTGCAGCCGCACCTGCATCACGTCGTGGGACAGTTTGGTGAGCTGTGCCACCCGCACCGGCATTTTCTTGATAGGGAAGGCGCTTTCATCGGTGACGTTGCGCGACTCCAGCACCACGTCACTCTGCGGTATGGCGCAGCAGGTTAGCACCAAGCCTGCGGCGGCCTCTTCGGCGGTCAGGGCCTTGTCCTGGTGCGGGCCGTGGATGACAGTGCCTTCGAGTTTCCTGCATTTACACGAGCCACAGGCACCGTCCTTGCAGCCATAGGGCAGGCCGACGCCCTGGCGAATACCAGCGACCAGGATCGACTCGTCCGGGTTGGCCTGGAAGCTGCGGCCGCTGGGCTGCACGGAGATCTGGAAGCTCATCTTGTCTGTATCCTTGGGCAATCTCATCGTTCTGGCCCCGTACTCCGGGGCAACCCCCAATTTTGCCCTCAAACCAAAACCCCCTTGGCGCACTGCCCGCACGCTTTCGGCGTGAACGGGTGCTCGTCGTCGGCTGTGGTGATGTGGGCCTGCGGGTCGCACAGGCGCTGGGCAGCGGCAGCGGCGGAGCCCGCCTGCTGGCGCTGACCTCGTCGCCCGAGCGTGCACCTGCGCTGCGCCGCCACGGCCTCACACCGCTGCTGGGCAACCTGGACGTGCCCGCCAGCCTGCGCCGCCTGTCCGGCATCGCAACCCGTGTCGTGCACCTGGCGCCCCCACCCGGTGAAGGCCAGGTGCAGTGGTGGCGTGACCCGCGCACCCAGGCGCTGCTGCGGGCGCTGCGCCTGCGTACGGCACCTGCATCGCTGGTGTACGGCTCGACCAGCGGCGTCTATGGCGACTGCGCCGGGGCCTTGGTGAACGAGGTGCGCGCCACCCGCGCCAGCACACCCCGCGCGCAGCGCCGGGTGGACGCTGAAACCCTGGTGCGCCACTTTGGCCGTGGCGGTGTGCGCAGCAGCATCCTGCGTATTCCCGGCATCTACGCCCCCGACCGCGAGGGCGGCACCCCGCGTGCGCGCCTGCTCAAGGGCACCCCCGTGCTGGCCGCGGCGGACGACGTGTTCACCAACCACATCCACGCCGACGATCTGGCGCGTGCCTGTGTGGCGGCGCTGTGGCGCGGCCAGCCCCAGCGTATCTACAACGTGAACGACGACACCGCGCTGCGCATGGGCGACTACTTCGACCTGGCTGCCGACCTGTACGGCCTGCCACGCCCACCCCGGCTGGCGCGCGACGTGGCCAACGACCAGATGCCGCTGGGGCTGCTGAGTTTTATGGGGGAGTCGCGCCGGATGGACAACACGCGCCTGAAACAGGAGTTGCGCGTGCATTTGGAGTACCCGACGGTGGCTACGGGTTTGCTATCAAAATAGAAGCTTTATGCGCTTATGGGTTTTGCGCTAGAGGCTGATTCGGCTTGAGAAATTGAGGGTGTGGCGGGATCAGGCCGCTGTGGCGCGCTGCGCCGTTCATGTCCCCCAACACCAGCCTTCGGCTGGTGTCTCCTCCTTGACTTCGCGGCGCAGCGCGCCACAGCGGCCTGATCCTGGAGGCGTTGCGTGTGTGCAAACGCATTGAAGGGTGGCGCGGTCAGCCCACCACGCCCTGCGCCCGCAGCGCGGCAATAGCGGCTGTATCCAAGCCCATTTCTGCCAGCACCTCTTCCGTGTGCTGCCCCAGCGCAGGCGGGGCGCGGCGCAGCACGGGCGGGTTGCCCACCAGGCGCAGCGGGCTGGCCACGCCGGTGATGGCAGTGATGCCGTCGCCCGCGTCACGCGGCTGCGCCACGGCCAGGCCACGCGCCACCACCTGCGGGTCGGCAAAGGCCTGGCCGATGGTGTTGATGGGGCCGCAGGGCACGGCCTTGTCTTCGAGCAACTGCACCCAGTCGGCGGTGCTGCGGGTGCGGGTGACGGCCTCCATGGCGGGGATCAGCGCCGCCCGGTTGTGCACCCGCAGGGTGTTGCTGGCAAAACGTGTGTCCTGGGCCCATTCGGGGTGGTCTGCCGCGTCGCAGAAACGTTTGAACTGCCCGTCGTTGCCAATGGCCAGCAGCATGGTGCCGTCTGCCGTGGGGAAGTCCTGGTAGGGCGCAAGGCTGGGGTGGCTGTTGCCCTGGCGCTGCGGCACGTTGCCGGTGTTCAGGAAGCCGGACGCCTGGTTGGCGAGGATGGCCATACCCACGTCGAGCAAAGCCATGTCGATGTGCTGGCCCACTCCCGTCTGGTGGCGCACGTTGAGAGCGGCGAGGATGGCGGTGGACGCATACACACCCGTGAACAGGTCGGTCAGCGCCACACCCACCCGCAGCGGGCCGCCGCCGGGCTCACCGTCGGCGCGGCCGGTGATGCTCATCATGCCGCTCATGGCCTGGATCATCAGGTCGTACCCGGCGCGTTCGGCATACGGCCCGTCCTGGCCGAAGCCGGTGACGGAGCAGTAGATCAGGCGTGGGTTCAGCGCCCGCAGGCTGGTGTGGTCCAGCCCGTACTGCTGCAGCCCGCCGACCTTGAAGTTTTCCACCACGATGTCGACCTCTGCCGCCATCTGGCGGATCAGCTGCTGGCCTTCGGGCGTGGCCATGTCGATGGTGACCGAACGTTTGTTGCGGTTGCAGGCGGTGAAATAACTCGCCTGCGTGGTGTCCTGGCCGTCGGCGTCTTTCAGGAACGGGGGCCCCCAGTGGCGCGTGTCGTCACCCGCGCCGGGGCGTTCCACCTTGACCACATCCGCGCCCAGGTCGGCCAGGATCTGGGTGCACCACGGGCCGGCCAGCACACGGGACAGGTCGAGCACTTTGATTCCGTCGAGGGCGGCGGCCGGGGTGGTGGTCTGGGGCATGGTTTTTAAAGCAAAAAAGGCCGCAAGCGCACGATTGACGTGCGAATGAAGCTATTGTTTTAGGAGCAAGGCGGGCAGATCAGTTGGCAAATGCGGCAATACCCGTCTGCGCGCGACCCAGGATCAGCGCATGCACGTCGTGGGTGCCTTCGTAGGTGTTCACCACTTCCAGGTTCACCAGGTGGCGGGCCACACCAAACTCGTCGCTGATGCCGTTGCCACCCATCATGTCGCGCGCCAGGCGGGCGATGTCCAGCGCCTTGCCGCAGTTGTTGCGCTTGATGAGCGAGGTGATTTCCACCACGTTCTGGTGCTCGTCCTTCATGCGGCCCACACGCAGGGCGGCCTGCAGGCCCAGGGTGATTTCGGTCTGCATGTCGGCCAGCTTCTTCTGGATCAGCTGGTTGGCGGCCAGGGGGCGGCCAAACTGCTTGCGGTCCAGGGTGTACTGGCGGGCGGTGTGCCAGCAGGCTTCGGCGGCACCCATGGCGCCCCAGGCGATGCCGAAACGGGCGCTGTTCAGGCAGGTGAAGGGGCCTTTGAGGCCTTGCACTTCGGGGAAGGCGTTTTCTTCGGGCACGAAGACGTCGTCCATGACGATCTCACCGGTGATGGAGGCGCGCAGGCCCACCTTGCCGTGGATGGCGGGGGCGCTCAGGCCCTTCATGCCTTTTTCCAGCACGAAGCCGCGGATGGGGCCGACGGCTCCGCCCTCGCTCACTTCCTTGGCCCAGACCACAAACACGTCGGCCACCGGGCTGTTGGTGATCCACATCTTGTTGCCCTTGAGCTTGTAGCCACCGGCTGTTTTGTAAGCGCGGGTGGCCATGCTGCCGGGGTCGGAGCCGTGGTCGGGTTCGGTCAGGCCGAAGCAGCCAATGAACTCACCACTGGCAAGCTTGGGCAGGTATTTTTGCTTTTGGGCTTCAGACCCGAACTCGTTGATCGGCACCATCACCAGCGAGCTTTGCACGCTGGCCATCGAGCGGTACCCCGAGTCCACACGCTCCACTTCGCGCGCCACCAGGCCGTAGCTGACGTAGTTCAGGCCCGCGCCGCCGTACTCCGTGGGAATCGTGGGGCCCAGCAGGCCGAGTTCACCCATCTCGCGGAAGATGGTCAGGTCGGTCTTTTCGTGGCGGAACATCTCCAGCACGCGCGGGGCCAGCTTTTCCTGGCAGTAGGCGTAGGCGGCGTCACGCACCATCCGTTCGTCTTCTGTGAGCTGCTGGTCCAGCAGGAAGGGGTCGGCCCATTGGAAAGGGGCTTTGGTCTTGGACATGGTGGAGTCTCCTGGCAAGTCGGTGAAAAGGGGTGGTAGATGGGGTGAATGGCCGCCATCGTAGCCCCGCAGTGCCAGGTGGGCAATCGATGATTTCACATCAAGATATGAAAAAATGGAACTCCAAAGGCAAATATCGGCAAAATGAGCCAATTCATGGGCTTTTGAATTGCTGAATCCGCATGCGACGCAAAATACCTTCCACCCAGGCGCTGGCCTGTTTCGAGGCGGCGGCCCGCCACGAAAGTTACACCCGCGCCGCCCAGGAGCTGAGCCTGACGCAAAGTGCCGTCTCGCGCCAAATCACCGCGCTGGAAGACTTTCTGGGTGTGCCGCTGTTTCGCCGCACGCGGCATGGCGTGGCGCTCACACCCAGCGGCCTGGGTTACTGGCGCCAAGTCAGCCGCCGCCTGCAGGGGCTGGAGCGCGACACGCTCGACGTGATGACCCGGCGCGGCCTGGGTGGCGCTTTGGCACTGGCGGCGGTGCCCACCTTTGCCACCCGCTGGCTGATTCCGCGTCTGCCGCTGCTGGCCGCGCAGCACCCCGACATCGTGGTGCACATCGACACCCGCACCCGCCCGTTTTTGTTTGGCGACACCGAATTTGATGCAGCGTTGTTCGCAGGCACGGCTGACCAAGTGGCCAACTGGCCCGGCACCCGGGCTATCCATTTGATGCAGGAAGACGTGGTGCCCGTGTGCAGCCCCCGCTTGCTGCAAGGCCCCACTGCGCTGACGCCCGCGCAGATTGCGGGCATGCCGCTGCTGCAGCAAAGCACCCGCCCCTATGGCTGGCGTAAATGGTTTGATGCCCAGCAGGCCGACGCGCCACTGGCCATGGACGGGCCCCGTTACGAGTTGTTTTCGATGCTGGCCGTGGCTGCGTCCCACGGCCTGGGTGTGGCGCTGATGCCGGTGATGCTGATCGAGGCCGAACTGGCGCGTGGTGAACTGGTGGTGGCCTGCCACCGGCCTTTACACGGGGAGCGGGGCTACTACCTGGTCACCCCGGTGCAGGAAGAAGATGCCCCCGTGGTGGTGGTGTTCAGTGCGTGGTTGAAGAGCGTGGCGCAGAACAGCGCCGCTGTGGGTGTGGGCGGGGTGAATGGGGTGAGCGGGGCGGTGTAGGCCTGTTATTTCTCAGCCGCAAGCGCCTCATGCCCTTTCACCGTCACCGCCAAAACCCGGGCAAATTGATGGGCCTCGGCGGCACCTGGCGCAGGCAGCAGTACGGCCAGGTGGCCTGACGCCCGCAGCACCCGCAGTTTGTCAATTTGGGCAACATCGGTCACGGTCAGCGGCAGCTCTTTGCTGGCAATTTCGCGTAGCAGTTCCAGTGGCATTTTTCTCCCCCTTGTTCCGCAGGATTTTTGCACAGTGGTCGGACTGGATGTTACAAAATGAATCCAAATTGTGTCCCGGCCCCCCTCTGTGCCTGTGCCTGTGCCAGGCTCAACCCTGAATCATCTTCAGCGTGGCTTGGGTCAAAGGGCTGTCGGCCAGCGCCAGCTCACCCACCAGGTTGAAGTGGTTGCATTGGGGCGCGTCGACGCGTGCCACGGGGTAATTTTTGGCGTGCCAGGCCGTCTCGTAGGCGAGGGTCTGGTTTTTGAAACCATCGGTTTCCAGCCCACCCACCGCCAGCACCAGCGGCGTGGGGGTGTCGGGCAGGTGGTACAGCGGGCTCAGGCGGCGGGCTTGCTCGGGCGTCAGGCGCAGCCACGCGTTGATATGGGTGCCGCACAGTGGCTGGATGTCGTACAGCCCGCTCAAGCCCACGCCGCCCTGGATCACCACCGGCGGCAGCCCATACGAGGCCTGCCAGCCTGATGCCAGCACCATGCCGACAAGGTGGCCACCGGCCGAACTGCCGCTCGCGTACATACGGTCCGCGTCAATGCCATAGGCCGCGCCATGGCGGTGCAGCCAGGCCACGGCGCTGCGCACTTCGCGCACCGTCTCGGGCAGCGTGGCCTCGGGCAGCAAGGGGTATTCCAGCGTGGCCACGGCAACCCCCGCGTCGGTGAAGACCTTGGCCATCATGGCCGAGTCTTCCTTGCGCAGCGCACGCCAGTACCCGCCGTGGATAAAAATCAGCAGCGGTGCCGGGTGGTGCGCACCCGCAGGCAGATACAGGTCAAGCCGCTCGGCCACCCCCATGCCATACCGCAGGTCGTACATGCCCACACACTGCTGGCGCGCCAGCGCCGAGCTTTGCACGTAGTCACGCATACAGGCGTCAAAGTCGGCAACCGACGCCCGCGCGTTGTACTGCCGGTCACGCTCTGCCAGGCTTGCAAATTCCAGGTCGATCGGGTTTGGGGTGTTCATGGGCTCGCGTACAGGTAGGGAGAGGGGGCCATCGTACGGGGTGAAAGTGCGTGGGACAAAGAAAAACCCGCCTCTCCAGGGAGAAGGCGGGTTTTTGAGATGTTGCGGTACGTTGTGACAGTACCAACTGGTGCCCGGGGCCGGAATCGAACCGGCACACCTTTCGGTGGGGGATTTTGAGTCCCCTGCGTCTACCAATTTCACCACCCGGGCAGGGCACTGAGTGCAGCGCGGAATTATGGCACAGTGGAGGCTATGAATTACCCCACCATTGAAGATGCGATCGGAAAGACTCCGCTCGTCGCCCTGCAACGCATCGGGGCCCAGGACAACGCCGCACGCAGCAATGTGGTTTTGGGCAAGCTGGAAGGCAACAACCCGGCGGGCTCGGTGAAAGACCGGCCGGCGCTGTCCATGATCAAACGCGCCGAGGAGCGCGGCGACATCAAACCGGGCGACACGCTGATCGAGGCCACCTCGGGCAACACCGGCATTGCGCTGGCGATGGCGGCGGCGATCAAGGGGTACCGCATGGTTTTGATCATGCCGGAGGACCTGTCCATCGAGCGCGCCCAGACCATGAAGGCTTTTGGTGCCGAGCTGATCCTGACGCCCAAGAGTGGCGGCATGGAATACGCTCGTGACCTGTCCGAGCAGATGCAGGCGCAGGGCAAGGGCCGGGTGCTGGACCAGTTTGCCAACGCCGACAACCCGCGTATCCACTACGAGACCACCGGCCCCGAGCTGTGGGAGCAGACCGGCGGGCGCATCACGCATTTTGTGAGCGCCATGGGCACCACCGGCACCATCACCGGTGTGTCGCGGTTCCTGAAGGAAAAGAACCCGGCCATCCAGATCATTGGCGCGGAGCCGAGTGAGGGCTCGCGCATTCCAGGCATCCGTAAATGGCCGCAGGAGTACCTGCCCAAGATTTACGAGCCCCAGCGTGTCGACCAGATGGTGTCGGTGAGCCAGGAAAATGCCGAAGAAATGTGCCGCCGCCTCGCGCGTGAGGAAGGCATTTTTGGCGGCATCTCGGCCGCTGGTGCCTGCTGGGTGGCGCAGGAGATTGCCCGCACGGTCGAGAACGCCACCATCGTGTTTGTGGTGTGTGACCGGGGTGACCGTTACCTCTCCACCGGTGTGTTTCCTGCATGAAATTGGCCTCTGGCGCTTATTCTGTAAGCGCAAGTAGCTATCGAAAGCGTAGCAAATGACATCTGCGTTTCAGTACTGCCCCACCTGTGCCACGCCGCTGCAGTTCGTCGTGCAGGCGGAGGACGGCGGCGACAAGGAGCGCCTGCGCTGCCCGGCCTGTGGCTTTACCCACTGGAACAACCCGACGCCGGTGCTGGCCGCCATCGTGGAGTACCAGGGCCAGGTGCTGCTGGCGCGCAACTCGGCGTGGCCGGGCAAGATGTTTGCGCTGATCACCGGCTTCATGGAGGCGGGAGAGTCGCCGCAAGAGGGCATCGCGCGCGAGGTGAAGGAGGAAACCAACCTCGACTGCACCCAGGTGAACCTGGTCGGTGCCTACGATTTCCAGCGCATGAACCAGGTCATCATTGCCTACCATGTGGTGGCCCACGGCGATGTGCGCTTGTCGCCCGAGCTGGCCGAGTACCGGCTTTATGCCCCCGAGGACGTGAAGTGCTGGCCGTCAGGCACCGGCCAGGCGATGGCCGAGTGGCTGCGCGCACGTGGGCACGAGCCACAATTTGTCGAGTTTGCGCGGCCTGCCGAGACTTGAAAAAATCTATTCCAAGACCCCATGGACATCCACAAAGAAATCGACACCCGAGGGCTGAACTGCCCGCTGCCCATCCTGAAGGCCAAAAAGG
Source organism: Comamonadaceae bacterium AAW (assembly GCA_026314275.1). Classification (GTDB taxonomy): domain Bacteria; phylum Pseudomonadota; class Gammaproteobacteria; order Burkholderiales; family Burkholderiaceae_C; genus JAGOEY01. The sequence continues at coordinate 2,508,986 of CP111109.1, forward strand.
CGCTGAGCGACATGCTGAGTGGCCAGCTGCTCAAGGTGGTGGCGACCGACCCGGGCTCAACCCGGGATTTCCAGGCGTTTGCGAAGCAGACGGGTAACGAGCTGGTGGAGCAGCAGACGGTGGGGTCAGAATACATCCACGTGCTGCGCCGGCGGTGAGGATCAAATTGGTTGCGGGCGATTGCGCAGTAAGCACTGGCAGACTGTTTGCGTGGTGCATTCATCTGCTGTAGCGCGACTTGCCTGCAAAGTCGCTACGCCGGATCCTTTGCCAGATTTTTGAGTTTCAGTTCCTCGTACCAATGGCTGTACAAGGCGTTGAAGCGTTCCATCATGGCAGTTACGGAGTGAATCCGATGTTGATGGGCGGCGACGTCAGCATTGTTCGATAGGTAGTTCTTGGCTGTATCGTCGGGCGTGGCATTTTTCCAGAGTTGTTCCCAGTGGTACTCATCCACACAAGACGCTTGACGCTTTTTTCGCCCTGCGCCGATCTTGTAGCGCTTTTCTTCGGCGCTGGGGTTGCCATCCAGTTTGGTGCTGGGCACTGCATCGCCGTCGGACCTGTTGGCTTCCAGCGGCCATGCGCGTAGATTGCCGATCGAGTTACCCCAATCCTTGACGCTTTGTGGAATACCCCAGCGACCGGAAAAATAGCTTTGTGGCAGCAGATGATCCCAATCCCAAGGGCGGTTGCGGTCTTCCATCATTTCGGGCAAAGATGGATCGAATCCGGGAAACCAAGTTTTTAGCGCATCACGCTGGGCGTATAGCAGCACGCTCGATTTGGCCTCCCACAGGGTGTCGAGAAAATGGCTGGCAATTTGCTGCACAAGTTCGGCGTAGTCCGGAGTTTCGTGCTCATTCTGTTCTTCATTGGTGCGTCTGGTAACTCGCTCCTCCCAAGTTTCACGCAGATGTTGTGCCAGTTCAGGTACGAACTGGTCGTACCACCAGTTGCCACCCTTCCAGAAACGGCCTTTGGGAAAGTGCATCGTTGCCTCTGCCTTGGCGTGCCTGGTTCGCCCGTCGTTTTCCGTGAAGCCTTTGCACACGACGGCTAGTTCATCGGGAGACGGCAACGGGATCATGCGCAAGGTCCCGCTTTCGCTCAACTGGCATGCAATCCTAAAGCGTGTGGCATTGAAGCGGTTTTTGAGTTTCTCAGCATCTACATCGGCCTCCAGATCAGGCCAGATGGCCGCGCAGGCGCGGTTCTTGTCTGGTGCAAACCATGCCAGTGCGGTCAAGAAGCCCAGGGTCCGGCGGTGTTGAAAAGAATCGAGATCCTGAGGGGTCAAGTTGTTCGCCGCCAGGCGGTCGATCCAACGCAGGAGCAACAGATAGACATCCGCTGCATTTTTTGCAATGTCGACGGCTTGTGCCGGTAGCAGGGCAAAGTCCTTGCGGCTATCCGTCAGAAACGTCCAAGCGTCGGCGAAGCACTGTTGGGCGTCAGTCGTGATGAAATTTTGCAAGTCATCACGAAAATGGGGGTGATTGGGGTTGGTGTTGCGCAACAAACGACGCAATTCCTGCATCCCCGGCATGGTCGGTAGCGATGCCTGCTGGTTGCCTCCGGTGCGATCGATAGTGCGAGCCAGTACCAGGCGAATACACAGGGCTGCGATACGAGATGGCTGCGCCGGCTTGTTGGGCAGTTCCTGCATCCATTGCGCTACTTCAGGCCATTCGGCCTTGAGTAGCGAATAGGCCAGTTCTTCACCAGCCAGCGGTGTGCCTGCGCTATTGATGCGAACGAACAGCAGTTCGATGGCGTCTTTGGTTTGTTCTTTGGCTTCCTCCTGCCCTGACGGGGCATCGTGGGTATCTTCCTGAACGGGGGTCAGATCCAGCATGAGTGCTGGAACGCGGTAAGCGGATGGGCCATGTAATACGCTGCGCAAGCGATGCATGAGGCGGTTCAGGCGCTGGTGATTCGGTGCTGTGGTGTCGGTAAAGGCGGCACGTAACAGCGTGTCTTGCTGCTTTCCTGCGGCATTGGAGAGGAGCAGCGGCAAACTTTGGAGCTGCTCCCAAAGTGCGTCTCGCGCGGCCGACAGGTCATTTGGGTGGGCATCCAAGGCTGCGATCAGCAAGGGTACGGGCACGGGGGCCTCGCAATCCCAAGGCCAAGTTTCCCGCAGCATGAATTCATCAGGTCGTTTGTCTGGGCACTGATTTGCGACTTGCCAAGCATGCAATGCTGCACGCATGGCGGAAGCAGACAAAACTGCTTGTGGATTGCTGCGCAAGTATCCCCAGGGGTGTGGCCGCGTCAGTACTCGGAAAACGTAGTCCACTTGGCGTTCTGATGGAGGCGCGGCGAGATCGACCCAGAGTGCCGTCTGGGCGGCGTCCGGATGCAGCCAAAGATCGTTAAACGCCAGTGCAATCGCTGTAGCACGCTGCTGACCATCGAGCAAAAGATGGGTGTGTTTTCTCGGGGATTGACTGGTACGTGTCCTCTGAAGTTTGAAATCTTGTCGCAACAGGGCCGTGTTGGGCGGTGAAAGAATGAAAGAGCCTATGGGGAAGCCGCGCAACACGGAATCCCAGAGTTCTTCTATTTGCTGAACCTTCCATACGGCACTGCGTTGCAGCGCCGGTAGATCGGCCACTACGGCTTTTTCGTTGCCGTCAAATATGCCTTCTATCTGCCAAGCGGCAATATCACGCAGGGAAAGGGCATGAATCGATTCGTTGGTGGTCATCTATATTTCCTTTGTCAAAGCGGGGTTTTCTGGACGCATGCCACCGCCTCCCCAAACCCCCGCAGCCACCATTCCAGCATCGCGCTGTCCACCACCGTGGCGCTGACTTCGAGCCAACCACCATCGACTTCCCGCACCTGCTGGTCTTTGGATAGCGGTGTTTCCCGCAGGTGAAATCCCGCTGCTTTCTCAATAAGGAAAGACAGCTGCACGCGCCGCCCCTCGCCAAACCCAAACCGCCCATCGTCGTCGTATTTCTGCAGGTCAAAACCGGCCGGGCGCTCGAAGCGCAGGGTCGATGCCTCGGCCTTGCGGATGCGGTGCAGTGCCAGGCTCCGCTCGTTGTCAAAACCCTCATACCGGCACACCAGGTAGAGGCGTGGGCCTTGCTGGGCCAAGCCCAGGGGCATGACCTTGACCTGGCTGCGTTTATCGGCGGCGTTGCGGTAGTCCAGCTGCAGCCAGCGGTTGGCGTACAGCGCTTCGCTGACCTCTTCCAGCACGCCCGGCAGGACGGTGGGCGCCAGCAGGGGCTGGCTGGTGGCCACCACGCGCACTTTGCGCGGCCATTCGCGCTCCAGCACCGTGTCGGGGCTGTCGCCCAGATTGCGCCGGGCCTGGGTGAAAAAGCCGTCCATCGATGCCAGCAGCCGCGCGGGCAGCAGGTTTTTCAGGTGCTCCTGGGCCAGTTGCAGCAGCAGCGATTCCTGGGGCGTGAGGTGGGGCACGGCCAGGCCCTGGGCGCGCTCCAGCCAGCGGTAGCCGTAGGGTTTGCTGCGCTCGTCGCGTTCGATGTCGAAATGCTCGCTGAGGACTTCGAGCTGGCGCTGGATGCTGCGCAGGTCACGCTCGAAGCCCGCGTCCTTGAGCTGCTGGTGGAGTTCGCGGGCGGTGATCTTGCGTCCGCGTGGGATGCGGCGCAGCAGCTCCACCACCAGCAGCGCGGCTTCCAGGGTGTCGGGGCGTTGGGCCATGGGGGTCAGTCTTTCAAAGCGGTTGCGGTGAATTCAGCCCACAGCCGCACCATGGCCCAAGTGTCGAGGTGGCAGTATGCCAGCAGCTGGCGCTCCAGTTCGGCTTTGCGAGTGGCGTGGGTGGCGGGGGCGATGGCCTCCAGGTAGGCCTGCTGGGCCGCGCCGCCGTCCTGCACGCCGTCCAGGTCGTCGTAACGCAGGTCGGGGCAAAGTGCGGGAAGCACGGCCTTGATGCTCCAGCTGCCTTGCTGGCTGGGATGGTAGTAGTGCTGGCGGGCGATGGGCAGCAGGTCTACCACGCGCTCATTCAGTGCCAGCAGGTCTTGTGCAAGCTGGGGGTGGCGTTCGGCGAGTTCGCGGATGCGGGTGGTTTCAAACGCGGCGTTGTAGACAAAGACCGGGCCGCGTTCGCCGCAGGCTGCAACAAGGGCCTGGGCAAAAGCCAGCGAGGGGTTGCCGCCCGAGAGGTCGAGAAAGGCTTGGTGTGTGGCCCGCCCCGTGCGCCCCAGGCGGTGCACGCTGAACTGGAAGGGAAGTTGCTGGTAGGGCCGTGTGCCTTCCCAGATGGGCACGCCGAACTGGATGGTTTCAAAGTCGATGAAGTAGCCGGGAAGCTTGTGCGCGGCCAGTGCCTGCGCCGTGGCGTGCTGGTCGAAGAAGGCCTGGCCCGATAGAGTTGCCGCCTTCACGCGCTGCTGCGTGGGGTTGAGGAGGTCATCGGGCACGTCGCGCAGCTCGCTAATGCTGTACTCCTCAATGTGCGTGTTGAGCGCCTGGCTGCGGCGTGGCAGCCAGTGGACGGGGTGCTCTGCCTGGGGTTCCTGGCTTTGGCAGTGGGTAAAGAAGCCACATTCGTAGGGAGTGCTGCACTGGCTGCCGGTGGTAATGCGGGGCGCGCGTCGGCGTGCCACCGTGGCCTGGGCGTCGGCGATCCAGCCGCGCACTTCGTCGGCGCGGGCAAAGGCCTCTTCGGTCATGTCAGCTTCCACCAGAAGGCCCTGGTAGTTGCTGTGGCCGGGGTAGGTCCAGCTGCTGTCGATGTGCGCCAGGGCGATGGACTGCAGTGGCACACCGCAGGCGCGGGCCAGGAAGGCCTGTACAGCGGCATCGTCGCGGTGGTAGTCCTTCACGCTGGTGCTGGACTTGACCTCCAGCATGCGCCATTTCTTGCCGACGGGGAGCAACACATCGGCAAAGGCCAGTGCACCTTCGGCGCGAAAACCGGCTTCGAAAATGGGCTGGCGGGACTGTAGCAGGGTTTGGGTGCGCGCAAAGGCCGCGTCGAAGCCCTCGGCCTGCGGGTCGATCAACTGGCCCGACTGGCCCGGGTCATAGAGCTGCCGCGCAATGTCGCCCACTTGGTGGCCCGTGGCATAGCTGGCCAGGGTGGCGCCGGAGTCAGCGCGCGCATCGGGTTGGTGCACCTCCAGCCATAGGCGCTTGGGGCATTGGCGAAAAGCCAGGAGTTTGGATTTGGACAGGGTGCGCATCGTGGGTCTCCGTGTGTTGGAAATTGTGTCAAACAAAGCCGATGGCGCTTTGGGTGCCTTGCTTGAGCGCGCATTCGACTTCCAGCGCAGCCACCAGGGCAGCGGGGCCGCACAGGGGGCGAAAGCGCTGCTGGCGCAGCACGGCGGCATAGTCTCCCGGGGTGAGGCACCTGCAGCGCGCCAGCCTGGCCTGCTCGTCAGTACCAGGTGCGGGCAGGCCTAGTTGCGCACAGTGGCGTTGCAACAGTGCCCAGGCTTGTTCGGGTCGCAAAAAATCCAGCTTGATCTTCAAATCAAAACGGCGCAGAGCGGCCTGGTCCAGCCCCTGCATGAGGTTGGTGCTGGCGATGAACACGCCCTGGAAGTTTTCCATTTGCGTGAGCATTTCGTTCACCTGCGTCACCTCCCAACTGCGCTGTGCGCCCCGGCGGTCTTGCAAAAAGCTGTCCACTTCGTCGATGAGCAGCAGCGCGCCGTCTTGCTCGGCGTCGCGGAAGGCACGGGCGATGTTCTTCTCGGCCTCGCCTATATACATCGAGAGCAGATTGGACGCGCGCCGCACCAGCAGCGGCATGTCGAGCTGCTCGGCCAGCCAGCGCCCGAAGGCCGTCTTGCCGGTGCCCGGCGGGCCGTACAGGCACAGGCGGGCATTGCGCGTGCCCGCAATGCCTTGTGCCAGAGCGATCAGGTCGGCATCGGCATGCACAAAAGCGGGGTCGTATACCTCGGGCAGCCGGTTCGGGTCGTGGCACGGCAGCGGGCGGTGGCCCTGGGCCTCCAGGGTGTGGCTGACCAGGCGCTCGAAGGCGTGGGCGCTGGCCGCGCGGCCCACCTCTGCCTCAATGGCGTGCGCCACAGTGCTGGCGCGGGCCACAACGGCGGGTGCTAGGTGCTCGACCGCGGCCACGCGGGCCAGACGGGGCGCGTCCAGCAGATCGCCGCAGTGCGCCTGCACGATGCGCGCGCGCTGGCTGCGCGGCGGCACGGGCAGCTCGAACACCATGTCGAAGCGGCGGATGAAGGCTGCATCCATCCCGTGCACGGCGTTGGACAGCCACAGCGTAGGAACGGGGTTGTCCTCCAACATGCGATTGAGCCAGGCCTTGTGCGTTTGGGCTGTGCCGCGCTCCAGAAGGCTGTCGCTGAAAACGTCTTCCACCTCGTCGAACAGCAGCAATGCCCCGCGCTGCGCCAGAAAACTCTGCGCGGCGCGGAAGGCGCGCAGGCGGTCTGCGCCGCTGATGGGGTCGCCGTCCTCGTCTTCGCTGGCCACCTCGAACAGTTCGCAGCCCATGTCGTGCGCCAGTGCGCGGGCCAGCTCGGTTTTGCCCGTGCCCGGCTCGCCATGCACGAACAGGTTGACCCCGCGCCGCTGCGTGTCCCGTGCGTGGCGTAGCCACGGGCGAACGATGTCCAGCGTGGGTTGGATGTGACCGTAGTCGGCCAACGCCAGACGCCTCGGCGCGGCGGGCTGGATCTTGCCGCGCAGCAGGTGGATGGGGTCTGCGTCGCCCGACACCAGCTGGTCGGCAAAGGTGCCTGACAGCACCTCCAGTTTGCCTTTTAGACGACCGGAACCACTGCGGTCAACCACCACCAGACCCGAGCGTGCCAGCAGGCCCTGGCTGCCCAAGGCCTGGCGTACCTGCGCATCGGGCACATCCAGCAGCATGGCCAGGGTTTGGTAGACCTGTGTTGACGTGAGAGATTCCAGCATGTCGGCAGCGTCATCGAGCAGCGGATCGGTATGCAGGCACACGGCAAACGCGAGGATGCGCTCATCAACTGCGTCCAGCCCCACCAGCGTGGCCAGCCGCTGCACGTTGTCCTGCAGCAGGGCGGGCAGGGGCGACTTGGCGCATTCGCGCTCTACCAGCGTTAGCCGCTGGTAGAGCGCTGCGCGCACGGCCGCCGGTTTGAAATGGCGATCCTCCGGGTCGATCCAGTTGTCCAGGCCCACGGCATAGGCCAAGTCGTCGCGGGCGAAGTCACCCTTGCGCACAAATTTGTGCATGCCTTGGGGCGATGTGAGCAGGCGCAACATCCACAGTGCGATGTGCGGCGGAAGTTGTTGGGGCGGGCTGGGGTGGCGGTAGGCCATGACGATCCTCCTGGTGTGATGGAGTGATCATCCATGAGGCTGCGACGAATTGTGTCGTAGCTCGGTCGTGTCCGGGTGGTGCGTCTGTTTCAGGAATTTTTTGAACTCAGCCCTTGAATGGTGGGCGCTGAATGCTATTAACTTTGATGAATCGAAATCACACACGGGTCTGTAGCAGAACCACCGAAATATCATCCTGCGCCCCGGCCCGCCGGTATGCGCTGTGCAGTGCGCGCAGCTTGTCCTGCGGCGAATCTGCCGCCTGCCATAGCGCCTGCATCTGCGCATCCGTCAGCGCGCCATGCAGCCCGTCAGTGGCCAGCAAATAGGCATCGCCGGGCGCAGCTTGGCCATGCCAGATGTGCAGCCAGTCTTCGTGCACGGCACCTTCCACCATGTCGTCATCGTCCGGACCGTCGTCTGCGTCCAGTACCAGGCAGTGCAACAGGCCCTGGTAGATAGACGCGTACTCATCCGCCTGCTCAGCCTGGGCTTCTCCATCGTCCAGCATCTGCTGCCAGGCTGTGTGGTCGTGGCTGACCTGCAACCACTGCACGTTGCCACCGGCCTGCGTGCGCAAGCGCCAGATGCGTGCATCGCCGCTGTTGACGGCGCACACCTGCCCATTGGCATACAGCAGGCTCGCCAGCGTGCAGGCCGCGCCTCGGGTGCGTGGCTTGAGGTACTGGGCTCGCCAGTCGAGCCGCGCCTGGCGCACCAGGCCTGGCAGTTTCCGGGCTTGCAGTTGCGGGGCTGCTGGGTTGGCAGCGTGAAGCACTTCTAGAAAACTGCGGCTGGCTAGGTCGGCGCAAGGGCTGGACGCCACGCCATCGGCCACCGACAGCCAGGCAAAGCCGCCGGGGGTAGCGCAGGCCCATTTGCCGAGCGACGTTTGCCGGATGTGGAGCTCGTCCAGTGTCTGGAATGCCAGCGCATCCTGCTGTGGTGAAGGGCGCGGATGAAGCAGGGCCGCAGGGTGCATGGACTGTTGAAAGGCTGCAATGTGCAGGCTTGTTTTAGTGGCAGCCATGCTGCTCCATCAGTTGGGCAATCCTCTCGCCGAATTTCTGGATGCTGTCGTTTTTGGTCAATCCATAGCGGTTGACCATGAAGGGGATGATTGCGATGAGAGTGCCTTCGGCATTGAGGCTCCACCACAGGTCGCGGTCGTCAATATGCTCGTGGTGAAAGGTCGCGCTTGCGTCGTGAAACACATGCATGAAGTCGGTGCGGTAGGTTTTGCCAAGGCACAAAATCAGCTTGGGTTTCGCTGCGCGAACCCATTCACGCATTTGTGGGAATCGATAGGTTTTGCACCAGTCGAGGTAAGCGGTCTTCTCGTCAAAGCCGGTCGCCTCGGCAAACTCGTTATGCCACCAGTCTTGGTCGGTGTCCTTGAAGGCGATCGGATAGAGATTCAACTTAAAGTAGCCTGAGCTGCCTTTGGTGAAGGGCCTAGCTTGTGCGCAGAAATCACGGTATTCGGATACTTTTCTCCCGTCGATGGCGGAAAGCATCTTCAGGGCCTGCCTATTGAATATGTAGCCCAGATTTTCCGCTGCGTCTTCGTAACCCGCAGGAGGACGGGATTCGTCGCGCAACATGTTGGTCTTCAGGTGCTCTGCGGATAATCCTCCTCCCCATTCAATGCCGCACAGCCAGATGGCGCGCCGCTCCAGGGTGCCAATGTCGCCGCCATCGCAGCCCGAATAAGACTTGGCCCATTTCTCAAAATCTGGGTTCGCCATCATGTTTCTCCTTTGAAAGTTGAAGCAGACCTTGGAGGAGCACGTCATCCTCCACGTAGAAGATCTGCGGGCATGGCACAGCAGGTCGCGACGCATTCACGATGATTTGTGCAAGTCTCAGATCTGGATTCTTTTCCCAGATGGTGCACAAAACAGAAAGCATTTCCTCGATTCGCTCAGGGTTTCGCATGATTTGGCTCCAAAGGATGAGGTGGGGCGGTCACGTACTCTTCTATTCTTTGCAGTGCCTCCTTCGCTCCCAGCGCAATCTCGATGCCATCCGGGTTGTGGATATCCGCCTCATGCAGGTTGATGCGCACCAGCTTGCTACCGCGCTGCTGCATACGCTGGCTGAAGTGGCGCACGGTGGCGATGGCGCGGCCTGCGCCGATTTCCAGTACCAGCGGGGCGGGGGCGCTGTCTAGCCACCTGTCCAGCAGCATGCGCTGTTGGGTGCTGCGGGTGTGGTTCCAATGCCAGTCGTCGAACATCAGGATGTTGGGTCGCGCCAGCGCGCCACAGTGGGGGCAGAGGGGCAACTCGCCTTGCAGTTCGCAGATCGATTCGTCCACCTGCGGGCGGAAGCCCGCTGTGGCCCAGATATCGCCAGTGCAATTGGCTGTGCATTGCATCCTGTGGATGGATCCGTGGCATTCGTAAATTCGGGCAGAAGGAAAGCCCGCTTTCTGAAAATGTCCATCGACATTGCTGGTAAACACGAAGCAGCCTTGCGGCATGCGCTGCCCCCAGGTTTTGAGCAGGTCAAACCCGGCGTGGGGAGTGGAGGCGCGGTACAGGTTGAGCCGATGGCCGTAAAAGCCCCAGGCCGTGGCGGGGTGTTTCTTGAAGGCTTGGGGTGAGGCGATGTCTTCAAACCGCAGGCGGCTTCGGTCCAGCGCGGGGTAGGCGCGCCAGAAGCCGTTGTCACCCCGGAAGTCGGGCAGACCGGAGTCGATACACATACCCGCGCCCGCCGCGATGACCATGCAGGATGCGTTGTGGATCCAGTCGGCAGCCTGGGCGAGTTTCCCCTCCAGCATTGGGTCGTGGGCCATGTCCACTGCTTTGGCGATGCGCCAAGTATTGCTGTTCGTGCAGTATTCGAGAATGTCGTCGCGCATGGCCTCGCGCAGCGACAGGGCGTGCTGGTAGCCGATGCGCAAACTGCGCTGCAGACGGGCAATGTCGGCATCGCCGTGAAAAAGAACGAGCTGCCGAGCCTGCGGATACAGCGGATCGTCCCGCCCTGCCTGGGGTCTCTGGATGGTCATGAAGGTGCCCTGGAGTAGCCCAAGCTGCAAGAGGCAGCCCGGTGTGACCATCATGTCTACAGATGCGACAAGCAGTGTCGCAGCGCTACGCAGGTAGTGGTGCCCTTCAGCCTGGGGTGATCAGAGCGCCAGGCTCTTCAGGTATTCGCGGAAATGCGCGCCCACTTCCGGGTGCTGTAGCGCCAGCTCCACGGTGGCTTCGAGGAAACCTTCCTTGCTGCCGCAGTCGTAACGTTTGCCCTGGTACTGCAGCGCGTACACGGCTTCTGACTGCATCAGCCCGGCAATGCCGTCGGTCAGCTGGATCTCACCGCCCGCACCACTGGTTTGCTGGCGGATCTGGTCAAACACACCGGGGGTCAGGATGTAGCGGCCGGCGGCGGCCATCCGCGATGGGGCGGTTTCGGGTTTGGGTTTTTCGACCATGTGGCTGACCTTGATGAGGCGGTCTTCCACCGTCTCACCCACCACAATGCCGTAACGCCCGGTCTGGTCCTGCGGCACTTCCTGCACTGCCAACACTGACGCACCGGTGCGGTTGTACACATCGGCCATTTGCGCCAACACGGCCCGTTCACCGGTCATCAAATCGTCGGCCAGCAGCACGGCAAAAGGCTCGTCGCCCACCAGGTGCTCGGCGCACAACACCGCGTGGCCCAGGCCCAGCATACGCGGCTGGCGCACATAGGACAGCGCCATGTCGTCGGGCAGGATGGACCGGGCAATGGCCAGCAGTGCGGTTTTGTTCTTGGCTTCCAGTTCCGCCTCCAGCTCGAACGCGGTGTCGAAATGGTCTTCGATCGCACGTTTGTTGCGCCCGGTGACGAAGATCATGTGGCGGATGCCCGCCGCATAGGCCTCCTCGACGGCGTACTGGATCAGCGGTTTGTCCACCACCGGCAGCATCTCTTTGGGCTGCGCCTTGGTGGCGGGCAAAAAGCGGGTGCCAAAACCGGCAACGGGGAAGACGGCTTTGCGAACGGGGGGGGTGAAGTAATCATATTTTGTACTCGTTAATTGAATCCAAGCTCTCTCTCCGATTCTTTATGTAAATCATCGAGAGAAGTGCCGGAAAATGTCCGGTGTCTAATTGCCAAGCTATCTCCGGCGCATTCTTCTCTATTTCCACCATTAAATCTGCATTCGTTTGATGCTTTTAGCTTTTCAGTTGATCTATTCATAATGGCTAATTTTTCTGCGTGGTAATCTCTAGACCATTCTTTTTTGTATTCTTGACATAAAGCCTTTCCCTGTATCCTTGCTCCGTAAGAATTTGTGGCACTGTAAGTAAGCTCTGGTGGGTTGAAACTTATCACTTTCCCAGAGTCGGGATCTTTTAATGTGGATTTAAAAGAGTTTAAGCACTGCGTTTCAGGTTTTTCGAAAACACATGCGGATAGGAGGATTGTGATGACTAAGGCTATTAATGTTCTCACTTGTGTCTCCGGTATTTGTTGAACTTAATTCAATTTAATTGATGGTTAAGTGTCGCATCCCGGACGATCATAAGGACGCTTATGAAACAGGCTTGGCTGAGAATCGTACCAGCCCTTCATAGCCTGCATTGGGGTTTTGCTTTGCAAAGCCGACTGGGGTAACTGGTGGTTGTACAGCGCCACATAGCGCAGCAAGGTCTCCTCCAGATCCAGTGCACTATTGAAGCGGTTGGTCTTTAGCACATCGCTGATTCGGCCATTGAAGCGCTCAACCATGCCGTTGGTCTTGGGCGTTCTCGGTCTGGTCAGGCGGTGCTCAATGCCCAACTCCTGGCACAGCTGGTCAAACTCGTGATTGCCACTGGGTGCACGCTCACGGCTGGCAAACAGCCGGTCTGTGAACTCCTTGCCGTTGTCCGTCAATAACTTGACGATCTTGAGCGGGCACGCCTTGTGCAACGCTTTCAAGAAACTGCCCGCACTGGCAGCTGTCTTGTCCTTCTTGATCGCCACAAACACCCAGCGCGTGGCCCGGTCAATGGCCACGAACAGGTAGCGCCGCTTGGTCTCATCCTGCATCTGGGGCAGGTATTTGACATCCATGTGCAAGTAGCCCGGCTCATAGCTCTTGAAGGCCTTGTGAGGCTCCTGGGGTGTTGCAGGCTTGAGGGCATGGAGGTTGCCCACACCATGCCTGCGCAAACACCGGTCCAGCCCTGAGCGAGAGACATCGGGGCAAAGGAACTCACGGGTCACGGCCAGCAAGTCATCCAGTGGCAGTAACAGGGTGCGTCGCAGATGTACCACGATGGTTTCTTGTGCAGAAGTCAGTGTGGTTTGCAGACGGTGTGCGGTGTGCGAGCGATCCTGCACCGATTGGCGTGACTTCCATTTGTAGATGGTGGCTTCGCTTACGCCAAAGCGGCAGGCCAAGGTTTTGGCGCTCTCAGTGCTGGCGGCAATCTCGGCGCGGATGGCAGGGGTCGTTCGGGCTCTCTTGTGCAGGGCGATCATCATGACGGTGTAGCTCCTTCGGCTTGAAGTTGCTCAATCAGCACGCGCATTACATCGCGGGCCATGAACAGGGGGTAGCGCTTGGAGTCTATACAATCGTCGGGGATGCGACAGTTAAGCGCTCAATTTGATCGCGTAACTTTTCCAAGGATGCAGCGAAGTCGGCCACGCGTTTACGCTCCTGCTCGATCACGGTAGGCGGGGCCTTGGCGACAAAGGCTTCGTTGCCCAGCTTGGTGTTGGCACGGGTGATTTCACCCTCCAGGCGCAGCACTTCTTTGCCCAGGCGGGCTTTTTCGGCGGCGATGTCCACTTCCATGTGCAGGCAAAGGCGCGCCTCACCCACCACGGCAGTGGGGGCGGCTTGTGCGGCGGTTTGCCACGCGGCCGCGTCGTCAAACACCTTCACTTCATTCAGCTTGGCCAGCGCCTGCAGCACCGGCGCGGCCTGGCGGATGAAGTCGGCGTCACCACTCACATACAGCGGCAGGCGGGTGGCGGGCGACACGTTCATCTCGCCGCGCAGGTTGCGGCAGGCGTCCACCACGGCTTTCAGGCGCTCGACGTGGGCGATAGCGGCAGGGTCGATCTTCGCGGGCTGGCTTTGGGGGTAAGCCGCGATACTCACCGACGCGCCGGGCAGGCCTGCCACCACCGACACCTTTTGCCACAGCTCTTCGGTGATGAACGGGATGATGGGGTGGGCCAGGCGAAGGATCGCCTCCAGCGTGCGGATCAGCGTGCGGCGGGTGGCGCGTTTTTGCGCGTCAGTGCCGGTGTTGATCTGCACCTTGGCAATCTCCAGGTACCAGTCGCAGAACTCGTTCCAGACAAAGTCGTAGATCGTGTTGGCGACGTTGTCCAGGCGGTATTCGGCAAAGCCCTTGGCTACGTCGGCTTCGACCTTTTGCAGCACGGAGCTGATCCAGCGGTCGGCCTGGCTGAAGTCGAGGTAGCCGCCCGCGTCGCAGTCGGCCTGGGTGTGGTCGTTCAGGCCGCAGTCCTGGCCTTCGCAGTTCATCAGCACAAAGCGAGTGGCGTTCCACAGCTTGTTGCAGAAGTTGCGGTAACCCTCGCAGCGTTTGCTATCAAAATTGATGCTTCTGCCCAGACTGGCCAAGGCGGCGAAGGTAAAACGCAACGCGTCCGCGCCGTAGGCCGGGATACCTTCCGGGAATTCTTTTTCGGTGTTCTTGCGCACGGTGGGGGCCGTCTCAGGCTTGCGCAAACCCACAGAGCGTTTGTCCAGCAGGGGGGCCAGTGCGATGCCGTCGATCAGGTCGACCGGGTCCAGCACATTGCCTTCACTCTTGCTCATCTTCTTGCCCTGCGCGTCGCGCACCAGGCCGTGGATGTACACGTGTTTAAACGGCACCTGGCCGGTGAAATGCGTCGTCATCATGATCATCCGGGCGACCCAGAAGAAGATGATGTCGTAGCCGGTGACCAGCACGCTGCTGGGCAGGTACAGGTCATAGTCCTGCGTCTTTTCGGGCCAGCCCATGGTGCTGAAAGGCACCAGTGCGGACGAGTACCAGGTGTCCAGCACGTCTTCGTCACGGCGCAGGGTTTTGCCGGGGGCTTGGGCTTGGGCTTCTGCTTCGTCGCGTGCCACGTAGACCTTGCCGTCTTCGTCGTACCAAGCCGGGATCTGGTGGCCCCACCACAACTGGCGGGAAATGCACCAGTCCTGGATGTTGTTCATCCACTGGTTGTAGGTGTTGACCCAGTTCTCGGGGACAAATTTGACCTCGCCACTCTGCACCGCGTCGATGGATTTTTGCGCGATGGATTTGCCGGTCGCGTCGCCTTTGCCCACGGTGTTCATGGCCATGAACCACTGGTCGGTCAGCATCGGCTCAACCACTTGCCCGGTGCGTGTGCAGATCGGGACCATGTTTTTATGCGGCACTGCCTTTTGCAGGAAACCTTGGGTTTCGAGGTCTTTTAGAACAGCTTTTCGGCAGGCGTAACGGTCGAGCCCTTGGTAGGCAGCAGGGCCGTTGTCGTTGATTTTTGCGTCCAGAGTGAAGATGGTGATCAGCGGCAGTTTGTGCCGCTGGGCGACTTGGTAGTCGTTGAAGTCGTGGGCACCGGTGATCTTCACGCAGCCGCTGCCAAAGGCCGGGTCTACATAGGTGTCAGCGATCACCGGGATCTGCCGGTCGCAGAGCGGCAAATCAACCATTTTCCCGATCAGGTGCTGGTAGCGCTCATCGTCCGGGTGCACCGCGAGCGCGCCGTCGGCCAGCATGGTTTCAGGCCGGGTTGTGGCGATGTGCATGCCACGCATCGGTGCGCCGTCGGCGGTGGCTTGGGGGCCGTCGCTGAACGGGTATTCGATGTGCCACATGAAGCTGTCGCGCTCTTCGTTTTCCACCTCCAGGTCACTCACCGCGCTTTGCAGCACCGGGTCCCAGTTCACCAGGCGTTTGCCGCGGTAGATCAGGCCTTGCTCGTACAGCTGCACAAAGGTTTCTGTCACCGTTTTGGACAGCTTTGGGTCCATGGTGAAGTACTCGCGGCTCCAGTCCACGCTGTCGCCCATGCGGCGCATCTGGCTGGTGATGGTGTCGCCGCTTTTTTCTTTCCACTCCCAAATTTTTGCCACAAAGTTCTTGCGGCCCAGGTCGTGGCGGCTGACTTTTTGCTCCTGCAACTGGCGCTCCACCACGATCTGCGTGGCGATACCCGCGTGGTCGGTGCCAGGCACCCACACCGTGTTGTGGCCCAACATGCGGTGGTAGCGCGTGAGGCTGTCCATGATGGTCTGGTTAAACGCGTGGCCCATGTGCAGCGTGCCCGTCACGTTGGGCGGCGGCAGCTGGATGGCAAACGACTCTGCGCCCGCCTCAGGCTGGCCCGTGCCCCGGAAGCCCGCCACGCCGTAGCCACGTTTTTCCCACTCCGGCCCCCACTGGGCCTCGATGGCGGCGGGCTCGAAAGATTTGGACAGGCTGTTGAGGCCGGGCTGCTGAAGGGTATCGCTCATGGGGGCATAAAAACAGCACCCTGGTGGGGTGCCGTCTGGAACTGTTGCGGAATGCCGCAATTTTAACGGTCTGCCGCTGCGCCCCTGGCGGCATGGTTTTTAAGCGAAATAGGGCTCCTGCGCCCGGTGGTCGGGCGCAAACAGCTATCAATAAGTGAGCGACAGTAGTTTAGACCTCGGTGCCGCCTGGAACGAACTCGGGCCGATCGTTTTGTGCAGGCTTCAACGGAGTGGGGGTCTGGCCTGCTGCGCGTTCCGCACGCCACTGCTGCTTGCGTGCCGTCCATTCGTTGAGGCGGGCATGGGCGGTGGTGCTTTCGCGCTGCATCTGCACCGCGTCGGCCAGCTGGGCGGTCAGCTCCAGGCGGATGCCGTTGGGGTCGAAGAAATAGATACTTTTGAAGATATGGTGGTCGGTCACCCCCAGCACTTCCACGCCATGCGCCTGCAGCCGGGCCTTGGTGTTTTCCAGCTCCTGCACGGTGTTGACGCGGAAAGAGATGTGGTTGACCCACAGCGGGGTGTTGGGAGAGGGCAGCGCAGCCTCGTCGTCGCCCAGGTCAAAAAACGCAATGAACGAGCCGTCCAGCAGGCGGAAGAAAAAGTGGGTGTACGGGCAGTATTCCCCCGTGCTGGGCACGTAGTCGCTCTGGATGATGTGGTACAGCGGCAGGCCCAGGATGTCTTCGTAAAAGTGCCGGGTTTCTTCGGCGTCGCGGGCCTTGTAGGCGTAGTGGTGCAGCTGCTGCACGGCGGCGGGCGCGGGCAGGTGTGCGAGGTCTTTCAGAACGGCGGCCATGGGTGTCTCCTGCGTCTTTCCAGGGGCGGAAAGTGGGGTTTGATATTTAACTATGCGTAATTGGTTTACTTTATCGTAATTTCAGGCGCCGCGCAAACGTAAAAATGCCGTGCAGACCTGGCGGTGGCACGGCATTGGGGGGGGCATCGGACAGGTGCTGTCCGATGTCGTGGCCGGGTTACTGCTTGATAGCTTCGGCTTGCACGATCAGGCGGACAGTCTTTGGCATACCAAACGACACGCCGTAGTCCATGCCCCACTGGGTGCGGTCGATGGTGGCTTCAAAGTCGCCGCCGCACACTTCGCGCTTGAGCATGGGGCTTTGGTAGCAGTTGAAGGTGTTGGCCTTCAGTGTGACGGGATGGGTCTGGCCCAGCAGCGTCAGTTTGCCTGCCACTTCGCTGACCTTGTCGCCGTTGAAGCGGAACTGGTCGGCGCTGAACTGGATGGTGGGGAATTTGGCTGCGTTGAACAGGTCGGCGCTTTGCAGGTGTTTGTCGAACGGTGGTGTGCCGGTGCTGATGGAGGTGGCGTCGATGGTCAGGTCCACCTTGCCGGTCTTGCCTGCGCGGTCGAACTGGACCGTGCCTTCTTTCTTGTCAAAACGACCGCGGTTGGTCGAGGTGCCGAAGTGGCCGATCTCGAAGGTCACAAAGGTGTGTGTGGGGTCGAGCACGTAGGTGGCCGATTGGGCCTGGGCGGTGCCCATGGACAGTGCGGCCAGGGTGGCAGCGGCAGCGAGAGCACGGAAAGAATGGCGCATGGGTCAAGGGTTCCTGTGAAGGGTTAAAGAAAAAGAAACTGTGTTTGGGCTTAAAGCTTGCCCACGCCGGTCAGCGCAAGCTTGAACTTGACCTGTACGTCGTCGGCCACCATCGAGGTGTCGGCCCATTCGTTTTCACCGATCTTGAAGGCCAGGCGTTTGAGCGGCACGGTGCCGGTGGCCACGGTGGTGGCGCCGCTCTGGGTCAGCACCACGGGCACCGTCACGTCGCGGCTGGTGCCTTTGATGCTGAGTTTGCCGGCCACGTCGTATTTGCCAGCGCCCAGGCTTTTGATGCTGCTGGACTGGAAGCTGGCTTTGGGAAACTGCGGCACGTTGAACCAGGTGGCTTTGGGCAGCTCGGCGTCACTCTCGGGTGCGCCCAGCGTGGCGCTGGCCAGGTCGACCGTGAAGTTGATCTTGCTGGTGTCGAGTTTGGCCGGGTCAAACGCCACCTGGGCGTCAAACTTCTTGAAGCGGCCTTCGACCGGCACACCCATTTGTTTGCTCACAAAGACCAGCTCACTTTGGGTAGCAACTAGTTTTTGTTCGGCGGCATGGGCGGAGACAGCCAGGCCCAGGGTAGCGGCCAGGGCGAGGGGCGCGGCGAAGCGCAGCTTGGAAAAACGGGTCATAACAATTCCAGAAAAAAGAAAGAGGTGTTCAAGCACGGCCGGGCAACATGCGGCGCACCAGCCCATCGCGGTCGATCCAGTGGTGTTTGAGTGCGCCCGCAATATGCAGCAGCACCAGCCCGGCCAGCGTGAAGGCGGTGATCTCATGCCAGGGTTTGATCAACTCGGCCAGTGCCTTGTCCACCGGCACAAAGTCGGGCAGTGGCAACTGGCCAAACAGCACGATCGAAAAACCCGCCGCCGAGCTGTAGGCCCAGCCCAGCAGCGGCACGGCGAAGAACAGCACATACAGCAGGTGGTGGGTGGCAGTGTGGGCCAGGTGTTGCCAGCGCGGCATGGCCACTGCAATGGTGCGTGGCAGTGTTGGTGGCGGGTTGAAAAGGCGCCACACCAGGCGCAGCAGCGACAGGCCCAGCAGGCAGACCCCCGCCCATTTGTGCCAGTTGTAGAGCTTGAGTTTTTGCGGCGAAAACGGCAGGTCAGCCATGTAGAAACCAACCGAAAAAATGCCCACCAGAGCGGCCCCCAGCACCCAGTGCAGCACGATGGCGACGGTGCTGTAGCGGCTGGGGCTTGCGGGTGGTGCGGAGGAAGAAACAGTCGTCATGGAGCGCGGTGGGGTGCGGGCTGTCGGCAAGACAGTGGCGTAGGGGATGTGTGGCCGTGGTGAAACCCGCGGCGCGGCAAAAGTGGGTGCAGTGTAGGAAGCACTGCACGCTTTTTGGTTCAATCAAATTGACGTCGCAATGCAAAAAATTTGCATGCGCTGGTACCGCGCCCAACGCCGTACCCAACCCGTTGGTGGTGGCTCAGTCGGCGCTGAGGGCCGCGTTTTTCCAGGCGTCTGCTGCGGCCTGTGTGTCGTCGCGTTGCTCGGCCAGCAGGGCCAAGGCGCGCCAGGCTTTGCTGCGCAGCGCGCCGTCCTGCAGGCGCTGGGCGGCCTGGGCCAGCAGCGCCTGGGCCTTGCCCCAGAGTTGCCGCTCCACACAGGCCGCACCGGCCAGGTACAGCAGGCGCGGATCGCGTGGGTTGCCCAGTTGGGCGGACTCGATACGGGCCAGCCAGTCGGCGTCGATGCCGTCCAGTGCCGCTTCGAGGGCGGTGACAAGTTTGAGCTGTTGGGCGTCGGGCAGCGTGTCAGGGCGGGACAGCATCAGCTCCCACACCGGCAGCAGCCACTGGCGCACCTGCGCGGCGTCACCGCCCAGTGTGGCCAGACGCTGGGCTGCGTGGATGGCCAGTTCGGGGATGGCACGTTCTGCGGGCTCCAGTGCATTCCACACCTGCAGCAGTTGCGTGGTGTCGTGGGCGCTGTTGACCCATTCGGTGGCCAGACCGCGCACGATGCTTTTGGCTGCACCGGCCGAGAAAGCGCGGTGTTTGCCCAGCAGGCGTGCGGTTTCCAGGGCCTCGCGGGTGCGGCGGGCCTGGCGTGCGGCCTTGAGGCGCAGGCGTAACGCGAGGGTACGGCGGCTGGCACCTTGGGGCAGTTCTTCCAGGCGCTCCAGTGCGGCGGACGCATCGCGGTCCTCCAGCGCCCAGCGTGCGGCGCGCAGCTGGGTGCCTTCGCGGATTTCCTGCGCCTGGGTCGATGCCACCTGGGCCGTGGTTTGCATCGCCAGCGCCAGGTGTTCGTCACGCCGCGTGTGGTTTTGCAGTGCCTGGGCACTTTCGGCGGCAATCAGGTGGGACAGGGCCCGCACCTGCACACCGAGCGCCAGTTTTTCACCGGCGGCTTCGAGTGCGGCCTCTTGGGCGAGTGCGCCGTCAGCGGCTTTGCCCGCACGCACAAAACGGCCTGCCAGCAGGTGGGCAATACCGTCGAGCAAAGCGGTGTGCATGGCGCGTTCTTTTTGCTGCATGCGCCAGCGGTTGGCCTGGTGCGGCAGGTCCAGCAGTGCGGCCAGTGCACGCAAGGCGGCATGCAACACCACAAACGCGCCAAACAGCAGCAGCAGCACCATGTTCAGCGACAGGTCCACCCGGTACGGTGGCCAGAACACGGTGACCGTGCTTTGGTTGTTGCCCGCAAACAGCGCCACGGCCACAGCGACGCCAAACAGGGCAAGGAACCAGAGGGTGGCGCGCATGGTGTCTACCGGCCTGCGGCGGCGGTTGCCAGCGCAGCCAGGGTGTCGTCGATACGCGGCAGTTCCACGGATTTGAGCTGGCTGGTGGCCTGCTGCAGCAAGGTGGCGGCGTTCTGTGTCTTGCGCGATGTCGGGTCGAAGTACTTGTTCAGCGCCGCAGTGGCCGCCACCAGGTCGGCGCGGGCCGAGTCGGTTTGCCGTGCCAGCACACCGAGGCGCGCGTTAAGCAGTTTGAGCTTGAGGTTTTCGCGCAGGAAGAAGGCCTGCTCGGGTGCCAGCAAGGCCGCTTCAGGCTGGTTGATGCGGCTCACCCGCACCAGGCTGCGGGCCTCGTCGCGCACCACTTCCCAGGTGCGCAGCAGGCCACGGGCCCACCAGGCCTGGGGTGCTGCCGTGCTGCTGTCGCCGAGGGCGGCGCTGCTGCGGCTGCTGGGCATCTGGCCCACGGCGTACAGCGTGGGCAGGTCGTCCACCAGCCGCACCAGGTCGTCCAGCCGGGACAGCAGGGCGGGGGTGTCGGTGATGGCGGCGGCCTTGATACGGTCCATGTCGCGGTTGACGGCACGCTGCAGCGGGGCCAGCCGGGGCTGGGCCGCACGGGAGATACGCTGGTCGGCGGTTTTGAGGGCACTCAGCAGCGGCTCGGCGCTGCCGGTCAGGCTGGCTTGTTGTTGTGCCAGGCGCAGGGACGATTCGATGTCCACCACCAGGTTTTCGTCCCGCGAGCGGGACAGGCTCTGCATCAGGTCTTCCAGCTGCGAGCGTTGCAGGGCCACTTCACTCAGGCGGGTGTCGTTCACAGTGAGGCGGGCGGCGGTTTCGCGCGACAGCTCTTGGGCCTCGCGTGCAACAGTGCGTGCCTCAATGGCCTGGGTGCTGGTGTCGGTGTTTTGCCGCGCCAGCTGCTGCTGGATGTGGTCGAGTTTTTGCCACAGCAGGCCACCGGCCACCAGGGCGGCGACGGCGATCAGCGCCACCGCATAAAACACCGGACGGGAGATGCCCGGCGCAGGTGCAACGGGCACCGTGGGTGGCACGGCCTGGGCGACCGTCGTGTCTGTGCCGGACGGGGGAGCCCGGGCGTATCACGTGGTTCGAGAGAGGGCTCAGGCGTCATGGCAGCGATTCTATCGAGGCCACCACGGCGTCCAGCGTGGGGCGTGACGCCCTTACAACACCAAAGCCCGCCTGTTCGGCGGCCTGCGCGATACGCGGGTGGGTGGCAATGGCGCGGGCGGCCTGCCAGGACTGGCCGGGCAGCCACTGCTGCAGGTGCTGCACCGCCTGCGAGCTGCTGAACAGCCACACGCTGCCGTCGCCCGCTGCAGCCACGGCGGTCTGGTGTTGCGGGGGCGTGAACTGCGGCGCGTGGCGGGTGTAGGCCACGGTGAAGTCCACGCTGCCCCCCGCTGCTGCCAGCTGGCGCGCCAGCCATTCGCGGCCTGTGCCGGCATGGGGCGCGGCGTCGGCGTCGCCCTCCTGGCCACGCACCACCAGGGTGCGGTGGCCGGGGCGCACCTGGTTGTGCACCACGTCCCACAAGGCTTCGGAGTCGAACTGGCCCGCGTCCGGTGGTGGCGTGTCCAGCACATGGGGTGGCACCCCCGCCGCCAGCAGCGTGCGGGCCGTTCCGGGGCCGGGGCTCCATGCTCTTGTTTTAGGAGCTATTTGCGCCCATGGGACGGGCGCTAGAGCTTGTTTTGATTCAAAAAAATACTGTGCGGCATTGCTGCTGACAAACATCACCGCATCGAAGCTGTGTAACGTGTCCCAGCACTGGCGCAGGTCGTTGCCGGGTGCGGGGCCGATGGCAATCAGCGGCAGCGCGACGGCATTGAGCCCACGCGCCTGCAGCTGCTCTGTCCACGCAAGCGCTTCACGTTCTGGCCGGGTGACGATGATGCGCATGGACGCGCCGCCGCTCAGTGTGCGCCCGCTGCTTGCAGCTGGGCGGCTACACGTTCACCCAATGCTGCGGCCTGGGCCAGGTCGCGCACCTCGGCGGTTCCGCTGGCGTGTAACAGGGGGTGGGTGGGCTGTTCTGGGTCACCCCAGGCCGCGTCGAGGTGGAGGGTGTAGGCACCCCCAGATGCCGGGGTCAGCGTGGCGTGTGCAGCCAGCGGCATGGAGCAGCTGCCGCCCATGGCGCGGCTTACGGCGCGTTCGGCCGACACGGTGAGCCAGGTTTCTGTGTGCACCAGCGGGCGCAGGGCGTCCACCAAATCCTGGCGGTCGGTGCGGATCTCGATGCCCAGGGCACCCTGGCCTGCAGCGGGCAACATCTCTGTGGGCGCAAAAACCTGGCGAATACGGGCACCTAGCTCCAGGCGTTTGAGTCCTGCCGCCGCGAGCACGATGCCCGCGTACTGGCCTTCGTCGAGCTTGCGCAGCCGGGTGTCCAGGTTGCCACGCAGGGGCTCGATGCGCAGATCGGGCCGCAGCGCACGGATCAGCACCGTGCGGCGCAGGCTGGATGTGCCCACCACCGCGCCCTGCGGCAGATCGGCCAGGCTGGCGAATTGGGGGGAAACAAAGGCGTCGCGTGGGTCTTCACGCTCCATCACACAGGCCAGCGCAAAACCGTCGGGCAGGTCCATGGGCACGTCTTTGAGGGAATGCACCGCCAGGTCGGCGCGGCCTTCTTCCAGCGCGGTTTCCAGC
The DNA here is from genome assembly GCA_026314275.1 of Comamonadaceae bacterium AAW. Classification (GTDB taxonomy): domain Bacteria; phylum Pseudomonadota; class Gammaproteobacteria; order Burkholderiales; family Burkholderiaceae_C; genus JAGOEY01. The sequence continues at coordinate 2,531,673 of CP111109.1, forward strand.
TCTTTCACGAACAGGCCTTTGCCACCCACCTTGCTGAGGGACCGGTCCAGGATCTGGTCACCCTTGGTGGTCATTCCCAGCAGCGTGACCTGGTGGCCCTGCGCCTGCAGCAAGGCTTTGACGTGTTCGGCCTGCCACAGCGCCAGGCGGCTTTCGCGCGTGGCGATGGTGATGGAAAGCGGGGTGGGGCTGGGGTGGCTCACGGCGGTGTCGGGGGGGTCAGGGTGGGGTGAAAGTGCTTGGAGACTGGCGCAGAACATGCATGCATCCGGTGCATGTGTGTGCCGAGCACGGTGGGCGGAATGCTAGCATGCATGGCTGTTCCCACGTGTCCTAACCAAAGGTTCCCTGCCGTGAAAAAGTCCGACAAAGAACAACCCCTGATCGACGACATCCGCCTGCTGGGCCGCATGCTGGGCGACGTGATTCGCGAGCAGGAGGGGTCTGCGGCCTTCGAGCTGATCGAGCAGGTGCGCAAGCTGTCGGTAGCGTTCCGGCGCGACGCCGATGCCGAGGCCGACAAGGCGCTGAAGAAGCTGCTCAAGTCGCTCAGCGCCGACGAAACAGTGCGCGTGATCCGCGCCTTCACCTATTTCTCCCACCTGGCCAACCTGGCCGAAGACCGCCACCACATCCGCCGCCGCATCGTGCACGAACGTGCGGGCAACACCCAAGAGGGCAGCATTGAAGTGGCTCTGTCGCGCCTGCGCTGGGCCGGGATAGCTCCTAAAGTCATAGCGCAGACACTGGCCAGCAGCTACGTGTCGCCGGTGCTCACCGCGCACCCGACCGAGGTGCAGCGCAAAAGTATCCTGGACGCCGAGCGCGACATCGCCCAGCTGCTGACCGCCCGCGACGACATCAAGACCCAGGCGCTGCTCTATGCCGCCTCAAAAGACGCACTCACCCCGCGTGAGCTGGCCGCCAACGAGGCGCTGCTGCGCGCCCGGGTGATGCAGCTGTGGCAGACGCGCCTGCTGCGTTTCTCCAAACTCACCGTGGCCGACGAGATCGAGAACGCGCTGAGTTACTACGAGTCCACCTTCCTGCGCGAAATCCCGCGTATCTATGCCGACCTGGAGCGTGAGCTGGGCAACTACCCGGTCGCCAGCTTTTTGCGCATGGGCCAGTGGATTGGGGGCGACCGCGACGGCAACCCCAATGTCAGCGCGCAGACGCTCGAATACGCGCTGCGCCGCCAGTCCGAAGTGGCACTGCGCCATTACCTGACCGAGGTGCATTACCTCGGCGGCGAGTTGTCGATTTCGGCCCGCTTGGTCGAGGTGTCGCCCGAGATGCAGTCCCTGGCCACCCGCTCACCCGACCCGAGTGAACACCGTGTGGACGAGCCCTACCGCCGTGCGCTCACAGGTATGTACGCCCGCCTGGCCGCCACACTGAAAGACCTGACCGGTGGTGACGCCGCCCGCCACGCTGTGGCCCCGCAAAACGCCTACGCCCTGGCCGAGGACTTTCTGGCCGACCTGCGGGTCATCCAGGCGTCCCTCGCCGCACACCACGGCGCGGCGCTGGTGGCGCAACGCCTGCACCCGCTGATCCGTGCGGTCGAAGTGTTTGGTTTCCATTTGGCCACCGTCGATTTGCGCCAAAGCTCCGACAAACACGAAGAAGTGGTGGCCGAGCTGCTGGCCGTGGCACGGGTGGAGGCGAACTACAGCGCGCTGGACGAAGACGCCAAACGCAAAGTGTTGCTCGGCCTGCTGAACGACGCCCGCCCGCTGCGGGTGATGGGCACCGATTACTCCGACCATGCCCGCGCCGAGCTGGCGATCTTCGAGGCCGCCAAAACCATGCGTGCGCGTTTTGGTGTGCAGGCCATCCGCCACTACATCATCAGCCACACCGAAACGGTGAGTGACCTGCTTGAAGTGCTGCTGTTGCAAAAAGAAGTGGGCCTGGTGCGCGGCACACTCGACCAGTCTGCGGTGGCCGACCTGATCGTGGTGCCCCTGTTCGAGACCATTGAAGACCTGCGTAACGCCGCACCCATCATGCGCGACTTCTACGCGCTGCCGGGTGTCGCCAAACTGCTGCAGCGCAGCGGGGCCGAGCAGGACATCATGCTGGGATATTCCGACAGCAACAAGGATGGCGGCATCTTCACCAGCAACTGGGAGCTGTACCGCGCCGAGATTGCACTGGTCGAGCTGTTCGACGAGCTGGCCAAAAGCCACAACATCACCCTGCGGATGTTCCACGGCCGGGGCGGTACGGTGGGGCGTGGCGGTGGCCCGAGTTACCAAGCCATCCTGGCGCAACCGCCCGGCACCGTGCGCGGCCAGATCCGTTTGACCGAGCAGGGCGAAGTCATCGGCTCCAAATACGCCAACCCCGAGATCGGCCGCCGCAACCTGGAGACACTGGTTGCCGCCACGCTGGAGGCCACCCTGCTGCAGCCCACCAAACCTGCCACCAAGGCCTTTTTGCAGGCCGCGTCCGAGCTGTCGGTGGCGAGTATGGGTGCCTACCGCGCGCTGGTGTACGACACAGCAGGCTTCACCGACTACTTCTTCGGCTCCACCCCGATCCGCGAGATTGCCGAGCTGAACATCGGCTCGCGCCCCGCGTCGCGCAAACCGAGCCAGAAGATTGAGGATTTGCGCGCCATCCCCTGGGGTTTCAGCTGGGGCCAGTGCCGCCTGACCTTACCCGGTTGGTTTGGTTTTGGTGCGGCGGTGGATGCGTTTGTGAACACCGCTGGTGAAGACCCGAAAGCCCGCCTGGCCCTGCTGCAGAAGATGTACCGCGACTGGCCGTTCTTCCGCACCCTGCTGTCCAACATGGACATGGTGCTGGCCAAGAGCGATCTGGCGCTGGCATCACGTTATTCCGAGCTGGTGAGCGACGCCCGCCTGCGCAAGAAAATCTTCACCGCCATCGAAGCCGAATGGCACCGCACCGCCGACGCGCTGACGCGTATCACCGGCGACAAAACCCGCCTGGCAGGCAACGAATCCCTGCAACGCTCCATCCGCCACCGCTTTCCGTACATCGACCCGCTGCACCACTTGCAGGTGGAGCTGGTGCGCCGTTACCGCGCGGGGCAGAGCGACCAGCGGGTGCAGACGGGTATCCATATCTCGATCAACGGGATTTCGGCGGGGCTGCGCAATACCGGGTAGAACCAGACTTCTTTCGAGGGGGCAAGGAGAGCCCATACAAGCGCTGGTCGCTCTGCCCTTGTGACGCTTTCCTCGGACCTGGGGGCTGCAGTTGTGGCACCGTTTGTAGCGGCCTGCTTGCATACGCAAGACGGGGCTTGCTTCAAAAATAGCACATGGGGTTTATGGCAATCTTGGGATCAGGTGCTTTTCTTGGCAGGCGGGCGGGTGCGCTTCTGCGCAACAGGATGTGGCGTGGCAAAAAGCGTGTGCCGTGCCGCGGCCGTGATCGCAGCCACTGCTGGATCGGTGATACGCCGCTCGATCGAGATGGCGTAGAACTCTTCCATCAGGTCATCCGGTGCGCCAAGAGACTGCACCTGGTACTGGTGGGTGATTTCGCTGGACAACACGGCTGGCGCAGCAAACACACCCTGGCCTTCGCGCCCAAAAGCTTTTTGCAGTGCACTGTCGTCAAATTCTGCGGCAACGACGGGCCTCAGCCCATGCTGCCCCAGCCACGCATCAAGCCGTGGGCGCAAGGCGGAGGCAGCGGTGGGGAGCAGCATCGGTAAAGTTGCGAGGCACGCAGGGAAATCCCGCCGCACTTTCTGAATGGTGAGACCCGAGCGGCGCAGCAGTTGGGGCGCTGCAAAGAATTCGATGCCCGTGCGTCCCAGCAAATGGGTATACGCACGTACGCTGAGGCTTGCCGGTGCGGGAACGTCCGACACGATGAGGTCGAGCCTGTGGACTGCCAGCTCGGCCAGCAGAGTTGTCAGCCCCCCCTCGTGGCAGACCAGCTGGGGTGGTGCGGCCAGCGCCATGGCGGGCTCCAGCACGTGGAAGGCCACGGCTTTGGGGACCGAGTCCACGATACCGACACGCAGCACGCTCTGGCGCCGCGTGTCGTGGCCGGTGCTCAGTGCGTCTTGCAAGGCATCCCCCAAGGTGAATATTTCGGCCGCATAACGAGCCACCAGGCGGCCTGCATCCGTGGGTTCGAGTCCGCGCCCGGCCTTGCGCAGCAGCGGCTGGCCAATGCGCGCCTCAAGCTGCTTGATCTGGCCGCTCAGGGTCTGCGGCGTCAGGTGCAGTTGTTCGCTGGCCCGCACCAAGCCACCGGCACGTAACACGGTATGGAAATAACGCAGGTGTTTGTAGTTCATCGGCAGTTCGACTTTTTAGTTCGATTTATTCGAAGTGATGGTGCTTATTTTCTGATTTTTTCAGAAGCATATTCTGCATAAAGTTCTTTCACGCCAACCACGGTGTTGAAAGGACGTCCCATGCAATGCCCCCAATGTTCCCAGTCGCCTCTGGTCATATCCGAGCGCCAGGGCCTGGAGATCGACTACTGCACACGTTGTCGAGGCGTGTGGCTCGACCGCGGCGAGCTCGACAAGCTGATCGAGCGCTCGGCGGACATGGGCCGCGCGCCCTCACGCTCCCAGGCACACCGCACCCGAAGATCCGCGTGGTTGGGTGAAATTTTCGACTGACGCCGTCAATCCCCCTTTTTTTGTCAACCAATCTGTCAACCCAAGGAAGCACCATGCGTACCTATCCCCGCAACAGCCCTCAAGCCGCCGCCCGCCTGGTTGCCATGGCGGCACTGGCCGATGGCCACCTGAGCTTGAAGGAAATCCAGAAGCTGGAGCAGGCGCACGCAGCGCAGCGGCTCGGACTGTCAGCCATCGCCTTCTCGGAGGTGCTTCAGTGCTTGTCAGAAGACCTGTTGGCTACCGCCTTCACGCACTGGGGCACGGCCTGCCAACTGGACGCGGACGTGTTGCCCGCGTTGCTCAGTGAAGTCGATGACCCTGCGCTGCGCCATGCGGTGATTGCTCTGTGCGTCGAAGTGGCGCAGGCCGATAGCCATCTGCTGCCATCGGAGTGCGGCCTGATCGCCGGCATGGTGCTGCACTGGCAGGATGTTCCGCACGGCCGCCAGGCTGCTGCCGCTGTGCTGCAGCCTGCGCGCACCTGAGTCGCATACACTGCACAGCCCCTGAAGCTTGAGCTTCCCACTCCCGAACCCCGACCTTCATCCATGCCGTGACTGATTTTCTTCTGATGCCATTTCTGGGCCAGGCCGTGTGGCTCTGGCTTGTATTCGTCACCGTGGTGGTGGCGCTGCTGGCCTTCGACCTGGGCGTGCTGCACAAGGACGACCATGCCATCGGCATTGGTGAAAGCCTGCGCCTGTCGGCAGGCTACATCGGCGTTGCCGTCCTGTTCGGCTGCTGGCTGTGGTGGCAGCTTGGCGCAGAGCGCGGCATCGAGTACTTCACGGGCTTCGTGATCGAGAAATCGCTTTCCATGGACAACGTGTTCGTGATAGCGATGATCTTCTCGTTCTTCGCCATTCCCCGCGAATACCAGCACCGTGTGCTGTTCTGGGGCATTCTGGGCGTGATCGTGCTGCGTGCGCTGATGATCGGCCTGGGTGCCGCGCTGGTCACCCAGTTCTCGTGGGTCTTGTATGTGTTTGGTGCCTTCTTGGTGGCCACCGGCGTGAAGATGCTGTGGATGGCCGACCACAAGCCTGACCTGGAAAACAACGTGCTGCTGCGCTTCCTGCGCAAGCGCATGCGGGTGACGCCCACCCTGCGCGGCAATGCCTTCTTCGTGCGTGAGCCGCAAGCTCCAGGCGGTGCTCCGGTGTTGTGGGCCACCCCCTTGTTCCTGGCCTTGTGCCTGGTGGAGTTTGCCGACCTGATCTTCGCTGTGGATTCGGTGCCTGCGATTTTCGCCATCACCACCGACCCGTTTATCGTCTACACCAGCAACATCTTCGCCATCCTGGGCCTGCGTGCCCTGTACTTCGCACTGGCCGCCATGATCCACCGGTTCGTGTACCTCAAATACGCGTTGGCCCTGGTGCTGGTGTTTATCGGCAGCAAAATCTTTCTGGTGAATCTGGTGGGCAAGTTCCCGCCGCTGCTGAGCTTGTCCGTGACGGCTGCCTTGATCGCAGGGGGCGTGCTGGTGTCGCTGTGGAAGACCCGCGGCCAGGCGGCGACAAGCCTGGACGCACCTGACTCGCCACCAAGCGGCCCCGGTGTATGAGGCAGCCATTCACATGCGGGAGGTGCTTGCGTTGCGGGCACTCTGGTGGCTGCTGGTGGCTGCAGCCTTGCAGGCCACTCCCGGGTCAGTACAGCTGTATTGCTATGTAATTAATAGCTGTCTGCGCTTATCTATCAAGCGCTAGAGGCCTAAAACGCTATGAAAAAACGGCCCGAGGGCCGTTTTTTTGTGGGTGCCGCGGCGGGCTTATTCCGCTTGCGCCAGCGCCGTCAGTGCCGCCGCCACCTGGCCCTGGGCATCGGCGGTCAGCGGCTCCAGCTGGGCGGCCAGTTCGGCCAGCGCTTCGGCCGGGGCCTGCTGCAGCCGGGCGATGGCTTGGCCTGCGTCACGCGGGGCGGCGAAGCCGGTGCTTTGCAGCAGCACCTGGCCTTGGGCGTCGGCCAGCTTGAAATAGAACTTGCCGTCTTTTTCGCGGTACTGCTTGAAACTGGCGGTGGCTGCTTTGGTGGCTTTGGCCGCCTTTGCCTGCTGGGTGGCGCCGAGTGGGCGCAGGCCCACGGCATGGCGCAGTTCACGCAGCAGCGGGGTGGCCAGCGCGCGGGCTTTTTCTGCGCCTTTCAGCAGCGCAGCCTCGACCTGGGCGGGGCTGGCGATCAGTGCTTCGTACTGTGCCCGCATCGGGCCAATCTCGCGGTCAATGCGCTCGAACAGCACTTGTTTGGCGTCACCCCAGGCGATGCCATCGGCATAGGCCTTGCGCAGCGCGGCGGTTTCGTCCTCCGACGCAAACGCCTGGTAGATCTGGAACAGGGCCGAGCCTTCGGTGTCCTTGGGTTCGCCGGGGGCGCGCGAGTCGGTCAGGATGCTGCCGATGAGCTTTTGCAACTGCGCCTGGCTGGAGAACAGCGGGATGGTGTTGTTGTAGCTCTTGCTCATCTTGCGGCCGTCCAGGCCGGGCAGCAGGGCCACGTTGTCGTCCACCGCCGCTTCGGGCAGCACCAGGTGGTTGCCGTAGAGGTGGTTAAAGCTGGACGCCATATCGCGCGCCATCTCGATGTGCTGGATCTGGTCGCGGCCCACGGGCACCTTGTGGGCCTTGAACATCAGGATGTCGGCACCCATCAACACGGGGTACATGAACAGCCCGGCAGTCACGCCGTCGTCGGGCTCGGTGCCGGCGGCATGGTTCTTGTCCACCGAGGCCTTGTAGGCGTGGGCGCGGTTGAGTACACCCTTGCCGGTGACGCAGGTCAGGAACCAGGTCAGCTCGGGAATCTCGGGGATGTCAGACTGGCGGTAGAAGGTGACGTGGTCCGGGTCCAGCCCAGAGGCCAGCCAGCTGGCGGCGATCTCCAGCGTGGAGCGCTGGATGCGGGCGGGCTCGTCGCACTTGATGAGTGCGTGGAAGTCGGCCAGGAAGTAGAAGTTCTCCGTGCCGGGGCGGCGGCTGGCCTGCACCGTGGGGCGGATGGCGCCCACGTAGTTGCCCAGGTGGGGCGTGCCGGTGGTGGTGATGCCGGTGAGGAAGCGTTGAACAGTCATGGCAAAAAAGCAGAAACCATCAGCCCAGCAGCATACGCAGCGGGGTGATTAAAAAGTTGATGACGGTGTAGCCGAAGGACATCAGCGGGCGCAGCCAGATCGTGCCGACCACGCCGAAAATCACAAGGCCCATCACGATGAAAAAGCCATAGGGCTCCAGGCGCGACACCATCTGTGCCTGCTTCCAGGGCAGCAGGCCCACCAGGATGCGCCCACCGTCCAGGGGAGGCACCGGGAACAGGTTAAACGCCCACATCACCAGGTTGACCAGTACCCCGGCGCGGGCCATCTCCAGGAAGAAGCGCTCGTCCATACCCGTACCCACCAGGGTGATCATCACCACAGCCCAGACGATGGCCTGGACAAAGTTGGACGCCGGGCCGGCCAGCGCCACCCAGACCATGTCGCGCTTGGGATTGCGCAGGTGGCCGAAGTTCACGGGCACTGGCTTGGCGTAGCCGAACAGAAAGGCGCCCGAGGTGGCGAAATACAACATGATCGGCATCAGGATGGTGCCGATGGGGTCGATGTGTTTGATCGGGTTGAGGGTGATCCGCCCCAGCATATAGGCCGTGTTGTCGCCAAAGTGGCGCGCAGCGTAGCCGTGGGCTGCCTCGTGCACGGTGATGGCGAACAGCACCGGCAGGGCGTAGATCAGAACGGTTTGGATAAGGTTTTGGATGTCCACGGGGGCATTGTCTCAGACAGGGTTTGGGCCCCGGTGGGCACCAGGGGTTTAGATCGTGAACACGTTCTCACATGCCGAGCGCAGAAAGACTGCCGCGGCCTTCACGCACCACCACCGGGTCGCCACCGTCGCCCATGCCGGTCAGGTCGATCACGGTAGTCGGCTGCAGCGGGCAGGCACCTGCGTCCACCACGGCGGCCAGGGCGTTCTCGTACTGGGCGCGGATCTCTTCGGCGTCGTTCATCGGCTCTGTTTCACCGGCCGGGATCAGGGTGGTGGCCAGCAGCGGCGCGCCGTGGATGGCCAACAGCTCTTGCAGCACCTTGTGGTCGGGCACACGCAGGCCAATCGTCTTGCGCTGCGGGTGGCTCAGGCGGCGCGGCACTTCCTTGCTGGCTTCCAGGATGAAGGTGTAGGCACCGGGTGTGGCCAGCTTGAGCAGGCGGAACTGGCGGTTGTCCACCTTGGCATAACTGGACAGCTCGCTCAGGTCGCGGCACAGCAGGGTGAGGTGGTGTTTGTCGTCCACCTGGCGGATGCGGCGCAGCTTGTCGGCGGCGTCCTTGTCGTCCAGGTGGCAGACCAGCGCATAGCTGGAGTCGGTGGGCACGGCGGCCACACCACCACGGTGCAGCAGGGCAGCGGCCTGTTTCAGCAGGCGCGGCTGCGGGTTGTCAGGGTGAACTTCAAAGTATTGGGCCATGGGGGGGATCGTAGTCAGGTTTCGGTCGGCTCGACGGGAATGCGGCGCTCCAGCACGGTGAGCCAGGCCCCCGCCGCGCCACAGGCTCCCACCATGGCAATACCGATCAGCGCCCACTGGTCGGGCACGTGGGCAAAAATCAGGTAACCACCCAGCATGGCAAAACCAATCTGGGCGTACAGGTAGGGCGTCAGTGTGGCGGCGGGTGCGCGGCCATAGGCCAGGATCAGCAGCCAGTGGCCCACCGTGGCCGCCAGCCCCATGAACAGCATCAGCACCCAGGTGGAGGCGTCGAGCGCCGTCCAGACAAAAGGCAGCGCCACCCCCATCACCAGCGCGCCCACCAGCCCGGTGTACAGGTGCATGGTGAGCGGGTGTTCGGTGCGGGCTAGTCTGCTGGTCAGCACCTGGAACCAGGCATTACAGGCCACCAGCGCCAGCGGCAGCAGCATGGCCCAGGTGAAGGAGTCACCGCCGGGGCGGATGATGATCAGGGTGCCCACAAACGCCCCCACCACCAGCACCCAGCGCAGTGCTGACACGCGCTCCTTGAGCACAATCACGGCCATCACCGTGATGACCAGTGGCCCGATCATGATGATGGCGGTGAACTCACCCACCGGCAGAAAACGCAGGCTGAAGTACGCCAGCATGCTGCAGGACAGCAGCAGCAGGCCGCGCAGCAGCTGGAAGCGCGGGTGTTCGGTGTGCAGTGCGCTCCAGCCGCGTGTGGGCAGGGTGGTGAGTGCGGTGGCCACCACCTGGACGGAAAACCGCACCCACAGCGCCATGGCGACCGACACACCGCTGGTGCTGACAACCTTGGTGATGGTGTCCAGGGCCCCAAAACAGGCGGTGGCAGCCACCACCAGGGCAATGCCCATCAGGGCGCTGGAAGGCCTGTCCACAGTCAGGAAATGCGGTCGGTCAATACGTCCCACACCGGCGTCAGTGCGCCGGGCAGGTAGGGCAGTTTGCCCAGGTCGGTGTGGGATTCGTCCGGGCTGTGGAAGTCGCTGCCGCGCGAGGCCACCATGCCAAACTCCTGCGCCATCGCCGCGTAGGTCACGTATTCAGCCGGGGTGTGGCTGCCGGTCACCACCTCGACGCCTTGGCCCCCGTGAGCCTTGAACTCCGAGAACAGCGCGTATTCCTCGTTGGCCGTGAATTTGTAACGTGCCGGGTGCGCAATTACCGCCACGCCCCCTGCGCCGGTGATCCAGTGCACAGCGTCACTCAGGTTGGCCCAGCGGTGCGGCACATAGCCGGGTTTGCCTTCGGTCAGGTATTTGCGAAACACCTCGGGTGTGTCTTTGCAAACGCCGCTTTCCACCAGAAACCGCGCGAAATGGGTGCGTGACACCAGCTGCGGGTTGCCCACGTATTTGAGGGCACCCTCATACGCCCCCGCAATGCCCACCTTGGCCAGCTGCGCCGCCATGTCCTGCGCACGCGGGATACGCCCGTCGCGGGTGTCTGCCAGGCCCTGCACCAGCGCGGCGTTGTCGGGGTCAAACCCCAGCCCGACGATGTGCACCGTGACATTGGCAAACGTGACCGAAATCTCGACCCCGGTCAGGTAGCGCATGCCCGCCGCCAGCGCCGCAGCCCGCGCCCGGTGCTGCCCGCCAATCTCGTCATGGTCGGTCAGCGCCCACAGCTCGACGCCGTTGGCCGCAGCGCGTTCCGCCAGCGCCTCGGGGGTGAGGGTGCCGTCGGAGACGACGGAATGGCAGTGGAGGTCGGCGTTGAGGATGGAAGTCACCGGGTGATTCTAGGGGCGCACGGGAATCTGCGCCGGGGTGGGGATAAGCGGTGGTTGGGCGCAGAAGGGCATCGTGACAACCCGCATCACACCTCCGCCCCCTCCACCAAAAACTGCACCTTTCTTTCCCCCCGCCATTCATTCACATCCAGCCGGAACGCCAGCGTCACCCGGGCAGGCAGCGGGTCGGTGTGGCCGAACCAGATGCCGTCCACGGGTTGGCCCTGGTGTTTGAGTTTGAGCGACAGGTGTTTTTCACCGACCAGACGCTGCGACACCACTTCCACTTCCTCGCTGAAGGTGGGCGCGGCAAAACCCTGGCCCCAGACCTCGCGGGCGAGGGTGTCGACCATGTCGGCGCGGCGGTATTCGGGGGCCAGCGGGCCGTCGGTGTCGATGCGACGCGTCAGGGTGGCGGCGTCGAGCCATTCTGCGGCGACCTGGGCCAAAGCCTGCTCGAAGGTGCAGAGGTGTTCGCCGTTAATGGTGCAGCCTGCCGCCATGGCGTGGCCGCCGAAGCGCAGCAACACGCCGGGGTGGCGTTTGGCGACCAGGTCGAGTGCGTCGCGCAGGTGAAAGCCGGGGATGGAGCGGCCCGAGCCTTTGTATTCGTGGCCTTTGCCCGGTGCCTTGCTGGCGGCGAAAACGAAGGTGGGGCGGTGTAATTTGTCTTTGATGCGCGAGGCGACGATGCCGACCACGCCTTCGTGGAAGTCCGGGTCGAACACACTGATGGCGGCGGGTGGGGTGTCTTCGTCGACAAACATGGCCTCGGTGATCAGCATGGCCTGCTCGCGCATGCCGCCTTCGATCTCGCGGCGTTCGCGGTTGATAGTGTCCAGGGTTTTGGCCAGTTCATCGGCGCGGCCGGGGTCGTCGGTCAGCAGGCATTCGATGCCCAGCGTCATGTCGGACAAACGACCGGCGGCATTGATGCGGGGGCCGAGGGCGAAGCCAAAGTCAAACGTGGTGGCCACCTTGGCCTGGCGGCCTGCTGCTACAAAAAGACTAGCTACTCCCGCAGGCTGGGCGTGCGCCCGAAGGCGTTTGAGCCCTTGGGCGACCAGGCGGCGGTTGTTGGCGTCGAGTTTGACGACGTCGGCCACGGTGCCCAGCGCTACCAGGGTCAAGAGCGAATCGAGTTTGGGCTGGGGTGTACCGGTGCCACTCCCTGCCAGACGCAGTTCGCAAAACGTGCCCCGGGCGCGCAACTCGGCGCGCAGGGCCAGCAGCACATAAAACATCACACCCACACCGGCGATCGATTTACTCTCGAACGAGCAGCCCGGCTGGTTCGGGTTAACTATCACGTCGGCGTTGGGCAGCGCCGGGCCGGGCAAATGGTGGTCGGTTACCAGCACCTGCAGGCCCAGTGCCTTGGCGGTGGCCACACCCTCCACACTGGCGATGCCGTTGTCCACGGTGATGAGCACATCGGCGCCGCTGTCCTTCACGCGCTGGGCAATCGGGGGTGTCAGGCCGTAGCCGTCCACCACGCGGTCGGGCACCAGGTAGTCCACATGGTGCGCGCCCAGCAGGCGCAGGCCGCGCACACCCACGGCACAGGCGGTGGCACCGTCGCAGTCGTAGTCGGCCACGATACAGAGGCGTTTGTCGGCCGCAATGGCGTCGGCCAGCAGCACGGCGGCCTCGTGTGTGCCCTTCATGCTGGCGGGCGGCAGCAGGCGGGCCAGGCCGTCGTCGAGTTCGTCCTTGGCCACAATACCCCGGGCCGCGTACAGGCGGGCCAGCAGTGGGTGGAGTCCGGCCTGCTCCAGCGCCCAGACGGCGCGAGGTGGCATGTCGCGCGCTACTATTTTCATAGCTTCTCCAGCACGGTGGACGGGCGTACACGTCCAAAAAGGCTTGAAATTTTGCTGCCCAAACTGCGCGGGCGGGCTTCAAAGCGCTGGGCGCTGCGTTCACCACACAAGGTCAGCGTGCCTTGGCCGTGCTGCTGCAGATGCGCCAGCAGGTCGGCACAGGCGGTGGCGTCGAGTTGCTGCCAGGCCTTGGCCCATGCAGGCCAGTCGGCGCGCAGGGCGGGGGTGGTCAGGTGGGTGGGCATGTGTAATTCGGCGGGGAACAGACCGTTGCGCACCTCGGGTGGCAACACGCCTGTGCCGCTGACCCAGAAGGCGTTGACCGGGGCCAGGCCCCGTGCTTCGCGGGCGTCGTTGACGGGGTGGGTGTAGAGCAGCATCTGCATCTCACTTTGCAGGCGGCGCAGCGGTTTGGCCTGCGGGCCGTCAGGCATCCAGATGTCGAGGCTGCGCCCGCGCACCCGGTCGAGCGACGCGGTGGGCAGGCCGCGAAACACCTCGCCCTGGGCGCGCCACTGGGTCGGACTGGTGTACTGCAGGGTGATGCCATCTTCCGCAAAGAAAGGGGCCATCGCCGCAAGTAATGCCTTCGACTCTTGCTCATCTATCTGTAGCAGATCGGGCTCGTCCATCACAAAATGGTCGGTTGCCAGCCGCCAGTGGCAGGGGGTGATGAAGGCCCAGGCGTCTGCGCCGGGTCGGCCTGGTTTGTCGCCGTTCTTGAGCACATCCCGCGCTGCCCAGGGCGTCAGGCCGTTGTCGGCGGGCAGGCCCAGTTCGCGGGCCAGCGCCCGTTCGTGCGGCATGGAGAGCGCAAAGTCGTCACCCGCGTCCAGCGTGGTGGGGGTGAGGCGCTGCAGCAGCGCGGCCAGGTTGGGCAGGGGCAGGGTTTGCAGCGCCTGCTGGCAGGCGTCGGCACTGCAGGCGGCAAAGGGGATCAGTACATGCATGGGGGGATTGTCGCGTGCCGGCTCGGCGCGGGCGTCTGTCGGTGACAATGCACCCGTCTTCAAAGGCTGATCCATCAGATGCAAATTCCTTATGAGCTGGCCCTGGGCTGGCGCTACACCCGGGCCGGGCGCGCGACCCGGCGCAACGGCTTTATCTCCTTCATCTCGGGCGTGTCCATGCTGGGCATTGCGCTGGGTGTGGCGGCGCTCATCATCGTGCTGAGTGTGATGAACGGCTTCCAGAAGGATGTGCGTGACCGCATGCTCAGTGTGGTGTCGCACATCGAAATCTTCGCGCCCAATGGTGCGGCGCTGGTGGACGCGAACAAAACCATGGCCGAGGCCCGGCTGAACCCGCAGGTGATTGGTGCGGCACCGTTCATCTCCACCCAGGCTTTGCTGGCGCGGGGTGAAGACATGAAGGGCACGCTGGTGCGTGGCATCGACCCGGCGCATGAAGACGAAGTCACCGACCTGGCCGTGGCGCTGAAAGACACCGTGCTGGCCAAGCTGGTGCCGGGTGAATTTGGTGTGGTGCTGGGCTCCGAGCTGGCACGCAGCCTGGGTGTGCGGCAGGGCGATCTGGTCACGCTGATTGCACCCGGCGGCCAGGTCACCCCCGCCGGAGTGGTGCCGCGCCTGAAGCAGGTGACGGTGGTGGGCACATTTGATTCAGGCCATTTTGAATACGACTCGGCGCTGCTGATGATGCACATGGACGACGCGGCGCGCATCTTCCGCCTCGAAGGCCCAACCGGTGTGCGTCTGCGGCTCAAGGACCTGCACCAGGCTCCAGCGGTGACACAGCAACTGGCGCAGACCCTGAGTGGCGACCTGCTGATCCGCGACTGGACGCAACAGAACAAGACCTGGTTCGCCGCCGTGCAGCTGGAAAAACGCATGATGTTCATCATCCTCACGCTCATCGTGGCCGTGGCGGCGTTTAACCTGGTCAGCACGCTGGTGATGACGGTGACCGACAAACGCGCCGATATCGCCATTCTGCGCACGCTGGGCGCCAGCCCGAAAAGCATCATGGGCATTTTTGTGGTGCAGGGCGCGATGGTGGGCGTGATCGGCACGCTGGCCGGGCTGCTGCTCGGCCTGGGCATTGCGTACAACATCGACGTGATCGTGCCTGCGCTGGAGCGCCTGTTCCGCGCCAGCTTTTTGCCCAAAGACATCTATCTGATCAGCAGCATGCCCAGCGACCCGCAAAGCTCCGACATCATGCCCATTGCCATCATTTCCCTGGTGTTGTCCTTCCTGGCCACCCTGTACCCCAGCTGGCGTGCCAGCCGCGTGAACCCGGCGGAGGCGCTGCGTTATGAATGAGCTGGATAAAAAAGTCGTGCTCAAGGTGCGCGGCCTGACCAAGCGGTTCAACGAAGGCCGTATGGACCTGACGGTGTTACACGGCGTGAACCTGGACGTGTACGCGGGTGAAACGCTGGCCATCGTTGGCTCGTCCGGCTCGGGCAAAAGCACACTGCTGCACCTGATGGGCGGGCTGGATGCACCCACAGCGGGCAGTGTGGAACTGCTGGGCCAGAACATCGCGCAAGTGGACGCGGCCGAGCAGGGCCGCCTGCGCAACAAACACCTGGGTTTTGTGTACCAGTTTCACCACCTGCTACCCGAGTTCAGCGCACTCGACAACGTCGGTATGCCCCTGCGCATCCGCCGTACGCCGCCCGACGCATGTGCCGATGCCGCCACCAAAATCCTCACCGCGGTAGGCCTGCGCGAGCGGGTACAGCACCGCCCGGCCGAGCTGTCCGGCGGTGAACGCCAGCGTGTGGCCATTGCGCGTGCGCTGGTGACCCAGCCTGCTTGTGTGCTGGCCGACGAGCCCACCGGCAACCTCGACCGGGGCACGGCCGACAGTGTGTTTGCGCTGATGCTGGAGCTGGCCCGCGAACACGGCACCGCGTTTGTGATGGTCACCCACGACGAAACGCTGGCCGCCCGGTGTGACCGGGTGCTGCGGCTGGTGCAGGGGCGGCTGGCCTAGGAGCCTGTCGGACTTGGGGCGTCGAAAGCGAAAACCGCAGGTTTCTACAAAATCGGCCCCAGCGAGGACAGTTTTTGCCGGATTTGCAGGCCCATAGCCCCGCTATGGGTCAAAAAGACGGTGAAAGCGTAGCTTCTATAAAAATGGACCGCTGCGGTCGATTTGCAGCCGGCGCTCCCCAAGTCCGACAGGCTCCTCGTCAATCTGTGGCACGCTCATGTCCCATGCGCACGCCTTTTGACCCCGACCCCGAACTGCAGCCCCCCATGAAGGGGCTGCCCCACCACAGCCCCGCCCTGCGCACCAGCGACGTGGGCGCCCAGGGCTGGAACGTGCTGGCGGGGGATCTGCCCCTGCCCGTGGCCCTGCTCAAACGCGAGGCGCTGGAGCACAACATCGCCTGGATGGCCGAGCGCACCCGCGCTTGGGGCGTGCAACTCGCACCCCACGGCAAAACCACCATGTCGCCCCAGCTGTTCCAACGCCAGCTCGACGCGGGTGCCTGGGGTATCAGTTTTGGCAACGTCTTCCAGCTGGCGGTGGGGGTGGCCGCTGGGGTGCGGCGGGCCCTTATTCCGAACCAGGTGATGGACGCAGCCGACCTGGCTGCCATCAACAAGCTGCGTGCCACACACGCCGGTTTACGCGTGGTGTTTCTGGTCGATTCGCTGCCCCAACTGGCGCTGATCGAACACTGGTTTACATGCCGTGCAGATGCGCAGCCGTTCGAGGTGCTGCTGGAGATCGGCTTCACCGGTGGCCGCACCGGCTGCCGCAGTGAGGCCGACGCCCTGGCCTTGGCGCGCCGATTGCACACCAGCACAGCGGTGCAGTTCGTGGGCATCGAGTGCTACGAAGGTCTGTGGGCCAAAGGCGACAGCACGGCGGACCAGGAGTGGGTCACCAACCTGATGGACCGGGTGGACGCGGTGGCGCTGCAGTGTGTGCAAGAAGGGCTATTCGATGGCGATGAAGTCATCGTGTCCGCCGGTGGCTCCGCCATCTTTGACCTGGTGGCCGCACGGCTCAATCCTTCATTAGGCCGCCCGGTGCTGCCCCTGCTGCGCTCCGGCTGTTACGTCACACACGACCACGGCACCTACACCCGCATGCTGCAGGCCATGGCCCCGCGCCTGGGCTGCGACTGCGGCGACGCCCTGCGCCCCGCGCTGGAGGTGTGGGCACTGGTGCAGTCCCGCCCGGAGCCCGGCCTAGCCATCGTGGGTGCGGGCAAACGCGACCTGTCCTTCGACATGGGCCTGCCCACCCCCATCGCCCGCGCCGCACCCGGTGTGTTGTTGTCGCAGCTTGTGCCCACTGGCTGGCGCATCGACGGACTGAATGACCAGCATGCGTACCTGCGTTGGGATGCCACGGATGCAGCGCTGGATGCACTGGCCCCGGTAGTGGGTGAGCGTATTGGCCTGGGCATTTCGCACCCTTGCACCACGTTTGACAAGTGGCGGTGGATGCCGGTGGTGGAGGCGGATTACCGGGTGAGTGACGCCATCTCCATCGACTTTTAAGCCCTGCCAAACCCTGCATACTCCAGCCCCATGCTCGACGACATTAAAAAAACCCTCTGGGCTACCGCTGACAAACTGCGCGCCAACATGGACGCCGCCGAATACAAACACCTGGTGCTCGGCCTCATCTTCGTCAAATACATCTCCGACACCTTTGCCGCCCGCCGTGTGGAGCTGACGGCCCGCCTGACCAACCCCGACGACGAGTACTACTACGGCGAAGCAGACCCTGCCGACATCGAAGCCGAGCTGGAAGACCGCGACTACTACAAAGAAGCCAACGTGTTTTGGGTGCCCGAAGCCGCCCGCTGGGAGACGCTGCGCAGCGCCGCCAAACAGCCCGACATTGGCAAACGTATCGACGATGCCCTGACCCACATCGAGGCAGAAAACCCCAAACTCAAAGGCATCCTCGACAAACGCTACGCCCGTGCCCAGCTGCCCGACGGCAAACTCGGCGAGCTGGTCGATCTGGTGTCCACCATCGGCTTTGGTGCCACGCCCGATGTGGCCCGCGACACCCTGGGCCAGGTGTACGAATATTTTCTGGGCATGTTCGCCAGCGCCGAAGGTAAACGCGGCGGCCAGTTCTACACCCCGGCCAGCATCGTCAAAACCCTGGTCGCCATCCTCAACCCGCACACCGGCAAGGTCTACGACCCCTGCTGCGGCTCGGGCGGCATGTTTGTGCAGAGTGAAAAATTCATAGCAGCCCACGGAGGCAGGACGGGCGACGTGGCCATATATGGCCAAGAATCCAACCCCACCACCTGGCGCCTGGCCGCGATGAACCTGGCCATCCGCGGACTCGACTTCGACCTGGGCAAGGAGCCCGCCGACAGCTTTGTGCGCAACCAGCACAAAGACCTGCGGGCCGACTTCGTGCTGGCCAACCCGCCCTTCAACATCAGCGACTGGTGGCACGGCAGCCTGGAGGGCGACGCGCGCTGGGTGTACGGCGACCCGCCACAAGGCAACGCCAACTACGCCTGGCTGCAGCACATGCTGCACCACCTGAAACCCGACACCGGCCGCGCCGGCATCGTGCTGGCCAACGGCAGCATGAGCAGCAGCCAGAACGGCGAGGCGCAGATCCGCGCCGCCATGGTGGAAGACGACGTGGTCGAAGTTATGGTCGCACTGCCCGGCCAGCTGTTCTTCAACACGCAGATCCCTGCCTGCCTGTGGTTCCTGACGAAGAAGAAGGTGCCCGCACGAAAGGGCGAAGTGCTCTTCATCGACGCCCGCAAGCTCGCCACCATGATCAGACCGCGTGCAGTGCGAGCTGACCGATGCGGTGATCGATCGCATCGCGAACACCGTCGCTGCCTGGCGCGGCGATGCATCAGCGCCCGCGTATGAAGACGTGGCCGGCTTCTGCCGCAGCGTGAAGCTGGCAGAGATTGCGCAGCACGGCCATGTGCTCACCCCCGGCCGCTACGTCGGCGCCGAAGAAGTCGAAGACGACGACGAAGCCTTCGCCGAGAAGATGCAGAAGCTCACCGAGACGCTGGGTGAGCAGATGGCAAAAGGGGCGGAACTGGATGCGCTGATCCGGAAGAAGCTGGGGGGGCTGGGGTATGCGTTCTGACCCATGGACCGAAAGCGAAACCTGCGAACTGAAAAAAAGCCTGGCCGAACTCAAGGAAGGGCTCATCTCCATCGTGGCCATCCTCAACAAACATGGCGCGGGTGACCTGCACCGGGGCAACGTCTCCAAGCGCCGCAACCCCCTGATTGCCGACCTCTTTCGCCGCATCGACATGGTGGAAGCCTGGGGCCGTGGCATGACGCTGATCCACCAAAACGCCCCCAACGTGACATTTCGGCAGGTGGCCGGGCTGTTTATCGCCAGTTTTGCGCGGCCTTCCTTTAGCCTTAACGACCAAGAGGCTGTCGAAAAAACTGTCGATAAGACTGTCGATAACGGCAATAAGCCAACTCTCACCGCTCGCGAAGAAGCGCTGCTGCGCCTGTTGGCAAGCTCCCCCCACATGACCCAAAAGCAACTAGCCGACCAGATGGGGTTGACCGAACGCGGTGTCCGTTATCTGACCGACAAGTTACAAAAAATGGGCTTGCTCCAACGGCAAGGCGGCAAAAAAGCTGGGCAATGGGTGGTGGCCCAAGCACCCAAGAGTGAGGCAACGAAATGACCGAAAAAAAGCAAAAACCCAGGAAAAAACTGGACGAGCAGATGGCGAAGGGGGCGGAACTGGATGGGCTGATCCGGAAGAAGCTGGGGGGGCTGGGGTATGAGTTCTGACATTCGCGCGCTATGGGAGAGCGCTGGAGGTCAGCTACCAGATGAATGGGAGATTGCCCCGCTTGAGTCGTTGTTGATGGACGCCAAGAGTATTGCCGTCGGAGTGATGTATCCCGGTCCAGACACGCCCGGTGGAACACCGCTCATCAGAGTGGCAGATATCAAGAGTGGCGCGATCTCAAGCATTCCAAGCTACCGGATATCTGCGGAGACCAATCATGAATACCGGCGCACGCAGCTGGTTGGGGATGAGTTGTTGATCACGTTGGTCGGCAATCCCGGCGAATGCGTTGTTGTTAAAACCTGGATGGCCGGCTGGAATCCGGCTCGGGCCATTGCAGTTGTTCGGCTGAAGGAGCCGCGTCTTCGTACCTACTTGAAAGCCGTCCTCGAAAGCTCTGCAGGGCGGCATCTGATCGATTCGGTTCTCAACACAACGGTTCAGAAGACGCTGAATCTGAAGGACATACGCAAGCTGCCCATCCCGTTGCCGCCACTAGACGCGATCAATTCAATCTCCACATTCTCGGAAGCACTCACGGACCGCATCACCCTCCTGCGCGAAACCAACGCCACGCTCGAAGCCATCGCCCAGGCGCTGTTCAAGTCGTGGTTTGTCGATTTCGACCCCGTGCGCGCCAAGATGGAAGGCCGCGTCCCCGAAGGCATGGACGAGGCCACGGCGGCGCTGTTTCCGGATGGGTTCGAGGAATCGGAGTTGGGGTTGGTGCCAAAGGGGTGGACCAACGCTCCTATCTACGACATGGCAACGTTCATCAACGGTGCAGCGTACAAAGCGTTTGAGCCAAACGCCGAGCGCAGAGGGCGGCCTATTATCAAGATTGCTGAACTCAAATCCGGGGTTACAACGCAAACGGCCTATTCCGATGTGGCCATGCCTGATAAGTACCTCATCGAGACTGGCGACATTTTGTTCTCCTGGTCTGGCAACCCGGATACGTCTATTGATACGTTTGTTTGGACCTTTGAGAAAGCTTGGCTGAATCAACACATCTTTCGCGTATTGCCCAACGCAAGTCATGAGCGCACGTTTGTGCTTCAGATGCTTCGTCATCTGAAGCCCCTGTTTACTGAATTGGCCCGTAATAAGCAGACCACGGGCCTCGGACACGTGACTGTTGCCGACATGAAGCGTGAACTTATCGCCATGCCTCCGGTTGATTTGGTGAGGCAGTTTGATTTAAAGGTTGGTCCGATACACGCAAGAATCTTTGAAAACCAAAGACAAGCCCAAACCCTCGCCACCCTCCGCGACACCCTGCTCCCCCGCCTGATCTCGGGCCAGTTGCGGCTGCCAGAGGCGCAAGCTGCCGCCGCAGAAGCCTTGGCCTGACCCCAGGCGCTTTACATTTACTATATTTTTGATAGCTTTGCGCGCACATTCCACAAGGGCTAGAAGCCAATTTAATGCTTGAATGGTGGAGCCAGCCGCCACCAGTGCAATGCAGATGAAGGAACCGCATGACCACACCCACCCGTAAATCCGCACTGGCCCTGCCCGAAGGCTACGCCGACTGGTTGGCGCAGCTCAAGGGCCAGATCGTCCAGGCCCGGCAGCGCGCCTCGTTGTCCGTTAACGCCGAGCTGGTGCAGCTCTATGGTCGTATTGGGCGTGACATTCTGGAGCGGCAGCAAGCTGAAGGCTGGGGTGCCAAGGTGATTGACCGGTTGGCGCTGGACTTGAAAGATGCCTTTGCCGATATGCGCGGCTGGTCGTCCAGCAACCTCAAGTACATGCGGTTTTTTGCCCAGCATTGCCCGAACGGCCTATTTGGTCAGCAGCCTGCTGACCAATTGCCGTGGTTCCACATCGTGACTTTGCTGACGCAACTGGACAACGCCACTGATCGCGAGTGGTACGCGGTGCAAACGGTGCAACACGGCTGGTCGCGCACCACGCTGTCTCTCAATATCAAAAACCGCCTGCACCTGCGCCAGGGTGCAGCGGTGACCAACTTCCAGGCCCGCTTGCCCGCCCCGGATTCGGCGCTGGCGCAAGACACGCTAAAAGACCCCTACCTTTTCGACTTCCTCGGGCTGGGCGACGATGCCCACGAGCGCGACATTGAAAGTGGCTTGATTCGCCACATCACCCGTTTCCTGCTGGAGCTGGGGGCGGGTTTTGCCTTTGTCGGGCGGCAGTTTCGGCTGGAGGTGGCGGACGATGAGTTCTTTATTGACCTGCTTTTCTATCACACGCGCCTGAAATGTTATGTGGTTGTCGAGTTGAAGGCCACTGCCTTTAAGCCGGAACACGCAGGCCAGCTCAACTTTTATCTGGCAGCGGTAGACGCGCAGGTAAAAGCGCCAGACGACAAACCCACCATCGGGCTGCTGCTATGCAAGCAGCAAAACCGGCTGGTGGCGGAATACGCGCTGTCTGGCATCGACAAGCCCATGGGTGTGGCCGAATACCAGTTGCTGCGTGACCTGCCGCCGCGATTGGAGCAAAGCCTGCCCAGCATTGCTGACATTGAAGCGGAGTTGGCAGGGGAGGAAATGCCTGATTCGCCTACCCCAGAAAGCGTTGACTAGGGGTTTGGCCAAAAGCCCCGATGAACCCACCGAGGCCGTAGCGCCGACCAGGAACCCCCAATCCACTGGGGGCGTTGTTTACTGCCCTGCGCCGGTACGGCTAAACACTCGCTGACACCGTCGACGAATTGCCCCCGTGTCTAAATTTCGCCGTTTCTTGAACACATGGCCATAGACATGTATAAAAATTCGATTTTTCTATACATATCCCAGCTAATATGTAAAGAAAACTTGAATACGCCATGCACTCCCTCACTCCGCTGGAGCAGCTCGACTTATCGCGATTCGACACGCTGGCGATCCTGAAGAAGCTAGCCAGCGCAAGCCGGCAGCTGGCGGAACTCAAGGGTGTTGCGGCGGCGATTCCCAACCAGGGCATCCTGATCAACACGCTGGGGCTGCAGGAGGCGAAGGACAGCTCCGAGATCGAAAACATCGTCACCACACACGACGAGCTGTTCAAGGATGACGTGCTGCCAGAAGCATTTGCGAACCCCGCCGCCAAAGAGGTGCTGCGTTACCGGCAGGCGCTTCGGGTGGGCTTTGAGCAGGTGCGCGCCAGCGGGTTGATCACCGCGAACCACATCGTCGAGATCCAGTCGGAGCTGGAGCGCACCAACGCGGGGTTTCGCAAGCTGCCGGGCACGGCGCTGAAGGATGGTGCGGGCCGCACGGTTTACACACCGCCGCAAGACCCGGCCGAGATCGTCGCGCTGATGCGCGGGCTGGAGCGCTTTATCAACGAAGCTGATTTGTTCGAGGTGGACCCGCTGATCAAGATGGCGCTGATCCACCACCGGTTCGAGAGCATCCACCCGTTCTACGACGGCAATGGCCGCACGGGGCGCATCCTCAATGTGCTCTATCTGGTGAAGGAGGGGCTGCTCGACATTCCGGTGCTCTCCCTGAGCAGCCACATCGTGCGCACCAAGGCGGACTACTACCGCCTGTTACAGACGGTGCGTGAAGACGACACCTGGGAGGCTTGGGTGCTCTACCTGCTCGACGCGGTGGAGCAGACGGCGGGGCAGACGATCCAGACCATCCAGGCTATCAAGGCGGCGCTGGCCGACTACAAACACCGCATCCGCGCGGGATACAAGTTCTACAGCCAAGACCTGATCAACAACCTGTTCACGCATCCCTACACAAAGATCGACTTTGTACAGCGTGACTTGCAGGTGTCGCGGCTGACGGCAACCAAGTACCTCGAAGCCTTGGTGGCTGGCGGTTTCTTGCAAAAGCAAAAACTCGGACGCGGCAACTACTACATCAACCAGGCGCTTGCGCCCATCTTGCAAGGCAGCGCAGGGGTCACCCGATGACCGAAGACCAACTCGAACAGGAAGCACTGACTTGGCTGCACGACGTGGGCTACACCCACCGCCACGGCCCCGACATCGCGCACGATGGCGCGGCACCGGAACGTGCGGGTTACCGGCAGGTGGTGCTGGCGGAGCGCTTGCGTGCGGCCATCGACCGGCTGAATCCCGGCGTGCCGGATGCGGCGCGCGACGACGCGCTCAAGCAGGTGCTGGAGCTGGGCACGCCGGTGCTGCTGGCGGCCAACCGGCAGTTCCACCGTCTGCTGGTGGCGGGCGTGCCGGTGCAGTACCAGAAAGACGGCGAGACGCGCGGCGACTTCGTTCGGCTGGTGGACTGGGCTGACGCGTCGCAGAACGAATGGTGGGCGGTGAACCAGCTCACCGTGCGTGGGCCGCACCACACGCGGCGGGCGGACATCGTGCTGTTCGTCAACGGCCTGCCGCTGGTGCTGCTAGAGATCAAGAACCCGGCCGACCAGAATGCCGACATCTGGAAGGCATACGACCAGCTGCAGACGTACAAGGCGCAGATTCCCGACATTTTTCAGTACAACGCGCTGCTGGTCATCTCCGACGGCACCGAGGCGCTGATGGGCTCGCTCTCGGCCAATGGCGAACGCTTCATGGCGTGGCGCACCATCGACGGCGTCACGCTCGACCCGCTGGGCGAGTTCAACGAGCTGCAAACACTGGTACGCGGTGTGTTGGCCCCGGCGTATTTGCTGGACTACCTGCGCTACTTCGTGTTGTTCGAAGAGGATGGTGGGTTGGGCGGCACGCTGGTGAAGAAGATCGCGGGCTACCACCAGTTCCACGCGGTGCGCGCGGCCATCGCGCAGGTGGTGGCTGCGTCGCGGCCCGGTGCGGCCAGTGGCGTGCAGGGCAAGGGCGGCGTGGTGTGGCACACGCAGGGCAGTGGCAAGAGCATCACCATGACGTGTTTCGCCGCGCGTGTGATGCAGGAGCCCGCGATGGCCAACCCGACCATCGTGGTCATCACCGACCGCAATGACCTTGACGGCCAGCTCTTCGGCGTGTTCAGCCTGGCGCAAGACCTGCTGCGTGAGCAGCCGGTGCAAGCCCGCACGCGGCAAGAGCTGCGCGCGCTGCTGGCGAACCGGCCTTCGGGCGGCATTGTGTTTGCGACGATTCAGAAGTTCATGCCGGGGGAGGACGAAGACAGTTTTCCGATGCTGTCGGATCGGCAGAACATCGTGGTGATTGCCGATGAGGCGCACCGCACGCAGTACGGCTTTGAAGCGAAACTTAAGGCACGAAAAGTGCCTCAGGCCCAAGTGGATACTGCGCAAACAGATATCAAATCAATAGCAACCGGCGATGGCGTGCCGACATCGCACCACGCATCGCTTGTGCCGCCGACATCGTACGGCAGCGCCACGGTGGAGCGTTACCAGGTGGGCTACGCGCAGCACCTGCGCGATGCCTTGCCGCATGCCACCTTCGTGGCCTTCACCGGCACACCGGTGAGCAGCGAAGACCGCGACACGCGCGCCGTGTTCGGTGACTACATCCACGTGTACGACATGCAGCAGGCACGCGAAGACGGCGCCACGGTTGCCATCTACTACGAGTCGCGGCTGGCCAAGCTGCGGATGAACGAGGCTGACCTGGGGCTGATCGACGACGAGGTTGACGAGCTGGCCGAAGACGAGGAAGAAACGGACCAGAGCCGCCTGAAGAGCAAATGGGCGGCGCTTGAAAAAGTGGTGGGCGCGGAGCCGCGCATTGCCAGCGTGGCGGCCGACTTGGTGGCCCACTTCGAGGCGCGCAACACCGCGCAGAACGGCAAAGCCATGGTGGTGGCCATGAGCCGCGAGATTTGTGTGCACCTCTACGACGAGATCGTGCGGCTGCGGCCCGACTGGCATGACGACGACCCCGAAAAGGGCGCCATCAAGATCGTGATGACGGGCTCGGCCAGCGACAAGGCGCTGCTGCGCCCGCACATCCACAACGCGCAGGTGAAGAAGCGGCTCGAGAAGCGCTTTAAAGACCCAGCCGACCCGCTGCGGCTGGTGATCGTGCGCGACATGTGGCTCACTGGCTTCGACGCGCCCTGCGTACACACGCTGTATGTGGACAAGCCCATGAAGGGCCACAATCTGATGCAGGCGATCGCGCGTGTGAACCGCGTTTTTCGTGACAAGCAGGGCGGGTTGGTGGTCGACTACATCGGCATCGGCAACGAACTGAAGGCCGCGATGAAGGAGTACACCGCGAGCCACGGCCGCGGCAAGCCGACGGTGGACGCGCATGAGGCGTACAGCCTGCTGGCCGAGAAGATCGACGTGCTGCGCGCGATGCTGCACGGCTACGACTACAGCGGCTTTTTGACGGGTGGGCACAAGACGCTGGCCGGCGCGGCCAACCACGTGCTGGGCCTGCACAACGGCAAGGAGAAAGACGGCAAGAAGCGCTTTGCCGATACCGCGCTGGCCATGAGCAAGGCGTTCACGCTGTGCTGCACGCTCGACGAGGCCAAGGCGGTACGCGAAGAGGTCGCCTTCTTCCAGGGTGTGAAGGTGCTGCTGACCAAGAAGGACATCACCGCAAAGAAGCGCACCGATGAGCAGCGCGAACTGGCGATCCGCCAGATCATCGGCTCGGCTGTGGTGTCGGAGAGTGTGGTTGATATCTTTGACGCCGTGGGGCTGGACAAACCGAACATCGGCCTGCTGGACGACGACTTCCTCGCGCAGGTGCGCAACCTGCCGGAGCGCAACCTGGCGGTGGAGCTGCTGGAGCGTCTGCTGGAAGGTGAGATCAAGAGCCGCTTTGCCAGCAACGTGGTGCAGGACCGCAAGTTCTCGGAGCTGTTGGCCGACGTGATCAAGCGCTACCAGAACCGCTCCATCGAAACTGCGCAGGTGATGGAAGAGCTGGTGGCGATGGCGAAGAAGTTCCGCGAGGCGGCTTCACGCGGCGAAACGCTGGGCCTGACCGAAGACGAAGTGCGCTTTTACGACGCACTGGCCCACAACGAATCTGCCGTGCGTGAACTGACCGATGAGACGCTCAAGAAAATTGCGCACGAGCTGACCGAGAGCTTGCGCCAGAACCTGAGCGTGGACTGGTCGAAGCGCGAGAGCGTGCGGGCCAAGCTGCGCTTGTTGGTCAAGCGCATCCTGCGCAAATACAAATACCCGCCGGATAGGGCGGACAGTGCTGTCGAGCTGGTGTTGCAGCAGGCGGAAGCGTTGGGTGAGAACTGGTCGATTTGACGTCCACCTCACGCCGCAATCGAATACCCCCCATCCACCGGAATCGCTGTCCCCGTCACAAAGTCCGACGCCGCACTGGCGAGAAACACCGCCGTACCTGCCAGGTCAGCCGGCTGGCCCCAGCGGCCTGCTGCGGTGCGGGCGATCACGCGTTCGTTCAGGCCTGGCACCTGCGCCCGAGCGCCGTCGGTGAGTGCGGTCTGGATCCAGCCGGGGAGGATGGCGTTGACCTGGATCTGGTCGGCCGCCCAGGACGATGCCATGGCTTTGGTGAGTTGCACAATGCCGCCTTTGCTCGCGCCGTAGGCGGGGGCGTAGGGCGCGGCAAAAATCGACATCATCGAGCCGATGTTGATGATCTTGCCGCCACCGGCCTGTTTCATCAGCGGGTGGGCGGCGCGGCAGCACAGGAAGGCGCTGGTGAGGTTGGTGTCCATCACCTGGTTCCACTCGTCCAGCGCCAACTGGTCCACCGGTTTGCGCACGGTGGTGCCTGCGTTGTTGACCAGGATGTCGAGTCGGCCGCAACGCTCTGCCACCTGCGCAAACAGGGCGGCTACCGAGGCTTCGTTGGTCACATCGGCTTCCAGCGCAAAACTGTCGCTGCCCAGGGCCTGCAACGCGGCCACGGCTTCGGCCGACTTCTGTGTGTTGCGTGCGGCAATCACCACCCGTGCTCCGGCCTGCGCCAGGCCCTGCGCCATGCCCAGGCCGATACCCCCATTGCCACCGGTGACGAGTGCGACTTTTCCGTGCAGGTTGAACATGTTTGCTCCTTGTATGTTTGCTATGAAATTGATAACTGCCTGCGTCCGGCAGACGGGCGCGAGAGGCTTATTTTGCATGTAATTCATGGCCCAAACGCAAGAAGGGAGCATGCTTTCACATGCTCCCTTCGCGTTGACCCACCTGCCGCAATGCGGCGGCGGTCAGTCGATCAACAGATCAGTAGCTCAGGTTCAGCTGTAGCACGGCCGTGGTGCCGCTGACTTCGTTGCCCACCAGCAGCAATGGTTTGCCGTTGGGGGACTTGGCGGCGGGCACAAACGCCAAACCTTCAGGTCCCCGGTCGCCGATGGCTGTGGGGGTGGTGGTCGGGTTGTTGGTCCAGTCGTCGCGGGTGTTCAGGTAGTCCACACGCACGGGTTGGGTGGGGGTGGTGATGTCGTACACCAGCACGCCGCCCATACGTTCCAGGCCGATAAAGGCGAAGGTCTTGTTGCCGATGGTGCCCACGGCCACACCTTCGGGCTCGGGGCCTTTGTTGTCGCTGCGGTTGTCGATGCCGCTGGCGTCTTCGTGGTTGGTGTTGAAGTAGGTTTTGCACGGCAACTGGCGCTGGGTGCCCAGCTTGCAGGCGTCGCTGGCGAGGAACTTCTCGATCTCGGCGCCCGAGTCCCACACCAGCTTGCCGGCGTCGTCCCAGATGGCGAACGAGCGGCCGCCGTACGCGTACAACGCGTCGTACATCAGGCGGTTGCCTGTGGGGTCTTCCAGACCGCTGGTGTTGAACATTACAGGTTTGCCATTTGCATCTTGGCGGTAGCCCTGGGTCCAGCTGATGTTCAGGCGACCGAGTTGGTTGTCTGCGCGGCAGTTGCCTGGGTCGCCCGCGATGGCACCGCAGTAGCCAAACACAGCCGGGTTCAGCAGGCCACCGGCGGCCAGTGCGCTGAGTTGGGGTGGCAGGTCGTCGCCCTTGCGGCCCGTCCAGCCGTTTTTGTTGATGAGGTGTTTGACGCGGAATTCTTCGACAAAACCCTTGCTGGCGTCGCCCGCCCAGTAGGCTGGGTTGCTTTCGCCCCAGGCACGTGCGTCGCCTTCGTTGGCGGTGACGAGGTAGGTTTTGCCGCCCACGGTGTACGACGTGATGCTGTCGGGCAGGTACAGGCCGCGCAGGCCGGGCCAGGTCTTGATGTCGGCCTTCAGGTCGGTGTCGGACACATCGAGTTCGTTGCCGGCCACGCCGTGGTCCTTGTAGCCCAGTGCGATCACATCCGTCACTTTGGCTGTGGTGATGTCGATTTTGGCCAAGGCATTGTTTTCCTGCAGCGTGACCCAGGCAGTCTTGCCGTCGGCGGACACGGCGATGTACTCGGGCTCGAAGTCCTTGGCAGCATTGGCGCCCGGGCCAAAGATGCGCACACCTTTGGCGCGCAGCGCGGCTTCCTGGCCGTTGAAGGCGGTGAAGTCGGCCGTGCGGGCAACGGGCTTGGTGGGGTCGGACACGTCGATCACACTCACCGAACCTTCGGGGTCGATCTGGTAGTCGTCGCTGGGCTCACCTTCGTTGGCCACCAGCACGGTGCGGCCATCGGGCGTGAAGGTGACCATATCGGGCAGGGCACCTACGGCCACGCTGCCCAGCAACGTCAGGTCGCTGGCCTTGTACAGCGCCATACGGCCGTTGTCGGTCTTCACCGGGGCCTGGATCGCCACGGCGACGATGCCGTTGTGTACGGCCACGCTGTTGATCTCGGCCCCTGCCAGCACGGTGGTGGCGTCGATGCGGCCCGCGTGGACCGGTTGGGTCGGGTCTGCCAGGTTCAGCACGTCCACGGCACCCAGCTGGGCGTTGACCACAAAACCACGTTTGGATGCGGCATCAAACGCGGTGATTTCTGCGGCACTTTTGCCAAACACGCCGGTGCTGTAGCCGCCGATTTTTTCAAGGGTCAAGCCCGCCGGTGTGGCTTCCACCGGCGTAACTTCAACCGGCGTGGGTTCCACAGGTTTCACTTCAACGGGTTGGGGTGCAACCGGCGCCACTTCAATGGGCTTGACCTCCACGGAGGGGGCTTGAACCGGTGTGGCTTCATCGTCTCCGCCGCCGCAGGCAGCCAGGGTGGCTGCGGCCAGCAGGGTCATGGCGAAGTGGCGGACAGGCGAACGCAGGGGGCGCAGAAATGTCATGGGGAATGGTTCAGTGCAAGTGGCGAATCCGCTGTTGTATCGGCGCTGTGTGACAGAACCGTGAATGGCGTATTCACCCTGCAGACCTTCAGGGAACCCGTTTGTGCCGCGCTGCAGTCCTGCGCGTGGGAGGGTTTAGGCTACAGAATTCTGTGAAACCACAGCAGTGACAAGCCGGCGGACAGCAGCGCCAGCACCGCGCCCAGCAGTGCAAACAGGCCCGATATTTCTGTCTCTTTTTTCTCGACCGTGAGCCGGGTGCTGAGGGTTTCATACACCTTCTTCAGGTCGGCAGCGGTGCCTGCGTAAAAGTATTCACCCTGGGTGCGGGTGGCGATGGACTTGAGGGTTTCTTCGTCCAGTTTCACCCGCATGGACCAGCCTTCAAATCCGATGGTTTCACCGTCCACCGTGCCTATACCCACGGTGTACACCCGCACGCCCCGGTCGGCTGCCAACTTGGCGGCTTCGAGCGGGTCCACACCCGTGGTGCGCTGACCGTCGGTCAGCATGATGATGGCCGCCGAGGTGTACGAGCCGGGGGGCACGGGGGTGAATTCTTTGGGGGCGTCGGCCGCGTCGGGGGCTGGTTTGGAGAGGCTGCGCGCGCCGTTGCGGGCATTGCCGTTGTTGTTGCCCAGCGCGGCCATGTCAATGTCGGCGTCGGGGAACAACGTGGCCAGTGACATCACGATGCCGTTGCCCGTGGCGGTGCCGCGTTGCAACTGGAAGCTGTCGATCGCGGTGGTCAGGTCTTCGCGGTTGACGGTGGGCAACTGCGTCACCTGCGCGCTGCCCGCAAATGCGACGATGCCCACCCGCACGTGGCGGGGCAGTTCGGTGATGAAAGACTTGGCCTCCTCTTGGGCGGCGACCAACCGGTTGGGTTTGACGTCGGTGGCGCGCATGCTGCCCGACACGTCCATCGCCAGCACCAGTGTCTGCTGCTGCGACGGCAGGGTGATGACGGCCAGCGGCCGTGCCGACGCCAGCAGCATGGCTACCAGCGCCAGCAGAAACAGCAGCGGCGGAATGTGGCGGCGCAGGCCCCCACCCGTGCCCATGGCCTCGCGCACGATGGACAGGCTGGCGTAGCGCAGTGCCAGCTTTTTCTTGCGGCGCAGCAGCCACACATACAACGCCAGCAGCAGCGGCACGACCAGCAACAGCCACAGGAACTGGGGCCAAAGAAATGTCATGCGGCCACCTTGTCCTGCAGGGGGGCGGATGTTCCGTGGCCCGCCGCACGCACCCGCCTGCGGCGCATGTCCATGAAGCGGGTCAGCGCGTCGAGCAAATCATCGGTGGTGGACAGCTCCAGCGTGTCCACCCCGGCGCGTGCGAGTGTGGCGCGTAAGGTGTCTTCGCGCTGTGCGGCAAGCTGCGCAAAACGGCGGCGAAAACCTGCGTCGTGGGTGTCCACCATCAGCACCTCACCGGTCTCGGCGTCCTGCACGGGGATCATGCCCAGGTCGGGCAGCGACTGTTCCAGCGGGTCCACCAGTCGCACCGCGACCACGTCGTGCCGCATCGCGAGTTGGCCCAGGGGTTTTTCCCAGCCGGTGTCGGTGAAGAAGTCGGACACCACCAGCACCATGGACCGGCGGCGCACCTGGCCCGCCACCGAATGCAGCAGCTCGTGCAGCCGTGTGTGGCCGCGCCCGCCGTGCGCCGGGCGGTGCAGCACGGAATGCAGCAGGTGCAGCACATGCGCGCGGCCACCGCGGGCCGGAATCCACTGGCTGCCTTTGTGGGCACCCTGGCCGTCGTCCAGAAAGGCCCCCACGCGGTTGCCATGCCGGGTCAGCAGGCGGGCCACCACAGCGACGAAGTCGGTGGCCAGCGCGCGTTTGGTGCGCTCGCCTGAGCCAAAGTCCATTGACGGGCTCAGGTCCAGTGCAAACCAGGTGTCCATCTCGCGGTCTTCGGTGAACACCCGCACATGCGGCACCTGCAGCCGCGCGGTGACGTTCCAGTCGATATGGCGCACATCGTCGGGTGGGCTGTATTCACGCAGGTCGGCCAGGTCCAGCCCGGCGCCGCGCAGCAGCGTGCGGTAGTCGCCCTGGCGCAGGCCGTCGAGCTTGCGGATGACGGTCCACTCCAGGCGGCGCAGCAACTGCTCGGCCGCGCCTGGAAGTGATGCGGGCAGTGGGGCCGCTGCGGTGGCTGCAGTGGGGTCAGGCAGTGGCTGTTTCATGGGCGGGGCTGCGGTAGGGGTCGTGGTGCAGCGGCTTGGGCGGCAGCGCAATCTTGGCCATCAGCATGCCCACCAGCGTGTCGGCGGTCAGCCCTTCGGACAGGGCTTCGTACGACAAGGCCATGCGGTGGCGCAATACGTCGGGCACCAGGTCGGCCATGTCCTGCGGCAGCACGTAGTTGCGCCCGCGCATCATGGCCAGCGCGCGTGCGCCTTCTGCGAGGTTGATGGTGGCGCGCGGGCTCACACCATAGGCCAGCAGGCGGGCCAGGTCTTTGAGTCCGTGTTTTTCAGGGCTGCGGGTGGCCGACACCAGGCGCACGGCGTACTGCAGGATCGAAGGGTCGATGTAAACCTTGCGGCACTCCTTCTGCAAGGTGTGCAACTGCTCCATGCTGGCAATGGCCGTGACGGTGGGCGGCGGGCCGATGACACGTTGCACGATGACCAGCTCTTCCTCGTCGGTCGGGTAGTCCACCAACACCTTCATCATGAAGCGGTCTACCTGCGCCTCGGGCAGCGGGTAGGTGCCTTCGGTTTCGATCGGGTTTTGCGTCGCCATCACCAGAAAAGGGGCGGGCAGGGTGTGGGTTTCCCCGGCGATGGTGATCTGCCGCTCCTGCATGGCCTCCAGCAGCGCACTTTGCACCTTGGCGGGCGCGCGGTTGATCTCATCCGCCAGCAGCAGGTGGGTGAAAACGGGGCCTAGCGCGGTGCTGAAGTCGCCGGTTTTCTGGTTGTAGATGCGCGTGCCCACCAGGTCGGCGGGCACCAGGTCGGGCGTGAACTGGATACGTTTGAACTGGCCCTGCATCGCCTGCGCCAGGGTCTTGACGGTCAGGGTTTTGGCCAGGCCCGGCACCCCTTCGACCAGCAAATGGCCCTGCGCCAGCATGGCCACCATCACGCGTTCAAGAAAGCGGTCTTGCCCGACCACCACCCGTTTGACCTCGAAGAGGATCTGCTCCATCAGTGTGGCGGCCTGGGGGGTGTCGGATGGGGTGGACATGTCCATGGGGCTCCTGTGGGGGTTAAAAAGGCGGCATGCCTGCGGCACTGGCCGCGTTCTCGATGGGAACCGCAAAGCCGATGCCAATGAAGGTGCGCGCACGTGTGGGGTTGAGGATGGCGGTGACGATGCCGACCACTTCGCCGTCCATGGTGACCAGCGGGCCACCCGAGTTGCCGGGGTTGGCTGCCGCGTCGAACTGGATCAGGTTGCTCAAGGGGCGTTTGCCTTCGGGCGACTCGAACTCTCGTTTGAGCCCCGACACCACCCCTGCCGACGCTGAGGGGCCAATACCAAAAGGGAACCCCACCGCAGCCACCATGTCCCCGGGGCGCAGGTCGGCGGTAGAGCGCATGGTGGCGGCGGCCAGGTCGTCGGGAATTTTGTGGGCCTGCAGCACGGCCAGGTCGTGTTCGGGCTGTACACCCGTCACCGTGGCCGTGGCCTCCAGCCCGTCGGCAAAGGTCACACGGATGCTGTCCGCACCTGCCACCACATGCATGTTGGTGAGGATGATGCCCGTGTCCACAATCACCACACCGGTGCCCACGCCGGTTTCGACTTCGCCGTCTTCTGCAGCGGCTTTGTCGTCCTTGTCGGTTTTGTTCGTCTTGCCCGGCACGCGGGGCGACCCTTTGCCTGGCGGATGTTTGACCTTGCTGTACCCCACCACACGCACCACCGACGGTGCCACCTGCGCCACGGCACGGGCGGCGGGGGAGGGCATGGTTTTGTTGATGAGTGTGTGCAGCACCGCCGCGTCGATGTCTTCCTGGGTCAACTGGCGTTGTGTGGTCCGCTGCTGGGTCCATACCGCCATGGCCAGCAGGCACACCACCAGTGCGGCCACCAGCCAGGCCAGATGGGTGCGTGTGACATGGCGTGCCAAGCGTGGTTGGCGGGTGGGCGGGGTGGGCCCTGCCAGCGCCGGGGCGTGTGCAGGCGTGCCGCCAGGTTCAGGCGTGGGTGGCTCCGGGGGCGGGCGGCTGGAGCTGCTGTAGCGAGCGGTTCTGCGCATCCTGGGTTCTCTGCCGTTGGGGGCATGCGGGGTGTTCCAGCATGCGGGTAACAGAAATCAGCATGGAAAGACGGTAGCATGGTTTGCGGTTTTCTGCCGCGTGAAATCGACATACAACCCCTCTGCGGGGCAGGACTCACATGCACAGACACACCACCACGGCACACACCTGCAAAAGGCACACGGCATGACGGCCTGGGTGGACACCCATTGCCATCTGGATGCACCAGAGTTTAGGTCTGATACGCCCGCCGTGCGTGCGCGGGCAGCTACCAATAACGTAGCGTTGTGTGTGATCCCTGCGGTCGGTGCGTTCAACTTCGATGCGGCGCGTGAATTGGCGCACCAGACGGGCGATGCGTATGCGCTGGGCACCCACCCGCTGTACACACCACAGGCCGCCGACGCTGATGTGGCCCTGCTGGATGCGGCGCTGACCGCCCACCGGGACGATCCGCGCCTGGTGGCGGTGGGGGAGATTGGGCTGGATTATTTTGCCGCCGGGCCGCCCCAAGGCAAAAAGCGGCCCCCTCGGGGGGCAGCGACCACACGCAGTGAGGGAGCGTGGGGGCAAGTGTCAGTGCCCGGGCTGGACGGCCCGCGCCAGGAATTCTTCTACCGCGAGCAGTTACGTCTGGCCCGCCGCCATGGCCTGCCGGTGATCCTGCACGTGCGGCGCTCGGCCGACCAGTTGCTCAAACACCTGCGCCAGATCGGGCCCGACGGCTGGCAAGGCATCGCCCATGCCTTCAACGGCAGCACACAGCAGGCGCAGGCGTTTATCGACCTGGGCTTCAAGCTTGGCTTTGGTGGCGCGGTGACGTTTGACCGTGCGCTGCAGCTGCGCAGGCTGGCCAGCACCTTGCCCTTGTCTGCCATCGTGCTGGAAACCGACGCGCCGGACATTCCGCCGCACTGGCTGTACCGCACGGCTGAACAGCGGGCCGGTGGCCTGCCGCAGGGCCGCAACGAGCCGGGCGAACTGCCCCGCATCGGCGCCGTGGTGGCGGGCCTGCGGGGCATGGCCGTGGATGAATTACGCGACGCCACCACCCGCAATGCGGTAGCCGCATTGCCCAAGCTGGCGGCGCTGCTACCTGCACCGGGTTGGTGTTGAGTGCTATTGAATATATAGCTGGTAGCGTATGCAGGATGTGCGTTGGAGCCTGTTTTTATTACAAAAACATGCCGCCCGACGCCTCGATACGCTGCGCGTTCACCCAGCCATTGGCGGGGGACAGCAGCGCTGCCACCACACCACCAATGTCGTCTGGCAGACCCACACGCCCCAACGCCGTCTGCCCGGCCACAAAGCTGTTGATCTGGGCGTCGTCGCGCACATGGCCGCCGCCAAAATCTGTCGCAATCGCGCCGGGCGCCACCGTGTTCACCGCAATACCGCGCGGGCCCAGCTCTTTGGCCATGTAGTGCGTCAGCACCTCCACCGCGCCCTTCATGCTGGCGTAGGCGCTGTAGTTGGGCAGCGCAAACCGGGTCAGCCCGCTGGACAGGTTGATGATGCGCCCGCCGTCCGCGATCAGGGGCAACAGCTTTTGTGTGAGGAAAAAAACGCCCTTGAAGTGGATGTTCACCAGTTCGTCAAACTGTGCCTCGGTGGTGTCCATCAGGCTCGCATAACTGCCAATGCCGGCGTTGTTCACCAGGTGGTCAAAGCGGTCGCGTTGCCAGGTGGTGGCCAGCGCGGCCTGCACGCGGGCGGCAAAGTCGGCAAAACTGGCGCTCACACCCACGTCCAGCGGCAGCGCCACCGCGCGGCGGCCCAGGGCTTCAATCTGCGCCACCACGGCCTGCGCCTCGGCGGCCTGGCTGCGGTAGGTCAGGATCACGTCGCTGCCCTGGGCGGCCACATGGAGCGCGGTGCTTTTGCCCAGGCCGCGGCT
This sequence comes from Comamonadaceae bacterium AAW, assembly GCA_026314275.1. Taxonomy (GTDB): domain Bacteria; phylum Pseudomonadota; class Gammaproteobacteria; order Burkholderiales; family Burkholderiaceae_C; genus JAGOEY01. The sequence continues at coordinate 2,567,269 of CP111109.1, forward strand.
GCCGCCGGTGATGAGTGCGACGCGGGTGTTCGGCTTGGTGGATGTTGTCATGGTGTGCTTCCTTCGGGTGAGCAGGTTGTGGATGGAAGGAAGTCTATTGACGCTGTTTGATTTGATAAATAAGCTTGGTTTGATTTAATTGTTCGCCATAATTGAACAATGATTGCCCTCGACCGCATGCACATCTTCACCCGCGTGGCCGAGCTGGCCAGCTTCACCCAGGCGGCGGATACGCTGGGTTTGCCCAAGGCCAGTGTGTCCAATGCGGTGCGGCAACTGGAGACCACGCTGTGCACCCGCCTGTTGCACCGCACTACACGCCGTGTCACCCCCACGCAGGACGGCCAGGCGTTCTACGAGCGCTGCAAAGACCTGCTGGCCGATGCGGATGAGCTGCAAACCATGTTCCAGCAACCCAGCGGCGAAGCCCTGCGCGGTCGCGTGCGGCTCGACATGACGGGAGGTATGGCGCGTAATGTGGTGATTCCCCGCCTGCCCGAGCTGCTGCAGCTGCACCCACTGCTGGCGTTGGAAATCAGCAGCACCGATCGCCGGGTGGATCTGGTGCGCGAAGGTTTCGACTGTGTGCTGCGTGCCGGGCCGGTGCTGGACACAAGCCTGGTCGCACGTCCCATGCACCCCATGCGGATGGCCAACTGCGCCAGCCCCGCCTACCTGCAGGCACACGGCACACCCCACACGCTGGACGACCTGGCCCACCACCAGCTGGTGCACTACGCGCCCAACCTGGGTGCCAAAACGGTCGGTTTTGAGGTGGCCCAGCCAGACGGCAAGGCGCCCCTCAACATCCCCATGCCGGGCGCCATTACCGTCAACAACGGCGACGCATACACCGCCGCCTGCCTGGCCGGGCTCGGCATCATCCAGGCCCCCACCATGGCCGTACAAGGCCACCTGCGGGAGGGCCTGTTGGTCGAGGTGCTGCCGGCCCACGCAGCCCCGCCACTGCCTTTCACCTTGCTGTACGCCAACCGCCGCAACCTGTCCAAACGCGTGCGTGTGGTGATGGACTGGCTGGTGGAGGTGGTGCAAGCGCATGTGCTGGCGTGTGACGGGGTCCGCGTGCCATGACGCAGGGCCTGCATTCCGACCGGTTGCAAGGGTTTGCCCCCGTGGTGGCGGCGAATACCCGCCTGCTGGTGCTGGGCAGCTTCCCCGGCGTGCGTTCGCTGGCGCAGCAGCAGTACTACGGCCATCTGCAAAACCATTTCTGGAAGATTTTGTCGGCGCTGTGGGGCGTCGATTTGATGGCGTTGCCTTATGCAGCGCGTTGCGAGGCCGCGCTGCAAAACGGGCTGGGCCTGTGGGACGTGTATGCCCGGTGTGAGCGGGCGGGCAGCCTCGACTCCGCCATCCGCAACGCCGAGGTGAATGACTTTGCGGCGCTGCAGGCGGCGTGCCCGCAGTTGCAGGCCATTGCCCACAACGGCGCCGAGAGTTTTAAACACATGCCCCGGGTAGCGGCCAGTCTGGGGGGTAGTGGTGTGGCGTTTTACCGCCTGCCCTCCACCAGCCCGGCCAACGCGTCCTGGAGCTTTGAGCGCAAACTGGCCGCGTGGCGCGAGGTGTTCGAGGCCCACGGCGTGGTGTAGGGCGTCATGGACAATCCCCCCATGGTTACCAAAAAACAAGTGATTGAACTGCCGGAAGTGCATTTTTCAGACTACGGCGACGTGCGTTGCCTGCACCTGGGCGCGACGGAGTGGGTGCAGGGCTCGATGCTGTTGGACGCACCGTATGAGCTGGACCTTGAATATGTGCAGCGCATGATGGCCTGGCTGCTGTTTGTGCCGCCTTCTTCGGTGGCCAAACGCCACGCGATGCAGCTGGGCCTGGGGGCGGCGTCCCTCACCAAGTTCTGCCACAAGAAGCTGCACATGAAGACCACGGTGATCGAACTCAACCCACAGGTCATCGCGGCCTGCCGGGGCTGGTTCCGTTTGCCGTTCGACAACGCCAAGCTGCAGGTGCTGGTGCAGGACGCCGCGCTGGCCGTGCAGGATGCGCAATGGCATGGCACGGTGGACGCGTTACAGGTGGACCTGTACGACCATGAGGCCGCCGGGCCAGTGCTCGACGGTGAAGACTTTTACGCGGGTTGCCGCCAGATGCTGACCGACGACGGTTGTATGACCGTCAACCTGTTTGGCCGCGACTCCAGCTACGAGCGCAGCCTGCAGAAGCTGGTGAACGTGTTTGGTGCCGATGCGGTGTGGGCCTTCAAACCCACACGGGAGGGCAACACCGTGGTGCTGGCCCAGCGCACGGCGCTGCACCCCACGCGCGAGCAACTGGCCGAGCGCGGTGAGGCCATCCAGACCCGTTGGGGCCTGCCCGCCACCAAATGGGCGCGGGTGTTTAAACCTTTTCAGGCCTGACCCTCGGGCAACCCCACTGCCATACTGGCACCTATGACCACTTCTTCACACCCTCTGCCCCGGCCCATTGCTCCCCGCCCCTTGCATGCCGGGCCGGTGGACTGGCACCACCTGGTGCAGTGGCTCAAGGACGATGGCGTGATCTCCGACGCCGAGGCGCGGCGCACCGTGGCGCGCTGTTCGCAGGCCGAGAGTGCGCAGCACCCTCTGGTGCGGCTGGCCAGTGTGGCGATGGAGCGTGCCAGCGACGGCAAACCGCTGGACATCGAGGCCCTGACACGTTACCTCGCGGGGCGGGCTGGGCTGGACTACCTGCGCATCGACCCGCTGAAGGTGGACGTGGGCAAGGTGGCAGACACCATGAGTGCGGTGTACGCCGAGCGTCACAAGGTGCTGCCGGTGCAGGTCACCGCCAAAGAGGTGGTGGTGGCTACAGCCGAGCCCTTTGTCACCGACTGGGTGGCCGAGGTGGAGCGCCAGGCGCGGCGCAGTGTGCGGCAGGTGGTGGCCAACCCGCTGGACATCCAGCGTTACACCGCCGAGTTTTTTGCGCTGGCCAAGTCGGTGCGTGCCGCGCAAAAGGCCGGGGGCAACAGCGCGGGTGCCAGTTTTGAGCAACTGGTGGAGCTGGGCAAGTCCAACAAACAACTCGACGCCAACGACCAGAGTGTGGTGCGGGTGGTGGATTGGTTGTGGCAGTACGCGTTTGGCCAGCGCGCCAGCGACATCCACCTGGAGCCCCGGCGCGAGCAGGGCGTGATCCGCTTTCGCATCGACGGTGTGTTGCACCCGGTGTACCAAATGCCCATGGGTGTGATGGCTGCCATGGTGGCGCGTATCAAGCTGCTGGGCCGCATGGACGTGGTCGAAAAACGCCGCCCGCTCGACGGCCGTATCAAGACCCGCAACCCGCGCGGCGACGAAGTGGAAATGCGCATTTCCACCTTGCCCACCGCGTTTGGCGAAAAGATGGTGATGCGGATTTTTGACCCCGACACGGCGGTCAAGGATCTGGATGCGCTGGGCTTCACGCCCCACGACTCCCAGCGTTGGGAATCCCTCGTCAAACGGCCCCACGGCATCATCCTGGTGACGGGGCCCACGGGCTCGGGCAAAACCACCACGCTGTACTCCACACTCAAACGTGTGGCGACCGAAGAGGTCAACGTCAGCACCATTGAAGACCCGATCGAAATGATCGAGCCCGCCTTCAACCAGACACAGGTGCAGCCGCAGCTCGACTTCAGTTTTCCCGAAGGCCTGCGCGCCCTGATGCGGCAGGACCCGGACATCATCATGGTGGGCGAAATCCGCGATCTGCAAACCGCCGACATGGCGGTGCAGGCGGCACTCACCGGGCACCTGGTGTTCTCCACCCTGCACACCAACGATGCACCTTCCGCCATCACGCGGTTGATGGAGCTGGGTGTGCCGTCGTACCTGCTCAACGCCACCGTGCTGGGTGTGCTGGCGCAGCGGCTGGTGCGCACCCTGTGTGCGCAGTGCAAGGTGCCCGACACCGAAACCCCGGTCGAGACCATCAACGAGATCATCAAACCCTGGAAGATCAACGGCGGTTACCGGCCCTACCGCCCTGTGGGCTGTGTGGACTGCCGCATGACCGGCTTCATGGGGCGCATGGGGCTCTACGAACTGATGACGGTGACCGAAGACTTCAAGACCCGTGTCAACAAAGAGCCCGTGCTGGACGCACTGCGCCGCCAGGCCGTGGCCGATGGCATGCGGCCGCTGCGGCTGGCCGGGGCCCTGCGTGTGGCCGAAGGGCTCACCACCATCGACGCGGTGCTGAGCACCACACCGCCGCTGGATTGATGCTGGGCCCGTGTGTTCCTGCACGGGTTTGCCGATAAGGAATTCACTGTTCGCACCTGTCTGTGCAGCACCTGTGCGCGGGTTTGGTGCGCCTCCACTCCTGCACTTTTAAATGCACCTTTTTGGGAGGCGTTTAAGGGTTTGTACGGAGTGGTTCGGTAGGTGGAATCCACATCGCTGTACAGGCACAAACTGGACACAATCTGCGGGTCGAACTTATCTTTCGAGGAGACAGCTTGTGAAAATCAAAAGTCAGAAGGACTTTTTTTCCGGCCTCATGTTCATGGGGGTTGGGATAGCGTTTGCGTGGGGTGCCACGACGTACACGGTGGGCACTGGCGCACGCATGGGGCCCGGATATTTCCCACTCATGCTGGGTATATTGCTGGCCATCATCGGTGCCGTTATGGCCTTCAAGGCCACCGTGGTCGAGACGGTGGGTGGTGACAAGATTGGCAAATGGGCCTGGAAGCCCCTGGTGTTCATCTTGCTGGCCAACTTCACGTTTGGCGTGTTGCTCGGTGGCTTGCCCAGCATTGGTGTTCCGGCCATGGGCCTGATCATCGCCATTTATGCGTTGACCATCATTGCCGGCATGGCAGGTGACAAGTTCTCGCTCAAGTCGTCAATCCTTCTGGCAACAGCGCTTGCCATCGGCAGTTATGTCGCCTTCATCTGGGCGCTCAAACTGCAGATCCAGGTCTGGCCGACGTTTATCACCGGCTAAGGAAAAAATCCATGGAACTTTTTGAACATCTTTCAATGGGTTTTGGCGTGGCCTTCACGCCGATCAACCTGCTGTACTGCCTGGTCGGCTGTATCTTGGGCACCCTCATCGGTGTGCTGCCCGGTATTGGCCCGGTGGCCACCATCGCCATGTTGCTGCCCGCAACCTATGCGCTGCCACCGGTGTCCGCACTGATCATGCTGGCGGGTATCTATTACGGGGCGCAGTACGGCGGCTCGACCACCGCCATTCTGGTGAATCTACCGGGGGAATCGTCCTCGGTGGTGACCGTGATTGACGGTTACCAGATGGCCCGCAAAGGCCGTGCCGGCCCTGCGCTGGCAGCCGCTGGTCTGGGTTCATTTTTTGCAGGCTGTGTCGGTACGCTGGTGCTGGCCGCCTTCGCGCCTGCATTGACAGAAGTTGCTTTCAAGTTCGGCCCCGCAGAGTATTTTGCGCTGATGGTTCTGGGTTTGATCGGTGCGGTGGTGTTGGCTTCGGGCTCCTTGCTCAAGGCGATTGCCATGATCGTGCTGGGTCTGTTGTTGGGCCTGGTCGGTACCGACGTGAACTCGGGTGTGGCGCGTTACAGCTTTGATATCCCCGAACTGACAGACGGTATCGGTTTCGTCGCCATTGCCATGGGTGTGTTCGGTTACGGCGAAATTATTGCCAACCTGGGACAGCCTTCCTCCGACCGCGAAGTGTTCACAGCCAAGGTGACGGGTTTGTTCCCCACCAAAGAAGACTTCAAGCGTATGACCCCCGCAGTGCTGCGTGGTACGGCAATGGGCAGTGCCCTGGGTATCCTGCCAGGCGGCGGTGCCATGTTGTCGGCTTTTGCGGCATACACGGTCGAGAAGAAAACCAAGCTCCATCCGGGCGAAGTGCCATTCGGTCAGGGCAACATCCGCGGTGTGGCTGCGCCTGAAGCTGCCAACAATGCGGGCTCACAAACCTCGTTCATCCCATTGCTGACGCTGGGCATTCCGCCCAACCCCGTGATGGCGCTGATGGTGGGTGCCATGACCATCCACAACATCCAGCCTGGCCCCCAGGTGATGACCAGCAACCCAGAGCTGTTCTGGGGCCTGATCGCCTCGATGTGGATCGGTAACGCCATGCTGGTGATTCTGAATCTGCCGCTGATCGGCATGTGGATCAAGCTGCTGTCGGTTCCGTACAAGTTCCTGTACCCGTCGATTGTGTTGTTCTGTGCGATTGGGGTGTACTCCACCAACAACAACACCTGGGACATCTGGATCGTGGGTATCTTCGGCTTCGTGGGTTACCTGTTCCACAAGCTGGGTTGTGAGCCTGCGCCCCTGCTGCTGGGCCTGATTCTGGGCCCGATGATGGAAGAGAACTTGCGGCGTGCGCTGCTGCTATCGCGTGGTGACTGGAGTGTGTTTGTCACCCGTCCGCTGTCGGCGAGTTTGCTGGCTGTGGCTGTGCTGCTGCTCATCATCGTGCTGCTGCCTGCCATCAAGAACAAGCGCGAAGAGGCCTTCGTCGAGGATTGACGAGGCACCACGCTTCACACAACGGCACCTTCGGGTGCCGTTTTTTTTGGACGCCCGTCTTCGTGATCAGGAAGGTCTGCACACGACCTGGGTGCCTTGAAGCTGCTTGCCGTGCGACACAATGGTGGCTCACGAGAAAACGTATGCCACCAAACCACCATTTTCCCCAGCACCTGCAGCGTCATGCGCTGCACAACGAGATCCATGCCCGCCCGCCCGAGGCCATGTCGGCACCGCTGGCGATCTCCCATGTGGTGATGGCCTGTGATGCAGCCCAGCGCGATGCCAGCCGCGCGCATGTGGCGGCCCTGCTGGGCGACCACCATCTGCCGCAACCCGACGCGCATTCGACCTATATCCGTATGGACTTGGGTGCGTTCCGTATCCGCTGGGAAATGCACACCGAATTTGTCACCTGGACCTTCATGCGCCCGCTGGAGGTGGCCGGTTTTGGCGAGCGTGACCCGGCCACCGCCATCCAGGTGGTGCCGCAGGAGTGGCTGCAGGCGTTACCCGGGCAGTGCCTGACCGCGCTGCACTTGTGGGTGCTGCCCACCAGCGTGTTCGGCGCGTCGTCGCTGGTTAAACATGTGCTGCTGGAGGACACCCTGGTTGCGTCCACCGTGGCCGACGGCCATGGTGAGGTGTACACCGACTTTGCCATCCATGCCGACAGCTTTTCGCGCATGGTCTTGCTGGCGGGCGGCATGACACCACGCCGTCTGGGGCGGCTGGTGCAGCGGTTGCTGGAGATTGAAACCTACCGCATGGCGGCACTCCTGGGCCTGCCCGCCGCGCGTGAAGCGTCCCAGGTGCTGGCCCATGCCGAGCGTGAACTGGCCGAACTGGCGCAGTCGATCCGCAGCGCCAACCGCGACCAGGAGCCGCAGCTGCTCGACCGCCTGACCCGGCTGGCGGGCAAGGTCGAGAGCCAGTACGCCGACACCCATTCGCGCTTCTCGGCCAGCGCCGCCTACTTCGAGCTGGTCGACAAACGGATTGAAGACATCTCCGAGTCGCGCCTGGCGGGTATGCAGACCATTGGCGAATTTATGGAGCGGCGTCTGACCCCCGCGCGCAGCACCTGCGAATGGGCCACCCGGCGTCAGGACGCCTTGTCGCAGCGGGTGTCGCGGGTGAGCAACCTGCTGCGCACCCGGGTCGAGATTGAGCAGCAACTCAGCAGCCAGGCGCTGCTGACCACCATGAACCGCCGCCAAGACCTGCAGCTCAAGCTGCAGTCCACGGTGGAAGGGCTGTCGGTGGCCGCCATCACGTACTACATCGTGGGCCTGGTCGGTTACCTGGCCAAAGGCGCGCAAAAAGTGGGCTGGCCGTTCAGCGCCGAGAGCACCACTGCGGTGGCGATTCCCCTGGTGGCCGTGGCCGTCTGGTGGTCGCTGCGGCGGGTGCACCACAGCATTGCGGGCAAAGTGGGCAGCGCGTGACCGTGTCCGCACCGGGGCCGCAGGGTGCCGCCGCCACAGCACCCGCCAGCATGACCGCCGGCCTGGTGATGGCCACGGTCGGGGCCATCGCCTTCAGCGGCAAAGCCATCATCGTCAAGCTGGCCTACCGCCACGGGGTCGATGCGGTCACCCTCATCATGTACCGCATGCTGTTTGCGCTGCCGATCTTCGCCGCACTCGCCTGGTGGGCCAGCCGGGGCAAACCGCCGCTGACGTGGCGTGACTGGCGCGGCATCGTGTGGCTGGGGTTCACTGGTTACTACATGGCCAGCTTCCTCGACTTCATGGGCCTGCAGTACATCAGCGCCAGCCTGGAGCGGCTGATCCTCTACCTCAACCCCACACTCGTGTTGCTGCTGGGCTGGCTGCTGTACCGCAAACGCATCACACGCGGCCAGATGCTGGGTATCGCCATCAGTTATGCCGGTGTGGTGCTGGTGTTTGGCCACGAGATTTCGCTGCAGGGCGGCCTGGCGCTGTGGGGCGCGCTGCTGGTGTTCCTCAGCGCCGTCAGTTATGCGCTGTACCTCGTCTACAGCGGCGAGCTGGTGCACCGCCTGGGCTCCATGCGTCTGGTCGGGCTGGCCACCATGGTGGCCTGTGTGTTGTGCCTGCTGCAGTTTGTGCTGCTGCGCCCGCTGAGTGCGGCGCTGGTGGCGCCCGAGGTCATCTGGCTGTCGGTGCTCAACGCCACGTTGTGCACTGCTGTGCCGGTGCTGCTGGTGATGATGGCGATTGAGCGTATCGGCCCAGGCCTCACAGCGCAGACCGGCATGGTCGGCCCGATGTCCACCATCCTGATGGGGGTGCTCATTCTGGGTGAACCTTTCACGGTGTGGATCGCAGCGGGCACTGTGCTGGTGGTGGCTGGCATTTATGTGTTCAGCCGTGCTTCAAGAAAATAAGTTTCACAAGGAGTTTGTATGGATCTGGGAATTGCAGGCAAATGGGCGTTGGTGTGTGGTGCCAGCAAAGGGCTGGGCCTGGGCTGTGCGCAGGCGCTGGTGCGTGAAGGTGTCAACGTGCTGATCGTCGCGCGGGGTGCCGATGTGCTGCAGACTGCTGCTGCAAATTTGATAGCTGACAGCGCACGTCCAGCGGGCGCAGAAGTGCTATTTGTTGCTGCAGATATCACCACCGAGGCCGGCCGTGCGGCTGTGTTCGCCGTACGCCGCGACTTTGACATCGTGGTCACCAACGCCGGTGGCCCACCGCCCGGCGACTTCCGCGACTGGGACCGCGACGCCTGGATCAAGGCGGTGGACGCGAACATGCTCACGCCCATCGAACTCATCAAAGCCACCGTGGACGGTATGGCCGCGCGTGGCTTTGGGCGCATCGTCAACATCACGTCGAGTGCGGTGAAGTCGCCGATCGACATCCTGGGCCTGTCGAACGGTGCCCGCAGTGGTCTGACCGGGTTTGTGGCCGGTGTGTCGCGCAGCGGCCTGGCGGCACAGGGCGTGACCATCAACAACCTGCTGCCGGGTGCGTTTGACACCGACCGCCTGCGCGGCAACATGGCCGGTGTGGCACAAAAAACCGGCAAACCTGTCGATGCCATCATCGACACCCGCCGCAAAGCCATTCCGGCCCAGCGGTTTGGCACGCCCGAAGAGTTTGGTGCCATCTGCGCGTTTTTGTGCAGCCAGCATGCGGGCTACATGACGGGGCAGAACGTGTTGGCCGATGGTGGGGCGTACCCGGGCACCTACTGACGCGGCCCGCAGCCCCCGCTACCCAGGCAGCTTGATCTCGTCCCCAAACGGCTCCAGCTGCTGGCCCACGCCCTGCGCCCAGCCTGCGGCAATGGACGCGGCATCCCAGCCGCCTTCGCGGTAGGCCACACGCACCTCCGACGGCTGTGACCACAGGGACAGTTTGTCGCCGCCAATACCAATACATTGCCCGGTGATATGGGCGGCCTGGCGGGACGCCAGAAACACCAGCAGCGGGGCCACGTCGTCCGGCGTGCCCAGGCCCAGACCGTGGCGCAGCGATGCGGGCAAAGGCTCGCCGCGTTCCATGGCTTCGGCGAAAGGCATCAGCGCCGGGATGGTTGCCACCATCTGGGTCATGGCCACGGGCACGATGGCGTTGACAGTGATGTTCGCCCGCGCGCATTCCGTGGCCCAGGTGCGTGCCATGGCAGCGATGCCGGCCTTGGCCGCGGCATAGTTGCCCTGGCCAAATTTGCCGCGCTGGCCCGATATGGAGCTCAGCAGCACAACCCGGCCGCCGTGGCCTTGCGCCCGCATCTGCCGCACGGCAGCCCGCGCGCAGGTGAAGCTGCCACGCAGGTGGGTCTGGGTGACCAGGTCGAACTCATCGTCCGACATGTTCCACAGCACGCGGTCGCGCAAGATACCTGCGTTGGTACACAGGATGTCCAGGCGGCCAAAACTCTCCACGGCGCGTGCCACCAGGCGGTCGGCGGCCTCGGTGGTGCCAACGGGCACCACTTCGGCCACTGCGCGCCCGCCTTCGGATGTGATCAGTTCCACCGCCTGCGCAGCTGCACCGGCATCCACGTCGTTGATGACCACACCTGCACCTGCGCGCGCCAGCGCCCGTGCAAAGGCCAGGCCCAGGCCCCGGCCGCTGCCGGTCACGATGGCCGACTGGCCTGACAAATCGATGGTGTGGTCCATGCTGTTCTCGTTCATTCGGGTGTCCTCATTTCGGCCATTGTTCTTTAGCGGCCCAGGAAGCGTGGTTCGCGTTTTTCCATAAAAGCGCGGGGTCCTTCACGCGCGTCGTCCGAGGCCATCACCACGCGTTTGGCGTCGTTCTCCAGTGCATAGGCGTCGTCCAGTACCAGCCCGCTGGTGTCACGCACGGTGCGCTTCACCGCCTGCACAGCCACCGGGCCGTTGGCCGCAATTTTTTGCGCCAACGCGAGTGCCTGGGGCATGACGTCCCCGGCGGGCACCACGTGGTTGACCAGGCCGAAACGCTGCGCCTGTACGGCGGTGACGGCCTCGCCGGTCAGCAGCAACTCCATGGCCACCGCATGCGGAATCTGGCGCGCCAGGCGCACCAGCGACCCTGCAAACGGGATCACCCCCCGGCGCACCTCCGGCAGGGCAAAAACGGCATGGTCGGCCGCGATACGGATGTCGGTTCCCAGCACCATCTCCATACCCCCGGCCATACAGGCACCGTTGATGGCGGCGATCAGGGGTTTGTCGATGGGAAAGTCGCGCAGCGAAGACGCGGCCATCACAAACGGTTCTTCGAGCACGCGGCGGTCCCAGTCGTCGGTGGCCGGGCGGTCGCCACTGATCAAAGGCAGCATCGTCCCCAGGTCACCGCCGGAGCAGAAGGCCTTGTCACCCGCACCGGTGAGGATGCCGACCCGCAGCGCCGGGTCTTCCACAAAGTCGCGCAGTGCGTCTGCCAGGCGGCAGACCAGTTCGGGCGTGAGTGCGTTACGCGCCGCAGGGCGGTTCAGCGTGAAGGTGGCGATGGCGCCAGACTTGGTATACAGCAGGGGCAGGGGTGTATCAGGCAAGGTGGCTCTCCTCTTCCTTGAGCGCGGCCACCAGCTGGTCGCGCAGGTCGAACTTCTTGACCTTCCCGCTCGGTGTGAGCGGGTACGTATCCACAAAACGGATGTACTTGGGCAGTTTGTGCCGGCCGATGTTGGCGCGGCAGTAAGCCTCGACCTCGGCGGCGCTCAGGGTGTGCCCCTCGCGGGTCTGGATAAAAGCTGCAGCTTCCTCGCCCATGTACGGGTCGGGAATCCCCACGATCTGCGCCTGTTTGATGGCGGGGTGGCGCATCAGGAAACTCTCCACCTCGGCCGGGTAGACGTTTTCGCCCCCCCGGATGATCATGTCCTTGATACGCCCGGCGATGCGGATGTAGCCCTCGGCGTCCATCGTAGCCAGGTCCCCGCTGTGCAGCCAGCCATCGGCATCAATGGCCTCAGTGGTTTTTTCGGGCATGCGGTAATAACCCTTCATCACACCAAACCCCTTCACCAGCAGCTCACCCACCTGGCCCAGCGCCACCGGCTGGTTGTTCACATCCACGATCTGCACCGACACATGGGCCAGCGGTTTGCCCACCGTGGCGGACTTGAGCTCGAAGCTGTCGCTGGCGGGTGTGCCGGTGACCATGGGGCTGGCTTCGGTCATGCCAAAACCGATCACCGGGTCGGCACCAAACTGCCGTTTGACCTGTTCCAGCACTGGCACGGGAATAGGCGTGCCGCCCGACAGCACCAGCCGCAGGCTGCGGGTGTTGAACTCTGCCGCCTGGGGGTGCTGCAGCATGGCGATCAGCATGGTGGGCACACCGTGCAGGATGGTGGCGCGCTCCTGCTCCACCAGCTGCAGCAGCTTCAAGGGGTCGAACTGCACTGCCTTGACCAGCGTGCCGCCATGGGCCAGCAAGCCCAGCACGTCCAGCACATTACCCGCCGTGTGGAAAAACGGCATGGCGGTCACCATCCGGTCACCCGGCCGAAAACCCGCCCGCAGGCCAAACAGCCGGGCATTGTTGAGTGTGCCGCGGTGGGTGATCATTGCGCCCTTGGGAGCCCCGGTGGTGCCACTGGTGAACTGGATCTGTGACACGTCGCCAGGGCGCACGGCGGCCTGGCGCTGGCGCAGCGTGTCGGTCGGCACGTCCTGGCCCAGGTCCAGCATGTCGGCAAAAGGCAGCGCACCTGGACGGCCCTGGCCGGCACCAATCAGCACCACCTGGCGCAGGCAGGGGTAGCTGTCGGATGCAATCGGCTCCAGCGCCGTGTTCGAGCGCTGGGCCAGTGTGGGCACCAGGCTGGCGAGTGCGGCGTAGTAGGCGTTGCCCCGGTGTTCGGCCATCAGCAGCAGCGTGTGGACTTCGGCCTGGCGCAGCAGGTAGTCCAGCTCGCTGACCCGCACGTTGGTGTTGACGGTGACCAGCACGGCACCGATCTTGGGCACCGCCAGCTCCAGCAGCAGCCACTCTGGCACGTTGGTGGCCAGCACGGCCACCTTGTCACCGGCCTGCACCCCCAGCGCAATGAGGCCGCGTGCCACGTCGTTCACGCGGTCACGCAGGGCGCTGAACCCGAGCCGCAACTCCAGGCCGTCTTCAGGGTACCGGTACACCACCGCGTCCTGTTCGCCGTAGGTCTCGGCCTGGCGGTCCAGCATGTCGCCCAGGGTCAGGTCCAGCAGTTCATGCCCTTCCGTTTCCGCATCCCAGATGGATACATTGCCTCGTATTGCCATAACGCGTGCCCCAGAGAAGAAGAGAAATGCCGCACGCATGCGGCTTCTGGTCACTGTAGTGGCATTCCGGCAGGAACCTTGTCCTCCTAAAGGGTGACAGCCGCCGCGCAGGTTCCTAGCGCCGCGCCGACACCACAATCCCCGCCACGATCAGCGCAAACGCCACACCGTGGTACCAGTGCGGCAGCTCGCCCAGAAACGCTGCGGACATCAGCGCCGCAAACAGCGGCGTGAGGTTCAGGAAGAACGCCGCCACATTGGGCCCCGCCTGCTGCACACCCGCGCCCCAGCTGCGGTAGGCCAGGATGGCCGGGCCGATGGCGATGTAGAGCAGGGCGGCGACCAGGGGCAGGCCCCAGGCGATGGTCTGCGGGCTGAGCAGCCATTCACCGGCGGCAAAGCTGCCCGACCAGCCCAGGCCAAACACCATCTGCGCCATCAGGAAGGCGGCCCAGTTCTGCCGCACGCTGGCGGGCTCGGTGGTGCGGGCCAGCAGCCAGCTGTAGAACGCCCACGAGATGGTGGCCAGCAGCATGTAAATGTCTCCGGGCACCAGCCGCAGGGCCAGCAACTGGCTCCATTCGCCCCGGCTCAGCACCAGCAGCACACCGGCGATGGACAGCGCCGCACTGGCGATCTGCCTGCGCGACACCGTGGCCCCAAAAAACATCCAGCCAATGCCCAGCATCCACACCGGCATGCTGGACGCCACCAGGGTCACGTTGATGGGTGTGGAGGTTTGCAGCGCCAGGTACTGCAGCGCGTTGTAGATACCGATCCCCAGCAGCCCCAGCAACGCGTAGCGCCGCCAATGCGGCCACAGTGGGCTGCCACGGCGCAGCACCTGGCCTGCAAACGGGAGCAGCAGCGCAAAGGCCAGCATCCAGCGCAGAAAGTTCAGCGTCATCGGCGGCACCAGCTCGTGCACCATCCGGCCCACCACCGCGTTCCCCGCCCACAGCAGCGGGGGCAAAGTTAACAGGGCAATGGTGGTGGGGGTCAGGCGCTGGTGCATCGTGGTCACAAACCGGGGTGGGTGTTCGGGCGGAACCGGAGACTGTAACCATCTTGCGGCAGCCCTGCAGGCCGTGGTGTGGATGCCGTGGCGGTCGGACATGGCCGCTGGGTGGCGCGGCGAGGGCCAAAAACCGTGGCACGATGCCAGCCTGCTTTGAGAACGTGTTCAATGTTTTTTGGAGATTGCATTGGAGTGCAATCGGGATGAGTGGGTGGCCCGGATGCGCCGCATGGGCTCCTGCCCATGCCAGCAGCTGGGGCGCGCAATCACCCGATTTCACTCCAACCCTTCGGGCAAGTGCCTTTTCGGGCGGTCTGCGGCGTTGCAGCGCTTGTCCATAGCCGGGCTATGGACTGCGCACTGCGCCTTGCATCCCATCCCGAAAAGACACTTGTGCAACTCCAAAAAACATTGAACACGTTCTTAGCCAACCCCTTCAGGAGACACCATGACCCAAGCCATTCATATCCACCAACACGGTGGACCCGAGCAACTGCAGCTGGTGGACGTTACGGTGGGGGAGCCGGGCCCGGGCGAGATTCGCATCCGCCACAAGGCCATCGGCCTGAACTTCATCGACGTGTACCACCGCACCGGCCTGTACCCACTGGCCATGCCTGCGGGCATCGGTATGGAGGCCTCGGGCATCGTCGAAGCGGTGGGTCAAGGTGTGACCCACCTGCAAGTCGGCGACCGCGCCGCCTATGCCAGCCAGCCGCCCGGCAGCTACTGCGAAGTGCGGGTGATGCCCGCCCAGTGTGTGTGCAAACTGCCCGACGCCATCAGCTTCGAGACCGGCGCGGCCATGATGCTCAAGGGCCTGACCGCGCAGTACCTGCTGAAGAAAACCCGCCCGGTCGAGGGCCTGGAGCCAGGTGACTTTGTGCTGTTCCACGCCGCCGCCGGTGGTGTGGGCCTGATCGCTTGCCAGTGGGCCAAGGCGCTGGGCCTGCAACTCATCGGCACGGCAGGGTCGGACGCCAAATGCCAGCTGGCGCTGGCCAATGGCGCGGCGCATGCCATCAACTATCAGCAAGAAGACTTTGCCGCGCGGGTGAAAGAGATCACCGGCGGCAAGGGTGTGAAGGTGGTGTACGACTCGGTCGGCAAGGACACTTGGGACAAGTCGCTCGACTGCCTGCGCCCCTTCGGCCTGATGGCGAGTTTTGGCAACGCATCGGGCCCGGTGGCACCGTTTGCCCCCGGCTCCCTGGGCGCGAAGGGCTCGCTCTACGTCACACGCCAGACCCTGTTCACCCACATCGCCACCCGCGAGTCCACCCAGGCCATGGCCGATGATTTGTTCGAGGTGGTGGCCAGCGGCAAGGTCAAGATCCACATTGCGCAGCAGTACCCGCTGGCGCAGGTGCAGCAGGCGCACCGCGACCTGGAAGCCCGCAAGACCACGGGTTGCACCATCCTGACCCTGCCGTGACACCCGCACCGTCCTGGCTGGCAGCGGCCCGCCTTGCAGCCCAGCAGCCGCCGCTGCGGGTGCGCTGGCCGCTGTGGGTGGCGGGCCAGGTGGTGGGGTCGGTAGAGCCCCATGTTTTGAATGAAATTGGCCTCCAGCGCATAGTGGATGAGCGCCATGTGCTATCAAATCAGGAGTTTAAGGGTGCACCTGCCTGGGTACTGGATACACCACCGGACGGCACCACTGCCGCGCTGAATGCGCTGGCCGATGCCCTGCGCGCCCGGGGTGTGTGCGGCCCCTGGCGCAACGAGCAGTTGCGGGTGCTGAACCGCGCCGGTGAACCTGTAGGCACCATCGAGCGGGGAGCCGTGCGGGTGCTGGGCCTGGCCACCCAGGCGGTGCACCTGGTCGGCCATACGGGTGATGGCCACCTGTGGGTGCAGCAGCGTGCCTTCAACAAACCCAACAACCCCGGCCAGTGGGACACGCTGATGGGGGGCATGGTGTCCGCCGCCGACACCCTGCAGCAGGCACTAACGCGTGAAACCTGGGAAGAAGCGGGGCTGCAGGTGCACACCCTGCAAACGGTGGCCCACGGTGGCCATCTGGATTTTGCCCGCCCGGCGGACGAGGCCAGTGGCGCGGGCTACATGGTGGAGCGCATCGACTGGTTTCACGCCACCGTGCCCGACGGCATGGTGCCGGTGAACCAGGACGGTGAAGTGGAGCGGTTTGAATTGCTGCCGCCCGGTGAAGTCCACCGCCGCCTGGCCCAGGGGGCTTTCACGCCCGAAGCGGCCTTGGTGCTGGCGGCCTACTTCGGGTGGTGATGGCTGACTTGAAACTCAGGGCACCAGCGGTTCCCGCAGCCGGTTCGGTGCCAGCGCCCCGGCCGACTCCAGGATCGGGTAGGCGATCGAACAGATGTGCGAGTTGATGCGCTTCAGGTCGTGGATCAAGTCAATGTGCAAGGAGCTGGTCTCGATACTCTGCTGCGTGTTGTCCGACAGGCGCACCAGGTGGGTGTCGTTATAGGCACGCTCCAGGTCGCGGAAGCGGGCTTTTTCTTCGAGCAGCTTCTGCGCGTCGCGCACATTGCCGTTCAAAAACACACTCATGCCCAGGCGCAGGTTGTCCACCAGCCGGGCATGTAACTCGACGATTTCGGCCATACCGGCGTCCGAGAAGTTGCGGCCCTTCTTGATCTTTTTGTCTTCGATGTCGATCAGGATACGTTCGATGCTGTCGCCAATCTGCTCCATGTTGATGGTGAAGCTGATGATGTCGGCCCAGCGCCGCGCCTCCACCTCACCCAGCGCCTCGCGCGAGATTTTGGTCAGGTAATACTTGATGGCCGAGTACAACTCGTCCACCGTGTCGTCCATCTTGCGCAGCTCCTTGGCCAGCCCGATGTCGTTGGTGCGGATCACCGTCAGCATGCCCAGCATCATGGTCTCGACCACATCGGCCTGGTGCAGCGCCTCACGCGCGGCGCATGAGATGGCCAGCGACGGTGTGGACAGCGCAGATGCGTCCAGATGGCGCGGGCGCAGCGCCGCACCGGCAGTCGGTGCGGGCTTGGGCAGCAGCCGCTGCACCAGGCGTGCCACCCAGTGGGTCAGCCCGATGAAGCCCACACTGATCACGATGTTGAACGCCAGGTGGAACAACACCACGTTTTGTGTGTCGTCGGGCAGCAGCGGGCGCACATGGCGCAGCCACTGGCCCATGAACGGGGCCACCAGCGCCACCCCCAGCATCTTGAACATCAGGTTGCCCACGGTGACCTGGCGCACCTCCATGGTCGACTTGGCGGTGGTGATGACGGCCAGCAGCCCGCTGCCCAGGTTGGCGCCCAGCACCAAGCCTAGCGCCACGTCCAGCGGCACCACGTTGGCGCTGGCCATTGCGGCCACCAGCAGCACGATGGCCAGGCTGGAATAGGCCACGATGGCCAGCACCGCACCCACCGTAATCTCCAGCAGGATGTCGCTGTTGAGTGACACCAGCACCGCCTTCATGGCGGGGGACGACAGCAGCGGGCCGGTGGCCTCCACCACCATCTGCAGCGCCAGCAGCATCAGGCCCAGGCCAATCAGCACCCGGCCCACCCGGCCAGAGGTGCTGGTCGGCCGTGAGATGAACAGCACCACCCCGACAAAAATCAACAGCGGCGACAGCCACGACAGGTCGATGGAAAACAGCACCGCCATCACCGCTGTGCCAATGTCGGCCCCCCGCATCACTGCCAGCGCCGCGGGCAGCGTGATCAGCCCCTGGCCCACAAACGACGAGGTCATCAGCGAGGTCGCCGTGCTGGACTGCACCAGCGCCGTGACCCCGATGCCGGACAGCGCAGCGGTGAAGCGGTTGCCCATGCTGCGCGCAATGATCTGGCGCAGGTTGGCACCAAACACCCGCAGCACCCCCGTGCGCACGAGGTGGGTGCCCCACACCAGCAAGGCGACGGCGGACACCAGGTTCAGTAAATGCTTCATCGGGCAGCGTATGAGGGCATCATTTGCGGCCCCGGCGCACGCGCAGGATCTCGTCCAGGATCAAACAAACTGCACCAATCGTGATGGCCGCGTCGGCGATGTTGAAGGCCGGGAAGTGCCAGCCCCGGATGTGGAAGTCCAGAAAGTCCACCACGTAGCCGTGCATCATGCGGTCCACCACGTTGCCCACGGCACCGCCCAAGATACAGGCCAGCGCAAACGCAAACAGCTTTTGTTCCGAATGCCCCCGCAGCAGCGTGACGATAAAGATGGCCGCACCCACACCAATGGCGGTGAAGAACCAGCGTTGCCAGCCCGACGACTGGGCCAGGAACGAAAACGCCGCACCCGTGTTGTGCACCCGCACCACGTTGAAGAAGCTGGTGACGTAGGTGGAGTCCCCCAGCTGGTAGTAACCCAGGATCAGCGTCTTGGTGAACTGGTCGGCCAGGAAAATGATGAACGCCAGCGCCAGCCAGGGCCACATGCTGGCCCGGCCGCCGGATTTTTTGCCAGAAGCGGCTGCCATTTACGCCACCGTCCGGGTTTCGCCCGCACCAAACAGGTTGCTGGTGCAGCGGCCACAGAGTGTGGGGTGTGCTGCATCGGTGCCCACGTCGGTGCGGTAGTGCCAGCAGCGCTCACATTTCACGTCAGAACTGGTCTTGGCGCTTATCTGCAGGGCGTCACCAGCTATTAAATCCATAGCGGAGGTGATAAACACAAAGCGCAGGTCGTCGCCCAGGCTGGCCAGCAGCGCGTGGTCGTCCGCCGCCACCGTCAGGTCCACATTGGCCTGCAGGGACGAGCCCACCAAGCCGCCGGCGCGTAACACTTCGATGTCCTTGTTCACCGCGTCGCGGATCTCGCGGATGCGTGACCACTTGGCCAGCAGCGCGTCATCGGGTGCGGCCAGCGTGCTGTAGGTTTCCTGGAAGATGGTTTCGCTGTCGCCAAAAATCTTCCACGCCTCTTCGGCGGTGAAGCTCAGGAACGGGGCCATCCAGCGCAGCATGGCGTGGGTGATTTGGTGCAGGGCGGTTTGTGCGCTGCGGCGGGCCAGCGACTTCGGCGCGGTGGTGTAGAGCCGGTCTTTCAGCACGTCAAGGTAAAACGCGCCCAGGTCTTCCGAGCAGTACAGCTGCAGTTTGGCCACCACGGGGTGGAATTCATACACCTCGAAATGCGCGAGCACTTCGGCCTGGAACTGCGCAGCGCGGCTCAGCGCATAACGGTCGATTTCCAGCAGCTGGTCGGCAGGCACCGTGTCCGTGGCCGGGTCAAAGTCGCTGATGTTGGCCAGCAGGAACTTGAGTGTGTTGCGGATGCGGCGGTAGGTGTCCACCACCCGCGCCAGGATCTTGTCGTCCCCCGCGATGTCGCCCGAGTAGTCACTTGCGGCGACCCACAGGCGGATGATTTCCGCGCCCAGCTTTTCACTGGTGACCTGCGGGTCCACGCCGTTTTTCATCGACTTGCTCATCTTGCGGCCCTGCGCATCGACGGTGAAGCCGTGCGTCAGCAGACCTTTGTACGGCGCGTGGTCGTACATGGCGCAGGCGGTCAGCAGCGAGCTGTGGAACCAGCCGCGGTGCTGGTCGTGGCCTTCAAGGTACAGGTCGGCAGGCCAGGTCGATTGTGCGGCGTGGCTGCGTTGAAGCACGGTGTAGTGCGTGGTGCCGGAGTCGAACCACACGTCGAGGATGTCATTGCTCTTGGTGTAGAGCGCTGCGTCCGCGCCGATCAATGATTCGGGTGTGGCCTTGCTCCAGGCCTCGATGCCGCCTGCCGCCACCATTTCAGCGGCGGTGTCCATCAGCTCCATCGTGCGGGGGTGGAGTTCACCCGTGGCGGTGTGGATGAAGAAGGGCAGTGGCACGCCCCAGTTGCGCTGGCGCGAGATACACCAGTCGGGCCGCCCGGCGATCATGTCGCGCAGGCGCACCTTGCCGTTCTCGGGGTAGAAGCTGGTTTCCTCGATGGCGTTCAGGGCCAGCTGGCGCAGGGTTTGGGGTGCCTTGTCAACCGTGAACACGCCTTCACCCTCGTCCATACGGATGAACCACTGGGCTGCGGCGCGGTAGATCACCGGCGTCTTGTGGCGCCAGCAGTGTGGGTAGCTGTGGGTGATGGTTTCCGTCGCCAGCAAGCGACCCGCATCGCGCAGGGCGTCCACGATGACAGGTGCGGCCTTCCAGATGAACTGGCCGCCAAACATGGGCAGCTCGTCCACATACACACCGGTGGCCTGCACCGGGTTCAGGATGTCGTCGTGGTGGAAACCATTGGCCACGCAGGAGTTGAAGTCATCCACGCCGTAAGCAGGGGACGAGTGCACGATACCGGTGCCGTCGTCGGCCGTGGCGTAGTCGGCCAGGAAGACGGGTGACAAACGCTGGTAGCTGTACTGACCGGTGCCTGCGTCGGCCACGTCGTGCAGCGGGTGTTTGAAGTTCAGCCCGCCAAGTTTTTCGCCGAGTGTGGTGGCCAGCACTGTGCCTTCGAGTTCGTAACGCGCCAGCGCTTTTTCGACCAATGCCGAGGCCAGCACCAGCAGGCCACGGGGGGTGTCCACCAGCGCGTATTCCAGCGCGGGGTTCAGGTTCAGCGCCTGGTTGGCTGGGATGGTCCATGCGGTCGTCGTCCAGATGACAACAAACGCGGGTTTGTCCAGCGCGGGCAAACCAAACGCGGCGGCCAGCTTGGCAGGCTCGTCCGCTTCAAAAGCCACGTCGATGGTTTGTGACTTCTTGTCGGCGTATTCGATCTCGAATTCGGCGAGGGACGAGCGGCAGTCGAAGCACCAGTACACCGGCTTCAGGCCACGGTAGACAAAACCGCGCTCCATGATGCGTTTGAGCGCGCGGATTTCGTCGGCCTCGTTGCCAGGGTTCATCGTGAGGTACGGGTTGTCCCATTCACCCAGCACGCCCAGGCGCTTGAAGTCCTGCTTCTGCTGTGCGATCTGCTCGGTGGCGTAGGCGCGGCTCTTGGCCTGCACTTCGTCACGGCTCAGGTTGCGGCCATGGGTTTTTTCGATCTGGTTCTCGATCGGCAGGCCGTGGCAGTCCCAGCCCGGCACGTAGATGGCGTCCATGCCTTTGAGCTGGCGCGCCTTGACGATCATGTCCTTCAGGATCTTGTTGACCGCGTGGCCCATGTGGATCTGGCCGTTGGCGTAGGGCGGGCCGTCGTGCAACACGAACTTTGGAGCACCGGCGCGCACGTCGCGCAGCTTTTTGTAGATGCCCTTGTCGTCCCATTCCTTGACCCAGCCCGGCTCACGCTTGGGCAGGTCGCCACGCATGGGGAAGGGGGTGTCGGGCAGGTTCAGGGTGCTGCGGTAGTCGGTCTTGGCGGGGTCTGCAGATTGGGTCATGGCAATTCGGGGCCTTCGCTGCGGGGCAGCGGTCATCGAAACAGGGAGGGAAATACGGGGAGGGCGAGACAGGCAGCACCGGGCTGCGTGCTGGATGGCAAGGTGTGCCGGGCGGGCTTCTCGCCGTCTAAATTCGGTCGCGGCTGGTCTGGCGGTGGGTTTGCCCATGCAGGGACACACCCGAGGCAAAAAACGCACGTGCGTCTTCGCAGTCCTTCGCGATGCCGGTGGTCAACGCGTCCAGGCTGGTGTACCTCAGTTCGTCATGCAGTTTGTGCAGCAGTTCCACGCGGATGATTTTACCGTACGCACCCTCGGCCCCCAGCGCCTGGGGCCAATCGAGGCAATGGGTCTCCAGCAGCACCCGCCCACCGTTC
Source organism: Comamonadaceae bacterium AAW (assembly GCA_026314275.1). Taxonomy (GTDB): domain Bacteria; phylum Pseudomonadota; class Gammaproteobacteria; order Burkholderiales; family Burkholderiaceae_C; genus JAGOEY01. The sequence goes on from CP111109.1 coordinate 2,589,134, forward strand.
ACGTCGGACGGGTCGAGCGACGGGCGCACACCCATGTTGGCCACCCCCTGCAGCGGTGTTTCGCCCAGGCCATGCACCAGCACGGCAAAGATGCCGGCGGCGGCGGGTTTCCAGTGCTGAAAACGCAGGTTCAGCGTGCGGAAGCCGTCGTCCCCCGCCTCGGTGGCGCCCAATGCCCGGCCCAGCTTGCGCCCGTGCACCACATGGCCGCTGATGCTGTAGGGGCGGCCCAGCAGTTGCGCGGCCACGTCCATACGCCCGGCGGCCAGGGCTTCGCGCACGGCGGAGCTGGACACACGCAGGCCGCGCACCTCGTAACTGTTCATCCGGGCTACATCAAAGCCCTGGGCTTGGCCCGCCGTGTCGAGCATGGCGTAGTCGCCCAGCCGTTTGGCGCCAAAACGGAAGTCGTCCCCCACCAGCACATACCGCGCACCCAGGCCACGCACCAGCACGTCGCTGATGAAGTCCTGCGCCGACTGCGCCGCCAGCCGCGCGTCAAACCGCAGCACCACCACCTGGTCGATGCCGCAGCGCTCCAGCTCGGTGAGTTTGTCGCGCAGCGTGCCGATACGCGCCGGGGCCAGGCTGGCCTTGCCGGTAGCGGCGGCAAAGTAGTCGCGCGGATGCGGCTCGAAGGTCAGCACACAGCTGGGCACACCCCGGTGCTGGGCTTCGTTCTTCAACAGCGCCAGCATGGCCTGGTGGCCCCGGTGCACGCCGTCGAAATTACCAATGGTGAGGGCACATGCCGACGCAATGCCGGGGTGGTGAAAGCCTCTGGAGACTTGCATGGTTGTTATCTTTTTGATAGCAGCTTGCGCCCGTCCTTTCAGCGCGCAAAGCCAATTTGTCATAAAAACAAGGTATATTGTGACGCAGCAGAAGGTGCATTGCGTGGCGAGGCCCCTTCTGTTCAAACTGGATGAAGCGTTCCGTCCCCGTGGTTTTTTGGCTGTGGATGAAGGGAGTCGTGTTGTGAAGGTTTTGAAACTGTCTGCCCAAGGGCTGCCGCAGTCGTGGATATCACTGGAAGACGCTGTGATCCACTATGCCGCGCAGGACGTGCGCTGGGAGCTTGGTGCCCAGGTCGCGGTGTTCCATGGCGGGCACAACGCTGTCACGGGGGTGCAGTCCATCATCACCGTTAACAGCATCATCGGCACCCGGGGTGTGCCAAACATCAACCCGTTTGACCTGCGGCCCAGCCTCACAAACGCCAAACTCTTCACCCGCGACCGCAATGTGTGCGCCTACTGCGGCAACCACTTCCACGAAGAGCTGCTGACCCGCGAACACATCAAACCCCTGGGCCAGAAGGGCGCAGACACCTGGATGAACACGGTTACCGCCTGCAAACCCTGCAACCACCGCAAAAGCAACCGCACGCCCGAACAGGCGAACATGCCGCTGCTGTACACCCCCTACGTGCCCAGCCTGTGGGAGGACTTCATCCTGCGCAACCGGCGCATCCTGGTGGACCAGATGGAGTTTTTGATGGCGCACGTGCCCAGGTCGTCGCGGCTGCTGGTCTGATTTGGCACATGAAAAAGGCTCCCTCGGGAGCCTTTGCATTTTGCATGGCGGGCTTACGCAAACACCCCCGCCGTGTCCTGCATCCGTTTCGACACTTCACCCAGTTGGTGCAGCGTGTCGCCAAAAGTCATCTCCATCTGCGTGAGCCGCTTGAAATAGTGGCTCACGATGTATTCGTCCGTCACGCCGATGCCGCCGTGTAGTTGCACCGCTTGTTGGCCGACAAAACGCATGGAAACACCCAGCTGGTACTTGGCACGGGCCATGGCGCGGCGGCGTTCTTCGGGCGGGGCGTTGAGCTTGAGGCTGGCGTAGTAGCCCATGGAGCGGGCGAGTTCCAGCTGCATCTTCACGTCGGCAACGCGGTGGCGCAGGGCCTGGAAGCTGGCAATGGTCACACCGAACTGCTTGCGCTGGTTCATGTAGTCCACGGTGATGTCCAGGGTCTTGTCCATCACACCCACGGCTTCGGCGCACAAGGCGGCAATCCCGATGTCCACCGCGTGTTCCAGCGCGGTCAGGCCGTCGCGGGTGACCAGTGTGGCAGCGGCATTGTCAAACACCACCTCGGCCGCGCGGCTGCCATCCTGCGTGCCGTAACCCTGGGCGATGACGCCGCTGGCATTACGTTCGACGAGGAACATGGCCAGCGTGCCATCCACCATGGCGGGCACCAGATAGGCATCGGCTTGGTCTCCGGCGGGTACTATGCTTTTGGTAGCTGTCAGCGTCCATCCAGCCTGCGCTGGAGTGGCTTTTGCTTCACATTTGTCGAGCTGGTAACGGGCTTTACGTTCCTGGTGGGCCAGCACGATGAGGGCTTCACCACTGGCCACTTTGGGCAGCCATTCGGCCTGCACGTCGGCGGGGGCATAACCCGAGAACACACCACCTGCAATCAGCGCATGCGCCAGCGGCTCCATCACGATGCCGCGGCCCAGCTCTTCCATGGCCAGCATGCCTTCGGTCGGGCCCATGCCCATACCGCCGTGGTCTTCCGAGATGTACAGGCCACACAGGCCAAGTTCAGCCAATTCTGTCCACGCGGCACGTGAGAAACCGCCTTCGCGCACGATGCTGTTGTGGCGCTCGAAGGTGTACCCCTTGTCCACCCATTTACGCACCGCGTCGCGCAGCTGTTCCTGGTCGTTCGAGAAATCGAAATCCATGTTTGTGTCTCCTTAACCGAGGACCGTCTGGGCGACGATGTTGCGTTGTACTTCGTTCGAGCCACCGTAGATGGTGGTCTTGCGCATGTTGAAGTAGGTGGACGTGAGCGGCGCATTGGCCGTGACGCCGCCAGGGAAGTTGCCTTGCCAGCCGGCCTCCATGGCTTCTTCGATAAAGGGCAGGGCAAACGGGCCGGCAGCCAGCATCATGAGTTCGCTGTAACGCTGCTGGATCTCGCTGCCCTTGATCTTGAGCAGGCCCGCCACGTCGAGCGAGTTTTTGCCCGACTTCTCGGCGGACAACACACGCAACACCATCATCTCCAGCGCCACCACGTCCACTTCGAGTTTGGCGATTTCGTCGCGGAAGCGGGTGTCTTCCCACACGCCTTCGGTTTTTGCGATGCGCTTGAGGCGCTCCAGCTCACGTTTGCTGCGGTTCACATCGGCGATGTTGGTGCGCTCGTGGCTCAGCAGGTGTTTGGCGTAGGTCCAACCCTTGTTCTCTTCGCCGATCAGCTGGTCGGCAGGGACTTCGACATTGTCGAAGAACACCTCGTTGACTTCACATTCACCGTCCAGCAGCTTGATCGGGCGCACCGTCACGCCGGGCGACTTCATGTCGAGCAGCAGGAAGCTGATGCCGGTCTGCGGCTTGCCCTCGGTGCTGGTGCGCACGAGGTTGAACATCCAGTCACCGTACTGGCCCAGCGTAGTCCAGGTCTTCTGGCCGTTGACGATGTATTTGTCACCCACACGTTCGGCGCGGGTCTTGACCGAAGCCAAGTCCGAGCCCGAGCCTGGTTCGCTGTAGCCCTGGCTCCACCAGACTTCGCCGCTGGCAATGCCGGGCAAAAAGCGTTTTTGCTGCTCGGCGTTGCCAAATGCCATGATCACCGGGGCCACCATCACCGGGCCAAACGGCACGACACGGGGCGCACCGGCGAGTGCACATTCTTCTTCAAACAGATGTTTTTGCACGGCGTTCCAGCCCGGGCCGCCAAACTCCTTGGGCCAGCCAGACGCGAGCCAGCCTTTTTTGCCCAGAATCTTGGCCCAGTCCTGCAAATCGTCGCGCGACAGGCGCAGCGCGTTGTGGACCTTGTGCGAGATACGTGCGGGCAGGTTGTCCTTGACCCACGCGCGAACCTCTTCGCGGAATGCCTGTTCTTCAGGGGTGAATGCCAAATCCATAACGTTGTCTCCAAATGATCTTTATTTTTAGCACGGTCGTTCGTTTAGCCGTGTCCGGGTTGTGACATGGGTGCCGGTTCAATCCCCAACTCCGAACACAGCCGCAGCACCGTGCCGCGCAGTTGGGCCACCTCCGCTTCCAGCAGCTCCACACGCGACTCCAGCACGCTGGTGGCGGGGCTGCTGGCAGCGGGCGCAGTCCAGGCGTTGGCGTCAATCGGCCCACACAGCAGGTGGGCCCAGCGCTGCTCCCGTGCACCGGGCGCACGTGCCAGTTTGACGGTGAGTGCGCCGCCTTTGGCTTCCGAGCGGTCTTGCAGTTCTTCCAGAAAGCCCTCGACCGAAGAAATATCGGCAAACCGGTACCAGCGTTCGGCGTTCAGCCGCAGCTCACCCGCCGTCTGCGGCCCACGCAGCATCAGCAGGCCGAGCAGCACGGCAGACTGCTCGGGCACACCCACCGCGCGCTGGAAGTTGTGCTCGTAGCGCGTGGTGCGGCTGCCGCTGCTCTCGCGCACCAGCTGGTCGGCTTTCAGGCTGTCCAATGCCTGCTGCGCCTGCGCTTCACTCAGCGTCATCAGCGGGTCGCGGCTGGTTTTCTGGTTACAGCCCGCCAGCAGCGTGTTGAGTGTCATCGGGTAGCTGTCCGGCACCGTGCGGGCTTTTTCCATGAGGGTGCCCAGCACCCGTGCCTCGTCGGGCGTGAGTGGGCGCTCGCTGGGCGAAAAAGGCTGAAGGCTGGCAGGGGTGAGTAGTGTCATGGCAGGATAATTCCGGGCAAATGAAGAACATCGTGATTTTGATCTCTGGCGGCGGCTCCAATATGGCAGCCATTGTGCGGACTGCGCAGCGGGAGCGCTGGGCCGACACACTGGGCGCGCGCGTGGTGGCCGTCATCAGCAACCGCCCCGGTGCGGCTGGCCTGGGGCTGGCGCGGGAGCTGGGTGTGGGTGCCGCCGAAACGCTGGACCACAAGGCCTTTGACAGCCGCGAGGCGTTTGACGCCGCGCTGGCTGAGCGCATCGACCAGCATGCGCCCGCGTTGGTGGTGCTGGCCGGGTTCATGCGGATTCTGACACCGGGGTTTGTGGCGCATTACGCGGGGCGGCTGGTCAACATCCACCCATCCCTGCTGCCCGCGTTCCCCGGCCTGCACACCCACCAGCGCGCCATTGACGCAGGTTGCCGGTTTGCGGGTGTCACCGTGCACCAGGTCACTGCCGAGCTGGACCACGGCCCCATTCTGGGCCAGGCCGTGGTGCCGGTGTTGCCGGGCGACACGGCCGACACGCTGGCGGCGCGCACCATCACCCAAGAGCACATCTTGTACCCACGTGCTGTGGCTGAATTGCTATTAAAAATATAGCTATCTGCGCAGGCTGGATGTGCGCTGCAGCCATTATTTTCTTGAAATCAGGCCGGATTTTCCACCCGCGCAAACCGGGGCTGCACCGTGCCGTTGATGTCCACCGTTTCGTTGAACATCGCCGCGGGCCGCACCCACAGGCCTTTCTCGCCGTACAGCGCGCGGTACAGCGTCATCGGCTCCAGGCTTTCGCTGTGGCGGGCGGTGCCGACCACTTCGTACATCAGGCCTTTGTAGTGGCGGTACAGGCCGGGCGGGGTTTTCATCAGAGGGGGCAGGTCGGTGTCAGACATGGTTGAAATGCGCGGGGAGAGGACAATAGAGGCTTATGCATCCTAAAGCCCTGTTGGAAGCCTGCACCGAACTGGTCCGGCTCACCCTTAAATTTGACCACCCCGCCGACGCGGTGGTGGCCCGTTTCTTCCGCGAAAACCGCACTTTTGGCCCGCGCGAGCGCACCGCCCTGGCCGACACGGTCTATGCCGTGTTGCGCAAAAAGCTGCTGTTCGACCACATGGCCCCCTCGGGCAGCGGCCCGAAAGAGCGCCGCCTGGCCATTTTGGGTTTTGCCCACAGCACCAACGCCCAGGGCCGCGAGTTCCTGGCCGGGGCGCTGACCGACCAGGAGGCCCAGTGGCTGGCCCGCTGCGACAGCATCCAGGTCGGCGACCTGATGGAGCGCCACCGCCACAGCCTGCCGGACTGGCTGGTCACGCCACTGAAGGCCCAGCTGGGCGACGGCTTCTGGCCGCTGGTGGCCGCGCTGGACGAACCCGCCGGTCTGGACGTGCGGGTCAACGTTTTGACAGAAAAACGGGCAGATGTGCAGAAGGAGCTTGCGAAGGCAGCTATTAAATCTGAAGCAACGAAGTATTCTCCCTGGGGCTTGCGTCTGGAAGGCAAACCGTCGCTGGCCAAAGTGGACGCGTTCACCCGTGGCGCCATCGAGGTGCAGGACGAAGGCTCCCAGTTGCTGGCCCTGGTGCTCGACGCCAAACGTGGCGAAATGGTGGTGGACTTCTGCGCAGGCGCGGGTGGCAAGACGCTGGCCATTGGTGCGTCCATGCGCAACACCGGGCGTTTGTACGCATTCGACACCTCGGGCCACCGGCTGGAGGCACTCAAGCCCCGGCTGGCGCGCAGCGGTTTGTCCAACGTGCACCCGGCCGCGCTGGCCCATGAGCGGGACGACCGCGTCAAACGCCTGGCCGGCAAGATCGACCGCGTGCTGGTGGACGCACCCTGTTCGGGCCTGGGCACCTTGCGGCGCAACCCCGACCTGAAATGGCGCCAGACCCCGGACACGGTGAAGGAGCTGACGGCCCTGCAAACCTCCATCCTGGAAAGTGCAGCACGCCTGCTCAAGTCCGGTGGGCGGCTGGTGTATGCCACCTGCAGCGTGTTGCCGCAGGAGAACGAAGAGATCGCCGAGGCGTTCTCCAAAGCACATCCTGACTTTGAACTGCTTGACATGCGTGAGCTGCTGACCCAGCTGAAGGTGGATGCCGCCGCTGATCTGTGCAGCGGCCCCGCCACCGGTGGTGAATACCTGCGCCTGTGGCCCCACCAGCATGGCACCGACGGGTTCTTTGCGGCGGCCTGGAAGCGGAAGTAACCCGCACATTGCAGAGTGTGGTGCGGGGTTGATGCGGGGAAGTGCGGGGTATGGCAACCTAAAATGCCGGGTTTGCCAGACGATTCTTCTTGAAAATCCTTTTGAACCAAGGGCTTGTTGACTATGTTGTTACCTGACTGGGCTGTGCTGAATGTGGTGGTGGACTGGCTCAGCACGGGACTTCTGGATCTGACCTGGTGGCAGATCGTGCTGTACACACTGGTCACGACCCACATCACGATTGCCAGCGTCACGATTTACCTGCACCGGCACCAGGCGCACCGCGCCATGGACTTACACGCCATCCCCGCGCACTTTTTCCGTTTCTGGCTCTGGCTGGCCACTGCCCAGGTCACCAAGGAATGGGTGGCTGTGCACCGCAAGCACCACGCCAAATGTGAAACCCAGGACGATCCGCACAGCCCGCAAGCCCACGGCATCAAGACGGTGTTGTGGACCGGGGCCGAGCTGTACCGCAAAGAAGCTGACAACCTGGAAACCGTCTCCAAATACGGCCTGGGCACCCCCAACGACTGGATCGAGCGCAACCTGTATACACGTTTCAGTTCGTTGGGCATTGTGCTGATGCTGTTCATCAACCTGGCCCTGTTTGGTGTGGCCGGGCTGGCGGTGTGGGCGGTGCAGATGGCCTGGATCCCGGTCACGGCGGCCGGCATCATCAACGGCATCGGCCACTACTGGGGTTACCGCAATTTCGAGGCACCCGACGCCAGCACCAACATCTCACCCTGGGGCATCCTCATTGGCGGCGAAGAGCTGCACAACAACCACCACACCTACCCGACATCGGCCAAGTTCTCGGTCAAACCCTACGAGTTCGACATGGGCTGGGTCTATATCCGTGTGCTGGAGCGTGTGGGGCTGGCCCGGGTCAAGAAAGTGCCGCCCAAGCTGCAGCTGGGTGCTGTGCAGCCTGTGGCCAACGAGAAAACGCTGGAAGCCTTGATCGCCAACCGCTACGAGGTCATGGCCGGTTACGCCCGCGGGGTGCGCCAGGCCTGCCACGACGAGCTGGCCGTGCTCAAGGCAAAGCAGGCCGATCGGTCGGTGCTGCAGGCCGCCAAACGCTGGCTGCACCGCGACGACGACAAAGTGCCCGCCGCCGCCCGCCCCCATGTCGAGCAGGCCCGTGCCGACCACCCGGTGCTCGACAAAATGGTGACCATGCGTGAAGAGTTGCGCCAGCTCTGGCTCAATACCTCGCGTTCGCGTGAACATCTGGCAGCAGATCTGCAGGCCTGGTGCCACCGGGCGGAGGAGAGCGGGATTGCTGCTTTGCGTGAGTTTTCGCTCAAATTGCGCTCTGCGCACGCTTGATTTCTTAGAAGTCCGGGCCATGCTGATTTTGTTGGCGTGCGCGGGATCGGGGTGCTGCGGCGCGCTGCTGCGCTCATGTCACCCAGCGCCAGCCTAGGGCTGGCGGCTTCCTTCTTTACTTCGCTTCGCAGCGCGCCGCAGCACCCCGATCCGGGGTCAATTGGTTCATAAACGCCCATAAAAAAACCGACCTGAGGTCGGTTTTTTGATTTGGAATCGCAGCTTACTTCAGCTTGATTTCTTTGTAGTCAACGTGCTTGCGAGCTTTGGGATCAAACTTGCTGATCAGCATCTTCTCGGGCATGGTCTTCTTGTTCTTGGTCGTGGTGTAGAAGTGACCGGTGCCGGCAGTGGATTCCAGCTTGATTTTTTCGCGTCCGCCTTTGGTTGCCATGGTGCGTGCTCCTTATGCTTGGCCGCGTGCGCGCAGGTCTGCGAGCACGGCGTCGATGCCGTTTTTGTCGATGAGGCGCAGGGCTGCGCTGGAAATACGCAGGCGAACCCAGCGGTTTTCAGTCTCGACCCAGAAACGACGGTATTGCAGGTTCGGCAGGAACCGGCGCTTGGTTTTGTTGTTGGCGTGGGAAACATTGTTCCCAACCATCGGGCCTTTACCCGTGACTTGACAGACGCGTGCCATGTGGACACTCCTATATACAAGCTGGTACGGGCCAAAACGCATGTTTTGCACCCGTGGGTTACAGCTTGACCTCGCCAAAAACGGGTGGCGGGATCCCGGCTGCCGAACGCGCCCAAAGGCTGCAGGTTTCGGCAAAGCCTGCGATTATAGCCTGATCGGGTCCGATTACTGTTCCAGGAACCTTTGTGCGTCCAAGGCCGCCATACAGCCAGTGCCGGCACTGGTGATGGCCTGGCGGTAAATGTGGTCCTGCACGTCGCCCGCGGCGAACACGCCTGGCACGCTGGTCATGGTGGCAAAACCCTGCAGGCCGGCGCGGGTGACGATGTAGCCGTCCTTCATCTCGAGCTGGCCCTGGAAGATGTCGGTGTTGGGCTTGTGGCCGATGGCGATGAAGCAGCCATGCAGCGCAATGTGTTCGGTGGCACCGGTCTGGGTGTTCTTGATGCGGATGCCGGTCACGCCGGAGGTATCACCCAGCACTTCGTCCAGCACGTTGAACAGCTTCAGCTCAATCTTGCCCTCGGCCACCTTTTCGTGCAGCTTGTCCACCAGGATAGGTTCGGCCTTGAACTTGTCGCGGCGGTGCACCAGGGTGACCTTGTTGGCGATGTTGGACAGATACAAGGCTTCTTCCACGGCGGTGTTGCCACCGCCCACCACGCAGACCTCCTGTCCACGGTAGAAAAAGCCGTCACAGGTGGCGCAGGCCGACACGCCCCGGCCCATAAACGCGGTTTCCGATTCCATGCCGAGGTACTGGGCCGATGCGCCGGTGGCCAAAATCAGTGCGTCGCAGGTGTATTCACCGCTGTCACCCTTGAGGGTGAAAGGGCGTTTCGAAAAATCGACCGCATTGATGTGGTCAAAAACGATCTCGGTCTTGAAGCGCTCGGCGTGCTCCTGAAAGCGCTGCATCAGCTCCGGCCCCTGCACACCCATGACGTCTGCGGGCCAGTTGTCCACTTCGGTCGTGGTCATCAACTGGCCGCCTTGTGCGATGCCGGTGACCAGCACCGGGTTGAGGTTGGCGCGTGCGGCGTAAATGGCGGCGGTATAACCGGCAGGTCCAGAGCCCAGAATGAGGACTTTGGCGTGTTTAATGGTGGACATGGTAAAAATCCCTGGTCAGATCGCTGAAAAAGTCGTTGGGGACACAGAACGTCCTTGAGGCGACAGGCGACAAGTATCGCCGCTGGAACGGCCGGGCGTTGGTGGTAGTTTTAATCACCGCAATTGCAAAAAACCATTCAACGCACCCCTGCGGTGGATAAGAGGAGTCAGAAGTTGTCCATTCTTTCGAACGTCGAACTGTTGCGCCGGGTTCCTTTGTTCTCGCTCTTGACCGATGCCCAGGCACAGCAGGTGGCCGACGCTGTGGTCAAGCGCCGCTTCAAGCGCGGGGATCGTATTGTGGAGCAGGGCCACAAGTCGAACGCCTTGTTCATCATCCTGGCCGGTCGGGCGCGGGTGCTGGCCACGGACACGCGGGGGCGCGAGGTGATCCTGGCGACGCTGCAGCAGGGCGACTACATCGGGGAAATGAGCCTGATCGACAACGAACCCCATTCCGCCAGTGTGCGTGCCGAGGTGCAAACCGATGTGTTGATGCTGGGGCGTGCCGAATTTGCACGCTGTATGCCCGACAGCAGCTCCATGGCCTACGCCGTCATGCGTGTGCTGGTGCAGCGTTTGCGCCAGTCGGTGCGCAACATCGAGTCGCTGGCGTTGATGGATGTGTACGGGCGGCTGGCCCGGGTGCTGCTGGAGATCGCCGAACCCGATGCGTCAGGCGACCTGGTCATCAATGAAAAAATTTCGCGCCTGGATTTGGGCAAGATGGTGGGGGCCTCCCGCGAAATGGTCACGCGGGTCATGAAAGACCTCGAAGAGCGGGGTTTTGTGGTGCCGCGGCTCGACGGATCCATGGCGGTGAAAGAGCACATGGACACCTTGATTTGAGGCCTTTGACCGTCCGTTGGCGCTCTGGGTGTATGGGGTAAGCTCTGGAGGCCGTTATGACTTACTCCCTCAAAACCCTGACTTCTCCTTCCGCAGGACGGGCTCCTGCACCTGTGTCCGCTGCGCGTTTTGCGCATGAAACCATTTTGATTCTGGGCATGCTGGCCCTGCTGTTCTGGTTGCTGGCCCTGTTGAGTTATTCCGCCCGCGACGCGGCTTGGTCCACCTCGGGGGCTGGTGGTGCGGTGGCTGCCAACTGGGGCGGACGCCTGGGGGCTTGGCTGGCCGATCTGAGCTACTTTTTGCTGGGGTTTTCCGTCTGGTGGTGTTTTGCGGCGGGGCTGCGGGCCTGGCTGGCTTCGCTGGCGCGCTGGATGCGGGGCAGCGGTGTGGCCCCCCAGCCTGAAGAGGGGCCACGCTGGAAAAGCAGCCGTGCTGTTTTCTGGGGCGGCCTGGTGCTGCTGTTGATCGGCAGCGCGGTGCTGGAGTGGTCGCGCCTGTACCGGTTTGAGGGGCGTCTGCCAGGCCACTCGGGCGGCATCCTTGGTTACATGCTGGGGCCTGTGGGCGTCAAGTGGATGGGGTTCACGGGTTCAGGCCTGGCCAGCATCGTGCTGGTGGTGGTGGGGATGGCCATGGTGTTCCGGTTTTCCTGGGGGCATGCGGCTGAAGTGCTGGGCGGCTGGCTGTATTCGCTGGTCGAAACCCGGCGCGAAAAACGCGAAATGGCCCAGGATCTGGAGGTTGGCAAACAGGCCGCCCGCGAGCGCGAAGAGGTGTTACATGAGGTGCGGACCGAAACGGAGGTCTACCACCCCAAACCCGTGCAGATCGAGCCTGTGATGCACGACGTGCCCAAGAGTGAACGCGTGGTGAAAGAGCGCCAGAAGCCGCTGTTCACCGAAATGCCCGACAGCAAGCTGCCGCAGGTGGACTTGCTCGATGCCGCCTCGGGCCGCCAGGAAACCGTGTCGCCCGAGACGCTGGAGATGACCAGCCGGATGATCGAGAAGAAGCTCAAGGACTTTGGCGTGGAAGTGCGCGTGGTGCTGGCCTCGCCCGGCCCTGTCATCACACGCTACGAAATCGAGCCTGCCACCGGTGTCAAGGGCTCCCAAATTGTCGGCCTGGCCAAGGATTTGGCACGCAGCCTGAGCTTGGTCTCCATCCGTGTGGTCGAAACCATCCCCGGCAAGAATTACATGGCGCTGGAGCTGCCCAACGCCAAGCGCCAGGCGATCAAACTCAGCGAAATTCTGGGCTCGCAGGTGTACCACGAGGCCAAGTCCATGCTGACCATGGGCCTGGGCAAGGACATCATTGGCAACCCCATCGTGGCCGACCTTGCCAAGATGCCACACGTGCTAGTGGCCGGTACGACGGGTTCCGGCAAGTCGGTGGGTATCAATGCCATGATTTTGAGCCTGCTCTACAAGGCCGATGCACGCGACGTGCGGCTCTTGATGATCGACCCGAAGATGCTCGAAATGTCGGTGTACGAAGGCATTCCGCACCTGTTGGCCCCCGTGGTCACCGACATGCGCCAAGCCGCACACGGCCTGACCTGGTGTGTGGCCGAGATGGAGCGCCGCTACAAACTGCTGAGCAAGATGGGTGTGCGTAACTTGGCGGGCTACAACGCCAAGATTGATGAAGCCGCTGCGCGCGAAGAGTTCATCTACAACCCGTTCAGTCTGACACCTGACAGCCCTGAGCCCCTGAAGCGTGAGCCCCACATCGTGGTGGTGATCGACGAGTTGGCCGACCTGATGATGGTGGTGGGCAAGAAGATCGAAGAACTCATTGCCCGGCTGGCCCAAAAGGCCCGTGCCGCAGGTATCCATTTGATTCTGGCCACCCAGCGCCCCAGCGTGGACGTGATCACCGGCCTGATCAAGGCCAACATCCCAACCCGTATCTCTTTCAAGGTCAGCAGCAAGATTGACAGCCGCACCATTCTGGACCAGATGGGCGCCGAAGCCCTGCTGGGCCTGGGTGACATGTTGTACATGCCCGGCAGTGGTATGCCGACGCGGGTACACGGCGCTTTTGTGAGTGACGAGGAAGTGCACCGCGTGGTGAGTTACCTCAAAACCCAGGGCGAGCCTGATTACATCGAAGGTGTGCTCGAAGGGGGAACTGTGGACGGCGACGGTGATCCCATGGGGGAGGGTGGCGAAGGCGGCGAGAAAGACCCGATGTACGACCAGGCGGTTGAAGTCGTGCTCAAGAACCGCAAGGCCAGCATTTCGCTGGTGCAACGCCACCTGAAGATTGGCTACAACCGCGCCGCGCGGCTGGTCGAGGACATGGAAAAAGCGGGGCTGGTCAGCGCCATGAGTGGTGCGGGCCAACGCGAGATTCTCGTGCCCGCACGTGCTGAATAACACCATGAAAAAGATATTTGCTTCTATTTTGATAGCTACTGGCGCACAGCTGGCATGCGCTAGCGGCCTGGAAAGCTTGGAAAACTTCGTCAAGACGGTGAAAACCGGCAAGGCTGCGTTCACCCAGGTCGTCACAGCCCCCGCGAAAGACGGGCAGGCCGCGCGCAGCAAGACGTCCAGCGGGACGTTTGAATTCCAGCGACCCAACCGCTTTCGTTTTGTGTACCAGAAGCCTTTTGCCCAAACCATCGTGGCCGACGGCCAGACCTTGTGGTTACACGATGTGGACCTGAACCAGGTCACGGCCCGCCCGCAGTCGCAGGTGCTGGGCTCCACGCCCGCCGCGCTGATTGCCGCCGCGCCCGACCTGCGGGCCTTACAGGCCGATTTCGCCCTGCAGGCCGCACCGGACAAGGATGGTCTGCAATGGGTGAATGCCACCCCCAAGTCCAAAGACGGGCAGTTGCAAAGTGTGCGGATTGGCTTCAAGCCCGCTGACAAGGGCGATGAACTGGCCGTGCTGGAGATTCTGGACAGCTTTGGCCAGCGCTCGGTGCTCAGTTTTTCGGGCTTCCAGGTCAACCCCAGCCTGCCCGCTGACAGCTTCCAGTTCAAACCACCCGCCGGGGCGGATGTGCTGCGGCAATAAGCCGCCATCTTTCATGCCTGCTGGCCGCGTGAATCAGTACAGCGTGGCCTGTTGACGGGCGGGCAGCGCCGCATCGTAAGCCTGCCCGTCGATCTGGTCCTGCGTCAGTGCCGCGAGGATGGTGCCAGCGGTGGGCACGGCAGGTCGGGCATCCGGTGCCACTGGCTGCCAGAGTCTTGACCGCTGAATTGCCCGTGCACACTGGAAATACACCGTGTCCACCTGGATGTTCAGCACACACTGGGGTGGTTTGCCGTCCACTGCAAAACGCTGGAGCAAGGCCGGGTCCACCGTGATGCTGGCGCGCCCGTTGACACGCAGGGTTTCACCCCCACCCGGAATCAAAAACAGCAGTGCAACCCGTGGGTCGGCCAGGATGTTGCGCAGGCTGTCCACCCGGTTGTTGCCACGGCGCTCGGGCAGCAGCAGGGTGTGTTCGTCCTGCACCACCACAAAACCGGGCGGGTCACCCCGCGGCGATGCATCCAGCCCACCGGGGCCGCTGGTTGCCAACACCACAAACGGTGACGCTTCGATCATGGCCCGGTAGTGCGGGTGGATAAATGGCACCTCTTTCTTGAGCGAGGCTTCACCAACAAGGCCAAAAAGCGCGTCGAGTTGCGCAACGCTGTGGATGCCGTGGGGAGAGTGGGGGGCGGGTGTGTACATGGTGGTGGGGCGGTTTATCCTTGTACCCTCTGGGCTGCTGTGATGACCATTTTCTCTGACTTCGCTGACCACCACCATGGATGACCTGTTCCACTCCGCCCCCGCGGCCCCATTGGCCGAGGCTTTGCGGCCTACCAGCCTGGACGAAGTGATTGGCCAGTCGCACCTGATCGGGCCGGGCAAACCCCTGCGCCTGGCGTTCGAGTCGGGTAAACCCCATTCAATGATCCTGTGGGGCCCGCCGGGTGTGGGCAAAACCACGCTGGCACGGCTTACGGCGCGGGCTTTTGGCTATGAATTTATTGCGCTGTCGGCGGTGTTTGCGGGTGTCAAGGACATCCGTGCCGCCATGGAGCAGGCCGAACACAACCTGGCGCGGGGCAAAAAAACGATCCTGTTTGTGGACGAAATTCACCGCTTCAACAAAAGCCAGCAAGACGGCCTGTTGCCGTTTGTGGAGTCGGGGCTGGTCACCTTTGTCGGTGCGACCACCGAAAACCCGTCGTTCGAGGTGAACTCGGCCCTGTTGTCGCGCGCCCAGGTGTATGTGCTGCAGGTGCTGGCCGACGACGAGCTGCGGCTGCTGGTGCAGCGCGCCCGCGAGCGGGTGCTGGCCCATCTGCAGCTGGACGATGCCGCCATCAACACCCTGGTCTGTTATGCCGACGGCGACGCCCGCAGGCTGCTGAACCTGCTGGAGCAGACCGACACCGCGGCCCGATCGTCTGGCACTGACACCATCAGCACCGAATTTTTGCAAAACGCGCTGAGCCTGAACGCCCGCCGCTTCGACAAGGGTGGCGACAACTTCTACGACCAGATATCGGCCCTGCACAAATCGGTGCGTGGCTCCCACCCCGATGCAGCCTTGTACTGGTTGTGCCGCATGCTGGACGGTGGGGCCGACGCTAAATACCTGTCCCGGCGTATTGTGCGGATGGCGTGGGAAGACATCGGCTTGGCCGACCCACGCGCCATGCAGATGGCCAACGACGCAGCCGCCACCTTCGAGCGGCTGGGTTCCCCCGAGGGGGATCTGGCACTTGCCCAGGCCGTGATCTACCTGGCGATTGCGCCCAAGAGTAATGCGGGCTACATGGCCTACAACCAGGCCAAGGCCTTTATCAAGAAGGACAAATCGCGCGAGGTGCCGGTGCATCTGCGCAATGCGCCCACGAAGCTGATGAAAGAGCTGGGCCACGGTCGCGAGTACCGCTACGCCCATGACGAGCCCGAAGCCTATGCGGCGGGGGAAACCTACCTGCCCGAGGGCATGCCCGAGCCTGGCTGGTACCGGCCCGTGCCACGCGGCCTCGAGGCCAAGATCGCCGACAAACTGGCCCACCTGCACAAGCTGGACAAGGACGCCGGACTGGAATAAGTGGGCAGAGCGTGGGGCTGTTTTCCATAAGCGCACCTGATGGCAGCGGAAAACCGCTAATCCACCCGTGGCATGCTTCCAAAATGGTGCCCTTCGAGGGAAAACCCGCTGCACGGGGGCCCTTCCATGCACCGGGGCCGTGCGTACAATCCCCGACCAAACCTGCCCCGAGCCAAAGCCTGGCGGGTTTTTTGCTAGTGGATTAGCTCCGGCATCCGGTCATAGGCACTAAGGTAAGAGTGCCTTCCGAGGGGCCGGTCAAACAACAAAGGACTTTTTATGGAAATCCTGCTGCAGCAGATCATCAACGGTCTGGTTCTGGGCAGCATGTATGCCTTGGTGGCCTTGGGCTACACCATGGTGTACGGCATCATCAACCTCATCAATTTTGCGCACGGTGAAGTCCTGATGGTCGGCGCACTGACCAGCTGGACCATCATCGGGATCATGAAAGACGCCATGCCCACAGCCCCCGGCTGGCTGATCCTGGTCATTGCACTGCTTATCTCGTGCACCGTGGCGGCAGCCTTGAATTTCGTGATCGAAAAGGTGGCCTACCGGCCGCTGCGCAACAGCCCGAAGCTCGCGCCCCTGATCACCGCCATCGGTATGTCGATCCTGCTGCAGACGCTGGCCATGATCATCTGGAAGCCGAACTACAAACCCTATCCCACTCTGCTGCCCAGTGCACCGATCGACGTGGCCGGTGCAGTGATCACCCCCACCCAAATCATGATTCTCGGGCTGACGGCGGTGTCCCTGGCACTGCTGATGTGGCTGGTGAACTACACCAAACTGGGCCGCGCCATGCGGGCCACGGCTGAAAACCCCCGTGTGGCGGCCCTGATGGGTGTCAAGCCCGACATGGTCATTTCGGCCACCTTCATCATTGGTGCCATCCTGGCGGCCATTGCGGGTGTGATGTACGCATCGAACTACGGCACGGTGCAGCACACCATGGGTTTCCTGCCTGGCTTGAAGGCGTTTACCGCCGCAGTGTTTGGCGGCATCGGCAACCTGGCGGGTGCGGTGGTGGGCGGTATTTTGCTCGGGCTGATCGAGTCCATCGGCGCGGGTTATATCGGCACGCTCACCGGGGGCTTGCTGGGCAGCCACTACACCGACATTTTTGCCTTTGTTGTGCTGATCATTGTTCTCACGTTGCGTCCATCCGGCCTGCTCGGTGAACGCGTGGCAGACCGTGCCTGAAGGAGTCACCATGAAGAACAACAAACAAACCTGGATCATTGGCGCCATTGCCGTGATGCTGCTGCCTCTGTTGCTGCAATCGTTCGGCAACGCCTGGGTGCGTATCGCCGACGTGGCCCTGCTTTACGTGCTGCTGGCTTTGGGCCTGAACATTGTGGTGGGTTACGCCGGCCTGCTGGACTTGGGTTACGTGGCTTTTTACGCGGTGGGTGCGTACATGTTCGGCCTGATGGCGTCGCCCCATTTGAGCGACACCTTTCCGGCATTTGCCGCCATGTTTCCGAACGGGCTGCACACCTCGCTCTTACTCATCATTCCGGCGGCGGCGATAGTCGCCGCCCTGTTTGGGGCCTTGCTGGGCGCACCCACACTCAAGCTGCGTGGTGACTACCTGGCCATCGTGACGCTCGGTTTCGGTGAAATCATCCGCATCTTCCTGAACAACCTGGACCACCCCGTCAACATCACCAACGGCCCCAAAGGGCTGGGGCAGATCGACTCCATCCGGATTTTTGGGTTGGACCTGGGCAAGCCTTTGAACCTTTTTGGTTTCGAGCTGGCATCGGTCACGCTTTACTACTACCTCTTCCTGCTGCTGGTGGCGGTGAGCGTGGTGATTTGTTACCGCTTGCAGGACTCGCGTATCGGCCGCGCCTGGATGGCCATTCGTGAAGACGAAATTGCCGCCAAGGCCATGGGTATCAACACCCGCAACATGAAGCTGCTGGCATTTGCCATGGGTGCGAGTTTTGGTGGTGTGAGCGGCGCGATGTTTGCGGCGTTCCAGGGGTTTGTGTCGCCCGAGTCCTTCAGCCTCATGGAATCCGTGATGATTGTGGCCATGGTGGTGCTGGGCGGTATCGGCCATATTCCGGGCGTGATTCTGGGAGCCGTTCTGCTGTCGGCGCTGCCCGAGGTGCTGCGGTATGTGGCCGGCCCGCTGCAGGCCATGACCGATGGCCGCCTCGACTCCGCCATCCTGCGCCAGCTGCTGATTGCGCTGGCCATGATCATCGTCATGCTGATGCGTCCGCGGGGCCTGTGGCCGTCGCCTGAGCGCGGCAAGTCGCTGGTCCAGAAACCTTGAACAGCGCAGGACATACAGACATGACAGCAACAACAAAAGACGTGGTCCTGCGGGTCGCCGGTATTTCCAAACGTTTTGGTGGCCTGCAGGCCCTGAGCGATGTGGGGATCACCATCGAACGTGGCCAGGTGTACGGCCTGATTGGCCCCAACGGCGCTGGTAAAACGACGTTTTTTAACGTCATCACCGGCCTCTACACGCCCGACAGCGGTACCTTCGAGCTGGCAGGCAAACCCTACCAGCCTACAGCGGTGCACGAGGTGGCCAAGGCGGGTATTGCCCGCACGTTCCAGAACATCCGGCTGTTTGCCGAAATGACGGCACTGGAGAACGTGATGGTGGGGCGGCATATCCGTACCCAATCCGGCCTGTTTGGCGCCGTGCTGCGCACCAAGAAGTTCAAGGCCGAAGAGGCCGCCATTGCCAAACGTGCACAAGAGTTGCTCGACTATGTGGGCATTGGCAAATACGCCGACTACAAGGCGCGCACCCTGTCCTATGGCGACCAGCGCCGGCTGGAGATCGCCCGGGCTCTGGCCACCGACCCGCAGCTGATTGCGCTCGACGAGCCTGCCGCTGGCATGAACGCCACTGAGAAAGTGCAGCTGCGGGCGTTGATCGACCAGATCCGCAACGACAACCGCACCATTTTGCTGATCGAACACGACGTGAAGTTGGTCATGGGCCTGTGTGACCGCGTTACCGTACTCGACTATGGCAAACAGATTGCAGAAGGTACACCCGCCACCGTGCAAAAGAACGACAAAGTGATCGAGGCCTATCTGGGCACGGGAGGACATTGAGATGGCAGACGTTTTATTGAAGGTCAGCGGACTCAAGGTCGGCTACGGTGGTATCCAGGCCGTCAAAGGTGTGGATTTCGAGGTGCGCGAAGGTGAACTCGTGTCCTTGATCGGCTCCAACGGTGCGGGCAAAACCACCACCATGAAGGCCATCACCGGCACATTGCCGTTTTCCGAGGGTGACATCGAGTACCTGGGCAAGAGCATCCGAGGCAAGGGCGCGTGGGACCTGGTCAAACAGGGCTTGGCCATGGTGCCGGAAGGGCGCGGCGTGTTTGCGCGCATGACCATCACCGAGAACCTGCAGATGGGGGCCTACATCCGCAACGACAAAGCCGAGATTGCGCTGGATATCGAGAAGATGTTCACCATCTTCCCGCGCCTGCGTGAGCGCAAGGACCAGTTGGCAGGCACCATGTCCGGCGGTGAGCAGCAGATGCTGGCCATGGGCCGTGCACTGATGAGTCGCCCCAAGGTGCTGCTGCTGGACGAGCCCTCCATGGGGCTGTCGCCCATCATGGTGGACAAGATCTTCGAGGTGGTGAAAGACGTGTACGCCCAGGGCGTGACCATCCTGCTGGTCGAGCAAAACGCCAGCCGTGCGCTGGGTATTGCCGACCGGGGGTATGTGATGGAGTCGGGCGTGGTAACCATGTCGGGTGACGCCAAACAGATGCTGAGTGACCCGAAAGTGCGTGCGGCTTACCTTGGGGAATAGCCGCTCCACGATGTACGCAAAAAGGCCCGCAAGGGCCTTTTTTTATGGCACTCAGGGGGGTGAAAGTAGGCCGTGCCCACACGGTTAAACTTCCCGTTGTCGCAAAATCGTCATATTTTTGACATGTTCCCGTTCAGGAGTCCGCATGCTGTTTGCCAAGTTGTTGCCCCGTGAGGGCAATTTTTTCGAGATGTTCAACCAGCATGCCGACCGCATCGTGGAAGCTGCCCGGGCGTTTTCGCAGCTGGTCGCCAACTACAACGATCCGCATCTTCGCGAGAAATACAACCAGGATGTGGACAACGCCGAGCGCGCTGCCGACCGTATCACCCAGGAGGTCAACCGCACGCTGCACAAGACCTTTATCACGCCGATCGACCGTGAGCAGATCCACTCACTTATCAACACCATGGACGATGTGGCCGACCTGATCCAGGATTCGGCCGAAACCATGGCTCTGTACGACGTGCGCCACATGACGGAGTCGATGACACGGCTGACCGAGCTGAGCGTGAAATGCTGCGAACGCCTGAAAGACGCGGTGTACATGCTGGCCAAGATTGCCGAGCCCGCCACGGCCGAAGCTGCACTCAAGACCTGTGAAGAAATCGACCGCCTCGAATCCGACGCCGACCGCGTGATGCGTTCGGCCATGAGCAAGCTGTTCCGCGAAGAGCCGGATGTACGTGAGCTCATCAAGCTCAAGGCCATTTACGAGCTGCTGGAGACCATCACCGACAAGTGTGAAGACGTCGCCAACCTGATCGAGGGCATCGTCCTCGAGAACTCCCTGATCCCCGGAGGCGCGATGGAAGTAGTTCAGGTGGCCCTGTGGGTCGTGGTGCTGCTGGTGGCACTGGCGCTGGTGTTTGACTTCATGAACGGGTTCCACGACGCGGCGAACTCCATCGCCACAGTGGTCTCCACCGGGGTGTTGAAGCCCGGGCAGGCGGTGGTTTTTGCGGCGTTTTTTAACTTTATCGCCATCTTTATTTTCCACCTGAGTGTCGCTGCCACGGTGGGCAAAGGTATTGCCCAACCCGGTGTGGTGGATGTGCATGTGGTGTTTGGTGCACTGATTGGTGCAATCACCTGGAACCTGATCACCTGGTACTACGGCATCCCTAGCAGCTCATCCCATGCGCTGATCGGCGGCATTGTGGGCGCGGTGATCGCCAAGGTCGGCACCGGCGGGCTGGTGGCGTCGGGTGTGTTCAAAACCGTGCTGTTCATCTTTGTGTCTCCGGTGCTGGGTTTTTTGCTGGGCTCCTTGATGATGGTGGTGGTAGCGTGGGTCTGCCGCCGAGCCGCACCGTCCAAGGTGGACCGGTGGTTCAGGCGGCTGCAACTGGTGTCTGCCGGTGCCTACAGCCTGGGCCACGGTGGCAATGACGCGCAAAAAACTATCGGCATCATCTGGATGCTGCTGATCGCCACCGGTTACACGGCCACCACCGAGGCGGCTCCGCCGACCTGGGTCATCGTGTCCTGCTACACCGCAATTGCAGCAGGCACCATGTTTGGCGGCTGGCGCATCGTGAAGACCATGGGGCAGAAGATCACCAAGCTCAAACCCGTGGGTGGGTTTTGTGCCGAAACGGGTGGAGCCATGACGCTGTTCCTGGCCACTGCGCTGGGTATTCCGGTGTCCACCACCCACACCATCACCGGCGCGATTGTGGGTGTGGGTTCCACCCAGCGCGCCAGCGCCGTGCGTTGGGGTGTGGCGGGCAACATCGTCTGGGCCTGGGTGCTGACGATTCCAGCCAGTGCTTTTGTGGCGGCGATTGCCTACTGGGCCAGTTTGCAGATTTTTTAACACCCCCAGGCTGCGCGGACTTCGTTCCGCTGCGCCAACTCCCTGGCAGGGGGCCATACCTGCAGCCCGGCGAAGCCGGTTTTGCGCACCTTGCGTTTTGTTGATTGCTATTTATTTGATAGCTTTACCCGCTTATCCAGAGGGCACTAGAGGCTAATTTTCTTCAAATTTCCTCTGGCGCAAACTCATTGCGAGATTTTGCGGGCTTCTTCGATCTGGTATTCGAAGTAACGCTGGAAGCTGAACACGATGCTGGACATCAGCACCGTTGTGCCCATCAGCAGTGACAGCACGATGGCGGCAATGGTGAACCAGTTGGTGTGGCCGGGGGCGGCATCGGGGGGTAACGTGGGGTTGAACTTGGCGTTCCACTTTTCAGGCGTCATCAGCCCATAGACGATGGCGGTGAGGGCGCAGGCCGCAATGGTGAAACCCAGCAGCGGGATCAGCAGCCAGCTGCCCATGTCGTCCACACCAAACTGCTGCACCCGCTGGATGCCGTACACGCCCAGCGCGGTGGGAATAGGCAGCAGCCAGCCCAGCGTGTCGCCCATGCCGCGCAAATAAAAACGGTGCAGGCCCAGCGGGCCTCCGAGGAAGGTCAGCCAGGCTGCGATGGTTTTGTTTTTCATGGGGGTGTGTAACGGATGCGGCGCATCCTGTGGCGTGCGAGGTCGTGAATGCCTACGGACGGATGTCCTGACGGCTCAAGGCCGATCTGGGCAAATCAGACCGGTGGCGAAGTGTCGCCTTGTCCGAGGGCTTTTTCCATCAAGACCACGTCCAGCCACTGGTCAAACTTCCATCCGCAGGATTTCAGAACGCCGACTTGCGTAAAACCCGCGGAGCGGTGCACACCAATCGAGCCCGCATTGGCCGAGTCACCAATCACAGCGATCAGCTTGCGCACGCCGGCGGCTTCTGCCTGGATGCAGAACTCGGCCAGCAGCGTACGACCCAGGCCCATGCCTGCTGAGCCGGGGGCGAGGTAAATCGAGTCTTCTGCCGAAAAACGGTAGGCGGGGCGGGGTTTGAACCAGTTGCCATAGGCAAACCCGACCACGTCACCGGCATGTTCCACCACCAGGTAAGGCAGGCCTTTGGACAAGACGTCGGCACGGCGTGTGGCCATTTCGGCTTCGGTGGGCGGAGTTGTCTCGAAAGTGCCCGTGCCGTGTAACACGTGGTGGGCATAAATGGCCGTGATGGTGGCAATGTCGGTGTCGCGGCTGGGGCGGATCAGTGGCATGGGGCAGAGGTTTGTGGCAAATGAAAACGGGAAGGCGCTATAATCGCAGGCTTTGCAGCGTGTCGCTGACCGGGTGGTCATGTCGCGTGTCTCAAGCGCTGGAAAATACCGGTGTCGAACCATTTGCTGTCACAAGACGGAGCGGCTCGACCCACCACCCGAAGGATAAACCATGGTCGTTATTCGACTCTCCCGCGGCGGCTCCAAAGGCCGTCCTTTCTTCAACATCGTTGTTGCTGATAAACGTACCCGCCGTGATGGCCGCTTCATCGAGCGTATCGGTTTCTACAACCCCACAGCCCGTGGTGGTGAAGAAGGTCTGCGTATTGCGCAAGACCGTCTGACGTACTGGACCGGCGTGGGCGCACAAGCTTCCCCCACCGTGCAGCGTCTGGTTGACCAGGCCGCTAAGGCCGCGCCCGCCGCAGCCTGATAGCGCCGGGGCGGGCCAGCACCCTGCTGGTATGCCCCGATGCTTGTGTATTTATGTTCCCAGGACTCGAACCCGCTGAACTCCCGGCCGACGCTGTTGAGGTAGGCCGTATCGCAGACGCCTGGGGCATCAAGGGCTGGTTCAAGGTCCTTGCCTACAGCGCCGATCCCGAGGCGCTTTTTTCATCCAAACGCTGGTATTTGCAGCCTGCAGAGCGGGGTCCCAAGACCTTTGCTGGCACGGTCAAACTGGCCATCCGGGAGGCCAAAGAGCATTCCGATACGGTGGTCGCCAGCGCGCAGGATGTGGACGATCGCACCGCGGCCGAGGCACTCAAAGGTGCGCGCATCTTTATTCCCCGCTCCAGCTTTCCAACGGCTGCAACCGACGAGTTTTACTGGGTAGACCTGCTGGGTCTCGACGTGGTGAACCGCGAAGGTGTGGCACTGGGTCAGATCCGTGACTTGTTGTCCACCGGGCCCCAGACCGTACTCGTGATGGAGTACACCGAGGACGGCAAAACGCTGGAACGCATGATTCCCTTTGTGTCCCAGTTTGTGGACGGCGTAGACCTGCCAGGGCGCCGCATCACGGTGGACTGGCAGCCTGATTACTGACGTTGCGGCTTGCCCGCTGCCGCTGCCATGCGCTTCGACGTCATCACCCTGTTCCCCGAAATTTTTGCCCCGTTCCTGGCCAGCGGGGTGACGCGCCGCGCCTACGAGTCCGCCAGTGTGGATGTGCGCCTGTGGACCCCCCGCGACTATGCTGAGGGCAACTATCGGCGTGTGGATGACCGCTCTTTCGGGGGTGGCCCGGGTATGGTCATGATGCCCGGGCCGCTCGATGCGTGCCTTGCAGCCATCCGTGCCGACCGTGCCGACCGTGCCGACCGTGCTCCCGTGGTGCTTTTTTCTCCGACAGGTCAGGTGCTGCGGCATGCTGTGGTGGCCGAATGGTCCGCAAGTGCGGGTGCCGTTCTGCTGTGTGGCCGCTACGAAGGTATCGACCAGCGGTTTATCGATGCCTATGTGGATGTGCAGATCAGCCTGGGTGACTTTGTGTTGTCCGGTGGAGAAATCGCCGCGATGGCCTTACTCGACGCGGTTGCACGTTTGCAGCCGGGTGTGCTGAACGACGCAGGTAGCCACCAGTTCGACAGCTTTAACCCGATGCTCGACGGGCTGCTGGACTGCCCCCATTTCACCCGGCCTGAAGTCTGGAACGGTGTGGGCGTGCCGGACGTGTTGCTGTCGGGGCACCACGAAAAAATCGAGCGCTGGCGCCGTGACCAGCGCCTGCAGGCCACTGCACGCCTGCGTCCCGAACTGCTCAGCCAGGCCCGCGCTGCAGGCCTGTTGTCGAAGGCCGATGAGGCCGTCTTGGCAGCTGGGCAGAAAACGCTATAATTGCGGGCTTACCCCGATCCTCTGGCCGGCCGCTTGGCCGCATCACTGTTCGCAGCAGGTGCGGCTCCCAAGCCTTCCGTCAATCCCGACGATGCCGTTTCTGGCGCGGCCAAGATCACAAGAGACCGATATGAATCTGATCCAAATCCTCGAG
Source organism: Comamonadaceae bacterium AAW (assembly GCA_026314275.1). Classification (GTDB taxonomy): domain Bacteria; phylum Pseudomonadota; class Gammaproteobacteria; order Burkholderiales; family Burkholderiaceae_C; genus JAGOEY01. The sequence continues at coordinate 2,613,921 of CP111109.1, forward strand.
CAGGAAGAAATCACCCGCCTGGGCAAGACCCTGCCTGAGTTCGCCCCTGGTGACACCGTCATCGTGAGCGTCAACGTGGTTGAAGGCACGCGCAAGCGTGTGCAGGCCTACGAAGGCGTCGTGATTGCCAAGCGCAACCGTGGCCTGAACAGCGGCTTCACCGTGCGCAAGATCTCCAGTGGTGAAGGCGTGGAACGTACGTTCCAGACCTACAGCCCGCTGATCGCCGGTATCGAAGTCAAGCGCCGTGGTGATGTCCGCCGTGCCAAGCTGTACTACCTGCGTGAACGCAGCGGCAAGTCGGCACGTATCAAGGAAAAGCTGCCACAACGCGTCAAGAAGGCTGCTGCAGTGACTGCTGCATAAAGCCTGGGCCGGGTTTGTCCCGCCACAAAGCCGCTGCAACCCTGTGTTGCCAGCGGCTTTTTGCATTTCTAAGAACCTGTTCCCCTTTGCTGCCGTGACCTCTGCAACCTCCCCCGCCAGCCCTGCGCCGCGTCTGTTGTCGCAGTTGCCGAACTTCGATCCGCGCAAAGTGCCTGTGACGGGCGTGGACGCCCATCTACCTGCCGTGCCTGCCATTGCGTTAACGGCCGAAGCACTGCGCCAGCGTTTTCTGGCCCCTCCCGTTTGGCAAACCGAGGTGGACCGTGAACCGCGCTTCAGTGTGCGTGATTCCGCCGATGCAGCTGTGCTGGTGGCGCTGGTGCTGCGTGACGAGCCTATGGTGCTGCTGACCGAACGCACGGTGCACCTGTCCACCCACTCGGGCCAGGTGGCTTTTCCGGGCGGACGCACCGATGACACCGATGCCAGCCCTGCCGCCACGGCCCTGCGCGAGGCGGACGAAGAAGTGGGGCTGAACAGCCGTTTTGTGGAGGTGATTGGCAGTTTGCCTGCCTACATCACAGGCACCGCGTTTACGGTCACGCCTGTGGTGGCGTTGGTGCAGCCGGATTTTGTGCTGCAGCCCAACCCTTATGAGGTGGCGGATGTGTTCGAGGTGCCACTTTCTTTCCTGATGAACCCGGCGCACCACCGCCGCCATGCCATGGAGTGGGATGGGGTACGCCGGGAATGGTTTTCCATTCCGTTCACCGACCCGCACACGGGCAAGGAGCATTTCATCTGGGGCGCAACCGCGGGGATGTTGCGCAACTTTTATAGGTTTTTATCTGCCTGACCGCCATACCTGTTCTGTGGGCCGGGCGCGGGTCGGTATCATGCCGCCATGAGTTTTTTCGCCATCCTGCTGGCCCTGCTGATTGAACAGGCCCGACCCCTGGCCCGTGGCAACGCGGTGTATGCAGGGGTGCGCGCCTGGGCCATGGGGGTTGGACGCAATTTTGATGCGGGCAAGTCACACCATGGGTGGGTGGTGTGGAGCCTGACGGTGCTGCTGCCGTCCTTGCTGGTGCTGGGTGTGCACTGGCTGCTGGTGTGGATTGCAGGGTGGCCGCTGGCCATGCTGTGGAGTGTGGCCATCCTGTACACAACCCTCGGTTTTCGCCAGTTCAGCCACCATTTCACCCGCATCCGTGATGCGCTGGACGAGGGTGATGAGGTGCATGCCCGTGAGTTTCTGGCGCAGTGGCAGCAGGTGGATGCGAGTGAGCTGCCCCGCAGCGAAGTGGTGCGCCACGTCATCGAATACTCCGTGCTGGCCGCACACCGCCACGTGTTTGGGGTGCTGGCCTGGTTTTCGGTGCTGGCTGTGCTGGGCCTGGGGCCTGCGGGGGCCGTGTTCTACCGCTTGACCGAGTTTGCTGCGCGTTACTGGACCCGCAAGAATGCCCTGCATTACCAACCTGCCAGCCCCGCGCTGGTGTATGCCGCCACCCGGGCCTGGTCGGTGGTGGACTGGCTGCCTGCGCGTATGACAGCACTCAGTTTTGCCGTGGTGGGCAGTTTTGAGGAGGCCATTGACGGCTGGCGTTACCACGCGGAACGCTTTCCTAACGACAACGACGGTGTGATCTTGGCCGCAACGGCCGGTGCCGTGAATGTACGGCTGGGGGGCGAAGCCTTGCGTGTGGTGGCGACGCCGGAGTTTTCCGAAGGCTTGCCAGGTGACGCAGGCATGGGTGACAGCCCCAGCACCCCGGGGCGGGCCCCTGAAGTTTCCCATCTGGCCCAGGTGGTGGGTTTGGTATGGCGCTCGGTGGTGGTGTGGATGGTGTTGCTGGCGCTGCTGACCCTTGCACGACTTTTGGGCTGATTTTTTCCTTCTTCGTTCACGGCCCCGCGCCGTGTTGCCGTGGTAGCTGGAGTTTCCGTGAATTCTTCCCCTTCGTTCTGGAGCCCGGTGGTTGCCGGGTTGGTGCCTTATGTGCCCGGTGAACAGCCTTCTGTGGCGAACCTGGTCAAACTCAACACCAACGAAAACCCCTACCCGCCGTCACCGCGCGCGTTGTCTGCCATCCGGGCCGCGGCGGAGCAGGGGCTGCAGCTCTATCCCGACCCTGAATCCACCACGCTGCGGCGCGCGATTGCCGCCCGCCACGGACTGGACACCACGCAGGTGTTTGTGGGCAATGGCTCGGACGAAGTGCTGGCGCATGCGTTTTTTGCGTTCTTCCAGCAGCGCGGGCCACTGCTGGTGCCTGACATCACCTACAGCTTCTACCAGGTGTACTGCGGCCTGTATGGCATCACGCAGGAGGTGGTGCCGCTGGACGCGACATTACGCGTGGACGTAGAGACTTTTGCGCGCCCGAAGGGGCAGGACGTTGCCGGTGTGGTGGTGGCCAACCCCAACGCGCCCACGGGCATCGGCATTCCGCTGGTGCAGATCGAGCGCCTGCTGCAGTTGCACCCGCAGCGTGTGGTGCTGGTGGACGAAGCCTATGTGGATTTTGGTGGCGAAACGGCGATGGGCCTCATCAGCCAGTACCCGAACCTGCTGGTGGTGCACACGCTGTCCAAGTCGCGATCACTGGCCGGGCTGCGCGTTGGGTTTGCATGTGGGCAAGCGCATCTGATCGACGCGTTGAACCGTGTGAAGAACAGCTTTAACTCTTACCCGCTGGACCGGCTGGCGCAAGCCGGTGCGACGGCCGCAATCGAAGATGGGGGTTACTTTGAGTCCACGCGCCAGACGGTGATACACACCCGCGAAGGCCTGGTGTTGCAGCTGGAAGACATGGGCTTCGAGGTGCTGCCGTCGCAGGCCAACTTTGTTTTTGTGCGGCACGCGGGGCACGACGCCGCAGGTATTGCGGCGGGTTTGCGTGCACAAAGTGTGCTGGTACGGCACTTCCGCCTGCCGCGTATCGACCAGTTCCTGCGCATCAGCATCGGTACACCTTCGCAGTGTGAGGCGCTGGTGAATGCGCTGCGCGGCGTGTTGGCCAGTTAGTAGTTGCGGGGCTGGCTCAGTTCTGCATGTAATTCGCTATATATTTTATAGCGATGTGCGCTTATCCCTTCTGCTCTGGAGGGTGATTCGGCTTGTAAAACGGCTGCCATCACGCCACACCCCGGCTCGTGCAGGTGTGAACAGTTGTAGAACTTGCAGTCCTTGATGTGCACCTTCAGGTCCGGCATGTAGCTGGCCAGCAGGGCCGGGTCAATGTGGTTCAGGCCAAATTCCTGGAAGCCGGGGGAGTCGATCAGCGCGGTTTCACTGGCCTTGTCCACCCAGTACCAGGTGGTGCTGGTGGTCGTGTGTTTGCCGGAGTTCAGCGCCTGCGAAATCTCGCCCGTCTGCGCCAGCGCACCCGGGGCCAGCAGGTTGATCAGTGTGCTTTTACCCGCACCCGACGGGCCCAGCACCAGCGTAGTTTTGCCGTGTAACAGCTTCAGCAGCGCAGCCTTGTCCACGTCGTTTGACTCTTTCAACGACAGTGGCAACACGCCGTAGTGCATGTGCCGGTAGGGCAGCAGCCATTCCCAGGCTTTCGCAAAAGGTTCGACCAGGTCACTTTTGTTCAGGCCGATGATCGGCTTGATCTGCTCGGCCTCTGCCGCAATCAGCGCCCGCGACAGTTGGTGGTTGGAGAACGCAGGCTCGGCCGCAATCAGGATCAGCACCTGGTCCAGGTTGGCCGCAAACGATTTGGTGCGGATCTCGTCTTGCCGGTAGAACAGGTTGCGGCGGGGTTCGATCTTTTCGATCGTGCCTTCGTCCTCGGAGGCCTTCCACAACACCCGGTCACCCACCACACCCGTGCTCTTCTTGCCACGCGAATGGCAGATCACCCGGCGGCCTTCGGGCGTCTCCACCAGGAAGTGGCGCCCGTAGTTGGCCACGATCAGGCCTTGGTCAAGGGTGGCGCGCTCCGCAGGCGCAGTGAGAGGGGCAGATTTACGCAAACAGGGCCTCGATACGGGTCGCGCAGTCAAAGTCGGTGGCCGACAGGCCTTGCACATCGTGGGTGTTGAAACGCACGGTGCATTTGCCATAGGACACCGCCAAGTCAGGGTGGTGGTCCTGCGCGTGGGCGATGAAGGCCACTGCGTTCACGAAAGCCATCGTGTCGAAATAATTGGCGAATGCGAAGGTTTTTTCAATTGCCACATCGGCACCGTCACCGCTGAGCTTCCAGCCTTCAAGTGTGGATAGTTTTGCTATTACTTCCGTAGCGTTCAGTGCCCGCCGTGCCTGCGCAGACCAGTCTTTTTGTTTGATATTCAGGGCCATGGTGGGCTTTCAGGCGCTCATCCGCGCAAGCCGTTCGGACGCGGGTGGGTGGGAGTAATAAAACTTGGCAAACACCGGGTCGGGTGTGAGCGTGGAGGCGTTGTCTTCAAACAGCTTGAGCAGTGCCGTGCGCAGGTCAGCGCCGCTGGTCTGGGCCACGGCATAGGCGTCGGCCTGGAACTCGTCGCGGCGCGACATCTGGGCAAACACGGGCGTGATGAAAAAGCTGAACACCGGCATCACCAGCAGGAACAGCAGCAGCGCCAGCGCGTCGTTGGGTGCGCCTGCCACTCCGGTGATATGGAAGTTGGGGATGACACCCAGCCCGGTGTAGAACCAGCCCTGCACCGACAGCCAGCCCAGCAGCGCAAAGCCCGCCAGGCTCAGCGCAAACATGCCAATGATGCGTTTGAGGATGTGTTTGTGTTTGAAGTGGCCCAGCTCGTGCGCCAGCACGGCATCTACCTCGGCGGGGGACAGCTTGGACAGCAGCGTGTCGTAGAACACCACGCGTTTGGCCGCACCAAAACCGGTGAAGTAGGCGTTGGCGTGCGCGCTGCGTTTGCTGCCGTCCATCACAAACAGGCCTTTGGCCGAGAAGCCGCAGCGCTGCATCAGTGCTGTGACGCGGTCCTTGAGTATGGCGTCTTCCAGGGGGCGGAATTTGTTGAACAGTGGCGCAATCACCGTGGGGTACACCACCATCAGCAGCAGGTTAAAACCCATCCACACACACCAGGCCCACAGCCACCACAGGTGCCCCGATGCGCCCATGAGCCACAGCACCAGCGCGGCCAGCGGCAGGCCAATGGCCGCGCCCACCAGCGTGGACTTGAACAGGTCGGCCAGCCACAGCTTGAAGGTCATTTTGTTGAAGCCGAAACGCTCCTCCAGCACAAAGGTCTGGTACAGCGTCAGGGGCAGGTCGATCAGGCTGCTGATGAGTGCGAATGCGGCCAGCAGCACCAGCTGTTGCAGCATGCCACCCCCCATGCGGTCAATCAGCGCACCATTGAGCGCATCCAGCCCGCCCAGCAGTGTCCAGCCCAACAACACGGCGCTGCCCAGCGCGAGTTCCAGCAGGCCAAAACGTGTCTTGGCAATGGTGTAGTCAGCGGCTTTCTGGTGGGCGGCCAGCGTGATGTGGCCGGCAAAAGCAGCGGGCACTGCCGCGCGGTGGCGCGCCACATGGCGGATCTGGCGTGAGGCCAGCCAGAAACGAATCACAAGACTGAGGGCCAGCGCAATGGCGAATGCCAGCGTCAGCGCGAGGGACGGCGGGAAGATTTGGTGGGGCTCGGACATGCTGGGGGCAGTGTAAGGCCCCTGCCTGCCGCTACACACCTTCGGCGACAATCTCCCCATGTCTGAAACGAACACTACTGCACCCGTAACACTCGCCAAATCCGACCAGAACCTGGTCTGGCTCGACTGTGAAATGACCGGCCTGGACCCCGAGGCCGAACGCCTGATCGAAATCGCCATCGTGGTCACCGGCCCGAACCTGGAGCCCCGCATCGAAGGCCCGGTGCTGGTGATCCACCAGTCCGATGCGCAGCTCGACAAGATGGACGCCTGGAACAAGGGCACCCATGGCCGCAGCGGCCTGATCGACAAGGTCAAGGCCTCCACAGTCACCGAGGCCGATGCTGAGCAGCAGATCATCGCGTTCCTCAGCCAGTACGTCCCCAAGGGCACGGCACCCATGTGTGGCAACACGATTGGGCAGGACCGCCGTTTTCTGGTGAAGTACATGCCCAAGCTGGAGGCGTTTTTCCACTACCGCAACCTGGATGTGAGCACACTCAAGGAACTGGCCAAACGCTGGAAGCCCGACGCGTATTCTTCGTTCAAGAAGGCGCAAAAACACACAGCGCTGGCCGATGTACATGAGTCGATCGAAGAACTCGCGCATTACCGCGAGCACTTCCTGAGGCTGAACTGACGCTGTGCCCGCGCGCTGCAGTTCAGCCCTGTTACATGCGGGATTTGGTAAAAACCCTAATCCGTGCCATAATCTGAGGCTGCGCTGCACACCAGTAGTGCATTTTGTGCATCTCCTGTCACACACCGGGTCCGCAAGAGCTTCGAATTACCTCGAAGATCCATTGCAAAAGTACCCCCTCAAGTAAGCCCCTGCGCTTACCAGGCTCCGTTTGATGGTTGATGTTTTTTAACCATTAACGAAGCGTCCGCTGGCCACGCTGGCGGTGACTTTCGTGTGAGAAAAATATGACCGACACTTTTGAAGTGCAGGGCGACTTCGCGCCTGTGCAATCCTTTGATTCCTCTTCTGTGGAATCCTTTGCTGCTGACTTTTCGGCAGCCCCTGAATTCACCGCTGCTGCAGACACGTCTGAAGCGGTCGTGGAAGACACCACCCCCGCTGTTCCCAACGGTTTTGTGAAGCTGGGCCTCGCGGCCGAGCTGGTGCGCGCCGTGGCCGACATGGGTTTCACCGAACCCACCGTGGTGCAGGCCAAGACCATTCCCATGGCCATGCCCCGTGAAGACGGCGCAGATGGTTTTACCGACCTGATGGTGTCCAGCCAGACCGGTAGCGGCAAAACAGCAGCCTTCCTGCTGCCCGTGTTGCACACCCTGCTCAAGCGCCAGGCTGAAATCGCCGCGCGTGAACGTGCCGAGTTCGAAGCCGCTGTGGCCCAGGCCATTGCCAAGGGTGAAGCGCCTCCGAAGAAGCCCAAGCGCAAGGACCCGACCAACATGCGCAACTTCAAGGCCGCAACGCCTGGTGCGCTGATCCTGTGCCCAACCCGCGAACTGGCCCAGCAAGTGGCCCACGACGCCATCGACCTGGTGCGCCATTGCCAAGGCCTGCGTGTTGCCAACGTGGTGGGTGGTATGCCTTACCAGCTGCAAATCGCCAAGCTGCAGAACGCCGACCTCGTGGTGGCCACACCAGGCCGCCTGCTGGACCTGCAACGCTCCATGCAAATCAAGCTCGACCAGGTCAAGTTCCTGGTCGTGGACGAAGCCGACCGCATGCTGGACCTGGGTTTCTCCGACGACCTCGCCGAAGTGAACCAGCTCACCATCGAACGCCAGCAAACCATGATGTTCAGCGCCACGTTTGCGCCACGCATCCAGCAGCTGGCCCAACGTGTGATGCGCGAACCCCAGCGTGTGACCATTGACAGCCCACAAGAAAAACACGCCAACATCAAGCAAGTGCTGTTCTGGGCCGACAACGCCACCCACAAGCGCAAGCTGCTGGACCACTGGCTGCGCGACACCACCATCAACCAGGCCATCGTGTTTGCGAGCACCCAGGTTGAATGTGACGGTCTGGCCAACGACCTGCAGCAAGACGGCTTCAGCGCCGTAGCATTGCACGGCGCCCTGAGCCAGGGCCTGCGCAACCGCCGTCTGATGGCCTTGCGCCAGGGCCAGGTGCAGATCCTGGTGGCAACCGATGTGGCTGCGCGCGGCATTGACGTGCCCACCGTGACCCACGTATTCAACTTCGGCCTGCCCATGAAGGCCGAGGATTACACCCACCGCATTGGCCGTACCGGCCGTGCAGGACGTGACGGTATTGCCGTGACTTTCGCCGAGTTCCGCGACCGTCGCCGCATTTCCGACATCGAAGCCTACAGCCGCCAGCAGTTCAAGTCTGAAGTGGTGCCTGGCATGGAACCCCAGCAACGTATGCCCGACACCCGCCCCGCGCGTGGTTTTGGCGGCGGCGGTGGTGGCTCGCGTGACCGCAAGTTTGGCGGCGGTGGCGGCAACCGCGGTGGTGACCGTGGTGGTTTTGGCGGCGACCGTGGCAACTATGCCGGTGCCAGCGGTTTTAACGACCGCAATGCCCGTCCGCCAGCCCGCACCGGTGGTGCCCCTGCCTACAACGGTGGTGGTTACGCACCTCGCGACGAACGCAGCTTTGAGCGCCGTGATGACGGTGCCAACGGTTACGGTCGCAAGCCCCATTTTGGTGACCACGGCGGCCATGGTGGCGGCAACAGCGGTTATGGCGCTCCACGCAACAGCGGTGCACCCCGTGGTGATTTCGCGCCCCGTGGCGACTTTGCCCCCCGCAAGCCTGCCCACGCCAAACATGGCAACGAAGGCAAGGCCTTCGTGCCCCGCGACACCCTGCGCAAGCCGCCTGCCAAGTTCACACCACGTTGATCCTGGCGGCAACTTTGCCTGAAAGCGCTGGTCTGCGGACCAGCGCTTTTTTTTGGCCTGTTGGAGGTGCAGGGCAAAACATGTTGTGACATTTGAGGACAATAGCGGCAGGAGTCCTTTTGTATGCCCACCACTACGTCGTCTGCAGATTTTGAACACATGTTCGAGCTTGCTCCTGTGTCCCTCTGGCTGGAGGACTACAGCGGGCTGAAGCAGTTGTTTGACCGCTGGCGTGCCGAGGGGGTTACCAATCTGTTGACCTACCTGGCCCAGGATGCGGCCCGGCTGCGTGAATGCACATCCATGATCAAGGTGCTGAAGGTCAACCAGCGCACGCTTGATTTGTTTGCGGCCGCCACCCAGGAGGAGCTGGTTGTACGGCTGGGTGATGTGTTCCGCGACGACATGCATGGGCAGGTGGCGCATGAGCTGAACCAGCTGTGGGAGGGCAAGCTGGCTTTTTCCAACCAGACCGTGAACTACGCACTGGATGGCCGCCGCCTGGACGTGCAGATTGGTGCCCGTGTGTTGCAGGGCCACGAAGACTGCTGGGACCGGGTGCTGGTGTCGCTGGAGGACATCACGGCGCGGACCAAAGCCACCACCTTGCTGGCGCGCAGCGAGCGGCATGCTCGCGACCTGTTTGAGCACTCCCCGGTATCGCTCTGGGTCGAAGATTTCAGCGCAGTCAAACGCCTGCTGGACGAGGTGCGTAACCAGGGTATTGAGGACTTTCCGACTTTCATCAAGGTGCACCCCGAATTTGTCACGCGGTGTATGGAAGAGATTCGCGTCATCGATGTGAACCAGCAAACCTTGAAGATGTTTGGTGCCCCATCCAAAAGCGCTTTGTTACAGCAGTTGGGTCTGGTTTTCCGTGACGAGATGCACGACTCCTTTGCCGAACAACTGCGTGATTTGTGGAACGGCAAACTCGCCCAGCAGCGTGAGGTGCTCAACTATTCGCTCAGCGGCGACATGATCAATATCCACATGCAATTTGCGGTGCTGGACGGGCATGTTGCCGAATGGGATCTGGTGCTGGTGTCGCTGGTGGACATCACTGCGCGCAAAAAGGCCGAGGCTTATCTGGAATACCTCGGCAAACACGATGTGCTGACCCGGCTGCGCAACCGTGCCTTTTATGCGGAAGAGTTGAACCGCCTGTCCCGTCGTGGCCCCTGGCCGTTGACCATCATCGCCATTGACCTGAACGGACTCAAGCGCGTGAACGATGAACAGGGCCACGCGGCGGGAGATGCCTTGCTGCGGCGTATGGGCGAGGTGCTGGCCAAAGCCGTGGATGCACCCGCATGCACTGCGCGTATTGGTGGAGATGAATTTGCGGTGCTGCTGCCAGGCACGGATGACCGGGGAGGCCTGGCCGTGAAGGAGCGCATCGAATCCCTGCTGGAGTTGAACAACCAGTTTTACACAGGCAACACGTTGAGCTTGTCCCTGGGGATGGCGCGTGCTGATTCGGGGGCCCAAATCGAAGCCGCCATCCAGAAAGCCGACCGCGAGATGTATGCCGAAAAAGCCCGGTACTACAACACCGTTCAGACGGATCGTCGCCAGCTCTGATCCGGCTGTGGCCTCAAACTTCCATGCTGGTCCGCCCGATTTCGGGCCAGCGGTGGTGCAGGTACACCCAGGCCACCAGGCCCACAAACAGCATCAGCATGGACGCGGCAGCCAGCCCTACGGCGGAATGCATCACCAGCGGGGCGATCACGCCAGCCACGATGCCGTTGGCGGTAGAGCCCACAAATGCCTGCAAAGATGAGGCCATGCCGCGCCGCTCAGGGTAAAGGTCGAGCACCAGCAAAGTCACCACGGGCACCATCAGCGCCCAGCCAAACGCAAAGATGGCGATCGGAAACATCGACCAGGACACATGGGCCGGGAACAGCAGGTTGGCCCCCAGGTTGATGACCGACACCAGCACCATGATCAGGAAGCCGTGGCGGATCTGCCGCTTGGGTGCAATCTTGCCGGCCAGCCGTCCGCTGAGCCAAGCGCCCGCCATGATGCCGGCGATGGTCAGGATAAAAAACCAGAAAAACTGCCCTGGCTCCAGGGCCAGCAAGTCCCCCAGAAAAGCAGGTGCTGCCAGCACGTACAGAAACATGCCGTTGAACGGCACCCCGCTGGCCAGCGCCAGCAGCAGGAAACGCGGGCTGGAGCCCAGTTGCCAGTACCCGCGCATCAGGTGCCGGGCGTTAAACGGCTGGCGCTGCGTGACGTGTAAGGTCTCCGGCAGCCAACGGAAGTTGATGCTCCACAACACCACCCCCACACCCGTCAGGAACCAGAAAATGCTGTGCCAGCCCGCATGCACAAACAGCCACCCACCCACCATGGGTGCAATGGCAGGGGCCACGCCGAAGTAAATAGTGACCTGGCTCATCACCTGCTGGGCCTGCGCGGGCGGGAACATATCGCGGATCACCGCGCGCGACACCACAATGCCCGCGCCGGTGGACAAACCCTGCAGCGCGCGGAAGAACACCAGTTGCCCAATACTTTGCGAGAGTGCACACCCCGCAGAAGCGACGGTAAACACCGCAATCCCCCATAACACCACCGGCCGCCGCCCAAAACTGTCGGCCAGTGCCCCGTGGAACAGGTTCATGAAGGCAAAACCAAACAGGTAGGCCGACAGCGTTTGCTGCATTTCTACCGGTGTGGCGTTGAGTGCCTTGGCAATGCCGGAGAACGCGGGAATGTAGGTGTCGATCGAGAACGGCCCCAGCATGCCCAGCACCGCCAATAACGCGGCCAATGCCCAGCGGGGGCCACGCCAGAGTTCGGATGCGTTGGGGTTCATGGTTTGGTGCGCCGTATTTCACGCAGCATGAAGAGATACAGCCCTTCGACCTTGTCGCGCGCCCAGGGGGTTTTGCGCAAAAACTTCAGGCTGGAAGCAATGCTCGGGTCACTGGTGAAGCAGCGCACCGGGATACGTTCGCCCAGGCCTTCCCAGCCGTAATAGTCAACCAGCGCCGTGACGATGGCCTCCAGCGTCAGCCCGTGCAGCGGATTACGCGCCTGGGTGGTGGGGGCGGGTGGCTTGTTGGGCGGTGGTGGTGTTTGCATGCTGTTTGTCATGGCACATTTCCCCTTCACGCGGTCCGGGACTTTGCATAAAAAAACCCACCATGGTGACATGGTGGGTTTTAGTGTGCAATCGCATGGTTTGCACGGTGTAAGTGGTGGGTCCTGAGTGACTCGAACACTCGACCTACGGATTAAGAGTCCGCTGCTCTACCAACTGAGCTAAGAACCCACTTTGAAACCTGTTTGCAGCAACCCGCGTGGTGAACCTTGTGCAGATTCTGTGCGCCGGTAGGCAAGCCCCAGATTATGCCGCAAATTTTGCCCGTGTGGCAAGCGGCGGCGTATTCCGGAGCGGATTTACATCAGCAGGTGTTCACCCTCGTTGGCGCCACCCAGCGTCACGTAGTTCACCTTGCGAATGTCCATCAGCTTTTTGCCACCGGCGTAACTGATGGAGCTTTGTACGTCCTGCTCCATCTCTACCAGCGTGTCGGCCAGCTTGCCTTTGATCGGCTCCAGAATGCGTTTGCCTTCAACGTGTTTGTACTCACCCTTGTTGAAGTCGCTGGCCGAGCCGTAGTATTCCTTGAACAGCGCACCATCCACCTCCACCGTCTTGCCGGGTGATTCTTCGTGGCCCGCGAACAGCGAGCCAATCATCACCATCGATGCGCCAAAACGCACACTTTTGGCGATGTCGCCGTGGTCGCGGATACCGCCGTCGGCAATGATGGGTTTGGTCGCGACACGGGCACACCATTTGAGCGCGCTCAGCTGCCAGCCGCCCGTGCCAAAACCGGTCTTGAGTTTGGTGATACACACCTTGCCTGGGCCAATGCCCACCTTGGTGGCGTCGGCACCCCAGTTTTCCAGGTCGATGATGGCCTCGGGTGTGCCCACGTTGCCCGCAATCACAAACGAGGCTGGCAGCTTTTGTTTGAGGTAGCCAATCATGTTCTTCACGCTGTCGGCGTGTCCATGGGCGATGTCGATGGTGATGTATTCGGGCACCAGGCCCGCTGCGGCCAGCTGGTCCACGGTGTCGTAGTCGGGCTTCTTCACACCCAGCGAGATGGACGCAAACACGTCCTTGGCGTGCATGTCTTTGACGAACTGGACGTTGTCCAGGTCGAAGCGGTGCATCACGTAAAAGTAGCCGTTTTGTGCGAGCCACAGGCAGATGGTTTCATCCACCACTGTTTTCATGTTGGCGGGCACCACCGGCAGGCGGAAGCTGCGGTTGCCCAGCGTGACGCTGGCGTCACATTCCGAGCGGCTTTCCACGCGGCACTTGCGGGGCAGCAGCAGGATGTTGTCGTAGTCAAAAATTTGCATGTCCAGGCTCCTTGGGTGGAGTGTGGGGAACCATTCCGCCACACAAGAGCGCTTGGCTTGATGCCGGTTCCGTGGCCTGCTGGGTTGGCTGCAGGGCACAAAAAAACCGGGCGTCAAGAAACTTGGGCCCGGTGACTGATTCTACGGGGCCTGCGGCGGGTGGGTGCCCCGCGCAGGCATATGGCCTTCATACAGCGCGGTGCATACCGCTCAGGGGAGTTCTGCGCAGCGCGACTGTGCGGCGGTGATGATGCGGCCCTGCGCGTCCTCGACCCAGCCCACCACACGCAGCCGCTCGGGCTGGGCCGTGGCACCCAAGCCCATGGGGCGGGACTCCCATAAACGCTTTTGCTCATCTTTTGATAGCTGGTTGTGCCCATTCCATGTGCGCGTAAGGCTGTTTCGGACCAGATTTCTCTCCACTGGAGTGCCTTCGGTGCCTGCGGCAATGGTTTCCACCAGCACCAGCCAGCCTGTCACTGGAAGGGGTACGGGGCGCACCTCGGACTGCGGCAACTCCATCGACGCGCCGATGTAGCCGTTGAACGGCAGGCCGTGCGCCACACGCATGCGGTAGGGGCGTTTGGCTACAGGGGTTTGGGTGGTGTGCGACGTTGTGGGGGCATTGCGGTGCAGGGCGGCCAAGCGGTCGTTGGCGTCCCGCGTGGCGGCAGCCGACAGCGGGGCCTCGTCCCCACGCGGGCTGGGCACGATCCAGTCCAGCACCAGCGTGCGCGGCGGAGCGGGGCGTGCGGTGGTGTCGCTCCAGCAGTTTTCACAGTCGGCGCTGGTAAAGCGCTCGACCAGCGCTACCGGCGTGCGCTGGCCGTCGCTGGCGCAGGACGACTGGGCTTGGGCGGCGGCCGCAAAGGCTGTGAGCAGCAAAAAGGGGAGGTGTTTCATGGTGGGCGGCGGTGGAAGGCAGGAGATGAAACAGGCGACTTTCTACAATGGGCGGATGTTCCCACAAGACCCGCTGGCTGCCCAGCCGCAAGCCTCCTTTTTCTCCGCACCCTCCAGCCCCGCCACTGAATCACCTTTGATGGCCGGGCTCAACCCCGAGCAACTGGCCGCCGTCACCCTGCCCGCCACCCATGCGCTGATCCTGGCCGGGGCGGGCTCTGGCAAGACCCGTGTGTTGACCACCCGCATCGCCTGGCTGCTGCAGACCGGCCAGATTTCGCCCGGCGGCATCCTGGCCGTGACCTTTACCAACAAGGCCGCCAAGGAAATGATGACGCGCCTGGGCGCGATGCTGCCGGTCAATGTGCGTGGCATGTGGATCGGCACCTTCCACGGCCTGTGCAACCGCCTGCTGCGCGCGCACTACAAACTCGCCAACCTGCCGTCCACCTTTCAGATACTCGACACACAAGACCAGCTCAGCGCCATCAAACGCCTGATGAAGCAGTTCAACGTGGACGACGAACGTTTCCCGGCCAAACAAACCCAGTGGTTCATCGCTGCGTGTAAAGAAAACGGCGAGCGGCCCAGCATGGTGCAGGCGCGTGACGAAGACACCCGCAAGAAGATCGAGATTTACCAGCTGTACGAAGAGCAGTGCCAGCGCGAAGGCGTGGTCGATTTTGGCGAGCTGATGCTGCGCAGCTTCGAGCTGCTGCGCGACAACGACCCCATCCGCGAACACTACCAGCGGCGCTTCCGCCACATTTTGGTGGACGAGTTCCAGGACACCAACCGCCTCCAGTACGCCTGGCTCAAACAACTGGCCGGCAACGAGGTGAACGGTGTGTTCCAGCCCGCCGCCCACAACAGCGTGATTGCCGTGGGCGATGACGACCAGAGCATCTACGCGTTCCGCGGCGCACGCGTGGGCAACATGGCCGACTTTGTGCGCGAATTTGGCGTGCAGCACCAGATCAAGCTGGAGCAGAACTACCGCTCGTACAGCAACATCCTCGACTCCGCCAACGAACTCATCAGCCACAACAGCAAACGCCTGGGCAAAAACCTGCGCACCACGCAGGGCCCGGGGGAGCCGGTGCGGGTGTTCGAGGCCACCAGCGACTTCGCCGAAGCGCAGTGGATGGTGGACGAGATGCGCCAGCTGATCCGGGGCGACGGCCTGCAGGACGGCTACAAACGCCAGGAAATCGCTGTGCTCTACCGCTCTAACGCGCAGAGCCGGGTGGTGGAAACCACACTCTTCAATGCCGGTGTGCCGTACCGGGTGTATGGCGGCCTGCGCTTCTTCGAGCGGGCCGAAATCAAACACGCGCTGGCCTACCTGCGCCTGCTGGAGAACCCGCAGGACGACACCAGCTTCATGCGTGTCGTCAACTTCCCGCCGCGCGGTATTGGCGCACGCAGCATCGAGCAGCTGCAAGACGCCGCCCGCGCCCTGGGCACCTCGCTGCACGACGCCGTCAGCGGCTTGCCGGGCAAGGCCGGGGCCAACATCGGCGCGTTTGTGGCCATGCTCGACGTGCTGCGCGAGCAGACCCTGGGGCTGACGCTGCGCGAAATCATTGCGCTGCTGCTCGACCGCAGCGGCCTGGTGGAGCATTACAAGGCCGACCGCGAAGGTGCAGACCGGCTGGAGAACTTGGACGAATTACTCAGCGCTGCCGAGAGTTTTGTCACGCAAGAAGGTTTTGGCCGCGACGCCGTGGCGCTGCCGGTGGACGAACTGGGCCAGTCCCCCGTCAGCCAGGGCCTGGACCTGTCGCGGGCGGTGCTCGACGAGCCGCTGGCCCCGGATGCGGAAACCGGCGAAACCCTGTCACCCCTGGCCGCCTTTTTGACCCATGCCGCGCTGGAGTCCGGCGACAACCAGGCCCAGGCCGGGCAGGACGCTGTGCAGCTGATGACGGTGCACGCTTCCAAGGGGCTGGAATTTGACTGCGTGTTTATCACCGGCATGGAAGAGGGCCTGTTCCCGCACGAGAACTCGATGAACGACCGCGACGGGCTGGAAGAAGAACGCCGCCTGATGTACGTCGCCATCACCCGCGCGCGCCAGCGCCTGTACCTGAGCCATTCCCAAACGCGTATGTTGCACGGCCAGACGCGTTACAACCCGAAGAGCCGCTTCTTTGAAGAGCTGCCCGAAGCCGCGCTGAAATGGATCACACCGAAGAACAGCGGTTTTGGCTCATTTGCTCCTCAATCAGGAGCGGGTAGCGCTTATGGGGCGGGCGCTAGAAGCCAATTTGGCTATAAATCCGAGACCTTTGCCAGCCCGCCAGTGCCCGTTCAGAAAGCCGCACCGTCCCACGGCCTGCGCACCGGCATGCAGGTGTTTCACAACAAGTTTGGCGAAGGCACCGTGCTGGCGCTGGAAGGCAGTGGTGACGACGCCCGTGCTCAGATCAACTTCCCGCGCCACGGGGTCAAGTGGCTGGCGTTGTCGGTGGCCAAACTCACCCCGGTGTGAACTCAGGGCGCGGTGGAAGGGGCTTCCACTGTGTCTTCTTCCGTCGGGGTAAAACAGTCCCGAAAGGTGAAGTAGGTCGATGTGAACAGCATCGACGCCATCACCAGCGCGCCCATCACCATCAGCCCACCCGCGATGGCTCCGGCACCCACCGAGCCGCCACCGGCCAGCACCAGCAGCAGGGCGGACAGCACACTCATGCCGATGCCACCCAGCGCAAACACACCGACCCAGGCCAGCCCGTACAGCGTGAAAGCGCCCATGTTGCGCCAGCAGGCCACGATGCTGAAAAACAGGCTTTTAACCGGGCTCACACCGTGCCAGTGCACCAGCGCGGGGGCGTGCCAGAACAGCAGCGACAAAGGCAGGTACAGGGCGAGGAAGGCCCACATGGCGAGCTGGAAGTCACTGGACTGCACGGTTTCTGCGGTCATCTTGCCGCCCACGAGGTACATCTTGGCAAACTCGCCGCCGTCAAACAGGGACGAAACCCCCATGCTCAGCAGAAAACCCACCGCATACAACGCGCCCAGCACCGCCATGGGCTGCAGCTGCAGGCGGCCGGCGCGCCAGGCGCTCACCAGCACCGTGGGCATGGGGCGTTTGCCCTGGGCCGCGTCTTCTGCTGCCACCATCATGGCCAGTGTGGACAGGGGCAGCAAGGCCAGCGCAATGGCCGCACCGATGAGCGGTATGACGGTGGCCATCGACATGAAGGCCATCAGCAGAAAAAACAGCGCCGTCAGCGCCATGGGCTGCTGGAGGAAGGTGCGGATTCCCGCTTTGACCCACTGCAGGCCGGTACGGGCGGGGACGATGTTCAGTTTCATGCGGTCTGGGCGGTGGGATGGGGCAACACGGCGGGCGGGTTGGCGGCTGGGTTTGCGTCTAGGTTAAGGCGGCCCCGCAGCACCCGTTCGAAATGGGTGGGGTCGTGCGGGGTGAGCATTGCGGCTTCACGCGGCAGGTGGAAGTCCCACAGGCGTGAGATCCAGAAGCGCAGCGCACCGGCGCGCTGCATGGCGGGCAGCAGCTGGCGCTCGGCGGCGGTGAAGGGGCGCACGGCTTCGTAGGCCGCGAGGAAGTGTTCGGCGCGGGTGGCGTCGTGTGTGCCGCTGGCCAGGTCGATACACCAGTCGTTCATACACACGGCCACGTCGAACAGAAAGCTGTCCACACCCGCAAAGTAGAAGTCGAAAAAGCCGGTCAGTGTCTCGCCGTCGAACATGGCGTTGTCACGGAACAGGTCGGCGTGCACCGGCCCGCGGGGCAGGGCGGCGTACACGGGCAACGCGGCAATGTGGTTCTGGTAGGCCAGTTCGCTGCGCAACAGATTCGCCTGGGCGGGCTCCAGGAAGGGCAGCACCACGGGCACGGTCTCGTTCCACCAGGGCAGGCCGCGCAGGTTGGGCTGGCTGCGGTTGAAGTCACGCCCGGCCAGGTGCATGTGGGCCAGCGCCGTGCCCAAAGCGGCACAGTGCACGGCCTGGGGGGCGAGCTGGCTTTTGCCGCGCAATTTGTTGACCACGGCGGCGGGTTTGCCGTTGACGCTGTGCAGGATCTCGCCATGGCGGTCGGCCTGCGGGTCGGGCACCGCCACACCGCGCTGCGCCAGGTGTTTCATCAGGTACAGGTAAAACGGCAGCTGTTCTGCCGTCAGCCGCTCGAACAGGGTCAGCACATAGTCGTGCTGCACGCCATCACGCAAGGTGCTGGCAAAGTAGTTGGTGTTTTCGATGCCGCCCTCGATGCCGCGCAGGGCGCACAAGTCGCCCAGGCCCAGGCGCTGCATCAATACACGTGCTTCGTCCTCAGAGACTTCCGTAAAAACTGCCATGGTGGGGTCCGCCAGCCGTCAGAACTTGAGCACGTTCCAGACCCGCGGGCCGGAGCCAGACTCGGCCCCTTCACGCTGCGTGGGGCGCGTGCGCGCACCCTCGGTGGGCTGGATTTCGTATTCGGGCATGTTGGCCTTCGGGGTGACCGTGATGCTCTGGGTCTGGCCGCCCACCCGCAATTCGTCGATGCGGGCACCGCTGTCCTCGGTGCGGATCTGCTCGATCCGCTGGTCTGGACGACCTTTGGGGGCCGCCTGTGCCTCACCCGCAGCCGGTGCCTGCGCCAGCGCAGCCCCGCAGCACCCGGCCAGCACGGCGGCGGTGATCAAGGACAGAGGGCGGCGCAGGGGTGAAAGCAGGGTCGAAGACATGTGCCGATTGTAGGCGCGGGCATGAATAACCCGCGTTTACAAATCCCCGTGGTAGGTAGCACGCACGATCCCCTCCAGCAGACGCGGCGGAACTGGCTCTGCCAGGCCGCTTGCGTCGCCCCCTGCAAGGGGGAAGGAGTAGCGGAACGAAGTCCGCGAAGCCTGGGGGTGTACCTTCCACACGGCACAATCCCGGGATGACCCAAAAGACCTTACTGCTGGTGGATGGCTCCAGCTACCTGTACCGTGCCTTTTTTGCCGGTGGCGAAACCATGAGCACCACTTTGCCCGATGGAACGGTGCAAAAAACCGGTGCCATCCGCATCATGGTCAACATGATGACCAGCTTGCGCCGCGAAGTGCCTGCCGACTACGCTGTCTGTGTTTTCGACGCCAAGGGCTCGACCTTCCGTGACGAGTGGTACCCCGCCTACAAAGCCAATCGCTCGCCCATGCCCGACGAGCTGCGCAGCCAGATCGACCCGATCCACGAAGTGGTGCGGCTGCTGGGCTGGCCGGTGGTGGTGGTGCCCGGCGTGGAGGCCGATGACGTCATTGGCACGTTGGCGGTTATGGCAGCGGCTCAGGGCACCAAGGTCATCATCTCCAGTGGCGACAAGGACCTGAGCCAGCTGGTGAACGAACACATCACCATCATCGACACCATGAGTGGCAAGGTGCGTGACGTGGCCGGTGTGACTGCCGAATTTGGTGTGCCCCCGTCGCTGATGGTGGACTACCAGACGCTGGTTGGCGACACCGTGGACAACGTGCCCGGGGTCGCCAAGGTGGGCCCGAAGACGGCCGCCAAGTGGCTGCAGGAATATGGCTCCCTCGACGCCCTGCTGGCACGTGCGGGCGAGATCAAGGGTGTGGCCGGTGAAAACCTGCGCAACGCGCTGGAATGGCTGCCGCAGGGCCGCCGTTTGGTGACCATCCGCACCGACTGTGATTTGGTCGACCATGTGGTGGGGCTGCCTGCTATGGATTCAATAGCTTACGCCGCACAAGAGACGGGCGCTTTGAAGGGTTTTTACGATAAATTTGGCTTCAAGGGGCTGGCCCGCTCGCTCGACGCCGCAGCACCTGCTGAAGCGGCAGCCCCACCCGCCGCCAAACCCGCCCGGCCGCCCCGCAACGAACCAGGCTTGTTTGACGACCCGGAAGACCTGCTGGCCGACGAGGCCGCCAAAGTGGAGGCCGCTTCGGCTTTGGCTTATGACACCGTGCTGACCTGGGAGGCTTTTGACACCTGGCTCGCACGTATCAACGCGGCCGACCTAGTGGCGCTGGACACCGAAACCACGTCGCTGGACCAGATGGTGGCCGAGATTGTCGGCATCAGTTTCAGCGTCGAGCCCGGCGCAGGGGCCTACATTCCGCTGGCCCACGACTACCCCGACGCCCCGGCCCAACTGCCACGCGACGAAGTGCTGGCGCGCCTCACGCCCTGGCTGGTGGATGGGCAAAAGAAAAAGCTCGGCCAGCACGTCAAATACGACCGCCATGTGTTTGCCAACCACAGCATCGAGGTGCAGGGTTATGTGCACGACACCATGCTGCAGAGTTATGTGCTGGAGGTGCACAAGCCCCACGGCCTGGCCAGCCTGGCCGATCGCCACCTGGGGCGCCGCGGCGTGAATTACGAAGACCTGTGTGGCAAAGGGGCGCACCAGATTCCGTTCAGCCAGGTCGAAATTGGCAAAGCCGCGCACTATGCGTGTGAAGATTCGGACCAAACGCTGGACGTGCACCGTGTGTTGTGGCCCCAGCTGGAGGCAGACGCCAAACTGCGTGGTATCTACGAACTGGAAATCGCGTCCAGCGAGGCGCTGTACCGTATCGAGCGGAATGGCGTGCTGATCGACGCGCCCACACTGGCTGCGCAGAGCCATGAACTGGGCCAGCGCATCCTGCAGCTGGAAACGGAAGCGTACGAGATCGCAGGCCAGCCGTTTAACCTGAGCAGCCCCAAGCAGTTGGGTGAAATTTTCTTCGACAAACTGGGTATGCCCGTGGTCAAGAAAACCGCTACCGGCGCACGCAGCACCGACGAAGAAGTGCTCGAAAAACTGGCCGAAGACTACCCACTGCCCGCCAAACTGCTGGAGCACCGCGGGCTGGCCAAACTCAAAGGCACCTACACCGACAAACTTGCCCAACTGGCCAACCCGCGCACAGGCCGGGTGCATACCCACTATGCGCAGGCCGTGGCCGTGACCGGTCGGTTGAGCAGCAACGACCCGAACCTGCAGAACATCCCCATCCGTACGCCGGAAGGCCGCCGCGTGCGCGAAGCTTTTGTGGCGCCGCCGGGCCGGGTGATTGCGAGTGCGGACTATTCCCAGATCGAACTGCGCATCATGGCGCACCTGAGTGGGGACGCGTCTTTGCTGAGTGCCTTCAGAGAAGGTCTGGACGTGCACCGTGCCACGGCGGCGGAGGTGTTCAGTGTGCCGGTGGACCAGGTCAGCAGCGAGCAGCGCCGCTACGCCAAGGTCATCAACTTCGGGTTGATCTACGGCATGAGTGCATTTGGCCTGGCGCGCAACCTGGGCATCGACAACACGGCGGCGAAGAACTACATCACGCGTTATTTCGAGCGTTACCCCGGCGTCAAGCAGTACATGGACGACACCAAGGTGCTGGCCAAAAAGCAGGGCTATGTTGAAACGGTGCTGGGCCGCCGCCTGCAGATGCCAAGCATCCAGAATGCCAAGGGTGCGCTGTTGTCCGGGCTGGAACGCCAGGCCATCAATGCACCCATGCAGGGCACGGCGGCTGACTTGATCAAGCTCAGCATGGTGGCGGTGCAGAAGGCACTGGATGCTGAAAAGCGCAGCACGCTGATGATCATGCAGGTGCACGACGAACTGGTGTTTGAGGTGCCAGAGGCCGAAGTGGAATGGGTGCGCACCGAGATTCCGCGCCTGATGGCGGGGGTAGCCGATCTGAAGGTGCCGCTGCTGGCGGAAGTGGGCGTGGGGCCGAACTGGGACAAGGCGCATTGATTTGGCACACCCCAGGCTTTTTCACTTCGTGTAAACGCTAACCCCCTTGCAGGGGGCGACACCTGCGGACTGGCAGAGCCAGATCCGCGGTGTCTGCTGGAAGGGGGCTCGCCTGGCGGCTTTGCCCGGTTGCGTGGCTATGTGCTTACTTTGACGCTTCAGGCTGTTGCTTCCACACTTTCGCATTGGTTGCGGCCTGCATTTTTGGCGCGGTAGAGGGCAGCGTCGGCGGCATCGACCAGGATGGTGGGGTCGGTACCTGCGATGGGACACAGGCTGGCGATGCCGATGCTCAGTGTCAGGTGCGAGGCGGTGCATGAGGTGGCGTGGGGCAGGGCGATCTGCGCAATGGCGTCCATGCAATGTTGGGCCACCGCACGGGCATCGGCCAGGGTGCAGCCTGGCAGCAGCAGCACAAATTCTTCGCCCCCATACCGGGCGGCCAACTCGTCGGCACGCCGCACACACCGGGCCAGCGCCTGTGCCACCTGGCGCAGGCAGGCGTCACCGGCGACATGGCCGTAGTGGTCGTTGTACAGCTTGAAGTGGTCAATATCCACCAGCAACAAAGACAAGGGGATTTGTTGCCGGGCTCCGCGTTGCCATTCGTTGCCCAGGCGTTCGTCGAAATGGCGGCGGTTGCCAATACCCGTCAGTCCGTCGGTGGTGGACAACAAGGCCAGTTGGGCATTGGCGGCGGCCAGCAACTGCTCTTTGCGCACCAGCTCGGTGACGTCGGTGCGCACACCGGCAATACCGCCGCTGCGGGTTCTGCGCTCATGCACCCGCAGCCAGCGTTGGTCGGGCAGTTGCTGCATGGTGGCCAGGCCTGCGGCATGGTGCTCATGCATCCGCTCGGACAGCCACTGGTCTTCGCGGCCCAGGGCCTCGGGGAACTGGCCCGCCAACACGCCGTGGCGCAGCATCTCTTCAAAACTCTGCCCGGTGCGCATCAGCGGCGTCATCAACGGGTACACCGCGCGAAACTGGGAGTTACATGCCACAAGCCTGTCGTCCTGGTCATACAGGGCAAAGGCCTCGGGCAGGGTTTCGATGGCGTCTTCCAGCAGCTCGCGGGCCAACTGTGCTTCCTGGCGGGAGGCGTCCAAGGCCTGTTTTTGCAGGATGTGGTCGGTTACATCAAGGCGCACACACACGATGTAGCCGGTGGGTGTGCGTGTTTCATGCAGCTGCATCCAGCGGCCGGTGGGGTAGTAACGCACCTGGGGGCCTGTGTGTAGGCCGCGTTGGGCCAGCATGTTGGCAATCCAGGCTTCCTGCTCCTCGGCTGGAACCGGCGGAGCACCGTTCGCCAGGCTGGTGCGCAGCAGGTGTTCGTAGGTGTGCCCCAGTGCTTCGTGCACGGGGATGTGCGGGGCCATTTGGGCCAGGTGCTGGTTGTAGACGATGAGCCGGTCCTGCTCGTCATAAATCTCCAGTCCGGCAGGCATGGCTTCCAGTGCTTCGTGCAGTTGCAGCTGGGCCAGATGGGTTTCCTTGCGTGCGGCATGCAGCGCACGTTCGTTGTGTTTGAAGGCCGTCACATCCGTGTACAGGCCAATGGTTCCGCCGTCGGGCGTCTTGCGCTCGGTCACCCGCACCCAGCGGTCACCTGCCAGCTCCTGCAGCCCTTCAAACAGGGACTTGCGGTGCTGCGCCAGCCGGGTCTGGACCCAGGGTTCTTCCCGCCCTATGGCGCTGGCCACCGCGCCAGCGCGGGCGCTGTGCCGGATGATGTCCTCAAAACGTGCGCCGGGAACCATCAGGTGCGCCGATTTGGGGTAGAGCGCCCGCAAACGTGCGTTACACAGCACCAGGCGGTCTTTGCGGTCAAACAGCACAAACGCGTCGGGCAGGATGTCGAGTGCAGCGTCCAGGCGTGTTCTGGCTTGTACTGCTTCTATCTCTGCGGCGCTGGCCCGCTCACTGGTTTTTTGCAATTGGCGGATCAGCCACCACTGCTGCAGCGACGCACATACCAGTACGGCCACACTGACGCCAAAAACCACCAGGCGCGTGAGTTGACCGTCCGGTTGGTCCCCGGAAACCAGCACAAGCGCAAACACCGCTGCACCCAGCACCAAGGCCAGAAAGAGCAGCAGCAAAGACTTGTGAAGCGTTTTTTTTCCGCGTGTGTCCATGGAAGGGGGGCAGCACATCCGCAGGTCGGTGGTGCGCCAGTCCGCGGAAAGTGGGTGTTACAAAATCCAACCCTGACGCACGATTGTGCATAAGTTGATCGGTTTTGTCTCTCACCTGTTTGAGTGGGTCTTTATTGATACGGTAGAATCATTTGCAACACCGGCCTGTTCTTGTGCACAGTTGATGCGCTACGCCAGTTTCTGCAAACACTCTCCATCCATGACCCTGCTCGCCATCATTTTGTCCACTCTGGCTGCGGGTATCGGCAGCGTGTGGGTTGCACACATGCTGATGGGTTTGGGCGTGAACAGCCGCACGGGTGTGGGGCCGCAGCATCTTTTGAGCCTGGCTGCGGGGGCTTTGCTGGCAACCGCCTTTATGCATTTGCTGCCGGAGGCGTTTGAAAGCCAGGCCGACGCGCACCATCTTTTTGCCGTTTTGCTGGGTGGCCTGGTGTTTTTCTTCCTGCTCGACAAAGCCGAGTTGTGGCACCACGGGCACGAACACCACGACCATGGTGCCGCACATGCGGTGGAACATGCACACGATGGACATGAACACCATGAACATGGCCATCATGTACACCCCCGTACGGGTGGTGCTTGGGCCGTGCTGACGGGTGACAGCGTGCATTGTTTTGGCGATGGCATCCTCATCGCCTCCGCATTCATGGCCGACATGCGCCTGGGACTGACGGCCGCGATTGCGGTGCTGGCCCACGAGGTGCCCCACCACATGGGTGACCTGGCAGTGCTGCGCCAGAGTTCAGCCAGCCGCCGCGCGGCCCTGTTCAAGGTGTCGCTGGCCGGCTCGGTAACCGCACTGGGCGGCATCGTGGGCTACTTTCTGGTGGGGCAACTCCACGACTGGTTGCCATTCTTCCTGGTCATTGCATCCAGCAGCTTTATTTATGTGGCGCTGGCGGACCTGATTCCCCAGTTGCAAAAGCGGCTGACGGCTGTGCAGACCGCGGCCCAGATTGCGTGGCTGGCTGTGGGTATTACAGCCGTGACATGGGTCAGTGGCATGGCACACGCACACTGAGCCGGGTTGTCGGCGACAGTGCTGTTATGCTGGCACACTGATTCTTTCACTGGAAAATCCATGCGAAATCTTGTGCTTGCCGCTGCTGTGTCTGCTCTTGTGGCGGCCTGCGCTGTGCCGTCATCTCCGGCCGCTTCCTCCGCGCCGTCGGCATCCCCCAGGTCGGTGGGTGAAATCCCCGGGCTGACCTGGAAGAGCCACACCGTGGTGTACCAGTGCCAGTCGGGCACCAAGCTGCAAGTGGCTTACCTGAACATGAAGAGTGGTGAGTCATTCGCGTCGCTGCACTACAACGGCAACACCGTCTTGCTGCAGTCGCGCCAGATGGCTTCGGGTGTGCGTTACATCGCCCTGGACGAGCAAAACAGCTTGCGCTGGACGACCAAGGGTAATGAAGGTTTCCTGGCATTTATGGCTGCGGACCATACCGCCAAAGAGCAGATACTGCTCAGTGATTGCAAAGCCATTTCCTGATATTTATGCCGTCATTCGACGGCTTTCTTTTTCAAGGAGAAAACATGCGTTATGCCTACATCGCCTTGGTGGTTGTGTTGTCCGCGATTGTTGTGTTGTTCAAGTTCCAGAACCTGGACACCGTCACGGTATCCCTCTTCAACGCCAGCGTGACCATGCCGATATCGATCCTGGTCACGCTGGTGTATGTGTTTGGAGCCCTCACCGGTGGGGTGGTGTATTCGTTCCTGCGCGGCTCGATCCGCGGGGCCACTGCCGAAGAATGAGCCTGCCGATAATGCAGGCATGACCGAACTCATCCTGCTGCGCCACGGAGAAACCGACTGGAACCGCGAACTGCGGTTCCAGGGGCAGGTGGACGTGCCACTCAACGCCACCGGCCATGCCCAGGCGCAGCGCCTGGCCCAGCGGTTGGCCGCAGAGCCTGTGCACCACATTGTCAGCAGCGACCTTTTGCGCACGCGCCAGACGGCGCAACCCATCCTCGGCCTTGCACCGCTTGCACAGTCACCAGAGCTGGTGACCGACGCCATGTTGCGCGAACAAAATTTTGGCCGCATCGACGGAATGCGCGTCGAAGACATCAAGACCCAGCATGCGGACGTGTGGGCAGGCTGGACGCAGTTCCAGTCCGACTACGCCGTGCCGGACGGCGAGAGCACCCGGCAGTTTCACACCCGGGTGATGGCCGCTATACACCGATTGGCTGCGGCTCATGCAGGCCAGACGCTGGTGGTGGTGACCCACGGCGGGGTGCTGGACATGTTGTACCGCACAGTGCATGGGCTGGGCCTGAACGGCCCGCGCCAGAGCACCATTCCGAATGCAGGCTACAACCGGGTGCGGTTGGATGCAGGCAACTTTTCCATCCTGAATTGGGCGGATACCACCCATCTGGAAGGATTACCGCCCCAGCCGGTGTACGACCAGGCCCGGGTGGCCGCGACCCCCAGCAGATAAGCAGTTATTGCGCTGGTGGCAGCGGCCAGGGGTTTTGGATGTCCCGCACCAGCTCAAACGCCCGCGCCACCTGCAATACACCCAGGTCGTCAAAACGTTTGCCTGCAATCTGCAGCCCGATCGGCAGTCCACTTGCCGTGTATCCGCAGTTGATGGACGCAGCGGGCTGCTCCGACATGTTGAAGGGCACGGTGAACGCAATGTGCTCCAGCGGGCGCAGCGGGTCGTTGGTGGGTGACGGCAACTCGGCTGCAAACGCGGGCAGGGGGGCAGTGGGGGAGATAACGTAGTCGAAGCCGCTGCAGACCTGTACCGTGGCCACACGGGTCAGGTGGAACTGGCTGCTGGCACGGTACAGCGCCTCACCCGACAGCCCCGCCGCGCTGTCGGCCCATTGCTGGATATAGGGCAGCACCAGCGCCTTGCGCTCGGGGGCCAGGGCAGCCATGTCCACATGGGAACGCATGCGCCAGAAATGGTCCATACCGTCTAGCATGGTCTGGGTCAGGAAGGGCGGCATTTCCACCACCATGGCACCCGCCTGTTCCAGCAACTGTGCGGCGCGTAACACAGCGGCGCGCACCGCCGGCTCCACGGGCAGGCCACAGCCCGCATCCAGCAGCAGGCCGATGCGCAGACCGCGCAGTTTTTCAACCCCTGAATCAAACTGGTCCCAGGCGATGTTCTGCCAAGGCAGGGCCATGCTGTCGCGTGGGTCAGGCTGGCTCAGCACCTGCATCATCAGCGCCGCATCGGCCACGCTGCGGGTCATGGGGCCAGCGGCGCGGCCGGTGTAGGGCGGGTCGATGGGAATACGCCCCAGGCTGGGCTTGAGGCTGAAGATGCCACACCAGCCCGCAGGCAGGCGCAGCGAGCCACCAATGTCGGTGCCGATGTGCAGCGGGCCATAACCCGCCGCCGCTGCCGCACCACCACCTGCGCTGGAGCCGCCGGGTGTGGTGCGCAGATCCCACGGGTTCCGTGCCAGCGCATGGAAGCTCGACAGGCCGGACGACAACATGCCGTAGTCCGGCATGGTGGTTTTGGTGATCAATACGGCCCCGGCTTCGCGCAGGCGGGCTGCCGGTGGTGCGTCTGCGGCAGCGGGCACCAGGGTGACGGCTGCAGTGCCCAGCGGCACCGGGTCGCCTTGTGTGGCGATGTTTTCCTTGATGGTGGTGGGCACACCGTCCAGTGCGCCCAGCGGTGCGCCTTGTAACCAGCGCTGTTCTGACGCCCGCGCCTGCTCCAGCGCCTGTTCCGGGCGCAGCAGGTAGGTGGCGTGTAAGTGCGGTTCCCAACGGTCGATGTGTGCCAACACGGCGTGGGTCACTTCCACCGGCGACAGGGCGCGGCTGCGGTAGGCCTCAACCAAGGTATGGGCGGGCAGGTCGTGAAGGGCGATGGATGACGGATGCAAGGCCATGCCGGTTAAGCCCAGGACAAGCCCGAAAGGTCATTCACAAAAATCGGCATGTCCTTCCATAGCCCGCGCAGGTTTTTGTGGGCCACCGTGATCCATTGCGGCTGGAACAGGAAGACATTGGCGGCATCTTCGGCCAGCAGGCGCTGGGCGTCGGCCAGCAGTTTGGCGCGGTCGGCGGGGCGGGTTGCTGTTTTGATCTTGTCGTACAGCGCGTTAAATTTGGCCGACTGGTAACCCCAGTAGTAGTCGGGCTTGGCGTAGTTGCCCAAGTCGAACGGTTCGACATGCGAGACGATGGTCAGGTCGTAGTTCTTGTTGCCATACACCCCGCTGAGCCACTGCGCCCATTCGACGTTCTGCAGCTTGGCGGTAATGCCGATCTTGGCCAGTTGCGCGGCAATCACTTCGCCGCCCTGGCGTGCGTAGGGGGGCGGGGGCAAGGTCAGCGTCAGCTCCAGCGGGGTGGTAACACCGGCTTCCTTGAGCAGGGCTTTGGCCTTGTCGATGTTGAAGGCGTTGACCCCGGTGGTGTCCACATACCCCAGTGCGCCGGGTACGTAGTGGCTGCCGATGGGCACCCCA
This sequence comes from Comamonadaceae bacterium AAW, assembly GCA_026314275.1. Lineage (GTDB taxonomy): Bacteria > Pseudomonadota > Gammaproteobacteria > Burkholderiales > Burkholderiaceae_C > JAGOEY01. Next base: position 2,642,355 of record CP111109.1, read on the forward strand.
AAACCGTCCACTGCGCCTTCAATCACCGATTTGCGGTTAATGGCGGCCGAGATGGCGCGGCGCACCCGCACGTCGTCCAGCGGCTTCTTGGCGTTGTTCATCGCCAGAATGGTTTTGGCGCGTGACCCACTCACGATGACCTGGAAACGCGGGTTGTTTTTGAACTGCGCCAGGTTGCGGTAGGCCGTGACCCGCACAAACACGTCCACATCACCCGACAGCAGGGCGGCGGTTTGCGCCGCGGGGTCAGAAATGATCTTGAAGGTGGCGCGCCGGATCTTGATGGCGGCGGGCTGGCGAAAACTCGGTGACTGCAGCAGGGTGATGGACGCACCCTTGTTCCAGCTGTCGAGCTGGTAGGGGCCTGTGCCCACGGGTTTGTTGGCGTTGGTGTCGGCACTTTTGGGCTCCACCATGATGGCCGTGGCCTGGCCCAGCAGGAACAGGAAGTCGGGGTCGATCTCCTTGTTGATCAGCACCACCGTGCTGTCGTCCACCACCTGGGTGCTGAGGTTGGCGAAGGTGCGTTTGTCCTTGTTGGTGCTTTTGTCTGCGGCTGCACGGTCAAACGCAAACTTCACGGTGGTGGCGTTGAAGGGCTCCCCATTCTGGAACTTCACACCGCGCTTCAGTCGGAAGGTGTAGGTCTTGAGGTCGGGTGACACCTCCCAGCTCTCGGCCAGCAGCGGCGTAACGCTGCCGTCGGCGTTGATGCGGGTCAGTGTTTCATAGATGTTGTAGAGCGTGATTTCACCGATGGAGGACGATGCGTTGGCCGTCGGGTCCAGCCCGGTCGGCTCCAGCACCAGGCCCAGTGCCAGCGTGTCCTTTTTGCTCTGGGCCAGGGCGGGGAATGACAGGGGCGCAGCAGCCAGGGCTCCTGAGGTCAGCAAGGTACGGCGGTTCAGCATCTTGGTCTCTCCATACGAACAGGTTCTAAAGCAAAAGGGGGGTTGTACACCAAGCGCTATCACGCGGGTGTCGCGGATCTGTGAAACACATCCGATCGTGGCACCGCAGCCACCAGGGCGCGGGTGTAGGGGTGCTGCGGGTCCTTAAAAAGCTGGGCCGGTGTGCCTTGTTCCACGATGCGTCCCTGCGTCATCACCGCCACCTCGTCACACAGGTGCTGCACCACGGCGAGGTCGTGGCTGATGAGCAGGTAGGTGACGCCCAATTCTGCTTGCAGGTCATGCATCAGGTTCAGCACCTGCGCCTGCACCGACACGTCCAGCGCACTGACGGGTTCGTCCGCCACGATCAGTTGAGGCCGGGTGATCAGGGCCCGCGCAATGGCGATACGCTGGCGCTGGCCGCCCGAGAATTCATGCGGGTATTTGTCGAGGTCGCTGGGGCGCAGGCCCACCGCATCCAGCATGTGTGTGGCTTGCACGCGTTGCTGTGCAGGCGAGGTTTCGCCCAGTGCCGCCAGCGGCTCGGCCACGGTGCGGGCCACGGTCTGGCGCGGGTCGAGTGAGCCATACGGGTCCTGGAACACCATCTGAAAATCGCGCCGGGCGCGCTGCAGTTCGGCACGCGGCAGCTTGTGCAGGTCACGGCCCAGCATATGCACCGAGCCGCTGGTGGGGGTGTCGAGCGCCATCACCAGCCGGGCGAGGGTGGACTTGCCCGAGCCGGATTCACCCACAATGCCCAGGCTGCGGCCCGCGTGCAGGGTGAAGCCCACACCGTTCAGCGCCTGCACCACGGGCGCGGGCTGCCAGAGTTTCTGGCGCGGCAGGGTGTAGTGGCGCGTCAGTTTGTCGACCTGGAGCAGCGGCGCGTTCATGCAGTGGGCTCCAGGCGCAGGCAGCGCGCGACGTGGTCTGGGCCGATGGGGACCGGTGGTGGACGTGTGTGTGCACACGCGTCGATGGTGCGGGCACAGCGCCCGGCAAACGGGCAACCCGCAGGCAGGTCGACCAGCTCGGGCACGCTGCCCGCGATGGTGGGCAAGTGTGTGTGGAGGCCGCTGTGGTGTCTGCCGAACTGCGGGCGCGCCGCAAACAGGCCCCGGGTGTAGGGGTGCGCCATGGCCGAAAACACGGCAGCGGTCGGGCCACTTTCCACCACACTGCCGCCGTACATCACCAGCATGCGCGACACGTTCTGTGCAATCACACCCAGGTCGTGGGAGATCAGCACCAGGGCCATGCCACGCTCTGCCACCAGGCTCTGGATCAGCGCCAGGATCTGCTGCTGCACCGTCACGTCCAGCGCGGTGGTGGGCTCGTCTGCGATCAGCAGGTCGGGGCCACAGGCCAGTGCCATGGCAATGGTGATGCGCTGGCGTTGCCCGCCGGAGAACTGGTGCGGGTACTGGTCCATGCGCCGCGCTGCATCGGCAATACCCACCCGGTCCAGCAGGGCCAGTGCCTGGGCGCGTGCAGCAGTGGCGGACAAACCCAGGTGCAGGCGCAGGGGTTCTGCCACCTGGCGGCCAATGGTATGCACCGGGTTCAGCGCCGTCATCGGCTCCTGGAACACCATGCCAATACGTTTGCCACGGATGCGGCAGAGGGTCGCGTCGCTCTGCCCCAGCATTTCTTCGCCGTCGAGCCGTATGCTGCCACTGACCTGGGCGCTATCCGGCAACAGGCCCAGCAAGGCCATCGCCGTGAGTGACTTGCCACAACCCGACTCACCCACCAGCCCCAGTGTTTCGCCCCGGGCCAGTGTGAAGTCTATGCCCCGCACCGCGTCGGCTGGGCCACGGGGTGTCTGCAAACGGATATGCAGGTTGCTGACGGCTAGCAAAGGTAATGGTGGCATCAGCGGCTCCGGGCCAGACGGGGATCCAGCAGGTCACGCAGACCGTCGCCCAGCAGGTTCAGGCCTAACACGGCGAGGGCAATGGCCACGCCGGGGTAGACGGCCAGCATCGGGGCCTGGTACAGCAGGGTTTGCGCCTCGGCCAGCATCCGGCCCCAGGACGGCTGCGGTGGCTGGGTGCCCAGGCCCAGGTAGGACAGGGCGGCCTCGGCCAGGATGGCAATCGCAAACCGGATGGTGACCTGCACGATCAGCACCGCAGAGATGTTGGGCAGCACATGCTGCCAGGTGATGGCCCAGGTGCCTTTGCCACAGGCCCGCGCAGCCGTGATGTATTCACGCGACCACACGGCATGGGCCGACGCGCGGGAGATGCGGGTGAAAGTCGGGATGTTGTAGATGCCAATGGCGATGATGGCGTTGACCATGCCGGGGCCAAACACCGCGGTCATCATGATGGCGGACAGAATGGCGGGGAAGGCCAGCGTGAAGTCGCTGAGCCGCATGATGGTCTCTTCCATCCAGCCGCGCCGTGCCGCAGCCAGCAGGCCCAGCGCCGTGCCGACAACGAGCCCGATACCCACGGCAACCACCCCCACCAGGATGGAGCTGCGCGCGCCCACCAGCAGCAGCGACGCCACATCACGGCCGTACACGTCCGTGCCCAGCCAATGCGCGGCGCTGGGCGGCAGCAGTTTGTGGGGCAGGTCCATCTCGTAAGGTGACCAGGGTGTCCACACCAAGGACAGCGTGGCCGTGAACACGAGCAGCAGACTCAGCACCGCACCCACCATAAAACTACGGTGCTGCCGGGCGCGCTGCCACCAGATGGGGAGGGTTGCAGCGCTCATATGTCGCTGGCCTGGATACGTGGGTCGATGATGGCGTAGAGCAGATCTACCACGAAGTTGACGATGACCACCATCGCCGCCAGCAGCATCACGCAGTTGCGCACCACGATCAGGTCGCGGTTGGCGATGGACTGGAAAATCAGCCGCCCCAGGCCCGGCAGGAAAAACACGTTCTCTACCACGATGGTGCCGGCCAGCAGCTCGGCAAACTGCATGCCCATCACGGTGATGACCGGCACCATGGCGTTGCGCAACACATGCCGCCATAAAGCGGCGCGCTGTGACAGGCCTTTGGCGCGTGCGGTGCGCACAAAGTCTTCCCGCAGCACCTCCAGCACGGCCGAGCGGGTGATACGCGCCAGGATGGCCGCCTGCACCACGGCCAGCGCAATCGCAGGTAGCAGCAGCGACTTGAGCCCCTGGCCAAGACCTTCACCCCAGCCATCAAAACCCCCGGCGGGGAACCACTGCAGGTGCACGGAAAACAGCAAGATCAGCAGGATCGCAAACCAGAAGTTGGGAATGGCAATACCCAGCTGGGCCAGGCCCATCACCCCCACATCGCCAACTTTGTTGTGGTGCGCGGCTGCGTACACACCTGCGGCCAGCGCCAGCACCGTGGTCAGTGCCATGGCCATCAGCGCGAGCGGCACGGTCAGTGCCAGGCGTTCCAGTACCAGCTCCGATACGGGGGTGCTGTAGGCATAACTGAGGCCCATGTCACCCCGCAGCAGCCCGCTGATCCAGAGCCCGTAACGCTGCCAGGCCGGTTGGTCGAGCCCGAGTTTGGACGCCAGCGCCGCCACCGCCTCGGGTGATGCATCCGGCCCCATCAAAATCTGCGCCGCATTTCCCGGCAGGATGTCCAGCACCAGAAACACCACGACGGAGGCCCCCGCCAGTGTGGCGATGAGGGTGGCAAATCGTTTGAGGAAAAAAAGACCCATGGGGCAGGGGCGCGTTGGCAGTGGGGTTGCTGCATTATGGCTATGGCAGGCTGCAGCGCTGCGCGGATAATCACCCCATGCTTGCCGCTCTTTTCATCCCATGTACCCGTGCCCATGCAGGAGGTCCCACATGGCACTGATGATCACCGACGAGTGCATCAACTGTGATGTGTGTGAGCCCGAATGCCCGAACGATGCGATCTACCTCGGGCAGGAGATTTATGAAATCGAGCCCAGCAAATGCACCGAATGTGTGGGCCACTTCGACGAGCCCCAGTGTGTGCAGATCTGCCCAGTGGCTTGTATCCCCGTGAACCCCGCCCATGTCGAAACACGTGAAACCCTGTGGCAGAAGTTCGAGCGGCTGCAAAATGCCAATAAATCAGCATGAAAATAGCCTCTAGCGCACGTGGGGTGTGCGCAAGTAGCTATTAAAACAGGAGTCGCTATCCGCCCCTCAATCAGGTGCTTCTGGGCGCCACATCAGGTGCCCGGTGTCTCTTGCGGCGACTCGACAGCCGCTGGCGGGCGTGGTGGTTTGGGGCGTGGGGGCTTGGCGGTGTGGATCAGCAGAGTGGCTTTGTCCATCTCACCCGCCAGCAGTGCGGGCAGGGCCTTGAGACTGCGTGTGATGGTCTCGTCAATGGCTTCGCGGTGTTCGGCCATCGGTTTCTTTAGCACCCAGTGAATCACCTCTGACTTAACACCCGGGTGGCCAATACCGATACGCAAGCGCCAGTAGTCGCCCGTGCCCAGCTGGGCATGGATGTCGCGCAGGCCGTTGTGGCCCGCGTGGCTTCCGCCAAACTTGAGTTTGGCCTGGCCGGGCACGACGTCGAGTTCATCGTGCACCACCAGGATTTCATCGGGCTGGATCTTGAAGAAACGCGCAAGCCCCGCGACCGACCGGCCCGACAGGTTCATGAACGTCTGCGGCTTGAGCAGCCACACGGTCTGCCCGTTGATGCTGGTGCGCGCTACCTGGGCCTGGAAATTCTTGTCGGGCACCAGGCTGGTTTTCAGGTCTTGGGCGAGTGCGTCTATCCACCAGAACCCGGCGTTGTGCCGCGTGGCATCGTATTCAGGGCCTGGATTGCCGAGGCCAACAAACAGCTTGATCATGAAAGCGATTAAAACACCCGCAGGTTTGCTGCTGCGGGACAGTGGGGGTCAACACAATGAAAAACGGCCCACACAAGGTGGGCCGGGTGGCGTTACATGCCGGGATACCGCGGAACTGGCTTTGCCAGGCCGCTGGTATCGCCCCCTGCAAGGGGGTTGGCGTTTACGCGAAGCGAAAAAGCCTGGGGGTGAGCCTATTTACTTCTTGCCTTTGCCCTTGACAGGTGCGGCAGGTGCAGTTTCTACAGGTGCGGCAACTTCGGCAACGGGTGCCACAACCGACACCAGCACCGGGTTTTGCTTGCCGCCCTTGATGACAGCGCTCACGCCCTTGGGCAGCTTGATGTCCTTCAGGCCGAGGGAGACGTTCTTCTTCAGGTTGCTCAGGTCCACAGCGATGAACTCGGGCAGATCCGAAGGCATACACGACACTTCGAGTTCGGTCACGATGTGGGTCACCAGGCAGTGGTCGAGTTTGACCGCTGGGGACTCTTCTTCACCGCTGAAGTGCAGTGGCACTTTCATGTGCAGCTTGGTCTTGGCATCAACACGTTGGAAGTCGATGTGCAGCACGAGTTGTTTGTATGGGTGGTATTGCACATCGCGCAACAGCACTTTGCTGGTGGTGCCAGCAACTTCCATGTCCAGCACGCTGGAGTGGAAAGCTTCTTTTTTCAGGGCGTGCCACAGAGCGTTGTGATCGATTTCGATCAGCTGGGGCTCACCGGTACCACCGTAAACGATACCAGGCGTCTTGCCTGTGATGCGGAGACGGCGGCTCGCACCCGTACCCTGCAGGGCGCGCTCAAAAGCGACAAATTGCATAACTAACTCCTTGAAGAGCCGACCGCGACCAGTGCGACTCAGTTTTAAAAAGGGGCTGCGAACCTCGCAGAGGTCTGCAGCCCCGCTTTTGTCTGGCTTGGAAAACCTAGAACAGGTTTTCCTGGTCCGAGAACAAACTCATGACCGACTCACCCTTGGCGATACGCTGGATCGTCTCGGCGATCAGCGGGGCCACGGAGAGTTGGCGAATCTTCTTGCACGCTGCAGCGGTGTCGCCCAGCGGGATGGTGTTGGTGACCACGACTTCGTCGAGCGCCGAGCCCTGGGCGATACGCTCGATGGCAGGGCCCGAGAAAATCGGGTGGGTGCAGTAGGCGTACACCTTCTTGGCACCACGTTCCTTGAGCACTTCGGCAGCCTTCACCAGCGTGCCTGCGGTGTCGATCATGTCGTCCATGATCACGCAGTTGCGGCCATCGATTTCACCGATGACGTGCATCACTTCACTCACGTTCGCCTTCGGGCGACGTTTGTCGATGATGGCCATGTCACAGCCGAGCTGTTTGGCCAGGGCGCGTGCGCGCACCACACCACCCACGTCGGGCGACACCACAATCAGGTCTTCGTAATTCTTCTGGCGCAGGTCGCCCAGCAGCACGGGTGACGCGTAGATGTTGTCCACCGGAATGTCGAAGAAGCCCTGGATCTGGTCAGCGTGTAAATCCATCGTCAGCACGCGGTCTACACCCACAGCCTGCAGCATGTTGGCCACCACCTTGGCGGTGATCGGCACACGGGCGGAACGCGGACGGCGGTCTTGGCGGGCGTAACCGAAATAGGGGATGACGGCACTGATACGCTCGGCCGATGCACGCTTCAAGGCGTCCACCATGATGAGCAGTTCCATCAGGTTTTCGTTGGTGGGCGCGCAGGTGCTTTGCACCACAAACACATCACGTGCACGCACGTTCTGGTTGATCTCGACGGTGACTTCACCGTCGGAGAAGCGGCCTACGCTGGCGGCACCCAAAGAGATGCCGAGGTGCTGAGCAATCTCAGAGGCCATACCAGGATTGGCATTGCCCGTGAAGATCATGAAATCAGGGTGGAGAGCCTGCATATGCGTTCCAGCGATCAAAAAAGGGCTTGTGAGATGCCTGTGAATTGCATGCTGCAGCGCGCAGTGCATACCGCGACATACGCAAATGAGGATGTACAAAGCCCTCAGCCAAGTGCCAAGCACTTTGCCTGGGCCTGTTTTGCGTAAGTCTTTACTCTATTTGGCAGGGGAAGAAGGATTCGAACCTTCGCATGCTGGAATCAAAATCCAGTGCCTTAACCAACTTGGCGACTCCCCTACACGGGTGGACGGTCAAAAACCGCCTACCGATAACCTTAAGCTGTTGCCCACCCTGCCAAAGGATGAACCCCGAGGTTGCTGCACAGCCTGACTTGCCAATGTTCTGGAGCGGACTCCTGAACTTTTGCCAAATCCAGCGGATGCTGAACCTGCGCAAACACAGCACTTCCTGAGCCGGTCATTCTGCCTTGCAGCTGGTGTGTTTCAAGCCAGTTGAGGGCTTGGGTGACACCGGGGCAGAGCCTCTGGGCAACCGGCTGCAGATCGTTGTGGCCGAAGCCATAAGCGTTTGCAGCGAAGCCTCGCATTGTAGCAGCTTCTGTATCGCGTTTTAAGTCTGGCGCAGAAAAAATTGCGTCGGTGGGCAAACCTGCCGGTGGTTTGACCACCAGGAAGTCTGCAGCGGCCAATTGTGTGTCACCTGTCAGCGGTGTGATGTTTTCACCGATACCTTCTACCCAGGCGTTGTGGCCCCGCAGAAAAAAAGGCACATCGGCACCCAGCCGCAAACCAATTTCGGCCAACTTTTCGAGGGGCACACGGGTATTCCACAGCCGGTTTAACGCCAGCAGGCAAGAGGCCGCGTCGGACGAGCCGCCGCCCATACCAGCCTGCGACGGAACATTTTTGGCGATACCGATGTGTGCGCCCAGCTGCGTGCCAGTGGCGGCCTGTAGTGCGCGGGCTGCGCGCAGGCACAGGTCGTCGGCAGGTAATGCAACGGTCAGGTCTTCACGTGTAATGGCACCGTCGGTGCGCAGCTCAAAATGCAGTGTGTCGCACCAGTCGATCAGCATGAAGGCCGACTGCAGCAGGTGGTAGCCGTCCGCACGGCGTCCCGTGATGTGCAGGAAGAGGTTGAGCTTGGCCGGGGCCGGGATGTCGTACAGGGCACGCATGGTGTCACTGCTCCAGCACAACGCGTAACACGGCGGTGGGCAGCGGGTCGGTGCGCCGGGCGACGAGGCGTCCGTCAGTCAGCTGGGAGAGGTCGGCGGCCCATCCGGTGGCGCTGGCTTGGTCGCCCGCCAGCCACGCAAACAGGGCCGGGATCGGGATCGGGGTGCCGGTCACTTGCGCCACCAGTGTGTCGAGTGAGCTGAATTCGCGCACGGTGCCACCGGAGTTCAGGGTGGCAGCTTGGGGTGACCAGTTCAGCACAGCCAGCGTGTTGCCGAGGGGGCTGAACAAGGAAAGTTCACCTGTCTGGGCTGTGCCTTTGAGTTCAAAACCGGCGTGAAAGGACTGGGGTGGCTCAGATTCCACTTGCAGGGCCAGGCGGCCTGCCCAGAAGCTGTTTTTTAAGCCATTTTGGCCTTCTGCGCCCGGTGGACGTGCGCAACCAGCTATCAAAAAAGAAGCAAAAACAAACAACCAGGCAATGTGCCGTGCCCTGTGCCAGTGCGGGCTCACCGTGGGACCTTCAGGCGCTTGAGCGTCTCCAGCAGGGTTTCGTTGTCTGCGCTGCGCTGCAGGCCTTCTTTCCAGATGGCGATGGCGCGGTCTTTTTGCCCGGAGCTCCACAGCACTTCACCCAGGTGGGCGGCGATCTCTGCATCGGGCCGTGCCTTGTAGGCGGTCTCCAGGATGCGCACAGCCTCCGGCAGGTTGCCCATGCGGAATTCCACCCAGGCCAGGCTGTCGTTGATGAAGGGGTCGTTGGGTGCCGATTCCAGGGCCTTCTGGATCAGTGCACGGGCCTCGGGTAGCTGGACCCCACGGTCTGCCAGCGAATAACCAAGCGCGTTGTACGCGTGGTGGTAGTCCGGGTGGCTGGCGATCAGGCTGCGCAGCAGGCGTTCCATGTCGGCGGTGCGCCCCATCTTGTCGGCCAGCATGGCTTGTTCATAGACGAGGTCGCCATCTTTCGGGTTTTGGGTCGAGGCGGTGGCCAGCAGGTCGTACGCAGCCTGGTACTGCTTGGCGTCGCGCAGCAATTGCACCTCTGCCATGAGCGCGGTGCGCCGCTGCGCTGCCGTGGCGGTGGGCAGGGTGTGGATGGTGGCCCGGGCCTCGTCCAGCTTGCCTTGGCTGGCCAGCAGGGAAGCGCGGCGCAGTTGTACATCCAGCAGCTCGTCGGTGTTGTCAATTTGCGCGAGCCATTTTTCTGCGCCAGCGAAGTCTTTGCGTTTCTCGGCCAGCTGGGACAGCAGCAGCAGGGCCTGGACACGTCCACGGCTTTGGGCGTCGGGCTGTTTTTTCTGGTCGTCGAGCGCCAGGTAGGTTTGCAGCGATTTTTCTGCCTCCTGTAGCTGGTCCTGTTGCATCTGCAGGCTGGCCTTGAGCAGCCAGGCGTCTGCCAGGTCGGGCTGCTGCTGGGTCACGATGGTGAGTTGCTGCGCTGCATCGGTGTAACGCTGGTTACCCGCCAGTGCACGGGCGTAGGCCAGTCGCACCGTGGCGAGTGGGCTCTTGGTGTCGAGGTATTTGCGGACGATGGGTTCGGCCAACGGGTTGTCGGGCCCCATGGTTTCCAGCGCCAGCAGTGCAGGCCCTTCGGCCAGCGGGTCTTTGTCTTGTGCGCGGCGTGCGGCTTCGAGTGCGGCGGGCAGGTTGCCAGCCGCCAGTCGCAAACGGCCCACGGCGGTGTAGGCGGCGGCTGCGGTGTCGGGGTTGGCAAGCTCACTGGCGATGGCTTGTTCCACCACATCGGCCGCCAGTTTGCGGTCGGGTGCGCGCGCGTACAGCGGCGGGATGGTGGCAAGTGCCACGGTTTTGGCCAGCAGGCTGGACTGCGCCAGTTCCTGTTGCAACGGCCCGGCGGTTTCTGCGATACGTCCGAGGGCCAGCAAGATCTGCAGCTCGTAGCGGTTGGCCTCGCGGTCCTGCGGCAAAGCCTGCTTCCAGGCCCGGGTGGCGACCAGGGCCGAATCACCAGAGCGGGACTGCAGGGCAATGTCGGCGGCGCGCTTGTACAAGGCAGGGTCTTGTGTCTTGCGTGCAGCGTCCAGAATGAGTGCGTACGCTGTCCCGGGATCACCGTCGCTGGCATTCAGCTCGCCCAGCAGCACTTCGTAAAAAAGCTCTGCATTGCGCCGGGTGTCTGCCATCGCCAGGGCTTTTTCACGCAGGTCGTCGGATTTTCCTGCTGCTGTGGAGACAGCCGGCCAACACAGGCTGGACATTAAAAGTGCGGCCACGGTGGCACAGCGGACTTGGCGATGGATCATCTTCATCGAACCATAATAATCCAAGGCTGTTAACCTCGAATTAACCTCTAAGGCAACGCTGATTAAGGTACACGCACCTGCGTGGTGCTGCGTTACAGGTCGATGAAGCAGCAAACCCTCGCCATGGCCGCAGACCAAAGCTTTGAGAACTACCGCAAGCCCACCAGGCGCGACGAGTTCTTGAGAACCATGGAGGCCATCGTGCCCTGGTCCAGCCTGTGCGAGGTCATCGAGCCACACTACCCCAAGGCAGGCAACGGCCGCCCACCCATAGGTCTGGAACGCATGCTGCGTATCCACTTCATTCAGCATTGGTTCAACCTGGCCGATCTGGCTTGTGAAGAAGCCCTGTACGACAGTGCCAACCTGCGCCGCTTTGCAGGCATCGACCTGGGCCGTGAGCCCGTATCCGACGCCACCACTATCTTGAAGTTTCGCAAGCTCCTCAATGCGCACAAACTGGGCGAAGCACTGTTTGCCAAGGTGGGGCAGGAGTTGCAGCAGCGAGGCTTCAAGGTCCATACCGGCACCATCGTGGATGCCACCATCATCGGCGCGCCCAGTTCAACCAAGAATGCAGGCAAGGCACGCGACCCCGAGATGCACCAGACCAAGAAGGGCCAGCAGTGGTACTTTGGCATGAAGCTGCACATTGGCGTGGACAGCCAAAGCGGCTTGGCGCACAGCGCCGTCGTCACAGCCGCCAACGTGCATGACAAGCACCCGCTGCCACAACTGCTGCATGGCAACGAGCGGCGCGTGTATGGCGACTCAGCCTATGCCAGTCAGAAGGCGTTGATTGCGGGTAAAGCTCCAAACGCCAAAGACTTCACCAATCAGCGCACGCGCCGCGCTGGTGGTCTCGTTGATGAGGTGGCTCGTGCAAAGAACCGCAACAAATCCAGGATTCGTGCCCGCGTCGAGCATGTCTTTGGTGTGATCAAGCGGCTGTGGGGCTTTGGCAAGGTGCGCTATGTGGGGCTGCACAAGAATGCCACGCGGGCGTTCACTGCCCTGGCACTGGCCAACATCTTCCTCGGCCGCCAAAGGCTGATGGCACAGGTGCGCCCGTAGGGGCCAAAAACGGGCTCAAGGGCCTGTACAAGGCCCTCTGGGCCGCCAACCCCAGCCTGCGCTGCGTCCAAACTGGGCGGGGCTGCCCGAAATTACTCCAATGCCGATACTTGATCAGCGTTGCCCTAATTCCATGCCAGAACTCCCCGAAGTTGAAGTCACCCGTCTGAGTTTTGCCGACCGTATTGCCGGGGCGCAAGTGGCGTCCGTGCGTTTGGGGAAACCTTTGCGCTGGGCACTGGGCTGTGACCCGGCTGCACTGGCGGGGCGCAGGGTGCAGGCGGTGCGCCGGCGCGGCAAATACCTGTTGATGGACCTGGATACCGGTTTGTTGTTGCTGCACCTGGGCATGTCGGGCAGCCTGCGTTTTGCGCTGGATGCGCCTGCACCGGGTGTCCATGACCATTTCGACATGGTGACCAACCGGGGCGTCTTGCGCCTGCACGATCCGCGCCGTTTTGGTGCAGTGGTGTACGCCGGGGGCCAGGACAGCCCGGTCGCTCAGAAGCTGCTGGGCAAACTCGGGGTGGAACCTTTGGGGAACGATTTTGAGCCTCGGGTATTCCACCAGGGGTTGCAGCGGCGCAGTGCCCCGGTGAAGCAGGTGTTGCTGGCCGGTGACCTGGTGGTCGGCGTGGGCAACATCTACGCGTCGGAAGTGCTGTTTCTGGCCGGTATCCGGCCCACCACACGGGCATGTGATGTCAGCCTGCCGCGTGCGCGCAAACTGCACCAGGCGATACGTGAGGTGTTGGCGCGTGCAGTGGCGCTGGGCGGCAGCACCTTGCGGGACTTTTCCAGTGCCGATGGCCAGGCCGGTCATTTCCAGGTGGGAGCCATGGTGTACGACCGCGAAGGGCAAGCGTGCCGTGTGTGTGGTGCACCAGTGAGAGCCATACGGCAGGGTCAGCGGTCGACTTATTTTTGTATGCAGTGCCAGCGGCCGTAGTACATATACATATTTGTATGTAACTCGGGGTAACAAAATGCGGAGTGAATGCTATATTGGCTCAGCTAAGCCCTCTAGGGAACATTGTGGGATCTTCATCATTTAACAGTCAGTGGGACCAGCATGGCGCATGGCGCCGCGAGTTTGCGTCGCGGCTGAAGTTGCTGGGGGAGTGGATGCAAGCCCACCAGCTGATGGATGCGGCTGTCGAGGAGCGCCTGCGGCGGCTCGAGGTGCAGATGCGGTCCGACAAGGTGATGGTGGCGTTTGTTGCGGAGTTTTCACGCGGCAAGTCCGAGCTAATCAACGCCATATTTTTTGCCGACTACGGGCGGCGCATCATGCCGGCCGGTGCGGGGCGCACCACCATGTGCCCGACTGAGTTGGGTTACGACGCAGGTGTTCCCCCCAGCCTGCGTTTGCTGCCGATCGACACCCGCCTGAAACCCCACGCGCTGGCGGAGTGGCGTCTGGTGCCAGAGCGCTGGACGCATGTTCCGCTGGATGTCCATGACGCTGACCAGTTGGCCACTGCCCTGGCCAAGGTGACGGAAACACGGCGTGTCACCAAGGACGACGCACGCGCCTTGGGCTTTTGGCACGATGAATTGCCCGAAGAAAACCCGCTGCCTGATGCAAACGGCCTGGTCGAAATCCCGATGTGGCGGCATGCGCTGATCAACATCGCACACCCTTTGCTGAAGCAGGGCCTGGTCATCCTGGACACACCGGGCCTGAATGCGATTGGTGCCGAGCCGGAGCTCACGGTGAGCCTGCTGCCGCAGGCGCATGGCATTATTTTTATCCTGGGTGCCGATACGGGTGTCACCCGCTCTGACCTTTCTATCTGGCGTGACCATCTGGCCCCCGAGGCAAGTGCCACGGACAACACCCGGCTGGTGGTGCTCAACAAGATCGACACGCTGTGGGATGCGCTCAGCACGCAGGACCTGGTGGCATCGCAGATCGAGCGGCAACGGGAGACCTCGGCCGCCGTTTTGGGGGTGCCAGCCAGCCAGGTGATTGCGGTGTCGGCCCAGAAGGGCCTGGTGGCCAAGGTCACACACGATGACGCCTTGTTGCGCGCCAGTGCGTTGCCGGTGCTGGAGGACATTCTGGGCAAGGGTGTGATGGGGCAGCGCCAGGACATCCTGCAGTCGGCCGTGGCCTCGGGTATTGCCGGTTTGCGCACGGAAACGGGCCGGGTGCTGAACATGCGCCGCCGCGACCTGGACGACCAAATGCTCGAGCTGCGCAGCTTGCGTGGCAAAAATGCTTCGGTGATCACCAACATGCGTGGCCGTATCGAGCAGGAGCAGTCGGAATTCGACGCCAGCGCAGAGCGCATCCACGCGGTGCGCTCGGTGCATGTCAAGCTGCTGAAAGACGTGTTCCAGACGCTGGGCAGCACGGCGCTGAAGGCCGAGATGGCGGACTTGTCCGAAGCCTTGCGCCAGCGAGGCATCAAGTTTGGCGTCAAAAAATCCTACGCAGAAACCTTCCTGCATTTACGCGACAAACTCGCCAAGGCGCAGACGGTGGCGGGAGAAATCCACACCATGCTGGAGGCCAGCTTCCGCAGCCTGAATGCAGAATATGGTTTTTCCCTGCAGGTGCGTGAAGCACTTGCACTGGGGCGCCATGTTGCTGACCTGGACCGCATCGAGAGCAGCCATGCCCATTACCTGGGTGTCAGCAACATGCTCAAGCTGGCACAGCCCGAGTTCGCCGAGAGGCTGGTGCGCGCACTGGGCACCCGGGTACGTACAGTGTTCGAGTCTGCGGCGGGTGAGCTGGAGCTGTGGAGCAAAACTGCCATCGCCCAGCTGGACGCGCAGATCACCGAGCGCCAACGCAGCTTCGGGCAGCGGATTGAAGCGATTGACCGTATCCGCGCAGCTGCCACCGGCCTGAATGAACGCATCGGTGAAATTGAAGCCAGCGAAGATGTGCTGAACCTGCTCGAGGTCAAGCTGCATGAACTCACATCGCAGCTGATTCCCGCGGTGGCACCTGTTGCAGAACCTGCGACAGAATTTTCTGCGACGGATTTCCAGTCTGCATGAGTGACCCCGTGATCCCACGTGGGCTGGCTGCCCACGTTGTGCAATGGCAGGCCACCCATGGCCGCAACAGCCTTCCGTGGCAGAACACGCGGGACCCGTACCGCGTCTGGCTGTCCGAGATCATGCTGCAGCAAACCCAGGTCAGCACGGTGCTGGACTACTACCCCCGGTTTCTTGCGCGGTTTCCCGACGTGCAGTCGCTGGCTGCTGGCCATATTGACGAGGTGCTGGCGCTGTGGAGCGGACTGGGTTACTACAGCCGCGCCCGTAACCTGTATGCCTGCGCCTGTGCCGTGGTGGCGCAACACGGTGGTGCGTTTCCGCGCACGGCCGAAGTGCTGCAGACGCTGCCGGGTATTGGCCGCTCGACCGCTGCGGCCATTGCGTCTTTCTGTTTTGGTGAACGGGTTGCGATTCTGGATGCCAACGTCAAACGCGTGCTGACACGGGTGCTGGGCTTTTCTGACGACCTGGCGGTGGCCGCCCATGAACGTGTTTTGTGGGGCCTCGCCACTGAATTGCTGCCCCATGAGGCACTGGACACCACCATGCCGCGTTACACACAGGGGCTGATGGACATTGGTGCCACGGTGTGCCTGCCGCGCAAGCCGGTCTGCCTGGTCTGCCCGCTGCACGCCATGTGTGTTGCACGACGGGTGGGCAACCCCGAGTTGTATCCCGTCAAAACCCGCAAACTCAAACGCAGTGCGGAGTCATGGTGGCTGCTGCTGGCGCGGGACACACACGGCCGGGTGTGGCTGCAGCGGCGACCCGCAAAAGGCATCTGGGCGGGCCTGTACTGTTTGCCGGTGTTTGCAGACCGTGCGGCGCTGGAGGCCGTGGTGCCGCTGCGTGCGCTTGCGGCACTGCAGGATGGTGCACCGTTCCTGCATGTGCTGACCCATAAGGACCTGCATCTGCACCCCGTGCAATGGGTGGCGGGCGGCGCCAATGCTCCCGCCACCGAGGGGGACTGGGTCGCTGCGGACAAGGTGCTGGACATGGGCTTGCCAGCACCTGTACGCAAACTGCTGGAAGCAGAACTGGCCGGCCGCTTGCAGCCAGCTTGATGGTTGGCGCGCTCGCCGCGTCAGATCGCGTCGAGTTCCCGGTGGCGTTTTAATGTCAACCACTTCTGGCTCAACTGCCGGGACAGCGCCTCCACCAGGTACACAGACCGGTGTTGGCCGCCGGTGCAGCCAATACACACCGTGACATAACTGCGGTGGTTCTGCGCCATCGCGTCCAGCCAGTGCGACAGGAACTGCGCGATATGCTCACCCATCTGCGCCACATCTGCGTGGGCTTCCAGAAACTCCACCACGGGAGCGTCTTTGCCGGTCAACGCACGCAAGGCGGGCTCGTAATGGGGGTTGGGCAGCATCCGCACGTCAAAAACATAGTCGGCATCCACCGGAACCCCACGCTTGAATGCAAAGGACTGGAAGACCAGCGTCAGCTGGTTGGCCGCGACCGATACCAGTGTTTTGACGTAGCCCTGCAACTGTGCCGAGCGGATGAAGCTGGTGTCGATGACATGTGCCTTGTCGCGTAATTCGGCCAGCAGTTCACGTTCCAGTTCGATGGCCTGCACCAGCGCCCGCTGCTCGTCCTGGACATCGCTGTTGGACAGGGGGTGGCGTCTGCGCGATTCAGAATAACGCCGCACCAGGGTGTCGGTGGTTGCGTCGAGGAACAGCGACCGTATCTGCACACCTTGCGCGCGTAACGCCGCCAACTGGTGTGGCACCAGCGGCAGGGACGTGGCACTGCGCACATCCATGGCAATGGCCACACGCACCGCTTTGTGTTGCTCTTCCAGTGCAATGAAGGGCAGCAGCAACTCGGGCGGCAGGTTGTCCACGCAGTAATAACCTGCGTCTTCCAGGGCGTGCAGCGCAACCGATTTGCCGGAGCCCGACATACCGGTGATGAGCACAATTTCCATGTTCATGGCGTAACCTTTGCAGCTTTTTTGGGCTGTGTTCTGGCGGGAGGGGCTGTATGGGTGGCGCCACCTCCGAGCATTTCACGGGCGTGTGCAAGGCTGGTGGCGGAGGCACGTTCGCCGCCCAACATGCGTGCAATTTCTGCGACACGGGGCTCATCGTGGAGTGGTGCCACTGAGCTGCTGGTGTGGGTGCCGGTTTGCTGCTTGGACACCACCAGATGGTGGTCGGCACAGGCGGCGACCTGGGGCAGGTGGGTCACGGCCAGCACCTGCCGGTCGCGCCCCAACTGCTGCATCAGCCTGCCCACGGTTTCGGCCACTGCACCGCCCACGCCGGAGTCCACTTCGTCGAAGATCAGGGTCTGGGCCGTGCCGAGCTGGCTGGTGGTGACGGCAATGGCCAGCGCAATACGCGAGAGCTCCCCACCCGACGCCACCTTGCCCACAGGCCGTGGTGTGCTGCCCGCATGGCCTGCAACCAAAAAGCCGACTTCCTCAAATCCAGAGGCCATAGGCTGCTCTGATTTTTGAAGCGAAACGGCAAATTTACCGCCCTGCATCCCCAGCCCTTGCATGGCCAGCGTGATGGCGTGCGACAGTTGGGGGGCCGCCTGTGCACGGGCTTTGGAGATGGTTTGAGCCTGCGCTGCGTAGGCACGGGCGGCTTCGGCTTCAGCGGCTTCCAGCGCAGCCATGTCTGTGGCTGCGTCCAGGGTTGCAAGTTCCTGTTTCCAGGTATTTAGCAAGGCATGCAGATCGGCAGGTGGGCGCTTGTAGCGGCGCGCCAGTGACACCCACAGGCTCATACGTTCATCCAGCGCGGCCAGGGTTTGGGGGTCGAGGTCGGTCTTGCGCAGGTAGCTGTGCAGCGAGTGGGCGGCATCTTCGGCCTGCGCCAGGCTGGAGGCCAGAATCTCCGCCAGTGCCTTGAATTCAGCTTCCAGATTTTCCTGGTCCTGTAATGCGGTGTGGGCGCGGGCCAGCAGCGTTACGGCACTGTTGTTGCCTTTGTCGTCTTCCTCCAGTGCGGTGAGGGCGCTGTGTGCGGCGTCCAGCAGCGCCTGCGCATTGGACAGGCGGGTGTGCTGCGTCTGCAAATCATCCCATTCCGCCGCACCGGGTGCCAGTTTGTCCACTTCACCAATCTGCCAGGCCAGGCGCTCGCGTTCACGTTGCAGGGAACCTTGGGCGTCGCGCGCATGGGCCAGTGTCTTTTGTGTTTCGCGCCAGGTGATCCACCGTTTCAGCAGGGGCTGGGTGTCGATGCCCGCATACGCGTCCAGCAGCCCGCGCACGGACTCGGGCTGGGTCAGGCTTTGCCAGGCGTGCTGGCCGTGGATGTCGAGCAACTGGTTGGCGGCTTCACGCAGCTGGGTTGCAGTGGCCGGGCTGCCGTTGATCCAGGCGCGGCTTTTGCCCTGGGTGTCGACAGTGCGCCGCAGCAGCAAGGTGGGCGCGCCGTGGTCGGGTGTGGGCTGGTCAAAACCCGCATCCACAAGCCAGCTCTGGAGTGCGGCGGGGCAGTCGAATTCGGCGCTGACATCGGTGCGGGACGCACCCTCGCGCACAACCCCTGCATCGGCCCGGGCACCGAGCGCCAGTTGTAATGCGTCGACCAGGATCGATTTGCCCGCGCCGGTTTCACCCGTCAGCACGGTGAACCCACTTTGCAGGTCCAGGTCCAGCTCCTGCACGATCACGAAGTCGCGCAAGGTGATGTGTTTGAGGGCCATGGCTCAGGACCCTCCCGTATTCCACTGGAGTTTTTTGCGCAGGGTGTCGAAGTAACTCCAGCCGACCGGGTGCAGAAAGCGCACCCGGTGCTCAGACCGTTGCACGATGATGCGGTCACCGTGTAAGAGCGACGCAAGTGACTGCATATCAAAATTGGCGTTGACATCGCGACCTGCTATTATTTCGATAGCTATCTCCGCAGCATCAGCAAGCACTATGGGCCGATTTGTCAATGTATGGGGTGCAATCGGCACCAAAACCCAACCGGGAATGGAGGGGTGGAGCAGGGGCCCACCAGCCGATAACGAATACGCGGTGGAGCCCGTGGGGGATGCAATGATCAGCCCGTCCGCCCGTTGGTTGGCCACAAACTTTCCATCCACCTCGACTCGCAACTCCACCATGCCCGAGGTGGCGCCCCGGTTCACCACTACATCGTTCATGGCCAGGGCGTCGAACACACATTCCCCCGCCCGCATGACGCGGGCATGCATCAGGCTGCGGTGGTCTTCTTCGTAAGCGCCCCCCAGCATCGGGATCAGTGTTTCCTGGTAGTCCTGCAGGGGTATGTCGGTGATGAACCCCAGCCTTCCCTGGTTGATGCCAATCAGGGGCACCCCATGCCGTGCCAACTGCCGCCCAATGCCCAGCATCGTGCCGTCGCCCCCAACTACCAGGCCCAGGTCACATTGCTCACCGATTCCGTCCACGTCCAGTGCCTCATACTGGGTCATGCCGGTGTTGGTGGCGGTTTCGCTTTCAAGGACCACTTCGCAGTGTTGCTTTTGCAGAAAAAGCGCGATGTCTTGGAGTACCTTGTGTGATTCAGTCAACAGCGCAGCCGCGCTGGCGGTTTGGTACTTGCCAATCAAGGCAACACGGCGGAATTTCGATTTCATTCATAAATTACATCACTAAAATCATTTCATGCTTGATGACCGTGCGAAGTTGCTGTTAAAGGCGCTGGTAGAGCGCTATATCGCCGACGGGCAACCCGTGGGCTCGCGTACTTTGTCGCGTGCATCGGGGTTGGAACTGTCACCCGCGACCATTCGCAACGTGATGTCAGACCTCGAAGAGCTGGGGTTGATTGCCAGCCCGCACACGTCTGCCGGGCGTATTCCCACAGCGCGTGGTTACCGCCTGTTTGTCGACACCATGCTCACCGCCCAGCGCGAACAACTGACGCCGCCCATGCTGGCGGCCGAGCAGCCGCAGAAGGTGATCGCCAATGCGGCGCACCTGCTGTCCAACCTGTCGCAGTTTGTCGGCATCGTGATGGCGCCACGCCGGGCGTCCGTGTTTCGGCACATCGAATTCTTGCGGCTGTCGGAGAGGCGCTTTCTGGTGATCATCGTCTCGCCCGAGGGGGATGTGCAGAACCGGGTGATCTTTACCGAGGCGGACTACTCCCAGTCGCAACTGATCGAGGCCGCCAATTTCCTGAACGCCAATTACGCAGGCATGGCCATTGAGCAGGTGCGCGAGCGCATCAAGATCGAGGTGGATGTATTGCGTGGAGAGATCTCGACCTTGATGCAGGCCGCCGTCAACGTCGGCTCTGAAGCCCTGACCCAGGCCCAGGACGAGGTGGTGATTGTGGGCGAGCGTAACCTGCTTGCCGTCAGCGACTTCTCCGCAGACATGGGCAATTTGCGGCGTGCTTTCGATCTGTTTGAGCAGAAAACCCAGCTGATGCGCTTGCTGGACATTTCCAGCCAGGCCGAAGGGGTCAGCATCTTTATTGGTGGAGAAAGCCTGGTCGTTCCATTCGAAGAACTGTCCGTCGTCAGTGCGCCGTATGAGGTGGACGGCCAGATCGTCGGAACCTTGGGTGTCATTGGGCCCACACGGATGCCCTACAACCGCATGATCCAGATTGTGGACATTACGTCGCGCTTAGTGACAAACGCGCTCAGCCACAACAAATAGGCTCGTAACGAGCTCACACCCCCAGGCTTCGCTTCGCTCTCGCCAACCCCCTTGCAGGGGGCGCCACCAGCGGCCTGGCAGAGCCAGATCCGCGGTGTCTGCTGGAAGATGCGTGCTTCATGCAGCAGGAGTTGACAAGAGGGGTGAGTCGTTCCGTGGGCTCTTACAATACACCCGCCAGTGTGCGAGAGCTTGCTGGTGTGTGTGGGGCGTTAGCTCAGTTGGTTAGAGCAGAGGACTCATAAAATCATAAAGTGGGTTTTCGCAAGCCCTTGTGAAGACTCAGGATTTTCCTTATTATTCGCGTAAGTATTTGATTTAAAAATACTTTTCAGCACGCTGTAGTTTGCTGAACTTGGAAGGGCTGCGACTGATTTGTAGCCTAGCTGTAGCCTATGTGTAGCCTAGAACGGGCTGCGTGTAGCCTAGAAGGAGCCCAAGATGTCGAAACTCACGCAGTCGTTCGTCAAAAGCATCGCCGTGTCACCCGGTGAGTCGCAGACGTTCTACATGGACGATGAGCTGACCGGATTCGGTTTGCGCGTCTCACCAACGAAGAAGGTGTTCTACCTGCAGATGCGTGTGGGCCGCAAGGTGCTCAAACGCAAGCTCGGCGAATACGGTCCGATGACCGTGGATCAGGCGCGCAAGAACGCACTGCAGATGAAGGCCCAGTTGCTCGATGGCCGCGACCCCTACGAAGAGCGGCGTCGCGGCGCAAGCGACGCGACGCTGGACGAATTGTTCGACGAGTACACGAACGAGGTCGAGCATCGGGCGAACACCAAGAAGAGCATCGAGTCGGCCAAGCGGCATTTCGGTGAACTCGAAGGCATGGCGTTCAAGACCAAGCCTAACGGCCGTTCTGCCGAGAAAATCGAGCTGGCAAAGGTCAAGCTTCCCAATTGGCTCAAACGCCCTTACCGGGAGATCACGCAGGACGATGTGCTGGAGCGTTTCGATGTTGTCTCGCGCATGATCCCCAAGCGCAAGCTGTCGAAGGCGCCGCAGCCGATCACGCGCACGTCCAACCAGCATTTCAAGTACCTGCAGGCGGCCTACAACTACGCTATCAGCAAGTACCAGTTGTCGCGCGCGGGGTTCATGAACCCTGTGGCCATCCTCAAGACGACGCGCCGCTGGAGCCGAATCAATCGCCGCAGTGGTTTCCTCGATACGAACAAGCCGTACTTCGTGACTTGGTGGCGGGCCTGCGAGTCGCTCGAACCCGTGATTGGCGACTACATCCTGTTTTCACTGGTCACCGCCAGCCGTTCGATCGAATCGGCGACGTTGCGCTGGTCTGACGTGGACCTGAAAAAAGGCCGCATGGTGTTTCGCAATACCAAGAACGGCCAGGACTACACGTTCCCGATCGCGCCAGTGGCGCGGTCTATCCTGGAGCGTCGGCTCAAGGCCAAGATCAACGACTTCGTCTTCGGCTACGCCGATTCGGAAAAGTGTCATGTCGTCTGCCCTCCGCAGTACCACATCAAGCTGGTGCGCGTCGAATGCGGCGAGCACTGGTCGATGCACGATCTGCGGCGTACCTTTACGACAGCGATGACGCTGCTCAACGTGCATGCTTTCACGATCGCGCACTTGATGAAGCATTCGATGAACAGCTCGATGACGCTGTCATACGCGCCGCCGACGCAGGAGCAGTTGCTGGAGGCGCTGATCAGGCTGGAGCAGCATCTGCTGGAGCGTGTGCGTCCGAAGGCTTGCAACGCTGCCGCAACAGAGGTGGTAGGGGCTGTCGCATGAGGGGTTTTACGCTCTATATCCGAACGTATATAATCCATGACTGAGAAACGCAAGCTCTTGTACTGGGAAGGTTCCTCGAAGAAGGATTTCAAGGCGTTTCCCATTCCCGTCCAGAAGGACATGGGCGTCGCGCTGTTCGTTGTGCAGTTGGGTCGGACGCCTGATTCGGCCAAACCCTGGAAGGGGTTGGGTTCGGGCGTCTACGAACTGGTGGAAGATCATCGTGGCGACACCTTTCGCGCGATCTACACCGTGCGCATCGGCGATGCGGTGCATGTGTTGCATGCGTTTCAGAAGAAGTCCAAATCCGGCATTGCCACACCCCAGCCGGACGTGGAGTTGATCGAGAAGCGGTGGAAGGCTGTGCTTGCGCGTTACGGCGCGAGCGGGAGATCGTGATGACGCGCAAAGACCATCCTCAAGGCACCGACAACGTGCTGGCCGACCTCGGGTTCGAGGATGCGGAAGAGCTGTCGGCAAAGGCCGTCCTGGCGGTCAAGCTCAATGAATTGATCGACAAGCGCAGTCTCAGTCAGACCGAAGCTGCGCACATCACCGGCATGACGCAGCCCAAGGTGTCCCAGGTGCGGCGCTACAAGTTGCAGAACATTTCGCTTGAACGGCTGATGCAGGCACTGGTGTCGCTCGACCAGCAAGTACAGATCGTGGTCCGGCCGGCGCGGCGTGCGCATGCTGCTGGCATCACTGTGGCGGCATGATCCCTGCAGCAGCCATGAGTGTATGGATGATCGCCGCATGCTGACGGGCGGCCAGCAGCCTTGGTGGAGCTATTTGGGCGATGCCGCGCCGGGCGCCGCCGTGGAGGGGCTTGTCCTCGTTCAGGCTTATCGACGCGATGGTCGTCCGCCGGAAGAGGTGGTTCTGATGGAAAAGGCGCGCGAGTACGGAGCGCAGGCGGTGTTCTTCGAGGCTGGCCGCAATGGAAAACGCTCGGTGCCGCAGGCCTTCGTGTTTGTCGCCGATGGCCCCGAGCGAGATCGTGAGTTTGCGGAGATCCACAAAAAGCTCTGGAGCTGGGGAGGCGTACCACTGATCTACCGAAAGCTGCCGGGGCAACTGCAGCTCTTCAGGTGCGCTCACGGCCCCGACTTCGTGTCTTCATCCGGAGAACTGGTGTGCAATCCTGTCCGCACTTTGGCATTGGCAACCGCAGTTGCCAGCGACCCATGGTGGAATGCGGAACAATTGCACAATGGGACGTTATGGGATGACACGGATGCTTGCAAGGTATTGTTGTCATCCAACAAATCCGCCCATAAGGGTCTCATCAAAGCAGTCAAGGAGATCAGCGACGGTTTGAATACCGAAGGCATCCTGCCAAAACATCTGCGCCGCAAGCTGTTGATCCTCTCCTTGCTGATCGCGTACTTGGAGCAGCGTGAGGTCTTTAAAGATGGTTATCTGGCGCGCTTCCTGCCGGGCGCAGAGAAGTTCTTTCAGGTGCTTGCCAGTGGCCCATCACTCGTGGCGCTGCTTGAAGATCTGGAAAAGCGCTTTAACGGCCATGTATTTTCCTTCAATGACGTTGACCGCGAACGATTGAGAGGTAGCCAACAACTGATCCGCTTTTCCCGGCTCATTGAAGGGCGCGAGGAGTCCGGTGGTCAGTTGACGTTGTGGCAGCTCTATTCGTTCAAGGACCTTCCTGTTGAACTGATCAGTCACATCTATCAGTTGTTTGTCAAGGACGCCGATAGTTCTGTCTATACGCCGCCATTCCTCGTGCGCCTGATGTTGGAGGAGTCGCTGAATTGGGAGCGGCTTGATCGGCTGCAAGAACGCGGAGAGATCATCCTGGACCCGTCGTGTGGTTCGGGTGTCTTCCTCGTCGAAGCCTACAAGCGGTTGGTTCTGCACTGGCGCAGCCGCAACCAATGGCAGAAGCCTGATGTCGCTGTCCTCAAGGGACTGCTTAAATATGTGCATGGAATTGATCACGAAGAGGGTGCGATCGAGCTAGCCGCATTCAGCTTGTGCTTGGCTCTTTGTGATGCGCTAGAGCCGGAGACCATCCGAGCCACCATCAAGTTATTTCCACCACTGGCTGGCGAGACATTGCACTTGTCTTGTTTCTTCGAGGCGAAGGAACAGGGCCTGATTACGGCACCGATAGGGGTCGTTGTAGGCAATCCGCCGTTTGCGTCGAAACTGACGACGCCTGGCGCTGTACGAAGCTACGAGCGATACAACGCCACACACAGCACACTTCCCGACAAGCAGCTTGCTTACTTGTTCCTGCATGAAGCGATGGAGATGGTTGCCGAGGGTGGTGTGCTGAGCATGCTGCAGCAATACAACTTTCTCTATAACCAGCAGTCGATTTCCTTGCGTCGGAGCTTCATCAGAAAATGGGATGTGCGTGAGATTCTCGACTTCATTTCAGTGCGTGGACTGTTCCAGAGGGGCAAGGCCGACACAAAGGTCGTTGTCATCGTCGCTGAAGCCAGGACGGCGCCGGATGAAAGGCGGATCTTGCACGCAACGTTCCGTCGCAGCGGGCGCTCGGATGCCGAGCAGGGATTCGACATCGACTATTACGACCTGCATTGGCTGTCGAGAGATCTCGCTCTGGAAAACGATGCTGTGTGGCGAGCCAACCTGTTTGGTGGTGGCCGTACTCTGGGCTTTGTTGATCGCCTGAAGAACTATCGGACTCTGGGTGAGTACGCGAAAAAGAAAAATTGGGACTACGGCGAAGGATTCATCGAAGGCCTAAGTGGGAAGCGTGAGCCGGCGAAGCACATTTCTGGGAAGAAATACCTTCCGTCGGACGCCTTGACTGTGGATGGGTTGGACCGGCAGCGGATTACGAGTGCCAAAGGCACTCTCTTTAAGACTGCCTATACAAGTGGCCGCTACACCCCGCCCATGCTCCTTGTTCGCGAGCAGATGGACCTTCCACATTGCTTGTGGACGGATTCATACCTCACTTATGGTCAGCAGATCGTGGGGTTTTGTGCGGAGCAGAAGGACATTGCAGCCCTGCGGAAGCTGGACAAGTGGATGTCGATGTCGCGGCGTGCGTTGCAAGCGCATCTTGCATTGGTAAGTCCGCGCTTGTTTGTGCAGAAGGCCACCGCGCTCCAGGCGGATGATGTGTTCTCCATTCTGTATCCCGCAGAAGGCAGTCTCGACCTGAGCCCCAACGAAACAATTCTGGTGGATGACATCGTGGACCACTACCGCGACTTCATTCGGCTGGGTGAAGATTCCGAGGTGATGAAGCACAGTGGGCTACCCAGTATGTCGGCCTTTAACGATGTGTTCGTGCGCCAGATCAACGCCATTTACAAAAAGAAGTCGATAAAAGCGCTCGCGCCGCAGACGTGGCCGGGTGTCATTTGCCAGCCGTTTGTTTTTGGTGCTGGCAAGGTGGATTGGCAAGGTGCGGATGCATTGAAGGGCAGACTGGCGTCGCTCCTACAGGAGCGTCAAGGGCAATCGCTGCAAATTACGCGGATAGCGCGTATCTATGACGGAAACTTCGTCTTCCTGCTCAAGCCGGACCGCCTGCGCTTCTGGATGCGTTCTGTGGCATTGAGGGATGCGGACGAGATGCTGGCCGACCTTCGGGTGCAAGGGTTCTAACCGCCAGCCTATGCTCGCAGATTTTTCAGATCGCCACGTCCAGATTGGCTCCCTCGGGAAAGATGTACATCTGTCTGCGGCATCGCTGGACGAGCTGATCGAGTTCATCGCCGGCGAGCTTCCGTGCTGGCGGGATCATCCCGATCGATCGGAAAAGACGGCAGAGACGGCGCTCACATCCCAGCTTTGTGGCCATCTCAATACTGTCGCCCGTCACTCTGCTGGCTGGGACATCCTACAGTTCCGCATCGAGGAACCCGATGAACAGAAGAAGGGCCGCAAGATTGACTTGATCGCATCGGCGTGTGGGCCGACGATATGGATCGATGGTCGACGCTGTACCCAGTTCGATACGTTGCTTCCTATTGAGTGCAAGCGACTGCCAACGCCGAAGGACAAAGACCGGGATGAACGCGAGTACGTGATAAACCGGAAAGCGACAACGGGTGGCATCCAGCGTTTCAAGGCAGGGGATCATGGGGCGGCACATTCCCGTGCCGCCATCATTGCCTATGTCCAGGCCGAGACACCGCAAGTTTGGTTCGACCGCTTGAATGCATGGATCACTGAGTTGGATGGCTCGGAGCACACAGGCTGGTCGTTGCAAGACCTGATCCGCAGTGAGTCCGTGGTCGGAAAAACTGGCCTCACCATGTATCGCTCGCAACACGTCAGGGCCAAGGGACTCTCACAGATCGACATTCGCCATCTCTGGATTGCGATGAAATGAGAGGCCGGGAGGATCGTTGTCCGGTTTCGGATCGGCCGGATCACGCCTTCCTTACGCATGACAGATTTGCAACATATCCCCGAAGATGAATTAATGGCCCTGGCGCAGCAGTGGCGCCGCGAGGCGCTGCGCGGGTCGAGGGATGCGCGCGGGACGGCGCACTTCTACGAATCCGAACTGCGGCGACGGAAAAAGGGCGAGATAAGTGTTGTGACGGATTCAGCGTTGGACACCCGGTCTTTGGCTGCTCGCGTGGCATCTCGGCCTTGGTGGCGTCTGTGGTGATGTCTGCCGACGCCCAGTTCATTGTTCTGAAGCTTTCCGATCATGGGAATGCGCGCAGGGAGGATCATCTGTATGGTGGCTGGCATCGCCGCTTCTTGAACGTTACCGGTCGATGGTCGGCCGCGGCGATCAAGGAGGCTCCGCTGATTGCCTGGCCGGATGAAGGCACGGCGGCACAGGCAGTGAACATCGCATCGCAGGCGCGCGGGCGAGATGTCTCCGTCTTCTCGATTGGTCCTGAAAGCATCGGCTAATCTATCCATGTCGCCGAGTACCTGACCAGCTTGCCGCCACGTGCGGTGCTGGGGGAACGGTTGCAGCAGGCGGCCGAGCGGGCGCGGTTGCAGATCGAGCAGCGCAAGACGGACAGCGATTAGTTCTGTCCCAAGCATTCGGGCGTCCCGGCGTGCCGCCGTCGCGCTGTCGTGCTGCGCATCGAGCCTCGCTGCGCGACTCTCGCCCCATCCGGGCTTCCATCGTTCCCTCGCTTCGCTCGGCTGACGCCTTCGGCCCGGCTTATTGATCCGGGCCTACGCGCTCCGCTTGCCGAAAGGCGGGGGTGTGCAGTAGGCGGGGTGTGGGCGGTCTTGCTGTTCCCTTCATCGTGCCACGGCGTTCTCGCCGTCAATGACTGCGCGACGCTGGCGCTTGCGGCCTGGTGGCCGTCTTCGATCATTGACTGCTTGCGCTGCGCCGTGCCCCGGAAGGGTCGGGCAATTCCGCTCGGCAACCTTTCAGGAGTTCACCATGAACAACGCACTCATTACTGACGAGCAGCGCGTCGTGCTGCTGGCCAACGGCCGCGAATCCTCGGAGAACCCGGACTTCGATCCGGCGCCCGTGGTCAAGCTGTTCACGCCGGATGCCGGCGCGACCTGGCTACTGACCGAGATTGATCCCGACGACCACGACCACGCCTTTGGTCTTTGCGACCTGGGTCTGGGGATGCCAGAAATCGGCTGGGTCAGCCTGGACGAGCTGGCGACTGTGCGCGGCGGGCTGGGCCTGCCGATCGAGCGTGACCTGTCGTTCCGCGCCGAGAAGCGGTTGAGCGCCTATGCGCGCGATGCGCGGCTGGCCGGGCGGATCGCTGCCTGACCCCGGCCCTTGGAGCGCCGCAAGGCGCTCCTTGCGCTTTCCCAACCATCACAGGAGATCAATGCCATGAGCAGCCATCACGACTACATCATCGAAATCACGGCAGAGCACGATGCGCTCAAGCCGTTCGCGCCGGAGAACGGCCAGCCCTTGCGCTTTGCGATCGGTGGCGCGGTGATCTACACGAACGAGGCCGGCTTGCAGTTCCGGCTCAGCATCACCGGGTTCTACCGGCCTGCCGGGCCTTCGGGGCTGTACGCGCGCGGTGCGCGTTATCTGCTGAATTCGTCTTCGCCGTGGATGCCGGTTTCGGAATCCAGCCTGCGCCCTGACGACTCGGCTTGATGCCTTCGCGCCCCTGACGGGGCGCTGCGCGCTTCGCTTGCCTCCAGGGGAAAGCCCTGCGGGCTATCCCCGCCGCGCGCAGCTTGGCGCCTCTCGATACCGCCGAACCGGCTGCGCCGGCTCGGCCACAAAGCCACTGCCGCAAAAAGCAGTAGAGCCAGCTTCCCGATGCCTGCGACATGGTGTCTGTCCTGGGCATCTTGCTCATCCAGCGTTGAAGTCCGGGCGTCCCCGGCCACCTGGGAGATGGCCGGTCGCGCTGTCGTGCTTCGCATCGAGCCCCCTGCGGCGTCTCGCCCCTGTAGGGCTTCCATCGTTCCCTCACTCCGTTCGGCTGACGCCTCCGGCCCGGCTTGCAGCTTCGGGCCTGCGCGCTTGCGCTTGCCGTGCGGTCGGCGGTGGAAGGGGCCGTTGCCTGTCCAGCCATCTTTCCTGACTCCATCACCTTGCTCGCGACTGTAGCCCGCGGCCGTGTGCCGTCAAGGCGCGCAGGGCCGTGTCCTCGGCTGCGCCTGCGGGCCGCACCCACCCTGCGCTTGTCTCCTTGACGGCCCCCGTCCACGGGCTCCCTTTCGTCGCGGGCGATGAACTCAGGAAAGACGGTGGCAACGAGGCCAACCGGGTTCTTCGTGCCGACCGCACCGAACAGCCGGAAGGCTGGGCTCCGAATCTAGGAATCCGGTGTGCGGTTTCTTCAACAGCCAACTTTTGTCAGGAGAAAGACCATGCAACTCGCATCCCGTTTCGCTTCCCGTTCCCCGTCACTGCGCAGCGATTACCCGCTGTCCGATGACCAGATTCACCGTGTCGCCCCATCCATCTTTGCGGACGCCCCGCATGAGAGCCGTTCCGAGCGGTACAGCTACATCCCCACCGCCGCCGTGCTAAGGCAACGCTGATTAAGGTACACGCACCTGCGTGGTGCTGCGTTACAGGTCGATGAAGCAGCAAACCCTCGCCATGGCCGCAGACCAAAGCTTTGAGAACTACCGCAAGCCCACCAGGCGCGACGAGTTCTTGAGAACCATGGAGGCCATCGTGCCCTGGTTCAGCCTGTGCGAGGTCATCGAGCCACACTACCCCAAGGCAGGCAACGGCCGCCCACCCATAGGTCTGGAACGCATGCTGCGTATCCACTTCATTCAGCATTGGTTCAACCTGGCCGATCTGGCTTGTGAAGAAGCCCTGTACGACAGTGCCAACCTGCGCCGCTTTGCAGGCATCGACCTGGGCCGTGAGCCCGTACCCGACGCCACCACTATCTTGAAGTTTCGCAAGCTCCTCAATGCGCACAAACTGGGCGAAGCACTGTTTGCCAAGGTGGGGCAGGAGTTGCAGCAGCGAGGCTTCAAGGTCCATACCGGCACCATCGTGGATGCCACCATCATCGGCGCGCCCAGTTCAACCAAGAATGCAGGCAAGGCACGCGACCCCGAGATGCACCAGACCAAGAAGGGCCAGCAGTGGTACTTTGGCATGAAGCTGCACATTGGCGTGGACAGCCAAAGCGGCTTGGCGCACAGCGCCGTCGTCACAGCCGCCAACGTGCATGACAAGCACCCGCTGCCACAACTGCTGCATGGCAACGAGCGGCGCGTGTATGGCGACTCAGCCTATGCCAGTCAGAAGGCGTTGATTGCGGGTAAAGCTCCAAACGCCAAAGACTTCACCAATCAGCGCACGCGCCGCGCTGGTGGTCTCGTTGATGAGGTGGCTCGTGCAAAGAACCGCAACAAATCCAGGATTCGTGCCCGCGTCGAGCATGTCTTTGGTGTGATCAAGCGGCTGTGGGGCTTTGGCAAGGTGCGCTATGTGGGGCTGCACAAGAATGCCACGCGGGCGTTCACTGCCCTGGCACTGGCCAACATCTTCCTCGGCCGCCAAAGGCTGATGGCACAGGTGCGCCCGTAGGGGCCAAAAACGGGCTCAAGGGCCTGTACAAGGCCCTCTGGGCCGCCAACCCCAGCCTGCGCTGCGTCCAAACTGGGCGGGGCTGCCCGAAATTACTCCAATGCCGATACTTGATCAGCGTTGCCCTAACCGAACTTCGCAAAGAAGGATTCCAACCCTTCATGGTGGCCCAGACCCGCGTGCGCGATGAAGGCAAGCGCGAGCACACCAAACACCTGCTGCGCCTGAGGCACGCCAGCCAGATCAACGGCGCGGAAGCTAACGAAATCGTGTTGCTGAACTCGCACGATGGCACGAGCAGCTATCAGATGCTGGCTGGTCAGTTCCGCTTTATCTGTACCAATGGGCTGGTGTGTGGCGACACCTTTGCAGATGTGCGCGTGCCCCACAAAGGCAATGTGGCCGGGCACGTCATCGAGGGCGCTTATCAGGTATTGAGCGGCTTCGAGCGGGTCAAGGAATCCCGCGACCTGATGCGCGGCATCACCCTGGACGATGGCGAATCGGAAGTGTTCGCCCGCGCCGCGCTGGCGCTCAAGTACGACGACCCCGACAAGCCAGCCCCCATCACGGAATCGCAAATCCTGATGCCGCGCCGCTTCGAGGATCGCCGCCCGGACTTGTGGAGCGTATTCAACCGCACGCAAGAGAACCTGACCAAGGGCGGATTGCATGGCCGCGCCGCCAATGGCCGCAGGCAGCAAACCCGCCCCGTGCAGGGCATTGATTCCGACATTCGCCTGAACCGCGCCCTGTGGCTGCTGGCCGATGGCATGCGCCAGCTCAAGGCCTGAACCCTTTCTGACATTTCCCCGCCGGAGGGGCGGCTCCCCTCCATTTCCTTGTTTATTTCACTTGATTGGAGATTCACCATGAACGCCGTTACCCATACCGAAGCCCGCGCCGTCAATACCGCAGCCAGCAGCGCCGCCAATGTGCTGCAAGCCGCCGACCCGAGCAAGCACATGATTCTGGTGCCGCTATCGCGGCTGGTGCTGCGCCCCACGGACCGCAACGTGCGCAAGACGCCGCGCATGTCCATTCCCGAACTGGCCGCGAGCATCCAGCGCGTGGGCCTGCTGCAAAACCTGATCGTGATTCCCGCCAGCGATGGCGAGCATTACGAGGTGGTGGCCGGTGGCCGACGCCTTGCAGCTTTGAAGCTGCTGGCAAAGAAACACCGCATCGCCAAGAATTGGAATGTGCCTTGCCTGCGGGTGGCCGATGGCACGGCCCGCACCGCCAGCCTCACCGAGAACGTGCAGCGCGAAGCCATGCACCCGGCAGACCAGTTTGAAGCCTTCGCGGCGCTGGTGGCCGAAGGTCGACCCATCGAGGACATTGCGGCGGATTTCAGCGTCACGCCGCTGGTGGTGCAGCGCCGCTTGAAGCTGGCGAATGTTTCGCCACGCTTGATGGCCGACTACCGGGCCGATGCCGTGACGCTCGATCAGTTGATGGCGCTTTCCATCACCGATGATCCTGCCGCGCAGGAAGCCGTGTTCTACGATGCGCCAACGTGGCAGCGCAGCCCGCACAACCTGCGCGAACGCCTGACCGAACGGGAAATCGACGCCTACCGGCATCCGCTGGTGCGCTTCGTCGGGCTGGACACCTACGAGCAGGCGGGCGGCGGTGTTCGCCGTGACCTGTTCGCAGAAGGTGACGCGGGCGTGTATCTGACCGATGCCGCATTGCTGGAACGGCTGGCGCAAGACAGGCTGGGGGGCATCGCCGCTGAGGTGAAGACCGAAGGCTGGGCATGGGTGGATATTGCGCCCGCTGCCACCTATGCGGATTTGCAAGCCTTCCAGCGTGCCCCGAGGGAACGGCGCGCGCCGGGCAAGCGCGATGCCCTGCGCATCGAGAAGCTGCAAGCCAAGATGCGGGAGGTGGCCGAAGCCCTTGATGCCGCGATGGATGCCGAGGACGAGGACAAGGCCGAAGGCTTGCAGGAGGAAGGCGAAGCCCTGGGCGAGCAATTGCAGGCGCTGGAAGATGGCTTGCAGGGGTACGCCCCGAGCGTGAAGGCCGCAGCCGGGGCCATCGTCACCATCGACCGCAACGGCGAGGCCGTGATTCATCGCGGGCTGCTGCGCGAAGCCGAGGCCAAGGCGCTGCGCATGCTGGAAAGGCTGCGGCAGGGTTTCGGCGGCGAGGAAGCCGGGAACGACGCCGAAGACGAGGATGCCGACGACGCGCCCAAGGCCGCTATCTCTGATCGGCTGGCGCAGCGCTTGAGCGCCCACCGCACCGCCGCGCTGCAAATCGAAGTCGCCCGGCATCCGCAGGTGGCGCTGGCCGCGCTGGTGCATGGCATGGTGCAAACCGTCCTGCAGGGCAGCCACTACGGGCACGACCTGCCGCTGGGCGTGCGCCTGACTGTGCAGGACAGACTGGAAGGCGTGGCCCCGGACTGGCCGGAATCGCCCACCGCCGTGGCGCTGCGCGAATTGCAGCAGGCATGGGGTGGCAAACTGCCCGAGAACAGCGCCGAACTGTTTGCCGCGCTGCTGGCGATGGAGCAAGGCGAACTGGTCAAGCTGCTGGCCGTGTGCGTGGCTTCCACGGTGGACGTGGTAACGCCTCGCGCCACGCCGCACCAGCCGGGCAAGGAACTGGCGAAGGCCGTGGGCCTCGACATGGCCGCATGGTGGCAGCCGAGCGCAGAAGGTTACTTCAAGCACGTTTCCAAGGCCGCTCTTCTGCAAGCCCTGGGCGAGTACGCGCCCGATCACGTCACCCGGCTGGCGAAGCTGAAGAAGGCCGACATTGCCAGTGAAGCCGAACGGCTGGCCGATGGCACGGGTTGGATGCCTGCGATCTTCAAGGCCGAAGGCACGCAGGCGGACGCACCCGAGGAAGGCCCGCAGGATGCGGAGCAGGACGGCACGGAGGAAGCCGCCGCCGTGGCATTGGCCGCTTGATCTGCGCCGAAAGCAAGCGCCCCGGCTTCGAGCGGGGCGCTTCGCTTTCAAGGAAAACAGCTCATGATCCGCACCACAACAACCCGCCCGCGCATGGCGGCGATCTATGCACCTGGCACAGTGCGCGCCCGCCGCTGGCACGGCGAAGGCGACGTGCGCAGCTACCGTCCACCCTCGGGTTGGACGGCCAGCGCCGACCTCACGGACATTCACCCCATCACGGGCCGCGCTTTGTCGCGCGCCGTGTGGTGGATCATCGAGACGAAGGAATAGCCGCGATCAGCACCGGCCCCAGTTCATTCGACCTGGGGCCGGCGGGGTCAAAAAACCGGGCGCGGCAGTGGCCGCGCCCGGTGTTGAAGGCAATCAGCCCCCATCAGAACGCCGCCGTCTTCGCTGGGCTCAGGCGACGGCGTTAACGGCATCGCTGTGGTACGCGATGCCTTCGGGCGCTGGCCGGTTCCAGCACCGGGAACATGCCGCCCCGGGCGGAACGCCATGCGGCATCACACGATGCCGTGTTGCCTCAAAAGCGCCTGCTCGGCGGCACTCGACGCGCAGGCGCTTGAGTTCAGGTAGTGGTTTTGGTGAGTTCAAGATAATGTAGTCCCCTAGTCTTACTGTGTCAATAAAATTATGGCATTATCGAGACCTCTTCATTTTTTACGTGAGGAATGATGGATGCCATCGAACGGTTTGAGCGGTACTTGGAACATTTGGCCGATGGACTTGGCCATTCAGATCGGCACTCAGGTCTCAGAGGCTATTGCACAGGGTTGATGCTGCCGCTGGCACGCAAGAGCGTGGAGCCGATGGCAGCCCGCGTTGATCCCCTGCATGCAAGCGCCAGGCATCAGTCGCTGCATCATTTCGTTGCCAAGGCGCAGTGGTCTGATGCCGAGATGCTCAGACGGGTTTGTCAGTGGGTCGTGCCGAAGATGGATTTCAGCCGTGGTGGCTGGTGGATCATTGACGACACCGGATTCCCGAAGAAGGGCAAACACTCGGTAGGCGTGGCCCGGCAATACTGCGGGATGTTGGGCAAACAGGACAACTGCCAGGTGGCTGTGAGCGTGTCGCTGGCCTGCGATCAAGGCAGCATTCCGGTGGCGTGGCAGCTCTACCTGCCCGAGGAATGGGCGACAGATGCGGGCCGCAAGGCCCGGGCCGGTGTACCGGAGGATGTGGAATTCGCGACCAAACCGCAAATCGCCTTGCAGCAATTGCGCGCGCTTCTGGCCGACGGCGCTCCGCACCATTGCGTGCTGGCCGACGCAGGCTACGGCGTGGACACCGCCTTCCGCCAGGCCTTGAGCGACATGGGGCTGACTTATGCTGTGGGAGTGACCTCGGCGGTGGTGGTTTGGGCTCCGGGGGTTGAGCCGCTGCCACCTGTACCCTACAGCGGCACAGGGCGGCCACCGGTGATGCCGCGCCGGACTCCTGAGTTGCAACCGATGAGCGTCAAGGCCTTGGCCATGTCCTTGCCCGAACGGGCATTCCAGACCATCACCTGGCGCGAAGGCACCAACGCGCCGCTCAGCGGGCGCTTCGCCGCACTGCGCGTGCGCCACGCCGGCGGCAATGCCGGCAAGGCGAGGCTGCGTCCGCTGCAATGGTTGCTCATTGAATGGCCCAAGGATCAGGCCGAGCCCTGCAAGTACATCCTGTCCACGCTGCCCGAGGACACGCCCATAGCCGACTTGGTCAGAGCTACCTATCAGCGCTGGCGCATCGAGCGGGACTACCAGGACCTGAAGCAGGACTTCGGCTTGGGCCACTACGAGGGACGTGGCTGGCGGGGCTTCCACCACCACGCCTGCCTGAGCATCGCGGCCTACGGGTTCCTGATGGCAGAACGCCTCGTTGTCGACAAGCCTGTCGGCGGTAAAAAAAACTTCATCGAACGCCAGATGCCTGCCTTTCCCGAGGATTACATCCCCCGCGGCAGTCCTGCGCGCGCAGCGCCACGTGGCGACATCGATCACGAGCCTGCGCCATCGGCTGAGCTACCAGTTGATCGCCCGTCTCGGTCAGTGCCCCTGCTGTGGAAGGGTGCGCCCAAAGCTACTCTTGTGACACAGTAAGACTAGGGCAACGCTGATTAAGGTACACGCACCTGCGTGGTGCTGCGTTACAGGTCGATGAAGCAGCAAACCCTCGCCATGGCCGCAGACCAAAGCTTTGAGAACTACCGCAAGCCCACCAGGCGCGACGAGTTCTTGAGAACCATGGAGGCCATCGTGCCCTGGTCCAGCCTGTGCGAGGTCATCGAGCCACACTACCCCAAGGCAGGCAACGGCCGCCCACCCATAGGTCTGGAACGCATGCTGCGTATCCACTTCATTCAGCATTGGTTCAACCTGGCCGATCTGGCTTGTGAAGAAGCCCTGTACGACAGTGCCAACCTGCGCCGCTTTGCAGGCATCGACCTGGGCCGTGAGCCCGTACCCGACGCCACCACTATCTTGAAGTTTCGCAAGCTCCTCAATGCGCACAAACTGGGCGAAGCACTGTTTGCCAAGGTGGGGCAGGAGTTGCAGCAGCGAGGCTTCAAGGTCCATACCGGCACCATCGTGGATGCCACCATCATCGGCGCGCCCAGTTCAACCAAGAATGCAGGCAAGGCACGCGACCCCGAGATGCACCAGACCAAGAAGGGCCAGCAGTGGTACTTTGGCATGAAGCTGCACATTGGCGTGGACAGCCAAAGCGGCTTGGCGCACAGCGCCGTCGTCACAGCCGCCAACGTGCATGACAAGCACCCGCTGCCACAACTGCTGCATGGCAACGAGCGGCGCGTGTATGGCGACTCAGCCTATGCCAGTCAGAAGGCGTTGATTGCGGGTAAAGCTCCAAACGCCAAAGACTTCACCAATCAGCGCACGCGCCGCGCTGGTGGTCTCGTTGATGAGGTGGCTCGTGCAAAGAACCGCAACAAATCCAGGATTCGTGCCCGCGTCGAGCATGTCTTTGGTGTGATCAAGCGGCTGTGGGGCTTTGGCAAGGTGCGCTATGTGGGGCTGCACAAGAATGCCACGCGGGCGTTCACTGCCCTGGCACTGGCCAACATCTTCCTCGGCCGCCAAAGGCTGATGGCACAGGTGCGCCCGTAGGGGCCAAAAACGGGCTCAAGGGCCTGTACAAGGCCCTCTGGGCCGCCAACCCCAGCCTGCGCTGCGTCCAAACTGGGCGGGGCTGCCCGAAATTACTCCAATGCCGATACTTGATCAGCGTTGCCCTAGGCTATATTGATTGCTTTCCGCCATGTCCCACACCTCCCGCCAGAAAGACAAACTGATCGCCCGTGTCCGCCGTATCAAGGGGCAGTTGGAAGGCGTCGAACGCGCTTTGGATTCAGAGGCGGCATGTGTCGAGGTGCTGCGCCAGATCGCGTCCGTGCGTGGCGCGGTCAGCGGACTGACGGCTGAGGTGATGGAAGACCATCTGCGCGAGCACGTCCTGGCGGCCGAAACCGACAAGGAGCGCGACCAGGGCGGCGAGGACATGATCGAGGTCATCCGCGCCTACATGAAATAAACCCGCGCCCGCTCTGGCCGCTTTCTCCAAATACCAGGAACACCCTGATGACGACCTACAACCCTTCGGCCACCGGCCACGATCACTTTTTTCTCGGCAGCAACCACCAGCGCAATGAACGCAAGGTGTGGCTGGTGATCGCGCTCACGGCCAGCATGATGCTGGTGGAAATCGTTGCCGGCACCCTCTATGGCTCGATGGCGCTGGTGGCCGACGGCTGGCATATGTCCACCCATGCCGGCGCAATGCTGATCGCGGTGCTGGCTTATCGCTTTGCGCGCCGGCATGCGGGCAATCCGCGCTTTACCTTCGGTACGGGCAAGCTCGGCGATCTGGCTGGCTTTGCCAGCGCGATCGTTCTGGCCTTGATTGCCTTGCTGATCGGCTGGGAAAGCCTGGTACGGCTCACCCAACCCATCCATATCGACTTCAACCAGGCGATCGCCGTGGCTGTTGTGGGGCTGGGCGTCAATCTGGTCTGTGCCTGGCTGCTGAAGGACGACCATGCGCATCATCACCATCATGGCCACGAGCATCACCACAGCAACGATGAGCATCATGCGCCCGGCAAGGGCCGCGACAACAACCTGCGCGCCGCCTATCTGCATGTGCTGGCTGATGCCCTGACTTCGGTCCTTGCCATCCTCGCATTGCTGCTGGGGCGAAGCTATGGCTGGTCGTGGGCCGATCCCGCCATGGGCGTGGTCGGCGCGCTGGTGATCGCTCGCTGGTCATGGGGGCTGATCCGGGACTCCGGCAGCGTGTTGCTCGATGCCGCAGCCGAGGGGCAGGATGTGCGGCAAGAGATCCGGGAGGCGATGGCGCCCACGGGAAGCCAGGTCACGGATCTGCACGTCTGGCAGGTCGGCCCTGGTCATTTCGCGGCCATCGTCTCGCTGATGGCTCGGGAACCCCGGGAGCCTGCGCATTACAAGGCGCTGCTCGCGCATATCCATGAGCTGTCGCATGTCACGGTCGAAGTGCAGCGCGGGACCGCATGAACATCGGCACTACCTTGAAAACCTGGGCCAAGCGCATCAAGCGCGATGGCGTGACGCTGTGGTTTGCGGGCAAGCACCCACGCACGCCTTGGTATGCCAAGGCGCTGGGGCTGTTCGTGGTGGCCTATGCCCTGAGTCCCATCGATCTGATTCCAGATTTCATCCCGGTGCTGGGCTATGTGGATGATGTGATTCTGTTGCCTGTGCTGATCTGGTTGACCGTCAAGGGGTCAGCTCACGAAACGGAAAAAATCGTACGCTAAGCCTTATCGTGCCAATCTAGCACGATGATTGACATGCCGAGGAGGTGTTCATTGAACACCTCCTTTTCTTCACCCGGCGCAGCACGAAAGCTGCTTCACGTCCTTGCTGAAGGTTTGCGCCGCGAGCTTCAGTCCTTCGACCATCGTCAGGTAGGGGAATAACTGGTCAGCCAGTTCCTGCACCGTCATGCGGTTGCGGATGGCGAGCACCGCCGTCTGGATCAGCTCGCCCGCTTCCGGGGCCACCGCCTGTACGCCGATGAGCCGTCCGCTACCTTCCTCGATGACCAGCTTGATAAAGCCGCGTGTGTCGAAGTTGGCAAGCGCACGCGGCACGTTGTCCAAGGTCAAGGTGCGGCTGTCGGTCTCGATCCCGTCGTGATGCGCTTCTGCCTCGCTGTAGCCCACGGTGGCGACCTGCGGGTCGGTGAACACCACCGTCGGCATCGCGGTCAGATTGATGGCAGCATCCCCGCCTGTCATATTGATCGCCGCACGGGTACCGGCGGCCGCTGCCACATAGACGAATTGCGGCTGGTCAGTGCAGTCGCCAGCGGCATAAATGTGTGGCGTACTGGTGTGCATGCCTTTGTCGATGACGATGGCCCCTTGCGCATTGACGGCTACCCCCGCCGCTTCCAATGCCAGGCTGCGCGTGTTTGGCGTCCGGCCGGTAGCGACCAGCAGCTTGTCGGCACGCAGTTCACCGTGTCCCGTGGTCAGTACGAATTCGCCGTCCACATGGGCGATTTGGCTGGCTTGCGTGTGTTCCAGTACCTTGATTCCTTCGGCACGGAAGGCGGCCGTAATGGCCTCGCCGATGGCAGGGTCCTCGCGGAAGAGCAGCGTGCTGCGCGCCAGGATCGTGACCTGGCTGCCCAGCCGGGCGAAGGCTTGCGCCAGTTCCAGCGCCACTACCGACGATCCGATCACGGCCAGGCGTTCGGGAATAGCGTCGCTGACCAGGGCCTCGGTCGAAGTCCAGTAGGGCGACTCTTTCAAGCCTGGAGTCGGCGGCACGGCCGGGCTGGCACCCGTGGCGAGCAGGCACTGGTCGAACGCCACCACGTGTTCGCCGCCATCGTTCAAACGGACGACAAGGCTCTGGTTGTCCTTGAAACGCGCTTCACCGTGCAGCACAGTGATGGCCGGGTTGCCGTCCAGGATGCCTTCGTACTTGGCGTGGCGCAGTTCATCGACGCGGGCCTGCTGTTGGGCCACTAGCTTCCTGCGATCAATCGCAGGCACAGTTGCTGCGACCCCGCCGTCGAACGGGCTTTCACGGCGTAAATGGGCGATGTGGGCGGCGCGGATCATGATCTTGGACGGTACGCAGCCGACATTGACGCAAGTGCCGCCGATGGTGCCGCGCTCGATCAGCGTGACCTTTGCGCCTTGCTCGACGGCCTTCAGCGCCGCCGCCATTGCAGCGCCGCCGCTGCCGATGACGGCGATATGCAACTGGCGCTCGCCGTCGCTGCCCTTATCGGCGGTTCCCATCCAGCCGCGTACCTTGTCGTGCAGTCCGGTGCGGTTGTCCGTCGATGAGGTATCAGCGAGCGTCGCCCTGTAGCCGAGTCCGGCCACGACGGCAGTCAGTGCGTCTGATGCGGTACCGGGGTCAAGGTCGAGCTGGGCCGCGCCCTTGGCGTAGGACACAACGGCAGACTGCACGCCAGGCACCTTCTCCAAGGCTTCCTTGACGTGCACTGCGCACGAGTCGCAGGTCATGCCGGTGATTTTTAGATGGGTCATGCAATAGATCCTTTACCGTTTGTGGCACCAGACAATGGCGTCAGATGTACTGCGGTGCCGTTTGCAGTCGCTCACTGCTTGATGCTGGACGGATAGCCCGCGTCCTCGGTTGCCTTAGTCAGCTTCTGCACGCTGGTCTTGGCATCATCGAAGGTGACGACCGCTTCGCGTTTCTCGAAGGTCACGTCAACTTTACTGACGCCTTCGACCTTGGAAAT
Organism: Comamonadaceae bacterium AAW; assembly: GCA_026314275.1. Lineage (GTDB taxonomy): Bacteria > Pseudomonadota > Gammaproteobacteria > Burkholderiales > Burkholderiaceae_C > JAGOEY01. Next base: position 2,682,518 of record CP111109.1, read on the forward strand.
CGCCCTCTTGACGGTGATCGGGCAGGTGGAGCAGGTCATGCCCGGTACGGATAGCGTGACGGTCTGGGTAGCGGCCCACACGGGTGCAACAGCGGCAGCGAGGGCGAGGGAGGCAAACAGTTTTTTCATGGCGAACTCCTGTGGTCAATAGAAAAATGGCATGACGTAGGGAAATCCGAGCGCGACCAGTACCAGCGCAGCCACGACCCAGAAAATGAGCTTGTAAGTCGCTCGCACCTGGGGAATCGCGCACACATCCCCTGGTTTGCAGGCTTGCGCCGGGCGGTAGATGCGTCGCCAAGCGAAGAAAAGCGCCACCAGCGCCACGCCGATGAAGATGGGGCGATAGGGTTCTAGGATCGTCAGGTTGCCGATCCATGCTCCGCTGAACCCCAAGGCGATCAGAACCAGCGGCCCCAGGCAGCAAGCCGAGGCAAGAATGGCGGCTAACCCGCCGGTGACGAGCGCCCCGCGCCCGTACTGTGGTTCCGACATGCGTTTGTCCTTTTGAGTTTGGAATGGATAGCGTAACCTTACTTCCGTAGTCATGTACGGAGTCAAGCGATATGCAAACTATTTTTGAGAATCTGACCATTGGCGTTTTCGCCAAGGCAGCCGGGGTCAACGTGGAGACCATCCGGTTCTATCAGCGCAAGGGCCTGCTACCGGAGCCGGACAAGCCTTACGGCAGCATTCGTCGCTATGGCGAGGCGGATGTGATGCGGGTGCGGTTTGTGAAATCGGCCCAGCGGTTGGGCTTTAGCCTGGATGAAATCGCCGAATTACTCAGATTGGACGACGGCGCCCACTGTGAGCAAGCCAGTAGACTGGCGGAACACAAGCTTAAGGACGTACGCGAGAAGATGGCCGACTTGGCACGTATGGAGTCGGTGCTGTCCGAACTTGTGCGCGCCTGCCATCTGCGGCAGGGAAATGTTTCCTGCCCGTTGATTGCGTCGCTACAGGGGGGTGCAAGCCCGGCTATGCCTTAGCGTACGATTTTTCCGTTTCGTGAGCAGACCCCGTCAAGTTGCTACCGTCCGAAGTGCTGGTGCCATGCCGTATCCTGGCCGATGAATGGATGCGGGCGGAAGGTGCCAAGCCGCGAAGCCGATTCGGGGCCGTGCTGATCGTGGCTCTGTGGCTGGCCATGGGAGCGGCAATGTGGTTCTGGCTCAAGTCGCATCTGTAGGTTGTCTTTGATGGCGCATTGAACGGCCTGGGCGTGTCGGCGCAATGCGCCGCCGGGCTTTCCGGGCTGCGCCCCGTGCCGCCTTTGTCGTCACGGCCATTCGGCTCCAGTCCCTCACGCACCTACGCGCCTGCGGCGCTGCGCGCTTTGCTTGCCTCCAGGGGAAAGCCCTGCGGGCTATCCCCGCCGCGCGATGCTTGGTGCCCCTTCAAGAGAGCCGAACCGGCATCGCCGGATCGGCCCGGCCAGCGCCGCGCCCCGCCGCGATGGGCGGGGCGCGGCAAACACGCCATAGCTTGCTGCGGCAGGTTGTGCGAATGCGTGCCGTCCTCGACGCTGACGGTTCTTGCCCTTCGCGTCACGAAGGATGGTTCACGGACACACCGCCCGGCATTGCTATGCAGCTTCCACGCCACGGCTCAAGACCAGCACCGCAGAGTGCGGCAGGGGCGTTCTCGCCTGTCGTTGGGCGGTTGACCTGGCCTGCATCAGGGCACGAACCGGAGAAGCCTTCGTGCGGGGATGCCGAGCCGGCCATGTCTCCTTTCGGATGTGGTTCGGCCCAAGGCGTCCTTGTCTCGTTGTGAATCCTGGCGGGGGCGCGGCTGCGCCTCGGGCTTCATGGCTGCAACCGTCCGGCGAAAACAATTTCCCCTCTGCTGCGCAGATTCCTCGCGGGACAAATTCTTTTCGCCTTCCGGTTCTCCACTGCGTTGCGACCGCAAGCGGTGCAGCCAGCCCGTCCCCCGCCGGTCGGATCACAACAAGGACGCGATGGGCGCGAACCTTGTTCAACCGTAAGGAGATTCATCATGGCAACCATCGGCACCTTCACCGCAGACAAAGACGGCTACACCGGCACGCTTCGCACCCTGACGCTCAGCGTCAAGGTCAAGCTGGTTCCCAACGACAAGGGGGACAACGAGAGCGCCCCCGACTACCGCGTGCAGGCGGCGGGCTTCGACATCGGCGCGGCGTGGAAGAAAGTCAGCAAGGCCGAACGGCCCTACGTGTCCGTGACCCTCGACGATCCTTCGTTCCCGGCAACGGTCTATGCCCGGCTGATCGAGGAAGAGGACGGCACGCACACGCTGATCTGGTCGCGCAACAAGCCCCAGGCGGCCTGACGGCCGCCAGCGCCCCGCCCACTGCGGCGGGGCGCTGTGCTGCTGTGCTGCTTTCGCGGCACTGCATGGAAGCCCAATCATGGCGGGAGCGTGCCCCCTGTTGGGCTGCTTCTGTCTGTATGTGGTAAGTGGGAGGCCGCAAGAACGGCCGGGCGTGCTGGTGCCTTGCACCGCCGGGTTTTCCGGGCTGCGCCCCGTGCCGTCTTTGCCGTCACGGCCATTCGGCTTCAATCCCTCACGCCTTCGCGCCTGCGGCGCTGCGCGCTTCGCTTGCCTCCAGGGGGATCGGCGCGAGGCCCATCCCCGCCGCGCTGCACTTGGCGCCCCTTGAACACCGCCGAACCGGCTTGCGCCGGATCGGCCAGGCCGCCGCCTACGGCTGGGCCGCCGCTGCGAGCTGGCCTTCGGCCTCGCTCATCAGCACCGCCGTGCTGCATTCGAGCGCGCTGGCGATCTTGAAGATGATCGCCAGCGTGGGCATGTGCTCGCCGCGCTCGACCTTGCCCATGTGCGAACGCTCGATGCCAGCGAGGTGCGCCAGTGATTCCTGCGCAATCCCGCGCTCCATCCGCAGCGCGCGCACCGCCGCGCCGAAGGCCTGGGCCAGCTCGGCGTCGAAGGTGGTGGCGCCGGCCGGTCGGCCGCGCTGAACGGATCGCTTCTGCATGGACAGAAGCGTCGATTCGCAGCACAATTAAAACCACGTTATCTTTAACTCATTCGCGTTATTGACCCTTTTTCGTGCTTCTGCGTTTTTACGGAAATCCGTATCTACGGCTTCCGACAGAACCACAAACCCGCATCCGTGCTTTTCCTCAAATTCACCGATACGATTTTGTGTTTTCACGCTTCGGCGGATTCGTGCAGCAAGAAGGGATGGCCCATGAACCCACTCATCACCGAGAACGAGCGCAGGCTGTTGCTGGCCCACGGCCAGATCCGCGCAACAGGTCAGGCCATCGACCCGCTGCCTGTGGTGCGGCTGTTCACCCCCGACGCGCACGCCACCTGGCTGCTGGCCGCGCTTGATCCCGCCGATGGGGACACGGCCTACGGACTAATCGACCTGGGAATCAGCATGCCGGAACTGGGCCACGTGAAGCTGTCCGATCTGGCCTCCATCGTCGGGCCGCGCCAGCAACCTGTGATGCGGGATCGGTATTTCCAGGCCGTGCGCCCGCTGTCGGAGTACCTGCGGCTGGCCCAGGAGAACGGTTCCATCGTGGATTGAGCCGTTCGCGCCACGGCCAAGCCGGGCGCATTGAGACTATTTCCGTCTTGTTCCAGACCTGTCGGGTCTGAATCCGCACTCTTGCATCAAACCTGTGCATGTGTGACTGAAACAGTCACGATCTTTGATGCGGGTTGCGGCACGGTGTTCTGTGCCGCGCGGCGTTTCGTGACCGTGCGGTCGTCGCATTCGGACAGATTTCGCAATACCCCGGAGCCCATCGGTCTTGACTACCAATGGTTACAGCTTACCCCGATTCTGATGATGTTTTGACCTTGATGCGATAGCTCCGCGTTTCTCGCCGAGGCGACGTTCCTGATTCTCGACAGGAGCTTGTCAAGCATGGTCGATCCTCATCATCTCGCGCATTGGTATCCCACCGCCGCTTACCTTTACGTCCTGGGTCTGGACGCGCTCGCGCTGGCCTGGGAGTTCCTGCGCCGTCATCCCGAGTACCGGCTGGACTGGCTGCGCCGTTCGCGCAGGCCACAAGCGGCACAACACGCGGCGCATCGCTGGGGCTTGCGCCTGCTGGAAGACCCGGCCTTGGATGCGCGGGACGCGCATCCGGCCTGGCTGCCCGGCCACGCTGCCGTGGTGCAGCTCTACCCGGATGCCGACCCGCCGCCCGATGCCGTGGCTTTCGCGTTCTGGCATATCCCTGGCCACAAGCAACTGATCCACGACGGCAAGGGGCTGGCGCTGATCGCGCGCAGCCCAGGCCATTGCCTGCGCTTCGCGCTGGCGCCTGGTTTGGAAGACGGCATGGCCGTGGTCTATGCCCATCGCGACGGCGCTGCCGCGCCTGCGCGCAGCCATGCGCCCGATGCGGCTCTGGCCGATGCCAAGCCCAGACCAACACCGGCCGCGCTGCTGGAACTGCATACCTTGCAGGCGCTCGACGCGACCCTGGCGGGCGCGTCCTTGCGCGAGGTGGGCAAAGGGCTGTTCGGTGTGGATGCCGTGGTCGATTGGTACAGCGACGGCGGCCTGCGCTCCAAGGTGCGCCGCCTGGTGCAGCGCGGCGATGCGTTGATGCGCGGCGGCTATCGCCGCCTAGCACAACTTCCGCCGCTTGAGAAGGGTCGTTCTGCATCCAGCGCAGATCGACCCTGAGCAGAACAGCCGCGTTTTCTGAGACTACCTCCATCCGGTTGCGCTTTGTGGCCGGAACCTTTTAACCGATGGAGGTTTTCACCATGCGTCCTACTCCCTTGCGACCTGCTGCCACACCCTCGACGGCTGCTGCGCAGCCCCAACGCTATCTGACCAACGACGAAGCCGCAGATTACCTGCGCCTGTCGCCGCGCACGCTGGAGAAGCAGCGCGTGATCGGAGGCGGTCCGAAGTTTCGCAAGTTCGGGCGGCGCGTCATGTACGCCGTGGCCGACCTCGATGCCTGGGCCGCAGAGCGCAGCTTCGAGAGCACGTCCGATCCCGAGTACGCCGAGCAGCACTCGGCGGACAGCCGTGCGCGCTGACCGCTGGCGCGCGGGTGGCCTTCGCCATGTCCAGCCCATCGCTGCCATCGCGGCAGCGGCCGTCGCAGGAGCGCGAACAGCTCGACCTGTTCCGCGCCTTGCCGGGCGACATAGCGCCGCGCGACAGCCAGGACTTGATGGCGTTTCCGTTCTTCTCGCTGGCGAAGTCGAGGCGCACGGCGCCGATCGACTTCCGCACCAGTGGTGTGACGATCCGCGTGGAGGGCACGGCCGAGCACGGCATCGCTACGATCTGGGATGCGGACGTGCTGATCTGGGCGGCCAGCCAGATCGTGGAGGCACGCGATGCGGGCTTGCGTCCGTCGCGGCTGATGCAGGCCACGCCCTACGAGATCCTGCGCTTCATCGGGCGTGGTACGTCGCTGCGCGACTACCAGCGCCTCAAGGCCGCGCTGGATCGCTTGCAGTCCACGACGGTGGCTACGTCCATCCGGGAGACCACGGGAAGGCGGCTGCACCGCTTCTCGTGGATCAACGAGTGGAAGGAGCTGGCCGATGCCAGCGGCACGCCGCTGGGTATAGAACTGATCCTGCCGGACTGGTTCTATGCGGGCGTGCTGGATGCGGCACTGGTGCTGACCATCGACCCGGCGTATTTCCGGCTCACCGGGGGCATCGAGCGCTGGCTGTACCGGCTGGTGCGCAAGCACGGCGGGCACCAGCCCGGCGGCTGGCAGTTCGACTTCCAGCACCTGTACCGCAAGTCGGGCAGCGTGGCGCGGTACTACGACTTCGCTGCCGACCTGCGGGCACTGGTGGCGCGACAAGCCTTGCCGGGCTACCAGTTGAGCATCGAGCATGTCTGCGGCATTTCCTCGCCGCTGCTCACGTTCCGGCCCGTGCCGCAAACGGCACGGGGATAAACGGTGCGTGGCCTGTGGACGGGCTCGTGCTATCAGGCAACACAGGTATCGTGCTATCAGGCAACAGATCCTCGTGCTATCAGGCAACAAAATCGGCCGCAAAGCCAATAACGGCGCGGGTTTTGGCCTCTCTTAACTTCTCTAACTTAAATACTCTAACTTTTAGTAGAAGCGCCGCGCCCCGGTGGACAACCGCCAAAAGGCAAAAAACGCAGCAAGCCAGAAGCCCGAAACAACCCCGTTTTGCAAGGCGAGCGCAAGCCAGCTTTCCGGCTTGGAGGGCCGCGCCATGATCGTCGCTTTGCTCAACCAGAAAGGCGGCGTAGGCAAGACCACGCTCGCCACGCACATCGCCGGCGAACTCGCGCTGCGCGGCCAGCACGTCATCCTGCTGGATGCCGACCCGCAGGGTTCATCGCTGGACTGGACGCAGCGCAGAAGCCAGCAAGGTTTGCCAAGGCTGTTCAGCGCCGTGGGCCTGGCACGCGAAACCCTGCACCAAGAAGCGCCAGAACTCGCCCGGCGGGCCGATCACGTTGTCATTGATGGGCCGCCCAGGATCGCCGCCTTGGCGCGCTCCGCGCTGCTTGCGGCCGAGCGGGTGCTGATCCCGGTGCAGCCCAGCCCCTACGACCTTTGGGCTTCGGCGGAAATGGTGGCGCTGATCCGAGAGGCGCAGGTGTTCCGGCCTGCGCTGCTCGCAGCCTTTGTCATCAACCGGCGCGTCAGCACCACCGTGATCGGGCGTGAAGCACGCGGCGCACTGGCCGAGCAGCCACTTCCTGCACTGCGCTCGGAAGTGCGCCAGCGCATCGTCTTCGCCGACAGCGTGGCCGCGGGTCGGCTGGCGCGTGAGCTGGCTCCGGATGGCGCAGCCGCGCGCGAAATCACCGCACTGGTGGATGAACTGCTGCGGTGGCCGACATGACAGCGAAGCCGCCACCCAACAGCAAACGCACGGCCAAGCGCGTCGGCATCGGCGCGCGCCCGCCTGCGAATCCGCACGCCGAGGCGTGGATTCGCCAAGGTAGCGCCGAAGACCTCCAGAAAGGCGATCTCTATACCGCTCGCCTGACCCTCGACATCACGCCCGCCATGCGCTCGCGCATCAAGGTATCGGCCTTCACGCAGGGCGTGACGGTGGCCGACCTGCTGCGAGCACTGCTGGAGAGGGAGTTTCCAGAACACCGCAGGGAGAACACACCATGAACGCATCCGCTGCGCCTGCCGCTGACGCGGCCACGGCTGCACTGTCGCCGTCGCTCGCTGCGCTCACTGGTCGGCCTGCCGCAACGCCGCTGACGCGGGTTTCGCTGGCCTTCCTTGAGCACCGCTTCAAGCTCTATCTGCGCTTTGGCGAACCGGCGCGCACTCTTCGGTACGACCGCTGGCGGAGCGTCGCCGTATTCGTGCCCGACGCCATGTTCTGCCGCATCCGCTGGCAGTCCAACGATTACGGCACGATCCGCTGGCAACTCATGGTGATGCAGGCTTGTACGCCCTTGGATGCGGCGCAGCGCATTCCCGGCGTGCAGCCCGGCGCACGCCTGTTGCTGCACGCCGAGGGCGACAGCGCGGTGCGCGCCATGCTGGAGCGCATCGACGCCATCGAGGCGCTGAGCATCGCGCCCGCTGCCGCTTCGCCCGCGTACTGGCGCACGCTGGGCAACCGGCTCGCGGCACGCTTGCCGCTACCCGACTACAGCGCCGAGCGGCACGCCGCCTGGCTGGCCGGGAGGGCGTTGCCATGACGGCTCATTCCACCGCCGTACATTCCGCCGAAGCCGCGTCGCATCCTCGCTCGCGCCTGCGCGCTCGCCTGGTGCTGGCTGCGCTGTCCGCCTGCGGCCTCGCTGCGCTGGCCTGGGCGTCCTTTGGACTGCCGAAGCCGCGCCTGATCTACAACCCGTCCGACAGTGTTCCGGTCGGCTGGTATCGCGTCGATCCATCCAGCAACCGGACCGACTCGCTGCCACGTCCGTTGTCCGTAGGCAGCATCGTGCTGGTTCCGCTCCCGGCCGAGGCTGCCACTCTGGCTGCGCAGCGTGGCTACCTGCCGACGCGCGTTCCGCTGCTCAAGCGCGTGGGCGCGATCGCGCCGCAGGAGGTGTGCATCGCTGGCAGCAGCGTTCGCATCGACGGCGTGCCTTCGGCCGCCGTGCTGCGGGCCGACCGCCTGGGTCGGCCGCTGCCATCCTGGCGCCAATGCCGGCGGCTTCGTCCCGGCGAACTGTTCCTGCTCAGCAGGACCAATCCGGCGTCGTTCGACAGCCGCTATTTCGGCCCGGTCAGCGCATCCGCCGTGATCGGCATTGCGCGTCCGGTCTGGCTGGAGTCTCGCCCATGATGGCCGCCGATTCACTGCACGCAGACGTGCATTGCATCGTGCCATCAGGCGTGTCCATCCGGTGGCTGCTGCCGTGTCGTCGCGCGTGCAGTGCAAATGCGTTCGCATTGCACTTCGCGCTGCCTACGGCGCAGCCGTCCACTGTGCAGGCGTCTTGCCTTGAACGCGCCCGGCCTGCGGCCCTGGCCGGGTTCGCCGGTGGGCTGGCTGCCAGCAGCGCAGCGCCACCCGGCCGCCATTGCCGGGAGCGCAAGCGGGAGGCAAAGGCGGAAGGCAAGACAAAAGGACGCGGCACCGGCCCGCGTCGAAAGCCAGTCTGCACATGGGGGTGGCGCAGCACGGCGCGGCTTCGCCGCCGTGCTGCGTGTGGCGCTAAGCCCGCGCCAAGACAGGGCGGCCCGCGTGCTTCGCACGATGGGACACGTCGCAGCTTTCCGAGGGGACGGCCATGAGCGACCACCGCGATGACGATTTCCGCATCCGCCCCGGTGTCCCGAAGAACCGGGGCCAGGGCTTTGTTTCCAAGGTGCTCAAGCAGGTCGGCAAGACCAGCGGCGGCAAGTCGGCGATGCGCCGTCCGGCATCGACCGGGAGCACTGGAAAGCACGCCGGCCAACGGCCCGGCTCGCGCTTGGGGCGCGGGCATACGGCGGCACGCTTTGCGGGTGCGAAGTTGACGCCGCTGTCGCGCCGCGTGACCATCAAGTCCTTGCTGGTCAACCAGCGCCAAGTCAGCCCGCAATCTTTGTCGAAGCACCTGCGCTACATCGAGCGTGATGGTGCAGGCCGCGATGGAGAGCCGGGCCGGGCCTATGGGCCGCAGGCCGATGAAGCCGATCTGGATGCGTTCAAGGAGCGCTGCGCCGACGACCGGCACCATTTCCGCTTCATCGTCTCGCCCGAGGAGGGGGTCGATCTGGATGATCTTCGGACGTACACGCGCCATCTGATGAACCGCATGGAAGCCGACCTGGGCACGCGGCTGGAGTGGGTAGCGGTCGATCACTGGAACACCGACAACCCGCACACCCACCTCATCGTGCGCGGGCGCGACGACACCGGCAAAGACCTCATCATCGCGGGCGACTACATCGCCCACGGCTTTCGGCACCGGGCCGCCGAGCTGGCGACCGAATGGCTAGGGCCGCGCACCGAACTGGAAATCCAGCAGACCTTGCAGCGGGAGGTGAAACAGGAGCGGTGGACGAGCCTGGATCACACGCTGCAACGTGAAGCTGGCGACGATGGTCGCGTGCAGGTCAGACGCTTCAACGAACCGAAGCTGCAACGCCAGCGTCTGCTGCTGATTGGCCGCTTGCAATGCTTGCAGCGCCTGGGCCTGGCCGACGAAGCGCAGCCTGGCACCTGGACCACCCATGCCGATGCCGAGAAGACCTTGCGCGCTCTGGGTGAGCGTGGCGACATCATCCGCACCATGCAGCGGGCCATGGGCGGCCAGCCGCGCGAGCTGGCGGTGTTCGAGCCGGGTGACGATGGAAGAACAATCATTGGCCGCGTGGCCGCCAAGGGGCTGGCCGACGAGCTGCGCGACCGGAGCTATCTGGTCATCGACGGCGTGGACGGCAAGGCGCACTACGTCGCGCTCAACGCCCGCGACGAACCCGCAAACTATCCGACCGGCGCGGTGGTGGAAGTACGTGGTTCCGCCGAGGTACGGGCGGCAGATCGCAACATCGCTGCGCTGGCCAGCAATGGGCTCTACAGAACCGATCATCACCTCGCCATCGCACAGGGTCAGGCCATGCCAGACCGTGATCCGCAAGAAGTCGTTGCGGCCCATGTCCGCCGGCTGGAAGCCCTGCGGCGGGCCGGCATCGTGGAGCGCGTGGCCGAAGGGCTGTGGAAGGTACCCGACGACCTGCCCGAACGTGGCCGCCAGTACGATGCGCAACGCCTGGGCGGCGTAGCCGTGGAGCTTAAATCGCACCTGCCCATTGAGCGGCAGGCGCGCGTGATTGGGGCTACCTGGCTGGATCAGCAGTTGATCGGCGGCGGCTCGGGGCTGGGCAACCTGGGGTTTGGCGGCGAGGCGAAGCAGGCGATGCTGCAACGCGCCGATTTCCTGGCCGAACAGGGGCTGGCCGAGCGGCGCGGTCAGCGCGTGTTCCTGGCGCGCAATCTGCTGACGGTGATGCGCAATCGGGAAGTGGCGCAGGCCGGGAAGGACATTGCCGCCGAAACCGGGCTGGAGCATCGGCCTGCGGCAGATGGCCAGCGCGTGGCCGGTATCTACCGCCGCAGCGTGATGCTCGCCAGCGGGCGCTACGCGATGCTCGATGACGGGATGGGATTCAGCCTGGTGCCGTGGAAGCCGGTGATTGAGCAGCGGCTGGGACAGCAGATCGCCGCGACGGTGCGCGGCGGTGGGGTGTCATGGGAAATTGGACGGCGGCCTGGGCTGTCCCGAGGTTAGTCAGGCCGACGCCAGCGATCCCACAGAATGGATTCAACGTGCTCTGCTGGAGCCCCAATTGGGGGCTATCAACCCGGGGAGTAGAGACGCAGACGCTCGGAGCGTTCGGCAGGTGACTCGTTCAGCATTTCGTTGATCACTTGCTGACGAGTTTTCCCTGGGCCCACATTAGGCACAGGCATTGGGTAGTTGCTCTCGCCATAAGAAAGAAGTCCTTGCCGCATCGCAGCCTCGGTCTCCGCCTTGACTTGGGCGCGGGTTTTCTCGCTCTTGAAGTGTTCCGGGTGAACGATTACGCCCTGTTCATTGTTGGCAGGATGCTCATATGCTGCCGAAGCCATCCCTGGAAGGCCCAGAGCAACTACTGCGGTTGCGGCTGCGATCATGGAAGAAAGGGAGAGGCGTTGTTGGATCATGGTTGAAGCTCCTAAGGCAACGCTGATCAAGTATCGGCATTGGAGTAATTTCGGGCAGCCCCGCCCAGTTTGGACGCAGCGCAGGCTGGGGTTGGCGGCCCAGAGGGCCTTGTACAGGCCCTTGAGCCCGTTTTTGGCCCCTACGGGCGCACCTGTGCCATCAGCCTTTGGCGGCCGAGGAAGATGTTGGCCAGTGCCAGGGCAGTGAACGCCCGCGTGGCATTCTTGTGCAGCCCCACATAGCGCACCTTGCCAAAGCCCCACAGCCGCTTGATCACACCAAAGACATGCTCGACGCGGGCACGAATCCTGGATTTGTTGCGGTTCTTTGCACGAGCCACCTCATCAACGAGACCACCAGCGCGGCGCGTGCGCTGATTGGTGAAGTCTTTGGCGTTTGGAGCTTTACCCGCAATCAACGCCTTCTGACTGGCATAGGCTGAGTCGCCATACACGCGCCGCTCGTTGCCATGCAGCAGTTGTGGCAGCGGGTGCTTGTCATGCACGTTGGCGGCTGTGACGACGGCGCTGTGCGCCAAGCCGCTTTGGCTGTCCACGCCAATGTGCAGCTTCATGCCAAAGTACCACTGCTGGCCCTTCTTGGTCTGGTGCATCTCGGGGTCGCGTGCCTTGCCTGCATTCTTGGTTGAACTGGGCGCGCCGATGATGGTGGCATCCACGATGGTGCCGGTATGGACCTTGAAGCCTCGCTGCTGCAACTCCTGCCCCACCTTGGCAAACAGTGCTTCGCCCAGTTTGTGCGCATTGAGGAGCTTGCGAAACTTCAAGATAGTGGTGGCGTCGGGTACGGGCTCACGGCCCAGGTCGATGCCTGCAAAGCGGCGCAGGTTGGCACTGTCGTACAGGGCTTCTTCACAAGCCAGATCGGCCAGGTTGAACCAATGCTGAATGAAGTGGATACGCAGCATGCGTTCCAGACCTATGGGTGGGCGGCCGTTGCCTGCCTTGGGGTAGTGTGGCTCGATGACCTCGCACAGGCTGGACCAGGGCACGATGGCCTCCATGGTTCTCAAGAACTCGTCGCGCCTGGTGGGCTTGCGGTAGTTCTCAAAGCTTTGGTCTGCGGCCATGGCGAGGGTTTGCTGCTTCATCGACCTGTAACGCAGCACCACGCAGGTGCGTGTACCTTAATCAGCGTTGCCCTAAGGAAGAAGGTGGACGAAACTTGCATCTCTCATGCCTTGGTCGGCGTTGAGGAGATGTGTTCATCTTAGGGAGCGCACCCCAACAGAATCCGGACAGCCAGATGAGATTGTTGTCAGCTTGATGGCTGTGAGCCACGGTGAGGAAACATCAAGGTGAAGCAGGTTCGCCCGTCGCCCGACGTCGCCGTGACGCTACCGCCGTGGGCCTCAGCGATGGCAAGTGTGATGGCCAGGCCCAGCCCGGAGCCATCGGAGTCCGGATGGGCCCTGGAAGCATCGGCTCGGTAGAAGCGGTCGAACAGCCGGGGCAGTATCTTGGCATCGATGTCGGTTCCAGTGTTCTCCACGGCCACTGTCGTGGTTTGTGCCGTGCTGGTGATACGGATGGTGATGTCGCCGGCCTCGGGCGTGTAACGCAGGGCATTGGACAGCAGGTTGCTCACCGCACGGCGGAACATCAGGCGATCGCCTTCGACCTCGCCGTCTCCTTTCAACTGGAGCCGGATGCGTTTTTCCTCGGCCACGGCCTCGTAGAACTCCAGCAGCGCCAGCGCGTCCTGGCGGGCGGAAAACCGCTCCTTGTGCGGCAGATCCACGCCGCGCTCGGTCTTGGCTAGGAACAGCATGTCGGACACCATGCGTGCCAAACGCTGAAATTCCTCGGCATTGGAGGCCAGGATGTCGCGGTACGTCGCGGCATCGCGCTTGGTCGTCAGCGCCACCTGCGTCTGCGTCAGCAGGTTGCTGATGGGGGTGCGCAGCTCGTGCGCGAGGTCCGACGCGAAATCGGTAAGGCGCTGGAAGTCCTCCTGCAGGCGGTCCAGCATGCGGTTCAGCTCTTGCGCCAGATCGGCCATTTCCACCGGCACGGCCTCAACTGGCATGCGCTCGGACAATTTCTGACCTGTGACCACGGCTGCGCGTGACTTCATTTCACGCAGAGGCGCCAGTCCTTGACGCGCCGCGAGCCACGACAGTAGCCCACACACGATGATGGCCGCGATCACGTAGAACGCCAGACTGCTGCGCAGCTCAGTGAGGAATTGGGTGTGGTGTTTTGTATCCGCTGCGATCAACACCTGCAACGCTGATGCGGAGTAAGCCGGGGCAGTTCCAAAGCTCAATGTGTGGAACTCGGTATCGTGGTGACGCCAAACCCCGAAAACACTCGTCTCCTCGGTACTCAGGGCATCGCCGCTTTGCACATTGAGGTTGGATGTTGACGATTGAAAAATGCGCTCTCCCTGGGGGTTCTGCACCAGGACATAGAGATCATGGTGATAGTTCAAAGCTTCGCTCAAGCGCAAGCTTGCGTCGTCCACTGAGTTGGCATTGCCAAGAATTTCCTCGATCAAATGCCGCTTTTCCTGCAGAGCCATCCGGTCCAGTTCGACGAAATGCTGCTCAATTTCCACCAGAAAAAGACCTCCCAACCCAAGCACCACAGCAGCTGCCACCACGGTGAAGAACAGGGTGAGGCGACGGGTCAGCGAAAGCTTGCCCAAACGCAGTTTCGACTCCACCTATTCTTCCTCTGGCACGTCCAGCACATAGCCCATGCCGCGCACGGTCTGGATGAGCTTGACCGGATGGCCTTCATCAATCTTCACGCGCAGGCGGCGCATCGCCACTTCAATGACGTTAGTGTCGCTGTCAAAGTTCATGTCCCACACCTGCGATGCGATCAGGGAGCGTGGCAACACTTCACCGTGTCGGCGCATCAGTAGCTCCAGCAGGCCGAATTCCTTGGCCGTCAGATCGACACGCCTGCCGTTTCGGGATACCCGGCGGCGCAGCAAATCCAGTTCAAGGTCTGCCACTCGCAGCACGGTGCTCTCGTTGCCTGCGTGACCGCGCCGCAGAATGATCCGCACCCTCGCTAGTAATTCGGCAAACGAGAATGGCTTGACAAGGTAGTCGTCGGCCCCGAGTTCCAGTCCTTTAACACGATCTTCCACCTGATCGCGTGCGGTCAGGAACAGCACTGGGATTTGCAGACCGCGCTCGCGCAGCGATTGCAACACCTGCCAGCCGTTCAGCCCGGGCAGCATGACGTCCAGGATCACCAAGTCATATTCGCCCTGCAGGGCCAAATGCAGGCCATCTGCACCATTGGGCACGAGGTCGGAAATGTATCCAGCCTCAGTTAAGGCTACGCTGAACAAGCCGTCGAAAATTTCCGCGCAAACCTGGATGACGCAGTTTTTTGGACTTTTATGCCTCTCGCGCGGCCCATTTGGGCAGTTCGCGGGGCGCTGAGGCCCGATTTCCGCCCTTACGGGCGCACCTGTCCCAACAGATGACTGCGGCACAGGTAAATGTTGGCCAGCGCCAAGGCCGTGAACGCACGCGTGGCGTTCTTCTGAAGCCCGCGGTAGCGCACCTTGGTGAATCCCCACAGGCGCTTGACCACCGCAAAGACATGCTCGACCCGGGCACGCACCCGCGATTTGTTGCGGTTCTTGGCCCGCTGAACTTCGTCCACCTCGCCTGCACGGCGGGTGCGCTGGTTGGTGAAGTCCTTGGCCTTGGGGGCCTTGCTCGCTATCAGTGCTTTCTGGCTGGCATAGGCCGAGTCGCCATAGACGCGCTGTTCGCTGCCGTGCAGTAAATCGGGCAGCGGGTGTTTGTCATGCACGTTGGCCGCCGTCACCACGGCGCTATGCACCAGCCCGCTTTGGCTGTCCACGCCAATGTGCAGCTTCATGCCGAAATACCATTGCTGGCCTTTGCGGGTCTGGTGCATGTCGGGGTCGCGCGCCTTGTCGGCGTTCTTGGTGGAGCTGGGCGCTGCGATGATCGTGGCATCCACGATGGTGCCGGTGTTGACCTTGAAGCCGCGCTCCTGCAATTGCTGGCCTACCTTGGCAAACAGGGCTTCACCCAGTTTTTGCTCATTGAGCAGTTTGCGAAACTTCAGCAGCGTGGTGGCGTCGGGCACGCGTTCGCGGCCCAGGTCAATCCCCACAAAGCGGCGCAGACTGGCACTGTCATACAGAGCCTCCTCGCACGCCAGATCGGCCAGGTTGAACCAGTGCTGAAGAAAATGGATGCGCAGCATGCGCTCCAACCCAATGGGCGGACGGCCGTTGCCGGCCTTGGGGTAGTGCGGCTCTATCACCTGGCACAGGGCGGCCCAAGGCACTATTGTCTCCATGGTCCGCAAGAACTCTTCACGTCGGGTGGGCTTGCGCGACTGCTCGAATCCGTTGTTTTGATCTGCGGCCATTGCCAGGGTCTGCTGCTTCATCTGCGGATAACGTTTGAGAAGCGACAACGGTGGACCTTGATCAGCATTGCCTTAACCCCTGACGCAGGTATTCACCCGTCTTGGGCTCGTCTTCGACAATCAATATTTTCACGTGTGCGCTCCGCTCAATGCTTTGGCGAGAGTTTGCCGAATTTGAGGCGTCCTGACATGAAGATAACAACAATGTAATGTTTAGAACATCTGGATGAAAGGGTGGTCTCTCCAGAATCTCCACATCGTGAGATCAAAGATTTTTCTAGAGGAGACCATGGCCACTTCCAATTACCTGCTGCCCTTCAGGACTCTGTTGCCTTCGACACTGGTGTTGTTTGCGGGGGCAGCTTTCGCACAAGTTCCAGCAGACATCGAGGCTCCTAAGCCTGCACTGCTGACAACATTGCAGTACTCGTCCCCTATCGGGGCTTACCAAGGTTATGCGGATCAACCTGTGCAGTCTTGGCGCGAAGCCAATGATCGCGTGGGCCGGATTGGCGGCTGGCGCGCTTATGCCAAGGAAATCAAGACGGGTGATCCCGCGCCCGACAAGGGCGCTCCCGCCAGCGATCCGCATTCTGGCCATCATGGGGGAGACAAGCCATGATGGGTTTGCGTGTTACTCATGCCAAATGGGCTTTGTCTGCACTTGGACTGGCAGTGCTGACCGGTTGTGCCAGTGTCAGCCTGGATCAGAACATCAATCGCGTCAACGACGAAGCTGGCAACTTTACCGGGGGCCAACTCGCGTTGGCTCGTACCCAGGGTGAACGCGACCAGCGTGCGCAGGCCGCTCAAGCCTTGCTGGCGCAGCCTTTGGAGCAGAAAGATGCTGTCCAGTTGGCCTTGGTGAACAGCCCATCCCTGCAGACCCTTCTGGCCCAGGGTTGGGCCGAGTCGGCGAATGCCGCGCAGGTCGGGCGAATTGCCAACCCCATTTTTAGTTTTGAGCGCATGGTCGCAGGCAACGAGCTGGAGTTTGGGCGCGCTTTGTCCTTCGGCTTGCTGGATCTTTTGACGCTTCCAGTACGGCACGGCGTCGCTACCCGACGCATTGAGCAAGCGCAATTGCGCCTGACCAGTGACGTGGTAGACCAGATTACCCGTGTGCGTCAGGGATGGGTGCGGGCCGTGGCCGCGCAACAAGCGCTCAAGTATGCCAAGCAGGTCTATGAAAGCGCGGAAGCAGGAGCGGAACTGGCCAGGCGCATGCAGGCAGTTGGCAACTTCAACCGGATTACCCGTGCACGCGAGCAAGCCTTCTACGCCGATGCCGCCACCCGACTGAGCGCCGCTCAACATCAGGCTACGGCCAGTCGTGAAGAACTGGTGCGACTGCTGGGGCTAGATGAGGCGCAGGAACAAACGCTTAAGCTGCCGGAGCGATTGCCGGAGCTACCTAAACAGCCAATGGAGCCGCAGACGGTCGCCTTGCAAGCAACCCAGGCGCGTCTGGATATCCGCTTGGCCCAATCCGCGCTCAATGAGGCCGTCAAGGCCCAGGGTCTGAACATGGTGACCAGCTTCACCGATATCGAACTCACCGGGCGTCGCAACACGACCTTTGACAACGCTGAGGGCACTCGTTCTACTGCGCGCGGCTGGGAAATCGACGTGCGTCTACCCCTCTTCGATTGGGGTGGGATGCAGCGCGATGCGATGAATGCACGCAGCCTGGCTGCGGCCAACCAGCTCGAAGCCACCGTGCGCTCTGCCGGCTCCAACCTGCGCGAGAGCTATTCGGCCTATCGAACCGCCTACGACGTGGCGCGTCACCACCGCGATGAAGTCGTGCCGCTGCGCAAGGTGATCTCGGAGGAAAACCAGCTTCGCTACAACGGCATGTTGATCAGCGTCTTTGAGCTATTGTCCGACGCGCGCGAGCAGATCAGCGCCGTCACGGCCGCCATTGATGCGCAACAGCAGTTCTGGCTGGCCGATGCCGCCATACAGGCATCCGTGATCGGGCGCCCCACCAACACCACGTTGTCAGTCACGTCCAGCGCGCCCAGTGCGGGCGATGCGGGCCACTAAAGCAAAGATTCATGTCATGACATCCAGAAGAGATTTTTTCAAATATGCGGGCATCGCAGGCGGAGCGGTCGCGGCCAGCTCGGTGAGCCGCGTGGCCATGGCGGCATTGCCCGAGCCGGTGATCCAGACCAGCCCGAACACCATGGCGCCGCTGGTGCCCAACTCGGGGCGGCCCTACAACCCGGTGGTCACACTTAACGGCTGGACACTGCCGTGGCGGATGAATCAGGGCGTCAAGGAGTTTCACCTGGTCGCCGAGCCTGTGGTGCGCGAGATGGCGCCTGGCTTCAAGGCCCATTTGTGGGGCTACAACGGCCAGAGTCCCGGGCCCACCATCGAAGTGGTGGAAGGCGATCGCGTTCGCATTTTTGTGACCAACAAGCTGCCCGAGCACACCAGCATCCACTGGCATGGACAGCGTTTGCCCAATGGCATGGACGGTGTGGCGGGATTGAACCAGCCCGCAATCCAGTCGGGCAAGACCTTCGTCTACGAGTTCGTGGCGCGTCGTCCTGGCACTTTCATGTACCACCCGCATGCGGACGAGATGGTGCAGATGGCCATGGGCATGATGGGCTTCTGGGTCACGCACCCGAAAGCCAAGCACCCCCTGATCGACGAAGTGCAGCGGGATTTCTGCTTTCTGCTCAGTGCGTATGACATTGAACCAGGGGCCGCAACACCCAAGGTCGCGGAAATGACGGACTTCAACCTGTGGACATGGAACAGCCGTGTCTTTCCTGGCATCGACTCCTTGAATGTCCGCCTCAATGACAAGGTTCGCATTCGCATGGGCAATCTCACCATGACCAATCACCCGATGCACGTGCATGGTCACGAGTTCTTGGTCACAGGCACTGATGGTGGCCCCACGCCCAAGAGCACGCGGTGGCATGAAGTAACCACCGACGTGGCGGTTGGTCAGATGCGTCAGATCGAGTTCGTGGCCGACGAGGAAGGCGATTGGGCCTTCCACTGCCACAAGAGCCACCACACCATGAACGCAATGGGTCACGACATTCCCACCATGATTGGCGTAGACCACCGGGGCGTGGCCAAGAAGATCAACAACCTGATTCCCGACTACATGGTCATGGGCGAACGGGGCATGGCGGACATGACCGAGATGGAGATGCCCATTCCGGACAACACCGTCCCCATGATGACCGGGGAAGGCCCCTTCGGCTCGGTGGAGATGGGTGGCATGTTCAGTGTCCTGAAGGTGCGCCGCGACCAGAAGCCAGGCGACTACAAGAACCCGGGTTGGTACAAAAACCCGGAGGGCACGGTGGCGTATGAGTACACCGGTCCGATGGCGGAGCCCGCGCGATTCAGCGCAGAGGGCGGCCAGTCCATGCCGCGCGTTCGCAAGCCTGCAACGCCGACCGAAGTCAAGGTGCGCAAGCCTACATCGCATGGCGCGCATTGATTTTTTCCTTCAATTTTCAACCTGAGACCATCCATGAAATTCACGCGCTCCACTATTTCTCAACTCTTCGCCATGGCTGCACTGGCCGCATCGGGGGCAGCCTTCGCTGCCGGCAACCATGCAGGTGGCCACGGTGACGAGGGTGAGACAGCCATTGGCAAACCCGGCGTCGCCGCCAAGGCCCGTCGCACCATCACCATCGAAATGAGCGACAACATGCGCTACACGCCGTCGAACATTCAGGTCAAACAGGGCGAAACCGTGCGTTTCGTTGTCAAGAACGTCGGACAGGTCAAGCACGAACTCAGCCTGGGCACCGAGAAGGAGCTACTGGAGCACCTGGAACAGATGAAGAAGTTCCCGGACATGGAGCACGACGAACCCGGCAAGGTGACGCTGCAGCCTGGCAAGCAAGGCGAAATCGTCTGGCAGTTCACCAAGGCCGGAGGCGTGAACTTTGCCTGTCTGATGCCTGGCCACTACGAGGCCGGCATGAAGGGCACTGTCCAGGTTGGCAAGAAGTAATACGCCACCGTAGAGCCTGGAACAAGAAGTCCGCGTCATGTCCAAGAAAAAGCCCCGAGCGCTGGGACTGGCAGTGCCCGCCATGCCGATGGGCTTACCGGGCACGAATGGGCCGGCTTACAGCGGTCGGCGCACCCCCTTCAAGCGCTGCTGATTCAGAAAGATGGATTGGCAGAAATTTTCAACATGTATTCGTAAGGTCATCATGAACACCATCAAACAAATTCTTGCCATTTCCGCCGTGGCCGTGGGTATAGCGCTGCCCATGAGCAGCTTTGCCCAGGCAAGCATGGAGCCTGGCAAGACAGAAGCGGCACAGTCGGCGTCCCTGACCGATGGCGAGATCAAGAAAGTTGATCTGGACAACGGCAAGGTCACCATCAAGCACGGTGAAATCAAGCACATGGACATGCCCGGTATGACCATGGTATTCACCGCGAAGGACAAGAGCCTGTTGTCCAACGTGAAGCCTGGCGACAAGGTCAAGTTCATGGTCGTCAACGAGGGCGGGAAGATGGTTGTCACAGACATTCAGCCCGCTCAGTGAGAACACGCTGCTTTAGCGTGCTGTGTCGTCGCGGATGGATTTATTGATTGCTGACTGCGACGGTTTTGTAATCTGGAGAAGGAGAGCACTATGTCAAAAATTCACCATACCCTGATCGGGGTCTGTGTCGCTGCGGCCTCACTGAGCGTGATGGCGCAAGCCGCCGATGAGCACAAGGCCCATCACCCTGCAGGTAGCACGCAGCCCGCGTCCACCCAAATGAAGACTTCCGCAAAGCCAATGGGTACGGGGCCGATGGCTGGAATGGCCAAGATGGACGAGCATATGAAGTCCATGCAAGCGATGCACGAAAAGATGATGGCGGCCAAAACGCCGGAGGAGCGGCAGGCACTCATGGACGAGCACATGAAGCTCATGCAGGACGGCATGGGGATGATGCAGCAGATGGGCGCAGGCATGCAGGGCATGGGTGGCATGCAAGGTGGAAAGGGCATGTCCTCCAACATGGCCGAGCGTCATCAGATGATGGAAAAGCGCATGGAAATGATGCAGTCCATGATGCAAATGATGATGGACCGCCTGCCTGCCACGCCGACCAAGTAACGCACCCACCTGATTGCGAGTCACCATGAGCCATCAACACGACGGACACGAGTCGCCCCCAGTTTCTGGAGTTCTCGATACGCCATCGGCTACGTGGCGATTGGTGCCGTGGCGGCGTATTTTTTGTTGACAGAACACCTCGCGCATGTCGTCGGGGCGCTACCTTTTCTCCTGCTCCTCGCCTGCCCGCTGATGCATGTTTTCATGCACGGCAGCCACGGTGGGCATGGTCACCATGGCCAGAGCAAGCCTGATGTGTCGAAGACTGCCGAATCGCGCAAAGAAGGAGATCCCCAGTGAACCACACCGAATCTGCTTATGGCCTGTGGTCGTTGGTCATCATCAATTCAGCGATCTTCATCATGTTTGCGTTCAGCTTTTTCAAGCCTGCAACGGCCCGTGACTGGAGGACGTTTGGCGCATTCGCAGCCTTCATAGTTGCCTTGTTCGTAGAGATGTATGGCTTCCCGCTGACGATTTATCTGATATCGGGCTGGCTTCAAACCAAGTTCCCTAATCTGGATCTGCTCTCCCACACCTCGGGTCACTTGTGGTCCACCCTGTTGGGCGAAAAGGGCGACCCGCATTTCGGCGTACTGCACATCGCCAGCTACGTTTTTCTGGGCTTTGGTTTCTACCTGTTGTCCACAGCGTGGAATGTGCTCTACCACGCTCAGCGTGGCCAATCGCTTGCAACAACAGGCCCCTACGCGCGCATTCGCCATCCGCAGTACGTGGCTTTTGTGATGATTCTGCTGGGCTTCCTGCTGCAGTGGCCCACCTTGCTGACCTTGGCCATGTTCCCTGTCTTGCTCCTGATGTACGGACGTCTGGCAATCACCGAAGAGAACGAAATGCACAAACAGTTCGGTGCAACGTACGACACATACGCCCAGCGCACACCCCGGTTTATCCCTCGCATGGGCAAGGCCCAGTCGACGACTGACTCGGTGTCAAAAAGATGATCTGGAATATTTCCCCGGCGGTATACGTTTCAATTTTTAGGAGTTTGATATATGAAAACGATTGATCTGCAAGTCGAGGGCATGAGCTGCGGCTCATGCGTCAAGCACGTCACGCACGCATTGCAACCGCTGCCGGGTGTCAGTGGGGTGGAGGTCGATCTCCAGTCTGGGCATGTCCGGGTGAGCGGGGAACTGGCGCAGGGCAGCGCCCCATTGTTGATGGCATTGACGGATGCGGGTTACCCCGCAAAGCTGGCCACAGACGCGCCCATTCCCGCTGCGACCTCGCAGCCTAAAGCCTCGGGCTGCCACAGCGGCGGTGCGGGGGGCTGTGGTTGCCGATGACGGCCACGGTATTTGATTCAGGGTCGACCGGCTGGGCGCGTCCGCGCCCGCACCTTTTGCTGGCAACTTTGAAGGAGCAACGCCATGGATCAGCCTGACAACGACTCCCATGCGCCATCGTTCTGGCGCCGCCCAGCCGGCATGGCGCTGGCAACGGCTGCCGTGATCGCTGGTTTTTATCTGCTGCGAGAGCACTGGGGCCATGTTCTGGGTTATTGGCCCTACCTGCTGCTCCTCGCCTGTCCGCTAATGCACCTGATGCACGGCCACGGCGGCCATGGTGGGCACGGCAACCATGCGCAGCCGCCACGGCGCACCAACAACAACAAGGAATAAGCAATGGACATGCATGCACACCACCATCACGGCAGTCACCCCCCTGCCGAGCCAGCCTCGCCAAAGGATCTAAAGGATCCGGTGTGCGGCATGACCGTTACGGAGCAGTCTGAACACAAATTGACGCACGAAGGGCTGCCCTACTATTTCTGTAGCGCCAAGTGCCAAGGCAAGTTCGCAGCGAACCCACTGCAATACCTTGTATCTACTGCACCCGAGGACACCGCGCCAGAGCCGGCCGGCACCATCTACACCTGCCCTATGCACCCCGAGGTGCGGCAGGATCATCCTGGAATCTGTCCCAAGTGCGGCATGACATTGGAGCCAATCATTCCTCTGGACGAGGAAGACAACCATGAGTTAAAGGATTTTCAGCATCGCTTCTGGTGGACACTGCCATTCACAGTCATCGTTACTGTTCTTGCAATGTTCGGCCATCGTCTCGGGTGGTTTGACATGAACGTTCAAACCTGGGTCGAACTGGCGCTGTCCTTACCCGTCGTGTTGTGGACGGGTTGGCCCTTCTTCGTACGCGGTTGGCAGTCTCTTGTCCATCGCAGCCCCAACATGTGGACATTGATTGGCCTGGGTACTGGCGCGGCCTTTCTCTACAGCCTCGTGGCTACCGTGGCGCCGGGCGTGTTCCCAGATTCATTCATTTCCATGGGTCGCGTGGCTGTTTACTATGAGGCGGCAGTGGTCATCATCTCGCTGACCATGCTGGGCCAGATCATCGAGTTGAAGGCCCGTTCGCAAACTTCTGCGGCGATCAAGGCGCTGCTCGGTTTGGCACCCAAGACCGCTCGCCGCATCAATGCGGATGGCAGCGAAGAGGACGTGCCGCTGAACCATGTTCACGTCGGGGATCTGCTGCGCATTCGTCCCGGCGAGAAAGTGCCGGTCGACGGCGTTGTGACCGAAGGCAGCAGTGCGGTCGATGAATCCATGCTTACTGGCGAGCCTGTGCCGGTGACCAAACGGCTTGGTGACAATGTGATTGGCGCCACGATGAACACCAGTGGCGCCTTGGTGATGCGCTCCGAAAAAGTCGGTGCGGCCACCATGCTGTCGCAGATTGTTCAGATGGTGGCCAATGCCCAGCGCTCGAAGGCGCCCATGCAGCGCATGGCGGATGTGGTGGCAGGCAAATTTGTGGTCGTGGTGGTGCTCATCGCCATTGCCACCTTCTTTGTCTGGGGTTGGTTCGGTCCGGAACCTAGCTGGGTGTTTGGCTTGATCAACGCAGTGGCCGTGCTGATCATCGCTTGCCCCTGTGCGCTGGGGCTGGCCACGCCGATGTCGGTGATGGTGGCCACAGGGCGTGCCGCGACACAGGGGGTGCTGTTCCGCGATGCTGGCGCCATCGAGAAAATGCGCGAGGTGGACACGCTGATAGTGGACAAGACAGGAACTTTGACCGAAGGTAAGCCCGCTTTCGACACCGCAGTTGCCGCACCCGGCTATACAGCGGACGAAGTACTGCGCCTTGCGGCCAGTTTGGACCAAGGCAGCGAGCATCCTTTGGCAGAGGCCATCGTCAGCGCAGCACGCGCCAAGGGCCTGGAACTGATCAAGCCGCTAGATTTCGAATCCGGCAGCGGCATTGGCGTGCGCGGCATCGTCGATGGGAAGCATCTGGTGCTGGGCAACACCGCATTGATGCAGCAGGAGGGCGTGGCCACTGATGCGCTCAAGGTAGATGGCGAGCGTCTGCGCAGTGAAGGCGCCAGCGTGATGCATCTGGCCGTGGACAGACAACTGGCTGGCATCCTGGCCGTGACCGATCCCATCAAGGCCACCACCTTGGAAGCCATTAAGACTTTGCACGCCAGCGGTTTGCGCATCGTGATGGCAACTGGCGATGGTCTGACCACCGCCAAGGCCGTGAGTGCAAAACTGGGCATCGACGAGGTGCATGGCGAAGTCAAGCCCGCAGACAAGCTGGCGCTCGTGGAACGGCTCCAGAAAGAGGGCCACATTGTCGCCATGGCCGGCGATGGCATCAACGATGCGCCTGCGTTGGCAAAGGCCGATGTCGGCGTGGCCATGGGCACGGGGACCGATGTGGCCATGAACAGCGGCCAGATCACGCTGGTCAAAGGCGATTTGCGCGGCATCACAGCCGCACGCGACATCTCTATCGACACCGTCCGAAACATGCGCCAGAACCTCCTGTTCGCATTCGTTTACAACGGCATTGGGGTGCCGATTGCGGCAGGCGTGCTGTACCCATTCACTGGGTGGTTGTTGTCCCCGCTGATCGCGGCGCTGGCCATGAGTCTGAGCTCGGCCTCGGTGATTTTCAATGCTCTGCGTTTACGGCGCGGAAAAAAATGACCCCGTAGTTCGGAGGAATGATGAAAACCCCCACGTCACCACAAAAGCCTCGGACCTCTCAACGCACCACGGCGGTGGGTAAGGAAGCAGCGGTGCAATGGACGCACCGCCAGGCAAAGGATCTACCACCGACCGTCTTGGATCATTCCGAGGAGTTGTTGAAGCCTGCGCCACAGGATGCGTCTAGTGGCATGAAAAGAGCAGCTGAAGCACCTTCGGCGCAGGACTATTTCGATTACCAGCGCGACTTCTTCGAACGCACCATTCTGTTCTGGGACACGCTTCGCCAGCGCGCGAACAACATGCTGGAGCACGAGCGAGCCGGATTGCCGCCGCTTCTGGACTTCAAGTATGAAACGCTGTTGGACGCGCGCAGCTTCGAACGGTCCGTCAACTATGCACTGCTGCGCATCACGGAAATCGACGGGCATTGCTGGGACGACTGCGTCGATCCTGACAAACCTCCGGTCATTGTTGTCGATCCACGCGCCGGCCATGGCCCTGGGATCGGCGGCTTCAAGCGCGACTCTGAAGTCGGAATGGCGATGCGCGAGGGCCATCCGGTTTATTTCGTGATCTTCTTTCCCGAGCCGACTCTGGGGCAGACCCTGGCAGACGTGTTGCATGTGCTGCGGCGTTTCGCCGAAGAAGTTGCGCAACGCCATCCTGGCAATCCTCCTGTGCTTTATGGCAACTGCCAGGCCGGGTGGGCGCTGACGCTGCTGTCCGCAGACTGCGCCGGTCTGGTCGGACCGGTGGTGCTCAATGGCTCACCCTTGTCATATTGGGCTGGCGAGTCCGGTGTCAATCCGATGCGTCTTTCCGGAGGGCTCCTTGGCGGCAGCTGGTTGGCGCATCTGACGGCCGACCTGGGCAATGGCCGCTTCGATGGAGCCTGGCTGGCGCAGAATTTCGAGAACCTCAAGCCCGAAAAGGCTGTTTGGGAGAAGTACGCCCAACTCTTCACCAACGTCGACAGTGAGCAGGCGCGTTTTCTGGAGTTCGAGCGTTGGTGGAACGGTTTTTATTTCCTGAGCCGGGAAGAGATCCTTGCGATTGTTGAAAACCTGTTCATCGACAACCAGCTTGAACAGGGTCTTTTCCAGATTTGCCAGGGTTGCACTGCTGACCTCAGGCGGATCAGGAATCCAATCGTCATCTTTGCGTCCTACGGCGACAACATTACGCCACCACACCAGGCGCTCGGATGGATTCCGGCAGTCTACAAAGACACCGAGGATCTCAAGCAGGCCGGACAGCGCATCGTCTACCTCACGAACCCGCACGTCGGCCATCTCGGCATTTTTGTCTCCGCCGGGGTGGCGCGTCTGGAGCACCGGGCGATCCTGGAGAGCCTGGCTGAGATTGAGGCGCTGGCCCCGGGCCTCTATGAAATGAAAATCGACAACCCGTCGGGTGACCCGGACTGCCATAAGCCCACCTACAGCATCCGCTTTGAACCCCGTCAGGTTGAAGACCTGAAAACGGATTACCCGCAGGAAGCTTTTGAGCGGGTGAAACAGGTCTCGACATTCAACGAGGCGCTTTACCGGGCATTCGTCAGTCCTTGGGCGCAAGCTCTGTCCACACCCTGGACAGCCCAAATGCTCAAGTGGCTCCATCCGATGCGCACCAGTCGGTATTTGCTCTCGGAAACGTTCAGTCCGTGGATGCGCGGCGTTGCCTTGCTGGCCGAGCCGCTTGGCAAGAACCGCCAGCCGCTTGCGCCGCATCACCCGTTGATCGAGCGTGAGCGTGAAGCTGCAGGGGAAGTGACCCATGCGCTGGGAAGGCTGCGCGAAGGCCGAGACGCTGCGAGCGAGCAGGCGTTTCGCCTGATGTTTCAAAACCCTGTCTTGTTCGCAGGCGTCCTGGGGATGATGGGTAAAGAGGGTGGCAACGGTAATTCAGTGCGCCCCAACGCCGACTGAGCCCTGATAGAAGTTTTATTTTCCAACCAAGAGAGATCATGATGACAAGAAAAAACAACTGGCTTTTGACAGCGGTGCAGATGGGCCTATTGGCCTGGTCCGGCGCCACCTTGGCCGCCGACAAGGTGTATGTGGCCAACGAGGGGGCTGACACGGTGAGCGTGCTCGATGCTGCGTCGTTCA
Source organism: Comamonadaceae bacterium AAW (assembly GCA_026314275.1). Lineage (GTDB taxonomy): Bacteria > Pseudomonadota > Gammaproteobacteria > Burkholderiales > Burkholderiaceae_C > JAGOEY01. Next base: position 2,709,236 of record CP111109.1, read on the forward strand.
AGACACTGGCAAGCGTGCGCGTCGGCAAGGCACCGCACAACGTGCAGGTATCGCCCGACGGCAAGGTCGTATGGGTGACCAATAACGGGGAGCCTGCTCAAACGGCCGACGCGTCGGAGCACAAGGAGATGGCCCAAGGCAGCCACGATGCGATGGGAAAGCCCGGCGCGGTTTGGGCCATCGATACCGCGACTAACGCAGTCGTCGCCAAGGTGCCGGTTGGCATGCACCCGGCCCATGTGGTGGTGTCGCCCGACGGCCGCTTCGCCTACATCACCAACGGCGGCGACAACACGGTCAGTGTGATCGACACAGCGGCGCGGAGCCTCGTGGCGACGATTCCGGTCGGCAAGTTTCCCCACGGTCTTCGCATCAGTCCGGACGGCACTCAAGCCTACGTCGCCAACCTCAAGGGCGGAACGGTGTCGGTCATCGATACCGCCAGCCAGAAGGAGATTGCGCAAGTTCCTGCAGGCAAGGGGCCGGCTCAAGTGGGCTTCACGCCGGACGGGAGTCTTGTCTTGGTGTCGCTGTCGGAGGAAAACGCGGTCGCCGTGATCGACCCGGCTACGCGCAAGGTGATTCGCAAGGTTGCCGTCGGAACAGTCCCCATCCAGCTGTATGTCACGCCGGATTCGCGCACGCTGCTGGTGGCCAATCAGGGCACGCCCAAGAAGCCTGGCAAAACCGTCAGCCTGATTGAGCTGGAGAGTTTCAAGGTTGCCAAGACCGTCGTGACCGGCGCCGGTGCTCATGGCGTGGTTGTCGACCGCGAAGGCCGGTACGCCTACGTTACCAACATGTACGCCAATTCGGTTTCCGTGCTTGATGTGAAGGATCGCAAGGTTGTGAAGACCGTTCCGGTAGGCAAGACTCCCAACGGCATCAGCGTTACGCCTTGACGGTTTGTCCGTCGCTTGCAGCTGTCCGGCAAGGTGCAAAAAAAGTAAAACAAGACAACCTGGGCGTTTACAGAAATGACGGTCATCGATATTCGCATTCAACGAATCACGCAGCTTTACGATTCATTGGACCCTTCGCCGCTCCATGAGAAAACACTGAGCCGTGCTGTGGAAAACTATATCGTTGACTGTGCGGGCGAGTATGGTTTAAGGCAACGCTGATCAAGTATCGGCATTGGAGTAATTTCGGGCAGCCCCGCCCAGTTTGGACGCAGCGCAGGCTGGGGTTGGCGGCCCAGAGGGCCTTGTACAGGCCCTTGAGCCCGTTTTTGGCCCCTACGGGCGCACCTGTGCCATCAGCCTTTGGCGGCCGAGGAAGATGTTGGCCAGTGCCAGGGCAGTGAACGCCCGCGTGGCATTCTTGTGCAGCCCCACATAGCGCACCTTGCCAAAGCCCCACAGCCGCTTGATCACACCAAAGACATGCTCGACGCGGGCACGAATCCTGGATTTGTTGCGGTTCTTTGCACGAGCCACCTCATCAACGAGACCACCAGCGCGGCGCGTGCGCTGATTGGTGAAGTCTTTGGCGTTTGGAGCTTTACCCGCAATCAACGCCTTCTGACTGGCATAGGCTGAGTCGCCATACACGCGCCGCTCGTTGCCATGCAGCAGTTGTGGCAGCGGGTGCTTGTCATGCACGTTGGCGGCTGTGACGACGGCGCTGTGCGCCAAGCCGCTTTGGCTGTCCACGCCAATGTGCAGCTTCATGCCAAAGTACCACTGCTGGCCCTTCTTGGTCTGGTGCATCTCGGGGTCGCGTGCCTTGCCTGCATTCTTGGTTGAACTGGGCGCGCCGATGATGGTGGCATCCACGATGGTGCCGGTATGGACCTTGAAGCCTCGCTGCTGCAACTCCTGCCCCACCTTGGCAAACAGTGCTTCGCCCAGTTTGTGCGCATTGAGGAGCTTGCGAAACTTCAAGATAGTGGTGGCGTCGGGTACGGGCTCACGGCCCAGGTCGATGCCTGCAAAGCGGCGCAGGTTGGCACTGTCGTACAGGGCTTCTTCACAAGCCAGATCGGCCAGGTTGAACCAATGCTGAATGAAGTGGATACGCAGCATGCGTTCCAGACCTATGGGTGGGCGGCCGTTGCCTGCCTTGGGGTAGTGTGGCTCGATGACCTCGCACAGGCTGGACCAGGGCACGATGGCCTCCATGGTTCTCAAGAACTCGTCGCGCCTGGTGGGCTTGCGGTAGTTCTCAAAGCTTTGGTCTGCGGCCATGGCGAGGGTTTGCTGCTTCATCGACCTGTAACGCAGCACCACGCAGGTGCGTGTACCTTAATCAGCGTTGCCTTAGATGAATCGCTTCGTCTCATTGTTCATGTCCCGACGTCGATCAGAGAGTACGAGGTGGAAATTGCAGGAGCGATCCATGCGCACTTTCAAGCGCAATATGCGCAGTGCAGGCGCCGGTATCGACGAAGGATGCGACAGGGCATGCGCTTCCTGTTAACGGGACTCGCCGTTCTGGGAACGACGCTGCTTGTACGGGCCTTATTGGGCAATCCTGGCAACAGCCAAGTGCTTGTTGCCATCAGCGAAGGGCTGTTGATTGTTGGCTGGGTAGCGATGTGGCGCCCGATCGAAGTACTCTTGTTTGAACGTGTGGAAAATCACCAAAACATGGCGCTTTTTGATCGTCTTTCCCACATCGAAGCGGGGTTCGCCCTAGAGGAGACCGAGTTTGACCATGATGCAAAAAGTGGGCAGATAGGGGATCTGCGGGCACTCAGCGATTCGCCTGCGCGGAGCCCGAATGCGCGCGACGAATCTTTTTTACGATAGCGCGTGCGCCATTCTCTCGGTCGATGACCGCAGGCGTGGCGCCGGAGAATTTGAAATGAAATTGAGACCACTTGTACTTGGCGTGGGAGGGGGATTGGTCTTGCTCGTGGTGGCTGGAATCCTCTATTTCTTCTTGAGTGCCGGTGGCAGGCGGGAGGCAGCGTTGACGCATACCTTGCGTCCTGATGATCCTCAGGTCTTGCAAGTAGGCGCTCGCATATACGCTCAGAACTGTGTCGCCTGCCACGGCACCAAGGGCGAAGGCCAGCCCAACTGGCGTGATCGCGGATCGGATGGCTTGCTTCCTGCGCCGCCGCACGATCCCAGCGGCCACACCTGGCACCATCCTGATGCGCAACTTTTTGCCATCACCAAGCATGGCCTTGCCAAGCTCATCGACCAGCCTGACTATCGCACCGCCATGCCGGTCTACGACGGCGTGTTGAGCGATGACGAGATCGTGGCCGTGCTGTCCTGGATCAAAGCGCAATGGCCGCTGGAGGTACAGCAGCGCCATGACGAGATCAACGCCCAATACCGCAAGTCCCTGCCTCGCTAGCTGTCGGGACGACGGCAGAAGCAGACTGAATCGCTTCAACATGATGAAAGACTTGACCTTGACATCATGGGAAGGCAAAAAATAGAACAAGCGTCTTGAAAGGCATTGACATGAACCATCACCCATCACCCATCACCCATCACTCATCACCCACATCACCAGCCCTCGGGGACCAGTCGGCTGCCCTTGACGACATCTCACCGAAGGCGGACGACTTGAAGGATCCTGTGTGCGGTATGAGCGTGACCTCCCAATCGCCTCATCAGGCCATGCATGACGATCATCACTACCGCTTTTGCAGCACGCACTGCCGCGACAAGTTCATTGCAGACCCTGTGCGCTATAGGGTGAGCGAGGCACCGGTCGGTACATAAAATGCCGGCGCGCTCTATGTGTGCCCCATGCACCCTGAAGTGCGCCAGGATCACCCAGGGCGCTGCCCCAAGTGCCAAATGAACTTGGTGTTGGAAGACCAGGCCAAGGACGGAACTGATGGTGCTCATCATCACGCCCACCATGCGCAGGGCCATGCGCAGGGCCATGCGCAGCCCGGGGCGACCACCGACGAGGCCGCAGAAATGCCGGCTGGCACAATCTATACCTGCCCCATGTATCCCGAGGTGCAACAGGATCATCCCGGCAATTGCCCTAAATGCGGCATGTCATTGGAGCCTATCATCCCCTTGGACGCGGAAGACAACAGTGAGCTGAAGGATTTTCAGCGACGCTTCTGGTGGACGTTGCCCCTCACGCTGATCGTCACCACCCTGGCCATGTTCGGCCATCGTCTGGGATGGTTCAACATGGCAACCCAGAGCTGGGTCGAGCTGGTGCTGTCGCTGCCGGTGGTGCTGTGGGCCGCCTGGCCGTTCTTTGTGCGTGGCTGGCAGTCCATCGTTCATCGAAGTCCGAACATGTGGACGCTGATCAGCCTGGGCACCGCGGCAGCTTTTGTCTACAGCGTCGTCGCCACGTTGGCACCGGGCTTGTTTCCCGAATCGTTTGTTTCGATGGGTCGCGTGGCCGTGTACTTCGAGGCCGCCGTGGTCATCATTTCGCTGACGATGCTGGGTTAGATCCTCGAATTGAAGGCGCGTTCGCAAACCTCGGCGGCTATCAAGTCCTTACTCGGGTTGGCGCCCAAGACTGCGCGGCGCATCAACGCGGATGGAAGTGAGGAAGATGTGCAACTGAACCAGGTGCATGTCGGCGATCTGCTGCGCGTGCGCCCTGGCGAGAAAGTCCCGGTCGATGGCGTCGTTACCGAAGGCCGTAGCGCGGTGGATGAATCCATGCTCACCGGCGAGTCCGTTCCGGTAACCAAGCGCTTGGGCGACAAACTGATCGGCGCCACGCTCAACACCAGCGGTGCTCTGGTGATGCGCTCGGAAAAAGTCGGTGCAGCGACCGTGCTGTCGCAGATCGTGCAGATGGTGGCCAATGCCCAGCGCTCGAAGGCACCGATGCAGCGCATGGCTGACGTGGTGGCTGGCAAGTTCGTTCTCGTGGTGGTGCTCATCGCGATCACCACCTTCTTCGTCTGGGGTCTGTTCGGTCCCGAGCCGAGCTGGGTGTTCGGTCTGATCAACGCCGTCGCAGTATTGATCATCGCCTGCCCCTGTGCGCTGGGGCTGGCCACGCCGATGTCGGTGATGGTGGCCACCGGACGCGCTGCCACACAAGGTGTTCTGTTCCGCGATGCTGGCGCGATCGAGAGAATGCGTGAAGTCGATACCTTGATCGTGGACAAGACCGGTACGCTGACAGAGGGCAAACCGACATTCGACACCGCCATTGCGGCCACAGGCTACACGCCTGATGAAGTGTTGCGTCTGACGGCTAGGGCCTGTTAACACATTCTCAGTCCATCAGCGACGAGCACGAAGCTGATGAAGCCCAGGAACATGAGGTCGAGTTTCTCGAACCGCGTGAAGATACGGCGATAGCCTTTGAGTCGACGGAACAACCGCTCCACCTCATTGCGGCGCTTGTACATCTCGCGGTCGTAGTCCCACGGTTCGATCCGCGTCTTCATTGGTGGCACCACCGGAATGAAACCCAGATCCAGTGCCAGCTGCCGTGTCTCGTTGCCTTCGTAGGCGCGGTCCATCAACAAATGCACCGGCCTGCTGGCGGGCCCAAGACTGCTGAGCAGGCGCCGGCCTTCGGGTGCGTCGTGTGCCTGCCCGGGCGAGAGGCAAAACGTCACGGCCGTTCGAGCATCCGCGGCAACCATATGAATCTTGGTGTTCCATCCACCTCGGGACTTTCCGATGGACTGCGGACCGTTTTTTTTAGTGCCCCTGTGCCGTCGGGATGGACCTTGATGCTTGTGGAGTCCAGCGAGACGGCTTCGATCCTGATACGCACGACTTGCGCACGCTGCAACTCCTCGAACATGCGATCCAGGACGCCAGCTTTGGTCCAGCGATTCATGCGCGTGTAAATCGTGTGCCAGTTGCCGAAGCGTTTGGGCAGTCCGCGCCACTTGCAACCATGTTCGGCCACATAAAGGATCGCATTGACCACCTGCAGATTGCTCAGGCTGACGTTGCCACGCTGCCTGGGCAGGCAGTGTTCAATGGTAGCGAATTGTTCGGGCGTGATCTCCATGTCGGAGATTTTCTGGCGCAATCGTCGCCGTCGCCATTAGTGTTAACACGCCCTAGTCTGGACCAAGGCAGCGAGCATCCGCTGGCCGACGCCATCGTCAGCGCGGCACGCGCCAAAAGCATGCCGCTCAGCAAGCCCACCGACTTCGATTCAGGCAGCGGCATTGGCGTGCGAGGCACCGTCGAAGGCAAGCGCCTGGCGCTGGGCAATACGGCGTTGATGGAGCAGGAGGGCGTGTCGGTTGCTGCATTGCAAGCAGATGGCGAACGCCTGCGCGGCGAAGGTGCCAGCATCATGCATCTGGCCGTTGATGGCCATTTTGCGGGCATTCTGGCGGTGACCGACCCCATCAAGGTCAGCACACACGAGGCCATCCAAACCCTGCACGACAGCGGTCTGCGCATCATCATGGCCACTGGCGATGGCCTCACCACGGCGAGGGCGGTCGGTGCCAGGCTGCGCATCGACGAAGTACATGGCGAGGTCAAGCCCGCCGACAAGTTGGCACTGGTGGAAAAACTGCAGAAGCAAGGCCACGTCGTCGCGATGGCGGGGGATGGCATCAACGATGCCCCGGCGCTGGCCAAGGCCGACGTTGGCGTTGCGATGGGAACGGGCACCGATGTGGCGATGAACAGCGGACAGATCACGCTGATCAAGGGTTACCTGCGCGGTATCGCTGCCTCACGTCAGATATCCATCGACACCGTGCGCAACATGCGGCAGAACCTGCTGTTCGCCTTTGTCTACAACGGTATTGGTGTACCTATAGCCGCCAGCGTGCGCTACCCGTTCACCGGCTGGCTGCTGTCTCCGATGATCGCGGCACTGGCGATGAGCTTGAGTTCGGCTTCGGTGATCTTTAAGGCAACGCTGATCAAGTATCGGCATTGGAGTAATTTCGGGCAGCCCCGCCCAGTTTGGACGCAGCGCAGGCTGGGGTTGGCGGCCCAGAGGGCCTTGTACAGGCCCTTGAGCCCGTTTTTGGCCCCTACGGGCGCACCTGTGCCATCAGCCTTTGGCGGCCGAGGAAGATGTTGGCCAGTGCCAGGGCAGTGAACGCCCGCGTGGCATTCTTGTGCAGCCCCACATAGCGCACCTTGCCAAAGCCCCACAGCCGCTTGATCACACCAAAGACATGCTCGACGCGGGCACGAATCCTGGATTTGTTGCGGTTCTTTGCACGAGCCACCTCATCAACGAGACCACCAGCGCGGCGCGTGCGCTGATTGGTGAAGTCTTTGGCGTTTGGAGCTTTACCCGCAATCAACGCCTTCTGACTGGCATAGGCTGAGTCGCCATACACGCGCCGCTCGTTGCCATGCAGCAGTTGTGGCAGCGGGTGCTTGTCATGCACGTTGGCGGCTGTGACGACGGCGCTGTGCGCCAAGCCGCTTTGGCTGTCCACGCCAATGTGCAGCTTCATGCCAAAGTACCACTGCTGGCCCTTCTTGGTCTGGTGCATCTCGGGGTCGCGTGCCTTGCCTGCATTCTTGGTTGAACTGGGCGCGCCGATGATGGTGGCATCCACGATGGTGCCGGTATGGACCTTGAAGCCTCGCTGCTGCAACTCCTGCCCCACCTTGGCAAACAGTGCTTCGCCCAGTTTGTGCGCATTGAGGAGCTTGCGAAACTTCAAGATAGTGGTGGCGTCGGGTACGGGCTCACGGCCCAGGTCGATGCCTGCAAAGCGGCGCAGGTTGGCACTGTCGTACAGGGCTTCTTCACAAGCCAGATCGGCCAGGTTGAACCAATGCTGAATGAAGTGGATACGCAGCATGCGTTCCAGACCTATGGGTGGGCGGCCGTTGCCTGCCTTGGGGTAGTGTGGCTCGATGACCTCGCACAGGCTGGACCAGGGCACGATGGCCTCCATGGTTCTCAAGAACTCGTCGCGCCTGGTGGGCTTGCGGTAGTTCTCAAAGCTTTGGTCTGCGGCCATGGCGAGGGTTTGCTGCTTCATCGACCTGTAACGCAGCACCACGCAGGTGCGTGTACCTTAATCAGCGTTGCCCTAATCTTACTGTGTCACAAGAGTAGCTTTGGGCGCACCCTTCCACAGCAGGGGCACTGACCGAGACGGGCGATCAACTGGTAGCTCAGCCGATGGCGCAGGCTCGTGATCGATGTCGCCACGTGGCGCTGCGCGCGCAGGACTGCCGCGGGGGATGTAATCCTCGGGAAAGGCAGGCATCTGGCGTTCGATGAAGTTTTTTTTACCGCCGACAGGCTTGTCGACAACGAGGCGTTCTGCCATCAGGAACCCGTAGGCCGCGATGCTCAGGCAGGCGTGGTGGTGGAAGCCCCGCCAGCCACGTCCCTCGTAGTGGCCCAAGCCGAAGTCCTGCTTCAGGTCCTGGTAGTCCCGCTCGATGCGCCAGCGCTGATAGGTAGCTCTGACCAAGTCGGCTATGGGCGTGTCCTCGGGCAGCGTGGACAGGATGTACTTGCAGGGCTCGGCCTGATCCTTGGGCCATTCAATGAGCAACCATTGCAGCGGACGCAGCCTCGCCTTGCCGGCATTGCCGCCGGCGTGGCGCACGCGCAGTGCGGCGAAGCGCCCGCTGAGCGGCGCGTTGGTGCCTTCGCGCCAGGTGATGGTCTGGAATGCCCGTTCGGGCAAGGACATGGCCAAGGCCTTGACGCTCATCGGTTGCAACTCAGGAGTCCGGCGCGGCATCACCGGTGGCCGCCCTGTGCCGCTGTAGGGTACAGGTGGCAGCGGCTCAACCCCCGGAGCCCAAACCACCACCGCCGAGGTCACTCCCACAGCATAAGTCAGCCCCATGTCGCTCAAGGCCTGGCGGAAGGCGGTGTCCACGCCGTAGCCTGCGTCGGCCAGCACGCAATGGTGCGGAGCGCCGTCGGCCAGAAGCGCGCGCAATTGCTGCAAGGCGATTTGCGGTTTGGTCGCGAATTCCACATCCTCCGGTACACCGGCCCGGGCCTTGCGGCCCGCATCTGTCGCCCATTCCTCGGGCAGGTAGAGCTGCCACGCCACCGGAATGCTGCCTTGATCGCAGGCCAGCGACACGCTCACAGCCACCTGGCAGTTGTCCTGTTTGCCCAACATCCCGCAGTATTGCCGGGCCACGCCTACTGAGTGTTTGCCCTTCTTCGGGAATCCGGTGTCGTCAATGATCCACCAGCCACCACGGCTGAAATCCATCTTCGGCACGACCCACTGACAAACCCGTCTGAGCATCTCGGCATCAGACCACTGCGCCTTGGCAACGAAATGATGCAGCGACTGATGCCTGGCGCTTGCATGCAGGGGATCAACGCGGGCTGCCATCGGCTCCACGCTCTTGCGTGCCAGCGGCAGCATCAACCCTGTGCAATAGCCTCTGAGACCTGAGTGCCGATCTGAATGGCCAAGTCCATCGGCCAAATGTTCCAAGTACCGCTCAAACCGTTCGATGGCATCCATCATTCCTCACGTAAAAAATGAAGAGGTCTCGATAATGCCATAATTTTATTGACACAGTAAGATTAGGGCTTGCGGGCACAGCGCATATTGCTGCCAGCCGCGAACCAGGGGTAGTGGGCCGCCCGCTCGCAGGGCGCTCCCCTATGCTGAGCACCTATCTGCTGCGCCGGGATACCGAACCGTCTCAGGCACTGGCTCGCTTTATTGAGCGGTTGGCCTCCCAGGGGTCGGATGACGCCTAACGCCCAAACCCGCTTCTCAAGTGTCACGCCTTCGAGGAATCAGGTCATGAGCCCGTTCAACATCTTCGCCTCATTGTCGTTAGCCACGCTATTGGCCTCTTGCGGTCAGTCTTCTGCTCCAGGCGAGACGGTGGAATCCTTGGCAGCCGATCCCGAGCGGCTGAAAGAATTGCGCCAGCAGTGCAAGCTGAACCGCGCCAAGTTGGGCGACGAACTTTGCAACCGCGTGGCCGAAGCGACGAACCGCCGCTTCTTCGGCAATGGTAAGGTGCCTTATACACTGCCTAAGGAATCGCCGAATTTTTAACCGTGGCCGGTAAGCCACACATCGCTCTATTTTCTGCTCGCTACGCCGCAACGCGCCTTTGCTTGCGGCGTTTTTACTGTCTTCGTCCTTGCTTGAATCGATGTTTTTTGCATCATCTTCGTTCTGATAACAGTCTTTGACCGGCACTGACCCGGCACCGATCCTGACGCCAGCGGCACGTTGTTGTGCAGCCGTTGAGCGGAGTGCGCGCAGGAAAAATCGGAGGCCGGGAGATGCAAGGAACGAACGTGCTGTTCGGTCAGATCGCCGTGGTATTCGGCATCGTGATCGCCGGAGTGTGGAGCGCGACACAATGGACAGCAGCGGCCCTGGGCTATCAACTACGCCTGGGTTCGCCCTGGTTCGATCTGTTGGGCACACCGATCTACCACCCGTGGAAGCTGTTCGAGTGGTGGTTCTTCTTCGATGCCTATGCGTCCCACATCTTCGACGTGGGCGGCGCCATTGCCGCCGGCAGCGGTTTGCTCGCCGTGGTGGTCGCCATCGGCATGTCTATCTGGCGCTCGCGCCAGTCGCGCCTGGTTACGACCTACGGTTCGGCACGCTGGGCCGACGCCAGCGACATTCGCAAGGCAGGGCTGACCCAGCCCGCTGGTGTGTTCCTCGGTCGGCATGGTGATGAGTACCTGCGCCACGAAGGGCCAGAACACGTCCTGACCTTCGCGCCCACGCGCTCGGGCAAGGGCGTGGGCCTGGTAGTGCCGACGCTGCTGTCGTGGCCGGCATCCGCAGTGATCCATGACATCAAGGGCGAGAACTGGACCATCACCGCCGGCTGGCGCGCGCGCTTCTCGCACTGCCTGCTGTTCAATCCCACTGATCCGAAATCAGCGGCCTATAACCCTCTCCTGGAAGTCCGGCGCGGCGCGCACGAGGTGCGCGACGTGCAGAACATCGCCGACATTCTGGTCGATCCCGAAGGCGCATTGGAGAAGCGAAACCACTGGGAGAAGACTTCGCACGCGCTGCTGGTCGGCGCCATCCTGCATGTGCTCTATGCGGGAGAAGACAAGACGCTGCGAGGCGTTGCCAACTTCCTCAGTGATCCGGCTTGTCCGTTCGAGCTGACGCTGCACCGGATGATGAGCACGCGGCATCTGGGCAACGACCCGCATCCGGTCGTTGCCTCCGCTGCCCGCGAAGTGCTCAACAAGAGCGACAACGAACGCTCCGGCGTTCTCTCCACGGCCATGTCGTTTCTCGGCCTGTACCGTGACCCCACGGTGGCCGAAGTCACCTCGCGCTGCGACTGGCGCATTGCCGACCTGATTTCCGCCGAGCATCCGGTATCGCTGTACCTCGTGGTGCCGCCCTCGGACATCAGCCGCACGAAGCCGCTGATCCGGTTGATCCTCAACCAGATCGGTCGGCGGCTCACGGAATCACTCGACGGCAGCGACGGCATCGCCCGCCGTCACAAGCTGCTGCTGATGCTCGATGAGTTTCCCGCACTCGGGCGCCTGGACTTCTTCGAGACGGCCTTGGCCTTCATGGCGGGCTACGGCATCCGGAGCTTCTTGATTGCGCAGTCGCTCAACCAGATCGACAAGGCGTATGGGCAGAACCATTCGATCCTGGACAACTGCCATGTGCGCGTGACGTTCGCCACCAACGACGAGCGCACCGCCAAGCGGATTTCTGAAACTCTGGGCACAGCCACCGAACTGCGCTCGCAGCGCAACTATGCGGGCCACCGGCTCGCGCCATGGCTGGGTCACCTGATGGTGTCTCGCCAGGAAACGGCCCGCCCGCTATTGACGCCGGGCGAAGTCATGCAGCTTCCGCCCGATGAGGCCGTGGTGATGATCTCCAGCTTGGCACCGATCAAAGCCAAGAAGTTGCGCTACTACGCGGACGCCAATTTCAAGCGACGCGTGCTGCCGCCGCCGGCGCTCGCTGGTGGGCGCTATGCCGACGTTCCGTCGGCCCGCGCCGATGAGTGGACTGGTTTGGCGATTTCTGACGTTCCAGCGGCACCGGCCATCGAAGCTGTCGATGACATCGGCAGTGCCGACGACGGCGGCCCGCGCCGCCAGCCCGAGCTTTCCGAAGTCACCGAGTACCAACCCGAACAAGCATTCGCAGCCAACGACCTCGCGCTGCTGGATGACGACGACGCGCCGCTTCCCCTCCCGCGCCAGCTTGACCCGGCGCTGCAGCGCACGGCCCGGCTGGCATCCCTCGACCCTGACGACGGAATCCAGCTATGACGCAATACCGATTGAACCTGTTCATCCAGCCCGAGCATGCCAAGCGGCTCGACGAGCTGGCCGCCAAGAAAGGCGTGTCCAAGTCCAGCATCGTCGCCGCTGCTCTGGCGTCTTGGCTGTCGCCCGACGCCGCCGACCAGCGCGAGGCGGCCATCGCAAAGCGGCTCGATCGCCTGTCGCGCCATGCCGAGCGCCTGGAGCGCGACCAGAACATCCAGATCGAAACACTGGCGCTGTTCATCCGCTACTTCCTCACGGTGAGCACGCCCGTGCCTGAAGCGCATCAGGATGCGGCCCGCGCTCAAGGCAAGGCCCGCTTCGAGCAGTTCGTCGAACAGCTCGGGCGCCATCTGCTGCGCGGGCGCAGCCTGGTGCGTGATGTGGTGGAGGAACTGCATCCTGATCCCGTGCGAATGGACGACGTAGCGGCCACGGTTGGAGCCCAGGAGCGTGCCTCATGAGCGCTGTTCCCCAACCCACGCCAGAACCTCGTTCATCGGCCGCCACATCACTGGATCGCCGCATCCAGATGCTGCGCACGGCCATGGGGCCGCTGATCGCTGCCGCACTGGAAGACCCGGACGTGGTGGAAATCATGCTCAACCCGGATCGCACCTTGTGGATCGACCGGCTTTCATCGGGCCGCGCACCAATGGGCGTGGAGCTGTCCGAAGCGGACGGCGAACGCATCATCCGCCTGGTCGCAGCCCACGTTGGCGCGGAAGTGCATCGCGGCCAGCCACTGTTGTCGGCTGAGCTGCCCGAGACCGGCGAACGCTTCGAGGGCATCCTGCCCCCGGCCGCACCGGGGCCGGCCTTCGCACTGCGCAAGCGCGCCATTGGCGTGATCCCGCTGGAGCGCTACGTCACCGACGGGATGATGACCCGCGCCCAGGCAGACTTCCTCATCCGTGCGGTGCACGAGCGGCAGAACCTCCTGATCGCGGGGGCCACGAGCAGCGGCAAGACCACGCTTGCCAATGCGCTGCTGGCCGAGATCGCCGCCACCGGCGACCGCGTGCTGGTGCTCGAAGACACGGTGGAGCTGCAATGCGCAGCCCGTGACCACGTGCCACTGCGCACGCGCCGAGGCGTGGTGTCCATGCAGGAGCTGGTGCGCTCGTCCATGCGACTGCGGCCAGATCGCGTGGTGGTCGGCGAGGTGCGCGGCGCCGAGGCGCTGGATCTCATCAAGGTCTGGGGCACGGGCCATCCGGGCGGCATCGCCACGATCCATGCCGGCTCCGCCATCGGCGCATTGCTGCGCCTGGAGCAATTGATTCTCGAAGTGGCGGTGAACCCGCCCCGCGCGCTGATCGCCGAAGCGGTCAACGTGGTCATCCACATCGCCGGGCGCGGGCGCAAGCGCCGCATCGAGAGCATCGCCCACGTCGTCGGCTTGGACGGCGTGGGCTACCACCTGGCGGATGCGATGGAGACGCCGTTTCCTGAGCTGCCATCGCAGTCCGACCTTTCTTCCCTGTCCCTCAATCACCCTGGAGAACTTCCATGACGCACGTTCCTGCTTTCCGTCTTTCCGTAAATCCGCTTCCCCGGCCCGCACGGCTGGATGGTCTTACTCGCCCGGCGATGCAGGGCATGCTGCTCGCGGCGCTGATGCTGCTGCTTGCTGGTACTGCGCAGGCCGCTGGCTCCAGCATGCCCTGGGAAGCGCCGCTGCAATCCATCTTGGAGTCAATCCAGGGGCCAGTGGCTCGGATCGTCGCGGTCATCATCATCATCGCCACGGGTCTCGCGCTCGCCTTCGGTGATACCAGCGGAGGCTTTCGCAAGCTGATCCAGATCGTGTTCGGTCTGTCCATCGCGTTCGCGGCGTCGAGCTTCTTCCTGTCGTTCTTCAGCTTCTCCGGTGGGGCCGTCGTATGAGCAGCCCGGATACCTTCGCGGCCGGCTTCGAGGTGCCCCTGCATCGCTCGCTCACCGAACTGATCCTGCTGGGCGGTGCACCGCGCACCGTGGCCATTGCCAACGGCACGCTGGCCGCCGCCGTGGGCTTGGGCCTGCAACTGTGGATTCCGGGCGTGGTGCTCTGGATCGTCGGCCATTCGCTGGCGGTATGGGGTGCGCGCGTCGATCCGCAGTTCATGCAGGTCTTTGCGCGGCACATCAAGCACCGCTCACTGCTGGACGTGTGAGGGGAATGCCATGCTGAACCTCGCCGAGTACCGTCAGCGACCCGCACTGCTCGCCGACTGGCTCCCTTGGGCCGGCCTGGTGGCGCCGGGCGTCGTCTTGAACAAGGACGGCTGTTTCCAGCGCACAGCCCGGTTTCGGGGGCCGGACCTCGACAGCGCGACGCAGGGCGAGCTGATCGCCACATCGGCGCGCTTGAACAACGCACTGCGCCGCTTGGGATCGGGCTGGGCACTGTTCATCGAAGCCGAACGCCGGCCCGCCGCCAACTATCCACACTCGGACTTCCCCGAGCCACTGTCCTGGCTGGTGGACGAGGAACGCCGAGCCACCTTCGAGGACTCGGGCAACCACTTCGAGAGCGGCTATCACCTGACGCTGGTGTACCTCCCTCCGGAAGAATCACGCGCCCGCGCGGCGGGGATGCTGTACGAGAACCGGCCCACCGAGGGCGTGGACTGGCGCGAGCGCCTGACCGCATTTGCGGCGGAGACGGATCGCGTCTTCGACCTGCTCGATGGCGTGATGCCGGAAATTGCGTGGCTGGACGATAGCCAGACGCTGACCTACCTGCATTCGACCATCTCCACACGGCGGTATCGCGTGGCGGTGCCCGAGGTGCCGTTTCACATTGACGCGCTGCTGACGGATTCCGCGCTCATTGGTGGTCTGGCGCCGATGCTGGGCGATGCCCATCTGCGCGTGGCGACGGTGCGGGGTTTTCCGACCTCGACCTGGCCGGGGATTCTGGACGACCTCAACCGTCTCGGCTTTGGCTACCGCTGGTCAACCCGGTTCCTCTGCATGGACAAAGCCGATGCGGAACGGGAACTCTCGCGCCTGCGCCGCCAGTGGTTTGCCAAGCGTAAGAACGTCATCGCGCTACTGCGCGAAACCATCTTCCAGCAGGAAAGCCCGCTGGTGGATACAGACGCCAGCAACAAATCCGCCGATGCCGATGCCGCGCTGCAGGAGTTGGGCAGTGACCAGGTGGCCTTTGGCTATGTCACCGCGACGGTGACGGTGCTCGATGCCGACCCGGCGAAGGCCGACGAGAAGATGCGTATGGTGGAGCGCGCCATCCAAGGGCGCGGGTTCGTGACGATCCCCGAAACGCTCAACGCCGTGGATGCGTGGCTGTCCTCGATCCCTGGCAACGCCTACGCCAATGTGCGCCAGCCCATCGTCTCGACGCTGAACCTGGCACACATGATGCCGGTGTCCGCTGTATGGGCCGGGCCGGAAAAGAACGAGCACCTGGACGGCCCGCCGTTAATCGTCACGCGCACCGATGGCGCCACGCCGTTCCGGCTGGTGACGCACATCGGCGACGTGGGGCACACGCTGGTCGCAGGCCCCACGGGCATGGGCAAGTCGGTCTTGCTCGCCATGCTGGCGATGCAGTTCCGCCGCTACCCCGGCTCGCGCATCTTCGCGTTCGACATGGGGCGCTCGATGCGCGCCACCATCCTCGGGCTGGGTGGCGAGCACTACGACCTGGGCATGGATGGCGAGATCGCTTTCCAGCCGCTCGCGCGCATCGACCGAGAAGGCTACCGCACCTGGGCGGCTGAATGGATCGAAGGCCGACTGCTGCACGAGGGTGTGGCGGTCGGCCCCGACGAGAAAGCGGCTATCTGGTCGGCACTCGGTAGTCTTGCCGGGGCGCCCGTGGAGCAGCGCACGATGACGGGGCTGTCCGTTCTGCTGCAATCGAACGCGCTGCGCCAGGCGCTCGCGCCCTATGTGCTCGGCGGTGCCCACGGCAAGCTGCTGGACGCGGATTTGGATCGCCTGGGTTCCGGCTCCGTGCAGTGCTTCGAGATGGAGGAGCTGATGCACAGTAAGGCCGCCGTCATGGCCGTGCTGGGCTATCTGTTCGCGCGCTTCGATGAACGCTTTGACGGTGCTCCCACGCTGCTGATCCTCGATGAAGCCTGGCTGTTCCTCGATGACCCGGTGTTTGCCGCACGTATCCGCCAATGGCTCAAGACGCTGCGCAAGAAGAACGTCAGCGTCATCTTCGCCACGCAGAGCCTGGCGGACATCAAGGATTCGAGCATCGCACCGGCCATCATCGAAAGCTGCGCCAGCCGCATCTTCCTGCCGAACCCGCAGGCGACCGAGCCGCAAATTCGTACGATCTATGAGGGCTTCGGCCTCAACAGCCGCCAGATCGAGATCGTGGCGACGGCAGTCCCGAAGCGCGACTATTACTACCAATCCCGTCTCGGCAATCGCCTGTTCGACCTCGACCTGGGGCCGGCCACCCTGGCCTTCGCGGGTGCATCGACGCCGCAGGACCAGCGCGACATGGACGCGGCACTCGCTGCGGCTTCTTCCACGTCCTCCGCATTCGCAGCCGCCTGGCTGCGCCATCGCGCCCTGCATTGGGCCGCTGACCTGTTGCCCTCGTTTCCGGCCCCCCACCCATAGGAGAATCCATCATGAAAAAGCGTCTTATCGCCGCTGTCGTCGCGACCATGCTTTGCGCTGCGACCACTGTCCATGCGCAAAGGGTCGTGATTGATCCCACCAACCTCGTGCAGAACACGCTGACGGCCATTCGCACGTTGGAGCAGATCAACAACCAGATCCAGCAGCTCCAGAACGAGGCGCGGATGCTGACGAACCAAGCCCGGAACCTGGCGAGCCTGCCGTTCAATGTGGTGAGCCGACTGCGCAGCAATCTGGCGACCACGCAGCGGCTGATCGCTCGGGCCAAAGGCATGGTCTACGACGTGGCGCGCATGGATCAGGATTTCCAGCGGCTGTATCCCGAGCAGTACGCCGCCACGGTGAGTGGCGATCAGATGTACCGCGATACGCAAGAGCGCTGGAAGAACACGCTCAACGGCCTACAGACCACCATGCAGATGCAGGCCCAGGCATCGCAGAACCTGAGCGATGACGAGGGTGTGCTGGCCGACCTCGTGGGCAAGAGCCAGTCGGCCGAGGGTGCGCTGCAGGCCATGCAAGCCATGAACCAGTTGCTGGCCCTGCAGGCCAAGCAGTCCATCCAGACCCAGCGGCTGCAGATCACGCAGGATCGGGCGGCCTCGCTGGAGCTGGCGCGGCAGGCCGCAGCGGTGGAGCGCGGGCGTGAGGTGACTCGGCGTTTCCTGGGAACGGGCACGCCGTACACGCCGCAGACCGTCCATTTCTACGGCAACTGACGGGCGCGGCCATGAACGATGTATCGGTCATCGACCGCTTCCTCGACGTTTTCTCACGCTACATCGACTCGGGCTTCGGGCTTCTGCAGGGAGAGGTGGCGTTCCTCACGGCCACGCTGATCGTCATTGACATGACGTTGGCGGGACTGCTCTGGGCAATGAGCTATGCCACCGGCCAGGGCGAAGACGTGATCGCCAAGCTGATCCGCAAGGTGCTTTACGTCGGTGCCTTCGCCTACATCATCGGCAACTTCAACATGCTGGCGGGCGTCCTGTTCCGTTCCTTCGCCGGCCTGGGCCTGGCGGCCAGCGGCTCGACCTTGAGCATGGGCAACTTCCTGCAACCGGGGCGGCTGGCCAAGGTCGGTATCGACGCCGGGGCGCCGATCCTCGACCAGATTAGGGAGCTTGCGGGATTCCCGGAGGTGTTCATCCACATCGCGCCCATCGTTGTGCTGTTCCTCGCCTGGATCGTGGTCATCGTCAGTTTCTTCGTGTTGGCGGTGCAGCTCTTCATCACGCTGATCGAGTTCAAGCTGACCACACTGGCGGGCTTCGTACTGGTGCCATTCGCGTTGTGGAACAAGACGGCGTTCCTTGCCGAGAAGGTCCTGGGCAATGTGGTGTCTTCGGGCATCAAGGTGCTGGTACTCGCCGTCATCGTGGGCATCGGCTCGGGACTGTTCGTCGAGTTCAATATACCGGCCGGAGCCGAGCCCTCCATCGACCAGGCGCTGGTCATCATGCTGGCCTCGCTGTCCATGCTGGCCCTGGGCATCTTCGGGCCGGGCATCGCGACGGGGTTGGTATCCGGTGGACCGCAGCTCGGCGCGGGCGCGATGGCCGGTGCTGCCATCGGCGCGGCCGGAACCGCTGTCGCAATCGGTGCCGCGGCTTCTGGCGTTGGTAGTGCCGTGGCCGCCGGGGTACGCATGGCCCCGGCAGCCGCGAGAGCAGCAGCCAGCGGTGCGCGTTCGATGGCTTCGAACGCCAGCAGCGCCAGGTCCGCATACCAGGCCGGTTCCGCTTCGGCCGGTGGCGGCCTCAAGGGCGCTGCCGCTGGCCTGGGCAATGTTGCCAAGACCGGGGCGCAGGCGACTCGGCAGAAGGCGGCCGATGGTGCGCGCTCGCTGAAGGTACACGCGGCAGCCGCGTTCCGGGAAGGCGGTGGCACCGCCGATGCCGCCACCTCATCACCACCCACCGAACAGCCCGCCTGGGCCAAGCGCCTGCATCGCAGGCAGCAACTCAGCCATGCAGCCACGACCGCTGCCCACACCTTGCGCGGTGGCGACGCCGGCAGTTCTAGCCAAGGCCCAAGCCTTCGTGATTCCGACTCATAAGGAGTACTCCCATGCGATTCAAACGACCGCAGGTGCGCTATGCCGACACGCCGCAGCCTGCTACCCCTTACCAATCGGCCGCCCAGGTCTGGGACGAGCGCATCGGCTCGGCCCGTGTGCAGGCCAAGAACTGGCGCTTCATGGCCTTTGGTTGCCTGACGCTGGCCGTGCTGATGGCGGGCGGCCTGGTCTGGCGCTCGGCGCAGTCCATCGTCACGCCTTACGTGATCGAAGTAGACAATGCCGGCCAGGTGCGCGCCGTGGGCGAAGCCGCTACGCCGTACCAGCCCAGCGATGCCCAGGTGGCGTACCACCTGGGCCGTTTCATTGGCTTGGTGCGTGGGTTGTCCATCGACCCCATCGTCGTGCGCCAGAACTGGCTGGATGCCTACGACTACACCACCGACAAGGGCGCCGTGGTGCTCAACGAGTACGCGCGGGTGAACGATCCGTTCTCACGCATCGGCAAGGAATCCGTGACGGTGCAGATCAGCAGCGTGACCCGTGCGAGCGACTCGTCTTTCAACGTGCGCTGGACGGAGACGCGCTTCGTGAACGGCGCACTGGACCGCACGGAACGTTGGAACGCCGTGGTGTCCACCGTGCTGCAAACCCCGCGCACGGAGCAGCGTGTGCGCAAGAACCCCCTGGGCATCTACGTCAATGGTCTGTCGTGGAGCCGCGAGTTGGAAGCGAACGAAGGAGCAAAACCATGAATGCACATTTCCGTAAGCCCGCTTTGCCGGTGATCCTGCTGGCATCCACCGTCCTGTTCACGGGCTGCGCCACGCAGGGCAAGCCGCCGCCGTCCATCTCGCTCGATGAACCGGTGCAAGCGCAACCGCTGCCCGAAGCGCCGAAGCCCGTGGAGGTGGTCAGCGTACCCGAGCCGCTGGCCTTGCCGGGGCAACTGATGCCGTTGTCCGGCACGGGGGACGCCAAACTTGCGCAAGAGCCTGCGGACGAGAAGGTGCGCGTATCACGCGCCAATGCCGAGGCGCGCATCGCACCCACGCGCGAGGGCTATGTGAACGCGATCCAGGTCTGGCCCTTCACCGATGGCGCGCTGTACCAGGTCTATGCGGCTGTGGGCCGCGTGACGGTGGTTGCCTTGCAACCCGGCGAAGAACTGGTGACGGTGGCTGCGGGCGATACCGTTCGCTGGATCGTGGGCGATACGTCCAGCGGTTCCGGCGCGGACTTGCGCGTCAATGTGATGGTGAAGCCGATCCGCTCGGGGTTGAAGACGAATCTGGTCATCACGACCAGCCGGCGTACCTACCTGCTGGAGCTGACCGCGACCGAGAAGGCATGGATGGCGTCGGTGTCCTGGGAGTATCCCAAGGACAAGATGCTGGCCTTGCAGCGCCAGGCACAGGCGGCCGGTGCGGCTGCGCCGGTCGATAGCGGCCTGTCGCTGGAGAAGATCCGCTTCCGCTATGCGGTCAGCGGCAGCAATCCGCCGTGGAAGCCGCTGCGCGCTTTCGATGACGGCGAGAAGGTCTACATCCAGTTCCCGCCAGGTATTGCCCATGGCGAGCTGCCGCCGCTGTTTGTGATCGGCGCGCAGGGCGACGGGCAACTGGTGAACTACCGCTTCCGCCCGCCGTACTACATCGTGGATCGGCTGTTTGGTGCGGCCGAGTTGCGGCTGGGCGGGGACAATGGCGACGTGGTGCGGATTGAGCGCACGGATGGCGTAGGGAGGAATTGACATGGGCCAGGATGACACTCCCGACCTCGCCACGCCGCAGGCGGGCAAGGTGGCGCCCGATGCTGTGGCGCTGCGCGCGCAGCCGCGCCCGGTCACGCGCCTGAACCGGCGCACCTTGACCATCCTCACTGGCGGCCTGTCGATCGCCGTGCTCGGCGCCACGATCTGGTCGCTGCAACCGCACCGGCGCGGTGCCAACGATCAGGCAGAGCTTTACAACGTCGATCGCGTGTCGAAGTCCGAGGGGCTGGATGGATTGCCTTCGGACTACTCCAAGCTGCCCAAGGTGCCCGAACTGGGGCCGCCGCTGCCGGGCGATCTCGGCCCGGCCATCGTGGCCTCGCAGCAGCCGATGGCGCCCACCTATGCGCCGCCGGGCCATGATCCCGAGGATGCCTTGCGCAAGGAGGCGGAAGCGGCGGCGGCTTCGTCGGTGTTCTTCCGCTCGGGCAAGCCGGGACAAGCCGCTGGTGCTATCGCGCAAGTGGCACCCGGTGCACCCAGCGCCATGGCGGCCTTTGACCCGCTGGCCGCCGGGCCAGCCTCGACCGGGGCCCAGCCAGCCGACCCGACCACGGTGCAGAACCGCCAGGAGCAGAAGGAGGCGTTCCTGAAAGGCGGTTCTACGGAAACCCGTAATTCCGGGAATCTGCAAATGCCGGCCTCGCCGTACCAGGTCATGGCGGGGACGGTGATCGCGGCGGCGCTGGTGACGGGCATCAAGTCGGACTTGCCGGGCGACGTGATCGCCACGGTGACGGAGCCGGTCTATGACACGGCCACGGGCAAGTTCCTGCTGATCCCGCAGGGCTCGCGCATCCTGGGCCGCTACAACAGCCAGGTGAGCTATGGGCAGAGCCGGGTGCAAATGGTGTGGCACCGGATCATCCTGCCGGACACGTCTTCGCTGACGCTCGACAACCTCGTGGGCACCGATCCCGCCGGCTATGCCGGTGTGGAGGACGAGGTAGACCGGCACTGGGGCCGCATCCTGGCCGGGGCGGCATTGACCACGCTGTTGGGCGTGGGGGCCGAACTGGCCGCGCCGGAGAACCGGCAGGACGGCAACCGCATCATCATCGCCGGGCGCGACAGTGCCCAGGACAGCATCAATCAGGTCGGGCAGGAGATGACTCGGCGCAACATGAACGTCCAGCCGACGCTGACGGCGCGGCCGGGGTTGTCGGTGCGGATCGTCGCCAACCGCGACTTACGGCTCCGTCCTTACCAGCCCATGTTCTATCAGAGGGGAACTACGCGATGAGTACGACAAAAAAACTCCGCCTCGGGCCGCTGCCGAAACTTGAATCCACCAAGCTGACCTTTGCATGCCCGGTCAGCTTGAAAGCCGACCTCGACCAGTACGCTGCGCTTCACGCACAAGCGTATGGCGAGGCTGTGGATGCGGTGACGCTGATTCCGCACATGCTGGAAGCGTTCATGACGGGGGATCGGGGATTCGCCAAGGCAACTCGCGCAAAAGCGGCTGGTTGAGGCGAATTGCGGCGATTGTGCATTTTTGTATTTCAGTATGCGATAATCAAAAGCTGTGGGCCGTTAGCTCAGTTGGTTAGAGCAGAGGACTTAACGGGAAGATTCCTGCCCCATGGCGTTGCCAAGGAACGGAAGCATCCTATTGGGTTGCTCAAGGTAAGTTCACTCTGCCTTGAAGTAGAACTTCTCAAATTCGGTGAACGCTAAGGCGCTGATGCGCTATGCCAACGCCGAGCGAAGCCTTAATCACAAGGAACGTGTAGAGACTCGACGGGAAGGCCGAAAGGCAAGACAGAGTCCAGACCACGAACCGGAAACGGGCGGCGAAAGCCGAAGTGGTAAGCATAATCCTTTGGTCGTTGGTTCAAGTCCAACACGGCCTACCACTCAATTTGCACTATGTCGTTGGTACCGTTCCAAGCTGCCGATGACATCGGCGACCGTTTCCTGAGCCTGCTGCAGCGAAATGGCATTCAGCCGCCAATTGGCTCCAGTCTGGAGGATGAACTTCTTTCCCTCACCCAGTTGGTGGCGGTGATGAAGGATCCGTCGCTCACCTCGGGGCCTGGTCAAGTTGACATTCTGCGCAGCGCGGCAGGTCTTCACGATCTTGTAGCGAAGGTTCTTACGGTCGAACCTCTTCCCGAATTTTCAACCTTCCTACCGCACTTGCGTTTGATCGGTGAAACCAAGGTGCGGGCGGCCTCGCTGGCTCAGAACGCATCTAGCAGTACTCATGACGACACCGCGCGCAAGCTCGCGGAACTCTACATTGGTAGCTTGGCCGTGCACGTCGGCATCGACGTTGCCTTGGACTCACCGACCAACGCAAAGGGTGACAACCCGGACGTCATGTTTACGCTTCAGGAGTGCGACCAGACCAAGCCACCGCAGCGTTGGGCGCTTGCAATCAAGACGATCTCATCGACGCAGGGACAGACCATCTTCGAGCGCATCAAGGAAGCTGCTGAACAGATCGACGCCCCTAAGTGCTTGGCCGAGCGCGGTATGGTCGTCATCAACGCCAAGAGCGCTCTGGATCATGACGCTCTTTGGAATCCTGCCTTTGCCGATCTTGGGAGCGCCATGAAGGCACTCAGCGATCAGCTTGACTGGCTGATCGACAGCGCAGAGAAGGATCGGCCGCAGATCGAATGGGACGATCTTTTCACACGCAAAGTGGTGCGGCCCGTTCTCTTTTTAGGGCAGAGCTTGGTCCGCCTGCCGACGCATGCCGGTTCGCACACACCGACTTCCTTGAAGATGCTCAAGGCGTACGGCGCGAACGGATCGCTTGACCCTGTTGGTCGTGAGTTGGCCCACCAGATGAACCACTGGATGCAAACGATCCTCCTTGGCATTCCGGGTGGGGCTGGATACCCTCCACGCTGATCCTGCAGGGATCGGGCTTGCAGAGTGAGGGGCTGTAGCCTAGATGTAGCCTAGGATGAGGCCAATTCTTATAAGTTGTTGTCAGGCAAAAAGAATTTTCTTATTGACAGATCACTCATAATCCTTTGGTCGTTGGTTCAAGTCCAACACGCCCTACCAAGTAGATAAAGAAAACCCTGCTATCAATACGGTAGCGGGGTTTTTTGTTTGTGTGGTCATGTAGCCACCATGTAGCCAGCAGTACGGTGTTTTGTACCGTAGCCCGTGTGTAGCCACTGCGCGCCAGACAAGAGAAAAGCCCCCACGGCGGGGGCTTCGTAACTTCGGCATTTCAAATCCGGAAGGGTGCAACCTCAAGTTGCAACCCCTTGAACGGGGTCAGCACTTGCAGGTGTGAAAGTAGGGCAGCAGAGCCTTTGCCGCACTCATGCGAAGTCGCAGCGGTGCCCCTGGGTGATTCATCAGTGCCAGCAGCCATTGCAGCGGGTCGCTTGTCTCAGGCAGGCCATGTATCAGGCGGGGTCGGTTGCGGCTGCCTAGCGGCCTTCCAGCGCCTTTGCGGCGGCCTCCCCAGCCGGTCGAACTTGATTGTTTTTCCATGCCCGATTTTTTCTGCGAATGGGAAGCAGTGGGGTGTCCGGCCTCGGCAAGCTCTAGACTTTGAATGCCCCCCACCCTACGGCACAAGCTCATCAATCCGCGCCTCTAGCTGGGCAATGTGCGCCTCCATGCAATCCATGCGGGCCTGCAACGCTGCAATGTCATAGCGCGTCACCTGCTCGAACTGTTCGCGCTTGGGTTCCATGTGCCTCAAGTAGCGCATAACCCCGTCTAGGTTCTGCTCGGGTGTCCGGCTCATGAGAAATACTCTGCCATTTCGGGGTCACTTTCCCACGGCTTCAACCCGCTGTGCAGGGCCTTTTTCAGCCCCGCACTTTCTGGCCTTGTCGTGGCGCTCTTGCACAATCGCAGCTTGCCCGATAGCGCGGCCATTGTTCCCGCGTACTGGTTCGATAGCTTCGCAGCGGGGTTAATCGCGCCATCGCTCGTGATAGGCCCGTCACGCAGCACCAGGGCATCGCAAAGCCTCTTTTGATGGTCTGCCATAACCAGCGCTTCAAGTAGCACCATGTCGCCGGTCGAAAAGTAGCTCGCATCCAGTCCGGCGCAGATTGAAACCCACAGCGCAGCAGCACCAGGGGGCAGGCCATCGGGCGGGGGCGGGCGCTTTGTGTCGAATATGGTCGGTGTTGCCAGTGCGGCGGCGGATTTTCTGGGCATGGTGATTCCTCAAAAATACAGGCTTTTGAACGTAGCTTGAACTTGCCGGTTTCCAGTGGTGGGGGGTAAGGTTTTGGCGTACCCCCTCAACAGCAGTTAGCCGATAAGCTCCCCCTCTCCTGGGTGGCTCAGACGCGCGGCAGGCTTCGGCACTCGCCTTGGTGCGGCGGCAGCTTCACGGGCGGCTTGCTTTTCGTAAACCTCAACGGGCAGGGCCTTGGCTCCGATGTAGTCGGCAGCATCCCGTGCCCAAGATTGGGCATACCCACCATCAACATCGTGTGTGTCGAAGTAGTCCTCACCACGCGGCAGAAAGGCCATTGCCGGTAACAGCGTGCTGCTGTAGCCCTCCGCCTCGATAGTGGCGCGCAACTCCTGTTCATCCCTGTTCGCGGCGTGCATCTCCTCGACTGCCAGCACAACACGCGCCACCCGTGCAACATGCTCGCCCACAGCATCGCGACACACCCGGCGCGAATGTTCGCCACGGATGCGCAGCACCTCGCGCTGCTGCAACTCAATCGCCCGGCGCAACGCTTCAATCTTGCGCGCAGTCTCGGTGATTCGCTTGCTCAAATTGTCTTGCAGGGCAACGCCAGAAAGCAGCCTATCGGCAAGCTCAATCGCGTTTGGCTCAAAGTCTTTGACATCGTGCGCAACGCGCTCGCTGTCCAAATCGTCAGCCAGTTGCCGGGCATCGGTCAGGGCTTCGCGGTAGCTGTCCAGCTTTGCAACGGCTTCGCGGTAGTCGGCATGGGCGGTGATATTTTTGATTGCTTGCATGATGTTTCGATTCAAAGTGAAGGGTTCATACGGCGGGCCAGAATTAGCACGGCCTCGCGTTGGTGGCTGTTCAGGTTGCGGGGCATCGCGCCATAGGTCGCAACGCCTCTTGCCAGTTGCGCAAGTTGCGCGGCTTCAAGCTTCGCCAGTGCTGCGGCCACTGCGGGGGGCGGTTGTTGCCCGGATGATTTTTGGTACATGGTTGTCTTTCAAAGTTGGTGAATGAATGGCTGGGTTGCGGCGGCCTGTTACGGCCCCTGCGCCTCGCCCAGTGCGCGCAGCACGTCGCGGCAGTCACGCGCCACAAAGGCCACGCCACCAGCGCAGCGGATGCGCTCCAGGAATAGGGCTTGCTCAGGGCGCAGGCGTCCGGCCTGGGCTTTCACTTCCACACCCAGCAGGCGGCCGTCCCGCATTTGCCCCAGCAGGTCAGGGCAGCCCGGCCAGCCAAAGCGGATAAAGCGGTTGCCTATCTTTGCGGCCCCGCTATTCATGCGCTCTGCCCATGCCACGGCGGGATGCGTGCGAAGGGCTTTCAATACTTCCACCAGGGCGGCAGCTTCGGGGCGGCTGTTGGTTCTGGGTGTCTGTTGTTCCAGGCCGAAAAGGTCAGCAGTCATTGCAAAACCTCCCCACCGTAAACCCCTCCGAAAACCACCCCCCTATTAAAGGGGGGGCGGAGAATTTCGGCGTCGGAAGTCTCCGAAAACGGAGAAAACGGAGAATTTCGGCGGCTCACTGTTGCCATAGCCACCCCTCATTGCAGCCCAGCACACCACGCGCCACCAGCCCCGTGATTGCCTCTCTGGTGCGTGAAGTTCGTTTGTCAGTAGGGCATGTCAGCTTGGATGCTGCGGCAGTTATCGCGGCCTCCAGCTCTATACATGGGCGCAGCGGCGGGGCTCCGGGCTTGCCGGTTGTTCCGTCTTTGAACATCGGGCGCAGGGCATCCAGAATCACGCGCTGATTGCCACCCTGGGGCAGCTTCACGGCGCGCACGTCCTGGGCTGCGGTATCACGCACCACCACGCACGATGTAATGGCCTCGCCGGTCGGCTCAGTGCCCAGCACCTCCACGGCCAGCTTGAACGGGCAAGACTCGCCATCAATGCCGTCTTTGGATTTCGCAACCTTCCACTCCCGGCGGTCGCCTTCGCGTGAAACCTCGATTGCGGCATCCATCGCAGCGAATAGCGAACTGTGCCCACGCAGGCCAGCGGCGGCATTCTTGCCCGTGTGGTGCACCAGCAGCACAAGGCCACGGGTCAGGGTTTGCAGGGTCTTTGCTGCCTCCAGAATCTCGCCCATGTCGCGTGAACTGTTTTCGTCGGCAGTGGGCGCGGCGCGGTTCAAGGTGTCCACCACCACCACAGCACCAGCAGGCACCACGGCGGCAAGGTCTAGCACGTCCTGCCCATCGGTCAGCTTGAACGGTTGCAGCATCATGCGCAGGCCATCAGGCAGCGCACGGCCCCGGCTAACTTCCCATGCCTGGGCGCGCAGCTTGAACCCGGCTTCACCTTCCAGCGCGGCATACACCACGGGCGCAGCCTCCACCCGGCAATCAAACCAGCGTTGCCCCTCAGCAATGGCGGCGGCCATGTCGAAGGCCAGGAATGATTTACCGGATGCGCTCGGGCCATACAGCGCAGCAAGCCCCACGGCAGGCAGCACACCACGCACACGCCACGCCAGCGGGGGCAGGTTGCGCAGCTCATCAGCCCCCAGCAGCTTGTAACGGGGCTCAGGCTTGGGCGGCTCTGTCGCTGCCTCCAGCAGCGCGGCTAAAACGTCGTGCCCTTCACGCTGTGCCAAGTCGTTTGCGTCGAAGTTCTGCGCCTCGCCCTGGGGCATGTAGGCCACGGCGCAGCCCACGGCCTGGGCAATCTCTGCGGCGCTTTCCTCTTTGCCCACGTCAGGCACCAGCACCAGCCGGGCGGCGGCGTCACGCTGGCGCAGGGCTTCGGCCACCTTGCCCACATTGCCCCAGCCAAAGCACGCCACGGCAGGATGCCCGGTAGCCTGCCAGCAAGCCCATGCAGTGCCCACACCCTCGCACAAAGCCACGGGCGCACCGGGCACAAGCGTGCCCACGGTGAAGGATGCCCCGGCCATCGGCGCACCGGGCAGGTTCAGCTTGGGCTTTTTCCCCTTCGCCTTCAAGCGGGCGGCAGTGTCGCCAGTGGTCACGCATTGCAGGCTCTGCAAACTGCCATCGGGCGCAAAGGCGGGCACCACCAGCGCCCCGGCCATGCTCTCGCCTTGGATGCGCAGCGGGTCACCAGCAGGCACCACGCGCAAGGCATCCAATGGCACCCCGGCGGCAGCTTTTGCCACGATGTAGCCATGCGCAGCGGTTGCAGCTTCGCAGCGGTTCCACACCTCAGCAGGGCTCATGCCTGGGGCGGGCTTGCGCTGGGGTTCTGCGGCCTTCCTGGGGGCTTGCACGGGCCTTTGCTGGGGCTTGCCTTCACCCATGCGCCACCCATGTTCAGCAGCCATGCGAAACAAGGTGCCAGCTCCCACACCCTTACCCGGCTTGATGCTGCGCCACACATCGCGGGATGCGGCGGCGTTGTAGTTACCAGCCCCGGCGCTCCAGGCGTCGAAGGTGTCGAAGTCCACCCCGGCGGCATGTGCTCCCATACCCACCTTTACCCATTCATCACGCGGCAGGTCGGGCGGGATGCTGTGCAGTGCGTCAATTGCTTTTGCGGTGTCGGTCAGCACGCAGCCCCCCCATTGACAAACAAGTCGCCTTGACCCGGCGGGGTGTGGCGCTTGCGTGCGGCATTCATGCGGGCGGCCTGTGCCTGGGCCTGTGCCGCTTTTGCGCGCAGTGCAGCACGGTCGGCGCGAACACTGGCAATCCACGGGGCAGCACCAGCAGCGCGGGCGCTTTGGATAACGTTGTGCGGCAGGCTGTAGGCTTTGACCGTCACCACGCGGCCATCGTTGCAGCCTACGGCGCGGTCGTTGGCTTCGGTCGGTACGCCATAGCTTTCGGCAAGGTAGTGAACATGCGCGGCAAGGCGCGTAGTGCTCACCTCGAAAACGCCATCCATGCCGGTCAGCACTTCACCAGACAGCAGGCGCGCCAGAATCTCGGAACAGGCGGTATCGGTGCGGGCCGGGAAGGTGAAGGGTAGAATTTGCGCACCTTGCCGGGTAGCGCTCGATACTGTTTTTGCGGTGTCGGGCGTTTTCATTTTGCAGCCCTCCCACGTTGAAACCAGCGGGACGGGGCAGCACACCACAGCGCCAGCATCAGGCGATTGATAGCGGCGCTCATGGGCAATCCCCCTCGAACTGCGGCAGGTGAAAAACACCCACCTCTAGCGTGTTGACGATGGCAGCAGCAAAGCCACCGGCGGCGCTGTCGAAGTGTTCCAGCTTGGAAAGTGCATTCAGCTTGTCACGCACGGCGCGGAATGCTTCGGATTGGGGATGGCCAAACAGTGCGACAAGTTCATCCAAAAGGTCGCAGCCCAAAACATACCCGGCGCGCTCGGATTGCAGTTCGGGGTTTCTTGCTGCCTCAGCGCGCTCAATCAGTGCGGCACCCAAAGCGGCCAGGCCATCGGGGCCTATGGGCAATGAAACGGCGGTGCCCTCGCTTGTGCAGGCGGTCAGCAGGCCAGCGCCCACCGTGATTTCGTGGCCGTCGGGGTGTTGGTAAACGGGGGCCATCATTGCGCCACCCCCAGCACGGTGCGAATCTCTGCCACGCTCCAGGCCAGACGGCCCATAACGCGATGCGGGCGCAGTGGGCCATTCTCCAGACAGGCCCATGCGCGCAGGGTTTGCGGGCGGCGGTTCAGGTAATGCGCGGCCTGTTCGGTCGGTACACGGGGGCGGCTCTCAAGTTCCAGCGGCGGGAACTGTTGGGGCTCAGATACAGCGCGGCGGGTGTCTGCGCTGTGTTCGGTTGCTGTCTGCATTTTTCACCTTTCCGACACGTTGATTTGTGTCGTGGGGTGAATTCGAAAAGTACGGGAGTGAACGGGAAAAACCGGGCAAGCACACCCGGTCGGCTTTCATTGTGTAGGCGGGAATTGCAGCGGGAGAAAACGGGAATTGCTTATCTTTGCCCCAGTCCTGCAAACGCATTTGCGCGCTTTGCGTCACGCTCATTTTCTGCGGCTTCTTTTAGGTCGGCACGGATAGTCTTTTTCATCGCTTCGCTTGCGGCCTTCGCTTTTTTCGCTTGCCACCAGCGCAGATATTCCCGTGATTTTCCATTCGCCCCGCCTGTAGATTGCATTGCCACCCAATGCGCGCAAAAGGGCTAGGCGGCGCTCTGGGTCTGGTGTTGTGCTGTTGCTGTCAATGCCCACCCCGGGCGCTGCCAGGGGCTTTGCGGGCGCATCAGGCACCCAGTGCCGCAGTGGGGAATCTGCGGCCATCGGTGGGCAGTCGGGCCAGACTGTTAACTCGGTGAACAGAATGTGGCGATGCTCACGGGGGAGGAAACCGCCCAGCTCGCCAGCGTCGAAAGCTAGCGTGATTTGGCGCAGTACCTCGGCTGTTTTCTCGGCGTCACCCGGCCAGAACAAGGCGGCGGCGTGCGGCAGGGAAAGAGCAATTTCTGAATCGTCGCCCTTTGTCTTTTGAGCCACGCGGCGGGCGATGTTTTGGCGCTCAATCGGCGTTGCTACGCGGGCCAGGATTTGCGCGACACTGCGCAGGGCTTCTAGTTCGTTCATTGTTTGCGCCTCCCAGCGCATCCCCGAATAGGAGCCCCAGCAAGCCAGCGGGAGTCTGGCGGTTCGGACGGGGTAATTAGTCCCGCCCTAGCTGGGGCAAAACTGTTTACGCGGCTTGCACCACGCGCAGCGCACCGGGCGCGGCCTTGGCATCAAACACAATCCCGGCCTGTTCCAGTATCCAAGCCTCGATGCGCTCATGGTGCACGCGCAGCAGGTCTAGCGGGCGCACGCGGTAATGCTTCTCTGCCGTGGCGCTCGGCTTGTGGCCTTGAATCTGCGCCACTACACCGGCGGGCACCTCTAGCCACTCCGACAAGGTGCCAAAACTGCGGCGCAGGCCATGCAGGGTTAGGGCATCAATGGCGGCCACCTTGCACGCTTTGTCGTGCGCATGGTTGGGCTCGGTCAGGGGCGTGTTTTCGTTGCGACTACTGGCAAACACAAATTCATTGCGGCGGGGCAGGGCGGCCAGCAGGTGCCAGACATAGGGCGTCAAAGGGATAACGCGCTCGCCCTCCACCTTATCGCGGATGGTCAGGCCCTTCCATTGCGTGTTTAAGTCGTCCCAGCGCATCGCCAGCACCTCGCCAGGGCGTGCGCCAGTCATCAGCAGCGTTTGCAGGTAGGCGGCCACGGTGGGATTGCCAATACTGCGCACAGCGGCAAACCATGCGGGCAATTGCTCTTTCAGCAATGAATCATCCTTCGCCTTCGCCTTGCCCAGCGCCTCGCGTGCCTTCTTTGTTTTGGCAGGGTTCACGCTGGGCAGCACTGGCGCATATTCCGGCTGTTCTGCGCACCAGCCTAAAAACGCTTTCAGCAGTCGCCATGCCAGCCGGGCGGCGGTGGGGCGGGTCTGTGCTTCGCGTGCGGCCCATGCCTCGATAACGGGTGCTGTCAGGTCACGCAGCGCCAGCCCCAGCAGCGGGTGCAATGGCCCGGCAATGGTCACACCACGGCCACGGGTGCCACGCTTGGAAGTCTCGCCACCGGCTCGGGTCAGGCGCTCATGGTCTTTGCGGTGAAGGTCGCCCCAGTGCGGGGTGCGTTCGGCCACGTAGGCGGCCCATGCTTCGCCCACTGTCACAGCTTGCACGGCTGCGGCTGCCTTTGCGGCGGTTTTGTCTGCCTGTTGCTGGCGCTCAATCTCTCGGGGGTCTTGTCCGTTGTCCAGCACCACGGCAAGGCGGCGGGCTTCGGTGCGGGCCTGTTCAATGCTCCACAGCTTCACATCCCCTATGGTGCGGCGGATGGTTTGCCGGTTCAGCTTTGCCTCATAGACGAATGACTTAGCACCAGCGGCTGTGACTCGGACGCGCAGGCCAGGGGCTTCGCTATCCCGCATGAATGCCTGTTGCTTGCCAGCCGGGCAGGTCAGGCGCTCGATTGCGCCAGCCGTCAGGTTTACCCGTTCTGCCAGGTCTGGGGCGTCGCTCTTTTTCGGTCTTGCCATGCTGGTTGCTCCGTTGGTTTGGCTACATAGACAGTCCATGTAGCCACCATGTAGCCAAAAATCCCCAATTTTGGGGAATTTCAATCAACGCTTGGGCTGTTTGTGCATCCAGTGCATTCCACGTAACCCGTTGATTTATATTGATTCTATCAGCATCAATCAACACTGTGAAACGCCTATTTGGTGGGACTCATAATCCTTTGGTCCACGGTTCAAGTCCGTGACGCCCTACCAATTTTTTTCAGAATCTCGAAAAATAGCTGCTATAATTCGAGGCTTAGCGGCTGTAGCTCAGTTGGATAGAGTACTTGGCTACGAACCAAGGGGTCGTGGGTTCAATTCCTGCCAGCCGCACCATATGGATAGCCCCAAGAATGAAAATTCTTGGGGCTTTTTCATTTTCTGATCGGGAATGTCGCATGAGCAAGGCTTTCACCAAAGAATCGGATGGCGACGAGGAGGAAGAGTGGGGTGCCCCCGCAATTCCGTCAGGCGCCAAAAACTACATCACACCTCAGGGGTACGCACGGCTCAAGGCGGAGCTGCTCGATCTGATTGACACGGAGCGTCCCAAAATTGTGGACATCGTGCACTGGGCAGCCAGCAACGGCGACAGGTCAGAAAACGGCGATTATTTGTACGGCAAAAAGCGTTTGCGTGAAATCGACCGGCGCATCCGGTTTTTGACCAAACGGCTGGAAATTGCAGAAATCACGGATCCGTCTGTCCATGCTGGTAGTGACCAAGTGTTCTTTGGTGCCACCGTGACGTATGTGGATGACACGGATGTACACACGACCGTGACGATTCTCGGCGTAGACGAGGCCGATACCGCGCAGGCACAGGTGAGTTGGGTGTCCCCCATCGCCCAGGCGCTGCTGAAGGCGCGTGAAGGTGATGAGTTGCGCCTTATAACCCCGGCTGGGCCCCGCGATATCGAAGTGCTGGAGGTGCGCTACCCTCCGGCGGCGCGTGCAAACTAGGCGTGCGGAGTGATACGCTGCGCGCGCAAGACCGAGGGGGTGCGTTTCAGATTACGCAGTGCGGCATCCAGATGTGCTGTGTCGCGCACCGAGATGACAAAACGCAGATCGGTGGTGTCTTGCTGGTCTTCCTCACCCATGTCCACTTTGGTGATGTCCACTTCTGATTGGGCGAGGTCGGCCGCCACCCGGGCCAGAACACCTTTGCGGTTGGTCACGGTGACGACCAGGCCAGTTTCGAACTGCCGCACGGGTTCGTCAGCCCAGTCCACCGCAATGAAGCGTTCGCTGTCGCGGTGCTTCAGGCGTGCGGCGACTGCACAGCCACTGGTATGTACGACCAGTCCTTCACCGCGCCCCAGGTAGCCCACAATGCTGTCGCCCGGGACAGGACGACAGCATTGCGCATACTGCACCGAAGCGTTTTCGCTGCCATCCAGAATCACGGCACCTTGTGAGAGCCTTTCGTGCGAGGTGTAGCGCTCGCGTGTCAGCAGCAGGGCGTCTGGTTTTTGTCCGTTGGCGGTCAGCAGCAGCATGAGGCGTTTGGCGACGATGCTGGCAATCCGTTTGCCCAGGCCAATGTCAGTCAGCAATTCACTGCGGGACTTGTTGCCTGTGAACCGCAACAGTTTGTCCCACATGGGGGCATAGTCGCCGTCAATGTCGGGCAGTTTTTCAATACCTTCCGCACGGACGGCTTGGGTGAGCAGCTTTTCCCCCAAGCCTTCAGATTCAGTTTGTGCCAATGTTTTGAGGTAGTGGCGGATCTTGGAGCGGGCTCTTGCAGTGCGCACAAAACCCAGCCATGCAGGGTTGGGCGCGGACACTGGCGCGGTGATGATCTCGACGATGTCACCGTTCTTGAGCTCTGAGCGCAAGGGGGCTTGTTCACCATTGACTTTGGCGGCTACGGTGCGGTCCCCCACATTGCTGTGAATGGCGTAGGCAAAGTCAACCACAGTCGCCCCGCGGGGCAGGGCGAGGATCTGGCTCTTTGGCGTGAACACGTAGACAGCGTCGGGGAACAGATCCACCTTGACGTGGTCCCAGAATTCCGCTGCGTCCCGGGTTTCGTCCTGGATGTCCAGGAGTGATTGCAACCACTGAGTGCCCAGCCTGTCTGCTGCGGTGCCGGTGGTGTCTTTGGCTTTGTAAAGCCAGTGTGCAGCCACGCCAGACTCCGCCACCACATGCATTTCTTCGGTGCGCATCTGGAACTCGATGTTCACTCCAGACGGGCCCACCAGCGTGGTGTGCAGCGACTGGTAGCCATTCACTTTGGAGATGGCAATATGGTCCTTGAACTTGCCAGGCACAGGTTTGTACATCTGATGCAGCAAACCCAGGGCCGTATAACAGTCTGTGACCGTGGGCACCACAACCCGGAAGCCATAGATGTCCGTCACCTGGGCAAAACTCAGGTGTTTTTCGTCCATCTTTTGGTAGATCGCAAACAGTGTCTTTTCGCGCCCTGCCAAGCGCACTTTCATGCCAAATTCGGTGAAAACCGTGGCAACGTCGGTTTGAACTTTCTGAATCAAGTCCCGGCGGCGGTTGCGTGCCTTGGTGACGGCCTTGGTCAGAACGGTGTGGCGCCAGGGGTGCAGGTGGCGGAACGACAGGTCCTGAAGCTCGCGGTAGGTCTGGTTCAGGCCCAGGCGGTGCGCAATCGGGGCATAAATCTCCAGAGTTTCAGCCGAGATACGCGCCCATTTGGCGCGTGGCATGTCGGACATAGTCCGCATGTTGTGTGTGCGGTCCGCCAGCTTGATGAGAATGACGCGCACGTCGCGCGCCATGGCCAGCAGCATCTTGCGAAAAGACTCCGCCTGGTTTTCTTCGCGGGTGTTGAAGTGCAGCTTGTCGAGTTTGGTCAGTCCATCCACCAGCTCTGCAACGGGTGCACCGAAGCGGTCGATCAGCTCCGCCTTGGTGATGCCACAGTCCTCCATGGCATCGTGCAGCAAGGCCGCCATCAGGGCCTGTGCATCCAGCTTCCAGGTTGCACACTGGGCTGCCACTGCGATGGGGTGTGTAATGTAAGGCTCACCACTGTTGCGCAACTGGCCCAGATGGGCCTCGTCGGCAAAGCGGTAGGCCAGTCGCACCTGTTCTACACCAGCCGGATCCAGGTAATCCAGGCTGGCGGTCAGGGCAGCAAAACTGGCGGCTGCTGCATTGGCGGCAGCCACGCTGGAAACCGCAGGGGCATGGGCCTCGTGCGGTTTGGAAGCTGCGGAGGGGGAGGATGTCAGTACCGCGCTCATGCTGCCATATTACCGTGCCCAGGCAGAGGGCGTAGAGCGGACGAAAAAAAGCACCGCAAGGCGGTGCTGTTTTTGGGGCTGGTATGGATCAGCCGGGGACTTTTTTCAGCATTTCCAGGCCCACCTTGCCTGCAGCGATTTCGCGCAGGGCCGTCACGGCGGGTTTGTTCTTGCTTTCAATCTTGGGAGCGTGGCCTTGGCTCAGCATACGGGCGCGGTAGGTCGCCGCCAGCACCAGTTGGAAGCGGTTCGGGATTTGCTCGAGGCAGTCTTCGACGGTGATACGGGCCATGGGGAACTCTCCGGAGAATTTAAGAAATGTGGAGTGACTTGAAGGTGTCTGCCCGGGAGCGCCGCTGGGCTGCAAACTTGAGCCGCTGGGCATGGACAATGGCTTTCAGATCGAAAAGCGCACGTTCAAACAATTCGTTGATTATAACGAAGTCGAATAAATGGGCTTGTGCCATCTCTGGGGCCGCGTTTTTGAGCCGCAGTTCAATGATTTCGGGCGCATCCTCGCCACGCCGCTCCAAGCGGGAGCGCAGTTCTTCCCAGCTGGGCGGCAGGATAAAGATCAAAACGGCATTCGAGAACGCCTTCTTGATCTGGATGGCACCTTGGAAGTCAATTTCCAGGATCACATCCGCACCCGTGGCAACGCGGTCTTCAATGGCTTTTTTGGATGTGCCATACCGTTGCCCGTGAACGTGGGCCCATTCCACAAAAGCTTCCGCTTCGACCATCGCGTCAAACTCTGGCGGCGAGACAAAAAAGTACTCGCGGCCATGTTTTTCCTGGCCACGGGGCGGGCGTGTGGTGTGGGAGACAGAGGGGTGCACATGCGAATCGAGTTCTCGCAGGGCTTTGACAAGGCTCGATTTGCCCGCACCACTGGGGGCGGCCACAACGAACAGGTTTCCGGGGTAATCCATGGGAATCAGGACAAAACGGTCAAAAGGGCGTGAATGGTACGCGGATCACTCGATATTTTGCACCTGCTCACGCAGCTGCTCGATCAGCACCTTCATGTCAACCGAGATGCGGGTCAGCTCCAGGGCGGCTGATTTGGCCCCCATCGTGTTGGCTTCACGGTGCAGTTCCTGGATCAGGAAATCCAAGCGTTTGCCGATTTCGCCGCCTTTGGCTGTCAGACGCTCGATCTCATCGAGGTGGGAGTTCAGTCGCGTCAGTTCTTCGGCCACGTCGATACGGATGGCAAACGCCGTGGCCTCGGTCAGTGCACGGTCCTGTGCTGCTTCGGGCAGGGTGGTGCCTTCGCCCAAAGCCAGGGCTTCTTTCCAGCGCTCCAGAAAACGTTGGCGCTGTTGCTCCACCAGCTGGGGCACCAGCGGCAGCGCCTGGCCGGCCAGAATCCGCAACTGCACCACACGGTCGACCAGCATTGCGGCCAGCCGAGTGCCCTCACGTTGCCGGGCTGACAACAGGTCTTTTACCGCTTTTTCGGCGGCAGGCATGATGAATTGGCTCCAGTCCACCGCAGGGCCCTGGTCGGATGCGCCCAGGCTAATCACTTCGGCCACGCTCAGTGGCACGGCAGACGGCAACCATGCGCGCACGGAGTCCTGTACCGAGTTGAGTTTTTGCAGCAACTGGGGCGACAAGTCAGGCACCGCACTGCTGTCGTGGCCTTCGATGGTGGCCCGCACTTCCACTTTGCCGCGTTTGAGCTTGCCGACCAGCAGTTCACGCAGCGGCGGCTCGAACTGGCGCAGCTCGTCTGGCAGGCGGAAAGAGAGGTCCAGAAAACGGCTGTTGACCGAACGGATCTCCAGACCCAGACGGCGCGCGGAGCGGCTTCCGTGCTCATTTTCGGTGCTGGTGTTTGCCGCACTTTGTTGGGTGCTGGCATACCCGGTCATACTGTAAACTGGCATCGGATGTGTTGAGCGTTGCAATAGGCCCGAGAATAACTGGGTTCTGCTACACCCTGGAATCTCCCTCCAAATTTATGTCCAAAATCAAACCGGCTCCACTGCCACCCGACACCGCAATTGGTGGCTACCGGGTTGTACGTCGGTTGTCGTCCGGTGGTTTTGGCGTGGTCTACCTGGCGTTGGACATGGAAGGCCAGCAGGTCGCCGTCAAGGAATACCTGCCTTCGTCTTTGGCTACGCGTGCGCCGGGCGAATTGCTGCCGGTGGTGGCCCCTGAAAAGCTGTCTTTGTACCGGCTCGGCCTCAAGAGTTTTTTTGAAGAAGGGCGCTCGCTGGCCCAAATCTCACACCCCTCGGTGGTGAGTGTGCTGAATTTCTTCCGCGAGAACGAAACCGTCTACATGGTGATGAACTTCCTAGACGGGGCAACCCTGCAGGACTTCATCATCACCGCGCGTGAACTCAAGAAACAAAAGGTGTTTCGCGAGTCCACCATCCGGTCGCTTTTCGACGAAGTGCTGCGGGGCCTGCGCATCGTGCACCAGCACAAGATGCTGCACCTGGACATCAAGCCCGCCAACATTTTTATCACCGACGACAACCGCGCAGTGATGATCGACTTTGGCGCCGCACGCGAGGTGTTGTCCAAAGAGGGCAACTTCATCCGCCCGATGTACACCCCCGGTTTTGCGGCGCCCGAAATGTACCGGCGTGACGCCACCATGGGGCCCTGGACCGATATTTATGCGATTGGTGCGTGCCTGTATGCGTCCATGCAGGGTTACCCGCCCAACGACGCGCCCCAGCGGCTGGAAAAAGACCGCCTGTCCCTGGCCTTGTCGCGTTTGCGTGGGGTCTATTCGGACAACCTGATCGAGGTGGTCGAGTGGTGTATGGCGCTGGACCCTTTGTCCCGCCCGCAGTCGGTGTTTGCACTGCAAAAAGAGCTGAGCCGCGAAGGCGAGCGGCGCTACACCAAGCTGTCAGTGGGTGAAAAAGTTCGCCTGCAGTTCGACACCATGGTGTCGGATGCCAAAAAAAATGTGCAGCAGGCCACCGGCATGGGGGCCAAGCCGAAATGAAATTTTCTGTCTTCCAGGTCAGTCGGCGTGGCGGACGTGCGCGCAACGAAGACCGCATGGGGTATTGCTACACCCGCGAGGCTGGTCTGTTTTT
Source organism: Comamonadaceae bacterium AAW (assembly GCA_026314275.1). Classification (GTDB taxonomy): domain Bacteria; phylum Pseudomonadota; class Gammaproteobacteria; order Burkholderiales; family Burkholderiaceae_C; genus JAGOEY01. The sequence continues at coordinate 2,747,194 of CP111109.1, forward strand.
GCTGGCCGACGGCATGGGTGGGCACCCCGAGGGCGAAGTGGCCGCACAAATGGCCTTGCAGACTGTGTCTGCCCTGTTCCAACGCCAGGCGCGGCCGGTGCTGAAGGGTGTGGCCGACTTCCTGGCCACCTCGCTGCTGGCCGCACACCACCAGATCATCCGGTACGCCAGCGACCGGGGCATGCTCGACACGCCCCGCACCACCTTTGTCGCGGCCGTGTTGCAGGGTAATACCGCCACCTGGATCCACTGCGGAGACTCCCGCCTGTACCTGGTGCGTGATGGCTCTTTGGTGACCCGCACACGCGACCATTCCTTTGTGGAACACCGTGATTTGGCGGTGTCCGGCATCGACAAGACCAACCGCAACGTGTTGTTCACCTGCCTGGGGTCGCCATCGCGCCCGGTTTTTGACATCACCGGGCCCATGGTGCTGCAGCAGGGTGACAAGATGTTGCTGTGCTCTGACGGACTGTGGGGCAGCCTGAACGACGCCGACATCGTGTACCAGCTGGGCCAGCGTGGTGTGGCCGAGGCGGTGCCCGAACTGGTGGAAAGCGCTCTGCGCCGCGCGGGTGACAGCAGCGACAACGTGACCGTGATGGCGCTGGAGTGGGAAACCCCCGACGCCTTCGAGTCCACCCGCGGCATCTCGACCGACAGCATCAGCGACGGTGTTTTTGCATCCACCATCCAGTCGGCCGTGCTGGACGGGGTGGGCGACGATCTGGATGACGCCGCCATCGAGCGCTCCATTGCTGAAATCAACGAAGCGATCCGGCGCTCCGCCGCCCGCAAGCAATAAGCTCCCCATCGCTGGCGCGGGGTGGGCACCACGGTGCCACCTGCGCCTTATTTCCGTTTTACCCATTGAGTTTGAACATGCCTGAATTTGCACGCAGCGGCCAACGCGCCGCCAACCAGTTGCGCCCCGTGCGTATCACCCGTGGCTACACCATCCACGCCGAAGGCTCTGTGCTGATCGAGTTTGGCAACACCAAGGTGCTGTGTACGGCGTCGGTGGAAGACAAAGTGCCGCCGCACAAAAAGGGCAGCGGCGAAGGCTGGGTTACCGCCGAATACGGCATGCTGCCGCGCGCCACCCACACCCGCAGCAGCCGCGAAGCCGCCAAGGGCAAACAAACCGGCCGCACGCAAGAAATCCAGCGCCTCATCGGCCGCTCCATGCGCGCCGTGTTCGACCTGAAGAAACTCGGCGAACGCACCATTCACCTCGACTGCGACGTGTTGCAGGCCGACGGTGGCACCCGCACCGCCGCCATCACCGGTGCATTCGTTGCGGCGCAAGACGCGGTGAATACCTTGCTGGCGTCCGGCAAGCTCACGGAGTCCCCGGTTACTGGCCAGGTCGCCGCCGTGTCGGTGGGCATCGTGCAGGGCTCCCCTCTGCTCGACCTGGAGTACACCGAAGACTCCACCTGCGACACCGACATGAACGTGGTGATGACCGGTGTCGGCCACTTCATTGAGATCCAGGGCACTGCCGAAGGCGCAGCATTCAGCCGCGCCGAGATGGACAGCCTGCTGTCGCTGGCCGAAAAAGGCATCACCGAGCTGATCGCCCAGCAACTGCAATCACTCTCAAAATAATAGCTGTCTACGCCCGTCCAATGGGCGCTAGAGCACGATTTGACCCATGAAACTGGTATTGGCATCCAACAACAAAGGCAAACTGGCCGAGCTGCAGGCGATGTTTGCGCCGCTGGCTGTGACGCTGGTGCAGCAGTCCGCGCTGGACATCCCCGAGGCCGACGAGCCCTTCCACACCTTTGTCGAAAACGCCCTGGCCAAAGCCCGCCACGCCGCCCAGCACAGCGGCCTGCCCGCGCTGGCCGACGACGCGGGTTTGTGTGTGGACGCATTCGGTGGATTGCCCGGCGTACAAACCGCCTTTTATGGCACGCAGTTTGGCTATGACAAAGGCGACGTGGGCAACGTGCGTGCGTTGCTGGAGCAACTCGACGGCGTGGCCAACCGCCGCGCTGCGCTGGTTAGCACGCTGGTAGCCGTGCGCTCGCCGCAAGACCCCGAGCCATTGATCGCCGTGGGCCGTGTGGTTGGTGAAATCGCCCGCCAGCCGATGGGCAGCAACGGCTTTGGTTTCGATCCGGTGATGTTTATTCCTGAATTTGGCAAGACATTCGCCGAGTTGCCCGTTGAAGTCAAAAACGCCCACAGCCATCGGGGGCGTGCTGCGCAGCAAATGCTAGCGTTGATGCGTGAGCGATGGCTGGGATGAAATGGGTTCGAGGCAGCCTGGGCGCGCTGGGGCGGGATCACATCGCCGGCGCGCTCTGCTCCGCGAATGTCCCCCGGCCTGCGGCCTCCTCCTTTATTTCGCTGCGCAGAGCACACCATCGACGTGATCTGGTCAGGTGGTGCTTGATAGTCGATCACGGCACAGCCTGCCCCGTGCCGAGGGCACCGGGTAGCCTCCGCAACGAAATAAAGGAGGAGGCGAAGCCGGGGGACATTCGTGGAGGGGGCTACCCGGTGTTCTCGGCGCGCGCCACCGCTCTTCACCTTGAATTTCAAACATGAACGATATCCAACACTACATGCGCCCCGGCACGCTGCAGCTGGCGGCGTTGCCGCCGCTGTCGCTGTACATCCACCTGCCGTGGTGCCTGCGCAAATGCCCGTACTGCGACTTCAACTCCCACGAATTACGGCCTGCCGACAGCGTGGCTGGTGAGTTGCCCGAGCAGCGTTACATCAACGCCCTGATGGCCGACCTGGAGGCCGCCGTGCCGCTGGTGTGGGGGCGCACGGTGCACAGCATCTTTATTGGCGGCGGCACACCCAGCCTGTTTTCACCCCAGGCGATTGACCAGCTGCTGAGTGGCGTGCGCGCCCGGCTGCGGCTGGAGTCGGACTGTGAAATCACACTCGAAGCCAACCCCGGCACCTTCGAGAAAGACCGCTTTCGCGCCTTCCGCAGCGCGGGTGTCACGCGTTTGTCCATCGGTGTGCAAAGCTTCAACGATGCCCACCTGAAGACCCTGGGCCGCGTGCACAACGGTGCCCAGGCCATTGCCGCGGTGGAAGAGGCCGCCCAGGCGTTTGACGCCTTCAACCTCGACATCATGTATGCGTTGCCAGGGCAAACGCTATCGAATATGGAGCAGGACATGCAGACGGCTATTGCGCTGCAGCCGCCTCACATCTCGATTTACCACCTGACAATCGAGCCCAACACGTACTTTTCCAAGTTCCCGCCCGCCATTCCCGAAGACGACATCGCCTACGAAATGCTGGACCGCATCACCGAGATGACCACGGCGGCGGGCATGGCGCGTTATGAAATCTCGGCCTACGCCAAACCGGGCCACGGCTGTTTTCACAACACCAACTACTGGCAGTTTGGCGACTATCTCGGCATTGGTGCCGGAGCCCACAGCAAACTCAGCTTCCCCCACCGCGTGGTGCGCCAGGTGCGCTGGCGCGAGCCCAAGCTGTACATGGACAACGCGCTGGCTGGCAACGCCTTGTCGCAGGACGAAGACGTGAAACGCGCCGACCTGCCGTTTGAGTACATGCTCAACGCACTGCGGCTGCGCGACGGCTTTTTGCTGCAGGACTTTGTCGCCCGCACCGGCTTGCCGCTCACCAGCATCGAGCCGGGTCTGCAGCAGGCTGAAGAAAAAGGCCTGATCACCCGTGACATGGTGCGGGTGCGTCCCACCGAACGTGGCTTCGACTTTCTCAGTGACCTGCAAGGGCTGTTTTTGGCGGGTTAGAATTCAAGGCTCGGAAGCGTGGCAGAGTGGTCGATTGCACCGGTCTTGAAAACCGGCAACCCGCAAGGGTTCGTGAGTTCGAATCTCACCGCTTCCGCCAGATTCACACAACCTTCCCCACTGCGGGAGGGCCTCTTGTTTGGCAACCACTTCGCCCACCCCTGGTCTTTGCGCCGTGGGGTATTGCCTGTGTACTCCGCCCACTCCATGCCCCACACCCCAGTGCCCCAGCGTCCATTCACCGTCCGCTCCTGGTGGGCCGGGCTGCTGGCGGTTTGCACGCTGTTGCTGATGGTGGCTTGCTCATCGACCAAAACGCCCACTGCAACACCCCAGGCGGCCAAGCCCAAAACGCCTGCATCCGCCCCGTCTGCGCGGGCACCCGCACCTAAAGCGGCTGCGCCTGCTGCGATCCGTCTTTTGCGGCCTGCAGCGGGCCCGGTGGTGGACAGGTTTGATGGCAGCCGCAACAAGGGCATCGACATTGGTGGCAAAGCCGGCGATGCGATTCTGGCGGCCGAGGCCGGGTTGGTGGTGTATGCCGGGACGGGGTTGCGGGGTTACGGCAACCTGCTCATCGTCAAACACAACGATACCTTGCTGACGGCCTATGCCCACAACCGCAAGTTGCTGGTGAAGGACGGGGACGCCGTGCGCAAAGGGCAGAAGATTGCCGAAATGGGCAGCTCCGACGCCGACCGTGTGAAGCTGCATTTTGAAGTGCGCCGCAATGGCAATGCGGTGGACCCGGCCCCCTACATCGAATAGTGGGCCGAGAAGTGGTGGTGCCAGTTCAGCCCAGCACCACCGGCTTGCTGTTCCAGATCTCATGCGCGTACTGCGCAATGGTGCGGTCGGACGAAAACACCCCCATACCCGCCACGTTGAGGATGGCCTTGCGTGTCCAGGCTTCGGGGTCGCGGTAGAGGGTGTCCACGCGGTCTTGCGCGGCGACGTAGCTGGCGTAGTCGGCCAGCAGCAGGTACGGGTCGCCCCAGTTCACCAGCGTGTCGTAGATCTGTTGGTAACGGCTGGGCTCAGCGGGGCTGAAGACGCCGCTTTGCACTGCATCCAGCACTGCTTTCAACTCCGGGTTCGCCAGGTAGAGTGCACGCGGCTGGTAACCGGCGGCGCGGATGGCGGCCACCTCGGGTGTGGTTTTGCCGAAGATGAAGATGTTGTCCAAGCCGACGTTTTCGCTGATCTCGACATTGGCCCCGTCGAGTGTGCCAATGGTGAGTGCGCCGCTGAGCGAGAACTTCATGTTGCCGGTGCCCGACGCCTCGGTGCCTGCGGTGGAAATCTGCTCTGACAGGTCGGCCGCGGGGATGATGATTTCGGCCAGGCTCACGCTGTAGTTGGGGATAAACACCACCTTCAGCAGGCCACGCACACGCGGGTCGTTGTTGACGGTGGCGGCCACGTCGTGGACCAGGCGGATGATGAGTTTGGCCATCGCGTAGGCGCTGGCCGACTTGCCCGCAAACACCACCACACGCGGCACATGGTCGGCACCGGGCTCGGCCAGGATACGCTGGTAGCGGCTGATGACGTGGAGCACGTTGAGCAACTGGCGCTTGTACTCATGGATACGTTTGACCTGCACGTCGAACAGCGCGCTGGTGTCCAGGGTGATGTTGAGGTTCTTCTGCACCCACTGGGCCAGGCGGTTTTTGTTCTCTTGTTTCGCGTGGCGGAAGGCGGCAGCAAAGGCCGGCTGCGCGGCCATGGGGCGCAGGGCTTCGAGCTGGGTCAGGTCCCGCCGCCAGCCTTTGCCGATGCGCTGGTCGAGCAGGCTGGCAAGGGGCGGGTTGGCCTGGGCCAGCCAGCGGCGGGGGGTGACGCCGTTGGTCTTGTTGTTGAAGCGGGTGGGGAAAATACGCGCAAAGTCGGCAAAGATCGACTGGGTCATCAGCTCCGAGTGCAGGGCCGAGACACCGTTGATCGAGTGGCTCACCAGCACCGCCAGGTAGGCCATACGCACGCGGCGTTCGCCGGATTCGTCCACCAGCGACACGCGGCGCAGCAGCTCGGGGTCGTAGCCGTGTTGCTGGGTCACGCTGGTGAGGAAACGTGCGTTCACGTCAAAAATGATTTGCAGGTGGCGCGGCAGGATGCGGCCCATCATCTCGACCGGCCAGGTCTCCAGCGCCTCGTGCATCAGCGTGTGGTTGGTGTACGAGAAGATCTTTTGCGCCAAGCCCCAGGCGGTGTCCCAGTCCAGGCCATGTTCGTCCAGCAGCAGGCGCAGCAGTTCGGGCACGGCCAGCACGGGGTGGGTGTCGTTCAGGTGGATGCTGACCTTGTCGGCCAGTTGGTCGAAACTGCTGTGGGTGCGCAGGTAGCGGCGCAGCAGGTCTTGCACACTGGCAGAGCAGAAAAAATATTCCTGGTGCAGCCGCAGCTCGCGGCCCGACACGGTGGAGTCGTCGGGGTATAACACGCGGGAGACGTTTTCAGACTGGTTCTTGCGCTCCACGGCGGTCAGGTAGCTGCCCCGGTTAAAGGCCGACAGGTCGATTTCTTCTGTCGCTTTGGCCGACCACAGCCGCAGCGTGTTGGTGGCCTGGGTGCCGTAGCCGGGGATGATGGTGTCGTAGGCCATGGCCAGCACGTCCTGGCTGTCCACCCAGCGTGCGGGGCCGTATTGCTGGCGGTCTTGCACATGGCCACCAAACTGCACGCGGTAGGTCACTTCGGGCCGCTGGAACTCCCACGGGTTGCCGTGGGACAGCCAGTAGTCGGGTACCTCGACCTGTTCGCCGTTCACGATGGTCTGGCGGAACATGCCGTATTCATAGCGAATGCCGTAGCCAAAACCCGGCACACCCAGCGTGGCCATCGAGTCGAGAAAACACGCCGCCAGCCGCCCCAGGCCGCCGTTGCCCAGGGCCGCGTCGGGCTCGATGTCGGCAATGGCGGCCAGGTCCACACCAAAGTCGGCCAGCGCCTGGCGCACGGTTTCGCGCATCTCCAGCGCCAGCAGTGCGTTGGTGAAGGTGCGGCCTATCAAAAATTCCATCGACAGGTAGTACACCCGCTTCACGTCCTGCTCGTACTGCGCCCGGGTGGTGGCCATCCAGCGCTCGACCAACTGGTCGCGCACGGCCAGCTGGGTGGCGTGGAGCCAGTCTTCGGGCCGGGCCGCCACCGGGTCTTTGCCCACGGCGTAGATCAGCTTGTTGGCCAGCGCCTTTTTGAAGGCTGCCACGTCCCGATCCGGGTGGTCGTATTCAAACTGGGGCAGGCTGGGGGTAAAGGGCTTGGCGGGCATAGGCTTGGGATTTTTGAGTGGGGTGAATGCGGAGCGACAGGTCAGGGAGGCGGGGGCAGCATTTCGCGGGTGATGAGGACAACGCCACTGTCGGTGCGCTCAAAGCGGCGGGCGTCTTCTGCGGGGTCTTCACCCACCACCAAACCTTCCGGGATGTGGCAGCGCCGGTCAATCACCACCTTCTTCAGGCGCGCGCCGCGGCCGATGGTGACGTCGGGCAGGATCACGGCCTGGTCGATCTCACAATAAGAGTGCACACGCACGCTGGAGAAAAGCACCGAATTGGTCACTTGCGACCCCGACACGATGCAGCCACCCGAGACGATGGTGTTGGTGGTGAAGCCGTGCCGACCGTCGCGGTCGGGCACAAACTTGGCAGGGGGCAGCTGCTGCTGGTAGGTCCAGATCGGCCATTCGGTGTCATAGATGTCGAGCTCCGGCGTGATGGCTGCAAGGTCGAGGTTGGCTGACCAGAATGCATCAATCGTGCCCACGTCGCGCCAGTAGGGCGTGGTGCCCTCGATGCGTGGCACACACGACATGCCAAACGGGTGCGCCAGCGCCTGGCCTTCCGCCACGGCACGCGGGATCACGTCCTTGCCGAAGTCGTGGCTGGAGTCGGGGTTGCGCTGGTCTTCCTCCAGCAAGCGGTACAGGTAGGCCGCGTCGAACACATAGATGCCCATACTCGCCAGCGACACTGCGTCGTTGCCGGGCATGGCGGGCGGGTCGCTGGGTTTTTCGACAAACGCGTGGATGCGGCGGGCTTCGTCCACTGCCATCACACCAAAGGCGCTGGCTTCTTCGCGCGGCACCTCGATACAACCCACGGTGCAGCCCAGGCCTTGCTCGGCGTGGTCCTTGATCATCAGCGAGTAGTCCATCTTGTAGATGTGGTCGCCCGCCAGCACCACCACATAGTCGGGGCGGTTGGAGCGCACGATGTCCAGGTTCTGGAAGATCGCGTCGGCCGTTCCCCGGTACCAGTGCTCCTCGTCCACCCGCTGCTGCGCGGGCAGCAGATCCACCATCTCGTTCAGCTCGGGGCGCAGGAAGCTCCAGCCACGCTGCAGGTGGCGCAACAGGGAGTGGGATTTGTACTGCGTCAGCACCGCCATACGCCGGATGCCGGAGTTGAGGCAGTTGGAGAGCGCAAAGTCAACGATGCGGAATTTGCCACCAAAGTACACCGCCGGTTTGGCGCGCCGATTGGTCAGCTGCTTCAGGCGCGAGCCACGCCCTCCGGCGAGGACCAGCGCCATGGAGCGGCGCACAAGTTGGTGGGTTTGCAGTGAGTTGTCCATGGGTTTGTCTCCAGTAGGTGTTCTGCAGTGGCGCGGTCGGAATCAGGCGGCAGTCAACATGCCCCGCTCTTCGATGAAGGCGACCACCTGGTCGAGTCCGGTCAGGGTCTTGAGGTTGGTCATCACAAAAGGCTTCAGGCCTTTGGGTGTGGTGCGCATGCGGGTGGTGTCGGCAAACATCACGTCCAGGTTGGCACCCACATGCGGGGCCAGGTCGGTTTTGTTGATAACAAACAGGTCACTCTTGGTGATGCCGGGGCCACCCTTGCGCGGGATTTTTTCCCCCGCCGCCACGTCGATGACGTAGATGGTCAGGTCACTCAGCTCGGGGCTGAAGGTGGCGGCCAGGTTGTCGCCGCCGCTCTCGATGAACACGATGTCGGCGTTGGGGTGCTCGACCAGCATCCGGTCGATGGCCTCCAGGTTGATCGAGCAGTCTTCGCGGATGGCGGTGTGCGGGCAGCCGCCGGTTTCCACGCCCATGATGCGGTCGGCGGGCAGCGCGCCGCTGACGGTCAGCAGGCGCTGGTCTTCCTTGGTGTAGATGTCGTTGGTGATGGCCACCAGGTCGTATTTTTCGCGCATGTCCTTACACAGCATCTCCAGCAGCGTGGTTTTGCCGGAGCCCACCGGGCCGCCGATGCCGACGCGCAAAGGGGGGAGGTTTTTGGTGCGGTGGGCGATGTGGTGCAGAGTGCTGGTCATGGTGGTTTTTTACTACTGAATTGATAGCTACTTGCGTAGGTGGGACGTGCGCTAGGAGCGAAAAAGTCTTGAATATTGCACTTCGTGCTGCGACGACAGAATCGCCAGCATCGGCGAGAACGCCTGGCGCTGGCTGTCGGGCAACGCCATGGCGTAGTCCACGGCGGCGGGAATGTCGGCTGCCAGCCGGGCCAGGATGCGCTGGCCCGCACTCTGGCCCAGCGGCACGGCCTTGATGGCGGACTGCACCATGTTCTCGGCCCAGCCAAACGCATAGGCCAGCAGGCCGTCGCGCAGTGGGGCCGGGGTGGCGGACGCGGCCAGTGCATAGGCGATGGGGTAGGTCGGTTGCATTTGCGCGCAGGCGGCAATGTGGGCAGGTGTGGCGGTGTCGTGGTTGCGCAGCCAGTCCAGCAGCGAGCGGCCCATTTGTTCGGTCTGCAGCCGGAACTCGCTGGTCTCGCGGGTTTGTAACACCCAGGCATTAAGCGCGGCCACATGCCCTAGGTCGCCCCGCCGCCAGGCGGGAATCGCTTTGGCAATGGCTGCCAGGTCGCCCCGGGCGAGTGTGAGGTGCAGCTGTTCGATGAGCCAGTCAGATGCTACTGATTCTGTAGCTACGCCCGCACTGTCCACGGCCGCTTCAAGCCCTTCGGAGTAAGAAAATCCGCCCACTGGGAGAGCCGGAGAGGCCAGCCAGATCAATTGCAGCAGGCCGGGTGTGGCCTGTTCTTTCACCGTGGCGGGGGCTGCCAGAGGCCTGGCAGGGTGCCGCCGCACGGGCGGGGTCAAAGGGCGAAGGCGTCGCACGGGGCAGGGTGCTGTTCAGTGTGAATGGCCATGCCCATGGTCGTGGTCATGCCCGCAGCCCGGGCCATGGACGTGGGGGGCGGCGGCGATGGGGATCGTGGTGGCTTTTTTGGCGGCAGGGGCAGGGGCAGGGGCAGGGGCAGGGGCAGGGGCAGGGGCATGCTCGTGGGCTGTTGCATGCCCGTGGTCATGCCCATGGCTGTGGCCACCCGCTGCATACGCGCCGCCTTCGGGCTCGAAGCCCAGCGTGGCCTCGACCACGGTGAGGTGCATGGCCCGCAGCATGTCGGCCAGCACATGGTCGGGCTCGATCTTCAGGTGGTCGGGCTGCAGCTCGATCGGCACATGGCGGTTGCCCAGGTGGTAGGCCGCGCGGGTCAGGTCAAACGGTGTGCCGTGGTCGGCGCAGGCGGTGATCACCAGCACGGCTTGCGGCGCAGCAATCACCTTCACCAGTGAGCCGTCTTCGGACACCAGCACGTCGCCCCCCCGCACCAGCGTGCCACGCGGCAGGAATACGCCGAGCTGGCGGCCTGCGGAGTCGGTCGCGTCAAAGCGGCTTTTCTGGCGCACGTCCCAGTCGAGTTCCACCGTGGTGGCGCGTTTCAGCAGGACGGGGGCGAGGCCTTTGCCTTGGGGGATGAGTTTGGAGGTTTGGAGCATTAAAAAAGGAAATAACGTTGTGCCATCGGCTGAACTGCGACAGGTTCACAGGTCAACAGTACCCCATCGGCGCGCACGCTGTAGGTTTGGGCGTCAATTTCCATCTTCGGCAGGTAGCTGTTGTGCACCATGTGCTGTTTGCGCACACCCCGGATGTTCTTGACGGCGCTCAGGGGCTTGGCGAGTCCAAAGCGGTCTTTGATGCCTGCGTTCAAACCGGCTTGTGAGACAAAAGTCAGTGACCCGCGCGCCAACGCGCCGCCGTAGGCGCCAAACATCGGGCGGTAGTGCACCGGCTGGGGTGTGGGAATGCTTGCATTCGGGTCACCCATCGCGGCCATGGCGATAAAGCCACCTTTCAGAATGAGCGCGGGTTTCACGCCGAAAAACGCCGGTTTCCACACCACCAGGTCGGCCCATTTACCGACCTCGATGCTGCCTACCTCGTGGCTGATGCCGTGGGCGATGGCCGGGTTGATGGTGTACTTGGCGACATACCGTTTGGCGCGGAAGTTGTCGTTGCGGCTGCTGTCTTCCGCAAGCGTGCCGCGCTGGGCCTTCATCTTGTGGGCTGTCTGCCAGGTGCGCATGATGACCTCACCGACACGGCCCATGGCCTGGCTGTCGCTGCTCATCATGCTGATCGCGCCCAGGTCGTGTAACACGTCTTCGGCGGCAATGGTTTCCTTGCGGATGCGGCTTTCGGCAAAGGCCAGGTCTTCGGCAATGGCGGGGTCGAGGTGGTGGCAGACCATCAGCATGTCCACATGTTCGTCCAGCGTGTTCACGGTGTACGGCATGGTGGGGTTGGTGCTGCTGGGCAAAAAGTTGGCTTCGCCCACCACCCGCATGATGTCGGGTGCGTGGCCGCCGCCTGCGCCTTCGGTGTGGAAGGCGCACAGGCTGCGGCCTTTGGTCGCGGCAATGGTGTCTTCCACAAAGCCGGATTCGTTCAGTGTGTCGGAGTGGATCGCCACCTGCACATCGGTCAACTCGGCCACGTCCAGGCAGTTGCTGATGGCGGCGGGGGTGGTGCCCCAGTCTTCGTGCAGCTTCATGCCGATCACACCGGCCTCCACCTGCTCGTGTAATGCCTCGGGTTGGCTCGCGTTGCCCTTACCCAGAAACCCCAGGTTCATCGGGAAGGCGTCAGCCGCCTGCAGCATACGTTCGATGTTCCACGGGCCGGGGGTGCAGGTGGTGGCAAAGGTGCCAGTGGCGGGGCCTGTGCCGCCGCCGAGCATGGTGGTCACACCACTGGCCAGCGCCTCTTCGATCTGCTGTGGGCAGATGAAGTGGATGTGGCTGTCGATGCCGCCAGCGGTGACGATGTTGCCTTCACAGCTGATGACTTCGGTGCCGGGGCCAATGACGATGTCCACACCTGGCTGGGTGTCGGGGTTGCCCGCCTTGCCGATGGCGACGATGCGCCCGCCCTTCAGGCCAATGTCGGCCTTGACGATGCCCCAGTGGTCGAGGATGAGTGCGTTGGTCATCACGCAGTCCACAGCACCTTGCGCGTTCGTGCGCTGGCTTTGGGCCATGCCGTCGCGGATGGTTTTGCCGCCGCCAAACTTGACCTCTTCGCCGTACGCACCCGCCTGCAAGGTGAAGTCTTTTTCGACCTCGATCAGCAGGTTGGTGTCGGCCAGGCGAACCCGGTCACCGACGGTGGGGCCAAAAATTTCCGCATAAGCGCGGCGTCCAATGGTTGCCATCAGAGTTTTCCTTGAACGAGGCCACGAAATCCATACACCACGCGGTCACCGGCATAGTCCACCAGCTCCACCGTGCGCTGCTGCCCCGGCTCGAAGCGCACGGCGCTGCCGGATGCGATATTCAGGCGCATGCCCTGGGCGGCGGCACGATCAAAGTCGAGTGCGCCGTTGGTTTCTGCAAAGTGGTAGTGGCTGCCGACCTGGATGGGGCGCTCGGAGGCGTTTTTCACCACCAGGGTGCAGGTGCGCCGCCCGGTGTTCAGGGCATGGTCGCCGTCGTCGATCAGGAGTTCGCCGGGGGTCATGGTGGGGGCTCCCGGCTCAGACCAGGTGCAGCAAAAACGCGCCGCCCAGCAAGGCGGTCAGCCCGCCCACCACCCGTGGCCACCACACACTGTGGCTGCGCAGCGCCAGGCCGAGGCCCACACCCGCCAGGTGCAGCGCGATGGTGGCAACCAGCATGCCCAGCAGCGGCGCAAAACCGTTGCCACCACCGGCCAGCTCGGTGCCGTGGGCGATGCCGTGGAACACAGCAAAAACACCCACCACACCGGCGGTCACGGCGAGTGGCAGCTTGGCGCGGGTGGCGACCAGCAGGCCCATCACCAGCAGGGACGCGGCAATCATTGGCTCCACCGCAGGCAGCGCCAGACCGTTCAGGCCCAGCAACGCGCCCACCAGCAGCATGCCCGCAAAAGCCACCGGGGCCAGCCAGATGCGGCGCGCAGAGGTGGCGCTCAGTGCGCTCCACAGGCCCACGGCCAGCATGGCGGCCAGGTGGTCCAAGCCGGTCAGCGGGTGCAGCAGTCCGTCCATAAAACTGATGCTGTGGGCATCCACTTCATGGCCTGGATGGGCTACAGCGTAGGTGGAAAGGGCGTAAGCAGCTATCAAAATGATAGTTTTCAGGGGTATGCGGCGCATAAGGCAGGCTCCGAGGGGTGGCGGTGAAAATCAGGCAATGGGTTGGTGCACGGTGACCAGTTTTGTGCCGTCAGGGAAAGTGGCTTCGACCTGGATGTCGGGGATCATCTCGGGCACGCCGTCCATCACGTCGGCGCGGGTCAGGATGCTGCGGCCTTCACTCATCAGTTGCGCCACGGTTTTGCCGTCGCGCGCACCTTCCATCACGGCAGCCGATATCAGCGCCAGGCTTTCAGGGTAGTTGAGCTTGAGCCCACGCGCGCGGCGGCGTTCGGCCAGCAGCGCAGCGGTGAAGATCAGCAGCTTGTCTTTTTCACGCGGAGTTAGTTCCATTTTTCGCTTCGCTCAACAGTTAGCACGTGCGGCCGCAAATGCCGGCCGAACACGAGGGGTCAATTCCATAGATGGCCGGGGAGTAAAAAGGCAAAGGGATTTCTCTTTCCTTACGCAATAGCCATGCCGGATGTGCCATGGCACAGAACCTGCACCCCGTCGTATGTGCAAGCCCCACCTGAAGCCCTTACCACCCCCGACCTGGCCAACGACGCCCCGCAGCGTGTGGTGAAGGTGCGCCGCGACTACAACGCCTGGGTGGGCAGTGAAACCATGGAGGACTACGCGCTGCGCTTCACCCCGCAGCGCTTCCGCAAATGGTCGGAATGGCGGGTGGCCAACACCGCGTTTGGGGCGGCGTCCTTCCTGATTCTGGAGGCCGTGGGTGCCACGCTGCTGGTGCAGTACGGCTTTGCCAATGCGTTCTGGGCCATTCTGGCTACCGGGTTGATCATTTTTATGGTGGGTATGCCGATCAGCATCTACGCCGCGCGTTACGGCGTGGACATGGATTTGCTCACCCGGGGCGCGGGTTTTGGCTACATCGGCTCCACCATCACGTCGCTGATTTATGCGTCGTTCACCTTCATCTTCTTTGCGCTGGAGGCCGCCGTCATGGCCTATGCGCTGGACCTGGCGCTGGGTATACCGCCGCGCTGGGGTTACCTGATTTGTGCGCTCGTCGTCATTCCGCTGGTGACCCACGGCGTGTCGGCCATCAGCCGTTTGCAGATGTGGACACAGCCGCTGTGGCTGCTGATGCTGGTGGCCCCGTTTGTATTTGTGCTGATGCGCGATCCTGGTGCATTTTCGGGCGTGACGCACTATGGTGGTGATGCTGGTAAAGGCGCCAGCTTCAATCTGCATTATTTTGGTGCAGCATTGACTGTGGGCATCGCGCTGATCACCCAAATGGGGGAACAAGCCGACTATTTGCGCTTCATGCCAGTGCAGACGCAGCGCAACCGCTGGCGCTGGTGGCTGGGTGTGCTGGCCGGGGGGCCAGGCTGGGTGGTGCTGGGGGTTCTGAAAATGCTGGGCGGTGCGCTGCTGGCTTATCTGGCCATCACCCACATGGTGCCAACCGAGCGCGCGGTGGACCCGAACCAGATGTACCTGGCGGCTTATGAATATGTGTTCCCCAATTACACCTGGGCGGTGGCGGCCACGGCCTTGTTTGTGGTGATCTCGCAGCTCAAGATCAACGTGACCAATGCCTACGCTGGCTCGCTGGCCTGGTCCAACTTCTTCTCGCGCCTGACCCACAGCCATCCCGGGCGTGTGGTGTGGGTGGTGTTCAACACCCTCATCGCCTTCATGCTGATGGAGATGAATGTGTTCGAGGCGCTGGGGGATGTGCTGGGCCTGTACTCCAACATCGCCATCGCGTGGATGGTGGCCGTGGTGGCCGACCTGGTGGTCAACAAGCCGCTGGGTTTGTCGCCGCCGGGCATCGAGTTCAAGAGGGCCCATTTGTACGACATCAACCCGGTGGGGGTGGGCGCGATGGTGCTGGCGTCGGCCTTGTCCATCACCGCGCATCTGGGCGTGTTTGGCCCGCTGGCGCAGGCGTTTTCGGCGCTGATTGCGCTGTGCACCGCGTTTGTGGCGTCGCCGCTGATCGCCTGGGCCACGCGGGGGCGTTACTACATTGCGCGCACGTCGCCGGGTGCGCAGGTGGTGATCCCGCTGGTGCCGGCGGCAGCCGATGGCACGTATGTGCGGTTCACGCTGCAGCGTTGTGTGGTGTGTGAGCGCGAATACGAAGGCCCCGACATGGCCCACTGCCCGGCCTACCTGGGGGCCATCTGCTCACTCTGTTGCACGCTGGACGCACGCTGTGGCGACCTGTGTAAACCGCACGCCAGCCTGTCGGCGCAGTGGTCGGGCGCGCTGCGCTGGTTGCTGCCGCGCCGCATCTGGCCCTACCTTGACACGGGCCTGGGCCACTTCCTGCTGCTGATGCTGGTGGTGGTGCCGGTGCTGGCGGTGGTGTTTGGATTGCTCTACTTTCAGGAGCTTAAAGCGCTTGCTGAATATGCGCTAGAGCCCAATTTCGATGCAAGCCTGGGGCTGCGCTCAGGCTTCGTGAAGGCCTATATGGCGCTGCTTGTCATGGCCGGCATCGTGGCCTGGTGGCTGGTGCTGGCGCACAAAAGCCGCCAGGTGGCGCAGGAAGAGTCCAACCGCCAGACCCACCTGCTGATGCGCGAGATCGAGTTACACCGCCAGACCGACGAAGCCTTGCAATCGGCCAAGCTGCAGGCCGAAGACGCCACCCGTGTTGCCGAAGAAGCGCGCCAAACTGCCGAGCGGGCCCAGCGCGCAGCCGACCACGCGAACCAGGCCAAGAGCCGTTACATCAGCGCCATCAGCCACGAACTGCGCACACCGCTCAACAGCATCCTGGGCTACGCACAGCTGATGGGAGAAGACGCCGCCGTGCCGCCGCACCGCAAACAGGCGGTGAACGTGATCAAACGCGGCGGTGAACATTTGTTGTCACTCATCGAAGGTACGCTCGACATCGCCCGCATCGAGTCCGGCAAGCTGACCCTGGCTGTCAAACCCATGCACTTTGCCGACTGCGTGCATGAGATGACGGCCATGTTCGAGCCCCAGGCGGCCGCCAAGGGGCTGGTGTTCCGCTTCGAGCCGATCGGCACCCTGCCCGACGTGGTGCGCGCTGACGAAAAACGCGTGCGCCAGATCCTCATCAACCTGCTGGGCAATGCCATCAAGTTCACGCAGTCGGGCGAGGTGGTGTTCAAAGTGCGTTACGCCCGCGAGATGGCCACCATCGAGATCCAGGACACCGGCCCTGGCCTGAGCGCGGACGAAATCAGCCAGATCTTCGAGCCCTTTGCACGCGGCAGCAGCTCGGCCCAGGCCGCTCCCGGCGCGGGCCTGGGCCTGACCATGGCCAAGATGCTGACCGACCTGATGGGTGGTGAGCTGACGGTGAGCAGCACACCGGGGCAGGGTGCCACCTTCCGCGTCAAACTTTTCCTGCCCGAAGTGCACGGCGGGCTGGCCGTGGCCCGCAAGCCTGCGCCCGCCCAGCGCCGCGCCTACCTGGGCGCGCGCCGCAAGGTGCTGGTGGTGGACAACGAAGAAACCGACCGCGACCTGCTGGTGCAGTTGCTGGAGCCGCTCGGGTTTGTGCTGCGCACGGCGGCCAGCGGCCACGACTGCCTGGACCTGCTGGCCGCGGGTTACCAGCCCGACGTGGTTTTTATGGACCTGGCCATGCCCGGCATCGACGGCTGGGAAACTATCCGCCGCCTCCGGCAGGCCGGACACACCGGTATCCACGTGGCCATCGTGTCGGCCAATGCGTTCGACAAGACGCTGGAAAACGATGTCGGCATCCAGCCGCAGGACTTCATCGTCAAACCCCTGCGCCACAGCGAGCTGCTGGACTGGCTGGAGCGCCGCCTGGCGCTGGTCTGGGCCGACCCGGCCCCTGCAGCCAGCGCTCCCGTCCAACCCGTGGCACCCCCCGCCATGCCCCGTGTCTGGCCCGACACCGCTGCGCTGGTGGCGCTGCGCGAGGTGGTGGCCTTGGGCTTTTACCGGGGCATCCTCAACCAGTTGGATACCATCGAGGCCCGGCAGCCCGGCTGCGCTGCGTTGGTGGCCGAGCTACGCACGCTGGCGCGGCAGTTCCAGTTTGAAACCATGGGCCGCATCCTGTCTGAAGGCCCGTCCGCACCATGAACGCCCCCCCATCCGATCTGCACCACACCCTGGACCGCGCCAACAGTGACGTGGTGCTGGTGGTGGACGACGTGCCCGACAACCTGTCGGTGTTACATGACGCGCTGGACGAGTCCGGCTACAGCGTGCTGGTGGCCACCAACGGCGAAGCCGCGTTGCAACGCGCCGCGCAGGCCCTGCCCGACATCGTGCTGCTCGACGCGATGATGCCCGGCATGGATGGTTTTGAAGTGGCGCGCCGCCTCAAGGCCAACCCTGCCACGGCCCACATCCCCATCATCTTCATGACCGGCCTGACCGAGACCGAACACCTGGTGGCCGCGCTGGAGGCGGGGGGTGTCGACTACGTCACCAAACCCATCAAACCCAAGGAGGTGATGGCACGGATGGGCGTGCACCTGGGCGGCGCGCGCCGTGCGCGGCAAGAGGCGCAACACGCGGGTGAGGCCCGCAGCGCCCTCGACGCGTTTGGTTACGCCAGCATCATGGTGCGCCTGGGCGGCGAGGGTGACGGCAAACTCACCTGGCAGACACCGCTGGCGCGGGAGCTGCTGGCCCGCTACTACGGCACCAGCGCACCACAGACGCCCCCCGCCGTGCTGGAGTGGCTGCGCAGCGCCAGCAGGATGGCCGAGGCACAGACCGGTGGCCCCGCCGAGCCACCACGGCTGACCATCGAGCTGGGGGCCCAGCGCCTGAGTTTTCGGCTGCACCAGCAGACCGGTGACAGCGACGGTGAAGGTGATGTGGGGGCCGACTGGCTGATCATCATGCGTGAGGTGTCCGACGCCGCCGTGATCGAAGCCATGAGCCTGAGCTTCAAACTCACCGCCCGCGAGGCCGAGGTGTTGTACTGGGTCGTCAAGGGCAAAACCAACCGCGACATTGGCGACATCCTCGGTGCCAGCCCGGCCACCGTGAAGAAGCACCTGGAGCGGGTCTACGCCAAGCTGGGGGTTGAGACGCGCACAGCGGCGGCTGGCATGGCCATGACGCGTATCCGCCAGTTGCATCCGCAGTTTGAGGGGTAGGTGTTTCTGGATGTTTCCATTACGATGGCGCAGCCCGGGGCGTACCTGCCTCATCTCTTGTGCCAGCGTTTTCCATCCAACGGACCCCCGCCCACCATGTCTGACCTCCACGACCTTGACAGCGACAGCGCGGTGTACAAAACCCTGCTCGAATCCACCCAGGCCATCCCCTGGAAGATCGACTGGGCCAGCATGACCTTTGCCTACATCGGCCCGCAGATCGAGCCCCTGCTGGGCTGGAGCCGGGAGAGCTGGATTTCTGCCAATGACTGGGCCGAGCGTATGCACCCGGAAGACCGTGAATTCGTGGTGAATTTCTGCATTTCGCAGTCACAGGCCGGTGTGGACCACGAGGCCGACTACCGGGCGCTGACCAAGGACAACGGGTATGTTTGGATCCGCGACGTGGTGCACGTGGTGCGCAACGACAAGGGTGAAACCGAGTCCCTGGTGGGCTTCATGTTTGACATCAGCGAGCGCAAAAAGACCGAAGAAAAACTCATCAGCCTGAAAAAAGAGCTGGAGGCCTTGTCCTTCAAAGACGGGCTCACCGGAATCGCCAACCGCCGCCGCTTTGATGCCTGCCTGGAGCTGGAATGGACCAGCGCCCGCCGCAGCGGGCAGCCGCTGTCCGTCATCCTGCTCGACATCGACTTCTTCAAGCAGTTCAACGACCTGTACGGCCACATTGCGGGCGACCAGTGCCTGACGAGTGTCGCCCAGACCCTGACGCTGGCCATTGCCCGGCCCCGCGACATTGCGGCGCGTTTTGGCGGTGAAGAGTTTGTGATCCTGCTGCCCGAAACCGACGAAGTCGGTGCCCAGGAAGTGGCCGAACGCTGCCAGCGCCTGGTCGAAAAACTCCGCATCCCGCACGAAAAATCAGACGACAACCCATATGTGAGCTTCAGCATGGGTGTGGGCACCATCACCCCGTCGCCGGACATGGAGGCCACCGCGTTTATCAACGCCGTGGACAAGCTCCTCTACACAGCCAAACAGAATGGCCGCAACCGGATTGAAACGGCGCAGCTGGCCTGAAATCACCCCATATGCGCCATGATCAGTACACGGCGTGTGCGGGGGGCTGACAATGAAGTTTTGAGTGAACACGTTCTTATGGTGGGCCGTGCGGCCCTGCGTGGGGGGCGATGCGGTGTTTCTCCATCAGCCGGTACAAGGTCATGCGTGAAATGCCCAGTTCGCGGGCCGCGAGGGTGACGTTGCTACTCACCCGGTTCAGCGTGAGGCAGATGGTGTCCCGTTCGGCGGTGGTGCGCGCTGCATGGAGACCACCAAACACACTGTGGGCAACCTCCAGGCCCAGGTCTGCGGCACTGACCAGGTGCCGATCCGCCATGACGGCCGCGCGCTGTACGCGGTTGTGGAGCTCGCGTACGTTGCCTGGCCAGTGGTAGGCCAGCATGGCTGTCATGGCTTGGCGCTGGAACCCGTCAATGCGCATGCTGACGCTGCCTGCACACTGCTGCAGAAAATGGTGGGCCAGTTGTGGGATGTCCTCCAGGCGGCTGCGCAGTGGTGGCACCTCGATTGGCAGCACGTTGAGGCGGTAGAACAGGTCTTCGCGGAACCGCCCCTGTGCGACAGCGGCTGCAAGATCGGTGTGTGAGGCGGCGAGCACCCTCACGTCCACATGCAGGCTGCGCACAGAGCCCAGGCGGTTGATCGTCTTCTCCTGCAGAAAGCGCAACAGGTTGGTTTGCAGGTCCAATGGGAGGTCTGCAATTTCGTCGAGAAAAAGCGTGCCCCGATGGGCGGCTTCAATCAGGCCCCCATGTTGGGTGGAGGCCCCGGTGAAGGCCCCCCGCTCATGGCCGAACAGCTCGGCATGGATCAGCGACGGCGCAATGGCGCCACAGTTGATCGCGACAAAAGGCCCTTCTGAGCGTGCCGATGTGTGGTGGATTGCCTGCGCTGCGAGTTCCTTGCCACTGCCACTTTCTCCACCAATCAGCACCGGGGCGGTGGTGGCTGCCACTTTGCGGATCTGCTGTCGCAGATGCTGCAGGGCTGGGCTTTCTCCTACCATACCTTGCACTTGTGACGTCAAAGTCTGGGTGGTGGTGTGCTGGTGTCGCAGCTCTGCACGCTGGCCTGCATGCAGCAGCAGCGTCGCCAGGGCTGGCCCATCCAGCGGCAGAGTCTGGTGGCCAAAAAAGTCCCCCAGAATCAAGTCACGAAATTCTGTGGATTCCAGCGCCAGGTTGTCACACAGGGCCACCCATTCTGACCCGCGGGACGTGCGCACGCAGGCTCTAAGTGCCCCAGGCGGTGTGGGCGGCGCACCGGCCATCAAAAGCAGGCTCACTCCAAAGTGCTGGAGGGCCTGGAGGCGACCGGCGGCGGCCAGGGTACTCGCCTCTGCAACATTCCATCCGTTGTTGACCAGGTACTCCACTACGTTGCGCGCACCACAGCCCAGAGACACACACAGGATGTTTCGCCGCGGCATGGAATGGCCGCCTAAAAAGAAACGGGAACTCTGACAGTCAGGTTCAAGTTGGGTGTGTCCGGTGTGAGTCCCGCCGCAACGGACACGTTCAGGGTGGTGCTGGGGGTCAACCGGTAGGAGTAACCCAGCAGCAGCGATGCGAGTTGGGTGCGTACGGAGCTCACCACTGCGGCCCCGTTCTGTTGGGTGCGTCCGATGGAGTACAGGTCCATGCCCACACTGAACGTCGAGCGCTCGTTGAGGGCCAGGCCCATGCCGAAATTCAGGCCCAGCACATCGCCGGGTTTGACAGTGCCAATGAACTCCTGCTGCCCGTCCCGCACCAGGCGACTCACGTTGTTGCGCTTGAAGTTGTGGGTGTAGCTCAGGCTGCCAAAAAACACTGCGGGGTCGGAAGGAAACAACGCGGTCAAGCCGGTCTGCAGCGAGTAAAAGCCGGAGCCGGTGGGCAGGTTCAGCGGCAGTCCGGTGCCGGTGGTGTTGCCCACACAGCGGGTCACGCAGTCGGTCACCACCTCAAACGGGTCTTTGCCGGTGCGGGACTTGAAGCGCAAGGAGCCGACCATGAAGGGGCTGTTGCCCTGGGGCTGGTTCAACTGGTAACGCGCTGCCAGTTCCACATCGCCCAGCGCCTTGCCGCTGCTGTTGAAGACGCTGTCTGACGCGGCACCGGTAAATATTTCGCGGCTGATGGTCGAGTCCGACCGGTACACGTAGGGCAGTTTGGCCTCGAGCTCCAGCCGGTTGCTCAGGCCCCACCGTCCCGTGAGCGCGGTGGTCAGTACGTTGCGTTTGACTTCTCGTACATCGATCAGGCCAATGAGCAGTGCCGGGATGATGGTGTAGCCCACCAGGGCCACCCGGTTGCTGGACGAGTAGCCGTACTGCACCGACGGTTCCAGAACAAAACGCCCACGGGGGGTCAGGATGCCAGGCTGGTCGAACAGCTGTGCCACGGCCGGGAGTGCTTCTTCGGCCTGGGGGGAAATACCAACCCTTATGGTCTGGGTGGAGCCGTCGGACGGGGCATTGGCCAGGCCCGCTTGGTTGACGTCGGGAGGGGCGGTGGCGACGGGCGCGTTGCCTGCGTCTTCCTGGCGTGCGAGGGTTTGTAGTTGCTGTTGTTGCTGTGTGTAGCGGATCTCTTGCTCCGCGACCTGCTGGCGCAGTCGCTCAATCTGGAGACCTTGTTCGGTCACTTGCTGCTGTAATGTTTCCAGGCGTTTGAGAGTCCCTTGTCTGGAGGGGGGTTTGTTGTGCCTGTCCAGGAGGCGTGCATAGCAGTAGGCCGAACGAACAAGCACCCCACAGTACGGGCCAGTTGCGGGGGTTCTTTGCCATCACATTGCTCCTCGTGTGTGACCGTGTTTTTTGGGGGTTCCATCATTCTTGGCACTGCACCAGAATCTGGCTGGACGCTGCAGCGTTTTCCGGAACCGCGTCTGCTTAAAACTGTTGCCGCTTGTATTTCTTTTTTGCCATCGGAACAGGCATCTAGCGGTGCGACGTAGCCATAACACAGCTTGAACGTTCTTCAGGTATAGGTGTATCCATGGCGCTTTTCAATTTGCAACTTGCAACGGTACGTAAACGCTGCCTGGGATGCATCTGTCACAGGCCTGTTGCAGCCCTTGACGAAGCGATACGGGGTGTACCCAGGAGAGGGGTGTTGTCCTGCACATGCCATGCAGGCGCGTGGCCGTGTGTCGCGCAGCGACGAGATCTGTGTCACACGTGATGTGTCGCATGTATGTGACGCTGGTTATGGCACGGGGCCTGTGTGGTGTGCGAATGAAGTGCCATTCCCCATACGCGTCAAGCTGTGGAGGTGTCTTGCAGAGTGCTGTCACACATCTGCGACAAAGGTGCGGTGAGCCCGTCGACAGGGGAGTGCAAAAACCGTCCACGTGCTGCCAAACCGGCCAGTACCGTATCTAAAACCGCGTCTTTTTACCCTCGACAGCGTTCTGGATGTTCAGGATTCCTGGCACGCGATATGCGATGGACTGCGATGGGTGTGGCACACACCACCCTCAAGGTAGTCATTCAAGTTCAACATTTGGAGGATTTATGAAAACGACACTTTTGGCCACGGCCATCGCAGCGGTATTCGGGTTAAGGCAACGCTGATTAAGGTACACGCACCTGCGTGGTGCTGCGTTACAGGTCGATGAAGCAGCAAACCCTCGCCATGGCCGCAGACCAAAGCTTTGAGAACTACCGCAAGCCCACCAGGCGCGACGAGTTCTTGAGAACCATGGAGGCCATCGTGCCCTGGTCCAGCCTGTGCGAGGTCATCGAGCCACACTACCCCAAGGCAGGCAACGGCCGCCCACCCATAGGTCTGGAACGCATGCTGCGTATCCACTTCATTCAGCATTGGTTCAACCTGGCCGATCTGGCTTGTGAAGAAGCCCTGTACGACAGTGCCAACCTGCGCCGCTTTGCAGGCATCGACCTGGGCCGTGAGCCCGTACCCGACGCCACCACTATCTTGAAGTTTCGCAAGCTCCTCAATGCGCACAAACTGGGCGAAGCACTGTTTGCCAAGGTGGGGCAGGAGTTGCAGCAGCGAGGCTTCAAGGTCCATACCGGCACCATCGTGGATGCCACCATCATCGGCGCGCCCAGTTCAACCAAGAATGCAGGCAAGGCACGCGACCCCGAGATGCACCAGACCAAGAAGGGCCAGCAGTGGTACTTTGGCATGAAGCTGCACATTGGCGTGGACAGCCAAAGCGGCTTGGCGCACAGCGCCGTCGTCACAGCCGCCAACGTGCATGACAAGCACCCGCTGCCACAACTGCTGCATGGCAACGAGCGGCGCGTGTATGGCGACTCAGCCTATGCCAGTCAGAAGGCGTTGATTGCGGGTAAAGCTCCAAACGCCAAAGACTTCACCAATCAGCGCACGCGCCGCGCTGGTGGTCTCGTTGATGAGGTGGCTCGTGCAAAGAACCGCAACAAATCCAGGATTCGTGCCCGCGTCGAGCATGTCTTTGGTGTGATCAAGCGGCTGTGGGGCTTTGGCAAGGTGCGCTATGTGGGGCTGCACAAGAATGCCACGCGGGCGTTCACTGCCCTGGCACTGGCCAACATCTTCCTCGGCCGCCAAAGGCTGATGGCACAGGTGCGCCCGTAGGGGCCAAAAACGGGCTCAAGGGCCTGTACAAGGCCCTCTGGGCCGCCAACCCCAGCCTGCGCTGCGTCCAAACTGGGCGGGGCTGCCCGAAATTACTCCAATGCCGATACTTGATCAGCGTTGCCTTAAGCCATGTCGCGATGGCAGCAGGCGTTGACCAGGATGCAGCGCAAAGGACGCGTACTGGTGACAACACCAGCACGATCAACAACACCAACACGGAAACCAGCAGCAAGACGGACTCCAGCAGTTATTCCAAAACTTCCACCGACTCAAGCACGTACGCACGGACATCGACCGACAGCAGCACCAACTACAAAAACACCGGCGCTGCACGCGCCACAGGGGCGCGCTCCGTGGCACTCAACAACGGGTCTTCGGGCAGCTTCACCAATGCCTTCAACGTGTCCAGCGCCACGGCTTTAAGCAAGCTGGATGGGGCCGTAACCGGTAACAGTGTGTCCAACATCGGAAACTATGCCTCCAACGCCGGTTCTGCCAATGGTGGCAAGGGTTATGGCGGTGATGGCGGCACAGGCAAGGGTGGCGTTGCCTCGGGGCGGGGCACGGGTGGCACGGGCGCGGGTGGCGAAGCCGCCATGGGTGGCTCGGGCGGAAGAGCCTCCAACGGTTCGGTCACCAACGGCAGTGCGGACAATGGAAGTGCCGAGGCCGGCAACGGTGCCTGGGGTAAAGGCGGCAGTGCATCCGGCTCGAACTCGGGTGGCAATGCCCAAGCCAATGGCGACAACGGTGCGCGTGGTGGCCGCGGCGGCAGTGGCGGGGGCAGCGGCTCCAGCGGCAGTGCCAATGGCGGCGGCCTGGGTGGTGATGGTGGCACCAGCGGCAACACGGGTGTGGCAGGTGCTGGCGGCAGCGGCGCAGCGGGCGGCAGCGGTGGCGACGGTGGCACGGCGACCAGCTCCAATACCGGTGGCCGCACCACGGGCGCTGGCACGGGTGGCAACGGCGGCGCTGCCAACAACGGCAGTGCCACCAATGGCAGCGCCAGCAATGGCAGCAACACGGCGGGTAATGGTGGTGCAGGCGGCAGTGGCGCCGGTGGCACCGGTGGTGCTGGCAACGGTGGCACCAACACGGCCGCAGGTGGCGCAGGTGGTACTGGCCAGGGTGGCGTCGGCGGTGCGGGCGGAAGCAATTCCGTTTCTGCGGGTACGTTCAACCTGTCGAACAGCATGACCAGCGTAGGACAGTCCGCCGCCGGCATCATGATCGCCAGCCAGAACAGCGGCATTTCTTCGCTGATCCAGCAAAGTGTGAATGTGCAGGCCAACCTGAACGTGGGCCACTGACACGGGCCGGGTTGAGGGTCGGTAGGGTGGGCCATCGGGTAGACGGTGTGCAGCCAGCGCACTGTCTGCCCGGGTTGTCCCCGCCGGCCCATTCCGCTGTGTCCGCGACGACCTGAGGAGACACCATGAAAAACCACCTGACATTGGCAGTGGGGGCCACAGCCATGCTGTGTACGTTGGCGGCAATGGCGCAAGCCCCGCCAGGCGAAGCCACCAATGCGACCAACGCCCCTGTTGCCGGTGCACTGGCCGGGCGCGGGAGTTTCTCCACCCCTGTGGCGACCACCGCTCTGGAGCGTTTGCGTGGTGGCACTTACGTACAGAACGACATGCTGCTGACAGGGGCCACAACAGGCAACAGCGCCCATCAGGTGGCGACGGGCAGCAACACGATCAGCAGCGGTGCGTTTTCGAACATGAGTGGACTTCCTGTCGTGATCCAGAACTCCGGTGCCAATGTGTTGATCCAGAACGCGGTTCTCCTGCATGTGCAGATGGATTGAACACCATGCGCGGCCTGTTGTTATTCCTTGCGCTGGCGGCTGTGGGCGGGACTGCCGGGGCGCAATCTGCCCAGTTGCTGTCCACCGGGGCCGGTGACATGCAGGTTCCGGTGACCAGCCTGCGGCAGGCGCGTTGGTCGGGCACGCTGCTGCAGCAGTACGACTTCAGTTGTGGGTCTGCGGCGGTGGCGACCTTGCTCACACACCACTACGCCTACCCGATCAGCGAACAGGCCGTGTTTGAGCAGATGTATGCGCAGGGCGACCAGGCGCGTATCCGCCAAGATGGTTTTTCGCTGCTCGACATGAAACGGGTGCTTGCGGCCCATGGCTTTGACGCCGACGGCTTCGAGCAGCCCCTGGACAAACTGGGTGAGGTGAATGTTCCGGCCATCGTGCTGCTGAACGACAACGGATACCTGCATTTTGTGGTCGTGAAAGGTCTGCAGCCCGACCGGGTGCTGGTGGGGGACCCGGCACAGGGCACCCGTGCACTGGCCCGTGAGGTCTTCGCGAAAAACTGGCAAAACGGTGTGCTGTTTGTGGTGCACAACCGCATGGACCAGGCACGCTTCAACCTGCGTGCCGATTGGCGCGTGGCGCCGCGCGCTCCTTTGCTGAGTGGTGTGGGCCGCGACAGCCTGACCGATATTTCTCTGCCCAAGCTGGGGCCGGGAGATTTCTGATGCTCCACCACCCTGTACCGACCGCTGCACTCGCCCGGGGGCTGTGTTGTGGGCTGCTGGTGTGGGCTGCCGGCCACCACGTGCCGGTGTATGCCGCAGAGCCGTTGGTGTGGCGCACGGTCAGCGACCAGCACCTGGAAACCCTGCGGGGTGGCTTTGATGCCGGGCACGGCCTGCGAGTGGGGTTTGGAATCAGCCGGGCGGTCTACATCAACGGCGCGCTGGTGACCCAGACCACCCTCACACTCGACCGCTTGTCGCAGCTCAACCCGGCGCAGGCCCTGCAGATCAGCCAGCGGATGGCGGGTATGAACCTCGTGCAAAACGGTCCGGGCAACAGCGTCGAGGGCCGGGCCTCAGATCTCGGTGCGGGCCTGGTGATCCAGAACACGCTGAACGACCAGCAGATCCGTGTGCAAACTGTCATACATGCCAGCTCCAACGGCTTGGGCATGCTGCGCAACAGCAACACCCTGGGAACCGTTCAGGACGCGGTGGCACGCGCTATCGGGTCCCGCTGAAACGTGGTTCTACACCGCTCCCATGTTGGCGCAATTTATAAGAAAAATAGGCCTCTGGCGCCCTCTGGGTGAGCGCTAATAGCTATTTAATTTATAGCATTCGAGGCATGCCACACTGGGGTTTTACGCCCCCGTCAGCGCCCGGTAGGCGTCCCGCGTGGCCGGTGCCACCGAGGCCAGCACCTGTTCGTACGTTGTTTTGTGCCGTGCCATCAGCCGGGCCGAGGCCACGGTTTTGGACTTGCAGAACCAGTGGCAGGTGTGCTGCATCAGATACAGCTCGGCCGACATGGTGAAGGCCTTGTCGCGCGGCGAGCGCCCGTCGGTGTTCTGTGCGGCCTGGGCCAGGCCCTTGGCGTGTACGGCAAACACCTTGCGCAGGTCGAAGGTGGCGGCGGGCAGCAGCTGGTTGGCAAACGGCACCGCCACCGGAATCTTGCTGACCCGTGTGGACACCTCGTCCACCTTGGCAAACTCGGCCACAAAACGGCTGAACTGGCTGCACAGCTGGGCCTCGCTGCTGGCCAGCAGCGCCCACACCTGCTCACGCCGCGCGGCATCCTTCTCCCCCAGCGCGCGCAGGTAGCCGTCGGACAAGGTCTCCATCAGTTTTTCGATCTGGTACTGGCTCAGATGGCTGCCCAGCAGGGTGATACGTTTGCGCTGCTCAGCGGACTTGAGCATGTAAAAGCCGGTGGCACTGATCAGTGTCAGGAGGAAAAAGTCCATGGGGAAGGGGGGCTGGTTCGTTGGGCGGGAGTGGTGAAGTGTAGTCAGCGCGGGCCGATGGCTACAGCGGCATCGGCCGTGTCCTTTAGACCGGGTTTTTTGTGGTCTGTACGATGCCAGTGGTTCGCGGGCAGATCATGCGGCTTGCCAACCCGTTCTATTGCTTCAGGAGACAGACCATGGTCCACAAGAACACGCTTTGTTTATGGTACGAGCGGGATGCGGTGGAAGCCGCCAACTTCTATGCGCAGACCTTCCCTGACAGTGCCATGGGAGCTATCCACCGCGCGCCGGGCGACTACCCGGATGACAGTGAAGGGGATGTGCTGTTGGTCGAGTTCACGGTGGTGGGTATTCCCTGCGTCGGCCTGAACGGCGGCCCCCACTTCAAACACAGTGAGGCTTTTTCGTTCCAGATCGCAACGGTTGACCAGGCGGAAACCGACCGTTTGTGGAACGCGGTGGTCGGCAATGGTGGCCAGGAAAGTGATTGCGGCTGGTGCAAGGACAAATGGGGTTTGTCATGGCAGATCACGCCGCGTGTGCTGCTGGAGGCGATAGCCGACCCCGACCGTGCGGCCGCCAAACGTGCGTTCGACGCCATGATGACCATGCAGAAGATCGACGTTGCCGCCATTGAGGCGGCGTACCGGGGCTGAAGCTGGCCTGTCCTTCCGCTTTTTCAGCCCGCTTCACACCCCGCCAGTTTCGTGGAAGACCCCGCCGCAGGTGCCCGGTCCAGCGATGCGGTGTACACCGTCAACGCCAGCGCCGCCAGCGTCACCCCTGCGGCCACCAGCGGGATCGTCTGCAGCGACCAGCCTGCGCTGATCACCACACCCCCCAGCCACGCACCAATGGCGTTGCCAAGGTTAAACGCCCCGATGTTCAGGGTGGACGCCAGGCTGGGCGCGTCACCCGCCTGCGTCACCACCCGCGCCTGCAGCGGCGTGCCAGCGGAGAAAGCCACCATGCCCCACACCACCACGGTGAAAACAGCGGGCCAGAGCCAGGCGCTGGTGAACGAAAACGCGGCCAGCACCACGGCCAGCACGGCGAAGATGCCCATGAGTGAGGGCATGAGTTTCCAGTCGGCCAGGCGGCCACCGAGCAGGTTGCCGATGGTCAGGCCCACACCGCACAGCAGCAGCACACCACTCACGTTCTGGGGCGACACGCCGGTCACGTCGCGCAGGATGGGTGTGATGTAGGTGAACACGGTGAACATGCTGGTCGAGGCCAGCACACTCACACCCAGCGCCAGCAGCACCTGTTTGCGGCGCAGCACGCGGAATTCACCCAACGCGCTGCCGCTCAGCGTGTGGCGCAGGTTGGGCACCCAGCGCAGCACGGCCCCGATGGCCAGCACCCCAATCACGGCCACCGCCCAGAAGGTGGAGCGCCAGCCCAGGTGCTGGCCCATCAGGGTGCCCAGCGGCACACCGAGCACGTTGGCGAGTGTCAGGCCGGTGAACATCAGCGCCATGGCCTGCGCGCGTTTGTGGGGCTCCACCACACTCGCTGCCACCACCGCACCAATACCAAAGAAGGCCGCGTGGCAGAACGAGGTGGCCACACGCGCGACCATCAACCAAGCGTAGTTGGGGGCGAGCGCACAGCCGATGTTGCCCAGGATAAACAGCGCCATCAGCCAGGCCAGGGTGGTCTTGCGTGGCATGCGCGCGGTGGCCACCGCCAGGATCGGGCCACCGACCGCCACGCCTAAAGCGTAGGCCGACACCAACATGCCCGCGGCGGGGATGGACACAGCCAGGTCGCTGGCGACTTCGGGCAGCAGGCCCAGGATGACAAATTCGGTGGTGCCGATACCAAAGGCCGCCACGGCCAGGGCGAAGAGGGGAAGGTTCATGGGGTGTTGCGCAGCGGGGAGGGGTGCTGCATCCTAGGGAAAACCCTTGAATTCTAGGGAGTATTGCCCGCCCCTGTGGGGGTGGGGTTTTGAAGCCAAAAGTGGCTTTAGCACAATACCCATGTGCGTACAGCGCTATTGTTTTTGATTCTGTGGTGCCTCGGCAGTGGCCGAACGGAGGAACTGCATCAGCTGGGTTGCCGCTGGCCCGGCGGGCCGGTCCCGGGCGGCGATGGTGCCGTACACACTGAGCCGCTGGCGCACGGTGTAACGCAGGCAGGCCAGCAGGCCGTGGGCCTCGTAGCGTTCGGCCACCTCGGTGGGCATCACCGCCAGCATGTCGGAGTTGCCGATCAGGTTGGTGGTGGTGAGGATGGACGCGGTCTCGATCAGGCCCCGGGGCAGCGGGCTGCGCTGGTTTTTGAACTCATGCTCCATCACCTCGCGCATGGGGCTGCCGTGCGGCTGCAGGATCCAGGGGTAGGCCAGCAGTTCGGCCCAGGCCACGCGGGCCTGCCCGGCCAGCGGGTGCTGGGGCGAGGCGACGATGGACAGTGCCTCTTCGGCGATGGGTGAGAAGCTGAAGGCCCCGGCGTTGGTATCGGGCACCCGGCCAATCACCAGGTCCAGGTCGCCCCGGCGCAGTGCGTCGCTCAGGCGGTCGCTGGTGTCCACCGTGATCTCGATGGTGAGCAGCGGGTACAGCGCCTTGAGCCGGATCAGGGCCTGTGTCAGCACCGCGGGCGAGGCCGCCATGATGCTGCCGATACACAGCTTGCCGGCGCTGCCCTGTTCCAGCTCACCCAGCTCGCGGGTGAGGGCGTCGAAATGGCCTTGTAAGCCCTCGAAATACGCCAGCACGCAGTGCCCGGCCGCCGTGAGCTGCAGGCCCCGGCCCACCCGGTCAAACAGGGCGTGGCCCATGGCGCTTTCCAGCTCCTGCAGCATCTTGGTGGCCGCAAGCTGGGTCAGGCCCAGCTGGGCAGCGGCGGCGCGCAGGGTGCGGTGCTGCCCAATGGCGAGTAACAGGGCCACCTGGCGCATACGCAGGCGGTTCAGCAGTTGGGCGGTGGGGGGGGTGCTCATGGGATGTATATCTTCAGGTTATCAATACATGAAGAACTTTGAATTTTCAGAAATCAATCACAAGCCTAGCATCTGTCCCTGTTGCATCCCAACCTTATTCCGATAAACAGGAGACAAAACCATGAAATCCCTCACGCACCTTGCCGTTGCCTGCAGCCTGGCGGCCACGCTGGGCACCGCCGTGTCCACCGCCTCCGCGCAGGAATGGCCGCGCCAGCCCGTGAAGCTGCTGGTGGGCTCGGCCCCCGGCGGCGGTACCGACGCCATGGCCCGCGCTGTGGCCGACCGCCTGGGCCCGCTGCTCAAGCAGAGTGTGGTGGTGGAAAACCGCCCCGGCGCGTCCAACACCCTGGCCGCCGACGTGACCGCCAAGTCCACCGACGGCCACACCTTTGTGATGGGCGTGTCCACCGCCCATGCCATTGCGCCGCACCTGCTCAAGCTGGGTTATGACAACAACAAGGACCTGGTGCCGGTGGCCTTTGTGGGTGCCGTGCCCAACGTGCTGGTGGCCAACATGGCCCTGCCGGTGAGCAACGTGGCCGATCTGGTGAAGCTGGCCAAGAGTAAACCCGGCCAGCTCAACTACGCCAGCAGCGGCTCGGGCAGCACCCAGCACATTGCGGCCGAGCTGTTCAAGGACGCCACCGGCACTTTCATCACCCACATCCCGTACCGGGGCAGCAGCCCGGCGCTGATTGACCTGATCGGTGGCCAGGTGCAGATGAGCTTCGACACCATGCCCTCGGTGATGGGCCATATCAAGAACGGCAAGATCCGCCCGCTGGCCGTGGCCGCCGCCAAACGCAACCCGCAGCTGCCCGACGTGCCCACCATGGCCGAAGCCGGTGTGAAGGGTGTGGAGATGAGCGCCTGGTACGGCGTTTATGCACCGGCCAACACGCCCAAGGCGGTGATTGACAAACTCAATGCGGAGATCAGCAAGGTGATCTCCATGCCCGAGACCCAGACCCGCCTGAGCGCCATCGGCGCCGACCTGACCCCCATGACACTGGCACAGTTCCAGGCGTTCCACAACGCCGAGAACCAGCGTTACGGTGACCTGATCCGCAAGAACAACATCAAGCTGGACTGACCGACCATGCATAACTCCCTTCCCGTGGTGGCCCTCACACTGGGCGACCCTGCCGGCATTGGTTCCGAGCTGATCGCGCGCCTGCTGTCGCGCCCCGAGGCCACACGCCACACCAACGTGGTGCTGATCGGTGACCCCTGGCTCTGGGCCTGGGGCCAGCAAGTTGCGGGTGTGGTGGTAGCCACCGACCCCATCAACTCGCTGGCGGACGCCCGTAACCGCGCCGACACCACACGCCCAGCGTTTGTGGCGGTGGACAGCATTACCCAGGCCGACGTCACGGTGGGCCAAGTGGGTGCCGCCGGTGGCCGCAGCGTGCTGCGGGTGCTCGACACCTGTATGGACGCCACGCTGGCTGGTGCGGTGGACGCCATCTGTTTCGCACCCCTGAACAAGCAGGCCATGAAGATCGGTGGCCTGCAGCACGAGGACGAGCTGCACCACTTTGCCGAGCACCTGGGTGTGACCGGCTACTTCTGCGAATTCAACACCCTGGGCGGGTTGTGGACCTCACGGGTGTCGTCCCACATCCCGCTGAAAGACGCGGCGAGTTACCTGAGTGTGGAGCGTATCCAGTCGGCCACGCGGCTGATCCACCAGTCGCTGCAGTCCGCAGGTGTAGCGCAGCCGCGTGTGGCCGTGGCCGCATTTAACCCACACGGCGGCGACGGTGGTGTGTGTGGCCGCGAGGAGATCGACGTGATTGCGCCCGCAGTGGCCGGGCTCAACGCCGAAGGGCTGCGCATTGACGGCCCGTTCCCCGCCGACACCATCTTCCTGAAGGCCCGCGACGGCCAGTACGACGCCATCGTGACCATGTACCACGATCAGGGCCAGATCGCCATCAAGCTGATGGGATTCAGCAAGGGCGTGACCGTGCAGGGCGGCCTGCCTATTCCTATCACCACCCCGGCGCACGGCACCGCCTACGACATCGCAGGCCAGGGCCGCGCCAGCGACGAAGCCACCTGGCAGGCCTTCCAGATCGCCACCCGCATGGGCCGGTCGCTGCAGCAGCAACGCGCCGCCTGAACCCTTCTTTTTGCACACGAGAGATACGCACCATGAAAATCAAATCTGTCCGCGCCCGCGTCTTCGAATGGAAGGGCAAGACCGTTCCACCGCAAGGCAATTTCTGCTCCAACGCCATGGACCTGGTGTATTCCAAAACCGAGTCCATGAGCACCTTCCGCTTCCACTCGTGGACGGTGGTGGAGATCGAGACCGACGACGGCATCATCGGCCTGGGCAACGTGGCCCTGGCGCCCAAGATTGCCAAGGCCATCATTGACGAATACTTGGCGCCCCTGGTCATTGGCCAAGACCCTTGGGACTATGAATACCTGTGGCAGCGGATGTACCGTGGCACCCACGCCTGGGGCCGCAAGGGCGTGACCATGGCCGCCATCTCTGCGGTGGACCTGGCGATCTGGGACATCCTGGGCAAGAGTGTGAACAAGCCGGTGTTCAAGCTGCTGGGCGGGCGCACCAAGGAAAAAATCCCCTGCTACTACAGCAAGCTCTACCGCACCGACCTCAAGTCCATGCAGGACGAAGCGCAGACCTACCTAGACCAAGGTTTTAAAGCCTTCAAGATGCGGTTTGGCTACGGCCCGGCGCACCTGCAGCATGGCGTGGCCGAGAACCTCAAGTCGGTCGCCGCCATCCGCGAAGTCATAGGCTATGACACCGACCTGATGCTGGAGTGCTACATGGGCTGGAACCTGGAATACGCAAAACGTATGTTGCCCAAACTGGCCAAGTTCGAGCCGCGCTGGCTGGAGGAACCGGTCATCGCCGACGACATCGACGGCTATGCCGAACTCAACGCCATGAACATCATCCCCATCAGCGGTGGTGAACACGAGTTCAGCCTCTACGGCTTCAAGCAGCTGCTCGACAAAAAAGCCGTGAGTGTGGTGCAGTACGACACCAACCGCGTGGGTGGTATCACCGCCGCACACAAGATCAATGCGCTGTGTGAGGCCTACAGCGTGCCGGTCATCCCGCACGCCGGGCAGATGCACAACTACCACCTCACCATGAGCACCCTGGCCTCGCCCATGGCCGAGTATTTCCCGCAGTTCGATGTGGAAGTGGGCAACGAGTTGTTCTACTACATCTTCAAAGGCGAGCCGGTGGCCGAGAACGGTTTCCTCGACCTGCGCGACGACGTGCCCGGCCTGGGCCTGACTCTGAACACCGATTACCTCGACCAGTTCAACATCATCGAATAAACCTGCCATGCAAAGACGCTACAAGGGTGTGTTCCCGGTGGTGCCCACCACCTTCCATGACGACGGCTCGCTGGACCTGGAAAGCCAGAAGCGCTGCCTCGACTTCATGATCGACGCCGGCTCGAACGGCCTGTGTATCCTGGCCAACTTCTCCGAGCAGTTCTCGCTGTCCGACGAAGAGCGCGAGGCCATCACCCGCACCGCGCTGGAACATGTAGCCGGCCGCGTGCCGGTGATCGTCACCACCACCCACTACGGCACCGCCGTCTGCGCCGCACGCAGCCGCCGCGCGCAGGACATGGGTGCGGCCATGGTGATGGTGATGCCGCCTTACCACGGTGCCACCTTCCGGGTGCCCGAGGCGCAGATCTTCGAGTTCTACGCCCGTCTGTCCGACGCGATCGACATTCCGATCATGGTGCAGGACGCCCCCGCCAGCGGCACCGTGCTTTCTGCCCCATTCCTGGCCCGTATGGCGCAAGAGATCGAGCAGCTGAGTTACTTCAAGATCGAAACCGCCGGTGCCGCCAGCAAATTACGCGAGCTGATCCGCCTGGGCGGCGACGCCATCGAAGGCCCGTGGGACGGCGAGGAAGCCATCACCCTGCTGCCCGACCTGGACGCCGGAGCCACCGGTGCCATGACCGGTGGCGCTTTCCCCGACGGCATCCGCCAGATCATCGACCCCTACATGGCCGGCCGCCGCGAAGAGGCCATCGACGCCTACATGCGCTGGCTGCCCCTGATCAACTGCGAGAACCGCCAGGGCGGCATCCTCAGCGCCAAGGCCCTGATGAAGGCCGGTGGTGTGATCACCAGCGAGGCCGCACGCCACCCCTTCCCACCCATGAACCCCTTCGTGCGCGAAGGCCTGCTGGAAACCGCCCGCCGGCTCGACCCGCTGGTGCTGCGCTGGGGGCGCTGAGTTGACTGGTTTTTAGGGTAGAAATGGCTGCTGGCGCAGGTGGTTCCTGCGCATGCAGCTATCTTTTTTGAAGAACGTGAAGGCGGTAGTATTTCGGGGTCTCTGGCGCACAACCCCACAACATGGAGAACCCCATGGCCACCTTCCGCACTTCACGCAACATCCCGGCAACGGTGGAGCAGGTCTTTGCCGCGATGGCCAACCCGCAGCGGTTGGTCCGCTGGTGGGGGCCCGCAGGGTTCACCAACACCTCCCATGTGTGTGAGTTCCAACCCGGTGGGCGCTGGTCTTTCACCATGGTGGGCCCCGACGGCAGCCAGTACCCCAACGAATGTGTGTTTGCCGAGATTGACGCACCGAGCAGGCTGGTCATCCGGCATGTGTGTGAGCCGCTGTTTGGCCTGGCTATCACGTTGGCACCCTCGGCCACCGGCACCACGGTGGCGTGGGAGCAGGTCTTCGACAATGCCGACGTGGCGCGCCAAGTGGCGCACATCGTGGAGCCCGCGAACGAGCAAAACCTGGACCGGCTGGCTGCGGAGGTGCTGCGCCAGCCTGCGGGTGTCTAGAGGCACACTAGCCCCATGCACTTCTACCGCCCCTCCGAAGGCCACGGCCTGCGCCATGACCCGTTTAACGCCATCGTCGGGCCCCGGCCCATCGGCTGGATTGCATCGCAGGACGGGCAAGGCCGCCGCAACCTGGCGCCCTACAGTTTTTTCAACGCCTTCAACTACGTGCCGCCCATCGTGGGTTTTGCCAGCATCGGCGCCAAGGACACGCTGCGCAATGTGCGCGAGACGGGGGAGTTCAGCTGGAACCTGGCCACCCGGGCACTGGCCGAGCGTATGAACCAGAGCTGTGCGGCGGTGCCGCCCGAGGTGGACGAGTTCGTGCTGGCAGGCCTGACCCCCGTAGCCTCACGCGAGATCGCCGTGCCGCGCGTGGCCGAGAGCCCGGTGTCGTTTGAATGCCGTGTCAGCCAGATCGTGCAGCTGCAGGGCGCCGCTGGGAACACAGTGGAAACCTGGCTGGTGCTGGGTGAGGTGGTGGCCGTACATATCGCCCAGGCGCTGCTGCGCGACGGGGTGTACGACACCGCTGCGGCCCACCCGATCCTGCGGGGCGGTGGGGCAGGGGACTATTTCGAGCTGGGCGAGCGCTTCGTGATGCGCCGGCCCTGAATTTCAAAGGCCAGAATGGCAAAACGCCCAGGTTCTGCCTGGGCGTTGTGCTATCAAATCAATACTTCAGGCTCAAGGATGGCCGGATGTATCCATCGTGGCTGTCTTGGCGTCCAGCAGCAGCTCGGGCTCCTGCTCGTCCACCCAGGTGCGGTTGTTCAGACGGGCGTCGAGCTGCTCGGTGTTCAGGTCACCCGTCCACTTGGCCACCACCAGCGTGGCCACGCCGTTGCCGATCAGGTTGGTCAGCGCGCGGGCTTCGGACATGAAGCGGTCAATGCCCAGGATGAGGGTGAGGCCCACCACCGGCACGGTGCCCACGGCCGACAGTGTGGCGGCCAGCACGATGAAGCCGCTGCCGGTGATGCCCGCCGCGCCCTTGGAGGTGAGCAGCAGCACGGCCAGCAGGGTGATCTCCTGCATCAGCGTCATGGGGGTGTTGGTGGCCTGGGCGATAAAGACCGCCGCCATGGTCAGGTAGATGCTGGTGCCGTCGAGGTTGAACGAATAACCGGTGGGAATCACCAGGCCCACAGTGGACTTCTTGGCACCCAGGTTTTCCATCTTTTCCATCATGCGGGGCAGCACCGATTCACTCGACGAGGTGCCCAGCACGATCAGCAGTTCTTCCTTGATGTACTTGATGAACTTCCAGATCGAAAAACCGTGGAAACGGGCAATACCCCCCAGCACCACAAAGATGAACAACACACAGGTGAAGTAGAACGCAAACATCAGGTGTGCCAACGACAGCAGGGTGCCCACGCCGTATTTACCGATGGTGAAGGCCATGGCACCAAATGCACCGATGGGGGCGACCTTCATGATGTAACCCACCATGGTGAAGAACACATGCGAGGTTTTCTCGATCAGGTCGAACACCATGGTGCCACGCCCGCCAAAGCGGTGCAGCGCAAAACCGAACATCACGGCGATCAGCAGCACTTGCAGGATCTCGTTCTGCGCAAAGGCACCCACCAGTGAGGTCGGGATGATGTTCATCAGGAAGTCTGACGTGCTGGCCATCTTGCCAGGGCCGGTGTAGGCCGCGATGGAGCTCATGTTGAGTGATGCCGGGTCCACATTCATGCCTGCACCGGGCTTCATGATGTTGACGACCACCAGGCCGATCACCAGCGCAATGGTGCTGACCACTTCAAAGTACAGCAGAGCCAGGCCACCGGTGCGGCCGACTTTCTTCATGTCTTCCATGCCGGCGATGCCTACCACCACGGTGCAGAAGATGATGGGCGCAATGATCATCTTGATCAGCTTCACGAAGCCATCACCCAGCGGCTTCATCTGCTCGCCCAAAGCGGGGTAGAAGTGGCCCAGCAGAACGCCGAGCACCACGGCGGTGAGGACCTGGACGTACAGCGACCGGTAGATGGGCAGTTTCTTGGGGCTTGTCTCTGTTGGTGATGACATAGGGGTACCTTGTGGTGTGATGGATTTCAGGTGGAACGACTGTAGTTAAGGGTTTTCCCTTATCAATTGTGTAAACCCACATGCAAACCCGGGGTGGGTGGAGGGGTCCATCGGCGGTGGCCATGTACGCCACCCGGCGTATTTCCCACAAGGGCGGTGCTCTCCAGAATCAGCCCATCGCTAGGAAAAAGCTTGCCGGGTGTCTCCGGCAGCAGCCAGCGAAGGATGTTTTTCTCAACTTCTGGAGCAGCACACATGCAAGGTCAATTCACCCTCAAGGCGGTATCAGCTGCCGTCGTTCTGGCAGGCCTGGGCCTGACCGCCCACGCCCAAGAGACCATCAAGGTGGGCGTGTTGCACAGCCTGTCCGGCACCATGGCCATTTCTGAAACGGTGTTGAAAGACACTGTGCTGATGACCATCGACGAAATCAACGCCAAGGGCGGCGTGATGGGCAAGAAGCTGGAACCCGTGGTGGTGGACATTGCGTCCAACTGGCCCCTGGCCGCTGAAAAGGCCAAACAACTGGTGAGCCAGGACAAGGTTGCCGTGACCTTCGGCTGCTGGACCTCGTCGTGCCGCAAGTCAGTGCTGCCGGTGTACGAAGAAGCCAACTCGCTCTTGTACTACCCCGTGCAGTACGAAGGTGAAGAGCTGTCCAAAAACGTGTTCTACACGGGTGCTGCGCCCAACCAGCAGGCCATCCCTGCGGTGGACTACCTGATGAGCAAGGCCGGTGGTGGCGCCAAGCGCTGGGTGCTGCTGGGCACCGACTATGTGTACCCCCGCACCACCAACAAGATCCTGCGCGCCTACCTGAAGAGCAAGGGTGTGGCCGACAAGGACATCGACGAAAAATATACCCCGTTTGGCCACGCCGACTACCAAACCATCGTGGCCGACATCAAGAAGTTCTCCGCCGGTGGCAAGACGGCTGTGGTGTCCACCATCAACGGTGACTCCAACGTGCCTTTCTACAAAGAGCTGGGCAACGCAGGCCTGAAGGCCAAGGACGTGCCTGTTGTCGCCTTCTCGGTGGGTGAAGAAGAGCTGCGCGGTGTGGACGCCAAGCCGCTGGTCGGCCACCTGGCTGCATGGAACTACTTCATGTCGCTGAAGAACCCGGACAACACCGCGTTCATCAAGAAGTGGAGCGAGTACGCCAAGGCCAAGAACATCCCTGGCCACAAGGACAAACCCCTGACCAACGACCCGATGGAAGCCACCTACATCGGTATCAACATGTGGAAACAGGCTGTTGAAAAAGCCAAGTCCACCGACCCTGAAAAAGTCATCGCCGCCATGGCCGGCCAGACCTTCAAGGCACCGTCGGGCATTGTCAGCAAGATGGACGAGAAGAACCACCACCTGCACAAGTCGGTGTTCATCGGCGAAATCAAGCCTGACGGCCAGTTCAACGTGGTCTGGAAGACCCCCGGCCCTGTGAAGGCCAAGCCATGGTCTCCGTTCATCGAAGGCAATGACAAGAAGAAGGACGAACCCGAGAAGAAGTAACACCCCCAGGCTTCGCGGACTTCGTTCCGCTACTCCTACCCCCTTGCAGGGGGCCACACCAGCGGCCTGGCAGAGCCAGTTCCGCGGTGTTTGCTGGAAGGGGGAAGGGGAGCCGTGCCGTTTCATGCGGCGGGTTTTTTGTCTTTCTCCCTCTCCCTCTGGGAGAGGGGTGGGGTGAGGGCCAGCGTCCCTCACCGCCTGTATTTCGTGTGTCTTGCCTTTGTGTGCTGCAAGACCTTTTCCGGAGAATCCCGTTGTTAATCCACCGCTGGCTTTCAACTGTCTTTGTGGCGCTGCTGTGGCTCGCTGCACCGGCACACGCCCTGACGGCGTCCGAGGCCCAGGCGATTGCCGTGGGCGAA
This sequence comes from Comamonadaceae bacterium AAW, assembly GCA_026314275.1. Taxonomy (GTDB): domain Bacteria; phylum Pseudomonadota; class Gammaproteobacteria; order Burkholderiales; family Burkholderiaceae_C; genus JAGOEY01. The sequence continues at coordinate 2,786,507 of CP111109.1, forward strand.
ACCGAAGAGCGTGTTGTGGCGCTGAACCTGGCGGTTCAAACGGCCGATGGCCGCACGGCGGCTTTTATCCAGGCGCTGTCGGACGATGCCGTCCGCATCGCTGGTGCCAAGGTGTTCATCATCAAGGACGACAAGGGTTACGACCCCGTGACCGGTACCGAAGTGCGGCTGCCCGACGACGCGGAAGACGTCATCAACAACAACATGATGCGGGGCGCGCTGGAGACGGCGCTGGCCGCGCTCAGTCTGTCCAGCCCTGACGACAAGGTGCGCGCAGCAGCGGTACAGACGCTGCTGAAAGAGCCCGATGAGGCGCGCCTGCCCATCATCGACAAAGCGCTGGCCGCAGAAACCAATGAGAAGATCAAGGTTCAGCTTGAAGTGGCCCGTGCCACCACACTCCTGGCCAGCAGCGAACAGCCGCGCCGCCTGCAAGCCGCTGTTGACCTCGGCAAAAGCCGCAGCCCTGACATCAAGCTGCTCCTGAGCGAGCGCCTGCAGGTGGAGACCGATGCTGCAGTCAAGGCACAAATTCAGGCCTCGCTCAAAACCATCGAAGGCACGCTGGTCTGGGGTGAACGCCTGGGCGTGATTTTCAGCGGTATCAGCCTGGGCTCGATCCTGTTGCTGGTGGCTCTGGGCCTGGCCATCACCTATGGGCTGATGGGTGTGATCAACATGGCGCACGGCGAGCTGATGATGATTGGGGCCTATGCCACCTACCTCATGCAGGGTGTGTTCCAGCGTTACTTCCCCGGTGCATTTGACTGGTACCTGATTGCTGCCATTCCCGTCGCTTTCATGGCGTCCGCGCTGGTGGGTGTGGTGCTGGAGCGCACGGTGATCCGTTTCCTCTACGGCCGTCCGCTGGAGACCCTGCTGGCCACCTGGGGTATCAGCCTGATCCTGATGCAGCTGGTGCGCAGCATCTTTGGTGCACAAAACGTGGGGGTGGAAAACCCGTCGTGGATGAGTGGTGGCCTGCAGGTGCTGCCCAACCTCATGCTGCCGTGGAACCGCATTTTTATTCTGGTGTTTGCCGGCCTGGTGCTGCTGGGTGTGTCACTCATGATCAGCAAGACACGCCTGGGCCTGTTTGTGCGCGGTGTCACACAAAACCGGCCCATCGCCTCGTGTATGGGCGTCAACACCGCGCGTATCGACACCTATGCATTTGCACTCGGCTCGGGCATCGCAGGCCTGGCCGGTTGTGCACTGAGCCAGGTGGGTAACGTGGGGCCGGACTTAGGCCAGAGCTACATCGTGGACTCGTTTCTGGTGGTGGTGCTGGGCGGTGTGGGTCAGCTGGCGGGCACGGTGTATGCCGCGTTTGGCCTGGGCATTCTCAACAAGTTTCTCGAAGGCTGGGCTGGCGCAGTGCTGGCCAAGATTGCGGTGCTGCTGTTCATCGTGGTCTTTATCCAAAAACGACCCCAAGGTATTTTCGCCATGAAGGGCCGGAGCGCTGAAGCATGACCCATTCCGTTCAACTCCCGGCCAAAGGGCCGCTGATGACCCGCTCCGGCTGGAGCGCCTACATCACCGCAGTGATCGTGGTCTGTGCACTGGCTCCAGTGCTCAACCTGATGGTGCCGCAGGACAGCATCTTCCACATGAGCGACTTTTATGTGGGGCTGCTGGGCAAGATCATGTGTTACGCCATCTGCGCATTGGCGATGGACCTGATCTGGGGCTACACCGGCATTCTGTCGCTGGGCCATGGGCTGTTCTTTGCCCTCGGCGGCTACATGATGGGTATGTACCTCATGCGCCAGATCGGCACCGACGGCAACTACCAAAGTGCGCTGCCCGACTTCATGGTGTTTCTGGACTGGAAGGAGCTGCCCTGGCACTGGGTGGGCAGTGACTCCTTCATTTTCCAGATGCTGATGGTCATTTTGGTGCCCGGTCTGCTGGCTTTTGTGTTCGGTTACTTCGCCTTCCGTTCGCGTATCAAGGGTGTGTATTTCTCCATCATCACCCAGGCGCTGACCTTTGCCGCGATGCTGCTGTTCTTCCGCAACGAAACCGGTTTTGGCGGCAACAACGGCTTCACCGACTTCAAACGGATTCTGGGCATCCCGATTGCCACACCGTCGATGCGGATGACACTGTTTGTGCTGACCGGGCTGACGCTGCTGGGCTTCCTGCTGTTTGCCAAATGGCTGGTGGGCTCTAAATACGGCCGCGTGTTGCAGGCCATCCGCGACGCCGAAACACGGGTCATGTTTTCGGGCTACTCACCGATTGGCTACAAGCTGTCGATCTGGGTGATCTCGGCCGTGATGTGTGGTGTGGCCGGGGCGCTGTATGTGCCGCAGGTCGGCATCATCAACCCGAGCGAGATGAGCCCGGCCAACTCGATCGAGATCGCCATCTGGGCGGCAGTGGGTGGGCGCGCCACACTCATCGGGCCGATCCTCGGTGCCTTTATCGTCAACGGTGCCAAGAGCTGGTTGACCGTGGCCTACCCGGAATACTGGTTGTACTTCCTGGGCGCGTTGTTCATTGGTGTCACGTTGTTCCTGCCCGATGGCGTGGTGGGGCTCTACCGCAAAGTCATGGCAAAAATCTCGGCCAAAAAATCGGCTAACAAAGGAGGTCGCGCATGACCCCCGATCTGATGGAAAGTGGTGTAGAGCGCTTCACCAAAAACGCGCTGGCGCCCGTGGTGGGCAGCACCGAGTCGGGTGGGCGCAGCGCCGGTTATGGCCGCGTGGCCCAGGCCGGTGAAGTGGACGTGACCCATGGCCGTATCCTCTACCTCGAAGATGTGAACGTGAGTTTTGACGGCTTCAAGGCCATCAACAACCTTTCGCTCGACATTGCACCGGGTGAATTGCGCTGCATCATCGGCCCCAATGGCGCGGGCAAGACCACGATGATGGACATCATCACCGGCAAAACCCGGCCCAACAGTGGCACCGTTTTCTTCGGCTCCACCATCGACTTGTTGCGCTACAAGGAACCCGAGATTGCCCAGCTGGGTATTGGCCGCAAGTTCCAGAAACCCACGGTGTTCGAGCAGCTCACTGTGTTTGAAAACCTGGAGCTGGCGCTCAAGACCGACAAGGGGGTGAAGGCGTCGATGATGTTTAAGCTCGACTCGGCGCAAAGCGACCGGCTGGCCGACATCCTGCACACCATCCACCTGGCCGACCATGTCACCCGCCAGTCCGGCAACCTCAGCCACGGGCAGAAGCAATGGCTTGAAATTGGCATGCTGCTGATGCAAGACCCCAAGCTGCTGCTGCTCGACGAACCCGTGGCCGGCATGACGGACGAAGAAACCGCCCGCACCGCCGAGCTGTTCCTCACACTGAAGGGCAAACATTCGCTGATGGTGGTGGAGCACGACATGAGCTTCATCCGCACCATCAGCGAGATCGTCACCGTGCTGTGTGATGGCTCGGTGCTGGCCCAGGGCACGCTCGATGAAGTGCAGGCGGATGAGCGAGTGATCGAAGTTTATTTGGGCCGCTGAACATGCTGAAAGCCACCAACATCAACCAGTACTACGGCGGCTCGCACATCCTGCGGGACGTGAGCATCGACGCCCAGCTGGGCAAGGTCACCGTGCTGCTGGGCCGCAACGGCGTGGGCAAAACCACGCTGCTCAAGTCGCTGATGGGCCTGGTGCCGATCAAGACCGGCAGCATCGAATTTGATGGCAAAGCCATCGAGCGGACCACACCTTACGAACGCGCCCGCGCGGGTATCGGTTTTGTGCCCCAGGGCCGCGAGATTTTTGCCCGCCTCACGGTGGAAGAAAACCTGCGCATGGGCCTGGCCTACAAAAGCGCCAGCACCCCGATCCCGGGTGAGTTGTACGAGCTGTTCCCGGTGCTCAAACAAATGCTGCACCGGCGTGGCGGCGACCTGTCCGGCGGGCAGCAGCAGCAGCTGGCCATTGCCCGCGCACTGGCCCCCGGCCCCAAGCTGCTGATCCTGGACGAACCCACCGAAGGTATCCAGCCCAGCATCATCAAGGACATCGGTCGTGTCATTCGTATGCTGGCCGACCGCGGCACCATGGCCATCGTGCTGTGTGAGCAGTACTATGACTTTGCCGAAGAGCTGGCCGACGAATACATCGTGATGGAGCGCGGTGAAGTGATAGCCAGCGGCAAAGGGGCCGACATGCAGGCCAACGGTGTGCGCAAGCTGGTGGCTATTTAAAAATGATAGCTAGACCCGACCGCTGAATGGGCGCTAGAGCACATTTTGGCTGTTAAACGGCTACGGTGCAGCCCCAGCCGTAACCCGCCCCATTCAACACACGGCCCAGGGTCTAGTCCATCACGATATTGGCGCGTTTGCCTGCCGCTTTGAACGTGGCAATTTCATCGACCACTTTGGCATTAAAGGCCGGTGCGTCCAGAAATCCCGGCTCCAGTCCGGCGGCCAGCATCTTTTCCTTCACATCCGGCAGCGCCATGATGGCGGCCAGTTCGCGGCCCAGCAGTTGCTGGATGGCGGCTGATGTGCCAGCGGGGGCGGCCAGGCCGTAGAAGCCGTCAAAGCTGGCCTTGCCCAGCTTCAGTTCACCCAGCGTGGGAACGTCGGGCAGGGCGCTGGCGCGCTGGACCGATGTCACGGCCAGTGGGCGCAGCTTGCCTGACTTGATGTGGGGACCGACGGACGGGATGGTGTCAATTGCATAGTGGATCTCGCCGCCCAGCAGCGCCATGGATGCAGGCGCGCTGCCTTTGTAGGGCACGGCCAGCACTTTGATACCTGCTTCATGGGCCAACATTTCCCCCGCCAGATGCGGCGCGGAGCCGGTGCCGAAGGTGGCATAACCCAGCTCGCCGGGTTTGGATTTGCCCAGGGCCACCAGCTCGGCCAGGCTTTTGACCGGCGCGCTGGGGCCACTCACCAGCACCAGCGGCGCTTTCACCAGCAGGGCAATCAGCGCCAGGTCTTTCTGCGGGTCGTAGGGCATACGCTCCTTGAGGGCGGGCACCACGGTGTAGGTGGACGAGCCCGACACCATCAGGGTGTAGCCGTCCGGCGCGGCCTTGGCCACCGCGTCGGCACCAATCATGGTGCTGGCGCCGGGCTTGTTGTCCACGATGACCGGCTGCCCCAGGCGGGCGGACAGTTTGTCGGCCACGGTGCGGGCCACCACGTCGGTAGCACCGCCAGGGCCGAAGGGCACCACGATTCGGATCGGTTTGCTGGGGTAAGTTTGCGCCTGGGCGTACGGTGCGGCAAGGGCCGCAGCGCAGAGGATGGACAGGTTCAGAACGTGGCGGCGTGAGGTCATGGTGGGTCTGCTCAGGAGGGGGTGTCACCCCATCGTAAAAAATTTGTCACCTTGCCACCATCAGAGAATTGGGAACACAGGCTTGCCGTATTGGCAAACCATGTCGGCTTATGCCGTGTGCTCTTGGCCCGCTGGCAGTTGGGTCTTGAGGTAGTCCAGAAACCGCTGTGCCGCGTGTGGCAGGGTGCGCCCGGCCAGGGTTTGCAGCTCGATGTCGCGCAGCGCCATGCCGTGGTCGCGGATGGGGATGCCGCGCAGGGTGCCCGCCGCCGCCATCTGCCGGATCGTCACCTCACCCGCCACCGTCAGCCCGCCGCCCTGGTCCACAAACCCGACCAGCGTGGGCCAGTGGTTGGTGGTCAGCACCGGCTCCAGCGGCAGCTGCTGGCGGCTGCAGGCAATGTCGAGCATCTGGCGCACGGTGGTGCTGGGCATGGGCAGGGCCAGCGGGTGGGCACACAGAGCCCGCAGCGTGACCGACTTGTGGCGGGCCAGTACGTGGTCGGGGCGCATCACGGCCAGTAGCGGCGCGGGCTGGCGGTGCTCCACCCGGATGTCCCGCTCGGGCTGGCGGCTGAAGGTCAGGCCCATGTCGGCGTCGGCCTGGCGCACCTGCTGGGGCACCTCGGCCGGGGGCAACACGGCCACCTGGAACTGGATCTGCGGGTGCAGCAGCCGGAACTGCTGCATCAGACGCGGCAGGAAGTCGCCCGCAAACCCTTCCGTCACGGCCAGCCGCACCTGGCCGGTGCGCAAGCCTTGCAGCGCCAGGATGCCCTCCAGCGCGTGTTCCGCGTCCATACGGCTGCGCCGGGCATGCACCGCCAGAATCTCGCCCGCCGCCGTCAGCACCATGCCGCGCGGCTGGCGCTCGAACAAAGGCGTGCCGAGGGTCTGTTCCAGCCCGCTGATCTGGCGGCTGATGGCCGAGGTGGCCACATGCAGCCGCACGGACGCTTCGGTCAGGGAGCCCACCTGCGCCACTTCCAGGAAGTAGCGCAGGGCGGTGTCTTGTAGTTGGTGGGCGTGCACGGTGGGCCTGTAAGTCGGTTGGGTGGTTTGCCAATTCGGCAATGGTAGTTTGAAAATACGGTGATTGTGTTGACGCAGCGCACTCTCTACGCTTGCTCCATTGGTCGATATGCACCCTGGAGAACCACCCTATGACCCGAGCCGACGCCCTGCAGCGCGCCACCGACTACTTTGACAGCGGCGAACTACGCCAGACCCTGGCCCACCGCGTGGCCTTTGCCACCGAAAGCCAGGAGCCCACACAGGCCCCGGTGATGTCCGCGTACCTGAACGAGCACATGGTGCCGCTGCTGGAGTCGCTGGGTTTTGTGTGCCAGATCTGGCCCAACCCGGTGGCAGGCGGCCCCCAGTTTCTGTTTGCCGAACGTGCCGAGCCCGACGCCCCGTTTGCCGTGCTCAGCTACGGCCACGGCGACGTGGTGCGTGGCTACGCAGCCCAGTGGCGCGCAGGCCTGGAGCCCTGGGTCATGGTGGTGGACGGTGACCGCTGGTATGGCCGGGGCACCGCCGACAACAAGGGCCAGCACAGCATCAACCTGGGTGCCTTGCAGCAGGTGCTGGCCGTGCGCAATGGGCAACTGGGCTACACCTTCAAACTGCTGCTGGAGATGGGCGAGGAGGTGGGCTCGCCCGGCCTGCGCGAGGTGTGTGAACAGCACCGCGACGCGTTGCAGGCCGACCTGTTTCTGGCGTCCGACGGCCCCCGGGTCGCGGCCGAGCGGCCCACCTTGTTTTTGGGCTCACGCGGGGGTGTGAATTTTGATTTGTGCATCAAGCTGCGCCCGGCGGGCCACCATTCCGGCAACTGGGGCGGCCTGCTGCGCAACCCCGGCGTGCGGCTGGCCCATGCCATCGCCTCGCTGGTCGATGCCAATGGCCGCATCCTGGTGCCCGGCCTGCTGCCCGCCAGCCTGCCCGACAACGTGCGCCAGGCGCTGCAAACCATCACCGTGGGCGGCGGAGCCGACGACCCGGAGGTGGACGCCGACTGGGGGGAGCCGGGCCTGAGCCCCACGGAGCGTGTGATTGGCTGGAACTGCCTGGAAGTGCTGGCCTTCAAGACCGGTAACCCCGAAGCCCCCGTCAACGCCATTCCCGGCCACGCGTCTGCCCACTGCCAGGTGCGTTATGTGGTGGGCAGCGACAGCGAAAACTTCATGCAGCACCTGCGCACCCATCTGGATACACATGGCTTCACCGACGTGCAGGTGGAACAGTTCGGCCCGCTGATGGAGGCCACCCGTCTCGACCCCGACAACCCCTGGGTGCAGTGGGCGCTGGCGTCCATACAACGCAGCACCGGCAAACCCCCGGCCCTGCTGCCCAACCTGGGCGGCACCCTGCCCAACGACGTGTTTGCCAAAGTGCTGGGCCAGCCCACGCTGTGGGTGCCGCATTCCTACCCCGCCTGTGCACAACACGCGCCGAATGAACACCTGCTGGGCAGTGTGGCGCGTGAGGCACTGCCGCTGATGGCAGGCCTGTTCTGGGATCTGGGGGAGCAGGGGGCGCAGGTCGCGGCAGCGTGCCGCGCCCCGGCCGTGCCCGTTTGAACTCATCGCATGAATTCAGTGAAAACTGGCGCGCCTGCACCGCTCTAAGGCCGCAGAGCAGGCCAGACCAACAGACGCCGTGGAACCGGCTTTGCCGGGCCACTGATGTCGTCCCCTGCAAGGGGCTGGCGTTTACACGCAGTGAAAAAGCCTGGGGGTGTTCCATTCACCCGCTGATGGCGTCGCGCACCGCCGCCACTTGGCGGCGTGACACCATCAGCAGCTCACTTAACCCATCGAGCCGCACCGCCCAGCCTTCACCCTCGTCGGCGTCGTAGTGTTTTTCCAGCGCGCGTACGGCGCGGCGGGCCACGAGGGCGTTGCGGTGGATACGCATGAAGCGTGGGGCGTAACGCGTTTCCAGCTCACTCAGCGAGTCATCGAGGATGTAGCTGCGCGCAGCGGTGCGTACGGTGACGTATTTGAGTTCGGCCTTGAAGTACAACACCTCACCCAGCGGAATGCGCTCGGTGCGGCCCCGGTCGTGGATGAGCAAGGTTCCTTGAGCCAAATCGGCCTGTAGCGCACGACCCATGTGCGCAGTGCGCTCTGTTTTTTGTAGCGCCTGCTGCAGCCGTTCCAGCCGCACCGGTTTGGTCAGGTAGTCCACGGCGTCCAGCTCAAACGCAGCCACGGCGTGTTCGGCGTGGGCGGTGACAAACACGATGGCTGGGGGCCGGGGCAGCGCCGCCAGGGCCTGGGCGAAGCTAATACCGTCCATGCCGGGCATGTGGATGTCGAGCAGCACGACATCCACGGTGCCGTGCTGCAGCCGCTCCATCGCCTCGGTGGCGTGGGCGGCTTCGGTCACGCTGCCGATGGCGGGCGCAGTGCAGTCGGCCAGCAGGGTGCGCAGGCGCTGCCGTGCCAGGGTTTCGTCGTCCACGATGAGGATGTGCAGGCCCATGGGTGTACCGCCTTAACTGTTATGAAAATGATGACGCCGGACGATGAAACACACCGTGTGAGGCATGCACGCCCCTTCCAGCGGATGCCGTGGAACTGGCTCCGCCAGGCCACCAGCATCGCCCCCTGCAAGGGGGAAAGCGCCAAAGGCGCTTCGGGGGTGTTCCACATTACAAAGGAATGCCGATATGCACGCGGTAACCGCCGTTGTGTGGGCCCGCGCTGAACCGCCCCTGCACATCGTGCAGCAGCCGCAGCCGGTCACGCACATTGGCCAGCGCAATGCCGTGGCCTGTGGGGCAGGGCAGTGCGCCGCTGCCGGGGGGGGCAGGGTGTTGTCGATGTCGATACAGGCCAAGCTACCGCGCTTGTAGCTGCGGATGCGCAGCGCCGCGCCGCTGGCGCTCGGCTCCACCCCGTGTTTGACCGCGTTTTCCACCAGCGGCTGCAGCAGCAGCGGCGGCAACTGCGCGCCGTCCACCGCCGGGTCCAGCTGCCATTCGATACGCAGCCGCTCACCAAAGCGCACCTGTTCAATCGCCAGGTAACGCTCGGCCAGGGCCATCTCCTGCGCCAGTGTGACGGAGCCATCCTGCTCGGCCAGCGCGTGGCGAAACAGGTCGCTTAAATCTTCCAGCAGCCCCTCGGCCCGGGCGGGCTCGGCGCGCACCAGGGCGATGGCGCTGTTGAGCGTGTTGAACAAAAAGTGTGGGCGAATCCGCGCCTGCAGCTCGGCCAGCCGGGCGCTGGTGGCCGCCGGCACGGTGCCACGTGCGCGCAGCACCAGCGCCGCCACCAGCACCGCAGCCAGCAAGGCCCCGGTGAATGCGCTGGCCACCCACGGGGCCGATTCCGCCAGGCCCACCAGCCACAACATGCTGCAGCCATACAGCCCCGCCAGTGCGCCCAAGGCCACACCCACGGCGTACTGCACCCGGGCAGGCCGGGGTGCCAGCACGGTTTTGATGCTGCAGGCCGCCACCAGCCAGAGCAGTGTGCCGGGCAGTGCGGCACCAGTCAGCAGCGCCACCCGGGTGACCCAGTCCAACCAGCTGGCCGCCCCAAACATGGCCCCCACGGCCACCACCGCCTGCACAAACAGCACCGCCCGCAGCACCACACCCACATGGCAGGCGTCAAAAACGAGCGCCTTGGTGAGTGCCTGGGGTGGTGGGGCCGATAAAATGGGGGGCTTGCGCATGCTGGTTGGCATTTGTAGTGGTGTAACCGCTTGTTTATTCTGCCATCCACTGTCTATTTCCACGTTCACCTTCCCCGTTGCCATGTCCCAAAACCAACTCGACAAAAAATCCGAAGCGTGGTCCGCGCTGTTCTCCGAGCCCATGAGTGACCTGGTCAAACGCTACACATCCAGCGTGTTTTTTGACAAACGCCTGTGGCAGGCTGACATCGAAGGTTCATTGGCACACGCGGGTATGTTGGCCGCCCAGGGCATCATCAACGCAGACGACCACGCCTCCATCCAGCGCGGCATGGCGCAGATCACGGGCGAGATCGCGTCCGGTGAATTTGAATGGAAGCTGGACCTGGAAGACGTACACCTGAACATCGAGGCGCGCCTGACCCAGCTGGTGGGCGACGCGGGCAAGCGCCTGCACACCGGCCGCAGCCGCAACGACCAGGTTGCCACCGACGTGCGCCTGTGGTTGCGTGGTGAGATTGACCTCATCAACGGCCTGCTGGTGGACCTGCAAAAAGCGCTGGTGGACATTGCAGAGAAAAACGTGGAGGTCATCCTGCCCGGCTTCACCCACCTGCAGGTGGCGCAACCCGTGAGTTTTGGCCACCACATGCTGGCCTATGTCGAGATGTTCAGCCGCGACGCCGAACGGATGGCCGACGTGCGCCGCCGTGTCAACCGCCTGCCGCTGGGCTCCGCCGCACTGGCCGGCACCAGCTACCCGTTGGACCGCGAAATGGTCGCGCGCACGCTCGGTATGGTGGATACACAAGGCCTGCCGCAGGTCTGCCAGAACAGCCTGGACGCCGTGAGTGACCGCGACTTTGCGATTGAGTTCACCGCAGCAGCCAGCCTGGCCATGGTGCACATCAGCCGCTTCAGCGAAGAGCTGATTTTGTGGATGAGCCAGAACTTCGGCTTTATCCACATTGCCGACCGCTTCACCACCGGCAGTTCCATCATGCCGCAGAAGAAAAACCCCGACGTGCCCGAGTTGGCGCGCGGCAAGGCCGGCCGTGTGGTGGGCCACCTGATGGGCCTGATCACCCTGATGAAGGGCCAGCCCCTGGCCTACAACAAGGACAACCAGGAAGACAAAGAACCGCTGTTCGACACCGTGGACACGCTGAAAGACACACTGCGCATTTTTGCCGAGATGGTCGGCGGCATCACCGTCAAACCTGAAGCCATGGAGCGCGCCGCCCTCAAGGGTTATGCCACCGCCACCGACCTGGCCGACTACATGGTCAAGAAAGGTCTGCCCTTCCGCGACGCCCACGAAGCCGTCGCCCACGCCGTGAAGACCGCGTCCACCCAGGGTGTGGACTTGTCTGACCTGCCGCTGGAGACACTGCAGCAGTTCAACCCGAAGATTGAACAGGACGTGTACGAGGTGTTGAGCCTGCGTGGCTCGCTGAATGCGCGTAATACGCTGGGCGGCACGGCCCCCAGTCAGGTGCGGGCGCAGATTACACGTCACCGCGCACGGCTGGCAGGCTGAAAACTTTCTAAGCCCGCACTAAGGTGGGTGCAGCACACTGCGTGTACCTAGGAGACCTCCCCGATGCGCCTGCTGCTTGTAGAAGACGACCCCATGATCGGCGAAGCCGTGCTCGACGTTTTACGCGCCGAGCACTATGCCGTGGACTGGGTCAAAGACGGTGACATGGCCGACACGGCGCTGCGCGCGCAGCAGTACGACCTGGTGTTGCTGGATCTGGGCTTGCCCAAGCGTGATGGCCTGGAGGTGTTGCGCCTGCTGCGCGCCCGCAAACAAAGTGTGCCGGTGCTGGTCGCCACGGCGCGTGACGCGGTGGGTGACCGGGTGGCCGGGCTGGACGCAGGGGCGGATGACTATGTTGTTAAACCGTATGACACCGATGAATTGCTGGCCCGCATCCGTGCGCTGCTGCGTCGGCATGCGGGGGCGACCGAACCGGTTTTTTCGCACCACGGCGTCAGCCTCAACCCTGCCACCCGCGAGGCCACACTCAACGGCGCACCGGTGTCGCTCTCGGCGCGCGAATGGGCGGTGCTGGAGCCGCTGCTGGCCCGCCCGGGTGTGCTGCTGTCACGGGCCCAGCTGGAAGAAAAACTCTTCAGCTGGAAAGACGAAGTCAGCAGCAATGCGGTGGAGGTCTACATCCACGGCGTGCGCAAGAAGCTGGGCGCCGACCTGATCCAGACCGTGCGCGGCCTTGGTTACATGGTGCCGAAAGAATGAGTTTGCGCACCAGCGGACACTCGCTCAAAGGCCGCCTGCTGGCCTTTTTACTTGTGGCTGTGTTGCTGGTTACGCTGCTGCTCGCGGCCACCACCTACCGGGGGGCGCTGCGCGAGGCGGATTCGATGTTCGACCACTACCTGCAGCAGACTGCGAACACCTTGCGTGGTGCAGTGCCGCTGGGTCTGGCCCCCGACGCCTTTGATGCCGGGGACGGTTTCGAGCTGTATATCCAGATCTGGGGGCCAGACGGTGTGCAGTTGTACCGGTCGGCCCGTTCCGCTTTGCCGCCGCGTGCGGTGCTGGGTTTCTCCGACGTGAAGGTGGGTGGCAGCCGCTACCGTGTGTATTCAGTGCAAACCCGCTTCCAGACTGTCCAAATCGCGCAGGACATGGACGCCCGCGAGGCCCGCGCCCGTGCCATGGCCTGGCGCGCCACCTGGCCGTTGGCGCTGATGGCACCGCTGCTGATGCTGGCGGTGGCCTGGGTGATTCGCCGCTCCCTCGCTCCGGTGCAGCGCATGCGTAGCCAGGTGGCTAGCCGTGCGGCCGACGACCTGTCGCCATTGGATACACAGGGCCTGCCCGATGAGGTGCGGCCCCTGGTGCAGGAGCTGAACCTGCTGTTCGACCGCGTGCAACGTGCCTTCGACGCGCAAAAAAGTTTTGTTGCCGACGCCGCCCATGAGCTGCGTTCGCCCCTGACCGCCCTGCGCTTGCAAGCCCAGACACTGCGCCGCACCCACCTGGGCAGCGACGAAGCCAGCCGAGACCTGGCGGTGCAGCGTCTGAACCAGGGCATCGACCGTGCGATCGCGCTGGTCGAACAAATGCTGGTGCTGGCGCGCCAGGAGGCACAAGGCAGCCAGGCCCACGCCGCCACCCCGGTGGATCTGCAAGCCTTGGTGCGCGACGGCATCACCGCCGTACTGCCGCAAGCGCAAGCGCGGGGCATCGACCTGGGGCTGCTGGAGGGTGACGCGGTGGTCGTGCAAGGCAACCCCGACGGCCTGCACATCCTGCTGCGCAACCTGCTCGACAACGCCATCAAATACACCCCCGAACACGGCCAGGTGGACGTGGAGCTGCGACGTGATGGCACCGTGCCCGTGCTGGCCGTGGACGACAGCGGCCCCGGCCTGGACGAGGAGGGCCGAGCCCGTGCGTTCGACCGCTTCTACCGCGCGGCCGACGCAGCGGCCAGCGGCAGCGGCCTGGGCCTGGCCATCGTCAAGGCCATTGCCGACCAGCATGGTGCAACGGTGCAATTGCTGCCGTCGAGCCAACTGGGCGGGCTGCGGGTGGAAGTGCGGTTTGCTGGGTAAGCCAGGCGGTAGCTGTTTGCAGTGTTTGTTGGTTGATTTGCTATTTATTTGATAGCTATTGCCGCAAGCCCAGTGTGCGCAAAATGCCTAAATTCCTTGAGAAATGAGCCCCTGACGCGGATCTGCACAACACTCCTAAGCCCCGCCTAAGCCAGGCTCCCCATCATTGCGTCATCTCTTAACAAACCCAGGAGTTGACCCATGAAAACCCAATCCCTCACAAACACCCGCCTGGTTCTGGCGTTGCTGGCTGCTGGCGTCGTGGGCGGCGCTGGTGTGACGGTGGTCAGCGCACAACGCGCTGATGGCACGTCGGCTCCGTTTGTGGCTGCTGCCAATGCCGCACCTTCGGCTGCCCCGGTGGCACCTCTGGCCCCCCTAGCCACCATGAACGGTGCGCCTGACTTCTCGGCCATCACCCAGCGCTACGGCGCGGCGGTGGTGAACATCAGCGTGGTCGGTTCTGCCGGTGCCGAGAGCGAAAACCCGCTGGCACAAGGTGGTGTAGACCCCGAGCAGATCCAGGAATTCCTGCGCCGCTTTGGTATCCCCGGCATGCAGGGCATGCCTGGCGCACCTGGACAACGTGGCGGCCAGCGTGGTGGCAAGGCACCTGACGTGCAGACCCGTGGCCAGGGCTCGGGCTTCATCATCAGCGCCGACGGCATCATCCTGACCAACGCCCACGTGGTGAAGGGCGCCAAGGAAGTCACCGTCAAACTCACCGACCGCCGCGAACTGCAGGCCAAGGTGCTGGGTGCCGACCCCAAGACCGACATCGCTGTGCTCAAGGTGGAAGGCAAGAACCTGCCCGTGGTGACGCTGGGCAAGGTGAGTGACCTGCGTGTGGGCGAATGGGTGCTGGCCATCGGCTCGCCTTTTGGCTTCGAGAACACCGTGACCGCGGGTGTCGTCAGCGCCAAGGGCCGCAGCCTGCCTGACGACAGTGCCGTGCCTTTTATCCAGACCGACGTAGCGGTGAACCCTGGCAACTCGGGTGGCCCGTTGTTCAACGCCCGTGGCGAGGTGGTGGGTATCAATTCACAAATCTACAGCCGCACCGGTGGTTACCAAGGTGTGTCGTTTGCCATCCCGATCGACCTGGCCACCAAGATCAAGGACCAGATCGTCGCCACCGGCAAGGTGGAACATGCCCGCCTGGGGGTGATGGTGCAGGAGGTCAACCAGACCCTGGCCGACTCCTTCAAGCTCGACACCCCCGAAGGTGCACTGGTGGCCAACGTGGAACGTGGTGGCCCCGCTGAAAAGGCGGGTCTGCAGGCCGGTGACGTGATCCGCAAGGTGAACGGCCAGACCATTGTGTCCTCGGGTGACCTGCCCGCCGTGATCAGCCTGGCCATGCCGGGCGACAAGATCACGCTGGACGTGTGGCGCAACGGCGGCAACAAACAGATCAGCGCCCAGCTGGGTGGTGCCAGCGACAAGGTCGCCAAGGCCGACGCTGACAAGGGTGAACCGCAGCAAGGCAAGCTGGGCCTGGCCCTGCGCCCGCTGCAACCCGGTGAAGCCCGTGGCACCGACGGCGGCCTGCTGATCCAGGAAGTCAGCGGCCCCGCAGCCCGCGCCGGTGTCGAAGCCGGTGACGTGTTGCTGGCCGTAAACGGTGCACCCGTCAAGAGCATCGAGCAGGTGCGCGAGGCGGTGGCCAAGTCCACCAAGTCAGTAGCCCTGCTGGTTCAGCGCGGTGACGACAAGATTTTTGTGCCCGTGCGTATGGGCTGATTTTTCCGTTTTCTTCAAGGGCCCCTCTTGCCCGTGTCCGTTTCGGCCGACACGGGCTTTTTTCATAGAGAGACGGGTGTTTTTCAGCGACACTCTTCGGGTTCCTCCGGAGGGTTGCTGATGCCATATTCCAAATACAAAATTGCTCTTTTTCTGGGTGCTGCCCTGTGCGCCGCAGGTGCCCAGGCGCTGCAGATCACCAGCCTGTCGCCCCAGGGTGAGGTGGCACGGGTGCGGCAGGTGGTGGCCAAATTCGATACGGCCGCCGTCACTTTTGGCGACCCCAAGGCCCCCGCACCGGTGGCTTTGTCGTGCAGCGACGCGCAGGCCACCAAAGGCACGGGCCGCTGGACCAGCGAGAAGGAGTGGGTGTTCGATTTCGAGAACGACCTGCCCCCGGGTATCAGCTGCACCTTGCAGCCAAAATCAGCATTCAAATCACCCTCTGGCGCAGAGCTGAAAGGCGCAAGCAGCTATCAATTTAATACCGGCGGGCCGTTTGTGCAGGCGGTGCGCCCGGACACCTACCAGCGCATCGACGAAGAGCAGTTCTTCATCCTGCAGTTCAACGGCCCGGCCACGCTGGGCAGCGTGCAGGCGAATGTGTGGTGTGCCGCCGAAGGCCTGGGTGAGCGGGTGCCCGTGCGCCTGCTCGACGGTGCCGACCGCGCCGCGCTGCTGCAGTCCTATGGGCTGGACAAAACCGCCGCCAAAGAGCCGCTGCGGTATGCCACCCTGGCCTGCAACCGCCGCCTCACGCCCGACAGCAAGGTGCAACTGGTGTTTGGCAAAGGTGTGTCCACTCCGTCTGGCGTGCCCAGCAGTGTGGAAAACCGCGTCACCTACCGGGTGCGCGAACCCTTCTCGGCCAGTTTCAGCTGCGAGCGCGAAAACGCCCAGTCCGCCTGCTTGCCGATCCGGCCGATGAGCCTGAGTTTCAACGCCCCGGTGCCGCGCAAACAGGCCGAGGGCATCCGCTTGGTGTCGGGTGCGGGCAGCACCAAGCCGCAGCTGGAGGGCGACGGCAACCAGGCCGACGCCGACAGCGTGGTGACCCAAATCACCTTCCCCGGCCCCTTCGACGAGCAGACACGGTTCACGCTGGAGCTGCCGCGCGGCTTCCAGGACGCCTCGGGCCGCACGCTGCGCAATGCCGACAACTTTCCGCTGAAGGTGGCCACCGGGGCCCGCCCACCGCTGGCCAAGTTTGCCGCCGCGCCATTTGGCGTGGTGGAGCGCCTGGCCGAGCCCGGTGGTGTGGCCCTGATGCCCGTCACTGTGCGCAATGTGGAGCCCGCCCTGGCGGTGCAGGCCCTCACCCCGGGCCGGGTGAGTGACCTCAACCCCAAGACCGACGCCGAGATCATTGCCTGGTTCAAAAAGGTGCAGCGGTATGACAGCTACACCGTGGACCGTGACGACGCCCGCAGGGACATCAAGGGCACATTGCCCCCCGTGCTGGAGAAGAACGACACGCGGGTGCAGACCCGTATGTTGTCGCTGCTGGCCGGCCAGCCCGGCGTGAAAGCGCTGGACATGCCCAAGGCCACTGCGGGCGACCCGCGCCCGTTCGAGGTGGTGGGGATTCCGCTCACGCCCGGCTTCCACGTGCTGGAGATCGCCTCGCAAAAACTCGGCGGTGCGCTGCTGGACGAACGGTATGGCGACAGCCGCACGATGTATGTGCGCACCAGCGTGCTGGCCACCAACCTGGGGGTGCACTTCAAGCTGGGCCGCGACAACGCCATGGCCTGGGTCACCACGCTCGACAGCGGTGCTGTGGTGCCCGGCGCGCAGGTGCAGGTGTCCGACTGCCGGGGTGCGCTGCTGGCCAGCGGCACCACCGACGCGCAGGGTGTGGTGGCATTGAAGGACCTGTCGCCCGAGCCCCCGCGCTGCAACGGCCAGGACGATGACCAGAGCGACTACCAGAGCGCCTATTTCGTCAGCGCCCGTGCCAAAGACGCCAAGGGTGTGGAAGACCTGGCCTTCACCTGGAGCGACTGGCAGCGCGGCATCGAGCCCTGGCGCTTTAACCTGCCCACCAGCCGCGACCCGCTGCCCGACCAGCGGGCCCACACCATCTTCGACCGCACCCTGGTGCGGGCCGGTGAAACGGTGTCGATGAAACACCTGGTGCGCACCGAAACCCGCAATGGCTTCGGTGTGCCCGACGACTTGCCCAAAACCCTGGTGGTCACCCATGTGGGCAGCGGCCAGCAATACACCCAGCCGCTGGCCTGGCGCACCACCGCCACGGGAGGGCGCAGTGCCGAGAGCACCTTCCAGGTGCCACCTGCCGCCAAACTGGGCATGTACCAGGTGGAGTTGCGTGCGCAGTCGGGCGACAGCAGCCAGGGTGCATCAACCGGCAGCTTTCGTGTGGAGGAGTTCCGCCTGCCGGTGCTGGAAGGGCGCATCGCCCCCAGCGACAAGAAGCCGCTGGTCAACGTGACGGCGGTGCCGGTGGATGTCCAAATCAACTACGTGGCAGGCGGCGGCGCTGCCAACCTGCCGGTGCGGGTGTCGGCGCTGGTGCGGGGCAAGGGTGTGTCGTTCAGCGATTACGAGGCCTTCAACTTCTCGCCGCCACGGGTGCGCAAGAACGGCGAGGGTGCCCACAGCGACGACGAAGAAACCACGTCCAGCCAGGACCAGCGCGTGGTGGCTGACAAGCTGCCGCTGAACCTGGACAAGAACGGCGCGGGCAAGGTGATGATCAATGACGTGCCCACGGCGCGCCAGCCGCAGGAGTTGCTGCTGGAGGCCACCTACGCCGACCCGAATGGTGAGGTGCAGACCCTGCGCAGCACGGCAGCGCTGTGGCCCGCGTCGGTGCTGGCCGGTATCAAGACCGAAGGCTGGGTGTCGGCCAGCCAGCAGGTGCGCTTCCAGGCGCTGGCGCTTGACCTGGCGGGCAAGCCCCAGGCCGATGTGCCACTGGACGTGCGCGCTGTGGCCCGTATCACCACCACCAGCCGCAAACGGATGGTGGGCGGCTTCTACACCTACGACAACAAGACGGAGACCAAAGACCTTGGCAGTGTCTGTAGCGGCAAGAGCGATGCGCGTGGCCTGCTGCTGTGTGAAACCCGGCTCAAGGAGCCCGGTGAGGTGGAACTGATCGTCACCGCCAAGGACAAGGACGGCCGCAGCATCCAGGCCGCCAGCTCGGTGTATGTCACCCGCCAGGGCGAGATCTGGTTCGGCGGTGAAGACCATGACCGCATGGACCTGCTGCCCGAGAAGAAGAGTTACCAGCCCGGCGACATGGCCAAGTTCCAGGTGCGTATGCCCTTCCGTTTTGCCACCGCGCTGGTGGCGGTGGAGCGGGAAGGCATCATCGAAACCCAGGTGGTCAAGCTCAACGGGCAAGACCCCACCATCCAGCTGCAGGTGAAGGAAGGCTGGGGCCCGAACGTCTATGTGAGTGTGTTGGCCCTGCGGGGCCGCCTGCGCGAGGTGCCGTGGTACAGCTTCTTCACCTGGGGCTTCAAGGCCCCGCGTGAATGGTGGACGGCCTTCTGGTTTGAGGGCAAGGAATACGTGGCACCCACCGCACTCGTGGACCTGAGCAAACCCGCCTACCGCCTGGGTGTGGCCGAGATCCGCGTGGGCACCAAAGCCCACCAGCTCGACGTGAAGGTGGCCGCCGACAAAGAGGCCTACCCGGTGCGCGGCACGGCCAAGGTCACCATCACCGCCAAGCTGCCCGGTGGCAAACCCGCTGCCGGTGCCGAGGTGGCGCTGGCCGCTGTGGACCAGGCCCTGCTGGAGCTGATGCCCAACACCAGCTGGAACCTGCTCGACGCCATGCTGCAGCGCCGCGCCTGGGGCGTGGAAACCTCCACCGCCCAGATGGAGATCGTGGGCCGCCGCCACTATGGCCGCAAAGCCGTGCCTGCGGGCGGCGGCGGCGGGCGCAGCCAGACGCGGGAGCTGCTCGACACCCTGCTGCTGTGGAACCCGAAGGTGGTGCTGGACGCCAACGGCCAGGCCGTGGTGAACGTGCCGCTGAACGATGCCCTCACCACCTTCAAGATCGTGGCGGTGGCCGATGCGTCCACCGGCCTGTTTGGCACCGGCCAGACCAGCATCCGCGCCACGCAGGATTTGCAAATCATCAGTGGCCTGCCGCCACTGGTGCGGGAGGGCGACCAGTTCCGCGCCCAGATCACACTGCGCAACACCACCCAAAAAGCCATGAAGGTCGAGGTCACACCGAAGGCCACGATGCTCGACCTGCCCATACAAACGGTGGACATCCCCGTGGGTGAGTCGCGTGAAGTGGCCTGGCACACCACCGCCCCCGCGCCGCTGGGCCAGATCCGCACCGAAGCCATCCTGTGGGAAGTGGAAGCCCGCGACACCCTTGGTGGCGCACGGGACGCCCTCAAGATGCGCCAGCGCATCATCCCCGCCGTGCCGCTGACCGTGCAGCAGGCCACCCTGGTGCAGGTGGACGGCAGCTACAGCCTGGACGTGGCCCAGCCCGCCGACAGCCTGCCAGGCCGGGGCGGCCTGCGTATGTCGCTGCAGCCCAAACTGGCCGAAGGCCTGCCTGGCGTGCGCGACTGGTTTGCCAACTACCCGTTTGCCTGCCTCGAGCAAAAAACCAGCAAAGCCGTGGGCCTGCGCGACGGCAAGATGTGGCAGACCGTGCTGGCGCAGCTGCCCACCTACCTCGACAGCGATGGCCTGGCAAGTTACTTCCCGCCGCGCGACGGCGAGAGCAACCGGGGCAGCGACATCCTCACGTCTTACCTGCTGGCCGCCACCCATGAAGCTGCGGCGCTGGACCCCGCGTTTGCGCTGCCCGACGAGGCGCGTGCACCCATGGAGCGCGGCCTGATCGCGTTTGTGGAAGGCCGCATCCAGCGCGACTTCTGGAGCCCGCGCAAAGACCTGGATGTGCGCAAACTTGCTGCCATCGAAGCCCTGTCGCGCTACGGCAAGGCCCAGGGCCGTATGCTGGGCAGCATCACCGTGGCGCCTAACCAGTGGCCCACCAGCGCGGTGATCGACTGGCTCAACATCCTCAAGCGGGTGGCCGACGCACCCCAGCGCGACACGCGTATCGCCGAGGCCCAGCAGGTGCTGCGCTCGCGTCTGAGCTTCCAGGGCACCAAGGTGCTGTTCAGCACCGAGCGCGACGACTACTGGTGGTGGCTGATGACCAACGGCGACGTCAACACCGCCCGCCTGATACTGGCCGTGATGGACGACCCGGCGTGGAAAGACGACATGGGCAAGTTGGCCAACGGCTTCATCGGCCGCCAGCAGGGCGGTGCCTGGCACACCACCACTGCCAACCTGTGGGGCGGGCTGGCGCTGGAGAAGTTCAGCAAGGTGTTTGAAAGCACTCCCGTGGCAGGCATCACCGCTGCCACCCTGGGCGCAGCCAAGGCGCAGGTGGACTGGGGCAAGGTGGAACGTATCACCACCGCAGACGCCAGTGGTGCAGCACACCAGACCACCGCCTTCGGTGCCCCCGCCGCACCCGGCAACCTGCGCAACAACAGCATGTTCCTGCCCTGGGGCACGGGCGGCAAAGAGAGCTTGTCAGTCACCCACCAGGGCGCAGGCAAACCGTGGCTCACGCTGCAGTCCGTCGCCGTCGTCGTGCTGAAGGCGCCATTCAGCGCGGGTTACCAGATCAAGAAAACCATCACACCCATAGAGCAGGCCAACAAGTCCCTGCCCGCAGGCCAGTACACGCGGGGTGACGTGTTGCGCATCACGCTGGAGGTGAACGCCAGCACCGACATGACCTGGGTCGCCATCACCGACCCCGTGCCGGGTGGCGCCACCATCCTCGGCAGCGGCCTGGGCCGTGATTCGGAGATTGCCACGCAGGGTGAGAAGCGCAGTGGCGCAGGCTGGCCCGCGTTCGAAGAGCGCAGCTTCGAGTCCTTCCGCAGCTACTACGAGTACCTGCCCAAGGGTGTGGTGAAGATGGAGTACACCGTGCGCCTGAACAACGTGGGCGACTTTGCGCTGCCGCCCAGCCGGGTCGAGGCGCTGTATGCGCCCGAGATGTTTGGCGAAACGCCGAATGCGCGGGTGGGGGTGCAGGCGGCGAAATAAGGGGTGGGCTGCCAGGGGCGGTGCTGCCCTGGCAGCGCATCCCGTGGTACAACCCGGCACTGTTTCAAGTTCGAGGTTGTGCGTGAAATTCAAGATGTCCGATAGATCGCTGTTTGCGATGTTGTTGCGTGCCCCGTGGTGGGTGAGTTTTGTGGTGGCGGCACTGGTGGGGATGGCGGGGCGGCTGTTATTTCCCAGTGAAATGGTGGTGTTTGGGCTGCTGGCTGGGTTCCCTTTTGCGGTGATTGGCTGCATCGCGGTGGTGCGGCAGTGGAAGGCCCCCAGCGCGGCACAGGTCGAGGCCACCATGCTGGCTGTCAGCGCCATGTCGTGGCGTGAGTTTTCAGCCGTGATGGAAGAGGGCTTCCGCCGCGAGGGTTATCTGGTCAAGGCGCTGCCAGGGCCTGCCGCCGATCTGGCCGTGGCCAAGGTGGGTAGCCATGCACTGGTCAGCTGCAAACGCTGGAAGGCGGCCAAGCCAGGTGTGGAGCATCTGCGTGAGCTGGTGGCTGCTGTGCAGGCACATGACGAAGCGCGGCAAGCCATTTACGTCACCATCGGTGAACTCAGCAGCAACGCCCAGCAATTTTCCAAGGAAAACAACATCCGAGTGCTGCAAGGCCCGGCCCTGGCCCAACTGCTCCAGGGCCTCGTTGCCACCACCAAGTCCGCCCGTTGACGTCCGCGCTGGCAGCGGCGGCCAACCGCCGGGGCATTTTGTACATGCTGGGTGCCGTGGCCTGTTTTGTGGCTAACGATGCACTGGTCAAGTTTGTCAGCCAGAACCTGCCCGCCGCGCAGCTGATCTTTCTGAGGGGGGGCCATGGCCACCACGTTGGTGCTGGCTGTGGCCCAGGCCAGCGGGGCAACCGCGCGCATCCGCGAAGGACTGCGCGGCTGGGTGCTGGTCCGTGCCGGGGTGGACGCGGTGGCCACCATGCTGTACCTCAGCTCGCTGTTCCAGCTGCCCATTGCCAACGCCACCGCCATCAACCTGGCAGCCCCGATTTTTATGACGGTGTTTGCCGCCATGTTCATGCACGAACGGGTGGGCTTTGCGCGCTGGCTGGCCATTGCCATCGGTTTTATGGGGGTGGTTCTGATCATCCAGCCCCGGGCTGACGGCTTCAACCTGTATGCGCTGGTGTGCCTGGCGGGCACCGTTTTACATGCGGCGCGCGACCTGTTGACACGCAAGATTCCCAGGGCCGTGCCATCCATCCTGATCACCCTGGCCACGTCGGCGGCGGTGACCTTGCTGGCGGGTGGTTTGTCGCTGGTGCAGGGGTGGCGCACCTTTGGTGCCGCCCAACTGGGCCTGTTAGCCCTGGCGTCTGTGTTTCTGGCGACCGGGTACTACCTGATCATCAACAGCATGCGCCACGGCGAGATGTCGCTGATCGCCCCGTTCCGCTACAGCGGGCTGCTGTTCGCCGTGGTGCTGGGCTACACCATCTGGGGCGACGTGCCCAACCTGGTGGCCTGGTGCGGCATTGTTTTACTGGTGGGCTCGGGCCTGTATGTGCTCTACCACGAGCGGCAACGAGTGCGGCGTGCCGCGGCGCTGGAAGTCAGCTAAGTGCGCTGCGTCTATTCCTCCAGCCATTCAAAGCGGCCCTGTCGGTAGGTGACCCGGCTGGGGCCGGGCAGCGCGCGTTCACGTTCCGGGTGGTGTTCGTCGCCGGGGTAACACAGCAGCCGGTCCCCGTTCCCAATGTCGACCACTTCGGGGCGAATGGTGGGCGGGCGCTGGGCACGGGCTGACTGCAACGCGTCCTGCGTGCCACGGTGCTGCGCCAGGTGCAGCAGGCCCATGATCTGGGGCGGTGCCAGTTCAATCTCCTGGGCCCGGTACATGGCCAGCGCCGCCTGGGGTGTGGTCCAGACACTGGCGGTGGCTTCGTGGTAGTCGTGGTGTGCGGTCTGGCCAGCCGGGGCTGCTGCCAGAAAAAACCGGGTGTCAAACCGCTTGGTCATGATGGGGGACTTTGCGGGCGTGATCCAGCGTGACCATGGCACCAGGGCCTGGGTGTGCAGCCGCAAACCCAGGGCGGCCACGGCGTCGTTGAAGCTGTGGCCCGCACGGCAGTGTGTGGCGACCTCGGCCCCGTCGATAGGCCCTGCTCCGCCGGGGCCGTGGGCGAACAACACACCGCATTCCTCAAACGCCTCGCGTACGGCGGCCACATACAAGGCGCTGGCTTGCAGCACGTTCAGCTCCAGGTCGGGCTCCCCCAGGCTGGTGCGCAGCAGCTCCGGGTCCTGGTCCAGGTGTTGGTGGGGCTGCAGCTGTGTATCGTCCGGGTCGACCTTGCCCCCCGGAAACACATAGGTTCCGCCCAACACGTCCGACAGGCCGTGGCGGCGCACCATAAACACCTCGAGCCCGGCCGTGCCGTCGCGCAGCATGACCACAGTGGCGGCCGCGCGCGGCACGGCGGGTGGGGTGGAAGCAGTGGGTTGGTCTGTCATGGGGTGGTTTTGTGGAGGTCTTGGCGGCATGGTGCCAGACTGTGCGGCGAACGGTTGTCACCCTTGATCCACATCAAAGCGACTTGGGGCACGGGGCCGTAGAGTCACGCCTTGTTTCAAACTTGGGATTCTGATGCCTGCGCCCGTTGAGCTTTACCGTGATTCGCAGCATATCTGCCTGATGTTCACCGACCTGGTGGAAGAGGACGGCCAGGCGGTGCAGTCCAACCAGTTCCTGATTGTGGACAACGGCACGGGGGCCATCATCGACCCGGGTGGCAACCTGGCCTTTAACGAGCTGTTTCTGGGCATGACGCGGCATTTCAGCCCGCAGAAGCTGTCGTACCTGATTGCATCCCACGCCGACCCCGACATCATCGCTTCACTCGACCGCTGGCTCACCTCGACCAAGGCGCAGCTGGTGATCTCGAAGGTGTGGGAGCGGTTTGTGCCGCACTTCACCAAGGTGGGCAAGACGGAAGACCGCATCATCGGTATCCCCGACGGTGGTGCGCGCCTGCCGCTGGGTGCGCATGAGTTGTGGCTGTTGCCCGCCCACTTCCTGCACTCCGAGGGCAACTTCCACTTCTACGACCCGGTGAGCCGCATCCTGTTTACGGGCGACCTGGGTGTGTCGATGGTGTCGGGTGAAGAGGCGCGTGTACCGGTGCGTGAGCTGGGGCCACACATCCCGCGTATGGAGGGGTTTCACCGCCGCTACATGGTGTCGAACAAGGTGCTGCGGCTATGGGCACGGATGGCGCGGCAACTCGACATCGCCATGCTGGTGCCGCAACACGGCGCACCCATCGCCGGGGCACGGGCCATTGCCGAGTTTTTTGACTGGGCCGAGTCGCTGATGTGTGGTGTTGACCTGTTCGACGACCGGCACTACCAGCTGCCGACCGCGCAGGTGGACCCAGTCTCCCGCCGCATGCGGGAGTGACAGGCGGGTAACGGGTTTCAGGGCTGCTTGCTGCGGGACTTCCGGGAGAAAAACTGCACCACAAACATCAAGCCCAGCCCCAGCGAAAACCAGCCCACCAGCCAGGCGCCCGCCACCATGTCGCGCAGGCCGGACGCGGCCATGAAGTGGGGCGACACCAGCACCCCCAAGCCCGATCAGCACACACAGGATGCCCCTGAACAGCACATCGCCGTCGGATCGGCTGCGCTTCTTGTAAGGGTCGGGGTTGAATTGGGTCATATTTCAAGCATTAAATTAGCCTCTAGCGCCCATGGTTAGAGCGCAAGCAGCTATTAAAAGAGTAGTAAATGCAGGTGGGCTGCGCAGCGGCTTGCGGGGGGCTGCCATTTTTTCGTTGTTGCGGCGGCGCAGGGGTGCAGATCCCGATGATCGCACGGCCTGTTGGGCAGCGGCCTGCGCAGATCGGGCCAGCATGGTAACTTCCGCCCCAAGTCAGATTAAGAAGTGATAAGAATATGAGCAGTTTGTCCACCCGCCCCGATGCACTTTTGCGCGACCGTATTGCAGCGCTTTCGCCTGCGAGGCTCCAAGGCATGCGGCGTGGCGTTGAGAAAGAAAGCCTGCGCGCCTTGCCCGGCGGTGGCCTGGCGCTTACGCCGCACCCGGCCGCGCTGGGCTCACCGTTGACCCACCCGCACATCACCACCGACTTCAGCGAGTCACAGGTGGAGCTGGTCACGGGCGCCCACAAAGACCCCCAGGCCGTGCTGGCCGAGCTGACCGGGCTGCACCAGTTCACCTACCGCAGCCTGCGGGACCTGGGCGACGAAATGTTGTGGGTGTCGAGTATGCCCTGTGGCCTGCCCACAGACGAGACCATTCCGCTGGGCCGCTACGGCTCGTCCAACGTGGGCCGCGCCAAGAGTGTGTACCGCATGGGCCTGGGCCACCGCTATGGGCGGCGTATGCAGACCATTTCGGGCATCCACTACAACTGGTCGCTGCCGGACGTGACGAGTGAGCAGTATTTCGGCCTGATCCGCAACTTCCGCCGCCACGCGTTTTTGCTGCTGTACCTGTTTGGCGCATCACCCGCTTTGTGCTCCACCTTTGTGGCGGGCCGCGACCACCAGCTGCAGCCCCTGGGCGACGGCTCGATGTACATGCCGCATGGCACCTCGCTGCGTATGGGCCGCCTCGGTTACCAGAGTGACGCGCAGTCCACCCTGGCCGTCAGCTACAACAGCCTCGACGGCTACGGCGCATCGCTGCAGGACGCACTGACCCGGCCGTACCCCGCGTACGAAACCGTGGGCATCCGTAACCCGGGCGGCGACTACAACCAACTGGCCACCACGCTGCTGCAGATTGAAAACGAGTTCTACGGCACCATTCGCCCCAAACGTGTGATCTTCTCGGGCGAACGCCCCTTACATGCGCTGCGTGAGCGGGGCGTGGAATACGTCGAGGTGCGCCTGCTCGACCTCGACCCGTTTGTGCCGGTGGGTATCACCGCACAAACCATGCGTTTTATCGACGTGTTCCTGCTGCACTGCCTGCTGGCCGACAGCCCGCCTGACACACCACAGGAAATCACCGAGCTGGCGCACAACCAGCACCGCACCGCTGCCAGTGGCCGCGAGCCAGGCCTGCGCCTGGAGCGGGCAGGGCGCGAGATTCCGCTGGTGGACTGGGGCGCCGAGCTGCTGGAAGCCTTTGGCCCCATCGCCGCCGCGCTGGACGCCGCCCACAACACCACCGACTACAGCGACGCCGTGCGCAACGCCGAGAGTGGCCTGCACGACCCGTCCAGCCTGCCATCGGCCCGTGTGCTGGCTGCCATGGCGGCTGAGCACGAAAACTCCTTCGTGCGTTTTGTGCGCGAGCAGTCGCTGCAGACGCAAAAAAACCTGCTGTCGCTGCCCTTCACAGACGCACAGCAGGCTTATTTTGCAGACCTCACCCAAAAGTCCATCGCCGACCAACAAGCCATCGAAGCCGCAGACACCATGCCCTTCGAGCAGTACCGGGAGCAGTACGTGTCGCCGCGCCGACTGGGTATCCCCACAGCAGTAGCTCAAACGGCATAGCAGGTCGGATTTCGACCCCATGTGCAAAGCGCGAAGCGCAAGCACACCTTCCAGCAAACACCGTGGATCTGGCTCTGCCAGTCCACAGGTGTTGCCCCCTGCAAGGGGGAGGCGCAGCGGAACGAAGTCCGCGCAGCCTGGGGGTGTTACATCCTCTGAGTTTCGACCTGCAGGTCGAGCACAAAGATATAACGTGACGCATCCGCGGGTGGGTTGGCGCGGGTGAAGCGGTTCACACGCAGCACCGAGCGGTAACCTGGCGCGAAGGTGAAGCCCTGGATGTCACCCTGGAACACCTGCCATGGGCCGGGCTGGCCCACACGCAGGCCTTGTTCGTTGAAGGTGATTTCACGCGTCTGCAGGCACTGGGCGTTGGGCATCAGCGGGTGGTTGCACGCCACTTTTTGCGGGGCCACTTCCAGGAACATACGCGTGGGTTTGCCGTGTTGTGACTCCAGCGTGCGTTCACCGGTGAACACCAGCGTCTCGTTCGCCGCCGTCAGCAGCGTCATGCTGGGTGGGGTGGTCATCTCGATGCGCAGGTCCAGGGGTTTGGCCAATGCGGCCGTGATGGCCTTGTCCACGGCCATCAGCGTGGGCTCACACGCCATCATGGTCGAGACCGTCTGGCCCACCGCCAGCTGGTAGGCGCTGTTGATTTGAAAGGCACCGCCGCGTACGTTGCAGCCGCCCTGGATGCTGATGCGGCCCTCTGCAAAATTGAAGGTGACGGGTTTGGAGTTGGCCGGGAACAGCGCGCTCATGTAGCGGCCATCGTTGTCGCGTGCCGACACCAGCTTCCAGGTGTGGGCCACCAGTGCGGCTTCGAGGCGGGCGGGCTGCACCGTCGTGGCCGACGGCGGGGGGGCTCGGCCATGGGGCTGGTGCCGCAGGCCGAGAGGGTCAGTGCCGCCACCATGGCGGCAGTGATGGCAAGAAGGGAGGGCAGGCGTATTGGCATAGGGTGCTCCGGTTGGGTTCAAAGACAAGCTGGCCCAAACTGTATCCCATCAACGTGCAGCCCCGACACCCGCGTCGCTTTGGCAGCAGGTCTTTAGAACGTGTTTACGATCTTTGCGGGGATCGCATTGGAGTGCAATCGGGACGAGTGGGTGGCCCGGATGCGCCGCATGGGCTCCTGCCCATGCAAGCAGCTGGGGCGCTCAATCGCCCGATTTCACTCCAACCCTACGGGCAAGTGCCTTTTCGGGCGGTCTGCGGCGTTGCTGCGCTTGTCCATAGCCGGGCTATGGACTGCACACCGCGCCTTGCATCCCATCCCGAAAAGGTACTTGTGCGACCCCGGAAAGATCGTAAACACGTTCTTACCCACAGCGTCGGCACAATGGCGGCACGGCGGCCCCGCAGGGCCCACCCACCACCAACACAGGAGCAACAACATGGGTATGGATTTCACAGGCCGCGTGGCCATCGTCACCGGCGCGGGCGGCGGGCTGGGCCGCCAGCATGCACTGGCCTTGGCCGCACGCGGTGCTAAAGTGGTCGTTAACGACCTGGGCGGTGCGCAGTCCGTGGTGGACGACATCTTGGCCGCCGGGGGCGAGGCGTTGGCCAATGCGGCCTCCGTCACCGACTTTGTGGCTGTGCAGGCCATGGTGCAGCAGGCGGTGGACGCCTGGGGCCGGGTGGACATCCTCATCAACAACGCCGGCATCCTGCGCGACAAGAGTTTTGCCAAGATGGAGCTGGCCGACTTCCAGCTGGTGGTGGACGTGCACCTGATGGGCTCCGTCAACTGCACCAAGGCCGTGTGGGCATTGATGAACGAACAGAAATACGGCCGCATCGTGATGACCACCTCGTCATCCGGCCTGTACGGCAACTTTGGCCAGAGCAACTACGGCGCAGCCAAACTGGCGCTGGTCGGGCTGATGCAGACGCTGAGCCTGGAAGGTGCCAAGAACCACATCCACGTCAACTGCCTGGCCCCCACCGCCGCCACTGCCATGACCGCCGGCCTGATGCCCGAAGCCGTGTTGGCTGCCCTGAAGCCCGAAGCCGTGGTGCCCGCCATGCTGGTGTTGGCCGCAGAGGATGCTCCCACCCGCACCATCCTGTGTGCCGGTGCAGGCACGTTCGAGGCGGCCCATATCACGCTGACGCCGGGCATCCACCTTGGTATCGGCGGCGACGTGCCGGAGCAGCTGGCGGAACGTCTGGCCGAAGTGACGAACCGGGCGAATGAGACCGTGCCGCAAAGCGGCGCTGCGCAGGGCACCAACGAGGTGGGGCAGGCCATGGCGGCTGCGGGCGGCGTTAGCGCATAAACTGTGCAGCCTTGCGCCCCGCGCGCCAGAAGGCCATTTTTATGTATGAAATTGGCCTCTAGCGCACATGCAGCGGGCGCAGTAAGCTATTAAAAAGGGAGTAAATAGCCGTCCTCCACGGCCATGCTCCCTGCCAACACCCACCCACAAAGAGATACACCCATGGCCATCCAGTGGTTCCCCGGCCATATGAACGTCACCCGCAAGGCGATCACCGAGCGTGTGAAAGAAATCGACGTGGTCATCGAGCTGCTCGACGCCCGCCTGCCGGGCTCCAGCGCCAACCCCATGCTGGCCGAACTCACGGCGGGCCGCCCGGCGCTCAAGATCCTGAACAAACAGGACCTGGCCGACCCCGACCGCACCGCCACCTGGCTGGCGCACTACAACAGCCAGCCCGGCACCCGCGCCATCGCGCTGGACGCAAGCCAGGGCACGCAACGCCAGTCCATCATCAGCGCCTGCCACGCGCTGTCGCCCAACCGGGGTGGTATGGCCAAACCCATGCGGGTGCTGATCTGCGGCGTGCCCAACGTGGGCAAGTCCACCCTCATCAACACCCTCAGCGGCAAGGGCCAGGCCAAGACCGGCGACGAGGCGGGCATCACCAAGCTGGAGCAGCGCATCGTGCTGGCCGACGACTTCTACCTGTGGGACACCCCCGGCATGTTGTGGCCGCGTATCAGTGTGGTGCGCAGCGGCTTCAACCTGGCGGCCAGCGGAGCCGTGGGCCGCAACGCCTACGACGAAGAAGAGGTGGCGCTGGAGCTGCTCAGTTACCTCAAAGCCCACTACGCCGCGCCGCTGGAGGCCCGGTTCCGTATGCAGGGTGCCGCTGGCATGACCGACGAAGACCTGCTGGCCGAAGTGGGCCGCAAACGCGGCGCGATTCTGGGCAAAGGCAAGGTCAACCTGCAGAAAGCTGCCGAGATCGTGATCTACGAATTCCGCGCCGCCACGCTGGGCCGCGTGACGCTGGAGACGCCCGAAGAGTTTGCCGTGTGGGTGGCCGAGGCACAGGCCGCTGACGCATTACGCCTGTCGAAGAAGCAGAAGAAAGAACAGCGCAAGGCCCCTCGGGCGGCAGACCCGGACTGAGCCCCCGCGCGTGCTGCAGGTTAAACCGCGCCTCTTGCTATTCACCCGACACCAGCACCTGGCGCAACTGCTCCACCGCGTTCCAGAAATCTTCAAATCCGAAGTGCAGTGGTGTAGAGCCACAACGCAAGGTGTCGGTCGTGGGCACGGAACCGTAAATTTTCCCGAGTTTTTTTGCTCGTGCGGTAAACACCCACCTCGTCGCGAGCTGTAAGCGTCGCTCGCGGTTTGTACATGGTTGTCCCGACTTTTAACTCGTGAGTTTTGGCATTAAAAGCGCCATATTTTTTGGGTTTTTGTGCAGCAAGTTGGTTTTAATTGAAACTATTGGAAACAAAGACGGTGTTATGGTTGTGGCTCGTCCCGGCTATTTCTTAAGTCTCCTCAGACGCATCATGAACGACGAACATGTGCTGAATTGAAGCTTATTCAGTCGTTGGTAGATCAAAAATAGCTGGCTATTCAATACCCTGCATTGCCTTACAAGGAATGAAGAGTGAAGACACCCAAGCAAGTTCGTGACGACATCCGGACGTTAACCGTCCACCTGAGCCAAGTGCGTGAGGCGCTGGTCAAGCGCTCGGGCAGCAACATTGCGCAGATTGGCAAGGAGTGCCGGCGCACCGCTGACGCGCTTGGCGAGCTGCTGAAGACGCAGGAACTGCCCGAGGACTACAAGGTGGCAGTGGTTGGTCGCTTCAAGACAGGCAAGTCGTCCTTCGTCAATGAACTGCTGGGCGCCCGGCTGGCCAGTGAAGACACTAACCCTGAAACAGCTGCCATCACCAGCTTTCGTCATGGCGCGCAAGTCAAAGCCACTGTCCGCTTCGTACCGCAACAAGAGTGGGTCAAACTCCAAGCGCTGCATGCCGAGGATGCCAAACACGTCGACGCCCACCGGGTGAAGATTTGGAACACCTTTGCCAAACCCAAGAAGAGCAAGGATGGTGAAGCAGAGGATGCGTTTGATTTACCAGCGCTCGAGCGCCTTTACGTCAAACCCGGCGGTCACCAGATTGAGATTCCACTGACGCCCGATGGCACCAAGAAATCCGAGAACGAATTTCGCCGCCGCCTCAAGGAGTTCACTTCCGGCGCCAAGCCGCTGCACTGCCTGGTGCAGGCCATAGAAATTACTTCCCCCGCGCCCATTCTGGACGAGGGTGTGCTGCTGATTGATACGCCCGGTCTGAGATGACACTGAGCGATTCCGGGTCAGCCTGACCGAAAAAACCGTCGAGGACGTCGACGCCGTTTTGTTCCTCACCAAGTCGGGTGTTGCGTACAGCCAGTCAGAGAAGAACTTCCTGCTGTCGCTGCTGCGGAAGGGGACGGTCAAGCAACTCATCGTCGTCATCACCCAGGTCGACCAGACCTACGACCAGCACGTTCGCGCCGCCGAGGACAACGACGAAGACCCTGAGTCGCTGGCCGTGCGCATCGAGCGCGAGCGCATCCGCATTGCAGCCGAGGTCAACGCCACCCTCAACGATCTGAGTCAGGACGATTCGCCTGCAATGCGGCGTTACCGCGAGCAGCTTGGCAACGTTGAAATCGCCTTCACTTCTGCGGTGCTCCACCGCGACTGGAAAGCCAAGAAGCCGGTCGCCTATGCCATCGACCCGGCTGACCCCGGTGGCGTCGAACGCCTGAAAGCGCAACTGCTTCGCTTGCTGTCCACTGAATCGCGACTGGCTCTGACCGCGCAGAGCATCTCGATTGGTGCTCGCACCCACTTGCTCGACCTCCAGACCGTGCTGGAGGCCAAGCTGGTCGCTATCCGGGACATCAAAGACAAGGAGGTCGCGGAGCAGAAGCTCCACACGTTTCGTGACGAATTTGGGGCGGCTAGCACACGGTTTGACGGGGCTGTTAAGCAGCAGGTGACGCTGTTGGGGGACAAGCTGAAGGAAAAGCGCCGGCAACACGGCATCTTGGTCGAGAACATCGGCCTGCTGGCGGAGCAGCAGCTTGGCACCTTCGAGCTCAACGACGTGGGCCGCCACTGGCGCACCAGGCGGTCGGGCTATTGGGGCTACATGAGCGACTTCCAGGCCAGGGTCGCCAACCGCATCTTCCCCAAAGTGCAGGAGATGCTGAGCGACTACACAAGTTTGTTCGCAGTTTTCGCAAAAGACTTCGAGGTCTATCTCAACGTGCTCTCGCAGGAGGGAGCGAAGATTTCCGACTCGCTGGAGCTCGGCTCGACCATGCCGTTTGACGTCACCGTCAAGCTCAAAGAGTCGCTTGAACGCTCGCTCCAGAGCGCCCAAGAACTCATCTCCGCCGAGGAACTGCGCGTTACCACGATGCTGGACGACTTCGTCTCCGACGAGGTTTCTGAACGCATCACCGAGCGCCGCACCAAGGTGTCGTCTATCTGGGGCGCCGGCACAACGAACAGCCAGTCCGGCGAGATTCGCGATTTCTACCGTGAGGTCAAAGCCTTGTTGTCTGAGGCGCTCAACGCTCATTTGAAAACGCGTGCAGAGGAATTCGGGCAGTTTTTGGTGGTGGAGGCTGAAGGGGCACCACGTGATGCGTTGAACGAAGTCCAGGTTCTGTTGGAACAGGCGGCCGACAACATTCGGGCCGCAGCCGCAGCTGTGGTCGCCGGGCAGAAGGAGGCTGTGCAGTCGCTGGTCGACGCCATCGGCGTGGAATGTGCCGAATCGCTGCGGCGTGCCGATGAACTGATGGCCGTTGGCCGAACACCAGTGGACGAGTCCAGCAAGCTGGGCGTCTTGCTTGGGGGCTCCACTGAACCGGAACTATCAGTGCCGCAGCTCCAGGCGACACCCTCGCCTGCATCGCCAGAGCCCAGCACCGACCGTCCAAGCACGGCCCAGCCCCAAGCTGTACCGCAAGACGACGCAGACTGGGTCAGACAGACGCAGCAGAAGGCAACGGTCGTCATTGACCGAATCCGTCTGCAAGACGGTGTAACGGGATGGCCCTATAGCAAGGTGTTTGATGCGCGCCTGTTGAAAGGTGCGGTGCGCATGACGCTTATCGACCCCTACCTGTCTTCGCATCACCAGATTCGCAATCTCAACGAGTTTCTGCTGCACGTGGCCGAGACAGCACGCCCGAAAGCCATCAACATCGTGACCCGATTCGAGCCTTTGGACACGGTGGGCCACCAGGACCGGGCCATCGACAACACGGCCAAGGACCTGTTCCAAAACTTCGGCGTGGCCCTGACGCTGCGGCGTGAAACGAATCTACACGACCGCTACCTGGTGCTCGACCATGGCGTGCTGTTTAAGCTGGGGCGCGGTCTGGACATCTACAAGCCTGCGATTGGGTTAGCGGCCCATCGACCGGCAAGCCGACGTGTGCGGGAGACCGAGGTCGACATTTTCGCTTTGCCCGGGCATTTTTTGGTTCAAAGGCCTACTGACTAACGAGGGCTCGGTGTGTAAGCGGGACGTCCCGCTTTCACGTCACCGCATGCTGCTGGTTAAACCGCGCTTCCTGCCATTCACCCGACGCCAGCACCTGGCGCAGTTGCTCCACCGCGTTCCACACATCTTCAAAACCGATGTAGAGCGGCGTGAAACCAAAACGCAGGATGTCGGGCATCGCCACCACACCATCGGCCTGGTCGGGTGGGTCCCCCGCGCGGAAGTCACCCACCACGTTGCGCGCAATCAGCGCCTGCACGATGGCGTAGGCGCCTTTTTCACGGGACAGACAGACCTGTGAGCCGCGCTCTGCGTGGGCGCGTGGTGTGACCAGTGCCAGGCCGTGCCCGGCGCAGCGTTCTTCCACCAGTGCAATAAACAGGTCGGTCAGCGCCAGCGACTTGGTGCGTAACGCGGCCATGCCACCCAGCGCCTCGGCGGCGTGGAACACGTCGAGGCCACATTCCAGCGCCGACAGGCTGATCAGCGGCTGCGTGCCACACAGGTAACGCGTGATGCCGGGGGCCGGGCGGTATTCGGGCGTGAAGGCAAACGGCGCGGCATGGCCCCACCAGCCGGACAGGGGCTGGCTGAACTGGTCGGCATGGCGCGGGTGCACCCAGACAAAGGCCGGGGCACCGGGGCCACCGTTCAGGTACTTGTAGCCGCAGCCCACGGCAAAGTCGGCGTCGGCACCGGTCAGGTCCACCGGCACGGCACCCGCGCTGTGGGCCAGGTCCCAGACTGCCAGCGCACCAGCGGCGTGGGCCGCAGCGGTGACGGCGCGCATGTCATACATCGACCCGGTGCGGTAGTTCACGTGCGTCAGCATCAGCACGGCGACTTCACCGTCGGAGGTGTCGGCCAGTGCGGCGGCCATGTCGGCGGCTTCGACCAGTTTCAGCGTCAAACCCTGGGCCGCACACAGGCCCTGGGCGATGTAGAGGTCGGTGGGGAAGTTGGCGCGTTCGGACAGCAGGATCTGCGGTGTGGTGCTGCCCGTTTTTTTGCTTTTGGCGATGTTGATCGCGGCGTGCAGCACCTTGTACAAATTGACCGAGGTGCTGTCGGTGGCCACCACTTCGTCCGGCCCCGCGCCCACCAGCGGCGCGATCATGTTGCCCATACGCTGCGGCAGGGCAAACCAGCCTGCGCTGTTCCAGCTCTTGATCAGGTCCTGGCCCCATTCACGGGTCACCACATCGGCCACACGGGCAGCGGTGGCGCGGGGCATGGCACCGAGCGAGTTGCCGTCGAGGTAGACCATGCCATCTGGCAGGGTGAAGTGCTCACGCAGCGGGCGCAGGGCGTCTTGGGCGTCGAGGGCTTGGCAGTCTTGCAGGGTGGTGGTCATGGTTTTACAGGCTTCGCAAAATGGCACGCACGGGTGAGGCGTCGGCCTGCACCAGTTTCAGGGGCAGGGCGATCAGCTCGTAGTCACCCTCGGGCACGTCGTCAAGCACCAGGTTTTCCAGCACGCGCAGGCCGCTGCGGCGGATGACCTGGTGGCTGTCCAGCGTCTTGCTATCGGCGGGGTCGATGCTGGCCGTGTCGATGCCGATCAGGCGCACACCCAGGTCGGCCAGCCGCTGCACCGTGGCGGGGGCATACGCGGCCAGGTGCGGGTCCCAGCGGTCAACGGGCATCTGGGCATAGGTGCGCACCAGCACACGCGGCGGCAGAGGGTTTGTGGTGTTCTCGATGGCGTGGCGGATGTGTTCCCACTCCACCAGCGGGTGCACCCCTATGCAGTGCACCACGCGGCACGGCCCCAGAAAGGGCTCCAGGTCCATCAGGCCAATGGTTTTGCCCTGCGGGTCGTAGTGCAGCGGTGCATCGGCGTGGGCACCTACGTGCGGGGACAGGGTGATCCGTGACAGGTTGACCGGGCAGCTGTCCGTCAGCGTGGCCGTCCACTCCTGCTGGTACGGCGCATCCCCGGGGAACACCGGCGCACCCTCAAACACGGGGGGAGAAATGTCCCAGATGCGCCGGGGGGCGTGTGCCATGGGGTGCCTGTCGAAGTGGGGTGTCAGATGAAGTGGTGGTGAGGGGGCTGCTGCAGGGCCAGACTCACCACCGCCAAGTGTCAAAAATTATATATATTTAAATGAAAATCAGAAAATGATATTTTTCTGAATGGTGCAAAGGCTGTGTTTACACACGTTTTTGCCGGGCAGCGGGTGCTGGGGCGGACGGTGTTGCCGTGGCGGCTTCAAACACGGTGACGGTGCTTTGTACATGCTCTTCCAGCAGTACCTGGGCGCGGGCTGCGTCCCGCTCCAGTGCGGCTTCCATCAGGGCGGTGTGGTGTTCGATGGCCATGGCGTCGCGGGTGCTGCCCCGCGCCGGGCCCTGGTTCAGCACACGGTGGTAACGCCGCATCTGGTCGCTGATCTGGGCATGAAACCGCAGCAGCCACTGGGAGCTGCAGGCGCTGATCAAGGTGGTGTGGAAGGCATCGTGCCGGTCTTCCCATGCGTCCAGCAGGGCGTCGCTGGTTTCGTCTGCCGACAGTTTGCAGCGTGCCAGGCGGTAATGTGCGGTGATGACGGCGGCTTCCCAGTCGTCACCGCCGTTGCGGATGGATTCCAGCAGTGCGGGCAGCTCAACAGCCAGGCGCGCTTGCTGCAGGTCGTCCAAATCGCCGCGCTGCATGGGGGCCACGGCATACCCCCGGTTGTGGCTGGCCACCACCAGGCGCTCCGCCTCCAGCCGCGACAGGGCTTCACGTAATGGGGTCCAGCCCAAGTCGTAGCTGCTGCGCAGCGCGCCGAGCTTCAGCTGCAGACCGGGTGCCAGACGGGCCAGCAGGATTTCCCGCCGCAGGGTGCGGTAGGCGGCTTCGGTTTTGGAGATGGATTCAGCGGCAGGTGGCATGGCGCATGGGATGGTATGCCATTCCGCCGCTGGGGTTCAGAAAATATATTATTTCTGGCTGCCTGCACCAACAGGCAGCGGGGTTCAGGCCGCTTTTTGCGCGCGGGCCTTCTTGAAAGGCGACACACGTTTGGCCGTGGTGGCCGTGCCTGCAATCTTGTCGGCCAGTTCACCCGACTTCAGTTCGATCTGGCTGGCCAGCTTGGTCACCACGGTGGTGACAGGGGCCACGGCCACGGTGAAGCGGTCGAGCGCCACGCCGGTTTTTTCTTCAAAGCGGTTGGCGTTGGCGGCGACTTGCTGCACGCCCTGGCCGGCAAAACTGACCAGCTGGTCCACCACGGTGTCGGCACCGTTGGTGGTGAAGGCCAGGCCTTTGACGTAGTAGCTGCCGAGGATCTTCTGCGCTTGTTTGGCGTTGCTGCGCACTTCGGGTACCAGCTGGCTGCGCGACTGCTCCAGTGCACGTTCCCAGCGCTGTTCAAAAAAGTCGGCCACCCGTTCACCACCGGCGCGGTAGGCGTTGATAACGTTCTTGGCGGTGTTGCCGTAAGAGGTGATCAGGTCGGTGGTGACGCTGGAAAGGGCTTTGGTAGACATGGAGAACTCCTGGTGGATGGATGCCCCAATTTTCGGGGTTAACCCTAGGGAATGGCCCCTAAAAACCGCTCTGGCGCTGGAGCGGTATGCCTAAAACCGATGCCGTGAGAGGGCTGTGCAGGTGGCAAATTGAGGCATTAAATAGGCCATTGGCGTCCAAGGGGCGGGCGCACCAAGCTATCAAAATAATAGTCGGGTGCCGCTGTCTGCCAGTGGCCTGCCGTGGTGGCGGGCCCGCTTATTTGTTCTTCATCTTGCCGCGCAGCGGCACGGTGGTGACGGGGGCCGTGGGGCGGTCGGAGCTGAATTCTTTCGGGGGTGAAGTGTCCTTCTTGGGCTTCTTCACCATCTTGTTTTGCTGCATGCCTTTGGCCATGGTTTTCTCCTGTGCGGGTTTCGGGGTGAAACCCAAGGCCAACATCGTAAATCACAAAGGGGCACTGGGCACGGTGGCCTTCAACAGAATCAGCCCTGCGCGCCCGTTTTCCGGGCGCATACAGCTCCTGAAAAGATAGCTCGTTCGCTGTCCAGGCCAGGGCCGCAGGCAGCGCCTGCCGCCGGTGTGCAGGGCCACTGGTTTCCCGCGAGTCGCATGGTCGACGGGCGGGGTGGGGAGGCGGGTTCTATCATCCGCACCCACCACCCCACAGGAGCCCCACCATGCAAAACTTCGACTTCTACAACCCCACCCACATCCTGTTCGGCCAGGGCCGCATCGCCGACCTCGGTGCCCACATCCCGGCCGATGCGCGGGTGCTGGTGTTGTTTGGCGGTGGCAGCATCCGCCGCAACGGTGTGTTGGACCAAGTCCATGCGGCGCTGGCGGGCCGCACTTTTCTGGAGTTCGAGGGCATCGAACCCAACCCGAGCTACGAGACCCTGATGCAGGCGGTGGAGCTGGTGCGCCGCGAGAAGATCAACTTCCTGCTGGCCGTAGGCGGCGGCTCGGTCATCGACGGCACCAAGTTTGTGGCGGCTGCTGCACTGTTCGAGGGTGACCCCTGGGCCATCCTCGAAAAACGCGGCGGCAACATCACCCAGGCGCTGCCTTTTGGTTCGGTGCTGACGTTGCCAGCCACCGGCTCGGAAATGAACAACGGCTCGGTGGTCACCCGCAAGTCGCTGCAGGCCAAGATGGCCTTCTCCAGCAACCACTGCTACCCAAAGTTCTCAGTGCTGGACCCGGCCACCACTTTGACGCTGCCAGTGCGCCAGGTGGGCAACGGGGTGGTGGACGCTTTCGCCCATGTGATGGAGCAGTACCTCACCTATCCCGCCGACGCGCCGCTGCAAGACCGGTTTGCCGAAGGCATTTTGCAGACCTTGATTGAAGAAGGCCCCAAGGCCCTGGCCGAGCCCGAGAACTACGCCGTGCGCGCCAACATCATGTGGTGCGCCACGCTGGCGCTGAACGGGCTGATTGGTGCCGGTGTGCCGCAGGACTGGGCCACCCACATGGTCGGCCACGAGCTGACCGCGCTGTACGACCTGGACCATGCCCAGACCCTGGCCGTCGTGCTGCCCGGCATGCTGCGGGTGCGCCGCGAGGGCAAACACGCCAAGCTGCTGCAGTACGCGGCGCGGGTGTGGGGCATCACCAGCGGCAGCGAAGACGAACGTATCGACGCGGCCATCACCCGCACCGAAGCCTTCTTCGAGCAAATGGGCGTCAAGACCCGCCTCAGCGCCTATGGCCTCAAAGCCGACGTGGTGGACGCTGTGCTGGCGAAGCTGGAAACCCACCGCATGACCAAACTCGGCGAGCGCCGGGATGTGACGCTGGAAGTCAGCCGCAAGGTGCTGGAGCTGGCGCTGTAGCCATATTTTTAGAGTGAAATGTGCCTCTGGCGCACATCCCACCTGCGCATCCAGCTATCAAAACAGGAGTTCTAACGCGCTGCCGCTGCGTCCTGGAAAAACCGCACCCGCTCCGCGTCCGGCGGGTGGGACGCAAACGCGATCCCCAGCCAGTCCCGTGTGCCGCCACCCGGCGGTTGGGCGTTGTGGGCCGCGCTGGTGCTGCGTTTCTCGGCCATTTTGTCGAACAGGGTGACCATGGCGGCGGGCGATATGCGGGCCGCCCGCAGCACACGCACCGCGGCGGCGTCGGCCTCGCGTTCGGCATTGCGGGAGTAGTGGGCCTGGCCCACCAGCGCCGCACCACCTGCCAGCACGGTGCTGAAGTCGCCCAGCAGCACGGACGTGAGGGTGCCCAGCAGCGTCACCTGCACCAGCATACGCAGGCCATGGCGGTGCTGCAGGTGGCCCAGCTCGTGGGCCAGCACGGCGGTTAACACGTCGGTGTTGCCGTCCACCAGCGCCACCAGCTCGTCGGTCATCACCAGCGTGCCGCCGGGCAGCGCCAGCGCGTTGGGGCCGATACGGCTGGCGCGGAACACCAGGTTCCAGGGCGGCACGGCCCCGGCGGGCAGGTGGTTCACGGCCTGGGTGAATGCGCTGCGGATACGGGCCTGCTCTTGGGCTGTCAACTGGCTGGGGGCCATGAGTTGCTGGTCCACCGCCTGGAGTGCCACGTCGCCCAGCGCGGCGTCCACACTGTGGGGCAGCGCCTGGGTGACCACACGCGCCGCGACGGGCAGGCCCCACTGCTGCAGCGCCCACAGCGCGGCCACCAGCAGCAGCACGCTGGCCAGCACACCCCGCCAGCTCTGCTGCAGGCGCACCACCAGCGGCTCGCGCAGGGCGCTGGCGTGGTACCAGGCGTCCCAGGCGCGGGCGTCGGCGCACTGCACCGATCCACCGTCCGCAAAGTGGGCGGTGCGCTGGCCGTGGCGGGTGCGCTCTGGCCATTGCACATCACGCAGCGCAACCTGGCGCTCGACCCCGTCGCCTTGCAGCCACAGCACCGTGCCGCTCACGTGGAGGCCCACCCGCTGCGCACGGGCGCTGTGGCCGTCGAAATAATCGGCTTGTAATGTGGGAGGGCTCACCTTTACAGGCCCAGGTCAAAACCAAACAGGTCACCCGCCGCGTCACCGGCTGCATCGTTGGCGGCCAGCGCGCCCTGGCTGGCCAGCAGGTCTGGGTGGACCAGGCTGGTGGCCGACACCGCCTCGACGCGCATGCGGGTGAGGGCGATGCGCGCAAACGGCCAGTACATGCCCAGCGTCACCAGCATCAGCAGCCAGTTTTTCACCGTCAGGCCGAGCAAGGGGCCGTAGCGCAGCGCGCTGTGGAACTGCACGGTGTCGCTGCGGGTGCTGTTCCACACCAGGTTTTGCAGGCGTGACACCACATAGGGTTTAACCATTACCAGCAGGGCCAATAGCGCCACGGTGAAGGCCAGCACCCCGAGTGCGACCATGGTGGCTACACCGCCGGGTTTGGTTTTGGAAACCAGTCCCACCAGCACCGCCACCAGCATAAGCATGCCCCCGGCCCCCATCACCAGTGAGGCCACCACCGATGTCTTCAGTGCCAGCAGGTAAAACGACCCGGGCCGGGCGGTGAAGCCGGTGTGCAGCGATGCCAGCGCGTAGTGGGTGTGTTGGTACCGCTTGAGCAACCACAGCGTGAACGGCTGGATGGCCAGCGTGGCCAGCGCCAGGCCCAGCATCCCCAGTGTCAGCCACAGCGGCGGTTTGCCGTCGGTGGCCTGCACAAAGAAGGAGCCGATGGCCCCCATGGCCACAATCAGCACCACCGGCGCATACAGCGGCAACACGGCGGCATAGACACCGCCCATCGTGCCGGTGAAACGAAAGCGCAGCCCGCGCCAGCTGGTGTGGGACAAACGAAACCGCATCGCCGCGTGCACCAGCGCAGGCGCGATGGCGGCCACGGCCACGATGGCCACCAGCCCGGCCATGGGCGACACATTACCCGCCACCGAATACAACACCAGCAACACCACCACCAGCAGGGTGCCGCGCAGCATCCGTTGGGGGGAGCCGTGGAAGTCGAGCGCCGAGCCGTCGACCAGGGTGTTGCCGTAAAAATATTTCAGCCGCCGCACCTTGGCCCACGGGTA
Organism: Comamonadaceae bacterium AAW; assembly: GCA_026314275.1. GTDB lineage: Bacteria > Pseudomonadota > Gammaproteobacteria > Burkholderiales > Burkholderiaceae_C > JAGOEY01. Next base: position 2,827,601 of record CP111109.1, read on the forward strand.
GTACAGGCCCAGCGTCACCAGCATCAGCAACAGGTTGACGATCCAGATGCCAAAGTATTCACTGCCCGAGCCGGTGAAACGGATGTGTACGGGGTAGGTGTTGGGGGTGTCCGGCAGTGCGCCCGGCAGTTCGTCCGGTGTGGCGGTGAGGGCGCGGTCGAAAGGCACGGTCTCGGGGAAGTCGGTCATGGGCACAACAGGCTGCAGGGGTTCAAGAGAAGTGGCTGGAGTGTGCGTGGCACACCGTCCCTTGAATGTAATGCCCTATTGACCCTGGTTCACCAGGCGCACAGGGGGCAGTCGGAAACTCTCGGTTTTAAGCTCTATTGGCCTCCAGCGCCCGTGTGGTGAGCGCAAGGTGCTATGGAATCAGGAGTGATTGCTGTACTGGCCGAAACCTCTGCCTGTTACTGCAAGTCGGGTGTGATCTTGCCGTCCTGCACGTATTTGTCGTACTGGATGCGCGGAATGGCGGTCAGGCCCGCCACGTCTTCGGCGGCCTGCCAGCTCAGTGTGGCGCTGTCGGCGTTCAGGTCCACTTCAACCCGGCCCCGCGGGATCGTGATCGGTGCGCCGTCGCCCGGGGTGTAGGTCACGTGGCCTGTGATGGTGGCGAACTGGGTCATGGCAACTCCTGGTGGGTGGATCTGCTGCCCATTACATGCCGCGCCGTCGGGTGGGTCTGTCAGAGAACTGCCCGTGATGGGCGCTGAAAACGGGGTGTACACCCCGCTGCAGCGCCCACAAAAGTGGGAACTTATCCGCCCTGTGGTGCCCCTATGGGCTGCAACACGTTTTTACAGGCCTGTTGCTGCGCCACTTGCTGCACTTTTCATTCCAATTTTTTACTTGCAAAGGACACCCCAACCCATGCGTTTTAACCGTCTCCTGTCTTCCTCTCTGGCTGCCATGGCCCTGGTGCTGGCGGTGGCTCCGCTGGCCCATGCGCGTGAAATGGTGAGCGTCAAAGGCGCTGTGGTGAACATGCGCTCCGGCCCCGGCCTGAAGGCCCCGGTCACCTGGACCATTCCGCAGGGTTATCCGCTGCAGGTGGTGGGACGCAAGGGCGACTGGGTGCAGGTGCGCGATTTCGAGAACGACAAGGGTTGGGTCAAACGCTCGCTCACCACCAACAAGCCGCACCACGTGGTGAAGGCACCCGTGGCCAATATCCGCTCGGCCCCCAACACTGGCAGCCGCATCGTTGGCAAGGCTGAGCGCGGTGATGTGCTGCGCACGCTGCAAACGCAGGGCAACTGGGTCAAGGTGCACAGTGGCGACCAGGGCCCCACCGGGTGGGTGGCGCGCTCGCTGCTGTGGGGCTGGTGAGTGCCTGACCCTGGCACTGTCGACCAGGGCTTTTTCCTACACCACTGCCTGTGATTGCCTGACCCGCACCACGTCTACCAGCGTCCAACATTGGTACTGCGTCGGAACAACCGAACGTCCAACCTTGAAGGAGACCACCATGGCAGACGACAAATCCCTGACCTTGACCCGATCACCAACGAGCCCGGAGCCCACCCCGTGGGCACGGGTGTAGGAGCCGCCATGGGCGGTGCAGCAGCAGGCGCGGCAGCCGGCGCATTCGGTGGGCCTGTGGGGGCCATCGTCGGTGCCACGGTGGGCGCAGTCGCGGGCGGCCTGGGCGGCAAGGCCGTGGCCGAATCCGTGAACCCTACGGTGGAAGAAGCCTACTGGCGCGAAAACTACCAAGGTGAGTCCTATTACGAAGCAGGCCGCACTTACGACGACTACGGCCCGGCCTACCGCATGGGCTGGGCAGCACGCAACGGGTACCCGGGCAGTTTTGATGACATTGAAAACCGGCTTGAAAACGACTGGGGCAGCCAACGCGAAACGTCCGCGCTGACGTGGCCGCAGGCACGCGACGCCAGCCGTGCCGCATGGGACCGTGCCGCACCGCGCCAGCCCGCCCTTGATGCCCACGGGCAGACCGTGTGGGCCGACACCATCGACCCTGGCCAGCATGTGGACAGCGATGAAGTGGTGGACACCCTGAACGATCTGCTGGAGTCGTGCCGCGACGGTGAATACGGTTTCACCACCGCTGCCGAACATGCCAAAACGGCCGAACTCAAGTCACTGCTGCTGCGCCACGCCAGCGAATGCCGTGTAGCCGTGGGTGAGCTGCAGGCGCTGATCCGCCAGCTGGGCGGTGAGGCCGAGCAGGGCGGCTCTGTCGCCGGTGCGTTGCACCGGGGGTGGGTGTCGGTGCGCGGCACACTCGGTGGCTACAGCGACCTGGCCATGCTCGATGAATGCGAGCGTGGTGAAGACGCGGCGGTGGCGAGTTACCGCAAGGCCTTGCGCACCACGCTGCCCGTGACGGTGCGCAGTGTGGTGGAGCGCCAGGCCCAGGGTGCACAGCGCAACCACGACGAGGTCAAAGCGATGCGTGATGCGCTGCGCGTGAACCAGCGTTAAGCCGGTCACAGCGCCAAAGCCAAAGAAAAGGGCAGCATGAAAATGCTGCCCTTTTTTGCGCGTAGCCCGCATCCAAAAATGCGTGCGGCAGGCTACACAAACAGCGCCGGGTCCACCATGGTGCGGTTCAGCATCACGCCCCAGTGCAGGTGCGGCCCGGTCACCCGGCCGGTGGCACCCACGGCACCCAGGCGCTGGCCGGTGGTGAGCACGTCGCCGGGTTGGGCGTCGATAGCGCTCAGGTGGCAGTACATGGTGAGCAACCCGCCGCCGTGGTCCAGCCACACCGTGCCGCCGTTGAAGAAGTAGTCCCCCGTGTCGATCACCTTGCCGGGCAAGGGGGCCACCACCGGGGTGCCGGTGGCCGCAGCGATGTCCATACCACTGTGCGGGTTGCGGGCCTGGCCGTTGAACACGCGGCGCAGGCCGAATGAGCTGGAGCGCCGCCCCGGGGTGGGCACACGCATGTGGAAGTCGCTCAGTACAGGGTCGGTCCACGTGGCCATGACGGCAGCCAAGTGCACCCGTTCACGCTCAAACCGCGCGTTGTCCTCGGCGGACAAATCCACCGTGCGGGGCGACACCTTCAGGCGCTGTTCGCTGTACTGCTTGGCGCTCACCGCATACGGCACAGCGCGTGTGCCACCGTCGGCTGTCTGCACGGTGATGTGACCCGGGCCCGGCGCAGTGGCCAGCGGGATACCCACCAGGGCCGTCCATTCGATCGCGTCGCCCACCACCAGCAACGGCACCCGCCCCTCTGCCGTGTGCGCCACGGGCCGTGTGGCGGCCGGGCCCAGCGACAAACGGGCCACACCACCCGGCACCACGGAGGCCTGGGGCCACACACCCTGCGCCGCAGGCGCTGCATTGGCGGCCCACACCTGTGTAGCAGGCAGCGCGACCACACCCATGGCAGCGACCATGGCCAGGCGGCGGTTGGGGTGGGAGGGTGCAACAGGCGTCAAGGCGGATGGCATGGCGGTAAATGAGGAATAAAAACAGGCTCCAGCGCCCATTTTACGGGCGCAGGAAGCTATCAAATAAGGAGTTATTTTTGGAAAAATCAGCCCACCATGCGCGGCATCACATCGGTGTGGCCCGGGCGGCGGTGCCAGAACGCCATCACCGCGTGGCCCACGATACAGGCCAGCAGCACCCAGCCCATCTCGCCGTGTAACAGGCCACCCAGCTCCACCATCCAGTCGATCTTGTCGTCTTCGCGCGCACCGATCAGCGGCACACCCAACGGCGCAAAGGCCCGGCCTGAGCCGTACTGCCGCAGCAGCCCGATGAAGGGCACGGCCACCATCAGCGCATACAGCGCCAGATGCCCCAGGTGGGCGGCCAGGTTGATGTGCGGTGGGCGCTGGCGTGCATGCAAGAGCGCCCATGCGGCGCGCAGCACCACCAGCAGCATCAGCAACGCGCCCGTGGGCCGGTGCAGGGGCCACAAGAAGCTGTCCAGTGCCGAGTCCTTGGCAAAGTAACGCGCCAGCGCGGCCGAGAAAATCACCACAAACAGCAACGCCATCCCCCAGTGGAAGATGCGGCTGATGCTGCCGTACCGCGTGGCGGAGTCCGGTACGGGCCAGGACGTGGATGCGGGGAGTGGGGTGGTTTGCATGGTTTCTTTTCTTTGATGGGTGTAAACCCTTGGTTGATGCGGCGGCAAGCGCAAAGTTCAGATGGAAAACATGGATTCCAAGCCGCCAGAAACAGCACTGGGTTCAGCCCCGTGCGCTGGGGCAGTGGGGCGCAAGAGAGGATTATGGCCGCTATAAAATCTGCCCTCACCGCCCATTTTGCAGGCGCTATGTGCTCTTTTTTCGATAGCGAGTTTGGCGCAACAGCCTGGCATCCGTCCCTCCACCCAGAAAGTTTCTTGTGATCACCATCCAGCTTGATATCGCCCACACCGTGGGTATTGCCGCCGTGTTGCTGGTGGTGGGAGAGTTCATCAAAAAACGCGTGGGCCTGTTGTCGCGCTACTTCATCCCTGGCCCCATCATCGGTGGCGTGTTGTTCTCACTGATCGCCCTGGTGGGTTACCAGACCGGCAGTTTCGAGCTGGTGTTTTATGACACTTTGCGTGCGTTTTTGCTGCTGGTGTTTTTTACCACCATCGGTTTTTCAGCGAGCTTCGAGCTGCTGAAAAAAGGCGGTGTGGGTGTGGCCTTGTTTCTGGCGGCTGCGGTGGGGCTGGTGCTGCTGCAAAACGCGGTGGGTGCTGCGCTGGCCAGCCTGCTGGGGGTGCACCCCCTGATCGGGCTGGCGGCGGGCTCCATCGCTTTGACGGGCGGGCATGGCACCGCTGCGGCGTTTGGCCCGCTGCTGGAGCAGGCGGGTGCCGTGGGCGCGCTGCCCGCGGCCATTGCGGCGGCCACCTACGGCTTGGTGGCCGGTTGTGTGGTCGGCGGGCCTGTGGGCACCCTGCTGATGCGCCGCCACGGCCTGCACGGCCCCCACGCTGCCATGGCCAGCACCCCGGCCCGTGCCACCCCGGTGGGGTCGCCTGGTACGGCGGAACCGCAGACTGACACCCACGGCGTGCCCATGGCGATGTACGCCACCATCCTGATCTGTGTCGCCATTGGTGCGGGCACGCTGCTGGTGGACTGGCTCAAGACGGTGGGTATCACCTTGCCGGCCTACCTGGGCCCGATGCTGGTGGCCGCTGTGCTGCGCAATGTGATCGACTGGCGCAATAGCCATTTGCCGATGCCCCAGTTCGAGGTGGTGGGCCAGGTGTCGTTGGCCTTCTTCCTGGCCATGGCCCTGATGTCGATGAAGCTCTGGGAGCTGGCCCAGGTGGCCGGGCCGTTGCTGGTGATCCTGGTGGTGCAGACGGCGCTGATGTGTGCCTATGCCTACTGCGTCACCTTCCGTGTCATGGGGCGCGACTACGACGCTGCCGTGATTGCCGCCGGGCACTGTGGTTTTGGCATGGGCGCCACACCCAACGCCATGGCCAACATGCAGGCGTTCACCAGCGCCAACGGGCCGTCGCTCAAGGCTTTCTTCGTGATCCCGCTGGTGGGCTCGCTGTTCATCGACTTCTTCAACGCGGTCATCATCACCGGGTTCATGAACTACCTGAAGTAGGCCAGGTAGCCAGGGTGTGCTGCGGTGTTTTTACGCTGCCCGCGCCCACACCAGCAGCAGGTTGTTGGCCGGCATCGCGTGGCGTGCGGCCAGCCGCAGACCGGCCTCTGCGGCGACCTGCTCCACGTCTTCGCGCCGCCGGATGCCCCACGCCGGGTTGCGCGTGCGCAGGCTCTGGTCAAACGCCAGGTTGCCGGGTGCGGTGGGCACATCGGCCTCCAGGTAAGGCCCGTAGGTCACCAGCACCCCGTCCGCCGCCAGGTGCCGCGCGCTGCCCTGCATCAGTGCGGCGCAGGTGGCCCAGGGGGAAATGTGCAGCATGTTGGCGCAGTAGACCAGGTCGAATGTGGCTGCAGTAGGAAGCCACGGCGCGGCCATCACGTCCAGCAGCACCGGTGGGCGCACATTGGCCAAACCCTCCTGCGCCACCCGTGTTTCGATGCCGCTGAACGCGTCTGCCACGGCATCGCTGGGCTGCCAGGTCCACTGCGGCAGGTGGGCGGCAAACCAGGCCACATGCTGGCCCGTGCCCGAGGCAATTTCCAGGGCAGTGCCTTGGTCGGGCAGGGTCTCGCGGAGCACGTCAAGTATGGGGTGTTTGTTGCGCTCGGCGGCGGTGCTGTAGTCGGCTGGGGGCATGGGGGTGCGGCAAGAAAAGTGATGAAACCATTGTCGCGCTTGTGCCGTGTGCTGGCCCGTGCGACGACGGCCCGCCTAAAGGCCGAAGTTGTAAGCAAGTCTGCTTAAAACGACGAACCCGGCTCTTCCAAAAACACCAGCTCGGCCACGGTGCAAGGGCGGCCCAGGATGTCGTTGCGGTGCGGGTAGCGGCCAAACCGTTCGATGATGGCTTTGTGCTTCAACTCGAAGTCGTGGTTGTTCTCCAGCCCGGGTTGGTCAAAGAGTTGCACCGCCTGTTCGTGGATGGGCAGCGACTCGCTGTGCATATAGGGCATGTAGGCAAAGGCGCGTTGTTTAGTGTCCAACGCCTGGTCGTGCCCACCTGCCACCAGCTCTTGCGCCAGTGCCAAGGCCAGCGCGTCCTGCGCAAAGGCGCGCGGCGTGTCGCGGAAGATATTGCGCGAGAACTGGTCTAGCACCAGGATCTCTGCCAACCGCCCCTGCGCCGTCGTGCGCCAGCCAAACAGTTCACAGCGTGCGGCAGCCTCCAGCGTGTCGCCAAAACGCGCGCGGATGCTGTCGTCGAGCGCCGTGTCTTTAGCGAAGTGCTGCTGGTCGGTCAGCTCGGTGAACCAGAAATGGAGGATGTCGTTGGCGTGCATGGCCTACAGAATAGCCCAACACCATAATGGCTGCGGCCCATCTGGCCGGTGACACAGGCAGCCCATGAACGACCCCCATTTTTATTCCATAGGCACCCCCGGCCAGCCCTGGGGCGACGCAGAGCTGGCACAGTGGCGTTCACTGCAGGTGCGCCAGCGCAGTTACCCGGACGATGTGTTGGCAGCGGTGCATCGCCTGCGCGACCGTATGGATGTGGTGGCCTATGGCGAGGTGGTTTATGCCGACGGCAGATTCCCTCTGTTCGCCCTCCGCAGCCCCGCGTGGAACCCGGCCTTGCCCAGCGTGCTGGTCACCGGCGGCGTCCACGGCTACGAGACCAGCGGTGTGCATGGTGCCTTGCGTTTCGCGGAGCAACATGCGCCGCGTTACGCAGGCCACGTGAACCTGCTGGTGGTGCCGTGTGTCAGCCCCTGGGCGTATGAACATATTCAGCGCTGGAACTTCGACGCCATCGACCCCAACCGGTCTTTCCGCGAACCCAGCCCGTCGCAGGAGGCTGCCGCGCTGATGCGCCTGGTGGCTCCTTTGCACGGGCAGTTTGTGGCCCACATCGACCTGCACGAAACCACCAACACTGACGAGTCTGAATACCGCCCCGCAGTGGCCGCACGCGACGGCAAAGTGTTTGTGCCGGGCAGTATTCCCGACGGCTTTTACCTGGTGGACGACACGGCCAACCCGCAACCTGCATTCCAGCGGGTCATCATCGAGGCCGTGGCGCAAGTCACCCACATCGCCCCTGCGGACGAGAAGAACGAAATCATCGGTTCACCTGTCGTGGCACCCGGTGTTATCCAGTACGCCATACACGCGCTGGGCTTGTGCCCCAGTGTGAGTGGTGCGCGTTACACCACGACCACGGAGGTGTATCCCGACAGCCCCCGTGCCACACCAGCGCAGTGTGTGGCGGCACAGGTATCGGCGGTGTGTGCGGCGGTGGATTTTGTGTGCGGGCTGTGAGGTCTGCGATATGCTGATAGCCACCCTCTAATCCCTCTTGCCCCTTTGGAGCTTCCACATATGACCATGAAAAAAGCACTCGCCCTGGCCGTTGCCGCCGTGGTGACCGGTTTGTCGTTCATCCAGGCCGCACAGGCCGGCCCGCGCCTCGACAAGATCATGGAGACCAAGGTGATCCGTGTCGGCACCCCCGGTGACTACCGCCCGTTTGCCATCAAGACCGACACCGGCTTTTCGGGCCATGACATCGACCTGATCGAAACCATGGCCAAAGAGCTGGGTGTGAAGGTGGAATATGTGCAGACCTCGTGGCCCAACCTGATGAAGGACTTGCAGTCCAACCAGTTCGACGTGGCCGTGGGTGGCATCACCCGCAATGTGAACCGCATGCGCGTGGTGGACATGCTGCCGGGCTACGCACCGTTTGGCAAAGTGGCGCTGGTGCGCTCGGCAGACAAAGCCAAGTTCACCACCGCTGATTCGCTGAACCAGGCGGGTGTGCGTGTCATCAAGAACCCCGGCGGCACCAACGAAACCTATGTGCTGGCCAACCTGAAGGCCGCCCAGGTCGCCACGCATGACAAGAACGCCGAGATCCCCGCACTCATCGCCGAAGGCAAGGGCGACGTGATGATCACCGAAACCTACGAAGCCCTGCACTACGCCAAAGCCGACCCGCGCCTGAGCGCCGCCTTCATCGACGCGCCGCTGACGCCCAAAAATTACCTGGGCTTCATGTTGCCCACGGACGACGCCGACTATGTGCGGGTGATGGACTTTGTGTGGGGCCTGGTGGACAGTCGCGGGGGCGTCAAACAAGCCGCAGACAAGTGGCTGAAGTAGTCCGCGCTCAGCCGGGGATCTCTGCTTCGATCAGCAGCGCCAGGAGTTGCAATGACTCCTGCCATCCGAGGTAACACATCTCGGTTGGGATTACGGCCGGAATTCCCTCCTGCACTGCCGTCACCTCTGTGCCCACCAGCACCGGCCTGAAGGTGATGGTGGTGCGCATCTCGCCGGGCAGATTGGGGTCGTCAAAACTGTCGGTGTGCACGATGCGCTCACCCGGAACCAGCTCCAGATAGGTGCCGCCAAACGCATGCGACTGGCCGTTGCTGAAATTGGTGAACTGCATGCGGTAGCTGCCGCCCACACGTGCTTCCATGCTCAGAACCCGCCCCGCGAAACCGTGCGGTGGCAGCCACTTGGCCATGGCGTCGGGGTCGATGAAGGCGCGGTACACGCGATCAGGCGGTGCGCGGAAGACGCGGTGCAGTGTGACGGTGCCGGTGGTGCTGGACATAGTGAGTGCTCCTGTTGAAGCGTCGCAGTGTCGGTCAAATCAGCGGCGCTGCAAACCCGGTCACATCCCAAGCCAGCTTTTTATGCAGCGATGGTCAACACGCGGTACGTGTCCGTGCCCTGCGCCCACGCCAGCAGCCGGTCGATGTTGGGGTGTTTGCCCGGGAAGGCCAGCGCATCCGCCGTGTGTTCGGCATACCAATCCAGCCCCAGGCTGGCGGCAGCGGGCGTGATGCTGCCGCCGTACAAGGCGGCCAGCGCGGCGTACACGACGAGTGAACCCGTCTGGCCGGGTTTGTTCTCGATGGTGGCGATCAACTGGCCATCCGACCCCAGCAGTTGCAGGGCGGCGAGGTGGGTGGCGGCGGGGAGTTGTTTCAGGCGGGCTGCGAAGTTCATGGAAGTGAATTGTTGAATGAAATTGGCCCCTAGCGCTTGATGGATAAGCGCAGGCAGCTATCAAAAATGATGATCGTAAACGCAGAAGGGTGCGATGCTGTGCAACTCAAGCCTGCCACACCCCAAACCCCGCCGAGCGCAGATCAATGCCAATCTCGATCTCCCTGTCCACCGCGTCGTCGTAGCCCATGGGGTTGAAGCCCTCGTACAGATCAGGCAGCAGGTGCAGTCCGTACTGCAACACAAACCGGTTCGCCCGGATGCCCGCCTTGTGTTTGTCAAAACGCACGTCCGGGTTCAGCCCCGTCATGCCGACGTACACGCAGGGTTTGCCGTCGATGTAGCCCGGGTTGTTTTTGCGAAAGCGGGGCTCGTACAACACGTCTTTGCAGAGTTCGACCACGTAGACGTGGTGGTGCTTGCGGCGGGGCATGGAGTTTTGAGGAGGAAAATGTGCCACCAGCGTAGACATAGTGGGCGCAAGCAGCTACTAAAAAAGTAGCAAATACTATGGGAATTCGTCTAGTAGCGAGTGCACTGCAGAAAGCAATACGGGCAGAGCGTTCTGGGTGATGTTCCATACCGTGCCCACGTTGACAGTGGCGTAGCCGTGGATCAGCTGGTTGCGGAACGCCACGATCTGCGGCAGGTCTGGAATGCGCGCTGCCATGGATGCATCAGCCTTTGCCAGTTGACCGAGCGCTTCGCCGATGATTTCAAACTTGCGCTCTACAGCAGCCTGCGCCATTGCGTTGCCTGCATAGGCTGTTGCATCCATCCCGGCGGTGAACTGCTGAATCGCCAAAGCCGACTCACGCACGTCCCACAAAAAGGCGCGCGGGTCACGCTGCATACACGGCTTCGCGGTTGCGGTTGATGCTGTCCAGCACATAAGGGTTGCGCACCGCGCCGGGCTCCACCAGATCAACGCCGCGCCCCAAGAGCGTTTCCAGTGCAGCCTTGGCACCGAAGATGGAGTCCAGGCCGGGCTGCACATCCGGTGCAAATTCCACCAGAAAATCTGCGTCGCTGTGGTCCGGGTCAAAGTCATCCGCTCGTGCCGCCGAGCCAAACACCTCCAGCCGCCGAATGCCGTAGCGCTGGCAGATGGCGGCGATGCCGGAGCGGTGTTGGGCGATGGCGGGGTGCATGGCGATGAGTTTACCGTCGGTGCGAGATTGCAAGAGAAACTGGCCATCAGCACCGATGGAGTGAGCGTTAGATGCTTCTAAAAAGATAGCAATGTATGCCTAACCAGCATTCCCCCATCTACTGCTGCACCGCATCCGCCACCGCCTGCGTGGCGGTGATCAGGTCAGCGACCAGCCGCGCGTCCACATCCAGCAAACCTTCGTATTCACCCAGGTTGCGGGTGTTGTGGCATTTGTCCAGAACCCGCCATACCTCTGGCCCCAGCCCCAAAGTGTGAGGCAGCACCTGGAACACGATGTAGCGGTTGCTGGCGCGGTAGCCCTTGCGGCGTAGTGCGGCCAGGCACAGGGCATGTGCAGCGTTGTAGGCCAGGTCAAACCGGCTTTCCAATGCCAAGCTCGTGTTGCGGGCATCTTGCAGGCGCGCAATGCCGGTGCGCAGCAGCCCGGCAATCTCCGCTGCGTCTGGTGCCTCGGCTTTCAGTTGTTTGCCGGGGCCGCTCAGGTTATCCAGGGGATGGGACATGGAGCTGCTCCTGTGTGCCGATCAACCAGACCGTGGGCTGCTGCAGCACACGGGTGACAAATGCGCTGTCTTGCTGGATGCGCTTGGCGATGTCTTCTGGCGTGTACAGCGTGGGGTTGACCTTGCGACCCAGCGACACCGTGGCGGCCTCCAGCGCGCCAAACACCTCGCCATAGCCCAGCGTGCCGCTGACGATCATCACATCCACATCACTCTGCGCCGTGTCCTGCTGCCGGGCCACCGAGCCGTAAATAAAAGCGGCATCGATCTGTGCCGCCAACGGGGCCAGCGCAGTGCGCAGCACATCCGCCAAGCCCATGGTCTTGAGCACCAAGCCACGCAGCTCGGCAAACACTGGCGCACTGGCGTTGGCCTGGTAGTGCTTCTGGTTGCCCTGTTTTCTCACGGTGAGTAAACCAGCGTCCGACAAACCTGCCAACTCGCGCTGCACAGCACCGGTGCCCGATTGCGCCAGGGCAATCACTTCGTTCGCGTAGAAGCTGCGGTCTGGCGTGCTGAACAAGACGGCCAGCACGCGCTGGCGCACTTTGGGGAAGAGGGCGTCTGCGAGGGTGGATGAGACGAGTGGATTGGTTGAAATACCCATATTGGGTTTTATGATACCCGAATTGGGTTTATTTGAGGATTCATAATGAATTGAGCCTCTAGCGCCCGTAATATATGCGCAAGAAGCTACTAAAAAAGTAGCAAAACTAGCCTGCAAGCACCAAGTTTTGCCGCTTGGCCCCATCCAGCGTCTGCCCCTGCGCCGTCTTCCATTCCACCCAGCCATTGGCCGAACGGCCTAGCACCGCACCGGCGGCCATGCTGGGGCTGGTGAAGAGGTGGTCTCGGGTGAAGACGCAGCGGGTGCCGTGGAGGTGCAACACGCCGTCTGTCATCAGTTGCTGGCGGAAGCGTTCCAGCGATGTGCCCTGGATGGAGGCTACGTTGTCTGGCCGGGCTGTGGAGCCCTTGTGCACCACAAAGCCTTCAGATGTGTACTCACCCACGCCGTTGGCCTCGGGGCCTTTGCAGTAGAACAATTCGGGCGGGCTGGTTGTGCCGTCGCCACCCACAGGCGCACCCGTCAGCGGCTCAAAAATCGGCTGCCCCAGCGTGGCGAGCAGGGTGGCTGCAGTCTCAAAAATCTCGTGGCAATCCGCCTCCAGCGGGGCAGGCGTGTGGGGCCGCGCGCCGGTGTTGCCATTTTCCAAGCTGTAACGCCCGGCCTTGGCCGCCTCAGATATGGCAAACCACTCCAGAAACAGCGCATGGGTCTGCGTCAGGCTGTTGGTGAGTGACACCACCACCAGCGCCCGGTTCCAAAAATCCTTGCCCTGGTTGTGCTGCACCAGCCGTGTGCCCACGTTGCCGGATTGGCCGATGTACACACGTGGCAAGCCCGCCTCCGACACATCACCGACCAGAAAATACACCCCCACCTGCTGCGCCTCTGGCGTCTTGAGGAAGTCGGCCAGCAGACTGCGCGGTACTTCGATAGTGCGCACGATACGCGTCGTGATTTCGGCCACGCGTATGCCGCGCGGATCGCCTGTGGGGAGGAAGATTTGTATGGTTTGGGGGCGGAGCATGGGCTGATCGGGCGGGATAGAGCGAAACGTGAAACCGCGCCCGCAAAGCCGGCGTGGCTTGCCTTGGTGAAACTCAGGGCTTCGTTGCGTTGGCTTCGCTAACGGATGGCACATCCAACTGCCCACGTTGGCGCACATAGTCCTGCGGGCTCAGGTGCAGCACTTTCCCGTTCTCGGCCACCACCATGCTGGTGTTGGTGCGCCGCGCGTCTTCTGCGGCACGCAACCCGGCCCGCGCCAATGCTGCCAGTGCCGCTTGAGCCATATCGGTGTTGGGAGGTATTGCGTTAAATAAGGTGCTCATGGATTCGCTCCTTGCGCCAGCAGCGTGGGCTGGCGGTGTTGGTTGTCGTACAAAAACCAGGTGTTGACGGCTGGTTTGTAGATGTTCTCAAAGTAGGCCAGCCCGGCGTCAAACCGCCGCTGCCTCCAGAGTGTCGCCAAACCGCGCGCGAATGGCTTCGTCCAGCGCGGCGTCTTTGACGAAGTGCTGTTTGACGGTTAGTTCTTCGAACCAGAAGTGGAGTATGTATTGGGGTTGCATAGACGCTCGAACAGCTTTCCCAAGGAGATCAAAAATCGACCTTCAAAAAAGACGGATAGCTCAAATAGTGACGTCCATATTGCGCCAAAGCTAATTCGGTGCGTGGAACGCCTTGGTCAATGTTGTATGGCAACTTCCTAGCCAATTTGGTGCCCATTGTTTTCGTGTTGGCAATGGGTAGGCACTTATTCAATGCATGCCTTTCTGCCAAACTCAAAGTCGGGATCTCAATTTCGTATGGTGCGGGCCAGTCAGTGAGTAATAAGTCCTTTTGTCGAAGGTGCTGCTCCAAAGCCTTAGATTTATCTCTGTCTAAAACGATCCCCGTGATGCTAAGCATCTGGCTGCCATCGTCATAACGCGCAGTGCTAATGTGCTTGAAATCGCGCTCACTCTTGTTATCCAAGGCTTCTGAAGCAATGCGCCGTGCCATCAATTGCACTGTGCGCGCGAATTCCTCTCTTTTGCACAGAGGGGTCCTTGGGGCATCGTGGCTAAGAATTGCCCCAAAGTCTTGATCAAATTTCGTCTCAATCCGCTGTCTCACTTCGGCTCGTTGAACGTCCGTTAAATATCCGTTCGTCTCATTTAGTACTCTGTTTGGCTCGGCGCGAACAGTCAATCTGATCAATGATCCATGCGGGGCTTTTGTCAGCAACGTTCTGAATGCACGAAAACTCTCAGTACTCAAATCAGTGAAGTCCAGCCAAAAAAAATCTTGGTAACCAGGTTCATACTTGTGCGTCAAATAGTCTTCGATCGTGAAATTCTGAAGTCGTAGCTTCGAGGAGAATTTATGAAACTGTTGCCTCTTGAATGTTTGCGCATTTCCTTCAATTGAGACTAGCTGCATCCTTGGAAAAAAGTAATGTGCAAGTTTCATGTCTTCAAGAAAAGGGCCGCTCAAGGAGTAATACCCGGCTTTGCGCTCATTCAGTAGAGCTTTCTTGATTTGAGAAATCCACTCTAAACGGTCAACAGCCTTGTTTGTTCGTAGATGATAGGCAGGATGTTTCATGCCTGCCTTTCAAATTTTTGAATAGGCGTCGTTGAATAAAAATTCCCCCAATTCCTTTGGAATACTCTTCTCTGGAATTTCATGAAATTCAGTTAGCACTGCCTCGGCAAGCTGCATAACCTTCACTTTGGGACGTGTGAAGGCAATGCGCACGTCTACCTCGGTGACTTTTGGTCTTGGCAATGAAGGCTTGTAGAACTCCCCTTTCAAACCAGTCTTAGTTAAAGAGTACTTGATCCCCGACGACAAAGCTGCAGACTTGATTTGTTCAAGGTCTTTTGAGGGAAGAGGCATTACTTTTTGTTTTGCAGATGTTTCATTTTGCTTCCACCAATTAGTGAAATCGATGAACAGTCGAGTTCCTTCCCGCATGCGATTGAGGACTAGTTGATACGTTCGCGACGAAAATTCAAGTCCTCGCTTAGTCGTTGTCGTTGGCAGCTTTGTCGGATCACCCTTGAACTCGACGATTCCGGAGATGGCAATAAATTGAGTGTGATAGCTGGGAATATTGGCAGTGCCCCAGCCAGTTAGTTCATCTCTGTTGCAGTAGAGAACGACTCTGTCATTGCAAATGATCGTCCAACCCGCGTAGTCGGTGGATAGCCGTGGGTCCTCTTGATCATTTAGCGTTGTCTCCGCGTCGGGAATAGGCTCACGCAATCCGACAGTCAAGAAAACGTCAACCCCATCTCCTAAAGAAGCTCTAAAAATATATGGACGAACTACGTCTCCGCCACTGGTTGATTCGGAAAATTTTATTGCAATGCGCTTCGGTTTGGCAATTCGACCATTGACAGAGACTTCAAAGCCTTTAGATAAAATTACTGAGTAATGCGTTTCAATTTTGTCTAATAAATCATCGATAAAAGCTTCAGCATCGAATCGTGCTTTCGTTGCCTCATTTATGTCAGATATGAAAATCTTTGTCCCTGTACTAGCAAGAGGGGTCTGTGCCGCGTTTACTTTCAGGTCCCACTCATCTTGATCATCCATCCAACCTTTGGGAATCACAACTTCATATTGATCGTCGGAAGTACGGGTAGAAATAACCGCAGTGCGTCCCATCTTGAAAATGGCACGCTTCATACCTATGCCGTATGCGCCCACTGTCAGCGCTACAGTTGCCGAGGCGTTGTTTTGCCCAGGGCTTCCCATCCGAAATGCACGCCCGTGTTCACTCCAGGGGATCCCTCCACAGTTGTCTTCGATACAAAAAAACTTCTCAGAAAGAGTTATCTCCGCTTTGTAGCCAGCATATGGTATTGCAGAAGTCTGCTTCTGGCCTTTTGGTGGATGCCGCAAGATCCCATCAACGCAGTTGTCCAAAAGATCCAAAATTGCATCTTCTAAGCCTATATCGCGAGTCAGCATGTCTACAAAGAATCTTTTGACAGGCTTTGTTGACACATCTGAATATTGCTTGACTGGCATGCATCCTCCACTTTTATTAACGGTGTATAACTAACGAATTTTTTTTCTGATAGCAGTAAGTATTGCCTCCGAAACAATCGGGCTAACGCTATTTCCGATTTGTCGAAAGCTGTGCCACTTAGTACTGTGAAAATTAAACCAATCGGGAAAACCCTGAAGTCGTGCAGCTTCGCGCGGTGTAATTACTCGTGGGCTTTTGTAATGGATAGGTCGAACAGCTTGGTAGCTTCCTTTGTCCTTGCCGGTTCCTGCACGAAGCGTGGGACAAAATCCTTCTGGATTCAATCGTACTGACTTTGAGATGATATCTTGCTCGCCGTATTTGAGTGCGCCATATCTTTTTTTAATTTCATCCGAATGGCGGGTTCCAAGGCATCCCGAAACCTCGCTTGAATTCAGGTAACGTGCGACTTGCTCTGGATTCCCCAGTCCTGCAGGAATGAAGCCAGACACCTTTTGCCCAAAAGCTCCTGGCACTTCGCTTTCAAGCTTACGCCATCCCTGCGCTTCGGATTGCCATCGACAGTCGATTCTTGTAGGTAGACCATGTAATGCTGTGAGCACTCGGACTAGCTGCGTACCATTGGTTGGATGGAAATCAATTTCGGTTAGATGAGAATCAAACCTCTTTGGATCAAAGCCAATGAAAAAAATGCGTGTCCTCGTAGTCGGGGCTCCATATTGACTCGCTTTGACTTCAATTGGAGCTATTGATACATAGTTTTTAGGTAGTCTTTGGAATGCTCGGGCACGTACTTCATCGTATCTGGAGTCAAGTATTCCCGGTACATTTTCAGCTACGTAAAAGGCGGGCCGGGTTTCAGCGACCAATCTGAAGAAATGACTAAACATGTCATTTCGGCTGTCCAGTATTTCTCGTCTTCCGATGAAGCTGAAGCCTTGACATGGCGGCCCACCAATGAGGCCATCCAAGCCGCCTGCTTTTAAGCCTGCCGCAGCTATAAGGTCGGGGCCTGTTAAGGTTGAGACATCACTATTCAAGTGGGCCGAATTAGGGAAATTATTGCGATGAGTGCTAAACGCAAAGGGGTCCAGCTCAACTGCACACGAAACGTCGAAGCCCGCGCGCGCAGCTCCTAAGCTGAGCCCCCCTGCGCCGGCAAACAGATCAATTATTGTTGGCATCTTGTGATTCTTCTAACAAAGTGCCGAGAAGGCTGTCATCCACATACGAGTGGCGTGTTCGTTGTAGGTTGAAAAAGTTGGTCATTTCCCCCAACTATCCTTCAACCCCACAGCCAAGTTAAACACCGGCTTCCCCGCTTTGTGGTCAATACGATCCGCCACAAAGTACCCATGCCGCTCAAACTGGAACTTGTCTTCCGCTTTTGCCGCAGCCAGTGACGGTTCGACGATGGCCGTCACCACCTTCAGGCTGTTCGGGTTCAGGCTCTCGATGAAGTCCTTGCCGCCTGCGTCGGGCTGGGCGTCGAGGAACAGGCGGTCGTACATGCGCACTTCGGCGCTGACGCCGTCGGCCACGCCGACCCAGGTGATGGCGGCTTTGACCTTCACCAGGTCTGCGCCGGGGGTGCCGCTTTTGGTGTCGGGCACCACGGTGGCGAGCACTTCGGTGATGGTGCCGTCTGCATCTTTGGTGCAGCCGGTGCATTCGATGACGTAGCCGCCTTTGAGGCGCACCTTGTTGCCGGGGAACAAACGCTTGTAGCCCTTGGGGGGCACTTCTTCAAAGTCTTCGCGTTCGATCCACACCTCTTTGCCTATTGCGAAGTGGCGCACGGGGCTTTCTGTGCCCTCTGCCGGGTGGGGCAGGGCGGGCAGGGTGCAGGGCTCCAAGTGGCCTGCGCCCATCACTTCGTCCCAGTTGGTCAGCACCAGTTTCACCGGGTTCAGCACGGCCATGGCGCGGTGGGCGGTGTTTTCCAGCGTCTCGCGCAGGCTGCCTTCCAGGCTGCTGTATTCGATCCAGCCGCCAGACTTGGTGACGCCGCTGCGTTCGCAGAACAGCTTCAGCGCGTCGGCGGTGTAGCCACGGCGGCGCAGGCCGGCCAGGGTGGGCATACGCGGGTCGTCCCAGCCGTTCACGTGGTTTTCTTCGACCAGCTGGCGCAGCTTGCGTTTGCTGGTGATGACGTGGTTGACGTTCAGGCGGGCAAATTCGTACTGGCGTGGGTGCGGGCTGGCGATCAGGCCGCCTTCGGCCAGTCTGTCCAGCAACCAGTCGTAGAAGGGGCGCTGGTCTTCAAATTCGAGCGTGCAGATGCTGTGGGTGATCTGCTCCAGCGCGTCTTCAATCGGGTGGGCAAAGGTGTACATCGGGTAGATGCACCATGTGTCGCCGGTGTTGTGGTGGGTGGCGCGGCGGATGCGGTAGAGCGCCGGGTCGCGCATGTTGATGTTGGGGCTGGCCATGTCGATCTTGGCGCGCAGGATGGCGGCACCGTCGTCGAGCTGGCCGTCGCGCATTTCGCGGAAGCGGGCGAGGTTCTCGGCCACGGTGCGGCTGCGGAACGGGCTGTTGGTGCCGGGGGTGCCAAAGTCGCCGCGGTTGGCGCGCATTTGCTCGGGTGTTTGCTCGTCCACATAGGCCAGGCCTTGTTCCACCAGATGTTCCGCCGCGCGGTACATGAAGCCGAAGTAGTCGCTGGCAAAGTATTCGTGCGCCTGCATCGTGCCGGGCGCGCTGGGGCGGTCGGCCAGGTAGGTTTCATAACCCAGCCACTGCACCGCGTCGCGGATGCTGTCGACGTATTCCTGTTCTTCTTTTTCGGGGTTGGTGTCGTCAAACCGCAGGTGGCACACGCCGCCATATTCCTGGGCTAGGCTGAAGTTGAGCCAGATGCTTTTGGCATGGCCGATGTGCAGGTAGCCGTTGGGCTCGGGCGGGAAGCGCATGCGCACCTTGGCCGGGTCGGCCATGCCCTGGGCATGGTGGGCGGCGTCGCCGGGGCTGCCGCCCCACTGGCGTTGCTGGTAGGTGCCCGCTTCGAGGTCGTGCTCGATCACGTGGCGCAAGAAGTTGCTGGGTTTGGCGGGTTCGCTGGCTGAGGGAGCGTTGGGGGCGGGTGGCGCAGGGGTGTGGGAGCTCATACGGCAATTTTAGGGGTGTGCGCCGGTCGTTACACCGTGAAACGACCTTAACTGTTGCTACGCCATCCAAACGGCGTTTTCATGCGTTACTTACACCATGCACCCTTCATCCATCTTGTCTGGGTGCTCTTGTTTCAATAGGAGATAGACCATGAAAGCATTCCAACTCCCAGCTTCCGGCCTTGGCCGCTCTGCCTTTGCCGCCCTGGCAACCGCCACTGTGCTGGTGGCTGGCCTGTCTGTCACCAATGCCGCGCAGGCGCGTGATGTGGCGTGGTCGGTGGGTATTGGTGCCCCCGGCGTCAGCGTGGGTGTGACCAACGGATATGGCTACGCGCCCCCGGCCTATGTGGCCGCGCCCGTGTACAACAGCTACCCCGCGCCGGTGTATGTGCCGCCGCCGCGTGTGGTGTACAACCCGCCGGTGTATTACGCGCCACGGCCCGTGTACTACGCGCCACCTGTGGTGTACGCGCCACAACCGAACTATTACCGGGGCCCAGGCTGGGGCCACCGGGGCAAGGGCCACGGACACGGTGACCGCAACCACAACGGCCGCCATGACCGGGGTGACCATCGCGGCTACCGTTAATTGAGCCGTTGCCCCCACCCGCGTGGCGCTGCGGGTGGCGCGGTGAAGGGCTGAATGCTGCGGGAGGTATGGTGGAATAGCGGGCTTGCTGCTCTGAAGCGGCGCCCCGTTTTACCCATATCCAAAGTCCCCGGAGCCCTTATGAAAAAAGCCGCCAAGTCTTCCAGCACTACTTCCAGCTCCAGCACCTCGTCCGCCGCCGTACCCCAGATCGCGATGGTGTTGAACGGCCCCAACCTCAACCTGCTGGGCACACGCGAGCCTTCTGTGTACGGCGCACAAACGCTGGCCGACGTGGAGGCGCTGTGTGAGGCCGCATGTTCCGCCAACGGCTTCACGCTGGACTTTCGCCAGACCAACCACGAAGGTGTGCTGGTGGATGCCATCCACGAAGCAGGCCGCCTGCAGGCCGCAGGCAAACTGGCCGGTGTGATCCTGAACGCGGGTGCCTACACCCACACCAGCATTGCGCTGCACGACGCCATCAAGGGCGCGGCGGTGACGGTGATTGAGCTGCACATCTCCAACGTCCACGCCCGCGAGGCGTTCCGCCACCACTCCTACATCTCGCCGGCCGCCAAGTCGGTGATGGCGGGGTTTGGTGTGCAGGGGTATGCGCTGGCGGTGGCGGGCCTGGCGGCGCAGGGCTGATCGGTGGTATGTAAGCTGCTTTGAGGGTAAAAATGCCTTATAGCGCCCGTCCAACATACGCTTGCAGCTATCAAAATAGTAGCTGCTGTGCGGGCGCGTGTGCGCCAAGGCGTTGCGCGTGGTAACCGGCGCTGCACCGGCCCCGCTGCAGGTGGATGAAGCCGAGGTGGAGTTCAGTGCCATCCGGGCGCAGGGCGCGGGTGGGCAGAACGTCAACAAGGTGTCCAGCGCCATCCACCTGCGTTTTGACATTCCCGCGTCTTCCTTGCCCGACGGCGTGAAGGAGCGCCTGATGGCGCTGCGCGACAGCCGCATCACCGACGCAGGGGTGCTGGTGCTCAAGGCCCAGCAGCACCGCACCCAAGAGATGAACCGCGCCGACGCATTGGCCCGGCTGAACGAGGTGGTCAACAGCGTTGCCGTTCCGCCGCGTGTGCGCCGCGCAACCAAGCCGTCCTACGGCTCCAAACAGCGCCGCCTGGAGGGGAAAAGCCAGCGTTCCGAAACCAAAAGCCTGCGCGGCAAGGTGCAGGATTGAACCCGCGCCGCCGCGCCATTTGACCAGCGTCAATCCCCTGCGTTGTCGAGCGGTTATTCTGGACACCTCACAACAAGGAGATTGACATGTACCAACGCATTCTGGTGGCCACCGACGGCTCGGCTTTGTCCCAAAAGGCCGTGAAACACGCCATTGCCCTGGCCGCAAGCACGGGTGCCGCGCTGGTCGCTCTGAAGATCGTGCCGCGTTACCCCATGAGCTTTTTTGAAGGCAGCGCAACCGTGACGATCGACAGCATCAAGGCCGCCGAGTCCAAGTGGGCCGAAGAAGCGGGCGCGCAGCTCGACAGCATCGTGGCAGAAGCCGCCGCCGCTGGTGTGAAAGCCAAGTCCACCGTGGTCAAGTCCGACCTGATCGCCGAGTCCATCATTGCCGCAGCCAAGAAACACAAGGCCGACATCGTGGTGATGGCCTCCCACGGCCGCAAGGGCATCAAGCGCATCCTGCTGGGCAGCGAAGCGCTGGCGGTGCTGACACACTCTGAAGTGCCTGTTTTGATCCTGCGCTGAAACAGGCGCACCCCCAGGCTTCGCGGACTACGTTCCGCTGCTCCTTCCCCCTTGCAGGGGGCAACACCAGTGGACTGGCAGAGCCAGATCCACGGTGTTTGCTGGAAGGGGGCCTGTGCTGCGGCTTGGAGGATGGAAATTCGTCCCCATCTGGCATGTTCCCCCTCCTGCCGAAAGGTTCCAGATGACCGCCACACTCAAGATCGATTTTGTCTCCGATGTTTCCTGCCCTTGGTGCGCCGTGGGGCTGGGGGCGCTGGAGCAGGCCATGGCCCGGATCGGCTCCGACCTGCAGGTGGATCTGCACTTTCAGCCCTTCGAGCTGAACCCCCACATGCCCGCAGGTGGCCAGGACATCAACGAACACCTGGCCGAAAAATACGGCTCCACACCCGAGCAGCTGGAGCACACGCGTGAAGCCATCCGCCAGCGTGGTGCCGACGTGGGTTTTGTGTTTGGCATGGGCAAACGCAGCCGCATCTACAACACCTTTGACGCCCACCGCCTGCTGCACTGGGCCGAGCTGCAGGGCGGCGGCGCACAAGAGGCCCTGAAAAAGGCGCTGTTCAAGGCCTATTTCACCGACGGCGAAAGCCCCGAGTCACACGAGCTGCTGCTGCGCTTGGCGACGGAGGCCGGGCTCGACCACGGCCGCGCCAGCGCGATTCTGGCGGGTGACGAATACGCCGCCGAGGTGCGCGCGCGTGAACAGTTCTACCTGCAACGCGGCATCAACTCCGTGCCCGCCGTCATCATCAACGACAAACACCTGATCTCCGGCGGCCAGCCGGTGGAAGTGTTTGAGCAGGCGCTGCGGCAGCTGGCAGCCGAAGCTGCGTAGTGACTACTCACCCCCAGGCTTCGCTTCGCTCTCGCCAACCCCCTTGCAGGGGGCGACACCAGTGGCCTGGCAAAGCCAGCTCCACGGTGTCTGCTTGAAGGACTGCACGCGCCTCATGCGGTTGGATGTGGCGGGTTGAGTAGTTACGCCGCATGCATACAGATTTGCTGCAAATAAGATAGCTTAATGCGCCCGTACTGCGGGCTCTAGAAGCCTATTTGGTGCATATTTTTACACCCACATCGCCCCCACTGCGCAAAGCCCGCAGGGCAAGCGCCCCTCCAGCACATACCGCGGAACCGGCTTTGCCGGGCCGCTGGTATGGCCCCCTGCAAGGGGGAAGGAGAAGCGGAACGAAGTCCGCGCAGCCTGGGGGTGTGCCTATTTATTCCACAGGGTTGGCGGCCAGCCAGTTGGCGGGGTACTGGCGCATGAATTCCTTGGCCTTTTCCACCCGCACGCTCAGCCACGCGTCGTAAGCCCCTTCGTTTAACACGGCCAGCATGCGTTTCTCGCTGCCAGGGTGTTGGTAGCGGTGGATCAGCGCATGGCTGTTGGCGTTGACCGTCAGCAGCGTGTAGCTGATGAGCTCTTCGCCCGTGGGGGCTGTCCAGCGGGCCCACAAACCTGCCACACCCATCGGCTGCCCGTCCACACGGAAGACGCGGGTGGGCACGGCCTTGCCGCTGCGCCAGTCGTCTTCAAAAAACGCCGCCATGGGCACGATGCAGCGCTGGCCCTTGAGCCAGGCATCACGGAAGTTGGCCGAGGTGGTGACGGTCTCTGACCGCGCATTCACGAGTTTGGGCGCGCGCAGCTTGCCGTCGGATGCCGACTTGACCCAGTCCGGCACCAGGCCCCATTGGGCGGGCACCAGCTCGCGGGCCACACCCGTTGGCGCTGTTACTACTGTGGGGGCGGAGTCATCCGCCACGGCAGGGGCTGGTGCTTCGCTGGCCGCTGCACGCACCATCAGCCCCGGTTTGCGCGGCCACATGTCGCGCGCGCCTACATCGCTGGGGGGCTCGACGTTAAAAACGTCGCGGTAAAGCTGGGCTTGCTGCAGGGTTTCGTAATGGGTGCTCATGCCTGAGTATGGCGCACGAAGAAGGCGTCAAACAGCGGTAGCAGCGTCGCAAAGTCTTCGCCGAAGCGGCTGCGGTTCACAAAGTACGCCTCGCAGGCCACCGGGAAAAACTCGCTGATCGACTCCGCACCATACGCATCCAGCCAGGGCTGTGCGCCACCAAAACGCTCGGCGATGATGACCTGCTCGCGGAATCTGTCGTACGCGGGCTGCAGCACCGCAAACCATGCGGCGCGTGCTTCGCGGGCGTTGGTGCTGCCCATGAAGCCGGGCGGCAAGGGGGGCAACCGTCGGGTTCGCCGTTACACATGTCGATTTTGTGGATGAACTCGTGCACCACCACGTTGTAGCCGTCCTGTGCGCTGGCACCCGCCTGGGCCACGTCGTGCCAGCTGAGCATGACCGGGCCACGTTCCATCGCCTCGCCACTGAGCACTTCGTCGTAGAAGTGCACCACACCCGCGTCGTCCACGGCTTCGCGCCGGGCCACCACTTCACCGGCGTGCACCACGATGCCCACAAAATCGCCGTACCAGGCCAGCGCCTCGGCCGGTGGGCCAAAGTGCAGCAGCGGCAGGCAGGCCTGGGCGGCAATGGCGATGGCCATGGCGTCGGTGACCACCAGGCCTTCTGCGCCGTGGAATTCCTTGCCGCCCAGAAAGTGGCTGCTGAGCAGGCGCAACTGGGCGACTTCAGCCTCGGGCCGCGCGTGCAGGAAGGGGTAGGCGTCCAGCGTGGTGTGCCACAAGCCGTCGGGTAGGGGCCGCGCCGCGTTGGGTAACAGCTTGCTTGCACGGTGGACGGTGCGGCTGGTGCGCAGGCGGTGCCACAGGTCGGAAAGCCCCATGTGTACGCCTCTCAGACCAGTGGGATGCGTTGCAGGCCGCCGTCCGTCAGCCGCAGCACTTCGGCGCGGGGTGGGGTGGCGGCCAGGTCCCAGTCGCTCAGCACGGTGCGCTGCAGGCCGTTGCCCAGGTCGTGTTCTGCCGGGCGGTGGGTGTGGCCGTGGATGAGGGTGGAGGCGTGTGCGGCCTGTAGCCATTGGCAGGCGGCGGTGCTGTCCACATCGGCGTACACAGTGCCCGCATGTTTGCGGCTCTCACTCTGGGTGCGGATGTTGCGCGCTATAGCCCGGCGTTGCTCCAGCGGCTGCGCCAGAAAGTGCTGCTGCCACTGCGGGCTGCGCACCTGGGCGCGAAACTGCAGGTAGTCCACATCGTCCAGGCACAGTGCGTCGCCATGGCTCAGCAACCACCGCTGGCCCGCAAAATTCAGGGCCGTGGGGTCGTCCAGGCCGGTGACCTGGCAGGCCTGCAAGAAGGCCGGGCCCACCAGAAAGTCGCGGTTGCCGTGCATGAAGTACACCGCCCTTGTTTGTGCGGTGCCGCGCAAGACAGCGGCGCAGCGGGCTTCAAACGATGTGGGCTCCAGCGCCGCATCGTCGCCCACCCACACCTCGAACAGGTCGCCCAGGATAAACACGGCATCTGCGGGCGTGTTGTGCATGTGGCGCACCCACGCGTCAAACGTGGCGGGCTCAGACGCCTGCAGATGCAAATCAGAAATGAAATCGACCACGCGCCAGTGCGGGAGGCTTTGCAGCTCCGCGCACCGGGGCGTGGCCGATTCCATGGTCAGTGTGGTTTAAACCAGGACAGCTTTAACGATGACCACGTCTTCGACTGGCACGTCAGAGTGGCCGCCCTTGTTGCCGGTGCGCACGGCCTTGATCTTGTCGACGACTTCGGTGCCCGCCACCACCTTGCCAAACACGGCATAACCCCAGCCGGAGGCGGTGGGGGCGCTGAAGTTCAGGAAGTCGTTGTCCTTGATGTTGATGAAGAACTGCGCGGTGGCGGAGTGGGGTGCGTTGGTGCGCGCCATGGCCACGGTGTAGTTGTTGTTCTTCAGGCCGTTGTTGGCTTCGTTGTCGATCTGTGCGTCGGTGGGCTTTTGCGCCATGCCCGGCTCAAAACCGCCACCTTGCACCATGAAGCCAGGGATCACACGGTGAAAAATCGTGTTGTCGTAGTGGCCCTTCTTCACGTAGCTCAGGAAGTTTTCGACCGACTTGGGGGCCTTTTCCTGGTCGAGTTCAAGGGTGATGACGCCGTGGTTGGCAATGTGGAGTTCGACTTTGGGGTTGCTCATGCTTGTTCCTAAAAGATGGGAGGAGGGAGGACTGCTTCGCGCTGCTGGGAGTGTGCACCACCCCTTCCAGGGGTACCGCGGAACTGGCTTTGCTAGGCCGCTGGTATCGCCCCCTGGGGGGAGGAGCCGCAGGCGCTTCGGGGGGTTACTTAATCAGAGTTGCCGAGTTGATGGTGATGGGGGTTGTGGGCACGTTCTGGTACGGGCCCTTGTTGCCGGTGGCCACGCCTTTGATCTTGTCCACCACCTCTGCGCCGCTCACGACTTTGCCGAACACGGCATAACCGTGGCCGTCGGGCTGGGGGGCGTTGAGGTTGTCGTTGTCCTTCACATTGATGAAGAACTGCGCGGTGGCCGAGTTGGGGTTGCCGGTGCGGGCCATGGCCACGGTGTATTTGTTGTTCTTCAGGCCGTTGCTGGCCTCCAGCGGAATAGGCGCACGTGTGGGTTTTTGCTGCAGGTCGGCGGTGAAGCCGCCACCCTGGACCATGAAGCCGTCGATCACGCGGTGGAACACGGTGCCGTCGTAGTGCTTGTCGTTCACATACTGCAGAAAGTTGGCAACCGTTTTGGGGGCCTTTGCCGGGTCGAGCTCCAGCACGATGTCACCGGCCGATGTGGCCAGCTTGACGCGGGGCGCAGCGGTTTGTGCGGCCAGGTGGGTAGAGGCCAAACCAAGGGCTGCGGCCAGCACCAGGCTGCGGCGGGTCCATGCGGACGATGCGGAAAATGAAAAAGCCACGGAAAACCTCTTGGAAGTGTGTCGGTGCAAAGGAAAACGGGGCCTTATTTAAAAGGCCAGGGCTTACTTCTTGGCGGCAGGTTTGGCGGGTTTGGCACCCACGTTAAACACGTCGCGGACCAAGGCCATCTTGGGGCCCAACTGGGCGTTGCCGGGCTCCAGCTGCTGCGCACGGGCATACGACTGGTTGGCCATACGGGCATAGATGTCACCCAGGTTTTCGTGGGCAATGGCGTAGCCGGGGTTGATACGGATGGCCATTTCCAGCGCGGTGCGGGCCTTGTCCAGCTGGTTCTGGCTGGCCAGCAGGGCGGCCAGGTTGTTGTAGGGCTCGGGCAGCTCGGGGTAGTCCTGGGTCAGGGCTGTGAAGGTGGCAATGGCTTCGGTGGTGTTGCCTGCCTGGGTCTGGATCACCCCCTTGAGGAAGCGCATCTGCGGGTCCTTGGGTTTGTCGGCCAGGTATTTGTCGGCTTTGGCGAGGGCTTCCGTGCCTTTGCCGGACTTGAGCAACTGGTTGACGTCGCTGTAGTCGTCGGCATGGGCCAGGCCGGTGAAAACCAGGGCGCTGGCCAGGGTCAGCAGGCGGATCAAAACAGGAGGGGAGAAGCGGTCAAGCTGCATGGCGCTTTCGAGGGTTTGGATGGCCGTGACAAGCCGTGATGGGGGGCTTTATACTGCGCTTCATTGTAGCCGAGGGGTCTTCGCGAACCCCGGTACACCCCCTGAACCTCCCCCTTGACGATGGACGACGCCTGCAGGCATCCGCTGGATGTGTGTTTCCGTCTCCGTCGCGGTTAGCTTTTGTATCCATGAGTTTGCGTATCTACAACACGCTGTCGCGTGACCTGCAGCCTTTTGCCCCGCTGGAGCCGGGCCACGTGCGTATGTACGTCTGCGGCATCACGGTGTACGACCTGTGCCACATCGGGCACGCGCGGGCTAATGTGGCGTTTGATGTAGTGCAACGCTGGTTGCGCGCGGAGGGTTACAAGGTGACCTTCGTGCGCAACATCACCGACATCGAGGACAAGATCATCCGCCGTGCGGTGGAAAACGGCGAGACGGTGCGTGGACTGACCGACCGCATGATTGCCGAGATGTACCGCGACTTCGACGCGCTGGGCATCGAGCGCCCCACCTTCGACCCCCGCGCCACCGACTATGTGCCGCAGATGCTGGACATCGTGCGCAAGCTGGAGTCGAAGGGCTTGGCCTACCGTGTGAACAAGGACGATGGTGCGGGCGACGTGAACTACGCGGTGCGCCGTTTCCCCGGCTACGGCAAGCTGTCGGGCAAATCGCTGGACGAGTTACACGCCGGCAACCGGGTGGCGGTGATGGACGGCAAGGACGACCCGCTGGACTTTGTGCTGTGGAAGTCGGCCAAACCGACCGAGCCCCAAGATGCCCAATGGGACAGCCCCTATGGCCCGGGCCGCCCCGGCTGGCACATCGAATGC
Source organism: Comamonadaceae bacterium AAW (assembly GCA_026314275.1). Classification (GTDB taxonomy): domain Bacteria; phylum Pseudomonadota; class Gammaproteobacteria; order Burkholderiales; family Burkholderiaceae_C; genus JAGOEY01. The sequence goes on from CP111109.1 coordinate 2,855,052, forward strand.
TCCGCCATGTCGTGCGCTTTGCTGGGTGAAACCTTCGATATCCATGGCGGAGGGGCGGATCTGCAGTTCCCCCACCACGAGAACGAGATTGCCCAGAGCGAAGGTGCCCACGGCGTGCCCCTGGCGCGCGTCTGGATGCACAACGGTTTTGTCAATATCGACAACGAGAAGATGTCCAAAAGCCTGGGCAACTTCTTCACCATCCGCGACGTGCTGCAACAGTACGACGCGGAAACCCTGCGCTTTTTCATCGTGCGTGCGCATTACCGCAGTGCACTGAACTACAGCGACGCCCACCTGGATGACGCCCGTGGCGCGCTGAAACGCCTGTACACCGCACTCGACGCCGTGCCACCAGCCGATGTGGCGATCGACTGGGCGCAGCCCCAGGCCGCCCGCTTCAAAGCCGCGATGGACGAAGACTTTGGCACGCCCGAAGCCGTGGCCGTGTTGTTTGAACTGGCCACCGAGGTCAACAAGACCCGCTCGGCAGAGCTGTCCGGCCTGCTTAAGGCGCTGGGCGGTACGCTGGGTCTGCTGCAGGGCGACCCAAAGGCCTATTTGCAGGCCGGTGCCACGCTGGACGATGCCGCCATCACGGCGCTGATCGATCAGCGCGCTGCCGCCAAACTTGCCAAGAATTTTGCCGAGGCCGACCGCATTCGCCAGGATTTGCTGGCGCAGGGCGTGGTTTTGAAGGACGGCCCCACGGGCACCACCTGGGAGGTGGCAGCGTGAGTTTTTTAAGCATTTTTGGCACTTTGCGCACGTGGGGTGTGCGGTGATAGCTACTAAAAAAATAGCAGACAAGGTCGCAGACGAAGCCGTGTTGGAGCAGGCCGCGCAGTCCAGCAAAGACGTGCTGCAGGTGGCCACACCCGCCTACTGGGAAGATGCCTGTAAACATCTGGTCAAAAAAGACCGGGTCATGAAGCGCCTGATTCCCCAGTTTGGTGACGCAACGTTACAGACCCGGGGCGACGCGTTCACCACCCTGGCGCGCAGTATCGTGGGCCAGCAGATCTCGGTCAAAGCGGCGCAAACCGTGTGGGACCGGTTCAGCAAACTGCCACGCAAACTGACCCCCGCCAACGTGCTGAAGCTCAAGGTGGACGACATGCGGGCGGCAGGACTGTCCGCGCGCAAGGTCGAATACCTGGTGGACCTGGCGCTGAAGTTTGACGCTGGTGCCGTCCACGTGCAGGCCTGGGAAACGATGGACGACGAAGCCATCATTTCCGAGCTGGTCGCAATCCGGGGTATTGGCCGCTGGACGGCCGAAATGCTGCTGATCTTCCACCTGATGCGGCCGAACGTGTTGCCGCTTGACGATGTGGGCCTGATCACCGGTATCAGCCAGAATTATTTTTCGGGTGAATCGGTGAGCCGCAGCGACGCCCGCGAAGTGGCCGCGGCCTGGGCACCGTACTGCAGCGTTGCAACTTGGTATATTTGGCGCTCCCTTGCGCCCCTGCCGGTAGCGGTTTGATACATATGCCCGCCACTCCCCATGGGGCGGCGGTGCAAGACGGACTATTGATGCGAACCTGCGTTGTGCACCCGCTGCCGCGCAGGCCGTAAACAGGAGAAATACGTTGGCAAAAAGAGCATTTCTGGACTTCGAGCAACCGATTGCCGAACTCGAAACCAAGATCGAAGAGCTGCGCTACGTGCAAAACGAGTCTGCCGTCGACATCTCGGAAGAGATCGACCAGTTGGCCAAAAAGAGCCACCAGCTCACCAAAGACATCTACAGCGACCTCACGCCCTGGCAGATCACCAAGATCGCCCGGCACGCCGAGCGTCCGTACACACTGGACTATGTGCGTGAGCTGTTCACCGACTTTGTCGAACTCCACGGCGACCGGCACTTTGCCGACGACCTGAGCATCGTGGGCGGCTTGGCCCGCTTCAACGGCACCGCCTGTATGGTGCTGGGCCACCAGAAAGGGCGCGACACCAAGGAGCGTGGTCTGCGCAACTTCGGCATGAGTAAACCCGAGGGGTACCGCAAGGCATTGCGGCTGATGAAGACCGCCGAGAAATTCAAACTGCCGGTGTTTACCTTTGTGGACACGCCCGGCGCCTATCCCGGTATCGACGCCGAAGAACGCAGCCAGTCCGAAGCCATTGGCCGCAACATCTTCGAGATGGCGCAGCTGGAAGTGCCCATCATCACTACGGTGATCGGTGAGGGGGGCTCGGGGGGCGCGCTGGCTATTTCGGTGGCCGACCAGGTGCTGATGCTGCAGTACTCGATCTATTCCGTAATCAGCCCCGAAGGCTGCGCCTCCATCCTGTGGAAGACCAGCGACCGGGCGCAGGATGCGGCCGACGCGATGGCCATCACCGCCCACCGCCTGAAGGCGCTGGGTGTGATCGACAAAATCGTGAGTGAACCCGTCGGTGGTGCCCACCGCGACCACAAACAAATGTGTGCCTTCCTGAAGCGTGCGCTGGGTGAGGCCTACCGCCAGGTCAGCGACCTGAAGGTGAAAGAGTTGGTCGACCGTCGCTACGACCGGTTGCAGAGTTATGGCCGGTTCACCGACACAAAAGCCGGTAACTGATCCGCGTGCCGGGTGATCATTCCGGAATTTCAGATAGGAAAGTAATGGCCGATAAAAGTATTTTGCGACGCATCCTGTCGCCCGTGGTAATTGCCTCAACACTGGGCTTTGCGGTGTTGGGGGCGCTGTTTGCGTACGGCTGGTGGGCTGCCTACCAGTCGCGTGCCATGGTGTCCTTTCCCCGCAGCATCACGGAGTTTCGTGTCCAGGAAGAACGGGTGAATAGCCTGGGCAACTTTGACCGTTACTGGGCCCCCGATAAATTGATGGAGGGCCTGGACCGGGAGCGTATCCGGGGTTTGATTGCTTCATCCCAGCAATGGATTACGCCTGTACTGCGCTTGAACAAAAAAGATGCCAAAGACACGGGGAAAACCAGCAACTCTGATCTCTTGGCCTATGAGTTGATTGCGTCCTCCAAAGACCCGAAAACTGCCCAGAAAACGGTGGAGTTTCTGGCGGCTTATGTGCCTGACGTGTCACTGAAAATTGATTTGGATAATTTTATTACCACGGCGCTGGCAGAAAAAAGGTTGCTTTTCACGAATGCAGCCTTGGAGCGAGATAATGCGAACTATAAACTCTCTCTTCTTGATGCACGGCTGGAGGATCTGCGCAGGATTGTCAAGACCTACCCAACCGCGGCAGGCTCGTCAGAGCGCCAAATTCTCAACGTCGAAAAAAATAGCGAACGCTTTATGCCTTTGCCCATGCAGATGATTGCGATAGAGCAGGAGCGCTTCGAGCAGCAGGAGTCCTTGGGAAAAATTCGGCGGCGTGTAGAAGGGTTTTCTGAGGAGGAAGATATGCTGCTTGCGCATGAGCAAATTGCAAAAAATACCAACTCAGGTAAAGAATTGGCGTTGACTTTGATTAAAGATGTCAAGGCGCGTTTGCCTAAAACGCAGAAACCCTATGCTATTAACGCGCTGCTGGATTACGAAACAAGATATTCAACCATGCTGTCGGATGCATTTAGTCCGAGTGGAATGATTGTGGCGCCTACATTCCCAGAGAAACCCTCCAAATCGCGCCTTCTGACCACCCTCATGTTCGGGTTTGCCGGTTTGTTGTTGGGTTTGTTGTGGCAGTTTCGGCAGGATATTGCCTATTTCGTTAAGCTGAGTTTCCAAGGGGAAACACCTCGTTCGTGAGGAGGTATCTCCAGTGGGGGGGATGAACTCCCCCTTTTCAAAATCAGCGAAAAATTGAGGCCCTTGGTCAAAGCCGGATGACCGCATTTTTCTGGACGGTTTGACGGTTGGGGGCGCTTGGCGATGAGGGTTTCGGCAAACGTGCGTTTTTGGCCTGTGCCCCTGTGTGGTGGCCACGGCGCATGCTTCGGACTCCCATGCCCATCCATCGATGTCACGAGACCTCTGCGGTAAACACGTGCGAGCAGAAATTCCAACCCCGGTTGCGGAGGCCCTTAGGGCGTGCCCCCAGGTGCCCCCGCTTGCGGTGGCCTACAGCGGCGGGGCCGACTCTACGGCCTTGCTGCTGGCTGCCGCGCAACGCTGGCCGGGCCAGGTATGTGCCATCCATGTCCACCACGGTCTGCAAACGGCCGCCGATGAATTTGTCCGTGTGTGCGCGTCGGTGTGTGCCGGCCTGGATGTGCCTTTGCACGTGGTGTACGCCAACGCGGTGCATGCCCGTGGAGAGAGCCCTGAAGATGTGGCCCGGCGTGTGCGTTATGCCGCTTTGGCGGCCGAGGCCCAACAACGGGGGGCTGCGGCTGTTCTGCTTGGGCAGCATGCCGATGACCAGGCCGAAACCCTGTTGTTGGCTTTGAGCCGTGGATCGGGTTTGCCGGGGCTGTCTGCCATGCCTCAGCAGTTTTTTCGCAACGGCATGGTGTTTAGTCGCCCGCTGCTGCATTTGCCGGGGGCCTGCCTGCGTGAGTGGTTGTTGGCGCAGGGCACCTTGTTTGTGGATGATCCGACCAATACGGATGAGCGCTACACACGCAACCGCATCCGCCATCGGCTGCTGCCTGTTTTGGCTGAAATTTTTCCACAATTCAGAACCACTTTTGCACGCAGCGCCCGGCATGCCGCGCAGGCCCAAACTATTCTGGAAGAGGTGGCCCAGCAGGATCTGCTGGTGGTGGGGGTTCCCCCTGCGATTGCCGCCCTGCAGTGTTTGTCCCCGGCCCGGCAGGCCAATGTGCTGCGCTGCTGGCTGGGGCGGTGCGAGGCAGCACCCAGTGCGGCGCAACTGGACCAACTGCTAAAGCAAGTGGCCGCCTGTTCGACGCGCGGACATGATATTCACCTGAAGATTGCACGTGGCCACGTGACACGTGTGGGCGGTGTTTTGCACTACGGTGTGGTTGCCTGATCTTCATTACAGCCTGGGTATAATTGAAAGCTTTGCTGGCAGCCAGCCAGTGGGTCGAATGGTCCTCGGACTTTTTGAAAAAATCGCAACAAACACCTGAATTGACATCCTGCAATGGCATTGATCGTTCATAAATACGGCGGCACCTCGATGGGCTCGACCGAGCGCATCCGCAACGTCGCCAAACGTGTCGCCAAGTGGGCACGCGCCGGCCACCAAATGGTCGTAGTCCCCAGCGCCATGAGCGGCGAAACCAACCGCCTGCTGGGTCTGGCCAAAGAGCTGACCCCCACCAAGCCCGGTGCTGCATACAGCCGCGAGCTCGACATGCTGGCCGCTACGGGTGAGCAGGCCTCGTCCGCCCTGTTGGCGATTGCGTTGCAGGCTGAGGGCGTTGAGTCGGTCAGCTACGCGGGCTGGCAGGTCGGCATCCACACCAATTCCGCCTACACCAAGGCCCGCATCGAGTCGATTGACGACAAGAAGGTGCTGGCCGACCTGAACGCTGGCAAGGTGGTAGTTATCACCGGCTTCCAGGGTGTGGACGACCAAGGCAACATCACCACGCTGGGCCGTGGTGGCAGCGACACCTCGGCTGTGGCTGTGGCAGCTGCGCTGAAGGCGAATGAATGCCTGATCTACACCGACGTCGATGGTGTGTACACCACCGACCCCCGTGTGGAACCCGACGCCCGCCGTATGACCACCGTGAGCTTTGAAGAGATGCTGGAAATGGCATCCATGGGCTCCAAGGTGCTGCAGATCCGCTCGGTCGAATTTGCAGGCAAATACCGCGTGCCACTGCGCGTGTTGTCGAGCTTCACCGCATGGGACATTGATATTCAAGAAGAGGCTGCATCCGGCACTCTGATCACTTTTGAGGAAGACGAACAAATGGAACAAGCCGTCGTATCCGGCATCGCATTCAACCGCGACGAAGCCAAGATCTCCGTGTTGGGTGTGCCTGACACCCCCGGCATTGCGTACCAGATCCTGGGCGCGGTGGCCGATGCCAACATCGAAGTCGATGTGATCATCCAAAACATCAGCAAGGACGGCAAGACCGACTTCAGCTTCACCGTCAATCGCAACGACTATGCCAAGACGGTCGACCTGCTCAAGGAAAAAGTGCTGCCAGGCCTGGGGGCACAAGAAGTCGTGGGCGACACCAAGATCTGCAAGGTGAGCATTGTGGGTATCGGCATGCGCAGCCACGTGGGCATCGCCAGCCGCATGTTCCGCGTGTTGTCCGAAGAAGGTATCAACATCCAGATGATTTCCACTTCCGAGATCAAGACTTCGGTCGTGATCGACGAAAAATACATGGAACTGGCCGTCCGTGCCTTGCACAAAGCCTTCGATCTGGACCAGCCCAAGGCCTGAGCGGCCCCAAGTTTGAGGCATAATAGACAGTTCTGGAAACGTGACCGAGTGGCCGAAGGTGCTCCCCTGCTAAGGGAGTATGGGGTGTAGAGCCTCATCGAGGGTTCGAATCCCTCCGTTTCCGCCAAGATGCCCCCTGTGAGCCTAGTGCTTGCAGGGGTTTTTTGGTTTCTGGGGTCTCGTCTGTCTCTGGCGGGAACGTCACAAGGATCGTCTCCATGATTCGTTTTGCTTCGGCTTCGAAACTGTCTTTCTCGTCCAGTGAGTCGGCGAAGTATTCGAAGATCGTTCTTAGTCGATCGGCCCCTGCTATTTCGGCTATCTGAATTCTCTTTTTTAGTCCGCATGTACGGCTTCCACTTTTGAAGCCGCTTATGTGCTGCGGTGCCACGTCGATAAGTTTTGCTAGCTCGGTCTGACTTCCAGCTATTAATGCGGCTTTTTCGATAGTTAATTTCAATGACATATGGCCTCCTTTGGGTTGATTTGTACTAATAAATTGGTACAATGTATTTACCAACAAAGTGATACATACCACTTATTTGGTAATTTTATCAACCCGTGGAGCCACCCATGAAACAAGTCGATTTCTCCCTCTTCGCAGCCGCACAAGCTGCATCCCTCTGTCCTCCCGCTGGTGCTGTGCAAACGGCTAACGATGTACCCGCGTTGGTGGCTCAACCCGGTACATCCGGCCAGCGGGTGGACACCCGCACTCACAGGGAGCGTCGTGCTGCTCGTGCTGCAGCTTGTCATCTTGCTCTTGCACGTCGTTCTGGCGAAGTCCTGCCTCGCTTTGTGTTGGTGCACAACACTCTTGCGGGGCCTGTCGCTCTCCCTTTTATCGTCCGTCCGGATGGGCCTATTGCGTCTTTCGGCGGCGTTGCTGAGTCTCTTCACCGCGTGCGGGGTGCTGTATGACTTTCAAGCTCCGTTACTCCCTCTACGTCGTCACGTATGTGTCTAGTGGCCGCACGGTCGACTCTGAGCCTCTCTGCTGGTCTCCTGCCTGTGCCCTTATGCAGAGCCTTCTTCGTTCTGAGCTTCTCGCGGTTACCTCTGTTTCCGTCCGCAAAGTTGGGGTGTCTAAATGACCGTCATTCAAGGTCAATCCGGCGCAGGCATGTTGGACAACTGGGGAGGCAACACCGACTCCAGCGGTCGTCTTATCAAACGCGGCTGCACAGTCTCCTACCACGGTAAGCGTTACCAAGCTTTCAAGATCGGCTTCGGTGCTTTCTCCGCCTACCCCTTGGGCATTTCCGGTCGTCCAGATCACACCACTTTGGAGGTTCTTGCCTGCCGCACTGTTCAGGTAGTCCTCCCTTGACCCTTCACCTGTAAGCCCTGCGTGCAGGGTTTAGGGGTGCACGTCCACCATTCCAATCCACTTATCAAAGGTAAACCATGTCCAACTTCTCTAGTCGCGTCCAGATTCTCACAGTCGAGAATGAGGCTCGTAAAAGCAAAAAAACGGGTGCCGATTACACCCACTTCGTAGCCCGTGCAATCCTGCTCGGTGATGGCGGCGAGGTCGTCACAGTCGGCGCTCTGCGTGTCCCTCCGGCGATGCGCGAACAAGTGCAGGTCGGTACCTTCCGGGCGTCGTTCAGCCTCCAGGTGCCGGACTGGGGTGACGACAAGGGCGATATCGTGGCCGTGCTGACGGCGCTTGTTCCTGAGCCTGCAAAGGGCGCTGGCGTCTCTGGCAAGCCTGCACCAGTGGCGGCATAACCATGTCCACGCTGCACGTTCTTCTACTGGTGGCGGCTGTCCGGTATTCGGCCCTAATTTTGAAAAAATTAGTAGGGCAACCGGAGGGTGTGCAACCTGCATTGGTCGCGGCTGCAATGCACCTGCGGCGTTGGGTGCAGGTTGTGCACGTGGAGGGCGTCAGTCGGAGTGTGGGTAACTCACGTACCCGCAGGGCCGTCCACACTGAGCAACGCGATTGTGGGCGGGTGAGTTATCCACACGGGGGCAACTGGCGCGGCGGTAGTTCTTCCCTGCCAGCACACCCGCGGCCTAGCGTGGCGCGTAGCAGTTTCAGAGGAAAGCAAAGCTTTCTGGCGAAACTGGTATGCGGTACGCGTACTACCGTTACTGCCTTTGCAGCGGCGTTTGTTTTGGGCGGGTGCGCGTTCCTTGTTGACCGTGGCCCGACTGATCCGGGTAGCTACGCACAGTGCCAGAAACGGGGGTGCCTATGACCGATCAGGCGCTGCTTGATGCCGTCAATGCCGTGCTCATGGGCGCTCTGCTGGTGGGCTTTCTGGGCGGCCTGCTGGGCGCTGCTGTGGCCTCGTGGCTGGGTTCCCTGTCCCGCTGGTGGCTCTACCGCCGTGGCACTGGGGGCGCAGTATGACTGCCGCCGATTTTCAACTGCTGGTAGACCTGCTCGGCGGCGGCTTGGCTGTCGTCCTGTTCGCGCTGGGTTACCTGGGGGGCCATCTCCAATGATCCCAAAACTTGCCGCTTGGGTGCTGGTGTCTGCTGCCGTTTACGGTGCTTATGCCGGCGTCTCTAGCTGGAAAAACCCGCTAGCCATGCCTAACGCGCTGCCCATCACTACCGTGCTGCCGCCTGCCTATGAGGGTTGCGGTAAGGCCTGTCTATGACCCCCTTCATCCTCGCCTACTTCGGCGCGTGGGTTGCTGGCTACGTCATCGGCTGGAAAGTTCGGATGATTCAGCGTGCCCTGTATGCCGCGTGATTTCAACGGATTGCCCTGCGCGCAGGGTTCTCCGGTGCAATTCCGCACCTTTCAACCTGTGAGGTATTTATGAAACCCATGAACGTCGCCCGTACCTACGGCGCAAAGGTGGCCACCGCTGCCGCTTCTCTGGCTGCTGGCGCTTCGGCCTTCGCTGCTGATCCCACTGACGCACTGGCCGCTATTGGTGGTCTCACTGGCTCGTCTGCCGCCTACGGCCCTCCGCTGTTTGGCCTCGCTATTGCCGTCGTCGGCATCATGATCGGCGTCAAGTGGATCAAGCGCGCTAAGTCGGCTGCCTAAAAGGTGGCTCCCTGATGGGTGCTGCAGCACCCATTGGAAAACTACTTTGGGCCGTGCCATGCGTCGTTATTTAACCTTCCTCGTTTCTGCGCTCCTGCTCTTTTCCTTTGCTGTCCACGCTGCTGCCCCTCTTTGTAAAGAGTACCAATTTGGTAATGCTGGATGGTTTAAAACCCTTCGAGAGGCTTGTGATGCATGGGCGGGAATTAGACAATCCCAGTTCAATCCCGGGCCTGTCTCATATAAAAATTTTTCCCACTATTTAACAGGCGGCGGGTCTTTCTGCACATTGCAATATGATTATCTAATTACTGGTGGCACATGGCAAATGACTGGCGTTTCCTCTGGGGACCACGTATATCGTAATGTCGTATGTGAGGAGGTCTGTAAGCGCATCGAGGGCAAAAAAACTAACATCACCATTGGCTATCACGCCACACCATCAGACAATTTGAAGCTCAACCCGGCCACAAAATACGACCCGTTTTTTAAGCAATTGATGACTGAGGGTGGCGGTACCACCTGCATTGCTGGCTGCGAACACTTCATGTACAAGCCCGGTGCCGATACCAAAACATGGGTGTCACAGGTCGCCGGAACCAATGGCCTTTACAGGTCTTCGGCTGACGTTTCCGCGACTCAATTTGCAACCCCTTGCGGTGGCGCTCCCGCAGAGGGTGCCTCCCCTTCTGCGCCTATACCTGAATGCAATGGTGTTTTGGGTGACGTGAACGGCGCAACCGTCTGCCTGCCTCGCAACACTGATACTGGCGTTGATCTTGGTGGACTCCCTGACGCGACACGCGGTAATCCTCCAGCGGGTGAGGTGCCACCGGGTAAGGACGACAAAGAACGTGCCCCCGGCCCCGGTGGCGCTGGCAACGGTTCTGGCACTGGTGGCGCATCTAACGGTGGCGGCGCATCTGGTGGCCCTGCCACTGGCTCAAACAACAAGCCCGGAGGCAAGGGCTGCAACGACGGTTCGAAGTCTCCAGAGCTTCCATGCAGCGGTAAGGGCGAACTTGACGCTGACGGCAACACCGACAAGCCTGAGGATGGCAAGGAGCAGGCTGCGTGCGGTGCGCCCGGTCAACCTAAGTGCCGCATCGATGAGTCTGGCACTCCGGGCTCAGTCGGTGACGATAAATACCTTTCAACGCTTGACCCCTACAAGTCCGATTCTGATGCTGCACGCGAACAGATAAAAAGCGTCGGCACTGGCATCTTTGAGCCTTGGGCAATGCTGTTTTCTGCTCCCCCTCTCGCCACTTGTGAGGGTTTCGATCTTCCCTCTCGTGATGGGCAGTCCATGGGCACTATCGATCCTTGCAACGTCGTCGATGGAATCCGCACGGCCATGGCTTACATCTGGGCCATTGCTGCTTTCTGGCTCTGTCTGGGTTGGGTCAAGTCCGCTAACCAATAGGTTTTTCACCATGCCCTTACTTGCCGCTTTCATCGGGTCGGTTGCATCAGCGCTCGCTTCTTTCTTTGCTCGCTTCCTGAGCTTTAAGGTCGCTATCCAGCTTGCCTCGTTTATGACTTGGCTTGGCGTCCTTACCGCCTTTGCTGCCACTGTTCATCTCTGCCTCGAATCCTTGCATTCCCTCGCTACTCCGGGCGGTGGTGTCGCTGGCTGGGTTCAAAAACTCTGGATGGGCCTTGGGATGGTCATCCCTGCAAACGCGGGTGCTGTGCTGTCCTGCGTCGGGTCGGTCTGGATCGGCACTGAGGTCTACAAAATCCGCAAGGTCGGTATCCACAATTACAGTAAGTAGGGCGTATGACTGATTACGCCTACGTCGGTAAAAAGGGCACTGGTAAAAGCAAACACGCTGTTATCACCATGCGCGAACGGTACTTCAAGCGGGGGCGTGCTGTGGCGTCAAACCTTGATATCAACCTTAGGGCCATGTTCGGTGTTCACTCGAAACTGACCTATGTCCGCATCCCTGACAAGCCTTCCGAATTCGATCTGCTGGCGGTTGGTCACGGTAACCCCGATTCTTACGATGAGGAAAAAAACGGGGCCATGGTGCTTGATGAGTTGGGTACGTGGATGAATACCCGCACCTTTGCGGATAAGTCCCGCGCTGGCACGTTGGACTACCTTGCACACGCTCGCAAACACGGCTGGGACTGCTTCTACATCATGCAGGACATACAACAGGTGGATAAGCAGCTTCGTGAGTCCTTCATTGAGCAGACAGTGCGTCATATCCGTTTTGACAAGGTGCGCGTCCCCTTCGTCGGTTCGCTGCTCTCGCTCCTGCTCACGGAGCGCGCTGGCTATATGCCTCGTTTCCATGTGGCTACAAGTCGCCTTGGCACAAACCCCCAGGACGTGGTTTGTGACCGCTTGATGTTCACCGGGAAAGACGTTGAGGCCTGCTACGACACGCGACAAGTCTTCGAGGCGAAGTACCCACACGGTGCTCATTCCGTTCTCTCGCCTTGGCACGTTGAGGGTCGATTCCTTGCCTCCGCTTCCCTGCCATGGTGGCGCAGGTTCATGGATCGCTTCCGCTCTCCGGGCGTCAAGCAAACCCGCGTCCCTGTCACCTGTCCTGATGCTGCATATGCGCGTGTCGTGGCCCTGTGCAAGTCCCTGCCGCCACGTGAGGCCCTGCCGCTCATGGCTCGTTATTCCCGTTACCGGAATCACCAATGAAGCCTCTGGCCCTTGTCCTCTTGCTCTCTGCTATGCCTGCACTGGCGCAGCACTCTAAGCCTGCCCTTTCTGAGCCTCCCATGCGCCCTGCGTCCGCTCCTGTGGCTGCACCCCTGCCCACTGCGTCCAATGGCTCTACGGGCTGGGTGAACGTCGTCAAGCAACCTTCCATATCCCTTGCTGACATTGCGGCCATGTTTAGGCCTTCCGTAGGTGGTCGCTAGCGCTGCCTGCGCCCTGCGTAGCGGGGTTGCAGGTGGCGCGCAGCGCCGCCTAATTTATTACTAGAACACTTTGGAACACACACAGGTTTTTCTCTCGGGTCTTGAATTCCTTTGACCCAAAAAAATGCCCCGGCAAGGCTGGAACCTTCCGGGGCGGTCAACAACTGAATTGGAGCTGTCGATGAAGCGGATTGTATTTGGTATTGAACTCGAAGGCACGCGTATGCCTGACCAATGGGAAGTTCGTACTTGGGAGTGCAACGGCGTCATGGAACGTTCTGTGCGTCAAATGATTGACTGGCAAGAGGTCGCTGACCATGGCTTCCACTTCGTCCCTGAGCCTGCGGAAACTCTGGAGGATCGTCTAGCTGCCTTGCTCCGGTCTAGGGAAATGGCTCCCGGCAAGCTGGTCGAGGAAATGATTCTCGAGGTCGAGGCTGAGATTGAAGAAAAGCGTCTTCGCTGCCTCCGTAAGGCCTCGCAGCGTGCTAAGCAACAATGCCGCCGTGCCATCATCACTGAGGGCTTTGACGAACTCCTGACCCTGACTTATCGCGATAATCAGACTGACCGGGCTTTGTGCAAAAAGCATTTCAAAGAATGGGTGCGGCGCATGTCAAAAGCTCTTCCCGGCTTCCGCTACTGTGCCTCTTTCGAGCGTCAAGAACGTGGCGCTATGCATGTTCATCTTGCTACGCACAAGCTCCCAAAACACGCCACTTTTAAGGGTGTTCAGGTCAAGGCATGGTCCCTCGGCACAAAGATTTGGCGCTCCATCGTCGGGGAAAATAACGGGATGTGCCACGTCGGCGGCCGTACAAAATTTGGCGGCGCTCGTCGTAATCTCGGTCTTGCCAAAATGGCTGCTTACGTGTCCAAGTACATCATGAAGGATTACGAACTATCTCCACCGGGCAGTAACCGATATAGCCGCTCCCTCGGGCAACCTGTGGCAAAGCCTGAGGTGATGCGCTTCTACGATTGCAGTCTGCAAGACATCATCACCCTGACATTCGAATTGGGTGAGGGCGATACGATGATTTCGCACCGACTGGGGCAATGGAAAGATTCACTGTGGCTGTGCACTGAGGCTCGGCGGCTTGGCAGGGATATGACAGGCGCTTCGTCTGCCCATTGAAACCCGCCGTTAACCTGTTGTTCTGCGTTCTGTTACAACTGCGGTCTTTTGCAGGGGTGGCGTGTGCGTACTTTTATTGCTGTGCTTTTCGCTTCGTTTTTCGGTGTCCTTGGCGCTCTTTATGCCGATAGGTGGTTTATGGCTTCTGGGTTGCTTCCTCTGCCTCCTGTGGCTCGCTCTGTCTCCGTTGCTGCCCCTCGTGAGGTGTTCTCCTATCGTGGCTCGAGCTACTCCATTGTTGGCGGTGAACTTGCCCGGCAGCTCTCTCCGCGTGATACCGCTGTTCTCATGGATCAGGTCAAGCGCGATCAATCCACTTCGTCTCGTCTTGTCCGTCCTGAGGGTGAGATATCTTGGTCGAATCCTCGGCCCTAGGCTTTTTTCTCTTTGTCCCCAATGTCGGGGTAAAAAGGAATCGCTATGGCTTTAGTAGGTTATGCCCGTGTGTCAACAAAGGATCAGGAAACGGATTTGCAACTTGATGCTCTGCACCGGGCTGGTGTGACTGAGATTTATCAAGAAAAGGCAAGTTCTGTCGGTACACGTCCGCAGCTTCGGCGGTGTCTGGCTGCATTGCGTCCGGGTGACGTCTTCATGGTCTACAAGCTGGATCGTGTGGCCCGATCACTCCCGGATCTGCTTTCGATCTTGGCCGATATTAAAGTTGCGGGTGCTCTGGTCAAAAGTCTGACTGAGCCATTGGATACGACTACCGCTATGGGGTCGTTTGTGATTCAGATACTCGGCGCAGTGGCTGAGCTGGAACGGGGGATCATCCGGGAAAGGTCTATTGCAGGCCAGATAGCTGCAAGGGAACGGGGATTTATGCCGGGGCGTGTCCGGGCGCTGTCATCAGAGGCTGAGACTGAGGTTGTCCGGTTGTACGCTACTGGTGACTACACCATGTTGGCTCTTGGCAAGCTTTTCGAGGTGTCGGAATCCGTTGTTAAGCGTGCCATATACCGTGCCAAGAATCCGGGTCATAGCAGTTTGAAATAAGGGCGTAATTCTCCGTTTCCGCCAGATAAGAAACCCCTAAGTGATTGATTCGCTTAGGGGTTTTCTGTTTTCAGGGTGGGGCTCTCCGGTTTCACACCAATATCACACCAATATCGCGGCGGCTGGGGCTTCGGGTGGCCTGCCAATTGAGGCATTCACGGAGCCTGTCAGAAAGTTTGTGTGTGAGGCATAGCATGTCAACAAGGAGCATGAATGCCAAGCAAGACAAAGACCACCGCTGCGGCGGGCACGGCGGCAACGCCACACTTCTCAGTCGAGTTACTTGAACAACTCATTCCCGGGCCAGTGACGCCAGCCGAGCTGGAAGGCATCTTCCAGCAATTCAAGAAGTCCGTTCTTGAGCGAGCCCTGGGTGCCGAGATGAGCCACCACCTGGGCTACGCAAGCGGCCAAGCCAAACCCGAAGGAGCGCCTGCAAACCACCGCAACGGCAAGAGCGCCAAGACGGTGCTGACCGATACCGGTGCCCTGCGCATCGACGTCCCGCGTGACCGCGAGGGCACGTTCGAGCCCCAGCTCATCGGCAAGCACGAACGCCGTTTTACCGGCTTTGACGACAAGATCATCGCCATGTACGCACGCGGCATGACCGTGCGCGAGATCCAAGGCTTTCTGGCCGAGATGTACGCGGTGGACGTCTCCCCCGATCTGATCAGCAGTGTCACCGACGCCGTGATGAGCGAGGTAACGGCCTGGCAAAGCCGCCCACTGGAGTCCATGTACCCGGTCGTCTTCTTCGACGCGCTGCGGGTCAAGATCCGTGAGGACGGCGTGGTGCGCTCCAAGGCCGTGTATCTGGCCCTGGGCGTACTTCCCGACGGCAGCCGCGACATTCTTGGCATCTGGATCGAGAACACAGAGGGTGCAAAGTTCTGGATGAAAGTGTTCAACGACCTGAAGACCCGCGGGGTTCATGACATCCTGATCGCCGTCACCGACGGACTCAAAGGCATGCCAGAAGCGCTGGGCACGGTGTTCCCGGCCACGACGCTGCAGACCTGCATCGTGCACCTGATCAGGAACAGCCTGGACTTTGCCAGTTGGAAGGATCGCAAAGCGCTGGCGGCGGCCATCAAGCCGATCTACACGGCAGTAAATGCCGAAGCCGCTGAGAGCGAGCTGAACGCGTTTGAGGCTGGGCCCTGGGGTCAGAAGTTCCCCACCGTCGCGGGGGCGTGGCGCAGGGCCTGGGACAGGGTCATCCCGTTCTTCGCCTTCCCGCCCGAGGTGAGGCGCGTGATCTACACGACCAACGCGATTGAGAGCGTGAATGCGAGGCTGCGCAAGATCATCAAGACGCGTGGACACTTCCCCAGTGATGACGCTGCCACCAAGCTGATCTGGCTGGCGCTGCGCAACATCACCGAGGACTGGGGACGGGCGGCCAACCACTGGAAATCAGCGATGAACCAGTTTGCAATACTGTACGAAGACCGATTCACACAGCCCACCTATGGGGGTGTGAAATGACAGGGGTGGAACCCTGGATACAGGGCTCAACCGGGGGGCCTCCGGCGGCCTGGCAGGGGCCTGAATCAAAATAGAATTTACCCAACAGCCAATTTCTGAAACCGCCTCACACACAGAAATCCTGACACTCCCCATTCACGGCCGCAAGATTGGCACCCCGATCAGCGTTCGGGATCCACTTCGCATAGTCCCGCATCATCACTTGCACCGAGTGCCCGTGTTGCATCGCCACCCACATAGGGTTGGCACCGGCCATCAGGGCCAGGGTCACGCTGGTGTCTCGGCACTCCTTGGGTGCCCGATACCGTATGCCGATGGAGCGCAGAGTCAGACGCCACACGCGGCCCTGTGACTGTTCATCCTGGTAGGGCTCGCCGGTGTTCGGGTTCTGGAACACCTCCTTGCCCCGAATGGCCGTTCTTGCGCGCTGGCGCTGCAGCACTTCGAGGGCGCGGGAGTTCAGCTCCACCATGCGCTCCACGTTGGTCTTTGTGCGCTCCTTGTCTTGCAGCATCACCCTGGTGCGCCAGATCAGGACTGACTTTTGCCGCAAATCGACATCATCCCACTGCAGGGCGATCTGCTCGCTTGCCCGCAGTCCCGCGAAAAATGAGAACGCGAAATAGTCGGCAATCTCTGCACCGTGACGCTTGGCCAACTCGGAAAGGATGAGTTCCACCTCGTCCGGTGCAAAGGGATCTGGCTTGGCCTTTTGCGTCTTCTGGTTGGCAATCCCTTCCGTCGGGTCTTTGACGCGGCTGGGGGGCTTGCAGATCCCGCCGAGACAACGCCTGCAGGTCGCTCCAATGCCATGCGCATGGCCGACCGCGCTCTTCAGGAGGCGGAAAAACGTGGCTTCAAGCACACCAACACCGTCTGGGCTTTGATGCGCCGCAACCAGCCGAATCCCCGTCTGCGCAACCTGGTGCAAGAGGCTGCAAATCTGATCCCAAAAGACGTTCAGACCACCATCCTGGATGAAACCATGCGTAGTTCCAGCCCAGAATTTTCAGCAGCGCCCCTTATCACAGCCACAAAGCATCCTGGCCAGCACGAGCCCGAAGTCAACCCAAGGTTTCTGCGCCCTGGCCCCGATGGCATCGACCCACGGTTTTGGGCGGCCGGCAGTGAACTGAAGCGCATCGCCAACGAGCAAGGCCAAGACGCGATTCACAAGCCCGAACATGCGCACCTTTACGGCCAGATGCTCCGCTTCGCGCCAAAGGCACTGCGAGAGGAAATGGATGCGAAGGCCAAGGAGTTGGGTTTACTGCCCAAGGCAACCCACGTTGGCGAGAACGGTCAGCCCGTGTTCTCAGCCCAGCAGCTTGCCGATACACACGGTGTGAGCGTGGAAGAGGTCGAGCGCTTCATCGCGCAGTCTGGCATTGATCCGGATGACCTCTACACCGGCCCGGTGCACCCGCTGCAGTGATCACGATGATGCAAAACCGTCAACACATCGAGATTGGTATTGCCGCCCAGCACTGGCGCGGAACTCAGCTTCGTCGCTTGAATGCTGTGCGCGAAAAACGTCTGGCCACGGAGGCGGTGAAGTCGCTGCCGACACTTCTAACCCTGTTGTCCCCCGAGCGACGCCGACAGGAGGCAGCAGAAAAGGCACTCACCACCGCCAAGCGCACAGAGCGCAAAGCCCTCTCGGCGCTGGCAAAGCTGTGCGACCGGCACGCCGCTGCGGGTGCTAAGACCGAAGACGTGCTGACGGTAGACGAGGTGCAGGCACTGCCGCGCATTGAGGTAGGAGAGACGTCATGACAACCGCTACCACGCTATGCCGGCTGAATTTTCAGCCCACGATGTACACCGTGCCCGGGCTCGTACGCGATGCGGCACTGTCTGCAAATATGGGATATTCCCATAATTGCGCGATGCGCAGGCCTGTACGAGATGGGTCAAGGGCTGAAAACTCAGCCCTTCAATCAGGCGTGCGCCACCGGCTGCACGCTGATCTGCAACCCCATGGCGTGCATCACCTTCATCACGGTGGCAAAGCTGGGGTTACCTTGGGTGCTCAGCGCCTTGTACAACCCTTCGCGGGTCAGCCCGGAATCACGGGCAACCTGGGACATGCCACGGGCGCGCGCCACGTCGCCCAAAGCGGCAGCCAACAGGGTCGGATCGCCGTCTTCCAGTACGACGGAAAGGTACTCTGCGCAGTCCTGTTCCGTTTTCAGGTAATCAACGGCATCGAACACCGGCAGGTCAGCGACTTTGATTTTCTTGTCCATAGTTCACTCCTTCTTCTCGCCCTCTTCGGGCTCCAGAGTTGCGGCCAATGCCTGAGCGGCGGCAATGTCGGCCTGCTGGGTGGACTTGTCGCCACCTCCCAGCATCACGATCACCACCGAGCCACGTTGCACGTAGTACATGCGCCAGCCTGGGCCGAAGAACTCGCGCAATTCGTACACGCCATCGCCCACCGACTTCACGTCGCCGAGGTTGCCCAGCGACACCTTGCGCAGCCTGGCCACCAGTCGGCGCTGCGTCAGCCCGTCGCGCAAGCCCGCGAACCACGCATCGAACTGGGGCATGCGGCGGATCGTGTACATGGGCGGATTGTAATCTATGGTTCACACCTTCACAAGATGGAGCGAAGGTGCAATGGGGTGGTGAATTGCCTCCCCACCCGGCAGAACTACAAAAGTTTTGCAGTGGCGATGGGCCTAGATTCAGGAATCTCGTTCCGGCCGGTCGGATTCGGGGGCCCTAAAAGGCCCTCGATCAACAGCTCAGAGCTGGCTACGCTACCAGCCATGAAGTACCCAGAACCCACAGGTGGCAGCAAGAATTCGAAGTGTTCCGGCGAAATTCGTCGGAGCTACGAAAGTTTCGTAGTGGACTCAGGGCTTCGGGACTTCCGCCAGCGGCGGGAGTGTGTCGTCGGGTCGCACATGCACACGTGTTCCCGAGTGCTCAATGAAGATCGTAGTGTCAGGAGCGATGTGATCTGCTACCGCTTTGAACACGTCCATGTAGCCGCCTGCGGTATGACTCGGCTCGGCAGCGAAGTACACGACGGCTGGCGACCCCTTCGCCACCCCAGCAATAACCAGCGTCGCGAGGGCATCTCCCAACGACGAACCTGTCTCGACAGCCGTGCGCTGCACGATTGCTTTCACGGTAGGCGACAGCTTCACGTCTGCGCCCTGTGCGATATAGGCGAGGCGGTCGATCTTGTACTTGGCCAACGAGAGCTCTTCCATGAGTTGCTCTCTCTCTTGCAGCGCAACAAGCAAATGCGCGTTCAAGCTTCGGCCAGCACCTTCTGCTTCTGCCTCCAGTCTGGCTCGAAGCGCGGGCGGCATGCGAAGGGGGTACGGGGGAAGTTGCTTCAGTTCCATCCCCCGATCATCGATTCTTTTTGATCCTTTTTAAAAGAATCTTCTTGACTCTATTAAATGAATCTAACAGAATCACAATCACCATGAGCACCGACCGCCACCAGCAGCACCCGACACCAGTCCGCATGCCTGATGACCTGAAGGCCCAACTGAAAGCCGAGGCCACTGCGAACGACCGGAGTCTGAATGGAGAGATCGTGGCCCGCCTGCGCGCCACCTTCAAGGCAAAGCGCACCACTCAACCACAGCAGAAAGGACAACAGCAATGACTGCGCACTTGAATGGCATTGGTGAAAAACCGGCCTCCATTCACACATCACGAGGCCACGAATGCGGCAAAGTAGACCCCGCAAAAGCGAAACGCCCAACAGCTTGGACCCTGTTGAGCGCTTCTATGAATCCCCCCGCAACCAGCAAGAAGCAAAGGACACTCACATGACCGAGGTTATCACGCGACCCTCCAAGGGCGCAACAAAGGCCCCTGCACGCAAGAAATCAGCACCAGCAGTGACGGTGCCAGTGGTTGCCCCCCAACAAAGCGAAGCCGACCAGCTTTTGCGCAAGGCCGCGCGTGTCATTGGTGCCTTGATCGTCCCCCTCACCAATTGCTACCCCTGGAACATATACCCGGGCTGGGACCAAGTTAATGAGGCAGACGCCCAATTGATGGATATGGGTAAGACGGCGGAAGAATGGACCGCAACAGGCGAAGAAGGCCCCCAACCCAGCAACATCGAGTTGATCATGGCAGCCAGCGGCAATCTCAACGCCGCACAGGCTGAGCTTTTGAATGCCGATGACTTCGACGCTAACGAGAGGCTCCTGGTGGTCACATTGATCACGAATGCCATCCCGCTCGTTGCCCGCCTGCACGAAGCGTATGCGGGCCTGCCAGGCAGCATCGAAGACCTGCGCGCCCTGACCACATTCGCAGGCGCACGCCCTCACGGCGACCGCCCCATGCCACCAATCCGGCGCGAACCTGAAAGCGCACAGGCGACACACCTGCACCATGCCAAAGACGTTCAAACCGTCTTTGAAACACTCGCGACCCAGGCTCTGACACTGCGCGATTTCCTGCTGGATGCACGCACGGAACTTGACACAAACAAAGGCACGGTTCGGGCGGCGAACGACATGCTGGTCGCTCAACACCTCGCAGCATTCATCGGGTCGATGGCTGACGAAATGGGCGGTGGTCGCTACATCGGTAGTCCGGCATCCTGGGCCACTATGGACGGAATTGAGCCCATCGGCGGTGCAGCATGAACGCAGTAGCCACCCCCACCCGCCCCAAGGCGAAGAAGAAAGCCACGCCATCCATCGCACGCCAGCAGGACAACTCCAAGATACTGGCCCCCACAGACCACGGCGTCGAGCCCAACTTCATGCAGGGCAAGGCACTGGCCGCGCTGATGATTCGCGAGGCACTCTCATATGACGACGGGGGCCTCGCAGATCTCAACGCATCCTATCGTGACGCCGGTGAGTTGCAGAGCAACTTCACAGAAGCTTTTCTTCAATTGCTGTTGAAGGAGCCGCATTTGCTTCCCGGGTTCTCGGCGGCGCTGTCCTCGATGCTTGCACAAGGCCTTGAGAATCACCCCGACATCCCCGAGAGCGCGGCCACCATCAGCTACGAGGCATGCACTAAGCACCGTGCCATCGCCGAATACGAAAAATGGGCTTCCCACACCGAGCCAGCGCTTGACGAACAGATCGCCTACTTCGGATTGCAAGACCTGGAGGGCGGTGATACACGGTACATGGCAGAGCCTGTTGCTGAGCAGTCAACTTCGCCTGTCATGGTCCTCTCCGATTCATCCATACAGTTGATGGACAAGGCGGTTCAACATGCCGAGCCGAAGATTGCCCAGGCTGTGCACCTACTAGGCCTCTGCGCAGAAAATGGAGATGGCTCTGCCGTGTGGGGTCTTCTTCGTCTGGCTGAGACGATCAAACCCCAGTTGGATGCCGGATTTCGCAGCTACGTCTTGGGGACCCCTGTCACAAATGTGCTGACCGATTTGTCATGTTCGATTCTGGAGCTTATTGCACTCATTTGTGCCGTGAATGCTGAACTCGACGACCTCACGCTCCACGCCGTTGAATCCATCTTGGGTATGGCCAAGGCCATTGTTGATGATGCAAGTGAAAAAGTGATGGAAGCACAGCGGGAGGTTGCCAAGTGAACGACTGCACCCAGACTCCCGCCAGCGGCGAAAGTCAATCCAACAAGCAAAGTAAGGCACCACCTGCAGCAATGAGCCTATCGGCCATGGCCCTGCTGTCGGCCGCTCCCCTGCCCGTCCCCATGGACGCACAGGCTTGGTACATCCAGCACGTGGCCCTGGTTCATGACCTGATCTACGCCACGGTGAACGCCACCAGGGTGCCAGCCGACACCGGCGCTCAGGCGACTCTGGCCCAGCAGGCGCTGACGAAGCATGCGGCCCTCATCACCCAGAGCCACCCCCCGGTGGTGGTCACCCGTGATGGCCAGCACACCATCGCCTATGACGAGCTGGGCGAAGCGCGCGCCAAGGTCAAGGTACTCAAGGCCGAGCTGGAACAGGCACTCAAAGAGCTTGTTCCAGCCCGAGTCGACGCCGCCGAATGGCTGGAAGAGCACGAGTGGCGGCTGCATGATCTGCTGCACAAGACTGCACGCATGGCGAAGAACCGAGGGCCAGTGTCAGGCGGAGCCGGTATCTCCCAAGGCGAGGACAGCCGGATGACCTGGAAGCTGCGTCCGGTGATGAAGTGGGCCAGCTTCATGTTCCACCATGCCGAGAAGTTCAATCGCCAGGTGACGTTTGTGGCCATCCATGTTGGGCGGCAGTGACGATGAACCGTGGGATGCCCAGGTGGCTCTGCAGAACATGTTGGCCGATGCCTTTGGGCAGAAGACTGCCGAAGTGTTGTCTCACGGCTTGTCGCGGCTGACGCCTGGGGACATATCTGGGCGGGTGGGCCTGGACAAGCTGATCTTCCCGGACATTCAGGAAGGACTGGAAGGGCAGCGCCTGGGCGAGTCGGCCATGGCTGCGGCGCTGGGGCCAGTGGCCGGGATCGGCATCAATGTGCTCAAGGGCATGCAGGAAATTGGCGAGGGTCGATACCAGCGCGGGTTGGAAGCCATGGCCCCGTCGGTGCTGCGTGGCCCGCTCAAGGCCTGGCGTTATGCCTGGGAGGGTGCCAAGGACAAAACCGGCATCGTAATCCAGGACGAGGTGGATGCAGCGGCATGGTTTGGCCAGGCGCTTGGCTTCTCACCATCCAGCGTTCGCAACGCCACAGAAGGCAAGAGCGCCATCCTGGCCCGCGATCGTGCGTTGGCACTGTCTCCATCCGGTCGATCAAGGCGTTGCTCTGTTGGCAATGGGTCGAGGACCAGAACTTTCCGCCACCGTAACTTTGGCACAGGTAAATGGTGCTCACAATACTCTGGGGTTGGGCCGCTCGTGCAGGTGCAGCGGTAACCTCAGCAGGTTGTTGCAAAGGAGTTGGCGCCGTCAATGGTGCAGCGATACGGGGTTGCAGTTGCGGGCGTTGTATTGCCGGCTCTGCTTGACTGGCCGTCGGGAGGGGCAGCTGCTTTGGGGCGGCCCTGCGCTCATAGATGCGAAAGATGAAAAACAGCAGGCCTGCCACTGCCAACCACACCAGCGCCTGTGTAGCCCAATGCCATTCACCATCAAAACGCGAGCGGGATTTGCTTCGGCGTGTGGAGACATATTTTTCCCGGTACCAGTCGCGGTCTTCCATTCCCATCACAGGTCTCCGTCTGCGGCAACCGCAGTTTGAATGCCCTGTGGCGCAAGCTGCGCCACTTGTTCCCTGATCAGTTCCACCATGGCCTGCTGCGTGAGGGTGGAGGCACGCCGGGCGGAGGTGACCAGGTACACCTGCCCGATGACGCGGGGCTCGGTGATCGGATGTAACAGGTAATGCCCTGGGTGCGCTGACGCCTGCACTGCATGCCCCGGCAGCACCGCATAACCGACGCCTTCGGACACCAGGTCGAGGATGGCGGGTACGCCGTCTATTTCCATGGCGATGTGGGGTTGGCAGCCGATGTCTGCCATCTTGCGCTCCAGCAGCATACGCAGCGCATTGGGGCGGCTGGGCATGACCAGGGGTTGTTGTGCCAGTGCAGCAAGGCGGATTGCGGGGGCCATGGCTGCATCCGCCGCTACCGACGATGGGATGTGGGTGCCGCTGTCCGCACGGGGTGTCACCACAAACAGCTCGTCATCCATCAGGTGGACGGACTCCAGTTCCGGCGACGTTGGCGGGTTGTAGAGCAGGGCGATGTCCAGGCGTCCGTTTTGCAGCCATTCCTGCATGGACATGGACAGGCTTTCGGTGATGGACAGCGACGCATCGGGCAGGTGCGTGCGAAAGGCCCGCGAGAGTGGCACCGTCAGCAGCCGTGCCAGGCTGGGCGGCAGGCCGACGGTGACGCGGCCTGCCATGGCGCCACGGGCGCGGCCCAGGTCTTCGCGGGCGCGCTCGACCTGGTGCAGGATGCCGCGGCCATGTTCCAGCATCAGCCGCCCGGCCTCGGTCAGTGTCACACCACGGCCGTTGCGCACCAGCAGGTTTTGCCGCAACTCCACTTCCAGCAGCCGG
Source organism: Comamonadaceae bacterium AAW (assembly GCA_026314275.1). Lineage (GTDB taxonomy): Bacteria > Pseudomonadota > Gammaproteobacteria > Burkholderiales > Burkholderiaceae_C > JAGOEY01. The sequence goes on from CP111109.1 coordinate 2,878,884, forward strand.
ATCTGCCGGCTCAGCGCGGGCTGGGCAATGGCCAGGGTCAGTGAGGCGCGGGTGAAGCTGCCCAGTTCGGCCACACGGACAAAATACGCAATCTGTTTGAGGTCCATGTGCTTAATTGTAGATATCTATTCATGAGTTATCCCTGTTTGGCATAGCTAATAGATACCAGCCGATCTGTTGTGCATGGCGCGTATTGGCCACAATGGCTGCCTTAGCCAAGGTTCCCCAAGGATCTGTGATGAACTCCAAACGCCATCTTCTCGTCTCGGCCATCGTGTGTTGCGTGGCAGGCTGCCTGTCCTTGCCTGCAGCGGCCCAGGCCTACCCGACCAAACCGATCCGGCTGGTGGTGCCGTTTGGTGCGGGGGGAGTTGCTGATCTGACGGCCCGCACCGTGGTGCAAAAAATGGCGGAAGGCCTGGGCCAGAGTGTGGTGATCGACAACAAACCCGGTGCAGGCGGTGTGGTGGCCGGGGATGCGGTGGCCAAGGCTGCGCCGGATGGCTACACACTGCTGCTGATGTCCAACGGCACGGCAGTGAGTGCAGGGCTGTTCAAGTCGCTGCCGTTTGACACTGCCAAGGACTTTGCGCCGGTGTCCACCCTGGGGTTTTTTGACCTCTCCATCGTGGTGGCGGACAACTCCCGTTTCAAAACACTGGGTGAACTGCTGGCCTATGCCCGGGCCAACCCTGGCAAGCTGAATGTGGGCACCATCAATGTGGGCAGCACGCAGAACCTGGCGGCAGAGCTGTTCAAGACCAGCGCCGGGGTGGATGTGCAGGTGGTGCCCTTCAACGGCACACCCGCCGTGATCACGGCTCTGCGCGGCGGGCAGATTGATGCGGCGGTGGAAATCCTGAGTCCTGTGGTGCCGCAGATCAACGCCCGGGCCTTGCGCGCACTGGCTGTGATGGGGGAAAAGCGTTCGGCCACCTTGCCCGACGTGCCCACCGTGGCGGAGAGTGGGCTGAAGGGCTTCAACGTGGCATCCTGGAATGCAGTGGCCGCGCCTGCCAAAACACCTGCGGCAGTGGTGCAGCGCCTCAACCGTGAGATCCAGGCCGCGCTCAAAACCCCGGAGGTACAGAAACAACTGCTTGCCATGCACATCGAAGCGCGCGGGGGCTCACCTGAACAACTGGGCCAACTGCTGGCCAGCGAGACCCAGCGCTGGGGTGATGTCATTACACGCGCCAACATTCCCCGCCAGTAATTTGGCGGCATAGGTGTTGCGGGGGTATGCCCAAATGTTCTAACTGCTAGTGGCGCGTGCCTCTGGCTTGGAGCCGGGTAGCAGCCCAAAATCCCGATGGTTTGGCCGACCACCCTGGGCCGTTTCCAAGTGACATACAAGGACGAAATTTCTCTATGAAGACCGCAATCAAAGGCATTTCATCCATGGCCACACGGCAGGTGCTGGCCGACTTGGTGGCTGCATACCAACAGCAGTCGGATGTGGTGGTCACCATCGAATCCGTGGGTGGTGTGGATGCCGCCCGGCGTGTGCAAGCGGGTGAGTCCTTTGACTTTGTCGTGCTGGCGTCGGACGCTATCGACAAACTCATCACCTCCGGCCATATTGACGCCCACAGCAAAACCGATCTGGTGCATTCGGGGGTAGCCGTCGCGGTGCGCGCAGGTGCAGCCCACCCCGACATCAGCACCGAAGACGCGTTGCGCCAGGCCGTGCAGTCGGCACACAGCCTCAGTTATTCCACCGGCCCCAGCGGTGTGGCACTGGCGCGTTTGTTCGAGCGCTGGGGTATCGCGGACGAGATCAAAAGCCGCATCGTCCAGGCACCACCCGGTGTGCCTGTGGGAGCCCTTGTGGCACGCGGTGATGTAGAGCTGGGTTTTCAGCAGCTCAGCGAGCTGATCCATATCGAAGGCATCGACCTGCTGGGCCCGCTGCCCGCTGCCGTACAAATCACCACCACCTTCACAGCAGGCCTGTGCCCTGGCTCGAACCAGGCCGCTGCGGTGCGCGGTTTTCTGGATTTCATGGCGTCCCCGGCTGCGGCCGAGGCCAAACAACGCCAGGGCATGGAGCCCGCCTGAACCGCACCCCGGTTCAGGTCTCTATCAACACAACGGCGGCCACAGCTGCGAACAGAGAATATGAAACAGGACAACAAGCCGCTTGATGTGCAAGCGTTCTTCAACAGCAACGGGTTCACCGGTTACCAGTGGCTGATTTTCAGCCTGTGTTTTATGGTGGTGCTGCTGGACGGTTTTGACACCGCAGCCATCGGTTACATTGCGCCCTCGCTGATTGGTGAGTGGGGCGTGAGCAAACCGGCACTGGCCCCGGTACTCAGCGCGGCCTTGTTTGGTCTGGCTGCGGGTGCGCTGAGCGCAGGGCCCTTGTCCGATCGCCTGGGCCGCCGGTTGGTGCTGATTGCGTCGGTGTTTGTGTTTGGCGTGGCCAGCCTGGCGTCTGCTTTTGTGGATACTTTGGACCACCTGACCGTGCTGCGCTTCATTACCGGCCTGGGCCTGGGCGCGGCCATGCCCAACGCCGTGACGCTGACCAGCGAATACTGCCCTGACCGCCAACGCGCCATGCTGACCAACGCCATGTTCTGTGGCTTTCCGCTTGGTGCCGCGTTTGGCGGTTTTCTTGCGTCGTGGATGATCCCGCACTGGGGCTGGCGCAGCGTGCTGGTGCTGGGTGGCGTCACGCCCCTGATCCTGATGGTGGTCATGCTGCTGGTGCTGCCTGAGTCGGTGCGTTACATGGTGGCGAAGGGCCAGCCAGTGGAGCGCATCCGGCGCATCCTGGTGCGTATCTCCCAAACGGCAGCCAGTGCGTCGGCCTTTGTCCTGACCGAGCAAAAGGCTGCAGCGCGGGATGGCGAGGCCCCCGCTAAAAGTGGCATGGGTGTGGTGCTGGGCAAGCGTTACCGGTTTGGCTCCTTGATGCTGTGGCTGTCTTACTTCATGGGCCTGGTGATCTTCTACGCACTCATCAACTGGATGCCCATCCTTTTGAAAGACGCCGGCATGGATCCGCACAAGGCCACGCTGGTGGCGGCGCTGTTCCCGTTGGGCGGTGTGGGCGCGGTGTTCTTCGGCTGGCTGATGGACCGCTTCAACGCCAACCTGATCATCGCCTTTGGTTACGTGCTGACGGCCGCGTCCATCTACATGATTGGCCAGGTGGTCGGCAACGACGGTTTGCTGGTGGTGATGGTTTTTGTGGCGGGCACGATCATGAACACAGCGCAATCGTCATTGCCCGCACTGGCCGCCGCGTTTTACCCCACGCAGGGCCGCGCAACCGGGGTGTCGTGGATGCTGGGTATTGGCCGCTTTGGGGGCATTGCTGGCTCGTTCCTGGTCGCAGAACTCACCGCACGCCACATGGGCTTCAGCCAGATCTTCACCGTGGTGGCCATTCCCGGCCTGATTGCCGCCGCAGCCTTGCTGCTCAAGCAGTGGGTGCACCCTGAAGACAAATCTGCCGCTGCGCCATCTGGCAGCAGCGCGGCAATACATTGAGCTTTACCGATTCTGTAATGTAGACAAGGAGACAACTCACCATGATCATCGACTGCCACGGCCACTACACCACGGCCCCCAAATCGCTGGAAAACTGGCGTAACCAGCAAATCGCGGGCATCAAAGACCCGGCTCTGATGCCCAAAGTGGCTGACCTGAAAATCAGCGACGACGAGCTGATTGAAACCATCGAGTCCAACCAGCTGCGCCTGATGAAAGAGCGCGGCAGCGACCTGACCATCTTCAGCCCGCGCGCAAGTTTCATGGCGCACCACATCGGCGACTTCAATGTGTCCAGCACCTGGGCGGCTATCTGCAACGAGCTGTGCTACCGCGTATCCACGCTGTTCCCCGACCATTTCATCCCTGCCGCGATGCTGCCGCAGAGCCCGGGCGTGGACCCAGCGACGTGTATCCCCGAGCTGGAAAAATGCGTGAAGGAATACGGCAACGTCGGCATCAACCTGAACCCCGACCCAAGCGGTGGCCACTGGACTTCGCCCCCGCTCTCCGACAAACACTGGTACCCCATCTACGAAAAGATGGTGGAGTACGACATCCCCGCGATGATCCACGTCAGCACCAGCTGCAACGCGTGTTTCCACACCACCGGCGCGCACTACCTGAATGCCGACACCACCGCCTTCATGCAGTGCCTGACGAGTGATCTGTTCAAAGACTTCCCCACGCTGCGTTTCCTGATTCCGCACGGCGGCGGCGCAGTGCCTTACCACTGGGGCCGCTTCCGTGGTCTGGCGCAAGAGCTGAAGAAGCCGCTGCTCGAAGAACATTTGTTGAACAACATCTTCTTCGACACCTGCGTGTACCACCAGCCTGGCATCGACCTGCTGAACACCGTGATCCCGGTGAAGAACGTGTTGTTCGCATCCGAAATGATCGGCGCCGTGCGTGGCATCGACCCACAAACTGGCCACTACTACGACGACACCAAGCGCTACATCGAAGCGTCGAAGATCCTGAGCGCGGACGACCGCCACCAGATCTACGAAGGCAACGCCCGCCGCGTGTTCCCGCGCCTTGACGCCGCCCTCAAATCCAAAGGAGTCTGACCATGTATGAACTAGGCGTTGTGTACCGCAACATCACCCGCGCCGACCGCGCAGCAGCCGACGGCCTGGCCGCTCTGGGCTCCGCCACCGTGCACGAGGCCATGGGCCGCGTGGGCCTGCTCAAGCCCTATATGCGGCCTATCCAGACCGGTGTGCAGGTGTCCGGCACGGCCGTCACCGTGCTGCTGCAACCCGGCGACAACTGGATGATGCATGTGGCCGCAGAGCAGATTCAGCCCGGTGACATCGTGGTGGCGGCGGTCACCGCTGACTGCACCGACGGCTACTTTGGTGACCTGCTGGCCACCAGCTTCCAGGCGCGTGGTGCGCGGGGGCTCATCATCGATGCCGGTGTGCGCGATGTGAAGACCCTGAAGGAAATGAACTTCCCGGTCTGGAGCAAAGCCATCTCCAGCAAAGGCACCATCAAGGCGACGCTGGGCTCGGTGAACATTCCCGTGGTCTGCGCCGGCATGCTGGTCACGCCCGGTGACGTGGTGGTGGCCGACGACGACGGTGTTGTGTGTGTGCCCGCCGCACTCGCTGCCAAAACGCTGGAGGCCGCGATCAAACGCGAAAGCTTCGAAGGCGAGAAGCGCGACAAGCTGGCCTCGGGCATCCTGGGCCTGGACATGTACAAGATGCGCGAGCCGCTGGAGAAGGCCGGGCTGCGCTATATCGACTGATTTTTAGCATCAAATCGGCTTCTGGCGCAGGTTCTGCCTGAACAAGTAGCTATTAAATTTGTAGCTAACCAATAGATTCAACTTCAGAGACATTCCATGCAATTTTCCACAGCAAAACTGACCCGCCGCCTCAGCCTGGCACTGGGTGCCGTCACCCTGGCTGCCATGTTGCCTGGTATTGCCGCCGCACAAGACTTCCCCACCAAGCCGGTTCGCATCATCACGCCGTTCCCTGTGGGTGGTGGCCCGGACGGTGTGGCCCGCCTGGTGGCCGACAAACTCTCGCGCAGCTGGGGCCAGCCCGTGGTGGTGGAAAACCGCCCCGGTGGCAACGGCTTCATTGCCATTGACGCCTGGAAGCGCGGCGCCAAAGATGGCACCGACATCCTGATCGCTGACAACGTGCATTTGGCAGCGTACCCGAGCCTGTTCAAGAAGCTGCCTTATGACCCGGTCAAAGACTTCGATACGCTGCTGCCGCTGTTCAAGACCTACTTCTTCTTCACGGTGCCCACCAACAGCAAGTACAAAACCGTGGGTGACCTGATCGCCGACGCCAAGGCCAACCCCGGCAAGCTGAACTACGGGTCCTGGTCGGTGGGCAACCCGGTGCACCTGGGCTCGGAGCTGTTCGAGTCGGTCACCGGCACACAAATGGAACACGTGATCTACAAGGAGACCACACAGCTCTACACCTCGGTAGCCACCGGTGAACTGGCCTTTGCACTGGGCAGCGCCGCCACGGCCGGCCCGCTGTACCGCGCTGGCAAGCTACGCCTCCTGGCATCCGCATCACCCACCCGCACGGGTGCCTACCCCGACGTGCCCACCGTGGCCGAGTCTGGTGGCCCCAAGGGCTTCGAGGTGACCGGCTGGAACGCCATCGTGGTGCCACCGGGCCTGCCTGCATCGACCACCGACAAGATCCGCCGCGATATCGAAAAGGCTTTGACCGAGCCCGATGTGCTGGAGAAGTTCAAGAGTTTTGGATATGAGCCATTCCCCATCACACGCCCTGCGTTCACGCAGTTTGTGAAGGATGAATCACAGCGCTTCGCCGACGTGATCAAAAAAGCCAACGTCTCTCTGGATTGAGGAAAAAGACATGAGCGAATTCACCAAGACCCCCGGCTGGCTGGACTGGTACACCGGCCCCAGCAAACCCAAATTCCAGGTGCCAGCAGGCGCCGTGGATGCCCATTGCCACGTGTTCGGCCCCGGTGCCGAATTCCCGTTTGCACCCGAGCGTAAGTACACACCCTGTGACGCCAGCAAGGCGCAGCTGTTCGCGCTGCGTGACCATCTGGGTTTTGCCCGCAACGTGGTCGTGCAGGCCACCTGCCACGGTGCGGACAACCGCGCCATGGTCGATGCCTGCAAGGCCTCCGGTGGCAAGGCGCGTGGCGTGGCCACCGTCAAGCGCAGCATCAGCGACGCCGAGCTGCAGGAGTTACACGACGCGGGTGTGCGCGGCGTGCGCTTTAACTTCGTCAAGCGCCTGGTGGACTTCACACCCAAGGACGAGCTGCTGGAGATCGCCGCGCGCATCCACAAGCTGGGCTGGCATGTGGTTATTTACTTCGAGGCGGTTGACCTGCCCGAGCTGTGGGACTTCTTCACTGCGCTGCCGACCACGGTGGTGGTGGACCACATGGGTCGCCCCGATGTGTCGCTGCCGGTGGATGGCCCGCAGTTCGCGCTGTTTGAAAAATTCATGCGCGAACACACCAACGTGTGGAGCAAGGTCAGCTGCCCCGAGCGCCTTTCCGTCACCGGCCCCAAGGCGCTGGATGGTGAGCAGAACGCCTACACGGACGTGATTCCGTTTGCGCGCCGTATCGTCGAGCAGTTTCCCGACCGCGTGTTGTGGGGCACCGACTGGCCGCACCCCAACCTCAAGGACCACATGCCCGACGATGGCCTGCTGGTGGACTTCATTCCGCACATCGCACCGACTGCGGAATTGCAGCAAAAATTGCTGGTCGACAATCCCATGCGTTTGTACTGGCCTGAGGAAAAGTAATGTCCCTCGATAAACCTTACCTGGACGTGCCCGGCACGACCATCTTTGACGCCGAGCAGAGCCGCAAGGGCTATTGGCTCAACCAGTTCTGCATGAGCCTGATGAAGGCCGAGAACCGCACACGCTTCAAGGCCGATGAAGACGCCTACCTGGCCGAATGGCCGATGACGGACGAACAAAAAGCTGCAGTGCGCGCACGTGACCTGAACTGGGCCATGCGCACCGGCGGCAACATCTACTTCCTGGCCAAGCTGGGCGCGACCGACGGGCTGTCGTTCCAGCAGATGGCGGGCAGCATGACCGGCATGACCGAACACGCCTACCGCGACATGATGATTGGCGGCGGTCGCAGTGCCGAAGGCAACCGCGTGCTGGGTGAGGGCGGCGACGCGCAGGGCGCGCCATCGCAGTCCGACGCCTGGAAGGAGTGGGAGCTGACCCACCAGGAGGCCCTGGCCGCACAGATCATGGGTGAACACGCCTCCCGCCAGACGGGTGTCAACGATGCCGCAGCGCATGCGCACATCACCGCATCCGTCTATACCTCCCACGTGCCAGCCATTGGTGCGGCCATCGACCATGGCAAGACCGAAGAGCCGTACTGGAAGCCGCTGTTCGCTGGCTACGAGCCGTCCAAGCAGTGGATGCGTGAGAACAAGCCTGACGTGGTGTTTCTGGTCTACAACGACCACGCCACCAGCTTTGACCTGGGCGTGATCCCCACTTTTGCCATTGGCACCGCTGCCGAGTTTGAACCGGCCGACGAGGGCTACGGCCCGCGCCCCGTACCCAAGGTCATGGGCCACCCAGACCTGGCGTCCCACATCGCGCAGTCGGTGATCCAGCAGGACTTTGACCTGACCATCGTGAATGACCTCAAGGTGGACCACGGCCTCACCGTGCCGATGAACCTGCTGTTTGGTTCCCCCGATGCCTGGCCGGTGAAGGTGATTCCGTTCCACGTCAACGTGGTGCAGTACCCGGTGCCCTCCGGTGCGCGCTGTTTTGCACTGGGGCAGGCGATCCGCAAGGCCATCGAGTCCTACGACACCCCTTTGAATGTGCAAATTTGGGGCACAGGCGGCATGAGCCACCAACTCCAGGGCCCACGTGCGGGTCTTATCAACCGGGAGTGGGACAACAAGTTCCTCGACCGTTTGATCGCCGAGCCCGCCGAGCTGGCCAAGGTTCCCCACATCGAATATGTGCGCGAAGCGGGCAGCGAAGGCATTGAGCTCGTGATGTGGCTGATCGCGCGCGGCGCGATGAGTGACGTCAACGGTGGCCCGGCTCCCACGCTCAAACACCGCTTCTTCCACGTCCCCGCGTCCAACACGGCCGTGGGCCACCTCATTCTGGAGAACAATTAAATGACCAAAACCATCAAAGTCGCCCTGGCGGGCGCGGGTGCCTTCGGCATCAAACACCTCGACGGCATCAAGAACATTGACGGCGTGGAAGTTGTCTCGCTCATCAGCCGCGACCTGGAAAAAACCAGGGAAGTGGCCGACAAGTACGGCATTAAGCATGTCACCACCGACCTCGCCGACAGCCTGGCGCTGCCCGAAGTGGATGCCGTGATTCTGTGCACCCCCACACAGATGCATGCCGAACAAAGCATTGCCTGCCTGAAGGCGGGCAAACACGTGCAGGTGGAGATTCCGCTGGCCGACAGCCTGAAGGGCGCACAGGAAGTGGTCGCGTTGCAAAAACAAACCGGCCTGGTTGCGATGTGTGGCCACACCCGCCGCTTCAACCCCAGCCACCAGTACGTGCACAACAAGATCAAAGCGGGTGAATTCAACATCCAGCAGATGGACGTGCAAACCTACTTCTTCCGCCGCACCAACATGAACGCGCTGGGCCAGGCACGCAGCTGGACCGACCACCTGCTGTGGCACCACGCAGCCCACACGGTGGATCTGTTTGCCTACCAAGCTGGCAGCCCGATCGTGAAGGCCAACGCCGTGCAGGGTCCGATCCATCCGGTGCTGGGTATTGCGATGGACATGTCCATCCAGCTACAAGCGGCGAATGGCGCGATCTGCACACTGAGCCTGTCGTTCAACAACGATGGCCCACTCGGCACCTTCTTTCGTTACATCGGCGACACGGCGACGTACATCGCGCGCTACGACGACTTGTTCACTGGCAAGGAAGAAAAAATCGACGTGTCGAATGTGGCGGTGTCGATGAACGGCATCGAGCTGCAAGACCGCGAGTTCTTCGCCGCCATCCGCGAAGGCCGCGAACCCAACTCCAGCGTGGCGGGTGTGTTGCCATGCTACGAAGTGCTGCACCAGCTGGAGCAGCAGCTGAACGGCTGATGGGTGATGCGCTGCCTGCCATGGCAGGCAGCGCAATTGCTCTGTATTTGATAGCTGTTTGCGCAGGTGGGGTGTGCGCTAGAGGCCAATTTGATTAAAAAACTGTCTTCCAACGGCATCGTCCTCTGCGGAGATAAAAAAGGCGGGGTGCATCCAAATGCACCCCGCCTTTTTGCTGGGCGTCTGAATTTACTTCGCGTCGCGCAATATTTCGGTCAAAGCCCGCAGGGCGGCCAGATACGACTGTGGGCCCAGGCCTTGAATCGTGCCTTTCACGGCGGGTGAAATGATCGAATGCGCGCGCCAGCTTTCGCGGGCGGCGATGTTCGACATGTGTACCTCGATGGTGGGGAAGGGCATGGCCTTGATCGCATCATGCAGCGGCACACCGTGCTGCGTCAGCCCCGCAGGGTTGACCAGCGCACCTTGCGCGGTGTCGATGTGTTCGTGCAGAAAGTCGATCAGCGCACCTTCGTGGTTTGACTGAATCACTTTCAGCTCGACGCCCAGCTCACCCGCCAAGGTGGACAGCCGGGTGTTGATCTCTGCCAGCGTGGTGGTGCCGTAGATGTGGGGTTCTCGGCGGCCGAACAGGTTCAGGTTCGGGCCGTGCAGGACAAGAATTTGCATAGTGGGTTCAGTGGGCCTTTTATTTGTTGATGCGGGCCAGTTCGGCGTTGTACAGCTTGACGATGGCCGGGTCGTAGCTGGCGGCGAACTTCTCGGTCACCGGCTTGGCGATCTGCGCCATACGTTTCTGTTCTGCCGGGCTGATCTGGTTGTATTGCATACCCTTGGCCTGCAATTCACCCACCGCCTTTTGGGCCGCAGCGCGGCTGACCTGGCGCTGGTAGCTGCGTGTCTCGTCCGCCGCCTCGTTCATCATTTTTTGCTCTGCCGGCGTGAGTGAGTCCCAGAACTTCTTGCTGACCAGCACGATGTTGGCCGCGTACACATGGTTGGTGGCGCTCACGTACTTCTGCACTTCATAGAACTTGTTGGACAGGATCACTGCATAGGGGTTTTCCTGGCCGTCCACCGCGCGGGCTTCCAGCGCGCCGTACAGCTCGGCAAATGCCATGGGCACCGGGTTCGCCTTGAACGCGCGGAAGGTTTCCAGGAACACGGGGTTCGGAATCACGCGGATCTTCAGCCCATCCAGGTCTTCCGCCTTGGTGATCGGGTGTTTGCTGTTGGTCACGTTGCGAAAGCCCAGGTCCCAGTAACCCAGGGCCACCAGGACTTTTTCGGGCAGCTTGGCAATCAGCGCCTGGCCGAGCGGGCCGTCCAGCAAGGCATCGGCTTGCTCAAACGTGCTGACCGAGAACGGGAAGTCCACCAGGCCAAATTCCTTCACGATGCCTGCCAGCGACGTGGTTGCAGGGGCGGACATTTGCTGCACGCCACCTTGTAATGCCGACTGCTGCTGCAGCTCGTTGCCGAGTTGGGATGCCGGGAATTCCTGCACCTTCATCTTGCCGCCGCTCTTGGCAGCCAACAGCTCTGAAAAACGCTTCACGCCAAAACTCACCGGATGGTCTGCGTAGTTGAGGTGACCAAAGCGGATCACGCGCTCTTGCGCTACTTGTGCGGATGCGGGGGCGGTCAGGAAAAGTGCCAGGCTTGCAGCGGCCAGTGCAGAAAAAATGGGTTTCACATGTGTCTCCAGTTAGGGGGCTCGGCGGCCTTGTGCCGCGACGTCTGTATCCCGGTTGTAGCCGTCGAGTGGCGCGAGTATATTTAAAAGTGGAAAACATTTCCACTATGAAAACTACCTACGCCACACTGCTACAGTTGGAGCCGAAATAGGGCGACCCCACCTGGTGTCGTCACATGCCATGTAATGGACCCGCGCCACAGGCCGGGCATCACAGAGAACACCCCATGAGCGGAATACTCGAACGCAGTTTTAAGGTTCTGGAACATCTTGCGGCACATCCCGAAGGCTGCACCCTGTCGGGTCTGGCCGCAGAAATGCAGACCCCTTTAAGCGCCACCCACCGCTTGCTGACCGAGCTGGTGCGCTGCGGTTATGTGCGCCAGGACCAAAGCCATGGCGACTATGTGCTGACCATCAAACTCGTCTCGCTCGGCCTCTTTTTCCTGAGCAACAGCGGCATCGTGGACATTGCACAGCCGCTGCTCGACCGCCTGGCTGCCGAGTCCGGTGAACTGGTGCGCCTGGCCGTGGTGGACGGTGACGCTTTGACCTTTGTGGCCAAGGCGCAGGGTGCCACGCGGGGCTTGCGCTACGACCCCGACATGGGCCTGTCCGTCACGCTGTCGTGCAGCGCAGCAGGCCATGCCTGGTTGTCCACCATGACCGACGAGCAGGCGTTGGTGCGGGTCGCGCAGCAGGGCTTCGGGCTGCCGCAGGACTTCGGCCCCAAGGCCCCGACCACCGACAAGGCCTTGCTCACCTACTTGCGTGCGGCCCGCAAACGCGGCTACAGCATGATCAACGAGGTGTTTGCCCCCGCCATGACGGCCATGGCTGCACCCGTGCGTATTGGCAATGGCACGGTGACTGGTGTTGTCACCATCGCCGGGCCGCTGGTGCGCCTGACGGAATACCGCATGCAGACCTTGGCCCCCTTGCTGCTGGAGACGGCCGAAGATGTTGCCCGTGCGAGTGGTGCGTCTGCTTTGTTCCGGCGTAAAACGGCCTGAAGTCTGCAGCACTGCGCAAGTGGTGTCCGCGATGGGTTGGGGGAAACCCTTGCCTGCTGATCCAGCCGCGTGGTGGCGTTGTTCAGACCCTATACTGCCAAAATGAACCAAGCGGTACATTCCATCCAGCCCGGGGCACCAGCCACAAAGAAAGAGAAAGCCGTCTCTGCACCCGCAGGGCGCACCAACGACCCCGCGCGCACCATGGCGGGTATTCTGGAAGTGGCAACCGCAGAGTTTGCGGCCAAGGGGCTGGCGGGCGCACGCATCGATGCCATTGCCGATGCCACCCACACCAGCAAGCGCATGATCTACTACTATTTTGGTAGCAAGGAAGGCTTGTATATCCGGGTGCTGGAAGACTCGTACCGCCGTATGCGCAGTATCGAGTCAGAGCAATCACTCGACGACCTGCCGCCCGAAGAAGCCTTGCGCAAACTGGTCAGTTTCACCTTCGACCACCACCAGGGCAACCAGGATTACATCCGGCTGGTGATGACGGAAAACATGGCGCGTGGTGCCTACCTGGCGCAGAGCATGACCGTCCAGCAGCTCAATGCGCAGGCCATCCTGGCCATCAGCCGTTTGTACGACCGCGGTGTGTCCCAGGGGCTGTTCCGCGCGGGGCTGGACCCGGTGGATATCCATGCCTCCATTTCTGCACTGGCCTTCTTCAACGTGTCGAACCGCTACACCTTTGACCAGATATTCAAGCGCGACGGCCAGTCGCCCGAAGCCCTTGCCGCGCGCCGCGCCAATGTCGTCGAGATGCTGGTGCGCTTTGTGCGCAAGTAGCTGACTGCTACTCTGTAAAACCAAACAGGCGGCGTGGTGTATCCCACAACACCGCCCGCTGCGCCGCAGCATCCGGCACCAATTTGCAGAACACATCCAGCAGCGGCCCGTAGTCTGTGCGCGCCGGAGCCCGCAAGAACGGCCAGTCGGACGCCCACACCAGCGCCTCAGGTGTGTACGCGTCCACCAGCGCCTGCACAAAAGGCCATGCATCCGTGTGCGGAAAGGGCAGGGAGGAGGCCTTCACCAAGCCGGATATCTTGACCACTGCGCGGCCTGTTTCGGCCAAACTTAACATCGCCTGGAACCCGGCCTGGCCTACACCGGCTTGTGGGTTCGGGCGTCCGCAGTGGTCAAACAGCAGCTGTGCGCCGCTGTCCACCAACAAGGGCTTCAGTTCCACCAGTTCGTCGTGCTGCACTTGCACCTGGGCCCACATGCCAAGCTGGCGCAAACGTTCCAGCAAGGGCCCGGCAGCGCGGTGGTAGTCCACACCCAGCAGGGCCACATTCATCGTCACCCCCACCACGCCCGCAGCCTGCAGCTCTTGCAGTGTGGCCAGGCTGGTGTCCAGCGGTACCACCGCCACACCTTTGAAGCGGCCTGCACCGTGGGCCACTGCGTCCAGAAGACAGCGGTTGTCAAAGCCATACCCCGAGTTGGGGCCCACCAGCAACGCATGGCGCACGCCGTGGGCGTCCATCACATGGCCCAGCTGTGCGGCAGTGCCGATTTCGTGCCCGGTGGGTTGGTAAAAATTGTCTGCAGGGTAGGGGAAGCGGACAGGGTCGAAGACATGCACATGGCAGTCGATCTTGGGTTGTGCAGCGAGGCTCATGGTCTTTTCGGGATGGCTTGTGGGCCGTTTGTACACGGCTGGACGGCCCTATGCCCTGGCCGTCCAGGGGATGCAGAGGCAGATACCCAAGATTTCAGCAGGTGCACCACTGAGCTAGCACTTTTGGGCATAACAGATATCACCAGGCACCACTTTGTGTATAGGGTAAGCCCTCAAGGTAAAAAATTAACTGGTTAGTACATTAATGGAAGAAGTCGCTCTTGGAGACAAACCGTGGTTCAAAAACTCATTAACCGGTACTGCCAGCTACTGGCCTGGCTCATCGTGGGCTGCCTGGCCCTGATGGTGGTGCTGGTGTTCACCAACGTTGTGCTGCGCTATGCCATGAATTCAGGCATTTCGATTTCGGAAGAGTTGTCGCGCTGGCTTTTTGTCTGGCTCACCTTCCTGGGTGCCGTCATCGCCATGAACGAAGGGGCCCACCTGGGCACCGACACCCTGGTGTCACGCCTGCCGGTGGCGGGCAAAAAAATCTGCCTGGTGATTGGCCACGTGCTGATGCTGTACGTGTGCTGGCTGGTGTTCAAGGGCACCTGGGACCAGGTGGTGATCAACCTCGATTCGACCAGTGCGGCGATGGAGGTGTCGATGGCCTGGTTCTATGGCTGCGGCCTGGTGTTTGCCGTCTCTGGCGCGGTGATTTTGCTGAACAGGTTGTGGTTGCTGGTCAGCGGCCAGCTGACCGAAGACCAGTTGATTGGCATCCGTGAATCGGAAGAAGAGCCCATCGACGTGCCCAAGCCCATCCAGTAAACCCGAAGAAACAAAATCATGACTATTGCAGTTTTCCTCGGTGCTTTGCTGGGTGCCATGGCGCTGGGTATCCCTATCGCCTTCTCGCTTTTGCTCTGTGGTGCCGCCCTGATGTGGCACCTGGACATGTTCGATGCGCAGATCCTGGCGCAGAACGTCATCAACGGTGCCGACAGCTTTCCGCTGCTGGCCGTGCCTTTCTTCATGCTGGCAGGTGAGGTGATGAACACCGGTGGTTTGTCCAAACGTATCGTCAACTTCGCCATGGCACTGGTCGGTCATATCCGGGGTGGCCTGGGTTACGTGACCATCATTGCCGCGTGTTTGCTGTCGGCTTTGTCGGGCTCTGCCGTGGCCGACGCTGCTGCACTGACGGCACTGCTGCTGCCCATGATGGTCAAGGCCGGGCATGACAAGGCGCGCAGCGGTGGCCTGATTGCCGCCTGTGGTGTGATCGGCCCGATCATTCCGCCGTCCATTGGTTTTGTGATTTTTGGCGTTGCCGCCAACGTCTCGATCAGCAAGTTGTTCCTCGCTGGTATCTTCCCGGGCATCGTGCTGGCAGCCGGCCTGTGGATGACCTGGTGGTGGCTCACACGCCGCGAAAAGTTGGAGCCCCCACCGCGTAAAACCCGCGCCGAAGTGGTTGCAGCGTTCCGCAGTGCAGGCTGGGCCTTGTTGCTGCCGGTGATTATTCTGGTGGGCCTGCGGATGGGTGTGTTCACCCCCACGGAGGCTGCTGTGGTGGCTGCGGTGTATGCACTGTTTGTGGCCGGTGTCATCTACAAAGAGCTGACCCTCAAGCAACTTTACGACGTGTTCCTGGGTGCAGCCAAAACCACAGCCGTCATCATGTTCCTGGTGGCTGCGGCCATGGTGTCCGCGTGGCTCATCACCGTGGCCCAGTTGCCCGACCAGGTCGTTGCCTTGCTGCAGCCGCTGCTGGACCGTCCCATGCTGCTGATGTTCGCCATGATGGTGCTGGTCATGGCCGTGGGCACCGCCATGGACATGACCCCCACCATCCTGATCCTCACCCCGGTGCTGATGCCACTGGTCAAGGCTGCGGGTATCGACCCGGTTTATTTCGGCGTCTTGTTCATCATCAACAACTCCATTGGTCTGATCACACCACCCGTGGGCACCGTGCTGAACGTGGTGGCCGGTGTGGGCAAGATGCGTATGGACGATGTCACCCGTGGCGTGTTCCCGTTCATGCTCGTGCAGTTTGCGGTCATGTTCTTGATGGTGCTGTTCCCGCAAATCATCATGTGGCCCGCGAAGTTTCTCTACGGTTGATGCATTTGCCCCTTTTTGTTTTTTCGTGCCATTCCTATAACTTGTCCAGGAGATATCCATGAAACGTCTGTTCATCAAAACGCTGGTAGCCGCTGCTGCCGTGGTCGCTTTCGGTGGTGCCAGTGCAGCCACTATCGGTGAGCACACCATCAAGTTCGCCACCCAAAACCCCAAGGGCCACCCGCTGGTGATTGGCATGGAGAAGTTCGCCGAGATCGTGACTGCCAAGTCGGGCGGCAAGATCAAGGTCAACATGTTCCCCGGCGGCGTGTTGGGTGGTGATGCGCCCAACGTGTCGGCCCTGCAAGGCGGCACGCTGGAGATGGTGTCCATGAACTCCGGCATCCTGGCCAGCCAGGTCAAAGAATTTGCGGTGTACGACTTCCCATTCCAGTTCGCCAACGGCAAGGAAGCCGACGCTGTGGTGGACGGCCCGTTCGGCAAGATGATGCACGCCAAGCTGCAGGACAAAGGTATGGTCGGCCTGACCTACTGGGAGCTGGGTTTCCGCAACATGACCAACAGCAAGCGCCCGATCAACACCGTGGCCGACCTGGCCGGTCTGAAGATCCGCGTGATCCCCAACCCGATCAACCTCGACTGGGTCAAGGCACTGGACGCCAATCCCACGCCCATGGCTTTCCCTGAGGTCTATGCCGCGCTGGAATCCAAGGCCCTGGACGGCCAGGAAAACCCGCTGAGTGTGGTGCTGGCGAACAAGTTCTTTGAAGTGCAAAAACACCTCACGCTGACCAACCACCAGTACAACCCGCAGTCGGTCATCATCAGCAAGAAGTTCTGGGACAAACTCAACGCCGATGAGAAGAAACTGATTGGTGATGCTGCTGTGGAAGCTGGCAAATACCAGCGCCAGGTGGCACGCGAAGCAGCCACCACGGCCCTGGACACTCTCAAGAAGGCCGGCATGCAGGTGACCGAGTTGCCTCCCGCCGAAATGGACAAGCTGCGCGACAAAATGCGCCCCGTGATCGCCAAGTACGCCGTGTCCGTGGGCCAGGAAACAGTCCAGGCCATGCAGGCTGAATTGGCCAAGGCACGCGCCAAGTAAGCATGACTCCTGCGGGCCGTGCGCGGCCCGCATTTTTCGAGAGAACCCCCATGCGTGTCCTCATGCTTCACGGCATCAACCACAACATGTTCGGCAAGCGTGACCCGGTGCAGTACGGCACCACCACGCTGGACGAAATCAACGCCAGCCTGAACGCGCTGGGCCAGGAGCTCGGTGCCACGGTGGACGCGTTCCAGACCAACAGCGAAGCGGCCATGTGTGAGCGTATCCACCAGGCCTACACCGACAAGGTGGACGCGGTGCTGATCAACGCCGGTGCCTGGACACATTACAGCTACGGCATCCGTGATGCGCTGGCCATCCTGACCTGCCCCATCGTCGAGCTGCACATGTCCAACATCCACGCGCGCGAGGCTTTCCGCCACGTGTCGGTGTTTGCCGAAATCGTCAAAGGCCAGATCTGCGGTTTTGGTATGGACAGCTACCTGCTGGGTTTGCGCGCGGGCGTGTCTGCCGCCCAGGCCGCGCGCAGAAGTTGAGCGTTTTATGCTATTAATTGAATAGCTGCTTGCGCTTGCTCACAGGGCGCTAGCGGCATTTTTTATGCCTCATTCACAGGCAATGACTTCTGAAATTTACACACCATGATCCGCGGCACCACCGAACTCATCGCCCACATCGGATACCCGACCCACGCCTTCAAGGCACCGATGATCTACAACCCGCATTTCGAACAGACGGGCATCGACGCTGTGGTGGTGCCTATGGGGTGTAAGCCGGACGATTACCCGGCCTTCCTGCGTGCAGTGTTCACACTCACCAACATCCGTGGCGCACTCATCACCATGCCGCACAAGGTGGCCACTGTGGGCCTGCTCGACGAAGTGTCGGCCACCGCCCAGATTGCAGGGTCTTGTAATGCCGTGCGCCGCACCGCAGACGGCCGCCTGGTCGGAGACATGTTCGACGGTGCCGGGTTTGTGCGTGGTGTGCAGCGCAAAGGCCTGCAGCTCACGGGCATCCGTGCGCTGGTGGTCGGTTGTGGAGGTGTCGGCTCTGCCATTGCTGCGTCCTTGGCTGCGGCCGGTGTGGGGGCCATCGGTTTGTTTGATGCCTATGCTGCCTCGGCCGAAGGCCTGGCCGACCGGCTGCGCCAGCATTACCCCGCGCTGCAGGTAACGGTGGGCTCCAATGACCCCGCCGGTTATGACCTGGTGGTCAACGGCACACCGATGGGCATGAACGACGGTGACCCGTTGCCCATGGACGTGGCGCGTATCGCCCCATCCACCTTTGTCGGTGAAGTGGTGATGAAGCAGGAGATGACCGCCTTCCTGCGTGCCGCACAGGCGCGTGGCTGCCGCGTGCAGATTGGCTCGGACATGTTGTTTGAGCAGATTCCCGCCTACCTGGAATTTTTTGGTTTCCCCGGCACCACGCCCGAAGCGCTGCGTGCCGTTGCCCGTCTCTGAGAACGTGTTCTAAGGATTCACCCATGACCCAGCCCGTTGCCAACCGCGAAGCCGTGCCTGAAATGCCCAACCGTGCGGGCATCGAAGGTATTGAATTCATCGAATACGCGACCAGCCGCCCCCAGGCCCTGGGCCAGGTGCTCGAATCGATGGGCTTTCGCCCGGTGGCGCGCCACCGCTCGCGTGAGGTGGTTCTGTACCGCCAAGGTGGCATGAACCTGGTGGTGAATGCCCACCCTGATGACGCACGGGTCAGTGCCACGGTGGACGGCTCACCCGTGATCTCGGCCGTCGCTTTTCGGGTGCACGATGCCCACAAGACATTCCGCCGCTGCCTGGAGCTGGGCGCATGGGAGGTTCCCAGCCACGCCCAAGCCATGGAGCTGCACATCCCGGCCATCCACGGCCCCGGTGGCAGCCGCTTTTATTTCGTGGATCGCTGGAAAGAGTTCTCGATCTACGACATCGACTTTGTGGCCATTCCCACGGTGGACCAGGCACCGCCTGCGCTGGAAGGTATGGGCTACTTCGGTGTGGTCCAGTACATCGGTGCCGACCGCAGCGCCGACTGGCTCGCGTACTACGAAGAAATGTTCGACTTCCAGTCCATCCCGGACGAACAACGCTTTGGCATCCTGCCCAAAGGCAAACTCATGCGCAGCCCGTGTGGCAAGTTTTTGTGGCAGGTGATCGAGCCCGACCCGTGGATGGAATCCGACGGCGCGGCGGAAAGCCTGCTGCGGGTGGGCCTGGGTGTGCCAGACGTGCCGGCGGCCGTGGCCCGCCTCAAGGCCAATGGCGTGGACTTCATCGAGTCGGCGCAGTTGCACCCTGAGGACCGTGGCGCGCTGACGCGTAACCTGCTGGGCTCCGTCTCGTTCGAGCTGGTCCACCAGGCCGGGTAAGGAGCAAACTATGCATGTGCTCGACACCTATGGCATGGACACCATCACCCTGGCAGGGCCGCTGGAGGCCAAACTCGCCGCCATGAAAGCCGTGGGTTTTTCGCAGGTGATGCTCAGCGCGCGTGACGTGGTGGGCCACCCGCAGGGCCTGGCCGCCGCGGTGGAGGCGGTGCGCGCCAGTGGTCTGCGCCCCACGGGCTTCCAGGTATTGCGCGACTTTGAAGGCCTGTCAGGCCACCTGCATGCGTACAAGGTGGACATCGCCAAGTCGATGCTGGAGATGTGCGCAGCACTCGGCAGCAAGGTGCTGCTGGCCTGTTCATCCACCTCGCGCCATGCCACGCAGGACCTGGACGTGATTGCGCGCGACCTGCGCAAACTCGCCATGCTGGCCTTGCCGCTGGGCATCAAGGTGGCGTACGAAGGCCTGTCGTGGGGCCGCACGGTGAACGAGTTCACCACCGCCTGGGACGTGGTCTGCCGTGCAGACTGCCCGAACCTCGGGCTGGGCCTGGACTCGTTCCATGTGTTCGCCGCCAAAACACCGCTCGACGCCATCGACGACCTGGACCCGGACCGTATCTTCCTGGTGCAGCTGGCCGACTTCATGTGGCACGAAACCCCGAGTTTTGAAGAGCGTATGACCACGGCCCGCACCTTCCGCGTGTTCCCTGGTGAAGGGGTGCACAGCGAACAGCTGGCGGACCTGGTGCTGCGCCTGCACCGTATTGGTTACCGGGGCGACCTGAGTTTTGAGGTCTTCAACGACGACTACCAACAGCTGCCGCTGGAGACCGTGGCCGAGCGCGGCCGCCGCAGTGCGTTGTGGCTGAACGAAGATGTGCTACACCGTTCTGCCCCTTTGCCGGCCTGGGTTTACAACAAGACTGCCAAGGTTTGAGCGCCCGTTTGCGGTACAACGGCGGCATGCAAAAACGTTCTTTAGGCCCCTTCCGCGTCAGCAGCATTGGCCTTGGCTGCATGAACCTGAGCCACGCGTAAGGCGTGCCGCCCAGCCCTGAGGCCGCCGAGCGCTTGTTGCTGGCCGCACTCGACGCGGGTGTCACCCTGTTCGACACCGCCGCCCTGTACGGCTTTGGTGCCAATGAGACGCTGGTGGGCCGGGTGCTTAAAAATCACCGCAGCCGCTTCACACTGGCGAGCAAAGGTGGTCTGGCAGGTGTGCAGTTCGACGACGGTGTCAAACGCGTCATCGATGGCCGCCCCGAGACTTTGCGCCGCAACTGCGAAGACAGCATGCGCCGCTTGCAGACCGATGTGATTGACCTGTATTACCTGCACCGCTGGGACAAAAAAGTGCCCATCGAAGACAGCATGGGTGCGCTGAGTGACCTGGTGCGCGAAGGCAAGGTGCGCACGCTGGGCCTGAGTGAAGTGTCTGCGGCGACCATTCGTAAGGCCCATGCGGTACACCCCATCACTGCCGTGCAGACCGAGTATTCGCTGTGGTCGCGCAACGCTGAAATTGCTGTGCTGGATGTGTGCCAGGAGATTGGCGCTGCATTTGTGGCCTTCAGCCCCGTGGCGCGCGGCTTTTTGTGCGACACGTTACACGACGTGGCCACGCTGGAGCCCAAGGACATCCGCCGCGGTATGCCGCGTTTTGCCCCCGAAGCGTATGCCGCCAACCTGCAGCTGCTGCCCGCCTACAAAGCCCTGGCCGCAGAAGCGGGCTGCACCCCGGCCCAACTTGCCCTGGCCTGGCTGCTGCACAAGGCACCGCACATCATTCCCATCCCCGGCACCACCCGTGTGGACCATCTTCAAGAGGACTTGGCTGCTGCCGATGTGGTGTTGGATGCGGGTTTGCTGGCCCGGCTTGACGCCCTGATCAACCAGCACACGGTGACTGGCCCGCGCTACAGCGCCCAGAGTGCGTCGGAAGTGGACACCGAAGAGTTCGCCTGAGGGCAGTCGTTACCGCTGGTAGCCGGGGGCTCGCTATCTGCACCGACAATCGACAGTTTTCGGAGCAGGTATGAATGTAGACGTGACCCCGCACCATGCGCACAAGGCCCGCGCATGATGCAGCAACTGGGACTGGTGTTTGACGCCGCCGAAGCACCTGCTGTGCCACCGCTACCATCGCCACCGCCGCTACCATCGCCAGCACCACCACCTGCGGTGCTGGTTGAAGCTCCCGTTGTCGCTGCAGTGAGCACCACCCCGGCAGATGCCAGCCCAGACGACATACCTGCTGCGTCCCTGGAGCCCCTGGCCCAGCAACTCGAAGCCCACCCCGACTACCGTGTGCTGCGCCGCCTGGTGCCGCGCCAGTTTTTCGATGCACCGGCTGCAGGCGACACACCCGCAGGCATCGCCCGTGTACTCATCCTTGACACCGAAACCACCGGCCTCAGCCATGCCAGTGACAAGATCATGGAACTGGCACTGCTGCGTGTGGACGTGGACCGCTCCACCGGCCAGCCCATGGGCCCGGTGCAGGTGTACGACGGGCTGGAAGACCCGGGCCAGCCGATTCCGCCCGAGGTGCAGGCCATCACCGGCATCAGCGATGTGATGGTGCAGGGCCAGCGGCTGGACGTCGCCCGCATCGTGGAGTTGCTCGATGGTGTGGACCTTGTGATTGCCCACAACGCCGCGTTCGACCGGCCTTTTGTCGAAGCACGTTTGCCTGCGTTTGCGGCCAAGGCCTGGGCCTGCTCATTTGCCGACATCGACTGGAAAGGGGAGGGCCGTGGCTCCTCCAAACTCGAGTCGCTGGCCATGGGCCTGGGCTGGTTCTACGACGCCCACCGCGCCGAGATGGACTGCCACGCCTTGCTGGCCGTGCTGCAGGCCGAGCTGCCTGTCGCCCGCAGCACCGGCCTGGCCCGCTTGCTGGCCGCCGCACCCACCTTGCGTTACCGGCTGCAGGCCACAGGCGCACCGTTTGACGCCAAAGACGCGCTGAAGGAGCGCGGTTACCGCTGGGACGCCGCGCAGAAGGTCTGGCACACCCGGCTCGACAGCGCCGATGCCCTGCAGATGGAGGCCGCCTGGCTCAAGGCCCAGGTCTACGGCGCACGCCCCGCGCGGGTGCAGGTGGAAGCGCTGGATGCGTTGGTGCGTTATTCCAGCCGCAGTGGGGTGGTGGACCAGTTGGCCCTGTAAATTGCCTGAATTTGGTGCCTAATTGGCCTGTAGCGCACGTCTGCTGTGCGCATGCAGCTATCAATAATGTAGTAGATGGGGTGGTGATGGCCGTCAGTGTTCCAACACCCCGGCCACCACCGCCTCCAGTTCCTGCCGCAGCCAGCGGTGCACCGGGTCGTGTTGGTGGCGCAGGTGCCAAACCATGTACATCGGCATTGCCGGGCAGGGCAGGGGTGTGGCGCAGCTGTGCAGGCCGTGCAACACGCTGCGCCCCAGCAGCCCGGGCACGGTGGCCAGCAAACGGCTGCCGCGCAGGAACGGCGCCAACCCCGAAAACCCAGGCACGGTGACCACCATGCGGCGCACCAGGCCCTGTGTATGGAACCAGTTGTCAATGTCCAGCGTGCGCTGGGGTTCGTACAACACACTCGCGTGTTCGCTGGCCAGGTAGTCCGCCATGTCGGCCGGGGCCGTGCGCTGGCCTGCATCAAAAAACACGCGGTAGTGGTCTTCGAACAGGCGTTTTTGCACCACGTCGGTCGCGTCCGGTGGGCGCGGCGAAATCACCAGTTGGCAGCGGCCTTCACGCAGCATGGCTGCGTCGGGCACGTCGGATGGCATCACACGCAGCACCAGCCCTGGCGCCTGCGCACGCAGCCGTGCCAGCAAGGTGGGCAACAGCAGATCGCGCTGCAGGTCGTTGGCGGCGATGGTGAGGGTCATCACCAGCTGGGCCGGGTCGAACTGCTCGGGCGTGACGAAGCGGCGCATGTCTTCCAGCAGCAGTCGGGCCTGCGCGGCCAGCGCCAAGGCCCGCGCTGTGGGCACGATGCCCCGACCGGACTTGACGAACAGCGGGTCACCCACGATGGCGCGCAGCTTGTCCAGCAGGTGGCTCACCGCTGACTGCGTCACCCCCAGCCGGTGCGCGGCGCGGGTGATGGAGCCTTCCTCCACCACGGCCAGCAGCAGCTGCAGCAGGTGGCCGTCCAGATCCGAATGATCGAATTCACGCATGGGTGGTATGAGCGGCGAGGGGTTTATCGGGCGGCGTTGCCCGGGAATACTGCGGGCTCTTATCGATGTTATGAGAGACAAGCCCCATGCAGACCACTTCCCCCGCCCGGTGTATTCCGGGCACCACCTTGTTTGATGCAGATCAAGCCCGTAAAGGCTATGCACTCAACAAGATGTGTTTTTCCTTCAACAACGCAGCCGCGCGGCAGGAGTTCCAGCAGGACGAAGCCGCCTACTGCGCCCGCTTTGGCCTCAACGCCCAGCAGACCGCAGCCATCGCCAGCCGCAACGTGCTGGCCCTGATTGCAGCCGGTGGCAACGCTTACTACCTGGCCAAGTTCGCTGGCATCTTCGGCCTGGACATGCAGGACATCGGGGCCCAGCAGACGGGCCTGACCAAAGACCAATTCCAGGCGAAGCTCTACGCCGCAGCGGAGGCATAACACCATGGCCAATCTTGTTGGTGCCATCACCACCTCCCATGTGCCTGCCATTGGCAAGGCCATCGCCCGCGACCTGCAGCAGGACGCGTACTGGAAACCTTTCTTCGACAGCTTTCCGCCCGTGCACAGCTGGCTGCAGCAGGCCCGCCCCGACGTGGCCGTGGTCATCTACAACGACCACGGGTTGAACTTCTTCCTCGACAAGATGCCCACCTTTTCGGTGGGCGCCGCACCCAGCTACAGCGGTGCCGACGAGGGCTGGGGCCTGCCGGTGGGCCTGCCCTTCCCGGGCAATGAAGACCTGTCCTGGCACCTGGTCAATTCGCTGGTGGCGGATGAGTTCGACATCACCACCTGCCAGGAAATGCTGGTGGACCACGCACTCACGCTGCCCATGAAGCTGCTGTGGCCCCAGGCCGAGCAGCAGGGCGCCTGGCCCGTCACCATCGTGCCCGTGTGCCTGAACACGGTGCTGTTTCCGCTGCCCACCCCGGCGCGCTGCTACAAGCTGGGCCAGGCCATCGGCCGCGCCATTACATCGTGGCAGAGCGACAAACGGGTGGTGGTGGTGGGCACGGGTGGCCTGTCGCACCAGCTCGACGGTGAGCGTGCCGGCTTCATCAACAAGCAGTTCGACCAGCAGTTCATGCAGAGCCTGGCGAGCGACCCGCAGTGGGCCACGAAATACGCCATCCCCGAGCTGGTGGAGCAGGTGGGCACCCAGGGTATCGAGCTGCTGATGTGGCTCACCGCCCGCGCCACGCTGGGTAATGAAGCGGCGCGGGAGCTGCATTCGAGTTACCACATCCCCATTTCCAACACCGCAGCAGGTGTGATGCTGTTCGAGCCCGCGGGGCAGCAGGTGGTGCAGGAAGAGGCTTTGACAGCCTGATCGGTAGGGCCTGCTGTTACTCCTGAATTGATAGCTACATGCGGAGGTAAATCCTCCGCGTGAAGCCAATTTGGCTTAAAAAAGTTACAGCAGAGGTCGCAGCTCCCGGGCAGCATCCCGCAGCACCGGGAGCAGGTCTTTTTCCAGCCGGGCGGCCTGCAGCCGCTGCGGTGAGGTCACCACGTTCAGCGCCGCCACCGTGCGGCCCTGCAGGTCGCGCAGCGGCACGGCCAGGGCGTGTACGCCGATTTCGTGTTCTTCGCTGGCCACGCAGTAGTCGTCTGCACGCACCTGGGTCAGCGTCTTGCGCAGCGTGGGGGCTTCGGTCTGGGTGTAGGCCGTCAGGCGCGGCAGGCTGTGGGTGCGCAGCCATTCGCGCAGTTCTTCCTTGGGTAAAGCCGCCAGCAGCACCCGCCCGGTGGACGTGGCGTGTGCGGGCAGGCGGCTGCCCAGGTGCAGGCCGTAGGCAAGGATACGTTCGCCCTCGGCGTGCGCCGTGCTGCGCGCCACGATCACCACCTGCGGCCCCTCCAGCACCACCACCGAAAACGGCAGCAGCGTCTGCGCCGCCAGCCGGTTCAGCGTGGGCTGCACCACCCGGGGCAGCCGTGCCGATGCAAGGTAGCTGCCCGAGAAGCGCAACACTTTGGGCGACAGCCAGAAATAGCTGCCGTCACTCTCCAGATACCCCAGATGCGCAAGTGTCAGCAGGTGCCGCCGCGCAGCCGCGCGGGTGATGCCTGCGCGCTCGGCGGCCAAGGTGGCATTCAGGCGCTGGCGCTCGGTGTCAAAACTCTCCAACACCGCCATGCCTTTGGCCATACCGGCGATGAAATCTGCGGGGGCGATGGTGGGTGGGGTCATGGGGTGCATTTTGCGCGATGAACAGAACGCTTGTGCGATCACCGCGCAAACATGCCCTGTGCCCCATGGCGTCAAGGAGCCTTGGCTTTTAACCTTGGCGTCATTCACCACCCCCACAACAGGAGACACCCATGCGTACCCAGGTTGCCATCATTGGCGCAGGCCCCTCTGGCTTGTTGCTTGGCCAGTTGCTGCACAAGGCTGGCATCGACGCCATCATTCTCGAACGGCAGACTGGCGACTACGTGCTGTCGCGCATCCGCGCCGGCATCCTGGAGCAGGTCTGCATCGACCTGATGGACGAGGCCGGTGTGGGCGAGCGTATGCACAAAGAGGGCCTGGTGCATGGCGGCTTTGACATGCTGGTGGGCGGCAAGCGCCACCGCATCGACCTGAACCAACTCACCGGCGGCAAAAACGTGATGGTCTATGGCCAGACCGAGCTGACCCGCGACCTGATGGACGCCCGCACCGCCGCTGGCCTGCCCACCGTGTACGAAGCCAGCAACGTGCAGGTCCATGACTTCGACACCAAAACCCCCCGCGTCACCTACGAGAAAAACGGCCAGAGCCACACCATTGACTGTGACTTCATCGCCGGTTGCGATGGTTTCCACGGCGTCTGCCGCGCCAGCGCGCCGCGCAGCGCCATCAAAGAGTTTGAGAAGGTCTACCCCTTTGGCTGGCTGGGCATGTTGTCCGACACGCCCCCGGTGCACCACGAGCTGATCTATGTGAACAGCCCGCGTGGTTTTGCCCTGTGCTCCCAGCGCAGCCAGACCCGCAGCCGTTATTACCTGCAGGTGCCGCTGACCGACAAGATCGAAGAGTGGACCGACGACGCCTTCTGGCAAGAGCTGAAACTGCGCCTCGACCCCGAGGCCCGCGCGAAACTGGTCACCGGCCCCAGCATCGAGAAAAGTATCGCCCCCTTGCGCAGCTTCGTGACCGAGCCGCTGCGCTTCGGCCGTATGTTCCTGGCCGGTGACGCGGGCCATATCGTGCCGCCCACCGGTGCCAAGGGCCTGAACCTGGCGGCCACCGACGTGAAGTACCTGTTCAACGGCATCCGCGAGTTTTATGCCGAGAACTCAGAAGCCGGTATCGACCGCTATTCCGAGCTGGCCCTCAAACGCATCTGGCGCGCCGAACGTTTCAGCTGGTGGTTCACCCAGCTGATGCACCGCTTCCCCGACGACGGTGCCATCGTCGCCAAGTTCCAGGAGGCGGAAATGGACTACCTGCTGAATTCCGAGTCTGGCTCGCGCACGATTGCGGAGAACTATGTGGGCTTGCCGCTGGACTTTGGGCAGTAGAAATTTCAAGAGAAATTGGCATCTAGCGCCCATCTGGCGGGCGCAAGTAGCTATAAAAACAGAAGCAATCAAGGCATAAAAATGGCCCCATGTCCTTCGCAGGACAAGGGGCCATTGGCTTGGTAAGCCGCTGTGTTTACAGCGTGTCGATGAAGCTGCGCAGTTTGTCGCTGCGGCTGGGGTGTTTCAGCTTGCGCAGCGCCTTGGCTTCTATTTGGCGAATACGTTCACGGGTCACATCGAACTGTTTACCCACCTCTTCCAGCGTGTGGTCGGTAGACATTTCGATACCAAAGCGCATACGCAGCACCTTGGCTTCGCGCGGGGTCAGGCCGTCGAGGATGTCCTTGACCACGTCGCGCAGGCCGGCCTGCATGGCCGCTTCGATCGGGGCCGTGTTGGCACCGTCCTCGATGAAGTCGCCCAGGTGGCTGTCGTCGTCGTCGCCGATCGGTGTTTCCATCGAGATCGGCTCTTTCGCGATCTTCATGATCTTGCGGATCTTGTCTTCCGGAATCTCCATCTTCTCGGCCAGGACGCTGGCGTCGGGCTCAAAGCCAAACTCCTGCAGATGCTGGCGCGAAATGCGGTTCATCTTGTTGATCGTCTCGATCATGTGCACCGGAATACGGATGGTGCGGGCCTGGTCCGCGATGGAGCGCGTGATGGCCTGGCGGATCCACCAGGTGGCGTAGGTCGAGAACTTGTAGCCGCGGCGGTATTCGAACTTGTCCACCGCCTTCATCAGGCCGATGTTGCCTTCCTGGATCAGGTCGAGGAACTGCAGGCCACGGTTGGTGTACTTCTTGGCGATGGAGATAACGAGGCGCAGGTTGGCCTCGATCATTTCCTTCTTGGCGTCGCGCGAGGCACGTTCACCTTCGTTCATGCGTTTGTTGATGCCCTTGAGCTCCAGCAGCGGCACCACCACCTGGGCCTGCAGGTCGGCCAGCTTTTGCTGGAGTTCCTGGATCGGCGGGATGTTGCGCGCAATGATCGTGCTCCAGGGCTTGCCGGCAGCGGCCTGTTTTTCGACCCATTTCTGGTTCAGCAGGTTGGGCGGGAAGTCCTTGATGAAGGTCTCCTGGGGCATGCCGCACTTGTCCACGATGATGCGGCGCAGCTCGCGCTCATTCTTGCGCACGTCGTCCACCTGCCCACGCACCAGGTCACACAGCTTCTCGATCGTCTTGGCCGTGAAGCGGATGGTCATCAGCTCTTCGGACAGGGCGGCCTGCGTCTTGAGGTAGTCGGGTGTGCCGTAACCTTCCTTGTCGTAGATGGTGTGGATGGTCTCGAACAGCTCACGAAGCTTGTCGAAGCGCACGATGGCTTCGCGCTTGAGTTCTTCAAGCTTCTTGGTCAGCGCCTTGGAGCCGCCCTTGCCGTCGTCGTCTTCGTCTTCGTCGAATTCGTCGAAGTCTTCTTCGGCCACATAGTCGTCGGCTTCGTTCGGGTTCGAGAAGCCGTCGACGATGGTCGAAATCACGACCTTGCCTTCGCGGATCGTCTCGCCCATTTCCAGAATGACTGCGATGGTGGCGGGCGATGCGCTGATCGCCTCCATCATGGCCATCAGGCCACCTTCGATACGTTTGGCGATTTCAATTTCGCCTTCGCGCGTGAGCAGCTCGACCGTGCCCATTTCGCGCATGTACATCCGCACGGGGTCGGTGGTGCGGCCGAACTCACTGTCCACGGTGGACAGGGCGGCTTCAGCTTCTTCCTCGGCTTCTTCCACCGTGGTGGCGGTGGGCGCGGTGTTGTTCAGCAGCAGGGTTTCGGCGTCGGGCATCTGCTCGTACACCGCCACACCCATGTCGTTGAGCATGTTGACCACCACTTCGAGCGTTTCCGCATCGACCAGTTTGTCGGGCAAGTGGTCGGAGATTTCGCCGTGGGTCAGGTAACCACGGGTTTTGCCCAGCGTGATCAGCGTCTTCAGGCGCTGGCGGCGCTTGGCCATGTCTTCTTCGGACAGGACGGTTTCGTCCAGGCCAAATTCCTTCATCAAGGCCCGTTCCTTGGCCTTGCTGATCTTCATGCGCAGCGGTTTGACCTTTTCGGTGGTGGCCGTGGCGGCTACGGCCTCGGGCTCCCCTTCGAGGTCCGATTCGATGTCCGACAGGTCTGCGTCGTCGCCCACGTCGTCACTGGCGGCGGCCTTCGGCTTGCGGCCGCGTTTGGCGCCGGCTTTGGCGGGTGCGCCGTCAGCGGCGGCGGCTTTGGGGGGGCGGCCTGGTTTCTTCTTGGGCGCTTCTTCGGTGGCGACGGCGGTTTTCTTCAGATCTTCGGATGGCTTCGATGCGGGCACTGTTTTGGCTTTCGTGGCGGGCGTGTCAGGCTTTGCGGCAGCTTTGGCTGCAGCAGGCTTGGCGCTTTTGGTGGCGGCGGAGACTTTGCTTGTTGCAGGTTTCGCCACTGCTTTCGCAACGGGTGGAGTGGACTTGGCAGGCTTCGCGGACTTTGGAGCAGGCATGGAACAACCTCAGGGTCAAAGAAGGACAACGAAAAAAAGACAAGCGCCACAGGCCCGGCGCGCTCGGGCACAGGTCGAATAACAGGGCAAAACCATCTGGGAAGATGGACCTGCGCAATTACCGCTGTGCTCTCAGCAGGGGAGAAACCCCCAATGGCAAGATGTATGGGCGAACATTTGGTGTGCAGTCCTTGCGGGGGAGTGGCGGGTGGTGCGCGTTGGCATCCGATGGGCCGGGTCCGGAGGTGCTGCTGTCGCTCTTGCCGTCAGCAAACCTTACATTATATCCACTTGGCGATTTTTCAAGTGCCAGAAATGTCTGTCAGTGGCCTTTGAAGCTCATTTAAGCGTTTCAGTAACACTGGGTACAGCTTTAGATCCGCAGGGTTGGGCGGAATGGTTTCCGCGATAGTCTTAAGTTGTAGCCCTATCACTTCAGCCAAGATGCGATTTAGCAGGCCGCGTAATTCGATTTTGAGTTCCCGCAACTCACCTTCGGTTTGCCCTTGTGGCCCGCTCATCACCCGTGTTGCCAGTGACTCCGGCTCCTGGCCGCGCAGGCGGTCACGCAATACGGCCCAGGCCTGTACGCCGTAGTCGTGGAACTGGCTCTCCAGCCACACAAACAGCGGGCCGTGGGGCGCGGGCAGGGCGCACAACGCGGCATGGTCTTCGTGGGTCAGGTCTTCCAGAAACTCCATGTGTGACAGCAGCAGCCGGGCCGCCTGGTCGGCACGGCTGCTGGGTGCGGTGCGGGTTTTGCGGGTGTAGCCGTAGCTGCTGCTGGCGTTGCCGTTGCCACCGCTGCTACTTCCGCTGTAGCCATACCCTTCAAAGCCAAAGTGCCCGTCGCGCTCATCCGGTGGGCGGGAGTAGCTCTCTTTTTTGTAGCTAGAGCGGGGCTTGCGGGGGGCACCTGTGGCGGTGCCAGCGGCGTCGCTGCGGCTGTGGCTGCTGGTGCCGCTCCAGATGTCGGTCAGCTCCCGGGTGTTGAGCTGCACCAGCTCGGCAATGTCACCCAGCAGTTGCCGCTTGAGTGCGCCGTCGGGCATGGTGCTCCAGCGCGGGCGGGCGTTGCTGGCCATGTGGGCGCGGCCCTCTGCCGTGCCCAGGTCGCAGCCTTCGCTGGCGGACTCGATCAGGAAGCGGCTCAGGGGCACGGCGTCGGCCACAAACCGGGTGAACGCGTCTTTGCCAAATGCGCGGATAAAACTGTCGGGGTCGTGTTCGGTGGGCAGAAACAAAAACTTGATGCTGCGGGTGTCGGTGGCGTGGGGCAGGGCGCTGTCCAGCGCCTTGTGGGCCGCGCGCCGCCCGGCGGCGTCGCCGTCGAAGCTGAACACCACCGTATCGGTGAAACGAAAAAGCTTTTGCACATGGTCGTTGGTGCAGGCCGTGCCCAGCGTGGCCACGGCGTTGGGCAGGCCGTGCTGGGCCAGCGCCACTACGTCCATGTAACCCTCGGTGACCAGGGCGTAACCCTCTTCGCGCAGCGCGCCACGGGCTTCAAACAGGCCGTACAACTCGCGGCCTTTGCTGAACACGGGGGTTTCGGGTGAGTTCAGGTATTTGGGTTTTTCGTCACCCAGCACCCGGCCGCCAAACCCGATGCATTCCCCTTTGACGTTGCGGATCGGGAACATGATGCGGTCGCGGAAGCGGTCGTAGCGCTTTTCTTCACCCGAGCTGTCGTCGGTGTTGGTGATGACCAGGCCACTCTCGGCCAGCAGCGGGTCGTTGTAGTCGGGGAAGATGCTGGCCAGGCTGCGCCAGCCTTCGGGCGCATAGCCCAGGCCAAACTGTTTGGCGATGGCCCCCGACAAACCCCGGCCCTTGAGGTAGTCCACGGCGCGGGGGGCGATGCGCAGCTGTTTGCGGTAGGCCTCACCGGCTTTTTCAAGCACGTCGCTCAGTGTGGCGTGTTTCTGGCGCTGCTCGGCGGCGCGGGCCTTGTCCTGGGGCGATGTGCCGTCGTCGGGAATCTGCATGCCGAACTGCTGGGCCAGATCCTGCACGGCCTCCATGAAGGTCATGCCCGAGTGTTCCATCAGGAACTTGATGGCATCGCCGCTTTTGCCACAGCCAAAACAGTGGAAGAACTGCTTGGACGGGCTGACGCTGAAAGAGGGCGACTTTTCTGCATGAAAGGGGCACAGCCCCATGAAATTGGCGCCGCCCTTCTTCAGCTGCACAGAGCGGCCGATGATCTCGACCACGTCGGCGCGGGCGAGTAACTCCTGGATGAATGATGCGGGGATGGACACCGGGCTATTGTCGCCCAGGGGTGGGTGATGTCAGGGAGCGGCCTTGGCCGCTGTGTAGTGGATTTCCACCCGCCCGATGCCGTAGGCCTGTTCGGTCCACAGGTTCTGCGCCGCGTAGCCCGACAAAGGCAGCTGCATACCCAGCCGTTGCAGGCGCACGGGGCGGCCGGCGATGGTGGACTGGGCCGGGTTGGGGGCTTCGGAGCTGACGTCACCGCGGCTGCCCAGCACACCGATGGTGTCGCCCCGGGCCACAGGGATGGACACTGGCAGGATGCCGCTGCTGGCATCGTTCACCACCCGGAACAGCGAGGTGAAGCTGTTGGTGGACGCGGGGTAGGCGCGCGGCGCAGCCTTGAATCGCACCACTTCTAGCGTCTGCGGCGCGGTGGAGGCATCCGTGGGCACCCGCAGGCCGGTGATGACGATGTCGGCCGGGGCGGTGAACCACAAACCTCG
Source organism: Comamonadaceae bacterium AAW (assembly GCA_026314275.1). Classification (GTDB taxonomy): domain Bacteria; phylum Pseudomonadota; class Gammaproteobacteria; order Burkholderiales; family Burkholderiaceae_C; genus JAGOEY01. The sequence continues at coordinate 2,911,128 of CP111109.1, forward strand.
GGCGTTGGTGGAAAAGCTGCTGCTTTGCGGCGGCAACGGGATCTGGGTTTGCGCCAGGGCCAGTGAGTTCAGCAAGGGCAGCAAGACCAGTGCGGCGCTGGCGGCGGCGCGGTGCAGCCAGCGTGCGGAAATAGAGGGGGTGGAGCGGTGCATGGGGGGTCTCGTGGTGGCCGATTTGTAAGTATATGAATCGGCGTTGCCCAAGTACACATGTTTTGCTCAGGCGTCGCGCACCGGGCCTGGCCGGCTGTCTTCCACCACAAAACGGGCCAGGGTGCTGACATGCGCGTCGGGCCGGGTCACGTCGTCCAGCACCCGCAGCCGGGTGGTCCAGCTGCTGGGGGTCACATCCACCATGCTGTAACCCCGGTGTTCGCAGTTGGCCAGCAGCACATGGGGGTTGCGCCGGGCCACGCCGTCCACCTTGTCCTGGGTGGTGTTGGAGCGCGAGGTGACCGAGGTGCCGCAGAACTCGCTGGCGATGGCGGCTGACTCGGGCCGCTGGTAGTCGGCCAGCACGCGGCAGACAAAGTTCTGGTGGATGTCGCCGCCGATGAACACGGTGTTGCGCGGGGGCTGCTGCGCCAGGGTGTTGAGCAGGCGCTGGCGGGCGGCGGGGTAACCGTCCCAGCCGTCGGTGGAATACAGCGCGTTCGGCGCGGCGCGGTAGTTGCGTTGTGAAAACAGGGTTTGCTGGGCCAGCACCGTCCAGCGCGGGCCGTCTGCAGCAGCGTCCTGCGCCAGGCCTTGGCGCAGCCAGGACTCTTGTTTGTGGCCCAGCAGGCTGCGCCCGGGGGCGGTCAGCTCGGCGCAGTCTTTGGGGGCCAGGCTGCCGCTGCCGGAGGAATTTGGCGCACGGCAGGCCTGGAAGTCGCGGTGCTGGCGGGTGTCGAGCACATGGAAGCGCAGCAGCTGGCCGTGCGCCAGCCGGTCGTTGACCCGCACGGCATCCGGGCGGCCCAGCCCCGCCAGGCCGTGCACCAGCGCCGAGGCGCGCAAGGGCATGTTTTCATCAAAAAGCCTGGTAGGCCGCAGCGCGGCGCAGCAGGAAGTCGGCGGAATCTTCCTGGCCCTGAGCGCCCGCGTAGTCGTTTTCGACCTCGTGGTCGTCCCAGGTGACGATCCAGGGGCACAGGGCGTGGGCGGCCTGCAGGGCGGGGTCGCTGCGGTGCAGTGCGTAGCGGTCGCGGTAGTCGGCCAGGTCGCGGGCGTGGCGCAGCGTGTGGCTGCGGGCCAGGGCGGCGGCGGGCACACGGGTGCTGGCGTATTCGTAGATGTAGTCGCCCAGGAAAATGATGGCGTCGGGCTGCTCGGCGCACAGGTGGCGCCAGGCGGCGTAGTAGCCGTGTTCCCAGCGCTGGCAGGACGCAAAGGCAAACCGAAAGCGTTGCACCTGTGCGCCGGGCGCTGCCAGGGTGCGGGTGCGGCCTGTGGGGCTGGTGGCGTCGCCCAGGGTGAAGCGGTAGAAGTACCAGCGGTCGCTGGGCAGGCCGGTCAGCTCCACATGTACGCTGTGGCCCAGCTCGGGCAGGGCGGTGGCCTGGCCGCTGCGCACCGGGCGGCGGAAATGTTCGTCGTGGGCCAATTCCCAGCGCAAGGGCACGGGGCCATGGGGCGCGGCCAGAGCGGCGGGTGCGAGGCGGGTCCAGAGCACCATGCCGTCGTCACGGGGGAGCCGCTGGCCACACCCCAGGCAAAAGGCTGGCTGCGCACGCGCTGGGTGGCCCCTGCACCCAGCGGCAGGCCGCCCGCCGTTGCAGCCCAGGCCAGGCGGCGCAAGAAATCACGCCGCTGATTGCCCGAACGGGCGGGCCACAGTGGCGTTTCAGAAGGGTATTTTGCTCTTTTTATGATAGCTGTATGCGTCCGTCGGTAAAGCGCTGGAGGTTGATTTGATGCATAAATCAGTCCCCCAGAACCACCCCCTCGCGCCGTGGGTCGGCACCACCGAAGAAGCCGGTGGGTGTGCGCTGGATGGCTTGCAGGCCGCTGGTGAGCTCCTGCTCACGCACTTCGTGGCCACGGGCACGCAAGGCTTCGACGGTGCTGGCAGGGAAACGTTTTTCTTCCAGCAGGGTGGGGCCGTTGAGTGAGGCGAAGTTGGGCAGGTCGATGGCCTTCTGGGCGTTCAGCCCCCAGTTCAGCGTGCCGTACAGCATCTTACCGGTGTAATGGATGATGACCGCGCCACCCGGGCTGCCGCCGCTCAGCGCAAGCTGGCCGCTGGTTTTGTCGAACACCAGGGTCGGGCTCATCGACGAGCGTGGGCGTTTGCCGGGTTGTACGCGGTTGGCAATGGGGTTGCCCGCAGCGTCGGCGTAGGCAAAGCTGAAGTCGGTCAGCTCGTTGTTCAGCAGGAAACCCTTGACCATCTGGCGGGCACCGAACCGGTCTTCGATGGTGGTGGTCATGGCAATGGCGTTGCCGGTCGCGTCCACGATGGAGATGTGTGAGGTGCCGAACTCGGGCTGGTCGGGCATGGGTGCGTAGCTGGTCTTCACACCGCCGGGGGTGCCGGGTTTGGCGACCTTCATACTCACGCCGCCCGGCTCCTGGCTGATGAGTTTGCTGCGCTCGGCCAGGTAGGCGGGGTCGAGCAGGCTCATCCAGCTGCCAGCCGGCGGTTGCACGAAGTCGGGGTCACCCAGGTACTGGGCGCGGTCGGCAAAGGCCAGGCGGGACGCCTCGGTGTAGAGGTGCAGCCACTGCGCGCCCGGCACGGCGCCTGGTACCGCACCACCGGCGTAGGACTCCAGCGGCAACTGGGCAGCGTTGGTGTGGTTCAGCATGCCCAGGATCTGGCCGATGGCAATGGCACCGGAGCTGGGGGGCGGGAAGCCACACAGCCGGTAGTCGCGCTGCTGGGCGCGGTAGTCGATGCACAGGGCGGTGCGTTTCACAGCTTTGTAGTGGGCCAGGTCGGCCAGGCTGAGTTTGCCGGGGTTGGTGGGGTGGCTTTGCACCTTCTGCACGATGGCCTGCGCAATGTCGCCTTCATGCAGGGCTTTTGGGCCTTCGGCAGCAATACGTTTGAGCACGGCGGCCAGTTCGGGGTTGCGCAGCGTGCTGCCCACGGCCACGGCGTTGCCGTCGGGCTGGTAGAAGTAGGCGGCAGCGGTGGGGTCTTTCTTCAGGTGCTGCTCGGTCTGGATCTGGGTGTTGAGCCGTACGCTGACCTTGAAGCCGTTTTCAGCCAGGCTGATGGCGGGCTGGAACAGTGCCGCCCAGGGCAGCTTGCCGTATTGTTGGTGCGCCAACTCCAGCACCCGCAGCGTGCCGGGGGTGCCCACTGAGCGGCCCCCCACCACGGCGTCGTAGAACTGAATGGGTTTGCCGTCGGCACCGATGAAGAGTTTTTCATCTGCAGCGGCAGGTGCGGTTTCGCGGCCGTCAAAGGCCTCTACGTCCTTGCCGTTGTAGTGCATCAGGAAGGCCCCGCCGCCAATACCGCTGGACTGCGGCTCCACCAGCGTCAGCACCATTTGCACGGCAATGGCCGCGTCAACCGCCGAGCCACCGGCCTTCAGCACCTGGTAACCCGCATCGGTGGCCAGCGGATTGGCTGCCGCGACGGCAAATTTGTGGGTGGCCCAGCCGGGTTTGGCGGTGTAGCCGGACGAACCTTCGGGCTGAATCGGTGGCTGGGAGTAGCTGAACTGTTGGGGGGCGGGCTGTGTGGCACAGCCTGCCAGCAGCAACGCGGTAGCCAGGGTGCCCAAAGTGACGGTTGTTTTCATCTTGTCTCCTCGGTGGAAGTCGGGCCTGCCATGGTACTTCGCCGCTCCTGTGGGTCTGGCAAGTTCTGCCCCGTCCTGCTGCCCACCCTGAAAACATCCCAGTCCGTCACCGATCCCGGCCAGGAAGGCCCCCAACCATGGGGATGCCGCAGGCAAAAGCAGGCGCTTGGTTGTTATTTTGTAAAAAAAATGATACATACCTGCAAATTCATTACATTTGTGGTCTGTTTGGCTGCAAATGTCACTGGCCGTGGCCTCAGCCGCTACGTCGCTTTAGGAGATATCCCCATGCACAGCCACTCTTCAATGAACCGCGTTTACCGTATTGTCTGGAACGACGCACTGAGCATGTGGGTGGCGGTGGCCGAGAACGCCAAGGGCCGCAGCAAGGGGGGCACTGGTCGCAAGCGTCTGGCGGCATTGCTGGCAGCGGCGCTTGGCACGGCAGCCGGTATGGTGCCGCCCGCCATGGCGGGCCCGCTGGACGCTATTGCAACCGACGGCCGGACCGCGACCCAGCTCAACCTGTCGTCTGCCAGCACCGTCAACATCACAACCACCACGCTCAGTGGCAACAACGCCTTCAACTCGTTCAGCCGATTCGGCGTGGACGCAGGCAACACGGCCAACCTGCATGTGCCGACGGGTGCCACCAATCTGATCAATATCGTGCGCGACGCGCGCACAGACATCCACGGGGTGCTCAACGGTATCCAGGACGGACGTATTGGGGGCAATGTCTGGTTTGCCAACCCCTACGGCTTGGTGGTGGGTGCAGGTGGTGTGGTGAACGTGGGCTCGCTCAACGTGAGCACGCCCACTGCAGCCTTTGTGCAGGGTTTCTTCGGTGCCAATGGCCCCAACGCCAACTCTGTGCAGCAGTTGCTCGGCGGTACTGCCCCGCTGAATGCCAACGGCACCGTCTCCATCCAGGGGCGCGTGAACGCGATCAACGGCGTCATGCTGAGCGCGGGCGCCATCAACGTGAGTGGCTCGATTTACAGCGGTGCGCGTTTCGTGGGATCGGCGCCTGACTTCAGCGACGTGGTGAATACCAATGGCCTGTCGGTTGCGACTGGCATTGTTGAGCAGGAAGGCCGCATCAGAATTGTGGCCACACAGACCCAGGGCGGCAAGGCGGCGATCAACCTCGACGGCGCGCAGATGCTCGCCACCAGCATCAACCTGTCGGCCACGTCCACCTTGAACGATGCTTCGCTAGCCGTGACCAGCGGTATTGCCAAGGCCGAGGCTGCGGCCACCATCGATGTCCAGTCGAGCCAGCTCCGCACCACCGAGAACTTCACGGCCCAAGCCACCACCACAGTCAACACCTCGACCTTCACCACGCCGATCGCGGCCAGTGTGCAGCGCGTGGATGCGCGTGCCACGGTCAACGTGGGCGGCAGCAGCACGTTGACCGTCGCTGGGGATGCACAGCTGGGCGCTACCACCAGCGTGAGTACCAATGCCACGCCCACCTCGGCGCTGGCCAACAAGGCGGGGGATGCAGCGGTGGCCGTGTCCGATGTGACCAGTGTGGCGCAGGTTCGTGTGACAGGCACCACCACCGCCACAGTGACCGGAAAGCTCGGCCTCGCGGCCGCCAATACCGTGAGCACGACATCGATCGCCGATGCGGCTGCCGCCGGTGGTAACGCTGCAGGTGCTGCGGTGGCGGTGAGTGTGATCGACAGCACGACTTCGGCTGTGGTGGACGGCCAGGCCGTGATCACCGCGGGTGCGCTCGACCTTGCTGCTGCCTCACGCAACACCGCAATAGTCACGGCCAAGGCCGCGAGCCAGGGCGCGGAAAAGGACGACAGCGGTGCGAGCCAGAGCAGCCAGACGCTTGACAAATACAAGGACAACGCCAGCACCGCTGACAGCGCGCCGGGTGAGGGTGTCAAGGTCGCAGGCGCAGTTGCGGTCAGTGACCTCAGCAGCCACACGCAGACGCTGCTCGCATCGAGCCAGGCCGCCAAGGTTGCTGGTGCGGTCGACTTGCGCAGCGAGGAGGGCAACACGGTTGTTGTGGGTGCCGACAGCAGTGCCACGAACAGCGCGACCGGTGTAGCCGCCGCAGTGGCCATCAACCTGGCCCAGTTAAGCAATGACGCCGCGGTCGCCCAGACGCTGGAGGCCGGTAGTGTGTCGGCGAAGGCCTTGATGGACACCACGGCACCGGTGAACAGTTTCACCACCACTGCCGTTTCTGGCGCTGGTGCGAGTGGTGTGGGTGTGGCCGGTTCGTTGGTGGTGAACGCCATCAACAGCGCGACCACCGCCGCGCTGCGCGGCGGTGCCGTCGTCACCCTTGTGGGTGCAGCCGGCGACGTGGCGTTGACTGCGCGTAATGCCAGCGAAAGTACGGCCAAAGCCACGCCTGCAGCAGGAGGCGCTACCGGTGACAAGGTGGGTATCGGTGCTTCGGTGGCTGTGAATGTGGTGGGCACACGCACGCTGGCCCAGTTGGCCGACGGCGCACAACTGCAGGGAGCGCGTGACCTGGCACTCGATGCGGACAGCACGCATGCTGTGCACACTGAAACCGAAGCTGGCTCGGCCGGTGGTATCTCGATCACACCATCGGCTGCGATCTCGATCGTGAACAACACGACACAGGCCAGCCTGGGCACCAGCAGCAATCTGCCGCTCACTTTGAATGGTGACCTGCTGCTGCAGGCTGCGCAATCGACCAGCACGACAACCACGGCCAAGGGCAGTGCCGTGGGCGGCAAGGCTGCGATCGGCGCAGCTGTTGCGGTCGCTTTGGTTGATGACTTGGTTGAAGCCACCACTGCGCGTGTGATCGTTGCCAACGGTACCGCGGGTGCGGGCAAGGGTTCTGTCACTTTCAAAGCCCAAGGTGCGTCCGCAAGTGAGGTGTCGGCGACTGCCAGCGCAAGCGGCGGCCACCAGGCGGACGATGCGGGTGCCGCGGGTGGTACGGGCAATGGTGAAGACGCGAGTGTCGATGACAAGGTCGGCAAACAACTCGCTCTGGGCAAGAACAAGCAGACGGCCAACAAGGTCGGTGACAGCAAACAACAGGCCTCCACCGGTGGTGCCGTGCAGGCGCAGAAGAATGGCGAGGGTTCTGCCAGCACCAGCGAAGGCAAGATTTCGGTGGCTGCGGCCGTTGGCGTGAATCTGCAGAACGCGACTGCGCGCGCCGACGTACCCGTCAACGTGACATCGGCCGGTGCCCTCACACTCGCCGCATCAAACAACACCGATGCCAAGGTCACGGCCGACGGCAGCGCATTGCCACAAGCCGATGCCGATGGCAAGACCGAGGGCAGCACGACGCAGGTGGGCATTGGCGCTGCAGTGTCGGTCAATAAAGTGACCTCGGTGGCTGATGCGATCGTCGGCGGCAGCGCTGTGGTCCACTCCAACGGGCTCTCGCTGAACGCCGGGATGACCGATGTGGCCGGTGACACCACCCACACCATACAGACCGAAGCCGCGTCGGGCGCGGGTGGCAGCAAGGTCGGTATTGCTGGTTCGCTGGCGCTGAACCTAATTGACACCCGCAGCGAGGCCGTGGTGCGCAGTGGTGCCGCAGTGGATGCGGGCGCGGGTGCGGTGGCGCTTGCAGCAGAAAACAACACGGACATCACAGCCAAGGCCGCGCCAGTGGACAAAGGCGCAAGTGGCGGCAAGGTGGGCATCGGTGCGTCGGTGGCGGTGAACATCACGGGCAACCGGAGCACGGCCGAGATCGAGGATGGCGCAGGCCTTCATGGCAGTGGTGAGGTATCGCTTGATGCCAAGGCGGCACACAAGGCCACAACCACGGCCGAGGCGGGATCGTCTGGTGGTGTGGCCATCACACCGGCCTTGGCACTGGCGATGCTGAACAACACAAGCAGCGCGCGTCTGGGCACGGGCGCGGCGCTGCAGGGCACGGGTGGTGTCACCTTGTCTGCCACACAGTCGAATACCACCGTGACCACCGCCAAGGGCAGTGCGGCGGGTGAAACTGCATCGGTTGGCGCGGCTGTGGGCCTGGCCCTGGTCAACGACGTGACCAGCGCGACGACCGAGCGCGACATCCTCAATGCGAACGGTGACGTGCGTTTCGCCGCAGCGGGAGCGGCCGACCACACGACATCGGCCACTGCCAGTTCAAAAGGCGGAAAGTCCGATGACGAAGCCGGGAAAACCGGTGCCAACGGTAAAAAGCAGGAAGACGCGACGGTCGACGACAAGGTTGACAGCCAGCTTGCCTTTGGCAAAACCCAGCAAACGAAGAACGGCGTAGGCAGCGGCAAACAGCAGGCGGCCACGGGCAGTGCGGCGGGCGGCAAGTCGTCGGCCGGTACCAGCGAAGGCAAGGTGTCGGTGGCGGCTGCGGCGGCGGTCAACATCATCGATTCCAACACCACCGCCTCAGTGGCTGACGGACGCACCGTGTCGACCACAGGTGCATTCGCTTTGGCTGCGAGCGGCAACACCGATGCATCGACGAATGCAGATGGCGCGGCTGTTGGCAATGGTGCGCAGGTTGGCATTGGTGCGGCTGTGTCACTCAACCAACTGCATACCAATACCGTGGCGGTGGTGGGCAGTAACACCATCGTCCAGGCCAACGGTGTCGCCATCGATGCGACCATGACCGACGTGGCCGGTGACACCACACACACCGTGTTGGCACACGCCGCTTCGGGTGCGGGTGGAAGCAAGGTGGGTATCGCTGGCTCGCTGGCGCTGAACCTGATCGACACCCGCAGTGAAGCGTTGGTGCGCAGCGGCGCTTCGGTTAATGCGGGGACAGGTGTGATTGCGGTCACGGCTGAAAACAATACCGACATCACGGCCAAGGCCGTGCCAGTGGACAAAGGCGCAAGCGGCGGCAAGGTGGGCATCGGCGCTTCGGTGGCGGTGAACATCACGGGCAACCAGAGCACGGCCGAAATCGCCGATGGCGCGACGATTGCAGGCAGTGGCACCGTGTCGCTCGACGCCAAGGCCGCGCACAAGGCCGCGACCGAGGCCGAAGCGGGGTCGGCAGGTGGTGTGGCGATCACGCCCGCATTGGCACTCGCGATGCTTAAGGCAACGCTGATTAAGGTACACGCACCTGCGTGGTGCTGCGTTACAGGTCGATGAAGCAGCAAACCCTCGCCATGGCCGCAGACCAAAGCTTTGAGAACTACCGCAAGCCCACCAGGCGCGACGAGTTCTTGAGAACCATGGAGGCCATCGTGCCCTGGTCCAGCCTGTGCGAGGTCATCGAGCCACACTACCCCAAGGCAGGCAACGGCCGCCCACCCATAGGTCTGGAACGCATGCTGCGTATCCACTTCATTCAGCATTGGTTCAACCTGGCCGATCTGGCTTGTGAAGAAGCCCTGTACGACAGTGCCAACCTGCGCCGCTTTGCAGGCATCGACCTGGGCCGTGAGCCCGTACCCGACGCCACCACTATCTTGAAGTTTCGCAAGCTCCTCAATGCGCACAAACTGGGCGAAGCACTGTTTGCCAAGGTGGGGCAGGAGTTGCAGCAGCGAGGCTTCAAGGTCCATACCGGCACCATCGTGGATGCCACCATCATCGGCGCGCCCAGTTCAACCAAGAATGCAGGCAAGGCACGCGACCCCGAGATGCACCAGACCAAGAAGGGCCAGCAGTGGTACTTTGGCATGAAGCTGCACATTGGCGTGGACAGCCAAAGCGGCTTGGCGCACAGCGCCGTCGTCACAGCCGCCAACGTGCATGACAAGCACCCGCTGCCACAACTGCTGCATGGCAACGAGCGGCGCGTGTATGGCGACTCAGCCTATGCCAGTCAGAAGGCGTTGATTGCGGGTAAAGCTCCAAACGCCAAAGACTTCACCAATCAGCGCACGCGCCGCGCTGGTGGTCTCGTTGATGAGGTGGCTCGTGCAAAGAACCGCAACAAATCCAGGATTCGTGCCCGCGTCGAGCATGTCTTTGGTGTGATCAAGCGGCTGTGGGGCTTTGGCAAGGTGCGCTATGTGGGGCTGCACAAGAATGCCACGCGGGCGTTCACTGCCCTGGCACTGGCCAACATCTTCCTCGGCCGCCAAAGGCTGATGGCACAGGTGCGCCCGTAGGGGCCAAAAACGGGCTCAAGGGCCTGTACAAGGCCCTCTGGGCCGCCAACCCCAGCCTGCGCTGCGTCCAAACTGGGCGGGGCTGCCCGAAATTACTCCAATGCCGATACTTGATCAGCGTTGCCTTAACAACACAACCAGTGCGCGGCTGGGCACGGGCGCGGCATTGCAGGGTGCCGGTGGCGTGTCGCTGTCAGCAACACAGAGCAATGTGACCACGACCTCATCCAAGGGCAGCGCGGTCGGAGAAAGTGCCGCTATTGGTGCAGCGGTCGGTATTGCCCTGGTCAACGATATGACCAGCGCAACCACTGAGCGCGACATCCTCAACGCGACCGGTGACGTGCGCTTCAATGCCACGGCATCATCCGAGCACACGACGACGGCCACTGCAAGCTCCAAGGGCGGCAAGTCTGACGACGAGGCGGGTAAGACGGGTGCTGACGGCAAGAAGGCCGAGGACGCGACGGTTGACGACAAGGTCGACAGCCAACTCGCCTACGGCAAGACCCAGCAGACGCAGGCCAAGGTGGGTAGCACGAAGCAGCAAACGGCCACGGGCAATGCGACCGGCGGCAAGGCCTCGGCCTCGTCGAGCGAAGGCAAGGTGTCGGTGGCGGCCGCAGTGGCCGTCAACGTCATCGATGCCAACACCAGCACATCGGTTGCCACGGGCCGCACCGTGTCGACGACGGAGGCATTCGAACTCACCGCCAGCGGCAACACCGATGCCAGCGCCCAATCTGACGGGACGGCAGTCGGAAAAACGGCGCAGGTGGGAATCGGCGCGGCGGCCTCGGTCAACCAGGTGACGTCCGCTACGGTGGCAAGTGTTGGTGACAAGGCCAGTATCCAGGCCAGCGGCATCGCGATCAGCGCGACCATGACCGATGTGGCCGGCGATACCCAGCACGAACTCGAGGCAAAGGCCGAGTCGGGTGCGGGCGGTAGCAAGGTCGGTATCGCGGCCTCGCTGGCCCTCAATATCACCAACACTGCGAGCCGGGCACTGGTGGGCGACGGTGCCACGCTCCAGATCGGCGGTGGCGACGTTTCTCTCACAGCCGAGGACCGTGTGAAGGCTGTGGCGCAGGCTTTGCCAACCACCACCGGTGGTGCCTCGGGTGGCAATGTGGGTGTGGGTGTCTCGGTGGCGCTCAACCTCATTGATGCGGCTGCGGTGGCGCGTATCGGTACGGGTGCGGCCCTGTCGGGGGCGCGCGACATCGACCTCACCGCCACCACCGCCGTTGACAGTGACACCCAGGCTACGTCGGGTGCCGCGGGTGGCAAACTGGCTTTTGATGCGGCCGTGGCTGTGGCAACACTCAACCAGACCACGCAGGCGTTGATCCACTCCGGCACCGGTATATCGGCCAGCGGCGACGTGGCGCTTGATGCCACGAGCAGCGGCACCCACACCGCGACCGCCAAGGGTGAGGCCAAGTCAGGCACTGCGGCGATTGGTGCGGCCGCAGGGGTTATCACCAGCAACAGCATGACGCAGGCGGTGATTGACCGAGATCTTGCGGCGGGCGGCACACTTGGCCTTGCGGCCAGCGCCACACGCGCCTACACGGCGGACGCCACGGCCAGTGCCGGCGGCTCGCAGGCCTCGAAGACCTACGACGACAACAAGGCGCAGGCCAATAGTGCGACAAGCAGCAAGACGCTCGCCAACAACCAGAACGCGCAGTCCAACCAGGGCACACAAGGGGGTGGCAAGGTTGCAATCGCTGCGGCTGTGGGCGTGAATGTGCTGGATGACGACGTTCAGGCTGCTGTGACCGGTGGGCGTAAGCTCGCTGCGGGTGGCGCAATGACTGTCGCCGCCCATAACGGCAGTAATTTCAGCGCACGGGGTGCCGGTGATGCAGTCGATGCCAAGACGCAAGTGGGTGTGGCCGTTGGTGTAGGCATCAGTATCGCCAACAACAGCACCGTGGCTTCGCTGGCTGACAACACTCACATCACCAAGGTGGGGGACCTGTCGGTCACCGCGACCTCGACGCAGAACACATCACCCGCCTTCGCGCGCAAACTCGCGGCGGAAGGGGTGGCCGGTGCTGGTGCCAGCAAGGTCGGTGTGGCCGGTGCGTTCGCGGTGGCGGTGTCGAACGCGCAGACGATGGCCTCAATCGGTGCCAATACACGCATCGACCAGGCCGGCAACATCCGCCTCGACGCTACCAACACCAGCATGCTCGGTGCCAAAGCCTGGGCAGCGGCCAAAGCCGGCACTGTGGGGGTAGGTGCCTCGGTTGCTACCGTGGTCTCGAACAACCAGTACAAAGCCACACTGGGAGATGGTGCGCAGGTTAATGCGAATGGCCTGTCACTCAATGCGCAAAACCTCAAGGTCAGCACGCCCGGCGTGTCGCTGCAGGTGTCGGGGGTGGACGATATCAAGAACCTGCCCGACAGCCTCACCAGCGGCCCGTTGATCGGCGGCACCAACTACTACACCGAAGCAGTTTCCGGTGCAGCGGGCGACAATGTCTCGGTGGCTGGTGCCTTCGCGGTTAATGTATTCACCGATACCACCGAGGCCGCAATCGGTAACGGCGCCAAGGTGGTCACCACGGGCGAGGTTGCGCTGACCAGCCTCAACGACACTGGTGCCACTTCGCTGGCCGCAGCTGCATCGCTGGCTGGCAAGGTTGGTGTGGGGGTGTCGAGTGCGGTTGTCTCAAGCCATAACAACACCAGCAGCCACATTGGCACCGGTGCCGATATCAACGGCGCGGGCGGTATCCGTCTCGGTGCGCAGAACCTGCAGGACGTCAACCTGATCGGTTTCAGTGGCGCAGCCGGTGGCAACGTGGCTGTCGCGGGTGTGGCCAACGTGTTGACCACAAAAAACACGGCGCAGGCCTACGTAGCCGACTCGGCCCAGACGCAGTTGGGTACCAACGGCAACCTGACGCTCGATGCGAAGAACGCATTGTCGGTGTTTGACATTGTGAGCGGCGTGGCCGTCGGCGGCTCGGTTGGTGTGGGTGTGGCTGCGGCCGTACACACCATTGAGAACGAGACACGCGCCTTCGTGGGCAAAGGTGTGCAGGCCCGTGCCGACGGTGTGGCACGCGTTGCGGCTGCTGCGTCTGAAAACCTCAAAACCTTTGCCGTCGGTGCGGCGGGAGCAGGTTCGGTTGCGGTGGGTGGTGCGGCCATCGTTAATGTGCTGAACGGGCAGACCGAGGCGTATATAGGTGACGGCGTGCAACTTAACAAGGGCGCGACGCTGGCGCAGCAGAGTGTGGATGTTTCTGCCTCCAGCGACACGGATGTGTTTGATGTTGTCGTGGGCGCGGGTGGAGGGGGTTCGGTTGGTGGCGGCGCAGCAGCGGATGTGGGCGTGTTGTCCAAGTCGACGCAAGCCTGGATCGGCGGCAACGCCTGGGTCGAGGCCGGTCGAAACCTCACGGTGCAGGCAAATTCGCAGGAAGCCTTGCGCCTGACGGGCATTGGCTTTGGCGTCGGCGGTTCTGCCGGGCTCGCCGGCTCGGCGGCGGTTTTCACGCTCACGACCGACACGCAGGCGCGCATCGGCGACGGCGCGACCGTGCGGGCGCGCGGTAGTGCGCTGGTGGCGGCCGATGGTCGCACCGCGGTGGATCTGATCGCGGGCAGCGCGGCCGGCGGCGGCAGCGCCGCTGTGGGTGCGGCAGCCGGTGTGGTGGTGCTTGACAAGACCACTCTGGCCCGTATTGGCGAGAACGCCAATGTGCAGGCGCTCGGGCAGGGCGATGCACTGCAGGCCGCAACAGGCCATTACGGCATCAGCTACGGCGGTGCCATCACGGGTGAGGGGCGTGTCAGCAAGTCGGGCCTGAAGCCGACCGACGCCGAAGGCAATGCCATCGGTGGCCGCGACGCCTTTAATGCACTCACACAGGAGCGGGTGGCTGCACGTCACACTGACACCTTCCGTGGTCTGGCCGTGACAGCGACCAACAGCGATAGCGTGAAATCGTATGCGGTGACCGGTGCGGGCGCAGGGGCTGCAGCCATCACGGTCGGTGCGAATGTGTCGACCGTTGACACCGACACGCAGGCGGTGATTGCCGCAGGCGCCAAGGTCAATCAGACAGCCGACGTCGCAAACGCCGCGCAATCGGTGCGTGTGGCGGCCGGTAACGAGCAGTTCCACCTGGGGCTGGCGGGCGCTGCCTCCGGTGCAGGGGCAGTGGCTGTGGGCGCAGGCGCCGACGTGTTTGTTGCGAAGAATGCAACGCTGGCCGCTATCGACACCGGCGCGCAGGTCAAGGCCGCACGCGACGTGCAGGTGCTGGCAGAGGGCAGCACCCAGGTGCTGGACATGGGCGTTGGCCTCTCGGCAGCGGGCACCGTGGCGGTGGCAGGTTCGGTGGCCGTGGTGTCGCTGGCCAACCAGACGCAGGCACTGGTCGGCGGTGGCGCCACGCGCATCGACGCGGGTGGCAACGTGCGCGTGGCCGCACGTGATGACACGAAGTCCGACGTGGTGGCCGGTGCGGCCGCGGCCGGCTTTGGCGCGGCAGGCATCGGGGCGGCCGTGGGTGTGAGCAGCATCACCAAGACGACCGAGGCCGCCATCGGTGGCGGTGCCACGGTGAACGCACTGGGCAATAACACGGCAGGAATGAGCGCGTACACAGGCGACGGCGTGGATGCGCTGCGCAGCGACGCGCGTGGTGTGCAGGTCGAGGCGACCTCGTCAGAAGACCTGTTCACTGTAGTCGCCAGCGGCGCGGCCGGGCTGTACGCCGGCATTTCAGGCGCGATCTCGGTGGAATCGGTCCAGTCGGACACGAAGGCTTCGATCGGCGCGGCCGCGAAGATCAACCAGACCAACACGGGTGCCAATGTATTGCAGGACGTCAACGTGACGGCACGCAACCAGCTGCGCTCGCAAGTCGTCACCGGTTCCGTCGCGCTGGGCGCGGGCGCGCTGGCGGGTGGTGTGGACGTGGGCACCCTCAACAACCGCACCACCGCATCGGTCGGTGCGGGTGCGCAGATCCAGGCAGCACGCGATATCGCGGTGAATGCCCTGGGCAAGCAGGACATCGAGACCACTGTGGTCAGTGGTGCAGGTGGGCTGGTCGGCCTGGCCGGTGGCGTGGCTGTGTATGGGGTGGGCGAGACGCTGGGCCAGGACGCGAAGGACCAGTTGTCACACGAAGGCAGCAACCGCAACGTGAACCAGGAGGCCGACGCGCAGGCCAGCGACGACACGGTCGGCCGCATGCTGGCCGGCTCCGACGATGCACGTATGCGCGACGTCGGTGCCAAGGCGCAGGCGAAGCGTTCAGCAGTGAGTATCAGCAGTGCGCTCACCAACGTGCAGCCTTCGGGCAATGCCGCGCAGATCGGTGACGGTGCGGTGCTGGTGGCTGGGCGCGACGTAGGCGTCAACGCGCACGGCAAGATGGACTTCGGGATGACGACCGGTGCCGTGTCGGTCGGCGCGCTGGGGCTGGGGGCGGGTGTCGGAATCACGAAGATCGCTTTCAACAACCAGGCTGTGGTGGGCAACAATGTGTCCATCACCGCGGCCACGCAGCAAACGGGCGGAGATGTACGTATCCGCGCATCGCTGGCCGAGAACGCGCAGGCGATGGCTTTCGCGGGCACGGGCGGCGTGGTGGCGCTCAACGCGGCCTACGCCGGCCTGTCGGATGACAGCGTCACGCGCGCTGCCCTCGGCAACAACGTTGCGATCCACCGCGCCGACGAGGTGATCGTCAACGCCGTCGACAAGCGCTCGCTCGAAGCCGAAGCCTACGGCGCCAGCGTCGGCGGCTATGTGGCCGGTGCCTCGGTGGCGGACAGCCGCATTGGCGGCTCGACCAGCGCATCCATCGGTGGCAACGCCGCCATCGGTTCGGCCACGGGTGATGCCGTGCGCGCGCTCTCGGTCACGGCCGATGCCGACATGCAGGCGCAGAGCCATGCCGTCGCTGCGGCGGCCGGCCTGGGCCTCGCGCTGAGCGGCGCGGTGTCGACCGCAACGGTGAAGCCGCAGGTTGATGCCTTTGTGAACGGCGGCACGCTCGTGCTGAGCGAAGACGCTACGGTGTCGGCCACGGGTAAGACCCGCGCGCAGGCTGAGTCGCTGGGTGTCAACGTCAGCTTCGGCGCCGCCGCAGGCGGTTCTGTCGCGAAGGCCGATGCCGTGTCACGCGTGAATGCCTACCTGGGCAACAGCACCCAGTTGACGGGCCGCAACCTCACGGTGTCCGCCACGCAGGCGCTCGCCGGCAGCGGTGCCAACGTGTCGGCAGACGCGACCGGTGCCGCGGGCGCATTGTTCGCAGGCCTGAGCGCCACCGTGGCCCACGCTGACCACGACAGCCGCGTCAGTAGCAAAGTCGGCGACGACAGTCGCCTGACCCTCACCGGCACCGCGCTGGTGAAAGCAAGCAACGACACCCGGCAGCAGGCCGATGGCTCGGGCTTCGCCGCGGGTATCGTGGCCGCAGGTTTTAACGACGCGCGCGCCACGTCGAACACCGTGACAGAAGCGGCACTGGGCGACAACGTGCACATCGCCGCACCCGCTGCGGTGCCCGCAACGCTGATGACCGCAGTGAGCGTCATCGCCGATGGCACCGACCGCAACCGTGCCAATGCCACCTCCGGCAGCGGTGGCCTTATCTCGGGATCTGCCGCCACGGCCACGACATCAAGCACCAGCCGCACCACCGCGACGACGGGCAGCGGAGACGATGCGCGCCGCATCGCCGCCAAGACATTCACGCTCAAGGCAACGCACCTGACCGATTACAACGCGGTGGTCAACAGCGTTAATGCGTCGGTGGTGGGCGCCAGTGGCGCACGGGCCGTGAATGCGGTCGACAGCACGGTGCGTGCCGAGATCGGCGCTGGTGGGCGCGTGTCGGCCAACGACATTGTCGTGCTAGCGGGTAACAGCAGCACCAAGCACTGGATCGGCGCCTCCGATGCCGACGCGGCCGCGTTCAACGTTGACTCGGGTTCGGGCGGCGTGATTGACCTGCCGGCCGCATCGAGCAAGACCGCCATCAGCCAGGCTACGACGGCTGCCGTGGGGCAGGGTGCGCGGGTGCATGCACTCATGCCATCGGCTGGCCGTGCGAGCTTCAGCATGGACGCCTACAACGACATCATGGCCCGCGACAAGACGCGTCTCGATTCGGGTGGACTGATCTCGGTGGCGAAGTCGGTTTCGCACATCAACGTGAACAAGTCGGATGCGACTGTAGCCATTGGCGACAACGCAACCGTAACCAGTGATATTGGTGACATCAACGCTGGCGCGCGCGCCAAAGTGGGGGACTGATCGATTTGGCACACCCTTAGGCACCGAGAAAAATTGGCCTCGCTAATGCTGGCGCGGGTTTGCGGGCGATTTTGGGGGTTTTGAGGTTGCCGGACGCTTTGGCACGAAATGGGCGGCTCGGGCGGCAGGAATGGCCTTTTTGGGCGTTTTCCGAGCTGGGATGGGCGGATGGTGCTACGTAGTGGTTTGAGCGCTTGTAGGCCCGTTTTCATAGGGAGTCAGTCGCTGCGCTCCTATAAGTCGGACCAAGTTACAGCCCAGAACAACTCGGTTAAAGGTTGGAAGTTCAAAGGTTGGAAGTTGAATGCCCTTCCAACCTCGAAAAACTCAACAAAAACAATGACTTAGTCCTAAGGTCGTAGCATTTTTGATAACTTCCAACCAGCGGTGAGGTTGGAAGTTCAAACAGCACAAAACCTTTAACTTTCCCCGCCAGTTAAAACAAAGGCGCTTGGCGGCGGTCCGTTGGAGCCGTGGCACCTTGGGCGGACAGGATGCGAACTACCTGGCCTTCGGTCAGGCGGTGCTCGGCGGCGAGTTGGCGGGCGGTCTTGGTGGTGCTGTAGTCGGCGGCGATGCGGGCGTTGCGCACGGCCAGGAGGGCCTTCTCGGCCTTGGGGAGCTGGAAGTGCTCCAGGCCGCCATAGGCGTCGGCCAGCTTGACCAGGTTGGCCGTGCCGATGATCTGGGCAAACTGGTGTTCGTCGGTACAGCGCTCGGGGGTGGGAACGAAGATACGCAGCCCACCGAAGCGCTCAACCAGCGCCATGGTGGGCTGTAAACCGATCAGGCGCACGAAGTCCTGCAGCACGGGCGGCAGTAGATCTGTGGCGAGGTCAGTCCAGGACTTCATGGGTGCTGGAGCCCCTTTGGATAGCCCAGCTTTTCATGCAAGGTGGCGATGTACGCGTCCTTGTCCATGAGCTGGATGCGCATGTCATTTGCCTCGAATTCGAGCTGCTCGATCAGCTCCTGCGTAGTGGCTTCCGGGGACACCGTTGGATGGGTGCGCTTACGCCAATTGACCTCTGCTTCATTGGGGCCGGTGCGGTAGATGCGGCGGGTCGGATTGCGGGTGTTGATGCACGCCGTATGCTCGTATGGAACGGCCTTTAACTCGCGCTCACAGAAGCCTGCATCCATGGTGTATCCAGCTGCTGCGATGCTCGCGCCACGGAACAGAAAAACCAGTACCCAGAGGTCAGCCATGTTTGCGCTCCCGGTAGATGCGAAGGCGTGGCTTTTCCGCATTGATGCACACCGCTGGGCGGGATGTCGTGGCGAGCATTTCGCGGCACGTGGCTTCGTCCAACAGCATGCCGGTTGCGTGGATGTTCATGCCATAGATGAATGCAAAAATCCAGGTCATTGGGCAGTACCTTTCAGCAGTTCACCAACTGGCTTCTGCAGGGCATTCCAGGCAGACCGGTCTAGCTTTTTGCGGTGGATTGCAGGGCGTCCATCCCGGACGAACGGATGGTTTACACCCTCCCTCGGCCACCGGTAGCGGCACAGCACGATGGCATCGCCTCGCCAGTCGATGGACGTGACCCACCACACCTGCAGGCCATTGAAACGAGGGAGTTCGTCCTCTGGCCCCGGAAGAAGTACGCCCAAGCCTGCAGCCATCCGGCGCTTGCATGGATCGTCATGGCCGTACGGTTTTGATGCGACACCCCAAATCGCACGCCATGGCTTCACACCGTTCCATGCTTCCCACATAGCGCAGTAGGTGCCACCTACGACGGCTGCACGGCTGTACCACGGCTCGGAGACAGGCGCAAACACGCCCACGCAGGAGCTTTCGGCCAATGCACACAGCGCTGCGGCATCGGCGCGTTTGAAATCCATACGGCACTCGATGGCGGTCAGCATCAGGCCGTTCATCTTGCCGATGCGGAAGCGGTCGCCCAGGCTGCGCGGCATGGCGTCATGGGCAGCGGTGAGGAAGGCAAGAGCGCTCATTTCAGTGCTCCTGCAATGGCCCATGCGACAGCAGAGACCAAGCCAACAATGGCGAGCGCAAAAATGTTGTTCATCCCCGTGCCAATCCCCTCTCCGGGATCAACAATAAAAGCTGCCCAAATCAGGCCCACCATACTGATGACAGCTGGAATCACCCACCACTCGGAAAAAATCGTGAAGTTCATTTTTGCTCCTGGCTGATGACTGCACTGCGGGGGGTGCATTCGGTGCGCGTGGTCTTGCCGGTGGTCACAGAGCGGCACTCGGCCCACGTGTTGGTGGTCTCTGTCTTTGCGCCGCAGCGCGTGAAGTACAGCCAGCGGTCGCTGGGTTTGAAAGCCCACACCTCGCAGCCGTTGGATTCGTTGACTTTGCGGGGAAGCTTTTCGGCCTCAATTTGCTGGCGGTGAGCGATGGTTGAGGGGAGCTGGTCGCTCCACTCTTGGCATGACTTGATGCCGAAGGACAGAAGCAAGAGGGCTGCGATGGTGGTTGCCAAAAAAACGAAGATGTCACGCATGGTTAGTACCTTCTGCACCTTGCGTGCGCTTGGCCCGATCCAGCATGGACTTCAGGGCTTCAATGACGGTGGAGGCCTGCGTCACGGGCAGGAATTTCACATCCGAGACACCCATGCCAGCGGTGCGGCCAACGAAGACCAGCAGGGACGCCTCGCTGCTGTCACGAATGCCACCGGCCTCGGCCAGCTTGCGCCAGAGCCACTTGATCTTTGCGGCCTGGTCGAAGGGTTTAAAGACTGCGGCCTTGGGTGCCCAGCCGCATGTGGCCAGGAACGCCAACATCTTGCGACGGCCCGCCGCGTCCAGGTCGGCAGCGCTGTCTTTGCCGGTTTGCTGGCGCAGGTGGTAGCGGTAGTCATCCTCTGACCATTGCAGGGCTGTACGGCCCTGATGGATATGGCCCAGCTCACGCTTGCGGGCGTCTGCCACCGTGGGCTGTGAGGTGTGCGATGTGAAGGTGCGGCGGGTGGTGCTCATACGACTGTGCTCCGAGGTGCCATGAGGGCGGGAATGGGGGGCGTGCAGGTGTCTGGGGCACCGATGCACAGGTAGAAGTCGAGCAGGCCAAGAACGCCCAACATCCAGAAGGCGAAGACCACGCAGCCGACGATCTGCAGGAAGGCTTTAAAGAATTGCATGGGTTACACCAGCGAAGTGAATAAGCCGCGCTGCGCTGCTGCATCGCGGTGGTTGAGGTGGCAGGGTGGGCACAGGTGTTTGTTCTTTCCGATCTGCAGGGCGTGGGCCTCGCACACAGGGCGGTCACAGGTCTTGTGCTGCTCTGATGGGCCATCGCACAAAAATCCGCTCGGGGCCAGGCAGGGCTGTTCTTTGCCGTCGAGCTGGATGCGGGCAACACAGGGCGCGGGCATCTTGGTGCCGCGCATGTGGACGATGCCGGTTTTCAAGCGGTAGAAGGGCATTAGCGGGCCTCCCGCATGTAGATGAGCCAGATCGCTTTCATCGCAGCAACCTCTGGCGCGGAGCGGGTGCAGGCTCACCGTGGGGCATGCGAATCTGGTTCGGACGCGCCAGCTTGAACTCCACGTTCAAATCCTCTTCTTTAACCACGTAGACCTCGCCGTTACCGGCCCAGTCACGTTCTGCCGGTACGGCCTGCTGCATCAGCTCTGCCACCTTCATGGCTTTGTCGGCTGGCATCAGTACGTGCACGTAGCCGATGGTCAGGAAGGCCATCTGCACGGGTTTGGTGGGTGCGCGGCTCATAGCGTGCCATTCCCGACTTCGTCATCCAGCAGGGTCGCAGCGACCCCTTCAACCGCCTCGGCCAAGTCCGTCAGATCGTTGACACAGAACTGGTCAAGGTCATCCCACTGGGCAGACATGTCCAGCAACTGCTGACGCATCGTGCGTAGGCGACGGACGTGGCGTGAGGCCAGTTGTTTTTTGGTTGGCGCGCTCACAACAGCACCTCCCGCACGTCCTGCTCGCCACAGGCGCACAAGAGCGCCAAGGTATCAACATCGAAATGGGGCCCGAAGATCGGCGCGCCGTCGTACTTGAACTGTTCGCGGGCTTCGTGCTCCAGGCTGGTCAGTACGCACTTGAATGCGGTTTGCACCAGCTCGCTGCGCGTCATGTGCGCCGACAGAAGCCACTTGCGGGTTTTCTGCTCCGTTGGGGCCCCACCGAGGTCGTTGCAAGGTGCCATGAACGACGCCTGCAGGTAGGTGACGGTGTGGAAGTCACCGTGCAGGTTGAACGTGTAGCCGGGGAACTGCACCGCCTGCAGGATCGCCTTGGCCTGGGTGTCGGTCATCATGCGAGACCTCCTGTTCCGTTGCGCTCCATGGCACGGCCTGCTGTCTGCCCCTGCAGATAGATGGCGCGCAGGCATCTGTACGTCACTGGTGCTGTGGTGTGCAGTACCCGTGGTGTTTGCACCAGTGCGACAAAGTCGTCGTCGAGACAGTCGTCAATGGCGTGGTAGATATCCTTCTCAGGGTCGCTGGGCTTTTGCAGCCGTGGGCGGATGATCCAAGTCCAGACCCCGAGCAGAGAGGTGATCGTGAAGCCGACCTGTTGGGCGAAGAAGAACCAATGGCTGTGCCCGGCTCCAAAGAGCAGCCAGCCCGCGTTGCTCACCAGCCAGACCACGAAGGCCCAGGCCATGAAGCGGCTGCGCGAGGCCACCAGGACAGCACCCAGCAGGCCCAGCAGTGCAGAAAACATTTCGATGTTTTGCATGGTCGGCCCTTAAAGGTTGGTCGGGCCGATGGCCCGCTTCAGGCTGCAGTGCAGGAAATGGCCGTTGCCCAGGTCGATATCCAAGGTGTTGCCACCCAGGCAGTTCAGGCCGATGACGGTGCGCAGTGCGATGTCTAGAGTGGCATGAACCTGCTGTTCCTTGAGCGTGCTGCCCACATCACTGGACAACACGGACTGCGCCACTTGCGCGATGGTTCCGGTGCGGTGGGTCATATCGCCGCCACATCCAGGTTGATGGGGAAGTAGTCGCCCGTTGTTTCATCGCGCTTGTAGAAGCGGATGTAAGGCTTGGTGCTGGCAACCTTCATGCTGTCGCCGATGGCGCGCATGGCATCCAGCCACTTGGTGTCATCAATATCCAGGCGGCGCAGGCCGAGCACGCGGCCCGTGCTGATCTTGCCCTGCTGGTCTACCTGGAAGGCGTCGTTCACCAGCACCTTGATGTTGGCGTTGCTGCCTTTGCTCCAGGACTGGATGCACTCGTCGATCAGTGCCTTGGCCGCCTGCAGGCGCTCATCAAAGGTGATGGTCTCTTGCATCTGGCGCACGATCTTGTACATGCCGTTAAAGCTGATGAGCGTGACGTTGCCCTTCTTGCCGCCGTGCTTCACGTCGTACTCAGCCAGGCTGCGATCAATAAACTCGGTCACCGCGTGCATGGCTGCAGTTTTGAAGCCCATCAGTCGGGCGCTTTCGGTCTCGGCCTGTTCACACAGTTCGGTGACCGTCTTGCTGCGGTCCTTGTCGATTTCCTTGATCTTGGACACGGGTATCAGTGCGCCGTTGGCGTCCTCCCAATAGCCTGGGTGGTTGTTTTTTTCAGTCATGGTGATTACCTTTAAGCGGGATTAATGAAGGGGGACGCCGCTGGGGCGGAGTTGGTTTTGGTTCTGCAAAAGCTCAGTGGCTTTGGTGCTCACCTTTGCAAGGGCCTGCGGAACACGATCCAACTGGTTTGCCCAATCGGCGCAGTTCAGATAGGTGCTCAACACCGCGTTGAGAACTACCGAGGGGTCGCAATTCCGGTGCTGAGCGATAACGACCATCAGGGCATGCATCAGCGCTCCGACCTGGTCAATCTCTTCAGGGGTGTGCGCGCTCATACAACGTCACTCCGAAACGCACGGCGGTTACCCATGTGCAGGCTGGGCTTGGCGGCGTAGTCCAGGGCACCAGGGCGTGCCACCGACCAGTCGGGGGCATACGCTGGGCCCGACATGCAGTTGTGGCGACGCGGCGGTGTGATGCCTGGCGGTGGCTTGGGTGCTTGCGGCACCGGCTGTGGCCCGGCCATCCAGTGAATGGTGTCTTTGATCAGCACGCGGTGAAGGTGTCCGACCTCGCGCAGCTTGAGTAGTCGGCGTTGCAAGCCGTTCAGTTCGGCGTCGTCGCTGTAGCCGTCGATGTGCAGCAGGGCCTTGCCGATGTCGCGCAGGTCGCAGGGGCCGTAGTCTTCGACGTGCTGCACGATGGCCTTGGTGATGGGCGAGAGCAGCTCACCCTTGGGGGTTTTGATGGTTTCGAGATTCATTTCAGGGCCTGGGCGGTGGTAGTTACAGGGGCGGACTTGGACAAGAGGGACAGGCCGGGCAAGGGCTTGCAGTCGGGGGTGACGGCATAGGAGGTGCCGAGACGCTCCAGGAAGCTGCCTTTGCGCAGTGCTTCCAGGTAGGCCAGGATTTCCACCTGGGCGAACGTGGGACGCCAGTAGTGGGTGAGCTGCGATGCAGTCCACCAGCCGCCGTCGTTGCGCACCATCAGCCACAGTGCGCGGGCGCTGGCATCGAGTGCGTTACCCATGGCACGCTCCTTTAACAGCGACCAGGCGGGGCACGGCAGCACCAGTGAAGTCGATGTAATCGCGCCAGGCGTCATAGATCGCCATGCGGCGGG
The DNA here is from genome assembly GCA_026314275.1 of Comamonadaceae bacterium AAW. GTDB lineage: Bacteria > Pseudomonadota > Gammaproteobacteria > Burkholderiales > Burkholderiaceae_C > JAGOEY01. The sequence continues at coordinate 2,934,865 of CP111109.1, forward strand.
CCACGCCGTAGACCCGCTGGATGCGCCGCGCCCGGCGTGTAATCCAGGCCAGCGGTGGGCGCACGTAAACGGACTTGCGGCTAGGCAACAGAAGAACGTTGTTCATGACAAGGCCTTCCAGAAAGCTGCGGCGCGTACTTCGGCGTTGTGCTGCTTGACGGCGAGAACACCCAGCTCAGTCTTCAGGCTGGTGATGTAGGCACGGTGCAGCTCGTTTTCACGGTCGATGGACTGACGCACGTACGCGAGGCGGCGGGCAATACGGGCCTGGCGGGCGACGTGGGCGAATGCCACGGGGCCACCGAAGAACAGTGCGCGGACAAGATTCATGGGGCCTCCAAAGGGGTTATGGGGATGACAGGGGCGGAAGGGCGGGGCTTGGCTTCGCGGGCCGTTGGCGGAGCGCTGGCGGCTTTGTGGGGGCACGCGCGACAGGCTTGCCAGTGCTGCATGTCGCGGGGGCTGCCCGTGGGCGCGGAGCGATGGGCAAAGGCGCGGCATTCCTCTGCCGTCACGTAGACATCAGGGCCGCACGATTCACCGGTCAGGTGGGGGCAGACGTAACGGCCAAACGTGTGCGTGACACGCTCGGCAATGCGATCTGTGCTGGCCTCGCCTGTGCCGTATTTGCCGGATGCGTTGAGTACCTGGCTCAAGGCAGCAGGGCTGATGCCGAGCTGCACAGCGACCTTGCTGCGGGGCGTGCCGCTGCAGCGTGACAGCAGCAGCAAGAACCAGGACTCGGACATGTAGGAGCGCTGGCTCATGCCGCACCTCCTGCTACCTGTACTGCCAGTTTGGGTGGCAGGTTGCCAATGTCCTTGACCAGGACGTAGCGCTTGAACCGGTTGATCCTGCGTGCACTCACCTCGATGGCATCGGGCCGGGCCTTCTCCCATTCGATCAAGTACTGGCTGATCACACGCTCCATACGGGCTACGTCATCACCAGCATCCGCCAGCACGCTGGCCGCATCTTGGGCGGTGAGGGCCTGTCGTATACGCAGCAGGGCCCAGGCACGGTTGCGCAGTGCACCTGGGTTGACGCGATGGGCGTTGTGTTGTTTGGCCGCTGAGGAGTGGGCTTGTGATGCCTGCTCGAGTTGGGCAGCCTTGCATGCGGTCACGCCATCAGCGGTCAGTGACCACAGCAGCACAGGGTTGGTCGGGCGGCGCACGCCAGGTGTTGCCGGTGCTGGAGCAACCGTCAACAAGCCACCGCGTTGCATTGCTTCGCAGGCTGTGCGGGCCGTCCGTGGCGTGCGCAGCTCTGGTGCCCATTCGAGCAACTCAGCAGCCGTGAACGGGCGTGGCTTGCGGCACCGCACTCGACCCAGCACCGCCAGCACAATCGGCATGAACCAAAAGCCTTTGGTCATTCAGCACCTCGCGTGCGGCCCAGCTGCTGGCCGTTGAACTCGGTGCAAAGGGGCTTGCCTTTGATGTGCGCGGCGGTGACCTTGGCCCAGCTATTGGCCTGCGCCCATTGTTCGATGTTGGCGATGGCTCCGAGCACCAGGCGCATGCGCCCACTGCTTTGAGCCAGCAGCTCGGGCAGTACGTCGTCATCCATGGGCACTTCGCTTTTGGCCGTGACCGTAGCTTTTACGTCTGCCAGGGACAGGGGCAGCAGCTCGACCACTTTGGCAACTCGGCTGGCGATGTGGCCATGTCGTGCCACTTTCATCGGGAAGTGCTCCATGCCGACCAGGAAGCACATGGTGCCGGTCAGGTCGGTGATGTCGCGGATGACTTCGAGCAAGGTGGCTGTGCTGCCCACCAGGAAGTCCGCTTCATCCACGATCATGGGCACCATGTTCACGGCCAGCTTGCCGATGATGCGGGCCTGTACCTCCTGGTTGCGGCCTGATTTGGAAAGCCCCATTTTTTCGGCCAGTTCGTCCAGCAGGGCGCGCTTTGTCCAGGTGACTTTGGCCCGTACAAACACCCAGCCGGAATCTGCTGCCCAGCGCTCGGTCAACTCCGACTTACCAATGCCAAAGTGCCCTTTGACCAGCACCAGTCCTGCCTCGCGTGCACCTCGGCGTTCGACCAGCTTCTGTGCTTCGGCCAGCCGTTTAAAGTTCTCAGTTTTGACAAATCCACGTTTCATTTCATAATCTCCATCGCTGACAGTTCCAAAAAACTCACGCACGCTCTGTGACGGTTGCAGCCGTCACAGGGCACTCTTAAAACCGGGCTCTTCGCCCACTTCCGACCAGCCCAAACCCCTTGCGGCGTAGTAGTCGGCCAATCCCTCGTAGTCATCGCCTTCCACGTACTGGCGCAGCCATGCGCCGTCTTCTGCTGTCCATTGGTCGCGGTGAGCCATCAACCACTCGTAGCGGTCGCTGTGGGCTTCAAAGAAGAAAGGTCTGCCCGATGCGGCTTGCGCCGCATCGCTCGTAGAGGCGGGGGAGGTAGTGGCGTCAAGCACCTCCACGGTGGTTGCCAGCACGTTGCGCATGCTGGCAATCGGCAGAAAAACTGGGGCAGGCTGTACGGTGGGCTGCAGCTCGCGCAGAGCCAGCTCGATTTGCTGCTCGCGCAGCTTGACGCGGGCGGCGGCACGCTTTTCTTTCGCCATATCGATGACCGGGCGGGCGAAGAACTCACGGCGGCTGGCTTCGAACTTGGCCTCGCAGACGTATTCGCCGTCGAGCGTGTAGACCAGGACAAAACTGGGGTCGTGGATGTCATACCGCACGCTCACCTCGCGCCCGTCCACATCGCGGCGCATCAGGTCGGTCGAGGCATAGGTCTGGTTAAAGAAAGTGACCTGCCCGCGCTTGGCAGTGCGCAGCACGGCGGGCATAAACATCATGCGCAGCTCAAGCGCGGAGAGCGTGACTTGCTCTTCTGGCTTGATCTTGGCCGCCCAGGCTTCGGCGGGCGTCATGTGCTTGCCGTCTGCCCGCTTGGGCAGGCTGCGGTGGCGGTGCTCGTGGTTGTATTCGTGCACCGCCTGTATGACGGCGTCGATGAACTGTTGCCAAGTGGGTACCTTGGCGCTGAGCACCACGACCTCGCCCGTCTGTTCGCCCTTGCGCACGGCACGCTGCTCTTTCGCCAGCTCCGCCGCCACCTTTCGGAAAGTGCCGCCGTCCACATCCTTGCCCTGGTAGGTGCCAAACTGGCGGGCCAGGTTGATACCCAGTGTCTGGTGCACCCGCTCCACAATGCCGTGGCCCTGTGGTTTGCCGGGAATGCCGGTGCGGTGGTCGATGCCCAGGCGGGCGCAGAAACCATCAATGGGGCAGTCCATCTGCTTGGCCGTTTCGCCAGCGCCGTTGTCACCGTACAAGATGGCAGGCACACCCCACTGGGCCACGCCGTGGCGCAGGGCATCGCCGACTGCGCGCACGTTTTCACTCAAGTTGGCAGACCAGCCGGTGACCATGCGGGCGCTTGCGTCGATGCAGATGGTCAGCTCGGGCGCAAAGGGCGCACCGTGGTCAGGGTGGCGCACCTTGGCCTTCAGGGTGTGTCCGTCGATCAGCCACACGTCATTGGGCTCCAGCATGGTGGTGTCGCGGTGCTTGAACGGGAGCTTTGCATCGCGCTGCGCGCCGGGGGCGTGGCGGGCTTTGATCAGCTCAACGCTGGCTTTTGCGGATGTGCCCAGCTTGTCCAAGGCGCGGCGGGCGCGGCTGTAGAGCGCACGCCAGGTATCAAAGTCCCGGCCCAATTGGCGTGTGACTTCTTTGGCTGCTCCGGAGAGCTTGCGGAAGCGGGCATCGCGGCTGTGGAACAGCCCGAGCACAGCCATCACGTCTTGTTCCAACTCTGTCACTGCAGCAGCGGGAGCCTCGGCAGGCAGCAGACCCCACCAGCCTTGGGCGCGGTAGATACCCATGTAACGCTCGAGCGTGCGGGCGCTGACCTGGTCGGCGCGGGCGCGCTGGTTGGCGGCGCGGGCTGTAGCCTGCAGGGCTTTGTCGGCCTGGCCGCTTGCCAGCTGCAGCGCTACCGTGGCGCATGCCCGTTTGATGCCATGCAGCGGCTCCAAGTCCAGCACCATGTTGACCAACACCATGCGGGCATCAGCGCAGGCTTTTTCGTGCAGGCTTGGGGGGCGGCGTGGGGGTGGCTCCGGCGTTGGCGCAAGTGGGGCTGGCAGCGGAGCCTCGGGCGGGGCGAACGACCTTACCGGGGCAGGCTCGGCCAAGGCCATCGCCGCGTTGCCTGCCTGGGCGACCTTGTTTAAAGCAAGGGCGTTGCGGGTTTCTGCTGGGAGTGCGGTGCAGTCGTATTCGAGACCGCCGCCACCTTCGCGGCCCACGCGTTGCTGGCTCGGAATGCCAAGGCGGGTGAGCTTGTCACGGGCCGCACGCCCGGTCATTTCAAAGCCAGGCAAGCCCGCAAGTTCACGTGCGGTGAGCCAGCTCATACGGCTGCTCCGGTGACTGCTTTCATGCGACGCAGGACCGGTTTGTTCTTGGGAGGCCAGATCGCAGCTACTGGTTTACCAATGACCTGCGCAATGCGTATCTGAATACGGGCGGACTTTGCGTTTCCATTGATGACGTGGGACACCATGGAACGAGAGACACCCTCTTCTTCGGCAATCGCTGTGGGCGTTATGCCCTTCATACGAATTGCAGCTTTGATTTCCTCTGGATGCATGCTCTGTTACCCTTCGACTCAACTTGTTTAGTTCGCAGCTTGAATTTGCTGCGTTGAGTCGAATTATGGTGCGGATTTCCGCACCTTGCAATAGCCAGGTGAGGATATTTGCATGATTGGAAGTCGTTTAAAAGAAGAGCGGGAGCGGTTGGGGGTAACTCAACCCTTGTTCGCTGAGGCTGCGGATGCAAAGAAGCGAACGCTGATCGACTGGGAAAAAGGGGTTTCGTCTCCCACCGCTCTTCAGCTTTCGTCGCTAGCAACGGTTGGAGTTGATGTGCTCTATGTCGTCACGGGGCAGCGCAGCCAATCGATACCAGCCCAAGCTGCCCTACCACGTGAGCAGCAGCTGCTGCTCAATTGCTATGCGGTGTGCAACGCGGCGGCAAAAAAGCACTTGTTGCAAACAGCGGCATTCCTGGCATCGGGCTCGAAGCCGGGAGAGTCGAATTCGACCATTGTTCGGGTAAGTGGTGAGGGCAATGTCGCAGCAGGACGTGATGTGATGCAGCAGGCAAAGACACCAGCCAAAAAGGCTAAGACGGTCTAGCAATCGGATACGGGAGAGAGGAAAAGATGGGACAGGTTATTCACATCAATGGCTCGGGGCATGTCGTGGCAGGACGCGACGTTATAAATGTTCAAAAGCCACCGATCATTCGAAACACCATACAACCGGGCCCCGAGCACATCGACGACGAACAGCGTCGCGCGATATTTGATCTGCGTATCGAATGGGTGGCCTTGCACAACGCCCTCAAGAAAAAACCATTGACGGATGCAGCGGCGTGGGGTCGTATCAACAAGGTGGCAGGGAGTACCTCGTATCACTTGATTCGACAGGACATGTTTGATGTGGTGGTGGTGTTTGTTCGGCGCGAGATGGCTATGCTGCGAAGCATGAAATCCGCACCGTCCAAGGACGATCAGTGGAGGAACAAGCGTATCGCCGCGATCAAGCTGCGGAGTCGCAACCAGCTGACCGATCCGGATGCATATCGTCCGTACATATTGAAGAACTTCAAAGCTAAATCACTCACAGATCTGGCGACTGATGAGCTGCAGAGAACCTACAGCTACATCATGGCTAAGAAGGCAGTTTGAAGTTCGCAAACGAATGGGGTTCTCTCTCTTTATCCTTGCAGTTGTCGTGGGCGCTGTGGTTTGGGCAATCATCGTTGCCAGCAAGCCAAAAGCGACGAGCCATCCGGCCAATTTTCAATCTGATGTTGCGCCTTACAAAAGCAGCGACCGCGACGCGATCATCGCGATGATTTCCAGTGCAAGAGATCCGGAAGAAAAGGAGCATTGGCACCTTCTCTTGGTTGAAATTGATCTTGCAAAGCTAGCTCAGCAAGGTTGCCAAACAGTTCAGTTGTCTGCGGGCATGGATAAGAGCCGACTGTGCCCAGCTTGCAGAGTGCTGGATCAATCGATCATCAGTGTTCACGCAGGGGCGCGGGCGGTGATGCCTATGAATTGCACATGCAAACGCAAAGGACAGTTGTACGTTTCAGGATGGATCAAGCGTTCGGATGGTTCCGGCTACGTTGATTGGTGATTTTGTCGGTGGGGTCTTGATTGACCTCTATGACAGCCCCGTGCTAATCTAAAAAGCACCACTCCACACATCAGGCCAGCACACGCTGGCCTTATTCTTTTGTGCCCCTGCCGCCAAAGTCGCGGCATGCATAGCTCCTACCTTTTTCTCGTCCTGGCCGTCTTGATGTTGGCGGTGTTGTGGTTCACCCCCAGCCCGCCAGGTCGTCGCCGTCACCGCATGTTCGGCGGCATCACGGGGCGGCAGTCCATTGTGGTGCTGGCCCTCTCCGCTGCGGGCCTGTTCGGCATCGTTGCCCGGGAGGGTTACAGCGACCGCGCCTATCCCGATCCTGTGCATGGCGCAGCAGTGCCCACCATCGGCTTCGGCACCACAGGCCCCGACGTGCGTATGGGTGACACAACCACGCCGGTTAAAGCGCTGGAGCGTGCCCTGACCGACGTCGGCAAGTTCGAAGGCGCACTCAAGCGCTGCGTGTTTGTGCCGCTGCACCAGTACGAATACGACGCCTATGTGAGCCTGGCCTACAACGTGGGCCCGATGAACTTCTGCAAAAACAAAGAAGGTGGCCCCAGCACCCTGGTGCAACGCCTCAACGCCGAAGACTACTCAGGGGCATGTGAAGCCATCTTGCTTTACGACCGCGCTGGCCCTGTGAACAAGCCACGGGACCGGTGCTCCCACCCAGACAACCGCACCTGCAGGGGCCTGTGGAAAGACCGCCTGAAGCTGCACAAACAGTGCACTGGGGTGTCGCCATGAAGGCCTGGGTCAAGCCCATCCTGAAAGCCGCAGCCGTGGTGCTTGCTGTCGGCGGGCTGGCCGTTGTGGCAGTGGTCGCATCGGTGCTGTGGATGGTGTCGCAACTCCCGCACTGAGCCATGGCCGAACGTCTCCTCATTGCCCTTGCCGTAGCTCTTGCCCTCATTGGTGGCGGCTACCTGTGGGGCCACACCGCCACCGACAACGCCTGGACGGCACGCCAAGCCAAGGCGGATAAAGCCGCAGCCGACGAACTGCAAAACGAGACTGACCGTGCAGACAAGGCCGTGGGGAACTACCTCGCTGAACACCTCGACCAGGAAGAACGTTATGCCGAACTTAACCGTGTCTATCAAAACCTTCGCACTCGCGCTCCTCTTGTTGTTCCTGGTTCTGTGGCCTGTCGCGCAATGCCTGGGCCTCATCAAGCGCCGACCCCGGACGAGTGGCCTGGGGCCTCTATTGCTGGTGGTGGCCCTTATCTCACTCTTGCTGCTGTCCGGATGTGGAACGGTGCCCTCATCGGCATCGACGCACCAGCGGGTGCCTGCGGCCCTGCTAGTGCCACCACGGAAGCCGACGCTGCTTGTGCTGAAGCCTCAGGCCTTGTCCCTCGATGACGCCTGGGCCAACCACGCCGTCAACGCCAAAAGCTGCGCCGATGACCGGCAGCGGTTTCAACACCTGATTGATTTCCTCGAAAGAAAGTGATGCCCATGCCAATGGAAAAAGAAGAACTGATGCTGCTGGGCAAGATGGACGGCAAGCTCGACAGCATCACCGCGCACCTGGGGCGTCAAGACCTCCGTATTGACGCACTGGACAAGCGCATGGATGAGCGCCACGACGCACTCGACAAGCGCTTGCGGGTGGTCGAACAAAAGGCTGCAGTGGTGGGAGCTATCAGCGGCTCTGCCGTGTCGATTGGTATGGCGCTGATCATTGAAGGCGCCAAACAGTGGCTGACCCGTGGGGGATCGGGGCAGTAATGGCGCACGCATCCGAGAAGCGCACCCAGCTGCGTGGCCTGTATGTGTACCAGCGCCAGCCGATGGAGGTTGCGTGCAAAAAGGTGGGCATCCCACGCAGCACCGCTAACCGCTGGAAGGCCGAAGCCGCCGAGCAGGGCGACGACTGGGACAACGTACGCGCCGCCGTGGCATTGGGCGACGATACCTTTTCCACGCTGAGCAAGAAGCTGCTGGAAGATTACCTGGTGCAGCACCAGTCCGCGATGGACTCCATGCGCGAGGACAAGATCATGAGCGCCCGCGACCGGGCCGATGCGCTGGCAAGCCTGTCCGACAGCTTTAACAAAACGATGGCCTCGTTCAAACGCCTGAGCCCGGAGCTCAACAAACAGGCGGTGCAGCTCGACGTGCTGCAGCGCTTTGCGACCTTTACCCAAGCACGCTTCCCCCAACATCTTGTTGCGCTGGTGGAAATGCTGGAACCGTTTGGCGAAGAGCTGGCGAAAGCCAGGTAAGCCATGGCAAAGACCAGTAAAGAGTTTCTCGACGGCCTGTCAGCCCTGGCCGACAGCCTGCGCCGCCAGATTGACGCCGACCTGGACGGCTGGGATGTATCGCCACTGGCCGTTGCCGAGCGCCGCCGCAAGGTCTTTGACCCGGTGCATGGTTTTGAGTTTTGGGACCGGAACTACTTCCCCCACTACGGGAAGGCCGAGCCCAGTGAGTTGCACCTGTACCTGTACAAGCGCTTGCCCGAGATCATCAATGCGTCCACGGGCCAGCGTGATGCCCTTGCTGCGCCCCGTGGTGAAGCCAAGTCAACCAAGATCAGCATGAGCTTTGTGGCCTGGTGCGTGGTGACCGAGAACCTCTGGTACCCGATCATCATCATGGATGCCTTCGAGCAGGCCGCTGAGATGCTGGAGGCGATCAAGGCCGAGCTGGAAGCCAACCCCCGCCTGTTGGGGGACTTCCCCGAGGCGTGCGGCCAGGGCAAGGTGTGGCGTGCTGGCGTGGTGGTCACACGCAATGGACGCAAGATTGAGGCGTTCGGCTCCAACAAGAAGATTCGGGGTCGACGCCATGGGGCGCACCGGCCCGACTTCGCTGTGCTGGATGACATTGAGAACGACGAGAACGTCAACACACCTGCGCAACGCGACAAGCTGCAGAAGTTCGTTACAGCCGGGGTGTTGAACCTTGGGCCCCCTGATGACAGCATGCACGCCTTCCTAGTGGGCACCGTGCTGCATTACGACTCGGTATTGGCCCGGTTCCTCAAAAACCCTCTGTGGAACCGGAAGGTTCTCAAGGCCATCATCCAGTGGCCGGACCGCATGGATCTGTGGGAGCAGTTCGAAGGACTGCTGCTCAATGGTGAATCGCCCCAGGAAGGCGAAGCGGCTGCGATGGCGCTCTACAACGAGAACCAGGTCGAGATGGTTAAAGGCTCCAGAGTGAGCTGGCCTGCGCTGCGGCCCTTGGTCAAGTTGATGATCCGCCGCGCCCGTGAAGGGCATAGTGCCTTCGACAGCGAGCAGCAGAACGACCCGGTGGCGGGCGATGACGCCCCATTTGCCCACAGCATCCGCTTTTGGGTCAACCGCCTGGCCGAGTGGGTTTTCTACGGCGCTGCCGATCCATCCTTGGGCAAACAGGGCAACAGCCGCGACCCGAGCGCCCTGGGCGTGGGCGGATACAACCGCACGTTGGGCGTGCTGGACGTGGTCGAGGCCAAGATCAAGAAACGCACGCCAGACCGGATCATCAGCGACATCATCGAACTGCAGCGGGAGTACTGCTGCGTGGTGTGGGGGGTCGAGTCGGTGCAGTTTCAGGAGTTTCTGCGCACTGAGCTGATCAAGCGCAGCGCGGCCCTTGGCGTGCCGGTACCGGCCCGGGCCCTGCTGCCGATCAGCGACAAGCTGCTGCGCATAGAGAGCCTGCAGCCACACATGCACAACGGCCTGATTCGGCTGCACAGCAGCCAGACCACCCTGGTCGACCAGTTTCGCCACTTCCCCAAAGCAGACCACGACGACGGCCCCGACATGGTGGTGATGCTGTGGATGCTGGCCGTGACAGGTGGCGTGGCCGCAGCTGCCCAGAGCAGCAACCAACAAACGCAACAGTCCGCCCGAGAACGCTACGGGCGCACCGCGCAGCGGATGTTCCGATAGCTACACCAGAAGAGGACACTATGACCGAAGAACAACACACCTTGCTCCTGGTACGGGGCACGATTGCAGGCATGCCCGACGCCGACCGTAAAGAGGTCGAGCTGGCCGCACTCAAGCTGCGCGAAGTCGTCAAGACCCATGGGGATCATGGCGTTATGGCCTTTGCCCTGGTGGGTGCCGAGCTGCAGATGGAGGCCTGACCATGGGAGCAATTGACCGCTTTAAAAACTGGCTGTTCGGGTCTGACCAGGAAGTACCTCCCGCCGAGCCGATGCGTGAAGCCGCCGCCAGCTCACAGGGCAAGGATGAGCCCGGCTATCGACGCCTGACGGGAGACGGCGGGGGCAATCTGAACGACAGAGACCTGACGCCTATGGCCCAGGACCGCATGCAGAAACTGGCCGAAGGCCTGTGGCAGAGCAACCTGCTTGCCAACCGCATCGTTGAGCTGCCGTTGGCCTATCTGCTGGCCGAAGGGGTGACGCTGCAATGCGCAGATGAAGACCACCAAAAGCTGCTCAGCGCGTTCTGGAGCGACCCCATCAACAACTGGCCGCTCAAACTCTCGCCCCGTGTGCGTGCCCTGGGCCTGCTGGGGGAGCAGTGCTATATCGCCCATGTACGACAGGGAGACGGCTTTGTGCGCCTGGGCTACCTGGACCCGCGCCAGATCGCCCATGTGATCGCCGACCCGGACAACCCGGAGCAGCCCATTGGTGTGGTGACCAAACGCGATGACCGGGGACGGAACCACAAGTACCGGGTGATCGTGCTGGATGAAGACGAAGCGCTGTTCAGCGCCAACACGGTGCGTATCCGCGCCGAAGACTTCACGGATGGCGACTGCCTGCTGTACCAGCTCAACAAGTTTCCCAACGGCACCCGTGGGCGTAGCGACCTGCTGGGGCAGATGGACTGGCTGGACGCCTATGACGATTTTCTGTTTAACGAGCTGGACCGTATCGGCTACCTGCGGTCATTTGTGTGGGACGTGACACTGACCGGCGCGGATGACAAGACGGTGAAAGACTTCGAGAAGAATTTTGTACCGCCCGCGCCCAACAGCTCGTTTGTGCATAACGAGTCAGTATCCCTGGAGGCAAAGAGCCCTGAACTGCAGGCGGCGGATACCACCCAGAGCGCCCGGCTGCTGCGCAATCACGTGTTGGGCGGAAGCACCACGCCCGAAACGTGGTTTGGAGGCGGCGGCGACGTCAACCGCTCCACGGCCTCGGAGATGGGCGAGCCGACCTTTAAAACCTACAGCATGCGCCAGTCCTTCCTGAAGCTGGCGCTGGAAGAAATTGGCCGCTATGTGTTGTGGCAGGCCGCGAAGGCCAGCGGTGCGAAGCCCGATTGGTCGGAAGACAAATGGCAGGTGACGGCGGTGTTCCCCGAGCTGCTTAACCGCGACATTACCAAGTTCTCTGCCGCCATGGCCCAGCTCGTGACGGCGGTGATCCAGATGATCGACGCCGGGCTGCTGACCGAGGAAACCGCCCTCAAGGTGGTGGCCGACGTGGCGCAGCGCTTCGGCCAGGACTTCGACGCCAAGACCGAACTGGCGAATGCACGCCTGGAACACCAGGCACGTAAAGCAGCCAAGGCCGAGGAAGACAGCTTCAACCTGCCGTCCGACCTGCGTGACGCCCTGAAGAACGGCACCGCTGCTGCCCCAGCTCCGGCCCCTGCGGACGCCGAGGCGTGACACCTGCACAAAAGGCCTTCGAGGCCTCGCTGCAGGAGCGCCTGGTCGAGCGTGCCAGGCTGCTGATCGGCACCGACCAAAAGGTGATCGTCCTGTTGCGTGCCGCCCAGGCGCAGATCATTGCCCAGTTGGCAAGCCAGCCCGCCGACTGGCAGCAGTGGCAACTGACCAGGCTGCGCGACCAGGTCGCCACGGTGCTTACTGCTGTCGGCCAGCAGACCGGCGCGGCCGTAGACACGGGCCTGCGCGAGATCTGGCGGCAGGGTGAAGACATCGTGGATAAGCCCTTGGCCGCTGCAGGCCTGGGCGTAGAGACGCGCCTGGGCGAGTTGGATGTGCGGGTGTTGTCAGCCATGCGGGTGTTTGCGGTGGAACGGATGAACAACGTCGCCGCCGAGGCCGTGTCGAAGATCGGGCGGCAGCTCGGCCTGGTCACCATCGGCAGCGTGACGCCGTACCAGGCCATCAAGGCGGTGCAGGCCCTGCTGGGCAACGAGACGCCCCAGAGGGCGACCACCATCGTGCGTACTGAAGTGAGCCGGGCCTTTGCCGTGGCCGCAGACCAGCGCCTGGTGCAGGCCGCGCCCCTGGTGCCAGGCCTGGGCAAGAAATGGCGGCGCAGCGGGAAGATCCACAGCCGGTGGAACCATGACCTGATGGACGGCCAGGTAGTGGACGTGGGCCAGGCGTTCAAGGTGCCCAACCCTGGGGGCGGATTTGACATGATGCAGTACCCCCACGACCCGAAGGCACCCATTGAACAGGTGATCAGCTGCGGCTGTATGTCGCTGCCGTACCTCAAGAATTGGATTGTGGCCACACCGGGAGCCAAGCCGTTCTCGAAGCTGGAGCTGCAGCTGGATGGGCGCAAGGCGGCGCTTGACCAGGCTGCAAAACGGGCCGGGCGGCGGAAGGAATAACGGGCTGGAGGTCGGGGCGGGTTTAAGGCTTTAACGCCTTGCGGTGCGGTTACCCCCTGAACAATCCCGCCAAGCGGGCCTGTCGGGCCGGTTAAAGCCCTGTTAAAGCCGTTCTTGTATCGTGATGTAATCTCCTCATGTCATATAAGGTACGAGGGGCCAAAAAAGATGGAAGACGTAAAGGTCAGTTTCTTCAAGATAGCTTCATGTGGTTACTACAGGCATGGAAAGCGAAATGAACCCGTTTTCGGCAGCGTTGAACAGACGTTGCAGCAATTGACGCAGTGGGGGCAATCAAAGAGACTGGGTCATACCAAGACATACGATCTGAGAGATGGTGGGAGCGGCCTTCAGGCTTACTTGGTGGGTGTGACGAGACTAGACGATGCGTGGCTGTTGACGCTGTGGAATGAGGCGCATAACACCGATGGGACTGTGACTTCGATCGACGGCAATGCCACGGTAGGCGCGGCGGACGTTTCCGAATCCGAAGTTGAAGAGGGCCATATTCCTGGTCATGCAACTTATTTTTGGTTTCTCCCAAGTGTGGGTCTTGTGGCTAGCGTGCGATTCCAGCATCGGACGGCTGGCACCTATGAGATGAACAAGTACTTGACCAATTTCTTGTCCGCATTTACGCCACATGTTGTTTTAGGCACCCCAGATGAAGACGATCAAATCAAAGTCATAGGGTATCGACAAGATGACAACTCGACGCCCCAAAATTTCCGCCCTGCATTCCGCGCAGAAGTTTTTAAAAAACCAGGTCCGATTGACTACCTTGTAGGCAACTCAGCGCGTATCCGAAAAATCAAGAAGAAGGAAACACTGAATCTGAGGCTCCAACCAAATAGAAGTTTGTGGCAGAAGCTGCTTGTCAATGTGAGACTAGCAAATCACTCGACTGTGGAGCAAGAAGTGGATATCCAGTATCAACTTGAGGTCAATGGTTTGAGTGCCGAGGAAGTGCGCGGAATCGCGGCAGAATGGCAAGAGTCGGAAATGGAAGACGCGGATTATGGCTTTGTTCTGGTGGGCGACAACACCACACATTGGCTAGGACATGAGTACGCTCGGGATACGTTGCAGCTTGATGTCGCGCGTGAAAATACCGAGTTGGTGAATCCCGAGAACTTGCTGAGGGAACTCGCTCGGAACAGAACGCATTTGATGACGCTTGTTCAATAGAGGAGTGAACGTGTTGCGGTTTCTTAGTTGGGCATTTGCCATCACATTTGTCATTGCAGGGGGGTGGCTCGGCCGAGACGTGCCATTTGCCGAGCAGTGGCCAATGTACGAGGGTTTGCGCACAACCGCCGCTATCATCTTTGGCGTCATCGGGGCATGGATGGCAATCATCTATCCCGAACGACTGAAGCTTTCTTTCCGACCCGCGAAAGATAAGAGCCAGCAGTCAGAAACGGGCGTTGGGCAGCTCTTCACACCTGTGGTGAATTCCACACTGATCCTTGGTGTCATCTTGTTGCTTGGTGCAATTGCACCAATCGCAAAGAGATATCAACTGCTGGACATTCAGTGGTGCAGAGGTATTTCCTATGCGGTTTTGATGGCTCTTACTCTGTGGCAACTCTGGACTGTGCTGCTCACGCTCGTCCCAGCAAATACGATCAAGTCTTTCATCGACCAAGACGATGAAAGGAAGCGCGTACTTGAAAGTTTGACATCTCTCTCAAAAAAGCCGGGGGAATGAGGCCCCAGGGGCCCAAAGCTACGGCCCTGTTTACGGTTGTTGTGCTAACCTAAAAAGCACTTCCCCCACCTCTGAGGCCAGCACATGCTGGCCTTATTCATTTGTGCTCATCCCGGCACAGTCACTCCATCGATTCACCGCACGTCGCGGCACATCAACTGGAGTGACCCATGTCAGATACCCAAGACAAAACCAAGGCCCCGGCTGCAGGCAAAGAGCTGACGGCAGCTGAAGCCGCACGTCGCGTTAAACGCGTCGTCGCCACCGCCGACAAAGAGGGCAAGGCCACTGCCCGCGATGTCGCGGTCAAAGCGGATGAGGTGCTGTCCTTCCGCGACTACGGCACGCACGTGGTCGTTGTCACCATCGACGGCCAGAAGCTCACCAGCGGCGCAGCTGAGTAAGGCCAGGCGACCATGAAGCTCGCATTACTCGTTGCCGCACTGCTGGCCCACGGTGGCCTGCAGACGCCCAATGCGGTGGAAACCGCGATGCGTGAAGCCGCTGGTGCACCCGAGCGCGACTTCCGCCAGTTGATTGACCTGGTGCGCAGCGCCATCGGTGCCGTGGTGTATCCGGCCAAACCCGAAAACGACCGCTGGGTCTCCCTGCAGGCGATCTATTCCGACCGCGCCATTATCGAAATGGGTGGCCGCAAGTTTCAGTACGGCTACACGGTCAGCACCACCCCAGCGGGTGACCAGGTCATTCTGGCGGCACCCGTGGAGGTGATCGAACAGTACGTTCCCACCGTGCCTGCGGACAAGACCGTGGTGCGCGAGGCCCAGGCCGATGCCAGCTTCCGTGAAGCCGCAGACGGCTCCATTGAAGTCACGCTGATCCGTGCTGGGCGCAGTGGTAATCGCAATTACTACCCAGACCAGGTACTGCGCGAAGCTGCCCCCATGTTTGAGGGCGTGCGTGTCTTCGTCAAATCGGATGCAGAGCACCTGGCTGGCAAGGGCAAGGCTGTCGGCAACCTGATCGGTGGCATCTACAGCGTGCGCTTTATCGAAGGAAAGAGCCCGGACACCGGCTCGCTGGTGGGCACGTTTAAACCCCTGGACCCTTCCGACGCTGCAGTCACCAAGATGACCGAAGCCGTGAAGCGCGGCATGCAGAGCCTGCTGGGCCTCTCCATCGACGCGGACGCCCGCACCAAGAAGCGCAAGGCGGGCAACGAACAACTGCGCGAGGCAGTGAAGTTCGTGAAGGTGCACTCCGTTGACCTGATTGTCGAACCGGGCGCTGGCGGCGGCCTGGATCGTCTGACCGAAGCCGCCGCCGAACCAACCATTTCCACCACTCAAGGAACCACCATGCCTCTCTGGAAGCAAAAAATGCTGGAGGCCATCAAGGCCAAAGACCCCGTCAAGCACGCCACGATCAACGCTGAGACCATCGGCGACGACGACCTGGTCAATCTCCATGAAGCCGTATGCGGTTCCCTGGTGCCGGAGCCTGGCACGCAGCGTGTGACGGAAGCCCTGGGCGACAACGCCCCTCTGACCCGCGCCGACCTGCAGGTGTTCGAACGGCGCAATGCGGCTCGTGACCGCATCAATGCTTCCACGCTGCCACAGGCCTCCAAGGACCGTCTGCAGTCCCAGATCGGCACCGCAAGCGCAGACCGCCTGACGGAAGCCGCGGTGGGCGACCTGGTGAAGGCCGAGGGTGACTACGTGGCTCGCCTGACCGAAAGCGGCACAGTGCGCGTGCCCATGTTCGGCGCGGGCTCCATCGTGGTGGGTGACCGTAGTCTGACCATGAAGGACATGCTGGAAGCCTTCTGGGATAAAGCCCACAAGGACCATGGCCGCGTGCAGTCTTTCAAGGAATGCTACATCGAGATGACTGGTGACCGCCTGGTCACAGGCCGTCTGCGTGAATGTGACCAGTCGCGCCTGGTCGAATCGCTGGGCAGTGCATCGCTGGGCGAGGTGCTGGGCGACAGCGTGGCGCGCCGCATGCTGGCCGAGTACCGCGCAGCGGTGGACTTCGACGGCTGGCGCCAGCTCGTCAGCGTGGTGCCTGTGTCGGACTTCCGGATGCAGCACCGCACGCGCTGGGGTGGTTATGGCGATCTGCCAGCGGTGGCCGAGGGTGCCGACTACCTCCCCCTGACCAGCCCGACCGATGAAGAGGCCACCTACAAGGCCGGGAAAAAGGGCGGCACGGAAGAGATCACCCTGGAGATGATCAAGAACGACGATGTGGGTGTCATCCGTCGCATTCCGACCAAGCTGTCGCGTACGGCCAAACGCACGCTCGCCAAGTTCGTTTTTGACTTCCTGCGGGCCAACCCAGTGGTCTACGACACCAAGGCCTTGTTCCACGTCGACCACGGCAACCTGTTTACCGGTGCACTCACGAAGGCGGAGCTGGCGATCCACCGCCTGGCGATGCTGAAACAGACCGAGCTGAGCAGCAACGACCGTATCGGTATCGCACCGACGCGCCTGGTGGTGCCTTCCGATCTGCAGGAAACAGCTGTCGATCTGTTCAAGCTGTCCACGAACAACGAGAAGACGTTCATCCAGTCGCTGACGATGAACATCATTCCCGTTTGGTACTGGACCGATGCCAATGACTGGTGCACTGCGGCTGATCCAGCCGACATCCCCGGTATCGAAATGGGCTTCATGGATGGCCGTGAAGAGCCCGAGCTGTTCGTGCAGGACTCGCCCACGTCGGGCTCCATGTTCTCCGCCGACAAGCTCACCTACAAGATTCGCCACATCTACGGCGGCGCGGTGACTGACTACCGTGCCTTCACCAAGGGGGTGGTGGCCTAACAGGACTCCCAAGGGCAAGAGAGCCCACGTAGCGGAGCGCTTCGGCGCAAAAGGCTGGTGCCCTGCCAAAGCACCCGGCCCGCCCCACCAGGGGTGGGTTGTTAAAGGCCCCGAGCTGGAGCCTTTGACAACCCAGCCGACCAACCAAACCTTTCAACCCGGAACCCTACACATGGCCTTGGCCGATTTTCAGCAAATGGTGGATGACATGGTGCGCGACCAAAGCAGCACCATCGTGCCTGCCGTGCGCGACCGTGCCATTGACCAGGCCGTGCTGCGTTACAGCGCTGACCGCCCGCGTGGCCTGGTGCTCGACACCAGCTGGCTTGTGACTGGCTACGTGGGGCCCCTGCCAGCGGGCTGGACGGATGATTGCCTGATCCGCGACGCCGAGTACCCCATCGGCAACCACCCCCGGTCGCTGGTCAATGTGGGTTTCTACCGGAACGACGGCGGGTCGCTGTTGATGTCCGAAGTGGAGCTGCCTGCAGGTGCCACCGTGCGCCTGACGCTGGCCGCTGCGCACCGCCTGGCAGGAGCGGAAGACACGATTCCCCTGGGGCACCGCCTTGCGGTTGCAAGCCACGCTGCCTGGCAGCTGTGCACCCAGCTGGCGACCTTCTACAGCGGCCAGCGCGAGACGCTGATCAACGCTGACAACAGCAACACCGAGAACCGATCTCGCTCGTACGCTGCCAGGGCCAAGGAATACCGCACTGCCTACTTTGTGGGCACCGGCCAACTGGACCCCTTTGCCCAGGCGGCTGCGGGCGGTGGCACATCCAACGCGGCCAGCGCCGTGGTGTCGTGGCCTGGCCGTCCGCGCAACCGTCTGACGCGGGGTGTGCAATGAGCAGCTTGCACATGAGCTTTGCAGGCATGGATGCCCTGCGGCGTGGCTTTGCCCAGGCCCCGGATATGACACGCCGGGAACTGCTCGTCGCTGCGACCGAAGCCACGAGGTTGGTAGAAGGGGAGGTGAAAGACAGCATTCCGCGTGGTGCCACTGGTTTGACCGCTGAGAGCATCAGCAGCGATGCATTCAGCACGCCCGTGGGTGTGATTGGTCTTGTCAGCAGCTCACAGGCCTCTGCTGCCTTCCTCGAGCTGGGCACCAAGCCGCATATGCCGCCCGTGGACGCGTTGATTCCATGGGTGCGTGCCGTGCTGGGCGTGAGCGCCAAACGTGCGCCCAGCGTGGCCTTCCTGGTCGCCAGAAAGATTGCCAAGAAGGGCACCAAGCCAAAGAAGTATTTCGAACGTGCTGCAGCGGCCACAGAGGGCCAGGTGCTGCGCATGTTTGAGAACGCTGCTGCCCGTGTGGCTGCAGGCCTGACAGGAGGTGCCGCGTGAGCATTCTTGAAGAACACCGCGCCGCCGTGGTGTCCATGTTGGCATCGGTGCCGGACATCGGGCAGGTCCACGACCGCGAGCGCTACGCAGCGAACGAAGCCGCGTTTCGGGGGCTGTATCTGTTCACCCCTTCGAACGGCCCGGAGCAGCTGCGCGGCTGGTGGTTGCGCCGCACGGAAACGCTGGAGCGCACGGTCGATACCGCTGGCGCTGTGAATGCCCACACCTGGACTGTGCGCGGCTACCTCGCCTTTAACGACCTGCAGGGCACCGAGCTGGTGCTGGATGACCTGGTCGAGCAGTTCCGCACCTTGGTGCGCGATGACCCGACCTTCGGTGGGGTGTGCCAGCCCGGCCCGCTGGGTGAAGAGCCCGACGGTGTGCAAGTGGCTGATGCCGGAGCCGTGATGTTTGCTGGGGTGATGTGCCACAGCGTTGTTTTGACCCTTCAGACCTGGAGCTACCTATGACCACCAAAAAGGCCACCCATGCCGAAACCACCGAAGCCCAAACGCAAGCGGGTAACGCGCAAGAAGCGCAAGCCTCGACTGCCGCTGCCACCGTTGAACAGTCCGCAACCGTGGTTTCTTCCACGCCGCCCGCTGCGTCTGCGCCGCGTGACGAACACACCGGCAAAGGTGGGCTCTACAGCCTTGTGAACGGCCAGCGTGTGCTGGAGCAGCGCACTGAGCCCGAAAAAACCACGGCTTGAGCCCTGGTCTCTTTAAAACCTTCAGGAGATTTGAATGTCCAAGTTTGTCCGAAAAATGACGATCCTCGCCAAAGCCGAAGCGGTTTATGGCACCAATTCCTTGCCTACAGCGGGCCTCAATGCCATTCGGGCTTTTGACGTCACAGCCGTGCCAGTCGAAGGCGACGAAATTGAGAACAACTACATCCAGCCGCACTTCGGTGCCACTCCGACCACGCAGGTCACACAGTACAAGAGCTTGAGCTTCTCCGTTCCGTTTTCTGGTGTTTCTGCTTTGGGCGCTATGCCTGGTGTGGCCGAGCTGATCCGGATGTGTTCTACCAGTGTGACCAACGAAGTGGGTGTAAGCACTTTGTTTGATCCGATCACAGAAAACCCGGAGTCGGGCTCTCTACTTTTCAACATCGACGGCATTCTGCACACGTCTCTTGGTGTTCGTGGAACGGTAACTATGGAAGCGTCGGCCAAGGCTGCTCCAGCATGGAAGTTTGAACTGAAGGGCAGCTTCGTTCCTTTGGTCGACGCACCTCTGCCCACGGGCGTGGTTTACACCAAGTTCCTGAACCCGCTTGGCGTGAACAAGGCCAACACCACGTTGCTGGTTGACGGCTTGGCTGTGGAGGCCAATGCCTTCAGCTTTGCGATGGGTCTTGATGTGGTCAAGGAAGACCTGATTAATGTGGACAGCGTGGATATCACGGGCCGCAAGTCCACTGGATCGGTGACATTCCGCAATACCGCAGTCGCTGTGCGCGATTGGGTAGGCATGGGTCTCGCTCGCGCCCAGGTGCCTATCGCCTTCCGCCATGGATTGCTGGCCACCAACACGGTGAAGTTCACCGCTGCTCGCGCTGAGATTGGCAAGCCCAGCTACAGCGACAGCAGTGGCGTCCAGATGATCACGTTGCCCTTGCGATTCATTCCCTCGGATGCGGGTAATGACGAGTGGCAGTTTGAGATTTGAACTTATTCGAAAACGCTTCTAACCCCACCTTTAACCCGATAGGAGATACATCCATGCCAGTCAGAATTTCCGGCCTCAAGCCCACCATCGAAGCGTCCGCCACACTGTTCCTGGCGGAGGGTAACGGCGTATATTTTTCGCACAAGTTCTCGGTCTACTTCAAGCGTATTCCCACATCAAGGCGTGATGAGCTGAACGCTCAATTTGCGGCGGGCAAATTGACTGTGCGGGAACTATTGGACGAAGTTGTGTCTGGCTGGTCGGGAATGACCGACGAGAACAACATCGAAGTGCCTTACAGCCATGCTGAGCGCGCTGCTACGGACGAGGTGTATCCGGGCACGGACCAAGCAATCGCTGTGTCCTGGTTCGATGTCGCATTCATCAACCAGCGTGAGGCGTCCATAAAAAACTCCAAGGCGCAGTCCGACACCATCTCGGGCTAGACAGCGCCGACTTTGGCTTGGTTGATGACTCGGTGCGTGAAGACTGCGCGGTTCTTGGGCTCGACATAAACCAGCTCATTGACCAAGCCGAGCAACACACCGAACCCCGCGACTTTGAACTATGGCCAGAACACGCCGACGCATGGAATGTGTACCTGGGCTGCGCAACGCAATGGCGTTGTGCGATGGGCGTGGGTGTGGTGCTGTGGCTGGGCCTCGACTACCAGGGCGTAGACATGGTGATGCGGCGGTACCGCATATCGCGCAAGCGGCTGGACCAGGTGTTCGCCGAGGTGCAGGTGATGGAGGAAGAGGAGCGGTCGATTCGCAACAGCCGCTAGGGCTGGGGGATCAAAAAGCTTGTTGAGCAGGAACAGACCGCCGAGCACCTGCAGGCGACCGGTGTTCATGTCTTTCGCCACACGGCCAAGCACTGCCCAGACGCCGTAACCCAGCGACAGCAGCACAACCCAGCCGAACAGAACGATCAAGAAGTTTTCCATACCGCGTCACTTTAGCATGAGCACACAATCCACAGTCAGTATCAAATTCACAGGAGACTCCACCAGTCTGGTGACGGCAGTGGATGTTGGTGATGCGAGCCTGCGCAAGCTGGAAAACCGGGCTCAAGCTACGGGTGCTGCTGCCAAGGGCATGGGCAGCGCGCTGGATGGCGTGTCCCCCAGCCTGCAAACACTGAACACCAACGCGCAGATTGCAGGTGGTAGTGCTGATCGGCTGTCATCGGCCATTGGGCGTGTGGGGCACTACACCGTGGCAACGGTGTCGCTGATGGCTGTAGCCCATGCGGCCTTGGCTACGGGCGATGCCTTGTTCCAGGCCAGCGTGCGGGCTCAGAACCTGACGACTCAGCTCAATTTCGCAACCAACGGGAACGGTGCGCGGGAGCTGGCGCATGTCGCAAACCTCGCAGACAAGCTCGGTCTGCAGCTGAACAGCACCTCGCAGGCGTATGCGGGCTTTGCCTCCGCCTCGCGGGGCACTGCGTTGGAGGGTGCTGGGGCCCGCGCTGTGTTTGAAAGCATGGCGAAGGCCAGTGCGGTGATGGGCCTGAGCGCGGATCAGTCGACCGGTGCACTGCTGGCCGTGCAGCAAATGATGAGCAAGGGTGTGGTCAGCGCCGAAGAGTTCCGGGGCCAGCTCGGTGAGCGTATGCCCATCGCCCTGCAGGCCGGTGCGCAGGCGCTGGGTGTGACCACCGAGGAGTTCAGCAAGCTGCTGGAGTCCGGACAGATCGTGGCGGTGGACTTTCTGCCGAAGTTCGCCGCTGCCATTGACACGATGCTGGCAGGCAGCGTTGAAGACGCGGCCAACCGCCTGGATGCCTCTGCCCAGCGCATGGGCAACTCCTGGGAGAAGCTGAAGCAAACGGTGGGCGACAGTGGTGTGAGCAGCACCATCGGGCGCGAGATGACGGCCATCAGCCAGGACATGACGGTGGCGTCGGAAGTGATGCTGCGCGTCAAGGCGAGCGGCGGCGGCATGTTCTCGGAGCTGGCAGCGGGTGCGGGCGTTCTCGCTGGCCGCACTGGTTTTGCCGGTTTGAACCTTGCCTTTAACACGGTTAACTCCGGCGTCAACACGCTGTCGGGTGGCTTGATCAACCTGCGCACAGACCTGGCTGTCCTTCCTGACTTCCTGAAGACCAACGCGGTTAAAGCCGCTGAGCTGGCTACAGAGCTGCCTCGTGCTGAAGCGCAGTTGGCCTCGTTGCAAGCCCAGTTTGGCAAGAGCAGCCCCAATATCTACATCCAAGACCAGCTCTATCAGCTCGGCGTGTATGTGGACAAACTGCGGGAAGCCAAGCGCGAACAAGCGGCGTTGACTGGCGCTGCCGTGGGCGGCGGGCGGGGCATGGTCAACCCGCAAACGGTGAGTGCACAGTTGGCCCAGCAGGACAAAGACCAGGCTGCGGCCAACGCATTGCGCCTGAAGGTGTCCGGGGTGCCCGAGGGCTACACCAAGGACATGCAGGAAGTCATTCGTCTGAACACAGCGGGTGTGCTGGTCGGGAAAGAGTACACCGACGTGCTGGGGCAGATGCAAGCCCAGCTGCTGAAGAAGACTGGTGTCACCACAGGTGCGAACAAGGCAGAAAACACGCTGCAGACCAGCTATGCGTCGATGCTGTCCACAGTGCACCAGAGGCTGGAGGCACAGAACCTGGAGCTGGTCAGTGGGCGCAAGCTGAACGATTCAGACCAGCTGCGGATCAAGTGGAATGAAGACCTGAAAGGCAAACTGAAGGAGCTGAGTGCCGAGAAGAAGGCGCTGGTCGAGAAGATGCTCGACCAGTTGGCCGCTGGTGAAAAAGTCGCTGCATCCGCAAAGCGCGACATCGCCCTGTATGCCGAACAAGTGCAGATGACGGAGGAGGTGGCCCAGGCGCTGGTGCAAGAGAGCAAGGCCCGTGAGCAGGGCCGGTTGGCCGTATCGGCGTATGTCACCGGCATCCGGGAGGCTGCCGACCTGATCGCTCTGGAACTGAGAATGGCACCGGCCACCGCTGAACAGCGTGCGCTTGCCATCGAGCACTACAAGATCGAGCTGGAACTCAAGAAACAGATTGCAACCATTGACGGCAACACCGGGTTTGATGAGGCCCAACGGGCTGCGGAATATGCCCGCGTTCGCGCTGCTGCAGCCCAGGCCCAGGTGAATGCATCCAATCGGGTGCAAATTGACGGAATGCGCAAGGTCGAGGACGAACAGAAGAAGTCGTCCGAGAAGATGGGCGACCAGCTCACTGACGCGCTGATGCGTGGCTTTGAGAACAGCAAAACCTCCGCCCAGAATCTGCGCGACACGGTCAGCAACATGTTTAACACCATGGTGTTACGCCCAATGATCAGCGCGGTGATGAGCCCTGTTGGGAGCGTAGTCAACCAGGGTATGAATGCCATCGGCCTGGGCAGCGGTTCGAGTCCCGGCATTGGCTCCATCCTCAACACCGGCAGCAATATCGCCAGCCTGTTTGGCGGCAACTCTGTTGGCAACCTGGTCGGCTCCGGCCTGGGCTGGTTGACGGGGGCCACAGCCGCGAATACGGCCATTGGCACAGGCCTGGGCTTGGGTGCAGCGTCGTCGGGTGCTGCGGCCTCTGCAGCTGCTGCTGCAGGCGGCACAACGATGATGGGTACCCTCGGTGCGGCCATGCCCTACGTCGGCCTGGCGCTGGCCGCTGTGAGCCTGCTCAAAGGCGTTGGCAAGGGTGAGTCCCGCTCGGGCGGCCAGTACGGCGTGGCCTTCGACGGCGCGGTGACCAACAACCGTCGCGGCGAGACATACACCCAGATCGGCCAGCAGTTCAACCGGAACAACAGCACTGGCGTCGGCATGACGACCGGCAATGCCTATTTGATGGAGGCCGACGGCATCGGTGCCGGTGACGCCAAGGTCAAAGCAGCCCTGGAAAGCACCGCTGCAGGCATCAATTCGATGCTCAAGGGTATGGGCTCCAGCGTTGCGCTTGCCCAGTTCTTTGGCGGTTTTGAGAACTCCAGCAAGGGCCGGGGCGGTGTCATGTCGGGCGGCAAGTTCACCGACGGCACCACCTTCGGTGAAAGCGGCACTGGCGACAACTACGCGGGCACCTTCTACGAAAAGTTCTCGTCCACATCGCCCGACCTCGAAACCGCGATTGCCAATTTCTCGCAAGATTTGTTGCAGTCCAGCATCCAGGCGCTCCAGAACGTGGCTGATGCCCCCCAGGCGATCAAGAAGAAGCTGAGCGGCGTAGACGCAGAGTCACTCAGCACCGAAGCCGCCCAGGCCCTGCTGACCGACATCGGCAACACCATCGCGGGTGTGGAAAACCTACGCGCTGCCGTCAAGTCGCTGCCCTTTGAGAATCTGCGCGACATGAGCTTTGACGCCGCCGCAGGCCTCATCGAGCTGTCCGGTGGCATTGACAACCTGGGCAACAGGCTGGGGAGCTACTACAACAACTTTCACAGCGAGTCCGAGCGCCAGGCCAACGCCCTGAAAGCCGTTCAGGGCGCAATGTCCGACCTGGGCTATGCCAGCGTGGACTCCCGCGCTGAGTACCGCGCACTGTACGAGGCGCAAAACGTCAATACAGAAGCCGGGCGCGTGATGGTGGCCCAGCTGCTGCAGCTTGAGAGCGCATTTGCAGCGGCCTACCCGGACGTGGGCTCGCTGGCCGATGCCATTGAGCGCCTGCGCAACCCTGTGCGCTCGCTTGACGACATCGCCAAAAACATCGTGAGCCTGCAAGACAAGGCCTGGGCGCTGGAGAACGAGGGCAATGTTGCTGCGATCCGTGCGCGAGAGCTGGCCGCGCTCACTGACACCGAGCGGGCAATTCAGCTGCAAATTTACGCCCTGGAAGACCAAAAAACAGCTGCAGCCGAGGTTGCCAATGCCGCAGCGGACGCCGCCGCAGCCCAGCGCGACTACGTGGACGCCCTTGCAAGTGCGGGCGGCGGCATTGCATCGCTGGTGCGTGAATTGACCGCAACGCAGGGCGGAAATGCAGACCCGATGGCCCTCATGCGTCAGCGCCAGTCCGACTACCTGGCAGACATGGCCCTGGCCCGCCAGGGTGACATTGACGCGAGCGTGCGTGTCGCCCAGTCCGCCCGTGACTACATCGACGCGTCAAAAGGCGTGAGTACCAACGCGACGCAGGCGGCGATCAACGCCCAAGTCATCAGCGAGCTGAACGCACTGCCCGCGACCAAGGGCTACGCGCAGCAGCTGGAGCAACTGGCGACGATTGCCGACCTGACCGCGCAGCAGCTGAGCGCGACCAATGTGATGAGCACATTGCTGTCGAATTTCGGCACGATTGACATCAATACGGATGGTCTGCTGACCTTCGAAGAGCTGCAAACAGCCCTGGCCGGGAAGGCCTCTGACGCTGAGCTGCGGAATTTGTTTGCCTTGATGGATGCCAATGGGGACGGCACGATCAGCCAGTTGGAGCTGGTGCGTAACAACACGCTTGCGGGTGCACAAGCGGGCCAGACGCTGAACGCCGAGTACATCGGGCAGTCTTTGACGCTGATGCAGGGCACGGCAGAGCAGCTGGCCACAGTGGCCCAGGTGATACGGGACGGCGACCGCGTTGAAGCCGACAAACTGAGCTACCTGGTGTTTTTAGGTGAGTACACAGGCCGTCAAGGAGGTAACAGCCTTGAGCCGCTGTACGTGCGAAGCCTGAGCTGGAACGGATCGCCGGGCGCG
This sequence comes from Comamonadaceae bacterium AAW, assembly GCA_026314275.1. GTDB lineage: Bacteria > Pseudomonadota > Gammaproteobacteria > Burkholderiales > Burkholderiaceae_C > JAGOEY01. The sequence continues at coordinate 2,960,802 of CP111109.1, forward strand.
CCCATCACCCGCTTTGCCCAAGGCGGCGTTTTCACCAATTCCATCGTAGACCGCGCCACCAACTTCAGCATGGGGCAGATGGGCGAAGCAGGCCCCGAAGCCATCATGCCGCTGGAGCGCGGCCCAGGCGGTGAACTTGGCGTACGCATGTACGGGCGTGGCTCTTCTGTGGGTGCTGGCTTACCGGAGGTGCTGTCCGCCGCATTTGGGCAAATGGCGTCTCAGCTCGCAAAAGTGAGTGCAGAGCTGGCCGAGATCAAGCGCGGGGTGTATGGCACAGCAGCTCACTCAGCTGCTGCCAGTGACAGGCTACAGGAGCTAGTCGTCAACGGCGTACTTGTCTATACAGACGGGAAAGAGCCGCTGCATACACGCAGTGTCGAGGTCGCAGCATGATCGTTCTCCCACCAATTCCAGTCACCCCGGCGATGCTGATCAGCAGTACTGCGTCGGACGAATCGGCCTGGCTGGAAACCACCACTTACGCCTTGGAAGCGGTTGTGAGCCGGAACCACCGCAAATGGGTCAGCTTGGTCGCTGACAACCTGGGAAAAGTGCCTGAGGACGAGCCACTCGCTTGGCGCGATGACGGTGCATCCAATCAGATGGCTGCGTTTGACCAGTCTCCCTCCACTGTCACTTCGGCGGCAGGCGGGCTTGTGATGACTGTGGCCCTCGGTCGGCGCTTCACAGACCTCTGCTTGCTCGGGATCAAGGGCCGCAGTGTCACTCTGACTTTGCGTGATGGCGATGGCGGCCCGATCTTCTACGGCCCGGAAACCCGCAGCGCGATTTCGGTCGCAGGGTCGTATGCGGCCTTCTGTTTTGGTGACCTGGAACAGTTGACCGAGATGGTCTGGAGCGACTTGCCCAGTCTCAATACAACCCACGCCACGATTGAAATTGAAGCAACTGGCACGGCAGAAGTGGCGCTTGTGTCATTCAGCCGCAGCCTCTTCATCGGAGACGCGGTGTTCGGCTTTTCCAATGATTTCGTTGACAGGAGCCGCTACTACACCGGCTCCGATGGCAACCCCGTGACGATTGAGCGCGGGTACACAAAGGGCGCGAGCGGGGTCATCGAGGCCACGCGCGATCAGTACAACAGCCTTATCAAATTCAGCGCTGAGTACATAGGCGTGCCCTGTATCTGGATCGTCGCTCCAGGTGACCCATCGCTTTCGGGCGCATTCACATACGGTCGTTTTTCGAGCATCTCGGTCGGCGTGGCCGGGCCTAAACGAATCACCTTTCGACTTGATATTTCTGGCAATGTTTAAAGGAAAAAATTGACATGGCAACAGCATCCACAGCGATCACGGAACCCCCGTTGATCCCGGATCTTCCGACACCTACCCCCGACCGCTTCGGTGGTGCCGCTTTTGATGGGCAAATGCAGGCCTGGCTTGCCAGCTTCCCGGGCTGGACCAGTGGCGCAAACGAGCTGGCAACCTGGTTGCGCAGCACCGCCGAGCTGGCAGAAGCGGCAGCTGCTGCTGCCAGCACCTCTGCCGGTAATGCAGCCACAACAGCTGATGGCATTGGCGAGGCCACATCAGAAGCTGCCGCAGCAGTGCAGACCGCAAAGACGGATGCTGTCGATGCTGCTGCGGTAGCGGTGGCAAAGGCGGCGATTGCCACCGACAAGGCTGCGCTGGCAGAAGGGCAGGCCACCACCGCAACGACACAGTCCGCAGCAGCTGCTGCGGCAAAGGTTGCCGCTGAGCTGGCCCGTGATGCCGCCCTGATCCAGGGCGGTGTGTACGTTGACGAGCCCACCGGGCGCGCAGCTGTGGCAGACGGCGTGGCCTTCAAAGTGCAGGGCTCGGGTGACGTTGCTGCGTATGAGTACCGACGTGTAAACAGTGCCGGGTCGGTGTTGATTGCCGCGTACCCCAGCATCGGACAGCTCAACTCGCGCACGCCTATCAATGCCCGCCGTCGTGGCTGGGTGCATGTGCTGCGCTCAGCGGGTGGCAAATTGGGCCTGGGTATCGACCGCTATGGTCGTGTCATTCTCGGTGTGGGTGGCGACATTGTTGCCCGCATCGCGGCAACTGAAGCGTTTAACGAGAGCAACGCGGCAAGCATCCTCGCAACCAAAGCGGTGCTTAAGTCCGGCAGGCGTGGGTCGGCTGTCTTTCGATTGTTGGACAGCACCGGTACCAAAGTCGCACTGCTTGTGTCCCGGACAGGCAAGCTGATCTCCATGGGGCGTGATGTGCTGGGGGAGATCGATGCCCTTGACGGCCGCGTTGACGCAATCGTCGCTAACCCGAGCAAGTACCTCTCCCCCAACAAAGACCTGACGCTGCTCGGTGATTCGCAGCTTAACGGCGCGGGGCCAACACCCTGGCGCACATTGATCGTGCCCATGATCAGCGCCCGCAACTACCGAAACCTTGCCGTCGGCGGTCAAACATCCACGCACATTGCTGGCCGCTTCGGTGCCATCGCACCGCTGTTGACGGTGGCGGGCAACTCAATCCCGGCATCCGGCCCGGTCACAGTCACGGCATGCCGCGTGCTCAAGACAGATGGAACGCTGGACAACGGGTTCACGCCCATCACGAATCAGGGCAGCAACACGCTGTATGGCTCGCTGGCTGGGGTTCTGGGCACGTGGACGCGGGCGGCGGGTGATGGCTCCTACACATTCACCCGTGCTGTGGACGGTACTGCTGTGGGGTGCCCTGAGGGCACTCCCTTCAAACCGGTGTGGGCTGACTATGACCTGAACACCCTGGTGATCGGTCTGGGCCGCAACAACCTGGGTGATCTGCCGACTATCAAGCGGGATGTGGAGGCGTGCTCTGCAGCCCAGCGCAGCATTGAGAAGCGCCAGATCATCCTGACGGTGACCAACGGCGGGAGCATCACGCCTGGCGTACCTACGAACGAGGGCGTTGGCACCACCACGGGCAACAACGTCGTGGCGCTGGAGTTGTGGGCAGAGTCCCGGTTCACCGGGCCGGGCTTTGAAGTGGTCAACGTCCGCAAGCTGCTGATGCAGCACGGCGACGGTAGCACAGACGACAACGCCGACATTGCGGCAGGCACCGTGCCGCGCAGCCTGCGTATTGACGCAGTGCACTACAGCGCCGCTGCACACCTGCTCATTGCAGAACACATCGCATCAATCATCAATAAAAAAGGCTGGTAACTCATGACCATCGAAATCGTTTCCGACGTTGCTTTCAACGACCCACTGAACCTGATCCCATTCGTAGAAAAAGACGATGCGATCATCCGACCACTGACCAAAGGCATGCTGGACTTCAGCAATCCAGAGTGCTACGCGGGCTCCGGGGCCGTCGCTGTCAACACCAAATTCAACAGCCTGACCTCCGATGCAGCCCAGGCCACCGCTAACTCAGCGTTCCCTGCGGTTGCTGGGGGCCTGTTGAAGTTTGCGGGCTTGAATCCCAAGGTCACACTGCCTGACAGCTTCAAGCTGCCCAATACAACGAAGAAGTTTCTTGTCATTCTGTGGGTCAAGCTGCCAGCGAGTGGTTGGCAGACTGCGAGTGCCAACGTTTACCAGTCATTGCTTTCTTACGCAGCGAACACATCAACGCTTTGTCAGTGGGCGATTGGACTGACAACAGTGCAGGCAACGGGGGCGGCGGTAGGTCTTGTCTTTACAGCCCCGATCAGCGGTGGCAGTGCAGGAGGTGCGTCGTTGACTTCTGGCGATACCCTCGCTCTTTGCGACGGTGGGCTGCACCAAGTCGCATGCCTTTTCGACGGCGAGTCTGCGGCGGGGTTTCGCCAGCTCTCGATTTACGTTGACAAAACGCAGAAAAACTTGAGTGTTTCGAGCTCTTGGGACGGCAGTTTCAATACCCCTGCTGCAACCCCCACGCTTGGAATGCAGACTGCATTCCAAGCGAACTACCCTACAGACGGCGTGTACCTCGGTCGCCCCTCACTCTGGAACCTGACGGGCTCGGGCAAGTCTGTCGCTGAGATTCTTGCCGAGGACTGGGATGCGGCTCAGGGGTTTTTGTCGTGATCGTCAAAACAGCAAAAGGCCCCATCGCGTGGTACCTGCGCGCCTGTGGCTTCTATGGCTGGGCCAGCTTTTGGCGCACGGTCTATGTGCTGCCTGGCTGGGAAAACGTGGACTGGCTGATCCGACATGAAGCCAAACATCTTGAACAGATCGAGCGCGACGGGCGCGTGCTGTTCGCTGTGCGGTATCTGTGGTGGCTTGCCCGCCACGGGTATCGCAACAACCCCTATGAGATTAATGCCCGCGCTGCGGAGCATCCTGAGGGGGGTGGCACTCAATAAAAAAAGACAGGGCGAGTGCCCAGGGTGCGTCAACACCCCAGGCAAGCGCCTCCGCCGTGAGTTAGCACGGCATCAGCCAAAGACCCTGCCACCTAGCTAGGCGGGGCGAATCATAGGTGATGCCGATATGCAAGAAGTGAGATGTGGTCAGTGCCAGAAGTTGCTGGCGAAGGCCGAAGGAAACGTAGAGATCAAATGCCCCCGCTGTGGGTGCATGAACCACTGGAGAGCCAGCGCCGTTGATCGTAGCGGCCAGAGCCCCAAACCAGAGCGCCTTCGAGCGTCACAACACGACAAGAAAGAACGTGATGACGCAACAGAAAAGCCCTCTGGCATGGTTGGGCGGCAAGAGCCGCCTGGCCGATCAAATCATTGAGCGTATGCCCGCTCACCAGGCCTACTGCGAGGTGTTCGCAGGCGCGGCCTGGGTGCTCTTTAAAAAGCCGCCCAGCAAGGTTGAGATCATCAATGACATCAACCGGGAGCTGACCAACCTATACCGCTGCCTCAAGCACCACCTCGGTGAGCTGGTGGCCCAGTTTCGCTGGATGCTGGTATCGCGGGATGACTTCGATGCGTTCCTGCAAATGCCACCGGACAGCCTGACAGACATCCAGCGGGCGGCCAGGTTCTTCTACTTGGCTAAAACCAGCTTCGGAGCCCGGATCAACAAGCCGACTTTCGGCATCGCGGCCACCGGCGCACCGAGGCTCAATTTGCTGCGGATCGAGGAGGAGCTGAGTGACGCCCATGTGCGCCTGGCGCGGGTCTTTGTGGAGAACAAACCCTATGACCAGGTCCTCCAGCGTTTTGACAAGCCAGGCACGCTTTTCTACATCGATCCGCCGTACTGGGGCTGTGAGAAGGACTATGGCGATGGGTTGTTCAGTCGAGATGACTTTGCGCGCCTGGCGGGCCTCCTGGGGACCTTGAAGGGCAAGTTCATCCTGAGCCTGAATGACACACCTGGTGTGCGGGAGACGTTCGCAGGTTTCCGCATCGAATCGGTGCAGACCAGGTACAGCATTGGTGCCTCGGTCAACAAGCCGGTGGGCGAGGTGCTGATCTGCAATTTCAAGGGCAAATAGTGGCCGACTGCGGTGGTCTGGCACTGCTTGCTGGCGGGGCCAAACAGAGCGGTACTGGGTGCATTGCAACTGACCCATAGGAAGCCAACGTGAACACCTCGCAAACCGCCTCTGGCCTGAACCTGATCAATGCCCGCGCCGCAAAGACGGCCCTGGATAGTTACAAAGCGCACCAGGCCAACATCAGTGTGCTGCTGAAGGCCTTGCATGATGAACTGGCCATGCACAACCAGCGAGCTGTGCAGCAGCCAAGGAATTGGGGTTTTGCGGGTGACCTGGGCGCGGTGCAGGAGCGCCTTGAGGAGGTCGTTGTGATGCTGGGGGGAGTGAAATAAATGGCGCAGCAGACCAGGGTCGAGGTGCTTGAATCTATCGCCCGCAAGCACTTTCATATCGAGACATTGGAGGTTCAACGCTCCGATGCACTGGACTTCCATGACGTCTCGGTATGGGGAGTTAAAGCGGCGCTGCAGGCGGCGTTTGAGGCGGGTCTGAAGGCCGCGAAACAGGAGCCTGAAGGGCATTAACTGCCATTTCGGAGCATGAAGTCAGCCCCTTTCGAGGGGTTTTTCTTCGTCTGGAAACCTTTAACCGGGGCTGTAAGGGCTTTAAATCAGTGCCAAAGGCTGCGGCAAAAAGCGCCAAAGCTCGCGACAATCAGTGCCAAAGCGCGCGGCGCGCCATTCCAACGTGTCGCTCGACTCGCGTGCGCAGGCCAACGTGTACGGCGTGGCCGGCGCGCCCTCGGGCGAGGCCTATGCCAACTACACCGGCACCAACGCAGCGACGTTGGGTGCCAACGCCTTGGTGCAGGCCAACGACGGCTCGGTGCTTCTGGCTGGTGGCCAGAGTTCAAGCGGCAATGCCACACGCATTGATGCCAATGCTGCGGTCAACCTGTGGAACAAGACGGCGATCCCGATCGACACCGACCCGGACGCACAGGCCAACATCGTCAACAACGCGCGTGTCACGCTCGCGTCGGGCAGCAGGGTCGAGACGGCGGAAGACATTGCGCTGTATGCCGACAAAGGCCTGGTCACCGCCCAGGCCAAGGGCATCGGCAAGGACCTCTACCGCGAAGCCCTCGCGGCCGCGGCCAGCGGCATCAGCAACCTGTTCGGTGGCGGTGACGTGTCTTTCGATGTGATTGGCGGCTCGACCAGCGTGGGTGGCAGTGCCATCGTGCACGTGGATGGGATCGCGATGACTGGCATCAACCGCCGCGCCTCGCTGACTTTCGAGATCGAACTGACCGATGCAGCGGGCAACCTGTCGACCGTTCCGGTGTACCGCTACACCTACCTGACCGACGCGCAGGGCAACCACCTGGACAAGGACGGCAACGTCACGACCATCCAGAGCCAGTATGTGGAGATCGACAGGCAAGTGCTGTGGCGTATGAAGTCCACCGCGACCAAGGGTGTGACTTACTCGGTCGAGCTGGGCAAGGGCATTGGAGCCGACATCCAGGAGCGGATCGGCAAGCTGCGCAGCCTGATGGAGCAGTATGCCGCGGACGACGTGGCGCGTGGCGCCTACGAGGCCGAGATCAACTTCCTCATGTTCAAACTGGCCGAACTCGGCCTGGCGAAGGTCACGACGGTCAACGGCGAGCAGGTGGTCGATCCTGGCCGCAGCGGCAACCCGAGTCCGTACGAGATTGCGACGACGCAAATCAAGCAGTACCAAATGCAGCTGATGAGCGAGACCGGCAAGGTCAGCGGCAGCGGGCAGCTGATCTCGAACACTGCGACATTGGTGGTGGGCTCCGGCAACACCATCGGCACCAGCAGCAGCTCGATCGCCACCCAGGGTGCGGCGCTGGTCACGGCCAACGGGAACATCGACACCAGCCTGAAGGCGCTTGATCGTTTCGATGCCACCCATGCCACTTACCTTGCGACGCAGGCGCTGATCAGTGACAACGCGACGCAGCTGGCCACCATCGCGTCGAACCGCTCGCTCAACGCGACCGCGCTCAGCACCATCACGACGCACAACACCACCATCACGAACCTGCTGACCGAGATCGAAACGCGCCGCACCAGCATGTTGGCGCTTGAGTACGGATCGACCGCGTACGCGGCGCTGCAGGCCGAGATCGACACACGCCAGGCCAGTATCCGCACCACGTCCGGCACGATCCAGACGCTGCTCACGGGTGTCTCCAGCCGCAGCACGACGATCCAGACGGCGTCGGCCAAGGTGGTGCAGAACAACAGCACGATCGCGAGCAACCAGCGGACCCTGGCCACCGCCTTCAAGAAGGCAGACGGCAGCCAGGACGGCGCGGCCACCGCTATCGGCACGGCCGTCGACAACACGGCCGCCGCGCGCACCACCATCAGCACCGCGGCCAGCACCATCGTCACCGAAGCGGGAAGATTTGCAGGCACAACCGGCTTTGTGAATGTGGTTGCGGTCAATACCACGGCCATCGACACGGCGATCAACGGTAAGGCCAGCGCGACCACCAACCTGGCGCAACTGCGAAGCGATCTGCCGAACCAGTCGAAGGTCAGCGCCGACGGGCCCATCGCGGACTTCATCACCGTCGACGACATCACGGTGAAGCTCGGCAACATCCGCACCAAGGGCGATGTGCTGCAGGGCAGTGGGCAACTCAACGCACCGGGCGATGCACGGATCGATATCGTCAACAACACGCCGAACTTCCTCAAGCTGGGCAACCTCACGGTCGACAGCGATGATGGCGGCACGGTGCGCTTCAATGATGTGCTGGTCAACTCGGCGGCCGACATCAACCGCATCAACGGCGGTGGCACCGCAGCGAACAACCTGACGGTGCTGACGCGCGACACCAGCAGCGCACCGCAGCCCTCGATCAACATCACCAGCACCTACAACCCGAACGGTGCCGGAACCCAGGTGCTGGCGGCGGCGCCGAACATCGAGCTGGCCGGCGACATCAGCAACCTGCGTGGCTCGGTCACAGTGCGCAGCGCGGCGGGCAGCGTGCTGTCGAACGGCAACATCCGCGCCGGCACGGTGGACATCGAGGCGAAGAACGGTGACTTCGTGCAGAGCTACGTGGACAACTTCTTCCACGTTGGCGGCGATCCCGGTTCGATCAAGGACCTTGGTACACCGGTCGGCGGCGGCATCATCGCCAACGGCAGCGTGTTCCTGAGTGCGCGTTACCTGAACATCAACAGCCTGGTGCAAAGCGGCATCGAGAACTGGAAAATCGACCTGCCCGCCGCCCCGAAGCTGACCGGCAGCGCCAGCTTCTTTGGCCTGTCGCAAGGCTCGCTGGATGCGGCGGTGACCGCTTACAACAACGCCACCGCCGGTGCTGACAAACAAGCCAAGGCCTACGTTTACTTTGATGTGGCCGGTGGGCGCGTCGGCTACGACGTCGTGCGCAACCGTCTCGAAGTCGACATGGCGTTCGCCCGGGCCGACCGCGACACGGCCGGTTGGGCCACGCGCACCGCGGCAAGCGGTGGGCTGTACCAACTGGTCAGCGACTACGGCAACATCGGCGCGAACTACGACGTGGTCAACAACCGCTTCGAGCTCGATGGCACGCAGGTCAGCGGTGGCTACATCCAGCTGTACGGCCAGATCATGAACACCTCGAGCACCGGCGGCGGCACGCTGCGTGCGCTCGACGGCTACGGCCAGATCCTGGTGAACAACCCCACAGGCCTGGCGGTGGTCATCAACAAGCTGGACACCGGCAAGGACGCCAGCGGCACCGGGCGCGGCATCGCCGGCATCATCGACATCACGGACATCCGCAGCATCGACGGCGGCAAGGCGCAAACGACGCGTACGGTGTACCGGCGCGAGAACGGCAAGGTCACGGTGAACGGGGTTGAGGATGCGACGGCCACGAGCGGCCGCACTACCAGCTACGCGCCGCAGACCGGCCTGCGCTACGCATGGACCACTGGCGAGGATTCCCGCACCATCACGTACTGGCAGTACAAGGGCGCGCAGTACTTCGGCACGTCCAGCCTGCGCACGACACCCAGGGGGTCAGTGGTCGGTCAGGCTGGTCCATACTTGCTCGACTCCTACCGTCTTGATGACGGCACTTACCTGTACAAGGACACAACGGCGGTCAACGTTTTGCACACCAATGTTGCGACGCCGTACGATACCGACGAGTTTTGGCTCAAAACCAAGGAGTGGTCCAAGTGCAACTGGTGGACGTTGTGTATCGCAGGTAACTACTACCAAAACTGGACGGAGACCCAGGGCAAGACCACCATCTCGACCAAGACGCTGAAGGCCGACAACAAGATCAACATCGAGTTCAGCGGCTACGACGCAGGCAAGGTTACGATCAATTCGACGGCCGACGTGCTGCTCAAGGGCGACATCAAAAACGCCAGTGGTAATGTGCTCATCAACGCCGGCAGCGGCGTGACACCGTTGGCCGGGGTCGCGACCGCCGACCGTTCGATCGTGCAGTTCGGCGAAACGGCCCTGGTGACCGGCAAGAACGTAGCGCTGAACGCTACCGGTGATGTCGGCGGTGCGCTTCCCGGCGCGCTGGCCGGTGACCCGGTGCGGGCCGTGGCGGTGGCCGTGAAGGGCGGTCAGCTGGATGCTGCGGCCCAGGTGGGCAATGTCAACGTGACGCAGACCATCGGCGATCTGCGTGTCGGCGCGGTCACGGCTGGCGGCAGCACGCTCGACAGGAACGGGCGCGTTACGTTGGTGTCGGATGGCAGCATCATCGCGGCCTCGGCCACGTCGCTGGTGCAGGGCGACCGCATCGACCTCACGTCGCAGAACGGCGGCATCGGCGGCATTGCGTCGCCGCTGAAGCTCAACGTCGGCTACAGCGATGACCTGTCCAAGCGCGCTCTCTACGGCGTGCGTGCCGCGGCGCAGAACGACATCGGCATCGAGACAGTCGGCTGGTCGGGCAATACCGTGGGCCACCTGCTGGTCGACACGGTGGTCTCAAGTGGCGGCGACGTGCTGCTGAAGACACCGGGCCGCATCATCGACAACAACCCGATCGAGACTGTCGACACCCGGACCTGGAACGAATTGGTGGCGTTTTGGGACGCATCCGGTTTGCGCAAGGATACAAACGAGAACCGGGCCAACCAAGCCCAGGCTATCCGTTCCTTCGAGCAAGGAATGACGCAGGACTACAAGCTGTACTGGCAGATCCGCAGCACGCAGGCTGACGCCAGTGCTTACCAGGCGGACTTCCGTTATACGTCCTCGGCCGTGGAGCGCCAGGCGCTCACTGTGGCCGGGCAGACGCCGCAGCAGACGGCTGATGCGATCGCTGCCTTTGAACTCGAGCGTACGGCCAACTACCACGCGCTCGAAGCCAAGGTGGGCAGTATCAGCACGGCCTACAACAGCAGCTTCAAGTACGAAGCATCGAAGCCCGAAAGTGACGCCATTCTGGCGAAGTCGTCGTGGACTGACCGTGAGCTGGGCATCTCGATCAGCGCCGGTTTACTGAAGGACGTGACCAACACCAACCCGGTGGTCAAGAGTGCCAATGTGTCGGGCCGCAACGTGACGCTACAGGCGGGCATCGCGATCGGCGAGACGAAGGGCGCGGTAGTGGTGCCGACCAATATCGATCCGCGCAACCTGACCGACGAGATGAAGGTGGCGTTGGCATCGGCCGAACGCTCCGACATTGTGGTGACCGACAGCACCATCACGGTGCTGCGCCGCGCGCCTGTGAACTTCAGCGCGCTTGATGCATTTAACGCTTCAGTCACTGCCGCACCCGTGGCGGGCACCGACATCGGCTCGGCGTTCCTGGCCTCCATGGGCAGTGCGCGGCTGGGCACGATTGACGTGACGGGGGAGACGCGTATCAAGGTGCGTGGTTCGATCACCAACGCGTCGCTGGCCTCGAGCCCGCTGCAGACCGGAAATCTGGTGCTTGAAGCGGCCTATGGTGGCATTGGATACGTGCCAGGTTCCGGTGTGAACGCGGGCCAGTCGCAGCCGTTGCGCTTGAACCTGCGTGACGGTGCCACGCTCACGGCACGCGCGTCGGACAACATCGAGATCGAGGAAGAGGGCGACCTCAACATCGACACCGTCTTTTCACGTAAGACAGCCAAACTCACTGCCGAGGGCTCGATCCTCGACGCGATCGGTGACAACGGACTCAACGTGTTGGCCGACAACATCGAGCTGACGGCACGCAACGGCAGCATGGGTGCCGCTGGTGCAGGTGCGTTGGACGTGGGTATGACAGGCACCTCGGGCCGTATCACGGCCAAGGCCGCAGGCGATATCCACCTGAATGGCCCACGCGGGCGGAACCTGAATTTCGGTGACGTTACGGCAGGCGGCAGCGCCAACCTTTCGGGCGAAGTTGATCTGCGCCTTTATGGTGCTGTACAGGCGGCCGGTGCGGTGGACCTGAGCGCCGCGCTGACGCTCGCGATGGCCAGCACTGCCTCGGTGCGCTCGACCGCATCAGACCTCACGCTGTCGGCCGGTGAGCTGAGCATGGCGGACGGTGCGACCTTGCGTGGTGACGTGGGAACAGTGCACATTGACACGCTGACGGACGCCACCATCACCGGAATTTCAACCGGCAATGGTACTGCCAATGCGGTGCGCATCAAGGCGGGTGGCAACGTGCGCGACGGTGGTGATACCAACCTTGAAATCGTGGCTGACACCGCACCCGCAGCCGGCGTGACGATAGAGGCTGGCGGTGACATCGGCAAAGGCAACCCGCTGGAAATGCGCGTGCGCCATCTTGATGCCAACGCGGGCGGAAGCGCCGAATTTGCTGTGAGCGGCGACGTGGTCGTGGGGCACATGACGGCCACCGACAACGCGACGCTGACGGCAACGGGCAGCATCACCACGACGGCGGTCGAAAGCAAGCTGGGTGACGTGACGCTGGTATCCACCAGTGGCAACATCGATGCTGGTAGCACCGTCGCCTTCGGCGATGTGCGGCTGCAGTCCGACGTGGGCCAAGTCAAAGCCGACACCACGCAGGCCGGCGGCAATGTGGCGATGGTTGCCACTGCGGGTTCGGTGTTGTCCAACGACACCACGGTGGGGGGCGCCTCGACATCACGGCCGCGCAGGATATCGTGCTGAACACGGCACAAGCCACCGGTGACATCGCGCTGACCGCAGGCCGTGCGTTGACCGCAACCACGCTGGTTAGCACCACAGGCGACATTCGTGCGACCGCCGCTGCGGGAGACGTACATACGGGCAGCACCACCAGTATGGCTGGTGATGTGGCGCTGGTGGCCAGTGCAGGCGATGTGGTTGCTGGCAGCACGCAGGCTGACGGTAATGTGGCAATGGTCGCAACCACGGGTTCGGTGCAGGCCACAGATACCACGTCGGGTGGGCGTCTGGACATCACGGCCGCACAGGATATCGTGCTGAACACGGCACAAGCCACCGGTGACATCACGCTGAGCGCAGGCCGTGCGTTGACCGCAACCACGCTGGCCAGCACCACAGGCGATATCCGGGCGACCGCCGCGACGGGCGACATGTCCACCGGCAGCACCACCAGTGCAGCTGGCAACGTGACCCTCACAGCCGCCGCGGGCTCGGTTCAGACCGACGCCACCACAGCCGGCGGTCGCATCGGCATCGTGGCGGCACAGGACATCGGCGTGAACCGTGCAACGGCAGGCGCCGACATCGCACTGGATGCGGGCCGCGATCTGCAGGCCACGACACTCGCCAGTACCGGCGGCGCCATCCTTGCCACGACTGGGCGAGACATGGTGATTGGCACTGCGACTGCGCAGCACGATGTGCTGCTCGACGCAGGACGCCATCTGACGGCTGAGACGCTCACCAGTACCCAGGGCAGCGTGATCGCGCATGCGCGCCGCGGCAACCTGCGTATCGGTACGCTCGATGCGGCGCTCGACGGCATACTGAGTGCGCCGCAAGGTGAAGTGGCGATCGACCGTGTCAAGGCGAGACGTGACTTCACACTGGAGGCACAGAACGACGTGGCAGTGCGCGAAGGCTCAGCTGGCGGCACTTTCACCTTGTCGTCGACCGGCGGCAACGCCACGGCTGGCACACTCACGGCCGACACGGTCGTGATGCGTGCCCCGGGTCGGGTGTATGCCGACCGCCTCAACGTGGCCTCGCTGTTTACCCTGGCTGGTGACCGCGTCAATGCCAGCGTCTATGGCGGCGCGACGCCGGTGAAGGGCACAGTCACCGGGTTCAACGGCGGCACCGCGAGCGACGTGGTGCTTGCGCTTTCGGGCCAGGGCGGCTTCGCAATCGACCATCTCAAGGCACGCACGGCGACGGTGAACAATCCGGTCGGCCCCCTTGCGATTCAGAGCATGCTGGTTGTTGACAGTGCGACCGTGACCAACCCGCAGACCCATGTGGTGATCGACCAGCACGACCGCAGCATTCAGCCAGGTGCCGACGTGCAAATCTTCTCCTTTGGTGCGCCCTTCAGCTTCGCTCTGTACGACAACCACGATTTCACGAATACGTTCGTGATCTACCGCAGCCCTGAGCATGACCAGATCGGCGACAAGGGCCTGAACCGCAGCGCGGTCGAGTTCAGCGAGCTGGCGTTGTCGATGGCACGCAACAAAGAAGACGTCACGCTTGAGGCCCGCCAAGGCATCGAGGGGCAGGATGCCAAGCCAGTACGCTATTCGGGCGTGCCGGTGGCATTGGATGGCGATTGCAATAAGAACATTGTTCCGGAGTGCACACGATGATTCGTTTTTCTCTCACGGCCCTGGCGGCCATGGTTGCCCTTCAGGCCGCCGCCCAGTCCGTGCCCATTCCTCCTCTGACGCTGCCCCCTGCAGCTGAGGCTGGTGCGTTGCAGCAGCGACAAATCGAAGCGGACCAACGCCGGCGCGAGGCCGAGCGTGAGCTACAGCAACCCTCACAGCCGCTGACCCGCCCGGCCACGCCGGCCGCGGCGGCGCCGCTCACCGGCAGCGAAGTACGTGTGGCCGTCAAGGATATTCGCTTCTCGACTTCGGAGATTCTTTCCATGTCCGCGTTGGAGGCGATTGCTGCTGACTACCGTGGCAAACAGGTCACGCTGGCCGAACTGCAGCAGCTGGCCGACCGCGTGAATGCGCTCTACAAGGAAAAGGGTGTCGTCACTGCGCTTGCCACCATTCCGCAGCAGGACGTGACCGCAGGTGTGATCGAAGTGCGCCTGGTTGAAGGCCGCGTGGGGCAGGTGAAGATCGAGGGCAACAGCTCGACCCGCGCTGAATACATCACACCTCGCCTGGGCTTGGCCGGAGGCCAACTGGTCGACCTCGACAAACTGGAGCAAGGCTTGGTCTGGTTCAACCGAACCAACGACATTCGGCTGCAGGCAGACCTGCTGCCGGGTGAGACTTTCGGCACCACCGACCTGCGCGTGGCGGTGGTCGAGCCACCGCAGCACGAGCTGATGGCCTCAGTCGACAATATGGGTAGCAAGCTCTCCGGTGAATGGCGTGCCGGTTTTTCCTACCGCAACCGCAGCCTGCTCGGCTATCGCGATGACGTTTTGCTGTCGTACACCCGCGCGCGTGGGCAAGACAGCCGTGCTGCCAGTTATGCGGTACCGATCAACCGCCACGGCGGTCGGCTCAGCATGGGCTTGTACGAAGACCGCACGGCCATCAAGTTCGGTGCGCTCTCGAGCCTGAACATCACTGGTAATTCGCGGGCGCAGGTGCTGTCCCTGCGCCAGCCGGTGTGGATCGATGCAAACTCACAATGGGACCTGGTAGGCGGTGCCAAGCGGCGTATCAGCAGCAACTACATCGACGGCGTTTTTTTACAGAGAACCGACAGCAAGGATCGGAGCGCGGGGGTGGAATGGCAATGGGCGGTTGACTCCCGCTCGGTGACGGCCAGCTACATCAAGTACTGGGCCGACGCCACCGTACTGGCCGAGCGTCTCAAGTACCAGGTCGACCGCACATCGCTGCGTTACATCCAAGGACTGACGCCAGGCTTTTCGCTGCGCACCAGCCTGGGCGGGCAGTGGGCACGTGACAAGAATCTGCCGTCGGCCGAGCAGTTTTTTATTGGTGGCGAAGGCAGCGTACGTGGCTACCCGGTAGGTGCATTTTCTGGCGACCAAGGCTACGCGCTCAACGTTGAATTGCACCACCCTCTGGTTAATACCCCACTGGGCACGCAGACTCTGGCCGCGACTGGTTTCTTCTTTGTCGACCACGGTCGTACCGTGCCGTACCGCCCACCGGCCTCATTGTTGCCTCCGCGCGAAAAACTCACTGGTGTTGGCTGGGGCCTGAACGCCGCGGTCGGTAAACGCACCAGCCTGCGCATGACGCTGGGTTATGGGCTGGACAAGGTTCCACAGACAGACCGCAACTATCAGGTGACGGTGCAGCTGATATCCAGTTTGTTGTGATGGCGCTTGGCTGGCAGTCATGCCCCATTTCTGTTCCGCTCACGTGTCCACCGAGCGAGAAGGGGTAGGGAAAAAATGCACAGCGCACACTCCTGAGCCGTGGCAATGCAGTGTGTACTTTGGATGATCTTCATCGAAACACTCTTGCCTTCGTCATTTTTTTGGCAAAAGAAAAACCCCTGACTCTTGCGAATCAGGGGTTTTTAAGAATGGTGCCGGAGAGATGAATCGAACACCCGACCTTCTCATTGCGAATGAGGGGATAGGTGTATTCGCATGCGTTGATTGATGCTGATAGAATCTATATAAATCAACAACTTAGGTGGAATGTGCTGGGTTTAAATCCAGTTCATGCGTTGATTGAAATTCGGCAGTTTTCAGCAAAATCGCTTACATCCGCCCTTACATCCTGGCCGATGTAAGCCCGCAAGGGGCACCGCATGGCAAAGATTGCATTCACCGCTGGCCGGGTATCGGGGTTCAAGTGCCCGCCTGGCAAGACGCAGGCCTTCATGTGGGATGCGACCGCGCCGGGGCTTGGGCTGCGTGCCACACCAGCCGGAAAACCCGCCTATGTGTTCCAGAGCAAGTACCAAGGAAAAGACCTGCGCATAACTATCGGTGGCACTGCCGCCTGGAGCATCCCCCAGGCTCAAACCAAGGCACGCGAACTGCAACGCCTGATTGATGAAGGCACCGACCCCCGCGACCTGAAACGCGACGCCCTGGCCGCCCATGCCGAAAAGCAAGCCGCCGCCGCTGCCCAAGCGCTGACCGTGGGCGAACTGTGGCCGATGTATCTGGCGAACGGCAAACCCAAGCGCAAGGACGCATGGAAGCCCCGGTATAGGGCCGACCTTGAAGCGATGGCCGTACCCGGTGGCGAAAAGAAAAAGCGAGGGCAGGGCGTGACAAGGCCGGGGCCGCTGTACCCGCTGCTGGCGTTGCCCTTGGTCGCCATCAATGAGGACACGTTGAAAAGCTGGTATGACCGCGAAGCCGTGGCAGGAAAGCACCAAGCTGCCCGCGCCTTGATGATGTTCCGGGGGTTCCTGCGCTGGTGTGCCGCCCGTCCTGAATATCGGGAAATGACAGACCGCGATGCAGGCAAGGCCGCAGCCATCGTGGAGAGCCTACCCCGCAACACCCGCCGCACTGACGCCCTGGATACCGCCCAGATTGCAGGGTGGTGGGCTGGTGCAGAGCAACTGAACAACCGCACCGCAAGCGTCTACCTGCGCGCCTTGCTGCTGACAGGTGCCCGCCGTGAAGAAATGGCCGCGCTGACGTGGGCGAATGTGGATTTTCAGTGGCGCAAGCTGACCCTTGCCGACAAAGTGGAGAACACCCGCACCATCCCCCTGCCGCCATATCTGGCGCAAATGCTTGCAACGCTGCCAAGGGTGAGCCGCTATGTGTTCGCCAGTACGGGTAAGACCGGGCGCATTGCCGACGCGCGCGCATCCCATGCCCAGGTGTTACAGCACGCCCAGGTTGCACGCCTGACGTTTCACGGACTGCGCCGCACCTTCATTCGGCAGGCCCGCAGCATAGCCCCAGCCGGGGTACCTGCGCAAATTGCAGGGCATGCACCGAGCGCCGTTGCTGAGGGGTACGCCATCCTGAGCATTGATGAGCTACGCCCCCATGCTGAGCGCGTGGAAGCGCATGTTCTGAGCCTTGCGGGTGTGCAGTTTGATGCCCAGGCCGTGCCCGGCGCGCTTCGAGTGGTGGCCGCATAGGACAACTCAGACCCACAATAAAATACAAAAATCTATATAATTCAATCATGAAGCCAATCGAATTTTGCGGCTCTGCACTGGATGACCTGCGCAGCTTTCCGCACACCG
The DNA here is from genome assembly GCA_026314275.1 of Comamonadaceae bacterium AAW. Lineage (GTDB taxonomy): Bacteria > Pseudomonadota > Gammaproteobacteria > Burkholderiales > Burkholderiaceae_C > JAGOEY01. The sequence goes on from CP111109.1 coordinate 2,978,420, forward strand.
CAATGCGTGAGGCTGGGTATCAACTGGACAGGGTGCAAAACGGCCTTGCACCGGATGATGCCAAGGCCATGCCCAGCATTGGGGCGGGTGTGCTGGAGTTGCGTATATGGGACGAAGCGGGAACGTTCCGAGTGGTCTACATCGCCAAGCTGGAAGATGCTGTGCATGTGCTGCACTGCTTCCAAAAGAAAACCCAGCAAACCGCCAAGCGGGATATTGCACTGGCCCAAAAGCGACTCAAAGCATTGATGAAGGAGATTGCACCATGACCGACAAACAACGCTTCGCCAGCGTGTGGGACGCTATCGAGGACACCCCCCAGAACGCCGCCAGCATGCGCGCACGCTCGGGCTTGATGATGAGCCTGACCGAAGTCATCCGCCAGCAAGGTATGACCCAGGCGCAGGCTGCCGCCCTTTTTGGTGTGACCCAGCCACGCATATCCGACCTGATGCGGGGCAAGGTCAACCTGTTTTCGCTGGACACCTTGATTGACATGGCCGCTACCGCTGGCATGGGGCCGACCGTGAAGGTTTCCACTCCCAAGGTGGCGAAGCGCGCAACACAACGGGCCACTGCGACCGCCTGACCGTTTCGCCCCAGGTAGGCCCGCCTCGAAACCGGGCTGAAAAGCGGGACACCTTCACCCGCCTGCTGGGGCTTCTTCTTGAAGAGCGCCAAGAAGGGGTGCAAAGTGGTGGACTATGAAAGCGACAAAGCTAGCTATTGGAAAAATTGTGATGTTTGGACTCTGAGTGAGGTTCAGTTTTTACTAGATGGGCAATGGCCCGATAAGGGCAAAGAGCCACCATCCTCGCTGACTATGCACCTTGTTGAGTCAAAAAAAGAAATCGTTCACGACATGGGTAACGGCCACATTCTTGTCGCGGAGGAAAGAGAGCTGCATGTATTCCACCCGGTTCCTGATGGTGTGACACTGATTCAATTGGTTGAGGAAGCCATCGCAGCGGGCAGGCTGTCACCCCTAAGGCAACGCTGATTAAGGCGACGCTGAATAAGTCACCGCGATGGCGCGCGCCCTGGTTTGGGATGGGCTGCAAGGCGCAAACCGCAGCAATAGCCGCAGCTATTGCGAGGATGTGCAACGCCGCAGACCGCCCAAAGCAGGGATGCGCGGCACGCGAGGGACTTGTTCAGCGTTGCCTTAATCTTACTGTGTCAATAAAATTATGGCATTATCGAGACCTCTTCATTTTTTACGTGAGGAATGATGGATGCCATCGAACGGTTTGAGCGGTACTTGGAACATTTGGCCGATGGACTTGGCCATTCAGATCGGCACTCAGGTCTCAGAGGCTATTGCACAGGGTTGATGCTGCCGCTGGCACGCAAGAGCGTGGAGCCGATGGCAGCCCGCGTTGATCCCCTGCATGCAAGCGCCAGGCATCAGTCGCTGCATCATTTCGTTGCCAAGGCGCAGTGGTCTGATGCCGAGATGCTCAGACGGGTTTGTCAGTGGGTCGTGCCGAAGATGGATTTCAGCCGTGGTGGCTGGTGGATCATTGACGACACCGGATTCCCGAAGAAGGGCAAACACTCGGTAGGCGTGGCCCGGCAATACTGCGGGATGTTGGGCAAACAGGACAACTGCCAGGTGGCTGTGAGCGTGTCGCTGGCCTGCGATCAAGGCAGCATTCCGGTGGCGTGGCAGCTCTACCTGCCCGAGGAATGGGCGACAGATGCGGGCCGCAAGGCCCGGGCCGGTGTACCGGAGGATGTGGAATTCGCGACCAAACCGCAAATCGCCTTGCAGCAATTGCGCGCGCTTCTGGCCGACGGCGCTCCGCACCATTGCGTGCTGGCCGACGCAGGCTACGGCGTGGACACCGCCTTCCGCCAGGCCTTGAGCGACATGGGGCTGACTTATGCTGTGGGAGTGACCTCGGCGGTGGTGGTTTGGGCTCCGGGGGTTGAGCCGCTGCCACCTGTACCCTACAGCGGCACAGGGCGGCCACCGGTGATGCCGCGCCGGACTCCTGAGTTGCAACCGATGAGCGTCAAGGCCTTGGCCATGTCCTTGCCCGAACGGGCATTCCAGACCATCACCTGGCGCGAAGGCACCAACGCGCCGCTCAGCGGGCGCTTCGCCGCACTGCGCGTGCGCCACGCCGGCGGCAATGCCGGCAAGGCGAGGCTGCGTCCGCTGCAATGGTTGCTCATTGAATGGCCCAAGGATCAGGCCGAGCCCTGCAAGTACATCCTGTCCACGCTGCCCGAGGACACGCCCATAGCCGACTTGGTCAGAGCTACCTATCAGCGCTGGCGCATCGAGCGGGACTACCAGGACCTGAAGCAGGACTTCGGCTTGGGCCACTACGAGGGACGTGGCTGGCGGGGCTTCCACCACCACGCCTGCCTGAGCATCGCGGCCTACGGGTTCCTGATGGCAGAACGCCTCGTTGTCGACAAGCCTGTCGGCGGTAAAAAAAACTTCATCGAACGCCAGATGCCTGCCTTTCCCGAGGATTACATCCCCCGCGGCAGTCCTGCGCGCGCAGCGCCACGTGGCGACATCGATCACGAGCCTGCGCCATCGGCTGAGCTACCAGTTGATCGCCCGTCTCGGTCAGTGCCCCTGCTGTGGAAGGGTGCGCCCAAAGCTACTCTTGTGACACAGTAAGACTAAGCACTTCATACCAAGCCTCGCAAGGCTTTGTGACCTGTGCCCCATATGCGTGAGAAAATAGCGGGTTATCCCCCAAACCCGAAAGAAAACGCCATGGACGCAGAACAAATCAACCTCATTGGTACCCAACTCTCCGATCTGGGCGCACGGACGGAAGATTTACGGAGGTATCTTTGACTTCGATGCCAAATCCGAAAGACTGAGGACGGTTAACGCGTCCCTCGAAGACCCCAGCGTCTGGAGCGACCCCAAGCGGGCCCAGGAACTCGGCAAAGAGAAAAAAGCGCTCGACGGTGTGGTCGTCACGCTGGACATGCTCACGCGTGAAATCTCTGACAACACCGAGCTGTACCAGATGTCGAAGGACGAAGGTGACTTCGATGGCCTTGCTTCCATCCAGGCCGACGTTGCCAAGCTGGCCGCCACCGTGGAGCAGCTGGAATTCCGCCGCATGTTCAACAACCCGGCGGACCCCCTGCCCTGCTTCCTGGACATCCAGGCCGGTGCGGGTGGCACGGAAGCCTGCGACTGGGCCAGCATGCTTCTGCGCCAGTACCTCAAGTACGCGGAACGCAAGGGCTTCAAAACCACGATCGAAGACGAAACCGCAGGCGACACCGCAGGCATCAAGGGTGCGACCATCAAGATCGAGGGTGAATACGCCTTTGGCCTGCTGCGCACCGAAACCGGTGTACACCGCCTGGTGCGCAAGTCGCCGTTCGACAGCTCGGGTGGACGCCATACCAGTTTTGCCAGCGTGTTTGTGTACCCCGAGGTGGACGACTCGATCGAGATCGAGATCAACCCCTCGGACGTGCGCACCGACACCTTCCGTGCCAGTGGCGCGGGTGGCCAGCACATCAACAAGACCGACTCGGCGGTGCGCCTCACGCACATCCCCACCGGTATCGTGGTGCAGTGCCAAGACGGACGCAGCCAGCACAGCAACCGCGACGTGGCTTGGAAACGCCTGCGTTCGCGCCTGTACGACTTCGAGCTGCGCAAGCAGCAAGAAGCCCAGCAGAAGCTGGAAGACACCAAGACCGACGTGGGCTGGGGCCACCAGATCCGGTCGTACGTGCTGGACAACAGCCGTATCAAGGACTTGCGCACCAACGTCGAAGTGTCGGCCACCCAGAAGGTGCTGGACGGTGACCTCGATGTCTTTATAGAGGCGTCCTTGAAGCAGGGCGTTTAAAGAAATACAAAAATAGGACAGCTAACAATGCAAGAACAACTCACCGCCGCAGCCCTTGAACTTCTAGGCTTTGCAAAACCAAGACAAACCCACTCATCGCCTCTTGGCGACGTTTTTATTGCAACCAGAAATACTGGGCTTGAAGATCAAGAATTTCAATTCGCTTACATTAAATCAAAGACCAGTAAATTAGAGTTAAAGTCAATTTCGGTCGATTCAAAACTCACCACATACTTTGTAGCACCTCCGTCTTCAACGATTCGCGAAGAAGACGTCAACTCTTCATTTGTCGGTGGCCCTCACAAGTTATACCGACTTCAAGATCTATTGTGGAATCGAATTGAGCGTGCCTTTAGTAGTTACTGCGAAGCACTAAAAGATGGACTCGTAGTTGAACCCAACTTCGTTCAACCCCGCACAGATGATCCAAATTCTAGGCCCGATCTCGATGTGCGGCATTTCCTGATATCTAAGAGCGATAAATACTCCCCAGGTACTGTATTAGCGCTTCGAGCCCCTGCCGCGGTAGGGAAGACCACTTTGTGCAGAATAATTGTCGAGAAAATTCTTCAGAACAAAGAAACAGATCGTTGCGTTCCGGTATTTATCGAGTCGTCTCAATGGAGTCAATTACGCCTTGAATCGGTAAATGATCTCTGGGAGGTTGTTAGAAATTCGCTACTATCGATCGCCCCAGACATAGCAGTTGGAAAAAGTGTGTTTGAGGCCGCACTAAAGGCTGGGTTGATCATTTTTGTTTTCGATGGATTGGACGAACTCTGTGGTCGTCGCGGTGCGTTGCTGAGCGCCGAAGATGTTATTGACGAATTGGCAACGCTCGCAAAAGATTCAAATGCAAGGATACTCGTTACAACCAGAACTGCATACTGGGATGCCGAGATTGAAAAAACGTGGCCGAATCTTTCAAAACTTGATCTTGCGCCATTTAATAAACAGCAAGCTCTTAGGTATTTCGAACAGCGATTTAGCAAAGACATTTCCCGCCAGAAAAGTGCCGTGGCACTATACGGAAAAATTACTTCAGCAGCTAACGCACCTTCGACTCCGGGCGCTCGATCTCAATTCGCCAATCTGCCGGCATGTGTTGCGCTGATTGCAGATTTGGTCGATAAGGACCCTGATCGAGCCTTTGAGATTTCCGCAAGTCCGCAGGATTTAGTTCAAGAACTCCTTCTTTTACTTTGCGATCGTGATAAGCAAAGGAAAGCACTCTTGACGCCTGGCCATATTCAGTTAACGGCTTTTTCGCAGCTAGCCGCATCCAGCACGAGCACTAGTTATCCGGTAAGTCTGCTCAGCGCTACTGGATTCCATCAAATGGACGTTGATCACATTAATGACCATCCGCTAGTAAAGGTGCGAGGAAATGAATTTGAATTCGCGTACGAATTTCTTGATCCATATTTCAAAGCTCAGCTGCTAGCGACATGGCTAAAGTCGCCAAACACGGTAATTTCGAGCGATGCTATGGGCGTGATGCTTGCTAATAGCAATGGTAGGAGTTCGGTTATCGAACATCTTGCAGGACTTTGCAGTGATACAACGTCTAGCGAAATAGCGAAGTTGGCGCAAAGCATCGATTGGAAAGGATATACATCAGCGAAGAGTTTTCTTTTGCACCTTATTCTGGCTTTGGCAGATGAACGCAAGGCATCTCACCGCGAGCGGGCCGCGGTCATATCAGAGATTTCAGGAAAACAAGAAAAAATAATTGACAACATCACTTTCGTGGGAACCTTTTCACGTCTGGATCTGCGCGGCTATTCTGTGAGCCACTGTGTTTTCTCAGACTGCACCTTCTCTGACATTGGTATTGACTCTTCCACGCATTTTGAGCACTGCAGGTTTGAAGGCGAAATTTCGATCGATGTGAAAAATTGGAAGTTAGCCGGAGCAAAGAACAATTCTGCCGATAGCCTTGCTGCAATTGTTTGCGGCTTCTTACTTGATGACAATGTCAATAAGAACAGAGAAATTTTACTGGATGCATTTAGTATTGCTCTTCAAAAGTTTTGGCACAACGGCAATCCACGGCGATCAATTGATAAAAATAACTGGAAAAGAGGCTTGCTAGGCGTGTCGCCGTGGTCTACATTGATACTCGATTCTTTTTTGAAGTTTGGGGTCATTCGGGAGATTGATATTAGCGGCACGGAGGCTGGAGGATACGCAATTGAGACGGCGATGCTGCCAGAAATCCAAAGATTTATAGATTCAAGATCAGTAATTAGCGGGAAACTATCAGAGGCGTTTGGATACTCGCTCGAAAAAATGAACGGTGCTTGAGGCATGTATTTCGAAGCACTGATCTTCGACATGGACGGCACCATGGTCGATTCCATGCCTTGGCACGCCAGGGCATGGGGCGAGTTCGCGCGCCGCCGCGAGCTCGCACTTGATGTTCCCGACCTGATGCGCCGAACGACAGGCCGCACGGCCTTCGAATGCGCCTGCGAGCTCATGGGCCGCGAAGTGACCGAGGCCGAAAGCGCGCAGATCACGCACGATAAGGAATCGATCTACCGCGAACTGTTTGCAGCCAACTTCACGGAAGTCGCGGGCTTTCGTTCCTTTGCCGGCGCCGCTGCCGCGCGCGGTCTGAAGATCGCGCTCGGCACGGCCGGCGACCGCCACAACATCGAGTTCGTGATGTCGCGCCTGCAAATGACGCCCTTGCCGCTCGCCATCGTCGGCGGCGATGAAGGCTTCACCGGCAAGCCGACACCGGCCATCTTTTTCGAAGCGGCGCGCCGCATTGGTGTGGCGCCAGAGCACTGTATTGTGTTTGAAGATGCCCCCTTTGGCATCGAAGCCGCACGCCGTGCAGGCATGCGTGCGGTGGGCATCTGCACCACCAACACCCCTGAAGAACTGGCCGGTCCACACGTCATCACCTGCGTGCGCGACTACAACGAACTCTTGCAATCGAACTTTTTGGAGAACCTCCATGTTGCTCATGCGTGAAGGACAACCCACGGTGATCCACCGTGCGGACTACACCGCCCCGGCGTTCTGGATCGACACGGTCGAGCTTTGCTTCGACCTCGACCCGGCCAAGACCCGCGTCCTCAACAAGATGACCTTGCGCCGCAACCCGGACGTGCCCGAGCAGCCCCTGCGCCTGGACGGCGATGAGCTGAACCTGGCCCGTGTGCTGGTCAACGGCCAGGGCGCATCGTTCAAGATCGACGCTGGCCAGCTGGTGCTGGACAACCTGCCCTCCGCCGAGGAAGGTGTTTTCAGCCTGGAGATTTTCACCACCTGCTGCCCGGCCAAGAACACCAAGCTGATGGGCCTGTACATCAGCAACGACTCCTTCTTCACCCAGTGTGAAGCCGAGGGTTTCCGCCGTATCACCTACTTCCTGGACCGCCCGGACGTGATGGCCAGCTACACCGTCACACTGCGCGCCGACAAGGCCAAGTACCCGGTGCTGCTGAGCAACGGCAACCTGGTGGACAGCGGTGACCTCGAAGATGGCCGCCACTTCGCCCAGTGGGTGGATCCGCACAAAAAACCCGCCTACCTGTTCGCCCTGGTGGCCGGCCAGTTGGTGGCACGCGAGCAGCGCATCACCGCACGCAACGGCCAGCAGCACCTGCTGCAGGTCTATGTGCGCCCCGGTGACCTCGACAAGACCGAACATGCGATGAACTCGCTGATGGCGTCGGTGGCCTGGGACGAAGCCCGTTTTGGCCTGCCGCTGGACCTGGAGCGTTTCATGATCGTCGCCACCAGCGACTTCAACATGGGCGCGATGGAGAACAAGGGCCTGAACATCTTCAACACCAAGTTCGTGCTGGCCAGCCAGGCCACCGCCACGGACGTGGACTTTGCCAACATCGAAAGTGTGGTGGGCCACGAATACTTCCACAACTGGACCGGCAACCGCGTCACCTGCCGCGACTGGTTCCAGCTGAGCCTGAAAGAAGGTCTGACGGTCTTCCGCGACCAGGAATTCAGCATGGACCTGTGCGCCGACGCGTCAGCCCGTGCCGTCAAACGCATTGAAGACGTGCGGGTGTTGCGCACTGCCCAGTTCCCCGAAGATGCGGGCCCCATGGCCCACCCGGTGCGGCCCGACAGCTTCATCGAGATCAGCAACTTCTACACCGTCACCATCTACGAAAAAGGTGCCGAGGTCGTGCGCATGATGCAGACGCTGGTTGGCCGCGACGGTTTCGCCAAGGGGTTGACGCTGTATTTCGAACGCTTCGACGGCCAGGCCGTGACCTGCGACGATTTCGCCCAAGCCATTGCCGATGCCAACCCCGACTCCGACCTGACCCGCCTGCTGCCCCAGTTCAAACGCTGGTACAGCCAGGCTGGCACACCGCGCCTGAAGGCCGCCGGGCAGTACGACGCTGCCGCTCGCACCTACACCCTCACACTCGACCAGACTTGCCCACCAACCCCGGGCCAGGCCAGCAAAGAACCCTTTGTGATCCCCGTGGCCCTGGGGCTGCTGGACACGAACGGCGCAGCGCTGCCGCTGCAACTGGCGCACTGGGAGCAGGCCGAGACCGATGCACGCATCTTTGTGCTGACACAGGCCAGCGAGACTCTGCGCTTCATCAACGTGGACGCCGAACCCGTGCCGTCCATCCTGCGTGGTTTCAGCGCCCCCGTGGTGCTGGACTTCGACTACAGCGATGACCAGCTGCTGGCCCTGCTGGCGTTTGATACCGACCCGTTCAACCGCTGGGAAGCGGGTCAGCGCCTGGCACTGCGAAGCGCTATCAACTTCATAGCTACAAGCGCCCACCCAGCGGGCGCAGAGGTGCTAAATTGTGCATATATTGAGGCCATGCGCCAGGTGCTGCGCCACCCCACGCTGGATGCGGCTTTTAAAGAGCTGGTGCTCACTTTGCCGTCCGAAGGCTATATCGCCGAGCAGCTCGACGTGGTCGATCCGCAGCGTATCCACGCCGTGCGCGAAGCCATGCGCCGCCAGCTGGCGCAGGCCCTGCAGGCCGACTGGGCCTGGGCTTTTGACACCCACCAGGACACCGGTGCCTACCGGCCCGACCCGCTGTCATCAGGCCGCCGCGCCCTGACAGGCATGGCGCTGGTTAACCTGTGTTTGGCCGCAGCCTCCAGCGGTGATGAAGTCTGGCCCGGCAAAACCTACCAGCGTTTCAAGGACGCGGGCAACATGACCGACCGCTTCAACGCGTTGTCGGCCCTGGTCAGCAGCGGCAGCGACCATGCAGCCCCGGCGCTGGCGCGCTTCCATGCCCTGTTCAAGAACGAAGCACTGGTGCTGGACAAATGGTTTGCGCTGCAGGCCGGTGCACCCGATCAGGACGGCAACATCCTGCCCGCTGTCAAACAGCTGCTGAAACACCCCGACTTCAGCCTGAAGAACCCGAACCGCGCACGCAGCGTGATCTTCAGCTACTGCAGCGCCAACCCGGGTGCATTCCACCGTGCGGACGCAGCCGGTTATGTGTTCTGGAGCGACCGCGTAATCGAGCTGGACGCCACCAACCCCCAGGTGGCTGCCCGCCTGGCGCGCGCGCTCGACCGCTGGAAGAAACTCGCCGAGCCCTACCGCACCGCAGCCTTTGAGGCCATCGCGCGCGTAGCCGCCAAACCCAACCTGAGCAACGACGTGCGCGAAGTCGTCACACGCGCCCTTGCAGATTAAGGAGTCCCCATGTCCCAGAAAATCTCTCTCACCCGCTACCTCGTTGAACAACAACGGGTGGACGGGCTCATCCCTTCACAACTTCGCCTGCTGCTCGAAGTGGTGGCCCGCGCCTGTAAAAGCATCAGCCAGGCCGTGAACAAAGGCGCGCTTGGTGGCGTACTCGGCACAGCCGAGAGTGAAAACGTGCAGGGCGAGATCCAGAAAAAACTCGACATCATCGCCAACGAAGTGCTGATCGAGGCCAACGAATGGGGTGGCCACCTTGCCGCCATGGCCTCCGAGGAAATGGAAGGCATCTACGCCGTTCCCAACCGTTATCCGCAGGGTGAATACCTGCTGCTGTTTGACCCCTTGGACGGCTCCAGCAACATCGATGTGAACGTCAGTATCGGCACCATTTTCAGCGTGCTCAAGAAGCCCGAAGGCAACCCTGACGCGGGTGTGACCGAGGCCGACTTCCTGCAGTCTGGTGCCCAGCAGGTCGCCGCCGGTTACTGCGTGTATGGCCCACAGACCACCTTGGTGCTGACGGTGGGCGACGGTGTGGCCATGTTTACCCTCGACCGCGAACAAGGCTCCTTTGTGCTGACACAGGAAAACGTGCGGATTCCCGAGGACACCAAGGAATTCGCCATCAACATGAGCAACATGCGCCACTGGGATGCCCCCGTGAAGCGCTACATTGACGAATGCTTGGCCGGCACCGAAGGCCCGCGCGGCAAAGACTTCAACATGCGCTGGATCGCCAGCATGGTGGCCGACGTACACCGCATCCTGACGCGTGGTGGTGTGTTCCTCTACCCCTGGGACCAACGCGAGCCCGAAAAGCCTGGCAAGCTGCGTCTGATGTACGAAGCCAATCCCATGGCCTGGCTGGTTGAACAAGCCGGTGGCGCAGCCACCAACGCCCACGAACGCATCCTGGACTTGCAACCTGCGAAGCTGCATGAACGTGTGAGTGTGGTTCTGGGTTCGAAGAATGAAGTCGAACGTGTCACCCGCTACCACCAGGAAGCCAAAGCGCAGCAGTAGACAACCAGCTTACTGCTATAATGGCGGGCTTACAGCAAGCCGGTGTAGCTCAGTCGGTAGAGCAGCTCATTCGTAATGAGAAGGTCGGGTGTTCGATTCATCTCTCCGGCACCATATAAACAAAGGAAAGCCTGCTATCAATTAGATAGTAGGCTTTTACTTTTTGTGGGGTATGTAAGGGCGGATGTAAGCCGATTTCGGGAATGCGCTCGCAGCGCCAGCCCCGAAACCCAGCTTTGAGGCTGGCTATCGGAGGGCATGCAGGGTCGACCCATCACGCCACCATCATCCGTGCGCACTTGGGTTCCGTGGGTACCAAGCTGGATACCTGTGTGCAGCATTGGCCCGCCACCTGAAACGGCCTGTTCGCGTTGCATGGCGTTGCAGTAGTGCGGCACTCGGGCCTGCCATGCTTCATCCCGTGGCGCGGTGCAATGCGTCACCTGAAACAGTCTTGTCTGTTGTTACCGCGGGCGTTACAGACTTGGCTCTCGGGCGCGTGCGCGATGGCTCCTCACAGGCGCGACTGGGCACACGCTTTTGGCGTCAACCAGCGGGTGTCAACTGCCCATTCCATGCATACGGTGTTGCGTACCCGGGGGGAGCGTACTGCCAATAAGTCAGGTTTTGTCAGGTCGTAGCAGCGCATCCAGCATCCGACGGATGCGCCCCTTCTTTGGGGCTTCTGGTGTGCGCCACCAGTCCAGGCCATAAGCGGAACCGCTGATATTGCTGGCGTCGTAGTGCCGCTTCACCAGCAGCCGCGCGGGGCCGTCGTGAGTTTGCACTTCGATATGCTCCAAACGGGAATACGGTTGGATGGGCTTAGGGCTACGCTGAACAAGCCGTCGAAAATTTCCGCGCAAACCTGGATGACGCAGTTTTTTGGACTTTTATGCCTCTCGCGCGGCCCATTTGGGCAGTTCGCGGGGCGCTGAGGCCCGATTTCCGCCCTTACGGGCGCACCTGTCCCAACAGATGACTGCGGCACAGGTAAATGTTGGCCAGCGCCAAGGCCGTGAACGCACGCGTGGCGTTCTTCTGAAGCCCGCGGTAGCGCACCTTGGTGAATCCCCACAGGCGCTTGACCACCGCAAAGACATGCTCGACCCGGGCACGCACCCGCGATTTGTTGCGGTTCTTGGCCCGCTGAACTTCGTCCACCTCGCCTGCACGGCGGGTGCGCTGGTTGGTGAAGTCCTTGGCCTTGGGGGCCTTGCTCGCTATCAGTGCTTTCTGGCTGGCATAGGCCGAGTCGCCATAGACGCGCTGTTCGCTGCCGTGCAGTAAATCGGGCAGCGGGTGTTTGTCATGCACGTTGGCCGCCGTCACCACGGCGCTATGCACCAGCCCGCTTTGGCTGTCCACGCCAATGTGCAGCTTCATGCCGAAATACCATTGCTGGCCTTTGCGGGTCTGGTGCATGTCGGGGTCGCGCGCCTTGTCGGCGTTCTTGGTGGAGCTGGGCGCTGCGATGATCGTGGCATCCACGATGGTGCCGGTGTTGACCTTGAAGCCGCGCTCCTGCAATTGCTGGCCTACCTTGGCAAACAGGGCTTCACCCAGTTTTTGCTCATTGAGCAGTTTGCGAAACTTCAGCAGCGTGGTGGCGTCGGGCACGCGTTCGCGGCCCAGGTCAATCCCCACAAAGCGGCGCAGACTGGCACTGTCATACAGAGCCTCCTCGCACGCCAGATCGGCCAGGTTGAACCAGTGCTGAAGAAAATGGATGCGCAGCATGCGCTCCAACCCAATGGGCGGACGGCCGTTGCCGGCCTTGGGGTAGTGCGGCTCTATCACCTGGCACAGGGCGGCCCAAGGCACTATTGTCTCCATGGTCCGCAAGAACTCTTCACGTCGGGTGGGCTTGCGCGACTGCTCGAATCCGTTGTTTTGATCTGCGGCCATTGCCAGGGTCTGCTGCTTCATCTGCGGATAACGTTTGAGAAGCGACAACGGTGGACCTTGATCAGCATTGCCTTAGGTGTCATGCATGGGATGGTCGCAGGTTGCCCGCAATCAGTCCATCAATCATGTCTGTGTCCTTGCCCGTTGGGGCGGTTGAGTCGTTCAGGTTGAATCGGTGCCCACCCAGCGCAACCACGGCGCACAACCAGCCCGATGCGGCAGCTGGTCGCCAGCCACCACCGTAGGCAGTGGCTTTGTATGACTGTCGCGGCCTCCAGCACCAGCAGGCAGGCGAATTGCGACGAGTTTGCTGGCATGGGTTGCGCACTAACCATCATGGTTTGCGCGTTAACCGACCTGTCGACCACATCCATTTTCTGAAGTTTTCTGAAGTCTTTCGGCTGCCATCGCAGCCTCACACGTACTGTTCATCTGTTACTTAAATGCTTGTCTGCTGCGGCTTCCGGGCGGCGCCCATGGTCGCTTGAACCATAACAAAAGTTAACAGGCAATTCGATTTTTCTTGCGGTGTGGCATCACCGTGGGTGCGACTCTGCTGCTGCGGAGCTGGTGCCCAGCGGCGACGGCTTGAGCACTAAGTCTTACTAAGTGATGCGCAGCGTTGTTCGCTCTGCGCTATCTGTCACGCGTCTACGGTGCGGTGTAGAAGGCGAGGCTGACAGACGCCAAAAATTCGTCACGCAAGCCGGGAACAATGGCAGATTCATGCTGTGACACTTGAGGTTTTCTTAGGTTTTTTGCACGGTGTCGAAACGCTGCCTTTGTTGGAAACCTCCTGGAAACTTTTGGCAACTTGGAGCGCCCGCCGTGTTGGCTTATGGGTGCCTCCATAAATTGGCCCCGGTAGTGCACTGGTGCAATCAATCCCACGCGCTCAGTTCATCGCCGAATTCGTCGCGTTCACGGGTGATGCCGTCATCGCCAACATGCACAGCGGGCGGTGAAAGTGCGGCGGTCGGTCGGCTGGTGTGTCGCGTGATGGCTTTTTGCATGGCGGCTTTGGCAGAGCGCAGGCGGTCATGGCGCGGCGTTGTCCACTTCGATTTGCAACCCACGGCGGCCCACAGCTCAGGCAGCGACTTGACGGCCTGGGGGCGCGGTGCTGGTGGTGTGGGCGGTGCTGCTTTTTTAGGCAGATTAGGGGGAGTAGCGGGGGGCAGGTTTTGATCGAACCCTACAGAGCATAGGGTTTGGTCTTTTTTCGGGCTTGAAACCCTATAGGGTTCTGCACTTTCATCACCATCAAACCCTATAGGCTTTGGCCGTTCACGGCGCGGCCCCTTGCCCTTGCTGGTGAAAATCTGCGCCATCGTCTTGGTCGGCTTTTGCTGTGCGGCCAGGTGCAGCCCCAGTGCTTCGATAAACGGGGCGGGGTCGCGTTCGATGGCATCGCGGATGGTGGGCCACGCAGCACTGCGCAAAACCCCGTCATTGGCCGCGCGCAGGTGTTTCAGTACCAGGTGGGCGGCAGCGTCCTTTGAATGGCCTGCAAGGCGTTTGGGGGCTTTGCGCAGCCCGTGGTGGGATGCCACTGCCGCATGGAATGCCGCCTGCATATCGGCCAGCGTGCGGCGGTTGCCCACCAGCTCAGACCCGGCCATCTTGTTGCCCACCAGCGGCAGCAGCAACACATGCATGTGCGGCGCGGCCTCGTCGTGGTGGGCTACTGCGCTCAGGACGTTGTCAGCCCCGAAACGTGCCCCAGCCCATGCCAGGCAGTCGGCAAAGTAGCGGCTGGTGTCCACCACAGTGCAGGGCGGCAGGCTGAACACCAGTTCAACGGCCTGTACCGCGTCTTTGCGCAGCTTGCCCACACTCGCGGCCTGCATGCGGGTCTTGGCAAGTGCGGCCACGTCGGCAGCGTCACCCGGCCCGTGCATCACCACATTCAGGCGCATGCGGTCTAGGGCAACGCTGATTAAGGTACACGCACCTGCGTGGTGCTGCGTTACAGGTCGATGAAGCAGCAAACCCTCGCCATGGCCGCAGACCAAAGCTTTGAGAACTACCGCAAGCCCACCAGGCGCGACGAGTTCTTGAGAACCATGGAGGCCATCGTGCCCTGGTTCAGCCTGTGCGAGGTCATCGAGCCACACTACCCCAAGGCAGGCAACGGCCGCCCACCCATAGGTCTGGAACGCATGCTGCGTATCCACTTCATTCAGCATTGGTTCAACCTGGCCGATCTGGCTTGTGAAGAAGCCCTGTACGACAGTGCCAACCTGCGCCGCTTTGCAGGCATCGACCTGGGCCGTGAGCCCGTACCCGACGCCACCACTATCTTGAAGTTTCGCAAGCTCCTCAATGCGCACAAACTGGGCGAAGCACTGTTTGCCAAGGTGGGGCAGGAGTTGCAGCAGCGAGGCTTCAAGGTCCATACCGGCACCATCGTGGATGCCACCATCATCGGCGCGCCCAGTTCAACCAAGAATGCAGGCAAGGCACGCGACCCCGAGATGCACCAGACCAAGAAGGGCCAGCAGTGGTACTTTGGCATGAAGCTGCACATTGGCGTGGACAGCCAAAGCGGCTTGGCGCACAGCGCCGTCGTCACAGCCGCCAACGTGCATGACAAGCACCCGCTGCCACAACTGCTGCATGGCAACGAGCGGCGCGTGTATGGCGACTCAGCCTATGCCAGTCAGAAGGCGTTGATTGCGGGTAAAGCTCCAAACGCCAAAGACTTCACCAATCAGCGCACGCGCCGCGCTGGTGGTCTCGTTGATGAGGTGGCTCGTGCAAAGAACCGCAACAAATCCAGGATTCGTGCCCGCGTCGAGCATGTCTTTGGTGTGATCAAGCGGCTGTGGGGCTTTGGCAAGGTGCGCTATGTGGGGCTGCACAAGAATGCCACGCGGGCGTTCACTGCCCTGGCACTGGCCAACATCTTCCTCGGCCGCCAAAGGCTGATGGCACAGGTGCGCCCGTAGGGGCCAAAAACGGGCTCAAGGGCCTGTACAAGGCCCTCTGGGCCGCCAACCCCAGCCTGCGCTGCGTCCAAACTGGGCGGGGCTGCCCGAAATTACTCCAATGCCGATACTTGATCAGCGTTGCCCTAGATCGATATTGCCACCAGCCCCCAGTTCGGCCTGAATCTCGCGCAGGTTGTGGCGGGCGGCGGTCAGCACGATGCCGCCACCCTTGAGTTTCTTCACCCGCAGGAAGGCGGCGGCGCTCATTGTTTTGCCCCCCGGCGTTTCACTTCATGGGTGCGGTGCATCAGGTCGCCTTTGAGTAGCGCCAACAGGTCGTGGCGCGTGTGGCCTGTCATGGTCGGCAGCTCGGCCAGAAACTTGCGCTGTTCGACGTATGGCAAAGCCTTTGCCAGTGTCTCGCAGTGCTTCATGGCCAGCAGACCATCATGGGCGGCCTTCATCAGTTCGGGGCAGCCATAGCGGTGGACAGCGGCGGCTTGAAACAGCAAGCGGCGCGACACGCCAGCAATGTCGGCAAGTTGCTGCATGGTCGGGTGCATTGGTGCACACATCACATGCCCCTCTTATCGGCGCGGCGGTGGAGCCATTGCAAAACTGCGCGTCGCCCTTTCGCTGTCAGCCAATAAATGCCGGGCCGGGTCTTGCAGCCGTCACGGTCGACCACCTCGATGCGCGTGCACGGCAAGTGCGCTTTGCCCAGTCCATATTCACGCAGGCGCTGAACCAATGCGGGGCCATTGGAGCACCCCACCTCACGGTCGAATGATTCGCGTGGAACGGACGGGCGGCGCAGCAGCAAGGCTAGTGCCCGTAGTTCGCGGGGGTTGTCTGTGCCGTGAAACTTTGCAGGCTGGTCGGTAAAATCGTGGGTGTCGGCTTCTGGGAAAAAGCCCGCTTGCGTCTTGGTCGGTGCGGCGGGTTTTTTCATGTGCAGTTCCCCTTGCGGAACCAGCGCGAAGGCGATGCGCACCAGGCGCGCAGCAGCAGGTGGTTGATGGCGGCGGTCATTACGCCACCCCCAGCAAGCGTTTAGCGCCAGCAGTGGGCCAAGCCAATTTGCCGCAAACTCGCAGCGGGCGCAGTCCTTCGGGTGCGGTGTCGTAGCAGGCTTTTACGCGCCAAGTTTGCGCGGCCATGTTGGAGTAAAAAGCCAGTTCTGCGGTCGTTAGATTTGGCTTTGTGACTTGCTCCAGCGGGGGAATTGTTGCGGGGCGGTTGCCTCGCGCATCGCTTGGATGCTGATTGATGCGGTTTGCATGAATGGAACCTTTCACATGTGCCTCATGGCGTTGTTTAAGGTTCCTAACTATTCGGGCGCAACACCCCTTGCGGTCAAATGCGCAACCCCTTGCGGGCTACGCTTGCCCAAGGAAAAAACGCCCGTAGGCGCAATAGCAGGCGCAACCCCTTGCGGGTCACTTCATGCGGTGAATCAGTCCGGCGAATAGCTCTGCTTTGGTCTTGCCGCTTGGCAGCAATTGCCTGATACGTTGCTCAGAAATTCCGAATTTACTAGCGGTTTCCGGCATCGTGTGGGTATCGCGGTATGCCTTGAGTTCTGCCAACTTTTCGAGCGTCCATTTTTTGCCACCGGCCACCACGGGCACGGGGCTGAGTGTCGTGGCATCGGACTCCATCACTGGCGCATTTGGTGACGCGCAATTGGACGCTTGACTAAATACGAAGTCGGGAAAGCATCTCCGTGAAGTCGCCCATGCAATTACTTCGGATGGTCTGAAACGGACTTCAAACTGTCGCTTGTATTTTGGCGTTTCGTGACTCTTTAGTCTTACTGTGTCAATAAAATCATGGCATTATCGAGACCTCTTCATTTTTTACGTGAGGAATGATGGATGCCATCGAACGGTTTGAGCGGTACTTGGAACATTTGGCCGATGGACTTGGCCATTCAGATCGGCACTCAGGTCTCAGAGGCTATTGCACAGGGTTGATGCTGCCGCTGGCACGCAAGAGCGTGGAGCCGATGGCAGCCCGCGTTGATCCCCTGCATGCAAGCGCCAGGCATCAGTCGCTGCATCATTTCGTTGCCAAGGCGCAGTGGTCTGATGCCGAGATGCTCAGACGGGTTTGTCAGTGGGTCGTGCCGAAGATGGATTTCAGCCGTGGTGGCTGGTGGATCATTGACGACACCGGATTCCCGAAGAAGGGCAAACACTCGGTAGGCGTGGCCCGGCAATACTGCGGGATGTTGGGCAAACAGGACAACTGCCAGGTGGCTGTGAGCGTGTCGCTGGCCTGCGATCAAGGCAGCATTCCGGTGGCGTGGCAGCTCTACCTGCCCGAGGAATGGGCGACAGATGCGGGCCGCAAGGCCCGGGCCGGTGTACCGGAGGATGTGGAATTCGCGACCAAACCGCAAATCGCCTTGCAGCAATTGCGCGCGCTTCTGGCCGACGGCGCTCCGCACCATTGCGTGCTGGCCGACGCAGGCTACGGCGTGGACACCGCCTTCCGCCAGGCCTTGAGCGACATGGGGCTGACTTATGCTGTGGGAGTGACCTCGGCGGTGGTGGTTTGGGCTCCGGGGGTTGAGCCGCTGCCACCTGTACCCTACAGCGGCACAGGGCGGCCACCGGTGATGCCGCGCCGGACTCCTGAGTTGCAACCGATGAGCGTCAAGGCCTTGGCCATGTCCTTGCCCGAACGGGCATTCCAGACCATCACCTGGCGCGAAGGCACCAACGCGCCGCTCAGCGGGCGCTTCGCCGCACTGCGCGTGCGCCACGCCGGCGGCAATGCCGGCAAGGCGAGGCTGCGTCCGCTGCAATGGTTGCTCATTGAATGGCCCAAGGATCAGGCCGAGCCCTGCAAGTACATCCTGTCCACGCTGCCCGAGGACACGCCCATAGCCGACTTGGTCAGAGCTACCTATCAGCGCTGGCGCATCGAGCGGGACTACCAGGACCTGAAGCAGGACTTCGGCTTGGGCCACTACGAGGGACGTGGCTGGCGGGGCTTCCACCACCACGCCTGCCTGAGCATCGCGGCCTACGGGTTCCTGATGGCAGAACGCCTCGTTGTCGACAAGCCTGTCGGCGGTAAAAAAAACTTCATCGAACGCCAGATGCCTGCCTTTCCCGAGGATTACATCCCCCGCGGCAGTCCTGCGCGCGCAGCGCCACGTGGCGACATCGATCACGAGCCTGCGCCATCGGCTGAGCTACCAGTTGATCGCCCGTCTCGGTCAGTGCCCCTGCTGTGGAAGGGTGCGCCCAAAGCTACTCTTGTGACACAGTAAGATTAGGGCAACGCTGAACAAGTCCCTCGCGTGCCGCGCATCCCTGCTTTGGGCGGTCTGCTGCGTAACAAATCCTCGCAATAGCTGCGGCTATTGCTGCTGTTTGCGCCTTGCAGCCCATCCCAAACCAGGGCGCGCGCCATCGCGGTGACTTATTCAGCGTCACCTTAGCGTAAAAAATCTTCCAGGGCCTGTGCCACTTGCCGTGGTTGGTCATGGTGCAACATGTGTGCCGCGTCCTGAATGACGGCTACCCGGCAGTGGGCAACGGACTGCAGGCGCTGGTGGTAGTCGGCCAGCGTATAGGCTGTGCCCCACCATTGCTGGAGGCTGTCATCCGATGCCTCCACGGCCAAAGTGGGGGCCGTGATGCAGCGGTAGAGCGCCAGTGTTTCCTCCACCTGGTACAGCTGGGCGCTGTTGAGTTTGTGTGCGGGGTCGCCCAGGATGTGCCACGCGGTGCTGCCGTCGGCCTGCGTCACCGGTTGTGCCCAGTGCCCCGCCAGCCAGTCGGCCTTGTCCTGGGGGAGTCGCGGGTTGGTCTTCATCAGGCGCCGGGCAACACCTTGTACGTCGCTGTAGTCCTTGAGGGCCATGTCGCCACGGTGCAGCGATTTGACGCTGTCCATCCACTTGCCATACCGGCCGGCCACCTGTGTGGGGCGGGTGGCTGGCATACCAAAACCTTCCAGGTTCACCAGGCGCCGGATACGCGCGGGCCGCACACCCGCATACAGCATGGCGATGTTGCCGCCCATGCTGTGCCCCACCAGGTCCACCGGCGTGTCTGCCGCATAGTGGTCGAGCAGAAAGTCCAGGTCGCCCAGGTAGTCGGCCAGCCAGTAGGTGTCCACACGCGGGCCCTGCGTCAGGCCAAAACCCCGCCAGTCCGGGGCGATCACATGGCGTTGTTGTGCCAACGCGTCCACCACAAACTGCCATGACGCCGACACATCCATCCAGCCATGCAGCAGGACCAGTGGTGGGGTGCCCGGCCTTGGCGTGCCCCACATCCGCACGTGGTACGACTGGGTGCGCACAGGCACATATTCACTGCGGGACGGCTGGAGGACTTGGTACATCGGCTGGATCATAGAAAAGAGCAGCCCCGCCCGCAGTCAAGTGCAGGACAAGCCCGCGGCAGGAAATGGCGCACACCCGTAAACTGGAGGCTTCCCGCCGGCACGACCGGCTTATCCAGTGAGATGCAGTCTTTCATGCAAAAAGTCCAACTTGGCCACAGCGATTTGCGCGTCACCCCCATCTGCCTTGGCACCATGACCTTTGGCGAACAGGTGAATGAGGCCACAGCCCACACCATCCTGAGCCGTTCACTCGAGCGGGGTGTCGATTTTCTTGATACCGCAGAGATGTACGCGGTTCCTGCACGCAAGGAAACCTTTGGTGCCACCGAAACCATCATCGGCAACTGGTTCGCCAAGAACCCGGGCGCTCGGCAAAAACTCACCGTTGCCACCAAGGTGGCGGGCCCGTCGCGGGGTATGCCCTGGGTGCGTGAGGGCAGCGGCATGACGGCTGCAGACATCGTCGCCTCGTGTGAAGCCAGCCTGCGCCGCCTGCAGACCGATGTGATCGACCTGTACCAGATCCACTGGCCTGAGCGGCATGTGCCCGCCTTTGGCAACATGTATTACGACCCGGCCAAGGAAACATCGGCCACGCCCATCCATGAACAGCTCAAGGCCTTGGACAGCCTGGTGAAGTCCGGCAAGGTGCGTCACATCGGTTTGTCCAACGAAACACCGTACGGTGTGCATGAGTTTGTGCGCCTGGCTGAGCAGCACGGGCTGCCGCGTGTGGCCACGGTGCAAAACGTGTACTGCCTGGTGAGCCGCACGCTGGAAAACGGCCTGGATGAGACCATGCACCGGCTGGGGGTGTCGCTGCTGGCCTATTCACCGCTGGCTTTTGGCCTGCTCACCGGCAAATACGACCAGAGTGGCACCAGCGGGCCGGATGCGCCGCAGGGCGCGCGTATTTCCAGCTACGAATCGGTGCGCAAGCAGCGCTGGGGCCGCCCCGAAGCGCTGGAGGCGGCTCGCCGCTACAACACCTTGGCACGCGACAACGGGCTCACTCCCGCACAGTTGGCGCTGGCTTTTTGCTACACCAAATGGCAGGTGGCCAGCACCATCATCGGTGTCACCTCGGTGGCGCAGCTGGACGAAGACCTGGACGCCTACGGCACCACACTGTCGCCGGAAATTTTGGCCGAAATCGACCGCATCCGCTGGGATATCCGCGATCCTGCGCTCTGATTTTTATAGCAATGGCCAAGAAGGTGCATGTCAGCGAAACCCCGGCCACGCAGCTGCTGCGTGCCCACGGGGTGCCGTTCACCGAGCACCCGTATGAATACCTGGAGCACGGCGGCGCGCAGCACAGCGCCCAGGTGCTGGGGCTGGACCCGTTCACCGTGGTCAAGACGCTGGTGATGCAGGACCAGGACGCCAAACCGCTGCTGGTGCTGATGCACGGCAACCGCACCGTCTCCACCAAAAACCTGGCGCGGCAGATTGGCGCCAAATCGGTCGAGCCCTGCAAACCCGAAGTGGCCAACCGGCACAGCGGTTACCTGGTGGGCGGAACCTCGCCTTTTGGCACTCGGCGTGCCATGCCGGTGTATATCGAAGAGAGTGTTCTCGCGCTGCCCCACATTACCCTCAACGGGGGACGGCGGGGTTACCTGGTCGGGCTGGACCCGCAGGTCTGTGTGCAGTTGCTGGGTGCCAAGCCGGTGCAGTGCGCGCTGGAGATGTGATTCCGGTAGCGGGCCGCGCGGCTGGCAGAATCCAGCCCTGCATGAAGTTGGAGACATTTTGAATTACGCATACCCCCTCCTCGCCGCCGTTGCGGCCTATCTGATCGGTTCCCTGTCGTTTGCGGTGATCGTGAGCCGTGTGATGGGGCTGAATGACCCACGCACCTACGGCAGCAAAAACCCGGGGGCCACCAACGTGCTGCGCTCGGGCAGCAAGGCCGCCGCAGTCGTCACCTTGCTGCTGGATGCCGCCAAGGGCTGGTTGCCAGTGGCGCTGGTGCGCTGGTTTGGTGAACCCTACGGCCTGGGCGACGGCACGGTGGCATTGGTGGCGCTGGGCGCATTCCTCGGGCACCTCTACCCGGTGTTCTTCCGTTTTCAGGGCGGCAAAGGAGTTGCGACGGCTTTGGGGGTGTTGGTCGGTATCGACTGGTTGCTGGGCCTGGCCACAGCCGCCACCTGGCTCATCATTGCCTTCTTTTTTCGCTATTCATCACTCGCTTCGCTGGCCGCCGCTCTGTTTGCGCCTGTCTATTACCTGATGGCTGGCGGTGTGGCCTGGTACATGGACAAACGTATCCTGGCCGCCATCAGTGTGATGGCCATGCTCCTGTTCTGGCGGCACCGCGAAAACATCCAGCGCCTGATCGAAGGCAAAGAGTCGCGCCTGGGCAGCAAGAAGAAACCAGAAGCCCCAGCCACTTCCGCCAAACCCCGCAAAAAATAAACAGCCAAGGGCTGTGAAACAGGCCCGGTGCCCCCTTCCAGCAGACACCGCAGAACCGGCTGCGCCGGGCTGCTGGTGGAGCCCCCTGCAAGGGGGAAGGAGTAGCGGAACGAAGTCCGCGAAGCCTGGGGGTGTCCCTATTTATTCGCAGCAAAGATGCCAAGCCGCACCATCGTGCGGTGGTCCAGGTCCAGCGGTACGGCGGACCGGGCCAGTCCGGTCTTGATGCGTGGACCGGTGCTCCGCGCCAGTTGCAGGCGGGGCGGGGTGATGGGGTCGCCATGGGCGTCCATCACGGTGGCCACCAGCGGCTGGTTGTCTGTTTCGCGGCGGCGCAGAACCACCGCGATATCACCCGTGTCCAGTCGCACAAAGGTGCCGGGTGGCGTCAGCCCCACCACCTGCACCAGCGCCTGGCTCACCTCATCATGCGCTGCAGTAATTGTTTTGGCCGATTCGGACGCACTGCCGCCGGGGCGCGACTGCCGGGGGCTGATCAGTGCTGCATAACGGTCCACTGTACGCAGCATGTGTGCCAGCCGGGTGGCGGGCGGCAGTTGCCGGAGGTCGGTGCCAGAAACCTTGTGGTCCAGGTGGTGCGCTGCCACGGTGTCCAGCCACAGCACGTCCCGTACGCCCAGTTGCTCCAGCATCTGGCGTCCGCGAACGGCGTGGGTTTGGATGGCTGCCTGTTGCTCTGCGGTGGGCCTGTCTTTTTGCAGGGCCAATTCATCCTGCAGTGTGGTCATGGCAATGTTCATTGTCATGGCGGCATACACGAGGTGGATGCGCTCGCTGGCTGGCAGGGCCAGTTCAACGGCGGTGATGTGGCAGAGTGCCGCACATACCAAAGCGTGTGAGGTGCTGTACCCCATGGTGGAGGTGGATGCCAACTGGAACAGCAGGTACAGCGATGCATCGGTGTCCTGCTGCAGCAGGGTCTGCATCCAGCGGTCGTATTGCTGCACTTTCAGCACAAATTCCTGCACCTCGAACGGGTTGCCCAGCAGCACTGCCAAGCCAGACTCCAGGTCAGACCACAGGCTCAACAAGTCTTCGTAGCTGTCGTCGTCAACAGCCTGCGGCAGGTGGGTAGGGTGGTGCAGTGCCATGGGTGTCAGAAGCGTTTTTCCAGCACCATCTGGTCGTTCAGGCGGGTCATCTGGAACTGTGTCAAAAAGCTGTTGCCCAGCAGCACATACGGCATGGCCTGGGGTGTGATGACGGCATCCACGTCCCGCAGCTCGACATCACCCACCCGCACCGACGGGAGTTTGATGCGCCAGCCCTGGGCGTTTCCGTTTGCGGTGCGCAGCGCAATGGGTTGGCCGCTGCGGTAATCGAGGCCCATGCGGTCGGCTTCGGCTGCACCAATGGCGACCGAGGTGGCGCCGGTGTCCACCAGAAACTGCATGACTTTGCCGTTGACACTGCCCTGGCCGATGAAGTGCCCACCCCCATCGGCGGTCAGCACAATACGCCGTCCCTGGGCCACGGGGTTTGCCGCGCCTGTGCGTGAAGGTGTTTCTCCCAGTACCAGCGTGTGACGGGCCCCCTGGGCGTCGACCACCGCGCGGTCGGGCGCAACCGATACCACCTTGATGCCCAGGTGTGATTCGCCTGCAGCCACCGCCTTGGGGGCTGACCCCTCCACCACCAACAGTGCCTTGCTGCCCAGCACACCGGTGAGCACCACGTTTTGTGCCTGCGCCAGCCCACACAGCGCCAGGGTGAACGCAGCGATGGTTGTTGGGGGGAGCCGCAAAAAAAACATCAGTCGCGGAAGTTGTTGAAGCTCAGGGGCATGTCGGCAATGTCCTTGCGGATCAGTGCCATGGCTGCCTGCAGGTCGTCGCGTTTGGCGCCAGTGATACGCACGGCGTCCCCCTGGATGGCCGCTTGCACCTTGAGTTTGCTGTCTTTCACCAGGCGCTGGATCTTCTTGGCCAGCTCGGCCTCGATGCCGTTGCGCACCTTGATGACCTGTTTAACCTTGTCACCGCCCATTTTCTGGGAGTCACCAATGTCCAGGAAGCGCACATCCACTTCCTGCTTGGTGAGCTTGTTGCGCAGCACGTCCTGGATCTGGTCGAGCTGGAACTCGGCGTCCCCAATGAGGGTGATGTCCTTGTCTTTCAGTTCGATGGAGGCAGCGGTGCCCTTGAAGTCAAAGCGGGTACCGATTTCTTTGGAGGTGTTTTCGACCGCATTTTTGACCTTGACGAGGTCGGCTTCACAAACGGTATCAAAAGTAGGCATGGTTCATTCGTCTCAGAGAGGTTTTGAAAGTGTCGGGTGCGACAATCCTGCCCATGTTAGTCGAGAAAAATGTTCCCCTCCAGCCCTGGAATACCTTTGGTATTGTGGCCCGCGCCCACCAACTGGTGCGTGTGCGCAGCGAAGCCGATATACAGGCGCTGATGACCTCCCCCTCCATTGCGACATTGCCCAAATTTGTGCTGGGCGGGGGCAGCAACATCGTGATCACCGGAGATGTCAAACCCCTGGTGCTGAAGGTCGAGATCATGGGCCGTCGCCTGGTGGAGACCACCCCAAAGGCCTGGGTTGTCGAGGCGGGTGCGGGCGAGAATTGGCATGCGTTTGTGGAGTGGACGCTGCAGCAAGGGTTCCCGGGGCTGGAGAGCCTGGCGCTGATTCCCGGCACAGTGGGCGCCTCCCCGGTGCAAAACATCGGGGCCTACGGCGTGGAATTACAAGACCGCTTCCATTCACTCGACGCGGTGGATTTGCAAACCGGCCAGAGCTTCACGCTGAATGCCGCCCAGTGCGCATTTGGCTACCGGGACTCGGTGTTCAAACATGCGGCTGCCGAAGGTGACGACGGTGTGCTGCGCGGCCACGGCCTGCGTGGGCGGGCGCTCATCACGCGGGTGCGGTTTCATCTGCCCCGGCCCTGGAAGCCGGTGCTGGGGTATGCCGACATCGAGCGTAAACAGGCAGAGCTGGGGGTGGACAGCCCCAGCGCACAGCAGCTGTTTGACTGGATCTGCGAGATCCGGCGCGCCAAGTTGCCCGACCCCACCGTGGTTGGCAACGCGGGCAGTTTTTTCAAAAACCCGACGGTGAGCGCAGAGCAATGCGCCGACATCATTGCCCGCGAGCCGCGTATCGTGCACTACCCCATGGCCGACGGCAGCATCAAGCTGGCGGCAGGCTGGCTCATCGACGCCTGTGGCTGGAAGGGGAAGTCGGTGGGAAACGCCAGTGTGTACGAAAAGCAGGCACTGGTGCTGGTCAACAAAGGTATTGCCGACCCCGCCACCTGCGCCACTGGTGGCGAGGTGATGACTTTGGCCAAAGCGATCCAGACCAGCGTGTACGAACGCTTCGGCATCCGCCTGGAGCCAGAACCCGTGGTGGTGTGAGGTGAGCCTGTTGCACCTGAACTTCCGCCAGCGCATCTTTGCGTTGGTGTGGCTGCGCCGCCTGCTGTGGCTGCCGCCGCTGGTGATGGTGTCGCGCTGGCAGACCTGGCCTTTCCTGGCAATTCTGACGGTGGTGCTGGTGCTTCTGTTGGTGGCTGCATTAAAAGCCTGGGAGCAAAGCCTGCGCCGCCGCTTTATCCGCGAGGCCGAGTTGCCCCGTTTCCTGGCCGCCAAAATCCGTGAAGTCCGCCCGGACTTGAGTGTGCGTGACAGCGATCTGGTGCTGCATGGGCTGCGGCAGTTCTTTCTGGCGCACCTGCGCAGCGGGCGGCAGTTTGTGGGAATGCCGTCCAAGGTGGTGGACACCGCCTGGCATGCGTTCATCCTGCACACCCAGGGCTACCAGCGCTGGTGTGATGCTGCCTTTGGCCGCTTGCTGCACCACACACCTGCAGAGGTGCTGGGGCGTGATGCCAAGCGCAACGACGGCCTGCGCCGCACCTGGTACTGGGCCTGCCGTGAGGAAAGTATTGATCCGCGCCAGCCCAGCCGTCTGCCGCTGCTGTTTGCGCTGGACACCAAACTGGGTATTGCGGGCGGCTTCCACTACGTGCCCGACTGCGACGCAACGGCGCGGCACGATGGCTCGGGCGCACACTGCGGTAGCAGTTTTGGCGACTCCAGCAGCGGCAGCGGAGACGCAGGCGGGCTGGGTGGCAGTGAGTCGTCCAGCAGCGGGGACGCCCCCTCAGGCGATGGCGGCAGCGGCTGTGGAGGAGGGTGCGGTGGTGGGGGCGGAGATTGATAAAAATGGCCTCCAGTGCCCTGTCCACGTGCATATGCTGCTATCAAAAATGAAAAAGCCAGCCCGCTTAGCGGACTGGCTTTTTTGTATGCAGCAGGTGCTGAATCAGGCGAAGTGGCAGATGTAGTGGTACGCCTCGGTCACACGGATGTCGAACGACGAATTCGCGGGAACGCTGAAAGACTCACCCGCCTTGGATGCCACCCAGGCATCCGTGCCGGCCAGCCGGTATTCGCAGGCACCGGCCACACATTCCATGATTTCGGCCGCGCCGGTGTTGAAGGTCAGCGTGGCGGGCAGCACCACACCCACACTCTTCTTGGTGCCGTCAGCCAGCGTGAAGCCATGACTCACACACTTGCCGTCGAAGTAGACATTGGCTTTGGTGGTGAGTGCAACGTTGTCGATTTTTTCGGTGGTCATGGTCAGGGTGTTTTCGTACAGATTCGGGTGAAAACCAGGGCGCTGCGGCCCTGGGGATGGCCTGCAAGGCTCAGTCTTTGCCCTTGAGCTGGGGCAGTACCGTGCCGGGGCCGGTGGTCAGCAGGCCCACATTCGCGTAGGTGGCCAGCTTGGCGCGGGTGTCCACGATGTCCAGGTTGCGCATCGTCAGCTGGCCAATACGGTCCAGTGGCGAGAACGGTGCGTCTTCCACCTTTTCCATCGACAAACGCTCGGGGTGGTAGGTCAGGTTGGGCGACTCGGTGTTCAGCAGCGAATAGTCGTTGCCACGGCGCAGCTCCAGCGTGACGGTGCCGGTGACAGCGCGCGCCACCCAGCGCTGGGCGGTTTCGCGCAGCATGATGGCCTGCGGGTCGAACCAGCGGCCCTGGTACAGCAGGCGGCCCAGCTTCAGGCCGTTCATGCGGTACTGCTCGATGGTGTCTTCGTTGTGGATGCCGGTCACCAGGCGCTCGTAGGCGATGTGCAGCAGCGCCAGGCCCGGTGCTTCGTAGATGCCACGGCTCTTGGCCTCGATGATGCGGTTCTCGATCTGGTCGCTCATGCCCAGGCCATGGCGGCCACCGATGCGGTTGGCTTCGAGGATCAGGGTCACGGGGTCGCTGTACTCGACGCCGTTCAGGGCGACGGGCTGGCCTTCCTCGAAGCGCACGGACACTTCTTCCGCCTTCACCTGTACATCGTCCTTCCAGAACGCAACACCCATGATCGGGTTCACGATGCGGATGCCGCTGTTCAAAAACTCCAGGTCCTTGGCCTCGTGCGTGGCACCCAGCATGTTGCTGTCGGTGCTGTAGGCCTTTTCGGCACTCATCTTGTAGCCAAAACCGTGCTGGGTCATGAAGGCCGACATTTCAGCGCGGCCGCCGAGTTCGTCGATGAACAGCTGGTCGAGCCAGGGCTTGTAGATCTTGAGCGAGGGGTTGGTCAGCAGGCCGTAGCGGTAAAAACGCTCGATGTCGTTGCCCTTGAAGGTGCTGCCGTCGCCCCAGATGTTGACGTCGTCTTCCTTCATCGCCGACACCAGCATGGTGCCCGTGACAGCACGGCCCAGGGGGGTCGTGTTGAAGTAGGTGACACCGGCGGTGCTGACGTGGAAGGCACCGGCCTGCAGTGCGGCGATGCCTTCATGCGCCAGCTGCGTGCGGCAGTCGATCAGGCGGGCCTTTTCGGCACCGTATTCCATCGCTTTGCGGGGGATTTCGTCGTAATCAGGCTCGTCGGGCTGGCCCAGATTGGCGGTGTAAGCGTAGGGCGTTGCGCCCTTGAGCTTCATCCAGTGGAGCGCTGCGCTGGTGTCCAGGCCGCCGGAAAATGCGATGCCGACCTTTTGGCCGACGGGGAGGTGTTGGAGGATGGTTGCCATGGGCGGGAATTGTAGGGGACTGGCCCACCCCCTCCGGCGCATCCTGCCCTCAGCGCCAGTGGCGGGGCCCTGTGGAGTAACCCAGGTCCACAGACACCCCTACCGGCGGATAGCTGGGCTGCATGTACACCGGCCGGGGGTACGACGGTGCATACACCGGGGCCGGGGCGGCGTATGTGGGGGCATAAGTGGGTGCGTAGGTCGCCGCCTGCGGGTTGTCCATGGGGGCGGAGCCCACAGGCGTCACCTGCACCGGAATCTGCGGGCCGGGGTCGTAGCTGGTCTGAGTGCTGTACTGCCGCCCGGCGTATTCATACACCACGGTGTAACCCATGGTGCGGTTTTCGAGGTAGGTCTGGGTGCTGCAGTGCTGCACGTTCTGGGCATAACCGGGGGCGCGGCCTTCAATCTGGTCACCGGCCACTGCGCCGCCAAAAGCCCCCACCATGGTGGCCAGCGACTTGCCGCTGCCGCCGCCCACAGTGTGGCCCAACACGCCACCCACCAGCGCACCCAACAAGGCACCGCCGCCGCTGGAACGCGGCTGCTGCACGACGGTTTCGTTGTTGCAGATCTGGCGCGGCACACCCACCTGCTGCACGATGGGCGTGGCGGAGATGACGTTGCCCATTTCCTGGGCGGCGCACAGCCCGGCGGTGCCTGCCAGCAGTGTGCAAAGAATGATTTTCTTCATGATCTGACCCTTTCAGCGCTTGATGTGAAACACCCCCGAAGCGCCTTCGGCGCCTCCCCCTCAAGGGGGCGCACCCAGTGGCCTGGCAGAGCCAGTTCCACGGGTGCCCTGGTAAAGACATGCCCACCTCACGCGGCGTGTTTCATCGTCCGGGGGGAATCGTGCTTCATTTTACGAAGCGGGCGCTGCGGCGGCTTTCCGCCAGGTAAAGCCGACGTAACAGTCTGTGGCGGTCAGGCAGCGCGTGCCGCCCAGGCCGCAGCGTCAAAACCCACGGTGATGTTGCTGCTGTCTGCCGACCACTGCACTACCGGGCGTTTGACCACACTCGCATGTGTTTGCATCACGGCCTGGGCGGATGCGGCATCGGTGACGCTGGCCTGGGTGGCTGCGTCCAGCGTGCGCCAGGTCGTGCCTTTGCGGTTGAGCAGCTTTTCCCAGCCCACAGCGTCAGTCCATTGCGCCAGCAGGTCGGGCGGGACACCGTGTTTCTTGAAATCGTGAAAGTGGTAGGGCAGCCCGGCTGCATCGAGCCAGGCACGGGCTTTTTTGACGGTGTCGCAGTTGGGAATGCCAAAAACAGTAATGGGCGGGGTATTCATGGGGGGCAATCATCCCCGATCACAAGCTGGGCGACAATTCCGCCCTCTATGAATGCCCCGACTTCCCCTTTTCCCCAGACGCTGGACGGCTGGCTGGCCCATTGCGAGCGCCTGCACCCCCTCAATATCGACATGGGCCTGGAGCGGGTGCGCAAAGTGGCAGACCGCTTGCAGCTGAAGTTTGACTGCCCGGTGATCACCGTGGCGGGCACCAACGGCAAAGGCTCCACCTGCGCCATGCTGGAAGCGGTGGCGCAGCAGGCGGGTTACCGCACTGGCGTTTACACCTCGCCGCACCTGGTGCATTTCGAGGAGCGCTGCCGCATCCATGGTGAAAGTGTGAGTGCTGCAGATTTGGTAGCAAACTTCGCAGCAGTGGAGAGCGCCAGGGTCGAAAATGGTGATGAAATTTCACTCACGTACTTCGAGTTCTCCACGCTGGCCATCCTGCGGCTGCTGTCCCTGTCCCGGCTGGATGTGGCCATCCTCGAAGTGGGGTTGGGCGGGCGGCTGGACGCGGTCAACATCGTGGATACCGACTGCGCCGTGATCACCAGCATCGACCTGGACCACATGGAATACCTCGGCACCACGCGCGAAAGTATTGGCCGCGAGAAGTCCGGCATCATGCGCCCCGGCAAGCCGGTGGTCATCAGCGACCCGGTGCCGCCGCAGAGTGTGCTGGACCACGCCGCTGCGTTGGGGGCTGATGTCTGGCGTTTTGGGGTGGATTTCAACTTTTCCGGGGACAAGCAGCAGTGGGGTTGGGCCGGGCGCGGGCGGCGTTACAGCGGCTTGGCCTACCCGGCGCTGCGTGGTGCCAACCAACTGATGAATGCATCGGGTGTGCTGGCCGCGCTGGAAGCCCTGCGCACCGTGCTGCCGGTCACGGCACAGGCCGTGCGCAACGGGCTGGCGCTGGTGGAGCTGCCTGGGCGTTTTCAGATCATTCCGGGCGAGCCGGTGCTGGTGCTGGACGTGGCGCACAACCCGCATTCGGTCGCCGCACTCGCTGAAAACATCGATGCCATGGGGTTTTACCCCGTCACCCACGCGGTGTTTGGAGCCATGGCCGACAAGGACCTGGGCCCCATGCTGGCGCGTATCGACCCGCTGGTGGACCGCTGGTATTTCACCGACCTGCCCACCGCGCGGGCCGAAACCGGTGCGCAGCTGGTTGCCAAATGGAACGCGTTGCAAATGGTGGCGGGCGGGCGGCGTGACGTGCGTGCCGCTGCATTCACCAGCCCCCAGCTGGCACTGCAGGCCGCCATCGCTGCGGCAGGGCCCGCTGATAGAATCGTGGTCTTTGGCTCCTTCTACACCGTGGGGGGCATCCTGCACGATGGCCTACCCCGCCTCCATGCCAAACACCTTGGCAAATAATGTGAAATACCCCCGAAGCGCCGTTGGCGCCTCCCCCTCCAGGGGGCGCACCCAGTGGCCTGGCGGAGCCAGTTCCACGGGTGCCCTGGTGAGGCCACGCCCATTTCATGCAGCGGTTTTTATCCTTTACAGCGCTTAAGTCTCCCCAAGTTCCTCACCCTCATAGCAACCCATGGCATTTTTCAACTTCCGCTTGCCAGGCATGAAGGGCCGCGACGACCGGTCCGCCGCCTCTGCGCCGCCAGACAGTGTCGAAGTCATGCGCAAACGCGCACGCCACCGCCTGATCGGTGCTGCTGTGCTGGTCCTGGTGGGCGTGGTGGGTTTTCCGCTGCTGTTCGACACCCAGCCGCGCCCGGTGGCCGTGGACATTCCCATCACCATCCCTGACCGCAACAAGACGGCCCCGCTGGCGTCGGCCGCCCCCGTCGTGTCGGGCACGGTGTCGCAGGCCCCTGCGCGGATGCCCGACGCGGCTGGCCTGGATGCCGGTGAAGAAGTCGTTTTGTCTGATAAATCAGATAAAAAAGTGGCTCCAGCGCCCGTTGTGACTGCGCAAGCAGCTATTAAAAAAGAAGCAAAACCCGAGCCTGAACCCAAGCCCGAGGCCAAACCCGAGCCCAAACCGAAACCCAAGCCGGAAGAGCCCGCGCCCAAACCAACACCCAAACCGGCCGCACCACCGAGTGACGAGGCCGCCCGTGCCAAAGCCTTGCTCGACGGCAAGTCCCCCGACGCAGATGCCGCGGGTGCACGTATCGTGGTGCAGGTTGGCGCTTTTGCCGACACCGACAAGGCACGTGAAGTGCGGCTCACGCTGGAGCGTGCAGGCCTGAAGACCTACACCCACGTGGCCGAGACCAAAGAGGGCAAACGCACCCGTGTCCGTGTGGGCCCGTTTGCGACCCGTGCCGAAGCCGACCGCGCCGCCCAAAAAATCAAAAAGCTGGATTTACCCGCCAGCATCCTCACCTTGTGAACTGGGGCGGGTCTGTGGTGGCGTTTGACTGGATCTGTGTTGCCGTGCTGCTGGCATCCTTGCTGCTGGGGGCTTGGCGGGGTCTGGTGTACGAGGTGATGTCCGTGCTGGGGTGGGTGGTGTCCTTCATCTTGGCGCAGATGTTTGCCGGTGCGCTGGCTGCCCATGTGCCGCTGGACAGTGCCTCCGATGAGGTGCGGTACGCGGTGGCCTTTGTGGTGTTGTTTGTGCTGGGTGCGTTTGTGGGTGGTTTTGTGGCGTCGCTGGTGCGGCGCCTGGCCAATGCCATAGGCCTGCGCCCGGTGGACCGCACGCTGGGTGCCGTGTTCGGTGTCCTGCGGGGTGCGGTGTTGTTGCTGGTGGTGTCCGTGGTGGTCAACATGACATCGCTGCACGAAGGGGCCTGGTGGCAGGATTCCTTCAGTGCGAAGCTGTCCACCGATGTGCTGGGCCAGTTGAAGCCGGTGCTGCCCGAAACGTTCAGAAATTACCTTCCTTCTCCGACCTATTAAGGACTGCCCGATGTGCGGAATTGTTGGTGTTGTTAACACCGCCCCTGTCAACCAGCTGATCTACGACGCCTTGCTGCTGCTGCAGCACCGGGGGCAGGATGCCGCTGGTATCGTGACCCAGCAGGAGCGCAAGTTCTTCATGCACAAGGCCAAGGGCATGGTGCGTGACGTGTTCCGCACGCGCAACATGCGCTCCCTGCCCGGCAACGTCGGGCTGGGCCAGGTGCGTTACCCCACTGCAGGCAACGCCTACAGCGAGGAAGAGGCGCAGCCTTTTTATGTGAACGCGCCCTTCGGTATCGTGCTGGTGCACAACGGCAACCTGACCAATGCCCACGCATTACGCGCCGAGCTGTTCTCCACCGACCACCGCCACACCAACACCGACAGCGACTCCGAAGTGCTGCTCAACGTGCTGGCGCATGAGATCGAAAAATCCACCCGCGGTGTGCCGCTGCTGGTCGACGACGTGTTTGCCGCGGTGCGCGCCGTACATGCGCGCATCAAGGGCTCTTATGCCGTGATCGCCATGATCGCGGGCCATGGGGTGCTGGCATTCCGTGACCCGTTCGGCATCCGCCCGCTGTGCCTGGGTCGCAGCAAGGACGGCACCGTGATGGTGGCCAGCGAATCGGTGGCGCTGGAGGGCACGGGGCATGAGTTTGAACGCAACGTGGCACCCGGCGAGGCTGTTTTTATCGACCTGCAAGGCCAGGTGCATTCGCAGCAATGTGCGGCTGCTGCACAGCTCAACCCCTGCATCTTTGAATTTGTGTACCTGGCCCGCCCGGATTCGGTGCTGGACAACATCTCGGTGTACCAGGCCCGCCTGAACCTGGGCGAAGCCCTGGCCAAACGTGTGGTGTCCACCGTGCCACCGAGCGACATCGACGTGGTGATCCCGATCCCCGAGTCCAGCCGCCCCAGCGCCACCCAGCTCGCACATCTGTTGGGTATTCCCTACCGCGAAGGTTTTGTCAAAAACCGCTATGTCGGTCGCACCTTCATCATGCCGGGGCAGGGCGTACGCAAAAAGTCGGTGCGCCAGAAACTCAACGTGATCGGCAGTGAGTTCAAGGGCCGCAACGTGCTGCTGGTGGACGACTCCATCGTGCGTGGCACCACGTCGAAGGAAATTGTGCAGATGGCACGCGACGCGGGTGCCCGCAAGGTCTACCTGGCCAGTGCTGCGCCACCGGTGCGCTTCCCCAATGTGTACGGCATCGACATGCCCACCAGCGCTGAGCTGGTGGCCTATGACCGCACAGTCGAGGAAATTCGCCAGCTCATCGGCTGTGACGCGCTGATCTACCAGGACGTTGAAGGCATGAAGAAGGCCATCGGCTCGCTGAATCCGGAGATCAAAGGTTTTGATGCCTCGTGTTTTGACGGCGTGTACGTCACCGGCGACATCAACTCCACTGACATCCAGCGCCTCAATGCAGCACGCATCGGCCAGGAAGACCTGGGCGAAGAAGACACGTCGCGGCTGGCGCTGCCGAACGCCCAGGTGGCCTAGCCTTAATGGCTCCGCATGGTTTTGCGCGGGGCCAAAACCAAGACTTCAAGATTTCCATGACTGACACCACCTCCCGTATCCGCACACGTTTTGCGCCATCGCCGACCGGCTTTATCCACCTGGGCAACATCCGCTCGGCCCTGTACCCCTGGGCTTTTGCGCGCTCGGTGGGCGGTGATTTCATCCTGCGCATCGAAGACACCGATGTCGAGCGTTCCAGCCAAGCTGCGGTGGACGTGATTCTGGAGGGTATGGCTTGGTTGGGGCTGGACCACGACGAAGGCCCGTTCTACCAAATGCAGCGCATGGACCGCTACAAAGCCGTGCTGGCCGAGCTGCGCGCTGCGGGCCATGTGTACCCGTGTTACATGAGTGTGGAAGCCCTGGATGCCCTGCGTGAAAAGCAGATGGCGGCCAAAGAAAAACCCCGTTACGACGGCACCTGGCGCCCCGAGCCCGGCAAGACCCTGCCTGCTATTCCCGAAGGTGTGCAGCCCGTGCTGCGTTTCAAGAACCCGCAAGGCGGCGTGGTGGCGTGGGACGACAAAGTCAAGGGCCGTATCGAGATCAGCAACGACGAGCTGGACGACCTGGTGATCGCCCGCCCGGATGGCACACCCACCTACAACTTCTGCGTCGTGGTGGATGACATGGACATGGCCATCACCCACGTGATCCGGGGCGACGACCACGTCAACAACACACCACGCCAGATCAATATCTTTGAAGCGCTGGGCAAGACCCCGCCGGTGTATGCCCACCTGCCCACCGTGCTCAACGAGCAGGGCGAAAAGATGAGCAAACGCAACGGTGCCAAACCTGTCACGCAGTACGCCGCCGAAGGTTATTTGCCCGACGCCATGGTGAACTACCTGGCGCGCCTGGGCTGGTCCCATGGCGACGATGAAATTTTCAGCCGGGCGCAGTTCCTGGAGTGGTTCAACCTGGACCACCTCGGGCGCAGTGCGGCGCAGTTTGACGAGGCCAAATTGCGCTGGGTGAATGCGCAGCATTTGAAGGCCATGGCAGACGATGCGCTGGCCGCACTGGTGCAGGCGCAACTGGCCAAGCGCGGCATTACTTCTGATGAACGGCTGCCGCGTATTTGTGCGCTGTTCAAAGACCGCTGTGACACCACCGTGGCGTTGGCGGACTGGGCTGCCGTTTTTTATGCCGACGTCACTCCCAACGCAGAAGAACGTGCCAAACATGTGACCGATGCCATCCATCCTGCGCTGGCCAGCCTGGTCGAGAAACTCTCCACTGTTGCCTGGGACAAGGTGTCCATCGCCGCCGCCATCAAGGAAGTGCTGGCCCAACACAGTCTGAAAATGCCGCAACTGGCCATGCCTGTGCGTGTGCTGGCGGTCGGAACGGCGCACACACCATCGGTCGATGCCGTGCTCGAATTACTTTCTCGTGAAATTTTATTGGCGCGTTTGAAAAACGCGTAAATTCCAGTCTATAATTCGAGGCTCGGAAGATGATGACACTGAGTGAAAACAAAGTGCCATCGGTTAGACGGATTTGGGGGTATAGCTCAGTTGGTAGAGCGCTTGCATGGCATGCAAGAGGTCATCGGTTCGATCCCGGTTACCTCCACCAAATCTGTTCGAGAAGTTTGCAGGCGTTGATCACAACGCAGCACCCAGGTTTTTGACCCTATCGTCTAGAGGCCTAGGACACCACCCTTTCACGGTGGCTACCGGGGTTCGAATCCCCGTAGGGTCGCCAAATTGGCTTTTGTCAATGAAGCGCAAGTCGTCAACACTTGGCTCTGAAAAGAGTAAACGTTGTCTACCTGGAGCGGTAGTTCAGTTGGTTAGAATACCGGCCTGTCACGCCGGGGGTCGCGGGTTCGAGTCCCGTCCGCTCCGCCAGTATAAGAAAAGCCTTGTAGATCAACGATCTACAGGGCTTTTTCCTTTTGGGACTGGTAGCATTTTTGGTAGCAAGAATGCTAATACCCGTATACTTTCGTGGGTCTTCCTACTACTTACACACTAGGTTGCATGGTGTGCAGTTCAAACGGTCACTTCAGACCAGCAATAAAACCATAGCTATCATGAGGGCATCCCAATGGATGGAGGCACTCGTGAAAATTGACTTGTCTGGAATTCGCAGGTATGAAATTGACCTGCAAAAAGGAGTCCTCAAGTCTGATGGAGAAGATGACCATAGACGCATGCTAGAGGCTCTTGCACTGCTGAAAGGGTCGGGTCATGCACCTCCGGTGGCCTCTTCAAAAGAAGAGCTTCCTGCAAGCAGATCAGGGCTAACGCTGATGGAGCTTTTGGACAAGTTCCTATTGTTGAAAAAGCTCAAGCCTGCCACTGTGGTTGCTATGAAAAACACAGCAAAAGAGTTCAGCACTTTTCAGGCAGGCAAGTGCTACATAAGTGACATCATGGTGAGTGATATCACCAGATACCAAGAACACCTTGCTGTCAAGAAAAATGTGCCACGCACCATTGATGGAAAAGTGGGGTATGTCAAAACCTTGCTGAACTTCGGTATCAAGCAAGGCTATCTTTCTGGAAAAAATCCTGCTGACAATATGGCACTTTTGACTAAAAAGCAAAAGCTGTCTGGAGGTTATGCAACCTTTGAGCTTCCAGAAATCAAACGGATTTTTTCAAGTGACTACTTCAAAGAGCAGAAAGAAAATGACCCAGATTATTATTGGGTTCTGCTGTTGGGCGTGTTGAGTGGTTGCCGAATTAGTGAGTTGACTTCACTGCATGTTGATCAATTTCAGGTAACTGGTGATGGTGCAAATTTTATTATTATCCGGGATTCGAAAACCTTGGCAGGCAAAAGAGAAGTGCCACTGCCTGAATATTTTTTCCAACATGGGTTCGATAAATTTCTGGATACCAGGTCAGATTCTGTTTTCAAATATGCACCTCGTGAAGGAAAAGGATCAGGAAATGCAGTTGGAAAAAAGTTTGCTCGTCATCTTGAGTTGCTAAAAATAACCCGGGAAAAATTAGTTTTTCATTCACTTCGAAAATTTGTCAACGACTTTTTTATGAAAAATGGAGTTGAGTATGAGCCACGTTGCCAAGTGATTGGGCATGAAATTGAGTCGGTGAATGTTGCGACCTACTCAAAAAAATACAGTGCCGATGAATTGGCAAACCTAATTTTACCAGTACAAAATAAAATTTTGACACTGACCGAAATTCTAAAAATTAAATTCGACTAGTAAAAGTAACACCTAAGCAGATTGCAAAGTAATAACCGACTACAAAACCAAAGCCACCCAGAGGGTGGCTTTTTTGTGGTCGGAAGGTATTAACCCCCGGAGGGCTCACCCAATCCCCGAAGGGGTTGGTATAGTGAGTGATACAAACCCGTTTGTATCTGTATTTGCATTCGGCTTTTTTTTAGCTAAGCTTAGATTATCAGAATAAGAAAAAGCTAAAAAAGGAGTCATATGCATAATAACATTCTACGCACAAAGAAAATAAAAACAAGAGGGAATATAACACAGGCAGCAGAACACAATTTCAGATTGAGAGAGCAGAGCAATATCAATTCTGAAAAATCAAATCAAAATAAAATCCTGGTGAACTCTCTGGGCGCCGATACAAGCAGGGCCAGTGATCTCCAAGAAAAACTATCGGTATTTTATGAGGGGCTTGGGATCAAAGAGAGATCGGACAATGTACTGATGATGGAATTTATTATCAGTGCTTCGCCAGGTTTTTTTGAAAACAAGGCACCCAATGAAGTTGAGGTCTGGGCAAAACATCAAGTCGAATTTTTTGAAAAAAAGTTTCCGGGTCAGGTCAAGATTGCAGTTTTACATCTTGATGAGAAAACGCCGCACTTGCATTTTATGGTTGGGACTGAAATAGAGTCGGTCAAAAAATACAAAAATCAGAAGGGTGAGTTCTTCAAAAAGTCCTGGTCATTGAATGCAAAAAGATATGACAAGCAGTTTTTGATTGACTTACACACCGAACATGCTAAGCATAATGAGAGGTTTGGATTAAAAAGAGGAGTTAAAGGAAGTATGAGAAAACACACATCACTAAAAGAATTTTACAAAATCGTAGACAAGGCATTGAATGCAGACTACGGCAAGCAGATTGAAAAATCGATTCAAGCCCTAGAGACTGGTTTGCTGTCTGGCAAGGTATCCATTGAAGAGGTTCGGGAAAAATTCAAGCCTACTATCAACGGAATACTTAAGCAAAACAAAGTCCTCAAAGAGAAATTTGCACTTGATGTAAAAAAGTGGGCTGAGGATTTATCTAAAAGAGAGGCTGAACTAGATGAGGCTTTGAAAGATGCCCATTCTCGAAAAGCTCTTTATGTTGAGGCAATCAATGAAAAAAGGCACGACACTAATCTACTAGCAGAAATGAAAATCGAAAATGATGACCTTCAAAAAGAAAACGCACGGCTGAAGGCGAAGTATGAGCCAGAGCCAAAAATCGATAAATTAAACGAGCTTCATAAGAAATTAATGGAACAAAGGCAGTTTATTGCTAAAAATCTACCTAAATAGTTTTGCGTTACTGAGTAACGAGCGTTATAGTGTTACTCAGTAACGAAAGGTTGATATGGCAAAAACTAATGCAGAACGGCAAAAAGAGTACCGAAAAAATAGACAGGTTTCAGGAGTAGATAGCTGTCGCATCCCGGACGATTGTATAGACTCCAAGCGCTACCCCCTGTTCATGGCCCGCGATGTAATGCGCGTGCTGATTGAGCAACTTCAAGCCGAAGGAGCTACACCGTCATGATGATCGCCCTGCACAAGAGAGCCCGAACGACCCCTGCCATCCGCGCCGAGATTGCCGCCAGCACTGAGAGCGCCAAAGCCTTGGCCTGCCGCTTTGGCGTAAGCGAAGCCACCATCTACAAATGGAAGTCACGCCAATCGGTGCAGGATCGCTCGCACACCGCACACCGTCTGCAAACCACACTGACTTCTGCACAAGAAACCATCGTGGTACATCTGCGACGCACCCTGTTACTGCCACTGGATGACTTGCTGGCCGTGACCCGTGAGTTCCTTTGCCCCGATGTCTCTCGCTCAGGGCTGGACCGGTGTTTGCGCAGGCATGGTGTGGGCAACCTCCATGCCCTCAAGCCTGCAACACCCCAGGAGCCTCACAAGGCCTTCAAGAGCTATGAGCCGGGCTACTTGCACATGGATGTCAAATACCTGCCCCAGATGCAGGATGAGACCAAGCGGCGCTACCTGTTCGTGGCCATTGACCGGGCCACGCGCTGGGTGTTTGTGGCGATCAAGAAGGACAAGACAGCTGCCAGTGCGGGCAGTTTCTTGAAAGCGTTGCACAAGGCGTGCCCGCTCAAGATCGTCAAGTTATTGACGGACAACGGCAAGGAGTTCACAGACCGGCTGTTTGCCAGCCGTGAGCGTGCACCCAGTGGCAATCACGAGTTTGACCAGCTGTGCCAGGAGTTGGGCATTGAGCACCGCCTGACCAGACCGAGAACGCCCAAGACCAACGGCATGGTTGAGCGCTTCAATGGCCGAATCAGCGATGTGCTAAAGACCAACCGCTTCAATAGTGCACTGGATCTGGAGGAGACCTTGCTGCGCTATGTGGCGCTGTACAACCACCAGTTACCCCAGTCGGCTTTGCAAAGCAAAACCCCAATGCAGGCTATGAAGGGCTGGTACGATTCTCAGCCAAGCCTGTTTCATAAGCGTCCTTATGATCGTCCGGGATGCGACAGATAGCAATGGAGAGCACCAGCTAAATACTTGGATCAGCACAGGTGCAACCCTTGCCCTTGAACGCTTGGCATTTCGTTACGGAGTAACGAAAAAGGAAGTATTGGAAAAACTCATCAAGAATGAGGATGGAAAGATTTTGGCTATGCTTGAACTTGATAGCCAAGAATGGAATGACTACCAAAACCCATCTAAAAAAACTATCGTTACTGAGTAACGAAATTGTTTTAATGCGTGCTAAGGTGGCTCTGCTACCAATGGTATCGTCTGTGGTAGCAGGTTTTTTCTCTAACCCGCTACTAAGTCTTTGATTTAATTGGTGTTTTTGCTGGATGGGTGCTGTTTTTGATCAGTCCCGTCCGCTCCGCCAGTACAAGAAAAGCCCTGCAAACCTTTGGTTTGCAGGGCTTTTTGCTTTGCTGCTGTGGCTCCATATGACGGACTCCTGCTGGTTGTTTTCATCACAAGTGCAACACAGCGAAGGAGTCCAGTATCTTTTGGCGCACAAGGCCCATCAGGCCTATTTTTAACGTGGTGCGAGCCGGATGGCGCCGTCGAGGCGGATCACTTCGCCGTTCAACATGTCGTTTTCGATAATGTGTTTCGCCAGCTTGGCATAGTCTGCCGGGGTTCCCAGGCGGGACGGGAAGGGCACACCGGCTGCCAGCGCATCCTGCACTTCCTGCGGCATGCCGAACAACATGGGCGTGCCAAAAATTCCAGGGGCGATGGTCATGTTGCGAATGCCGTTGCGTGCAAGGTCCCGCGCGATGGGCAGCGTCATTCCCACCACACCACCTTTGGATGCCGCATACGCGGCTTGGCCGATCTGCCCGTCATAGGCTGCTACTGAAGCCGTGGAAATCAGCACGCCACGCTCGCCGGTGGATTCCGGTTCGTTCTTCGCCATGGCTTCGGCGGCAAGCCGGATCATGTTGAAGCTGCCGATGAGATTCACGGTGATGGTTTTGCTGAAAATCGACAGCGCATGGGCCCCATTTTTGCCGACTGTTTTTTCGGCGGGAGCGATACCAGCGCAGTTCACCAGACCCACAAGTTTGCCCTGTGCGACAGCCTTGGCAACCACGGCCTTGGCATCTGACTCCTGGCTCACGTCACATTGGACGAAGCTGCCACCAATTTCACGGGCAACCGTTTCGCCCAGCTCCTGCTGCATGTCTGCCACCACCACATGGGCACCATGGGCCGCCAGCATACGTGCCGTGCCCTCACCCAGGCCGGATGCACCACCGGTGACGATAAATACCTTGCCTTGAATTTCCACGCTGATCTCCTGTTGTGACGTTTACGTAAACGTCAAATTATGGAGGCATTTGACTTACCCATGAAAAAAGCCCGGACGAACCGGGCTTTGAAGAGGGGTTGGGTGCCCCGTGTTTATTTGAAACCTACGCGGTCCAGCATCTGCTGCACCTTGCCTTGGTTGGCACCGATGGTGCCCACAGGAATGGTTTCGCTCTTGAACGGGTTGCCAGAGGTCATGGCCTTGAGTGCAGGGTTGTCAGTGGTCACACCCTTGGCGACAGGCCATTCATTGTTGCCGTTGGCAAAGTGGTTCTGGGCTTCGGGGCTGGCCAGGTATTCCAGGAACTTCACCGCATTGGCCTGGTTCTTGGCGTTTTTGGCAACAGCACCACCCGCTACGTTCAGATGGGTTCCCCAGCTGTTCTGGTTCGGGAAGACAACGGCCACGCGGTCGGTCACGGTGCGGTCTTCCGGCTTGTCAGAGCGCATCAGACGGGCGAAGTAGTAGCTGTTCGTCACAGCGATCTGGCATTCACCCGACGCGATGCCCCGGATCTGGTCGGTGTCGCCGCCTTTGGGGGCGCGTGCGAGGTTGGCCACCACACCTTTGAGCCATTCTTCGGCCTTGGCTTCACCCATGTGTTCCGTCACGGCACCGAACAGGCTCAGGTTGTAAGGGTGTGAGCCGGAGCGGATGCAGATCCTGCCTTTGTTCTTGGGGTCGGCCAGCTTTTCGTAGCTGTCCACGTCTTCCGCCTTCACCTTGGCCTTGTCATAGGCAATAACTCGTGCACGGGTAGAAAACCCAAACCAGGGAATGCCGCCATCGGCCGTGGGGTTGCCCCGCAGATTGGAAGGGATGGCGTCGTTCAGCACCTTCGATTTGGTGGGCTGGAACAAGCCATCTGCCTCACCACGGTACAGACGTGCTGCATCCACCAGCAAAATGACGTCAGCGGGAGAGGCTGTACCTTCTGCCTTGAGACGGGCCAGAATGCCGGCATCATCTCCGTCCACGCGGTTGACCTTGATCCCCGTGGTTTTGGTGAAGTTGTTGTACAGCGCTTCGTCGGTGGCGTAATGGCGTGCGGAGTACAGGTTGACAACCTGGTCTTGCGCAGAGGCTGCACCGGCGACAAGCAGCAGGGTGCACGCCACGGTATTCAATTTTTTCAACATGTGCGGGTATCCCGATAGATTAATGGTGGAAACGGCGTGATAGTAGAGAAAACGCGAATCGTTCGCAATAAAGTCCCTGCATGTTTCCCATGCATTCTGGTGGGTGTTCTGGCTGTGGTAATGGTGGGGTGCAGCTCCGGTCCCGCCCCAGCGCCTGCACCGGTTCAACCCCCAGTTCCAGTGGTTGCCAAGGCCGCTCCCAAAATCGGCCTGGCTTTGGGAGGCGGAGCTGCACGCGGTTTTGCCCATGTGGGTGTTATCCAGGTGCTGGAAGAGGCGGGTATTCGCCCTGATCTGGTGGTGGGCACCTCGGCAGGCAGTTTGGTGGCTTCGCTGTATGCGAGTGGACGCACCGGTGCCCAGCTTCAGCAAGTGGCGGAGTCGTTGGAAGAAGCCGCGCTGACCGACTGGACACTGCCCATTTTCAGCCGGGGTATGTTGCGTGGTGAAGCGCTGGCCCGGTATGTCAATGGGCTGGTGGACAACAAACTGATTGAAAACATGCCACGTCCGCTGGGTATTGTGGCGACCGATCTGGGCACAGGGCAGGGCGTGCTGTTCAGCCGTGGCAGCACGGGCACCGCCGTGCGGGCTTCCAGTGCTGTGCCGTCGGTATTTCAGCCTGTCAGTATCGGCGGGCGGGACTATGTGGATGGCGGACTGGTGTCGCCCGTGCCGGTGCGTTATGCACGCCAGATGGGTGCGGACGTGGTGATTGCCGTGGACATATCGAGCCCTCCGGAAGGCAACCCTGCAGGGGACTCCCTGCAAATCTTGCTGCAGACGTTTGCGATCATGGCCAAGAGCATCAACACATTGGAGCTGCGTGATGCAGACGTCGTGGTGCGCCCCGCATTGGCGGGTGTCAAAAGCGCCGACTTCACCGCCAAGCGCCGTGCCATTGAAGCGGGCAGGGCGGCAATGCAGCAGGCGTTGCCACAGCTGCGGGCTGCTTTGGCCGCACAGATGTGAAGGCGCACAGGCAAAAAAAAGCCTGGTCAACGACCAGGCTTTTTGGAGCGGGATGCGCAATCAAGCGCATCTGCCAAATTAACGCTTCTTGGCGGTAACGGTCTTGGCGGCGCTCACTGCGCTGTCAGAGGCGGCAGCGAAGTTGGCTTCAGCGACGTCGGTGGCTTGCTTGACAGCCTTTTGCACGGATTCGATGGCGTTGTTGGCGGCAGCGACGCTGCTCTTGAACAGGGCCACAGCGGTTTCGGAACCGGCGGGGGCGTTCTTGGCGGCGTTGTCCACCAGGTTCGCAAAAGTCTTTTGCGTTTCGGCAGCCTTGGCTTCAGCAGCCTTGTTGAATTCAGCGCCGGTGCTGGATGCGATGTCGTACAGGTGACGGCTGTAAGCAGCGGTCTTTTCGGCCAGGGGTTGCAGCACGCTGGCTTGCAGTGCCAGCAGTTCCTGGGCGTCCTTGACGCTCAACACGGCTTGCGTGTGGGCAGCGGCTTCGCTCAGGGCGGCGCGCGATGCGGTGATGTTCAGTTCAACCAGCTTTTCCACGCCTTCGAAAGCCTTGTTGGTCAGACCAAACAGGGTTTCCAGAGCGGCTTTTTGGGAAGCAACGATTTGTTCAGCGGTAAGAGACATTTGATACTCCAAAAGTTAAAGGTAAACAAAACTACGTCTGCGCCGGTTCCCTGAGCCGTTTATGTTGCAGTGCAGCATGGCTCGAAGTATAGGCACTTCATGCACCAATGCAAGACATTTTTGTTGCAGTGCAGCAATTTAGGGTGAATTTCCTAATTGGCGCAGGGAGGCAAGGTGGTCCTGCTTCACGTGTGTTGCTATAGGTATTCGGTATGACTTCCATTGGGTGACTTGCAGCACAAAGCGCTATCACAGGTGACAGGTCAAACGCACCTGCGCTGGCAAAATCATTGGCCATGCACCCAACCCACTCCACAGCAGCCAGTCCAACTGCGTCTGGTCGGCCAACACCACTGGCCCGTGACCATTACAGGGTCTTCCAGTCCATCAGCTCCCGCTGGGCCGACAACGATGTGTATGGCCATGTCAACAATGTTGTGTACTACAGCTGGTTTGACACCGCAGTGAACA
This sequence comes from Comamonadaceae bacterium AAW, assembly GCA_026314275.1. GTDB lineage: Bacteria > Pseudomonadota > Gammaproteobacteria > Burkholderiales > Burkholderiaceae_C > JAGOEY01. The sequence continues at coordinate 3,022,549 of CP111109.1, forward strand.
GCCACCTGATCCAACAAGGCGCGCTGGATATCCACGCCGGCGAGACCATTGGGCTGGTGGTCGAGACGCAATGCCATTATTTCGCCCCGCTCGCTTTCCCCCAGACGGTGGAAGCCGGCATTCGGGTTGCGCGTTTGGGCGGGTCAAGTGTGCGTTATGAAGTGGGGCTGTTTGCGCAAGGTGAGCCCCTGACCGCTGCGCACGGCCACTTCGTCCATGTCTATGTGGACCGGCACACACGCCGCCCTGTGGTGTTGCCCGCAAAGTTACGCAGCGTTCTGGAAGTCCTGGTGTGAAACATCTGGACGTTGACGGGGGCACATGAATAAAAAATCCCGCTTGTGCAGCACTGCACAGCGGGATAGGTGTTGATCAGGCGCCAGCCGTTGGAGCCATCTTGGAGCCCCAGCGGTCAGCACCTTTTAAATTACATGCCGTATTTCGCTTTCGCGTCGGCAACACAGGTGTCCTTTGCATTACCTGCCAGTGCATCGCAACGTTCTTTGGCTGCGTCGTACTCCGCCTTGCGGGTGTCTGCCGTGACATCCTTGCGCACTTCGGCCACCTTGCTGGTTTTGTCGCCGCTGGTGGTTGCACTGGTCTGCCGGACCTTGGCCTCACCCAGAGCCGCTACGTGGGCCGCTTTCGCGTCCTTCACGCAAACGTCCTTGGCATTGCCCGCGAGGTCATCACACTTCTCCTTGGCTGTGTCGTACACCGCGTCGGCCCGGGTTTCGCGCAACTTGGCATCGGCCTTGGGGCTGGGTTTGTATTGAGATGCCAGGTCGGCCTTGGCAATCTTTTCCATACCTTTTGCTTCGGATGCACAAATGTCCTTGGCGTTTCCGCTCAGGCTTTGGCATTTGTCTTTGTTGGTTTTGTAGTCGGCCTCAATGCGTTTTTCTTGCGCCTTGTGTTCAGCGGAGGTCATCGCCATGGTGCTGGTTGCAAAACCGCACGACAAAGCAATGGCAAGTGCGGCAAGTTGAGGGGCTTTAAAAGAGAGAGTTTTCATTTTTTGATCCTGTGAAAAGTTGGGTTTTGTTCTGTGCAGCGCTGGAAAAAAGTGCTGGTTCAGGACTTTTCGAAGAAAAAGTCAGGGTTCTTGAGCCTGTCAGAAAGTTTGTGTGTGAGGCATAGCATGTCAACAAGGAGCATGAATGCCAAGCAAGACAAAGACCACCGCTGCGGCGGGCACGGCGGCAACGCCACACTTCTCAGTCGAGTTACTTGAACAACTCATTCCCGGGCCAGTGACGCCAGCCGAGCTGGAAGGCATCTTCCAGCAATTCAAGAAGTCCGTTCTTGAGCGAGCCCTGGGTGCCGAGATGAGCCACCACCTGGGCTACGCAAGCGGCCAAGCCAAACCCGAAGGAGCGCCTGCAAACCACCGCAACGGCAAGAGCGCCAAGACGGTGCTGACCGATACCGGTGCCCTGCGCATCGACGTCCCGCGTGACCGCGAGGGCACGTTCGAGCCCCAGCTCATCGGCAAGCACGAACGCCGTTTTACCGGCTTTGACGACAAGATCATCGCCATGTACGCACGCGGCATGACCGTGCGCGAGATCCAAGGCTTTCTGGCCGAGATGTACGCGGTGGACGTCTCCCCCGATCTGATCAGCAGTGTCACCGACGCCGTGATGAGCGAGGTAACGGCCTGGCAAAGCCGCCCACTGGAGTCCATGTACCCGGTCGTCTTCTTCGACGCGCTGCGGGTCAAGATCCGTGAGGACGGCGTGGTGCGCTCCAAGGCCGTGTATCTGGCCCTGGGCGTACTTCCCGACGGCAGCCGCGACATTCTTGGCATCTGGATCGAGAACACAGAGGGTGCAAAGTTCTGGATGAAAGTGTTCAACGACCTGAAGACCCGCGGGGTTCATGACATCCTGATCGCCGTCACCGACGGACTCAAAGGCATGCCAGAAGCGCTGGGCACGGTGTTCCCGGCCACGACGCTGCAGACCTGCATCGTGCACCTGATCAGGAACAGCCTGGACTTTGCCAGTTGGAAGGATCGCAAAGCGCTGGCGGCGGCCATCAAGCCGATCTACACGGCAGTAAATGCCGAAGCCGCTGAGAGCGAGCTGAACGCGTTTGAGGCTGGGCCCTGGGGTCAGAAGTTCCCCACCGTCGCGGGGGCGTGGCGCAGGGCCTGGGACAGGGTCATCCCGTTCTTCGCCTTCCCGCCCGAGGTGAGGCGCGTGATCTACACGACCAACGCGATTGAGAGCGTGAATGCGAGGCTGCGCAAGATCATCAAGACGCGTGGACACTTCCCCAGTGATGACGCTGCCACCAAGCTGATCTGGCTGGCGCTGCGCAACATCACCGAGGACTGGGGACGGGCGGCCAACCACTGGAAATCAGCGATGAACCAGTTTGCAATACTGTACGAAGACCGATTCACACAGCCCACCTATGGGGGTGTGAAATGACAGGGGTGGAACCCTGGATACAGGGCTCAACCGGGGGGCCTCCGGCGGCCTGGCAGGGGCCTGAATCAAAATAGAATTTACCCAACAGCCAATTTCTGAAACCGCCTCACACACAGAAATCCTGACACTCCCGGGTTCTTTTTTTCCCAGTCTTTGACTTGAATTTCAGCCTGCTCGCTGGTGATGCCATGGCGCTCCTGGATACGTCCCAGCAGCTGTTCGCGTCGGCCTTCAAACACGTCCATGTCGTCATCGGTCAGCTTGCCCCACTGCTCTTTTATTTTTCCCTTGAACTGCTTCCAGTTGCCTTCGATGCGGTCTTGGTTCATGCCAATCTCCTGTCGTTTTGGATAGGTTCGCCAGCGGGGTTTCACAAGGAATCTGTGCCACCCGTGGCGTGAGATAACTGTAGCCAGAGGCATGTGGCAAAGCGGTAGGACGTGCGGGCCGCCAGGCGTAGGTTCAGGCTGACACCGTGGTGTATGTTGGCTTGGTTGAACCCGTCAACGCAGGCATGGGCAAGCGGGGATGCCACAATGGCGGAACAGCAAAAATTACCAAGTCACTACCGCCCAAGACAAGCGGAGTCTGTGCACCGCACCAAATGATCATCACCAGCCTTCTCGACACCGACCTGTATAAGTTCACCATGATGCAGGTGGTGTTGCACCAGTTCCCGGGGGCACAGGTCGAGTACAAATTCAAGTGCCGCAATCCCGGAGTGAACCTGGCCCAGCACATCTCCGAAATCAGGGAGGAAATCAAGGCGCTGTGCAACCTGCGGTTCCAGGACGCGGAGCTGATGTATTTACGCTCCATGCGCTTCATCAAGAGTGATTTTGTGGACTTTCTGGGGCTGTTCAGGCTCAACGAAAAATACATCACCCTCACGGCACTGCCCAACGGTGAGATCGACATCACCATCAGAGGGCCATGGCTGCACACCATCCTGTTTGAAATCCCGGTGCTGGCCATCGTTAACGAGGTCTATTTCCGCAACGCGCAAAAAACGCCCAACCTGGCGCTGGCCCGCGAGCGGCTGGTCACCAAGATGGCGCAGTTGCAGGTGGACGGGTTGGAAGAGCTCAAGATCGCGGACTACGGCACCCGCCGCCGCTTCAGCAAGGCCTGGCACGAAGAAGTGCTGCAAACCCTGGTGGCCCGGCTGGGCAGCTCCAGCACCGGCCAGTTCGCAGGCACCAGCAATGTTTTGTACGCGATGAAGATGGGGCTGACCCCGCTGGGCACCATGGCACACGAGTACCTGCAGGCCTGCCAGGCGCTGGGGCCACGCCTGCGCGACAGCCAGGTGTTTGGTTTTGAGTCGTGGGCCAAGGAGTACCGGGGTGACCTGGGTATTGCGCTGTCCGATGTGTATGGCATTGACGCCTTTTTGCGCGATTTCGACATGTATTTCTGCAAGCTGTTCGACGGTGCCCGCCACGACAGCGGCGACCCGTTTGCCTGGGGTGAACGCATCATTGCGCACTACAAAAACAACCGGGTAGACCCCCTGACCAAGACGCTCATCTTCAGCGACGGACTGACCGTGCCGCGCACCATCGAGCTGTACCAGCAGTTCCGGGGCCGTTGCCTGTTGGCTTTTGGCATCGGCACCAACCTCACCAACGACATGGACGACGCCCCCCGCCATGTGCCGCTGCAGATCGTTATCAAGATGGTGCGCTGCAACGGCCAGCCGGTGGCCAAGTTGTCCGACACCCCCTCGAAGAACATGTGTGACGACGAGAAATACCTGGCCTACCTGCGCCAGGTCTTTGAGATCACCGACGCCCACTGAGATGCACCGGGCTGGCCTGCCGGCCAGGCATCCATTGCTGAAATTGAAAAGGAGAAACATGAAGATTGCAACCCGTTTGCCTGCGTTGGCAGCCTTGCTGCTGGCACCCGGCCTGTCGATGGCGGCCGACCTGGACGGCAGCACTTTGTCCGTGGCCTGGGCCATACCGTTTGCGGGCATCCTGCTGTCGATTGCGTTGATGCCCCTGCTGATGCCGATCTTCTGGCACCACCATTTCGGCAAAGTGGCAGCGGCCTGGGGGTTGCTGTTCCTGGTGCCTTTTGCGCTGACCTTTGGCCCCGCAGCCGCAGGCGCGGGGTTTACCCACGCACTGATGGCCGAATACATCCCCTTCATCGTGCTGTTGACGGCCTTGTTCACCGTGGCCGGGGGTATTCACATACGGGGCAACCTGCACGGCAGCCCGGGGCTCAATACCGCCATCCTGGCCATAGGGGCTGTGCTGGCCAGCATGATGGGCACCACAGGGGCGTCGATGCTGCTGCTGCGCCCCCTGATCCGCGCCAACGACAACCGTGAGCACCGCACCCATGTGTTTGTGTTCTTCATTTTTATTGTGTCCAACGTCGGTGGCTCGCTGACACCGCTGGGCGACCCGCCGCTGTTCCTTGGCTTCCTCAAAGGCGTCAGCTTTTTCTGGACCATGCAACACATCTGGCCCGAAACCTTGTTCATGGTCGGCAGCCTGCTGGCGCTGTTTTACGCCATGGACACCTGGGCCTACCGCAAGGAAGGCGTGATGCGGGTAGACCCCACCCCCGATACCCGACGCCTCGGCTTTGATGGTGCTGTCAATTTCTGGCTGTTGGGCGCAGTGATTGCGCTGGTGCTGATGAGCGGGCTCTGGAAGTCCAGCGTCGAGTTCAACGTGTGGGGCACCCCAGTCGGCCTGCCCGGCCTGCTGCGCGACATCGGCCTGGTGGTGATCACCCTGGTTTCGCTGCGCATCACACCGGCGAGCGTGCACCAGGACAACCAGTTCTCCTGGGGTCCCATGCAGGAAGTTGCCAAGCTGTTCGCCGGCATTTTCCTGACCATCATTCCCGTCATTGCCATGCTGCGCGCGGGCAAAGAAGGGCCATTTGGTGCGGTGGTGTCGCTGGTGACCAACCCCGATGGCTCTCCCAACCCGGCCATGTATTTCTGGGCCACCGGTGTGCTCAGTTCGTTCCTCGACAACGCGCCCACCTACCTGGTGTTCTTCAACACCGCTGGCGGCGACCCACAGGCACTGATGACCACCTACGCCACCACCCTGGCCGCCATCTCGGCCGGTGCTGTGTTCATGGGCGCCAACAGCTACATCGGTAATGCGCCCAACCTGATGGTCAAGGCCATCGCCGAAGACCGTGGCGTGAAGATGCCCAGCTTCTTTGGCTACATGGCGTGGTCCGGCGCCATTCTGGTTCCGTTGTTCATCATCATGACTTTCATCTTCTTCATCTAAGACCATGACCCGCCCCCAAATCCTCGTTGCCCGCGCTGTGTTTCCTGAAACGGTTACACGCCTCGAAACCCATTTCGACGTCGAGTCCAACCAGGCCGATGAAAGCTGGACGCGTGCCCAGTTCATCGACAAATTGCGCGGCAAACAAGGGGTCTTCACCACCGGCAGCGAACGCATCGACGCCGAGCTGCTGGCCGCCTGCCCTGGCCTGAAAATCTGCGCCAACATGGCCGTGGGCTACAACAACTTCGACGTGGATGCCATGACGGCCCACGGCGTGTTGGCCACCAACGCGCCCGGTGTGTTGACCGAGACCACCGCCGACTTCGGTTTTGCGCTGCTGATGGCTACTGCCCGCCGTATCACCGAGAGTGAACACTTCCTGCGTGCAGGCCAGTGGAAGAAGTGGAGCTACGACATGTTCTCGGGCTCCGACATCCATGGCTCCACACTCGGCATCATTGGTATGGGCCGCATCGGGCAAGGCATTGCCCGGCGTGGCGCCCACGGCTTTGGCATGAAAGTGGTCTACCACAACCGCTCACGGCTCGACGCTGCCACAGAGGCCGAATGTGGTGCCAGCTACGTCGGCAAGGAAGAACTGCTGCGCACCGCCGACCACGTGGTGCTGGTGGTGCCGTACAGCGCCGAGTCCCACCACACCATCGGCGCGGCCGAGCTGGCCCTGATGAAACCCACCGCCACCCTCATCAACATCGCGCGCGGCGGCATCGTGGACGACGCAGCCCTGGCCGCCGCCCTGCGCAGCAAGCAGATTGCCGCTGCAGGCCTGGATGTGTTCGAGGGGGAGCCCAGCGTCCACCCCGACCTGCTGACCGTGCCCAACGTGGTGCTGACCCCCCACATCGCCAGCGCCACCGTGCCCACCCGCCGGGCCATGGCCGAGCTGGCGGCGGACAATCTGATCGGTTACCTGGTGAATGGCAAGGCATTAACGCCGTTGAATTCAACCGCTGCCGACACACCATAAAACCGTGGGCGATTCGTTAACACAAGGCATCGAACCCGGTTGGGCGCAAGCCCATGCCGCCGATATCGCTGCCTACAACCAATGGGCCTCCATGCGTGAGCCCTATGCGCAACACGTGCGTCGCTGGCGTGCTGCGCAACTGGATGACAAAGCGGGCTCTAACACTGTCAATCCTGCGTCTGCACCTGCGGCGGGCTCAGAGGCCTGATGCGGCAATCCAACGCCGACGGCTACCCGGACGACTGGGAGTCCTGCGGCCTGTGGGACCGCCCGCTGTCGGTGCACTTGGGGTACGCGCAATACGGCTGGGTGGCCCTGTCGCTGCTGGGTGGGGGTGTGTGGACCAAGGCCATAGTGAGCCTGTCAAATGTGTATGACCCGTTTGACAACCTGTTGGCCTGGCTTTACAGCGTGGCCGATGGTGCCTTGCCCGCAGTGCTGGTCATCAATGAAGAGGGTTCTCGTCAGCGCCTGGAAGTGCGCCGCTACACCGGGCGTTATGCGCCCGACTCGGACGTTGAATTCCGGGTGACCGAGCTGGACTGGGATGGCCTGGAGCTGCCCGGCGAGCCCTACCGGATGTTGCTGCGCACCACCCGTGTGCAGCTGCTGGACGAATTCACCCGCCGCTTGTCGGCATGGCTGCAGCTCGACTATGTGGCCGATGACTGGTACCCCATGGATCCGAACCAGTTTGAAACCTCGACCGAATTTGCGGAGGCACTCAAGCAGGTGGACTTGCGCCAACGGCTTGACATGGCGGCCCTGTTGCAGCGTATGCAGGCCCGTTGGGTCTAGCTGGAGTGGGTGGGCAGGCTATCTGATTGGTTTTTAAGCCAAATAAGGCTCTAGCGCTTATCTGTAGGGCGCAAGTAGCTATTAAATAAATAGCGTTTTGTGGTGTGAGTTTTTAAAGCCCGGAGCGCACGGTATGTGCGCTCTTTTGATTCTGAAATATGAAAGTTGATTTGTATGAGCGTTGAGATGTGGGTGATGCTGGCCTTGCTGCTTGCCATCCTGGTTGTGCTGGTGTTTTTGCTGCTCTGGCACCGGCCCCGTGTGGAGTTGCCCGCCGAGTGGCAGGACAAATTGCGCGCGCTGGAGTCGCTGTCGCAGGCAACACAGCTTGCGGTGGCCAAAAACGACGGGGCCATGCACGGCCTGGCGCAGCAGATGCAGGGTTTTACCCAGAACATGCAGTCCACACTCGAGGCCTCGCGCCAGGCGGTGGCCGGGCGGCTGGAGGAGAGCAGCAAGGCGCTGCTGGCCCACTTGGCGCAGGGCCAGGCGGACGCAGGCACGGCGCGCAAAGAGCTGTCGGAGACGCTGGTGGGCTTTCGCACCGAGCTCACCACCACCGTGGGCACGCTGGCCGCAGAAAGTGTCAAGTCGCGCCAGGCCATGGCCGAGAGTGCGGTCTTGTTCGAGACCCGTATCCAGGAGCGTTTTGAAGCGTTGGCCTTGGCCACGCGCAGCACGCTCGATTCACTCAAGGCCGACATCCAGAGCCAGCTGGGCACCATGTCCACCGCGCTCAAGGACCAGCTGGACGGCAACGGCAACCAGATTCGCAACCAGTTTTCGGCCCTGCAGGAAGGTGTGTCGCTGCAACTCTCCGGCATGGTGCAAGGCAGCCAGCAGAATGCCGAGCAATTACGCGCCGCGCTCAACGAGCGGCTGGCCGCCATCCAGGCCGACAACGCCACCAAGCTCGAAGAAATGCGCCGCACGGTGGACGAGAAACTCCACGCCACGCTGGAGCAGCGCCTCGGTGAGTCGTTCAAGCTGGTCAGCGACCGGCTGGAGCAGGTGCACAAAGGTCTGGGCGAAATGCAGACCCTGGCCAGCAGCGTGGGCGACCTGAAACGGGTGATGACCAACGTCAAGTCACGCGGCACCTGGGGCGAAATGCAGCTGGGCGCCATCATCGAAAACGTGCTCACACCGGCGCAGTTTGGCAAAAATATCAAGACCATCCCCGGCAGCGACGAGCTGGTCGAGTTCGCCATCCGCCTGCCCGGCAAGAGTGACGAACAACCGGTGTGGCTGCCAATCGATTCCAAATACCCGGTTGAGCAGTACCAGCGCCTGATGGACGCCCAGGACGTGGCCGACAAAGCCGCCATCCTGTCGGCGGGTAATGCGTTCGAGACCTCGATCAAGCTGGAGGCGCGCAAGATCTTCAGCAAATACGTGTCGCCGCCGCACACCACCGACTTTGCCATCCTCTACCTGCCCACCGAGAGCCTGTTTGCCGAGGTGATCCGGCGGCCGGGCCTGGTGGAGGTGATCCAGAACGACTGCCGCGTGATGGTCACCGGGCCGTCCAATCTGGCGGCCATGCTCAACAGCCTGCAGATGGGTTTCAAGACCCTGGCCATCGAGAAACGCTCGTCCGAGGTGTGGCACACGCTGGGGGAGGTCAAGTCCGAATTCGCCAAATTTGGCGATGTGGTCGAGGCCACCAAAAAGTCCATCGACGCTGCCGCCAAGAAGTTTGATGAGGTGGGCGTGCGCACCCGCGCTATCCAGCGCAAGCTGCGCGACGTGCAGGATCTGCCCATGCCGGGGATTGCCGCCGACCCGGTTACTGCCGCGTTGCCCGGCTTGCTGGACGACGAGTGAGGTGAACCCCGAACTCGCGCGGCTGATTGCCGCCCAGATCTTCCTGCACGCCTGTATGACGGCCATGCGAATGGCCGCCCCGCTGTGGGCGCTGCGCCAAGGTTATAGCGCGCTGGCGGTGGGTATGCTGCTGGCCCTGTTTGCGCTGACCCAGGTGTTTCTCGCGCTCCCTGCAGGCCGGTATGCCGACCGGCATGGCCTGCGCCGCCCCATGGCGGGTGCTGTGCTGGCTGCCGTGGCGGGTGGGCTGGTGGCCACGGCCTGGCCGTCGTTTGCCACCTTGTGTGTGGCGGCGCTGCTGACTGGCGGTGCCTCGGGTGTGGCGGTCATCGCACTGCAGCGGCATGTGGGCCGTGCCAGCCGCTCCAACACCGAACTGCGCCAGGTGTTCAGCTGGCTGGCCATCGGCCCGGCCGTGTCCAACTTCCTTGGGCCGTTTACGGCAGGCCTGCTGATCGACCACGCGGGCTTCCGCGCCGCCTTTTTCTTCATGGCCGCGCTGCCGGTTCTCACCTGGTTTCTGGTGCGTCGCACGCAGGAACTGCCCGCCGACCCGGTGAACCAGGACGAAGCCCCGCGCCGTGCCTGGGATCTGCTGGGCCATGCACCGTTTCGCCGTTTGCTGCTGGTCAACTGGTTTCTGTCGGCGTGTTGGGATGTCCACACCTTTGTGTTGCCCATCCTGGGGCATGAGCGGGGCTTGAGCGCATCGGTGATTGGCACGCTGCTCGGTGCGTTTGCCATCGCCGCCACCGCGGTGCGGATGCTGATGCCGCTGCTGGCCGCCCGCCTGCGCGAGACGGTGGTGCTCACCTGCGCCATGCTGGCCACCGCCGTGTTGTTTGGTGTTTACCCCCTCATGCCCACTGCCTGGGCCATGGGCCTGTGTTCGGTGCTGTTGGGCTTCTCGCTGGGCTCGGTGCAGCCCATGATCATGAGCATGCTGCACCAGATCACGCCGCATGCCCGCCAGGGGGAGGCGCTGGGCCTGCGCCTGATGTCGGTGAATGCGTCCAGCGTGGTGGTGCCCTTGCTGTTTGGTGCAGCGGGGGCGGTGGTCGGGGTGGGCGGTGTGTTCTGGCTGGCCGGCACTGTGGTGGGGCTCGGTTCGCGGGTGGCGTGGACGCTCCGGGTGGAACCCGCAGCGCCGCATCAGGCTGCGGACGAGAGCCGGTAGAAGCCCTGGATCGCGTCCCAGGCTTCTTGCGGCGTGTCCTTGTAGCGGAACAGGTCGAGGTTTTCGGGGGAAATGGTGCCTTCTTCGATCAGCAGGTCAAAGTCGAGCAGGCGTTTCCAGTAGTCGGTGCCAAACAGGATGATGGGCACCGGGCGTGACTTGCCGGTCTGCACCAGCGTCATCACTTCAAACAGCTCGTCCAGCGTGCCAAAGCCACCGGGGAACACCACCAGTGCCTTGGCCCGCATCATGAAATGCATTTTGCGCAGCGCAAAGTAGTGGAACTTGAAGCTCAAGCTGGGCGTGATGTACTGGTTGCCGCTGGCCTCGAAGGGCAGGGCGATGCTCAGGCCCACGTTCAGCGCACCGGCTTCAAACGCGCCCCGGTTGGCCGCTTCCATGATGCCGGGGCCGCCGCCGGTGCAAATCGTCATGCGTTCCTTGGGCTCGCGTGCCTGGCTGTCGGTGGCCACCAGGTGGGCAAACTGGCGCGCCTGTTCGTAGTGGCGCGACTGCCGCACACGCTGTTCAGCGCGGGCCAGGATCTGCGGGTCATTACCCGTCTGGGCCTGGAGCAGCTCGGCCTGCGCCACTTCGGGCGCGGGGAAGCGTGCGCTGCCGTAGACGACTACCGTGTTCTCGATGCCCTGGGCCTGCTGCTCCAGGTCGGGTTTGAGCATTTCCAGCTGCATACGGATGCCACGTGTCTCACGGCGCAGCAAAAATTCAGGGTCAGAAAACGCCAGCCGGTAGGCCTCGGCCTGCAGCGGGTTGCCGTCGTCGGAGTAGGCCTGCAGTTCGGCCCAGGCAGCGGCCAGACGGCGTTCGTTGAGGTTCTTGTCTTTGTTGTCTTTTTTGGACATGGGTGCGAAAGAGGGGGGTGAAAAGAGGGGCGCGAAGCCGGAGATGTCTGTGAAGTCTGGCGAAAATCTTGCAAGCTTGCCTGCCATTATCGTGCCAACCCCTGCGCACGCTGCAGCGCAGCAAAGCCGCTGGTAAGCTCCAGCGCATGTCCGTGAGCCCCTCATTTTCCGACCTGCTGCAGCAGAAATCATTCATCCGTATGTGGTGTGCCCGGCTGCTGGGCACGGCGGGCATGCAGATGCTGATGGTGGCCGTGGGCTGGCAGATGTACGACCTGACGGGCAGCGCATGGGACCTGGGGCTGGTGGGGCTGTACCAGTTTGCGCCCGCGCTGCTGCTGATGCTGGTGGCCGGGCATGTGGCCGACCGGGTGCACCGCGGGCGTATCGTGGCGGCCTGTTTGCTGCTGCAAATGGGCGTCGCGGTGGTGCTGGTGCTGTCCACCCACGAGGGCTGGGTGTCACGCAGCGTGTTGCTGGGCCTGTCGGTGGTGCTGGGCATGGCACGGGCGTTCCAGATGCCAGCGCAGCAGGCGCTGACCCCTTTGCTGGTGCCACCCGCCATGCTGCCGCGTGCCATGGCGTTCAGCTCGGCAGGCACCCAGGCAGCCATCATTGGCGGGCCTGCGTTGGGTGGATTGATTTTTATCGCGGGTGCCGGGGCGGTGTATGCCAGCTGTGCCGCCCTGTTTGCGGCGGGCAGTGTGCTGGTGTTTCTGGTGCGTTACGTGCATGTGGGCGCACCCCGTGCGCCGGTGACGCTGGACACCTTGCTGGCCGGTGTGCGTTTTATCTGGGAGCGCAAACCGGTGCTGGGCGCCGTGTCGCTTGACCTGTTTGCGGTGCTGCTGGGGGGGGCGGTGGCGCTGCTGCCGATGTTTGCCAAAGACATCCTGCATGTCGGCCCGTGGGGCTTGGGCCTGCTGCGTTCGGCCCCGGCAGCGGGGGCATTGGTGATGTCGGTGGTGCTGACCCGCTGGCCGGTGGAGCGCCGCGTGGGCCGCACGCTGCTGTGGGCGGTGGCAGTGTTTGGTGCCTGTATGGTGGTGTTTGGCCTGTCCACCAGCCTGTGGCTGTCGCTGGCGGTGCTGGCGATTTCGGGCGGGGCCGACATGGTGAGTGTGGTGATCCGCCAGACGCTGGTGCAGCTCGAAACCCCCGACGCCATGCGCGGGCGGGTCAGCGCCGTCAACTCGATTTTTATCGGTGCCAGCAACCAGCTGGGCGAGTTCGAGTCGGGTGCCACCGCTGCATTGTTGGGGCCCGTGGGCTCGGTCGTGTTGGGGGGTATTGGCACACTGCTGGTAGCGCTGTGGTGGACCCGGCTGTTCCCGTCGCTGGCGCAGCGGGACCGTTTGACAACCGAGCCAGAGCAGACGCGGGCCTGACCTCGTTCCAGGTGCGTGCCACCTGTGGTGGTATTTAACTCCTGAATTGATAGCTGCTTGCGCCCGTCAGATGGGCGAAAGCAGCATATTTTGCTTAAAAAATGATCACTGGGGCACGAACCCACTCGCCTTGATGATGCCTTCCCAGGTGTGGGTGTAGTTCTTCACCCGCTGCGCAAACTGGGCCTGCGGCTCGTAGCCCACGTTCAGTCCCATCGTCGTCAGCTTGTCCTTCACGTCCGGCATGGCCAGCACCTTCTGCAGTGCGTTGCCAAAGCGGTCGATGACCGGCTGGGGTGTACCGGTCGGGGCGAAGATGCCGTAGTAGGGGTAGTCGTCCAGGTTGGCAAAACCCAGCTCGGTGAAGGTTGGCACAGCGGGCAGCAGGGGTTGGCGTTTGGCGCCGATGGTGGCGACGATGCGCACCTTGCCGGCCTTGTGGTTCTCGATGAAGTCGGGCACAGACGCGATACCGGCACCGATCTGGTTGCCAAGCATGTCGGCCGTCATGGGCGCGCTGCCACGGTAAGGGGCGGCCTGCAGGTCAAGTTTGTATTTGTCCGACATCAGCTTGACCAAAAACTCGGGGATGGAACCGGGCGCGGGCACACCAATGGTTTCCTTGCCGCCTTTTTGGGTTTTGACCCAGGCGAGGTACTCGTCCATGTTTTTCGCGGGCGTGCCGCCAGATACGGCCAGCACATTGGCGAAGGTGGCAAACCCGGCGACCGGTGCAAAGTCCGTGGCAGGGTTGAAGCCCGGGTTTTTCACCACCTGGGGCAGGATGGAGATGCTGTGGTCGTGGGTGAGGAAGAAGGTGTGGCCGTCGGCGGGTGAGGCCTTCAGCGCCTGCGCCGCAATCTGGCCACCGGCCCCGGCGCGGTTTTCCACCACCACGGGCACACCCAGCTCATCCTTGAGCTTTTCAGCCAAGGTGCGGGCGATGGCGTCGGTGCCCGCACCGGCGGGGAAACCGACCAGCAGTTTGATGGGGGTACCGGTTTGGGCCTGGGCCAGACTGGCAAAAGCGGTCAAAAGGCCGAGTGCCAACACACTGCGTACACCGCGTGACACCACACCGCGTCGGGAAAAGAACATGATGGACTCCAAAAATGCTGTAGAAAAATAAGGGGTTGGGGCACAAATGCCCTTGAATCATCGCCCATTGGACTTACCTTTGATGCAAGGAGCAAGCCAATGCGACAAGACAAACTTACCACCAAATTCACCGAAGCCCTGAGCGACGCCCAGTCGCTCGCCCTGGGCAACGACAACGCTTATATCGAGCCTGTGCACCTGCTCGCAGCCATGCTGCGCCAGGAAGACGGGCCACGTGCGCTGCTGGAGCGGGCCGGGGTTAACGTGCCCGGCCTCTCCGCCGCTGCCGAGAACGCCATCAAGCGCCTGCCCCAGGTGCAGGGCAACGACGGCATCCAGGTCGGCCCCGACCTGGCCAAGCTGCTGCAGGCCACCGAAAAAGAAGCCATCAAACGCAACGACCAGTTCATTGCGGGCGAACTCTTTCTGCTGGCCGTGGCCGACAGCAAAGGCGACGTGGGCAAGCTGGCCAAGGAAAACGGCCTGTCGCGCAAGTCGCTGGAAGCAGCCATTGAAACCGTGCGCGGCGGCCAGGGCGTGAACAGCGCCGACGCTGAAGGCCAGCGCGAAGCCCTCAAAAAATACTGCCTTGACCTGACCGAGCGCGCGCGCCTCGGCAAACTCGATCCGGTGATTGGCCGCGACGATGAAATCCGCCGTGCCATCCAGGTGCTGCAGCGCCGCACCAAAAACAACCCTGTGCTCATCGGTGAACCTGGCGTGGGCAAGACCGCCATTGTGGAAGGCCTCGCGCAGCGCATCGTGGCCGGTGAAGTGCCGGATTCGCTCAAGGGCAAACGGGTGTTGTCACTTGACATGGCGTCGCTGCTGGCAGGTGCCAAGTTCCGAGGCGAATTTGAAGAGCGCCTGAAGACGGTGCTGAACGAACTCGCCAAGGACGAAGGCCAGACCATTGTTTTTATCGACGAACTGCACACCATGGTCGGCGCGGGCAAGGCCGAGGGTGCGATGGACGCGGGCAACATGCTAAAGCCCGCTCTCGCCCGGGGCGAGCTGCACTGTGTGGGTGCCACCACACTCGACGAATACCGCAAGTACATCGAAAAAGACGCCGCGCTGGAGCGCCGCTTCCAGAAAATTCTGGTGGGTGAGCCGACGGTGGAGGCCACCATCGCCATCCTGCGCGGCCTGCAGGAAAAGTACGAAGCCCACCACGGTGTGCAGATCACCGACCCGGCCATCGTGGCCGCGGCCGAGCTGAGCCACCGCTACATCACCGACCGGTTTTTGCCCGACAAGGCGATTGACCTGATCGACGAAGCGGCCGCCAAAGTGCGCATCGAAATTGACTCGAAGCCCGAAGTGCTCGACAAGCTCGACCGCCGCCTGATCCAGCTGCAGATTGAGCGCGAAGCCGTGCGCCGCGAGAAGGACGATGCATCTTTGAAACGCCTGGGCCTGATCGAAGAAGAGATCACCCGGCTGGAAAAAGAAATCGCCGACCTCGACGAAGTCTGGCAAGCCGAAAAAGCCGAAGACCAGGGCTCCAAAGGCCTACTGGAAGAGCGCGACAGCCTGCGCTTTCAGATCGAAGAATTCACCCGCAAGGGTGACTTCAACAAGGTGGCCGAGCTGCAGTACGGCAAGCTGCCCGAGCTGGAAAGCCGCTTGAAACAAGCGCAGGACAGCGAACAAAACCGCAGCGCCGACAGCAAACCCAAGCTGCTGCGCAGCGACGTGGGCGCCGACCAGATCGCCGAAGTGGTGGCCCGTGCCACCGGCATTCCGGTCAGCAAACTCATGCAGGGTGAGCGCGACAAACTGCTGGTGATGGAGTCGAAGCTGCACGAACGTGTGGTGGGGCAGGAGGAAGCCATTGCTGCTGTGTCCAACGCCATCCGCCGTTCGCGTGCGGGCCTGAGTGACCCGAACCGGCCTACCGGCTCTTTCCTGTTTCTCGGCCCCACGGGTGTGGGCAAGACCGAGCTGTGTAAGGCGCTGGCCGGCTTCATGTTCGACAGCGAAGAGCACCTGATCCGGGTCGATATGAGTGAGTTCATGGAGAAACACTCGGTGGCCCGCCTGATTGGTGCGCCCCCAGGTTATGTGGGGTACGAAGAAGGTGGCACGCTGACCGAGGCCGTGCGCCGCAACCCTTACAGCGTGCTGCTGCTCGATGAAGTGGAAAAGGCCCACCCGGACGTGTTCAACGTGCTGCTGCAGGTGCTGGACGATGGCCGTCTGACAGATGGCCAGGGCCGCACCGTGGACTTCAAGAACACGGTGATCGTGATGACGAGCAACATTGGTTCACCCATCATCCAAGCCATGGTGGGGCGGCCGAGTGATGAGATCAAGGATGCGGTGACGGACGAGTTGAAGAATTACTTCCGCCCCGAGTTCCTGAACCGCATCGACGAGACCGTGGTGTTCCATGCGCTGGACGCAAAGAACATCGAGGCGATTGCAGGCATCCAGCTGCGGGTGCTGGCCGAACGCCTGGCCCGGATGGACATCGTGCTGGATGTGGCCCCCGCCGCGCTGGCCGAGGTGGCCAAGGTGGGCTTCGACCCGGTGTTTGGTGCACGGCCGCTGAAGCGTGCGATCCAGCAGCGCATCGAGAACCCGCTCTCGAAGCTGTTGCTTGAAGGTGCGTTTGGTCCGAAGGACACCGTGGCGGTGACCGTGGACCCGGTGCAGGAGCCCGGGGTATTCCACTTCACCCGACCGGGCCAATAAGCCTGGCCTAAGCTGCAACCGGATATCCTGCCGGTTGCAGCTTTTTTTGAAGCTGTTTTGATGAAAGACCTGTAGTGAACGATTTTTTCGCGGGGATTGCCCGCTTCTTCCTGCGTGTGGTGTTCCTGTTCATGGGGCTGGTGTTTGCGACCACGCTGCTGTTCGCCGTGCTGGTGCTGGCCTGCATCTGGGCCCTGCGTGCAGGGTGGGCGCGGCTGACGGGCCGCCCCGTCACGCCGTGGGTGATGCGTTTTCACCCGCAGGATGGCTGGAACCGCTTCAACCGCGCGCCCGGCCCCTGGCCAGGCCCCCAAAGCGGTGAGCCCGCTCCGCGCAGGGATTTGACCGATGTGACCGACGTGGAGGTCAAGGAGCCGCGCTCCTGAACCGTGTGGTTTGTGTAGTTTTTGCGGGTTAGTCACTACACTCCAAAACGTCTCCCCCATGCGCACGACCGGTGTGGCGCGGCTACCATCGCCGCCATGACTACACCCGACCTGCGCTCCCTGTTCCATGCCCAGTACCAGGCCAGCCGTGCGGCCCTGGACGTGCCTTTGGCCGTGCGCCGTGACCGGCTCCAACGTATCGGCACCCTGCTTGACGACCATGGCCCGGCGCTGGCCGACGCGGTGCAGGCCGACTTTGGCATCCGCTCCGCCAAGCTGACCGAGGTGGCCGACATCTTTGTGCTGCGCACCATGTTGTCGCACACGCTGGGCCATCTGGCGCGCTGGATGAAGCCGCAAAAGGTGCACACCCCCATTTACCTGCAGCCTTCGCGGGGTGAGATCCAGCGCCAGCCGCTGGGTGTGGTGGGTGTGATCTCGCCGTGGAACTACCCGGTGCAGCTGGCGCTGGGGCCGGTCATCACCGCGCTGGCGGCGGGCAACCGCGTGATGCTGAAGCCCAGCGAGCTGACGCCCCAGACATCGGCCCTGATGGCCGAGCTGGTGGCCCGCCTGTTTGCGCCCGATGAGTTGTGTGTGGTGACGGGCGACGCCGCCATGGCCAGCGATTTTGCGGCGCTGCCGTTTGACCACCTGCTGTTCACCGGCTCCACCAACGTGGGCCGCAAGGTGGCCCAGGCCGCCGCTGCCAACCTGACCCCCACCACGCTGGAGCTGGGCGGCAAGTCGCCTTGTATCGTGGACGCGCAGTGTGACCTGGAAGACGCCGCGTTGAAGATCGCCCACGGCAAGCTGCTCAATGCCGGGCAGACCTGTATTGCGCCCGACTACGTGCTGCTGCCACGTGGCCAGGAGGCGGCATTTGCGGCCGCCTACACACGTGCCGTGGCACGGCTGTTTCCGCAGATTGCGGGCAATGCTGATTACGCCGCCATCATCAGCCCGCGCCACTACGCGCGGCTGCAGCAGCTGGTGGCCGATGCCAGCGCACAGGGTGCGCAGGTGCAATGGATTGAGCCCGGTGCGGCCACTTCCGCATCCACCGACGGATCAACCACCGGCCCGCACCGCCAGCTGCTGCCTGCGCTGGTGTTTGGCACCACCGACACCATGCCCCTGATGCAGGAAGAAATTTTTGGCCCCATCCTGCCGGTGCTGCCCTACGACCGGCTGGACGATGCCATCGGCTACATCAACGCCCGCCCGCGCCCGCTGGCGCTGTACTGGTTTGGCAGCAACACCGGCGCACGCGACCAAGTGTTACACCGTACGGTGAGTGGGGGTGTCACGGTGAACGACACACTTATGCACATCGCCCACGAGAACCTGCCTTTTGGCGGTGTGGGCGACAGTGGTTGGGGCGCGTACCACGGTGAAACCGGGTTTCTGCGTTTCACCCAGCAAAAGCCGGTGCTGTTCCAGTCGCGCTGGGCAGCGGGTTACCTGTTCTACCCGCCGTATGGCAAACGGCTGGACCAGGTGATGGGGATGCTGCGGCGCTTTTTGTAGGGTGTGAAGTCGCCGCCACTACTTTAGTGGTTGCTATAAATTGAGTAGCTGCTAGCGCAGGTGGAGTGTGCGCTACAGGCCAATTTGGCTCTTATTTTGATGCTGGGAACAGCGCCGCCCGCCCAGACCCCGAAGTGAACACACAACGCACGTCGTGCCTGCAACCTTCTGCAGGGGGCATCAGACGGTGCGCGCCGCCCGCCAGCCGGGCTTTGTCATACGCGGCATACGCCAGCCCGCGCTGCAGGCGGTAGGGGCCTTGCAGTTGTGCGGGGCATGTGGTGTCCAGCACGCTGTAGGCCGTCCCTTTGCCACTGCCCGTGTCCTGCGCGCCCAGCAGGTAGGTGACGTCGGCCGCCACATAGGCGGCACGTGCCTCGGTGGCGCTCCGCCCATGGGTGGCAGGCCAGTGGCCGGTGCCATATTTCCATTGGTCGTAGCCGGGGCAGGTGCCGCTGTCGGCTGCGGCGGGTTTGGACAGGGTGAACTCGCAGGTTTCCGTGGTGCATGTTGACCAATCGGCAGCGTGCCCGTCACGTGTGGGCAAGGGCCGCTCGGGGTCAAAGTACAACCACGAACTGGGGCTGCCCACCACGTAGCGCCTGTGCACGGGCCGCACGCTTGCGGTTGCCAACCCGACATAACGCTGAACCAGCTGGCCGCCCGCCGAGAAACCCGCGATGGTTACCGTCTTGACGGATGCGAACTGCTGCAGCACATGGGCCACCAGCTGGTCGATGGCCATGAAGGCGGTGATCGGGGTAATGCCGGGTGTGTTCTGCGCGGCAGCACCCTGTTGCCAGGAGCTGCAGGTCCACAGCAGGTCACCGGCCTGCGCGGCGGGCAGACCGGGGCTGTGGCAGCGTGTGGCGCGGGCTGCTGCCACCTGGAAGACGGGGGCCAGCACCAGCGTGTGGGCCATCTGGCTGGCACCTGCGGCTGCGGTGGTCGCCTGGAACGTGCGCATCACATCGCGCGAATGGCCGTGGACCGCAATCACTGCGGTGGTGATGGCGGGGTTGCCCACGTCGAGCGGCGCAGACGCGACCACATGCAGCAGACCCGATGCACCAGGGGTTTGCAGCAGCAACGCCTGGTAGGGCGCAGCTATCTCTGAGGTCACTGAGGTCTCTGACGCATGGGCTGTTGGCACGAGCGCCAGCCATACACACAGCAGCGGTATGGACAGACGCAGGCAGGCGGCGCGTACCCAAGGCTTGCCAGTCGTCATGGTTTTGTGTGCCCCTGGAAGTAACGCGGTGGCTGCCCCATGGCCGTCTTGAACATGGCCGAAAACGCGCTGTCGCTGGTGTAGCCGCTGGCCGCTGCCACATCGCTGATGGGTGTGCCCCGGCTGATGAGGGGCAGCGCATGCGCCAGCGCCACCTGCTGGCGCCACTGCTGGTAACCCAGGCCCAGCTCCTCGCGGAACAGGCGCGCCATGGTGCGTTCACTCGCTCCCACGCTGGCGGCCTGGGTGGCGAGTGTGGTGCGGGCCGATGGCTCCCGCAACACTGCCTCACACAGCGCACGCAGGCGTTTGTCGCCGCTGTCGGCGTGGGGCAGGGGCACGCCCAGTGCATGGGTGTCGGCGTGGGTGATTTCGTCCAGCACCAGGGCGGTCAGCATCTGTTCGCGGGGGCTGCCGGGTTGGCCGTCGGGGGCGTCCAGCGCCTGGATCAGCTCACGCACCAGCGCGGATATAACGATGACACGGCAGCCGTCCCAGCCGGTGGGTGTGGCGCTGGCGTCCATGTACAGCGTGCGGAACTCGGCGGCCTCCAGCACGGTAATGGAATGCCGCGCACCCGGCGCAATCCAGACGCCGCGCGAGGGCGGCACGATGTAGGTGGTGACCTCGCCGGGGGTGGCCACCGTGACCTGCACGATGCCAACGGAGCAGTACGCCAGCTGCGCCCAGGCATGGCGGTGGGGCTGGAAGTGGGTGTCTACCGGCATCGACCGCGCCCGCACCCGCACCGGCCGCTGCGGCGTGGGGGTGAAGGGGTCGGTGTCCCCCAGCGGGGTGAACTGCAGGGGGCTGGCGCGGGTCATGGTGGTGGGTGTTTTGTCTGAAATTCACGAAATTATGTCTTTTTGTCGTATTCCGGCAAATGCGGCCCGGTACTACGATCCCTGCCATGACTTCTTCAAGCACTACCACACGGCCCCTGCCTGCCCCTTTTCGCCAGGACGCGGGTGTTATCGGGCTGGTCGGTCTGGCCCACATGGTCAGCCATTTCAGCCAGTTGCTGCTGGCACCGCTGTTCCCGTGGCTCAAGGACGTGTTCCAGGTCAGCTACGCCGAGCTGGGCTTTCTGATGACCATCTTTTTTGTGGTTTCCTGCGCCGTGCAGGCGTCGTCGGGTTTTGTGGTGGACCGCTTCGGGCCGCGCCCCATCTTGTTTGCCGGGCTGGCCCTGCTGGGCACGGCGGCCATGGGGTTTGCCGCCAGCACCAGCTACGGCATGCTGGCTTTCTTCTCGGTGGTGGCAGGTATCGGCAACGGGGTGTTCCACCCGGTGGACTACACGCTGCTGAACCGCAAGGTGAGTGGGCCGCGTCTGGGCCATGCGTACAGCGTGCACGGCATCACCGGTAGCCTGGGCTGGGCGCTGGCCCCCGCGATGCTGGTGCCGTTGGCCATGGCGTTTTCGTGGCGCGTGGCGCTGGTGGCAGCAGGCACGCTGGCGTTTGTGGTGCTGGCGGTGGTGTGGCTGCACCGGGACAAGCTGGATTTGCCGCAGGCACCCTTTGCCCCGGTGCGCAAGGGTGCGGCTGCCGCGCCTGAGGAAGGCAAGTTCGATTTCCTGCGCATCCCGGCGGTATGGATGTGTTTTGCGTTTTTCTTCTTCTACGCCATGTCGCTGAGTGTGGTGCAGACCTTTGCACCCGCCGCTGCCGCCCATCTGCACGATGTGCCCGCCGCCTGGGTGGCCATGTGCTTGACGGTGTACATGCTGGCCAGTGCCGGGGGTATGGTGCTGGGGGGCTTTCTGGCGGCCAACCCGGCGCGCTGTGAGCGCATTGTGGGTGTGGGTTTTGGCATCGCCGCATCCATCGCGCTGGTGATGGGGCTGGCCGATGTGCCAGGAGCCATGGTGCCGGTGTTGTTTGGGGCGATGGGTTTTTCAGCTGGTATTGCCGGGCCGTCGCGTGACCTGCTGGTGAAACGCTCCACGCCGGAAAACGCCACCGGCCGGGTCTATGGCGTGGTGTATTCAGGGCTGGACATTGGGCAGGCGATTGCACCGCTGATCTTTGGCCAGCTCATGGACCGTGGCCAGTTTCAGAGTGTCTGGATCGGGCTGGCGATTGTGCAGGGCGTGTTGATCGCCAGTGCGTTTAATGTGCGCCGCGTGCGTCGCACTGCGCTGGTTGCGGCTTGAGGTGGCTATGGACACTTCCTTGTACCTCACCATTGCACTCGGCGCGGTCGTGGCCGGGTTTGTGCAGGGCCTGTCGGGTTTTGCGTTTGGCCTGGTCGCCATGTCGTTCTGGGCCTGGACGGTGGACCCGCGGCTGGCTGCGGTGCTGGCGACGGCGGGTGCGTTGACTGGGCAACTGATTGCGGCGTTCACCGTGCGCCGAGGGTTCAACAAAGCGCTTTTGTTGCCATTTCTGGTGGGCGGTTTGGCAGGTGTGCCCCTGGGCGTGTGGCTGCTGCCCATGGTGAATATCGTCATTTTCAAGACCGGGCTGGGCTTGCTGCTGGTGTTGTGGTGCCCCGCTATGTTGTTCTCTCGCAATTTGCCCAAGGTCACAGCCGGGGGGCGCTGGGCCGATGCCTTTGCTGGGTGGATGGGCGGGGTGATGGGAGGGATTGGCGGGTTCGCGGGGGCCGTTCCCACGCTGTGGTGCACGCTGCGCGGGATGGAAAAAGACGTGCAGCGGGCGGTGGTGCAAAACTTCAACCTGACCATGCTGTCGGTGGCCTTTGCGCTGCAGCTGGGCACTGGCCTGGTCACCACCGCCATGCTGCCGCTGATTGCCATGGTGGCAGTGTGTGTGCTGGTGCCCGTGCTGCTGGGCGCGCGGCTCTACATCGGCATCAGCGAGGCCAATTTCCGCAAAATTGTGCTGGGGCTGTTGACCGCGTCCGGCGTGGCGTTGCTGGCGTCGTCGCTGCCGGTTTTGCTGCAGCGTGCTTGATGGCCCAAATTAAAAAAAATAACAACGACTCAAACAGGTATATCCGCAAGTTGAAATTCTTTGCTCAAGGGGAACCTGCTCAGGATCAATAGCGCTTGGTTGTTGTCCAGGGTTTTGTACTGCATCAATTCCACGGCTAACGCGTCCACACTGTCCCATCGTTCCTCAATCAGTCGCTCAGCTTGGCCGGCACCCCAGAATAGCCATGCATGCAGGCGCTGTTGTGCAAGGTTTTGCATCCACCCGTTGTTGCTCATTCCGGCAATCATGGTGCTCTCAGCCCCGGCTTCAGACGCCGCCGCCAAATTCACCGGGCCGACTACCGGGTCCAAGCCAAATGCAGTAATAGATCGCCATGCAATGCGGGTGGCACTGGAAAAGTCACTGGCTGCACCTGAGTCGCCTCGATGGCGACCATAGCGCTTATTTTCTGCGGCGCGCCCGGCCAAGAAAACCACTATTTGCTCACGTGCATACTCCAAACTGTGGTCATACACGCTGCTAAAAACGTCGTTGCGCTGAGGCGCTACATGCCCACTCGAATCTGCACTCGGTTCTATCGTGATGGTCTTGAAGCTGGTTTCAGGGATGAGCGCATGTAATGCCACAGCATGGCCCGCTTCGTGGTAAGCCACCTGCAACAAGCGACTGAACTGGTTTGCTTCGTTGACCGCTACATGCAGCCATAGCCAGGCTTTGGACGGTGCAAACTCGGCAGACTTGCCGGTTGTTGACGGCAGCTTCGTACCTGCCGCAAGCGCAATCAGCTTGGAATCGCTGTGCAAAGGGTGAACATCTGCCCGGAACTGCTGAGAGTGCTCCAGCCAAAACAACAGCTCGTCTGCATGTCCTTGGCATAGATGCTCAAAAGCCACATGCACGGTAAGCGCGTTGGCCGCCAGTGCGCTCACCACTGCTTGGGCGATAACAAGGGGGCTTGCGTATTCTGCCCCGTGCGATTTCATGGCACCCAGCAACCAGGGGTGCAAGGTTTTCCACTCTTCCCCATCGTCAGGGAATTGCGTTGCACTATTGCTGCCGGACGCTGTGTTGTGCAGTAAGCCACGAAGCCATTCGGTAAACCCCAAGCCTTTGTCGGCGGAAATGGCTGTTCTCAGGTCGTCCGAGAGCGGCATTTTTTGTGCAACCGGCTGTGCAGGCTTGGGCGCTGAGCCGGCAGCAGCTGCGAGCAATACCACTATGTCGAGCCCAAGCGTTAATGTGCCATCCGTCACCAGCAGATGTGCTGCCTGCAAAAAATGCGGGCTTGTCAACTGCCCTGCGCCTTGTGCCAGTGCGTAGGCCTTGGCCCAAGGCAAAACAGTCGTGAATTCGGATTGTTCGGTGATACGCATGTGGTGCTTGTTCGTTAATTGTCGCATCCCGGACGATCATAAGGACGCTTATGAAAC
Source organism: Comamonadaceae bacterium AAW (assembly GCA_026314275.1). Taxonomy (GTDB): domain Bacteria; phylum Pseudomonadota; class Gammaproteobacteria; order Burkholderiales; family Burkholderiaceae_C; genus JAGOEY01. The sequence continues at coordinate 3,046,578 of CP111109.1, forward strand.
AGGCTTGGCTGAGAATCGTACCAGCCCTTCATAGCCTGCATTGGGGTTTTGCTTTGCAAAGCCGACTGGGGTAACTGGTGGTTGTACAGCGCCACATAGCGCAGCAAGGTCTCCTCCAGATCCAGTGCACTATTGAAGCGGTTGGTCTTTAGCACATCGCTGATTCGGCCATTGAAGCGCTCAACCATGCCGTTGGTCTTGGGCGTTCTCGGTCTGGTCAGGCGGTGCTCAATGCCCAACTCCTGGCACAGCTGGTCAAACTCGTGATTGCCACTGGGTGCACGCTCACGGCTGGCAAACAGCCGGTCTGTGAACTCCTTGCCGTTGTCCGTCAATAACTTGACGATCTTGAGCGGGCACGCCTTGTGCAACGCTTTCAAGAAACTGCCCGCACTGGCAGCTGTCTTGTCCTTCTTGATCGCCACAAACACCCAGCGCGTGGCCCGGTCAATGGCCACGAACAGGTAGCGCCGCTTGGTCTCATCCTGCATCTGGGGCAGGTATTTGACATCCATGTGCAAGTAGCCCGGCTCATAGCTCTTGAAGGCCTTGTGAGGCTCCTGGGGTGTTGCAGGCTTGAGGGCATGGAGGTTGCCCACACCATGCCTGCGCAAACACCGGTCCAGCCCTGAGCGAGAGACATCGGGGCAAAGGAACTCACGGGTCACGGCCAGCAAGTCATCCAGTGGCAGTAACAGGGTGCGTCGCAGATGTACCACGATGGTTTCTTGTGCAGAAGTCAGTGTGGTTTGCAGACGGTGTGCGGTGTGCGAGCGATCCTGCACCGATTGGCGTGACTTCCATTTGTAGATGGTGGCTTCGCTTACGCCAAAGCGGCAGGCCAAGGCTTTGGCGCTCTCAGTGCTGGCGGCAATCTCGGCGCGGATGGCAGGGGTCGTTCGGGCTCTCTTGTGCAGGGCGATCATCATGACGGTGTAGCTCCTTCGGCTTGAAGTTGCTCAATCAGCACGCGCATTACATCGCGGGCCATGAACAGGGGGTAGCGCTTGGAGTCTATACAATCGTCCGGGATGCGACAGGTAGCGCTTGGAGTCTATACAATCGTCCGGGATGCGACAGTTAATCTCGGGCTTTTTTACAGCGAATCAGGTGCGCACTGTGCCAACGCCTGTGCTGCCAGCTGGCGAATCTCGTCGGGCAGCCCGGCGGTGGATGCCAAGGTGACGAGCTGACTTCGCCCCTCTGCGGTTTCGGCCAGCTCCTGCATCTTCACCATTAACGCACGTGTCTGGTCCGAATCCTCTGCCGCTTCGTTTAGTGGTTCCTCGTCTGTCTTGGCGGCCATACCGGTGCGCAAAATACTGCACCCATCCGTCAGCACGGCAGTGGCATGCGAGCGCAATAAATTCAGTACCAGTTTGATTTGGTTTTCAGTCGGTTGCGCATCAGCCATGGGCAGTTCAACCACCACCCGCAACTCACCATCGTGGTCCAGCTCGCAACTTCCTGCGGCGGTTTGCCAGTTATGCGCCATCACAAAACTGACGAATGCAGAGGTGTGTTCACTGTTACGCACTTCTTCAGGGGGGATAAGTCCAATGATTTCAAAGCTGACCACTGCGCCATCTATGTGCGTGGTAATGCGTAAAATTACATTAGTATTTTTAATTTCGATTGGACAAATGAGTGAGTTCTCATCGATTTTTGAAGTAACTCCAATAGAGCTTAGGATTGAATTTATTTTATTTATCATAATTAGTTGGTTTTTGTTGTAATTTCGGTTTTTTCGTTGGCGGGTTGAGTTTTTAAGATATTACTTGGCGTTGTGCCATTTACAAAATTGTCTGGAGAAGGTTGTTTGTCGGTGTTGCTTTTTTTGTTATAAAGATTATCTGTGATGTCGCTGATAAGATTGGGAGAATTTAAAAGAATTTGTTTTATTGCGGGTTCTAGTGAATTTTTTAATTCTTTTATTAATGCGGCTTCTAGTGTTGCTTCTAATGCATTTTTTAATGCCTCCCCATCACTCAGGTGTTTTTCAACTTGTTTTTTTGCGGCGTCAAACATTTCCCCTTTTGCAGAGTTTATTGCATCGGAATTTGCGAAGGAAAAATAGAGAACAAGAACTGTAATTAAAACCCCAATAACTGCTGAAATTAATCCAATCCCTTGAACTGCGCTCCATGTGTCGCCAATGCGGGTTTGCATGGCTTCAGTTTTGTCTTTCATGGCGTTTTCATACGCATCGCCGAACGCCTGATTGATACGGGGTTGCCAAAGCTGAATTTGACGCTCCATGGAAGCGGTGTCATAAACAAAAGCTACATCACCTTGTGGCCCATTTTGCATTTTTTGAATAATCGGGCTAAAAATTATTTCAACTTTTGGTGGTGGGAATACTGCAGCAGAAGTGAGTGGCCCTTTGAAAAGTAATACCTGTCGCATCCCCGACGATTGTATAGACTCCAAGCGCTACCCCCTGTTCATGGCCCGCGATGTAATGCGCGTGCTGATTGAGCAACTTCAAGCCGAAGGAGCTACACCGTCATGATGATCGCCCTGCACAAGAGAGCCCGAACGACCCCTGCCATCCGCGCCGAGATTGCCGCCAGCACTGAGAGCGCCAAAGCCTTGGCCTGCCGCTTTGGCGTAAGCGAAGCCACCATCTACAAATGGAAGTCACGCCAATCGGTGCAGGATCGCTCGCACACCGCACACCGTCTGCAAACCACACTGACTTCTGCACAAGAAACCATCGTGGTACATCTGCGACGCACCCTGTTACTGCCACTGGATGACTTGCTGGCCGTGACCCGTGAGTTCCTTTGCCCCGATGTCTCTCGCTCAGGGCTGGACCGGTGTTTGCGCAGGCATGGTGTGGGCAACCTCCATGCCCTCAAGCCTGCAACACCCCAGGAGCCTCACAAGGCCTTCAAGAGCTATGAGCCGGGCTACTTGCACATGGATGTCAAATACCTGCCCCAGATGCAGGATGAGACCAAGCGGCGCTACCTGTTCGTGGCCATTGACCGGGCCACGCGCTGGGTGTTTGTGGCGATCAAGAAGGACAAGACAGCTGCCAGTGCGGGCAGTTTCTTGAAAGCGTTGCACAAGGCGTGCCCGCTCAAGATCGTCAAGTTATTGACGGACAACGGCAAGGAGTTCACAGACCGGCTGTTTGCCAGCCGTGAGCGTGCACCCAGTGGCAATCACGAGTTTGACCAGCTGTGCCAGGAGTTGGGCATTGAGCACCGCCTGACCAGACCGAGAACGCCCAAGACCAACGGCATGGTTGAGCGCTTCAATGGCCGAATCAGCGATGTGCTAAAGACCAACCGCTTCAATAGTGCACTGGATCTGGAGGAGACCTTGCTGCGCTATGTGGCGCTGTACAACCACCAGTTACCCCAGTCGGCTTTGCAAAGCAAAACCCCAATGCAGGCTATGAAGGGCTGGTACGATTCTCAGCCAAGCCTGTTTCATAAGCGTCCTTATGATCGTCCGGGATGCGACAAATACCCATGTAGAAGCTAAAAACCATAATAATAAGCCTGCAGTCAGAGCGGTTGCAAGATAAACCCATAGTTTTGCATTTTTTGAATTTTGTGTTTGTGAGAAATCCTGTAGAACAAGATTTCCTGGAGAATTAGGTTCTCCAGGAATATTTTGAACATCGGGTTTTTCGATTTCTTGTGAATTATTTTTTGTTGCAGATTCTGTTTGTGTGTTATTTATTTCTGGATTTTTCATCTGGTCTCCTATTTTTTATTAAATTTCGTTGAGAGCTTCTTTTATTTTGATGAAATTTCCTTGCGTTGCCAATATTTTTATTTTTGCTAAAATTTCTGCATTATTAGTATTCCCCAGCATTGGCATTATGTCAAATTGCTTGGCATCCATTAGCATGAGTAGTATGTCTTTTTTGAGGGTCTCCGTGTTTAGCTCGGATCCTGTTTTTAGAATTCTATTAATAGATGGCCAAGTTTCTCTTGTGGAGCTAATAAGGGAATTAGTTATTCGTTTAACTTGGTTTAGGGTGAGTTTATCGTTGTCTTCAATGGCGATGGCCCAGTCAATATAAACGTCGCCGTCATCAGGATCTAGGCACCAGCGACCAATCTTGCGTTCATAATTGATTTGTAGAAAATACCGCATAAGCTCTGCTCTGTAGAGGCTTTCCTGAATAATTTTTTTTTCAATAATTCTTGCAAATCGAATTTGAAGAAATTCTCCATTCTCTTGCAGACTTAAAATTACTCCAACCGATAATTTTTTATATTCATCATCGCTGGTTTCGGCGGAAAAACCGGCAATTAAATCTCCATCATTCTCCGATTTGCCTGGTTGAGAATCAAAATTTTTCAAACCAATATCTGGCATGTAGCTTTTGAGTGTTTCAAATTTGATGGCCATGGTGCTTTTCCTGTTAAACGAGTAGGTGTTCTGGAGTTGAGTGTAATGGGGTTGCGGTGTCGATCCGGGCGGGCGTGCCGTTGGGGCGGTACCCTGGTCGGTTACGATAGGTAGCAGCACTGACATGGGCCCGAGGCTCTTCATCCGGCGCGTTGATGTCGTACGGTCAATTGTGTGGTGGCAGAATTTTCTGGAGGTATTTCGTGGAATCTGAGTGGGGGGCGAGCGATGTGAATGCCGGGCACTTGAATGGCATCTTTTTCGCGTGCAGCAGGCAAAAGAATTGTTGTTCTCATGTTGTAGTGCTCTCTTCGCCGCATTTGCTTTTTGCATTCGGGTGGCGCGTCGCTGACCAGTGTGCTTCCGCTGCTGCAACACCATGAACAGGCGTGACTTTGCAATTGCGGCAAGTGCGTCCGCCGCTTCCTTGGCCGCAACCGCGGTCGCGCAAACGACTTCGCCGCTGACGCAGTCGGCTTTGGTTATTGGCAACAACGCTTACGTTGGCGGGGCTCGTTTGGTCAATGCAGTCCGCGATGCGAAGCTCATGCACAGCACGTTTGAGCGGCTTGGGGCTGCTTCGTCGCTGCACATGGATTTGTCTGGTGCGGACATGGCCCGTATTTTTGAAGCGCACGTCGTGTCGCTGCGGCGTCGTCCGGTCGACATTGCCTGGGTTTTTCTTTCAGGCCATGGAGTGCAAGTGAATGGGCGAAGCCTGCTTTTGGGGGTGGACGCAAATTCGGATCGTTTTGAAGACGTGCAGGCGCGCAGTTATAGCTTGGACAAGATCAAAGCATTGCTTGAATCCGCTCGGCCCCAGGTGTGTGTGGTGGTGGTGGATGCCTGCCGCGACAACCCGTTCCCAAGCCAGACGCGTAGTATCAGTGCTGCCAAGCCTGGGCTTGTGACCGAAAGCTGGGGTGGGTCTTTGGTCGCGTTCTCCACGGCACCGTTCACGGTGGCACAGGACTGGCCGAACCGTCCCAATGGCCCCTACGCTGGTGCGTTGAACGCGGCGTTACTGGCACCAAAATCACGGCAACTTGAGCAGGTGTTCAAGGATGCGTCCGATGTGGTCTATGCCGCGACGGGCCGTGAGCAGTTGCCTGGTTACTACTCCGAGCTTCGTGCCCAAGTGTGGCTAGACAACGGCGTTGTTGCTTTGCGGCGGCCACCTGCAGTGTCTGCGGGGACAGGCGCACCTCCCGAGCGTTCTGGCGCGGCACGGTCTGTGTCTGCTGGTTTTTACCGTGCCGATGCCATTCCGGCAGGAATTTACGCAGAGGCCACGGCGCGGGATTGGCAGCGTATCACCAGTGAACTGGAGGGTATGGCTTTTAGGTTTGACTCAGGTGACGCCAAAGAGGCTGTGCGGGAAGGTCGCACTGGCCAAACTGGTGATCGCGAGCGCACGCTTGCGGGCCTGCTGCTGGAGCAGGGCAAGGCTGGCAAGCGCGATTTGCCCGGAGCCGCCCAGTTGTACGAGCGTGCGGCAAAGAATGGTTTTGTGACGGCTCAGGTGTTGTTGGGGGAGTTGGAGTTTGCGCGCAAAAACTATGCCGTCGCCTATCGATGGATATCTCTTGCCGCACAGACAGGATGGACACGACCCCTGCTCAACCAGGCCCAGTTGCTTGCGGGCGGGCAGGGGGTCAATGCATCCCCCGAGGACGCTGCGCGCCGCATGATGGACGCACTTCGTGGGTTGGCTCCACCTAACTCTCAGAACCGATGAACAACAATATCGAGCCCTCCTCTTCCCGCTCTGCCCTTGAGTGGCTTGGCCATTTCTTCGCATCCCATGCCATGTTGTGCCTTGTGACTCTGATGCTGTTATTGGGGTTGGTTTTGGCGCTGGCACCGATTGCATGGACGTATGCCAACTTGCCAGCGGCAGGGGCTGGAAAAAATGTTGTGGGATCCAAGGGCGCTGGCGGATTCGGGGCCGCGGGCGCAGAGTGCTCACGTGTGGTGGTGTCTTTTCAGAGTGCCGCACCGATCGCGCAGATTGCCAATTTTCTGTCGAACCTTGACGCAAGTATTACCCATGGACCCGACGAAAACGGTGCATTCGAGTTGACTGTGCCCGCTGGCGAGAGCGTGGCCGTTGCTGCGGCATTGCTACGCGCGGATGCGCTCGTGGTGGCTGCGGCACCGCATCGAGGTTGCCGATGAATCCTTTGAAAGGTGAGGACCGCCTGTGGAAGAGAAGCATCGCAGACATTGCGGCAGGATGTATCACCGCCGTCATTTTTTACCCGGAATACATTGGTTTGGCTGCCATTTTGGCTCCTGCACTGCCCGGAGCGCAGGCCACGGCGGTCGCAGGAATGCTGGTCATCGGTGCTGTCGTCATGTGCTGTGTGATGGCCTTGACGGCTCGTCAGCCATTGTTGTCAGGGCCTCGGGCGGCTTCGTTTGCATTGATGGTGGGTGGGGTAAAGCTGGCAACTTACCAGGTCGATGTTGACGCACGACTGTCTGCGGCTTTGGTGGCGATGCCTCTGATGCTGGTGATCGCTGCAGCCTTTCAGCTGATTGGGCTGAAGCAGTCGGTGCAGGACAGGGTGCGATACAGCCACATTGCTCTGCGCAAAGGTTTTATGTATGCGTCGGCAGTGGGCATCGTTGTGGGGGTTTGTGCCGTTGGGTTGGAAGGGTGTTTGCGCGTCGATGCGAAATCTACGATTTTGGTGTTTGCACTAGCGGTTGGTAGTGCGTTAGCCTGGGGCAATTTTTGCAGCCACGAAACCCGTCCACGGGCTAAAAAGCTTGCCCCATTTTCCATGCTCATCGGCATGGGTATGTCTGTGGCGGGCTACTACCTTCTTATTGCATCAGCAGCCCATGGCGGGCTGTGTGCCACGTTGGGCACAAGCGGCATGCACATTTCGAGTATTGGGCAATTGCTGGCGTCACCTGGCATGTTCTCTCTTGTGTGGGCAGCCGCCCCAATCTGGTTATGGGGTGTCCTGGTGGTCTTTGGCGTTCTGCTTGGTGTAGCAATGCTTTTTGAGAATTTGACCGCGTTGAAAGACTGTGAAGATAGGATGGGCTTGCACCACACCAACTGGGATGCCTGTATCAAGGCTAATGCCGCAGCTAATTTTTTGAGCGCACCCCTTGGTTTGGCCAGTGGCTCGCTGGCACCATCGCGAAGTGTTGCTTTGAACGAGGCATTCGGACGCTCTTCCTTGGCAGTGCTGGCCCATGGTGTGAGCCTGATCGCTATCTTGCTGCTGCTAGGCGAATGGATCGCCAGGTTGCCGCAGCTGTCGGTGGTGGTCGCACTGGTCTTGGTGGCGATACAGATGATCGACAAAGAATTGCGTGAGAAAGTCTGGAGAAGTGGCTATATTCCCAGTGCTTCAGTTGCTGAGGTGAAGACGACATGGCTCTTTTTGGTCATTCTTGTTGGTGCTGTCTGTGTCGGAATGCTTACACGCTACAAAGAACTGGGATTTGGCCTCGGCGTTTTGGTGAGCATATTGGGATGGGCAGTTTTGCTGCGCGGAATACCATCGAAGCGCAGCTGATTTGCTGCGTTGACTGAATTTAGCTACAAAATTTATAGCAGTCCGCGCCCAGCCAGATTGCGCATCAGGTCAGTTAGGCCAAAATTCCACGGCTTCACCTGGTTGCAGTGCCGCACGCGGTTGACGAGTGTGCCCAGCTGGGGTGTGCTCACCGTCACCACGTCGCCCACCGCGTGGGTGAAACCCTGGCCGGGGCCGTAGCGGTCTTGCGACGGGGCAAACATGGTGCCCAGGAACAGCATAAAACCGTCGGGGTACTGGTGGTTGGGGCCAATCACCTGGGCCACGATGTCGAGCGGGTCGCGGCTGATCTTGGCCATGGAGCTGGCACCTTGCATCACAAAACCCTCCGGGCCTTCTTGTCCTTCCACCCGCAGCGACAACTCGCAACTGCGTACATCGTCGATGCCAAACTGCGCGTCGAACAAACGAATCCATGGCCCCACGGCGCACGATGCGTTGTTGTCCTTGGCCTTGCCCAGCAGCAGGGCGCTGCGGCCTTCGATGTCGCGCAGGTTTACGTCGTTGCCCAGCGTGGCACCGACCACCTGGCCGCGTGGGTTCACGGCCAGCACAATTTCGGGCTCCGGGTTGTTCCAGGCGGACTGGGCCAGGATGCCCACGTCGGCCCCGGAGCCCACCGCCGACAACACCGGTGCTTTGGTGAACACCTCGGCATCGGGGCCAATACCTACTTCGAGGTACTGCGACCACACGCCCTGGTCCAGCAGCACCTGCTTCACCCGCTGGGCGTCGGCCGAGCCGGGCACGATGTCGGCCAGGTTGTCACCCAGGATGCCACCCAGTGCTTTGCGGATGTCGCTGGCCTTGGCCGCGTCGCCGCGTGCCTGCTCTTCGATCACCCGCTCCAGCAGGCTGGCGACAAAGGTCACACCGCTGGCTTTGACGACCTGCAGGTCACACGGGGCCAGCAGCCAGGGGCGGCTGGTGTCGCGGTGTGTTTCGTCGCTGTTGTGCATCACCTGGTCCAGCATGGCCACTGCGGGCAGGCTGCCACCGGCGACGGCGGTGCGTACAGCCTGGGCTGGGTCGTCCAGCGCCATCAACTGGCTGCTGGTGGCGGCGATGCTGGACAAGTCCAGCAGGCGCTGGTCTGCAGCCACTGCCACCAGCACCGGGCCGGTGCCGGGCAACCAGATACGGCCGACCAAACAAGCCTGTGCGGCGTCTTGTGGGAGGGATGCGCCCAAAACGGGCTGCAGTGAGTTGTGTGCGGACATGGGGTTCGATCCGGTGAAGGGTTAAAAATCTTCTAGATTGTGGCCAGCAGCGCGCGGACCTGCGCTTGGGTGGGCATACCCCCAATGGCACCGGTGCCGGTGACCGACAACGCTGCGGCCGCATTGGCACGGCGCATGGCCACTTCCAGCGTGGCGCCCTGGGCCAGATGGGCCGCCAGTGCGCCGGTGAAAGTGTCTCCCGCACCAATGGTGTCCACCACCTGCATGGCCAGGCCCGGCAGTGGCACGGGTGTATGGCCGCTGCGCAGCAGCCTGCAGCCCGCTGCACCCAGGGTGACCAGCACGGCGCCCACACCGCGTTCCAGCAGAACTTGGGCGGCTGTGTCGATGGGCGTGTCAGCCGCCACACCGGCCACGGTGCGCAGCTCGGTTTCGTTGGGGGTGAGCAGGTCGATCTGGGGTAGCAGCGTGGCGGGCAGGGCCATGGCCGGTGCCGGGTTCAGCAGCGTCAGCGCGCCGCCTGCACGTGCCAGCGCAAAAGCGCGCGCGGTGGCGGCCAAGGGCACTTCACACGAAGCCATCACCACCTTGCACTGCGCCAGCATGGGCTGGGCGGCGTCGGCATGGGCGGCGGACAGGCCGGCACCTGCGCCGGGGCAGACGGCAATGCTGTTGTCACCATCTGCGTACACCCATATCTGGGCCACGCCGCTGGACTCATTGGCGGCTTGCTCGACGTGGGTAGCGTCAATGCCTTCGCGCTGCCACAGCGTCAAGCCCATGGCACCAAAGGCATCCTGCCCGATACGCGCCAGCAGGCCGACACGTGCACCCTGGCGGGCGGCAGCTACCGCAGCATTGCTGCCCTTGCCGCCGGGGCTGATGCTGAAGTGCTGGGCCAGCAAGGTTTCGCCGCGTATGGGGGGGCGCTCCAGCTGGGACACCAAGTCGGCGTTCCAACTGGCCACACATACAACATCAATGGGAGCCAGCATCTTCGTCACTTGACGCCGTAGCCCATTGTTTGGGGTAACCACAGCACGATCTGCGGGAACACGGTCATGGCCAGCAGCAGCAACAGCAGCATCACGATGAAGGGCCATCCCTCTTTCATCATCTCGCCAATCGGGATACCGGTCAGCGCCTTGGTCACAAACAGCAGCATGCCGAAGGGGGTGGATCAGCCCGATCATCATGTTCAGCACCACCAGCACACCAAAATGCACCAGGTCGATGCCCAGCGCCTTGACCGTGGGCAGCAGCATCGGCACAAACACCAGCAGCAGCACTGACACGTCGAGGAAGCAGCCCAGGATCAGGAAGATCAGGTTGACCAGCAGCAGAAACTGCAGGCTGGAGAGTTGCAGGGCTTCAACCCAGTTCGCCATGGACTGCGGCACACCTTCGGCGGTGAACGCGAAGTTGAGCATGAAGGAGCCGGCCAGGATCATGGTGATAACTGCGCTGCCCCGGGTGGACTCCATCACCACGCCCCAGAAGGTCTTCCAGGTCAGTGCGCGGTACACCACACCGGCCAGGATGAGCGCATGGAATGCGGCCACTGCGGCCGCTTCGGTCGGGGTGAACGCGCCGGAGTAGATGCCGCCCAAAAGTACGATGGGCATGGACAGCGGCAAGGCACCACGGAACAAGATGCTGGGCCACTCAGACAGCGGAATTTTTTCTTCACGCGGCATGTTGCGTTTGGTGGCGATGATGTGCACCACCCCCATCATCAGGAACGCCATCAGGAAACCAGGCACCACACCACCGAGGAACAAGGCCCCCACCGACGCACCCGAAACCAGGGCATAGATGACCATCGGGATCGACGGCGGAATGATGGGCCCGAGCGTGGCACTGGCCACCACCACAGCACCGGCAAAACCGCGCGAGTATTCAGGCTTCTTCAGCATCTGGCGGATGGTGACCAGGCCCGGGCCAGCGGCGTCGGCAATGGCGCTGCCACTCATGCCCGAGAAGATCACACTGACCAGAATGTCCACCTGGGCCAGGCCACCGCGCATGCGGCCCACCAGCACGCGGCAGAAGTCAAAAATGCGGTCACTGACCGTGCCTGCATTCATGATGTTGGCGGCAAACACAAACAGCGGCACGGCCAGCAGCACATAGCTGTTGTACAGGCCGTTGCCGATTTGCTCCACCGCCAGACCCAGATCCTGGCGCTTCACCAGCAGGTAACCGATCCCTGCAGCCAGCATGGAGAAACCGATGGGCATACGCATGAGCATGCCCGCCACCAGAATGCCAGCAAGAACAACAAGTGCAAAAGTCATAGACGCAGCTCCGTTTCGAGGCCCTTGCCCCGGATGGCATCCCACACGTTCCAGGCGCTGCGCAGCACCAGCGAAATGAGCAAAAGAACAAAAGGCAGAAAGATCCAGCTGAACGGCACGTCAAGCACCGGAGAGGCTTCACGGCCCATAAATTTCACGTAGTCCCAGCTGGCCGGAATGGCCACCAGCGACAGGCCTCCGACCAACAGGTTGCCCACAATTCGCATGGCCTGGCGCGTGCGGTAACCCACGCTGTTCCAGACCAGGTCGAACACCACGTGTTCACGTTCGGGCACCACAGCCGTGGCGGCCCACATGATCACCCAGATGTAGAGAATGACAGCGGCTTCGTCGGTCCAGGGCAGCGGTTTGTTGAAGCCAAACCGTGCCGTGATCTGAACCAGGAAAACGATGAACATCGCCAAGAACAAGCCGCCGCCCAGGGCGTTGGCGGCTTTCTGCAACCAGCGGACCATGTTTATTTGGTCGCGTTGATGCGTTCAACCAGACCCTTGGGCCAGGTCTTGGCGTATTCGGAGTTCTGGTAGACCGTCTGCACGTGTTTGCGGAAGGCGTCCACGTCTGGCGTTGTGACCTGCAGGCCTTGCTGCTTGAAGAAGTCAACGATGTCGGCCTCTTCCTTGATGCGGTTCTCGTTGTTGAACTGGGCTGCGGCCTGGGCTGCGGCCTTGACCTTGGTCTTTTGCGCGGCGTTCAGGGCGTTCCAGCTCTTGTTGGAGATGGCGATAAAAATGCCGTCCACCAGGTGGCTGGTCATTACGACCTGTTTGGTCACTTCGTAGAACTTGGCCGCGCGCACCGAGGGCAGGGGGTTGTCCTGGCCGTCGATGGTGCCGGTCTTCAGGCCGAGGTACACCTCACCAAACGCCAGCGGTGTGGCGGTGGCACCCAGTGCGTTGCCCAGGAACAGCCATTCTTTGGTGCCGGGCATACGCAGCTTCACATCCTTCAGGTCAGCCGGTGTCTTGACGTTGCGCACATCCCGCAGGTTGACCTGGCGGGTGCCCAGGTACACGGTGGACAGGGTGGTGACCTCCATCTTGTCCGACACCTGTTTGAACAGCTCGTCACCAATCGGGCCGTTGAAGACCTTTTGCTGGTGGTCGGTGTCACGCACCATGTAGCCTGCGGTGAACACCGAGAAGTCGGGCACCAGCTTGGCGATGTCAAAAGCCGAGATGGACGACAGCTCCAGGTTGCCACGCGCCATGGCAGCGGGCTCTGTGCCTTGTTTGAACAGCGAGGCATTCAGGTTGATCTGTACGTCGAACTCACCCGGTGCGCTCTTTTCCAGCGAGTCTTTAAAAACAGTCCACATCTTGGCGTGCCAGTCGTCGGGCACGGCGGGTGTGGAAATGCGCATAGGGATCTTGGCCTGGGCCATGGCGGCGGGTGCCCACACGCTGCCCAGTACGGCGGCAGAAGCCGTGGCCAGCAGGGCGCGGCGGAAGAGGGATGTTGTCATGGGTGTCTCCTTTGAAATAATGGGAACAGGGGCAGAAAAGTACGCGGTGAAGTCAGTCAGTAGCAGTGTTGATACCAAAGGCCGTCACCTTGAGGCGCAGGGCTTCCAGCTCGGCATCGGTCAGTGCCACCAGCGGGGCGCGCACGCGCAGCCAGTTGGTGTCACCGGTCTGGATGGCCATCACACCTTTGAGTGCGGGCATGAGCGAGTAGCCCCCCAGCAAACCAATCAGGGCAATTACACGTTCGCGCTCTTGTGGTGTGGTGGGTGCGCTGGGCTCCATCACCAGGCGGTGCACCAGGCGCGGCACAAAATTGGCCAGACCACTGACTGCACCGGTGCTGCCACGGCGGCCCATTTCAGGCAGGTCGGGCTCGTAACCCACATACACCGTCAGTTCTTTCATGAAGGCTTCTGCCAAACCGACCGAGTGTTCGGTGGTGCAAGCACTGTCCTTGATGCCCACAATGGTGTCTGGGTACAGGTCTTTGAGCGTACGGATGACATGGTGCGACAAGCCCACACCCGTCACCTGGGGGATGTGGTACAGGTACATACGCAGCTTGGGGTTGGCTGCCTTGTCGATGATCCAGCGGTAGCAGTCGATGATGCCCTGGTCCGACACACCCTTCAAAAAGAAGGGCGGCAGCATCAGGCAGCCATGGGCACCCACTTCAAGTGCGTGCAGGGTCAGCTCCAGCGTTTCGGGCAGCGCCGTGCAGCTGGTGGACACCAGAATCCGGTCGGCAGGCACGCCGTTGGCGATCAGTGCGTCGATGGCCTCACGGCGCTCGGCCACCGAAAACGAAGGACCCTCGCCGGTGGTGCCAAAAGGCGTTACGCCGCCCGCGCCCAGTTGCAGGAGCGCCTTGACGTGCGCCGCAAAACGGGTGTGGTCAATGTTCAGGTCTGCGTCGAGGGGGGTCAGCAGCGCAGGCCAGATACCGCGGAATGCTGCATTCGTTGCAGTGGTGGAAGAGGAAGTCACTTCAGGTTCTCCAAGGACCACGGCAGTTCGGGCCGTGGCAATCCGAGCACACGGCGGTGTGCACTTTCAATGTGGTGGGTCAGGCGGCGTGCCGCCTCGGTGGGGTCGCGCTGTTTGATGGCGTCGAGAAACCACAGGTGCTCCTCCATGGCCGGCAGCAGCACATCGGCTGACAGCGTGGTGCCTTCCAGCTTGATCAGCCTCACCCGCAGGCTGTTGATGCGGTACACGTCCGAGATCAATTCATTGCGCGATGCGTCGATCATCAGGTCGTGTAAGCCCCAGTCCACCATGGTGGCGTCTGACAACAAGGCATCGTCGATCTGGCCGCTGCGCGCGCGCCGCACGATTTGCAGGTGGGCTTGTTCAATGGTGGCCAGGTCAGCATCCGACACCGAGGTGGTGAAACGGATCGCGGCCTCACGCTCCAGCAGCAGGCGCAGCTGGAATGCGTTGTTGATGAGTTTGATATCTACATGCGCAATCTGCAGGCCGCGTTGAGGCACGGTGTGCAACAGGCCTTCGGCTTCGAGCCGGGGGATCAGCTCACGTACGGCTCCGAGGGGCATACCCAGCAGCTGCATCAGCTCGCGCTGCGAGATGAACTGGCCGGGCCGGATGTTGGCCTCCACGATCTGCTGCTGAAAGCTCTCGTAGGCCTGGGCGCGCAGGCTGGTTGGGGGGACACGTATAGGTTGGCTCATGGCTCAGTCGCTTGCGAGCACACCCTTGCGCAGGAGGATGTTGCCGTATTTGCGCAACTCGCCAGTGCGGAAGATGGCAAAACAGGCCCCGGCCTGGGCGTAAAACGCATGCCGCTCCATGCTGTGGGCTGCGGCTTCATCGGCTTGTGCCAGGGTGGCCTGGAATTCCGCAACCGGTGGCGGCACCGCAGCGTTGTCACCCACCACAGCCATGGTGCGGGCCGGGTCTTGGGTGAAGGTGTCCAGTGGCAACAGCTGCAGCACGGCACGCAGCACGGCAGGGGCATCGGCACCGGGCAATTCAACCAGCCGCGCGCCGCCCTGGGCCGCCAGGCGTGCCGAGGGAAAGTTGGCATCCACAATCGCCAGATCGTCCCCATGCCCCATGCTGGCCAGCGCATGCAGGGCATCGGGCGTGAGCAGAGAGGGGATGTTTTTCAGCATGGTGTGGGGACAAACAAAAGGGCACGATGGACAGTTTTCTGGAGATGGTCACAAGGGCTTTCCCTCTGTTGACCGACTGACATGTTAGTCATAGCATGTTGACTGTTTAATAGTGAAAACCCTTGTTATGTCTTCTTTTTTCCCGTCAGAAATAGATGCTGGCCTTCGCCTCGGGCTGGGTGGCGCGGCCTTGGGCAACCTGTTCTCGGTGGTCACCGACGCACAGGCGCAGGCCTTGCTCGAAGCAGCCTGGGCCAGTGGCTGCCGCAGCTTCGACACCGCGCCGCACTATGGCCATGGCCGCTCGGAGCGGCGTGTGGGCGATGCCCTGCGGGTACGCGCTGCAGACAGTTATGTGTTGTCCACCAAGGTCGGGCGGTTGCTGACACCCAACCCGCAAGCGCCGAGCGCGCAGCACGGCTATGTGGATGTGCTGCCATTCACCCAGCACTGGGACTACAGCGCCAGCGGCACCCGGCGCAGCATCGAAGACAGCCTGCAGCGTCTGGGTCTGGCGCAGCTGGACGTGGTGTATGTGCATGACATCGACGTGGCCACCCACGGCGCGCAAGCGCCCGCCGTGTTACGGCAGGTGCTGGATGAAACCTTGCCCACGCTGGAGCAGCTCAAGCAGGAAGGGCTGATCCGCGCGTTTGGACTGGGTGTGAACGATGTCCAGGTGGTGGTGGATGTGCTGCGGCATGCCAGCCTGGACGTGCTGCTGCTGGCCGGGCGTTACAGCCTGCTGGACCACAGCGCGCTGCCCGAGCTGTTGCCGCTGTGCCAGCAACGCGGCGTGCGTATTGCGTTGGGCGGGGTTTTTAACTCGGGCATTCTGGCCACTGGTGCCTTGGGCGGGCGGGCATCGTTCAACTATGCTCCGGCCGCGCAGGAATGGCTGGCGCGCACCGCACGTATCGAACAGGTTTGTGCGCAGCACGGCGTGCCTTTGCGGGCTGCGGCCTTGCAGTTTCCGCTGGCGCATCCCGCCGTCGATATCGTGATGCTGGGCGCACGCAGCGTGCCTGAGTGGGAGGATGGCCTGGCCATGATGGGCCATGTGATTCCGCCCGCGTTCTGGCAGGCGCTGCGCGATGCGGGTTTGTTGCCTGCGGAGGCCCCAACACCATGACCATCGACGCCCATTTCCATTGCTGGCAACTGTCGCGGGGCGACTATGGCTGGCTGACACCGGCACTGGCCCCGATCTACCGCGATGTGGCCGTGGACGACTGGCTGGCCCAGGCGCAGCCGCATGGGGTACAGGGCGGTGTGGTGGTGCAGGCCGCTGCGACCGAGGCAGAAACCCACTTTCTGTTGCAGCAGGCCGATGCCCATGCCAGCGTTCTGGGTGTGGTGGGCTGGGTGGATTTACTCGCACCGGATGCGGTGGAGCGGATCACCGCTTTGGCCCGACACCCCAAGCTCAAAGGGCTGCGCCCGATGCTGCAAGACATCGCCGACCCGGACTGGATTCTGCAGGATGCCCTGACCCCCGCGCTGCAGGCGATGCAGCAATGTGGGCTGGTTTTTGATGCCCTGGTCAAGCCGCTGCACCTGCCGCGAGTTTTGACCCTGGCCCAGCGCCACCCTGGCCTTGCCATGGTGATTGACCATGCCGCCAAACCCGACATTGCGGCGGGGCAGTGGCAACCCTGGGCCGATGATCTGGCGCATATCGCCACACAGACCTCTGCGGTGTGTAAGTTGTCAGGGGTTTTGGCCGAAGCAGGTCCGCAGCCTTCCCCGGGTGCGGCGCAGCGCTGGTGCGAACATGTGCTGAAAAGTTTTGGCCCACAGCGTGTGTTGTGGGGCAGCGACTGGCCGGTGCTGGAGCTGGCCAGTGACTACACCCGCTGGTGGCAGGACGTACAGGTGGTGCTGCAGAACCTCAGCGACGCCGAGCGTGCTGCGGTGCTCGGCGGAAACGCACAGCGCGTGTACCGACTGGGGTAGCCTGATTCTCAGGCAGCCAGCAGCGCATCAACGCGCCGCAGGCCTTCTACCGTCCGTACACAGGCCTCGGCCGCCTCGGTGCCTTTCACCGCGAAATGGCGGTGAAAGTATTTGCGGTGTTCTGCATGCTCATGGAAGTGGTGGGGTGTGAGCACGGCAGACAGAATCGGCACACCGGTTTCGAGCTGCAGGGTCATCAGTGCATTGACCACCGTTGTGGCCACAAACTCGTGGCGGTAAATGCCACCGTCCACCACCAGCGCGCAGCCGACGATGGCGGCATAACGGCCCGACTGGGCTAGGCGTTTGGCATGCAGCGGGATCTCGAATGCGCCGGGTACATCGAACACGTCGATGGTGTCGGCGGGTATACCTTGGCGTTCCAGCTCTGCGAGAAATGCGTCGCGTGCTTGGTGCACGATGTCGGCGTGCCACTGGGCCTGGACAAAAGCAATCCGCTGGCCGTCTGGCATGCCCTGGATGCTGTGAAGGGGAAGGTCGTTGATCTGACTCATGGTTTTCCTGAGAAGGTTTCCTGAATCAGGGCGCACGAGCCCATGGCCGGGCATGGCGCACGGAAACGCCGCCACCCGGCAACGGGTTCGCGCTCTCTTTCATCCGGACTGTGACCGTCGGCCCTGGAATCACACCAGGTCTGCTGACCCCATCCACCGTGGCGGTGGATGGGCGCTCGCGGGCTTGTGCAGCCAAAGCTGCCATCACCGCCGGTGGGGAGTTGCACCCCGCCCTGAGAACGCTTGTGGCGGGTTGAACCGCCACGAAAGCATTTTAGGCAGGACTCCAAAGGCCTGTAGTCGCTTGGGTTACTGCAGGTTCCAGCCCACTGACATCGGCATACTGCTCGCTATGCCTATGTCTTCGCCATTTCTCCCGCGCAGCTCCGTGTTCGCTTTTATGTTTGCTGTCAGCGTGGCCTTGCCCGCGACCGTGCGCGCAGTAGACGAGGTGCCTTTCATCACCACGCCCGACCATGTAACGCTGGAGATGCTGCGTATCGCCCAGGTGGGACCGCAAGACCATGTGATTGATCTTGGGTCGGGCGACGGGCGCATTGTTATCACGGCGGCGCGCCAGTTCGGTGCCAGCGGGCTGGGGGTGGAGATCGTGCCCGACCTGGTGGCCCGAAGCCGCGACAACGCACGCAGCGCCGGGGTGGCCGACCGTGCGCAGTTCCGCATTCAGGACATCTTCGATACCGACCTGTCGTCCGCCAGCGTGGTCACCATGTACCTGCTGCCCGAGGTCAACCTGCAGCTGCGCCCGCGCCTGCTGGGGCTGGCCCCGGGCACCCGCATCGTCTCGCACGACTGGGACATGGGTGACTGGAAACCCGACCACACGGTGCGGGTGGATGTGCCCGACAAGAAGCTGGGGCTGGAGAAGTTCAGCCGTATCCATCTGTGGCAGGTGCCCGCGCCGGTGGACGGCCTGTGGTGCGCGGGGCCGCTGCGGCTGCAGATGGCGCAGCAGTTCCAGCAGTACCAGGCGCGTGTCGATGGCCCACCCGCATCGGCGCAGGCCTGGCAAGGCACGATCAAAGGAGCGGAGCTGCCGCCGCCCGTGGGTGGGCCGCTGCGCCCGGCATTGGTGTGGCGCGACGGCGGGCTGGACGTGAAGGCCGGCAGCACCGGTGTGGCCGCCGGTACCCGTTTCACCCGCGCGGTCGGCGGGCAGTGCCCGGCCTGAATAGGCCAGGCCATCGCAGGTGGCTCACACCACGCTGCGGTGCCGCTCGATGCAGGTTTGCAGGGTTTCTTCACCACTGCGCTGCCACCAGTCCAGCTGCGAGAAAATTTCAACCTTGCTGAAGCGTCCCAAGCCTGCGGCATCCAAAGTGTCGGTGCAGGGACGTTTCACTGCTTCACGCGCAGAAAATTGTTCAGTGCCCGGTGTTTCAGGCTGTTGTTGTCAAATTCCAGACGAAAAAAAGCGGGGTCTGCGCCCCGCTTGGCCATCGTGGTGCGACTGCCTTGTTTATTCGCTCTCACCCATCTGCGATTGCAGGTAGTTGGGCAAGCCCACCTTTTCCACCAGGTCGATCTGGGTTTCGAGGAAGTCGATGTGTTCTTCCGTGTCGTCCAGGATTTTTTGCAGGATGTCGCGCGAGACGTAGTCACCCACCTTTTCGCAGTGGGCCATACCCGCCTTGATGGTGGCTTGTGCGCCGTATTCCATCTTCAGGTCGCATTCCAGAATCTCGGGCACCGTTTCACCCACCAGCAGCTTGGCCAGATCCTGCAGATTTGGCAGGCCGTCCAGCATGAAGATACGGTCCATCAGCACGTCGGCATGTTTCATCTCGCCAATGGATTCGGCGTATTCCTTCTTGGCCAGTTTGTCGAAACCCCAGTGCTTGAGCATGCGGTAGTGCAAGAAGTACTGGTTGATGGCAGTCAGCTCATTCTTGAGCTGGGCCTGCAAATGCGAAATAACCTGAGCGTCGCCCTTCATGGTGGACTCCTTGTTGTTGTACGTGTTGAGGGTGTGTAGAGGGGGATTGTGGAACTGCTGGCACATGCTGACAAGGCATACCCGCACTGTTGCGGTGTGGCTGCGTGTGAGGTTGATAGGCGTTCGTATTCGGGGTGGAATTTGGGTTCTGACTTTGTTGAATAGCTATTTACAATTGAATCAATTCATTCAATTGATTGGATTGATGCTCAAGTCTCCTCTAGACTTGCGTCTGTTCTCTCCAACCACCAAGGAAATCACCATGTCCCTGATCAATACCGCAGTCCAACCCTTCAAAACCGAAGCTTTCCACAATGGCAAGTTCATCGCCGTCTCCGACGAAAGCCTGAAGGGCAAGTGGTCTGTGCTGATTTTTATGCCAGCCGCTTTCACCTTCAACTGCCCAACCGAAGTGGAAGACGCTGCTGACAACTACGCCGAATTCCAGAAGGCTGGTGCCGAGGTCTACATCGTGACCACCGACACCCACTTCTCGCACAAGGTGTGGCACGAAACCTCGCCCGCCGTAGGCAAGGCCAAGTTCCCGCTGGTGGGTGATCCAACCCACAAGCTGACGCGTGCTTTTGACGTGCATATCGAAGAAGAAGGCCTGGCTCTGCGCGGCACCTTCATCATCAACCCGGACGGCATCATCAAGACCGCTGAAGTGCACAGCAACGAAATCGCCCGTGACGTGAAGGAAACCCTGCGCAAGCTGAAGGCTGCCCAGTACACCGCCGCTCACCCAGGTGAAGTGTGCCCTGCCAAGTGGAACGAAGGTTCCAAAACCATCGCTCCATCCTTGGACCTGGTTGGCAAGATCTAACTGCTTACCCCCAGGCTTCGCGGACTTCGTTCCGCTCTCGCCAACCCCCTTGCAGGGGGCGACACCAGCGGCCTGGCAAAGCCAGTTCCGCGGTGTCTGCTGGAAGGAGAGGTTCGCGTTTCATGCCAAGGGAGCAGGGGCTTTGAACCCTCAGCCCCACTTCAGTTGAACTGACCAAGACGCCCGGGTGCCTGGCGCCCGGGCTTTTTTACGCCCAAATAACAAGATTTTCAGGAGTTTTCCCATGCTCGACGACACCCTCAAGACCCAATTGAAAGCCTATCTGGAGCGCCTGCAGCGCCCGGTGGAACTGGTGGCGACGCTGGACAACAGCGCCACGTCCCAAGAGCTGCGCGAACTGCTGGAAGACATCCGCGCCCAGTCGGACAAGATCACCGTGGTCGAGAAAAACGACGCTGCGGTGCGTGCACCCTCGTTCCTCATCACCAATCCCGGCACGGACAGCGGTGTGCGTTTCGCCGGTGTGCCGCTGGGCCATGAATTCACCTCGCTGGTGCTGGCACTGCTGCAGGTGGGCGGCCATCCGTCCAAAGAGGCCGCCGACTTGCTGGAGCAGGTCAAGGGCCTGGACGGTGACTTCCACTTCGAGACCTACTACTCGCTCACCTGCCACAACTGCCCGGACGTGGTGCAGGCGCTGAACCTGATGGCGGTGCTGAACCCGCGTATCACCCACACGGCGATTGACGGTGGTGTGTTCCAGCAGGAAATCACCGACCGCGAAATCATGGGTGTGCCCACCATCTTCCTGAACGGTGAACGGTTTGGCCAAGGTCGTATGGAGCTGGCCGAGGTGGTCGCCAAGATCGACAAGGGCGCTGGTGTGCGTGACGCAGCCAAGCTCAACGCCAAGGACGCGTTCGACGTACTCATCGTGGGTGGTGGCCCTGCGGGCGCGGCTGCGGCCGTGTATGCCGCACGCAAAGGCATCCGCACCGGTGTGGCGGCTGAGCGTTTTGGTGGCCAGGTGCTGGACACGGTGGACATTGAGAACTTCATCTCGGTCAGCAAGACCGACGGCCCCAGCTTCGCCTCCGCACTGGAGCGCCATGTGCGCGACTACGAGGTGGACATCATGAACCTGCAGCGTGCCACGGCACTCAAGCCTGCGGCCACTGAGGGTGGGCTGGTCGAGATCATGCTGGACAACGGCGCCACGCTGCGCAGCAAGACCGTGATCCTCTCCACCGGTGCGCGCTGGCGCAACATGAACGTGCCGGGTGAAGACCAGTACCGCACCAAGGGCGTGACCTACTGCCCGCACTGCGATGGCCCGCTGTTCAAGGGCAAACGTGTGGCGGTGATCGGTGGCGGTAACTCGGGCATCGAAGCTGCCATCGACCTGGCGGGTGTGGTGGCGCATGTCACCGTGCTGGAATTTGCCGGCGAACTGAAGGCCGACGCGGTGCTGCAGCGCAAGCTCAAGACCCTGCCCAATGTGGATGTGATCCTGAACGCCCAAACCACCGAGGTGAATGGCGACGGCAGCCGCGTCACAGGTTTGACCTACAAGGATCGCACCACCGACGAGACAAAGCAGGTGGCACTCGAAGGCATCTTTGTGCAGATCGGCCTGTTGCCCAACACCGACTGGCTCAAAGGCACGGTCGAGCTGTCGAAGTTTGGCGAAATCGTGGTGGATGCACACGGGCGCACCAATGTGCCAGGTGTGTTTGCGGCAGGGGACGTGACCACCGTGCCTTTCAAGCAAATCATCATTGCGGCAGGTGATGGTGCCAAGGCAGCGCTGTCGGCTTTTGACTACCTGATCCGCAGCTCTGTTGCAGCTTGATTTGAAGTAAATTTCAAATAAAAATAGGGCCTAGCGCACAACTGGCCTACGGAGTTAGCTATTAAAAACAAAGCGGCCTGGCAGGCCGCTTTGTGCTTTGTAGTGCATGCTTAAATGCGAATTATTCGCATACAATTGCACTTTTGCCAGCCATCATTCCTTGCAAGGGTGGAGCCAGCGACATCGTTTTAACCATGTTCACAAGGCTTCACAGTGGCTTCTCCGTCCGTCTCTTCCTGTTTTCGTATGCGCCAGCTCCCCTGGCTGTTGGTGCTGGCCTGGGCTGGCACCAGTGCGGCACAAACGCAGCTGGTGGCAGCGGCCAACCTGAAGGAAGTGATCGTCAGCGGCACCCGCAGCAAGCAGGTCAGTGACGACCTGGCTGCGTCCATCGACATCATCAGCTCCGAAGACCTGGAAAAAGGGCAGGTGCGTGACATCCGTGACCTGGCCCGTGACCTGCCCAACGTGTCCGTCAAACGTGCCCCGGCGCGTATGACGCTGGCGGGTGCCAACACGGGGTCTGACGGCAACTCGGGCTTCAACATCCGCGGCCGTGACGGCAACCAGGTACTCACGTTGGTTGACGGCATCCGGGTGCCGCGCAGCTACGTGTTTGCGGCCAATGCGTTCGGGCGCGACTATTTCGACATCGGGCTGGTGGAGCGGGTCGAAATCATCCGGGGTCCGGCGTCCGCGCTGTACGGCTCCGACGGCATGGCCGGCCTGGTGAACTTCATCACCCACGACCCGGAAAATTTCCTCAAGGGCGGCAAGACCATCGGTGGCCGTGCGGCGGTGGGCTACACCGGCGACGACAAGGGCTGGAACACCGGCGGCACGGTGGCGGGCCGGGGCAACGAGGTGATGAGCTGGCTGGTGTCCGCCAATGTGAGCCGCGCCAAGGCGCTGGACAACATGGGCACCAACAACAGCGAAAACGTCAACCGCACCACACCGAACCCCCAGCGCGACCGCAACGGCGCGCTACTGGGCAAGATGGTGCTGCGCCCCGATGCCACTCAGAAACACGAGCTGACGCTGGAGCATGTGCAAAAACGTTCCGAGGTTAATGGCCTGTCCGCCCTCGCGGTGCCGCCTTACACAGCCACCTCCACGCGGGAATTTAATTCCTTCCAGGACATGAACCGCAACCGCGCCAGCCTGAACTCGCAGTTCCGCCTGGATGCCACACTGGCCGACACGCTGCAGACCGCGCTGAGTTACCAGGCCGCCGATTCGCGCGACTACCGTTTCGAGCGGCGCAACGCCGCGTCGGACCGGGTGCGCGACACCACCTATGACGAAAAAACCTGGCAGCTCAATGTGCAGGCGGGCAAGACCCTGCGCACCGAGGGATCGTCCTGGGTGCAGAAGTTCACCTACGGTTTTGACACCACCCACACCGATGTGGAAACACTGCAAACCGGCCTGACCCCTGCCGCAGGTGAAACCTTCCCGTTGAAGCGGTTCCCCGACACCAAGGAGTCGAGCACCGCCTTCTACATCCAGGACGAAATCGCCAACGACCACTGGATCATCACGCCGGGTGTGCGTTACGACCGCTACAAACTCGATGCCGACGCCACGGGGTATGCCTCCAGCATTCCACCCGCTTCGCTGAACGATGCGGCGGTGTCGCCCAAGCTGGGGGTGTTGTTCCGTGCCACCCCGGAATGGAGTCTGTTTGGCAACTACGCCAGCGGCTTCAAGGCCCCCAACGCCAGCCAGGTGAATGCCTACCGCGAGAGTGGCAGTTTCCCCTTCTACAAGACCATTCCCAACCCCGACCTGCGCCCCGAGAAGAGCCGCAACTTCGAAGTGGGTGTGCGCGGTCGCACGGGCGGACTGTCGCTGGACGCGGCAGTGTTCACCGGCCGCTACAAAGACCTGATTGAGGAAAACGTGGTGGTGGTCAACGGCAACATGACCAGCCCCGCCAATGCCCTCGTGTACCAGACCCGCAACGTGAGTGATGCGCGTATCAGCGGCTTCGAAGTCAAGGGCGACATGGACTGGGGCCGCTTCGGTGAAGGCCAACTCAGCACGCCGTTTGCCTACGGCCAGGCCAAGGGCCGCAACCGCACCACCAACAAAGGTCTGAACTCGGTCGATCCGGCCAAGTTCAACGCCGGTGTGCGTTACAGCACGGTGGGCTGGGAAGTGCGTATGGACGTGACCCACCACGCCGCCAAAAAGGCCGATGACGTGGATGCCGCCACCGCCACCGCGCAGTTTGTGACCCCGTCGGCCACCACGCTGGACTTGAGCGGCCAATGGCGCATTCGCAAGGACCTGCGCCTGAACGTTGGCATCTTCAACCTGACCGACAAAAAGTACTGGAACTGGGCTGATGTGCGGGGTGTTGCATCCAACTCCAATGTGCTGGACGCCTACACCCAACCGGGCCGCAACGTGCGTGTGTCCCTGGTGGCAGATTTTTAACGGATTGTTCTTGGAACGTGTTGACGGAAGGAAAACCCATGGGCCACCCCAACCCTGCAGATCCCTTGGTGAGCGCCGAGGAGTACAGCATGCCCTGCGCCGAAGCGCTGCTGGCCAGCACGCTCGCGCTGATGACCGGTTATGTCCAGGCCTGCTGCGACGACCACCGCGACGTGATGGGGCGCAAGATTGTGGCGAACCTGCAATTTCTGTCGGAGTCGCCGTTGCTGACGGCCCACTTCCGTACCTTGGTGGGTAATTTGCGGGGCCGTTGGATGCAGCAGGTGGGCATGGAGGACACGGAGCCCCAGGTGCCTGTGGCGCAGCGGGTGCTGTGGCACAAAGCGCCGGATGTGGTGCAGTAAGCAACCGCATAGAGGCTGGAAGGGCGGGCCGACGGCACGCTCCAGGTGGTGGCGCCGCCGTATGTGCCAGTGACATCTGCAACAGATGGTTGTGCGGCACAAATAACACAAAGCCCCTTTTTCTCGAAGGGAAAATCCCTAAAAATGCGAATGCTATAGCAAATCATTCTCATTTGCATTGTTATCATCCGGCCCCATAACCACGGCCTGCTCCTATTACCGCGATGATGTCTCCTTCGTTTTTGCGTTTTTCCCTGTGTCTTTTTCCATTGGCTTTGCCGCTTTCCGAGGCGTATGCCCAGGAGGCTGCCACGCTTGCGCCCGTGGTGGTGACAGGCACGCGGACGGAGCGTGCGCTGGACGATGTGCCCGTACGGGTCGAAGTGGTTTCGCGCGAAGAGATCACGCGCACCCATGCCCGCACGCTGAAAGAGGCGCTGGAGAATGTGCCGGGCCTGCAGTTACGCGAGGTGCACGGCAAGTCCGGTTTTGAGCTGTCGCTGCAAGGCCTCACCAGCGACCAGGTTCTGGTGTTGATCGATGGTTTGCCGATCTCGGCCAGCACAGGCTCCACCGTGGACCTGAGCCAGTACCTGGTGTCGGATGTGGCACGGATCGAGGTGGTCAAGGGGGCCAGCTCGGCGCAGTACGGCAGCTCGGCCATGGGCGGGGTGGTGAACGTTATCACGCGGCCCATCGAACAAGGGTTTGGCGGCAGCGCAACGGTGGATGTGGGCAGCTACGGCAGCCAGAACGACAACGGCCGCAACACCAGCGCCAACAACCGCCATGGCCGATTTAACCTCGGCGGTGGCGGTGAAACCTGGCGTCTGGCCTTGTCGGGCGACTCCATGGACGGTGACGGTTTTGGCCTCGATCCGCAAAAGTGGGCGCGCCAGGGCGACGCCAGCAAGCGCCAGCAGCTCACTGCACGCGCCCAATGGTTGCCGCGCAAAGAGGGCAACTTCTGGGTGGAGCTGGGGCATTACACCGAAGACGATGTCCAGCGGTATGAATACTTCGTGCCGCCCAAATATGTGCCGCAGCGCAAAACCGAAGACATCACCCGTGACCGTGTGACCTTTGGTGGTGATTGGAAGTTTGACAACGGCCTGCGCGCCGAGGTCAAGGGCGTGAGCGAGCGTTACGACAGCCAGTCACGTGAATATTCCCAGAACTTCCAGACCGCAACACGTGCGTCGTCGCAGCAAAAAGACCACATCACCACCCAGCTGGAATTGCCCGCCTGGGGACACCAGCTGTGGATGGTGGGGGCCGACTGGAGCCGTGAAACGCTGGCGCAAAGCAGCAATGGCAAACCCGAGCTGGGTGTGGCCGGGCGTGCCGAGCGTACGAGCCAGGAGCTGTTCTTGCAGAACGACATTGTGGTGAACGATGTGTGGGAGGTGTTGCTGGGCGTGCGGGGGCAGGATGACTCCGACTTTGGCACCCATGTCGCTCCGAAAGTCAGCGTGCGTGGCAATGTGTATGAGCAGGGCGGTTGGAAAGGTGTTGTGCGTGCCAGCCTGGGGCAGGGCTACCGTGTGCCCAACCTGAAGGAGCGCCACTACCTGTTTGACCACAGCTCCCTTGGGTATGTGGTGATTGGCAACCCCAACCTGAAGCCCGAGTCGTCCGACAGCCTGCAATTGGGCGGTACGTTGGGGCTCGATGAGTCCTTGTCGATTGACGGTAATTTGTTCTACAACCGTGTGAAGGACATGATCCAGACCGACTTGGTGAACTACACCACGGTTAACGGCATCTCGGCCTACACCTACCAGAACATTGCCCGCGCCCGCACCAGCGGCCTCGAGAGCAGCGTGAAATGGCGCGCAACACCTGCGCTCGATTTGCAGGCGGCCTACACCCGCACCCAGACCCGCGACCTGAACAGTGGCACCGAGCTGACCCGCCGGCCGCGCGACATCGTGCGGCTGGGGCTGGACTGGAAACCGCAGGCGGCCACCACGCTGTCGGTGCGTGCCCGCTACCAGGGTGACGAGCTGGTGGACAGCGCAGGCGGTACACGTTCACCGGCGTGGAGCACGATGGACGTGACCGTTAACCACAAGCTGGGTAACGACCTGACGCTGTTTTTGGGTGTCAACAACCTGACCAACCGCCAGCGCAACTTTGCCAGTGCCAACGACTTCGGCCCGATCGCCGGGCGATTTGTGTATGTCGGCGCGAAATACGCGTTTGGCAATGCCAACCGCTGACCACCGCTGATACCGCTATCCCCCCAACCATTTCCAGGAGCTTGTATGAAAAAAAATGTGACTTACCCTTTGTCCGCAGTGTTTGTTGCGGTGTTGTTGGCCGGTTGTGGCGGCGGCGGTGGTGACGGTGACGCGCCTGTGGCACCCGTGGTACCTGTCGCACCTGTTGTGCCTCCCGTTGTGGAAAACCCCAATAAATTCACGCAAAGTGCGGAATGGAAATTTGCCTTGCCTGCAACGGGCACATCCGTGTGTTACGACTTCGACACCAAGACGGAAGTGGCGGGTTGCACCGGCAACACCTGGGATATCAAGGTCAAGAGCGGTGGCCGCACGGCGGAAATGTTCACCAACAGTGGCAGCAGCGGCACTGGTAAAGGCGGCGCATTCGGCAGCCCCTTTGTGCACACGTGGACCAAACTCCTGACGTGGCAGAACGCACTGACCGACCCCATCAGCGGCGCCATCCCTGCGACTTTGTACGCCGCTGATGCAGCCAAGAACACGTTCTCTGGCAGCAACTCGATCCAGTCGGCCGCCTTTGAATATGGCGTGGGCGGGGACACTGACCATCTGCTGTACCCGAACTACCGTGTGTTCCTGGTGACCACCAAGAACAGCGTGGCAGATGCCGTTGGTACCGCTGACAGCCCGGTCTTTGCGGTGCAACTGACGGGTTATTACGGTGGTGCAGGTGGCACGGCCTCTGGCTACCCGTCGTTCCGCTGGATCGACCAGCTCAGCAAAACGCAAAAAACAGCCGCGGTGAATGCGTCCGCAGGGTGGGTGTATTACAACCTTGCCACGGCTTCCGAAGTGGCAGAAACCGGAACCTGGCACATCGCGTTTAACCGCTACAACGTCAAGCTGAATGGCGGCACGTCGGGCAGCGGCACGGTGGGTGGTTTTGTGGGCGCTACGCCTGCTGGCTTTTACGCAGCAGACGGTGTGACACCCGTGGCCGCCAAGTTCAAGGCCGCAACCCCTGCCGACACGCTGGCCGACCTGACCGGTGTACTCAAAACGCCTGCCAATGCTGCAGGCTGGATCAAGGACGCTGTTGCTTCGCAGCTGTCGCCCGCCTACACCGGTACCTACCCCAATGCACTGAACTACGGTTGGTTCAGCTACCACCCAACCGATGCGGTGGCCATTGCCGCAGGCTTGGCTGGCCAGCACATGCTCAAAGCCAATCCTGAAAATGCCAGTCTGGTGCGTTCGGGTGAAGGCACCAGCTACGCGCGCATCCGCCTGAGCAGCATTGCCTACGCTGCGGTCGCAGCCGGCGCCCCTGCCTACACCGGTGCCCAGACCTGGACGCTGCAGATGGATGTCCAGCCCGCTCCCTGATCGACAAACAGCCCCAGTGCAATCCTCGCTTGAGGGTTGTACTGGTGGGCTCCTTGTCAGGGCGTTTTATGCAAACGCCTTCTTCCTGCCAGCCCCCAAGCCCCTGCGTGGCATGCATGGAAAAACTGCCTTCCCAACATACTGAATTTCACCCATGAGTACCCTCGCCAACAAAGACACCACCACGCTCGACCCCGCCACCGTGCGGGCCGACTTTTCTGCCGCTCGCCGCTCGGGCCTGCGTGCCAAAGATGCTGCGGCCAGCCTGGGCTTGAGCGAGGGTGCCGTTGTTGCGGCCCATGTGGGCGCACACGACTTGCCACTCAAGGCCGTGCGCCTGCAGGGCCCGTGGGTGGACGTGTTGCAGGCGCTGGAAGCCTGCGGCACCGTGATGGCGCTGACCCGTAATGAATCGACCGTGCATGAAAAAGACGGCGTGTACCGCAATGTTTCCGTCAACGGCCATGTGGGTTTGGCACTCGACCCCTTGATCGATCTGCGCCTGTTCTTTACCCAATGGCATGCCGGTTTTGCGGTGCAAGAGGCGGCTGCCAATGCGGGCCAACTGCCATCCCAAAGCCTGCAATTTTTTAACGCGAGTGGTCTGGCTGTGCACAAGATTTTTGCGCGCGAAGCCACCGACCGCGCAGCCTGGGCTGCACTGGTAGAGCGTTTCACCGACGCCCAAGCGGCCCCCGCAAGCTTCGGCCCTGCCGCACCGCGCAAGCCCATCAAGGATGACAGCGAGATCGACGCTGACGCCCTGGCCACGGACTGGGCTGCGATGAAGGACACGCATGAATTCTTCCTGCTGCTGCAACGCCACGGCGCCGAGCGCCAACAAGGCCTGCGCCTGGTAGAAGGCCGTTTTGCATGGCGCGCCTCGAATGAGGCGGTACAAGGCCTGCTCGATGAAGCCGCCATGGATGGCACACCCATCATGGTGTTCGTCGGCAGCGGCGGCTGTATCCAGATCCACACCGGCCCGGTGCACAACATCAAGCCTATGGAAATGGGCGGACAGCAATGGACCAATGTGCTGGACCCTGGCTTCAACCTGCATCTGCGCACCGACATGATCAACAGCGTGTGGGTGGTGGAGAAACCGACAGAAGACGGCATCGTCACCTCGGTTGAAGCGTTTGACCACAGCGGTGAACTGATGGTCATGTTCTTCGGTGAGCGCAAACCCGGCAACCCCGAGCTGGGCACCTGGCGTGACCTGGTGGCCCGCCTGCCGCGACTGGATGCCGTGCCCGCATGACCGCTCTGGCCACGGTGGAGATCAAGGATTTTGTTCCGGCAAAAGACTTTGCGCTGTCCAAACCTTGCTTGCCCCCTGCGGTGTGATCCGACTGATCGCACACAAGCTCCCACCCCTCGGACCTGAGAAACCATGACATCCCGCTCCCTATTTCTTTCCCGCCGCCTGGTTCTGCGCGCTGCGCCTGCAGCGGCTTGTGGTTTGGCGCTGCCCATGGGGGCGTTGGCCGCACCCAAAGCCCGGCGGCTGGTCACAGTGAGTGGTGCTATCACCGAAGTGGTGTTTGCGCTGGGCGCTGAATCCCTGCTGGTGGCCACCGACACCACCAGCCTGTACCCCGAAGCGGCACAAAAAACTGCCAAGGTTGGCTACATGCGGCAGTTGTCGGCCGAAGGTTTGTTGTCCCTGAAGCCGGATGCCGTCATTTCCACCACCGAGGCCGGCCCCCCTGTGGTGATTGACCAGGTGCGCAGCGCGGGTGTGCTGGTCGAGTTGATCAAGGCCGACCACACCTGGGCCGAAGTGGGCCGCAAGGTCGAGGTGGTGGGCCGGGTCACCGGGTTGGAGGCGCAGGCCCGTACGCTGCAGGCCAAACTTGACGCGCAATGGGCTGCAACGCAGCAGCAGGTGGCGCGCGCACCACGCAAGCCCCGTGTGTTGTTTATCCTGTCGCACAGTGCCACCCCGCAGGTGTCGGGTGACAAAACGGCGGCCAGCGCCATCATTGCGTACGCCGGGGGTGTGAACGCACTGGCGGGCAGTTTTGACGGCTACCGCCCCATGACGGCAGAGGCCATGGCCAGCGCCGCCCCCGACGTGATTCTGACCAGCACCCAAAGTATTGAGGCGCACGGTGGCATCGATAAATTCTGGCAACGGCCTGAACTGGCGCTGACACCCGCCTACAAAAAACGTGCGCTGGTCACCATGGAGGCCAGCCAACTGCTGGGCTTTGGCCCGCGCCTGCCCGCGGCCGTGCGCGAAATCCGCGACAAACTCCTTGCCGCATGAAGGCGCGCTGGTCGCGTCAAGCCGTCTGGTCGGCGGGCTTGCTGTTGCTGGGCATGGCTTTTTTAGCGGGCAGTGCACAGGGTGCCTATGCCATCAGCCCGCTGCAACTGCTGCGCATCTTGCAGGACATGGTGGCCGGTGTGGCCAACCCCACACCTGAACACCTGGTGTTCGCCAACATCCGTTTGCCCCGGCTGCTGCTGGGGGTGGCCGCAGGGGCAGGGCTGGGCATTGCCGGCGCCTTGATGCAAGGCCTGTTTCGCAACCCCTTGGCTGACCCGGGGCTGATTGGTATCAGCAGCGGGTCGGCATTGGCGGCAGCGTCGTTCATCGTCATGGGCAACCTCTGGTTTCCCGACCTGCCACGTTCCCTGGGCAGCTGGACACTGGTGTCCATGGCCTTTATGGGTGGGCTGGTGGTCACCTTCCTGATCTATGCACTGGCGCAAAGCCAGGGTGAGACACGTATCGGGCTGATGCTGCTGGCAGGTATTGCGGTTAACGCCCTGGCCGGTGCGGGTTTGGGTTACCTGAGTTTTCTGGCCACGGATGAACAGCTGCGCAACATCCAGTTCTGGCTGCTGGGCAGCCTGGGTGGTGCACGCTGGAGCGCCGTGGTGTTGGTGGGTACTATTGTTTTTATAGCTACTTGCGCAGGGTTGACGCTCGCCAGGCCCTTAAATGCCATTGCATTGGGCGAAGCGCAGGCGGTGCTGCTGGGCGTGGACGTGGAGCGCACCAAACGCAGGGCGATTGTGGTGTGCGCGCTGGCCGTGGGGGCTGTCACGGCGACCACCGGCGCCATCGGTTTTATTGGCCTGATTGCTCCCCACTGGGTGCGTATGGTGGCCGGGCCTGACCACCGCATCGTGCTGCCGGGTTCGGCTTTGCTGGGCGCAGCGCTGGTGCTGGCTGCGGACGCGGTGGCACGTACGGCGGTTAAACCGGCGGAGCTGCCACTGGGGGTGTTGACCGCATTCATCGGTGTGCCGATGTTCCTGTTCATGCTGCGGCACTTTCGGGGGCGGGTATGAGTTTGCGCTGTGTCGATGTGGGTGTGTCTGCCGATGGCCGCAAGGTGCTGGCGCAGGTCAGCCTGGACATTTTGCCCGGGCGTTTCACCGCCATCCTGGGGCCCAATGGCGCGGGTAAATCAACGCTGTTGTCGGTCCTAACGGGGCAGCGCCAGCCCTTGGGCGGGCAGCTGCTGCTGGACGGCAAGCCGCTGGGGCAGACCCCCGCAGCCACCTTGGCCCAGCGGCGTGCCGTGATGCTGCAGGAGAGCGCCGTAGCGTTCGACTTCCTGGCCCGCGAGGTGGTCGAACTGGGGCGCTTCCCGCACCGCAGAAACCCCACGCCGCAAGAAGATGCCATCGTGGCGCAGGCCATGCAGGCAACCCACGTGGGCCATCTGGCACAGCGCAACGTCAACACCTTGTCGGGTGGAGAAAAAGCACGCGTGCAATTGGCCCGTTCGCTGGCCCAGATCTGGGAGCCCCGCCCGGACGGCGCAGACCGTTGGTTGTTTTTGGACGAGCCGACGGCAGCGCTCGACCTGGCCCACCAGCACCAGATGATGCGGCTGATGCGGCAATGGGCTCACACACAGTCCACGGGGGTGGTCGCGGTGTTACACGACGTGAATCTGGCGCTGCGTTATGCCGACGACGTGCTGGTTCTGGGTGTGGGGGCTTGCCACAGCGGCTCCGCGTGTGATGTGCTGACCCCAGGGTTGATCGACACCATCTGGGGCGTCCAATGCCAGCCCGTACGGGGTGAAGACGGCGTGGCGCAGTACCTGTTCGCCTGAGAACGTGTTTACGATCTTTCCGGGGTCGCACAAGTGTCTTTTCGGGATGGGATGCAAGGCGCGGTGCGCAGTCCATAGCCCGGCTATGGACAAGCGCCGCAACGCCGCAGACCGCCCGAAAAGGCACTTGCCCGAAGGGTTGGAGTGAA
Source organism: Comamonadaceae bacterium AAW (assembly GCA_026314275.1). Lineage (GTDB taxonomy): Bacteria > Pseudomonadota > Gammaproteobacteria > Burkholderiales > Burkholderiaceae_C > JAGOEY01. The sequence continues at coordinate 3,079,295 of CP111109.1, forward strand.
ATCGGGCGATTGAGCGCCCCAGCTGCTTGCATGGGCTGGAGCCCATGCGGCACATCTGGGCCACCCACTCATCCCGATTGCACTCCAATGCGATCCCCGCAAAGATCGTAAACACGTTCTAAGATGGGTTTTATTCTTCGGTGTGTGTGGCCGTGCTGCGGCTGGCGGGTGCGGCAGCGTTCTTGTGGGCGCCCACACAACTGCTGCAGTAGCCATACAAGGCCAACCGGTGGTCTGCCAGCTGGTACCCACGGGTGGAGGCCACTTCGCGTTGTAATGCCTCGATGGCCTCGTTGCGGAACTCGTCTACCTGGCCACACTGCAGGCAGATCAGGTGGTCGTGGTGCTCTCCCTCGTTGATCTCGAACACGGCCTTGCCCGTGTCAAAGACATTGCGGCTGAGCAGTCCAGCCGCTTCCAGCTGGGACAAGACGCGGTACACGGTGGCCAGCCCGACGTCCGAGCCCTGTTCGAGCAGGCGCCGGTACACATCCTCGGCAGACAAATGCCGTGACGGGCTGCTGCGCAGGATGTCCAGCACCTTCAAGCGGGGCAGGGTGGCTTTCAGGCCGACGTTTTTTAACTCGGTGTCTTGTGTTCTGGGCATACGGCGTTGCGGGCTGGGTTGTCTCGGTTGTTGTGGGGGCGGGTGTTCAGTTCAAGGCGGGATGGTGGCGCTTGGCTCACCTTCGTCAGCAGGGGCGGCCGAGGCGGGGCGGTGCACACGTACCACCTTGGTGGCATCCGGCTGGGCCACCAGCACACACTGTTTGCCGGTGCGGCGGCAATGGTCCTGCACCCGCCAGTACGCACCGTGGCTTACACACCCCGTCTGGCAGATCACCAGGTCGGCTGCGACCAGGCTGGCTTCCAGGGCCTCTGCGCCGTGTTCATCACCGTCTGCCAGGCCATCGTGGTGCAGGAAGTGACCACCCACCATTTCCACCACACGCTGGGCCACGGCGGCATGGGGCCCCTGCGTGCCCACACACAGCACTGCGGGCATGGTGTCCTTGTGCCAGTGCTTGTTGGCGATCGACAAGGCCCGTGCGGTGTCCCGCACAACCAGCGCCGCACGCAAGCGCACCACCTGGGCGGTGAGCGACTGGACCTGCAGGGCCTGCGCGTCCAGCAACGCGTTACACCGCCGCTGCACAGCGCCATAAGCGGTGAGCAATGCACGGTGCTCCTGGAGCAGGGCCTCCAGGTCGGGGCACCCGGTCACCTCACCCCGCGTCATGGGTGGCCTGGCCTGGAAAAGGTTTGGACATGGGTTACTCCTGCTGCAGTCATCCACTAAAAACACCGATCTTAAATGATAATGGTTCCCATTTAATGAGCGGGTGAATGGATGCGTGTTTCTTTCACCCGATGTGCAGCCTGCGGGGTGGGTGCGCCAACAAAAAAGGCCCCGAAGGGCCTTTGTGTGTGTGGAAACTGGCTGCGTGGTGCAGCCAGCTCGGGAGGGTTAGTCCCGTTCGCCACCAGCAATGCCCAGCAGGGCCAGCAGGCTCTGGAACACGTTGAAGATGCTCAGGTACAGCGACAGGGTTGCGCTGATGTAGTTGGTCTCGCCGCCGTCCAGGATGCGTTTCAGGTCGTACAGCATGAAGGCGCTGAAAATGGCAATGGCGAGCACCGAGATGGCCATCATGCCGGCCGTGGAGCCGACAAACACGTTGATGACCGCGCCCACCATCAGCACGATGGCGCCCACCATCAGCCACTTGCCCATACCGGACAGGTCACGCTTGATGACGGTGGCCAGGCTGGCCATAACGAAGAACACACCAGCCGTGCCCGCAAACGCGGTCATGATCAGCTCGGGGCCGTTCTTGAAGCCCAGCACCGAGACGATCAGGCGTGACAGCATCAGACCCATGAAGAAGGTGAAACCCAGCAGCACGGGCACACCGGCTGCGGAGTTTTTGGTCTTCTCAATCGCGTACATGAAGCCAAACGCGCCGCCGAGGAAGACGATCAGGCCCATGCCGCCGCGCAGCGACTGGGTGATGCCGGTGGCCACGCCAACCCAGGCGCCCAGCACGGTGGGCAGCAGGCTCAGCGCCAGCAGCCAGTAGGTGTTGCGCAGCACTTTGTGGCGCTCTTCCTGGGAGATGCCATAGCCGTAGCCATTGGCGGTCTGAAGGGTGGATGCCTGGTCTGTCATGGAGAACTCCTTGCGTTAACTGTCCCATAGATGGGGACTCTTCCACAAATTCTAGGGGCCATTGCGCCAGAAGCCTTCAAAACATACCTAATTTTCGTAAGGGTACTTTTGCGCTGCATAGGGGAATGGGTGTTTTGGCACGCGTTATGCTCGACCGCTGTCTTCTTTCCACTTACCAGTGAGCCCTCCATGAAAACCAAATCCGTACTCGAAGCCGCCGACGTCAAGGCCATTGCCGCCGCCGCTGAAGCCGAAGCCATTGCCAACAACTGGGCGGTGACCATTTCCATCGTCGACGAAGGCGGCCATCTGCTGTGGCTGCAGCGCCTGGACGGCGCACCGCCCATCTCCGCCCACATCGGCCCCGCAAAGGCCCACACGGCCGCCCTGGGTCGCCGCGAAACCAAGGTGTACGAAGACGTCATCAACGGCGGCCGTTATGCGTTCCTGACCGCGCCCGACGTCAAGGGCATGCTCGAAGGCGGCGTGCCGATCATGAAAGATGGCTTCTGCCTGGGCGCGGTGGGTGTGAGCGGCGTGAAGTCGAACGAAGACGTGCAGATCGCCAAGGCGGGTATTGCGGCCCTGGGTCTGTAATTGCTACAAAAAAGAGAGCTGCCTGAGCACGCTGGACGGGCGCAAGAGCCCTGTTTCTCTTAAATTTTTGAACAAACAAAAGCCGACCCATGGGGTCGGCTTTGTTGTATGTGTTCGCGGAAAAAAAGCTTGGCTAGTCGGGGGTAAACCCATTGGCTAGCTAAAAACGACCCTTGGAGACTTGAAGCAAGTCCCTGAGTCGCCCCACGATGAAACTTATTTCGTCAGGATCAGTTTGCCCAGTTTGGTGGCCTGCAGGCGGTAGATTGAGCCGTTGTGTTTGATCTCTACCGTCTTCTGCCCCCGCAGCAGCTCTGTGCTTTCAACCGACTGTGCAAGGGATTCCTTGGCGGAGTTGCCCTGGCGAATGGCGACCGGATTAAACATCGAGTGTGCGCTGAGGGTGGCTTGCATGGTGGACTTCCTGGCTGGATGACGATTTACGAATGATAACTATTCTCAAATGAAAGTCCAGCAATTTTTACAGGACTCAGAAAATTTTTTTGTAAATATTCTGGAGTTTTAGTTCTTTGGGTCCGTTACGAAACCAATTTTGCGCACACCGGCTTGTTGGGCTGCCGCCATGGCCTGTGCCACACGTTCATAACGCACGTCCTTGTCGCCACGGATGTGCAGCTCGGGCTGCGGGTCCTTGGCGCCTTCTTCCTTGAGCATGGCGGCCATGGCTTCGTCGGTCACCTTGTTTTCGTTCCAGTAGTAGGAGCCGTCAGACGCAACGCTCAGGCGCACGGTCTGGGGTTTGGTGTCCTCGGGCTGGTTGGTGGCGCGCGGCAGGTCAATGTTGACAGCGTGTTTCATCACCGGCACGGTGATGATGAAGATGATCAGCAAAACCAGCATGACGTCCACCAGGGGGGTCATGTTGATCTCGTTCATCACCTCATCGGATTCGTCCTGTGTACCGAAGGCCATCTCAGCCGCCCTTCTTCATGGGCACAACGTTGGGCTGGCCGCCTTGGTTAACACGGGCACCCGTCACAAAGTAGGCATGCAGGTCGTGCGCAAAGCTGTTGAGCTTGATCAGGATCGACTTGTTGCCGCGCACCAGGGCGTTGTAGCCCAGCACGGCCGGGATGGCCACTGCCAAACCGAGTGCCGTCATGATGAGTGCTTCACCGATGGGGCCTGCGACCTTGTCGATGGTGGACTGGCCAGAGGTGCCAATGGCCACCAGCGCGTGGTAAATGCCCCAGACGGTGCCGAACAGGCCGATAAAGGGTGCTGTGGAGCCGACCGACGCCAGAATGGCCAGGCCCGATTGCAGGCGCGCTGTGAATTCGTCAATGGTGTTGCGCAGGCTGCGTGTCACCCAGTCGCTCACGTCCAGGCTGTCGTGCAGGTGCACCTTGGTGTTGCGGTGGTGGGCAGTGGCTTCGCGGCCTTCGAGTGCCAGGTGGCGGAAGGGGTTGGTGGGGTCATTGCCCAGCTTGGTGACACCGGCGGCAAAGTCTTCGCTGTGCCAGAAGTCTTCGGCTTGTTTGGCGTGTTTTTTGTATTTGACGATGTCCAGAGCCTTGAGGACGATGACCATCCACGATGCCAGCGACATCAGCAGCAGCAGCACCGCCACACTTTTGGTGACGAAGTCCCCTTGTGTCCAGACACTGGCCAGACCGAATTGCGAATCCATAAATACTCCCAAAAAATAAAACGACGTGCACTTGTCCGAAGGTGGAAAAGCGCTTTATTCAAGAACCCAGTTGAACGGGACGTTGTACGACATGGCCGTGGGCACACCATTACGTTTGCCAGGCACAAACTTCCAGCGCATCACGGTGGAAATCGACAGCTGGTCCAGCCGGTCATAACCGCTGGACTTGGACAGCTCTGCCCGCTGTGGCAAACCGTCCGCGCCGATGTAAACCCGCACGATCACCTTGCCTTGTTCACCCAGGCGTTTGCTGATGGCTGGGTAGGCGGGTCGGGGGTTTTGCAGGTAGTCGGCGTCGCTCGACGGCAGCTGGATGCTGGGCGGGGCAGGGGGCGCTGCGGGAGGCGCGGCCGGTGCGGCGGTCTCGGCAACCGGCGCGTCAATCGGGGGGGCCGGCGGCTGCGGTGTCAACACACCGGTGGGGGCATTGGGCGCGGGAGTCGGGTCGGCAATGGCCATGGGCCGCGGTGCGGGTGGCGGAGTGGGGGCCTTGGTCACCGTGCGTTTGACCGGGGCCGGTTTGGGGGCGGGCGGTGGGGGCTCGACCTTGGGTACCGGTGGCTCGATGAACTCGCTGATGATCTCCACCGGCAGGATCACTTCTGCGGCGCGGCGCAACAGCCCGGACTGCATGGCCCACAAAATGGCGACGTGCAAAACAACAACACCGCCGGCAATGGCCGCGTTGCGGCTGATGCCAGCGGGAGGGGCAAAACGTTCGGAAGAGGTCGTCATAGAAGAGGTTCGGGCACGCCCCGGGGCAAACCCCTGACGCAGAGAAAAGCTGGGGCAAATGTTATTTGCGGAAGATCCACCAGGCGGAGCCAACCACCAGAATCAGGCTGCCACCGAGCGTTGAGATGAGTTCCATGCTTTGCTTTCCGTGATGGAGCTGGCAAGCTGAACCGCACGGGTGTTGAGTTCGCTGTGCAGGGCCGCAACCGGGTGCGAGGCACTGCATTGGGCAAAGACTTCGCGGGCGCAGCCTTCACACTGGCCGCATTGGGTGGCAACGCCCAGTTCGAACTGGATGTCGTCAAAGCCCATGCCAGCACGCGCATGGCGGGCAATCTCACGGTCCGAAACCCGGTGGCAGACACAAACAATCATGGCGGCAGGCAAAAATGGCTGGCTATTGATGAAGGCCTGATTATAAATACGAACACTTCGCATTAGCAATATCTATTGGACGGATGACCTTCAAAACCACAGGTATTTGTCAGGAATCCTTGTAAACAAGGGCTTTGTCGACCGTTTGCAGGTTGGTGCAGCCGCTCAGGGCCATGGCGATTTCCAGCTCGTCGCGCAGCAGCCGCAGCACGTGCGCCACACCCAAGGCGCCCGCATTGGCCAGGCCATACACATAAGGCCGGCCCACCAGCACGGCCTGTGCACCCAGCGCCATGGCTTTCAGCACATCGGTGCCGCGCCGGATGCCGCCGTCCACCAGCAGGGGCAGATCCCCCGCCGCAGCGTCCGCAATGCGGGGCAGCACCGACGCGGTGGCCGGGGTGGTGTCCAGCGTGCGGCCTCCGTGGTTGGACACAATGACACCGCCCAGCTGCAGGGACACGGCCTGGCGCGCGTCGTCTGCATGCAACACACCTTTGATCAGCACGGGCAGGCGGGTGATGGACTGCAGCCATTCCACGTCGGCCCAGGTTGGGGTGTGGGCCAGTAAACCGTCAAAAAGTGCACTTTGGCCCTGCGCCAGCGCCACCTGTGGCGGCGACACGCTGTCTGCCAGGTTCACTGCCGATATGCCGGCAGGCAGCCGAAACCCGGCACGCCGTTCCCGGTCACGCGCACCACTGGTGGGGGCATCTACCGTCAGAACCAGCGCCTCGTACCCGGCGGCTTCCGCACGCTGCACCAACGTGCGGGTGAAGCCCCGGTCGGGCTGGATGTAGAGCTGGAACCACAGCGGGCCACGCAGCGGGTCTGCCACGATGGCCTGGGCCACATGTTCCAGCGACATACTGGCCTGGGTGCTCAGAACCAGGCCCGCACCCTGGGCAGATGCAGCGTAGGCCGTGGCCAGTTCACCGTCGGGGTGTGCCATCCGCTGAAAAGCGATGGGGGCCAGCAGGATAGGGTGTTCCAGCGTGCGCCCCAGCAGCGTGGTGCGGGTGCTGGCCCCCGCCATGCTGCGCAGCACGCGGGGATGGAGTTGCAGGGTGTCCCACGCGCTGCGGTTGGCGCGCAAGGTGATTTCGTCGCCCGCGCCGCCGCTGAAATAGGCCCAGGCGTTTGCATCCAGGTGGGTGTGGGCGTGGTGGGCGTGGTCTTCCAGGGTGACGACACCTGGCGAAATGCTGCTGAGTTCAGGCACGCTCATACGTCTGCCCACATCCGCAGGAGGTTGTGGTACGTGCCGGTCAGCGCGGTGGTGGACGGGCCTTCACCATGTTCCTGGCGCAGCCGCACCAGGTTCATGTCCAGCTCGTACAGCAAACGGCGCTGCTCATCACTGCGCACCATACTTTCGATCCAGAAGAAGCAGGCCAGGCGGTAGCCGCGTGTGACCGGCTCCACCTTGTGTACGCTGGTGCCGGGGTAGAGCACCATGTCGCCTGCCGCCAGCTTGACGCGCTGCTCGCCAAAAGTGTCCTGTACAACCAATTCGCCGCCGTCGTATTCGTCGGGGTCTGCCAGGAACACCGTGCAGGAGATGTCGGTGCGCACCCGCAGGCCGGTGTCGGGCGCAAAACGAATGGCATTGTCCACATGGTTGCCATAGGTGTTGGCCGCGCCGCCATAACGGTTGATGCGTGGCGTGAAAACCCGCTTGGGCAAAGCTGCGGAGAAGAAGAGGGGGTGCCGGTCAAGCCCGCCCAACACCATGGACCGGATGTGTTTGGCGGCATCGCAGTCATGGGGCAATTGCTCGTTGTTCTTGACCTGCCGCGCCTGTACACCGGCACTGGCACGGCCATCGGTCCAGGGGGCGCTGGCCAGCAGTTCCCGGGCGTGGCGCACTTCGTCCTGGGTGATGACTTCAGGGATATGGAGCAGCATGGTGGATTGGTAAAGAGCTGGGATCGGATGCATCTGAGTATGTCAGAGCCCCACAAAAAAAGGCCACCCGAAGGTGGCCTTGAAGCCTTGAAGAAATGCGCTAAATCAAATGATCGTCAAGTTCAGAATTTGAACTTGGCAGACACTTGGAACAAGCGGCCTGCACCGGGGGTGTAGTGGCCGTTGGCGTACAAAGAGTCGGCAAACAACTTGTTGCTCACGTTGCTCAGGTTGGCCTTCAGGATGATGCGGTCCACTTCAATGGCGTATTCCGCCATCAGGTCAGCCGTGACATACGAGGGTGCATAAAAACCGGGGTTGCGGTTTGGCGTTTGTTTGCTGCGGAAGTTCAAGCCACCACCCACGCGCAGTTGGGGAGTGATTTGGTAGGTCGTCCACACGGTACCGCTGTGTTTGGGCGTGAGGGATGGGCGTTGGCCTTCGCCTTCAGAGCCTTGTGCACCAATGTCGATTTTGGCAACCGGCATCCACATGTACGAACCGAACACTTCCCACTGGGGCGTGATGTAGCCGGAGATGTCCATGTCGATACCAGCCGCATGGCGCTTGCCCGTCAGCACGGTGATGCCGGGTTGCAGTGGGTCGGTGTTGCGTTCATGTTTCTTGGTGGACTTGAACAAGGCCACGCGGGTCGTGAACTTCTTGTCGGCTGACTCGATGCGGGTGCCAAGTTCGATGTTTTCGCTGCTCTCCGGTGGCGTATCCACGTTCGCTGCGCCCAGTGAATAGGCCTCACCGGAGGTGTTGAACGACGTGCCGTAGGAGAAGTGGAAGGACTGCAGGTCAGACGGTTGGTACAACACACCAAAACGTTTGCTCCATTCCGAGATCTTCATGCGGTAAGAACCCGTCTTGACGCCGGTGGCTGCCGTGAAGGTGTCGTAGTCACCGGTCATGCTGTCGTAGCGCAGGCCACCCAGGATCTTCCAGTCGGGCGCCACTTGTACCAGGTCTTGTGCGTAAACGCCCCAGCCCTTGGACACATATTCGTTGCCCACACGGAAGACACGAGAGCCTTCGTCGATCCAGGCGCCGTCGTTGGGTGTGCCAATGGTTGTGTTGGGTTTGGTCAGGTTCACGCCACCTTGTGCGGCGGTCAGGGCCGAATAGACCTGGCGCTTTTCCTGGGCGTAGTCCACACCCGCCAACACGGCGTGTTGTACGCCCCAGGCTTCGAACTTGCCACTGTAGTCGGACTGGGCATACAGGTTCTGCATGTCCTGCACCTTCAGGTGGGTGCCACGTGTCAGGCGCGTCATGGGGCCGAAGTTGTTCAGGCCCACGGCTTGGCCATTGGGCTGCTGTGCCGCGCCAGCAAAACGCACGGTGCCGGAACGTTGGTCACGCTCGTACTCACCCTTGCGGATCACGGTCTTGAGCTCATTGTCTGCATCAAAACGGTGGATATGGCCCAGCGTGGCATAGGTGGCTTTGCCTGCGTTGTAGTCGCTGGCCATGCCGTAGTAGGACTTGGGGTCCACGGGCGTCAACGTGGTTTCTGAAACTGGCGATGTCGCGGTAGGCCGGATCCATGGGATGCCGTAGTTCATACCGTTGTTGTTGTCCAGGTGGTACAGGCCCACCGAGAACTCGTTCTTCTCGCCAATACCAAAGCGGTAGGCACCAGCGATACCCTGCTTGTCGATGCTGCTGCCCGCGCCGTTGTTGTCGGCCTGGTTGTACATCGCATTCAGGCGCAGCGCAGCGCTCTCACCCGTCTTGATGTTGAAGTCACCCGTGATACGGCGGAACTTGTGGCTGCCCAGTGTCACGTCCACTTCGTGCTGGTCGAGCAGCAGCGGTTGTTTGTTGACCTGGTTAACCGCACCACCAGTGGAGCCCCGGCCGAACAGCATGGATGCCGAACCGCGCAGAATTTCGACGCGGTCGTTGTTGAAGGTGTCACGGTCGTAGAAGGCCGGGTCGCGGATGCCGTCGACAAAAATGTCGCCCGTGCCTTGCAGCGAGAAGCCACGCAAACGGATGTCTTCTTCGCCGCCTTCGGCTGCCAGGAAAGAGATACCGCCGGTGTTGCGCAGCACGTCCTTGACGGTGTCAAAGTTGCGGTCGTTGATGATCTTTTCGGTCACCACGGTCACGGACTGGGGAATATCGCGCAGTTCCTGGTTGCCCTTGCCGATGGTGGAGTGGGTGGCGCGCACCGAGTCGCGGCCCTGGGGCGCTTCGGCGGCTTCCTTGATCGTCACGGTGCCGAGTGTCTTGCTGTCTTCGGCGGTTTGTGCCCAGCCGGTGACGGAGGCCGTTGCGGCGAGCATCATGGTGCCGAAGGGCAACATGGCACCCCGGGCAGCGTGGGTGGACGAAGCAGCAGACACAGCGCGGACGCTGGTGTGGTGCATTTTTTTGTGACGGACAGGTTTAGCCAAGTGGCCTCCAAAAAGCGGAGCCGCAGTGCAGTGCGGACAGGTTGCAGGGTATTGGCTGGCTGGGACACGCGCCCCAAAGGGGGTGTCTTTCCGAGGCGGAAATGTTGGCTGGCCGGGGTGTGGTTCGGCGCAGATTTTAATGCGAATGCGACTGCATCTTATTGACAATCGTTTTACTGTTGCGGCGTTGCAACATGTGAGATCTGCTGCTGCCGCGTGTTGAAAAACAGCAGGCGTAAAAAAGGCCGGTAACAACCGGCCTTTTCAGGGGAGCAAAAACGGCTTACTTGAGGTGTTTGCCGATGAGTGCTGCCAGCTCGAACATCGAGACCTGCACCTTGCCGAAGACTTCCTTCAGCTTGGCGTCGGCATTGATGAGGCGCTTGTTGACGCTGTCTTGCAGGCCGTGCTTCTTGATGTAGATCCACAGCTTGCTGATCACTTCGGTGCGTGGCAGTGGAGCAGAGCCCACGACTGCGGCCAAAGCGGCGCTGGGGGTCAGTGCCTTCATGAAGGCTGCGTTAGGGGTCCGCTTTTTGGCGGGAGCCTTCTTGGCAGCAGGGGCCTTCTTTGCAGCGGGAGCCTTTTTAGCGGGAGCCGCTTTTTTGGCAGGTGCTGCAGCCTTGGCGGCTACTTTCTTGGCCGGGGCTGCTGCTGCCTTTTTGGCAGGAGCGGCTTTGGCTGCGGGTGCTACTTTCGTTGCTGGCGCTTTTTTTGCTGGCGCTTTTTTTGCAGTTGCCATGATCGATTTCCTTATTTTGGAAGTTGACAAATCACCAGCAAAAATCGCGTCTCCGCTGGCTCTGCGCATGCTACTGGAGAAAAAACGCCTTTCCAAGTGAAAACGTGCTTTTTTCACTGCTGTTTGTTGTTGTTGTGCTATGGCGAGCCCCTTGGGCGGGCAGTAATGCACTTCAGCGGTGCTTAGAACGTGTTTACGATCTTTCCGGGGATCGCATTGGAGTGCAATTGGGATGAGTGGGTGGCCCGGATGCGCCGCATGGGCTTCTGCCCATGCCAGCAGCTGGGGCGCCCAATCGCCCGATTTCACTCCAACCCTTTGGGCAAGTGCCTTTTCGGGCGGTCTGCGGCGTTGCAGCGCTTGTCCATAGCTGGGCTATGGACGGCGCACTGCGCCTTGCATCCCATCCCGAAAAGACACTTGTGCGACCCCGGAAAGATCGTAAACACGTTCTTATGGGGGTGAAACCGCTTGGAAAGGCCGCAACCGGAAGCCGCCAAAATACGCGTGCCGTAGACGACTTCTGTCCACGCTATTTCGCATTCCGCAAACTTTGACAAGGCCCGTGACATGACTTCTGCCCGCCCCGATTTCAGCACCTGCGACTTCTGTGATGCCTACAAGAACGACAGCTCAGGCGACTTCCGTGTGCTGCCACCCGTGTTCCGCGACTTTGGTGCGGTGCTCAAGTTTTGCGGCCCGGTGACCACCATCAAGTGTTTTGAAGACAACTCACTCGTCAAGGCGGCGGTTGATTCGCCCGGCTTTGACGACACCCCCACGGGCCGCGTCGGGCGTGTGCTGGTGGTGGACGGTGGCGCATCGCTGCGACGGGCGCTGCTGGGCGGCAATCTGGGGGCTGCCGCCGCGCGTAAAGGCTGGGCGGGTGTGCTGGTGAACGGTGCGGTGCGGGATGTGGCCGAGCTCGCCGGGCACCAGACGGGGATTCGCGCGTTGGCCAGCATGCCGCTGCCGACAGAAAAGCGCAACGAAGGCCAGCGTGATGTGGCGGTGCAGATCCAGGGGGTGTGGGTGCGCCCCGGTGACTGGTTGTACGCCGACGCCGATGGCATCGTGGTGTCCGCACGTGCCTTGGCCTGAAATCTATAAACAGCTATATTTTTTATAGCTACTTGCGCTTGTGGAACGTGCGCTAGAGGCTGTTTTGACCATTAAAAATGGCATATAGAGCCCGTGGGGGCGTGGGTTGTCATCAAAGCGCCACGCGACTGACACGGTGGCGTCATGGCCTGCAGGGAGACTTGCCAGGAACAAAACGCCCCTGGAGAGCGCCATGCACCCCCCCATTTCCGGCACCGGCTTGCAGACAACAGCCCCTGCCACACCAGTTTTTTCTACTGACCTCACCAGCCAACCGGTTGCCACCATTCTTCCGGCGGCAGCGCCCGGCGGCATTGCCGTGTCCTGGGCCGTGCACCAGGACGAAGTGCGCCAGGCCCAGCGCCTGCGTTACCAGGTGTTTGCCGGTGAAATGGGCGCCCAGTTGCCCAACACCGTGCCGGGCCACGACATTGACCTGTTTGACGACTTCTGTGAACACCTGCTGGTGCGTGACGTGGCCTCGGGCCAGGTCATTGGCACCTACCGCGTACTCACCCCCGCGCAGGCCAAGCGCGTGGGCAGCACCTACAGCGACACCGAGTTTGACCTGACCCGCCTGCGCCACCTGCGCTCGCGGATGGTGGAGCTGGGCCGCAGCTGTGTACATGCCGACCACCGCCACGGCGGCGTCATCATGGCGCTGTGGGGCGCGCTGGCGGGCTTCATGGTGCGCAACCAGCTCGACACCATGATTGGCTGCGCCAGCATCCCGATGGTGCACAACGGTGTGGCCAGCGGCGACGCGGCTGTCAGCATCTGGCACCAGCTGCGCCAAACCCATCTGGCCCCGATCGAATACCACGTGCGGCCCCGGCTGCCGCTGCCGGTGGACCGCGAGCCGCTGCACACAACACGGGTGGAGCCACCAGCACTCATCAAGGGCTACCTGCGGCTGGGTGCCAAAGTGCTGGGTGCACCGGCCTGGGACCCGGACTTCAACTCGGCCGACCTGCCCATGATGATGCGGATTGCCGACCTGCCCGCGCGTTACCGCAAACACTTCCTGGGTGCGTGATGCGCAGCACCTTCGACATGCCAGGACACCAGGGCGGCATGTGGGGTGCTGTCCTTGATTCAAATGATTCCAGTGATTCCAGTGATTCCAGTGATGCCGGTGACGACGGCCCCGTGCGCCAGCGGTACCGCAGCATTTTTATTTCCGACCTGCACCTGGGCACACCCGGCTGCCAGGCCGTGGCTTTGCTCGACTTCCTGAAGCGGCACCCCAGCGACCACCTGTACCTGGTGGGCGACATCGTGGACGGCTGGCAGCTTCGGCGCAAGTGGTTCTGGCCGCAGGCCCACAACGACGTGGTGCAAAAACTGCTGCGCCGCGCACGTAAGGGCTGCCGTGTGGTGTTTGTGCCGGGCAACCACGACGAATTTGCGCGCGGCTTTCTGGGCCACTCGTTTGGGGGCATCGACGTGGTGGAAGAGGCCGTCCACACCACCGCCGACGGGCGACGCCTGTGGGTCACCCACGGCGACTATTTCGACGGTGTGATCCAGTGCGCCAAATGGCTGGCCCATGTGGGGGACAACCTGTACGAGTTCACCCTGCGGCTTAACCGCCACGTCAACAGCCTGCGCGCCCGGGTGGGACTGCCGTACTGGTCACTCTCGGCCTACCTCAAAGGCAAGGTGAAAACGGCCGTGAACTACGTCACCGACTTTGAAGTGGCCGTGGCCAGCGAGGCACGGCGGCGCGGGTACCAGGGCGTCGTCTGTGGGCACATCCACCGCGCCGAGATACGTGACATTGGCGGCACGCTGTACTGCAATGACGGGGACTGGGTGGAAAGCTGCACCGCGCTGGTGGAGCACTTCGATGGCCGGCTGGAGCTGGTGCACTGGGCACCGTCGCAGTCCACACTGCTGCCCGAAAAGACGGTTGCGTCGGTGGGGGTGCCCGCATGAAGATCGCATTGATCACCGACGCCTGGCAACCCCAGGTCAACGGGGTGGTGACTACGCTGGTGGAGCTGGTGCGCGAGCTGACCCAGGCCGGCCACCGGGTGGAGGTCATCCACCCCCGGCTCTTCCGCACCCGCCCATGCCCTGGTTATGCAGGCATCGAGCTGGCGGTGTCCCCCCGGCGGGCCTTGAACGCACAGCTGGACGCGCTGCAGCCCGACGCCATCCACATTGCCACCGAAGGCCCGCTGGGCTGGGCCGCACGGCGTTATTGCCTGCGGCGCAACATGGCGTTCACCACGGCGTTCCACACCAAGTTTCCCGAGATCCTGCACGCGGCCTGCAAGCTGCCCCTGTCCTGGGGTTACGCGTTGTTCCGCCACTTCCACCGACCGTCTGCGGGGGTGATGGTGCCGACCCAAGGGGTGCTGCGTATGCTGGAAAAGCGCGGGTTCCGCAAGCTGCGCAGCTGGACACACGGGGTGGACACCCAGCTGTTCAGCTTCCATGGCCAGGCCATCGTCTGCCCCCAGTTGGGCGTGCTGGCGCACCCGGTGTGGTTACACGTGGGGCGGGTGTCGTACGAGAAAAACATCGACGCGTTTCTGGACCTGGACCTGCCCGGCACCAAGGTGGTGTGTGGCACGGGGCCGCTGGAGGATGGGCTGAAGCGCCGCTACCCCCATGTCCGCTGGCTGGGGCTGCTGCCACGCGAAGACCTGGCGCGTGTGTATGCAGCGGCCGACGTGTTTGTGTTCCCGGGCCGGTCGGAAACCTTTGGGCTGGTGATGCTGGAGGCCATGGCCTGTGGCACCCCTGTGGCGGCTTACCCGGTGGATGGCCCGCTGGAGGTGCTGGGTGCAACTGCAGGTGGTGTGCGTGGCGGTGTGCTGGATGTGGACCTGCACGAGGCCAGCATGAACGCAATGCGGGTGCCGCGCCACGAGGCGCGTGCCCGTGCGCTGGCTTTCAGCTGGACGGAGTCCGCAACACAGTTCCTGCGGCACCTGGTTCCCACGCGCAAAGATATGCAGGGGAAAACCCTGGCTGCAAATGTGACTGTCACACGCCTGTCATGAAACAACTGGATACTGTGGGGCTTTCCCAATCCCATTCTCCGATGCCATCCCCGCAGGACGAATCCCCCTTGGTGCCGTCGGTTCCGGCACGCCCCAGCGCAGGCATACCCTTGCTGTCCCCTCCGGCTGCAGCGGGAGGGGTAGCTCACGCATCGCCCCCCGTTTTGGCATTTCTGGACCGCGACCACAGCATCCTGTCCTTCAACGAACGGGTGCTTGACTGGGCCTACCGCGCGGAAGTGCCGCTGCTGGAGCGGCTGCGTTACCTGTGTATTGTCTCGTCCAATCTGGATGAGTTTTTTGAAGTACGCGCCGCGCCACACCTCACCGCTGCACAGACCGGTGAAACCCGGGGCACCAACACCGTGGCCAGTTTCGAGGCGCTGGCGGCCAAGGCCCATGCGCTGGTGGAGCGCCAGTACGCGCTGTACAACGATGGCCTGATGCCGGCGTTTGCAGAAAAAGGCATCCATATCCTGTCGCACGGCGAGCGCAACCCTACGCAGCGCAAATGGGTGCGTGAATACTTTGCGCGCGAGGTGCATCCGCTGCTGATTCCGGTGGGGCTGGACCCGTCGCACCCGTTCCCGATGGTGGCCAACAAGTCGCTCAACTTCATCGTGCGCCTGAAAGGGGCCGATGCGTTTGGCCGCGTCAACGAAATCGCCATCGTCAAGGTGCCCCGGGTGCTGCCGCGGTTTATCGCCGTGCCACACAAGGTCGCGCCGAACGGGCGCAACTTTGTGAGCTTGTCCAGCGTCATCCGCGCGCACCTGAGTGACCTGTTTCCGGGCCGCGAAGTCACCGAGTTTTCGCAGTTCCGTGTCACGCGCCACTCCGACCTGGCCGTGGACGAAGAAGATGTTCGCAACCTGCGGACTGCTTTGCGCCAAGGCCTGCAGCAGCGCCACTATGGCCAGGCTGTGCGGCTGGAAGTGTCGGCCGGGTGCTCTGGGTTTTTGCTCGAATTTTTGCAGCGCCAGTTTGGTTTGCCCGACGCCGCGCTGTACCGCGTGCATGGCCCCGTCAATCTGGTGCGGCTGACGCAGCTGGTCGATCTGGTGGCCGACCCGGCCCTTCTGTTCCCGGCGTGGACGCCCCACTGGCCGCTGCAGATGCAGTCCGGCGTGCCCATCATGGAGCAGCTGAAGACGGCTGACATCCTGATCCACCAGCCGTTCGAGAGTTTTGACGGTGTGCTGGCCTTTCTGCGCGAGGCGGTCAACGACCCGCAGGTGCTGGCCATCAAACAAACCATCTACCGCACCGGGTCGGATTCGGAGCTGATGGACCTGCTGTGTGAGGCCGTGCGCCGTGGCAAGGAAGTCACGGCCGTGGTGGAGCTGAAGGCACGGTTTGACGAAGAGGCCAACATCAACTGGGCCGAGGCGCTGGAGTCGGTCGGTGCACAGGTGGTGTATGGCGTGGTGGGCCTCAAAACCCACGCCAAGATGTTGCTCGTCACCCGGCGCGAAGGGCGTTATTTGCGCCGTTATGGGCACCTGTCCACCGGCAACTACAACCCGCGCACCGCAAGGCTGTACACCGACATCAGCCACCTCACGGCCGACCCGGGTTTGACGTCCGACATGGACGCCGTGTTTGCCCACCTGGCCAGCCACAACAAGCTGCCGCGCCTGCACCATCTGTGGCTGGCACCGTTCCAGCTGCACAAACGCACCATCGAAAAAATTGCCCACATTGGCCGGGCTGCCAGCGCAGGTGTGCCGGGCCGCATCGTCGTCAAGATGAATGCACTGACCGACATGGCGCTGGTGCAGGCGCTGGTGGACGCCGGGCAGCGGGGTGTGAAGATCGACCTGATTGTGCGGGGTGCCTGTATGTTGCCCGCGCAGGTGCCGGGCCTGACGGACAACATCCGCGTGCGCTCGATCATCGGCCGGTTTTTGGAGCACTCCCGGGTGTTTTACTTCCGCAGCGGTGACGAAGAAGACCTGTATCTGTCCAGCGCCGACTGGATGAACCGCAACATGATGCGCCGCGTCGAAACCGCCTGGCCAGTGACCGACCCGGTGCTGCGGCAGCGCCTGATCGACGAGTGCCTGGTGGCCTACCTGCACGACGACCGCGACGCGTGGAACCTGGGTGCCGACGGACGTTACGTGCGCGCCAGTGCGGACGGCAGCGGCCACGGTGCACAGGATGCGCTGATGGTGCGGTACGGCACAACACGGCGCAACCCGCCACCCCACACGGACGACAAACGATGATGGACCTGATTCTGTGGCGCCACGCCGAAGCCCAAGACGAAGCCGACGACCGCGAAGACCTGCAGCGCACGCTGACGTCCCGTGGTGAAAAACAGGCGGCGCGTATGGCCGCCTGGCTCGACCGCCAACTGCCCGACGGTGTGCGTGTGCTCTGCAGCCCCGCGCGCCGCACCGAACAAACCGCCATGGCGCTGGGGCGTAAATACAAACTACGCGCCGAGCTGCTGCCCGGCGGCAGTCCGGCCGAGCTGCTGGAGCTGGTGCAGTGGCCGCGCGCCAAAGGGGCTGTGTTGGTGATCGGCCACCAGCCCATGCTGGGCCAGACCATTGCCCATCTTGTAGGTCTCAAAGAAACCGAATGCGCCGTACGCAAGGGCGCCGTGTGGTGGCTGCGCCAGCGGCAGCGGCTGGAAGAGACGCAGACGGTGATCGTGACGGTGCAGTCACCCGAGGTGCTTTAAACCTATTTTGTGAATGAAATAGACCTCTAGCGCGCTTCCAGCAAGCGCGAGTAGCAATCAAATTGATAGCAACCAGAGCTGCCATACGAGGGTGCTGTGTACTGGCAGGCCCTTTGCGCTGGGCCGGCCAGGCACCCTCTGTCTCAGCGCTTGGTGCTGCGCACCTTCTTGGCCGGTTTGTCCTGAGCGGCGGGCTTGTCGGCCACAGGGCGTCCGGTCTTGATGGTGGGCACGGCAGACAGTGCGGCCAGCAATGCGGTGTCGGACAGCGCGGCCAGGGCCTTGATGCCGGCGCGCAGCAACTCACTCTTCTTCACTTCGCGTGACAGCTTGAGGGCGCGTTCTTTGAGCGTGTCCAGCACCAGGTATTCCGCCTTGGGAATGGTGAAGCTGTCGCGCACCAGCTTGGGCTTCTTGGCTTTTTCTTCCTTGACTGCCACTTTGGGCGCAGCCTTTTGGGGTGCCTTGGCTGCGACTTTTGGGGCAGCTTTTTTGGCGGGTGCGGCAGGTTTTGCTGCAGCGGCTTTTGCGGCTGCAGGAGCCTTGGCAAGTTTGGCGGCTGCTTTTTTCACCACGGCTTTGGGGGCGGGGGCTGCTTTGGCCGGTGCCGCGGCTGCTGCCACAACGGGTGTGGCTGCGGGGGCCGCAGCGGCTTTTTCAGGTGCGGAAACAGGGGTGGGGGTGGTGGTCATAAATTCCTCGGAGCTTAAACGGTGTAAACAGTATAAATCGTTTAGACCCCTCAAATATGACAGTGTCTACCCCGTCAATTCAGCGTGACTTCCAGGCTCCAGGGGGTGCGTTGCCAGGCGATGGATTCCTCGTTCAGCAGGTGGGCCGACTGCGGGTAGGCGGTGGCCCAGCCGGGGCGGGTTTGCAGCAGCAGCCGGTTGCCGTCAAGGCCCAGGCTGATGGCGGCGCTGTCGGGGTCGCGGCGGGCGTGGCACAGGGCCACGGCCAGGCGCAGGCACATCAGCTGCAGCACAAAAGGGCGGTTGCCAAAGTCGGTTTCCAGCTTGCGCAGCTTGCCACGGTGGCCCAGCACCATCAGCGACAGCCACTGCAGCTCGGGCAGCGCAAAGCCGGGTGCGTCGGTGTTGCCCAGGATGTAGGCCCCGTGGCGGTGGTGGTCGCTGTGGGATATCTGGCAGCCGATTTCATGCAGCTGCCCGGCCCAGCCCAGTTTGCGGGCGGTGCGTTCGTTGGGGTCGGGGGCAATGTGTGCATACAGCTCGGTGGCTACTGCACTCACGCGGTTGGCCTGCGCGGTGTCGATGCCGAACTTGCGTGTCAGCAGCTGCACGGTGGACATCCGCATGTCGGTCTGGGGCTGCTCGCGGTCGAGCAGGTCGTACAACACACCCTGGCGCAATGCGCCCTGGGCGACTTCCATGCGGTCGATTTGCAGCAGGTCGAAGATGGCGCGCAGCAGGCTGACGCCGCCGCCAATCACGGCGCGGCGGTCTTCCTTCAGGCCTTCCATGCGCACGCGGTCGGCGCTTTGGGCCCGGATCAGGCGGTCCAGCAGCAGGTCCAGCCCGCCACGGGTGATGGTGCCGGGCGTCTCGCCCAGGGCCGCCAGGATGTCGCCAATCGCACCCACCGTGCCCGACGAACCATAGGCCACGTCCCAGGTGTCGCGCCGGTAGGTGTCCAGCGCTTCGTCCAGCACGGCTTTGGCGGCGATTTCTGCGATCTGGAAGGCCTGGGGCGTGAACTGGCCGTCGGGGAAATATTTCATCGACCAGGCCACGCTGCCCACGCGGTACGAGGCGACCACGTTGGCGTTGTAGTGCTGGCCCAGGATCATTTCGGTGGAACGCCCACCGATGTCCACCACCAGGCGGCGCTCGTCGGACTGCGGCAGCAGGTGTGACACCCCCTGGTAGATCAGCCGGGCTTCTTCGGGGCCGGACACCACGTCGATCGGGAAGTTGAGCAGCTCGCTGGCGCGGCTCAGAAATTCGTCGCGGTTGCGGGCTTCACGCAGGGTTTGGGTGGCCACGGCACGCACTTGGGGGCGGGTGAAGCCTGCCAGGCGTTCGCCAAAACGTGCAAGGCAGTCCCAGCCGCGCTGCATGGCGGCGGGGGAGAGGTTGCGGTCCGCGTCCAGGCCGCTGCCTTGGCGCACGGTTTCCTTGAGGTATTCCGTGCGCAGGATTTGCCCGTGCTCCAGGCGGCCAATCTCCAGGCGAAAACTGTTGGAGCCCAGATCAAGGGCGGCGAGGAGGGTTCCGTTGTGCATGGTGTGGGCTTGTGTGCGCTTGTTATTTTGCGGCGCAGCATAGCATTCAAGAGCAATACGCATGCCTAGCCGACCACCCGGCCATCACTTGCCAGCATGCTTTGTGTGACAAAGTAGCCACTGCGCCTGTTTTTGTCGTACTGCACCTGGAACCCACCCACGTCCATGGTGTTGCGGCGCTGGAAGGCGGCCAGCACGTTTTGGCGTGTGGGGGCGGTGTCCAGGCTGGCCAGCACCTGGGCGGTGTAGCGGGCGGCAATAAAGCCCGCCAAGCCCAGTGGGGTGGGGGCTTCGTCGTAGTAACGGGCCAGCGCATCGCGGTAGGCGCGCACCACGGGCAGACCGGCATTCACCATGGGCACCGCCTGGATCACGACCACCGACGCGTTGCGGCCCATGCTGCCGAGCTGGGCCAGGGTTTGCAGGTTCACGTCGGCCAGTGCCACCACAAAACGCTGGCCGCCTTGTTTTTTCATGCCTTGCAAAAACTGGGCAAGCTCGGGTGTGCCACCAATGAACAGCAGCATGGACGGCGTTTTGGGGCCCAGCGTCTGGGCGGTTTGCTCCACGGTGTTGGCGGTGGGGATGGTTTGCAGCTGCAGTTTCAGCCCTTGGCTGATGCGCTCCAGTTCTGCACGGTTGCCGGTTTGTGCTGCACGGCTGGCATAGACCACCCCGACTTCGCGTACGCCGGCCACCGACAGGGCAGTGACGGCGTGTTCGATCTGGGCATGGCGGTCGGCAAACACCGGAAAGGTGGCGTCGTCCAGCACCACGTCGGCACTTTGCAGCCAGGGTGCCACGTGGGCGAGGGGGCTGTCAGAGCCTGCTTTGCGCTGCAGATCCAGCAGGCCGAGTGCGACGCTGTTGCCCGCACAACCGGCCAGGGCGACGCAGTTGGCATCGGCACGTACGGCCTTCCAGGCGGCCTCCAGGCTGGCGGGGGAGCCGTCGGTTTCGAGCGCGACGTGTTGCACCGGGCGTCCACGCAGGCCGCCGCGGGCGTTGAAATCTTTCCAAGCGGCCTGGGCACCCACCAGCAGGTCACGGCTGACATCCTGCTGGGCGGCTGACATGTCAATAACCTGGGCCACGCTGGCGATGGCAGGGCCGGTGGCCGCTTTGCTGGCGGCGGGTTTGGTGCTTGTTTGTGCCCACACAGGCTGGGTGGCAAACAAACCCGCGAAGGCGGTGCCGTGTAGCCATTGCCGACGGGTGGGGGTGCCGGTGGAGTAGGGTGGCATTTTTGCTTCTCTATTGATAGCTGGCTGCGTAAGCACAGCGGGCGCTAAAGGCACTTTTTGCTTAAAGATAGCCTGTAAAGCGGGGTGAACGAGGCTGGATGGCCGGTGTTTCCAGGCATACCCATGGGGTGCGCTCTCAGCGTTGCGCGATGGGCCTGCAGGGTACGTGGGCTGCGTGACGGCGGCATGACAGACCGATGGCGGAAAACCCGGTGTTTTGCGTGTGACGGCATGAATATGTCATGCGGTTGTCACAAAGCACTTCTACAGTTCAGGCCATGCAATCCCTTGCCAACCCTTCCAACACACGAGGTGTTTCCATGAAAAAGTCGATCGTTCAAGTTCTCGCAGTCACTGTGGCCGCTGCTGGTTTTTCCAGCGCATGGGCGCAAACCGAAGCCACTGGCGCTGGTGCCAGCTTCCCCGCGCCGCTGTACTCCAAGTGGGCGTCGGACTACTACAAGGCCACCGGTGTCAAGATCAACTACCAATCGGTGGGTTCGGGCGCTGGCCTGAAGCAAATCGAAGCCCGCACGGTGGACTTCGGTGCTTCCGACGCCCCCCTGAAGGACGAAGAGCTCAAGGCCAAGGGCCTGGTGCAGTTCCCCACCGTAATCGGCGGCATTGTTCCCGTGGTCAACATCCAGGGCATCAAGCCTGGCCAGATCAAGATGAATGGCCGGGTGCTGGGCGACATCTACCTGGGCAAGATCACCAACTGGAGCGACCCCGCCATCAAGGCGCTGAACCCTGGAGTGCCACTGCCAGACGCCACCATCGCCCCTGTGCGCCGCGCTGACGGCTCGGGCACCACCTTTGGTTTCACCAACTACCTGAGCAAGGTCAATCCTGAGTGGAAGAGCAAGGTGGGTGAAGGCACAGCCGTGAACTGGCCCACCGGCGCGGGTGGCAAGGGCAACGAAGGCGTGGCCGCTTTTGTGGGCCGTTTGCCCAACTCGATTGGCTACGTGGAGTACGCCTACGTGAAGCAAAACAAGATGAACTATGTGCAGCTGCAAAACGCTGCTGGCGCTTTTGTGTCGCCGGATGACGTGACCTTCAAGGCCGCTGCCGCCGGTGCGGACTGGGAAAAAAGCTTCTACCAAATCCTGACGAACCAGCCTGGCAAGGATTCCTGGCCCATCACGTCTGCCACCTTCATTCTGATGAACAAAGAGCAGGAAAAACCCGCACAGGCCACCACCGCCCTGAAGTTCTTTGAGTGGGCCTACAAGAATGGCGACAAGACTTCCGGCGATCTGGACTACGTGCCTATGCCTGAGAGCGTCAAACAAATCGTCTACAAATCCTGGGGCGACATCAAGGACAAGGCTGGCAAGCCTGTGGCCACCAAGTAACCAGCACCGCGCAAAAACGCAACGACTGATCCACTGACCTACTGCAGAGCTGACACGTGTCTACTACACTGCCGGTCAACCACACCCCCGCCACGTCGGCGGGGCTGGGTGCAAGCATGACCACACCTCCACCCAAAAAGCCTCTGCTGTCCGGCACGATGGCCGACAAGTTGTTTGGCTTTTTGGCCAAAAGTGCTGCCATTCTGACGCTGGGCTTGCTGTTCGGCATCCTGGCGTCGCTCGTGGTGGGGGCGTGGCCTGCCATCGTCGAGTACGGACTGGGCTTTCTGACCAGCACCACCTGGGATCCGGTTAAAAACGAATACGGCGGCCTGGTGATGATTTATGGCACCTTGGCCACATCCATCATCGCGCTGCTGATCGCCGTGCCGGTGAGTTTTGGCATCGCACTGTTCCTGACCGAGTTGTCGCCCGCCTGGCTCAAACGCCCGCTGGGTACCGCCATCGAATTGCTGGCTGCCGTGCCTTCCATCGTGTACGGCATGTGGGGTTTGATGGTGTTCAGCCCGATCCTGGCCACCTATGTGCAGCAGCCGCTGCAATCCTTGTTCAAGGGCGTGCCCTTGCTGGGTGCTCTGGTGTCTGGCCCGCCTGTGGGTATCGGCATCTTGTCGGCAGGCATCATCCTGGCGATCATGATCATTCCGTTTATCGCTTCGGTGATGCGCGACGTGTTTGATGTGACGCCTCCTTTGCTCAAAGAGTCCGCCTACGGGCTGGGCGCCACGACCTGGGAAGTGATTTCCAAGGTGGTTCTGCCTTACACCAAGACGGGTGTCATCGGCGGCATCATGCTGGGCCTGGGACGCGCTTTGGGTGAAACCATGGCGGTGACCTTTGTGATCGGCAACATGAACCAGCTCAATTCGCTGAGTCTGTTCGAGGCGGCCAACAGCATCACCTCCGCACTGGCCAATGAATTTGCCGAAGCGGGTGAAGGCCTGCACCAGGCATCGCTGATTTACCTGGGTTTGGTGCTGTTTTTCATCACATTTGTGGTGTTGAGCATGTCCAAGCTGCTGTTGTCGCAGTTGAAGAAAAGTGAAGGTAAAAAGTCATGAGCACCGCGCAAAAGCTCCTGAACGCACAGGCCTTGCAGGCAACGCGCCAGGCGCGTTTTAACAGCCGCAACCGGGTCAACAAGATCGCTCTGTTCTTGTCGCTGGCTGCCATGGCGTTTGGCCTGTTCTGGCTGGTCTGGATTCTGTGGGAAACCCTGCGCCTGGGTATCGGCGGGCTGAACCTGGCGCTGTTCACCCAGATGACCCCGCCACCCAATGAAGACGGTGGTATTTCCAACGCCATCTTCGGTTCACTCACCATGGTGACCTTGGCCACTTTTGTGGGCACGCCGATTGGTGTGATGGCCGGTATCTATCTGGCTGAATACGACACCCATGGCTGGCTGGCGTCGGTCACGCGCTTCGTGAACGACATTTTGTTGTCCGCACCCAGCATCGTGATTGGTCTGTTTGTGTACGCCGTGGTGGTGGCGCAGTTCAAGAGTTACTCGGGGTGGGCGGGTGTGATTGCCCTGGCCCTGATCGTGATTCCGGTGGTCATCCGCACCACCGAAAACATGCTGCTGCTGGTGCCGTCCGGTCTGCGTGAAGCGGCCTACGCTCTGGGTACGCCCAAGTGGAAAGTCATCATCAAGATCACGCTGCGTGCCGCCAAGGCCGGTGTGATTACCGGTGTGCTGCTGGCTGTGGCCCGTATCGCTGGTGAAACCGCTCCGCTGCTGTTCACGGCGCTGAACAACCAGTTCTGGAACTCGGATCTGTCCAAACCCATGGCCAGCCTGCCGGTCACGATCTTCAAGTTCGCCATGAGCCCCTACGAAAACTGGCAACAACTGGCCTGGGCCGGTGTGTTCCTCATCACGGTGGCAGTGCTCGGCCTCAACATCCTGGCCCGGTTTGTCACCCGCCAAAAATAATCGCAGGAAAAAATAGCAATGACTACCATCGCTCCCTCCCGTGGTGCCTCGAAGATTTCGGTCAAAGACCTGAATTTCTACTACGGCAAGTTCCACGCGCTGAAGAACATCAACCTCGAAATCCCCGAGAACAAGGTCACGGCCTTCATTGGCCCGTCAGGCTGCGGCAAGTCCACACTGCTGCGCACCTTCAACCGCATGTTTGAGTTGTACCCCGAGCAACGTGCCGAAGGCCACATCGTGCTGGACGGCGAAAATCTGCTCACCAGCAAGCAGGATGTGGCGCTGATTCGCGCCAAGATCGGTATGGTCTTCCAGAAGCCCACACCGTTCCCGATGTCGATCTACGACAACATCGCGTTTGGCGTGAAGCTGTTCGAAAACCTGAACGCCATCGACATGGACGAACGTGTTGAATGGGCGCTGCGCAAGGCTGCGCTGTGGACCGAAGTGAAGGACAAGCTGCAGCAAAGCGGCTCGGGCCTCTCGGGTGGCCAGCAGCAACGCCTGTGTATTGCCCGTGGTATCGCCATCAAGCCTGAAGTGCTGTTGCTTGACGAACCCTGCTCGGCGCTGGACCCGATCTCTACCGCCAAGGTGGAAGAGCTGATCTCCGAGCTGAAGAACGACTACACCGTCGTCATCGTGACCCACAACATGCAGCAGGCCGCGCGTTGCAGCGACTACACCGCTTACATGTACCTGGGTGACCTGATCGAGTTTGGTGACACCGAACAGATGTTCTTCAAGCCCCAGCGCAAAGAGACAGAAGACTACATCACCGGCCGTTTCGGCTAAGGAGGCAGCATGCCCGAAAAACATCTTTCTTCGCAGTTCGACAGCGAACTCAACAGCGTCTCATCCCGCGTGATGGAGCTGGGTGGTCTGGTCGAGTCGCAAATGCGCCAGGCCATTTATGCGCTGTCGCAGTTCAGTTCGGAAGCCGCGGACCAGGTCATCGAGATCGAGCACCGCGTCAACGCCATGGAAGTGGAAATTGACCGTGAACTCTCCAGCATCATCGGCCGCCGCCAGCCTACGGCGCGTGACCTTCGCTTGCTGATTGCGATCTCCAAAACCACCGCCAATCTGGAACGGGTGGGTGACGAGGCCAACAAGATTGCACGTATGGTCAAGTCCATTGTGGCAAGTGGCACGGCCCGTAACCTGCCTTCGTCCGACCTGCGGGTTGCTGCCGAGTTGGCGTCTGGCCTGCTGCGCAAGGCGCTGGACGCTTTTGCCCGCCTGGACACCACGGCCGCTGTGGCCATCCTGAAAGAGGATGACCAGATCGACAAGGAGTTCGACGGTTTTGTGCGCAAACTCATCACCTACATGATGGAAGATCCCCGCACCATTTCCGCCAGCCTGGACCTGCTGTTCCTGGCCAAGGCTATCGAGCGTATCGGTGACCACGCCAAGAACATTGCCGAGTTCATCATCTATGTGGTCAAGGGCACGGACGTGCGCCACACGTCGATGGAACAGATCGAGTCTGCCGTCCTCTGAGCATGGCGCAGGGCTGGTTGATGTGTCGTAAAGAAAAACAGAGATGAAGAAACAACCCCGTGTCCTGATTGTGGAAGATGAGCCGGCCATTGCCGAGCTCATCGCAGTGAACCTGCGCCACAACGGTTTTTCACCCATCTGGTCGGAAGATGGTGTGTCGGCGCAGCGCGAGCTGGACGCCGTGTTGCCCGACGTCATCCTGCTCGACTGGATGTTGCCGGGCCAGAGCGGCCTTGTGTTGGCCCGCAAATGGCGTGCCGATGCACGTACCAAGGCTGTCCCTATCCTGATGCTGACCGCGCGCGGTGACGAGCCCGACAAGGTGCAAGGGCTGGATGCGGGTGCTGACGACTACATCACCAAGCCTTTTTCGACGCAGGAGCTGCTGGCGCGTATCCGTGCCGTACTGCGCCGGCGTGCGCCGGAGCAGGTGACGGACAGCGTCACCATTGGTGAACTGCTGCTGGACGCCGGCACCCACCGCGTGTCCTACAAAGCGCAGGCACTCAAGGTCGGGCCGACCGAGTTCAAGCTGCTGCACTACCTGATGAAACACGCGGAGCGGGTGCACAGCCGGTCGCAGTTGCTCGACAAGGTGTGGGGCGACCACGTTTTCATCGAAGAGCGCACGGTGGACGTCCACGTCAAACGGCTGCGTGAAGCGCTGGGTGCCGCAGGTGTGATGGTGGAAACCGTGCGCGGCGCGGGTTACCGTTTGACTGCACAGGCACTGGTGCAAGCCTGAATTGCCCTTCCTGGGCAGATTGACCGCGTTATCCTTCCCGCATGTTCTGGCGCTTCCTGATATTTGCTGTTTTTCAGCTGACCGGTGCTTTGCTCGGCTGGTGGTGGTCGGGTGCATGGGGTGCTTTGGCTGGCTGCGTGGCCGCCAGCTGGTGCTGGTTTCTTGTTGATTTGCTGCGCGCACTGCGGGTGCTGCGCTGGCTGCGCCGGGGTGATACGTCCAGTGCGCCCCCGATGCGTGGGGTGTACGGCGAAATTGTGGACCGCGCCCGCCGCTTGCTGCGCCGGGGCGAAGTGCAGTTGCAAGACAGCCAGGCACGCCTGCAGGAGTTTCTGGCGGCTCTGCAGGCCTCGCCGAATGGTGTGGTGCTGCTGGACCCGCAAGGGCGCATCGAGTGGTGCAACCAGACGGCAGCTGAGCAATTTGGCTTTGATGCGCAGCGCGACATGATGCAGGCCATTGGCAACCTGGTGCGCGACCCGGGTTTTGCGGCTTATTACGCCAGCCGCGACTATGACCATGAAATTTTGATGCCCGGGCGCAGCAGCACACCGTCGCGCCCGGTGCGTCTGTCGGTGCACCTGAATCCGTATGGGCAAGGGCGCAAGCTTCTGATTGCCCGGGATGTGACCGCACTGGAGCAGGCCGAAGCCATGCGCCGTGATTTTGTGGCCAACGTGTCCCACGAAATCCGCACACCCCTGACGGTGTTGACCGGTTTTATCGAGACCTTGCAAACCCTGGCGCTCACCGGCGAAGAACGCTCCCGCTACCTTGGCCTGATGGCACAACAGGCCGCACGTATGCAAACGGTGGTGCGTGATTTACTCACGCTGTCAAGGCTGGAGGGCAGCCCTTTGCCCGGCATGTCCGAATGGATCGCAGTTGAGAGTTTGCTGAGCCAGTGTGAACAGGAGGCGCGGGCTTTGTCGATGCTGGTGGTGGGGCAGAACGCAGTTCCGCAGCAGCTGCACTTTGGTGTTTCTGAGCCAGGTGAAGACATGGGTGAAATAGCGGGCACCCACCATGAAATTCTCAGCGCCATGTCCAACCTGGTGAGTAATGCCATCCGCTACACACCGGCGGGTGGCACGGTGGATGTGCGCTGGCAATGGTTGCCGGACGGCCGTGCCGAGTTTTCGGTGCAGGACTCCGGCCCGGGTATTGCGCCGGAACATCTGCCGCGGCTGACGGAGCGTTTTTACCGCGTGGACCGCAGCCGCTCGCGTGAGACGGGTGGAACCGGTTTGGGTCTGGCGATTGTCAAACACGTCACACAGCGGCATGGGTCTGTGTTGCGGATCGACAGCACGCCCGGTGTGGGCTCGCGTTTTGCCATCACCTTCCCGGCCAACCGCTTGCGTGTTCCCGCAGGGGCCATGGCTGTGGGTATGGCGGCTACTTTGCCTGTCAAGCCAGTTGCTGCTGCGCAGCCTGCCGCAGTGTCCGCCTGAGCAACCAGAGGATGACGGCAGCGGTGATACCCAGCGCTGCACTCCCCATGATCCAGAAGGCCGAGGGGCTGTGCAGTGGTTTCCATGGGCCCAGACCCTGGTACGCGAGCGGTGTGCCTCACCCACTCCCGGCCTCACAACCTGACGCAGTAGATCAGCCGTGGAGCGATGGTGACCCGGTAACAGCGCGGCACAAATAGGCCCATCGCCAGCATGGCGTCCACCGGGTGAAAACACGCGACACGAAGAAGCCCAGCCAGAGGCCTTAAGTATGTGCCGCTGCCGCCTTGCGGGTCACACGCGCATGGCGCCAGAGGTCAGGGTCATGGCATTCGGTGGGGTGCATCTCGGCGTTATCGAGACCGACGACCTCGAAACGCTCCGCCGGCGTGCACAGCAGATCGAACGACCAGGCCCCCGTGAAGATGTTTTGGGCGAGGCGGTTGAAGTTCTGCACGTTGTAGAGCGGTGTGATGTAGTGCCAGCACTGGTAGCCCAGCGGCAGGAAGTAGTCCTTCAGAAAGCCAGTGATGTCGCCGGTGTAGTGGTTGACCGATTCGATGAAAGCGACCGGCCGGTCGCGTTCAATGGTTTGCCGCGCGCCCTTGAGCAGCTCGGGCTCGTAGCCCTCGATGTCGGCCTTCAGGAAGTCGAGGCGCGGCAGCGCCAGCGCATCCACGCTTTCCATGCGCACCGGCCGTCGCACATGGCTCTGGTCGTGCATGCTGGCGCCGCCGAAGTTGTTGGAGTGGCCTGCGTCGAGCTCGGGAAACGTCACCTCGCCCGGCATGGCGCCGATGGCGCAGTTCCAGGCGCGCGTGTTGGTGCAGCCGTTGGCGATGAGGTTGGCGCAGAGCAACTGGTGTGTGAACCCCTGCGGCTCGAAGGCGTGCACGCGGCCTGTTGTGCCCACCAGTTTCGCCAGAGGCACCGTGTGCGTGCCGACATTTGCCCCGGCCTCCAGCACGACTTCGCCCGCCTGGACGATTTGCTCGAACACGTGCACTTCTGACTCGGCCCACTCGCCGTACAGGTTCAATGAACGGCCCACGTATTCGTCGTTCACGTTGTAGAAAAATCGGCCGTGGCGGCAGCTCTGTTCGCGCAGAAAGTGGTTCATTGATTAGCCCAGTGAGTTCGGTTGCAGGAATTATCGGGCGCGCCCCAAAAGCGCTTGTTCTATCACTACAGTTCAGCCCAATTTAATTGGATGCTCGCGGACACTTCAGTCCAACGCATCAGCGCACTGGGGAAAATCAATGCCGCTATGCCCACAAGCATCGTTGCAGTGGAAAGATACAGGGACTGACGAACCCAAGGCCCGACATCTGGCTTACGTTGAGTGCCGAATGGCCAAGCCAATCGACAGGGCGGCAAGCACTTCACTCGAACAACGGCCCACCACGATGGTGTCGATCACACCAAACGCCATGATCGCCAACTGGCCTGCCAGCACCTTGGATGCGTGGCGTGTAATGGTCTCGAATTCTCTCAAGGAGCGACGGTAGTGATAACGCGGCGGTACAGCAGCAGGTTGTCGTTCTTGTCCGCGGGGCGCAAGGCTTTGCCCGCAAAGATCCATTGTTTTGGATCAATGGCCGTGTTCCGAGGGGTGCGTGATTCATCTGCCACCAGCCACGGGCACTGCGCTTGGGGCTGGGCATGTTGCAGGGTGAAGTTTCCGTGGTGCTGCAATGCGGTGATCTGGCCGCGGTTCAAGGCGTAAACCTCCACACATTCGGGGTGGGGCAGGCCAATGATCCGGGTGACGTTGCTGACCTGGGGCGCATAACTGCGGGCAAAGTCCAGCAGGGGCATCCACAGGGTCATGAGCAGCAGCCAGCCCAGTGCGGCCCCACCTGCAGGCAGCACGAGGCTCTTCCAGATGGCTGCACGGTGGCGGCCCGCACGCCACTGCACGAGCCAGGCCCACACCAGGGTGGCGGCAAGGGCGACCAGAAAAGCCACCAGCGAAAAGCTGGGCTCAAACCCCGGGGCGAGTTTGGCCACGTTGGCCGCCGGTTTGGCCGGGAACCCGGTTTGCATCGCAATCCAGATAACCCATACAAAAATGGCGATACCTGTGAAGAACAGCAGGGTGAACCAGTCGATCAGTGCCGCCACGCTGCGGCTCAGTGTGGGCAGGGCAAATGCCGCCAATGTGGCCAGTGCGGGCAGACCCAGCAACAGAGCGCGGTCGTGGGGGACTGTGAACAGGGTGGCAGCAATGGCCACCGTGGCAAACCACAGGGGCAGGGCCAGGTGGCGGCGGATGGTGCGGCTGGCCAACTGGTGCCGCCAGCGCCACACAGTCCACAGCGCCAGCGGCCACGCGGGCCAGGTAAACCAGAGCAGCAAGCGGCCCAGGCTTTGCCATTCCTTGCCACCGTCACCTGGCAACATCAAGCGCCAGCGCCACAGGTCAAGCTGCCACGCCAGTATGGCTGCGAGCGCGGAGGTGAGCAGCATGGCGGCCGCCCAGATAAACCCACGTCGGCGCGCAACAGCATCTTCATGGGGCTCGAACATACACAGCCATGCACCACCCAGACCAAACAACACGGCCAAAGCCGGTGCACCACTCAACACCAGGCCCGCCATGCCGGCCACCAGTCCCAGCCCGGGGCCGAGCCAGCGGTAGGGCGTGCCCGCAATGGCGTAGAACACCAGCGTGGCACAACACAGCTGTGTCAGGTACGCCGTGACTTCATGCGACAGCTGGGCCAGGCCCAGGCAGGCAATCAGCGCCAGCAGGCCGCCATCGGCCATGGCTCGTGCGTAATCTGTGGGTTGGGCTTCGCCACCAAAGGCAAATGCCACGGGTTGTGCACCTGGGCCGCGCGCCAGGTGGTACACGGCGTACCAGGTTGCCACCAGGGTCAGGGCCAGCAGCATCGCAAAGGGAATACGTGCTGCGAGTTCGGGGGACATCCAGTCCGGTGCGATCTGCAGGGCTGCAGCACCCAGCCAGTAGGGGAGCAAACCCTCGGTTTCAGGGGCCAGGCCCAGCAGCAGCGGCTGGCTCCAGGACGAATGCCCTCGTGCCAGCGACAGCATGTAACCAAAGGCCGTGACGTCGTCGTTTTTCCAGGCGGCCCGGCCGATGAACCCCGGCACAACATAGGCAACACACAGCAACAGCAAGGCCAGCCGCGGCAAGGGGCGCACGGCGCTTTGGGCAACGATGGCGGGGGTAGGGCTGTTCACGCGGACAAGGACGAAGGAATACAGGGCTGCCCGGAAGATACCGGACAAAAGCCGGGAACGTGTGTCCGGGGGAATGAAAAAGTAAAAAAGGCAGCGCGGTAAACCGGGCTGCCCTTGGGGTGCGTGACCTTTGCAGGCCCGCCGTGCAACTTACTTGGCTGCGGTCTTGCCGAAGCGGTTGCGGAACTTCTCGACACGGCCACCCATGTTGTCCACCGACTTTTGTGTACCGGTGTAGAAGGGGTGCGACTCACTCGTGGTGTCGAGCTTGAACAGAGGCAGTTCACGGCCGTCTTCGGTCGTGCCCATTTCCTTGGTGTTGGCGCACGAACGTGTCACGAACTTGAAACCGTTCGACATGTCCTGGAACAGGACTTCGCGGTAGTTGGGGTGAATGCCTTCTTTCATGTCGATCTTCCTAATGTGTTCGATGCGAAAGCCACAAACTCTCCATGGGGGCACTTATTTGCCGCTACGGGTCTGCACTTTTCGCTAAAGCCCTCAATTATCCCATAAATCCTGTTCTTGGGGAGAAGTGGGAGGGTTGGCAGTGTGCTGCGTGCAGAATGGCGAATTCAAGCAGCAGGGGGCCAGATGCAAAACGACGCAGTGGGTGTGGGTTTGGTGGGTTACGGATTTGCGGGGCGTACGTTCCATGCACCCGTGATTGCGGGGGTGCCGGGTTTGCGTCTGGCGGCTGTGGCCAGCTCCCAGCCGGATGTGGTGCTGCGGGACTGGCCGCAAACACGGGTGGTTGCCGAGCCTGCGGCTTTGCTGGCATCGCCCGATGTGGATCTGGTGGTGATCGCCACCCCCAACGATTCACACCACCCACTGGCACGCGCGGCACTGGAGGCGGGAAAACATGTGGTGGTGGACAAACCCTTCACGATGAACCTGGCCGAAGCAGAGGATTTGCTGGCACTGGCGAAAGCAAAGGCGCGCGTGTTGTCGGTTTTCCACAACCGCCGGTTCGATGCCGACTTCCTGACACTGCAGGACGTGTTGTCCAGCGGCCGTTTGGGGCGGCTGGTGTACTTTGCGTCCCACTTCGACCGTTACCGGCCGCAGGTGCTGGCCCGCTGGCGCGACCAGCCTGGCGCGGGTGGTCTCTGGCCCGACCTGGGCTCGCATCTGGTGGACCAGGCCGTGCAGCTGCTGGGTGTGCCTGATGCCATCCATGCCGACATGGGGCCTGTCCGTGACCATGCAGCGACTGAAGACTACTTCAATGTGCAATTGCGATACGAGCAAGGTGCACACGCCGGATTACGCGTGGTGCTGCATTCCACCGCAATCGCTGCGGCCCCGGCGCCGCGTTATACGGTGCATGGCACCCTGGGCAGTTATGTCAAACACGGCGTGGACCCGCAGGAAGCCGCTCTGAAGGCGGGTGCCCGGCCCCGCCTGGACGATCTGGGTGATTGGGGGGCAGACCCGGAGCCCGGCCAACTGAGCTTGCCTGCTGATGCCGCTGCTTCTGGTGTGCAGATGGTGCCGTCCCGCCCCGGCAACTACATGGCGTATTACGCCGCCGTGCG
Source organism: Comamonadaceae bacterium AAW (assembly GCA_026314275.1). GTDB lineage: Bacteria > Pseudomonadota > Gammaproteobacteria > Burkholderiales > Burkholderiaceae_C > JAGOEY01. The sequence goes on from CP111109.1 coordinate 3,111,972, forward strand.
TGATGCCATTAGAGGGATAGGTGCCAACCCGGTCACGCCAGAGCAAGCCACGCAGGTCATGGCCTTGCTGGAGCTGGGGCGGGAGAGTTCTGCACAGCGCCGGGAATTGCGCGTTTTGCCGATCTGAAATGCAAAAAAGCCCACGGCTCGCCGTGGGCTTTTTTGAGAGGAGGACGCTTCAGCCGCCGCGACGCATCATGTCGAAGAAATCGACATTGGTCTTGGTGGCTTTCATGTTCTTGATCATCAACTCCATCGACTCGATCTCGTCCATGTTGTACATGAACTGGCGCAGGATGCGGGTCTTCTGCAGGATCTCGGGTGGCAGCAGCAGCTCTTCGCGGCGGGTGCCGCTCTTGTTGAGTTCGATGGCCGGGAACACACGCTTTTCGTACAGGCGGCGGTTCAGGTGGATTTCGCAGTTGCCGGTGCCCTTGAATTCTTCAAAGATCACTTCGTCCATACGGCTTCCGGTGTCCACCAGCGCGGTGGCGATGATGGTGAGCGAACCACCTTCTTCAACCTTGCGTGCAGCACCAAAGAAACGCTTGGGGCGTTGCAGCGCATTGGAGTCCACACCACCCGACAACACCTTGCCGGAAGAGGGCACCACGTTGTTGTAGGCGCGGGCCAGGCGGGTGATCGAGTCCAGCAGGATCACCACGTCTTTTTTCAGCTCGACCAGGCGTTTGGCGCGTTCGATGACCATTTCGGCCACATGCACGTGGCGCGCGGCAGGTTCGTCGAAGGTGGAGGCGATGATTTCGCCCTTCACCGTGCGCTGCATTTCGGTCACTTCTTCAGGGCGCTCGTCCACCAGCAACACCATCAGGTGCACGTCGGGGTTGTTGGCCGTGATGGCGTGGGCGATGTGCTGCATCATCACCGTCTTGCCGCTTTTGGGCGGCGCAACGATCAGTGCGCGCTGGCCGCGGCCAATAGGGGCAATGATGTCGATGATGCGGCCGGTGATGTTCTCTTCGCCCTTGAAGTCGCGCTCGAGCTTCATCTGTTCCTTGGGGAACAGCGGCGTCAAGTTCTCGAACATCACCTTGTGTTTGTTCTGCTCCGGCGGGCCACCGTTCACGGCGTCCAGCTTGTTCAGCGCAAAGTAACGCTCACCGTCTTTGGGTGTGCGCACTTCACCTTCGATCATGTCGCCGGTGTGCAGATTGAAACGGCGCACCTGGCTCGGGCTGATGTAGATGTCGTCGGTGCTGGCCGTGAAGCTGGTGTCAGGGCTGCGCAGGAAGCCAAAACCGTCGGGCAGGATTTCCAGCACACCGTCGGCAATGATTTGTTCACCGGTCTTGGCGCGCTTCTTGATGATCGCAAACATCAATTCCTGTTTGCGCATGCGGCCGGTGTTTTCGATTTCAAGCTCTTCGGCCTGTTTCAGGACTTCAGACACATGCAGTGCCTTGAGTTCGTTTAAGTGCATGGATTTACTCCTGCGCGGAGTTGAATGGAGACTAAGGGGGAGGTATGGGGAGGGGCGAAGTGCTTGGGAGCAGGCCTCTCACAACCGGGAACTCGAACCGACCGCGTGTCCAGCGAATCAGTGATCTGACAAGAATTATGACAGGAAAAAGGGTGTGCAAGCCAAGTGCGCTGAATGGCGCGGCTGCAGGGCACCAAGGCACCGGACGTTGTAGCAGGTCCGGTGCAGGGCCCTCAATCGACTCAGGCGAGTTGCTGGTCGATAAAAGCGGTGAGTTGTGCCTTGCTCATGGCGCCCACCTTGGTGGCGGCCAACTGGCCATCTTTGAACAACATCAACGTGGGGATGCCACGGATGCCGAACTTGGCAGGAATGTCGCGGTTTTCATCGACGTTCATCTTGGTGACCTGCAGCTTGTCTTTGTAGCTGGCAGACACTTCGTCGAGGATGGGCGCAATCATTTTGCAAGGGCCGCACCACTCAGCCCAGTAGTCCACCAGAACCGGTTTGTCGGCCTGCAGAACGTCTGCTTCAAAGGATGCGTCAGAGATGTGTTTGATAAGTTCGCTGGCCATGGTGTGTTTCCTTTTGGCAAATGGGAGATACAGCTAAAGTGGGCGCATTGTGACAGAAACCAAGTATTCCGGCCTGAGCCCGGGGTGCTATCAATGTCATAGCCAAAAACCATGATGTGAAGCGCGCCGCCCTTGACTGCACCCCATTTTTCGACCGTCTCCCAACGCTGGCTTGACCCGGTGCACGGCACCATCGCCCAGATCGACCGCACACTGGCCGAACGCGGTATCCATCCGGCCCACACCGTGGTGCTGGTGCCCTACGCCCAGCTCATGCAGGTGGGCCGTGGGTTCTGGATGGCCGTCCACCCCGCCGGGTTTGCCCCCCGGTTTGAAACCACCATGAACTGGGCGCGCAGTCTGGGCGGGGTTGTGCCCTCGGCGGACGACATCAGTTTTGATGCCGCCCACGACCTGCTCACGGCCCATGACCTGCTGGAGCGCGCCGGGCTGCGGGCGCACCGCGATGTGCTGGCCGAGCGCCTGGTCGAGTCGGCCCAGACCCTCGGACGGCAGGTGGCCGCCGTGCCCGTGGATGAACGTGCCCATTGGGCGACTGCCGCACGTGCAGCTGTCGCCCTGGGCATGGACACCCCCGTGCTGGCGCTCGAAGGCGCGGTGGCACGGATTGCTCTGGAGTGGGCGCTGGCCTCGCGTTACACCACCGACGTGCTGCAGCAGGCGCTGGCGGGTGTGGGCTGTGTGGTGGTGCTTGAAGGTTTCCAGCCCGACCCGCTGCTGGCCCCCACCGGTGCGCTGGGCCAGTTGTGGAACGACCAGCTGGTGCACATCGTGCTGGCGCAGGACGCCCCTTTGGGCGCAGTCGCTTTGCACCCCGCGCAGGGGGCGGAAGACGAAGCCCAGCGTGCCGCCGCCTGTGTGCTGCAGCACATCACCCAGGGCCACACCCCCGTGGCGCTGGTGGCCACCGACCGCCTGTTGACGCGGCGTGTGCGTGCCATGCTCGACGGCCACGGTGTACGCCAGCGCGACGAAAACGGCTGGAAGTTGTCCACCACGCGCGCCGCCGCACAGGTGGTGGGGCTGCTGCAGGCCTGTGTGTGGAACGCGTCCAGCGACGACGTGCTCGACTGGCTGAAGAACGCCCCTGCGTTTGCGGCTCCCGCCGTGGCCGCCACCGAAAAATCCCTGCGCAAACTGGCCATCACCGACTGGGGACGTTGGGCTGCGCTGTGTGCGTCTGGCTCCGACGCTGGCATCCGACCCGAAGTACAAACCCTCGCCATACAGGCGCAGCAGGTGCGTGAGGCCCTGCAGCACAGCCGCCCGCTGGCCCAGTGGCTTACCGCGCTGCGCGCCGCATTACAGGCCGGTGGCCAGTGGCCTGGGCTGGAGGCCGATCCCGCGGGGCTGGCGCTACAGGTCACTCTGCGGTTGACCGAAGAAGCACAGGCCCACTTCGTCCAGGCGCTGGCCGCCACCGGCTGGAGCACACGGCGTATGGACGCTGCCGAGTTCAGTACCTGGGTCAAGGCTGCGCTGGAAGGTGCGAGTTTTGTACCCGAAAGTGCCCATGCGCAGCAGGACGTGCAGGTGGTCGTGCTGCCCATGAGCCAGCTGCTGGCCCGGCCTTTTGCCGCCGTGGTGCTGCCCGGCTGTGACGAGGTGCGCCTGCCTGCCGCACCTGAGCCACCCGGCACCTGGACCGCCGCCCAACGCAGCGCGCTGGGCCTGCCCCCACGCGAGGTTTTGCAGGACGCTGCCCGGGCCGCGTGGCAGAACGTATTGCAGCTGCCTTATGCCGATGTGCTGTGGCGGCAGGGGGATGACGGTGGTGAACCGCTGCTGCCCAGTCCCTTGGTGCAGGCGCTGCAACTCAATGGTGGTGCCGCACACGGTGCAGACCCGCGCGACCACCGTGCCATCACACCCCAGCCCACACTGCCCCCCCAGGCGCACGGAGACGCCTTGCCGGTGCAACGCCTGTCTGCCAGCGCGTACGAAGACCTGCGCCGCTGCCCGTACCGCTTTTTTGCGCTGCGCCAGTTGGGCCTGAAGGAAGCGGACGAGCTGGAAGACGCAGTGGACAAACGCGACTTCGGCCTGTGGTTACATGCCGTGCTCAAAATCTTCCATGAAACCCTGGCCGCAGACGCGCTGCGGGGCGATGGACTTGCGGCCCGGCTGGCCCTGATGGAAGAAGCCGCCGCAGAGGCCACCCGCGCTGCGGGCCTGCCCGACGCCGCGTTTTTGCCCTTTGCCGCCGCCTGGCCGCAGGTGCGTGACGGTTACCTGCAATGGCTGGCAGAGCACGAAGCCACCGGTGCCCGTTTTGGCTGGGCCGAACGCTGGCAGGAGCTGCCGCTGGGCAGCATCACCCTGGTCGGCCAGATTGACCGGCTGGACCAGTTGGCCGACGGCAGCACGCTGGTGATGGACTACAAAACCGAAAGTATCGGCACCACCCAAGGCAGGGTGAAAACGCCGACCGAAGACACCCAACTGGCCTTCTACGCCGCGCTGCAGCCCGACGACACTTTGCAGGCCGCCTACGTGAACGTGGGCGAGAAGGGCGGCACCAAAACCGTTTTGCAGCCCGACGTGGTGGACGTGCGCGACGTGCTGATCACCGGCATCCGGCACGACATGGAACGCATCACCAGCGGTGCCGCCATGGCCGCGCTGGGCGAAGGTATGGCCTGTGAATACTGCGCCGCGAGAGGTTTATGCCGCAAAGATTTCTGGAGTCCGTCCGCATGAGCGCCGCTGCCTACGAACACAACCACGCCACCGTCAGCCGCGAGGCCTTCTACGCCATCGCCTGTGACCCGCGCCGCAGCGTGGCGGTGGAGGCCTGTGCTGGTGCGGGCAAAACCTGGATGCTGGTGTCGCGCATCGTGCGGGCCTTGCTCGACGGTTGCCCGGCCCACGAAATCTTGGCCATCACCTTCACCAAAAAAGCGGCGGGTGAAATGCGCGCACGCCTGCACGAATGGCTGGCGGAGTTTGCCCAGACACCACTGGAAGATTTGGCGCTGCAGCTGCGGATACGCGGAATTTCAGACGAAATGATGCTCCAGCGCACGCCGGACCTGCGCAGTGCGCTACAAAGTTTGCAGAAAAATCTGCTGGCCACTGGCCGCCCGGTGCAGATCCGCACCTTCCACAGCTGGTTTGCCGCACTGCTGCGCACCGCCCCGCTGGCCGTGCTGCAAAACATGGGACTGCCCACGAACTACGAACTGCTGGAGGACGACACCGAAGCCGTTGCCCAGGTTTGGCTGCCGTTTTATGCGGCCGTGCTGGCCGATGCGGGCCTGCAGGCCGACTACCACGCCGTGGTGTCCGCCCATGGCCGCGCACAAACCCACAAGGCGCTGGCGGGTGCCTTGTCGCGCCGTGTGGAGTTCACACTCGCCGATGAAGCCGGTGTGGTCGACGCATCGGTGCAGGCCTGGGATGTGCAGTTCCCCACATTCGCAGGCCACGCCACACCCGCTGCCTGGCTGGTGTCCGACGCACCCCGTGCCCAGTTGCTGGCCGCAGCCCGCGCGCTGGGGCAGGCCAGCGCCAAGACCTTCTCCGCCAAAGGAGGTGAACTGGAAGTGGCCGTGTCTTTGGCCCACGCCGCAGGCATCTGTGATGCCTTGTTGACCCAAAAAGGCGAGCCGCGCAAGTTTGGCGAAAAGATTGTCGGCATCGACCAGGTGCGCCTGGCGCAGGACCTGGTGTTGCAGTACAACGCCGCCCACACCCAGCATGAAGCCTGGGACTACCAACAGCGCATGGCGCGGCTCGCACGGGTGCTGGTGGCGCAGTTCGCCAGCCTGAAACGCGCACGCGGTTGGGTGGACATGAACGACGTGGAGCGCGCTGCGCAAACCATGCTGTCCGACAGCGTGCTCAGCGGCTGGATGCAGGAGCGGCTGGACGCACGGGTGCGCCACCTGCTCATCGACGAATTCCAGGACACGAACCCGCTGCAGTGGCAGGCCTTACACGCCTGGCTCAGCGGCTACGCGGGCACGGGCGGCGGGGCGCAGCGCCCCAGCGTGTTTATCGTGGGCGACCCCAAACAAAGCATCTACCGCTTCCGCCGCGCCGAGCCGCAGGTGTTCCGTGCCGCGCAGGACTTTGTGGTGGACGGGCTGGGCGGCGACCGGCTCAGCTGCGACCACACGCGGCGCAACGCGCCCGGCATCATCGACGCCGTCAACCAGACCATGTCCGCCGCGCAGGCGGCGGGTGAGTACAGCGACTTCCGCACCCACACCACCGAGTCCACCTCACCCGCCGCCGTGTTACGCCTGCCGCAGATCAGCCGTGCGGTGCTGGAGGATTCCGCCGAGGACGACGGTGGCGCACTGCTGTCCGACCACGGCACGCTGGCCTGGCGTGACAGCCTGGCCACCCCGCGTGAAGTGCCCGAAGAAACCCTGCGCACCCTCGAATGCCGCCAGGCCGCGCAGTGGCTGGTGGCCACCATGGCTCAGCACAGCCTGCTGCCCAAGGACGTGATGGTCTTGTCGCGCCGCCGTGTCAACCTCGGTGTGATGCGCGACGCGCTGCGTGACCTGCAGGTGGCCGCAGAACAACCCGAAAAAAACGACCTGGGTGACGCACCCGAGGTGCAGGACGTGCTGGCGCTGCTGGACGTGCTGGTGTCTCCCGCACACGACCTGTCGCTGGCACGGGCGCTGCGCTCGCCGCTGTGGTCACTCAGTGACGATGACCTGGTGCAGATCGCCCTTGCGCAACGCCGCGTGCGGGCTGCGAACGCTGGCGAGGCTGATTCGTCCTGGTGGGGTTTGCTACAAAATGATGAGCTGCTGCCGCAGCATATACGTGCGCTAGCGCCTGTTTTGGTGCTGTACAAAAGCTGGGTAGACCAGCTGCCGCCGCACGACGCGCTGGACGCCATCTACCAGCACGGTGACGTGTTGGCACGGTTTGCCGCCGCTGCGCCCGCCACCCAGCGCCAGGGGGTGCTGGACAACCTGCGCGCCTTGCTGGGTGCGGCGCTGAACCACGCGGGTGGGCGTTATGCCACGCCGTATGGGTTTGTGCGCGCGCTCAAAGCCGGTGGCACTAAGGCCGGGGCCAGCGTCGCCGAAGATGCCGACGGCGCTGGTGCGGTGCGCCTGCTCACCGTCCACGGTGCCAAGGGGCTGGAGGCCAAGCTGGTGCTGCTGCTCGACACGGACGGCGCACCCGCCAAATCCGAATCCATGGGGGTACTGGTGGACTGGCCCGGTGAGTCTGCCGCGCCCGAACGGTTTTTGTTCCTGGTGCGTGAAACCAACCCGCCTGCCTGCGCGGCAGAAGCGCTGCAGACCGAACAAGCCGCGCGCCAGCGGGAAGAGCTGAACGGCCTGTATGTCGCCATGACCCGCGCCGCGCGCCAGCTGGTACTGTCGTCGGTCGAGCCCCACCGGGCCAACCCCGGCAGCTGGTGGCAGCGGGTGCAGGCGCTGTGTACGCCGGTGGAAGCGGCAGAGGTGGTGGCGCTGTCGGCGCAGCAGGCCGCCGAGCCCGAGGCCCCGTTTGTGCTGAAAATACTGCCAAATAGGCCTCTGGCGCCCGCTGGTAGTACGGTGATAGCTATCAAAAACGAGGCATCCAAGAGTCCCGAGCTTGCTGCGACCCCACCATCCCCCGAGTCGCTTGTCGGCCAGGCCATGCACCGCCTGCTGGAATGGGCCCCGCTGGGTGCCTCCGCCGCCGACCACTGCGCCGCAGGCCGCGCCGCCGTCGCCCGCGAATTTGCGCTGGGTGATGCCCAGGCCACACTGGCCGCCACCATGGCCCAGCGTATTCTCGAAGGGGCCGGGGCCTGGGCCTGGCAGGCCGACCGCGTGGACTGGGTTGGCAACGAAGTGGCTTTGGTGGCCAGCGGCGCGCTGGTGCGCCTGGACCGCCTGGTGCGCCGCGCCGACACCGGGGAGTGGTGGGTGCTCGACTACAAGTCCGCAGCCCAGCCGCAGCGCCAGCAGGCTCTGCGCGCGCAACTCCACACCTACCGCCAGGCCGTGCAAGCACTGGAGCCCGGCTCGGTGGTGCGCGCCGCCTTTCTGACAGGGCAGGGGGAACTGGAAGAGTTGGAGATGATTTCGCCATAGCCTGAAGCGGCTGCGGCGCACGCCGTCCCATTCCAGAGATACCGCGGATCTGGCTCAGCCAGTCCGCTGGTATCGCCCCCTGCAAGGGGGTTGGCGCAGCGACACGCAGTGCGCGCAGCCTGGGGGTGTGCAACAACCTCTGCCCGTTTTATGGGCACGGCAACAAAATCCCTGTGCTGGCAAGCACTTGGCGCACTATTCCTGTGCCCATCCCCAAAGTTACCCACATGTCTGCGGGATAACCCTTGGGTTCGGTGCAAAGTGTGTGACCAAGCAGGCCCCAAAATCCCATTTCAGGCCGAAAAACGGCGGTTTATCCCATTTGCCTGTTTTTTAGGCGGCGTAACAAATCCGAGTCCTGGCAAGCACTTGCCGCACTCTCCAGGGTGTCATCCCCAAACTTACCCACACTTCACAGGGACAAAAAACGGGCTGTGGGCAACGTGTGCTGCTCTGCCCACAAAAATGCCTTTTTAAGCCCTCAAAAGCGTGTTTTACCCCTGTTGCCTGTTTTTTAAGCGGCATCAAAAAGTCCAATGGTGGCAAGCACTTGGCGACCTCTGCGGGGTGCCATCCCCAAACTTACCCACACTGGCGCGGGACAACTTGGCCGGCTGTGGCCAGGCCCCACATTGGGGCGATGCCTAAGATCGTGAACACGTTCTAACGGGGGGACAATCTCCCCATTGCTGCAATGGATCGAATCGGAATGAACAAAGTTATCGTGATTGGTGCGGGCCCCGCAGGCCTGATGGCCGCCGAAGTGCTGGCCACCGCAGGGGCCGAGGTGCATGTGTTTGACGCCATGCCCTCGGCCGGGCGCAAATTCCTGCTCGCAGGCAAGGGCGGGCTGAATTTGACCCACTCCGACCCGGCCGACGTTTTTGTGACGCGTTACGGCGCACGTGCCGGGGCGCTGGCTCCGCTGCTGTCCACCTTTGGTGCGGAGCAATTACGCGCCTGGGCCCAAGGTTTGGGTGTCGAGACGTTTGTGGGCACGTCTGGCCGGGTCTTCCCCGCCGACCTGAAAGCCGCGCCGCTGCTGCGCGCCTGGCTGCAGCGGCTGCGGGGGGCAGGTGTGCAGTTTCACACCCGGCACCGCTGGCTGGGCTGGGCCGACGCCCCCGCCGCTGGGGCGCACACGCTGCGCTTCGACACACCCGACGGTGAGGTGGCTGTGCAAGGCCGGGCCGTGGTGCTGGCGCTGGGTGGTGCCAGTTGGCCCCAGCTTGGCTCCAACGGCGCCTGGGTGCCGCTGCTGGAGGCGCAAGCTGTGCCGGTTATGCCGCTGCAGTCGTCCAACTGCGGCTTTGACGTCGCTCTGGACCCTGCTGTGCAGGCACCGCAGCAAGACGGTGTGCCCGTAGAAACCCGCCGCGCCTTTTTGCAAGAGCTGCTGGGCCAGGGGCCTGCGCCTGTGCTGGGCTGGACGCCGCACTTCAGCAGCCGTTTTGCCGGCCAGCCCTTCAAGTCGGTGGCCATCGGTTTCACCAACAGCCAGGGCCAGACGTTCCAGCGCCGGGGTGAATTTGTGGCCACGGCGCAGGGTGTGGAGGGCAGTCTGGTGTATGCCGTGTCTGCACTGCTGCGCGACGAGATTGCCGCCCATGGCAGTGCCACCTTCACACTCGACCTGCTGCCCGACAAAACCCCCGAGCGCGTGCTGAATGAGGTGCGCCACCCGCGCGGCGCCCGTTCACTCACCAGCCACCTCAAAAGCCGCTTGGGCCTTGACGGTATCAAGGCCGCCATCCTGTACGAGGTGCTGGGCAAAGACGGCATACAAGACCTCGACCGCCTGGCCGCCACCATCAAGGCGCTGCCCATCCGTGTGGTGGCTGCGCGCCCGGTTGCAGAGGCCATCAGCACCGCAGGCGGCGTGCCGTTCGAGGCGCTGGACGCCAACGGCATGCTGGTGCCCCTGCCGGGCGTCTGGTGCGCCGGAGAAATGCTCGACTGGGAGGCGCCCACGGGTGGTTATTTGCTGACCGCCTGTTTTGCCACGGGCCACGCAGCGGGGCAGGGTGTGCTGCGGTATCTGGGCTTGGCGCAGACCTAAAAAGAAAAAACCGCAGAGGCCAATGCCGCTGCGGTTTTTTGGAAGAGGTTGACGAGCCTTACCCCCGGCACTGGCTCCACAGTTAGGGCTGCTTGGTTCCCCACCTGACCCGGTTGGCCGCTTCACCATGCGGGGAGGCCCGTCGGGCTAGATTGTACCCCCAGGCTTCGCGGACTTCGTTCCGCTGCGCCAACCCCCTTGCAGGGGGCGACGCCAGTGGCCCGGCAGAGCCGGTTCCACGGCGTCTGCTGGGAAATACCCGACCCCTCGCGGCGCGTGCTGACTTTTTCAGCAGGCACCGCAGATCTGGCTTTGCCAGTCTGCTGGTGTCGCCCCCTGCAAGGGGGGAGGCGAGAGCGAAGCGAAGCCTGGGGGTGTGCCAAAATCCCTCCATGTCCTACCTCGTGCTTGCCCGCAAATACCGCCCCCGCAATTTCACCGAAATGGTGGGCCAGCAGCATGTGGTGCAGGCGCTGACCAATGCGCTGACGACGCAGCGGCTGCACCATGCATATCTGTTCACGGGTACGCGGGGCGTGGGCAAGACGACGGTGTCGCGCATTCTGGCCAAGTCGCTCAACTGTGTGGGCGCGGACGGGCAGGGCGGCATTACCGCCACGCCGTGTGGGGTGTGCCATGCGTGCCAGGACATCGACAGTGGCCGGTTTGTGGACTACACCGAGCTGGACGCCGCGTCGAACCGGGGCGTGGACGAGGTGCAGAGCCTGCTGGAGCAGGCGGTGTACAAACCCGTGCAGGGCCGCTTCAAGGTCTTCATGATCGACGAAGTGCACATGCTGACCAACACCGCGTTTAACGCGATGCTGAAGACGCTCGAAGAGCCCCCTGAATACCTGAAGTTTGTGCTGGCCACGACCGACCCACAGAAGGTACCCGTTACCGTGTTGTCGCGCTGCCTGCAGTTCAACCTGCGGCCGATGGCCCCAGAGACGGTGCTAGAGCATCTGACCCATGTGCTGCAGCTGGAGAACGTGCCCGCCGAGCCCCAGGCGCTGCGCCTGCTGGCGCGGGCCGCACGGGGCTCGATGCGTGATGCGCTGTCGCTGACGGACCAGGCCATTGCGTTTGCCGGATCGGTCGAGGGAGGCGCGCTGCAAGAGGCCGCTGTGCGCCAGATGCTGGGCAGTGTGGACCGCTCTTATGCGTTCCGCCTGATTGGTGCGCTGGCCCAAGGGGATGGCCGCACGGTGGTGGAAACGTCAGAAGCCCTGCGGCTGAATGGCATGTCCGCAGCGTCCACGCTGGAAGAAATGAGCGCCGTGTTGCAGCGGATGGCGGTGCTGCAGGCCGTGCCGGGCATGGCCAACGCTGGCGCGGACGACGACTCTGAAGTGGCGGAAACCGCGCGCCTGGCCGGGGTGATGCCCGCCGACGAAACCCAGTTGCTCTACAGCATGTGCCTGCATGGCCGCGCCGAGCTGGGCCTGGCCCCAGACGAATACGCCGCGCTGACGATGGTGCTGCTGCGGCTGCTGGCGTTCAAGCCCGCTTCTGCATCTGGCACAGCGCCAGCAGCGGAAAAAAACTCTGAATGAACCCGCCGCCCGGATTGCTGCGCCCATAACACCTCCAGCGCCTCCAACGCCTCCAGTGGCTGCTGTACCTGTGCCTTCGCCGCCTGTGCGGACGACTGTGGTACCGCCAGCGCCGGAGCTGGTTGCACCCCCTGCAGTGGCCCGGTCCGCGCCGCCGCCGCCCTGGGATGCGCTGCCAGAGGCCCCCTTGGTCGCAGAGCCTGCACCCGCTTCCGACGCGCATTTTAATGAATCAAAAGTGCCTGCAGCGCACGAACAGCCTGCGCAAGCAGCTACGAATATCGTAGCAATCCCCGTGCGTGTGCAGTCCGAGCCCGGCGAACGCCTGCAGCCCCGCCCTGATGCCCATGCGAGCGCTCGCGCCATCGCCCATGATGTGGTCGCGACCGAAGAAGGCGACATCTGGCACGCGGCGGTGCAGCAACTGGCTGCCGACGGCACCATCACAGCGCTGGTGCGTGAGCTGGCCTTGCAGTCGCAGCTGGTGGCACGTGACGGCAGCCACTGGATGCTGCGTGTGGAGCGTGAGTCGCTGAACCAGCCCGTGGCCCGCGAACGGCTGCGTGTGGCGCTGGAATCGGTGGGGCACGCCAGCCAGATCACCGTCGAGGTGGGTGTTGTGAGCGACAGCCCGGCACGGCGCAACGCGGTGGCTGCAGCAGAGCGCCAGCAGGCCGCCGAAGAGATCGTGCGCAACGACCCGTTTGTGCAGTCCATGGTGCGTGACTTTGGCGCGAGAATCGTGCCCGGTAGCATTCAGCCTGTGCAGGACGCTTCATCCATTTAACCAACCAATCCATCAAGAGAAAGACACCCCATGTTCAACAAAGGACAACTCGCAGGCCTCATGAAACAGGCGCAGACGATGCAGGACAACCTGAAGAAGGCCCAGGACGAGCTGGCATTCATCGAGGTTGAAGGTGAGTCTGGTGCAGGTCTGGTCAAGGTGCTGATGACCTGCAAACACGACGTCAAACGCGTCACCATCGACCCCAGCCTGCTGGCGGAAGACAAGGACATGCTGGAAGACCTGGTGGCCGCCGCGTTTAACGCCGCCGTGCGCAAGGCCGAAGACACCAGCCAGGAGAAGATGGCCAAGATCAGTGCGGGAATGCCCGGTCTGCCTGGTGGCATGAAATTCCCGTTTTGATGGAACACCCCCAGGCTGCGCGGACTTCGTTCCGCTCCTCCTTCCCCCTTGCAGGGGGCTCCACCAGCGGCCCGGCAAAGCCGGTTCCGCGGTGTCTGCTGGAAGGGGCACGCGCACGCGATGCGGCTGTGGCGGTTTCGGCCTTACTCCCTCTCCCTCTGGGAGAGGGTTGGGGTGAGGGCAGGGCGGTGGCACATGCCTGAGACCAACTCTTTGGAGGCTCTGGTGCAGGCCTTGCGCTTGTTGCCAGGGGTCGGAGCCAAAACCGCGTCGCGGATGGCGTTCCATTTGCTGCAGCACGACCGGGCGGGCGCGCAGGTGCTGGCGCGGGCGTTGAGCGACGCATCGAGCCATGTGCGGCACTGCGAGCGGTGCCATACTTTTACCGAGGCAGAGGTGTGCAGCACCTGTCTGGACGCGGAGCGTGACACCAGCAAGCTGTGTGTGGTCGAGACACCGGCCGACCAGTCCGCCATGGAGCGCACCGGGGCGTTCAAAGGTTTGTACTTTGTGCTGATGGGGCGGCTGAGCCCGCTAGACGGTATCGGGCCGAAGGAGATTGGGCTCAAGAAACTGCTGGACCGCGCCACCGATGGTGTGGTGCAGGAGGTGATTCTGGCCACCAACTTCACCGGCGAAGGTGAGGCCACGGCCCACGTCATCAGCGAAACACTGAAGACGCGTGGGATACGTGTCACGCGTCTGTCGCGGGGTGTGCCGATGGGCAGCGAGCTGGAGTATGTGGACCTGGGTACCATCGCCCATGCGCTGGTCGACCGTCGTTAGTTTTTTGCTCTGTTTTTAATAGCTAATGGCGCATATCTGCTGTGCGCTTGCGGCCTGAAAGGCTTAAGAAATGAATACATCCACTGCCACTGTGGTCCACTTCACCCTGGCCTACTGGTGCGTGCTGGTGGCCGCGCTGCTGCCGTATGTGTGTGCCTCACTCGCCAAGTCCGGCGGGGTGGGCAAGTCGCGCAAGGCCGGTGGTTTTGACAACCATGACCCGCGTGCCTGGCTGGCGCAGCAGACCAGCTGGCACGCCCGTGCCAACGCCGCACAGGCCAACAGTTTCGAAGGCCTGCCGTTCTTCATTGGTGCGGTGGTGATTGCCCACCAACTGGGCGCCGCGCAGATGTGGGTGGATACGCTGGCGGTGGTGTATGTGCTGTCGCGTATGGCTTTTATCTTTTGTTATGTGCGCGATATGCCTACGGCCCGCAGTGCGGTCTGGACGGTGGGCCTGCTGGCCAATATCGGCATCCTGCTGGTGGGCTGGCGCTGGTAAAAGCAAAGAACGCTTTAAAGGGGTAAATCACTCACCCCAAGGCACTGGCTTACGAGGCTTATGTGCTTTTCCAGCAGACACCGCGCATCTGGCTCCGCCAGTGCGCTGGTGTTGCCCCCTGCAAGGGGGGTGGCGCAGCGGAACGAAGTCCGCGCAGCCTGGGGGTGAGCAATCCTTTACGGGCTAACCCGCGCGCGGGATGTTCCCGATGTGCACAAGGGGGCGGCTGTTTATGCTCTGGTGACCTTTTGAAGTCAAGAGAACCAGTGCACAGTTATGCCTCCTTTTCGCATCAATCGCCGCATGTTTGGTGCACTCGCGTCTTTGGCTGCCGCGTCTATTGCGCTGCCAGCATTACACGCACAGGGGCGGCCTGAACGGCACAAAATCTCCATTGCCGTGGGCGGCAAAGCGGCGCTCAATTACCTGCCGCTGGTGGTTGCCGACCAGCTCGGTTACTTCAAGGCCGAGGGGCTTGACGTTGAATTACACGACCTCGCTGATGGCGCACAGGCCATGCAGGCGGTGGCCAGCAACGCCACAGATGTTTGCTGCGGCGCGTTTGAACGCACCCTGCTTTTGCAGGGCAAGGGCCAGTTGTTTCGTGCCATTGTGCTGCTTGGCCGCGCGCCCCAGATCGCACTGGGTGTGTCCACCCGCGGTGTGCCTGATTACAAAACCATTGAAGACCTGAAGGGCCGCAAGTGGGGGGTGTCGTCGCTTGACTCCTCAACCCACCTGGTGGCCAGCACAGTGCTTGCGCGTGCGGGTCTGACGGCTGCGGATGTGTCGTTTGTGCGTGTGGGGGCAGGGGCCAGCGCGGTGGTGGCACTGCGCGGCGCACAGATTGACGCCCTCAGCAGCACCGACCCGGCCATGACCATGCTGGAACAGCGTGGTGAGGTCAAAATTATTGCGGACACACGCACGCTCAAAGGCACACAGCAGTTGTTTGGCGGCCCCATGCCGGCCGCCTGCCTGTTCGCCGCGAATGAATTTGTACAGAAGAACCCCAACACCACCCAGGCCTTGTCGCATGCCATCGTGCACGCACTGAAATGGTTGCAGACCGCAGGCCCGGGCGACATCATCAAAACCGTGCCCGAAGACGCCTACCTGCTGGGCGACCGTGCGCTGTTTCTGGCCTCCTTCGACAAGGTGCGTGAAGCCATCTCGCCCGATGGTCTGGTGCCGGATGAAGGCCCTGTGACGGCCATGCGTGCCTTGGCCCGGGTGGACGCCATTGCCAAACCCGAGCGTATCGACCTGTCAAAAACCTACACCAACGAATTCGCCCGCAAGTCCAAAGATCGCTTCAAGGCGTAAAGCCGCTAAGCCATCCTCCCGGTGACGGCGCAGCACACCTGGCTTTGCCGCCTCCTCACATTCAGCGTTTTTTCTTGGCCGGTTCACCGCCGCGCTTGGAGGGAGCAACCGCGCTTTTTTTGCCCGCTGACGTGGAGCGCGAAGCGGATGCACTGGATTTGGTGCTGCTGGACGCCCGCACTTTGGCCGAGCTGCTGCGAGAGGCTCCACTGGCCTTGTTGCCTGCACGTACGGGCAGGTACAGAACCACTTGTTCGCCCACTTTGAAGGCGGCGCTGGCGGACACGTCGTTCCAGTTGGCCACGTCAGCCACACTCACGCGGTAACGGCGGGCGATGCTGGCGGTGTTTTCTTTTTTGTGCGCCTTGACGACGGTGCGGCGCGTAACGATTTCGGGTGCCAATGACATTTGCCCGTTGTCCGCCACATGGCTGGTCACGTCGGTGTTGGTGGCAGACCGCGGCACGATGAGTGCAGAACCGGCCCGCACCAGCATGTTGGGCGGGATGTTGTTCATGCTGCGCAGGTCACTTTCACTCATACCCACACGCTGCGAAATGGCCGACACACTCATGTTGGACGGCACGGTCCAGGCGGTCCAGCTGGCGTACTGGCCTTTGGTGTGGGCTTCGAAGTTGCGCTGGAATACGGCGGCGTTGTCCCAGGGCAGCAGGATGCGGGGTGTGCCCGCCGCCATGATGACCGGGCGGTGCATGGACGGGTTCAGCGCCTTGAAGTCTTCGATGCGCACGTCGGCCAGCTTGGCGGCCAACTCGACGTCGATGTCACGCGTGACCAGCACGGTCTGGAAGTAGGGGTGGTTTTCGATCAGCGGCAGCTCGGTGCGGTAACGCTGCGGGTTGGCCACGATGTTTTTCACCGCCTGTAGTTTGGGCACGTACATGCGGGTTTCGGCCGGCATGTTGATGTCCAGGTAGCCGGTGGGCAGGCCTGCCTTCTGGTTGCGTGCGATGGCGCGGCCCACGTTGCCTTGGCCCCAGTTGTAGGCCGCCAGCGCCAGATGCCAGTCACCAAACATGCCGTGCAGGCGTTGCAGGTAGTCCAGCGCTGCTTTGGTGGATGCCAGCACGTCGCGCCGGTCGTCGCGGAAGGCGTTTTGTTTGAGCTGGAAGTCGGTGCCGGTGGCAGGCATGAACTGCCACATACCCGCGGCCTTGACGCTGGAGACTGCCTGCGGGTTAAACGCGCTTTCGATGTACGGCAGCAGCGCCAGTTCGGTCGGCATGCCGCGCACTTCGAGTTCTTCAACGATGTGAAACAGGTACTTGCTGGAGCGTTCCGTCATGCGTTGCATGTAGTCGGGCCGGGTGGCGTACCACTGCTCCTGGTCGCTGACCTGGTCGGTCTCCAGGTTGGGCATGGCAAAACCACGGCGAATCCGCTCCCACATGTCGGCCGGTGGGGCCGTGGCGGCCACACCCATGGCGGCGGCCTGGGCGGCCGTGATGGGTTGCAGCGGGCCGTCGGGGAAAAAGGGGGTGTAGGGGCGGGGCAGCGGGGCCTGGGGTGTTTTGCCTGTTTGCGAGGCCGTGGCACTGGTGTCCGCGGGGTCGGGTGTGGTGGTGGCGCACCCCGTCAGCCAGAGCAGGCCTGCCAGGCAGGCAGCAGAAACAATTTTCATCTGAACTCGTTCTTCCATTGACGCAGCGCCGCAAAAATGCCGGCCTCGTCCTGTGTTGATGTACGGCTGTCCCGGGCCTGCAACGCACTGATCACAGTGCGCTGGCGGGTGCGCAGAAAGGGGTTGATGTCCCTCTCCAGCGCCATGCGGGACGGCAGCGTGGGCATGTGTTCTGCGCGTAATGCCTCGCACTGCGCCAGATGGTGGATCACTTCAAGATTGCCAGGTTCCACCGCATGGGCAAAACGCAGGTTACCAAGCGTGTATTCGTGGGTGCAGCATACCCGTGTGTCGCCCGGCAGGCCGGCCAGGGTGTCGAGTGACTGCAGCATTTGTGCCGGGGTGCCTTCAAACAGCCGCCCGCAACCGCCTGAGAACAGGGTGTCGCCGCAGAACAGCAGCGGTGCGCCCTCCATGTCGGCGCAGTAGAACGCGATATGCCCGGCGGTGTGGCCCGGTACGTCGATGACGTCAAAACGCAGTCCCAGCACCTCCACATGGTCGCCCTGCGCCAGACGCATCAGGGGTTCGGGAATGGTTTCGCGGGCCGGGCCGTACACACGGGCACCAGTGGCATTGCGTAATACGTCCACCCCACCGACATGGTCCGCATGGTGGTGCGTGACTAGAATGGCCTCGAGCTGCAGGCTGCCCTGCGCGCCAGGCTCCCCCAGCGCATCCAGAACAGGTTGCGCCGCACCGGGGTCGACCACAACGGCGCGCTGTCCGTCGTGCAGCATCCAGATGTAGTTGTCGGTGAAAGCGGGCAGCGGAATCAAGGTCATGAGCGATCAAATTATAGGTTTGCACGAATGGTTCGAAACGCCTCCCGGCCAGTACCTGCTGGACTGGGAGCGTGCGCGTTTTGACGAAGCGGTGGCCGACATTTTTGGTTACCACGGCCTGCAACTGGGTTTGCCGGTGCTGGACGCCCTGCAGGCCAACCGCATGCCCCACCGCTGGCTGGCCGTCGGTGAAGGCGGGCAGGGCCCGCAACAGGCGCCGCCGCCGGTTGCGCTGGTGACTGACTTCTCGGCCTTGCCGTTCCCGGAGGCTAGCCTGGACCTGGTGGCGCTGCCCCACACGCTGGAGTTGGCAGCCGACCCCCACACCACGCTGCGCGAGGTGGAGCGCGTGCTGGTGCCTGAAGGCCGGGTGGTGCTGAGCTGTCTGAACCCGGCCAGCCTGTGGGGGCTGGCGCAAAAGCGGGCGCGGATTTACCAGCGTGTCGGGTTGGGCGCCTCCTACCTGCCCGAGGCGGGGGAGTTTCTGGGGTACTGGCGGCTGCGCGACTGGCTTCGGCTGCTGGGCTTTGAGGTGGAAACGGTGCACTTTGGCTGTTACCGTCCTGCCGTGCGCAGCCAGCAGTGGCTGGAGCGCCATGCCTGGATGGACCGGGTGGGGCCGCGCTGGTGGTCGATCCTCGGGGCGGCCTATTTCATCGTGGCCGTCAAACGGGTGCATGGCATGCGGCTGATGAGCCCGAGTTGGAAACCGGTACGGGCGCGGGTAAGTGCTCCTGTTTCCATAGCTAATAGTGCAGGTGCGGCGGGCGCAAAAGCCCAATATGATGTTAAAAACTAACCCTGAAATCCTTTGAGGAATTTTTTGAACCACGTGGAAATTTATACCGACGGCGCATGTAAAGGCAACCCGGGCCCTGGCGGCTGGGGGGTCTGGCTGAAATCCGGTACGGACGAAAAAGAGATGTTTGGTGGCGAGCTGGGCACCACCAACAACCGCATGGAATTGCTGGCCGTGATTGAAGGCCTGTCCGTGCTCAAGCGCCCGTGTGAGGTCACGCTGTACCTCGACAGTGAGTACGTGCGCAAAGGCATCACCGAGTGGATCCACGGCTGGAAGGCGCGGGGCTGGCGCACGGCTGCCAAACAACCCGTAAAAAACGTGGAGTTGTGGCAGCGGCTGGACGCCGTGGTCAGCGGCAACGGCCACAAGATCACTTGGCGCTGGGTGAAGGGCCATTCGGGCGACCCGGGCAATGAACGCGCGGATGCCCTGGCCAACAAGGGTGTGGAACGCGCTTTAGGGCAACGCTGATTAAGGTACACGCACCTGCGTGGTGCTGCGTTACAGGTCGATGAAGCAGCAAACCCTCGCCATGGCCGCAGACCAAAGCTTTGAGAACTACCGCAAGCCCACCAGGCGCGACGAGTTCTTGAGAACCATGGAGGCCATCGTGCCCTGGTCCAGCCTGTGCGAGGTCATCGAGCCACACTACCCCAAGGCAGGCAACGGCCGCCCACCCATAGGTCTGGAACGCATGCTGCGTATCCACTTCATTCAGCATTGGTTCAACCTGGCCGATCTGGCTTGTGAAGAAGCCCTGTACGACAGTGCCAACCTGCGCCGCTTTGCAGGCATCGACCTGGGCCGTGAGCCCGTACCCGACGCCACCACTATCTTGAAGTTTCGCAAGCTCCTCAATGCGCACAAACTGGGCGAAGCACTGTTTGCCAAGGTGGGGCAGGAGTTGCAGCAGCGAGGCTTCAAGGTCCATACCGGCACCATCGTGGATGCCACCATCATCGGCGCGCCCAGTTCAACCAAGAATGCAGGCAAGGCACGCGACCCCGAGATGCACCAGACCAAGAAGGGCCAGCAGTGGTACTTTGGCATGAAGCTGCACATTGGCGTGGACAGCCAAAGCGGCTTGGCGCACAGCGCCGTCGTCACAGCCGCCAACGTGCATGACAAGCACCCGCTGCCACAACTGCTGCATGGCAACGAGCGGCGCGTGTATGGCGACTCAGCCTATGCCAGTCAGAAGGCGTTGATTGCGGGTAAAGCTCCAAACGCCAAAGACTTCACCAATCAGCGCACGCGCCGCGCTGGTGGTCTCGTTGATGAGGTGGCTCGTGCAAAGAACCGCAACAAATCCAGGATTCGTGCCCGCGTCGAGCATGTCTTTGGTGTGATCAAGCGGCTGTGGGGCTTTGGCAAGGTGCGCTATGTGGGGCTGCACAAGAATGCCACGCGGGCGTTCACTGCCCTGGCACTGGCCAACATCTTCCTCGGCCGCCAAAGGCTGATGGCACAGGTGCGCCCGTAGGGGCCAAAAACGGGCTCAAGGGCCTGTACAAGGCCCTCTGGGCCGCCAACCCCAGCCTGCGCTGCGTCCAAACTGGGCGGGGCTGCCCGAAATTACTCCAATGCCGATACTTGATCAGCGTTGCCTTAGGGCGTCTTTGACGCTGCCGTGCCTGTCTCTGGGGTGTTGGCCACCAGTGCGGTCACGGCCTCGACCATACGTTTGTCGTAGTCGGGCGGAAAAGTCCAGTACTGCAGGTTACGCGCCGAGGCATTGTTTTGCAGGCCGCGCGCGTCAGGCGGCGCGTGGAACCAGAACTTGATGATCACGTCGCTGCTGACCCAGGGGTGCCCAAACCAGAAGTTGTGCGAGCGGCGTGACATGCCGGGAATGGTGGCGGGCTTGATCTGCAGCACGTCGAAGTTCATGGTCTTCGACGCATTGATCAGCCATTCCGAATCGGCCAGACTCAGCTCGGTAGGGTCGGGCCGACCGGCACGTGAGCCGTCGCGCTGGTGGATACGCGAGATGGTCAACACGCTGTCGTTCATGTTGGCCGAGAAGGTGACGCGGCGGGCCAGCGGCACATAACGCTGCAGGTCCGCTGCAAAGGAGCGGAAATTGGCGTCAGGCGCGGCCTGGTAGATCTCACCCAGGCGCACGGCCGGGTGTTCTTCGCCCTGGGGCAACTGGTCGAGACGGGCCAGGCCGGGGCTGGCGACCATGGCGCCGGCGCTGTAGGCCAGCACATTCAGGCTTTTGGCTTGGGTGTGTTTGCTCAGCAGTTCCAGCAGGCGGGCAAACTGGGGTTCGGAGCGGCGCGCGTTGGCCACGTCGGTGGCGTAACGCATGAAGTTCTCTGCCGATGGCCAGGCAAAAAACAGCACCACCGAGTTGCGGCCGGTGAAGTGCCGGTACTGGGCGGCTTGCCCGGCGGCGCGCTCCACGCTGGTGTTGGCACCATGTACGTAGATGGTCAGGTCTTTGTCCACGCTCTTTTCGAGGGCGTCGTTGATCTGTTTGAAAAATGCATCACCCTCGGGGCTGTCTAGTGGTGAGGCCAAGTTGCCGTCCACCACCGCCAGCTCCTGCATGGAGTCCAGGACCAGGGGCGGGCGGTCTTCATTGTCGTCGGCCGTGGTGGACAACTGGTACAGCCATTCCCAGGTCTTGGCACCACCACCAATGTTCAATGTGGCAATCCCCAGGCTCAGGTTGTCACCCGGCACGATCGTGTAGTGGCGCGCATGGGTGGGCCCGAGCGGCAGGCGGTTGGTGGCGTAAAACACCTGGATTTCGTTGCTTTTGTCGAGCGCCTGGTTCACCGCAAAAGGGTTGACCTCACCCTGCAGAAAGATTTCTGGCGTCGGCATCAGCCGCACAGGGGGTTGGCACCCCGCAAGAAACAGGGTTGTCAGCAGAAGGGTCCAGAGAGATTTCATGCCGGAATGATAACGAAACCGCACTACAAGCCCAAGCTGCTGGCAAGCCGGTGCGGCATGCTGGGGG
Organism: Comamonadaceae bacterium AAW; assembly: GCA_026314275.1. Classification (GTDB taxonomy): domain Bacteria; phylum Pseudomonadota; class Gammaproteobacteria; order Burkholderiales; family Burkholderiaceae_C; genus JAGOEY01. The sequence goes on from CP111109.1 coordinate 3,133,647, forward strand.
CGGTGCAATACGGCACATTGCCAACGCTGGCAGCTTGAACTGCCTGCGTCTCACATACCCCCATTACAGAGTGAAAGCGAGTTATTCCATGTCCATCCTGTCTACCCCCGTGCGTGTTATCGCTGGTGCTGTTTTTGCAGCGTCCGTGTTGGCAGGTTGTGCCACAGACCAAGGCAACATGGTGCGCCAGAATGAAACCCAGCGCGCCCAGACGGTGCAGTTTGGTGTGGTGACCAATGTGCGTCCAGTCACCATCCAGGGTAATTCGACCGCAGTCGGCACCACCACCGGCGCGGTGGTCGGCGGCGCGGTTGGCAGCAACCTGGGCAGCGGCAGTTTTGCCAACACTGCCGGTGCGGTTGGCGGCGCGGTGGCAGGTGGTATGGCCGGTAATGCGATCCAGGGCAACGCTTCGGCGCGCCCCGGTGCGGAAATCACCGTGCGTCTGGACAATGGCCAGACGATTGCGGTGATTCAAGAAGGCTCTCTGACGCTTTCCGCAACGGTGACCGTGTGCGTGTGACCTCCGACGGCCAGACGACACGTGTCAGCCGCTAAGGCCTGACTCAGCGTCGCCGCCTGCGGGTGGGCCACGCAGCTGCGTGGGCCCACCCGTTTTTGCGTTTTTACCCATAGCTGCGGCTGCAGAGAACGGCCCGGTGTGGTGCAATAGCGTTCCATTCCTTGTTCATCTGATGTGGTTTCATGGCCTCTAAAGCAGCTTTTTATGCGGTCTCGGTCCTGGGTATTGCGCTGGCTTCGGGGGCCGCGTGGTGGTACCAGCGCCCGCCTGTTGCCGGTACACCGGGAGCCACTGTCGCGGCCGGTGTGGCACCGGCTGCAGGCGCTGCTGCGTCGGGCGCTGGACCCGCTGCGCGGCCACCCGCCGTGGAGGCCGCGAAGGTCCAGGTGGTGTCCCTGGCCGACGAGGCCCAGGCTGTAGGTAACCTGCGGTCGCGCCAAAGTGTGGTGATCCGGCCCGAGGTGGGCGGGCGCATCACCCAACTCAATTTCCGCGACGGCGACCGGGTGCGCAAGGGCCAGTTGCTGGTGCAGTTTGACGACCAGTTGCAACGGGCCCAGGTGCAGCAAAGCCAGGCCGAGTTGTCCATCGCCCAGGCCAACCACAAACGCAACCAGGAGCTGGTGGGGCAGGGGTTCATCAGCCAGCGGTCGGTGGACGAAAGTGCGGCCAACCTGCAGGTGTCGCAGGCCAAACTGGCTTTGTCGCAGGCCACTGCAGCACGCCTGCGCATCGTGGCCCCTTTTGACGGCGTGACCGGCATCCGCACGGTGAACGTGGGCGACTACCTGAAAGACGGTGCCGACGTGGTCAACCTAGAAGACCTTGATGCCTTGTATGTGGACTTCCGCCTGCCCGAGCGCTTCCAGGCCAAGGTGAAGCGCGGCCAGCGCGCCACGGTGGATGTAGACGCTTTGCCGGGGCGCAAGTTTGTGGCGGTGGTGCAGGCGATTGACCCGCTGCTGGACGCCAACGGCCGCTCGGTGGCGGTGCGCGGGTGTATCGACAACCGCCAGCTGCAGCTGCGCCCGGGCATGTTTGCGCGGGTGAATGCCGTGTTTGGTGAGCGCGATGATGCGCAGGTGGTGCCTGAAGAGGCCCTCATTCCCCAAGGCCAGCGCCAATTTGTGATGCGCCTGGTGCCCCGCACCGGGGAAGACGCGGGCACCTGGACCACCGAGCGGGTGGAAGTTAAGGTGGGTGTGCGCCGCCCGGGCCGGGTCGAGATTTCGGGCGACATCAAACCCGGTGACACCGTGGTCACGGCGGGCCAGCAGCGTGTGCAACGCGACGGCACCGTGGTGCGTGTGGTGGACGTGGCCCGTGCGGCCGGTGGCAATGCCGCCCCTGCAGCGCCCGCCGGTGCCGCATCGGCGCCAGCTTCTGCCCAGCCTGCAGCGGCTCCGGTGGCCAGTGCCGCTGTAGCGCGCCCGGCTGTCGCCGCAAATTCCGGTGCCAGTGCCGGTGCCAACCCTTGCTTGCGTGACCTGCCCACCTCTGCGCTGGACACGCCGCAGCGTGGTGCTGCGGCCCCTCTGGCCGCCGCTTGAATACCCCCAGCCTTACCGGAATGCCCTGATGCAGCTCGCAGAAGTTTCCATCCGCCGTCCGGTGTTTGCGACGGTTTTGTCCCTGCTGATCTTGCTGGTGGGGGCGGTGAGCTTCAACCGGCTTGCCGTGCGGGAATATCCAAAAATTGACGAACCGGTGGTGACTGTCACCGTGCGGTACCCGGGGGCTTCGGCCGAAGTGATCGAGTCGCAGATCAGCAAACCGCTGGAAGACTCGATTGCTGGCATCGACGCGGTGGACGTCATCACCTCCATCAGCCGCGCCGAGCAAAGCCAGATCAGTGTGCGTTTCCGGCTCGAAAAAGACGCGGATGCCGCCGCTGCTGAAGTGCGTGACCGCACCTCACGCGTGCGCAACCGCTTGCCCCAGGCCATCGACGAGCCCGTGATCGCCAAGGTCGAGGCCGATGCGTTTCCGGTGATCTGGCTGGCGTTCTCCAGCGACACCATGACTCCGCTGCAGATCAACGACATGGTGAACCGGGTGGTTAAACCCCGGCTGCAGACGGTGACTGGTGTGGCCGACGTGCGTATCTTTGGTGAACGCAAATACGCCATGCGGGTCTGGCTCGACCCCGCGCGCCTGGCGGCCTACCGATTGACCACGCAGGACGTGGAAGACGCCATCCGCCGCAGCAACCTCGAAGTGCCCGGTGGGCGCATCGAGTCGCAGCAGCGGGAGTTCAGCGTCACATCGCAAACCGACCTGATGCGCCCCGCGCAGTTCAGCGACATCACCATCAAAAGTGTGAATGGTTTCCCGGTCAAGATCCGCGACGTGGCACGAGTGCAGGAGGCCGCTGCCGACGAACGCAGCGCCGTGCGCCTGAATGGGCGTGAAGCCATCTCTGCCGGCGTGATCCGCCAGGCCACCGCCAACCCGCTGAGCCTGTCTGCCGGCGTGCGCGAGATGATCCCCAAGCTGCAGGCCGACCTGCCACCGGGCATGACGATTGACGTAGCCAACGACAACTCGGTGTTCATCGACCGTTCGGTCAAAAACGTGTACCAGACCATCCTGGAAGCGGTGGTGCTGGTTGCTCTGGTGATTTTTGTGTTCCTGCGCACCTTCAGGGCATCCATCATTCCCATCGTCACTATTCCGGTCAGCCTGGTGGGCACCTTTGCACTCATGGCACTTGCAGGGTTCACGATCAACACCTTGACGCTGCTGGCGCTGGTGCTGGCGATCGGGTTGGTGGTGGACGATGCGATCGTGATGCTGGAGAACATCTTCCGCCACATCGAAGAGGGGCTGGATCCGTTCTCCGCCGCCATCAAGGGTGCACGCGAAATCGGTTTTGCCATCGTCACCATGACCGCCACGCTGGTGGCGGTGTACGCGCCGCTGGCCTTTACGCCGGGCCGCACCGGGCGGCTGTTTGTCGAGTTTGCGCTGGCACTGGCCGGGGCCGTGGTGGTGTCGGGTTTTGTGGCGCTGACACTCACGCCCATGATGTGTTCGCTGCTGCTCAAACACAACCCGAAACCCAACTGGTTCGACCGCAGCATGGAACGTGTGCTGACAGGAATTTCCGACGGGTATGGCCGCATGATCCGCTGGCTGGTCAGCACGGGTTACCAGCCTGCCGCAGGGCAGGGTGGCGCAGCAGTTGCAGTCAAACGGGTGCTGTTGCAGGCGCGCTGGATCGTTATTGCGGTCATGGCCGCCAGCGCGCTGGCGATCTACTGGGTGTACCCCAACATGAAGCAGGAGCTGTCGCCACTGGAAGACCGCGGCACCATTCTGGCGAGCATCACCGCCCCTGACGGGGCCACGCTTGAATACACCGACCGGTATGCCCGGATGATCGAGGAGATGGGCAAACCCTACAAAGAGTTTGACCGCGTTTTTGCCAACATCGGCAACCCCACTGTGTCGCAAGGCAGTGTGGTGTTACGCACCGTGGACTGGGAAGACCGCAGCCGCAGCACACTCGACATGGCGCGTGAACTGGGCCCGAAATTCAGCGCCTTGCCGGGTGTAAATGCCTTCACCATCACCCCACCGTCGCTGGGTCAGGGCTTTCGTGACCGGCCCGTCAACTTTGTGATCCAGACCTCCGACAGCTACCAGAACCTGAACCAGGTCGTGCGCCAGATGCTGGACGAGATTGCCAAGAACCCCGGCATCATTGCGCCCGACGTGGACCTGCGCCTGAACAAACCCGAGCTGCGCATCGACATCGACCGCGAAAAGGCCGCCGACATGGGAGTGGCCGTGGACGTGGTGGCCCGTGCCATCGAGACCATGCTGGGCGGGCGCAACGTCACCCGCTACAAACGCGACGCCGAGCAGTACGACGTGATTGTGCAAACCCAGGCCAGCGGCCGCAGCACCCCCGAGGACATTGACGGCATCTACGTGCGGGGCCGCAACGACACCATGATCCCGCTGTCCACCCTGGTCAAAGTGCGCGAGAACGTCTCGCCGCGTGAACTGAACCACTTCGGCCAACGCCGTTCGGCGTCCATCACCGCCAACCTGTCACCCGACTATTCGCTGGGTGAAGCACTCACCTTCATGAACCAGACGGCGGCCAAGGTGCTGAAGCCGGGTTACACCACCGACCTGAACGGCACGTCGCGCGAGTTCCGCAATTCGCAGGGGACGTTGGGCATTGTGTTTGTGCTGGCGCTGGTGTTTATCTTTTTGGTGCTGGCCGCACAGTTCGAGAGTTTTATCGACCCGCTGGTGATCATGCTGTCGGTGCCGCTGTCGATGATTGGTGCACTGCTGGCACTCAAATGGTCGGGCGGTTCCCTCAACGTGTATTCACAGATCGGCCTGATTACGCTGGTGGGGCTGATCACCAAACACGGCATTCTGATTGTGGAATTCACCAACCAGCTGCGCGAACAAGGCATGGACATGGTGGACGCCTTGGTCAAGGCGTCGGCGCAACGCCTGCGCCCCATTTTGATGACCACCGGTGCCATGGTGCTGGGCGCTTTGCCCCTGGCACTGGCCCACGGCGCAGGTGCCGAGAGCCGCCAGCAGATTGGCTGGGTCATTGTGGGCGGTATGTCACTGGGCACTTTGCTCACCGTGTTTGTGGTGCCGGTGATGTATTCACTTTTTGCACGGCAGACGGTGCCGGGCGCGAAGACAACCGAGGCACATGACGCCGTGCCTGCGGGGGGCTTACATGGTGGGCATGGGGAGTATGTGGCGAAGTGAGTTGGTGGATCTGGTGATGGGGCGAACGGTCTGTATTTTTTGAATCTACAGGCCCTCTTTCTGAGGGCGGAGGGGCTCAAATTACCCAGTTTCAGGGATATACATTCTGGTGGTAAATGAAACAATTCGACTCAATTCCCTGGGCCGATGAGTTTCTGCAGCGATTCATTCCGAATACGGTTATCGGCCCCGTAACCAGGTCGATCCATGCCCCATTTCCCTTTGTGGCTGCCATTGCGCAGTCCTGTTGAGCGCGGCGCGCGTCCAGTTCTAATCTTACTGTGTCAATAAAATCATGGCATTATCGAGACCTCTTCATTTTTTACGTGAGGAATGATGGATGCCATCGAACGGTTTGAGCGGTACTTGGAACATTTGGCCGATGGACTTGGCCATTCAGATCGGCACTCAGGTCTCAGAGGCTATTGCACAGGGTTGATGCTGCCGCTGGCACGCAAGAGCGTGGAGCCGATGGCAGCCCGCGTTGATCCCCTGCATGCAAGCGCCAGGCATCAGTCGCTGCATCATTTCGTTGCCAAGGCGCAGTGGTCTGATGCCGAGATGCTCAGACGGGTTTGTCAGTGGGTCGTGCCGAAGATGGATTTCAGCCGTGGTGGCTGGTGGATCATTGACGACACCGGATTCCCGAAGAAGGGCAAACACTCGGTAGGCGTGGCCCGGCAATACTGCGGGATGTTGGGCAAACAGGACAACTGCCAGGTGGCTGTGAGCGTGTCGCTGGCCTGCGATCAAGGCAGCATTCCGGTGGCGTGGCAGCTCTACCTGCCCGAGGAATGGGCGACAGATGCGGGCCGCAAGGCCCGGGCCGGTGTACCGGAGGATGTGGAATTCGCGACCAAACCGCAAATCGCCTTGCAGCAATTGCGCGCGCTTCTGGCCGACGGCGCTCCGCACCATTGCGTGCTGGCCGACGCAGGCTACGGCGTGGACACCGCCTTCCGCCAGGCCTTGAGCGACATGGGGCTGACTTATGCTGTGGGAGTGACCTCGGCGGTGGTGGTTTGGGCTCCGGGGGTTGAGCCGCTGCCACCTGTACCCTACAGCGGCACAGGGCGGCCACCGGTGATGCCGCGCCGGACTCCTGAGTTGCAACCGATGAGCGTCAAGGCCTTGGCCATGTCCTTGCCCGAACGGGCATTCCAGACCATCACCTGGCGCGAAGGCACCAACGCGCCGCTCAGCGGGCGCTTCGCCGCACTGCGCGTGCGCCACGCCGGCGGCAATGCCGGCAAGGCGAGGCTGCGTCCGCTGCAATGGTTGCTCATTGAATGGCCCAAGGATCAGGCCGAGCCCTGCAAGTACATCCTGTCCACGCTGCCCGAGGACACGCCCATAGCCGACTTGGTCAGAGCTACCTATCAGCGCTGGCGCATCGAGCGGGACTACCAGGACCTGAAGCAGGACTTCGGCTTGGGCCACTACGAGGGACGTGGCTGGCGGGGCTTCCACCACCACGCCTGCCTGAGCATCGCGGCCTACGGGTTCCTGATGGCAGAACGCCTCGTTGTCGACAAGCCTGTCGGCGGTAAAAAAAACTTCATCGAACGCCAGATGCCGGCCTTTCCCGAGGATTACATCCCCCGCGGCAGTCCTGCGCGCGCAGCGCCACGTGGCGACATCGATCACGAGCCTGCGCCATCGGCTGAGCTACCAGTTGATCGCCCGTCTCGGTCAGTGCCCCTGCTGTGGAAGGGTGCGCCCAAAGCTACTCTTGTGACACAGTAAGACTAAGGCACCCTCTCGTATTTTTAGGCGGGGCTCTGCTCAGCTTATCGGCCCATTCGCAGGTCGATCCAACCTTGGTGGATCGACAAAATCAAATCATCGAGCGCCAGCAGCAAGACCGCCTTCGCGAAGAGCAAGACCGCGCCATGCGGGCCCTGCCACCGCCCGGTGGCACCAACTTGCAAGAGATCAAACCGCAGGTGTCTGTGCCCGATCTGGGGGGAATGTGCCGCGACATCCGTGAAGTGCGCTTCGTTGGCGACACGCTGCATCTGCCAGACGACTTGCAACGCAGCATTCAAAGTGCCAACGTCGGCCGCTGCCTTGGTGTATCTGACCTCGAAGGCATTCTGGCCACGCTGACCAAAAGCTACATCGACCGTGGCTACATCACCACCCGTGTTTACCTGCCGGCCCAAGATCTGCGCAGTGGTGTCCTTGAGGTGAAGGTGATTGAAGGCAAGATTGAACGTATCGATGCCACCGGAGGGCGAGAAGGCGCCCAGTGGATCCGAGGTGCCTTTCCGGCCAGCCCTGGCGACCTGCTGAACCTGCGCGATCTGGAGCAGGGGATAGACCAGGTCAACAGCCTTGCCTCCAACAATGCCAAGCTGGATCTGCGTCCTGGCAGCGAGCCTGGCCAGACCGTGGTGGTGGTCGAAAACCCCTCCCGGTTTCCTGTGCATCTCTTCACCTCGCTCGACAACTCGGGCACGGAATCCACGGGTACCAACAACGCATCGTTCACGCTGACTTTTGACAGCCTGCTCGGCCTCAACGAACTGATCTCGGTCACCAAACGGCTGTCCGTCTTGCCACGGCGTTGGGAGCACAAATCAGACTCCACAGCTTTGCGCGCCGTGCTCCCTTTCGGCTACAACACCTTCAGCGTCGATGCCAGCCAGAGCGACTACACCAACGTGCTGCGCCTGCCGAGTGGGATCGGTCTCAAGTCTGAAGGCAGCACCATCAGCAAGAGCTTCACAGCCGATCGTGTGGTGTACCGGGACCAGGCCAGCCGTGTCTCGCTGTCAGCGCGTTTGGGCACACAGTCGAGCCGCAACTGGCTTGGTGGCGAGTTCTTGCAAGTCAGCAGTCGTGACCTGAGCACGCTCGATCTGGCGGGCACTGCGTTCACACAGGTCGGCGGCGGCATCCTCAACGCCCGGCTTGGTTATGTGAAAGGGCTGACGGCCTTTGGCGCATTACGCGACGCAGACAACCTGCCGCGCGACCTCCCACACGCGCAGTTTCGCAAGCTGACGGTCGACCTGGGTTTTTCGCGCCGCTTCAGCGTGTCCGACCGGGCTTATCTGTGGTCCAGCCAGTTCAGCGGACAACACGCGTACGACACACTCTATGGCTCGCAGCAGATGTTGATCGGTGGCAGCTCATCGGTGCGCGGCTTTCTCAACTCCGTGCTCAGCGGCGACAGTGGCTCTTATCTGCGCAACGAGCTGTCGATGCCATGGCACATCACACTGGCTAACGGTTCGCCGCTGTCGGGCCGCGTCTACACAGGCTTTGACGTGGGCCATGTGGGCAACCGCGCCAGTGGTGTGCCTTCGGGCACCCTGTCTGGCGCCACGCTGGGTGCTTCCGTTCAGTGGAAAACCCTGAGTCTTGACGCCTTCGCCGCGCGCGCCATCGACCTGCCCCACACGCTGAAGCGCGAAGGCACCCTGTACGGCTTCCGCCTGTCCGCATCCCTCTGAGAACAACACCATGAACCACATTTACCGCGTCATCTGGAATGCCGTATCGTCCACGTGGACGGCCGTTGCGGAAACTGCCCGAGGCCATGGCAAGAGCACCAAGGCTGCAATACACCGCCGCGGCGTCGCAGCTTTGGGTGTGCTGACACTCATCCCTCCCTTTGTGCTTGCGCAGGTTCCTTCCGTGGTGGTGTCGCCCGGCAGCAACCTCAACGCTTACGTCGCACCCAACGGTGTGACGGTGGTCAACATCAACCAGTCGAACGCGGCCGGGTTGTCGCACAACCAGTACCAGAACTTCAACGTCAATGCGAACGGTCTGATCCTCAACAACACGACCAGTGCACAGATTGCCTACCAGTCGCAGTTGGCGGGCCAGGTCACAGCCAATTTCAACCAGGTCAACACGGCGCGTGTGATCCTGAACGAAGTGGTGTCAAACAACCGCAGCCAGTTGGCGGGTTTTACCGAAGTGCTGGGCGGCAGAGCAGACGTGGTGCTTGCCAACCCTTACGGAATCACCTGCTCGGGTTGCGGTTTTATCAATACCGACCGTGTGACGCTGAGTACCGGCAACCCCTTCCTGGCCTCGAACGGAGGCTTGGGCGGCTTCAGCGTGGGCCAGGGTGACATCCTGATCACCGGCACCGGCCTGAATGCCACCGCGCAGCAGGTGCTCGACATGGTGACACGCTCGGTGCGGATCGACGCACCTGTCAACGGGCAGGACGTGGGTATTGCTGCGGGTGCCAACCGCTGGAGTTATGACACCCGCGCTGTGACCGGCGCGGCCACACCCACGGGCAATGCGCCGGTCCATTCGATCGACACCGCCGTGCTCGGCGGCATGTACGCCAACCGCATTCGCATGACCTCTACCGAGGCCGGCGTGGGCGTGCGTATGCTGGGCGACGCTGCCGCCAGCGCTGGCGACTTCACTCTGACGGCAGCTGGAAGGATCGAACTGCAGAACCGCATCTCGGCCTCCACCGACCTGAGCGTGGGCACGACGGCCATCGATACCAACGCGCTCGCATTGACCGACGCCAGCCTCACCTCCACCGGAAAGACCACACTTGCGGCTGCAGGTGGCACCCGCCTGGCAGGCAGCGCCTTGGTGGCAGGCACCGACCTTGCAGTGAGCGCAGCCAGCCTGCTCGATACGACCAGTGCCTCGGGCATGGCCAACAACAATCTGCGACGCGCGGGTGGTGCGCTGTCGCTGGCTGTGGGTGACGGTGCGTCACTCGGCGCGACCCATTGGAGTGCTGCGGGCGCCTGGAACGGGACTTTCGGCAACCTCGTCACCACGGGGGCGACCCAGCTCTACAGTGGCAACGGCACACTGATTGCCAGCGCCGACAAAGGTGACCTGGCGCTTGGCCTGGCCGCGCTGCAGTCGGCTGGCAACATGGCGCTTTCGGCAACGGGCCAGATCAGCACCGCTGCGGGCACGGGCCAAGGTGTGCAGTCGCTAGGCGGCAACCTGTCGCTGACGGCAGGTAACGGCATTTCGAATGCGGGCACGGTGTCTGCCGACAAGGGCGCAGTGAGGGTGCGTGCCGACGGGGCCATCACCAACAGTGGCCAGATCCATGCCGCACAGAATCTTGACATTGCCGACCAAGCGGGCGGCGCAAGTGCCAACCTGTCCAACAGTGGCGTATTGCTGACCGAGAAGGCGCTGGTGGTTCAGGCGGCCACCATGGCCAACACGGCGGCCGCACGTGTGCAGGCACAGACCGGCAGCGTGGTGAATGCGCACCGCATCGACAACACCGGCACGTGGTTGTTGTCGCAACAAGCCGATGCGAATGACCAGCTCACCGTGCGCGGGGCATTCACCAACAGCGGCACCCTGCAAGGCGCGGGTGCGGTTGTGGTGGGGGCGGACAGCGTGACAAACAGTGGCACATTGATCGCCGGCACAGATCTGGCCGTCAGCACTGCCGCTGACTTCACCAACAGCGGCACTGCACAAGCCACAGGGACACTTGGTGTGGCGAGCGGCGGAGACGTTTCCAACACCAGCGCCGGTGTGTTGAAGGCTGCGCGCCTGAACCTCGACGCTGGCAAAGACCTGGTGAATGCCGGCGTCGCCACCGCTGACAGCGGCAACGCCACGCTGCGTGTGGACGGCACGCTGGCCAACAGCGGCGAATTACACGCGCTTGGCAACATGGACATCGCTGCGCGCAACGGCGCAGCAACACAGGCCGTGATCAACAGCGGCAAACTGCTGGCCGAACAAGCGTTGGTGTTGAAGGCCACATCGTTCTCCAACACTGCCACCGGCTGGGCACAAGCAGCCACGGGCAGCACTGCCACGCTGGACACACTCGACAACGCTGGCACATGGCTGCTGTCAAAGCAGGCTGCAGCCCAAGACCAGATCGCTGTTGCAGGCACTGCAAACAACAGCGGAACGCTGCAAAGCGCGGGCGACCTGGACGTGACGGCCGCAAGCGTTGTCAACAGTGGGGCCGTGCTGGCTGCAGGGCAGCTCGATGCCAGCACCGTTGGTAGCCTGAACAATACCGCCGGTGGTGCGATGCAGGCCGGTACTGCACTGACGTTAACGGGCCAATCGATCGGCAACGCTGCCACTGCGACCCTGGTGGGCCAGCGTGTGGCGGTGAATGCGGGCAACGGATTCAGCAATGCGGGCGCGCTGCAAGCCAGCGCCGGTGCGGCCACCCTGCGCGTCAGTGGCACGCTGGACAACAGTGGCACGGTGCACGCAACGGGCAATATTGACATCGCTGACCGCGCTGGTGCAGCAACCCAGGCTGTCACCAACAGCGGCACACTGCTGACGGACCAAGCCTTGGTGCTCACAGCCGCAAACATGGCCAACACCGCCACCGGTCGTGTGCAGGCCTATACCGGCAGCACCGTCGCTGCCAGCAGGCTGGACAACGCTGGCATCTGGTTGTTGTCACAGCAGGGCGCAGCCACCGACACCGTCAGTGTTACCAACACACTGACCAACAGCGGAACGCTGCAAAGTGCGGGCAGTGAAACACTCACTGCCGACCAGATTACCAACACCGGCACACTCATCGCCGAAGGCAATCTCTCCGCCAGCGTCACCAGCAGCCTGGACAACCAGGCCACGGGCGTGGTGCAGGCGGGGCAGCAACTGGCGGTGCACGGTGCGGGAGCGGCGCTCACCAATGCCGCTGGTGGCAAGATGCTCGGCGACGGGCTGGCCATCGATGTCGCCAGCATCGACAACAGTGGCACGCTGCAGGGCGGCACACGCGCCGACAGCATGGTGTCGGCCGCCACCACACTCACCAACCGCACCACGGGTGTTTTGAGTGTGGCGACCGCTTCGGGCGGCGCGGGTACGGTGGCCGCCACCACGTTGGTGAACGACGGCAAGCTCCAGTCCGCGGGAGCACTCACGCTCCATGTGGGAGCCAGTGGCCTGAGCAGCAACGGCACTGTTGTTGCCGAACGTGATCTGACACTGCAAAGCCGTACTGGCAACCACTACACCGCCACCGTCAATGGCCTGATGCAAAGCCGCAGTGGCACGCTTGCAGTCCATGGTACGGGCTCCAGTGCGCTGAACATTGGTGCTACGGGTACGGCAGTGGGCCAGCAGTTGACTGCAGCACTGGGAACCATCAATCTGGTAAACGGCGCAACACTCTCGTCAGACCGGGACATGACGCTCACGTTGGGCACTTTGAGCCTGGCTGGAGCCAACTCGGCAGTGCTGGGCTCCACCGACCAAGCCGTACCATGGCAGACAAAAATCACCACCATCAGCACGCTGAACAACAAGGGCCTGCTGTTTTCCGGCAATGACCTTACGGTGAATGCGCCGTCGATCACCAACGGTCTGACCGGTGGTATCGCGGCCTTGCATGACCTGCGTGTGACGGCCACCAGCGGCAATCTGCTGAACCAGGGCGCGCTTTATGCAGGCAATGTGCTCAACGCGTCGGCCGTGTCAGGCACGCTGACCAACGCCGCATCGCTGACCGCCTTCCAAGGCACCATCAGCGCCGAGAAGGCCGTCAACCTGAATGCCAACACGCTGGTCAACAACAGCACGATCGACAGCAAGGGCTCGATCACTGTCACCGCGAACACGCTGCGTAACGAGGTGTTGGGTGGGGACACGCGCCAGTACGATGTGCTTTCGATTCCCGTGAAAAGAAAAGTGAGTCACACGCCGCGCTACTATGACTTCCCGGATGACCATGAAAAATGGTTCTACGAAGAGGTCTGGTACAAGGATCAGGTTTACGTGGGCGGCAAGCCCACCGTTAAACCACAAATCACCGGGGTGGGGGCTGTCCAGCTGAATTTCAACGTTGGCAAGAACCTTGGCGGAGTGATCTCTGGTGACACGGTCACACTCACCGGCACAGGCAACGGCGCAAACTTCGTCAACGACGATCTGGCACTGCACCGTACGACCTACACGCGCACCTGGACTGAGCACACAAAGTGGAGGGCGGTAGGTCCGACCACCTATTTCGTACGCAGGGTCGAAGACGAAGCGAACACCGAAAAAGTCACGCAGAACAGCAAAATCGGTGCGGGTGTGTATGCCCGTATGCTGACCGGCAGCAACTTCGCGCTAACCAACAACGGCTCCACGTCGGCGCAGACACAGGACATCAAGAAGGGCTCTGCGAAATCTGTGACCGTCCAACCGCTGAATGGCGGCAGCGCCAACAAGGGGAGCGTTCAGGGTGCACTCACCGAAGTCACAGGTGCTGTGGCCGGAACAGTGACGCCCGTCACCACACTCAGCGGTCAACCGACCGTTTCATTTGTGGCGGTGAATGTCGCCAACGGCGTCAGTGGCAACACGTTTGGCGGTATCAGCATTACCCTGCCGGCCAATCCGAATGGCCTGTACGTGGTGGCCAGAGAACCTGGTGCGAAGTACCTGGTGGAGAGTAACCCGCGTTTTCAGATAGGGTCGTCCACGGTGGGCTCGGACTACCTGTCCAAGCTGCTGGGCTACGACGCCGATGCGCTGGCGCGCCGCCTGGGTGACGCCAGTTACGAGGCTTACCTGATCAAGCAGCAACTGGTTGCGCAAACGGGCAATGTGCTGCTCAAGGGCGCCAGGGATGCGGGCACCCAGGTGCAGAGCCTGATGGATTCGGCAGCCGGTGAAAGCAAGGCGCTGGGCCTGGCCTACGGCCAGGCGCTCACGCCCGAGCAACAAGCCCGACTCAAACACGACATTGTGTGGATGGTGCAGACCGAAGTGAACGGCCAGGTGGTGCTCGCGCCCGTGGTTTATCTTTCTCCCAAGACCAAAAGCAATATCACCCAGGGGGCCGTTATCACGGCTGAAACTGCCAATCTGAGCCTCAGCTCTCTGACCAACACGGGCGGCACCATTGCTGGCAGCCAGTCGCTCAAGGTCACGTCGGTGGGTGATGTGGTGAATACATCGGGAACCATCAAAGGCGGCAATGTCGCCATCACATCGACGCAAGGCAGCATCGTCAACCAGACGACAGCGAGCGGCTCTGGCAACGAACTGCGTTACGTGACCGACATCGGCAAGACGGCCTCCATCCAGTCCACGGGCACACTGGCGCTTGACGCGGCGAAGGACATCACCAACACCGGCTCCAGCATGGCGGCCGGTGGTGATGCAAGCCTCAAAGCGGGTGGCAACGTCACCTTTGACACCATCCAGGACAAGAGTGTAGATACCACGCACAGTACCTTCAAGCAGGGTGGTGCCACCGGCATGACCACCACTACCACCACCACCGTCACGCAGGTGAAGTCGGGTCTGAGCAGTGGTGGCAACCTCAGCATCGATGCCGGCAAGGACATCACACTAGCCGGTACCAACACCAGGGCGGCCGGTAACGCCGACCTCAAGGCCGGTGGTGACCTGAATATGTTGGCGCGCGAGAACACCACCGACATCCACAGCGAGAGCAAAGCCAGCGGTTTTGGCATGAACGGGTCGCTGTACGGGTCGACCACCGTTACGACCGATTCGACCTCGGTGCGCAACGTGGGCAGCACGCTGCAAGTGGGCGGCAATGCCTCGTTGGCAGCGGGTAATGACATCACGGTCCAGGGCTCCAGTGTTGACGTGAAAGGCAGCGGCACGGTGAGTGCGACCAACGTGAATGTGCTGGCTGGCCGCAACTACGACGAGACCACAACCACGACCAAGAACACCGGCGTATTACAGGTCAGCGCGTCGTCAGGGCGATCGACCGACACCAAGTCAGAGGCTGAAGCTGCGTCAGGCAAGACAAAATCGTCGGCTTCGGCCAGCGCCTCGGCTGGCGCTTCTGCAGAGGCCACGGGCACCGGTTCCGCCGGACTGGCGTTCAGTGCGAGCACCACCACCACGGCCCAGACCACAGACTTGAAGCATGTGGGTTCGCGCCTCAATTTTGGCGGTGACCTCACGGTTGACGCACGCAATGACTTGACACTGCAGGGCTCAACGGTCAAAGCAGGCGGAGATGCGACGGTTAACGCAAAGAACGTGAACCTGCTCGCAGCCGAGGACAAGGCAACCAGCACCAGCACCACAACCAGCACTTCGATCGGCCTGATGGCCAGCAGCACCAACACAGCGAAAGCAGAGGCCAAAGCAGAGGCCAAAGCGGGGGCCAGCTATGCGGGGGTGAACGCCTCTGCCGAAGCCTCGGCAGAAGCCTCGGTCTCGAGCGAAAACAAGCTGGACCTCATGCAGCGCAGCGTCACCACCAACAGTACGCTGGACACAAAAAACCAGGGCTCGACCATCAGCGCGGGCAAAAATCTGGCGGTGAATGCCACCGACACCATCCAGCTGCAGGGGTCCAACCTGGCCTCTGGTGGTGATATGGATATCAAAGCCAAGGACATGAAATTCGTTGCAGTCAACGATGTCCATGAAACCAGCAGCAGCAGCAATGTGACCACTGCGGGTCTCTACGCGGATGCTGGTGCCAGTGTCAGCGCCAAGGCCAGTGGTGCTGCCAGTTTGGGGGCCCAGGCCGGTGCTTCTGCCCAGGTTTCGGCTTCTGGCTCTGTGGGTATTTACGCCGCGAATGAGCAGAGCCAAAAGACCGAGGGCAAAACCACTGCCATCACTTCAGGCCTGAGCGCAGGCGGCAACATGACCCGCCACGCCACCAACAGCATCACCGATGTGGGCACCCAAATCAGCGCCGGTGGCGATTTGAACCAGACGGCCAAGACCATCACCAGTCTGGCGGCCGCCGACACCACCTACAGCTCTTCCAGCAGCAACAGCAATTCGGCCAAGCTGGGTGTGTATGGCTCAGGCTCGCAGGGGCACAGTGTTCAGGCATCCGTGGGGCCTGGTTCGGGCAAACAACCGGCATCTAAAGAACAGGGTGCGGGCGTCAAGGCTGAATACCGGCACGAAGACGCTTCAAACAATTCCGCCACCAGCAATGCGGTGGTGTCCAGCATCAAGGTGGGTGGCAGTGTCAACAGCCAATCCAGCGGTACCACCAAGATGGAGGGGACCAGCATTGATGCGGGCAGAAATGTGGCCCTGGGCGCCAGCTCCCTTGACTATTCGGCCGCCAAAAACACAGCCAGTTCCAGCGGCAACAGCACCAGCGCGGGTGGCTCGGTGGGCGTCGATGTGGTGAACAAGTCGGTGAGCGTCAGTGCCGACTACACCGGCAGCAAGAGCAGCGAAAGCAGCAGCAATGCGGTGGTGGGGGGCATCCGGGCCGGTGGCAATCTTGATGTCACGACCAGCGGGGACACACGTTTTGAAGGAACCAAGCTGGCTGCTGGCGGCGCGGCGAGTGTGGCGGTGGGTGGCAACCTCAAGTTCGACGCGGCAAAGGACACCAGCAATTCCAGCAGCCAGCAAGCCAGCGCTGCTGTGGATGTCACCGTGGGCAAAAAAGAGGGCAGTGGCTCGGCTTCCGTGGGCTACGCCACAGCGTCCAGCAGCAGCAGTAAGGATGTGGTCGGCGGCATCAGCAGCGGGGGCCCGCTCACCATCCAGAGTGGTGGTGATGCGACCTTTACCGGAACCCAGATCGCCAGTGGTGGCGACGCCAAGATTGCAGCGGGCGGCAACCTGGCCTTGAACGCGGCACACGACACGAGCAGCAGCCAATCGCTGGGTGTTGATGTGTCGGGTGCGGGTGGCAAAGGCGAGGTGGGCAAGGGCAGGAGTGCGGCTATGAAGAAAGAGGGAGCAGGCGCATTCAGCGTGGGCGACAGCAAATCGAGCAGCGACACTGCCACCGGCGCGGGCATCACCAGTGGTGGGCGTGTGCAGTTGTCGTCTGGCAAGGACACCACGCTGGAAGGCACCCAAGTCAAGGCGACCAACGGCATCGGCATCGTTGCGGGTGGTGCCGTTAATCTGGCAGACGCCAAGAGCACATCAAGCTCGGTAGGTGTTGCCGTCGGGGCTTCCGCTTCCGGCTACAGCATGACACCTGTCGGGAGGAACGGCCAGCCAGTCGTGAGGACACCCCCCGTCACACCAGGCAAAGCCGCCACACCCAACCCCACAAAGGGCAGCGGATTGGTCTCGGCCCAAGTGGACATTGATAGCAGCAGTTCCTCCCAGGCCACTTCACTCAAGGGCGGGGCAAGCAGTGTCAGTATCACGTCTGGTGCTGCCAACCCGGCCACGGCTGTACGTGAAATCAAAGCCCAGGTTCCTGTTGTTCCGCTCTTGGTGCTTGCGGGCAAGATGCCCGTGGCCAAAACGGCTGACGGCAAGCCCTTGCCGGCGTGGCTCACATTCGATCCACGCACGGGTTCCTTCAGCGGCAAACCGCCTGCGGACTTCAAGGGCAATCTCAAGGTGAATGTGGCTGTGCCGCAGCTTGATGGTTCGACCAAGACGGTACCGATGAACTTCTCCGGCCAATGATCAGCCTACTCCGGCAATGTGCCGCAACTTCAATGCGGCACTGAACCGATCTGTTGCAGTGCGTCCGCAATTTCCTGTGCATCCTGCGGGCGCACCAACCGGGCTACTTCCTGCCCATCCCGCAAAAAAACCAGTGTCGGCCACAACTTCACCCGGTAACTGCGCCCCAGCGGCTGGCCCGGGCCGTCTTCTACCTTCAGGTGGGTGACAGCACCGTATGCCTGCAGCGCCTGCTCAATAAGGGGTTGCGCTGCCAGACAAAAGCCGCACCACGGCGTGCCGAATTCGAGCAGGGTGGCACCGGAAAAGCAGTCCACTTCGGCACGGATCGGCGGCTGGACAAGGTGTTGGGCTTGGTAAGGCATGGCACTCCAAATGGGGCTAAATGACCCCGTCAAACACCATCACATCGACGGCATCACCTGCAGCAACGTTGCCCTGCGTATGGGGCAGCACGATGAGCCCATTACCTTGCACCATGGAGCTGAGCACACCCGACCCCTGGTTGCCTGCGACTTCGACCACCAGCGTGCCGTCGGCATCGGTGTGTACCAGGCCGCGCTGGTATTCGGTGCGGCCTGCTTTTTTGCGGATGGGTTGGGTGCTGCGGGCTTTCAGCAGGGGCGCGGGCTGGATGCTGCGGCTGTTGCAGCCCATCATCTGCAGCAGGGCCGGGCGCACAAAGGCAAGAAAGGTGACCATCACCGCCACCGGGTTGCCGGGCAGGCCGAACAGGATGGCGCTGCGGGGTGGTGTGGCTGAATTACTATTGTTTTGATAGCTGCTTGCGCCCGTATTACCTGCGCTAGAGGCCAATTTGGCTTGAAGTTCGGGTGCTGGCGCGTTGATGCGGCCCACCGCCATGGGCCGCCCGGGCCGCATGGCCACACGCCAGAACACCACGTCGCCCAGTGTTTTCATGGTGGCGCGGGTGTGGTCGGCTTCACCCACACTCACGCCGCCGCTGGTAATGATGGCATCGGCCTGTTGCGCGGCTTGCACAAAGGCCGCTTCCAGCAGCGCGGGTTCGTCGGGCACCACCCCCATGTCGATCACCTCCACCCCTAGCCGGGTGAGCAAGCCAAACACGGTGTAGCGGTTGCTGTCGTAGACCGCACCTTCGCGCGGGGGCTCGCCCAGGCTCAGGATCTCGTTGCCGGTGGAAAAGTAGGCCACACGCAGGCGGCGGAAAACCGGCACTGTGGCTACCCCCAGGCTGGCCAGCAGGCCGAGTGCGGCAGGGCCCAGGCGCTCGCCTGCGGGCAGGGCGACGCCGCCTTGCAGCAGGTCTTCACCGGCCAGGCGGCGGTTGTCGCCGCTGCGCACGATGTTCGCGGGAATGGTGATGGCACCGTCCAGTTGCTGCACAAACTCCTGCGGCACGACGGTGTCGAGCCCGGCGGGCATCACGGCCCCGGTCATGATCTTCAGGCACTGGGCCGCAGCCACCGTGCCGCGCCATGCCGCGCCCGCAAAAGCGGTGCCCGCCACAGTCAACGTCAGGGGGGTGTCGGCCGCCAACTGGTTGCCAGCAAACGCGTAGCCGTCCATGGCCGAGTTGTCGTGTGGCGGCACGCTGAAGGGCGAGACGATGTCCTGCGCCAGCACCCGGCCCAGGGCGTCAAAAATGCCCACGGTCTGCACCTCGGTGACCGGGCTGACCATACGTGCCAGAAAAGTGCTGACCGATGCCGCAGACAGCGACTGGGGGTCGTAGCCCTGCAGGCTGGCGGCGATGTCGTCGAGTGTGTTCATGGCCGGGCGGGCTGCGCCTGCAGCGCGCGCAGTTCTGCCACGGTGTTGGCGTTGGAGAAGGCCAGCGGGTCGTCGCCCGGGGCATCAAACGGCACCAGCACGGTGGTGTGCTGGTCGGTCCAGGCGTCGATCTTGCGGCCGCCGTTGTGGGTGAATGCGACCAGGCTTTCCAGCAAACTCACCCGCAGCAGGCAAAACACCGGCTGGCTGCGCAGGGTGTTGCCGCCGTGCCCATCGGGCTCGGGTGCGGCCACCATGGCAATGTCGGCATCTTCACGCGCCAGCGCGGCCGCCAGCCGGGGCACCATGTCCAGCGGGAACAGCGGGGTGTCACACGGCACGGTCACCAGGTACGGCGTCTCGCAGCGCTCCAGCCCGGCCAGAAAGCCCGACAGCGGCCCGTTGTAGTCACCCACCGGGTCGGGCCAAACAGGCACCCCAAAGGATTCGTAAGCCGCCAGGTTGCGGTTGGCGTTGACCATCGCGTGGCCGGTTTGCAGCTGCAAGCGCAGCAGGGTGTGCAGGGCCAGCGGCACACCGTTGAAGTTTTGCAGACCTTTGTCCACGCCCCCCATACGGCTGCCGCGGCCCCCGGCGAGGACCAGGCCGGTGATATCTTCAAGAGCAATGTCTGCGTGGGATGTAGCCAAAAAACTAGCCTCCGATGTAACTCATTTCGACCCGGCGCGTAGCTGCTGAGCCGGGCGTGGTGTCTGCGGGCAAGGTGCCGCGTAATTCTGAATACCGGTCGCTGCGGCCCTGCCAGATGTGGCCAATGGCGCTGGTGATGTCCGCGTCGGATGCACCACCGCGCAGCAGGCTGCGCAGGTCGTGGCCCCGGTTGGCAAACAGGCACAGGTACAGCTGGCCTTCGGTTGAGAGGCGGGCGCGGTTGCAGTCGCCACAAAACGCCTGCGTCACGCTGCTGATGACGCCGATTTCGCCGCTGCCATCGGCATAGGCCCAGCGCTCGGCCGTCTCGCCCGGCACACTGGCCTGCAGTGGCACCAGCGGCATCTGGGCGTGGATGTGCTCGATCACCTGGGCCGAGGGCATCACATCGTCCATGCGCCAGCCGTTGGTGGCACCCACGTCCATATATTCGATGAAACGCAGCACCACCCCGGTGCCTTGGAAGTGCCGCGCCATCGGCAGAATCTCTTGTGCGTTGGTGCCCCGTTTGACCACCATGTTGACTTTGACTGGCCCCAGGCCCGCCGCCTGCGCCGCGTCGATGCCGCGCAGCACGTCGGCCACCGGAAAGTCCACATCGTTCATGCGCCGGAACACGGCGTCGTCCAGCCCGTCGAGGCTGACGGTCACGCGCTGCAGGCCGGCGTCTTTCAGGGCCTGCGCCTTGCGCACCAGCAGCGAGCCATTGGTGGTGAGCGTGATGTCGAGCGGCTGGCCGTCGGGTGTGCGCAGCGCGGCGAGTTGGGCCACCAGCGCTTCCAGGTTCTTGCGCAGCAGCGGCTCACCACCGGTCAGGCGGATCTTGCGCACACCATGCGCCACAAACTGCCGTGCCAGCCGGGTGATTTCCTCAAAACTCAGCAGCGATGCATGCGGCAGGTAGGTGTAGTCCTTGTCAAACACTTCCTTGGGCATGCAGTAGCTGCAGCGGAAGTTGCAGCGGTCGGTCACGCTGATACGCAGGTCGCGCAGCGGGCGGCCCAGGGTGTCGCTGAGCAGGCCCTGGGCGGGCAAGGAGGTGCTGCTGGGTGGTGCTGACCATGCCAACGTACGTTCGTCGATCAGGGGCACTACGCGGTGACCGATGGTCACGGGAGGGGTGGGGGACATCCCCCGATTTTGCCGCAGTGGGTGAGGCTTGGGTGTTTTGACACTACAACGGCAATCGTTATACCGGTTACACGCAGCGTGCGCCGTCTACTTCGAGGCAGATGCCCGAGATAAATGCCGCTTCACTCGACGCCAGGTACAGCGCCGCATTCGCCACATCCAGTGCCGTGGAGAAGCGCCCCAGCGGGATGGTGGCCAGGAATTTGGCGCGGCGCACGTCATCCACTGGGCCACCCGCAAACTCGGCGGCCAGCCCGGTGTCGGGGTTAAACACCGGGTTGATGCAGTTCACGCGGATGTTGTCCGGCCCCAGCTCGGCTGCCATCGACTTGCTGGTGATGATGACAGCGGCTTTGGAGCCGTTGTACCAGGTCAGCCCCGGGCGGGGCCGCAGGCCTGCGGTGGAGGCAATATTGATGAAACTGCCGCCGCCATTGGCACGCAGCGCTGGCACGGCATGGATGGCCGACAGGTAGATACTTTTCATGTTGATGGCATAGACCTTGTCGAACTCGTCCTCGCTCACCTCCAGCATCGGGCGGTTGCGGTGGGTCCAGCCCGCGTTGTTGACCATGGTGTCGAGCTTGCCGTAACGCTGCACGGCGGCATCCACCAACGCCTTCACCTCGGCCGAGCGGGTCACGTCGGCCTGCACAAACTGCGCCGTACCCCCCGCCGCCACGATCTCGTCCACCACCCGCTGCCCGCCCACGGTGTTGATGTCGTTCACCGTGACGCGGGCTCCTTCGCTGGCCAGGCGTTTGGCGATGCCTTCACCAATGCCGTTGCCGGCACCCGTGACGATGATGGATTGCTGGGCGACACGCATGTTTTGTCTCCTGAGGGGGGTGTTGTTTTGAGCCAGTGTATCGGGTTGTCACAGAGGCCAAAAATCGCTGCGCTGTACTTTTTAGATAAGAATTGTTATCATTTGAAGGCCTGAATACGCACATTGTTGATCTGACGCAAAGGGCTCCCTTTGGACGTCATGTGTGCACCCTCCATTCCGGTATCCCTCTGCCCAGCCGGGCACCAACTCCAACGCCGCATCCGGCGCACTGTGCACCCAGCAGCGCGCTGCATTCGCGGCGTGCGGCGCATTTCTCACATCCTGACTGAACTCCAACCATGCCCTATACCTTGCCCGCATTGCCCTACGCCTTTGATGCATTGGAGCCGCACATCGACACCCAGACGATGGAAATCCACCATACGCGCCACCACCAGACTTATGTGAACAACCTGAACGCCGCCTTAAAAGACACCGGCCTGGACGACAAACCGGTGGAAGCGTTGGTGTCCGCCGTGGACAGCCTGCCCGAAGCCGTGCGTACAGCGGTGCGCAACAACGCGGGCGGGCACTACAACCACAGCCTGTTCTGGACCGTGATGTCACCCACCGGCGGTGGTGTGCCACAGGGTGCACTGGCCAGCGCCATCGACCGTGACCTGGGCGGTTTCGATGCCTTCAAGGATGCCTTCACCAAGGCAGCGTTGACCCGCTTTGGCAGTGGCTGGGCTTGGCTCAGCGTGACTGCTGCGGGCAAGCTGGTGGTGGAAAGCAGCGCCAACCAGGACAGCCCGCTGACCCAGGGCGTGGGCTCGGGCAACACGCCGATCCTCGGCTTGGACGTGTGGGAACACGCGTACTACCTGAAGTACCAGAACCGCCGCCCCGAATACATTGTCGCGTTCTACAACGTGGTGGACTGGGCCGAAGTGGCGCGCCGTTATGCGGCCACACACGGTTGATTGCGGCGGACCGGAGCACAGCATGGCGCACACCCGAAACGTGGGCATGAGGGCGGGCATTCCAATGCGGTTGCTGGTGGGCTGGGCGATTGTGCTCAGCGGGTTCGCCGTGCTGGTGCTGCAGTTCTGGCAGTCCGTGCAGGGCAACTCCGCTGTGCAGGGTGCGTTGATCGGTGGGGCGGTGGCGGCGCTGGCCACCGCGCTGGGCACAGTGCCGGTGATGTTCTCGCAGCGCCTGTCCGACCGCACGCAGGACAGCCTGTTCGGCTTTGGCGCAGGGGTCATGCTGGCGGCGTGTGCCTTTTCTCTCATCATTCCCGGCATTGCCGCCGCACGTGCATCGGGCGCAAGTGCCTGGGGCGCGGGCGGTGTTGTGGGGGTTGCCATCCTGCTGGGGGGCGCGGTGCTGCTGGTCATGGAGCGGCTGCTGCCGCATGAGCATTTCATCAAGGGGGTGGAAGGCCAGTCGGCGCGTACCCTGCGGCGCACCTGGCTGTTTGTGTTTGCCATTGCGCTGCACAACTTGCCCGAGGGCTTGGCCATTGGGGTGGGGTATGCCGGCAACGACGCCGTGCGCGCCAGTGCGCTGGCCACTGGCATCGCCATCCAGGACGTGCCCGAGGGGCTGGTGGTGGCGGTTGCTTTGCTGGCTGCGGGCTACAAACGTGCGCTGGCGGTGGGGATTGGGATGGCGTCCGGCTTGGTGGAACCCGTGGGGGCCGTGCTGGGCGCAGCGGTGGTCAGTTATTCAGCGGCGCTGTTGCCGTGGGGGCTGGGGTTTGCGGCCGGTGCCATGTTGTTTGTGGTCAGCCACGAGATCATCCCCGAATCGCACCGCAAAGGGCATGAGGTGTATGCCACTGCGGGGCTGATGCTGGGCTTCGTCTTGATGATGATTTTGGACACCGCGCTCGGGTAAGCCCCTGTATTTTTGTCGGGAGTGCGCTGGGGCCTGTGGTCTTGGCACGCCGTGTATGCCATTCTGGCCGGAGTTGCGTTAGGGGTGGGCTGCCACTTTTGGCAGCTGCTCCGCAGTTTCTGGAGGTCATCCATGGTCAAGCGTGTGCTCCCGTCCGATGTGCTGGTGTCCCCTGGTCTGGCCGATGTCCCGGTGATGGACCTGATGTGTTCGCATCTGGTGCTGAGCCTCACCGCGAAGCAGGGCAGCAAGTTCAACGTGCGGCGCGACCTGGGCAGCCTGTTTGCGTTGACCGGGCGGCACCTGGTGTGGCCCGCGCCGGTACTCGGCCGGGTGCGCGCCTTTTTGGCGCGGCGCTGTGTGGCCAATGACTTCTGGCGCGGCCACGAGGTCTTGTCAGACGCTGCATTTCTGGAGCGCCACGGTGTATGGCGTGGGCCGTATGAAGAGGGCACACTTTTTTACCACCTCGACGAATACGCCAAGGATGCGCCCAAAGACCTGCTGACCCTGCTCAACACCACCGGTGAATGGCTGGCCCACAGCCTGAAGAAGCAGGCCACGTTGGTCGAGAAAAACATCGACGCACTGGCTGGCCTGCTGCAGCTCAACCAGGCCGAACGGGCCTTGCTGCTGTACGGCACCCTCGCGCGTTACCAGCGGGATCTGCGCACCCTGCTGGTCGAATACAAGGTTAACAACGCACCCGAAGCCTATGCGGCGATTGCCGACCTGGCGGGAGTCAGTGCCACCGAGGTGGGTGACGCGTTGCGTGCGGGCTCGCGGCTGGAGCGCACCGGTCTGGTGGAGCATTTGATTGCCGAACACAGCATCACCGACCTGGGGGACCTGATGAAGGTCAGCGACAAGGTCCCGCCGGTGCTGATGCGTGAATACCGCGACCAGACCGAACTCATGGCCGTCTTCACCCGGCCTGCTGCGCGCAGCCTGCTGGCCCCGGGTGATTTTCATTTTGTGCAGGACGAAGTGCAGGTGCTGATCAACCTGCTGCGCAACGCCGTGCGGGGCCGTGTGCCGGGCGTTAACGTGCTGCTCTACGGCCCGCCCGGCACCGGCAAGACCGAGCTGGCCAAGGTGGTGGCGCAGGCCGCCGGAGTGGAGTTGTTCGAGGTGGAATATGCCGACCGCGACGGCAACTCACTCAGCGGGCGCGACCGTTACCGCTCCCTGCAGATCGGCCAGGCCTTCCTCAAAGGTGCGGCGCAGGCCGCGCTGCTGTTTGACGAGGTGGAGGACGTGTTCCCGCCCATCAGTGTGGACGCCGCTGGCCTGATGGCGCGCCAGGACCAGCAGGCGCTGGGTGCCGCGGTCAGCCACAGCGTCAACGGCAAAGCCTGGGTCAACCAGATACTGGAAGCCAACCCCGTGCCCACCCTCTGGGTCACCAACCGCATCGAACAGATCGATCCGGCGTTCCGCCGCCGGTTTGCCTACCACCTGGAGCTGACTTCACCGCCGCCCGGTGCCCGTGAACAGCTGCTGCGCAAGACGCTGGAAGGTGTGCCCGTCGGCGACGCCTTTGTCGCCCGCCTGTCGGAGCGCAAAGGCCTGACCCCGGCGCAGATCCGCACAGCGGTGCGTTTTGCGGGCCTGGTCAAAGACGCCGACGAAGGCGCAGAACGGATGGAAGCCCTGATCGAGCGGCAGCTGCAGAACTCCGACGCTGCCCTGGGAAAAAAGCCCGCCAGCACGGGCGGCCCCGGCCCGGTCACCACCTACGACCTGGACATGCTCAACGTGGAAACCCGCCACGAGATCCCGCGTATCGTGCAGGCCCTGAAAGACCGGGGCCACGGCACCCTGTGTTTTTACGGCGCGCCCGGCACCGGCAAAACCGCGCTGGGCCAGCACATTGCCAAGGCGCTGGAAAAGCCCCTGATCGTCAAACAGGCCAGTGACCTGATCAGCAAGTTTGTGGGTGACACCGAGCAGAACATGGCCGCGATGTTCAAGGAGGCCGAGGCGGAAAACGCCGTGCTGCTGCTGGACGAGGCCGACAGCTACCTGCAAGACCGCCGGGGTGCACAGCGCACGTACGAAGTGACCGAGGTGAACGAGATGCTGCAGGGTATGGAGCGCTTTCGCGGCATTTTCATCTGCACCACCAATTTGCTCGACCGTATGGACCAGGCCGCGCTACGCCGTTTCACCTTCAAGATCAAGTTCAAACCCCTGACCGCGCTGCAGCGCGAAAAGATGTTTGTCACCGAAGCCTTGGGCGGAGATGCAGACTTGTTAACCACCGTCTTGCGCACCCAACTGGCCAAACTGGAGCAGCTTTGCCCCGGCGACTTCGCCGCCGTCAAACGCCAAACCGACATCCTGGCCACCAGCTTCAGCGTCGAGGAGTTCATCGAGCAACTTGAGGTCGAACACCGCATCAAACCCGAGGTGCGCGAAGCGCGGGGGATGGGGTTTGTGCAGTGAGCCTTTACCCGTGCCGCACTGCCACGGTCTTGAGCGTGGTGAACCCGTACAACGCTTCCAAGCCCTTCTCACGCCCATAGCCGGATGACTTGACGCCACCAAACGGCAGCTCGACACCACCACCTGCGCCGTAGTTGTTGATAAACACTTGGCCACTCTGCACCCGTTTGGCCATACGAAACTGGCGGGCACCGTCGCGGGTCCAGATGCCGGCGACTAGGCCGAAGCGGGTGGCGTTGGCCAGTTGCACGGCGTGGTCTTCGTCGCGGAAGGACATGGCGGACAGCACAGGGCCAAACACCTCTTCCTGCGCCAGCCGGTGGTTCATGGGCACGTCGCGCAGCAGGGTGGGGGCCTGGTAAAAGCCAGACTCGGGCGCTTCGTCCACCACCACACCCTGCGCCACCATGGCAATACCGGCCACTTGGGCGTCGCTCAAAAAATCCCATACCCGCTGCTGCTGGCTCTGGCGAATCAGCGGGCCCAGGTCCAGGTCCATCGCGGCGGGGCCGACACGCAGTGCTTCAAAGGCCGCGCCCAGGCGCTCGAGCAATGGTTCGTAAATACTTTCTTCCACCAGCAGGCGCGACCCGGCGGAACAGGTCTGGCCCGCGTTCTGCACGATGGCGTTGATGATGGTGGGGATGGCCGCGTCCAGGTCGGCGTCGGCAAATACGATCTGCGGGCTTTTGCCACCCAGCTCCAGCGTGACGGGGCAGTGCCGCTCGGCTGCGACCTGCTGGATCAGTGTGCCGACTTTGGGGCTGCCGGTGAAGCTGATGTGGTCTATGCCGGGGTGGCGCGCGAGGGCGTCGCCCACCTCGTGGCCGTAGCCGGTGACGATGTTGAGCGCACCGGCGGGGAAGCCGACCTCGGCCGCCAGTTGCGCCACCCGCAGCAGGCTCAGGCAGGCGTCTTCGGACGGTTTGACCACACACACATTGCCTGCGGCCAGCGCACCGCCCACACTGCGGCCGAAAATCTGCATGGGGTAGTTCCACGGCACGATATGGCCGGTTACGCCATGCGGCTCGCGCCAGGTGAAGACGCTGTAGCCGTCCTGGTAGGGGATGGTTTCACCGTGCAGCTTGTCGCAAGCACCGGCATAAAACTCGAAGTAGCGGGCCAGTGCGGCGGCGTCGGCCTTGGCCTGTTTGGTGGGTTTGCCGCAGTCGCGTTGTTCGATCACGGCCAGCTCGTCGGCGTGTTCGGCCACCTTCTGCGACAGGCGCATGAGCAGGCGACCGCGCTCCACGGCACTGACCTTGCTCCAGACCATGTCGAAACACTGGCGCGCGGCGTGAACGGCCTGGTCGATATCTTCGGCATTGCTGCGCTGGAGTGCGTCAAAAACCTGGCCGTCCGACGGGTCGATCACTGGGATGGTGCGGCCAGAGGCTGATGGCTGGTGGGCGTTGGCGATGTAGTTGAGTTGCATGGCGGCAACTTTACGGCAAACCCACCCTGAACGTGGGCTGGGCCTAAGGCAACGCTGATCAAGTATCGGCATTGGAGTAATTTCGGGCAGCCCCGCCCAGTTTGGACGCAGCGCAGGCTGGGGTTGGCGGCCCAGAGGGCCTTGTACAGGCCCTTGAGCCCGTTTTTGGCCCCTACGGGCGCACCTGTGCCATCAGCCTTTGGCGGCCGAGGAAGATGTTGGCCAGTGCCAGGGCAGTGAACGCCCGCGTGGCATTCTTGTGCAGCCCCACATAGCGCACCTTGCCAAAGCCCCACAGCCGCTTGATCACACCAAAGACATGCTCGACGCGGGCACGAATCCTGGATTTGTTGCGGTTCTTTGCACGAGCCACCTCATCAACGAGACCACCAGCGCGGCGCGTGCGCTGATTGGTGAAGTCTTTGGCGTTTGGAGCTTTACCCGCAATCAACGCCTTCTGACTGGCATAGGCTGAGTCGCCATACACGCGCCGCTCGTTGCCATGCAGCAGTTGTGGCAGCGGGTGCTTGTCATGCACGTTGGCGGCTGTGACGACGGCGCTGTGCGCCAAGCCGCTTTGGCTGTCCACGCCAATGTGCAGCTTCATGCCAAAGTACCACTGCTGGCCCTTCTTGGTCTGGTGCATCTCGGGGTCGCGTGCCTTGCCTGCATTCTTGGTTGAACTGGGCGCGCCGATGATGGTGGCATCCACGATGGTGCCGGTATGGACCTTGAAGCCTCGCTGCTGCAACTCCTGCCCCACCTTGGCAAACAGTGCTTCGCCCAGTTTGTGCGCATTGAGGAGCTTGCGAAACTTCAAGATAGTGGTGGCGTCGGGTACGGGCTCACGGCCCAGGTCGATGCCTGCAAAGCGGCGCAGGTTGGCACTGTCGTACAGGGCTTCTTCACAAGCCAGATCGGCCAGGTTGAACCAATGCTGAATGAAGTGGATACGCAGCATGCGTTCCAGACCTATGGGTGGGCGGCCGTTGCCTGCCTTGGGGTAGTGTGGCTCGATGACCTCGCACAGGCTGGACCAGGGCACGATGGCCTCCATGGTTCTCAAGAACTCGTCGCGCCTGGTGGGCTTGCGGTAGTTCTCAAAGCTTTGGTCTGCGGCCATGGCGAGGGTTTGCTGCTTCATCGACCTGTAACGCAGCACCACGCAGGTGCGTGTACCTTAATCAGCGTTGCCCTAAGCCGGTTTTTCTGCGCGTGTGCCCACCAGCGTGTAGGCCTCGCGGTTGTTGGCCAGCCACTGGTCCGACAGGGCACTTTCCTGTTGGCTCGGATGGAAGTCGCGGCGGACATACGCGCGCCAGGGTTTGTAGGTGCGGCGGATCAAGCCCTCCGTGCCGAACAGGGTGCTGGCCGCACTTTTCCAGGTGCGCCATTGCCACAGCGTGCCATCGTGGTGCAGGTTGTTGACGGTCTGGCGCAGGGTGTCCCCCAGAAAGATCAACGTGACACGGCGGAACCAGGTGGCACGCCATGTATAGCTGCCGTCCAGCGTCTGGTACAGGTCAAAGGCGGTGTTTTTGTGTTCGGCCTCTTCGGCGCTGTGCCACAGCCACATGGTTTTCAGGCGCTCTTCGGTCTGGCCAAACACCTCGGGGTGGCTCAGCAGCCACTCGGCCAGGATGGCGGTGAAATGTTCGTTGGCGGCCGTGATGGCCAGCGGGTGCCGCGGGTCTACCCCGTCCAGCATCTTCATACGTTTCTGGATACGTGGGGCCCAGTGGTTGACCAGGCCTTGCCGCTCCAGGTGGCCATTGAACAGTGCGTGGATGCGGCGGTGGGTGGCCTCCTGGCCGATAAAACCCTGCACTTCGGCCTTGTGGGCAGCCTGCTGTTCTTCGGGCAGAAGTTTGAGGCCGTCGCGCACCGAGTCGATAAAAAACTGCTCCCCCACCGGGAAACTCATGGACAGGGCGTTAAAAAAGGCCGTCTTGAAAGCGTCACCACCACACCAGTGGCGGGGCAGGGGTGTTTCCAGGTCAATCAGCAGGCGGCGGATAACAAGTTCGGTCATGGTTTGTCCGGAAAGGTGCTTGGTACGAAGCCGTACCGTTGCTGCGCATCATGGATTCAGGGTGTGGTACTGTCAAGTACCAAACCTTGTTGACTCCGACAATAGCCGCCATGCCTGAAACCGAAATCGACCTCCGTACACACCATACGCGCCTGCTTGAGGGGATGGCCCGGTGTGTGGCAGCACAAGGGTATGCCGACACCACCATCGCCGATATAGTGCGCGAGGCCGGGGTGTCGCGGCGCACGTTTTACGAATATTTCACCGACAAACCGGGCTGCCTGATCGCGCTGCACGAGGCCGCCAGCCAGAACGCGCTGGCGGTGCTGCGCTCGGCTATCAATCCCGACCGCGGCTGGGAGCAGCAGGTGGAGCAGGCCATTGCCGCTTATCTGGGGGCGCTGGCTTTGAACCCGGTGCTGATGCGGGCGTTGTTCGTGGACATTCTGGGCCTGGGCTTGCCGGGGCTGGTGGCACGGCGGCGCGCCAACCAGCAACTGGCTGACTTCATGCGCGAGGTCGTGAATCAGCAGCCATCGGGGCCGGTGCTGCTGCACAAGGCCATGGCGATGGCGGTGGTGGGCGGTATCAACGAACTGGTGCTGCAGGCCATTGAGCAGGACCGGGTGGCGCAACTGGCCGACCTGGTGGCGCCCGCCAGTGCGCTATTGCGCGCGGTGGTCACAGCACAGTCTGCGGTCCCTGGATTTGAAGAGAAATAGGTCTTTTGCGCTCATTCTGCGTGCGTATGCAGCTATTGAATATGTAGCAATTTCGGTGAGCCCCTCCAGACAGTGCTTCGTGATGGTTCACCTTCCGTTCAGGCCGAACAGCGCACCATGGCTGCACGGCTGAAAAAGCAGCCGGGCTTCCAGGGAATTCACGATGAACGCTGACCTCAAGACCTTTTTTTTCTCCATGCTGCGCGTGGTGTTACCGGCGCTCCTGCTGGTGGCCGTTGTGGCATTCACCACCATTCCGTTTGTACTGGGCCACCACCCCGGTGACGTGGTACCCACCACATCGGAGCCTCGCCATT
This sequence comes from Comamonadaceae bacterium AAW, assembly GCA_026314275.1. Taxonomy (GTDB): domain Bacteria; phylum Pseudomonadota; class Gammaproteobacteria; order Burkholderiales; family Burkholderiaceae_C; genus JAGOEY01. The sequence goes on from CP111109.1 coordinate 3,164,444, forward strand.
TCACCTGATGTGCAGGGGAGGCCGACGGCTCAGTGACCAGCCGGTTGCAACAGCCGTTTGCAAAGCACGAGCGGCACGACCATCAACAGGCCGGCTGCCAGTGCGGCCAGCCAGTGCGCCGGGGGCAGCGGTGTGAAGCTGAATGCCTGGGCCAGCCAGGGCACGGTGGTGATGGCGGTCAGGGCTGCCAGCGTGCCGCCCAGCACCCACAGGCTCACGGGGGTGAGGCCTGCCCACAGGCTGCGCCAGCGGGTCTGGCTGGTACGGCTCGGGAAGATCAGCACGGCATTGGCCGCAACCAGCACCACAAAAGCTGCCGTGCTGGCGGTGGCGGCATAGGCGGTCTGCCCGGCCATCCAGGCATACAGGCCCACCACTGCCGCCGTGACCACGCTGCCTTGCAGCAGGCTCAAAAACACGTGGCGGCTGGAGAGCAGAGGCTCGGTCGTGCGGCGCGGTGGCTGCTCCATCAGGTTGGTGCTGCCTTCTTCGGCCTCGAACACGATGGAGCATGTGGGGTCGATGACCAGCTCCAGAAATGCGATGTGCAGCGGTGCCAGCACCAGCGGCAGCCCGAACAGTACCGGCAGCAGTGCCAGGCCAACGATGGGAATGTGCACCGCCAGGGTGTAAACCATGGCCTGCCGGAGGTTGAAAAAAGTCAGGCGACCCCGGTGGATGGCGGAGACGATGTCGGCAAAGTCGTCCTCCAGCAGCACCAGCGCCGCTGCTTCGCGCGCCACGTCTGTGCCGCGCTGGCCCATGGCGATGCCGATATGGGCGGCCTTCAGGGCGGGGGCGTCGTTGACCCCATCCCCCGTCATGGCCACCACTTCGCCCTGGGCTTTCAGGGCCTCCACCAACGCCAGCTTCTGGTGCGGTTTGATGCGTGCAAACACGCTGGCCTGGGTGACCTTGTCGGCAAGCTCCTGCGGGTTCAGTTCCGCCAAAACATCGCCGGTGACCACCTCGTGCTGTGGGATGCCAGCATGGGCCGCAATGGCGGCTGCGGTGCGCGGGTGGTCACCAGTGATCATCACCACCCGGATGCCGGCCTTGCGGCACTGTGCGATGGCCTGTGGCACTTCCGGACGCAAAGGGTCAGCCAGGCCCACCAGGCCCAGCCACTGCAGCGCAAAGTCGTGCTGGATGTTGGGCCAGTCGTGCCCGGTGGGGTGCTGCGCCTTGGCCACACCCAGCACACGCAGGCCCTGGTCGGCCAGGCGGGCGGCCTGGGCGCTGACGGCGGCACGCTCGGCTTCGTTCAGGTGGCACAGCTCGGCCACCGCCTCGGGTGCGCCTTTGGTGGCCACGGTGTCGAAGGGTGTGGCACCGTCGCGCCACAGGTGGGTCATGGCCAGCAGTTCCGGCGCGAGTTCGTATTCGCGCGCCAGCGTCCACTGCGGATGAAGATGCTCTGTGCCTACCAGATGTGCACCGGCCATGCGGTGAAAGGCTTGCTCCATCGGGTCGTGCGGGGCAATCTCGCTGGCCAGCACGGCGTATTCCAGCAGTTCGTGAAAGGCTTCGGGTAGACCGTCTGGCGGCAGATTCAGCGTGTCCAGCGTTTGCTCAGGCAGGCACAGCGCGGCCACCGCCATGCGGTTTTGTGTGAGGGTGCCGGTCTTGTCCACACACAGCACCGTGGTTTGCCCCAGCGTCTCGATCGCGTTGAGCCGCCGGGTTAGCACCTGTTGCACTGCCAGCCGCCGCGCGGCCAGCGCCAGGAAAACAATCATGATCACCGGCAGCTCTTGCGGCAGCACGCCCATCGCCAGCGTGATGCCCGCCAGCACTGCCTGCAGCCAATCGCCCCGCAGGGCCCAGAGCAGGCCCACCAGCAGCAGGCACAGCGCCAGTCCGATACGCACCAGTTTGCCGGTGAGCCGCTTCATCTCCTCGCGCAGGGGCGACGCCTGCAGCGCTATCGTGTCGAGCGACTGGCCGATGCGACCCAGTTCGGTGTGGCGCCCCACGGCCGAAACTTGCAGCAAACCCTGGCCGCTGACCACCAGCGTGCCCGCAAACACCTTGTCGCTGGGTTGTTTGGCCACAGGCTCGGATTCACCGGTCAGCATCGACTCGTCGGTGGCCAGCTCGTGGGCCTGCAGCAGTGCGCCGTCAGCAGGGATGCGGTCGCCCTCGGCAATCATCAGCAGGTCTTCCCGCACCACATCGCGGCCTGCAATACGCACGGCGGTGCCGCCCCGCAGGGCCAGCGCGCGCGGGCTGGAGAGGTCGCGCAGGGCGCTCAAGGCGTTGTCGGTGCGGCGTTCCTGCAGCACGGTGAGGGCCATGATGATCACCACGAAGCCCAGAAGAATCAGGGCTTCGTGTGTACTGCCCATGACCAGGTACACCGCCCCGGCACCCATGAGCAGCAGGAACATGGGTTCACGCACCACGTCCCAGGCCATGTCGCGCAGCGTGCGGCGCTGGCTGATACCCAGTTCATTGGCCCCCTCGTCGCGCAGACGCTGCGCTGCGACGGTGGGATCGAGACCGGTGGGTGCTTGGGTGGGGGGCATGGGTGAATTCGTTATACCCAAGATGCACGGAGGCGTCTATGCGCTGGGTCAAGGGCCGTCGTGATGGGGCTCAGATTTCGCACAACACGAAGTCGGCCTTGCCCACGTTGCACTCGGGGCAGCGCCAGTCGTCGGGCACATCCTCCCAGCGCGTTCCGGGCGCAATGCCGTGTTCAGGCAGGCCAGCGGCCTCGTCGTAGAGCCAGCCGCAAACTACACACATATAAACATTCATGGTGTTCTTTCCTTATTCATCCGCGTCGTGGTGGCGGCCGACCTGTGCGCTGCCAGGGAGCAGGCCGGCGGGCGACTGTTGCCATTCCCACGCACCGAAGGCCAGCACCGCTAGCAGCAGCAAGGCCGCCAGCCAGGTGCGGTTCTTCTGAACCAGGTTCGGGCCGGGGCCGGGGATGCGGCCCGTCAGCATGGGCAGGGCCTGGTTTTTGCGGCGCAGCACACTCAGGACTGCGATCAGCCCCATGTGGGCCAGCACCACGAAAAGAATGGCTTCACCCAAAAACTCGTGCACTTCTTCGACCCAGTCGCCGCCCAGGAAGTTGCCCCAGTCGTTGTAAGTGGCGTAGCCGCTGAGCGTGAGTGGCACCACTATCACCAACAGCGCCACCACCGCCAGCACCATCAGCAGGTTCTGGCCCTGCCGCCAGTTGACCTGGCGCAGGGAAGCCGTCTGCGGCAAGCTGCGCAGCCAGGCCGGTGCGCCAGCCAGCTTGCGCCACAGCAGGCCCAGGCTGGCCGTGCGCGGCCCGAACACACCGTAGAGCACCCGAAAGGCCAGCAGGCCCGCCATGGTGTAGCCCAGGGTGACGTGTAATAGCCGCCAGTGCTCCCCCTCGGCGGTGAGGTAGGCACCGAGAAAACTCAGTGCAAACAGCCAGTGGAACATGCGGGTGGGCGCATCGGTGACGAGGCGGCGCTGAGGCGCTGCTGGCTGGGCGTGTGCGTGTGCGCTGGTTGGGTCAAAGGAGGGAAGGGTGTGCATGGTGCTTCTTTGTGGTGTCAGTCGTTCCAGGCTCTGCGTGCGCGGGCGTCCAGCCCGGCGGGCATACGCAAGTCGTGTTCATTGAAATTGCCTTGGTCTGCACCGGTGTGGCAGGCCGCGCAGTTGGCGGCGCTTTTCACGCTGGGCAGTTTCCAGACGGATGGCTCAATCTTTCGGTGCTTACGCTCGAACCAGGCAGAGCGGGTGATACGGTCTTCGGGTGGGGCCTCAGTCACACGTTTGTAGGTGCCTGCGTTGGCTTGCAGCCATTGGTTGAGTTGCTGCACGGTTGCCGCGTCCAGTGAGGCGTCGGTGCCGTAATGTTTGCCCAGTCCGGCCATGATGTGCCCCCACGACGCTGCGGGCAACAGGCCTGGCGCATAGGCGGTGTGGCAGGCCGCACATTCCTGCTTGTAGGCGTTGGGCACGTTGGGTGGCATCACGCGACCGCCATCGGCATGGGCGCTGGCACAGGCCATCAGAAAAAGGGCGGTGATGCATCGAAAGATGTGAGGGATCTTCATGGCGTTTAGGGGTTAAGAGCGTTGAGGTAGGCCAGCACGTCGGCTTTTTCGATGGCGGTGCATTCGCGGCTCAGCACGTCGTTGCAGTTGCGGCGAAACCACTTGTCCACTTTGGCGGTGTCGGTAAATGCCTTGGGGTTGAAGGCCGGTGCCAGCGGTGCAATCGACTTGCCCGTACTGGCATGTTTGCCCTGCGTGGTGGGCGGCGTGCCGTGGCACGAAGCACACGACCATTCGCCGCCGTGGCGCGTGTTGAAGAGCAGCTTGCCCCGGTCGGCTTGGCCGGGACTGCCAGCCTGGGCGCTCCAGCGGCTGAGCTGCTGGGCAGGGGTGGTGTCGGCGGCCCAGGTAGGGCTGAATATTGCGCTGCTGCAGAGGGCAGCGAGCACGCAGCGGGCCAGGTGCAGAGCGGGTGTGCGGGGCATGGTGGTGTCCTTGGTCATCGGGTGAGGGCATTGTTGAATCGGCTGCCTGAACGCAGCGTGAAAGGGCTGTTCATCCAGCGTTCAGAAATCACGGTGGACAATGCATACATGCTTGTGATCCCCCGTTCCCTGTCGCTGCGCCCAGCGTTTGTGGTGCTGTCCCTGTGCCTGTGTGGGCTGGTGGGGCAACCTGTATCCGCCAGCGACCACGATGACCACGACCGTGCCCGGCAGGCGGTGCAGGCAGGGCAGGTGTTGCCCTTGCCCACGGTGCTGGAGCGCCTGCAGCGCGAGATGCCCGGCCAGGTGCTGGAGGTGGAGCTGGAACAGAAACGTGGCCTGTGGATCTATGAGATCAAGCTGCTGACCCCGGCCGGGCAACTGACCAAGGTCTTGCTGGATGCGCAGACCGCCCAGGTGCTGCGTGTCCAGGCGCGCGACGACAAGTCTCAACGCCGTGACGAACGGCCCCGTCGCTGAAACCCATGCGCATCCTGCTGGTTGAAGACGAAAAGACCCTGCGCGCGCAGCTCCGCGCGGCCCTGTCGGATGCGGGCTACACGGTGGACGAAGCCGACAACGGGCTTGACGCCCAGTTTCTGGGTGACACCGAAGCGTTCGACTGTGTGGTGCTGGATCTGGGTCTGCCCGTGGTGGACGGGCTTACGGTGCTGCAGCGCTGGCGTGATGGCGGGCGCAGCATGCCGGTGCTGATCCTCACCGCCCGCGACAACTGGCACGAAAAAGTGGCAGGCATCGACGCTGGCGCGGACGACTACCTCACCAAACCCTTCCATATGGAGGAACTGCTGGCGCGCCTGCGGGCGCTGATCCGCAGGGCCAGCGGCCAGGCTTCTGCCGTGCTGCAGTGTGGAGCCTTGCAACTGGATACCCGCAGTGGCCGCGTCACGTGTGATGGCCAAACGGTCAGCCTCACGGGCCATGAGCACAAAGTGCTGGACTACCTGATGCACCGCCCCGGTGTGCTGGTGTCGCGCACCGAGCTCACTGAGCACATCTACGCCCAGGACTTTGACCGCGACTCCAACACCATCGAAGTGTTTGTGGGCCGCCTGCGCAGAAAACTGCCCTCGGCCTGCATCGAGACGGTGCGTGGCATGGGCTACCGGCTGGTGCCGCCATGAGCCCCGCCGCCCCAGCCCCGACTCCGGTGGCCCCGTCGCGCATGCGTTGGGTGCGGTCGCTGCGGGTTCGGCTCTTGTTGGCCACGTTGGCCGGGCTGGCGGTGGCCATGGTGCTGGCAGGGCTGGTTTTGAGCGGGCTGTTCCGTGAGCATGTGCAGCGCCAGTTCGAGCTGGCGCTGACACAGCAGCTCGACCAGTTGACGACGCGGCTGGACTTTGACGCAGCGGGCCACCCTGTGATCGATACCCAGGCCCTGTCCGACCCGCGCTGGCAAAAGCCGTACTCCGGTCTGTACTGGCAGATCGACCAGATGGCCCCGGACGGTCATGGCCGGGCAGGGGTGCTGCGCTCCCGTTCTTTGTGGGACACCAGCCTGGCCCTGCAGGCCGACGCGCTGGCCGATGGGGCTGTACATGTGCACGAGGTGCCTGGCCCGCAGGGTGCGCCCCTGTTGGCGTTGGAGCGCACGGTGCGCGCAGCCGACAAAGATGCAGCGCGCTGGCGGCTGATTGTGGCGGCCGATCTGCAGGCCACGCAGGCTGCCACGCTGCAGTTCACGCGTGTTCTGGCGCTTTCCTTGCTTGTCTTGCTGGTGCTGTTGGCGCTGGCATCCTGGGCACAGGTGGCTGTGGGGTTGCGGCCTTTGAAGGCGCTGCAGCGAGGCTTGCAGGATGTGCAGCAAGCGCGCGCGGCACAACTGCAGGGCACGTTTCCAGCCGAGGTGCAGCCTCTGGTGGACGATTTCAACAGCGTGCTGGCGCGCAATGCCGAAGTGGTGGAGCGGGCCCGCACGCAGGCGGGCAATCTGGCCCATGCCTTGAAGACTCCGCTCACTGTGCTGGACCAGGCCGCCCGTGTGTCGCCTGCAGACCATGCGGCGCTTTCACCATTGGTGCGCGAGCAGGTGCAGGTGGCGCGCCGCCACATCGACTGGCATCTGGCGCGTGCGCGGGTTGCGGCGTCGCAGCGGCTGCCGGGTCAGCGCACCGCGCTCGTGCCTGTGGCCGCAGGGCTGGTGCGGGTGATGCGCAAGGTGTATGCCGAGCGGGGTCTGCAAATCACCACCACCGTGCCGGAGCAGTCCCTGTTTTTTGCGGGGGAAGAACAGGATTTGCAGGAGATGCTGGGCAACCTGCTGGACAACGCGTGCAAATGGGCGCGCTCGGCAGTGTTGATCCTTGCGCAGGCCGTTCCAGGGGCCGGGGGTATGACCCTGCGCATCACAGTGGAGGACGATGGCCCCGGTATTGGTGCCGAGCACCGCGCATTGGCGCTGGCGCGCGGCGTGCGGCTGGATGAAAGTGTGCCCGGCACCGGTTTGGGCTTGGCCATCGTGCAGGATTTGGCGCATTTGTATGGAGGGCAGCTTGATCTGTTGCCCACCAGCGCCCAGAGCGGTCTGCGTGTGGTGCTGACACTGCCCGCCGCGCCCACAGTGCCGTAAAAAAGCCCGCCGAAGCGGGCTTGGGCGTTGCGCTGAGCGTGCATCAACCGCCGTGGAATTTCACCACCAACGGCACTATCAACAGCGCCACGATATTGATGATCTTGATCAGCGGGTTGACTGCCGGGCCGGCCGTGTCCTTGTACGGGTCGCCCACGGTGTCGCCGGTGACGGCGGCTTTGTGCGCCTCGCTGCCTTTGCCGCCGTGGTGGCCGTCTTCGATGTACTTTTTGGCGTTGTCCCAGGCACCGCCGCCGGTACACATGCTGATAGCCACAAACAGGCCGGTGACGATGGTGCCCATCAGCAGGCCACCCAGCGCCTTCGGCCCGAGCAGCAGGCCGACCAGAATCGGCACCACCACCGGCAGCAGCGACGGGATCATCATTTCCTTGATCGCTGCGCTGGTCAGCATGTCCACGGCACGACCGTATTCGGGTTTGGCCGTGCCTTCCATGATGCCGGGAATGTCGCGGAACTGGCGGCGCACTTCTTCCACCACGCTGCCTGCGGCGCGGCCCACGGCCTCCATCGCCATGGCACCAAACAGGTAGGGGATCATGCCGCCGATGAACAGCCCCACGATCACCATCGGGTCGCTCAGGTTGAAGCTGATGGCCAGGCCCAGGCCTTCGAGTTTGTGGGTGTAGTCGGCAAACAGCACCAGCGCGGCCAGGCCTGCCGAGCCAATCGCGTAGCCCTTGGTCACCGCCTTGGTGGTGTTGCCCACGGCGTCGAGTGGGTCGGTCACGGCGCGCACACTCTCGGGCATCTCGGCCATCTCGGCAATGCCACCCGCGTTGTCGGTAATGGGGCCGTAAGCGTCCAGCGCCACCACAATACCCGCCATGCTCAGCATCGATGTGGCAGCCACCGCAATGCCGAACAGGCCCGCCAGGCTGTACGACGCCATGATGGCGATACACACAAAAATCACCGGCCAGGCGGTGGAGCGCATCGACACACCCAGGCCCGCAATGATGTTGGTGCCGTGCCCGGTGGTGGATGCCTGGGCGATGTGTTTCACCGGGGCGTACTGCGTGCCGGTGTAGTACTCGGTCACCCACACCAGCGCTGCCGTCAGCACCAGGCCCACGGCACAGGCACCAAACAGTTTCATCTGGCTGCCCGATGCCGCAATGGCGTTGTCCGGGATGAGCCACATCGTCACGAAGTAGAAAGCGATGAGCGACAGCACCCCAGCCACCGCCAGCCCCTTGTACAGCGCGGGCATCACATTGGTCATGCCCGGTGACGCCTTGACGAAGAAACACCCAATGATCGACGCGATGATCGACACGCCGCCCAGCGCCAGCGGGTACAGCACCGCGTTGACGGGCGCGGCGGTGACCATGAGTGCGCCCAGCACCATGGTGGCAATCAGCGTCACGGCGTAGGTTTCAAACAGGTCGGCTGCCATGCCTGCGCAGTCACCCACGTTGTCGCCCACGTTGTCGGCGATCACCGCGGGGTTGCGCGGGTCGTCTTCCGGAATGCCTGCCTCCACCTTGCCCACCAGGTCGGCGCCCACGTCCGCACCCTTCGTGAAAATGCCTCCGCCCAGCCGCGCGAAGATGGAAATCAGCGATGACCCAAACGCAAAACCAATCAGAGGGTTGAGCAGTTCAGACAGTTTGGCCGTGGGCGTCAGGTTGCCGTTGCCCACCAGAAACCAGTAAAAGCCGGTGACACCCAGCAGCCCCAGCCCCACCACCAGCATGCCGGTAATGGCCCCGCCGCGAAACGCCACGTCCAGCGCCGGACCAATCCCCTTGGTGGCGGCTTGTGCGGTGCGCACATTGGCCCGCACCGACACGTTCATGCCGATGAAGCCACACGCTCCCGAAAGCACCGCGCCGACCACAAAACCAATGGCGGTGAGCCCGTCCAGAAAGATGCCGATGAGCACGGCCAGAATGACGCCGACGATAGCGATGGTGCGGTACTGGCGGGCCAGGTAGGCGGCGGCGCCGGTCTGGATGGCGGCTGCAATCTCCTGCATACGGGCGTTGCCCGCGTCCTGCGAAAGAATCCAGCTGCGGGCCCAAAAACCATAGGCCACGGCCACCAGGCCACAGACAAGCGCAAGTATCAGCGCTGGGTTGCCAGTCATAGAGTTGTCTCCTCGAACGTTGGATCGCTAGGGAGAGGGCGCCACGCGAGCGGTGCCCCCGCTGCGTTGCTTCCTCGTGCTACCAAGCCGATAAGGTGGAGACGAATGGCCAACAGAACCAATATAAGCCGAAACAGTGGTCTGTGGCGCACCGAGATCGGGCATGCAAGACGGGTGTCAGTAAAATCCGGGTTAATCCCGAGTTCACGTCAGCAACAACCATTACCAACCAAGAAGTCACCATGTCATACGACAAAGTCTCCCCCGGCAAGAACGTTCCCGAAAACTTCAACGTGGTCATCGAGATCCCGATGAACTCCGACCCGATCAAGTACGAAGTGGACAAAGAGTCCGGCGCCATTTTTGTGGACCGTTTCATGACCACCGCCATGCACTACCCGACCAACTACGGTTATGTGCCCCAGACCCTGTCCGGCGACGGCGACCCAGTGGACGTGCTGGTCATCACGCCCTACCCGCTGCACCCCGGCGTGGTGGTGACCTGCCGCGCCCTCGGCATTTTGATGATGGAAGACGAAGCCGGCGTGGACGGCAAGGTGCTGGCTGTGCCCACCGACAAAATCCTGCCGATCTACAGCCACTGGAAGAAAGTGGAAGACGTGAACCAGATGCGCCTGAAGGCCATCAGCCACTTCTTCGAGCACTACAAAGACCTCGAAGCCGGCAAGTGGGTCAAGGTGCTGGGCTGGGAAGGTATCGAATCCGCGCACAAGGAAATCCTGGATGGCATCGCTGCGTACAAGAAATAAGTCTTTTTAGGATAAAAAAGGCCTCCTGCGCCCCGCTGACGGGCGCAGGGTGCTATCAAAAACAAAGCGCCTGCAGTGGCAACACTGCAGGCGCTTTGTTTTTGTGGGCGAGGCGTTTTCAGCGCAGCGGGTCGGGAAACACCAGATGCTGCGCACCCAGCAAACGCGGGCGGCGGAAGGGTTGCCATTGGCCTTCGGGCTGGGCCAGGCGGTCGGCCAGGGCCCACATGGCGGAGGGGTTCACGCCAATACCGATGTGGCTGGCGATGACCTCGATGTTTTCGGTCTGCGGCTGGCTGGCGGTGGGGGCCTGGATGCTGCCTTTCCAGGCCACCACACCGTCGGTGCGGGTGTAGATGCTGGTGGTGGGCACGGGTGGGGCCTCGGCCAGGTGGTAGTTTTCAACCTCGCGTTCCACATTACGGCCGCTGGCCATCTGGTAGAAGCGCCAAGCGTTGGTGGAGCGGGGCGAGCCGGAGAACGGTGTGCCCAGGGTGATGGCGCAGCGCACCTTGTCGGGCATTTCCTTGGCCAGTTCGCGGGCGTACACCCCCCCCAGGCTCCAGCCGACCAGGCTGACCTTGCGGCCTGTCGCAGCATAGGCGTCGGCCAGTTGCTGTTTGGCGGCGTCCAGCACGCCGTCACGTGGGCCCAGGTTCAGGCCCTGTTTCCAGCCCTGCACGTCGTAACCCCGTCCACGCAGGAATTGGCGCATGGGCACCGTGGTGGCGTCCCCGGCGCTCAGGCCCGGGAACACGATGACGGCGTGGCCGTCACCCTCGGGTGCACGCTGCAGCAGCGGCCAGGACAAGAGCATCGAGCCCATCTCCCAGGGGGCCCGAAATTCCAGCGCCAGCAGAAACAGATTGGGGGGGGGGACGGTGGGGGCCGATGGCGAAGCAGAGTCGGGTGCGGTAGATGCCATGGTGGTGTGTTTGTCTCGGTGCTTATGCTTGTGGGGAAAACGATCCTGGGAGCCTGCGCGGCAGAAGGAACGTCTGCTGCAAATGTGCCGCAGCGGTCCATTTTTCACCGTCTTCTTGACCCATAGCGGGGCTATGGGCCTGCGAATCCGGCGAAAACTGTCCTCGCTGGGGCTCATTTTCGCTATCGACGCCTTCTGCCGCGCAGACTCCTAGTCCCGCACGGTAGCAGTTTTTGCCGGGGCTTCGGGGAGTGCAGGCGATTTTAGAGTCCTGCGTCTGAAAGTGGCGCCGGGTGATGCCCCTGTGCGTGGAGAGCTAGCAAATCCATAGCAATCAGTAGGTCAGCCGGTACGGCTGGATTTCCTGCAGGATGGTGGTAGCAATCTCTTCGATCGATTTGGTGGTGGTGCTGAGCCAGCGGATGCCGGAGCGGCGCATCATGGCTTCGGCTTCAGACACCTCCAGCCGGCAGTTCTGCAGGCTCGCGTAACGCGAGTCGGGCCGCCGCTCGTTGCGGATCTCGCTCAGGCGTTCGGGCTGGATCGACAGGCCAAAAATCTTCTTGCGGTGTTCCACCAGCGCGGGTGGAAGCTGGCGGCGCTCGAAGTCTTCGGGGATCAGCGGGTAGTTGGCGGCTTTGAGGCCGTACTGCATCGCCAGGTACAGGGCGGTGGGGGTTTTGCCGCTGCGGCTGACACCGATCAGGATCACGTCGGCCTGCGACAGGTCACGGTGCGTCTGGCCGTCGTCGTGTTCCAGGCTGAAGTTGATGGCCTCGATCCGTGCATCGTAGGCCTTGCTTTTGCTGACGTCGCTGAAGCGGCCAATGCGGTGGTTGGACTTGATGCCCAGCTCGGCTTCCAGTGGGTTCACGAAGGTGCCAAACATGTCCAGCAGCATGCCTTTGCAATGTTCTGTGATGACGCGGAGCACTTCCATGTTCACCAGTGTGGTGAAGACGATGGGTCGCCGGCCTTCCACTTCAGCCGTGTGGTTGATCTGGCGCACCACCTGGTGCGCCTTGTCCACGGTGTCGATGAAGGGCAGTCGGACGTGGCGAGGCTCCATCTCGAACTGCGCCAGGATGGCATTGCCAAAGGTCTCGGCCGTGATACCGGTGCCGTCGGAGATGAAGAAAACTGTGCGTTTGGTCATGGCCGGATTTTGCAGGAATTCAACTGAATGACGCCCAACCCACGGTTTTGAGCCCCCAGCCTGCCAACGCACACAACACGATCACGGTAATGACGCCTGTTTTGAGGCGTATCAGCGCCACACCCGCCACCAGCGCCAGCAACAGGGCTGCCCAGTCGATTTGTGAAAGAAATGGGCCGCTGGCGCCCGTCCTGATTGCGATATGCGCTATAAAAAACAGAGCTAAATTGGCAATCACCCCCACCACCGCCGCCGTGATGGCCGTGAGTGGCGCAGTGAACTGCAGCTTGCCGTGGGTGCTCTCCACCAGCGGGCCACCGGCCAGGATGAAGACAAACGAGGGCAAAAATGTGAACCAGGTCACCACCGTGGCCGCCAGCGCGGCACCCAGAAACAGCGCGTCCGGCCCCAGCACCTCCTTGTTCCAGCCACCCACAAAACCCACAAATGCCACCACCATGATCAGCGGGCCGGGTGTGGTCTCACCCAGCGCCAGGCCGTCGATCATCTGCGCGGCACTGAGCCAGCCAAACTGGTCGACCCCACCCTGGTACAGGTAAGGCAACACCGCATACGCGCCGCCGAAGGTCAGCAGCGCCGCCTTGGTGAAAAACCAGCCCATGGTCGCCAACGTGCTGTGCCAGCCGTATGCCACCACCAGCGCGGCAAAAGGGAGCAGCCACAGCAGGGCACCCACCGCAAGTACCTGCAGCAGGCGCGCCTGGCTGAAGCGAGCGTGCGCCGGGGTAGGGGTGTCATCGTCGATCAGCGCCGGGCCGTAAGTCGCCTTGGCCGCACCATGCCCACCGCCGCCGGTGAACTGCCCCGGCGCATAACGCGCACCCAGCCAGCCGACCAGCGCCGCACCCAGCACAATCGCCGGAAAAGGCACAGCAAAAACAAAGATTGCTATAAAACTTGTAGCTGCTACCGCCCACAGGGCGGGCGCAGTGGCGGGTTTCTTTAACACTTTGCTGCCAATGCGGTGCACCGCCTGCACCACCAGCGCCGCCACCGCAGGCTTGACGCCATAGAGCAGCCCGGCCACCCAGGGCACGCTGCCAAACACCACATACACCCAGCTCAGGCCAATCAGCAGCAGCAGCGACGGCAGCACAAACAGCGCGCCCGCCGCCACGCCGCCCCAGGTGCGGTGCAGCAGCCAGCCGATGTAGGTGGCCAGCTGCTGCGCCTCCGGGCCGGGCAGCAGCATGCAGTAGTTGAGGGCGTGAAGGAAGCGTTTTTCGCTGATCCAGCGTTTTTGCTCCACCAGCTCGCGGTGCATGATGGCAATCTGCCCGGCCGGGCCGCCAAAGCTGATACAGCCGAGCTTGAACCAGAATTTCAGGGCTTCGGTGAAGGAGACGGGGGAGTGGGGCGACGGGGCGCGCGACGGATCAGCAGGAACGGTGTCCATAACAAAGGCTCCAAAGGCATGGATAACCAGCGCTTGGACGGGACACCGTCTATCCGGGGGGATTAGGAGTCTGCGCGGCAGAAGGGACGTCGGCTGCAAATGTGCCGCAGCGGTCCATTTTTCACCGTCTTCTTGACCCATAGCGGGGCTATGGGCCTGCGAACCCGGCAAAAACTGTCCTCGCTGGGGCCCATTTTCGCTATCGACGCCTTCTGCCGCGCAGACTCCTAGGGAGGCTGTGTTCCCGTGGTGGGCATCCTAGCATGTGAAATTTGGCGTTTTGTGCACAGTGGTGCACGGGGTGTGGGCAAGAACTCTACAATCGCGCCATTCGAATCCGCTTCGACCCCCATTTCCCCATGCCCCGCCGCTTCAATATCGAACACCAACAACACCGTTGCGCGGCAGGTGTGTGCAGTGCTGCCGGCCTCTTGGCCCGGCGCGCAGACCCGGTTTTAACCTTCGGAGTCTTCCCATGTCTGCACTATTTAGCCCGACCGCCCTGGTCGTACCGTTTGAAAACCTGAGAATGGACGACGTCGAGTCGGTGGGTGGCAAAAACGCCAGCCTCGGCGAGATGATTTCCCAGTTGCCCTCGGGCGTGCGGGTGCCCACCGGTTTTGCCACCACGGCCCATGCATTCCGCCAGTTCCTGGCCCACGACGGTCTGGCCGACAAGATCAGCGCCCGGCTGGCCAAGCTGGACACCGAAGACGTGCGTGCACTGGCCGCCGCTGGCGCCGAGATTCGCGGCATGGTCGAGGCCCAGCCGTTCCCCGGCCGACCTGCAGGCCGCCATTGCTGAAGCATTTGCCACCCTGTCCGCAGGCAATGCGGAAGCATCGTTTGCCGTGCGCTCGTCCGCCACGGCCGAAGACTTGCCCGACGCTTCTTTTGCGGGCCAGCAAGAAACCTTCCTGAACGTGGTCGGCATCGACGCCGTGCTGCACAAGATGAAGGAAGTGTTCGCCAGCCTGTACAACGACCGTGCCATCAGCTACCGCGTGCACAAGGGTTTTGCGCACGATATCGTGGCGCTGAGCGCCGGTGTGCAGCGTATGGTGCGCTCCGATCTGGGTGCCGCCGGTGTGATGTTCACCATCGACACCGAATCCGGGTTTGACCAGGTGGTGTTTATCACCAGCAGCTACGGCCTGGGCGAGACGGTGGTGCAGGGCGCTGTGAACCCTGACGAGTTCTATGTGCACAAGCCCATGCTGAAAGCGGGCAAAAAGGCCGTCATCCGCCGCAATCTGGGCAGCAAGATGGTGCAAATGGAGTTCACCACCGCCGCAGAAAAAGCCGCCACCGGCCAACTCGTCAAGACCACCGACGTGCCCACCGAGCAGCGCAACCGTTATTCACTCACAGACGCCGACGTCGAGCAACTGGCCCAGTACGCGCTGGTGATCGAAGACCATTATGGCCGTCCGATGGACATCGAATGGGGCAAGGACGGCACCGACGGCTTGCTCTACATCCTGCAGGCCCGGCCCGAAACGGTGAAGAGCCAGCAGGCCGGCAAGGCCGAGCTGCGTTACAAGCTCAAAGGCAAAAGCAGCGTGCTGGCCGAGGGTCGCGCCATTGGCCAGAAGATCGGCACCGGCCCGGTGCGCTTGGTACACAACATCAGCCAGATGGACCAGGTGCAGCCCGGTGACGTGCTGGTCACCGACATGACCGACCCGAACTGGGAGCCGGTGATGAAACGCGCCAGCGCCATCGTCACCAACCGCGGTGGCCGCACCTGCCACGCCGCCATCATTGCGCGTGAACTGGGTATTCCGGCCGTGGTGGGGTGTGGTGATGCCACCGAAAAACTCAAGACCGGCACCCTGGTGACGGTGAGCTGCTCGGAAGGTGACACAGGCTTTATCTATGACGGCCTGCTGGACACCGAAGTGACCGAGGTCGAGCGCGGCACCATGCCCGCGATCAAGACCAAGATCATGATGAATGTGGGCAACCCGCAGCTGGCTTTTGACTTCTGCCAACTGCCCAACGAAGGTGTGGGCCTGGCCCGGCTGGAGTTCATCATCAACAACAACATTGGTGTGCACCCCAAGGCCATCCTCGACTACCCGAACATCGATGCGGATCTGAAAAAGGCCGTCGAATCGGTGGCCCGTGGCCATGCGTCGCCCCGCGCTTTTTACGTGGACAAGGTCGCTGAAGGTGTGGCCACCATTGCCGCCGCCTTCTGGCCCAAGCCGGTCATCGTGCGCCTGTCGGACTTCAAGTCGAACGAATACCGCAAATTGATTGGCGGCAGCCGTTACGAGCCCGAAGAAGAAAACCCGATGCTCGGCTTCCGCGGCGCGGCACGTTACATCAGCGCCGAGTTTGGTGAAGCCTTCGCCATGGAATGTGCGGCCCTGAAGCGTGTGCGTAATGACATGGGTCTGACCAACGTGCAGGTGATGGTGCCCTTTGTGCGCACCCTGGGCCAGGCCGAAAAGGTGACGAACCTGCTGGCACAACATGGTCTGAAGCGCGGCCAGGACGAGCTCAAGGTCATCATGATGTGTGAAGTGCCGAGCAACGCCATCCTGGCCGACGAGTTCCTGCAGTTCTTCGACGGTTTCTCGATCGGCTCCAACGACCTGACCCAGCTCACCCTGGGGCTGGATCGCGACTCCGGCCTGGAGCTGCTGGCCGCCGACTTCGACGAGCGCGACCCCGCCGTCAAAGCCATGCTGAGCCGCGCCATCACCGCCTGCAAGGCGCAAGGCAAATACGTCGGTATCTGCGGCCAGGGCCCGAGCGACCACCCGGACTTTGCCCAGTGGCTGGCCGAGCAGGGTATTGCGTCCATTTCGCTGAACCCGGACAGCGTGATCGAGACGTGGAAACAGCTCGCGAAATAGGTACACCCCCAGGCTTCGCGGACTGCGTTCCGCTACTCCTACCCCCTTGCAGGGGGCGACGCCAGTGGCCCGGCAAAGCCGGTTCCACGGCGTCTGCTGGAAGGGATGGCGCGCTTCATGCCATGCGCGCCTGTCTTGCCCCCTCTCCCTCTGGGAGAGGGTTGGGGTGAGGGCACTCGGCGCATCCTTGCGTAATCACCGAGAGGTGATCTGTGTGCGGGATGCGATGATCGGGTGATGGACACCGACACCTCCACACCTTCGCCGCCCATCTCTGAAATCATTGGTCCCCAGCACTGGCCTCTGAAAGCCGTGCTGCTGACAGTGTGGGCGCTGGCGTCTTTCGGGGTGTGTTACTTCGCCCGCGACCTGCAGTTTCTGGTGGCGGGCTGGCCGTTTGGCTTCTGGATGGCGGCACAAGGGGCGGTGCTGGTGTTTCTGGCCATTGTGGTGGTGCATGCCTGGGCCATGAACCGGTATGACCGGCTCGCTGCCACCGCGCCTGCTCACTCACCCGAGGCCGCACCGGATGTCTGACCCGCAGTTGGAGAGTGCGCGCATCGACCGTGCTTACCACTGGCGTCTGCACCGCATCCTGGCGGGTTATGTGCTGGGGGTCTTGCTGTTTGTGCTGCTGCTGGCCTGGGCCGAGCAGAACGGCCTGTCGCGACAGTGGATCGGGCCGATCTTTCTTTTCTCCACCGTGATGGTGTACGCCGGTATCGGCATCTATGGCCGCACCACCGATGCCGACGACTATTACGTGGCCGGGCGGCGTATCCCGGCCATGTACAACGGCATGGCCACCGCCGCGGACTGGATGAGTGCGGCCTCGTTCATCAGCCTGGCCGGGGCCTTGTACCTGCAGGGGTTCTCCGGCACGGACGGGCAGCCTGGCGGACTGGCGTACCTGCTGGGCTGGACGGGGGGCTTTTGCCTGGTGGCCATGCTGATTGCGCCGCAGTTGCGCGCGCTGGGGCTGTACACCGTGCCCGAGTTTTTTCAGCTCCGTTTTGGCGGCACCTGGCCCCGCCGTATTGCCGCGCTGGCCACGGTGGCGTGTTCGTTCACCTATGTGGTGGCGCAGATTTATGGGGTGGGCCTGATCGCCTCACGGCTGACCGGGGTGCAGTTCGAGATCGGCATCATGCTGGGGCTGGGTGGGGTGCTGCTGTGCTCCTTCCTGGGCGGCATGCGGGCCATCACCTGGACGCAGGTGGCCCAGTACGTGGTGCTGCTGCTGGCATTTCTGATTCCGGTGTCCTGGCTGGCCTACAAACAGCTGGGCAACCCGCTGGCACCGGTGGTGTACGGCCAACAAATCGACAAGGTGGCGGTGCTGGAAGACAGGCTGCGCAACGACCCCGCAGAACAGGAAGTGGCCGCCGAATTTCAGCGCCGCGCACGTATGTACGAGGAGCGCTTGCTGGACGTGGACTCTGCACTGGAGCAGGAGCGCGCCCGGGCGCAGGCACGTATCCACCAGCTGCGGGCGCAGAACTCCGACGTGGCACTGATCATTGCGGCCAGCCGCGAACTGGCCGCGCTGCCCAAGGACGCCGCCAGCGCCCGCGAGCGCTGGACCCGCGCGATGCAGGAGAGCCGTGAGCGCTCCCGCCCTTTGGGTGGTTTGCCCCAGCACAGCCAGGCCTTTGACGGTGACCCCCATGGCACGCCGGAAGAGCAGGCCCTGTTCCAGAACTCGCGGCGCAACTTCCTGGCCCTGATGTTCTGCCTGATGGTGGGCACAGCCGGTTTGCCCCATTTGCTGACCCGTTATTTCACGGTGCCCAGCGTGGCAGAGGCGCGTACGTCGGTGGCGTGGTCGCTGTTTTTTATTGCGCTGCTGTACCTCAGTGTGCCCGCGCTGGCCCTGCTGGTGAAGTTTGAAGTCATGAACAACCTGGTCGGCAGCTCCTTTGATGCCTTGCCAACATGGATGGGTCAGTGGAGCAAGGTGGACGCGTCGCTGTTGTCGGTCAGCGACGTCAACGGCGACGGCATTCTGCAGCTGGGCGAAATCCGCCTGGGGGCAGACCTGGTGATGCTGGCCACGCCGGAGCTGGGTGGCATGCCTTATGTGGTGTCAGGCCTGGTGGCGGCTGGGGGTTTGGCGGCAGCCTTGTCCACGGCGGACGGCTTGCTGCTGACGATCAGCAACGCATTGGTGCGCGATATGGTGTACGCCAACACACGGCGCCGTGCCATGCCGGAGCAGCGGGTGATTCTGACCAAATTTGCGCTGCTGGCCGTGGCCATGCTGGCGGCATCCGTGGCGGCGCTACGCCCGGCGGGTATTTTGCCCATGGTGACGGCGTCGTTTTCGCTGGCCGCTGCTGCACTGGTGCCTGCCATGCTGCTGGGCCTGTTCTGGCGTGGAGCCACCCGGCAAGGGGCTGTGGCGGGCATGCTGGTGGGGCTGGTGGTCGTGATTTATTACATGCTTGCCCACTCGGATGGCCTGTTGTCCGGAGTGGGCCGCAGCCCCACGTCGAACCTGTGGTTTGGCATCCAGCCGATGTCGGCAGGGGTGTTTGGTGTGCCTGCGGGCCTGCTGGTGGCGTGGCTAGTGAGCCTGTTCTGGAAGCGCTCCGCCTGATGCGGGTTTTCCGCGTGGGCGATAGCCTCTTTTGTAGTCACAATTGTTAACATTTGCAGATGCCCATGCCGAGGTGGCACTTTGGCAAGGCAGCCTGCACAACCTAGCGCTGTGACTTCAGGAGAGGCAACATGATTTACTCCAAAACGGAGACGGGCCGGCAGGTGGTCAAGGACCGCTCGGTGCCCCTGACACCCCGCCAACGTTCGGCGTTTATTCTGTTTGACGGCAAACGCACGGTGGACGGTGTGCTGGCCGCCACGGCGGGTATGGGGGTGACAGCGGAAGACATCCAGTTCATGGCCGACAGCGGCCTGCTGGCTGTGGTGGAGGGGGCTGCTGCGGCTGCGCCAGCGCGCACTCCGGCAGTGGCTCCGGTGGCAGCACCAGAGCAGGCCGCTGCACCTGCGGTGGTGCGCAGCAGCCGCTCGGACCAGGAGCGTTACCAGGACGCGTACCCCATTGCCACTGCACTCACCGCCAACATGGGTTTGCGCGGTTTCCGCCTGAATCTGGCGGTGGAGGGGGCAGGGAGTTACGAGAAGCTGCTGGAGCTGTCACCCAAGATCCGCGAAGCGGTGGGGGACGAAAAATTTGCCCGGCTTGACCGGGCTTTGAACAGCTGAAGGGGCATCCCAGCAGCGCTGCATGGGCCCAGTCCAGTGCACCCGCGGATCTGGCTTAGCCAGGCCGCTGGGTGTGCCCCCCTCGCGCAGCAGAGGGGGGAAGCGGCAGAGCCGCTTGGGGGTGCTTACTTCACCCCGAGCAGTTCCACGTCGAACTTCAGTGTGGCGTTCGGTGGAATCACACCACCAGCGCCACGTGCGCCGTAGCCGAGTTCGGCGGGAATGATCAGCGTACGTGCGCCACCAATCTTCATGCCTTGCACACCTTCGTCCCAGCCGCGGATGACCATACCCGCGCCCAGCGAAAACACGAAGGGGTCGTTGCGGTCTTTGCTGGAGTCGAACTTGGCGCCTTGCACGCCGTTGTTGTAGAGCCAGCCGGTGTAGTGCACGGTGACGTTCTGGCCTTTGCGGGCCTCGTCGCCGCCACCCACGATGGTGTCCTCAAACTGCAGGCCGGTTGCGGTGGTGGTGGTTGCCATGGTGAAATATCTTTCTTGCTATAAAAAATGTAGCTGGAGGCGCATGTGGAACGTGCGCCGGAGCACTAAATGGTACTGAAACAGGTATAAAAATGCCCTGCAATGCGGCTGGCGCATGCAGGGCATGGGTGCGTTTAAGCGGCGGACGTGGGGGTCTTGGCCTGTTGGGCCGCGACCCATTTGCCTGCGAATGCCTGCAGGTCGTTCAGGCGCTTGAGCAGGTCGGCACCCGAAGGGGTGACACCATAACCGTCGCTGCCGTGGGTCATCAGGCCGGCTTCGCGCAGCTCTTTGATGCGGGTGTTGAGCGTGTTGGGGGTGATGCCGCCCACGCTGTCTTGCAGCAGACGGAAGGTCTGGGGGTGGCCGTCTCTCAGGGCCCACAACACGCGTATGGCGTAGCGGGATTCCAGCAGGGCCAGCAGCTGGTGGACAGCCGCGTTTTCTTTGGAACTCATGTGCGCTTATCTCCTGGGTGTGTTTGTGGTTTGGCGGATGCCTGTGGCGTCTGCCCGTGGGGGCACGCGCAGCTGCGGCGACTATAGCAAAAAATCCCATGTGCTACAAGTTTCATAGCTGTAGCAGACAGTTGGCTGCACGCTACAGCCTTGTGCTGCTGGTAATTTCTGATGTATGGACGCGTGCCAGTGCACAACATCGGTGCACAGACCCAAGGGGTATTGCCCTTGGTTGCAAAATCACGGGTTTTGCGAGGACTTCGCCGCGTGTCCATGCCAGACCAGAATCCCGATCCCGCTTCACCCTCTGTTGTCCCCGCTGTTTCACTGCCTGTGCGTGCCACGGCCTGGCTGCGGGCATTCCAGCCCCAGCCATTGGCGGTGGACGGCCGCGAACGCTGGCGGGCCACGCTGGGCGCACTGGTGGGGGCCGCCTGTGCGTTCGCCATTCCGGACCAGGCCCTGGCCGCAGCCACCGCTGTGGGGCTGGCCATCGCACTCATGTTTGCGCTGCGCTGCCTGCACCCGCCTGGTGGTGCCACTGCTTTGCTGGTGGTGATCGGGCACAACACCGACGTGCATTTTGCGGCGTTCCCGATCTTTTTTGACTCGGTGGTGTTGGTGCTGGCAGGCGTGTTGTACAACCAGCTGACGGGCCGCCGTTACCCCCATACCCAGGAGACGCCCCGGTCAGCAGGGGCGGCATCGGGGTCACGCTTCAGTTCACAGGACCTGGACGTTGCGCTGGCCCGCTACAACCAGGTGCTTGACGTGAGCCGGGACGACCTCGAGGCCCTGCTGCACCATGCCGAGCTGGCCGCCTACCAGCGCAACCTGGGCGAGCTGCGTTGCGAGGACATCATGACGCGCCAGCCATTTGCCGCAGAGTTTGGCACCCCCTGCGGGACGCGTGGGCGCTGATGCGGCGCGAAAAGGTCAAGGCGCTGCCGGTGGTGGACAAAGCCCGGCGTATCGTCGGCATCGTCACCGTGGCGGACTTCATGCGGCACGTGGACATGGACAGCCACGAGAGTGTGGGTGACCGCCTGCGTGCGCTGGTGCGGCGTGCGGGCGCGGTGGCGTCGGAAAAACCCGAGGTGGTGGGGCAGATCATGACCCGGCAGGTGCGGGTGGCCAGTGCACACCGCTACATGATCGAGCTGGTGCCCTTGTTCTCCGATGGGGGGCACCACCACATCCCCATCATCGACGCCGACCAGCGGCTGGCCGGCATCATCACCCAGACCGATCTGGTGCGGGCGCTCTACCGCGCGGTCAAGCCTTGATGGTCTGAAAACGCACGCTGCAGCTTAGAACGTGTTCTCAGGACGCAATGGCGCGTTGGGCCATCACCTCACCCAGCCGCACCGCACGTCCCGGAACCCAGGCCGGGTTGAACTGCAGCGGCCCCTGCGGGAACAGCAGCACCACGGTCGAGCCCAGCAGAAAGCGGCCCATCTCGTCGCCTTGCTGCAGCTGCACCGGGGTGTCCTGGTAAAGCCATTCACGCACCGTGCCGGTACGTGGTGGGTTGACCACGCCGTGCCAGGTGGTGGCCATGCTGCCGACAATCGTGGCCCCGACCAGCACCATCACGAACGGGCCGTGCTCGCCGTCAAACACACACACAACCCGCTCATTGCGCGCAAACAGGCCGGGCACACCGCGCGCGGTGGTGGGGTTGACCGAGAACAGATCCCCCGGCACATAAATCATGCGTTTGAGCGTGCCCGCACACGGCATGTGGATGCGGTGGTAGTCGCGTGGGCTCAGGTAGATGGTGGCGAATGTGCCGTTCTGGAATTCGGCGGCCAGTGTGGCGTCGCCACCCACCAGCGCGGTGGTGGAGTAGTGGTGGCCTTTGGCCTGGAAGATCTGGTCTCCTGCCGACCCGGTGATGGGGCCGAACTGGCTGATGGCCCCGTCCACCGGGCACACCAGATCGGCCAGCGCCAGCGGGCGCACACCGGGCTTCAGGGCGCGGGTGAAAAATGCGTTGAAGCTGGCGTAACTGGCAATGTCCGGGTTGGCCGCCTCGGCCATGTTGACCTGGTACTTGCCCACAAACCACTGGATGATGGCCGTGGTGGTGCTGCCCCATTGTGCGGATGCAACCCAGCCTGCGAACTGGGTCAGCGCCTTTTTGGGCAGAAGGTATTGGGGCCATACGGCAGAGCGGTCAGACACAGGCGGCATCCAGGGTGGCTACAGGGAGACCGATTCTATCGGTGGCAGCCTTGCAGGGTTATTTTGCTATTGAATGTATAGCTGCTTGCGAAGGTGCAGCGGGCGCAGGAAGGAGATTTTGTTCATAAAGTTCGCCATTCCTGCCGCACAGGGCTAGAGATAGATTTTTTGCAGGAGCCGTATGAGTGTCTTGCGCTCGGTGGCGGTGAGGCGTGCGGTGGCTTCGTCTTCCAGTTCGGCGGCCGTGGCTTCGGCCTGTTGTACCAGCTGGGTGCCTTCTGCACTCAGGTGCAGGCCGTTGGCGCGGCGGTCGCTGGGGTGCGGGTGGCGTTCAACCAGCTGGCGTTTTTCCAGTGCACTGATGATGGGGACCAGGTTGGGCGGCAGCACACCCAGCGTGCTGCACAGCTGGCGCGAGGTGATGCCAGGGTTGTGCGCGATGAGCGACAGCACCGAAAAATCCACAATCCGCAGGTCATACGGAGCCATACGCCGCATGAAATGCTCGACGATGGCCAGCGAGGCCCGGCGGGCGTTGTAGCCCATCAGGGTTTCAAGAAAGCGGGTGTCTACCGTCTCAACGGCGCTGGAGGGAGGTGGTTTGGGCAGAGCGGACATGGCGGCGATTGTGCCGCCTTCCGCAGCCTGGTCTGGCGTAGCCGAGGCACCAGGGGGACGCTGGCGGACCTTGGCGTGCAGAGGTGTCTTGGCCCACCTCTGCACGCGGGTCTTCTTCTTGTCGTGTTGTTTTACCGGCAGCTGAAGCTGGCTGCGCTCTCGATGTCACCCGAGCCGTTGTAGCGGGCCACCAGCGGGTAGCTGCACAGCGGGCGGGTGCGGCTGGCAGACCAGGTGGCGGGCACATCGGCATTCACCGCAGCCGCATTGCCAGGGCCACGTACGCTGGCCACCACGCTGTCGGGAACCTGGCCTTTTTCAACCCAGTTCACCAGCGGTGTCAGCATGTCGAACTGGTCGGTGGCGGGGCCGCCGGAGCAGTGGTTCATGCCGGGCACGCGGTAGAAGCGCGCGAAGGTGCTGGCATTTCCGTTGTTGGCCGCACGCAGGTTTTCGTACCAGGTGGTGGTGTCGTCACTGGAGAAGATCGGGTCGTTGGTGCCGTGGTACAGCATCATCTTGGCACCGCGGTTCTTCAGGGCCGACAGGTTGCTGGGGTTGGGCGGTGTCATGAACGACATGGCCGCCTCGGTGTAGGTGGCGTTGGTGGCGTTGACCTTGCTCACCAGCGTGTCGATGTTGCTGGTGAGGCTGAAGTTCGGGCCATTAAACGCCGCCAGCGAGTCGGTGGTGGGCGGCACCTGCCAGATGAAGGCCACTGCACCCGAGTCCCGGTTGAGTGATTCGCTGAACTTCCAGCTTGCCCAGCCCGTGGTGCCCAGCCCGGAATCGAAAGGGAACGATGCGTACACCTTGGCACCGGTGCTGGTGGTCGCACCGCTGAAGAGTTTGGCGATGCTGGTCTTTTGTGCACTGCTCAGGCAGCTGCCGTCGCGCCCGGCCGTGCAGGTGGGCACGTCGCGGTTCAGGTCGAAAGCGGCCTGGCACGCGGTGGTGTCCTGCACCAGGCCGTCGGTGCTGCCGTCCAGCGCATCACATTTGCCCAGAACGGCCTTGGACACCAGTTGCCGTTCGGCCTGGGTAAAGCCTGTGGTGATGTCGCCCGGTGTGCTGGCCAGTGTGTTGTAGGCCTGTGCACCGGCAATGTTGGCAATGGCTGCCAGCGGAAGCCGGAACCCGGGGTTACCCACCAGAAATCCGTCGTACTGGTCGGCGGCGCGTGCGGCCGCCACCATGGTGTGGCGCCCGCCGTTGGAGCAGCCACCAAAGTACGAGCGGTCGGGGCCCTTGCCATAGGCCGTCTGGATGGCGCTTTTGGCCATGGGTGTGAGTTTGGCCACGGCCTGGTAGCCATAGTCCAGCCGCGCCTGGGGGTCGATGCCGAAGCTGGGGCCCATCGAGCCCGCGTGGCCTGCGTCCGAGCTGATGACGGCAAAACCCATGTTCAGTGCGTTGGTCAGTCCGCTGCCGCCATTCACCGCGCCGGTGGCCGTGGCCACGCTGCCGTCAATGCCGCCATTGCCCTGGTGGAAGAAGCGTCCGTTCCAGTTTTTGGGCAGGCGCATTTCAAAGCCGATGGCGTACTTCGCCCCATCGATGGGGCCGACACGGTCGAACATCCGCCCGGTCACGCGGCAGTGCTCGGGGACGGGTTTGCCCGCCACGGTCAGGGTGCCCGCCGTGACCTGGGTGGCGGCCGTGATGGTGGTGTTGGGGAAGCTGATCTTGGTGACCAGGTCGGTGCACGCCAGCAGGGTCGCCGGTGTGGCCGGGCTGAGCTGGGGCAGGCTGTCATCCGAGCCACCGCAGGCCGCCAGCAGCATGGCGGCAGGCACGGCGGCGGCAAGGAGTCGCCTGGGCAGGAGGGGACGCAGGTGTTTTTTCATGGTGTTGTCTCGTCTTTCTGGGGTTGGGGAATTGCAGCTTTTTTATCCCTGGTGCCACGTTCTCAGGCCGTGGCGTTGTTATGGAGTGGGGTGGCCATCTGCTGGCGGATGATGGCCAGGCGCATGTCCAGCTCGGGCAGCACCCAGGCGCGCAGGGCCTGGGCGGGGGCGCTCCAGCGCGGCGCGGTGCTGGTGGCGAGGATCTGGCTCCAGGCCCAGGCCAGCAGCACCAGGGCCACGGCACGCAGAAAGTCGTCGGCCACACGGGTGGCCAGGGCCGGGTCGGCGCCGGGCACGGCACAGGCTGCGCACAACGTGGTGGTGAGGTAACGCAGCTCGGCCAGGCGGCGCAGCACCTCGGCGTCGAAGTCGCGGCTGGCGTCCAGTGCGCCGCGCAGGCCCACCAGCACGGCACTCAGCGCTTTGCCGCCGTCGGGCAGCACCTTGCGCAGCAGCAGGTCAATCGCCTGGATCTCGTTGGTGCCTTCATAAATCATGCTGATACGGGTGTCGCGCACGATCTGCTCAATGCCCCATTCGCGCACATAGCCATGGCCACCAAACACCTGCAGGCATTCACTCGCGCCATAAAAAGCCTGGTGGGTCCACGCCGCCTTGAGCACCGGGGTGACCAGGCTGCACCAGCGCTGGGCCTGGGCGCGTTCCTGGGCATCGGGGTGGTGGCGCGCCACGTCGAGCAGCAGGCCGGTGCGGTAGGCCAGCAGGCGGCCGCCGTCGATCCAGGCGCGTTGTACGCCGAGGATGCGGCGTATGGCGGGGTGTTCCGTCAGCAGGTCAGCAGGCTCTTTTCCGCGCGACGCCGGTGCTGCGCCGGGCGCACGCATCTGGCGGCGCTCACGGGCGTAGGCGTCGGCCTTTTGCCAGGCGGCGTCGAGCAGGCCAATGCCTTGCAGCGCCACCAGCAGCCGGGCCGCGTTCATCATCACAAACATCGCGTTCAGGCCTGCACCAGGGCTGCCGATCAGCCAGCCGGTGGCGGCGTCGAAACGCATCACACAGGTGGGGCTGCCGTGGAGGCCCATTTTTTCCTCGATGCGTTCACACACCACGCCGTTGCGACTGCCGTCGGGCAACAGCTTGGGTACCAGGAACAGCGACAAACCCTTGGGGCCGGGCGCGGCACCGGGCAGGCGGGCCAGCACCAGGTGCAGGATGTTGTCGGTGAGGTCGTGCTCGCCACCGGAGATAAAAATCTTGGTGCCGCTGATGTGGTGTTCGAGGCTGCCGTCCACCGGCACCGCCTGCGTGCGCACCAGGCCCAGGTCACTGCCCGCCTGCGGCTCGGTCAGGCACATGGTGGCCAGCCATTCGCCGCTGGCGATGTGGGGCAGGTACGCCGCCTTGAGTGCATCGCTGCCGTGGTGCTTCAGGCATTCATAGGCACCGTGCAGCAAGCCCGGTGTCATCGTCCAGCCGTGGTTGGCGGCGTTGAGCCACTCGTACAACACCCCTTCCAGCACCCATGGCAGGCCCTGGCCGCCGTCCTCCTCGGCACACGCCAGTGCAGGCCAGCCCGCCTGCACAAAGGCCTGGTAAGCGTCGCGAAACCCCGGCGGTGTGGTGACGGCTCCGGCATGCCAACTGCAGCCCACCTCATCGCCCACACGGGTAAGGGGTGCCACCACTTCGGCGACAAACTTGCCCGCCTCGTCCAGCACCTGTTCCATCAGCGGCTGGTCGGCCTCGGTCAGTTGTGGCAGGCCCTGCAGCTGTGCGGGGGCCTGCAGCACGTTAAACAGCAAAAAACCGGTGTCGGCAAGGTGGGGCTGGTAAGACATGGTTCGCTATAAAAATAGTAGCTATCTGCGCACGTGTCACCTACGCTGGAGGCACTTTTTGTTTAAAAATGAACGCAGGTCGACCCCCAGCGTCTGCCTGCAGACGCTTCGGTGGGCCAGCCTGCGCAGGGGCTAGCTCTCTGAGGTGAAGCCGATCTGTTTGACCAGGGGGCCCCAGCGCTCGAACTCGGCCTTCTGGTCGGCCGCCATCTCCTGCGGCGTGCTGCCATGGGCCACCAGGCCCACCATGCCCAGCGCGTCAATGACCGACTTGTCCTTCAGCGCAGCGGTGATGGCGGCATTGGCATTGGCCAGCGTGGCCGCCGGGGTCTTGGCGGGGGCGTAGAAGCCGAACCATTCCTCGGACGTCACGTCGGGGTAACCCAGCTCGGTGAAGGTCGGCACGTCAGGCAGGTAGGGTGAGCGCTTCTTGCCCGAGGTGGCCAGCACCCGCACCTTGCCGGTCTTGATGTGCTGCAGGTAGTCGCCGCTGGGGTTCATGGCGGCGGCGATCTGGCCGCCCACCAGGTCGGTGATGCTGGGCACGGTGCCGCGGTAGGGCACGTGTTTGATGTCCACACCGGCGCGCAGGCCGAGCAGCGAACCCAGCAGGTGCGGCATGGAGCCTGCGCCGGGTGAGCCATAGCTGGCCTGGTTCGGGTTGGCCTTGGCCCAGGCCAGAAAGTCTTTCAGCGTCTTCACTTCGGGTGGCACCGCCGGGCCCACAGCCAGGCCGTGGTGCATGACGGCACCGATGGACACGGGCACCACGTCTTCAGGTTTGTAGCTGAGCTTGGGGTAGATGTGCGGGTACACCGCCAGGGCCGACACGGGGGCCAGTGTCAGCACCGAGCCATCGGCCGGCGCATTCTTCAGCGACTCGACCGCGATGCGGCCACCGGCACCGGGTTTGTTCTCCACAAAACCCGGGTTCTTGCTGTAGGCCGTGCCGCCCAGCTTCTCGGCCACGCGGCGGGCCACGCTGTCACCCGCAGAGCCGGGCGGGAAGCCGTACATGATCTTGACCTGGTCCAGCGGCTGCGTTTGTGTTTGGGCAAAAACCGACAGCGGGGCGAATGAGCCCAGGGCGGCGGCGCTGCCCAGCACCTGGATGAAATGGCGACGTTGCGTGTGCATGGTGTGTCTCCTGTGGAATGTGACGGTGTAAAGAGCGGGCGGACGGGGGAATCAGAAAGCGTGGCGCATGCCGACGATCACAGCGTTCTGCGAAGCGCCTGCGGCCGGGTTGCTGCCGGTGGCCCCGCCACTGACGGACACGGCGGCGCGGCTGTCGTTGCGGATGTGGCCGATCTGGCCGTAGACGGCGGTGCGGCGGGAGAAGCTGTAGACCAGGCGTGCGGACAGCAAGGAGGAGTCGTAGTCGGACACATTCTTGTAGCGCATGGTCATCCACTGGCCATCGAGCGTGAGGGTTTTGGTCAGCGGGTAAGAGGCTCCGATGTACCAGAGGTCGCTGCGCGGTTTGATGGCGTCACCGTCGTTGTCGCGGCGCAGCAAGCCGCCGCCGATCTTCGCGTCACCCAGCTTCACATAGCCGCCCAGCCCCAGCCGCTCGTCGGTCTTGCTGCTGCTGTTGAGGTTGCCAAAGACCACATCGGTGGGCCCGGTGAGGGCGCGGCCGTGCTGCTGGTCATAGGCCAGCGAGACACCCCAGCCGGGGGTGTCGTATTTGCCCAGCAGCGACCACTGGCGGCAGGCCTTGCTGTCTGCGCCTTCACCGGGGCAGTTGGTACCGACCGGGCTGGGGCCGGCATTCACCGTGTCGCGCCCGAAGCTGTACTGCGCGCCCAGTTGCAGGCCCCCAAATGTGCCCCGGTAGGCCAGTGCGTTGTCGGCACGGGAGTTGGGGATGTAGGGGTCAAGGGAGCCAATGGCGTAAACCGCTGGGCCGACCACGTCGGAATCCATCATCGACCAGAACAGCATGGAGTACTGGCGGCCCACGGTGACCGCGCCCCAGGGCCCGGCCAGCCCTACAAAGGCCTGGCGGCCAAACAGGCGGCCGCCCTGTGCCGACGTACCCATGTCGGGCGCAAAACCCATTTCGGCGGTGAACACGGCGCGCAGGCCGTTGCCCAGGTCTTCATTGCCCCGAAAGCCCACCCGCGATGGCACCGAACCCGTGTTGCTGGGCATACGCTGGATCGTGCCTTTGTCCGCCACGTTGCTGACAATCTCCACCCCCGCGTCGATCAGCCCATACAGCGTGACGCTGGAAGGCGGCGGGGCCGATTGGGCATACGCGCCAACAGCGCTGGTGCAGGCCAGGGCGAGTGCCCAAGGGCGCAAAGAGGTGGTTTTCATACGTTGTCTCCGGGTGGTGGTTAAAGGGGATGCTGGGCATCTCTGGGGGAAATCGGGCGTAGCTGGGGCCTGGCCACCTGTTTGGTCAGGTGGTCTGTGCCGTGTGTGGGGGGTTGGGGGTGGGTTTAGCGTGGTGCCATTCGCAGCGCTCCGTCGATGCGGATCACCTCACCATTGAGGTGGCCGTTGGTCACGATGTGGCAGGCCAGTTCGGCAAACTCGGACGGTTTGCCGAGTCGGTTCGGGAAAGGGATGGAGGCGGCAAGCGACTGTTGCACGGGCTCGGGCAGCTCCAGCAGCAGCGGCGTGGCGAACAGGCCGGGTGCCAGCGTGCAGACACGGATGCCGTGCTGCGCCAGGTCACGCGCCATGGGCAGGGTCATGCCCACGAGGCCGCCCTTGGACGCGCTGTAGGCCTGCTGGCCGACCTGGCCGTCAAACGCTGCGGCCGATGCGGTGAAGACCATTACACCTTTGTCACCGCCGTCTGTTGCGTCCAGCTTGGCGCAGCGGGCGGCAAACAGGCGGCTGACGTTGTAGCTGCCAATCAGGTTGATCTGCACCACCCGCACGAAGTCTTCCAGCGGGGCCGGGTTGCCGTCCTTGCCGACGATGCGTTTGGCGCTGCCGATGCCGGCCACGTTCATCAGGATGCGTGCCGGGCCGTGGGCGGCTGCGGCTTTGTCGAGCGCGGCGTTCACGCTGTCGGTGTCGGTGATATCGCAGGCGCAGGCTACGCCACCGATGTCGGCGGCCACCTTTTCGGCCAGCGCCTGATTGCGGTCGAGCACCGCCACCTTGGCACCCAGGCGGGCGAGTTCACGTGCGGTGGCCTCGCCGAGGCCCGATGCGCCACCGGTGACTAGTGCAGCTTGTCCTTGGATTTGCATGGTGCGGGCTTTCAGGCTTGTGGTGTGTAGATGCCGGTGGCGCTGCCGTCGTGCAGCGCGTCCACCAGGGCGGCGCGGTGTTTGAGCACGGCGCGCTGGTTGACCGAGCCCTTATCGGTGATCTCACCCAGCACGGGTGAGGGTGGCTCGGCCAGCACCAGGGCGCGGGCGATGCGGCTCGCGCTGCCGGTGGATTCGCGGGCCAGCTGGTCGATGATGGCCTGGATACGCTGGCGCACCGGCGTGCTGGCCAGCACCTCGTTCATCGACGCATCGGCCCCCAGGCCGCTGACTTCGCGGCAGGCGGGTGCGGGGAAGATCAGCGCGCCGACTTCCTTCATGTTCAGACCGGTCAGTACCACGTCCTGCACATAGGGCGAGCCCGCCACGATGACCTTGGCACGCATGGGGCCCACACTCACAAAGGTGCCGGTGGAGAGCTTGAAGTCTTCGGCAATACGCCCGTCAAATTTCAGGCCGCGGTGGATGTTGTCGGGGTCGATCCACAACACAGCGTCGCCGGTGCAAAGGTAACCTTCCTCGTCAAAAGCGTCGCGTGTGGCTGCGTCGGAACGCCAGTAGCCGGGGGTGACGTTGGGGCCACGGTAACGCACCTCGGTCTTGCCATCCACGGGCACCAGCTTCAGCGTCATGCCGGGCACCGGTGCGCCGATGTCACCGGCCTTCACGTCGATGCTGTTGACGAACATGGCCGAGGGGGCCGACTCGGTCATGCCCAGGCCGGTGGCCATGACGATACGTTCACCCAGCTCGGCCTCTTGTGTGGCGTGCAGGCTGTCCCACACCGGCTGTGACAGGCCCGCGCCGGAGTAGAAAAACATGCGCACTTTGGAGAGCAGGTTCTTGCGCAGCGCGGCGTCGGTCTTCATCGCCTCGGCAATCATCTCGAAGCCCGTGGGCACGTTGAAGTACACGGTGGGCGCGATCTCGCGCAGGTTGCGCAGGGTCTCGCCAATGGCCCCCGCAGTGGGCTTGCCATCGTCGATGTAGAGCGTGCCGCCGTGCTGCAGCGTGATACCGAAATTGTGGTTGCTGCCGAAGGTGTGGTTCCAGGGCAGCCAGTCGATCAGCACCGGCGGGGCTTCGGCCAGCACAGGCAGCGACAGCGTGATCTGCTGCAGGTTGGCGCACCACATACGCTGGGTGTTGATGACAGGTTTGGGCAGCTTGGTGGAGCCGCTGGTGAACAGGAACTTGACGATGGTGCCGGGGCCCGTGGCGTGCATGGCCGCGTCGATCTTGTCGGTGGCCGCCGTGGCGAGCAGGTCGGCAAAGGGGGTGGTGGCGCGGCCGTCGATGTGGCCGTAGTTCAGCACCACTTCCACGCTGTCGTCCAGCGTGGCCTGCAGGGCCTTGCCGAAGCGTGCGCCGTCGGTGGCATAGACCAGGCCAGGCGTCAGTGTGCTGACCACGTGGCGCAGTTTGTCGTAGTCCTGGCTGGCGGTGGCATAGGCGGGCGTAACGGGGCAGTAGGGCACACCGGCGTAGAGGCAGCCCAGCGCCATGAGGGCGTGTTCCAGGCTGTTCTCGCTGAGGAGGACCACTGGGCGCTCGGCGCTCAGGCCCCGGTTCAGCAGGGCCTGGCCGATGCTGCGTGCAGCTTCCAGCGCCTGGCTGTAGGTCACATGCTGCCAGTCACCCGTGCCGCCACCTGCCAGCGGTGCGCGGCGCGCTACAAAGCTGTGGTCGGGCGTAGTTTCGGCCCAGTGCACCAGGAAGTCGGTGACACGCCGGGCATAAGCGCCCAGCGGCAGGTCGGCCTGCAGATAACGCGTGCCGTCGGCACCCTCACGCAGGTTGACGCGGTTGACACCAAAGTTCACGGGTCGGTAGCGCGGGGCCTTGGTCGCTGTGGGGTTTGTCTCGGTCATTTTTATTCGCTCGCAACAGGGGATGAAGATCAGCTCTTCTGCACTTTGGCCGCGCGGCCTTCCAGGAAGTCGCGCACACGTTCCTTGGCCTCGGGCGCACTTTGGGCAATGCCGGCAATCAGCGCTTCGGTGAAGAAGCCGTGGTCGGCGGGCTGCTCGGCGATACGTGGCAGGGCGTGCATCAGGGCGTAGTTGGTGAGTGGTGCGTTGCTGGCGATACGTTTGGCGAGTTCCAGTGCCTTGTCGAAGGCCGTGCCTTCGGGCACCAGGTACTGCGCGAACCCGGCGCGTTCGCCGTCTTCGGCGTTGTAGACACGACCTGTCATCATCATGTCGGTCATACGTGCCGCGCCGATCAGCTTGGGGATACGCACCGAGCCGCCGCCGCCGACAAAAATGCCGCGTGAGCCTTCGGGCAGCGCGTAGAAGGTGGTGCTGTCTGCGACACGGATGTGGCAGGCGCTGGCCAGCTCCAGCCCGCCGCCCACCACCGCACCGTGCAACGCGGCCACCACGGGCACGGGGCCGTACTGCACCCGTTCCAGCGCAGCGTGCCACATCCGTGAATGGTGCAGGCCCTGGCCGGCGTCGCGCTCTTTGAGTTCACTCAAATCCAGCCCGGCGCAGAAGTGCGGGCCTTCGCCGTCGATCACCGCAGCACGCACGGAAGAGGGCAGTTCCTCGAAGATATTGCGCAGGGCCAGGATCAGGCCGTCGGACAACGCGTTGCGCTTGGCACCACGTGTGAGGCGGATCACTGCAACCTCTTTGTCGTCGCCGCAAATTTCGAATTGGATGTCTTGGTGCTGCATGGTTGATTTTCCTTGTGGAATGAATTATGGTTATGAAATATAACCAATTCAAGCGCGCCAAACAGGCTTTTGCTCGGTGTTTTCCCTAGCCCCGATGCGTGCAGAATTGGCACAAAACCTCACCTCAATGGAGACATCCCATGGACTTTGACAACCTCATCGCAATCGACATCCACACCCACGCCGAGGTGAGTTGCTGGAACCCTTTTGACAGCTACGGCGAGGAGTACGACCGCGCCGCCGACAAGTATTTCAAGAGCGGCCGCCGCCCCACCATCGAAGAAACGGTGGCCTATTACCGCGAGCGCAAGATCGGTCTGGTGATGTTCACTGTGGACGCCGAATCCAAGATGGGCCGCCGCCGCATCCCGAACGAAGAGATCGCCGAGGCAGCAAAAAACAACAGCGACATGATGATGGCCTTCGCCAGCATCGACCCGCACAAGGGCAAGATGGGCGCACGCGAGGCCGAGCGGCTGATCAAGGAACACGGCGTGAAGGGTTTCAAGTTCCACCCCACGGTGCAGAGCTTCCATCCCTACGACAAGATGGCCTGGCCGATCTACGAGGTGATCAACGCCCACGGCCTGCCCGCCATCTTCCACACCGGCCACAGCGGCATCGGCAGCGGCATGCGCTGTGGCGGTGGCCTGCGGCTGGAGTACAGCAATCCCATGCACCTGGACGACGTGGCCATCGACTTCCCCGACATGCAGATCGTCATGGCCCACCCCAGCTTCCCCTGGCAGGACGAGGCGCTGAGCGTTGCCACCCACAAGCCCAACGTGTGGATCGACCTCAGCGGCTGGAGCCCCAAGTATTTTCCGAAGCAGCTGGTGCAGTACGCCAACACCCTGCTGAAAGACCGTGTGTTGTTCGGTTCGGACTACCCGCTGATCACGCCCGAGCGTTGGATGAAGGACTTTGAGGAGGCCGGGTTCAAACCGGAGGTGATGCCGGGCATCCTGAAGGGCAATGCGATGCGGCTGCTGGGGATGGGCAAAACGGCGGTGTGATGTTTCGCTTTTAAATTGATAGCTGGTTGCGCAGGTATTACCTGCGCTACAGCCTTATTTAATGCATAAAAAACCCTGCCTTGGCAGGGTTTTGGTTTTCAGGGGAACTGGTCGGGTTGATGCACCGACCCGGACTCAAACGCCCTGGGGAAGGTAAGCCGGGCGTGGCGCGGTCAGACCTTGCCGAACTTGCTGGGTCAGCGCATCGGCCAGCACTTCATCGGCACCCGCCTCCAGCCCGTCGAGCGCCCGCTGCACGATCTCCTCGGCACTGCTTTTTTGCACCTCGAAACCCCGCGTGAGGTCGGTGTCGACATAGGCCATGTGCAGACCCAGCACCTGGGTCTTCTGGGCGGCCAGCTCGTGCCGCAGGGCATTGGTCAAGGACCAGGCTGCCGACTTGCTCGCCGAATAGGCGGCCAGCTCTCCGCCGTTGACCCATGACGCGACCGACAACACATTGAGTAATGCACCTCCGCCATTGGCTTTGAGCACGGGCGCGAAGGTTTTGCTCACGTTCAGCATGCCGAAGAAGTTGGTCTCGAAAATGCGGCGCGCCACCGCGTCGCTGTCATCCGCCAGGAAACCGCCGGGCTGGGCGATGCCTGCGTTGTTGATCACCAGGGTCACATCGTTGGCCTGCTGTGCTGCAGCCGCGATTTCCTCGGGCTTGGTGACGTCGAGCCGCAAAGCCTGCACACCGGGCAAGGTAACGGTGGCGGGGTCCCGTGCAGCGGCGTAGACCTTGCGGGCACCACGGGCGAGCAAGGCTTGTGCAAAGGCCAGGCCGATACCGCGGTTGGCACCGGTGACGAGGACAACAGCGTTTTGAATGTTCATGGGTGGCTCCAATAAAAATAGGATTGGGATTTCACATGACGTTTGTCATATGTAAGGGCGTGCGAAGTCGTTCTGGTGCAACGGCTTAACGGACTTTGATGACCACCTTGCCTTTGGCGCGGCCGCTTTCGACGTAGGCCATGGCTTCGTTGGTGGATTCGAAGGGGAACACTTTGTCGATCACCGGGCGGATGGCGCCCGATTCGATCAGCGGCGTGATCTGCCGCAACTGGCTTCCGCTGGCTTTCATGAACAGGAATGTGTAGCTGACCTTGAGGCGCTGGGCTTGCCTTCGGGTTCCCCTGCTCAGAGCCCGCATGACCTGTTTGACCAACCAGGGCGCTTTGGTGTCTTCGGCAAACTGGGGATCGGGTGGCCCCGAGATGGAGATGAGGTGGCCTCCGGCTTGGAGCACGCCCAGAGACTTCGCCAGGGTCTTGCCGTCCTGGCTGTTGAGCACCACGTCGTAGCCGCTGAGCCGCTCTTCAAACGCATCTTGTTTGTAGTCGATCACAACATCGGCACCCAAGCTCTTGACCAGGGCCATGTTGCCTGCGCTGGTGGTGGTGGCCACCGTCGCGCCCAGGTGTTTGGCCAGCTGGATGGCGAATGTTCCCACGCCGCCAGAGCCCGCCTGGATGAAGACCTTCTGCCCCTTCTTGAGCCTGGCCTTTTCTACCAGCGCCTGCCATGCCGTGAGGCCCACCAGGGGAATGGATGCCGCTTCTTTCATGGTGATGTTCTTGGGTTTGATCGCCACCGAGTCTTCCTTGACGGCAATCAATTCAGCGAACGTACCGATACGAAAGTCATCGGGCCGGGCATAGACCTCGTCGCCCACTTTGAATTGGCGCACGCGCGGTCCGACACGGACGACCACACCGGCCACATCGTGGCCGAGGATGAAAGGAGGGCGGTAGGGCAGGATGAGCTTGAACTCGCCATTTCGTAGCTTGGAGTCCAGTTGGTTCACCGCTGTTGCATGCACCTGGATCAAGACATCGTTGTCACCTACATCCGGCTCCGGCACATCAGCGGCGCGCAGGCGTTCTTGTTTTCCGTAGCGGTCAACGACAAAAGCTTTCATGGCATTTCCTTTTTCGAAGAAGTACAAGAGACAAACCCGCCGGACTGGGATGTCTGGGAGTTTGGAATGATGGTCATCATATTATTGGGTAAAAAAACGAGCCCGTAGGTCAGGCCTCGGGAGAGGCTAGGTGCTTCACTGCAGCGCTGCAGAGCGCGTCCGACAAAACCGGGTCATCAACAGCACGCGCCAGCATCAAGGTGCCCACCATGGTGGCGACCGTCACCAGCGCACGCTCATGGGCGCCGGGCTGCCCCCAGTCTGGTGACTGGCGGGCTACCAAATCAATCATTTCCTTGATGCGGAGTGTTGCCGCCCGGCGCACTTCGGGCGACTGGCGGGGCATTTCGGAACCCAGGGCCGAAACCGGGCACCCTGTTTCGATAGCAGCCAAATGCTCTTTGGAGAGATAGGTCTGCATCAGTGCCTGCAAAGACTGCGCTGGAGGGGCCGCAGCTATGACACGGGCCGCAAAGGCGTTGGCCTCGGCACCGGCACGGTCTGCCGCCTCGGCCAGCATGGCTTCGCGGGACTCGAAATGGGCATAGAACGCACCGTGCGTCAAACCCGCCTCTTTCATGATGTCGGCAACCCCCGTTCCGGCATAACCACTGCGCCGGATGGCGCGCGCAGCCGCCTGCACGATACGCTCGTGGGACGCTTCTTTGGCGGCGGTGCGGGTGTTGGGTTGCTTTTTTCGCATGATGTTCATCATACATAAAACGCGCCGACTGTGCAAATGAGGTGCCGTAGCCGGAATCTGAAAGGCCCCACCCGGGGCCCGGGCAACAGGCAAAAAGTCATTTCGACTGATTGGCTTATTGCCCGAACCTAGGGATGCCCTCAGGGGAAATCGACGATTTCCACCCAGTTCGGGTTCTTGCCCACGGGCAGTTGCTTCGGTGTGCCCAGTGCCCCGGTGGCGGGGTCAATCGGGTGCACCGACACGCTGTGGGATTCCTGCCCCGCTGCGATCAGGAAACGGCCGCTGGAGTCGATGGCGAAACCACGCGGTGTTTTTTCGGTCGGGGTCTGGCCCAGTGGCTGCAGTTTGCCGGTGGCCGCATCCACGCGGAAGGTGGACAGGGTGCTGGACGTGCGCTCCGAGGCGTAGAGGTGGCGCCCGTCAGGGCTCAGGTGGATGTCTGCCGCCCAGGGTTTACCGGTAAAGCCCGCAGGCAGGGTGGTGGTGCTTTGCAGGGGCTGCAGCATGCCTTTGGCACCGTCCCAGGCAAACACCTGGAGCGAGGCGTCCAGCTCGTTCAGCAGGTACGCATAACGCTGGGCTTTGTCCCAGACGATATGGCGTGGGCCTGACTTTGGCGGGGTGCTGGTCAGCGCGGGCTCGTTCGGTGTCAGGCGGCCCGTGGTGGCGTCGAAGCGCCAGGCAGAGACGTTGTCGCCGCCCAGGCTGGTGGCCAGCACAAAGCGGTTGGTCGCATCGGCGTGGATGGCGTGGGCGTTGGGTGCGGTAGGCACCAGTTGCTGGATAGCCCCGACCTTGCCTTCCTTGTCGATGCTGTTGACCGTGATTTTGTGGCCGGGATAGGACGCAGCGAACAGCCAGGTGCCGGTGGCATCGGTGTCGATGTTGGCCATGCTGTCGGCCAGGGGGGCCTCGCCTAGCTTGCGCAGCTTGCCGGTGGCCGGGTCGATGGCGAAACTGGTGACGCGGAATGGCTGCGAGCGCAGCGCGGCGTAGAGAAACCGTTTGTCGGGGCTCACTGCCATGGGCATGACCTGCCCGCCGACGTTGACCGTCTCCACGGGTTTGACGGTGCCCTGGCTGCGGTCCAGCTCCAGCACCGAAATCTCCTGGCTATCGGCGTTGGACACATACACCCAGGTGGCGGCAGAGGCGCTGCCTGCTGCTGCGGCCAGGCCGCAAGCGACAGCCAGAGCCGTGCGAACCACCTTGGCAGATGAAGAGTTCCTTGAATTCATGGATGTCTCCTGCTGTGTGTGGTGGACGCTCAGGGCTTGATGTTCAGCTTGGTGATCAGCTCTTTGAAGTACACGTCGTCTTTGGCCAGCGTGTCCTTGAAGGTGGCACCGTCGGTGTAGACATAGCCCAGGTTCTGCTTGTCCATCACATCCTTGAGCGACTGCTCGGCAGCGGTCTTGGCGGTGATCTCACGCAGTTTGGCCATCACTTCGGGCGGGGTGTTCTTGGGCGCACCCAGGCCGCGCCAGGTGCCAATGGTCAGGTCGATGCCGCGCTCTTTGGCGGTGGGCACTTTCTCGAAACCTTTGACGCGTTTGTCGGACATAACCACCAGGGTTTTGAGCTTGCCGCCTTGCACATGGGTGGTGACTTCGGCGGGGCTCACGGCCACGGCTTCAATGTGGCCACCCAGCAGCGCCAGCACGGCAGGGGCCGCGCCGTTGAACGGGATATGGTTGAACTTGGTGTTGGTTTTGTCTTCCAGCGCGGCTGCGGCCAGGTGCCAGATCGAGCCGTTGCCCGAGTTGCCCACACGCACCGCGCCGGGGTCTTTTTTGGCTGCAGCCAGGAATTCTTCAACCGAGTTCCAGGGTGCGTCGGCCTTGACGGTGATGGCGGCGGGGTCGGCGTTGAGTTGGGCGATGGGTTGGAAGTCGTCGTATTTGAATTTGGCCAGGCCCAGATGCGGCAGCGTCAGCAGCTCGACCGTGACCACGGCGAGTTTGTAGCCGTCGGGCTTGGAGTTGATGACCTCACTCCAGCCGATGGCACCACCGGCACCGGGTTTGTTCAGCACCACGATGGGCTGCGACATGTGTTTCCGGCTGGCATCGGCAAAGGCGCGTGCCAGGCCGTCGGTGCCACCACCGGCCTGGTAGGGCACGAGCAACTCCACCGTGTGGTTGGGGAAGTCAGACTGGGCTGCAACCGGTGCGGCCAGGCCGAAGGCCAGGGCGGTGGTGGCGAACAGGCCGGAGAGAAGGTTTTTGGTCATGGTCATGTGTTGTCTCAGTTGCTTTTGGTGGAGTAAAAGATGAAGCCGTCGAATACTAAATTTTTAATGCCGCAGGTCTATCAGGGCATGTACTGCCCCCCGTTCACTTCGAGGATCTGGCCTGTCACGTAACCCGACATTTCTGCAGACGCCAGGAACAGGAACGCGCCAATACATTCGTCCGGCCGCCCAATACGGCCCATCGGAATACCGGCCCTGAACGATTCGAGGATGGCGGGGGTGGAGAAGCGGTCCTGGAACGGTGTCTGGATCACACCGGGTGACACGGCATTCACGCGGATGTTGTCGGGTGCCAGCTCCTTCGCCAAGCCATGGGTGGCCGTGCTGACAAAACCTTTGGCACCAGCGTACAGGTAAGCGCCCGGCCCGCCACCATTACGCGCCGCCACCGACGACACATTGATGATGCTGCCGCCCTGGCCGTGGGTGCGCATCAGCGGCACCACCTCGCGGCAGAACGCTAGCACCGAGCGGGCATTGATGTGCATCACTTCATCGAAGAGCGCGTCGTCAAACTCGGCAATCGGTGCACGTTTGACCAGGCTGCCCGCGTTGTTGACCAGCACGTCGATGTGGCCAAGTTGTGCCGCTGCGGACGCCACCGCTGCGCGGATGGCCTGGGTGTTGCGCACATCCGCCTGCAAGGCAAACGCATCGCCGCCTGCAGCACGGATCGTGGCCACCACCTGGTTGGCCGCGTCGGCAGAGCTGTTGTAGTGCACGGCGACGCGCATACCCCGTGCTGCAAAAGCGATGGCCACCGCAGCACCAATCCCCGTGCTGGCACCCGTGATGAGTGCGGTCTTGCCTTTCAGGTCTTCCATTTCAGAGCCTCCAAGTGTGTGATTCAGGCTCCATTCCGAGCTGAATTGAATCAGTTGGGTGAAAAAAAGGGCACGGTGTACACCGCGCCCTTTGTGATTGCTTTTCGCTTACTTAAGAAGCAGGTTGGGCAGCCACAGCGACAGCGCCGGAATGTAGGTCACTGCCAGCAACACCAGGAGCAGCGCGCCGAAGAAGGGATACAGCGCCTTGATGACCTTTTCAATGGGCAATTTCGCGACGGCAGCACCGACAAACAAAACTCCTCCCACCGGGGGGGTGATCAGACCCATGCCGAGGTTAACCATCATGATCATGCCGAAGTGCACTGGGTCGATACCCAGCTTCATCACGACGGGCAGCAAAATCGGCGTCATGATCAGGATCAGCGGAGCCATGTCCATCAGGGTGCCCAGCACGAGCAGCAAGATGTTGATCATCAGCAGCACAACATACTTGTTGCTGGAGACGCTGGTGAACAGTTCGGTGATCTGCTGCGGAATCTGCATCAGCGTCATGATGTAGCCGAAGGCTGCGGCAAATCCGATCAGGATCATCACAATCGCCAGCGTTTTGACCGTGCGGTGCACCAGCTTGGGCAACTCGTTCCATTTGTAGTCGCGGTAGATAAACATCGTCACGAAGAACGCCCATATCACTGCGATGGATGCCGACTCTGTGGCCGTGAACACACCGGACAAAATGCCGCCCAGAATAATCACCATGGTCATCAGGCCCCACAGTGCATCGGCAACGATGCGCAGTGCTTCACGCATCGGGATGCGTCGGCCACGGGGGAAGTCGCGCTTCTTGGCGATAAAAAGGCACATGATGGCCAGCGTCAGACCCAGCAGCAGGCCAGGCAGCACGCCTGCCAGGAACAGTGCAGCGATGGAAACGCCGCCGCCAGCAGCCAGTGAATAGATCACGGCGTTATGGCTGGGCGGAATCAGGATGGCCTGCACCGACCCACTGACAGTGACGGCAGTGGCGAAGTCGCGTGGATAGCCTTTTTTCTCCATCTCCGGGATCAGCACTGAGCCCACAGATGCAGTGTCCGCCATGGACGAGCCCGAAATGGCACCGAAGAAGGTGGACGCCAGAATGTTGACCAGCGACAGGCCACCACGCAAGAACCCCACCAGCACCTCAGCGAAAGCCACCAGTCGCCGAGACATGCCACCTTCGGCCATGATGGCACCCGCCAGCACGAAGAAGGGAATGGCCAGCAGCGAGAATTTGTTGACGCCACTGGCGATGGCGATCATCACGGCGTCCAGCGGAATGTCGATCCACCAGGCACCAATCAGCGCGGAAAGACCCAGGGCATAGGCCACGGGCAAGCCGAGGATCATGAGGCCCAGAAAAGAGCCGAGTAGTACGAGTGCGTCCATGTCAGAGGGCCTTAGGTTCGGTGACTTTTTCGTGGTCGTAGGTAACCACGTCCCGGTGATGCTGGTAGCCGTAAACAAGGCGTTCCAGTACGAACAACGCAGTGATTGCGCCGCCTATCGGCACGGGCAGGTAGGTGACACCCACGGGCATCCACGGAAGTTGGCCAATGCTCTGGTTCCAGGTTTCCATACAGAGCT
Source organism: Comamonadaceae bacterium AAW (assembly GCA_026314275.1). Lineage (GTDB taxonomy): Bacteria > Pseudomonadota > Gammaproteobacteria > Burkholderiales > Burkholderiaceae_C > JAGOEY01. Next base: position 3,205,611 of record CP111109.1, read on the forward strand.
TGGCACCGTACCAGGTCATAAAAATCGCGATCAGCAGCATCAGTACATCCATGGCGCGTGCCAGTAGAGGTTGTACGGTGGTTGGCAACTTGTCTGTAACCATGGCCACGGCGATGTGTGCATTGGCGCGGTAGCCAGCCGCCGCGCCCAGGAATGTGAAGACCACCATCAGGAGAGTGGCAATAGGTTCGGGCCACTGTGAGCCGGTGCCGAGTACGTAGCGCGTAAAAATGCCCCACGGGATGATGAGTGACATCACGAATATCGAGAGGCCTGCGATCCAGATGCACGCGAGGTACAGCCAGTCGCAGAAGCGATGGGTGAGTTGTTTCATGGGTTTGCCTGTCGTTTTGCAAAGGGGCGCCGCATGCGGCGCCCCTCGGTAACGGCTACGGAGAGATCTGACTTACTTGACTTCGGCGATGCGCTTCATCAGGTCGGCGAACTTGGCACCGTACTTGGCACGTACCGGCTCGGTGGCATCAAAGAACAGTTTCTGGTCAACGGGAACAAATTCCACGCCCGCAGCCTTGAGCTTGGCGGTGTGTTCTTCCACGCTCTTGTCCCACAGGGCGCGCTGCTCAAGCTGGGCTTCGCGGCCAAGCTTTTTCACCAGTGCTTGGTCAGCAGGCGTCAGCTTGTCCCATGCCACCTTGGACATCACCAGCAGCTCGGGGATGATCAAGTGGTTGGTTTGAGCGTAGTACTTGGTGCCCGTGGTGAAGTGGTTGGACGTGAACATGCTGGGGGGGTTGTTTTCCGCACCATCGATCACGCCCGTTTGCAGCGCGCTGAACACTTCACCGTATGCCATGGAGATGCCGTTGCCACCCATGGCATTCATGGTGTCCACAAACAGCGGGTTGCCCATCATGCGTACCTTTACGCCCTTCAGGTCTGCCGGGGTCTTTACTAGCTTTTTGGTGTACAGGCTGCGTGCGCCACCGTCCATCCAGCCCAGTGCCACCAGGCGGGCGGGGCTGGCGGTGACCTTGGCCAGCAGTTCGTCACCGATAGGGCCGTCGATGACCTTGCGCATGTGGTTGATGTCGCGGAACACGAAGGGCATGTTGAACACGTCCACATCAGGCACCACGGGGCCGATCACGCCCAGCGAGATGCGATTGATCTGGAGTGCGCCGATCTGGGTTTGTTCGACGGTTTCTTTTTCCTGACCGAGAACGGCACCAGGGAACATCTGCATCTTGTAGCGGCCATTGGTTTGCGCTTCAAGCTTCTTACCCATGTTTTCGACGGCGACCACGGTGGGGTAACCGGCAGGGTGGGTGTCAGTGGCTTTGAGCACAGTCTGTGCTTGGGCCTGGAGGCCGGCAGTGGCGGCCAGAATGGCCACCGAGGCGGCCAGGAAGTTACGGCGGAAAGTCATGGATTGTCTCCTTGGGGTTGCGGGGGGTGAAATGACAGGTAAAAAACTATGCAGCGAAAACGGGTTCAGGCAATCCGCAAACCCCCGGCTGAAGTGCAAAAACGCCACCGGCCAGAGGCTGGTCGGTGATGTCGCCGCCGGGTCGGATCGACGTTACGTACAAGGTGTCAAGATGCGGGCCACCAAAAGCACACATGGCGGGTTTCTTGACCGGAACAGCCAGCGACTTGTCGAGGCGGCCATCCGGCGTGAAGCGGTGGATCAAGCCGGCGTCGTTGCCGCAGATCCAGTAACAACCGTCCACGTCCATGGCAGCGCCATCGGGGCGGCCGGGGAATGCGTTCATGTCCACAAACACACGCCGGTTGCTGGGTGTACCGGTGTGGGTGTCATAGTCGAAAACCCAGATGGTTTGCACCGTGGGGTGGGAGTCCGACACATACATGGTTTTGCCATCGGGACTGAAGGCCAGGCCGTTGGGGACGATGAAGTCGTCCAGCACGGTGGTCAGCTTTTTGCTATTATAAGCATAGCTGTAAACGCAGCCTACACGGGCGGCAGCGGCCATATCGATCAACATGGTGCCGGCCCAGAAGCGCCCTTGACGGTCGCAGCGGCCGTCGTTGAAACGCATCGTGGGTGCTGCATGTGGCACTGCGGCCAGCCGGGTGGCCAGGGCCTTGCCGTCGTCCTGCAGTTGCAGCGAGAACACGCCGCTTTCCATGCCAGCAATCCATTGCCCTGCGGTGGCCGTGGCAGCGATACAAGCGGGCAGTTCTTCCGTCTCCCACTGGCGGTGTCCCGCCGTGGGGGACCAGCGGTTGATGGTCTTGCCGGGGATGTCCACCCAGTACAAAGCCTGCTCAGCCACGTGCCAGACCGGGCTTTCGCCGGTGCCGTTGCGAGCGTCGAGGATCAGTTCAGCCATGGCTTTAGTCTCCGAACGGGCCTTGGGCCGTGAACGCGCCGCCCTGGTAGATGGCGTTTGGGTCGTTGGCAGCCACCGGCGGTTGTGCCTCGACCTTGGCGCGGAAGGCTTCCGAGTTGTCCTTGGGTGTCCAGCCCAGGTGGGCTGCGGCATGGTTGTCCCACCAGACGCTTTCGTTCGCCGAGGCACCGTAAACCACCGTGTGTTTGACGCCGGGAGTGAACAAAGCCTTTTCGACCAGCTGTGTCAGGTCGTCGTAGCTGAGCCAGGAGCTCAGCATGCGGCGGTTCAGGGGTTCGGGGAAGGAGGAGCCGATGCGGATGCTGACTGTCTCGATGCCATAGCGGTCGAAGTAGAACTGCGCCATGTCTTCACCGAAGGATTTGGACAGGCCGTAATAGCCGTCCGGGCGGCGCAGCACCGAGGCGTCGAGTGTTTCGGACTGTTTGTAGAAGCCGATCACGTGGTTGGAGCTGGCGAACACCACACGCTTCACGCCATGGCGGCGTGCGGCTTCGTAGACGTTGAAGATGCCCTTGATGTTGGCTTCGAGGATTTCCTCGAAAGGCCGCTCCACTGACACACCACCCAGGTGCACGATGGCATCACAACCGGCCAGCAGCGCATCGACGGCCTGTTTGTCTGCCAGGTTGCAGGCAACGACTTCTTCGTGCGGGCCCTGGGGCGCACCGAGTGCAGCGATGTCGGACACCCGCAGCACCTGCGTAAACGGCACGAGACGCTCGCGCAGCACCTTGCCCAGGCCACCAGCGGCACCGGTCAGCAGCAGGCGTTGCAAACGGGGATGTGACGCGTCGGGGGAGTTCGAAATAGACATGAGGCGAATGGATGGTGGTTGGTGATAACCCGATTTTCCGAAGATTTTCCTGAAATCAGCGAAACAAGGTAAACGTTTAACTAGGTTCTCAAAAAATACGCCAATAGGCGGAATGGAGCGATGTTCCCGGAGTAGCGTGTTCTCCTCAAGATCCTTTTGCTAATCGTTTACCCTTGGTTTTCGGGCCCGGGTGGATTCACGCGCAACGATGCGGCTTTGTAGTGTGTCGTCGTCCAGCGGTACGGTTTCACCTTTGATCAGGCCAACAAGCTTGCGCATGGCCAGCTCACCCGTGGCCTCTCCCATCATGTCCACGGTGGTCAGGGCGGGGCTGACCAGGCGGCCGTAGGCAATGTTGTCAAACCCGGCCACCGATACCTGTTCCGGTACACGTATACCCAGCGCCTTGGCCTCCAGCAGCACCCCCATGGCCAGCAGGTCGTTGTAGGTCACGATGGCGTCGTCCATCTCCTGCGACAGCAGGATGGTGGAGGCCAGGCGTTCCCCTTCTTCGGCCGAAGGGGCGTTGGCGTCAAACATGCGGAAAGAGGCGTCCACTCCTTTGAAGGCGTCCTGCAGGGCACGGCCGCGATCGACGCTCCAGCGGGCTCCCGAAAAACCCAAGTAACTGATTCGGCGGTGGCCCAGTTCGCGCAGATGGCGCCCCAGCATCAGGGCGGCCGCATAGTTGTCGCAGCCCACGTTGTGGTTCTGCGGGTAGGGAGAAGGGCGGCCATAAAACACCACGGGTGTACCGGTTTCAAGCAAGGCCTTGATCACGGGGGCGGGCAGCCGTGAACTCACGATCAGGCCGTCCACGCGGCGGCACAGGGACTGCAGCACTCCCAGTTCTGGCGACGTGCTTTCTGCCGCGTCGGCAATGATGAGATTCAGCTCGGAACTGGCCGCAACACGCGATGCACCCTTCACCATGTTGGTGAAGTAGGGGTTGCGAATGTCCAGAATGATGATGCCGACATTGCCGGTTTTGCCCGTGATCATGCCCCGCGCCATGGGGTTGAGCGAGTAACCCAAGTCGCGCACGGCCTGCGAAATGCGGGCTTCCACCGCGGCAGTGAAACGCTGGTTACCGTTGACAAATTTGGACACTGTGGCGGTGGAGACCTGCGCCGCTTCTGCGACGTCTCGGATGGTGGCGGCGCGTTTGCGCTGGACGGTCATGGGTGTTTCCCTTGCAGATTCACGGTTTTTTTGATCCGCTGACCATGCCACAAGTCCGGGCTTGTTTGCAGCACGCCACCTGCCATCCAGAAGATGCAGGTGGTTTGTGTAATTTCAGTTGGTTATATGTTGTCATACAACGTTTAACGGGATTATGATAATCCCATGTCAACGCTGTCAACAGGGTTTGCGCCCGGATCTGAAACCGCCGCCACGGAGCCCTTCATGGCCGTGGTCCCGCGACGTCGCAGCCGGGGTCTGGCCCATGGTCTGGTGGACGATCTGGGTGAAAAAATCCGCAGCCAGCAGCTGCGGGCAGGCGACAAACTGCCCACCGAGTCGGCCATCATGCAGGTGTATGGCGTCAGCCGCACCGTGGTGCGTGAGGCCTTGTCCAAGTTGCAGGCAGCGGGTTTGGTCGAAACACACCACGGTGTGGGCACCTTTGTGCTGCAGCCCCGCCCTGCGGGCATGTTCCGGCTGGAGGGCTCGGACATCGCTACCACGGTGGATGTGTTGGCGGTGTTGGAGTTGCGTATCAGCCTCGAGACTGAAACAGCAGGGCTGGCCGCTCTGCGCCACACCGACGAGCAGCTGCGGTCATTGCGCGATGCGTTGGATGATTTTGAGGCCAACGTGGCCGCAGGGGGCGACACGGTCAAGCCCGATCTGCGGTTTCATTTGGCCATTGCCGAAGCCACGGGCAACCCTTATTTCGCGGACATCATGGGCCACCTGGGGGCAGGGCTGATTCCGCGCGCCCGGGTCAGTGCCATTCGCAACCACGACCGGCGCGGCGAATACCTGGTGCATGTGAACCGGGAGCATGAAGAGATCTACGCCGCCATCGCACGGCGCGACCCGGATTCGGCCCGTGCAGCCATGCGGATCCACCTGACCAACAGCCGCGAGCGGCTGCGCCTGGCGCAAGAGGCGGCGCAGCGCGCAGCCCAGGCTGCGGGGGAGGCCGGTGGTGCCACAGTACCCACACTGAATCCTCTGGCCTGAACGGGTTTGCAAATAAAACTTGGTATGTTTTATTTTTAGTTGTACGATGACTGACCTCATCTGCTGCAAACCTATTCAGAAGACATATCCATGCAATTCAAGCGCCGTGAAATTCTGGTGACCGCTGCTGCAGCCGCTGCGGCTTCCGTGTCATTGCCTGCTGTTGCACAAGGCAAAGACGCCTGGCCCAGCAAGCCGATCCGCATCGTGGTGCCTTACCCACCAGGCGGCTCGTCGGACATCATTGCGCGGTCTATCAGCATTCCGCTGGCCGAAGCACTCAAACAAACCGTCATCATCGAGAACAAGCCCGGTGCCAACGGCAACCTGGGTGCCGACTTTGTGGCCAAGTCTGCGCCCGACGGCTACACGCTGCTGTTGTGTGACGTGGGCGCTTTGGCGATCAGCCCGTCAGTGTTCACCAAACTGCCATTCGACCCGTCCAAGGATCTGCGTGGTGTGACCATGCTGGCTTATTCGCCCCATCTGCTGGTGGTGCACCCCTCGGTCAAAGCCAACAACCTGAAGGAACTGGTTGCGCTGTCCAAGACCAGCGACCTGAACTTCGCTGTGACGGCCACTGGCAGCGCCCCCCACCTGGCAGGTGTCGAGGTGGAGCGTGCCACCGGTGCCAAGTGGGTCTATGTGCCCTACAAGGGCGGCGTGCAAGCCATCCAGGACACCGTGGGTGGCCAGACCCAGGTGCTGATGAATGGCATGTTGGCCACCTTGCCCCACGTGCAGAGCGGCAAACTGAAGCTGCTGGGTGTGTCCAAGGGCACCCGTATGCCGCTGATTGGCGACACCCCCACCATCGCCGAGCAAGGTGTTCCCGGTTTCGAGTCCGGCACCTGGCAAGGTGTGCGCGTGGCCCGTGGCACGCCAGACTCCATCGTGCAGCGCCTGAACAAAGAGCTCATCGCCGTGATCCGCTCGGCCGACATCCGTTCGCGCCTGGCAGGACAGGGCGCGGAAGTTGTCACCATGACACCCGCCGAAGAAGAGCAGTTCTTCGCCAAGGAGCGCGCGCGCTGGGCCAAGGTGGTCAGCGCCGCCAACATCAAGCTGGACTGATCACCGTCCGCACCACACCACGTAATTCACAACGTAGTCCACAACGTAGTTTTCCAACCCACCCCAACCACAGAGATTGATTTCCATGAATCCGCAAGAACTCAAGACCATCATGGGCTCCGGCCTGCTGTCCTTCCCCATCACCGACTTTGATGCACAAGGCAACTTCAACGCCAAGAGCTACATCGAGCGTCTGGAATGGCTGGCTCCCTACGGCGCCTCGGCCCTGTTCGCCGCTGGCGGCACGGGTGAATACTTCTCGCTGTACGGCGAGGAATACAGCCAGGTCGTGAAGACCGCCGTGGACACCTGCCGCGGCAAGGTGCCAATCATTGCTGGCGCCGGTGGCCCCACCCGCACCGCTATTGCCCACGCACAAGAAGCCGAACGCCTGGGCGCGCACGGCATCCTGCTGCTGCCCCACTACCTGACCGAAGCCGGCCAGGAAGGCCTGATCGAACACGTGGCCCAGGTCTGCAACAGCGTGAAGTTTGGCGTCATCGTTTACAACCGCGACCGCACCAAGCTCACGCCTGAATCGCTGCAGATCCTGGCCGACCGCTGCCCGAACCTGATCGGCTTCAAGGACGGCGTGGGCAACATCGAAACCATGTCCTCCATCTTCATGGCCATGGGCGACCGCTTCTCCTACCTGGGTGGCCTGCCCACCGCCGAGGTGTATGCCGCTGCCTACAAGGCACTGGGCACACCGGTGTACTCGTCGGCCGTGTTCAACTTCATCCCCAAGACGGCAATCGAGTTCTACGAAGCCGTGCGCACCGACGACATGGCCACGCAGCACCGCCTGTTGAAGGACTTCTTCATGCCTTACCTGAAGATCCGCAACCGCGTTGAAGGTTACGGCGTGAGCATCATCAAGGCGGGCGCCACCATCGTCGGCCACAGCGGCGGCCCCGTGCGCGCTCCGCTGTCTGACCTGAAGCCTTCCGAAGTGGAAGAACTGGCCGCACTGATCAAGAAGCTCGGCCCTCAGTAATTGCACACCCCCAGGCTTCGCGGACTTCGTTCCGCTACTCCTTCCCCCTTGCAGGGGGCGACACCAGCGGACTGGCAGAGCCAGATCCGCGGTGTCTGCTGGAAAAGACAGCCCCCCTCCAGCAGGGTGCGGCTGTTTTGCCATTTCTCCCTTTGGAGAAAGGTCAGAGGAGAGGGTAGGCTATTTCGGGATGCTAATATGCCTAAAGCCCATGTATATCATGCGCATGCAGCTATCAATTTAATAGTGTGCGGGCGCATTTTTGAGTCAATTTTTTAGCAGACGCAAGAGAGTTATATGCAACAACACAACAACCTGATCAATGGCGAATGGGTCGCCGGGTCCACCTACAGCCCCAATGTGAACCCCAGCAACCTGGCCGACGTGATCGGCCAGTACGCCCAGGGTGACGCAGCCCAGGTGAACGCCGCCGTGGCAGCCGCCCAAGCCGCATTCCCCGCCTGGTCCACCTCCGGCATCCAGGCCCGCAGCGACGCACTCGACAAGATCGGCACCGAAATCCTGGCCCGCAAGGAAGAGCTGGGCACGCTGTTGGCACGTGAAGAAGGCAAGACCAAGGCCGAAGGTATTGGCGAAGCTGGCCGCGCTGGCCAGATCTTCAAGTTCTTCGCCGGTGAATGCCTGCGCCTGGGTGGTGAAACCATTCCCTCGGTGCGCCCCAACATCGGTGTGGAAATCACCCGCGAACCCATCGGCGTGGTCGGCCTGATCACCCCCTGGAACTTCCCCATCGCTATCCCCGCCTGGAAGATCGCACCTGCGCTGGCCTTTGGTAACTGCGTGGTGCTGAAGCCCGCCGACCTGGTGCCCGGCAGCGCCTGGGCGCTGGCCGAGATCATCAGCCGCAGTGGCATCCCCGCCGGTGTGTTCAACCTGGTGATGGGCCGTGGCAGCGTCATCGGTGACGCACTGGTGAACCATGACGGCATCGCCGCCATCAGCTTCACCGGCTCCACCGGCGTGGGCAAGCGTATTGCCGAACGCTGCGTGCAGACGCACAAGAAGGTTCAGCTGGAAATGGGCGGCAAGAACCCCCAGATCATCCTGGACGACGCCGACCTGAACCAGGCTGTGGAACTCAGCGCCCAGAGTGCCTTCTACTCCACCGGCCAGCGTTGCACGGCCTCCAGCCGCCTCATCGTGACCCAGGGCATCTACCCCAAGTTCATCGAAGCGCTGCAAGCCCGCATGGCCAAGATCAAGGTGGGTGACGCACTGACCCAGGGCACCGACATCGGCCCCGTCGTCAGCCAGGCCCAGCTGGAGCAAGACTTGTCGTACGTGGAAATCGCCCGTGCCGAGGGTGCCACTCTGGCCGCTGGCGGCGCACGTGTGGCCTGCCACAGCGGCAGCGGACACGACGGTTTCTTCATGGCCCCGGCCCTGATCACCGACACCACCGCCGGCATGCGCATCAACCGCGAAGAAGTGTTCGGCCCCGTGGCCAGCGTCATCCTGGTGAAGGACTACGAAGAGGCTCTGGCCACCGCCAACGACACCGAGTTCGGTCTGTCCGCCGGTATCGCCACCACCAGCCTGAAGTACGCCACGCACTTCAAGCGCCACAGCCAGGCCGGCATGGTCATGGTGAACCTGCCCACCGCCGGTGTGGACTACCACGTGCCGTTCGGCGGCCGCAAGGCATCGAGCTACGGCCCCCGTGAGCAGGGCAAGTACGCCCAGGAATTCTTCACCACGGTGAAGACGGCTTATACGCTGGCCTGATCCGCCGCGCACTGAGTGCCCCTAAATGCGGGCCTGACCGGGTGTATCCCGGGCAGGCCCGCATTTTTTTGGTGCGCGTGGGTACACTCGCCAAACTGCTCCCACCCGGGCTTTCGCCCTACCTTCGAGGCTGTCCCATGTTCCTGCGTCTGACCCTGTCCGCCCTTGTTCTGTCCGCCTGCAGCGGCTGCGCCGTCGTGGCGGTGGGGGACGCGGTGGTCACCACGGCGGCCGTGGTGGTCAAAACCGGGGTCAAGGCCACCGGTGCGGTGATTGGGGCTGTGATCCCTGACTGATGATTTGCTATTGTATTAATAGCTGGTTGCGTATGTGGAACGTGCGCTAGAGCCTTATTTCATTCATAAAAATGGGCTGTTAACCGGTTCCGCCTTCTTCGGCTGATCCGCCTTCCCATCCCCGTCATAAAGAACCCCCACTATGCGTACCCTGGCTACCACCGCTTTTTCCATGCTCGACCTGGTGCCCGTGCGAATGGGCGGCACGGTGGCGCAGGCATTACACAACTCCCTCGACATGGCGCAGCATGTGGAGCGCCTGGGCTTCACCCGCTACTGGCTGGCCGAGCACCACAACATGGACGGCATCGCCAGCTCGGCCACCGCCGTGCTGATTGGCCATGTGGCCGGTGGCACCTCGCGCATCCGTGTGGGCTCGGGCGGCATCATGCTGCCCAACCACGCGCCGCTGGTGGTGGCCGAAGCCTTTGGCACCCTCGCCACGCTGTACCCCGATCGTATTGACCTGGGTCTGGGCCGCGCGCCCGGCACCGACCCCCACACCATGCGCGCGCTACGCCGCGACCGGCCAGAAACTGCGGACGACTTCCCCCGCCAGGTGCTGGAGCTGCAAGCCCTGCTGGCCCCACCCGTGCCCGGGCAGCGCCTGATCGCCATGCCGGGTGCAGGCACCGAGGTGCCCATCTGGCTGCTGGGCTCCAGCCTGTTCAGCGCCCAACTGGCGGGGCAACTGGGTCTGCCCTATGCATTTGCATCACACTTTGCACCGCGCTTCATGATGGATGCCATCCGGATGTACCGTGAGCAGTTCCGGCCTTCCGCCGTGCTCGACAAACCCTACGTGGCCATCGGTGTGCCCGTGATCGCCGCGCCGGACGACGCGGAGGCGCAGTTCCTCGCCACCACGACGTACCAGCGCATCCTGTCGCTGCTGCGCGGTGAACGCCTGGCTCAGCGCCCACCGGTGGCCAGCATGGACGGACTGTGGTCTGAGCAGGAGCGGGCAGGGGTCGAAGCCTTCCTGGCCATCGGTGTGGTGGGCGGCCCCGAGACCATCCGCCGTGGGCTGGAGCGGCTGCTGGCCCAGACCGAGGTGGACGAATTCATCTTTGTGAGTGACCTGTACGACCACGACAAACGCCGGCGCTCGCTGGAGATTGTGAACAGCGTGCGCTGACGGAATCAGTCTTTCGGCCGAAAACCGATGTTTAGTTGGGGTGGCACCCGCCCGTCCACGTCGCGCGGCAGGGTTTCGGTTTTGTCGATGGCGCGTAACACGGCGTCGTCCCAGGCTTTGTTGCCGCTGGACTTGATGAGTCTGCGGCTGATGATGGTGCCGTCGGGTGAGGTGCGCACTTCCACGTCGGCGGTGGGGTTGCCTGCAATGTCTTCGGTGAAGACGATATTGGGTTTGACCTTGGCCGCCACCTTGCCGCCATAACTGCCCGACGGGCCGCTGGCGCGTTGGGCGTTGCCGGTGGCGGTTTCGCCGCCGGTGGCACCTGCCATACCTTGCATGCGTTTCAGATTGGCCTCGCGCTGGGCGGCGCTGCGGGCATCGGCGTCGGCTTTTGCCTTGGCATCTGCCTTGGCTTTGGCGTCGGCGGCTTGCTGCTTCTTCTTGTCTTCGGCGGCCTGTTGCTGCTTGGTTTTCTCGCGCTCAGCCTTGTCTCTTTCTTTCTCTTTTTCGGCCTTGTCGCGGGCTTCCTGTTTTTCGCGTTTGAGTTTGTCCTGCTTCAACTGCTCGCGTTTTTCGCGCTCGTCTTCCAGACGCTCCTGCTTTTCACGCTCGCGTTTTTTCTCCAGCTCCAGCTGCTGGGCGCGGGCCTGTTTCTCTTTCTCCAGACGTTTCTTTTCGCGCTCCAGGGCGATGTCGGCCTCGCGGCTGTCGGGCTCCACCGCGCGAGGTGGCGGAGGAGGCGGCGGTGCAGGCACGGGCGGCGGTGGAGGTGCAGGCGGTGTGGGCTCTGCCGGAGGTGGAGGCGGCGCGGTTTCGCGCGGCGCGACCTGCTGGGGCAGGCTGGACCAGAGCTCGGCCTCTACGGCGGGCTGGTCGCTGCTGTGTTTCCAGTTCACGCCCCAGCCCAGGGCCGCTACCAGGGCAATGTGCGCCAGCACGGCCAGGGCAATGGCCCGATGGCGGCCGGGCGGGCGGGCTGGGCGGTGCAAATTGGTCGCGGTCGTCGGTGGCGTGCATGCGTGTGGGTGTCTTGGCCTCAGCCGCCCGCCTTGACGGACAGGCCTACCCGCTGCACGCCGGCTTCTTGCAGGGCTGCCATGGCCTTGACCACGGTTTCATAGGTGACGGTCTTGTCCGCGCTGATCAGCACGGGGGTGTCCGGGCCCTGGCCAGCCTGCCAGTCACGGGCGGCAGCACCCAGGGCTTTTAAGGTCATGGGGCGTTCGTTGCCATCGGTCTTGAGTGTCAGGCTGCCGTCTTTCTGGATGATCACCTGGCCGAAGGTTTTGGGCGGTTTGGCGCCTTTGCCGACGGATGGCACGTTGATGGCGCTGGGTGTGAGCATGGGTGCTGTCACCATGAAGATGATCAGCAGCACCAGCATCACGTCGATGAACGGCACCATGTTGATCTCGTTCATGGAGCGGCGGCGGCTGCCACTGCGAGAACTCATTGAGGGCATGCGACCTCCTTGTCAGTGGCCCGATGGCGAGCCTGGATGCGCGCCCAGGTTGCGCTGCAGGATGTTGGAGAACTCTTCGATGAAGGTCTCCTGGTGGTTGGCAACGCGGTCAATGTCGCGGGCAAAACGGTTGTAGGCAATCACCGCGGGGATGGCCGCAAACAGGCCCAGGGCGGTGGCCACCAGGGCTTCGGCGATGCCGGGTGCCACGGTGGCAAGCGTGACCTGCTCCATACCCGCAAAGCCGGTGAAGGCATGCATGATGCCCCACACCGTGCCGAACAAGCCCACATACGGGCTGACCGAGGCCACCGAGCCCAGGAAGGACAGGCTGGACTCCACCGCGTCCATCTCGCGCTGGAAGCTCGCGCGCATGGCGCGGCGGGCGCCGTCGAGCAGGGTGCCAGGGTCGGTGATGCGGCGTTCGCGCAGTTTTTGGTATTCACGCATGCCGCTGGCGAAGATGCGTTCCATCGGGCCGGCGTGTTTGGCGTTTTGTGCGGCGCTGGCATACAGGTCGTTCAGGCTGGTGCCGGACCAGAACTCGCGTTCAAACTCATCGTTGAGCGCCTTCACTTTTTTGAGTGCACCCAGCTTTCTGAAGATGGCCGCCCAGCTGGCGATGGAGACACCCAGCAGCAGCAGCATGACCACCTGCACAACCCAGCTGGCCTGGAGTACGAGGCTCACGATCGACATGTCTTGTGGGTTGTTCATTTCAGCAAATCCAGAATGTGGGTAGGTATCCGAGCGGGGCGTAATGTGTTGGCGTTGACCCAGCCGATGCGCACACTGCCTTCGCAAAGCAAATCATGTGCCCCGGCCGAGGAGCCTTGGGCCCCCTGCACTGTTTTTGATAGCGCCTGCTGTCCTATTGTCAACGACGCGGGACGTTTCTCTGTGAGTTGTGCGGTAACAATAAGTTCATCATCCAGCCGCGCAGGACGCACATAACGCACCGTGCTGTGGGTCACCACAAACATGCCGCCCGCCTCTTCACGCAGCTGCTGTTGGCCCACCCCGGCGGCGCGCAGCCATTCGGTGCGCGCACGCTCAAAAAACTTCAGGTAGTTGGCGTTGAAGACGATGCCACCGGCATCGGTGTCTTCCCAATAGATGCGGATGGGGAAATGGAAGATGGGAGACTGATCCTGCATGGCGTCCGGTCAGCCAATCATGGCGCGCAACCGTGCGATGGATTCTTGCAACTGCGCCATCGAACTTGCTGTGGAGAAGCGCACAAACTGCGCGGTTTGTGCCGTGCCAAAGTCGCGCCCCGGTGTGATCGCCACATGGGCGCGCTGCATGACTTCAAACGCAAAGTCCCAGCTGTCCTTGATGCCTGATTTGCTACAGACTTGAGAGCAGTCTGCCCAGGCGTAGAAGGCGCCGTCAGGCTCTACGGGCACTGAAAGGCCGAGCTGGTTCAGCGCCGGGATGAAATAGTCGCGGCGGGCCTTGAATTCGGCGCGGCGGCGTTCGTATTCGGTGATGCTCTCGGCCTCGAAGCAGGCCAGTGCGGCATGCTGCGAAATGGTGCTGGCGCAGATAAACAGGTTTTGTGCCAGACGTTCGACAACCGGCACCAGTGCGTCAGGCACCACCATCCAGCCTAGCCGCCAGCCGGTCATGTTGAAGTACTTGCTGAAGCTGTTGATGCTGATAATGTTGTCGTCCAGCGCCAACGCGGTCTGGCCGAAGGTGTTGTCGTGGCTCAGGCCGAGGTAGATCTCGTCGATGAGCGTGACGCCACCTTTTTCCTGCACCACGTTGTGGATGCGGCGCAGCTCATCGGGGTGGATCGACGTACCGGTCGGGTTGGAGGGCGACGCCAGCAACACGCCACGGGTTTTGTCGCCCCAGGCGGCCTGCACCTTGTCGGCGCTGAGCTGAAAGCGCTCTGCCGCCGTGGTGGGGATCAGCACCGCCTTGCCATCCGCTGCACTCACAAAATGCCGGTTGCAGGGGTAACTCGGGTCGGGCATCAGGATTTCGTCGCCTGCATCGATCAGCGCCAGGCAAGCCAGCTGCAGCGCGGCAGAGGCCCCGGCGGTGATGACGATGCGCCGCGCAGGCACGTTGACACCAAAACGCGTGGCGTACCAGCCGCTGATACGTTCACGCAAGGCGTCCATCCCGGTAGCCTGGGTGTACTGCGTGGCACCGTTGCGCACGGCGCGGTCAGCGGCCTCCTGCACCAGGGGCGGTGCTGTGAAGTCGGGTTCACCGATGTTCAGGAACACCATGGGCCGGTCGGTGTGGGCCACGTCGCGGGCCAGGGCGGACGCAGCCTTGGCCACCTCCATCACGTAAAACGGTTCAATGCGCTGCGCGCGGCTTGATATTTTCATGCAGTGCAAAAACTCACTTCAAAGATTCGGCCTATTGCCATGGGCGCTGCCCCTTTCAGCGGACACCGCAGAACTGGCTTTGCCAGGCTGCTGGTGTCGCCCCTGCAAGGGGGAAGCGCCGCTGGCGCTTCGGGGGTGTTCCACTACCGGCTTTTGGCTTTGTCAGCCGCCACTTCATCGGCACGCAGACTGGGAGCCAGACCATTCAGCACACCGTTCACGTACTTGTGGCCGTCGGTGCCGCCAAACTCCTTGGCCAGCTCCACACATTCGTTGATCACCACGCGCCATGGCACGTCCATGCAGTGTTTGAACTCGTACACACCAATCCACATCACGCTGCGTTCGATGGGGGAGATTTCTTCAATTTTGCGGTCCAGCAGCGGCAGGATCAGCGCGTCCAGCGCGGCTGCGGTCTCGATGCAGCCGTGCAACACGGCGTCGTAATGTGCGGCGTCGGCCTTGTGGAAACCGGCCAGGTCACGGGTGAAGTGGTCGATGGCGGTGGCATCGTTGCCACTCACGATGTGCTGGTACAGCGCCTGCACCACAAATTCACGCGCGCGGCTGCGGTTGGATTTGGCCGATGCCTTGCGCACGCCGGTGCTGGTCAGGCCGCCGCGGGGTTGGCGGGGAGGGCGCTTGGCGTCAGGGTTGGCCGAGGGGGTGTTTTCTTCGCTCATGGTTTTAGGCGTTTTCTGGGTTGGGCGAAGTTTCGGACAGCAGCTTGGCCATCAACTGGGCCATTTCCACGGCCACACGGGCTGCGTCGCGGCCCTTGTCGGTCTGGCGGGCCACGGCCTGGGGCATGTCTTCGGTGGTGATGATGGCGTTGGCAATAGGGATGTGGTAGTCCAGCGCCACGCGGCTGACGCCGGCACCGGACTCATTGGCCACCAGCTCGAAGTGGTAGGTCTCACCCCGGATGATGCAGCCCAGCGCGACCAGCGCATCGAACTGGCCCATATCGGCCAGGGCCTGCAGCGCCAAGGGCACTTCAAGTGCGCCGGGCACAAACACGTGGTGGATATTCTCAGCGTCCACACCCAGCGCGGCCAGCTCGGCCTTGCAGGCCTGGGCCAAGGTGTTGGTGATGTCTTCGTTGAAGCGGGCTTGCACGATGCCGATGTGAAGGCCTTTGCCATTCAGGGCTGCTGCGTGGCCTTGGTTTGCGTGTTGCATTTTGTTATTCCTTCGTCAGGTAACCGGTGATTTCCAGGCCATAACCGGCCATGCTGGGCATACGGCGTGGGGTGCCCATCAGCTGCATGCGGTGTACGCCCAGCTCTCGCAGGATTTGTGCACCAATGCCGTAGGTGCGCAGGTCCATGCGGCCACGGGTGGGGGCTTGGGCGGCACGGGCTGTGCCTTCAAATTGGGCGAGTAATTCAGCGCCGCTTTCGCCGCAGTTCAGCAACACCGCCACACCTTTGCCCGCTGCAGCAATGTGGCGCAGGCTGGCGTCCAGGCTCCACGAATGCATGCTGCGGTTGACTTCCAGCGCGTCCAGCACCGACAAGGGCTCGTGCACCCGCACGGCCACGGTGTCATCGGCGCTCCATGGTCCTTTGACGAGCGCCAGGTGCACTTCGTTGCTGGGTTTGTCGCGGTAGGCGTGGGCGGTGAATTCACCTGCAGCGGTCTGGATGGTGCGGCTGCCCACTTTTTCGACCAGCGACTCGGTGCGGCTGCGGTGTTCGATCAGGTCGGCAATGGTGCCGATCTTCAGGTTGTGTTGTGCGGCAAAAATCTGCAAGTCCGGCAGGCGGGCCATGGTGCCATCTTCGTTCATCACTTCGCAGATGACGGACGACGGGCTGCAGCCCGCCATGGTGGCCAGGTCACAGCCCGCTTCGGTGTGGCCTGCGCGCATCAGCACACCACCGTCCACGGCCTGCAGCGGGAAGATGTGGCCGGGCTGCACCAAGTCCTGCGCGGTGGCGTTCGGGGCTACGGCGGCCTGCACCGTGCGCGAACGGTCTGCCGCAGAAATGCCGGTGGTAACCCCTTCGGCCGCTTCGATCGACACAGTGAACGCGGTGGCGTGTTGGGCGTTGTTGCGCGCCACCATGGGCGGCAGCTTCAGGCGTTCACACATCTCGCGCGACAGCGTGAGGCAGATCAGCCCGCGTGCGTGGCGGGCCATGAAGTTGATGGCTTCGGGCGTGACATGGTCGGACGCGAGAATCAGGTCGCCTTCGTTTTCGCGGTCTTCTTCGTCCACCAGGATGACCATGCGGCCAGCGCGCATGTCGGCAACGATGTCTTCCACCGGGGAGATTGCAACGGGGGTCAGGGCAGGGGAGGTCATACGGTCGTCATGCGGAGAGGGGGGAGTGGGGTTGCTGCGGGTCGGCGTGCAGCATACGTTCGACATACCGTGCGATCAGGTCGATTTCGAGGTTGACGCTCGACCCTGCTGCAAGAGCGCCCAGGGCAGTGTTTTCGACGGTGTGGGGGATCAGGTTGATGCTGACTTCGCAGCCGGCGGCCGAATCCTGGATCTGGTTGACGGTCAGGCTCACACCGTTGATGGTGATGGAGCCCTTGTAGGCCAGGTAACGCGCCAGCGCGCGCGGTGCGAGCACCCGCAGCTCCCAGCTTTCACCCACCTGGGCAAAGTGGGTCACCTGGCCGATGCCATCCACATGGCCCGACACGATGTGGCCACCGAGCCGGTCATGGGCGCGCAGGGCTTTTTCGAGGTTGACGGGGCCTGTTGCGGCCAGCCCGGCGGTCTTGTCCAGCGATTCGGCAGAAATGTCGATCGTGAACTGGTTCTGGGCGGGGTCAAAGGTGGTGACGGTCATACAGGCACCGTTGAGCGCAATACTGTCGCCCAGGCCCACGTCGTCGAGGTAGCCGGCGGGCGTCTGCAGGGTGAGACGCTTGCCGTGCTGTAAAGAGCTTCCGAGGTCGTGGACAGCGACGATGCGCCCCACGCCAGTGATGATTCCAGTGAACATCCGCGTATTTTCGCAGGGATTCACCCGAGCCCCACGCCCAAAGGCTTTTTAAAATTGGTCGCGGCCTGGAATACGCGCCACGATGCGCAGGTCGGGGCCCACCATCGTGGTGGACATAAATGCCAGCGGCACGGCGTCGGAGAGGCGCTCCAGCGGCCCCAACTGCGCCATGCCCCGGCCTTTGCCGATCAGCTGGGGAGCGAGGTACACCAGAAATTCATCCACCAACCCGGCCCGGATCAGGGAGCCATTGAGCTTTTCACCTGCTTCCACATGCAGCTCGTTAATGCCGCGTGTGCCCAAGTCATGCAGCATGGCCGCCAGGTCCACCTTGCCATCGGCATTGGGCAAATAGACAACGGTGGCCCCCAAGGCCTCCAGCGCCGATTTTTTGGCATCATTTTGCTCTGCAGCGTAGATGTACAGGGCGGAAGTAGCTCTCAAAATAAGAGCGTCCAGTGGCATCTGCAAACGGCTGTCCACCACCACCCGGATGGGCTGGCGGGGCGTTTCCACCAACCGCACATCCAGCCGGGGGTTGTCTTCCAGCACCGTGCCAATACCTGTCAGCACCGCACAGGCCCGCGCACGCCAGGCATGCCCGTCGGTGCGGGCCTCGGCCGAGGTGATCCATTGGCTGGTGCCGTTGTGAAGCGCCGTGGTGCCGTCAAGCGAGGCTGCCACTTTCATGCGCACCCAGGGTGTCTTGCGCAGCATGCGGCTGAAAAAGCCCATGTTCAGTTCGCGCGACTCCGCCGCACCAGGGCCCACCTCCACGTCAATGCCCGCCGCACGCAGCCGCTCAAAACCCTGCCCCGCAACGAGCGGATTGGGGTCGGCAAGGGAGGCCACCACTTTTTGGACCCCCGCCGCCATCAGCGCATCGCAGCACGGCCCGGTACGGCCATGGTGGGAGCAGGGCTCCAGCGTGACATAGGCTGTGGCACCGGCAACGGAATGGCCCCGGGCCGCCGCGTCGCGCAAAGCCATAACTTCGGCGTGGGGGTCGCCCGCCTGCTGGGTATGGCCCTGGCCGAGGACATTGCCGGTGGCAGGATCGACCAGCACGCAGCCCACGCGGGGGTTGGGGTTGGAAAGAAAAAGCGCCTGGGCGGCCAGCCCAAGCGCTTGTTGCATAAACGGCGCGGATGTTGTCATAACGCCATGGATGGTACTGCAGGGTTTATTTGCCCCAGCATTCCGTAACGATGGCCCCTGTTGTGACTCCATTCGCGCCGCGCAGACCATTATGTGTCAGCGTGTAGCTGCCGCATTTGTCGCCGGTTTGTCCGGTCTGTGGCGCTGCAGTGAGGGTGAATGCGGTACCAGATGCAGCGCTCGCAGGGGGGATGCGACGGTGATTGCATATTGGTTCGACTGAATGGTTTTGAGTGCGTCGGGGAAGTCCGCAGTGAGCGGGTAGGTTCCGGTCGCTGTGGCTGCCCGCTCCATCCATTGGGCGCCCTGCAGCAGCGCCGCGCGGGCTTCTGCCCGGTGGCCACGGCGTATGTACTCGGCATAGCTGGGGTAGGCGATGGCGGCGAGGATGCCAATGATGGCCACCACGATCATCACCTCGATGAGCGTAAAGCCCTGGTGTGGATGCTTCATAAAACAGTGTGCTCCTGCTCGCGCTGGTTTAGCGCAGTTGACGCCAGCTTGGGCGCATGGATTGCTCGGGCATTCGGTTCAGATTGTCATTTTTGCCTGCGCCCAGGCCCCCACCCGTCCCATCCCAAATCACTCCGCGCTTGGTAATCAGAAGCGGCGTACCGGTTTTTACGGCTGCGCGGGCGACGTTGTTGTCTGCAGCGTTGTAGATGCCATCGTTGTTTATGTCGACCAGTTGAACCGAGGGCAGCTTGCCGTCCATGATGTTGATCAATGTGCGGAACTGGCTGCCAGCGCTGGTGTCCACTTTGACCGGCACGCAGCTCTCGTTGATGTTGTCGCTCTCGCTGTTCTTGGTGCCCGAAGGCGACTCGGTATAGACCGCAAGAATATTGCTGCCATCAAAGAACTGCATGGGTTTGAGCAGCCGCTCGCCTTTGAATGGCAAGTCAATGAACCAGCCCTTGTAGTCCTTCCAGGTTGCCTGCTGCAGAGCCTGCGTGGCATTTACGGTCGCGAAGTCGCCGACCACCGTAGCGATGGTCTGCTGTGCAAGAGGTCTGCCATCCGCACCCATTGGGCCCACGGGTGTGGGGGTGGGCACGCAGGTGACGGGAGCGCTGTCGCAATCGCCCGCACCTGGGTGAACCTCCAGTGAGGTCTTGTCCGACTTCATGCGGTAACGCGTGTTGTCCATCACGGAATACAGCGTTTGCACGTTTTGCGTGATGTCGGTTCTACGGTCGTTTGCGGTGACGTTACGGCCAGTGCCAAAGGCAACCATCATGCCGCCAACCGGAATGGTCTTGGCGTTGGCACCGGTGCCTACGGTCATCATGCGGTCGTTAGCGCGCACGATGGGGGGGGCCGTGATCGGTTGCACCTGGTTGCGCGTGGTGCTTGTCAGTGCGACGGGGCCAAGCGTGGTGAATAGCGGCTTGTTGTTGCCAAAGGCCACCTTCCAGTTACTCTCTGTGGCGCTGGTCAGGTCGAATTTCCAGAGGTTGCCCAGGTTGTCGCCTGCATAAACCACGTCGGTCTTGCCGTCACCATCAAGGTCCACCAGCGTGGGCGATGCCAAGCCGTTGTCGTTGGCGTTGCCGCTGTCCGTGGTGTCGGTGGTGGCCTGGATGCGCACAAGTGCCTTGTCGCCATCAAGGTATTGCAGCAGCAGCACTGGCCGCTCGTTGGTGCTGTTGTAGCCATTGCCCATCACCACTGCCCAGCGGCCGTTGTTTAGGCGGGTGATTTGTGTGGCCTCTTGCAGGTTGGCGGGGTTGCGCCCTGGTTGGGCCACGATATTGCCGATGTCGTTGATTTCGGCTACGGCCTTCTCGCAGGCGGTTTTGGCCGTGCCTGTGAGCAATGTGCAATTGGGGGCGGCCTCGCCTTTGGCGCGGGTGCGGTCCAGAACCACCAAATTGGCCGCAGTGGCAGAGCCGAAGCCTGCAGGGTTGGTAACATCTAGCACAAAGTAGCCCTTGCCACCGGCCCCCAATGAACCCACCAGCATGGTCTTCCAGGTGCTGCCGTCCTTGATGTCGCCCGTCATGGGTGAGCCATCTACGTAGTAGCGGTGTTGGTAGTCCTTGTCAGTCAGGTCTTTCAGCCCACTCGGTTTGCCATCCCGCACATCGCCGCCCACTACGCCGCGTGGCACATAGGCAATCAACTCTTTGCCATCCGTGGCTGAAAACCCGTGCAACATGCCGTCGTTGCCGCCGACATACAAAACAGGCGTGCGGGCTTTTTGGGCCGCCACAAAGCTTGCGTAGCCCATTGCATAACTTCCGGACGGGCGACCGGTATACCAAATCTCGGAGTTGACCACGTCGCCCTGCCGGCTGATGCGCTCGCGCAGTGGTTTGGCTTCCGTCGTGCCCTCCAGCGTGCGGTCACCCCGGATGTAATTGACGATGTTTTGTCCCTGGGTCTTCAGGGCGGCAGTGATGGTGTCTGCAGGTTGCAGGCCCAGCAGGTGCTTCTTCTGTGCCGTGCTGTAGCTGATTTCATCCGTCGCTGTCCATTTGAATGGAATGCCTTGGCTGGTGTCGTCGCTCCAGCTCAGCACCAGCCGGTTATCAATATTTGCTTGTGTCAGTGCGTCTAGGCGTTCGGCTGTGGACTTGCCTTCCCACCCCGCGATGGTGTCGGGAAAACGGATGCACTTGAGATTGGGGTCGTCTTTTGTGGGGCACGCATATTCTTCGGGTTCAATAGCGCGCGAGGCGGTAATCGAGCCACTCCAACCTCGTTTAGGGCTGTAGATTGACGCAAAAATGCCCGCGTTGCTTTGCGAAACGTTATAACCGCTGGTACTGCCACCCCCGGCGATTTCGTCGGGTAGGGGGGCACTTTCTTCGTTAATTTTGCCGATGATTTCGCGGAAAGCATTTTCTAATTCAGCTCCTTGCTCGATGGCGTAGAAACGACCGCGTCCATTTAAGGCAGCATGCCAAAGATCTAGAGCATTTTTATCTTCAGTATCTTTTGTCAAGTCAGGCCAGGTTGTCGTGCCTTTTGCCAATGCAGGAAAGCTACCATCGTAAATAAAAGGTGCCTTTTGCGTGGGAGCCGTAATCGAATCGTAATCCCACTTGTAGGCCAACTGACTGAAGCCAATGGTATAAGTGACCATGTGTGGCCACGTTGCTGGATTATATTTTGGATTCCAGAATTTTTTGAGTGTTACTGAGTTTGATCCGGTTCCAAATGTCTCAGTAGCGGGCGCTTCTTTGTAAACGAGCGAAGGTGTGAGTTTGTCCGAATCCTTCAGGCTTGCGCTGGATTGAAGAGGAGTTGCCCAGCTATAAAAAGCCCAGTCGGCCAACGTGGTACCCGAAGAGGTATCTCGATACAGTTCGGAATCGCTGCCGGTATAGGTGGCTGCGCCTCCTCCGATAGACAAATTAGTCGCATTGTCGCGTTTTGTTGGATCGGGAAGGGCTATCGCCGTGCCGTTCCAACGACCATCGGTCATCATGATGTGGTAGTTGCGGCGACATCCCAGGTATTCGGTACTTTTGCTGCCGGTTCCTCCTGGGTCAGTCGACCAAGGGCTATTTTTGGTCAATGACTGCCTCATATAGCTGTCTGCCTGACTGAACATGAGAGGTGATGGTGTACCGTTTTTGGGACTTAGCGTGCTAACAAAGTCGAGAAAATTCTTTCGATGCGTGTTGGCTGTTGTAGCGCCTCCTTGTAGAGATCGCATGGAGTTTATGCCCGAAGTGGTGCTGTTTACATTATTGGCCCCGGCATTACTGGTGTAAGTGTTGCCATCGGACCATTTTATTTTATTTTCTGCTCCTGTCCCAGGGGATTTTCCATTATTCCACATGGATTGCCATGATAGGCGTATTTTTCCGTCAGGAATTAATTCAGTGTCGGTGAAAACTTTATTCAAAGAATATTTAAGAACATTAATGCGACGACTTGTGGCCGGCCATGTCCCATCCGTGGGAGATGTTTCATTGGTTGCCCCACCCCAGGCAAAACAGTCGTTGGTGGTATTGTTTAGCGTAAATCCAGATGCGCAACTGTAAGTGGTTGTGCTAGTTCTCTTGGTATTGTCTATAGTCCCTTTATTTGGGTTTCTTTCTTTGGCGCAATCATTATTTGAGTTTAGATCATAACCTGATGAGCAGGTGTAAGTGATTTTGCTAGTTCGTTTGCCGTTGTTTATATTTTGAACGCATTTGTCATCACTTTCGGCATTGGAGCAGAAATTCATACTCCCCGAGTCATCCACCGAAATAATCACATTCGGTGCCACAAACGCCGATTTGGACGTAGGCAGTGGTGGCTCTTGCACCAGTTCCAGCGCCCAGGCGGGGCTCAGCGCGGCGCCCATGGCGATGGCCAGCAGGGTCTTCTGGAAGGGAAGGTGGTTGGTACGGGGCATGGTGTGCTCCTTCAGGGTGGATCAAAAAATAAGAGTGAAATGACTTTTAGTGCTTGACTAGCAAGCGCTGTAAGCTACCAATTTGATAGTTAAATTGCGCATCATTTCAATCCTTTTTTCGTTGGCGGGCATAGGTTTCTTGCAGTACGACGGTGGTGCCAGGCCTGGGGCCGATGGCCAGCGCCGTGATGCGGTAGACGACATACACATCAAGGTTCAGCGGCAATTGGCTGGTGGTGGCGTCGACGATCAGGTTGGCGCTTTTGGCTTTGTCGCTGTAGCGCAGAACTTCGATCCAGTACCAGCCGCCTTCTCCGGCTGTACTGTTGGCCAGGATAGGGTTGAGCTGTCCTGCTGTGGTGGTGTTGGCCGCGCCGGTGAACTGGCCGTAGCGGGCGCCTACGGGCATCAGGTCGGACAGCGGCACTTCTCCCAGGGTCGTGTCGGCGGCAGGTTTGACGGTGGTGGCTGCTGTGGCGTAGTTCCAGAAGTCTTGCCGCCCCACGCGCCGCGCGCACAGGCCATCTCTGCAGCGCGTGGGCTCAGCTTGCAGCGTGGTAATCAGGAGGTTGATGTCCTCGGAACTGGTTGGAAACTGCAAACTAGTGCTGTACGCCCGGCATGGGGGGGCACCACAGGCATTGCCATCGGCCATTTCGCCGCGGATATCGAGTTCAGCGTCCTGCATCAGCGCCTGGGCAGCCTCGAAGGCGCGCTGGTAGCTCGCGTCATTGCCCACCACCATTTCATTAAATAGCGAGGTGCGCGATGCCCACAGCGCCAGCAACATCGAGAGCATGACAAAGATGATGACAATGAACAGTGCTACGCCACGCTGGCGCCCGGCAACGGCGTACAAGGGTTGCCTGTGACCGCTGCTGGCGGGGGGGCGGGGGCCGCGAGGATCGGTTGGTGTGGCATGGTGGCGGGGTGGCTGTGTTCGGGTGGCGGGCGCATCAGAGCAGCCCCTGGCTGCGCAACTGGAAGGTGTTGCGAAAGAGCAGATGCATGCGGTTCTGGCGTGTGCCGGTGAGGGTGGTCATGTCCACACTGTCGCCCTTGCAGTCGGTGTAGCTGCTGCCGGCGGGCATGCTAACCACCTCGCTGCCATGCAGCACCAGGCACACTTGCACACCCTGCACGCGGCGCCACGTGGCGTCAGTTGCAGAGGTGGGCATGTCGCTTCCCTTGATGTATTGCACCTTGGGGCCGGTGGCGTCGATGGTTTGCACCAGGTAGGTGACTTGAAACTCTGCGACGTTTTGCGCAATCGGCTGGACAGTGGCTGCATTGCCAGCACATTCCAGATTGCCATTGGCAAGGGTGAAAATGCTTTCGATCCGCTCGTCGGTCTTGGTGTTGGCCGGGGCACCCACACAGTTGCGTGCCAGAAAGTCGGTGCCGATGACAGAGCTTGTGGCGTTGTCGGCAAAGAAGACGTTGTCCTGGTAGCGCCGGAAACCGATGGTCATGGTGTCGGTGCCCCCCATGATGGCGTCTTGCTGCGTGAAGCTGTTGCCACCGCCGTGCGCATCGGCCTTGACTTCAAACGCCACGGCGCTAAGTACGTCGGTGCCGGTGGTTCCCGTCGGGTCGGGGTTCAAATACAGCGAGCCAGCTTGGCGCAGTTGCTGGCCAACGTTGCGCAGGATGGAGGCACCTTGCTGCTGAATACCACTGGCGTCGCTGACGCTGCCCGAAATGCCGCGCGAGACCATCAAGGCACCCATGCCTACGGCGACGACCAGCAGGCCGATGGACAAGCCGACCATCAGCTCGATCAGTGTTACGCCGCGTTGTCGGCGGAGTGTTTGAAGGGTTTTCATGTTGTAGAGCTTGCTGAATAAGCGCTAGTTGCTATGATTTTTGATGGCATGTGCGGTTTTCACTACGAGCAGTAAAGTGCTTTTATGCCGCTGCCGTTGTCGTAAGGTGCACAGCGTGCAGCAACGGGGATGTACTGCAAGTGGCAGGTGTTGTTGGCAGGGCAGGCGTTGGTGGTGTCGGTTCCCGACGTAAAGGTGCCGTCGGCAGCGCGTAACTTGCTTGCGTCGATGTCGTCGGTTTTGGTGCCTGCACGCTCGTTTTCACGCCAAGCAATCATCACCCCGAGTTGGCGACGGTTGGCGTCGGTGGTTTCGCCTGGGGCGAGGAAGATGCTGGCCTGCCCTCCAGGAAGGGCTTGCTCCACGGTTGTTTTCCATTGTTTCAGGTCGTACTGTGCTTGCTCCCCAGGGGTGCAGGTTGTGGTGCTGCAGTTGGTGGCAGCGGTCAGGTCGCTGCCCTTTTTGTCGTAAGCAGACTCGTAGCTTTTGATGCTCATGAGTGCGTTGGGGTTCACCTTCATGCGCTCACCCAAGTCTTCAATCAGGCGGATGGCCTGGGCACGGCGCACGGAGGTCTGGGTATCTGCCAAGGTGCGCATTTGCACACCGACAACACCCAGAATTCCCAGGGCCACCACAACGATGGCAACCAGGGATTCGATCAGGGTAATGCCGCGCTGACGGCACATGGGCGGGGAGGGCATGGGCATTAGCATGGTGTGTTTTCGGGAGGGGTGATTCGGATACGGCCGCCGGAACTCATGCAGAGCCCGCGCGTGGCCGGGTTGGACGTGGACTTGCCCTTAGGGACGAAGCTGAAACTGAGGTAGGTGCCATCTACCAGCCCCCAGCGGTTGATCTTGATGGTCTCTGCGCCGCCCTTGCGGGTGATATCCAGGTTGGCAGGGGCGTCGTAACGCTGCAGGACGGGCTCTGCGCTGGCGCAAGCACCATTCCCGTTCGTGTCCTCGCAGACAAACCAGCCGCAGCCCCAGTCTGTTTTTACGGTGGTTATCGTGCAGCCGTTGGTATTGGTGGGCAGCTTCTCGATAGCCACTTGCCCCCCCCGTTTGATGGCTTCAGATCGTGCGTAATACAAGGTGGATTGCAGTTGCTCAACAGCTTGCCGCACTCGCCAGCGCTCAATGATGGGCGTAAAGCTGGGGGCGGCCAGTGTTGCTAGGACGGCCAAAATAGCAACCACCACCATCACTTCAATCAAAGTGAAACCCCTTAAATATGTCTGGCTGTATCGGTGTGGCTGCAGGTGGCGCATGGGGTTTTGATCGGAAATGGGTGCACTGATCATAAGTTCATGCAACGGTTTGTAAGTTTCCGTTGATCCGAGGAATCGCGCCGTTCAGCGGATGGTGTCCCGGTGAACGGGTGGGTTTCGCTGGGGGTACTATCCACCCCCAACGCACCACAGGCACAGGAGATCGACATGAAATGGGAAGGCAACCGCGAATCCGACAACGTCGAAGACCAGCGCTCGGGTGGCGGGGGCGGTGGTGGGTTTCCGCTGGGGGGGCGCAGCATTGGGATTGGCACCATCGTGGTGGCGCTGCTGGGCGGTTGGGTGCTGGGGGTGAATCCGCTGACTTTGCTGGGCATGCTGAGTGGTGGTGGCTCCGAGCCCTATGTGCAGCAGCAACAGCAGGCTCCGCAACGACCACCCGCGGATGACCGGCTGGCGAAGTTTGTGTCCACGGTGCTGGCCGACACGGAAGACGTGTGGCGGCAGGAGTTCACCAAGATCGGCCAGACCTACCAAGACCCGCGTCTGGTGCTGTTCCGGGGTGCCACGTCCACTGCCTGCGGGCAGGGCCAGGCGGCGATGGGGCCGTTTTACTGCCCGGGGGACCAGAAGGTCTACATCGATCTGGGTTTTTACGAAACGCTCAAGAACCGGCTGGGTGCGCCGGGTGAGTTTGCGCAGGCGTATGTGATTGCGCACGAGGTGGGCCACCATGTTCAGAACCTGCTCGGCATCAGCGAGAAGATGGATGCCATGCGTGGCCGCGTGAGCCAGACGCAGTACAACGCGCTGAGTGTGCGGCTGGAGTTGCAGGCCGACTGTTTTGCGGGCGTCTGGGCCCACAAGTCGCAGGAGTCGCGTCAGACGTTGGAGGCCGGAGATATCGAGTCGGCCATGAACGCCGCCGCCAAGATTGGCGACGACGCGCTGCAGCGGTCGCAGGGTGGAGCGGTGGTGCCCGACAGCTTCACCCATGGCACCAGCGCGCAACGCCAGCGCTGGTTTAACGCAGGTTTGCAGTCGGGCAGCATACGTGCCTGCGACACATTTAATGCCAAAAATTTATAGCCAAATGGGCCTCTGGTGCACGTTTTATATGCGCAAGTAGCTATAAAAATAATAGCTATATGCTTGCGCTGGCTGCAGCGCCGCGCCATGAACCCTGGCACCGCGTGCGGGTGAAAATTTGCCAAAACGCGTCCGGTGCGACAATAGCGGGCTAAATGACCTCATCTTTTTCCAATCTTTCGCTGGCAGAACCGCTGGCACGCGCAGTGGCCGAAATGGGCTACGAGACCATGACGCCGATCCAGGAGCAGGCCATTCCGGTGGTGCTGACAGGGCAGGACGTGATGGGTGCAGCGCAAACCGGTACCGGCAAAACAGCGGCTTTTTCGCTGCCCTTGCTGCAGCGCATGCTCAAGCACGAAAATAGCTCCACCTCGCCAGCGCGCCACCCGGTGCGTGCGCTGGTGCTGCTGCCCACGCGTGAGCTGGCCGACCAGGTGGCCCAGCAGATCAAGCTGTACGCCAAGTACACCAACCTGCGCAGCGCCGTGGTGTTTGGTGGCATGGACATGAAACCGCAGACGCTGGAGCTCAAAAAAGGCGTTGAAGTGCTGGTGGCCACCCCCGGTCGTTTGCTCGACCACATCGAAGCCAAAAACGCTGTGCTGAACCAGGTGGAATATGTGGTGCTCGACGAAGCCGACCGCATGCTCGACATCGGTTTTCTGCCGGACCTGCAACGTATCCTGAGTTACCTGCCCAAGTCCCGCACCACGTTGCTGTTCTCGGCCACGTTCTCGCCTGAAATCAAACGCCTCGCGGGCAGCTACCTGCAAGACCCGGTCACCATCGAGGTGGCCCGCTCGAACGCCACGGCCTCCACCGTGGAGCAGCGTTTCTACAGCGTGGGTGAAGACGACAAACGCCGTGCGCTGCACCAGGTCCTGAAGACCCGTGGCATGAAGCAGGCCTTTGTGTTCGTCAACAGCAAGTTGGGCTGTGCCCGGCTGGCACGTTCGCTGGAACGCGAAGGTCTCAAGACCGCCGCCCTGCACGGTGACAAGAGCCAGGACGAACGCCTGAAGGCGCTGGAGTCGTTCAAAAAAGGCGAAGTGGACTTGCTGGTGTGTACCGATGTGGCGGCCCGCGGGCTGGACATCAAGGACGTGCCAGCGGTGTTCAACTTCGACGTGCCTTTTAACGCCGAAGACTACGTGCACCGCATCGGCCGCACGGGCCGTGCCGGGGCTTCGGGCCTGGCCGTCAGTTTTGTGGGCGGCAAGAACGATGCACGCCTGGTGGCCGACATCGAGAAACTGATCAAGACCAAGATCGAACTCGAAGCGGTGGAGTACGACGAAGACCAGCCCCGCGGCCGCATCAACGATGGCCGCCGTATGTACGAGGCCGAAGGCAACGAGCCGCGCCGTGGAGAAACACACCGCGAGAATCGTGAACGCCGCGAGCCACGTGACCCACGCGAACCCAGTGAACGCCGCGAATACCGCAGCGCCCGCCCCGCCGCACCGCGTGACCCCTTCTTCGAGCAGCCTTACCAGGCTCCCGAGGTGGCTGCTGCGCCGTCGTGGGAAGCGTCGCCCCGCACCGCAGGCCGCAGCAGTGTGTCGGCCAACATCAAACCCAAACGCAAGGTGGCCGCGCTGTTCAAGGCGGTGGTCGAAGTACCCCCCCAGGTGGCGGAGTCCTCTGCCGAATCGGCTTAATATTTAAGCGTTTTAGGCCTCCAGCGCCCATCCGGCGGGCGCGAGCAGCTATCAAATAAGTAGCGAAACGCGGGTTGCGTGTTTCACTTACCGCCTGGCACCTGCGCCTGTTCGCAGTCCACATGGATCACCTCCCGCTGCGCCGGGTCGGCGTGCCAGCGGCAGGCGCTGAGGCAGCCACCCCACACACAACCCGTGTCCAGCGCCAGCAGCTTGGGCCGCACCACCAGGCCCAGCTGCGACCAGTGGCCAAAGGCCACGGTGACATCTGCCGTTTGTCGGCCGGGCACATCAAACCAGGGCATCAGGCCCGCGGGGGTGTTGTCGGCACCTTCGCTGCTGTTAAAGTCCATCACACCTTCGGCGCTGCAAAAGCGCAGCCGCGTCAGGGCGTTGACGATGGTGCGTATCCGTTCTGCACCCTGCAGCCCGTCATGCCATGCGGCCGGTGTGTTGCCATACATCTGCGGCAGGAAGGCCGCCAGGTCCGGGCCGCGCAACACCGTTTCCACTTCATGCGCCAGCGCCAGGGTTTGCTCTGCGGTCCAGCTGGGCAACACCCCTGCGTGCACCATCAGGCAGCCGTGCTCCAACAGGGCCATGGGCTGGTGGCGCAGCCAGTCCAGCAGGGTGGTGCGGTTGGGCGCGTCGAGGATGTTGTCCAGTGTGTCGCCGCGGCGCTGGCCGCGTACACCATGTGCGGTGGCCAGCAGGCTCAGGTCGTGGTTGCCGAGGATGCAGCGGGCTGCAGGGCCCAGCGCTACCATGCGGCGCAGCACTGCTGCAGATTCGGGGCCGCGGTTGACCAGGTCGCCCAGCAGGTAAAGCGTGTCGCGGCTGGGGGAAAAGTCGAGGGTGTCCAGCAGACGTTGCAAGGCGCTGTCGCAGCCTTGCACGTCCCCAATGAAGTAAAGTGCCATGGTGTTTATTGTCCCTTCTGATCCATGGATTTCCTGCTCATCGCGTTTCTGACTTTGCTCAATGGTGTTTTTGCCATGTCCGAGCTGGCCCTGGCCTCCAGCCGCAAAGCACGCCTCACGGCGATGTCGGAGTCCGGGGACAAAGGAGCGCATGCAGCGTTGAAGCTGCTGGACAACCCCACCCAGTTTTTGTCTTCCGTCCAGGTGGGCATTACCTCGATCGGTATGCTGAACGGCATCATTGGTGAGGCCGCTTTCAGCGACGACCTCGCACGTGTGTTGCTGGCCTGGGGTACCTCCGAACGCGCGGCCAGTGTTACGGCCACCGCTGTGGTGGTGACGGTGATCACCTTCATCACCATTGTGTTTGGTGAGCTGGTGCCCAAACGGATTGGCCAGCTGTACCCCGAGGTGGTGGCGCGGCTGGTGTCGCGCCCCATGACCTGGGTGGCGCGTATCGCCAAACCTTTTGTGCGCCTGTTGTCCATCAGCACCCAAGCCGTGTTGAAGCTGCTGCGGGTCAACAACGATGCAGGCCGCGCGGTCACCGAAGAAGAAATTGCCGCGAGCCTGGAAGAAGGGCGCGAGGCGGGTGTCATCGAGCACCACGAACACCAGATGGTGCAGAACGTGTTTTCGCTGGACGACCGCCCGTTGACGTCCCTGATGGTGCCGCGTACCGATGTGGAGTGGCTTGATGCCAGCCACACCGTCGCTAAATGCCTGGAACTGCTGGGCCACAGCGGCGGCAAGGGCATCCATTCCTGGTACCCGGTGTGCCGGGGCTCGCTGGACGACGTGGTGGGTGTCATCAGCGTGGCGCGCTTGCTGGAGCTGGGTATCCACGAACCCGACCCGGTGGAGCGCCATGTACACGCCGCCACCTTTCTGCCCGAAACGCTGAGTGGCATGGAGCTGCTGGAGCAGTTCCGTGCACGTTCGGGCCGCATGGTGTTTGTGGTGGACGAATACGGTGTGGTGCAAGGCCTGATGACGCCGCGCGACCTGCTGGAGGCCATTACCGGTGAGCTGCAGCCGGGTGCACAGGCCGACGCCTGGGCCACGCAGCGTGAAGACGGTTCTTGGTTACTGGATGGCCTGATGCCGGTGGGTGAGCTCAAATCGCGCCTGGATATCCGCGATTTACCCGAACAGGACCGTGGCCGTTACAACACCTTGGCCGGTTTGTTGATGTCGGTGTCGGGCAGTTTGCCCGCCACGGGTGCTCGTATTGAATGTGCCGACTGGGTTTTTGAAGTGGTGGACCTGGATGGAAAACGCATCGACAAGGTGCTGGCCATGCGCGAAAAAATGCTGTAACACGATATTCGGCTTGTTCTTTCTTGTTGTCGGCAAGAATATGCCGAGCGTACAGAGCTTTAGGTAAAATTAAGTACCTATAATGGCGATTTATTTATTATCAGGATCCATTTCATGGCAAGTTACAAAGACCTCCTGAAGCAGCGTGAACTGCTTGAGCAACAAATCAGCGAAGCGCGTCAGCGTGAAATCTCCGATGCCGTGGCCCAGGCCCGCGCTATTGTGGAAGAGTTTGGTTTGACGCAGCAGGATGTGTTCCCGGTGGGCCGTGCACGCAGCGCTGTCAAAGGCAGCAAAGTGGCCGCCAAATACCGTGATCCAGCCACTGGCGCCACATGGACCGGTCGTGGTAAGGCCCCCCGCTGGATCCAGGACCAGGACCGCGCAAAGTTCGAAATCAATTAATAGCGGTTTTTCAGCTTTGCGGGGTGGTAGCCGTATTTCGCTGCACGGCCCCGCATCTGCCCCGCAGAAGCTTCGGCACTGCGGGGTTTTTTCATGGATGGTGTGCAAAAAAAAACGTGTGCTGCCAGAATGGTGGCTGTTGTCGGTTGTGACGCCTTATGGAGTTTCCCATGCCTAAAAAGACCCCCCACGCATTCGCCCATACGCTGAAGACATTCAAAACAAAGTCTGGTGCATCGGGCAAGTTTTATTCACTGCCCGCATTGGCCAAGACATGGCCGCAGGTAACCCGCCTGCCTGTATCCATTCGTATCGTGCTGGAGGCCGTGATGCGGCACTGCGACGGCAAAAAGGTGACGCCGGAGCATGTCGAACAACTGGCGCACTGGGCCCCTACCGCCGCCCGCACCGATGAAATTCCGTTCGTCGTCGCCCGCGTGGTTTTGCAGGACTTCACAGGTGTGCCCCTGCTGGCCGACCTGGCCGCCATGCGCAGCGTGGCACGTCGGCTGGGCAAGGATGTGGAGCGTATCGAACCGCTGGTGCCGGTGGACTTGGTGGTAGACCACTCCATCATGGTGGATTACTTCGGCACCAAAAATGCGCTGGACCTGAACATGAAGCTGGAATTCCAGCGCAACCGCGAACGTTACGAGTTCATGAAATGGGGCATGCAGGCGTTTGATACCTTTGGTGTTGTGCCGCCCGGTTTTGGCATCGTGCACCAGGTGAATCTGGAATACCTCGCACGGGGTGTGCACAAGGCGGCGCGGGGGGCCAAAGAGCTGCCGCTGTACTACCCCGACACCCTTGTTGGCACCGACAGCCACACCACCATGATCAACGGCATTGGTGTGGTGGGCTGGGGTGTGGGCGGCATCGAGGCCGAAGCCGCCATGCTGGGCCAGCCCGTCTACATGCTGACCCCCGACGTGGTGGGCTTCGAGCTGCGCGGGCGTCTGCG
This sequence comes from Comamonadaceae bacterium AAW, assembly GCA_026314275.1. GTDB lineage: Bacteria > Pseudomonadota > Gammaproteobacteria > Burkholderiales > Burkholderiaceae_C > JAGOEY01. Next base: position 3,237,927 of record CP111109.1, read on the forward strand.
TGAAGGTGTCACCGCCACCGATCTGGTGCTGCGGGTGACTGAAATGCTGCGCCAGGCCAAGGTGGTGGGCAAGTTTGTCGAGTTTTTTGGCGAAGGCACACGCACCTTGTCGCTGCCCGACCGCGCCACCATTGCCAACATGGCCCCTGAATACGGGGCCACGATGGGCTTCTTCCCGGTGGATGAAAAAACCATCGACTACTTCAAGGGCACCGGCCGAACCAAGGGTGAAATTGAAGCGTTCGAAGCCTACTTCCGCGCGCAAGGCCTGTTTGGTGTAGCCCAGGCGGGCGAGATCGATTACACGAAGGTGGTGCAGCTGGACCTGGGTGACGTCACCCCCAGCCTGGCAGGCCCCAAACGCCCGCAGGACCGCATCGAGCTGGGCCATGTGGCCCACCAGTTTGGCAAGCTGTTCAGCCAGCCGATTGCCGACAATGGCTTCAACCGGCCTGCAGAGCTGCTGACCACGCGGCACCTGGTGCGCCTGAACGAAGGCGTGGTGCCGCAAGACGGCACGCCTGCTTCGCCTCCGACACCCCTGGGTGCGCCGCGCCAGGTCGTGGAGATGGTGGGCAACCGTGCCACGCTGGAGGCCGCGCAGGCGGTGGCGGAAGCGCACGTTGTGCCCAGCAAAACGGGCAAAGGCGCCGGCAAGGACATCACGGTCGGCAACGGGGATGTGCTGATTGCCGCCATCACCAGCTGCACCAACACCTCCAACCCCAGCGTTCTGCTGGCTGCGGGCCTGCTGGCCAAAAAGGCGGTGGAGGCGGGGCTCAAGGTGCAGCCGCACATCAAGACATCGCTGGCACCCGGTTCCCGCATCGTGACCGAGTACCTCACACAAACCGGCCTGTTGCCCTACCTGGAAAAGCTGGGCTTCACGCTGGCGGGTTACGGCTGTACCACCTGTATCGGCAATGCCGGTGACCTGACACCCGAGCTGAACGACACCATCACCCGTAACGACCTGGTCTGCGCGGCCGTGCTCAGCGGCAACCGCAACTTCGAGGCCCGTATCCACCCGAACCTGAAGGCCAACTTCCTGGCCAGCCCGCCGCTGGTGGTGGCGTATGCCATTGCTGGTACGGTGCAGCGTGACCTGATGACCGAGCCCGTCGGCAAAGGCAAGGGTGGCAAAGACATCTACCTGGGCGACATCTGGCCCACCAGCGACGAGATCTACAAACTCATGAAGTTCGCGATGAACGGCAAGGCCTTCCGCGAGAACTACGCCAAGGTCAAGACCGACCCGGGCAAGCTGTGGGAGAAGATCAAGGGTGTGTCGGGCGCTGCGTACACCTGGCCTGGCAGCACCTACATTGCCGAGCCGCCATTTTTTGCCGACTTTGACATGGCCGACCCGCTGGCAGCCGCACCTGTGTCTGTCGCGGTGCAGGGCGCACGCATCATGGCGCTGTTTGGCGACTCCATCACCACTGACCATATTTCGCCCGCCGGTTCGATCAAGGCCAGTTCCCCTGCAGGCCAGTGGCTGCTGGCCAACGGTGTACAGAAGGCCGACTTCAACAGCTACGGCGCACGCCGCGGCAACCACGAAGTCATGATGCGCGGCACGTTTGCCAACGTGCGTATCAAGAACCTGATGATTCCGGCGGACGCCAACGGCTCGCGGGAAGAGGGTGGTGTCACGCTGTTCCAGAACGGAAAAGCGCCTGAAAAGATGTTCATCTACGACGCGGCCATGCGCTACGTCGCTGAGGGCACGCCCACCGTGGTGTTTGCGGGTGAAGAGTACGGCACCGGGTCGTCACGCGACTGGGCCGCCAAAGGCACCCAGCTGCTGGGCATCAAGGCGGTGGTGGCGCGCAGTTTTGAGCGCATCCACCGTAACAACCTGGTGGGTATGGGTGTGTTGCCGCTGCAGTTCAAGGGGGAAGACAGCTGGCAGTCGCTGCAACTCACGGGCAACGAACAGGTAGACATCATTCCATCCCCTGATCTGAAGCCGCAAAGTGAGGCCAAGTTGGTCATCACCCGCGCCAATGGCAAACGGGAAGAAATCAGCCTGATCCTGCGTATCGACACCCCGATCGAAGTGGACTACTACCGCAGCGGCGGCATCCTGCCGTATGTGCTGCGGCAGCTATTGGGATAAGGTCTTGACTCCCTCTCCCTCCGGGAGGGGGCGGGGGTGAGGGCTGGCATAGCCACGCATTTTTTATGAAAAAATGCCCTCAAGTGCGCGCTAGTCAAGCGCAGGCAGCTATCAAAATAGGAGTTATTGCCCGGCAGCCTTGTCGGGGGCTGCCTTCACGCCAGACTTGCGAGAGACAGGACTAAAAAGGCGCGTCTGAGGCTGTACCCGGCTCGATGGGGTCTTGGGCTGCAGGGGCGGTGGCAGCTTCTTTGTTCAGCGTCAGCTCAGCCGCAGCCTGGCGCACTGCGGCCTTGTCGCCTGCACCGGCAAACTTGCTGTACTTGGACAGCAGCGGCACCAGCTGGCCGTAGATGCGCGGTGCGCCGGCCATACATTCCTGGTGGTCCATGAAGTCGGCTTCACCAGTGAAGTTGCCGATCAGGCCACCGGCCTCGGTGACCAGCAGCGAGCCTGCGGCCACATCCCAAGGCTTCAGGCCCGTTTCAAAGAAACCATCAGTGAAACCTGCGGCCACATAGGCCAGGTCGAGCGCTGCGGCACCCGGGCGGCGCATGCCGGCGGTGCGTTGCATCACGTCGGCCATCATGTTCATGTAGTTCTTGAAGTTGTCACCGGGGCGGAACGGGAAACCGGTGGAGATCAGGCATTCCTCCAGGCGGGTGCGTTTGCTCACGCGGATGCGGCGGTCGTTCATGAAGGCGCCACGGCCTTTGGTGGCGGTGAACAGGTCGTTGCGGCTCGGGTCGTAAATGACGGCCTGTTCAACCTTGCCCTTCACGGCCAGCGCAATACTCACGCAGTACACCGGGAAGCCATGGATGAAGTTGGTGGTGCCGTCCAGCGGGTCGATGATCCAGACGTAGTCGGAGTCTTGTGCACCTTGGGTGCTGCCGGATTCTTCGGCGAGGATGCCATGTCCTGGGTAGGCGGTGAGCAGCGTCTCGATGATCACTTTCTCAGCCGCGTGGTCCACTTCGGTGACGAAGTCGTTGACCTGCTTTTGCGAAATCCGCACCGATTCCACGTCGAGCGCGGCGCGGTTGATGATGGAGCCAGCGGCGCGTGCGGCCTTGATGGCCACGTTGATCATGGGGTGCAGATTGGAGGACATGGTTTGTAGGGGAAGAGCAGGGGGAGGTGCAAAGCCGCTCGGCGATGCGGGCGGCGACAATAGCTGGATTTTACCCGCCTGTTTCCCCCGCGTAATTGTGAACCCATGAAGACCCGTTTTGTCCTGATCAACACCAGCCACGCCGGCAATGTCGGCGCTGTGGCCCGCGCCATGAAAGTTATGGACTTTGACGACCTGGTGCTGGTCGCTCCCCGTTGGGCCAACGTGCTGCGGCGCGAGGAAACCATCCAGCGCGCCAGTGGTGCACTCGACGTGCTCGGCAACGCCCGTATCGTCGAGACGCTCGACGAAGCGCTCGACGGCATCACCCACCTGTGCGCCACGGCCATGACCCCGCGCGACTTTGGGCCGCCGACTGTGGCCCCGCGTCCGCATTTCGAAGAGCTATCAAAATCAGAGCATAGTGTGGCCTTCCTGTTTGGCTCGGAGCGCTTTGGGATGCAAAACGAAGACGTTTACCGCTGCCATGTGGCGCTCAGCATCCCGACCAACCCGCGTTTTGGCTCGCTGAACCTGGGGGCCGCCGTGCAGCTGATCGCCTATGAGTGGCGCCAGGCGCTGGGTGGTTTTGCCGTGCAGGACGCAACCACCACGCCCAAATACGCCGATGCGCGCCAGGTGCGCGGCATGCTGGACCACTGGGAGAAGTCGCTGGCCGACATCGGTTTTCTGGACCCAGCTGCGCCCAAAAAACTCATGCCCCGCTTGAACCATCTTTTTAACCGTGCCGGGCTGACCGAAGAAGAAATCCACATTCTGCGTGGTGTTGCCAAAGCCATGTCCGAAGCCGCCAACCCGCCAACCCGATAGACTCGATCGGATATTTCCTTATAACAATTGCCCATGTTCTCCCGTCTGCGTTCCGACATCCAGTGCATTCTTGATCGTGACCCTGCCGCGCGTACGGCGTGGGAGGTGGTGACGTGTTACCCCGGCCTGCACGCCGTGGTGTTGCACCGTCTGGCACACGGCTGCTGGAACCACGGTTTTAAATGGCTCGGGCGGTTCATCTCCCATCTGGCACGCTGGGCGACGGGTATCGAGATCCATCCGGGGGCCAAAATTGGTGAACGTGTTTTCTTCGACCACGCCATGGGGGTGGTGGTGGGCGAAACCGCCGAAATTGGCGACGGCTGCACCATTTACCAGGGCGTGACGCTGGGCGGCACCTCGCTGTACAAAGGGGCCAAGCGCCACCCCACGTTGGGGCGTGACGTTGTGGTCAGTGCCGGGGCCAAGGTGCTGGGCGGGTTTACCGTGGGTGACGGGGCCAAGATCGGCTCCAACGCGGTGGTGATCAAACCGGTGCCTGCAGGCGCGACGGCGGTGGGTATTCCGGCCCGCATTCTGTTGTCGAAAGAAGGCAGCAGTGCGGACACCACACCAGAACACAAGTTTTCTGCGTACGGCGTCACACAAGAGGACGACCCGGTGAGCCAGGCCCTGAAAGGCTTGATCCAGAGCACCGCATCACAGGACCAGCAGATTGCGTTGCTGTGGCAGGCCATCGAAACCCTCTCTGCCCACCCGAATAACCCCAACTGTGTGCCTGCCGAGGCGGCCCGTGTGGAGTGTTTCGAGGCCCAGAAGCTGACGGACCTGGTCGGTAAATAAGCCGCTCAGGCAGGGCGCGGCCGCCGCGCACTCTTGGGCCGGAACGCCTGACACACTGCATCGTCCGTTTCCAGATACGGTCCACCAATCAGGTCGATGCAGTAGGGCACAGCGGCAAAAATGCCGGGCACCAGCTGCTGGCCGTTGGCGTCTTTCAGGCCCTCCAGTGTCTCGGCAATCGCCTTGGGCTGGCCTGGCAGGTTGATGATCAGGCTGTGGCCCCGGACCACCGCCACCTGGCGCGAGAGGATGGCGGTGGGTACAAAACGCAGGCTGATCTGCCGCATCTGTTCACCAAAACCCGGCATTTCCTTGTGCGCCACCGCCAGTGTGGCTTCGGGTGTCACATCACGCAGCGCGGGGCCGGTGCCGCCGGTGGTCAGCACCAGGCTGCAGCCCGCGTCTACCAGCTCAATCAGTGTGTCGCTGATGTGCTGCTGTTCATCCGGGATCAACCGGGCTTCAAACGTGATGGGGTTGCGCAGTGCCCGGCCCAGCCACTCCTGCAGCACGGGCAGGCCCTGGTCCTGGTACACACCGCTGGACGCCCGGTCGCTGATGGACACGATGCCGATACGCACGGCGTCCAACGGGTTTTGGGAATCACTCACCGCCGGTTCCTGAGAGTTGTTCGCGCACCAGTTGAAAAATCTCGCGGTAGGCCTTGCCGTGGCGCGGTGCCGCGCCGGGCTTTTCGGGAACGAGGTCTTTTCGGGCCTGGCGCACCAGTGAGCGCAGTTGCTGGGTGTCGGTCTCGGGGAACTGTGCCACCCACTCACCAAATGCGTCGTCTTCGCTGATCAGCCGGTGGCGCCAGGTTTCGGCCTGGTGCAGCATCAGGTTGTCTTGCGCGGAACCGTTGAGCTGTTCGTCCAGCGCGGCGCGTACGGCTTCAACTTGGTCTTCTTCTAGACCACGCATCTGCTTGCCAATGAACTGCATCTGGCGGCGTTTGCCCTCGAAGTTGGTGATCCGTTTGGCCTCGGCGATACCGTCCACGAGTTTTTCGGGCAGGTTCAGGCGGGTGAGCAGGTCCAACCGCAGGGTGAGGAGGTCTTCTCCGAGCTTCTGCAGCGCGTCGCTGGCGCGTTTGAGGTCGGTACGGCTGGCGTCATCCGTGCCCTTGAGCTCGCGTTTGAGCTCCAGGTCGAGGTCGCTGCCTTCGGCAACGAACTGTCCTTGGACGTAATAGCCTTTTTTGAATTTGCGTGGCATGTTGTGGGGGAAAGATCGGTCTGCCTCCAGGTGAGGCAAGTGCCCAAGTATCATAGCCGTCGATATGCGAACACCCACACTTTCCCCTTCTTCCTCCCCATCTGCCCCGAATTCTGCGTACACGCCTCTGCGTACCGACAGCGGCTTCAGCTACACGCGTCCGTTCTTTGAAGAGCTGGTGGACACCGCCCTGGCACACGCCAAAAAGCTCGGTGCGAGTGATGCGGGTGCCGAGGCATCGGAAGGTTGTGGCCTGAGTGTGAGCGTGCGCAAAGGCACGTTGGAGACGGTGGAACGCAACCGCGACAAGTCGCTGGGTGTGACGGTGTACCTGGGCCAGCGCCGCGGCAACGCGAGTACGTCCGACTTTTCCAAGGCTGCCATCGTCCAGACGGTGCAGGCGGCCTATGACATTGCCCGTTTCACGGCCGAAGATCCCACGGCGGGCCTGCCGGACGCAGACGACATTGCCCCGCTGGCGGATACCCAGCGCGACCTGGATCTGTTCCACCCCTGGGCGGTGACGAGTGAGCAGGCTGCACAGCTGGCCATGGAATGTGAAGCTGCGGCGTTGAAAGTCAGCCGCCTCATCACCAACAGCGAAGGTGCGGGTGTGTCGGCCCAGCAGTCGCATTTCTTCAGTGCGCACACACGCGGATTCCGCGGCGGCTACGCCAGCTCACGCCACAGTATGTCGGTGTCACCGATTGCCGGGCGCGGCGACAACATGCAGCGTGACGCCTGGTACAGCTCCATGCGCGACGCGTCCGAGCTGGCCAGCCCGCAGGCGCTGGGGGTGTATGCCGCCCACCGCGCGCTGTCGCGCCTGAAGTCGCGCAAGATCCCCACGACCGAATGCCCTGTGTTGTTCGAGTCCCCGCTGGCCGCTGGCCTGCTGGGTGGTTTTGTGCAGGCCATCAGTGGTGGTGCCCTGTACCGCAAGAGTACCTTTTTGCTCGACTCGCTGGGCAAAATGGTGTTTCCCAAACACATCAACATCACCGAAGACCCGTTTGTGCTGCGTGGCAAAGGCAGCTCACCCTTTGACGAAGAGGGTGTCCGTGTCCAGCCCCGCAAGGTGGTGGCAGCGGGCCGTGTGGAGGGGTACTTCCTGAGCAGTTATTCGGCCCGCAAGCTGGGCATGAAGACCACGGGGAATGCCGGTGGGTCACATAACCTGGTCATGACTTCGCGCCTGACCCAGGCCCACGACGACCTGGATTCCATGCTGCAAAAGCTGGGCACCGGCCTGTTTGTGACGGAGCTGATGGGGCAGGGCGTGAACTACGTGACCGGCGACTACTCGCGTGGCGCAAGTGGCTTCTGGGTCGAGAACGGCCAGATCGCCTTTCCCGTGCAAGAGATCACCATCGCAGGCAACCTCAAGACCATGCTCAAGGGCATTGAGGCCGTGGGTGCCGACGCCTACAACTATGGCGCCAAGACCGTGGGCTCGATCCTGGTGAACCGCATGAAGGTCGCCGGCTCCTGAAGTGAAACACCCCCGAAGCGCCTTCGGCGCTTCCCCCTCAAAGGGGCGCACCCAGTGGCCTGGCGAAGCCAGTTCCACGGGTGCCCTGGTAAAGACGCGTTTAATTTACGCTGCGTTTTGCTTCACCCGGGGGCGCTTAACCTGCCAGCGCGGCTTTCACTGCTGCCGACACCAGGCCCATGTCGGCCTTGCCAGCGAGTTGTGTCTTCACCGCACCCATCACCTTGCCCATGTCGCCCGGGCCTTTGGCGCCCAGTGATGTGACGATGGCCTGCACGGCAGCGGTGATTTCTTCCGCACCCATACGCTGGGGCAGGTAAGTCTCCAGCACAGCCAGCTCGGCCGTTTCCTTGTCGGCCAGGTCCATACGGCCAGCCTGGGTGAACGCGGTGACCGAATCCTTGCGCTGCTTGATCAGCTTGTCCACGATGGCCACGATGGCCGCGTCATCCAGCTCGATACGTTCGTCCACTTCCTTCTGCTTCATGGAAGCCATCAGCAGGCGGATGGTGCCCAGGCGCTCGCTGTCCTTGGCGCGCATGGCGGTCTTCATGTCTTCGGTGATTTGGTCTTTGAGGGACATGGCTATTTCCTGTGTTTTGAGGATTCTGAAAACAAAAAACCCGCGCCTGGCGTCCCGAGCGCGGGTTATGTGGCTGTCCGTGAGGACGGAGCCAAGCTGTACTTAGTACAGCTTCTTGGGCAGCTGCATGCTGCGCACGCGCTTGTAGTGGCGCTTGACGGCAGCAGCCTTCTTGCGCTTGCGCTCTGCGGTGGGCTTTTCATAGAACTCACGGGCGCGCAGGTCGGTCAGCAGGCCGAGCTTTTCGATGGTGCGCTTGAAGCGGCGCAGGGCCACGTCAAAGGGTTCGTTTTCTTTTACACGGATGGTGGTCATTAGCTAATGTTTTCCAAAATGGTGCCTGCAGAGGGTTTTCGGGAGATCGGGCCCAAAAAACGTACATGGCGGTTTCCCCGTCTCTAACTAGTATTGGCCGACGGGGGTTGCCAGCAAAGCCAAGGATTATAGCGTCTCGCTGACACCCGACAAGAATTTCGCGGTGGCAAAACAACGCTGCATCGCCTATTTTTCCAGCGCCTGCGCGCATGCAAACGCACTGGCCCAGGCCCACTGGAAGTTGTAGCCACCCAGCCAGCCGGTGATGTCCACCACCTCACCAATGAAGTACAGCCCCGGCTGGGCCTTGGCTTCCATGGTTTGCTGCGACAGGGCGCGGGTATCGATGCCACCCAGCGTGACTTCGGCCTTTTTGTAGCCTTCGGTGCCGGTGGGGGTGAGTTCCCAGCGCGCCAGTTGTTCGGCCAGTTTGGCCAGGGCTTTGTCGGACGCCTCGTTGATGGGGCGCTGCCAGTCGGGGCTTTGCTGGGCCCAGGTGTCGGCCAGGCGGCTGGGCACCAGGGTGGCGAGTTCGTTGGCAATCAGCTTTTTGGAGCGCGCCTTGCCCAGCGCCAGAGCGTCGGGCAGGTCGGTGCCCGGAGCCAGGTTGATGGACAGGGGTGTGCCCGGCTGCCAGTAGCTGGAAATCTGCAGCACGGCCGGGCCGGACAGCCCCCGGTGGGTGAACAGCAGGTCCTCCAGGAAGGCCATACGTTCTTTTTTTGTGCCGGTGCTGATCTCGACCGGCAACGCCAAGCCTGACAGCTGTGCATACGACGCCCATGCATCCCCGTCAAAAGTCAGCGGCACCAGCCCCGGGCGCCGCTCCACCAGCGGAATGGCGAACTGCTGCGCCAGACGGTAGCCAAAATCGGTCGCACCAATCTTGGGAATCGACAAGCCGCCGGTCGCCACCACCAGACTGCGTGCAGACACGGGGCCTCGAGTAGTATCAATTTGATAGCTGCCTGCGCATGCTGCATCTGCGCTGGAGGCCAAAAACGCTGTATTTTTGATGCTGCAGGGCTGCCAGCGTTCAACCTGGCCTTTGGCACATTCGGCCAGCAGCATCTGGATGATGTCTTCGGCCGAACGGTCGGCAAACAGCTGGCCTTTGTGTTTTTCGTGGTGGCTGATGCCGTGCTGGTCCAGCAGCGCGATGAAGTCGGCCGGGGTGTAACGCGACAGGGCCGAGCGGCAGAACTGCGGGTTCTGGCCGACGAAATGTTTGTGCGGCGCACGCGGGTCGAGGTCGCGGTTGGTGAAGTTGCAGCGGCCACCGCCCGAGATACGGATCTTTTCGGCCACCTTTTCCGCGTGGTCGATCAGCAGCACTTTCAGGCCGCGCTGGCCCGCCTGGGCGGCGCAGAACAGGCCGGCAGCACCGGCACCCACGACCACCACGTCAAAAACTTGTGCCAAGAGGCTCTTTCAGGGAGTGAGGGCCCGCAGTGTAGCGGTCTCGTTGTGTCTCCCGCTCACGCGGCGCGCACGTGGGTGGTGGTGCTCTGCACGGCGGCCACACCGCGCACCACGTCACCCACCACCATCACCGCCGGGCTGCCCAGCTGTTCTTGGTGGATGGTGTGCTGCAGGTTACCCAGGGTGGTGACCGCGTGGCGCTGGTGCGGCAGGCTGGTGTTCTGGACGATGGCCACCGGGGTGCTGGCGGGCAGGCCGCTGAGCAGGCCGTGCTGGATGTGGGCGGCCTGGCTCACCCCCATGTAGATCACCAGCGTCAGCCGGGCGTCGCGGGCGGTGTTGGCAAGCGCCACCCAGTCGGTGCCCTGGGCTCCGGGCTGGGCATGGCCGGTGACAAACACCACACCGTAGGCATGTTCGCGGTGGGTCAGCGGCACACCCAGGGAGGTGACGGCGGCCAGCCCGGCGGTGATGCCGTTGATGACGGTGACTTCCACCCCGGCTTCGCGCAGGTGTTCCACCTCTTCACCTCCGCGCCCGAAGATGAACGGGTCGCCACCCTTGAGGCGCACCACCTGCTCACCGTCGCGCACCGCCATCAGCATCAGTTTTTCGATGAAGGCCTGGGGCGTGCTCTTGCAGCCACCGCGTTTGCCGACATGGATGATGCGGGCACTGGGGGCCGCATAGGCCACGATGTCGGCGCTGACCAGGTCGTCCACCAGCAGCACGGTGGCGCGCTGGATGGCCTTGAGCGCCTTGAGGGTCAGCAACTCTGGGTCGCCTGGGCCTGCGCCAACGAGGGTGCAGGTGCCTGAAGTGGAGGTGGGGTTCATAGTCTGGCCGCTATGGTTGTGATGTGGTGGACTTGCCGAGCGATGGACTCGGGCACGGGGGCGTCACCCGCCAGCACGCGGCGGGTGTAGTCGGCGGTGGTGGCGGCGTCGATCTCGGTGGGCAGGCCGGGCACTTCGGACAGGGTGCCTGGCTGCTGGGTGGCCAGCTCGGTGTGTTCGCCGTTCACAAAACCGTGGATTTGCGGTGTGCGGCGCGGGTCACTCACCACCTCACCTTCGAGCCCACGGGTCAGCACCGCCTGCATCTGCAGCGTGGCAAAGGTGTCGCAGATCATCGAAAAATATTCGGGATGGGTGTAGCTGCTGACCACGATCTGGGTGCCCACACCCGGCTGCATGAGTTTGACCACGCTGTGGCCCGGGTTGCGCAGGCCCACGGTCTGGCGCACTTCCAGCAGGCGTTTCAGGCCGGGGTGTAACACGCCGGTGTCGATGTGGGCCACGCTGCCGTCGGTGATGGGCTGCACCCCTGCCATGGTGGGAATACCCAGGGTCTCCAGCACGGACGACGCCGTGATGCGGCGGGACTCGGTTTGGGTGCCGTGCACCAGCACCGGCAAACCTTCGCGCGCCAGCAGCAGCGCCAGCAGCGGGGTCAGCACCGGCAGCTTGCGCGCGCCGTTGTAGCTGGGCAGCACGATCAGGGGGCGTTGGGTGGCGGGGATACGGTTCAAGCGGGCGTGTGTAGCGTCCAAAAAACCCGCCATTTCTTCGCTGGTCTCCCCCTTGATCCGCATGGCAAGGCAGAACGCACCGATTTCCAGGTCGGTGACGGTGCCGTCCAGCACCTGGCCGAACAGGTCGGTGGCCTGCGCGCGCGTGAGCGGCTTTGCGCCACGCGGGCCACGCCCGATTTCCTTGATGTATTGCGCTATTCCCACCGTGAGGGCTTTCTTTTTGGCTTCTGAAGACTGTTGATTGTCGGGGAACACTGATGACAAATAGCTATATGCGGAATGACGGGCAGCTGGCTCACGCTGCCACCGTTACAACGGGGTGGATACGCACCATACGTTTCAGCTCCGGGATACACGAGCCGCAGTTGGTGCCGCAGCGCAGCGCCCCTTGCAGCGCTGCCAGGCGTTCGGCTTCGTTGCCGGTGCAGTTGCCCAGCTGTTCGTTGATGGCCACATCGGTCACGTTGAAGCAGGTGCAGATCTGTTTGCCCCGCGACTGCACTGCCACCGGCGCACGCGCACCGGGGGCCAGCAGCAGGCGGCCATAGGCCTGCGCGGGCAGCTCCTCGCGCAGCAGGGTGGCCATCCAGGCTTCGGCGCGGGTGTCGCCGGCCAGCACAAACGCCTCCAGCGATGTGGCCTCGCTGCTGCGCACCAGGCGCACGGCCCGGCGCTGGCCGCGCTGGCGGTCGGCATAACGCAGGGTATCGGCACTGTTCAGGCCCAGCAGCGCATCAATGCGGTCAAGCAAGCTGCTGTCTGCCGCTTCGTGGCCAGCGGCGCGGAACAAAATGCCGTGGCGCGCGAGGCCAGGTTGCGCCAGCGGCTGGTTATTGGAAAAAGGCACACAGCTGGCAAACGGAAATTCCGCCATCAGCGGCTTGAGGGCCTCGCGCACCGCCAGCGCGCTGTCAGCCGGCAGCCAGGCCATGGCCAGCAGCGACCAAGGCAGCTCGGCCTTGAGGATCTTGACGGCGCTGTGTTTGAACTCGGGCTGTTTCGACGTGGGGCAGTAGGCCGCATGGGTCAGCGCGTTCACCCCCAGCAGCGCCTCGCCGGTGGACGAGCTGCCGCCCAGAAATTCCGCACCCCAGTGCATCGCAATGAACGACTGGTTCAGGCCCATACCCGCGCTGGCCTGGGCGGGCAGCAGGATCGAGCCACGCTTGGACGTGACATGCACCAGGTCGCCGTCCCGCAGCTGGCGCTGGGCCATGTCTTGCGGGTGCATTTGCACCGACGGCTCTGGCACATGGCCAAACAGGCGGCCCAGCGTGCCGGTGCGGCTCATGCCGTGCCACTGGTCACGCAGGCGGCCGGTGGTCAGCGAGAACGGGTAACGCGGCTCACGCGGCTCGGCCACGGGCTGGTAGGTCACGTTGTCGAAGCGGGCGCGGCCGTCGGGTGTGGGGAAAACGCCGTCTTCGTACAGGCGCGCCTTGCCCACCGCCGCACCTTCGGGCAGTGGCCATTGCTGCGGGCCTTGGGTGTCGAGCAGCGCCCAGCTCAGGCCGGTGATGTCGAGGTCACGCCCACGGGTGCTTTCGCGGTGTTCGTTCCAGATGGCTTCGGCACCGGCTGCTGCGTTGTCGAGCGGGTAGGGGAACAGTGTTGCGGGGGAGCGTTGTGGCACAAGTGCCTCCAGCCGCTGGGCAAAGTCCACCACCGCCGACCAGTCGTGGCGTGCTGCGCCGGGTGCGGCCACGGCGGGGCGCACACGCGAGATACGGCGTTCGCTGTTGGTCACGGTGCCGATTTTTTCGCCCCAGGTGGTGGCAGGCAGCAATAGGTCGGCAAACGTGCAGGTGGCTGTGGTGGCAAAAGCCTCTTGCACCACCACAAACTCGGCGCGTTCCAGTGCCCGGCGCACGGTGCGCAGGTCGGGCATGCTTTGCGCGGGGTTGGTGCAGGCAATCCACAACGCCTTGATCTCGCCATCGGCGGCGGCCTGGAACATCTCCACGGCGGTTTTGCCGGGGGTGGCGGGCACATCGGGCACGTTCCACAGTGCGGCCACTTCGGCGCGGTGCTGCGGGTTGGCCATGTCGCGGTGGGCGCTCATCAGGTTGGCCAAACCACCGACTTCGCGCCCACCCATGGCGTTGGGCTGGCCGGTGAGTGAGAACGGGCCCGCGCCGGGTTTGCCGATCTGTGCGGTGGCCAGGTGCAGGTTGACCAGGGCGGTGTTTTTGGCGGTGCCGCTGGACGACTGGTTCAGGCCCTGGCAGTACAGGCTGAGCGTGGCCGCCGACGTGGCAAAAAGGCGCGTGGCCTCCAGCAGGTCGGCCTGGCTGATGCCGCAGACCTGCGCCACTTTCTCGGGCGTGTAGTCGCGCACCGTGGCCTTCAAAGCATCAAAGCCGCTGGTGTGGGCGGCAATAAAGTCGGGCTTCGTCCAGCCTTCCCACAGCATCAGGTGCAGCATGCCGTGGAACAGCATCACGTCGGTGCCGGGTTGGATCGCCAGGTGTATGTCGGCGATCTCACACGTGTCGGTGCGGCGCGGGTCTGCCACGATGATCTTCATGGCCGGGTTGGCACGTTTGGCGTCCTCAATGCGGCGGAACAGGATGGGGTGTGCCCAAGCGGTGTTGCTGCCGACGATAAACAGGCACTGCGCGTCCTTGAAGTCGTCGTAACACGCGGGCGGTGCGTCGGCACCCAGCGTTTTTTTGTAGCCCGCCACCGCGCTGCTCATACACAGGCGCGAGTTGGTGTCGATGTTGTTGGTGCCGATCAGGCCCTTGGCGAGTTTGTTGAAGACGTAGTAGTCCTCGGTCAGCAGCTGGCCCGACACATAAAAACCCACCGCGTCGGGGCCGTGGTCGCGAATCACCTGCGCAAACCGGGTGGCAGCGGTGTCCAGCGCCGTGTCCCAGCCGATGGCCTGCGGCGCAGCACCACGCTGGGCACGCTGCATCGGTTGCAGCAAGCGGGTTTGCAGCGTGACGGCGGCGCTAGCCGTGAGGTGCAGTGTGGAGCCCTTGGTGCACAGGCGGCCGAAATTGGCCGGGTGGTCGGGGTCTCCGCGCACACCGGTGATCTGGTTGCCGGTGGATTCGATCACCACACCACAGCCCACACCACAGTAGGGGCAGGTGGACTTGGTTTCTTGCATGGGTGTGGCCTTGTTCACGCTGCTGCTGCCGGGTTACTGCCGTTGCTGTCAACGGAACTGTCGATGGCGTTGTCGATGGCGGACTGGCCGAACATCAGCGCCTCGCGGATGTCGCTGACGCTGCGGCCTTCACGCAGCAGCTCGAAGTACCAGCTGCCATCCAGTGTGTCGCCGTACAGGCAAGCGCCAATGAGTTTGTCGTTCTTCAGCACCAGCTTTTTGTAGACGCCGCCCAAGGGGTCACTCATCACAATTTCTTCGGTGCCCTCACCGCCGGTGAAGTCCCCCGCGCTGAACAGATCGATGCCGGTGACCTTGAGTTTGGTTGAGGTGAGTGAGCCTTTGTAACGCCCGCTGCCGAGCTGCGCCAGGTGGTTGGCTGCGACCTTGGCCTGCTCGAACAAGGGGGCCACCAGGCCGTAGGCAATACCCCGGTGTGCGGCGCATTCTCCAACCGAGTAGATACGGGCGTCGGTCACCGTCTGCAGCGTGTCGTTCACCACAATGCCCCGGTTGCAGTGCAGCCGCATCGACTCGGCCAGCGCCGTGTTGGGGCGGATACCCACCGCCATCACCACCAGGTCGGCGGGCTGCACGGTGCCGTCCTTGAACCGGATGGCCTTGACGCGGCCACTCTTGCCGTCGGCGCTGTCACCCACCAGTTCCTGGGTGTGGGCCCCCAGGCGGAACGACAGGCCGCGTGCCTCCAGCGACTGGCGCAGCAGGCCGCCAGCCACATCGTCGAGCTGGCGGTCCATCAGCCAGGCGTTGACGTGCACCACCGTCACCTGCATGCCGCGCAGCATCAGGCCGTTGGCGGCCTCCAGGCCCAGCAGGCCGCCGCCAATCACCACCGCGTGTTGGTGTGTCTTGGCGGTTTCGATCATGGTCTGGGTGTCGGCAATGTCGCGGTAGGCGATCACACCTTCCAGGTCATTGCCCGGCACCGGCAGCATGAAGGGTTTGGAGCCGGTGCACAGCAGCAGGCGGTCGTATGCGGCCTCGGTCACGCTGCCGTCGGCGGCGACTGCGCGCACCACGCGTTTCACGCGGTCCACCTCGGTCACGGTGGTGCCTGCGTGCAGGGTGATGTGGTTGTTGGTGTACCAGTCCCAGGAGTTGAGGATGATCTCGTCCACCGTCTGCTCACCCGCCAGCACCGGCGACAGCATGATGCGGTTGTAGTTGGGGTGGGGCTCTGCGCCAAACACGGTGATGTCGTACAGGTCGGGCGCAATCTTCAGCAGCTCTTCCAGCGTGCGTACCCCGGCCATGCCGTTGCCAACCATCACCAGTTTTGACTTTTTCATGGGGAAGCTCCGTCCGTCGATGCGCAAAACAAAAAAGGCGTCCACGCTGTTCATGCAGACCGGGCCGGGGGGGCCGGGATATACATCAGAGCGTGGACGCCGTTGTCCGTGTGCCCACCTGCCTGGCGCGCCATTGCGCCCGGTGGGTGGGGGTGACCTGGAGAGGTCTGTGCCTACCAGCAAGCAATACATGTACCAGCTTGTGGAAGCCGCTGTTTTTATGAATGAAAAGTGGCCCTGGCGCTCTGTGGACGTGCGCAGGCAGCTATCTATTTGATAGTTTTTGAAGCGGTCGCCAGTGCTTGGCCCGTGGGCGCATTGGCTGAAAAATGCTGTGCTGCACCATTTGTGGGTGGCGCAGTTGCTTTGGCTGGTGCAGCGCGTTTTGCACCAATAGCGGTAACACAAGGGCACAAATCATGCTTACCCTTGGTGCATGAGCTTTGATATAGACATTGGCTTCACATCCCAGACCGGCAAAAAAGCGACCAACGAAGACTTCGCCGCCGCCATGCTGCCCGAGCGCGGGCAAGAGGGGATGGGCGCCATCGTGGCGATTGCCGATGGGGTCAGCACCGGGGGTATGGGGCGCGAGGCTGCGCAAACCACGGTCACCAGCTTGGTGCGTGACTACTTCGGCACGCCCGAAACCTGGGACACCACCGTGGCGCTGGACCGCATCATTGGTGCACAGAACGCCTGGCTGGCGGGCATCAACCGCCGCCGCCACCCCGCACTGGGCCTGTGCACACTCACCGCCCTGGTGCTGCGCGGCCAGTCGTATGCGCTGGCCCATGTGGGCGACACCCGGGCCTACCTGCTGCGCGGCGGCAGCCTGACCCAGCTCAGCACCGACCATGTGGTGGACCACCCGGACTTCAGCCACCAGCTGCTGCGCTCCGTGGGCCTGGACGACCGGCTGGTGGTGGACTACAGCCAGGGCGACGTGCAGGTGGGCGACGTGTTTGTGCTGCTGAGCGATGGTGTCCACGGCAGACTGAACGACAAGAAACTCAAGGCGCACTTGCAGGCCGATGCCGCGCTGGACTGCCAGGCCGTGAGCGCCGCGCTGGTCGCCGCCGCCCTGGCCGCAGGCAGTGACGACAACGCCACTGCACTGGTGGTGCGCGTGCGCGGCTTGCTCGACAGCACCCTGGCCGACGAGAACCGCCACGCCCAGCAGCTGCCGATTCCGCCGCGCCTGAAGGTGGGCGACACCATCGACGGGCTGACCGTCACCGCCACCGTCGCAGACAGCGGCATCAACATCCTGTACCAGGTGCGCGACGCTGCCACGCGGCAGTTGTATGCGCTGAAAACCCTCAACCCCCAGCGCGCCCATGACACGCAAGAGCGCGCCATGCTGGCGCACGAAGCCTGGCTGGCCAAACGCATGATGACCGGGCGCGCCGCAGAGCACCTGGTGCAGGTGCACGACCCCCTGCCCACGGGCCTGGGGCCGAGTGGTTTCTACCTGCTCTACGACTGGCACGGCGGCGAAACCCTGCAGCAGATGCTGGAACGCAAACACCGCTTCAGCGTGCCGCAGGCCACCACCGCCGCCACCCATGTGGCCCGGGCGTTGGGCCGCCTGCACCGCCAGAGCGTAATCCACCGCGACATCAAACCCGCCAACCTGCACCAGGGTGAAGACGGTGTGCTGCGGCTGCTCGACCTCGGTGTGGCGCTGAGCGGGCGCGAGCCCGAATCCACCCGCTTGCTCCACGCAGGCACCCCCAGCTACATGAACCCCGAGCAGTGGGGCTTACACGTACGCGCCAGCATAGGCACGGCAGACAAGGACGGCCCCGAAGAACGGCCCGATGCGCAGAGCGACCTGTTTGCGCTGGGCGTCACGCTGTACCAGTTGCTGAGCCACGGGCGGCTGCCCTACGGCGACGTGTTGCCCTACCAAAGCGGCCGTTACTTCCGTGACCCAGTGGCCCCCAGCCGCCACAACCCCGAGGTGCCGATCTGGCTCGACCACGTAGCCCTGAAAGCCGTGGCCCGCGACAAACGCCTGCGCTTTGAAACCGCGGAGGAGTTGCTGCTGGCGCTGGAGCGCGGTGCCTCGCGCCCGCTGACGGCACCCCCGCCCACACCGCTGATCCAGCGTGATCCGACCGCGCTGTGGAAGCTGCTGCTGGCGTGCAGCGTGTTGTTTAACCTGCTGCTGGTTTACTGGGTGCTGTTTCTGCCCCGGTGAGGGCCAGCTCTTGCCCAGGCCACCTTCGCCGCGCGTTTGTGCAGAGCAGTGTGTAGTTTTTTTGCACCAATTTCGCGCACTAATTCGCACAAAACCCCTTTTTGTGGGCTCCTCGCCCTGTCTGCACAAAGATGCCTGCTCCACGGCTCCAGAATCCGCACGACTCGCACCATTAGACGAGATTGCGGTTGGTAAAAAAAGTGGAGCGAAAAGGGATGGTTGAACTTAAAAATAGTCGTGGCACCGTGGATGCGGAGCTTCCCACATGCCGCAGCGAACTGACGCCCTCCAAACTGCGGCTGACGGTGCTGGCAGCCGTGCTACTGGGCACGGGGCAAAGCGCCTGGGCACAAACCACCCCCTCGGCCCCCCAGCCATTCATCGAAGAGCAACGCCAACAAGAGCGCGAACGCGCATTGCGCGCGCAGCAAGAGCGCAGCGTGGACGCCAGACTGCCCAGCGGGGGCGCACCTGCCGCAACCCGTTTGCCGCCATCAGAAACCCCTTGCTTCACCATCCAGGACATCGTGCTGGATGGTGAAATGGCCGACAGATTCCAATGGCTGCTGCCTGCGGCGGCCCAAGTGCCCACAACAGACGCCAACACCACCCCCAGCGACAGCCCCATCGACCGCTGCCTCGGCACCCAAGGCATCAACACCGTACTGGCCCGCATGCAGCACGCCCTGGTCGCCCAGGGCTGGGTCACCACCCGCGTGCTGGCCGCGCCCCAAGACCTGAGCCCGGGCACCCTGCGCCTCACCCTCGTCCCCGGGCGAATCGCTGCCATCCGTTTTGCCGACGGTGCCGCATCTGCCTCTGCCTCATCACTCGGACTGCACACCGCCATCCCCGCACAACCCGGCGACCTGCTGAACCTGCGCGACATCGAGCAGGGATTAGAAAACCTCAAACGCCTGCCTACAGCCGACGCCGACATCCAGATCGAACCCTCCACGGCCCCAGCCGCCCGCCCTGGCGACAGCGACCTGGTCATCAGCTACCGCCGCGCATTCCCCCTGCGCGTCTCACTCAGCCTGGACGACAGCGGCACCGAATCAACCGGCCGCACCCAGGCCTGAGCCACCGTTGCCTGGGACGGCCCCCTGGGGCTCAACGACCTGGCCTACATCAGCGTCAACCACGACGCCTTCAACCACAGCCACCAAGGCACCCAAGCCCAGACCGTGCACTACTCCGTGCCCTATGGGTACTGGCTGCTCAGCACCACCGCCAGCCGCAACGAATACCACCAGCGCGTAGCAGGCCTGAGCCAGGACTACGTGTACGCGGGAGAAAGCCGCAACGCCGAAGTACGCCTGTCGCGCCTGCTCTACCGCGACGCCAGCCGCAAGACCACCGCATCCATCCGCGGATTCCGGCGCGCCTCACAAAACTACATCGACGATACAGAAATCGAAGTCCAGCGCCGCGTCGTGGGCGGCTGGGAACTGGGCCTGAACCACCGCGCGTTTGTGGGCGAGGCCACACTGGACGCCAATCTGGCCTACCGGCACGGCACCGGAGCCTTTGGCGCCCTTGCCGCCCCCGAAGAAGCCTTTGGAGAAGGCAGCGCCCGCATGCGCCTCATCACCGCCGACCTCAACCTGAACACACCCTTCCAACTGGGCGCACAGCGCCTGCGCTACACCGCCCAGTGGCGCGCCCAATGGAGCCGCACCCCGCTGACCCCGCAAGACGGCTTCGCCATTGGCGGGCGCTACACCGTGCGCGGCTTTGACGGCGAGACCAGCCTGCAGGCCGACCGGGGCTGGCTCATCCGCAACGACATCGGCTTGGCCCTGGGGGCCAGCGGCGCAGAACTTTACGTCGGTATCGACTACGGCACCGTGGGCGGCTACAAAACCCGCAACCTGCTGGGTCGCCAGTTGGCAGGCGGCGTGCTGGGCCTGCGCGGAGCAGCCAAGAGCCTGAGCTACGACCTCTTTGTAGGCGCACCCATCCACAAGCCAGAAGGCTACCGAACCGCCCGTGTGACGAGCGGCTTCAACCTGAACTACAGCTTTTAAGCGCCAAGCCATGAACAAGAATTTGCACCGCATCATCTTCAACGCCGCCCGGGGCGTGCGCATGGTGGTGGCCGAGACCGCCAAGAGCGCCAGCAAAGCCAGCGGAGCAACCCCCGCGCTGGTGGGAGCCACACTGGCCACACTTGCTGCAGTGCTGGCAAGCCCTCTGGCGCTGGCGCAAATCGTGGCCGACCCCAACGCCCCCGGCAACCAACGCCCCACCGTACTCACCGCGCCCAACGGCGTTCCCCTGGTCAACATCCAGACCCCCAGCGCGGCCGGTGTGAGCCGCAATACCTACCAGCAGTTTGACGTCAACAGCAACGGCGCCATCCTCAACAACAGCCGCACCAGCGTGCAGACCCAACTGGGTGGCTACGTCCAAGGCAACCCCTGGCTGGCCCAGGGCAGTGCCCGCGTCATCCTGAACGAAGTCAACAGCGCCAACCCCTCGTACCTGAGGGGGTACACGGAAGTAGCGGGCCAACGCGCCGAAGTCATCCTGGCCAACCCGGCAGGGATCCAGATCGACGGCGGCGGCTTCATCAACGCCAGTGGCGTCACCCTGACCACCGGCAGCCCGCTGCTGAACGGCGGCAGTCTGGACGCCTACCGGGTGCAGCAGGGCGCCATCACCATCGACGGCGGCGGGCTGGACACGCGCGGCACGGACTACACCAATATTCTGGCGCGGGCCGTGCAAGTCAATGCAGGCATCTGGGCCACCAACCTGCGTGTGACCACCGGGGCGAACCAGATCGCCGCCGACCCCCTCGGCGCAGCCACCCCCATCGCAGGCAGTGGAGCGGCCCCGGGCTTTGCACTCGACGTGGGCCAGCTCGGCGGCATGTACGCCAACAAAATCTTTCTGGTCGGCACCGAAGCCGGCCTGGGCATGCGCAACAGCGGTTTTATCGGTGCCAGTGCCGGTGAAGTCGTCCTGAACAACAATGGCTGGCTCAGCAACAGCGGGCAAATCCAGGCCACCGGCGACGCGCAGATCCAGACCGTGGGTAGCCTCAGCAACAGCGGCACGATGTACGCCCATGCCCAGACCAGCCTGAGCACCCAGGGGAGCATCAGCAATACGGGCCTTATCGCGGCCCAGGGCAACACCTCGGTGCAGGCCACCGGTGCGGGCGCAGGGATCAACTCCACGGCCACCTCCGCGATCGTCGCCGGTCTGGCGGCCGATGGCAGCATCGCCGGCAGCGGGCAACTGGACATTGGTGCGACCGACGCTGCCGTCTTGAACGGCCAGACCATCGCCGCAGGCCAAGGCCGCGTGCATGCCGCCCAACTCAACCTGGCCGGTGGACAGCTCAGCGCGGCCCACCTGGAACTCACCGCCAGAACGGGCGGTATCGACGCCAGCCGCGCCTCGGTAGTGAGCCAGGGTCTGCTCAGCGCACAAACCACCCAGACCCTGCGCACCGACGGTGCCAGCGTCAGCGCCCAGCAACTCCAGCTCAGCGCCCACAGCCTGTCCAACGTCGGCGGAGAAATCCTGCAAACCGGTGCCGCCGACCTGAACATCGGACTGGCTGGGGACCTAGACAACCGCAGCGGGCGTATCGCCAGCAACAGCACCCACCTGGGCCTGGGTGCGCAGATATTGAACAACACCGACGGCCGCATTGAACACGCCGGAGCGGGCACCCTGGCCATCACCGCCACCACACTGGACGGCGCGCGGGGCCAGATCGTCAGCAATGGCAACCTGAGCCTGGCGGCCGACCGTGTCAACCACGACGGTGCCAGCACCCAGGCCCAACACCTGGACATTCAAGTCGGAAGCCTCAGCAACCGGGCTGGGGAGATCATCCAGACCGGCACCCAGGCGACCCAGATCCGCAGCAGCGGGAATATCGACAACCAGGGCGGGGTGATCTCCAGCAACGGCGACACCACCGTATCTGCTCAAAACCTGCTCAACCAGGGTGGGACAGTGCAAAGCGCCAGCGGCGCCAACCTGCACATCACCGCCGCCCAGTCGCTCGACAACAGTGCGGGTGGCCAGATCGCCGCAGGCGGGCAGGCGATCCTGCAAGCCGACAGCCTGAACAACACCGACGGCCGCATCGAACACGCCGGAGCGGGGACTCTGGCCATCACCGCCACCACACTGGACGGCGCGCGGGGCCAGATCACCAGCAATGGTGGCCTAAGGCTACGCTGAACAAGCCGTCGAAAATTTCCGCGCAAACCTGGATGACGCAGTTTTTTGGACTTTTATGCCTCTCGCGCGGCCCATTTGGGCAGTTCGCGGGGCGCTGAGGCCCGATTTCCGCCCTTACGGGCGCACCTGTCCCAACAGATGACTGCGGCACAGGTAAATGTTGGCCAGCGCCAAGGCCGTGAACGCACGCGTGGCGTTCTTCTGAAGCCCGCGGTAGCGCACCTTGGTGAATCCCCACAGGCGCTTGACCACCGCAAAGACATGCTCGACCCGGGCACGCACCCGCGATTTGTTGCGGTTCTTGGCCCGCTGAACTTCGTCCACCTCGCCTGCACGGCGGGTGCGCTGGTTGGTGAAGTCCTTGGCCTTGGGGGCCTTGCTCGCTATCAGTGCTTTCTGGCTGGCATAGGCCGAGTCGCCATAGACGCGCTGTTCGCTGCCGTGCAGTAAATCGGGCAGCGGGTGTTTGTCATGCACGTTGGCCGCCGTCACCACGGCGCTATGCACCAGCCCGCTTTGGCTGTCCACGCCAATGTGCAGCTTCATGCCGAAATACCATTGCTGGCCTTTGCGGGTCTGGTGCATGTCGGGGTCGCGCGCCTTGTCGGCGTTCTTGGTGGAGCTGGGCGCTGCGATGATCGTGGCATCCACGATGGTGCCGGTGTTGACCTTGAAGCCGCGCTCCTGCAATTGCTGGCCTACCTTGGCAAACAGGGCTTCACCCAGTTTTTGCTCATTGAGCAGTTTGCGAAACTTCAGCAGCGTGGTGGCGTCGGGCACGCGTTCGCGGCCCAGGTCAATCCCCACAAAGCGGCGCAGACTGGCACTGTCATACAGAGCCTCCTCGCACGCCAGATCGGCCAGGTTGAACCAGTGCTGAAGAAAATGGATGCGCAGCATGCGCTCCAACCCAATGGGCGGACGGCCGTTGCCGGCCTTGGGGTAGTGCGGCTCTATCACCTGGCACAGGGCGGCCCAAGGCACTATTGTCTCCATGGTCCGCAAGAACTCTTCACGTCGGGTGGGCTTGCGCGACTGCTCGAATCCGTTGTTTTGATCTGCGGCCATTGCCAGGGTCTGCTGCTTCATCTGCGGATAACGTTTGAGAAGCGACAACGGTGGACCTTGATCAGCATTGCCCTAAGCCTGGTGGCCGACCGTGTCAACCATGACGGTGCCAGCACCCAGGCCCAACACCTTGACCTTCAGGTGGGAAGCCTCAGCAACCGGGGCGGGGAAATCATCCAGACTGGCACCCAGGCAACCCAGATCCACAGCAGCGGCGACATTGCCAACCAGGGCGGCACCATCGCCAGCAACGGCAACACCAGCTTGGCCGCCCAGAACCTGTTCAACCAGGGCGGCGTTGTGCAAAGCGCCAGCGGCGCCAGCCTGCACATCACCGCAGCGCAAGTTCTCGACAACAGTGCCGGTGGCCAGATCGCCGCAGGTGCGCAGGCCACCTTGAATGCCACCAGTCTGAACAACAGCCAAGGCCGCATCACCGCAGGGAGTGGATTGACGGCGACCCTGGCCCAAACGCTCGACAACCGCAACGGCCTGATCGCCGCCAACCAGGACGTTCGCCTGGATGCCCAAAGCCTGGACAACCGCCAAGGCCAGATCGCGTCCGTGCAGGGCAGTCTCGATGTCGGTGCCGCAGGGTCCATCCACAATGCCGGGGGCAAATTGCAAGCCCTGCGCGACGCCACCCTCACCTCCACCGGCCTGAGCAATACCGATGCGGGCCAGATCAGTGCCGGCACCGTCCACCTCGACACCCAAGGCCAGGCTCTGGACAACCACCTGGGCAGCATCACCGCCAGCACCCGCCTGCAGCTCGACAGCGGCGCACTCCACAACCAGGGCGGGCTGCTGCAGTCCGGTGGTGCGCTCAGCATCGACACCCACGGCCAAACCCTGGACAACACCCACGCCGCAGCCCATGCCAGCGGCCAGGGCGGCATCAGCAGCCAAGGCACACTGACCCTGCGCACCGGCACACTTGACAACACTGCGGGCTTCCTGGGCGCACAGGGGGAGCTGCGCGCCACCACGGGGCAGGTCTACAACGCAGCGGGGCAGATCGTGGGCGAGTCCGCCGTGTACTTCACCAGCACCGGCTTTGACAACAGCGCAGGTGGACAAGTCCAGGCCCTGGGCGACACCCACATCCAGGCAGGCAGCGGCACCATCAACAACAGCGCGGGCCTCATGCGCAGCGCCCAAACCCTGGACCTGCAGGCCGGGCGTATCGACAACAGCCAGACCCTGGTCGCCGGGCTGGGTCTGGAAGGGCGCAATGTGCTGCTGGGCGCTCCCCACATTGACAACACCCAGGGCACCATCCGTGCCGACCAGGACACCACCCTCACCAGCAGTGGCAGTGTGAACAACACAGCCGGACTCATCAGCGCAGGCAACACCCTCACCGTCCAAGACACGGCACCCGCCAAGACCCTGCAGATCACCAACACCGGCGGCACCCTGATCGCAGGAACCCTGGCCTCGGTCAGCGCTGCCGGCCTGGGCGGCGACGGCAAACTGCTCTCCAAGGGCGACCTCAACCTGACCCTGACCGAAGACTTCCGCAACCAGGGTGAAGTCATCGCCAACGGCAACGCCAGCATCACCACAGCGGGCACCCTCGACAACAGCGGCAAACTGCAGGCCGGCAACACCCTCACGCTGCAGGCCCAAGACATCAACAACCAGGCTGCTGGAGAAATCAGCGGCACCACCACCCTGGTCAACGCCACGGGCAGCCTGAGCAATCGGGGCCTCATCGACGGGCAAGACACCCAGATCCGAGCAGGCACCCTGAACAACATCGGCACCGGCCGCATCTACGGCGACACCCTGGGCATCCAGGCCGGTACGGTGAACAACGGTGCAGAAGGCGAGGGCGCGGAGCATAAGGCGGCCGTCATCGCGGCGCGGGAGCGGCTGGATATCGGGGCGCAGCACATCAACAACCAGGATGGGGCAGAAATCCTGAGTGCCGGCATGGGGCCCCAAACCCTCAACATCGGGGGCAGTCTGGATGCGCAAGGCCATGCCGTGGGGTCTGCTCAGCAAATACTCAACCGGGCCTCTTCTATCGAGTCGATGGGAGATATGCAGATTGAAACCGCAGTCCTGCAAAATCTCAACGTAGGCTTCTCCACCAAGGAAGAAACCACCACCCAGCAGGTGAACGAGGAGTACATCGTGCTGAGAGGTTCTCAGGTGCGCTATCGGCTGGACGAACTGGGGCGTTGTTTTAAATGCGACTCCGACCACAACGACAACGGCAGTCCATTCCTGAACCGCCTGGAATACGTTGAGCCCAGTGTGCTTTATCCGTTCAGCGCGGGTTATTCCCGCACGCCCTACCAGCTTCCGGTCGTTTCTGTCATTGATGGTGAAACATCGGTCACGAACCCCTATGCACCCGACGACGTGGTGTGGTCGCTTTTTAACGTGCCAGTGGGTGACTACGACTTGCTGCGGCCGCAGCTCCAGGCGTACAACGCCGACTTTATGGAGCGTGCGTACCGCGACTTCGACCACATCGTGATCAGCAGCACCCAAAGTACCGATACCGTGGTGGACAACCGAGGGGTTGCTGGGCGCATCGTGAGTGCGGGGGATTTGACCCTGCGCGTCGGCAGTACGCTGAATGACAACAGCCAGATTCTGGCGGGAGGGCTACTCGATCTCGCAGGCGGGACCGTGACCAATACAGAGACTCCAGGGCACCACCTGCTCACGGGCCATGGCACCTGGAGCGGCGACAACGTCAAATACAGCAGCTATGGCTTGCGAGAGCGGTACTTTGGCTACAACGCAAACTACAGCGTGATTCTGGAGACCGGCAGCCTCAACCTTAGCTCTTCCCGCGTTGAAGGCGGTGCGCAGATTACGCCTGGCGCCACCCAACCTCCCACTGCATCCACGAACCGTGTTGATGCCGTGGTCGGCGCAGCAGGCAGTGTCAACGTCGGCTCCCGTGTTCCGGTGACAACCCCACAAGGCGTTGCTGTTGAGGGCGTCGCTGCCTGGGTACCCTCCATCATCCAGGTCAGCTCCCAAGTGGGAGATGGCGCTGCATCTGTGGTGCGCACCACTCCACTCAATCCCAATATTCCGGGCTCCAGCCTCTACAGCATTCACCCCAGCCCGGGCAGCAACTATCTTGTTGAAACCGACCCGCGCTTTGCCAACTATCGCCAGTGGCTGGGGTCCGACTACCTGCTGAACGCCCTGTCCATCGACCCGGCCAGCGTGCAAAAGCGCCTGGGCGACGGCTTCTACGAGCAACGCTTGGTGCGTGAACAGGTGGCGCAACTCAGCGGCCAGCGGTTTCTGGGCGACTACCGCAGCGACGATGAACAATACCGCGCGCTGCTGGAGTCGGGCGTCACTTACGCCAAACAATGGGGACTGCGCCCCGGCATTGCACTGACCGCCGTGCAAATGGCCCAATTGACCAGCGACATCGTCTGGTTGGTTGAGCAAGAGGTGACACTGCCCGATGGCAGCACGACACGTGCCTTGGTGCCGCAGGTTTATGTACGGGTGCAGGCGGGCGACATCAACGGCAACGGCTCGCTGATCGCCGGTCGGGACGTCAGCATCAAGCTCACGGGCGACCTGACCAACAGTGGCACCATTGCGGGACGGCAGGTGGTCAACCTCGTCGCCGAAAACATCCACAACCTGGGCGGGCGCATCAGTGGTAATGCGGTCTCGGTCCAGGCGCGCCAAGACCTGAACAACATCGGCGCCACCATCAGTGCACAGAGCAGCCTGAGCGTCAGCGCCGGGCGCGACCTGAACCTGCAGAGCACAACGCACACCGCCAGCCTTCAGGTGCCGGGCATCAGCGCCAGCCGCACCAGCCTTGACCGCGTCGCAGGTCTGTACGTCACGGGAGACAAAGGCATTCTGGTAGCCAGCGCCGGGCGCGATGCCAACATCATTGGCGGCGTCATCGCCAGCCAGGGAAGCGCCAGCCTCACCGCCCAGCTGGACCTGAACCTGAGCACCATCACAGAGACCAGCAGCCACAGCCTGGTCGTGGACGATCGCAACTTCCGCATCCAGGGCGCGACCCAGGTCGTGGGCAGCCAGATCAGCGCGGCAGGCCCGCTCACGCTGCAGGCCGGACGCGACCTCAACGCCACAGCGGCCAATGTACAGACCGAAGGTCGCCTGGACGTCAGTGCAGCGCGGGACGTGAACATCCTGGCGGGGCAAGACAGCCAAAGCCAAAACGACGCCCGGTACGCCCGCGACAGCGGCACATTCTCTTCCTCTGAGACGACATCGCGGCAGACAAACCACACCACCACCGCCCAGGGCAGCAGCTTTGGCGGCCAAACCGTGGACATCCATGCAGGCCGTGACCTCACCGTGCAAGGCAGCGCCATCAACGCGCAGAACGAAACCAGCCTGTCAGCCGCTCGGGACGTGGCCATCACGTCGGCAGAGAACACCGCATCAGGCACCTCATTCTCGGAGAGCAAAAAATCCGGCTTCAGCATCAGCCGCGAGGGAATCGGCTACGGCAAAAGCAACCAGAGCGGCGCCAACAGCTACAGCACCACCACCCAGGCCGGCTCCACCGTCACAGGCAGCGAAGTCAACATCACCTCAGGCCGGGACACGACAGTCCAGGCCAGCACCATCGTGGCGGACAAAGACGTGAACATCGACGCCGCACGCAATGTGGCCATCGTGGCCGGTGTGGACAGCAGCCAGAACCAGCAGGCCAGCCGATCCAGCGGCACCTTCCTGGGCATTGCGCCCAGCGGCTTGAGCACCAGCGTCACCCTCTTCAGCAAAACCCGGACCACGCAAGACGGCACAAGCCAAGCCACCACTGCAGCGGCCAGCACAGTCGGCAGCCTGGGCGGCAACGTGAACATCAAGGCCGGGCAGGCCTACACCCAGACCGGCAGCGACGTGCTCGCGCCCAAAGGCGACATCGGCATCCGAGCGCAGACAGTGGACATCACCGAGGCCCGGGAGTCCCGCGCCGACACGGCCCACCAAACCAGCAAAAGCGTCACCGTCGGCGCAACCCCGCGCAATGCCGTAGTCGACCTACTCACCAGCACCAAGGGCACGCTGGATACCGCCCAAGCCACCACCCAAACCGGCAACACCCGCATGCAAGCCCTGGGCGCTGCAGCCACCGCCCTGAGCGCGGTCAACACCGCCAACAAAGCCGCAGCCTTGGCCCAGAACCCGGCCAGCGCCGCCAGCGTCAGCATCGAATTCAGCGTTGGCTCTCAAAAAAGCCAAAGCAGCAGCACCCAGACCGCCCACACCGGGCGAGGCAGCAACGTAGCAGCAGGGGGCGATGTGCACATCACCGCCACCGGTGCCGGCGCTGCCAGCAACCTCACCGTGCGCGGCAGCGAGATCAGCGCCGGGAACAACGCCCACCTCAAAGCCGACGGAGACCTCAAACTCACCTCCAGCCAAGACACCGCCCACCTGGACGCCAGCAACAAAAGCACGGGCGGCAGCATCGGCGTAGGCATAAGCTTTGGCAGCTCCACCGGCATCACACTCAACGCCAGCGCCAACGCTGCCCGGGGCAACGCCAACGGCCAGGACACCGTACAGCGCAACACCCACGTAGTGGCAGGCAACACGGTGAACCTGCAGTCCGGGGCCGACACCACACTCGCAGGTGCCACCGTCACCGCCCCCACAGTGCATGCCCAGGTCGGCGGCAACCTGAACATCGAGAGCCGCCAAGACACCAGCAGCTACGACAGCCAACAAAAGAGCGCAGGCGCAGGCGTAAGCCTGTGCCTGCCGCCCCTGTGCTACGGCGCCAGCAGCGTAAGCGGCTCGGCCGCAGCCCAGAACATCGAGAGCACGCTCAAGAGCGTGGGCGAGCAAAGCGGCATCCGCGCAGGCGACGGCGGCTTCCAAGTCAACGTCAAAGGCGACACCACCCTGGTGGGTGGTGCCATCACCAGCACCGACAAAGCCGTCAACGAAGGCAAGAACAGCTTCACCACCGGCGGCACCCTCAGCACCACGGACGTGCAGAACGAAGCCCGCTACAAGGGTGACGGCTTTGCGGCCAGCATCACCGTGGCCGGTGGGGAAAAAGAGAAACCACCCGAAGGCCAAGAAAGCCGCACGCAGGCCATGCAGCCGCAGACAGGCGGCAGTGCGGGGATGGGAGAGGACAGCGGCGACACCAGCAGCGTGACCACGGCAGGCATCAGCGGCATAGCCGGGGACAAAGACAAACGCACGGGAGACGCTGAGCAAGGCATTACGCCGATCTTTGACAAAGACAAAGTGCAGAAGGAGATCGATGCGCAGATCAAGATCACGCAGGAGTTTGGGCAGCAGGCCAGCACGGCGTGGGGCGAGTACGCCAACAAGCAACTCGACACAGCGGTCAAGGCAGGCGACCAAGAGGCCATCCGTTGCTGGAGTTCGGATGGTGCCTGCCGCATCGCGGGACACTCGATCATTGGCGGACTGACGGGGGGTGTGGGCGGTGCAGCGGGTGCGGCAGCCAGCACGTATTCCGCCGCAACGGTTGCCCAAATGGCGCAGGACGCTGGGCTCGACGGCCTGGCCGCGAATGTCCTGACAGCCCTTGTCTCGGCCGGTGCAGGGGCCCTGGCAGGCGGCGGCGCGGGGGCGATCGGAGCCATCAACGAAGTCGCCAACAACTACCTCACCAGTGCACAGTGGAACAAACTGGCGGAAGAAATCAAGGGCTGCGGCGGTAACGCAGCGTGCGAGAACGGGGTACGCGACCGTTACCTCGCCCTCAGCGGCAAGCAGGACGAAGAACTCCGCCAAGCGTGCAAAGACCAAAGCAGCGACGCCTGCCGAAGCAAGCTCAACGATGCCCTCACCGGCACGGTGACGCAACACAGTCTGGTGAAGGATGGTGCGCTCTCGAACAGCTACCTCGCCCCTCTGGATCTGAATGCCAACGCAATGCTGGTGGCCAAACAGGTCTTGGACACGAACATCCGAGCGGCCTGCGCGGCCAGCGCCAACTGCACCGAGAAGAAGGAAGCGGCCCTGCGCGCACTAGGCAGCACCATCCTCGACTTCGTGCCCGTCATCGGAGACATCAAGGGTTTTGTCGAGGCGGAGACGCCCTTTGACTACCTGCTGGCAACCATCGGCACGCTCGGGCCTGTCGGAGATGGGCTCAAGAAAGTCCTGCAAGAGGGCAAGGCGCTTTACAAGGCGGGAGACATCGCAGGTGCCACTGCCAAGCTGAAGGAGGCTAACATCAGCGAGGTCGTTGGGAAGGGGGCAAATGGGGGAGTGAACCTAACTCGTGTTGAGGTGGACGTGGCAAACGTCACTAAAGGTACGCCCGAATACAACATCTTGAATGCGCCGCCACCCAATAGCCAAGTCAAACTGAGCAACGGAACGGAATTCAAGACCAACCCGAGTGGTTACGTAGATGAGCTTACCTACAGTCCGTCGTTGAATACAGGCGTTCGTGATGCGCGCCAAACGGCAGTTGGTAAAGAAGGGCTGTCAACGGACGTTGGTGGGCACGTCCAAGCTTGTAGCCTTGGTGGAACCTGTGATCGATTCAATCTATTTCCGCAGGACGGGAATTTCAACAACTCCGGTTACAAACGATGGGAAAATGAAATCAAAGGCGCACTGAATAATGGTGATCAAGTGGGGCCTGTGACTGTTCGATTTAATCGAACTGACCCAGCATCAGCACGGCCAGATAGTTTGATAATCGACTACTCGGTCAATGGAGTGCCCAAACAGAGATTCTTTGAGAACAAGGCTGGAAAATGACAATCGAAAAGCAAGTCGAAATTCTCAACCAGATCACCCAAGTTATGCACGACTCTGCGGAGTCGATCTATGAAGAAATGCGCTGCAAATTTGACTACTTCATTGATGAGGGTGACTGGTCAGTAGATTCCGAGTTCTCCTTTGTGCGGAACGGTGAGGTGCACCGGACTCTTCTTGCGGACGCGACAGGCGAAGTCTATAAAAATGTGCATCAATTGCACGAGCTGATGAAGTCACACACAGGCGGCGATTGGAAAAGCTTCGTGCTTGCTGTTGACCCGAGCGGCAAGGCGAAAACCAACTTCACCTATTAGACGGGTTTGTTACGTCAGCAGCAGCGTGTTTGCAGCGCCTGCGATTGGTTCAACTCCAGGCGCGTCCCGCGCAGAGCATCAAAGTCAGGCCGCACCGGGCATCGAGCCCGCCCCGACCTGGCAGGGTCTGCGGGGTAAATCGCCCGTTGGGCGCTTTAACATAACGGTCTGTTTGGCAAAGTAGCCGCAGCCAGGGCGTGTCCGAATTTTTGTGTAAACGGTTCGGACTTCAGTTGACGGAGATGCGATCTCCGAACTGAATGGTAAATCGGGTCAGTGCAGCCTTCCAATCGCGGATGGGCATGGTCCACTTCTGGCTGATGTTGCACAGGGCCAGGTAGAACAGCTTGGTCAACGCCTCGTCGCTGGTGAACGAGCCCCGGTTCTTGCTCAGCTTCCTCAGGCCCATGTTCACCGACTCGATGGCGTTGGTCGTGTAGATGACCTTTCGGATTTCCGCCGGGTAGTCAAAGAACGGCGTCAGACGACTCCAGTTCCTGCGCCAGGACTGGCCAATGGGTAGGTAGTCGGCGTCCCACCTGGCTTCGAACTCGCCCAGGCGCAGCTCGGCCTCTTCGGCGGTGGCGGTGTCCCATCCAAACGTCCAAAACCCCATTCCTGACCAGTCCAAGTAGGCGTTTTGCTCAATTCATCACGTGTTTTTCATAAACGTACTGGAGCCACGCGCGCGGCCTCCCTTTTAGCTTCGCTGGAAAGGTGGCCAGTGCTGTCGCACTGCATCCGCTACGCGTATGTCACGCACTGCGTGCGCGTCCCCCTTTTTTAGCTGCGCTGAAAAGTTGGTCAGTGCTTCGCACTGGTCCGGCTGCGCCGTCCTCAAGCGCTGCGCGCTCTACCTCCCTTCTAGCTACGCTGAAAAGTGGGCCAGTGCTTGCGCACTGCATCCGCTGCGCGTATGTCACGCACTACGTGCGCGCCCCCCTTTTTCTGCCCACGTCCGTGTCCATCGGATCTGCATAAACCGCAGCATCCCCAGCACCAAAACAGTACACGCCGCAAACGCGTAGAAGCCGCTGGCGTAACTGCCGGTGAACTGTTTGCTCAGGCCCAGGGCGTTGGTGATAAAGCCGCCGCCGAGGGCACCGATTTCACCGATCATCGAGCCCGCCACGGCGGTGGTGGTGGGCCAGCGCAGGGGCACCAGTTGGAAGGTGGCACCGTTGCCTGCGCCCAGTGCGGCAAAACAGACGATGAGCAAAATGACGGTCATGGGCAGGGACGCGGTCGCCATGCCACACAGCACCAGGGTGATGGCCACAATGACCAGCACGGCGGTGAGGGTGTTGACGCCTCCCC
Source organism: Comamonadaceae bacterium AAW (assembly GCA_026314275.1). Classification (GTDB taxonomy): domain Bacteria; phylum Pseudomonadota; class Gammaproteobacteria; order Burkholderiales; family Burkholderiaceae_C; genus JAGOEY01. Next base: position 3,270,641 of record CP111109.1, read on the forward strand.
AGTGGTCGGACAGCCAGCCGCCAAAAATACGCACCGCCGCGCCCATAAATGCGGCCAGCATGGTGAGCTGGCCGGCCTCGACCTTGCTCACGTGGAACTGGTCAAAAAAGTAGCTGGGCAGAAACGAAGCCAGGCCGATAAAGCCGCCAAAGGTGATGGCATAAATCAGGCTGAAGGCCCAGCCGTCTTTTTCAAACAGGCAGGCCACATGGTCTTTGAAGCTGGCGTGGGTGTCGATGTCATCGGGCTCTTTGGCGAACACAATCATCACCACCATCGGAACCAAAATGCCGATGGCGGCAAAGCCATACACCGCTTGCCAGCCAAAGGCATGCGCCAGCGGCGGCGCAAGCAGGGCGGACACTGCAGTGCCCACATTGCCCGCCCCCACCAGGCCCATGGCCAGGCCTTTGTAGCGCGGCGGGAACGAGCCGCTGCCCAGGCTCAGCGCCACACCAAAGCTGGCCCCGGCAATGCCCAGCAGCACACCCATGGCCAGCAGGTCGTTGAACGACTCGACCATGAAATAACCGTACAACATGGCCAGGCAGATGCCGCCCATCTCGACCAGCGTGGCGTTTTTGCGGCCGATGTACTGCGCCAGCACACCCAGTGGGAAACGCATCAGCGCACCCGCAAAAATCGGCACCGACAGCATCAGGCCTTTTTGTGCGGGGGAGAGCTGGAAACTCTCGCTGATGAACGGTGCCATGGTGCCGTTGATGACCCAGATGGCACACGAGAACATGAAATAAAAGAACGATGCGCCCAGGGTGGGCGCATGTCCGGACTTCAGAAAATTGCGAAAACCTGCCATGGGGAAAATCCGTTTGTCTGTGTTTTTGGTTATTCAATGCCACCACCACATCCACCGCCGCCACCCGGCTGAAGTGGGGCGTGGGGTGGCGTGGTCTCTCAGGCTGCTTTTTCGACGTGGCCCTGGCGGGTGTAGAGGAAGTCGATGACGGCCTTGCGGTAGTGCACGTAATTCACGTCCTCGGCCAGCTCCACGCGGTTGCGTGGGCGTGGCAGGTCCACACTCAGCACCTCACCAATGGTGGCCGACGGGCCGTTGGTCATCATCACGATCTTGTCGGACAGCAGCACGGCTTCGTCCACGTCGTGGGTCACCATCACCACGGTGCTCTGTGTCTTCTGCACGATCGAGAGCAGCTCGTCTTGCAGCTTGGCCCGGGTCAATGCATCCAGCGCGCCGAAGGGTTCGTCCATCAACAGCACTTTGGGCTCCATGGCCAGTGCGCGGGCGATACCCACACGCTGCTTCATGCCACCCGATATTTCGCCAGGGCGCTTTTGCGTGGCGGGCGTCAGGCCGACCAGGGCCAGCGCGGCGTCGGTGCGGGCCTTGAGCTGGGCTTTGCTCTCGGTCGGGCCAAACACCCGTTCCACACCCAGGTAGATGTTTTCAAAGCAGGTGAGCCAGGGCAGCAGCGAATGGTTCTGGAACACCACCGCACGCTCGGGGCCGGGGCCGGCGATTTCGCGGTTGGCGCAGATCAGCGTGCCTTGGGTCGGGCGGGTCAGCCCGGCAATCAGGTTCAGCAGCGTGGACTTGCCACAGCCCGAGTGCCCGATGAGGGTGATGAACTCACCCTTGGCCACCGTCAGGTTGATGTCGCGCAGCGCCGGAAAGCTGCCCTTGGCGGTCTTGAAGGTCTGCTCGACGTTTTGGATTTCGATGAATTTTTTGCCCAATGAATCGCTCATGACTTCACCTCTTCAAATGTGAATGCTGTGGCAATTTTTACGAGGGCGTATTCGAGCAGCAGCCCGACGATGCCGATCACAAAAATCGCGATGATGATGTTCTTGACGTTCAGGTTGTTCCACTCGTCCCAGATCCAGAAGCCGATACCGACACCGCCGGTCAGCATCTCGGCCGCCACGATCACCAGCCAGGCCGTGCCCACCGCCAGGCGCACACCGGTCAGCATGTAGGGCAGCACCGAGGGGAACAGGATCTTGGTGACGATCTTCCATTCGGACAGGTTCAGCACCTTGGCCACGTTCATGTAGTCGCTGGGCACACGCTGCACCCCAATCGCGGTGTTGATGACCATCGGCCAAATCGAGCAGATGAAGATGGTCCAGATGGCGGCCGGGTTGGCACCCTTGAACACCAGCAGGCCAATCGGCAGCCAGGCCAGCGGCGACACCGGGCGCAGCAGGCTGATGAGCGGGTTCAGCATGCGGCCCAGAAACTCGAACCGGCCAATCGCAAAGCCCAGCGGAATACCCACCAGTGCGGCCAAGCCAAAGCCTACCGCCACGCGCTGCAGCGAAGCCAGCACGTTCCAGCCCACACCCTGGTCGTTCGGGCCGTTGCGGTAGAACGGGTCGGCAAACACGATCAGCGCCTGTTTCCAGGTGTCCAGCGGTGTGGGGATGCTGCCCCCGGTCTTGACCGACACCACCTGCCACAGCAGCACCATCAGCGCCAGCCCCACCAGGGGCGGCAGCACCCGCAGCGCCAGGCCGCGCCAGTTGTACGGTGGGCGGCTGGGGGCCATTTTTTGGGCATCTAAAGTGTCTTGTGCGCCCTGTGGATGGGCGCTGGCAGCTATCTTTTTGATAGTTTTCGGGTCGGCAGGCGTGGCGCGGCTGGCAGCCATGTCTGCGGCGGCTTGCTCCAGCGGGCTGTGAAAAGTGGCACTGACCATGGTGGGCTCCTTGGAACGGTTTGAGAACACGTTTTAAGCGCGGACTTTGAACGAATCGGCGTATTTCTTCGGGTCTTTGCCGTCCCAGACCACACCGTCAAACAGCTTGCTGGTGCGCATGGAATCTTTCGGCACCGCTGTCTTGCTGGCGGTGGCGGCGTCTTTGTAGATGCCGATCTGGTTGATCTCTTGCGCCACCTTGAGGTAGTCGGGGTGCTCTTTCAGGATGCCCCAGCGCTTGTGCTGCGTGAGGAACCACATGCCGTCCGACAGGTAGGGGAAATTGACCAGCCCCTCGTTGTAGAACTTCATGGAATTCGGGTCGTCCCAGGTCTTGCCCAGGCCGTTCTGGTAGCGGCCCAAGATGCGCTGGTTGACAGCGTCCACGCTGGTGTTGACAAAGGCCTTGTCGGCAATCGTCTCGGCCATCTTGTTGCGGTTGGCGATGCTGGCGTCGATCCAGCGGCTGGCCTCCAGGATGGCGGCGGTCACGGCGCGCGAGGTGTTGGGGTACTTCTTGGCGTATTCGGCCGTGGTGCCCAGCACTTTCTCGGGGTGGTCTTTCCAGATGTCCTGGGTGGTGGTGGCGGTGATACCAATACCGTCCATGATGGCGCGGTGGTTCCAGGGCTCACCCACACAGAATCCGTCCATGTTGCCCACGCGCATGTTGGCCACCATTTGCGGCGGCGGCACGGTGATGACCTTGGCGTCCTTCATCGGGTTGATGCCGTTGGCCGCCATCCAGTAGTACAGCCACATGGCGTGGGTGCCGGTGGGGAAGGTCTGGGCAAAGGTGTATTCGCGCTTCTCGGCGGCCATCAGTTTGGCAAGCGTCGCGCCGTCGATGGCCCCTTTGTCGGCCAGCTTCTTCGACAGCGTGATGGCCTGGCCGTTGTTGTTGAGGGTCATCAGCACGGCCATGTCTTTCTTCTGGCCGCCCACACCCAGGTGGACGCCGTAGACCAGGCCGTACAACACATGGGCAAAGTCCAGTTCGCCGTTGACCAGCTTGTCGCGCACGCTGGCCCAGCTGGACTCCTTGGTCGGCACAATCTTCACGCCGTATTTCTTGTCGATGCCCAGCACCGAGGCCATCACCACACTGGCGCAGTCGGTCAGCGGGATGAAGCCGATCTTGACTTCTTCTTTCTCGGGCTTGTCGGAGCCCTGGGCCCAGACGGCAGCACGCAGGGCGGGGTCGATGCCCACGGCGCCCACGGCGGCAACTTGCAGCACCGTGCGGCGGCTCAACTTGGTTTTCAGCAGATCGGTCATGGGGCGAACTCCGGTCGGTAAATGAAAAGGCAGCAGACAAACAAAAAGGGCGTCCTCACCACACAAGAGGTGCTCGAAAACGAGACCCTGCGGGTAAGGACGCCCTTGTCCTGGGAGCGGGTGGCACCCGCCATTGGGTGCTACCAGCCTGGAGGCCTTCATCGGCCCCGTGCTGGAGTAGATGCAAGCCGCGTGCCAGCTTGCTTGAACCTGGGTTTGCTATAAATTAAATAGCTGTCTGTGCCCGTTGGATGGGCGCTGGAGGCTTATTTTTCTCAAAAATGGTGGTGGGCACCATCGTTGTGCGCTGCACCATTTCAGCGGGTACTGCCCATTCCCGAGATACCGCGGAACTGGCTTTGCCAGGCCGCTGGTATCGCCCCCTGAGGGGGAGGCGCCGCAGGCGCTTCGGGGGGGTTACCCTTCCTGTAAATAGTCGGCCATCGACAGCAGCGACTCGGCCACGTCCACCAGGCGGCGGTTCTGGTTCATGGCGGTCTGGCGCAGCATCTTGTAGGCGTCGGCTTCGCTCAGGCGGCGGTGCGCCATCAGCAGGCCTTTGGCGCGTTCGACCAGCTTGCGTTCGTTCAGGGTGGCACGTACGGTGTCGAGTTCGTCGCGCATGGCCTGCAGGCGCTGCGACTGCTCCTGCACCAGCTCCAGCACCGAGCGGTCGAGGTGCAGGCCGTACCCCTGCGGCGGTGGGGCCACACCGGCGGCGGGGGGTGTCGAAAAAAGCGGCGCTGGGGGCCGTGGATGCCGCTGTGGGTGGTGCGCTGGTCTGGGCCAGGGTGTCGAGCAGGGTCTGGTGCGACTGCAGCGCCGTCCGCGCCTCGGTGACCTTGCTTTCACACAGGCGCAGCAGGTCGGCCGCCATGTGGGCTTCGACACTTTGCATCGCGTCCATGCGGTGGGTGCAGCAGTCAAACCACACCTGGCTCAGCTCCGCGTCCAGCGCGTCACCCACCGCAGCGGTGCAGCCGATACGGCGCAGGCGCTCCAGTTCGGCCAGCGTGCCGTCGGCTGCACACAGGGTCTGCCACAGCGCCAGCGGGGCGGGTTGCGAGAAGTCGGCAAACACCTTGAAGCAGCGGTCCTGGGAGTCGATCAGGTGCAGCCAGTGCTGCTGGCGCGTGGCGTCACTCACGCCTGCGCCAAACGCGGTGGCCCCGGTGGCGCGCTCTTGTCCGGCAAATTCCTTGCCCTGCATGAAGTTGAAGGTGGCCACCAGCAGGCGCGAGATTTCGGGGTCGGTGGCGCTGTCGGCCGCCTCAAACACCACGGCCAGCAGCCCGGAGATCAGCTTGGCGCATGCGGCGGTGGCCGCTTCGGGGCTGGTCGCGTGGGTGGTGATACGGTCACGCAGCGCGGGCAGGGCGTCCAGCCCCTGCAGCACATAGGCAATGCGGCTGAACAGCCGTGCACCGTTGCCGATACGCGCGGCACCGGTGTCCAGGTGGTCAAAGGCGGCGCGGGCCTGTTGTTCGACCTGCTTACACGCGTCGATCTGGCTTTGCCGCCGCGCCGCGCCGCGCAGGCCGCCCGAGGTCAGATAGATGTTGGACAAACCACGCTCTTTTTGCAGCACGTGGATCAGCTGGCCGAGCAGGTTGACGAGTGCGCTGGTGCGCATCAGCTGCTCCAGCTCGCCAATTTCACATTGCCGGGCCGCGACAAGAAAATGCAGTCCGGATTTCATGGTTTTTTCACGTGGGGGAATAGTTTTTTGGGGGGCTGCAATACACCTGCAATACCCGTGCCGGGCCCGCTATTTTGCCCTCCGGCTTACACTTCCCGCGATGCTGATATTGGGAATCGAATCTTCGTGTGACGAAACAGGTGTGGCGCTGGTCGAGCTGCAGGGCGCGGCGCGTCCGCAGCTGCGCGCCCATGCCTTACACAGCCAGATAGAGATGCACCAGGCCTATGGTGGTGTGGTGCCCGAGCTGGCCAGCCGCGACCATATCCGGCGTGTGTTGCCGCTGACGGAGTCGGTGCTGGCCGAGTCGGGCCATGGGCTGGCCGATGTGGACGTGGTGGCCTACACCCGGGGCCCCGGCCTGGCGGGTGCGCTGCTGGTGGGCGCGGGTGTGGCCTGCGCGCTGGGGGCTGCGCTGGACAAACCAGTGCTGGGGGTGCACCACCTGGAAGGGCATTTGTTGTCCCCGTTCCTGAGTGCCGACCCGCCCGAGTTTCCGTTTGTGGCTTTGCTGGTGTCGGGTGGCCATACCCAGCTGATGCGGGTGGACGGTGTGGGGTCGTACGAGCTGCTGGGTGAAACCATCGACGACGCCGCCGGAGAAGCCTTCGACAAGTCGGCCAAACTGATGGGTTTGCCGTACCCCGGTGGCCCGTGGCTGGCCAAGCTGGCGCTCGACGGTCAACCCGACGCATTCAAGCTGCCGCGCCCGCTGTTGCACAGCGGTGACCTTGATTTTTCATTCGCCGGACTCAAAACCGCGGTGATGGTGCAGGCCAAAAAGCTGGGCGACGACCTGGAAGCCCGTAAGGCCGATCTTGCCGCCAGCACCCAGGCCGCGATTGTGGAAGTGCTGGTGAAAAAATCGCTCAAGGCGCTGCAGCACACCGGCTTGCGCCGCATGGTGGTGGCCGGTGGGGTAGGGGCCAACCACCAGTTGCGCGCGCAGCTGAATGCCGCGTGCCAGCAGCGTGGTGTGCGGGTGCACTACCCCGAAATGCACCTCTGCACCGACAACGGCGCCATGATTGCCATGGCCGCCGCCATGCGCCTGCAGGCGGGCCAGCAGCAGGCCAACCGCGACTACGCGTTTGACGTGAAGCCGCGCTGGCCGCTGGACAGCCTGGCGGCTTGACGGGATTCTTTGATCTGACGGGTAGCGCCAAGCCCCATGCAAGCAAACACCGCGGAACTGGCAATGCCCGGCCGCTGGTGTTGCTCACTGCAAGGGGGAGGGCGAAAGCGGATACGCAAGTCCGCGAAGCCTGGGTGTGCCTATCTTTTGGCTTCCCGCACCACGCAGTGGATGAAATGCAGCTTGGCCACCACGGCGCGGTTCAGCACGAAGGGGTAGAAGTCGTGCACCCCCATGCTGCGCGACATCTCGTTGAGCACACCGGTCAGTTCGACCCAGGCGTTGACGAAGTCCAGGAATTCCTGCGCCCCATCCACATCGGGCTGCCACAACACGTCGCGTGAGAACGGCTCGAAGTCGATTTCCACGTCGTCGGCACCCAGGCCAAAACTCAGCGCGGTGTCCAGCGTGTCGTGCATGTGCAGGTAGTGCGCCCAGGTTTCGGCCCAGTCTTCCCACGGGTGGCTGGCGGCATAGGTGCTGACAAAACGCAGGGCCCAGTCGGCGGGTGGGCCTTCTTCGTAGTTCTTCTTCAACGCGTCGGCGTAACTGGCGCGTTCGTCGCCAAACAGGGTGCGGAATTCTTCGAGCCAGACACTGTCCCAGACCAGCCGGTCCCAGTAGTAGTGCCCGACCTCATGGCGCAAATGACCCAGCAAGGTGCGGTAGGGCTCGCGCATGGCGGCACGCACCCGTTCGCGGGTGGCGTCGTCGGCCTCTTCGACGTTGAGTGTGATGATGCCGTTGGCGTGCCCGGTCATCACCACCGGGCCGTCGGGTAGGGCGCGTAAAAAGTCAAACGCCAGGCCGTGTTCGGTGTCGTCCGTTTCTTTGGAGCGCACGGGCAGGCCCAGCGACAGCAGCTGGGACACGAGCCGGCGTTTGGCCAGCTCGATCTTGCCCCACAGGATCTGGTTTTCGGGGTCGTCCTGGACGGGGATGGTGCGGTTCAGGCAGCAGGCCAGGCACAGCGGGGTGGTGCTGTCGGGGTGCACCAGCCAGTTGCAGCCCGCTGCGGTGTCGAAGTTCGCGCAGCGCGTGAACTGGGTGCCACCGGTGGTGCCGTACACCGCCCAGGTGCCGGGCTCTGTGCCTTCTTGCAGCGGCACAACCCGCGCAGTGGTGGGCTCGTAGCCCAGGGGGGTGTGGCAGGCCAGGCATGCACTGTTGCGAAAGAAAACCCGGCGCTCACACTGGCAGGCGTAAGAGCGGCTTCCGGCGGGCTTGCGCTGGCGCGATTTGCGCAGGTTGCTGGCGATGCCGTACACAACAGATTTGAGGAACTTCATGGCCGGAAGTTTAGGCTCTGAAATGGTGCACAACAGAAAAAATGGCCACGGAACCTACGTTCCGTGGCCAGGAAAAGACGCTGCTGCAGCGCAGCGCCAGAGGAGCCATCAAAAGCGCTTGGTGTCAGTTCACGGTCAGGGGCGTGACCTTGCTCACGGGGGCCAGTTTGGCGAGTTTCAGGGTCAATACGCCGTTTTCCAGCTTGGCAGAGCTGGTGGTGGTGTCGATGTCCTGCGGCAACTCAAAGGCGCATTTGACCTTGCGGGGTGCGTCGGCCAGGCTTTCGATCCGCACCACGGCACCTTCGATGCCAATGGACAGGTGTTCGCGGGCCACACCCGGCACGTCGATGGTCAGCGTGTGGGTGGTCTCATCCTGCTCCACTGTGTAGCCCTTGGTGCCGGTGGGAGCAGGGGCTGCAAAAGACCCGCCACGGAAGAAACGTTCAAACGAAGGGTCCACGGCAGCGTGGGGGGAATGAGGGGCTGCGCGGCGGATAACGGGTGTGAAAAGCATCAGGGTAACTCCTATACACTGCGCGGCTCTCACAGTGATTGCCGCATGACTCCAATCTGTGTGCAACACGTTGATTTGCAAGGGATTTTTTGTATGAAATATCTGAACCGGGTGGTCTTGAAATTGTCAATCGCAGCGTTATCTGCGTGCACGACCAGCGTCGTGCTGGCGCAGTCTGCCGCGGGTGCGCCGCCAGTGCGCATAGCGATGGTCGAGAGCTTCAGCGGGCCCTTCGCCAACACCGGTGAGTCGGTGTTCCGCAACCTGGTCTGGGCCACGGAGCGGGTGAATGCGCGTGGTGGTGTGAAACTGCCCGGTGGCAACCGGCCTTTGGCCATCGTGCGTTATGACAGCAAGGGACAGAACGAGGAAGCACTGTCGGCCTTGCGCGCGGCGATCGACGACGGAGCGCAGTTTGTGGTGCAGGGAAATTCGTCCGCAACGGCAGCAGCCTTGCTGGACGCCATCAACAAGAACAACGAGCGTGACCCGGCGCGGCGGGTGTTGTTCCTCAATTATTCGGCGGTGGACCCGGCGCTGACCAACGAGAAATGCAGCTTCTGGCACTTTCGTTTTGACGCCCATGCCGATATGCGCATGGCGGCCTTGATGCAGTCTATCAAAGACGACCGGGCGTTGCAAAAGGTGTACCTGATCGGCCAGGACTACAGCTTCGGCCAGGCCGTGCTGCGCGAGGCCAAGGCACAGCTGGGTTTGCAGCGGCCTGACGTGCAGGTGGTGGGTGACGAATTACACCCCGTGGGCCGGGTGAAGGACTTTTTGCCCTACGCCAACAAGATCAAGGCCAGTGGTGCCCAGGCGGTCATCACCGGCAACTGGGGTAACGACCTGACCTTGCTGGTGAAGGCTGCCAAGGATGCCGGGTTTGACGGCAAGTTCTACACCTTCTATGGCAATGCACTGGGTGCGCCTGCCGCCATTGGTGACGCAGGAGTGGGCAAGGTCGTGGCCGTGGCCGACTGGCTGCCCAACTTCCCGACCCAAGGCAGCGAACAGTTCTACCAGTCGTTCCGCGAGCGTTTCCCCAAGCCGGAAGACGACTACGTCCACATGCGTATGCAGCTGATGGTCGAGTCCCTGGCGCAGGCTATTGAACGTGCGGGTGCGAACAAGCCCGCTGCCATTGACGTGGCAGACGTTGCCACCCAACTGGAACGCGCCCAGGTCACGCTGGCGGGCCAGTCCGGCCGTATGCGGGCCTCGGACCACCAGTTCCAGCAAGGGCTGGCGGTGGGGGTGATGGACAAACAGGGCACACCCGGCGTCAAGTTCGACGTTGAAGGCTCGGGTTATGGCTTTCGGGTGGTCAAGCAGATCACGGCGGCGCAAGCCGAGCTGCCCACCACCTGCCAGATGAAGCGTTGAGAACCAGGGTGCCGCGTGTACAGCGTGGCGCCCGATGATGGATTAGTGACTGGCCGCCAGGGCGGGTGGTTTTGCCCGCGTTTTCCGCGGCTTTGTTTTGGCAGGTGTGGCGGCGGGGGGCTGTACATTGCCGATGCCACCCAGGAACAGGTCTGCCACGATAGGCCCCATGGCTGCGTGGTTCAACTCGCCGTCCGGCTTGATCCAGGTGAACATCCAGTTGACCATGCCGAACAAGAGCATGGTGAGCGGTTTGGCCAAATGTGCGCTTGCCAGCTCGGGCCGCATTTCGGTGACGGCCCGTGAAAATGCCGCAACCACCTGGCGCTCCTTGTTCAGGATGCGTTCGCGGTCGTCCGGCTCCAGAAATCGTACGTCTTCGGTCAAGACGCGGTGGGCATCCTGTGCCCCTGAATACTCTTCCACGATACGGTTGATGAAGTGCCGCAAACGTTCTTCGCCCGCCAAGGCCAGGGCCTGCTCGTCCTCGACAAATGCAGCCAGTCGCGAGACATGGCCCTCGGCAATACTCACCAGCAGGGCGTACTTGTCGCGGTAGTAGTGGTAGAGGGTGGCCTTCGACAGATGGCAGGCCTCGGCGACCTGGTTCATGGACGTGGCGGGGTAACCGCGTTTGGCAAAAAGCTGGGCCGCGCGCGCCAGGATCATGTCCCGTTGGTCTTCGTAACTTGCTGATCTTCCACGCGCCATTCCGTTGATTCCTTTGCCTGTGATAAGAGGCTATCTTGCCTCAAAAAAGATAGCGGTACGGGCTGCTTCTGTGAGGCCATTGCTGTGATGTCATTGTTGTCTGGCGGCCAACCTGACGCGCAGCTTTTAGGGTTTGTACTGAGCACAGAGCCCTTGTATTGTCTGCCGTTCGAATCATAAAATCTACCGAACGGTCGGTAATTAGTGTTTGTGCTAGTGGCCTCCTGATTGACACACCAGTACCCACCAGCAAGGCAGGGAAGGCGACACGATGGACCAACGAACACTGCAACAAACAGCCGAATATGTGCGCGACGGCATGCTGCGCAACGACGCGGCGACCCGTGGGCTGGGCATGGATGTCGTCGACATCGGGCCAGGCCATGCCACGGTGCGTATGGTGGTGCGGGCCGATATGCTGAACGGGCATGGCACCTGCCATGGTGGCTTTATTTCGGCGCTGGCAGATTCGGCTTTTGCATTTGCATGCAACTCCTATGACGAACTGACCGTGGCCTCGGGTTTTGCCATCGACTTTCTGGCACCGGGCCTTCAAAACGATGTGTTGACGGCACGTTGCGTAGAGGTCTCCAAGGCGGGGCGAACAGGCGTTTACGACAGTGAAGTGACCAACCAGAACAACGAACGTATAGCGGTTTTTCGGGGGCGCTCCTACACCCTGAAAGGCAAACCAGCCGTCACGCCCACGTGAGTTGAGTTGGTCCACCGAGGAGACACAAGAATGCCCGTAGTAAAGCCCCAACCCGGCGATCTGGAGGCCATTGAGAAGGCCAGTCGCGACGAGATTTCTGCACTGCAGCTTCAGCGCCTGCAGGCGACGCTGCAGCATGTGTATGACAAGGTGCCCCACTATCGGAATGCATTTGATGCCAAAGGTGTACACCCCTCCGACCTGAAGCAGCTGAGCGACTTGTCGAAGTTCCCGTTTACCGTCAAGAAAGACCTGCGGGACAACTACCCGTTCGGGTTTTTTGCCGTGCCGCGCGAGAACGTGGCACGTATCCATGCGTCATCAGGCACCACCGGTAAACCCACGGTGGTGGGGTACACCCAGCGCGACATCGACAACTGGGCCGATCTGGTGGCCCGGTCGATCCGCGCCGCCGGCGGGCGCAGGGGTGACATGGTGCACATCGCTTACGGATACGGGCTTTTCACCGGTGGTCTGGGTGCGCATTACGGTGCCGAGCGTGCGGGTTGTACGGTGATTCCGGTGTCGGGTGGACAGACGGAAAAGCAGGTGCAGCTGATACAGGACTTCAAGCCCGACATCATCATGGTGACCCCCAGCTACATGCAGGTGATCATCGAACAGTTTGTGCGGCAGGGGCTCGACCCGCTACAAAGTTCGCTCAAGGTCGGCATCTTTGGTGCAGAGCCCTGGACCGAAGCCATGCGCCACGATATCGAGACGAAGGCCGGCATTGATGCGGTGGACATCTATGGGCTGTCGGAGGTGATGGGCCCAGGCGTGGCCAGCGAATGTATCGAGAGCAAGGATGGCCCCGTGATTTGGGAAGACCATTTCTACCCCGAAATCATCAACCCCGAGACGGGGGAGCTTGTGGCGGATGGTGAAGAGGGTGAACTGGTTTTTACCTCCCTGACCAAAGAGGCCATGCCCGTCATCCGGTACCGCACCCGTGACTTGACGCGTTTGCTGCCACCCACGTCACGGTCGTTCCGACGCATTGGCAAGATTGTGGGCCGCAGTGACGACATGATGATCATCCGCGGCGTCAATGTCTTCCCTACGCAGGTCGAGGAAATTGTGCTGGCCGACAAACGTTTGTCAGGCCTGTACCAGCTGCATATCAGCCGTGATGGCCTGCTGGACCAGGTCGAGGTCCATTGCGAGCTGCAAGGAGGGGCTGTCTCCGAAATGGAGCGCGGCGAAATTGCGCAGTGGGTGCAGCAGCGCGTGAAGACCCTGGTGGGTATTTCAACCCAAGTCCGTGTGTTTGACCGCGATTCGATTGAACGCACCCAGACCGGTAAAGCCCGGCGCGTGGTGGACACGCGCCCTCGGTAAAAACCGCAATACACACCACGATCAAGGAGCACACGATGTACACACAAGCCATGGACACGATGGGCAAGGACGACAGCGCGGTCAAAACCTTGCGCTCGGCCGAGGAGTTGCAGTTGCAGGAACGCTTTGATGCCCATATCGATGCGGGCGACTTCATCGAGGCCAAAGACTGGATGCCAGAGCATTACCGCAAGACCTTGGTGCGGCAGATCAGCCAGCACGCACACAGCGAGATCGTGGGCATGTTGCCCGAAGGCAACTGGATCAGCCGTGCCCCCACACTCAAGCGCAAGGCCATTCTGCTGGCCAAGGTGCAGGACGAAGGTGGTCACGGCCTGTACCTGTACGCAGCAGCCGAAACGCTGGGCACATCACGCGACCAGATGCTGGAGGCGCTGCACTCAGGCAAGGCCAAGTACAGCTCGATCTTTAACTACCCCACGCTGACCTGGGCTGACATGGGCACCATCGGCTGGTTGGTGGATGGGGCCGCGATCATGAACCAGGTGCCCATCTGCCGATGCTCGTACGCGCCTTATGCACGCGCCATGATCCGCATCTGCCGCGAAGAGAGTTTTCACCAGCGGCAAGGTTACGAGGCCTTGCTGACCATGATGAAACAGGGCACACAGGCGCAAAAAGACATGGTGCAGGACGCGGTGAACCGCTGGTGGTGGCCGTCGATCATGATGTTTGGCCCGCCGGATGACCAGTCGCCCAACAGTGCGCAGTCCATGCGCTGGGGCATCAAACGCATCAGCAACGACGAGTTGCGCCAGAAGTTCATCGATGCCACCGTGGAGCAGGCGCGCATTCTGGGTGTGACCTTGCCCGACCCCGATCTGAAGTGGAACGAAGAGCGCCAGTCGTATGACTTCGGCACCATCGACTGGAGCGAATTCTGGCGCGTGATTGCCGGTGATGGCCCCTGCAACCGGGAGCGTCTGGCCGCCCGTGTCAAGGCCTGGGACGACGGGGCCTGGGTGCGCGAAGCCGCTCTCGCCCATGCCAGCAAACAATCTTTGAAGGAAGCAGCGTAATGGGCGGCACCCCCAGGCTTGCCCACTTCCCCTTGCTGGGGGCGATACCAGCGGCCTGGCGGAGCCAGTTCCGCGGTATCTCTCGTACCAGCTATTGACATTGATTGGAGAGTGAGATGACTCAAAATTCTGCGAACACGGCACTAAATCAAGAGTGGCCACTGTGGGAAGTCTTTGTCCGCAGCAAGGCGGGGCTGGACCACAAACACTGCGGCAGCCTGCATGCCGCTGACGCGAAAATGGCCATCCAGATGGCGCGGGACGTCTATACCCGCCGCCAGGAAGGCAGCAGCGTGTGGGTCGTACGGTCCGAGCAGATCGTGGCCAGTGACCCCGGCGAAAAGGCCAGCTACTTCGATCCGTCGGAAGACAAGGTGTACCGCCATCCCACGTTCTACGTCCTGCCCAAGGCCGTGGACCACATGTGAGTGTGTATGCAAGACTCCATCACACTCAACAAGACCGCAGAAGCGCAGTACCTTCTGCGTATCGGGGACACCTGTCTTATTCTGGGCCAGCGCCTGAGTGAATGGTGTGGCCACGCCCCGGTGCTGGAAGAGGACATCGCCATGGCCAACATCGCGCTGGATCTGATTGGCCAGGCGCGTGCTGTGTTGACCCGTGCAGGCGCGCTGGACGGCATGTCACACGACGAAGACCAGCTTGCTTTTTTGCGTGCCGAGCGGGATTACCTCAACCTGACCATGGTCGAGCTGCCGCGCGGTGATTTTGCTTTCAGTGTGCTGCGCAACACCCTGGTGGCTACCTGGCTTAAATTGCTGTGGGAGCAACTGGCTGCATCCAGCGACACGGAAGTGGCCGCCATCGCGGGCAAGGCGGTCAAGGAAGCGCGTTACCACCAGCAGCACTCGGGTGACTGGGTAGTCCGCCTCGGTGATGGCACCCCCGAGTCCACGCTGCGTATGCAGACCGCGTTGGCGGATCTGTGGCGCTACGTGCCCGAGATGTTCGACACCGATGCCACCGACGAGGCGGCAAACGCCTCGGGCCTGGGCCCGTTGTGGTCTGGGCTGGAGGCACCGTGGCAGGCAGAAATGGCGCTGATCCTTGGTGAGGCCAGCCTGGCTGTGCCTGCCCCATCCACTTTTCGCAGCGAAGGAAAACGGGGCCGCCACAGCGAACACATGGGCTACATCCTGACGGACATGCAGTACCTGCAGCGCAGTTTTCCTGGGGGCGTCTGGTGAGCAACGTGATGGCTGTGTGTGCAGACGTTGGCGGCATTGCGGCAGCGTGGCATGTGCTGGCAACCGTGCCCGACCCCGAGGTACCTGCTGTTTCGGTGTGTGATCTTGGCATCGTGCGGGAGGTCGTGCGGCATGACCATGGACTGGAAATTGTGCTCACGCCCACATACTCTGGTTGCCCCGCAACCGAAGTGATTGAGGCCGATGTGCTGGCTGCCATCGCTGCCGCAAAGCTTGGCCCTGCCTGGGTCACATTGCGGCGTGCGCCTGCGTGGAGCACCGACTGGATCAGCGATGCTGGCCGCGAAAAACTCAAGGCCTACGGCATTGCGCCTCCGGCACCGGTGCGCTTCGATGGTGCCGTGCCGGTGCGCTTCTTTGGACGTGAGCCGAATGGCCAGCGTCTGGCTTGCCCGCGCTGCAGCAGCCGCAACACCGAGCGCCTGTCCGCCTTCGGCTCGACCGCGTGTAAAGCCTTGTACCGCTGTATGGCGTGCAAAGAGCCGTTTGAGCACTTCAAGCCGATCTGACGCGCCGTCCCTTCTTCACACATCACAACCCGAAGAGTCGCCCATGAGTGCCCTGTTCCATCCCTTGCGTGTTCGGGCCATTGAGCCTGACACGGCCGAAGCGGTCATTGTGTCCTTCGATGTGCCCGAGGCCCTGCGCGAAGTTTTTGGTTTTACCCAGGGCCAGTACCTGACGCTGCGGTCAGACATTGATGGCCAGGATCTGCGCCGTTCGTATTCGATCTGTGCGGGTGTGGACGACGGTGAATTACGTGTGGGTGTGCGCAAGGTGCGTGGGGGTGTTTTTTCGAACTGGATCCATGCCAACCTGCGGGCGGGTGACACGCTGAGTGTGATGGCGCCGCAGGGGCGGTTTTTTGTACCACTCGACCCCGCAGCCAAACGCCACCATGTAGGCATTGCGGGTGGCAGTGGCATCACACCCATCTTGTCCATCATGAAGACGGTGCTGGCGCGTGAGCCTTTGAGTCGCTTCACTTTGATCTATGGCAACCGACTGCTGCAGTCCACCATGTTCAAGGAGGAAATTGAAGACCTCAAGAACCGCCACATGACACGGCTGGTGCTGCAGCATGTGTTTTCGGATGAACACACGGATGCACCGCTGAACCATGGCGTGATGAACCGCGACAAGATCGGTGAGTTTCTGAAAACCGTGGTGCCAGCAAACCAGATCGACCACGTATTTGTCTGTGGCCCTTTCCAGATGAACGACGAAGCCGAAGCAGCGTTACTGGCCGCAGGTGTTCCGGAAGAGCGTATCCATATTGAACGCTTTGGTGTGGCCCTGCCTGCAGGTGCCGGCCAGTCGGTGGATGCTGTTGTGCATGAGGCCCGGCCAGGTGATGCGGCCCAAGCCACCATCACCATCATCCGCGACGGCCTGCAGCGTGACATCCGCTTTGAAAAGGGCCAGCCCAGCATTTTGGATGCGGCGGCTGCTGCCGGTCTGGAAGTACCTTACTCCTGCACCTCGGGTGTGTGTGGAACCTGCCGCGCCAAGCTTATCGAAGGGGATGTGCGGATGGACCGCAACTTTGCGCTCGACAAGAAGGAAGTGGCAGCGGGCTTCATCCTGACCTGCCAGGCGCATCCGTTGACTGACCGTGTGGTCTTGTCCTTTGATGAACGCTGAGCGTACTTTGGGGCGGGTGTCACGCAGCCGAAGTGCCTGTGTTGCTCGCCGCACCCAGGCGGCGCGAGATGTCATTGGCACGCTGCCGCAGTGCCTTTGCAATGGAGCCGTCAACAGCCACGTCAAAGACCGCGCCGGGTCCGATGGCTGTCAGTCCGAGGACGATGTGGCCGGTTTCCTGGAACACCGGTGCGCTCACTGCACTGATGCCGGGCACGGAGCCATCGCGCATGCAACTGATGCCTTGTTTGCGAACCAGTGCAAGTTCCTTGCGGAAGGTGTCGCTGATTTTGATGCTGGCTGCCGGGGGCTTCGCGCCAATACGTGTTTCGTACGCAAACTCGTCCTGCAAAGCACCTGTGACTTCCGCTTCCGGCAGGAAGGCCGCGAACAGGCGGCCCGTGGCTGTACCACGCAGACTCATCACCGTGCCATGGCGCATGTTTACGTGAATGGCGGTCGGTGCGTGCTCGATACGCACGATGGTCGGGCCGCGGTTGCCCCAGACCGCCAGCGCGACGGTATGGCCGGTTTCCTGCGCAAGTTCGGCCATAAATGGGGTGGCCAGGCGCACCGGGTCAAACTGTTGCAGGCTGATCAAGCCCAACTGCATGGCCAACGGCCCCAGACCGTAGTTGCCGGACGTGGCGTCCTGCTCTATCAATCCCAGCTTGCAAAAACTCACAAGGTAGGGATGCGCGTTGGATGCTGCCATGTCTGCTGCGCGCGCCAGATCCTTGAGCGCCATGGTGCGTCCACTCCCGGCCAGTGCGACCAGCAGCCGTCCGCCGACCTCCACGCTTTGGATGGAGCGCTGCGGGCGTGTGGATTTTTCGGGGTCAGGCGTGGAAAAGTTTGTCATTTCAGGGTTTGCACTTATCAAATGCGTTTGTCATTGACTAATGTCAAGACTATCATTAATCGCACCTGATTTGAAGCATTTCACCCAAGCTCGGTAACTCCCCACCCATGCAAGCCTTCACCCTGCCACCGGAAGCCACTGGCGCTGACATCCAGGCGATGCACTTCGCCTGGAGTCGCTCGCCAGACCAGGACGCGGCAGTGCCGGCGCGGCATCCGGTCGTGGTGGTGGGCGCTGGCCCAGTAGGTCTAAGCCTTGCCATTGACCTCGCGCAGCGCGGTGTTCAGGTGCTGGTGCTGGACAACGACGACCGTCTCTCCAATGGTTCGCGCGCCATCTGTTTTGCCAAACGTACGCTGGAAATTTTTGACCGCCTGGGTGTTGCAGACGCGTGTGCCGCAAAGGGGGTTTCGTGGAATGTGGGGCGGGTCTTCTTCGGCGAAGAGCAGGTGTACCAGTTCGACCTGTTGCCCGAGCCTGGCCATGAACGCCCAGCCTTTGTGAACCTGCAGCAGTATTACGTCGAGGCCTATCTGCTTGAACGCGCCAGCCAGCTGCCGAACATCGAGATCCGTTGGAAGAATACGGTCACTGGTGTGCAAAGTCATAGCGACTCCGCGCAACTGCAGGTTGATACACCAGAAGGTGCCTACAAGCTGGACGCAGCGTACGTTGCCGCCTGTGACGGCAGCCGCTCCGCAGTGCGCCAGCAGATGGGGCTTGAAAGCAAGGGGCGTGTGTTCAAGGACCGGTTTCTTATCGCCGACGTGAAGATGGCCATTGATTTTCCGGCTGAGCGCTGGTTCTGGTTTGACCCGCCGTTCCACCCCAACCAGAGTGTGCTGCTGCACCGCCAGCCCGACAACGTTTGGCGCATTGATTTCCAGTTGGGCTGGGACGCCGATCCCGAAGAAGAGAAGAAGCCCGAACGTATCACCCCTCGGGTGAATGCCATGCTGCGGCAAGCGCTGGGCCGTGAAGTGCCATTTGCGTTGGAGTGGGCCAGTGTCTACACCTTCTCCTGCCAACGCATGGACAGCTTCCGGCATGGCCGCGTGTTTTTTGCCGGTGACAGCGCACATGGTGTGTCGCCCTTTGGTGCGCGTGGGGCCAATTCGGGCGTGCAGGATGCCGACAACCTGGCCTGGAAACTGGCCGCTGTGCTGGGCGGCCAGGCGCATGCAGATCTGCTCGACACGTATGGTTCTGAGCGTGAATACGCGGCCGACGAGAACATCCTCAATTCAAGCCGCTCGACCGACTTCATCACACCCAAGAGCGACATCAGCCGCTTGTTTCGCAATGCAGTACTTGAGCTGGCGCGGGAGCACAGCTTTGCACAGCAGATCGTCAACAGTGGGCGGTTATCAGTCCCTGCGCGGCTGCATGCGTCTGTGTTGAACACATCCGATGGTGAAAGTTTCTCTGGCGCCATGTTGCTTGGTGCTGTTGCCGTTGATGCGCCGGTGACCCTGGATGGGCGGGCAACCTGGCTGCTGCAGCAGTTGGGCCCTGACTTCACGCTGCTGGTGTATGGAGCCCCAGCGCAGTTTTCAGTCAGTGGTCTTGATTCCGATTTGCTGAAAATTTTGCGCATCGTTTACGTGCTGCCTTCAGATGCGTCAGCGCCCGAGGATGGCACTGTGTATGACGCACGGGGGTTTTTTGGGCAGCGTTATGGCGCGAAGATCGGTTCCGCCTGGCTGCTGCGTCCCGACCGCCATTTGTGTGCCCGCTGGCGCAACCCAGGTGTTGCCGGCGTTCGTGCTGCACTCCACCGCTGCCTGGCCCTGCAAGCCGCATAACCATGACTTTGATCACCCAGACCCACCTCGAAGCGGCAGACGATTTTTACGAGGCCCTGATTGAGGCCCACCGTGGTCTGGCGCTGGACGAGAGCCATGCCATGAATGCACGGCTCGTGCTGTTGCTGGCCAATCACATTGGTACAGGCACGGTGCTGCGCGAAGCGCTGCAGGCCGCGCGAGCCGGTGCTGGTACAGGTGCACAGCATTGAACTGCCGACTCCCAAATCTTAGTGTGAAAGAACCCCCCATGCCTACGACAGCACCACCGACCAAGACCTTTGCCAGCCAAGCCGATCTGGAGGAAAAAAAAGTTTCCTTTACCCGGCTTTCCGAAAATGCCTATGCCTACACCGCCGAGGGTGATCCCAATACGGGCATTTTTATTGGCGACGAGGCTGTGATGGTGGTGGACACCCAGGCCACTCCGGCCATGGCGCAAGACGTGATCCGTCGTATCCGCGAAGTGACACCGCTGCCCATCAAGTACGTATTGCTAAGCCATTACCACGCGGTGCGTGTGCTGGGTGCATCGGCATATTTCAAAGAGGGCGCTGAGCAGATCATTGCCAGCCGCGACACCTACGATCTGATCGTTGAACGGGGTGAGCAGGACAAAGCCAGTGAGATTGGCCGCTTCCCGCGCTTGTTCCGCAATGTTGAATCGGTGCCTCCCGGCCTGACCTGGCCCACCATGACCTTCGACGGCACCATGAGTGTCTGGCTGGGAAAAAAGCTCGAAGTCAAGATCGCGCAGGTGGGCCGTGGCCATACCAAAGGCGACACCATCGCCTACCTGGAAGACCAGAAGATCTGCTTTGCCGGGGACCTCGTCGAATACCAGAGCACTGCGTATGCGGGCGACTGCTACTTCCGCGATTGGCCCACCACGCTGGACCGCCTGGCTGGCTTCGGTTTCGAAAAACTGGTGCCCGGCCGTGGTGCAGCGCTGGAGAACGCGGCCGACGTGCGCAAGGCCATTGCATCCACCCGTGCTTTTATTTCCGACGTCTACACCCTGGTCAATAGTGGCGTCGCGCTTGGTAAGAACCTCAATACCATTTACAAGGAAGTGGTGGCAGCATTACGACCGGTGTATGGGCACTGGGTAATCTTTGACCACTGCATGCCGTTCGACGTGACCCGCGCCTATGACGAAGCCACCGGCCATGTGCACCCGCGCATCTGGACGGCAGAGCGTGATATCGAGATGTGGCAAACACTGGAGGGTTAAACCGCCATTTTTTGCCCATCGCAAATTGACCCCATCTGCATTCAACAATCGACAAGGAGACAAACATGAAACATTTCAAAAAATTGATGGTCGCGGGCCTGCTGGCCGGAGCATTCTCTGCACATGCCGACATCAATGTGGGTGTGACTGTATCGGCCACCGGCCCTGCCGCATCACTCGGTATTCCCGAGAAAAACACCATTGCGCTGATGCCCAAGACCATCGGCGGCCAAAAGGTTAACTACATCGTGCTTGACGATGCGTCGGACACCACCGCAGCAGTAGCCAATACACGCAAGCTGATCACCGAGAGCAAGGTAGACATCATTCTTGGATCGACGGTGACACCAAATTCGCTGGCGATGATCGATGTGGTGTCTGAGGCGCAGACACCCATGATCTCCATGGCCGCCTCAGCGCGTATCGTGGAGCCCATGGACGCCAAGCGCAAGTGGGTCTTCAAGACGCCGCAAAACGACATCATGATGTCGCTGGCCATCGCCGAAAACATGGCCAAGATGGGCGTCAAGACGGTGGGTTTTATCGGGTTCTCCGACGCCTACGGTGAAGGCTGGTTCCAGGAGTTCTCCAAAGCCGCAGCACTCAAAGGACTGACCGTTGTTGCGAATGAACGTTATGGCCGTACCGACACCTCGGTAACGGGGCAGACACTCAAACTCATGTCTGCAAAACCCGATGCGGTGCTGGTGGCAGGTTCTGGAACCCCCGCTGCACTGCCCCAGAAAGCGCTGAAAGAACGTGGCTACGCGGGCAAGATGTACCAGACCCACGGTGTGGCGAATGCGGACTTTCTGCGTGTGGGCGGTAAGGATGTCGAGGGCACCCTGCTGCCTGCCGGCCCGGTGCTGGTGGCAGACCAGTTGCCTGCGAGTAATCCGGTGCGCAAGACCGCTCAGGCCTACGTTGCTGCCTATGAAGCGGCCCATGGAAAAGGCACAGTGTCCACTTTTGGTGCACACGCTTGGGATGCGGGTCTGCTGATGTCGGCGGCTGTGCCGGTGGCACTGAAAAAAGCCCAACCAGGCACACCTGAGTTCCGCGCTGCGCTGCGGGATGCACTCGAAGGTGTACAAGAATTGCCCGGTGCACACGGCATTTTCTCCATGTCTCCCAACGACCATCTGGGTCTGGATCAGCGTGCGCGCGTGATGGTCAAGATCGAGAACGGTGGCTGGAAATACCAACCTTGAGAGAGCACGGCATCCGTGCCCATGTGGCATGGGTAAAGGAGGCTTGCGGCGCCACGTGCGCCGCACCTTTTTGACAAACGCTTCTCCAACAGAAGGAACTCCATGGACGCACAAATCGCCCTGTTGCTGGCGCAGGACGGGTTGGTAAATGGTGCGGTGTATGGGCTTATGGCCCTTGCGCTGGTGCTGGTGTTTTCGGTGACGCGGGTGATCTTCATTCCGCAGGGTGAGTTTGTGGCGTTTGGTGCACTGTCGATGGCAGTGCTGCATGCGGGCCGCGTGCCAGCCACACTGTGGCTGTTGTTGGCGTTGGCTGTGATTGTTCTGGTGGTCGAAGCCTGGCGCTGGAAGCGTGGTGCCGCAGTGGACTGGACGTCGGCCATTGTCTGGTGCGTGGCC
Source organism: Comamonadaceae bacterium AAW (assembly GCA_026314275.1). GTDB lineage: Bacteria > Pseudomonadota > Gammaproteobacteria > Burkholderiales > Burkholderiaceae_C > JAGOEY01. The sequence continues at coordinate 3,292,814 of CP111109.1, forward strand.
TTGCCCGTGCTGGCTGCCGTGCTGGTGCTGGGCGTGAAACCCGAGTCACTTGCCGCCCAGGCTGCCACCACGCTGGTGCTCATCACCCCGCTGGGCCCGCTCATGTACCGCCTTGCCTTTCGCCCGTTGGCCGATGCCACGGTGCTCACGCTGCTGATTGTTTCTGTGGCGCTGCACGGCGTGTTGGTCGGTATGGGGCTGCTGTTTTTTGGTGCTGAAGGCTCGCGTACACCGGCGTTTTCGGATGCGCGTTTTGACTTGGGGGGCCTGCAGGTCAGTGGGCAGTCGCTGGTGGTGCTGGGCGTGACCCTGTTTCTGGTGGTGTCACTGTTTTTCTTCTTCGGCTACACCATGATGGGTAAGGCATTACGGGCCACAGCGATGAACCGGGTGGGCGCACGGCTCATGGGAATTCCCACCGAGCTGTCGGGTGATCTGAGCTTCGCGCTGGCAGCGCTGATTGGCGCGGTGTCGGGCCTGTTGATTGCACCGTTGACAACGGTGTACTACGACACCGGTTTCCTGATTGGTCTGAAAGGTTTTGTGGCCGCCATTGTGGGCGGTCTGGCCAGTTACCCACTGGCGTTGGCCGGTGCGTTGCTGGTGGGCCAACTGGAAGCGTTTTCATCTTTCTGGGCCAGCGCCTTCAAGGAGGTGCTGGTGTTCACCTTGATCATTCCGGTACTGTGGTGGCGTTCGCTCTCCAGCCGCCATGTGGAGGACGAGGAATGAGCGCGCCCCGTACATCTTCGTCCGGCGCTGCGGTTCCGGTGGCTGCCGCAACGGGGCGCACTGGCTTCATCACGCGACGCCAGCTGACCATCGTGGCGGTGCTGTTACTTGCATTCGCGTGGCCCTTCCTGCCCGAATTCACTGTGGTGGTCATGAGCTACATCGGTCTGTATGCGCTGGTCGCTGCAGGTCTGGTGATGTTGACCGGCGTGGGCGGCATGACCTCGTTTGGCCAGGCTGCCTTTGTGGGGCTGGGCGCGTACGCAACAGCCTGGGTCTGCACCTCGCCGGTGGCTGCCGAGGCACTCACCGGTTTGGTGGGGGCGGCAGGCCTGCCTTGGGTTGGGTTGCTGCTCGGTCTGGTGGTGACTTTTTCGGTGGCCTGGGCTTTGGGCGCAATGACGGTCAAACTCTCGGGCCACTATTTGCCGCTGTGCACGATTGCCTGGGGCCTGAGCCTGTATTTTCTGTTCGGCAACATGCAGTTCCTGGGCGGGCAAACGGGTATCAGCGGTATTCCGGCCCTGGTGGTGTTTGGTTATTCACTCGCGTCGCCGCGTGACCTGGGTGTATTGATCTGGGCTGTGTTGCTGGTGGCTCTGTGGTTGCTGCACAACCTGCTTGATTCCCGTGAAGGCCGCGCGATCCGTTCGCTCAAAGGTGGGCGTGTGATGGCCGAGTCGATGGGCATCAACACGGCGCAGTACCGGCTCAAACTGTTTGTATTGGGCGCGCTCATGGCTGCCATGTCGGGCTGGCTGTACGCCCACATGCAGCGCTTCGTGAACCCCACACCGTTCAACCTGAACATCGGTATCGAATACCTGTTCATGGCGGTGGTGGGGGGCTCGGGTCATCTGTGGGGCGCGGTGCTGGGTGCGGCTGTCATCACTTTGCTGAAGGAAAAGCTGCAGGACATCCTGCCCAGCCTGCTGGGCACTACGGGCAATTTCGAGGTGATCGTGTTTGGCCTGTTAATGCTGGTGGTGCTGCAGCATTTCGCAGGTGGCTTGTGGCCCGCGCTGGCAAAGCTGAGCGCGCGGTTTCTGCGGCCCCAGGCGCCGCGTGCCAGCGGCAAAACTGCCAACCTGGCGACACGTGCTTTGCCCGCACGGGGTGAGGTGCTGCTGCAGGCCAACGCGGTGACCAAACGGTTTGGCGGGTTGGTGGCCAACAACGCAGTCAGCATGAACCTGAAGGCGGGTGAAGTGCACGCGCTGATTGGCCCCAACGGCGCGGGCAAAAGCACGTTCTTCAACATGGTGTCCGGTGTGGATGACCCCACCGAAGGTGCGGTCCAGTTCATGGGGCGCACGGTGACTGGCCAGCCTTCACGCGGGTTTGCTGCGCTGGGCCTGGGGCGGACCTTCCAACACGTTCGCCTGTTGGGCCAGCGCAGTGTGGTCGAGAACGTGGCGCTCGGTGCCCACCGCCGGGCACACAGCGGCTGGGTGGCGTCGATGCTGGGCCTGGACCGTGCCGAAGAAGCGGCTCTGCTGGCGGAGGCACGCAAGCAGATCGAGCGTTGTGGCCTGGGTGCCTATGCGGACTTGCCCGCAGGCTCACTTGCGCTGGGCCAGCAGCGGGTTGTGGAAATTGCCCGTGCCCTGGCGGGGCAGCCCGCAGCGCTGCTGCTCGATGAACCGGCAGCAGGTTTGCGCCACCTTGAAAAACGTGCGCTGGCCGCATTGCTGTCGCAGCTGCGCGCCGAAGGTTTGGGCATTCTGGTGGTGGAACACGACATGGAATTTGTGATGAACCTGGCGGACCGTATCACCGTGTTCGAGTTCGGCTCCGTAATCGCCGAAGGCTCACCCGCCGAAGTGCAGGCCAATCCGCGTGTGCTGGACGCCTACCTCGGTGGCGCCGACGACACTGAAACTTCTACTTCTTGAGGGCGCAGCATGACGCAATTGATGGGTCTTGAAAAACTGCGCGTGTCCTATGGCCAGGTGCCCGCGCTGCATGACGTAACGCTGCACCTGGACGAGGGCGAAATCGTCACCGTCATTGGCCCCAATGGCGCGGGCAAAACCACGCTGCTGTGCGCCGCCATGGGTTTGTTGCCTGCGACCGGTGTGATCTCCATTGCCGGTGAAACCATCACGAGGCCCAGTGTGGAGGCGATGGTGGCACGCGGTGTGGCCCTGGTGCCCGAGCGCCGCGAGTTGTTTGGTGAAATGTCTGTGGGTGACAACCTGCTGCTCGGCGGCTTCTACCGCTGGCGCAAGGGCCAGCGCGACCAGAAGGCGCGCATGGAAGAGGTTTTTGCGATCTTTCCGCGCCTGCGTGAACGCGAGGCGCAGATGGCGTCCACCCTGTCAGGGGGCGAGCGGCAGATGCTGGCCATTGGCCGCGCACTGATGGCCCGGCCCAAGCTGCTGATGCTGGACGAACCCTCTCTCGGCCTGGCGCCACTGATCGTGCGGGAGGTGCTGAAGGTCGTTTCATCACTGCGCAGCCACGGTATTTCGGTGTTGCTGGTGGAGCAGAACGCACGTGCTGCCTTGCAGGTGGCCGACCGGGCCTATGTGCTGGAGATGGGTGCTGTGGCACTCACCGGCGTCGCCCGCGATCTGTTGCATGACCGCCGCATCATCGACACCTACCTGGGCATTGGCAACACCCATGCCGACCCCGTGGCGGCGTGACGCTGTTCACTCATCAAGGAATTTTTTCGTGACAAACACGCTTCAAAGTTATATCGGTGGCCGCTGGGTGGGCCAACAAGCTGGCCAGGCGCTGCGCAGCGCTGTGAATGGGCAGGTCGTTTCACACACCCATGCCGAGGCACTGGATTTCGCCGAGGCCTTGCACCACGCACGCAACGTGGGGCTTCCAGGTTTGATGGCGCTGGACTTCCAGCAGCGCGCCGAGCGCCTGAAGGCGCTGGCCAAATACCTGAACGAACACAAGGAGCAGCTCTACGCCATCTCGGCCCATACCGGTGCCACACGCGCTGACGGGTGGATCGACATTGAAGGAGGTGCGGGCACGCTGTTCGCGTACGCGTCGATGGGCAGCAACGAGCTGCCGTCGGGTAACCTGGTGCATGAAGGCCCCGCTATGGCCTTGGGCAAAAAAGGCAACTTTGCGGGCACCCACATCCTGGTGCCGCGTGCGGGTGTTGCGGTGCATATCAACGCCTTCAACTTCCCGGTGTGGGGGCTGCTGGAGAAATTTGCGCCGAGCTTTTTGGCGGGGATGCCGTGTATTGGCAAACCGGCATCGGCCACCAGCTACCTGACGGAAGCAGCAGTGCGGCTGGTGATGGCGTCCGGCATCCTGCCAGAGGGCAGCCTGCAGTTGGTCATTGGCGGCACGGGCGACTTGCTCGACCGGTTGCAGGGGCCTGACGTGGTCACGTTCACCGGCTCGGCGGATACGGCGGCAAAACTGCGTGTACACCCTAACCTGGTGCGCCAGTCCATCCCGTTCAACGCCGAAGCCGACTCGTTGAACTGCGCCATCCTCGCACCCGACGTGTCGCCTGACGATGAGGAGTTCGAACTGTTCGTCAAGGAGGTTGCACGCGAGATGACGACCAAGGCGGGCCAGAAATGCACCGCCATCCGCCGTGCCATTGTTCCGCGCCAGCACATCGATGCGGTGGCGACCAGGCTGCGTGCACGGTTGGCCAAAATTGTGGCCGGCGACCCCGCGCGCGAAGACGTGCGTATGGGCGCGCTGGCGTCCCATGCGCAGCGCGAGGATGTGGCCGAACGTGTGGCGCAGTTGCTACAGGGGTCCGAGCAGGTGTTTGGTGCGAGTGACGGGTTTTCGCCCGTGGGGGAGGGCGTCGATGGTGGCGCATTCTTCGCGCCCACTTTGCTGCTGAGCCGCCAGCCGCTGCAGCACGACGCAGCCCACGACGTGGAAGCGTTTGGCCCGGTCAGCACACTCATGGCGTACGACGGCCTGGACGAAGCGATGGCGCTGGCCGCGCGGGGCAAGGGCAGTTTGGTCGGCACCCTGGTCACACGCGACCCGAAAATTGCCGCCAGGGTGGTGCCCACGGTTGCTGCACTCCACGGGCGTATTCTGGTGCTGGACCGTGATGCTGCCGTCGAGTCCACGGGCCATGGCTCGCCACTGCCGCAGCTCAAACATGGCGGCCCCGGCCGCGCGGGTGGTGGTGAAGAGTTGGGTGGTATCCGCGCCGTCAAACACTACCTGCAACGCACGGCATTACAAGGCTCACCCGCGATGATTGCGGCGATTACCGGGGAGTACATGCGGGGCGCGCCGCTGCACGAGAGTCCGCTGCACCCATTTCGTAAACATTTTGAAGAGCTGGAAATTGGTGACTCTTTGCTGACCCACCGCCGCACGGTGGGGGAGGCGGACATCGTGGCTTTTGGGGGTATCTCGGGCGACTATTTCTATATGCACTTCGACGAAGTCGCTGCCAAAGAGTCACCTTTTGGCAAACGAATTGCGCACGGGTACTTTGTGCTGTCGGCCGCCGCCGGGCTGTTTGTCTCGCCAGCGCCAGGGCCGGTGCTGGCCAACTACGGACTGGACACCTTGCGGTTCATCAAACCTGTGGGCATTGGCGATACCATCCGCGCCCGCCTTACCTGCAAACGCAAAATTGACCGCAACAAAGTCGACGCCAACGGCCAGGGGCAGGGTGTGGTGGCCTGGGATGTTGCCGTCACCAACCAGCACGACGAACTGGTTGCCAGCTACGACATCCTGACACTGGTCTCGAAAAAGGGAGAAAACAAATGATCAAGGTAAGTGTTCTCTACCCGCAGACAGAAGGCATGCGTTTTGACATGGCCTACTACGTGGACAAACACATGGGTCTGGTCAAGCGCGTGCTGGGTGATGCATTGCACCACTTCGAGATCGACGAAGGCTTGTCGGGCGCCGCGCCGGGCAGCCAACCCACCTACCGTGCTGCGGTGCACATGTACTTTGCGTCTACCGCCGCGTTTTATGCGGCATTTGGGCCCCACGCCAAAGACATCATGAACGACGTGCCGAACTACACGGACGCCCGCCCGATCACCCAGATTTCAACCGTTCACGGCAGTGCATGAACCGTCGTGTGTGGCGACGGCGCGGGTGATGGCAGAGCTCCATCGCCGTTAAATTGTTGCGGTGCACCATTTGCGCTCTGGTAACGCGCTGGGGCATCGGGTGGCTGGACTGTGCTCCTGGGGAAATGCGGGTACAAGGGAGCATTCACACAACATGAACAGGTCGCATCCCATGAACCCTTGGCACAACGCATGGAACTGCTCGATGGAAATTGCCACGGGCGCGCCGCAGGTCATTTCACACCGGGTTGGCATGATGCACCCCGCCGCATGGTCGGCCACTGCTGCAGCGGAGTTTCAGCAGATGGTGGTCGAGAAGATGGAGGCTGCCGCTGAGTCCTGGTCAGTGCTGGTGCAGGCGGCTTTGTCCCCGGTGCCCATGGCTGACCACCCGCTGGCCTGGTGGGGCGCGGGCTACACCGAAAACATGGCGGACCATACCGCTGCCGTGGTGGGCAAGGCGCTGCTGCCGGTGAGCCGGTGTGTCACGGCCAATGTGGACCGGCTGAACAAGGCATAAGAGCGTGTTTGCTTGCTATTGAATACATAGCTTCTTGCGCTTATGGGGCGTGCGCTGGAGGCCTTTTTTCTCTAAATAACCTTTTGTGCATCCTGTGCCACACGAGGGGAGCCCGGTGGCAAGGCGGGTTTGCGGCGACAATCCCTGTCCCTCAAATTTGCGCCGCATACCGCGGCATCCGTGCTCCATGTCCAGTTTCCAGGTCCGCCCCGCCACCTTCAACGACGTCCAGGCCATTGCCGACATACATGCCATTGCGTCCCGCGCGGCCTACGAGGATCTGGCGCCTGAAGAGGCCTTCCAGGCCACCCCGATGGAAAAGCGGCTGGCATTCTGGCGGGATGCCATCGAATACGCCGAACCCCAGGTGCATGTGGCGGTGGATGGCGCGCAGGTCATCGGTTTTGTCGGTTTTGACCGCTCACGCGACCCCAAGTCCAAATCCACGGTTGGTGAAATCTGGGTTATCTCCGTTGATCCGGGCTACTGGTCGCAGGGTGTGGGCGTCGATTTGTGGGACGCCGCCCGCGAAGGCCTGCTGGAAGAAGAGTGCACCCAGGTGACCGTGTGGGTGCCCATGCTCAACGACCGGGCTGTGCGCTTCTTCGAGCTGGCAGGCTTCAAACGCGAGATGAACACGGCCAAGACGTCCATCATCGGCGGCGTCAAGCTGGAAGAGGTGCGCCTCAAACGCGCCCTGAACTGAGCGCCGCCGCAGTAGCAGCGGGGTGGACTAACCGGTATACCCTGCACACGCCCCGGCATTCACCCGGCCCTTGCATTCGCGCAACAGCCGGCGGTCGCGGTCATGGCGGCTCTCGGCGGAGCCGCTGTCCATCGCCTGGGGCGACTTCACCACCTTGTGGGTTTTGGTCTTGTGTTTGGGGGGCGTCTTCTCTTTGGCCCCTGCAAGTGGTGCCATACAAAGCGCGGCAATGGCCAGCAACAGGGCCGGGGCACACGCCAACGGCCTGTGGTGGAGTGATGGTGTTGGCATGGTGGCTCCCTCTGTGGTGGTGTGCTGCATGGTAGCGGGGAGCGCGTCCGCTACGATGCAGAACCAACCCTAAGTACCAGTCCATTTTTTGCCCTTTAAGCCATGCGCCAAGCCCTCCACAACCTAGAAGCCTCCAAAATCCGTGAAGTCGCCAACGCAGGTCTCGGCCGGGACGACGTGCTGGCCTTCTGGTTTGGCGAGAGCGACGAAGTCACGCCCGACTTCATTCGCCAGGCCGCCATCGACTCCCTGCAGCGCGGTGAAACCTTTTATGCGCACAACCTCGGGCTGCCGGAGCTGCGCGAAGCGGTGGCCAGCTACACCAGCCGGCTGCACCCTACAGTGGATGTCGGCCGTATCGCCATCACTTCGGGCGGTGTCAGCGCCCTGATGCTGGCCGTACAGGCGGTGGTGAATGCGGGTGACGAGGTGGTGGCCATCACCCCGGTGTGGCCCAACCTCACGGCGCAGCCCGCCATCATGGGTGCGCAGGTGTGTTGTGTGCCGTTGGTGCCCGTCAACGGTGAATGGACGCTGGATCTGGCCGCTGTGCGTGCGGCGGTCACCCCCGCCACCAAGCTGCTGATCGTCAACGCCCCCAACAACCCCACCGGCTGGACCATGTCTTCCGCCGAGCAGCAGGCCCTGCTGGACCATTGCCGCAGCACGGGCACCTGGATTCTGGCGGACGAGGTGTACGAGCGGCTTTACTACGAGCCAACGCCCAATGGGTGCGCGCCGAGTTTTCTGGACATTGCCGCGCCGGACGACCACCTGATCGTCGCCCACAGTTTTTCCAAGAGTTTTCTGATGACCGGCTGGCGCCTGGGCTGGCTGGTGCTGCCGCCTGCGCTGGTGGATGGCATGGGCAAATTGATCGAGTTCAACACCTCGTGTACAAGTGTGTTCACGCAGCGCGCGGGTATTGCTGCGCTGACCCGCACCGACGAGGTCACGCCGCGTGTGGTGGCCCACCTGAAGCACTGCCGTGACACCCTGGTGCCGCTGCTGGCCACCGTGCCCGGTGTGCGGGTGGCCTCGGCCAAGGGCGGCATGTACGCCTTTTTCCAGCTCGATGGGGCCAGCGACTCGCTGGACACGGCCAAACGCCTGGTCACCGAAGCCGGTCTGGGCTTGGCCCCAGGCAACGCCTTTGCCCCGGAGGCCCAGGGCTGGCTGCGCTGGTGTTTTGCCTCCAAAGACCCGCAGCGTCTGGTGCAGGGCGTGGACCGCCTGAAAAGCTGGCTTGCCCGGCAGTAAAAGGGAGTAAAAGGCCGCGAAACCAGCTGCCAGCGTCACCACGCCACGGCCCGAGGTGTGCCTTGGGTGGCGAAGAGGCTCTGTGGTGTGCGATAATCCGCCTTGCTGCGCATTTTGCACAGCGCACGCCTGAGGCAGTTCCAGCTTCTGGCGCAAGTCCCATACTCACAGGAAATCAACATGATCGCATCCAGCATCAAAGCTGCAGTTGTCCAGGACAACGCCCGTAAACCCGGTGACACCGGTAGCCCAGAAGTGCAAGTCGCCATTCTGACCGCCCGTATCAACGAGTTGACCCCCCATTTCAAGACCCACGCCAAGGACCACCACGGTCGCCGTGGTCTGCTGCGTATGGTGAGCCGCCGCCGCAAGCTGCTGGACTACCTGAACGGTAAAGACCACGACCGTTACGTCGCACTGATCGCCAAGCTTGGCCTGCGCAAGTAATCGGTAAAACAACGCAAAGCGCCTGAGTTAGTTCACTAGCTCAGGCGTTTGTTTTTTGTAAATCTGGGATGCACGCGGGAATACGCGCTGTGTCATTCCACAAAAAGCTGCGGCGGGTCGGCTTCTTGTGGAATGGCATCGTGTTCAAGCGCAGCTCCAGCCCTTGCAGATTGGGCCTAATCTGCTATGAAAACAGGAGCTAAACACATGTCTATTTTCAACAAAGTTACCAAGTCGTTCCAATGGGGTGACAAGACCGTCATCATGGAAACCGGCGAAATCGCCCGCCAGGCTGGCGGCGCAGTGCTGGTCAACATCGAAGACACCGTGATCCTCGCCACCGTGGTGGCCTCCAAGTCGGCCAAGCCCGGCCAGGACTTCTTCCCGCTGACCGTGGACTACATCGAGAAGACCTACGCCGCAGGCAAGATCCCCGGCAGCTTCTTCAAGCGTGAAGCCAAACCCAGCGAACACGAAACCCTGACCAGCCGCCTGATCGACCGCCCGATCCGCCCGCTGTTCCCCGAGGGTTTCCTGAACGACGTGCATGTGGTCATCCACACGCTGTCGCTGAACCCTGAAGTGGATGCCGACATCGCCGCCATGATCGGTGTGTCCGCCGCGCTGTCGATCTCCGGTATCCCGTTCAACGGCCCCATCGGTGCTGCCCGCGTGGGTTACATCAATGGCCAGTACGTGCTGAACCCCGGTCAGACGCTGCGCAAGGATTCGCAGATGGATCTGGTTGTCGCCGGTACCGAATCCGCCGTGCTGATGGTTGAGTCCGAAGCCCTGCAACTGAGCGAAGAAATCATGCTCGGTGGTGTGGTGTTTGGCCACGAACAGGCCGGCATTGCCATCAACGCCATCCACGAACTCGTGCGTGACGCTGGCAAGCCCGTCTGGGACTGGACTGCCCCTGCAGAAGACGAAGTTTTCGTCGCCAAGGTCAAGGACCTGGCCGAAGAAAAGCTGCGCGCTGTGTACCAGATCCGCAGCAAACAAGCCCGTACCCAGGCCCTGCGCGAAGCCAATGCCAGCGTGATGGCGGCCCTGAAAGACAGCGGCGAGCCGTTTGATTCGGGTAAGGTCAACGACCTGCTGTTTGCCATCGAATCGAAGATTGTGCGTGGCCAGATCCTGGCCGGTGAGCCCCGCATCGACGGCCGCGACACCCGCACCGTGCGCCCGATCGAAATCCGCAACTCCGTGCTGCCCCGCACCCACGGCTCGGCCCTGTTCACCCGCGGTGAAACCCAGGCGCTGGTGGTGACCACCCTCGGCACCGAACGTGATGCGCAGCGCATCGACGCACTCATGGGTGAGTACGAAGACCGCTTCATGCTGCACTACAACATGCCTCCGTTCGCCACCGGCGAAGTGGGCCGTATGGGTTCGACCAAGCGCCGCGAAATCGGCCACGGCCGTCTGGCCAAACGTGCGCTGGCTGCCGTGCTGCCATCGAAGGAAGACTTCCCCTACACCATGCGTGTGGTGTCGGAAGTGACCGAATCGAACGGCTCCTCGTCTATGGCTTCGGTCTGCGGCGGCTGCCTGTCGCTGATGGACGCCGGTGTGCCGATGAAGGCCCACGTGGCCGGTATCGCCATGGGTCTGATCAAGGAAGACAACCGTTTCGCCGTGTTGACCGACATCCTGGGTGACGAAGATCATTTGGGCGACATGGACTTCAAGGTGGCCGGTACCACCGCCGGTATCACCGCGCTGCAGATGGACATCAAGATCCAGGGCATCACCAAGGAAATCATGCAAGTCGCTTTGGCCCAGGCCAAGGAAGCGCGTATGCACATCCTGGGCGAAATGCAAAGCGCCATGGGTGAGGCCAAGGCCGAAGTGTCCAACTTCGCGCCACGCCTGTTCACCATGAAGATCAACCCCGAGAAGATCCGCGACGTGATCGGCAAGGGCGGCTCGGTGATCCGTGCGCTGACCGAAGAGTTCGGCTGCCAGATCAACATTGAAGAAGATGGCGTCATCACCATCGCTTCTGCTGATCCAGAGAAGGCCGAACTGGCCAAGAAGCGCATCGAACAGATTACCGCTGAAGTCGAGATCGGCAAGATCTACGAAGGCCCGGTCACCAAGATCCTGGACTTCGGTGCACTGATCAACCTGCTGCCCGGCAAGGACGGCCTGCTGCACATCAGCCAGATCGCCCACGAACGTGTCGAGAAGGTGTCCGACTACCTGACCGAAGGCCAGATCGTGCGTGTCAAGGTCATGGAAACCGACGAAAAGGGCCGCGTCAAGCTGTCCTTGAAGGCCCTGACCGAGCGTCCTGCCTACGGCGAACAGCCCCAGCAGCAACGTTCGCAAGACGGTGGCCACGGCCAGCACAACGCCTGATCGTTTGCTATTTATTTTGTAGCTGCTTGCGCCCGTCCTGCGGGCGCTGCAGCATTAAAACATCTTAAATTACAGTCAACATCGTCATGCGTGCTGTTGAAATTACAAGTTACGGCCTGCCCGACGTTCTGCGTCTGGGTGAGCGGCCCGTGCCTGTGCCGGGTGCCGGTGAGCTGCTGATCCGCGTTGCGGCCAGTGGTGTCAACCGGCCCGACGTGTTGCAGCGCACCGGCCACTACCCCGTGCCGCCCGGTGCTTCGGATATTCCGGGCCTGGAAGTGGCTGGTGTGGTGGAGGGCGGTGACGCCGCTGCCATGAAACAGGCTGGTATCAAGGTGGGCGACCGCGTCTGTGCGCTCGTGGCCGGTGGTGGTTATGCCGAGCTGTGTGTTGCGCCGGTGGCGCAGTGCCTGCCTGTGCCCCACGGCTTGTCCGATGCCGAGGCTGCCTCTTTGCCTGAGACATTCTTCACCGTCTGGAGCAACGTGTTCGACCGCGGCCGCCTGCAAAAGGGCGAGACGTTGTTGGTGCAGGGTGGCACCAGTGGTATTGGTGTCACAGCCATCCAGCTGGGCAAAGCCATGGGCGCCACGGTGATCGTCACGGCGGGCAGCGATGAAAAATGCGCGGCTTGCCTGGCGCTGGGTGCCGACCATGCGGTCAACTACAACACCGAAGACTTCGTGGAGGCGGTCAAACGCATCACCGACGGTGCCGGTGTGGACGTCATCCTCGACATGGTGGCGGGTGACTATGTGGCGCGTGAACTGGCTTGCCTGGCCGAAGATGGCCGGCTGGTCATCATTGCGGTGCAGGGCGGTGTGAAGAGTGAGATCAACGCTGGCCAGGTGCTGCGCCGCCGCCTGACGGTGACCGGCTCCACACTGCGCCCCCGCCCCGTGGCATTCAAGGCGGCCATTGCGCAGTCCTTGCTGCAGCGCGTCTGGCCCCTGCTGGAAAAAGGCACGGTCAAACCTGTCATCCACAGTTCGTTCCCTGCAGCCGATGCGGCTGCCGCACACACGCTGATGGAAGCGGGGCGGCATGTGGGCAAGATTGTCCTGACATGGTGAAGTCATGAAAAAGAAACTGATTGCTGGTAACTGGAAGATGAACGGCAGCCTGGCCGCCAACGAAGCCTTGCTGCGTGCGCTGCTTGATGGTGTGGGTTCGCCCGGTTGCGAGGTCGCCGTGGCCGTGCCCGCGCCGTACCTGGCGCAGGTGCAGGCTTTGCTGGGTGTATCGCCTGTCCATCTGGCGGCGCAGGATGTGTCGGCCTATGAGGCAGGTGCCTATACCGGTGAAGTGTCGGCAGCCATGCTGCGCGACTTTGGTGTGCGCTACACGCTGGTGGGCCATTCGGAGCGCCGCCAATACCACGGTGAAACCGATACCCTGGTAGCCACCAAAGCGCACCGTGCACTGGCGGCGGGTATCACGCCCATCGTGTGTGTGGGTGAAACGCTGGCAGAACGTGAAGCAGGGCAGACCGAAGCCGTTGTGCGCCGCCAGCTCGCTGCGGTGATCCACCTCAATGGCCACTGCATCACCGAAATCGTGGTGGCGTATGAGCCTGTATGGGCCATCGGCACCGGCAAAACGGCCACAGCCGAACAAGCGCAGCAGGTGCATGCGGCATTACGTGCCCAGTTGCAAGCTGCCACGGACAAAGCGGGCCAGATCAAGCTGTTGTACGGCGGCAGCATGAATGCAGCCAACGCCGCCAGTTTGCTGGCCCAGCCGGATATTGATGGAGGCCTGATCGGTGGTGCATCGCTCAAGGCCCCGGACTTTTTGCAAATTGTGGCTGCAGCGCAGTAAGTGCGTGCGCAGTCAGCTATCAAATTAGGAGTAATTGAATGAACCTCGTCATCAACGCCATTCTCGCGGTCCAGATGTTGGCCGCCTTGGTCATGATTGGTCTGATCCTGATCCAGCACGGCAAGGGTGCGGACATGGGTGCAGCTTTTGGCAGTGGCGGCTCCGGCAGCCTGTTTGGTGCCAGCGGCAGTGCCAACTTCATGTCACGCGCCACAGCGGTGCTTGCAGCCGTGTTTTTTGCATGTACGCTGGCCTTGGCTTACTTTGGCAATGCCCGTCCCGCCAGTTCGGGCAGTGTGTTGGACCAACCTACCGCCGCCGTTCCGGCGCCTGCTGGCAGCGGCCCTGCAACACAGATTCCCGGCACCACGGGTGCGCCTGCCGCAGCGGTCAGTGTTCCTGTGCCAGCGGCTGCACCAGCCGTGCCTGCGACAGGTGCAGGACAAATTCCGACGAAGTAAACAGTCGGGAAAATCTCTCCAACCCCTCGAAGATCGAGGGTAATCCAGAGTAGAATGCTGATTGTCTGGAAAGCCAAAACGCCTCGGCGTCCTCATGCCATTCAGACGATAAAAACCGCGGTCGTGGTGAAATTGGTAGACACGCTATCTTGAGGGGGTAGTGGCGAAAGCTGTGCGAGTTCGAGTCTCGCCGACCGCACCAAACAAAAAACCCGCCCCTGCAGGCATGGAAGTTGCAGAGGGCTGGGTCCCAGCGGTGAGCAAATCCTCAAGATGAACCTCGATCAGTACCTCCCAGTCCTTTTGTTCATCTTGGTTGGCGTGGGTGTTGGCGTAGCGCCGCAGGTGCTGGGCTACATACTCGGTCCCAATCGGCCTGATGAGGCCAAAAATTCCCCTTATGAGTGCGGCTTCGAGGCGTTTGAAGATGCCCGCATGCAGTTTGATGTGCGCTACTACTTGGTGGCCATCCTCTTCATTTTGTTTGACCTGGAAATCGCTTTCCTGTTTCCCTGGGCGGTTGCGTTCAAGGAGATTGGTGTTGTGGGTTTTTGGGCGGGTGTGATTTTTCTGGGCATTCTGGTCGTGGGTTTTATCTACGAGTGGAAAAAGGGTGCCCTTGACTGGGAATAAACGCATGTCGGCACGAGGGCAGAGCCATGGCTATTGAAGGCGTTTTAAAAGAGGGTTTCATCACCACGTCGTACGACTCGGTGGTGAATTGGGCCAAGACGGGCTCGCTGTGGCCCATGACTTTTGGTCTGGCTTGCTGCGCGGTCGAGATGATGCATGCCGCTGCTGCGCGTTATGACATCGGTCGTTTTGGTGCCGAGGTGTTCCGCGCCAGTCCGCGCCAGTCCGATCTGATGATTGTGGCCGGCACGCTGTGCAACAAGATGGCGCCTGCGTTGCGCAAGGTGTATGACCAGATGGCCGAGCCCCGTTGGGTGTTGTCCATGGGTTCGTGTGCCAATGGTGGCGGGTATTACCACTACAGTTATTCCGTGGTGCGTGGCTGTGACCGTATCGTGCCGGTGGATGTCTATGTGCCGGGCTGTCCGCCCACGGCCGAGGCCTTGATCTACGGCATCATCCAGCTGCAGCAGAAGGTGCGTCGCACCAACACCATTGCACGTGTCTAAGCGGGAATCCATGACATCTGTTGCCATTCATCCTGACGTCCTCAAGGACACCATTGCCGTTGTGCTGGGTGACAAGGTTAAAAGCCTCACCGTGGCGCTGGGCGAAGTGACGCTGGTGGTTTTCGCTGGTGATTACCTTGCGTCCATGCAGCTGCTGCGCGACGCCCCGGGCTGCAAGTTCGAGCAGCTCATCGACATTTGTGGTGTGGACTATTCTGCGTACCGTGACACGGTGTGGGATGGCCTGCGTTACGGCGTGGTGTCACATCTGTTGTCCGTGAGCCTGAACCAGCGTGTGCGCGTCAAGGTTTTCTGCCCGGAAGATGATTTTCCGGTGGTGCCTTCCGTGACGGCTCTGTGGAGTTCCGCCAACTGGTTCGAGCGTGAAGCGTTCGACCTGTATGGCATCGTGTTCGAAGGTCATGATGACCTGCGCCGCATCCTGACCGATTACGGTTTTATCGGACACCCGTTCCGCAAGGATTTCCCGCTGTCGGGCCATGTGGAAATGCGCTACGACGACGTACTCAAACGTGTGGTCTACCAGCCGGTATCGATCGAGCCCCGTGAAGTTACGCCCCGCATCATCCGCGAAGACAACTATGGCGGTTTGCACTGATGGCTGAAATCAAGAATTACACCCTCAACTTCGGTCCCCAGCACCCTGCGGCCCACGGCGTGTTGCGCCTGGTGCTGGAGCTGGACGGCGAAGTGGTCCAGCGTGCCGACCCGCACATCGGCCTGTTGCACCGTGCCACTGAAAAGCTGGCCGAGCACAAGACCTACATCCAGTCGCTGCCCTACATGGACCGTCTCGACTATGTGTCGATGATGTGTAACGAGCACGCGTACTGCCTTGCTATCGAGAAGTTGCTGGGTCTGGAAGTCCCCATCCGCGCGCAGTACATCCGTGTGCTGTTTTCCGAAATCACGCGTCTGCTGAACCACCTGATGTGGCTGGGTTCCCACGGCAATGACTGCGGCAGCTCAACCATCCTGATTTACGCGTTCCGTGAGCGTGAAGACCTGTTCGACATGTACGAGGCCGTGTCCGGTGCACGTATGCATGCGGCCTATTTCCGTCCAGGTGGCGTGTACCGTGATCTGCCGGACGAAATGCCGCAGTACAAGGTGAGCAAGATCAAGAACGCCAAGGCTTTGGCGCGTATGAACGAGAACCGCCAAGGTTCGCTGCTCGACTTTATCGACGATTTCTCCCAGCGCTTTGTGAAGCACATGGAGGAGTACCACACCCTGCTCACCGACAACCGCATCTGGAAGCAGCGCACGGTGGGTATTGGTGTGATGCAGCCAGAACGGGCATTGAACCTGGGTTTGACGGGGCCGATGCTGCGTGGCTCGGGTATCGCCTGGGATCTGCGCAAGACGCAGCCTTACGATGTGTACGACCGCATGGATTTCGACATCCCTGTGGGTAAGACCGGTGACTGTTACGACCGTTATCTGGTGCGCATGGAGGAAATGGCCCAGTCCAACCGCATCATCAAGCAGTGTGTGGACTGGCTGCGTGTGAACCCCGGCCCGGTCATCACCGACAACCACAAGGTTGCCGCGCCCGAGCGTGAGGCTATGAAGGCCAACATGGAAGAGCTGATCCACCATTTCAAGCTCTTCACCGAAGGTTTCCACGTGCCCGAAGGTGAGGCGTATGCCGCCGTCGAGCACCCGAAGGGTGAGTTTGGTATCTACCTTGTGAGTGACGGTGCCAACAAACCTTACCGTCTGAAGATCCGTGCACCGGGTTTTGCGCATCTTGCCGCCATGGACGAAATGGTCCGTGGCCACATGATCGCCGACGCCGTTGCCGTGATTGGCACCATGGATATTGTGTTTGGAGAGATTGACCGATGATCTCTGAAGCTACCCGCGCGCGCTTCGCCAAAGAAGTCGCCAAGTACCCGGCCGAGCAGGCCCAGTCTGCTGTGATGGCCTGTCTGGCCATCGTCCAGCAGGAACAGGGTTTTGTCAGTGCTGAGAGTGAGGCCGTGATTGCCGAGGTGCTGGGCATGCCCCAGATCGCCGTGCACGAAGTCACCACCTTCTACAACATGTACAACCAGCAGCCGGTGGGCCGTTTTAAGCTCAACGTGTGCACCAACCTGCCATGCCTGCTGCGCGATGGCCAGAATGCCTTGCACCATCTGGAGCAAAAGCTCGGTGTCACGATGGGTGAAACCACTGCCGATGGCATGTTCACCTTGCAGCAAAGCGAATGCCTTGGTGCATGTGCCGATTCGCCAGTGATGCTGGTGAACGACCGCACCATGTGCAGCTTCATGAGCAACGACAAACTCGACCAGCTCATTGATGGCCTGCGCGCCTCCGAGTCTGCTGCACCTGCAAAGGGAGGTGTTTGATGAACACATCACAAGTGCTGGCGCAGTTCCAGGCCACGGGTGTCCAGACCTGCTTCCATGACCGCCACATTGGCGCGCAGATTTATGCGGGCCTGGACGGCACCAACTGGCGTATTGCAGATTACGAAGCGCGTGGTGGTTACCAGGCGCTGCGCAAGATCCTGGGTGAGGGCTTGACCCAGGACCAGGTGATTGCCACCGTCAAGGAATCCGGCCTGCGTGGCCGGGGTGGCGCAGGTTTTCCGACGGGTCTGAAGTGGAGCTTCATGCCCCGCCAGTTCCCAGGGCAAAAGTACCTGGTGTGTAACTCCGATGAAGGTGAGCCCGGTACCTGCAAGGACCGTGACATCCTGGAATTCAATCCCCATATCGTCATCGAAGGCATGATCATTGCCGCGTTTGCGATGGGTATTTCGGTGGGCTACAACTACATCCACGGCGAGATTTTCCACGCGTATGACCGTTTCGAGGAAGCGTTGGAAGAGGCCCGTGCTGCAGGTTATCTGGGCAACAACATCCTCGGCAGCACGTTCAGCTTCCAGCTGCATGCAGCCCATGGTTTTGGTGCCTACATCTGTGGTGAAGAAACCGCCTTGCTGGAGTCACTCGAAGGCAAGAAGGGCCAGCCCCGTTTTAAGCCTCCGTTTCCTGCCAGTTTTGGCCTGTACGGCAAACCCACCACGATCAACAACACCGAAACTTTCGCAGCGGTGCCCTGGATCATCCGTAACGGTGGCCAGGCCTACCTCGAATGTGGCAAGCCCAACAACGGCGGCACCAAGATCTATTCGGTCAGTGGTGACGTTGAGTTGCCGGGCAACTACGAAGTGCCTATGGGGACTCCGTTTGCCAAGCTGCTGGAGCTGGCCGGTGGTGTGCGCAAGGGCCGCAAGCTCAAGGCGGTGATTCCTGGTGGTTCGTCCTCGCCCGTGCTGCCTGCCGCGGTGATGATGGAATGCACCATGGACTACGACTCGATTGCCAAGGCCGGCTCCATGCTGGGCTCGGGTGCGGTCATCGTTATGGATGACTCCCGCAACATGGTCGAATGCCTGTTGCGCCTGTCTTACTTTTACTCCCACGAGTCCTGCGGCCAGTGCACACCGTGCCGTGAGGGTACGGGCTGGATGTGGCGTGTGATCGACCGTATCCAGCACGGCCATGGCCGCGCGGGTGACCTCGACCTGCTGAACTCCGTCGCCGACAACATCCAGGGCCGTACCATTTGTGCGCTGGGTGACGCAGCGGCCATGCCGGTGCGGGCCATGCTGAAGCATTTCCGGCCTGAATTCGAGGCCTTGATCCAGCGTGCCAACCAGCCCCAGGCTGCAGTGCAGGCCTGATCGCGAGAACAAAACATATGGTTGAAATAGAACTCGACGGTCAGAAAGTGGAAGTGCTCGAAGGCAGCATGGTGATGCATGCGGCCGAAAAAGCGGGCACCTACATCCCCCATTTCTGCTACCACAAGAAACTTTCCATCGCCGCCAACTGCCGCATGTGCTTGGTGGACGTGGAAAAAGCCCCCAAGCCCATGCCCGCCTGCGCCACCCCCGTGACGCAGGGCATGATCGTGCGCACCAAGAGCGAAAAAGCCATCAAGGCCCAGCAGTCGGTGATGGAGTTTTTGCTCATCAACCACCCGTTGGATTGCCCGATCTGCGACCAGGGCGGTGAATGCCAGTTGCAAGATTTGGCCGTGGGTTACGGTGGTTCTTCCTCGCGCTACGAAGAAGAAAAGCGCGTGGTGCCCGTCAAGGATGTGGGGCCGCTGATTTCCATGCAGGAAATGAGCCGTTGTATCCACTGCACCCGCTGCGTGCGTTTTGGCCAGGAAGTGGCCGGCGTGATGGAGCTGGGCATGATTCACCGCGGTGAACATTCCGAAATCACCACGGTGTTGGGCGACACGATTGACTCGGAACTGTCGGGCAACATGATCGACATCTGCCCCGTCGGTGCACTGACCAGCAAACCTTTCCGTTACCAGGCCCGCACCTGGGAGCTGTCGCGCCGCAAGTCGGTCGCACCCCATGATTCGTCGGGTGCCAACCTGATCATCCAGGTCAAGAACAACCAGGTCATGCGTGTGGTTCCGCTGGAAAACGAAGCCGTCAACGAATGCTGGATTGCCGACCGTGACCGTTTCTCGTACGAAGCGCTGAACAGCAGCGAACGTCTGACCCAGCCCATGCTCAAGCAAGGTGGCGCTTGGAAGACGGTGGACTGGCAAACCGCACTGGAATACGTCGCCAACGGCGTGAAGCAGATCAAGGCCGACCATGGTGCAAACACCATTGGTGCACTGGTCAGCCCCCACAGCACGGTAGAAGAGTTGTACCTTGCCGGCGCCCTGGTGCGCGGCCTGGGCAGCGAAAACATTGACTACCGCCTGCGTAATGCCGACTTCACGGCGTCTGCTGGCATCCGCTGGCTGGGCACGTCGATTGCGTCGCTGTCGCAGCTGCAGCGTGTGCTCGTCGTCGGATCGAACCTGCGCAAGGACCATCCGCTGTTTGCACAGCGTATTCGGCAGGCAGCGCGCAAGGGTTGTGCGGTGAGTGCTATCAATTCTGAAGTGGAGCTGGCTTCACGCAGCGCATGGGCCATCGCCCTGGCGCAAGTGCAACTGGCCCCTGCGGGGGAGTGGCTCCAGGCCTTGGCTGACGTGGCTGTAGCCATTGCCGCTGAGAAGGGCGTGGACGCACCTGCCCAAGGCAACGTGACCGATGTGGCCCAAGCCATGGCCAAATCCCTGTTGGGTGGTGACCGCAAGGCGGTTCTGCTGGGGAACGCTGCGGCGCACCACGCCCAGGCGTCGCAACTGCTGGCAGTGGCCCAGTGGATTGGTGCCCAGACGGGTGCCAGTGTGGGTTACCTGACCGAGGCCGCCAATACGGTGGGTGCGCAATGGGCGGGTGCTGTGCCGGGTGCCGGTGGTGCCCACGCCGGGCAGATGTTGTCCGGTGGGCTCAAGGCCGCGTTTTTGCTCAACAACGAGCCTGCACAAGACTCTGCCGCAGGTGCAGGCCTTGATGCTGCATTGGCCGGTGCCAGCATGGTTGTTACGCTCAGCCCGTTCAAAGCCAATCTCGATTGCAGCGATGTATTGCTGCCGATCGCACCGTTTACCGAAACGTCGGGTACTTTTGTGAATGCCGAAGGGCGTATCCAGAGCTTCCACGCGGTGGTGAAACCTCTCGGTGACACCCGTCCCGCCTGGAAGGTGCTGCGGGTGCTGGGCAATCTGCTCGGTTTGCAAGGTTTCGAATTCGAGTCTTCGCAAGAGGTTCTTGCCCATGTGGGCCGCGAGCAGACAGCAGGTGCAACCCATGTGTCTGCCGACCGCCTGAACAACGCCGTTTCCGCTGGTGTGAAGTTGTCGGCAGAGTCCGATTCAACGGCTGTCGTACCAGTGGTGGCATCCATCTACGCGCTGGATGGTCTGGTGCGCCGGGCACCCTCGCTGCAACTGACGGCCGATGCGCGTCAGGCAGCTGGTGGTGTATCTGCAGGTGCCAAGATGGAAGAGGTGGCGGCATGATTGACGCTTTCTACAATTTTGGCCTGGGCCTGTTTATGGGCACATGGTGGACCGCCGCAGGCTGGCCCGTCATCTGGAATCTGCTCAAGATCATCTTGGTGTTGGCGCCGCTCATGGGTGCGGTTGCGTATGCCACCCTGTGGGAGCGCAAGCTGCTGGGCTGGATCCAGGTGCGCCACGGCCCCAACCGCGTGGGCCCATTGGGTTTGCTGCAACCGATTGCTGATGCGCTCAAGCTGCTGACCAAGGAAATCATCAACCCCTCTGCCGCGAGCAGTGGGCTGTTCCGCCTGGGTCCTATCATGGCCATCATGCCGGCACTGGCTGCCTGGGTGGCGGTGCCCTTCGGTCCGGACGTGATCCTGGCCAACGTGAATGCAGGCCTCTTGCTGATCATGGCGATCACCTCGATCGAGGTGTACGGCGTGATCATCGCGGGCTGGGCCTCCAACTCCAAATACGCTTTTCTGGGCGCGCTGCGGGCATCTGCGCAAATGGTCAGCTACGAAATTGCCATGGGTTTCTGCCTCGTGGTGGTCATCATGGTGACGGGCAGCCTGCACCTGGGTGATGTGGTGGCAGGGCAGGCCAAAGGAATGGGGGCCAACATGGGCCTGAATTTCCTGTCCTGGAACTGGCTGCCTTTGCTGCCGATTTTTGTGGTGTATGTGATCTCGGGTGTGGCCGAGACCAACCGCCACCCCTTCGACGTGGTGGAAGGTGAAGCCGAAATTGTGGCCGGTCACATGGTCGAATATTCGGGCATGGGTTTTGCCATCTTCTTCCTGGCCGAATACGCCAGC
This sequence comes from Comamonadaceae bacterium AAW, assembly GCA_026314275.1. GTDB lineage: Bacteria > Pseudomonadota > Gammaproteobacteria > Burkholderiales > Burkholderiaceae_C > JAGOEY01. The sequence continues at coordinate 3,314,334 of CP111109.1, forward strand.
ATGTGGCTGATCGCCATCCTGGCTGCGCTGATGTTTCTGGGCGGCTGGTTGTCACCCGTGGCCTTCCTGGACTTCATCCCTGGCTGGATCTGGCTGGGTCTCAAGACCTTCTTTGTTCTGTCCCTGTTCATCTGGATTCGCGGCACATTTCCCCGTTTCCGGTACGACCAGATCATGCGTTTGGGCTGGAAGATCTTTATTCCTGTCACGCTGGTGTGGCTGCTGGTTGTAGGCGGCTGGATGCACACGCCCTGGAATATCTGGCACTAAGGGAAGCACACACGATGACTACTGCTACCGCTTCCAACTTTTCACTCAAGGACTTCTTCAAGAGCTTCATGCTCACGGAGTTGTTCAAGGGTATGGCCTTGACGGGCCGTTACGCTTTCCGTCGCAAGATCACCGTCCAGTTCCCTGAGGAAAAGACGCCGCTGTCGCCACGCTTCCGGGGCCTGCACGCACTGCGCCGTTATGACAACGGTGAAGAACGCTGCATCGCTTGCAAGCTGTGTGAGGCCGTGTGCCCGGCCGTTGCCATCACCATCGAGTCCGATGTGCGCGATGACGGCTCCCGCCGCACGACGCGTTACGACATTGACCTGACGAAGTGCATCTTCTGCGGGTTCTGTGAAGAAAGTTGCCCGGTCGATTCGATCGTGGAAACCCACATCCTCGAATACCACGGTGAAAAACGTGGTGACCTGTACTTCACCAAAGACATGTTGCTGGCTGTCGGTGACCGCTACGAAAAAGAGATCGCGGCCAACAAGGCGGCTGACGCGAAATACCGTTAAACCACGTTCAGACGACGTACCACAAGACAATATTCATGGACGCCAAGACTGGTTTCTTCTACCTGTTCTCACTCGTACTGCTGTTCTCGGCATTCCGGGTGATCACTGCGCGCAACCCGGTGCATGCCGTGTTGTTTCTGATGCTCGCGTTTTCGCAGGCGTCCGGCATCTGGCTGCTGCTGCGTGCCGAATTTCTGGCCATTGTGCTGGTGCTGGTCTACCTCGGTGCTGTGATGGTGCTGTTCCTGTTTGTGGTGATGATGATCAACCTCAACATGGAAGGCCTGCGGCAGGGTTTCTGGCGGCATTTCCCGTTGGCTGCAGTCATCGGGGTGGTGATTGCTCTGGAAATGTCCTACGTGTTGATAGGTGGCTTCCGTGAGCCAGTCAAAGCTGCGTCGCTGGTTGTGCCGCCTGTCGGTGCTGCAGACTCCAACACGATGCAGTTGGGCACCTTGCTCTACACGCAGTACCTCTATCCGCTGGAAATCGCTGCGGTGATCTTGCTGGTGGCCATCATTGCGGCCATTGCACTCACTCTCCGCCGCCGCAAGGACAGCCGTTCCATCGACCCGTCGCAGCAAGTGAATGTCCGTGCCCGGGACCGTATGCAGGTTGTGAAGCTTCCTGCGACCCAGCCCGCCGTTGCACCCGCACCACCAGCCCCTGCCGAGGAGGCCAAACCATGATGCTGACCCTTGGACACTTTCTTTCGCTAGGCGCCATGTTGTTCGCGCTGTCGATCGTAGGGATCTTCCTGAACCGCAAAAACATCATTGTGTTGCTGATGGCCATCGAACTGATGCTGCTGGCAGTCAACATGAACTTTGTGGCGTTTTCCTACTACCTGAACGACATGCATGGTCAGGTATTCGTGTTCTTCATCCTGACGGTGGCGGCGGCCGAATCTGCGATTGGTCTGGCCATCCTGGTTCTGCTGTTCCGCAACAGGTCCAGCATCAGTGTGGATGAGCTCAACACGCTCAAAGGCTAGAACGAGATAACAACGATGAGCGCAACGCTTTCTGCTTCAACCCTGTTGGCCGTGCCCATGGCACCGCTGGCCGGTGCCCTGCTGGCCGGTATCCTGGGCACGTCTTTTGGCGGCAACTGGATCGGTCGCCGACTCAGCCACACCTTGACCATTCTGGGTGTGTTGGTCGCTTTTATCCTGTCGGCGATGACACTCAAGAGTGTGGCGCTGGACGGTGCCCACTTCAACGAGACCCTGTACACATGGATGGTCGTTGGTGACCTCAAGATGGAGGTTGGCTTCCTGGTGGACAGCCTCACCGCCATGATGATGGTCGTGGTGACTTTCGTGTCGCTCATGGTGCACATCTACACCATTGGCTACATGGAAGAAGACGAAGGCTACAACCGCTTCTTTGCGTACATCTCGCTGTTCACGTTTTCGATGCTGATGCTCGTCATGAGCAACAACCTGCTGCAGCTTTTCTTCGGTTGGGAAGCCGTGGGCCTGGTGTCTTACCTGCTGATCGGTTTCTGGTTCAACAAGCCGACCGCCACTTTTGCCAACATGAAGGCCTTTCTGGTCAACCGTGTGGGTGACTTCGGTTTTATCCTGGGCATTGGCCTGATTGCGGCTTACGCTGGCACGCTCAACTACACCGAAACCTTTGCCAAGGCCGGTGACCTGGCCCAAATGGGTTTCCCAGGCACCGACTGGATGCTGGTCACCGTGATCTGTATCTGCCTTTTCATCGGTGCGATGGGCAAGAGCGCCCAGTTCCCCCTGCACGTGTGGCTGCCCGATTCGATGGAAGGCCCAACCCCCATCTCGGCACTGATCCACGCCGCCACCATGGTGACCGCGGGCATCTTTATGGTGGCGCGTATGTCACCCCTGTTCGAGTTGAGTGACACCGCACTGAATTTCATCCTGGTGATTGGTGCCATCACGGCGCTGTTTATGGGTTTCCTGGGCATCATCCAGAACGACATCAAACGGGTGGTGGCTTACTCCACACTGTCGCAGCTGGGTTACATGACTGTGGCTTTGGGGGCGTCGGCTTACTCCGTGGCTGTCTTTCACCTGATGACCCATGCATTCTTCAAAGCCTTGTTGTTCCTGGGTGCGGGCTCGGTCATCATGGGTATGCACCACAACCAGGACATCCGCTGGATGGGCGGTGTACGCAAGTACATGCCGATCACCTGGATCACGTCGCTGCTAGGGTCGCTGGCCCTGATTGGCACGCCGCTGTTCTCGGGTTTCTACTCCAAGGACAGCATCATTGAGGCTGTGCACGAGAGCCACTTGCCTGCAGCAGGTTTTGCGTATTACGCAGTCCTGGCAGGGGTGTTTATCACCGCGTTTTATTCGTTCCGTATGTACTTCCTGGTGTTCCACGGCAAGGAACGTTACGACCAGAACCCGGATGCACACCACGGTCACGACGACCACCATGGCCATGGTGACCACCACCACGAAAAGCCCCATGAGTCGCCCTGGGTGGTGACCGTGCCGCTGGTGTTGCTGGCCATCCCCTCGGTGGTGATCGGTTTCATGACCATTGGCCCCATGCTGTTCGGCGATTTCTTCAAAGACGTCATTTTTGTGGACGGTGCACGGCACCACGCCATGAACGAACTGGCCGAAGCTTTCCATGGCCCGGTGCAGATGGCTATCCACGGCCTCATGACCTGGCCGTTCTGGCTCGCACTGGCCGGTGTGGTGACCTCGTACTACATGTACATGGTCAACCCGGCCGTGCCCACCGCCATCAAACGCGCATGCCAGCCGATCTACACCTTGCTGGAAAACAAGTACTACCTCGACTGGTTCAATGAAAACGTGCTGGCCCGCGGCGCGCGTGCTGTGGGTACGGGGCTGTGGAAGGTGGGCGACCAGGCTGTGATTGATGGTGCAGTGGTGAACGGGTCGTGGAAGGCCGTGCGCTGGGTGTCTTCACTGGTGCGTAAGGTTCAGACCGGTTTCCTGTACCACTATGCGCTGGCGATGATTCTGGGCGTGTTTGCGCTGATGTCGTATTTTGTGTGGCTGAACAAGTAGGCTGGGAGAAAAACAAAAATGAACTTGTTGAGTCTTGCTATCTGGACACCGATTTTCTTTGGTGTCGTGTTGATGGCTTTTGGCCGGGATGAACACGCTGGTGTGGTCCGCTGGATTGCGCTGATTGGTGCCGTGGCGGGTTTGTTGGCCACCGTGCCATTGATGGCGAACTTTGTAGTTGGCACCGCCGACATGCAGTTCGTTGAAAAGGTGTCCTGGATTGCGCGTTTCAACACGCATTACCACCTGGGTGTAGACGGCTTGTCGTTCTGGTTCGTACCACTGACGGCGTTTATCACTGTGGTGGTGGTCATCGCTGGCTGGGAAGTCATCACCGAACGCGTCAACCAGTACATGGCAGCTTTCCTGGTGCTGAGTGGCCTGATGATTGGTGTGTTCACCGCGCTGGACGGTTTGCTGTTCTACGTGTTCTTCGAAGCCACACTGATTCCGATGTACCTCATCATCGGTATTTGGGGTGGCCCGAACAAGATCTACGCGGCGTTCAAGTTCTTCCTGTACACGCTGCTCGGTTCCTTGCTGATGCTGGTGGCCTTGATCTACCTCTACGTGCAATCGGGTGGCAGCTTCGACATCCTGACCTGGCACAAACTACCGCTCTCGTCGGGCGCGCAAACCCTGCTGTTCTTCGCTTTCTTTGCGGCATTTGCCGTCAAGGTGCCGATGTGGCCTGTACACACCTGGTTGCCAGACGTCCACGTCGAAGCGCCCACCGGTGGTTCTGCCGTGCTGGCGGCCATCATGCTGAAGCTGGGTGCCTATGGTTTCCTGCGTTTCTCCATGCCAATCACACCCGACGCCACGCGTGAATGGGCCTGGCTCATGATCACCTTGTCGCTGATTGCGGTGATCTACGTGGGCCTGGTCGCCTTGGTGCAGAAGGACATGAAGAAGCTGGTGGCGTATTCATCCGTGGCCCACATGGGTTTTGTCACCCTCGGTTTTTTCATCTTCAACGACCTCGGTGTGTCGGGTGGCATTGTGCAAATGATTGCGCACGGTTTTGTGTCTGCCGCCATGTTCCTGGCCATTGGTGTGTTGTACGACCGCGTGCACTCGCGTGAAATTGCCGACTACGGTGGTGTGGTCAACACCATGCCCAAATTTGCCGCGTTCGCCTTGTTCTTTGCCATGGCCAATGCCGGCTTGCCCGGCACCGCTGGTTTTGTGGGCGAGTGGATGGTGATCCTGGGAGCTGTCAAGGCCAACTTCTGGGTCGGTATGGGGGCTGCAACCGCCTTGATTCTGGGCGCTGCTTACACGCTGTGGATGTACAAACGTGTGTACCTTGGCCCGGTCGCTAACGACCATGTCAAGGAGCTTACGGACATCAATGGCCGTGAATTCCTGGTCATGTCCTTGCTGGCGGTTGCTGTGTTGGCCATGGGCCTGTACCCCAAGCCCTTCACCGACGTGATGGACGCCTCTGTGGCGAACCTGCTGCAGCACGTCAGCCAGTCCAAACTGCGTTGATCACACAGAAATTCGAGAATTGCGATGATTGATACAAACAGTTGGATCTCTGTCTACCCCGAAATCGTGCTACTGGTGATGGCATGTGTGATTCTGCTGGTGGACCTGACGGTCACCAGTGCGCGCCGCACCGGCACCTATGTGCTGACCCTGCTGACGCTGGGTGCCATTGCTTTCCTGCAGGTGATGTACGCCGACAGTGGCCGCACCGTGTACGGTTTTGGCAACATGGTGGTCAGCGACCCCATGGGCAACTGGCTCAAGTGTTTTGCGGCCATTGCCGTGATGGTGACACTGGTGTACGGCCGCCCTTATGCGGGTGACCGTGGCATGTTGCGCGGCGGTGAAATGTTCACGCTGAGCATGTTTGCCTTGTTGGGCATGTTCATCATGATCTCCGGCAACAACTTCCTGGTGATCTACCTGGGCCTTGAGTTGCTGACTCTGTCCAGCTACGCACTGGTGGCTTTGCGCCGTGACAACGGCACCGCCACCGAAGCCGCCATGAAGTATTTTGTGCTGGGTGCCATGGCCAGCGGTTTCCTGCTGTACGGCCTGTCCATGTTGTACGGCGCCACCGGCACACTCGACGTGAGCCAGGTGTTCAAAGCGATCAACTCGGGCCAGATCCGCCACCAGGTGCTGGTGTTTGGTTTGGTGTTTGTGGTGGCCGGTCTGGCATTCAAGCTGGGTGTGGTGCCGTTCCACATGTGGATTCCTGACGTGTACCAAGGTGCACCCACAGCCATCACCCTGATGATCGGCGGCGCCCCCAAGCTGGCGGCATTCGCCATCATGATGCGTTTGCTTGTGGAGGGTTTGTTGCCGCTGGCGATCGACTGGCAGCAGATGCTCGGCATCATGGCGGTGGGCTCCTTGCTCATAGGCAACTTGGCCGCCATCGCCCAGAAGAACCTGAAACGTATGCTGGCTTACTCCACCATTTCGCAGATGGGTTTTGTGCTGCTCGCCATGATGTCGGGTGTGGTGGCAGGCAAGGCCGACTTGTTGACCCTTGAGAACGCCTACAGCTCGGCCATGTTTTATGTCGTGAGTTACGTGCTCACCACGCTGGCTGCGTTCGGCATCATCCTGCTTCTGGCACGTGAGGGTTTTGAGAGCGAAGAAATCTCCGACTTGGCTGGTTTGAACCAGCGCAGCCCGTTGTATGCCGGTGTGATGGCGGTGTGCCTTTTGTCGCTGGCCGGTTTGCCACCACTGGTGGGTTTCTACGCCAAGCTGTCGGTGCTCCAAATACTGGTGGCATCGGGTCTGCCTTCCTATATTGGCCTGGCCGTGTTTGCGGTGCTGATGTCGCTGGTAGGGGCGTTCTACTACCTGCGTGTGATCAAGGTGATGTACTTTGATGCGCCCATTACCGTCAGCACGGTGTCCGCACCGATGGACGTGCGGGTGGTGCTGACCGTCAACGGTGCCTTGCTGCTGATCCTGGGTGTCCTGCCCGGTGGCCTCATGGCCCTGTGCGCGCAGGCTATTGCAAAAACACTGGGAACCTGACCGCCTTCGGGCAGTCTATCCACGGTGTCACAAACCTTCTCTGTCTGGCTGGTGCTGCTGCTGGCTTTCTGCGCAGCCAACCTGCCTTTTCTCACCCAACGCCTGCTCGCGGTCTGGCCCTTAAAACACCCCAAGGGGCTGGGCTTGCGCTTGGCTGAGCTGGTGGTGTTCTACTTTTTGGTCGGTATGGTGGGCTTGGCGCTGGAATACCGTGCCGGGCAAATTGCACCCCAAGGCTGGGAGTTTTATGCCATCACGTCTGCGCTGTTCGTGACGCTGGCATTTCCCGGTTTTGTGTACTGCTACCTGCTCAAACACCGCGCCTGACCGCGGCGACTGTTGCGAATAGACGCTATTGACGCCATGGACGCTATGGAAGACAAGCACCTTCGCGAAGAAACCCTCTCCAGCCAGCCGCTGCTGAGCAGCCATTTTCTGCAGGTGCTGGGCGACACGGTGCGTTTGCCCGACGGCCGCACTGCCACACGCGACTACATCGTCCACCCCGGTGCCGTGATGGTGATCCCGCTGCTGCACACCACCGATGGTTGGCGTGTGGTGCTGGAGCGGCAGTTCCGGTACCCGGTGCACAGGGTGATGGTTGAATTTCCGGCAGGCAAACTCGACGCGGGTGAAGCCACCCTGGCCTGCGGCCAGCGTGAGCTGCTCGAAGAAACCGGCTACACCGCCACCGAATGGGCGCACGCCGGGGTCATCCATCCCTGTATTTCCTACTCCACCGAATTTATCGACGTGTGGTTTGCGCGTGGACTGGTGCTGGGGGAGCGGCAACTCGACAATGGTGAATTCCTTGACGTGTTCACTGCCACACCCACCGAGCTGCTGCAGTGGTGCTGCGATGGCCGCGTGACGGATGCCAAGACCCTGTCGGGTGCCCTGTGGCTGCAGAACATGCTGTCGGGTGACTGGCCCGTGGAGTGGCAGACTGTCCCGCTGCCAGGGGCCCGTGTATGAAAGTTCTGAGTCTGCAATGCGCCCACCAGCATGGTTTTGAAGGCTGGTTCGGGTCGGAAGACGACTACCAGAGCCAGCTGGCACGGGCGCTGGTGGAGTGCCCTGTGTGTGGTGACACAGGTATCACCAAACTGCCCAGCGCACCCCGTCTGAACCTGGGTGCCAGTGCACCCGCTGCACAGCGCGAAGTCGCCCCATCCGAGTCCCCAGCCCTGGCTGCCGGGGCCCCGGTGCTGTCCGGTGATGCCGGCCTGCACAAGGCGCAGGCCGCGCTCTGGAAAATGGCCCGCCACATCCTTGCCAACACCGAAGACGTGGGCACGCGGTTTGCCGAAGAGTCCCGAAAGATGCACTACGGCGAAGCCACGGAACGCAATATCCGGGGCCAGGCTTCACGCGAGGAAACCGAAGCCTTGCTGGAGGAGGGTATCCCCGTCATGCCGCTGCCTTTGCCCGCAGCGCTGAAAGAAACCCTGCAGTAGGTAACTCACCCCCAGGCTTCGCTCCGCTCTCGCCAACCCCCTTGCAGGGGGCGACACCAGCGGCCCGGCAAAGCCAGTTCCGCGGTGTCTGCTTGAAGGACAAGCGCACGCCTCTTACTGCGGGATGCAATGGGGTGGGTAATGACCAGGCGCTTTGCTACAGGGGTTCAGTGCGCCGCCAGAAAATACGCCATACGCTGCAGTTCGTCGTCCAGCGCTGCGCGAAAGTCCGCACCCTGTGGTGCCTTGTCGGCGTAGCCGAAGTTCACCACCATGTGCCCCTGGGGTGCCGTGACATTGGCCCATCCGATTACGCGGTCATGCCACAACAGAGGTAGCGCGTAGTAGCCGAGCTTGCGTTGCGGGGCTGGCGTGTAGGCCTCGAATTTATAGGTCCAGTCCCACAGCAGCGTGAAACGTCGGCGGTCCCACACCACCGGGTCAAAGGGGGCGAGCAGGCGCACAGCGCCATCGGGTGTGTGGCGGCGCGAGGCCGGGTTTTCGTCGGCGGGCCAGTACCAGGTGGTGCCGTTGATCTGGCAACTGGCGAGTTCTTGTTTGGCGAGGCGCAGGGCGGTTTGGATCTGGGGTGCCAGATGCGGCGCGCCGTAACCCAGCAGCCGCACCAGATAGGTCAGGCTGGCAGCAGGCAGCGGTGCGTATTTGTGTACCACCAGCGCAACCAGTGCGGCGGCGCGTTGTGCGCGGCTGGCAGGGCTGTCGTCAGTGGGCGGATGTGCCACGGCTTCGTACACCCGGGTGCCGCTGTCACGCCGCACTACACGCAGCATGCCGCGGTAGTGCATGCCGTCCAGCAGGTGGGTGGTCGCGCTGCTGGAGCCGCCCCAGTAGTTGGTGACGTTGCCTTGGGCGAAATGCTGCTCTATCTGGCGCGGGTGCACCGGGCCGTGCGCTTGCACATAGGCCAGCACGTCCGCCGCTTTGTGCTGGGTGTCGGCGTCCCACACCCGTTTGGCTTGCCGTGGGTGCATCAGCGCCACATGCTCACGTGGCAGGAAGCCGTAGTTGACGAGGCAGTCTTCCTCGATGGCCAGGCGCTGGTAGCGTTTTTCGAGGTCACCGGCACGGTAGTCCTTCACCCGGTGGCGCAGGGTCAGGTCCTGTGCACGTGCGGGGGCGCGGATCGGGTCGGCCTGCACAAAGCCCAGTTTGCGGATCGCAGCGGGCAGTGTCGTGGGTTTGAAGAGGGTGCGCGCCACGGCGTAGCGGCGCAGGTCATCCAGGGTGATGTCAGCCATGCCGGCAAAAGTGGCGCTACGCGGTGAACTGCAAAGCCGCCAGCCGCGCGTAGGCACCACCCGCTGCCACCAGCGCATCGTGGGTGCCTTGCTCCACGATACGGCCATGGTCCAGCACCACGATGCGGTCGGATTTTTGCACCGTCGCCAGCCGGTGGGCAATCACCAGCGTTGTGCGTTGCCCTGTGTGTTTCTGCATGGCGGAGTCGAGCGCGGCCTGCACCATACGTTCACTCTCGGCATCGAGTGCGCTGGTGGCTTCGTCCAGCAACAGCAGCGGCGGGTTTTTCAGGATGGCGCGTGCAATCGCAATACGCTGGCGCTGGCCGCCCGACAGGCGTACACCACGCTCACCCAGAAAGGTGCCGTACCCCTCGGGCAGGGCCAGCAGGAAGTCGTGTGCAAATGCGGCTTGGGCGGCGGCGTGGACTTCGGTATCGCTGGCATCGGGTTTGCCGTAGCGGATGTTTTCCAGCGCGGTGGTCGAGAAAATCACCGCGTCCTGCGGCACCACACCGATGCGGCTGCGCAGGCTGTCCAGCGCCAGGTCGCGGATGTCCACACCATTCAGCGTGATGCGCCCACCCGGCGTGTCGCTCGTGGCGGCGTCCGGGTCGTAAAAGCGCTGCAGCAACTGGAACACCGTACTTTTGCCCGCGCCGCTGGATCCCACCAGTGCCACTGTTTCGCCAGCCGCCACCTGCAGGTCAAAGCGGTGTAAGGCTTCCTGGCCGGGGCGGGACGGGTAGTGGAAGGTGATATTTTCAAAATTGATAGCTAGTCCCGCAGATTTAGCGGGCGCTGGAAGCGGATTTGAGGATGATTTAATCGGTGAATCACTCTCCAGCAGCTCCACCAGCCGTTCGGTGGCGCCCGCAGCCCGCAGCAGGTCGCCATACACCTCACCCAGCACCGCCACTGCACCGGCCAGGATGATCACGTACACCACCGTTTGCCCCAGGTGCCCCGCGGTGATGGTGCCCGCAATAACGGCCTGTGTGCCTTGGTACAGGCCCCACAGCAGCGCCGCGCTGGTGGCAATGATGATGAAGGCCACCAGCACCGAGCGGGCGCGGGTGCGTTGTACTGCGGTCTTGAAAGTGCTCTCAGTGGCCGCGTCGAAGCGGGCCGCTTCGCGCGGTTCGGCGGTGTAACTCTGCACCAGCGGCACGGCGTTTAACACCTCCGCAGCAATCGCGCTGGAGTCGGCCAGCCGATCCTGGCTGGCCCGCGACAACTTGCGCACCCGCCGGCCAAACCACAGGCTGGGCACAACCACCAGCACCAGGATGAGCAGCACCTGTGCCATCACATACGGGTTGGTCCACACCAGCATGGCCAGGGCACCCACCCCCATCACCGCGTTGCGCAAACCCATCGACAGCGACGAGCCCACCACGGTTTGCACCAGGGTGGTGTCGGCGGTCAGGCGCGACAACACTTCGCCGGTCTGGGTGGTTTCAAAAAACTGCGGGCTCTGGCGCAACACGTGGGCATACACCGCATTGCGCAGGTCGGCGCTGACCCGTTCACCGAGCCAGCTCACCATGTAGAAGCGCCCGGCAGAAAACACCCCCAGCGCCACCGACACCGCAAACAGGGCCAGGAAGTGCCCCTGCAGCGCAGGCAAAGCGGCACCCGCACTGGCCGGTGACAAACCGCCATCCACCAGGCTGCGCAGCGCCACGGGAAACACCAGTGTGGCGGCTGCCGACAGCACCAGAAAAACCAGCGCCAGGGAGATGCGCCCCCGGTACGGCCGCAAGAAAGGCATCAGCCCGGACAGCGAGCGGGGCGGGGCGGTTGCGGGTTTGGAACGCGATGGGATGGACGATCGTGTGGAAGAGGGGGAGGCCATGGGTCAGTGTAGCAACAATAAGCCTGAACAAAAAAGTCCTAGGCATTAATTGCCTAGGCAATTAATATGGCGACCATGGCTACTTTTTCCCCTGACCCCTCCGATCCTGCTGCATCCGGTGCGGCAGTGACGTACTACACGGTAGACAACTTCCGCCCCGAAAACAGCATGGGGTACCTCATGCGCCGCATCATGGGGGTGATTGCGCAGGAAGTGGAGCGTGAGATGGAGCCCTTTGGCCTCACCGACGCGCAGTGGAAGCCCTTGCTGCGCCTGTACCTGCGCCAAGCCAACACCGTGGCCGAACTGGCCCGCTGCTGCGAGATGGACGCGGGCTCGATGACCCGGCTGCTCGACCGGGTGGAGGCCAAAGGCCTGCTGCGCCGCGTGCGCTCCAGCGAAGACCGGCGTGTGGTCAACATCGAGTTGACGCCCGACGGGCTGGCTGCCGCAGCACAAATCCCGGTGATCTTGTCACGCGTGCAAAACAACGCACTGCGTGGTTTCTCTGAAACCGAGTGGCGCAGCCTGCAGGATTTTCTGCAGCGCATCTTTACCAATGTCCAGACCGCCCCGCAGGGGGAGGGCACACCATGAACACCTCCGTCTCTTTCCCCGCCACCAGCCGCCGTTCCGTGGCCCGCCATCCCGTGTGGACCGTGTCCGTACTGGTGGCCGCCGCTGTGCTGGCAGGTTGTGCCGACATGTCCGGCATCACGCCACAGGCCAGACTGCGCGACCCGGCCAGTGTGGGCCTGGTGGCGACGGCGCCGTCCGCTGTTGCAGCGCCAGCGGTGTCCACCGAATGGTGGCATGCCATGGGCGACGCCCAGCTTGACGCGCTGGTGGCCCAGGCGCTGCAGAACAACCCCAGCCTGAAAGTGGCACAAGCCCGCCTCGCCCGCGCCCAGGCGGTGACCGAGGTGGCCGATGCTGCCTTGTTGCCCCAAATCAACGGCGCGGTGGACCTGACCCGCCAACGCTACACCGAAACCGGTGCCGTGCCTGCGCCGCTGGCAGGCTCCATCCGCAGCACCGGCACCCTGCAGCTCAACGCCAGCTGGGAGCTGGATTTCTTCGGAAAATACCGCGCTGCGCTTGACGCTGCTTTAGGCACGGTGAACGCCGCCGAGGCAGACGCCCAGGCCGCCCGTGTGCTGCTGGCCAGCAACGTGGCCCGCAGCTACATCCAGCTGGCCCGCACCGAGGCCCAGCTGGTGGTGGCGCGGCGCACGCTGGCGCAGCGCGAAGAAACTGTGGGCCTGGTGCGTGACCGCGTGAGCGCGGGGCTCGACACCCAGCTGGAGCAGCACCAGAGTGAAGGCGGGTTGCCCGAAGCCCGCCAGCAGATCGAAGCGCTGCAGGAGCAGTCGCAACTCACGCGGAATGCGCTGGGGGCACTGGTTGGTGATCCAAAAGTGGCCCTGGCGCTCTCTGCGCCTGCGTTAGCTGCTATCAAAAACATGGATTTACCGTCGGCCATTCCGGCCGATCTGCTGGGCCGCCGGGCCGACATTGCCGCCGCACGCTGGCGTGTCGAAGCGGCAGGCAAAGACGTGGTCAACGCCAAAACGCAGTTTTATCCCAACATCAACCTGGTGGCGTTTGCCGGACTGTCCAGCATCGGGCTGAACCGGTTGATCGGCTCCGACAGCCTGCAGTGGGGTGTGGGCCCCGCGCTGCGCCTGCCGATTTTTGAAGGCGGCCGCCTGCGCGCCAACCTGCGTGGCAAAACGGCAGACCTCGACGCTGCCGTGGAGAGTTACAACGCCAGCGTGCTCGACGCCGTGCACGACGTGGCCGACCAGGTCGCGTCCGCCCGCTCCATCACCCGCCAGCAGACCGAACAACAGGCCGCGCAGAAGTCGGCCGAGTCGGCCTACGGCATTGCCGTGCAACGTTACAAGGCCGGGCTGGGCAATTACCTGAACGTGTTGACTGCGGAGACCAACGTGCTGGTGCAGCGCCGCCAGGCCGTGGACCTGGCCGCCCGTGCGCTGGATGTGCAGGTGGGCCTGGCCCGCGCCGTGGGTGGTGGGTACACCGCTGCGGCGCTCCCGGTACAGCAGGTGGCGGGCGAATAAGCCACGCCCTCTCATTCCTCCCCTTGTGCAGAACCACAAAAAATATCCAACAGATTTCCAAGGAATTTCCATGAACACCACAACTTCATCCGACGCAGCTGTGACCGCTGGCAACCCCCAACGCAAAAAAGCACTCACCACGCTGGCCGTGGTGGTGGCGCTTGCCGGGCTGGGCTGGGGCATTTACGAATGGCGCGTGGCCAGCCACTTTGAGACCACCGACAACGCCTACGTGCAGGGCAATGTGATCCAGATCACACCCCAGATGGGCGGCACCGTCATGGCCATCCTGGCCGACGACACTGACTTTGTGAAGGCAGGGCAGCCGCTCGTCAAGCTCGACCCGGCCGATGCCCGCGTGGCGCTGGAGCAGGCCCAGGCCAACCTGGCGCAGACCGTGCGCCAGGTGCGCACGCTGTACGCCAACAACGCCTCACTCGGCGCGCAGGTCACGCTGCGCAGCGCCGACGTGGCCCGCGCACAGACCGACATCGCCCGCGCCACCGACGACCTGAACCGCCGCCAGTCCCTGGTGGGCAATGGTGCCGTGTCAAAGGAAGAACTGAGCCACGCCCAGACGCAGCTCGCCAACGCCAAGAGTGCACTCGCTGCCGCACAGGCCGGTGTATTGGGTGCCAAAGAGCAGCTCACCAGCAACCAGGCCATGACCGAAGGCACCAGCATCGAAGCCCACCCGAGTGTGCAGGCCGCTGCCGCCAAGGTGCGTGAGGCCTACCTCGCCACCCAGCGTGTGGCCTTGCCCGCGCCGGTGGATGGCTACGTGGCCAAACGCACTGTGCAGCTCGGCCAGCGCGTCGCAGCAGGTACCCCCATGATGTCCATCATTCCGTTGAACCAAGTGTGGGTGGACGCCAACTTCAAGGAAGTGCAGCTGCGCAACATCCGCCTCGGCCAACCCGCCAAACTCACTGCCGACGTGTACGGCAAGAAGGTGGAATACACCGGCACCGTGGCCGGACTGGGTGTGGGCACGGGCTCGGCCTTTGCGCTGCTGCCCGCGCAAAACGCCACGGGCAACTGGATCAAGGTGGTGCAGCGGGTGCCCGTGCGTATTGCCTTGGACTCCAAACAACTGGCCGAGAACCCGCTGCGTGTAGGCCTGTCGATGGACGCTGAAGTGGACATCACCCACCAGGATGGCAAGACCCTGGCCGACGCACCACGCGACAACGCACTGACACAGACGCAGGTGTACGCCACCCTCGACGCCGGTGCCGACGCCGAGGTGCGCCGCATCATTGCGGCCAACGCAGGACACAGCGGTTCCGGCAAGCTGGCCGCAGCGGTGAGCAACCACTGAGCCGGGGCCCGTTAAGCCGTTTCTCCGCGATCCGCCATGTCCTCCGCTCCTGCCCATATTGCCCACCCTCCGCTGGAGGGTTCGGCCCGCATGTGGGGCACGATTGCCCTGTCTGCGGCCACCTTCATGAACGTGCTCGACACGTCGATTGCCAACGTCTCGCTGCCCGCCATCGCGGGTGACCTGGGCGTCAGCCCCAACCAGGGCACCTGGGTCATCACCAGTTTTGCGGTGGCCAATGCGATTGCCGTGCCCCTCACCGGCTGGCTGTCGCAGCGCTTTGGCCAGGTGCGTTTGTTTGTGGTGAATGTGCTGCTGTTTGTGCTGGCCTCATGGCTGTGTGGCCTGGCCCCCAACATGGCCACACTCATCGCGTTCCGTGCGCTGCAGGGTTTTGTGGCCGGGCCCATGATTCCGCTGTCGCAGTCGCTGCTGCTGTCGAGTTACCCACGTGCGCTGGCGGGTCTGGCGATGGCGATGTGGTCGATGACCACTTTGGTGGCACCCGTGATGGGGCCGCTGCTGGGCGGCTGGATCACCGACAACGTCTCGTGGCCGTGGATTTTCTACATCAACGTGCCTATCGGCCTGGCCGCTGCGGGTGCTGCGTGGATGTTGTACCGCGAGCGTGAGAGCCAGATCCGCAAACTGCCGATCGACGCTATCGGCCTGGCGCTGCTGGTGGTCTGGGTCGGCGCAATGCAGGTCATGCTCGACCTGGGCAAAGAGCACGACTGGTTCCACTCCAGCATGGTGGTCACACTCGCCGTGGTGGCGGTGGTGGGCTTCATCGCTTTCCTGATCTGGGAGCTGACCGAAAAACACCCGGTGGTGGACCTCACGCTCTACCAGCGGCGCAACTTCTGGGCTGGTTCGCTGGCGCTGTCGATTGCCTATGGGGTGTTCTTTGGCAACGTGGTGCTGCTGCCGTTGTGGCTGCAGCAGTACATGGGCTACACCGCCACACAGGCTGGCATGGTGCTGGCCCCGGTAGGTGTGATGGCGCTGGTGCTGTCGCCCGTGGTGGGCAAAAGTATTGGCAAGGTGGACCCGCGTTATTTCGCCACCTTTGCGTTCCTGGTGTTTGCGCTGGTGCTGTGGATGCGCTCCCACTTCAACACCCAGGCCGATATCGCAACGATCATGATCCCCACCATCATCCAGGGTGTGGCGATGGCGTTCTTTTTTATTCCGCTGGTGACCATCACCTTGTCGGGCCTGCCACCGGAACGTATTCCAGCCGCCTCGGGTTTGTCGAACTTCACGCGTATCACGGCGGGGGCCGTGGGCACGTCGGTGGCCACCACGCTGTGGGAAAGCCGCGCGGCCATGCACCATGCCCATCTGGTCGAGTCCATCACCCTGGGCAACCCGATTGCCAGCGGAGCGCTGTCTGGTCTGGCATCCAGTGGCATCAATGCCGAGCAAGCGTTGGCGCAGGTTAACCGCATGGTGGACCAGCAGGCCTTCATGCTCGCGGCCAACGATATTTTCTACATGTCAGCAGCGCTGTTTTTGCTGCTGATCCCGCTGATCTGGATGACCCAGCCGCCCAAGGCCAGCATGGGGAATGCAGACGCGGCTGCAGGTGCCCACTGAGGGCAGCACCAACACGCGGCAGCTGGAGCCGTGTGGGCTGGTGGCTCAAGCCACCAGGCAGGGTGGTTGACAAGGTTTTTCCGAGGGGCGGCTGCACATATTTGGTGCTGCCGTCCTAGGCGTTTGTCCGGGTATGGCAGCGTTGTGCGCTGCACTAAGATCGCCGCCAGTCGCAGGGAATTTATTAAAAAATAGACCCTGTGATGCGGACCGATCCATCACACACCAGGGCAGCAGCGGCGCAATGAGCGAGACCATCCTCGAGACCCACCATCTCACCAAAGAGTTCAAAGGCTTCACGGCGGTCAGCGATGTCAACCTCGCAGTGCGCCGGGGTTCCATCCATGCGCTCATCGGCCCCAACGGCGCAGGCAAAACCACCTGCTTCAACCTGCTGACCAAATTCCTGGAGCCCACGTCGGGCACCATCCTGTTCAATGGGCAGGACATCACTCGCGAACAACCCGCACAGATCGCACGGCGCGGCATCATCCGCTCGTTCCAGATCTCGGCCGTGTTCCCGCACCTCACCTTGCTCGAAAACGTGCGCCTGGGGCTGCAACGCAGCCTGGGCACGTCCTACCATTTTTGGAAGAGTGAAACCTCGCTCAACCAGCTCAATGGCCGGGCACGTGAGCTGCTGGCCGAAGTGGGCCTCGAAGAGCTGGCCGATGAAGCCACCGTCAACCTGCCGTATGGCCGCAAACGCGCACTGGAGATCGCCACCACACTGGCGATGGACCCCGAACTGATGCTGCTCGACGAACCCACCCAGGGTATGGGCCACGAAGACGTGGACCGTGTCACCCAGCTCATCAAAAAGGTGTCGGCTGGCCGCACCATCCTCATGGTGGAGCACAACATGAATGTGGTGTCCACCATTGCCGACTGCATCACCGTGCTGCAACGCGGCGCGGTGCTGGCCGAAGGGCCGTATGCCGAAGTGTCCCGCAACCCGCAGGTGATGGAGGCCTACATGGGCACCACCGACGGCCAACTGGTGGGAGCACATTGATGTTGCTCACCCCCAGTCTTCGCGCACTTTGTGTCGCTTCGCCAACCCCCTTGCCGGGGGCAACACCAGCGGCCGGGCAGAGCCCGTTCCGCGGTGTTCCTGGCCTGGGCTGTTCTGTATTCATGCATATTGCAAACTGCCAAAGTGCGATGGAAAAATTGAAATGACGGCAGCGCTTGAAATCAAGGATCTGCAAGCCTGGTACGGTGAGTCCCATGTGCTGCACGGTGTGAACATGGTCGTGCAGCCGGGAGAGGTTGTCACCTTGCTGGGCCGCAACGGCGCTGGGCGCACCACCACCATGCGGGCCATCCTGGGCCTGGCGGGCTCACGCAAAGGCTCGGTCAAGATCTACGGCACCGAAACCATCGACCGCCCGACCTACCGCATCGCCCACCTGGGAGTGGGTTACTGCCCCGAAGAGCGTGGCATTTTCTCCAGCCTGTCGTGTGAAGAAAACCTGATGCTGCCGCCGCAACTCAAAGGCGCGGAAAAAGGCATGTCGGTTGAAGAGATTTACGCCATGTTCCCCAACCTGGCCGAACGCCGCCACAGCCAGGGCACCCGCCTGTCGGGTGGTGAGCAGCAGATGCTGGCCGTGGCGCGCATTCTGCGTACAGGTGCCAAGCTATTGTTGCTCGACGAAATTTCCGAAGGCCTCGCCCCCGTCATTGTGCAGACACTGGCCCGCATGATCGTCACCCTGCGCGAGCGGGGTTACACCATCGTGATGGTGGAGCAGAACTTCCGCTTTGCGGCACCGCTGGCCGACCGTTTTTATGTGATGGAGCATGGCCGCATGGTGGAGTCCTTCGCATCGCAGGATCTCGAAGCCAAGATGCCTGTATTGACCGAACTGCTGGGCGTGTAGCCCTTAGATTGGCCTCTTTTTATTTGCCCGTTTGCCCCCTCATTCCAACCCCTCAGGAGACAACTATGAAACGCACACTCACAACCCTGGCCCTCATGTTGGGCGCCGTTGGTCTTGCATCCCACGCTGTGCAGGCGCAAGAAAAAGTCAAGATCGGTTTTGTGACCGACATGTCGAGCCTGTATGCCGACGTGGAAGGTAAAAACGGCGCGCTGGCCATCCAGATGGCCATTGATGATTTTGGTGGCAAGGTCAACGGCATGCCCATCGAGTTGCTGTCCGCCGACCATCAAAACAAGCCTGACATTGCCGCAGCCAAGGCCCGTGAGTGGATCGATACCCAGGGCTTGACCATGCTGTTTGGTGGTACCAGCTCCGGCACGGCGCTGGCCATGGCCAAGCTGGCCCAGGAAAAGAAACGTGTGTTTATGGTGAATGGCGCGGGCAGCTCTGCCCTCACCAACGAGCAGTGCAGCCCCTACACGGTGCACTATGCGTACGACACCGTTGCGCTGGCCAAGGGCACGGGTGGTGCTCTGATCGCCCGGGGCGACAAGAACTGGTACTTTGTGACCGCTGACTACGCGTTTGGCCACGCTCTCGAGGCAGATGCCTCACGTGTGGTCAAGGCTGCGGGTGGTACCGTGGTGGGCGGTGTGCGTACACCGTTGAACACGTCCGATTTCTCGTCCTTCCTGCTGCAGGCCCAAAGCTCCAAGGCCCAGGTGCTGGCGCTGGCCAACGCGGGTGGTGACTTCATCAACTCGGTGAAGTCGGCCAAAGAATTCGGCATCACCAAAAACATGAAGATGACGGGACTGCTGGTGTTCATCACCGACATCCACAGCCTGGGTCTGAAGAACACCGAAGGCCTGCTGCTCACCACCAGCTGGGACTGGAACCTGAACGACCAGACCCGTGCCTTTGGCAAGAAGTTCTTCGAAAAAGCCAAACGTATGCCCACCGACATCCAGGCGGCCGACTACTCCGCCACCATGACCTACCTGAAGGCCGTGCAAGCCGCAAAAACGGTGGATGCCGACAAGGTGATGGAGCAGATGAAAAAGACACCGATCAACGACTTCTATGCCAAGGGGGTGATCCGTCCCGACGGTCGTATGGTGCATGACATGTACCTGATGCAGGTGAAGTCGCAGGCCGAGTCCACCCAGCCATGGGACTACTACAAACTGGTGACCAAACTGCCTGGTGATCAGGTGTTTACCTCCAAGGCCGACAGCAAGTGCGCCCTCTGGAAGTAAACGCGTCGTCCGTTTAACCCCCCTGATCCACCTGTTCATCGCCATCTCCGTCACATGCAAGTTTCATTACCTGGACTCCTGAGCCAGCTCCTTCTGGGGCTGGTGAACGGATCGTTCTATGCGATCCTGAGCCTTGGGCTCGCAGTGATCTTCGGGCTGCTCAACGTCATCAACTTTGCGCATGGTGCGCTGTTCATGATGGGGGCGGTGCTGACGTGGATGGCCATGACGTACTGGAACGTCAGCTACTGGGTCATGCTCATAGCCGCGCCAGTGGTGGTGGGGGTGTTCGGTATCCTGATCGAGCGGCTTTTACTGCGATGGATCTACAAGCTGGACCATCTGTACGGGCTGCTTCTGACCCTGGGGCTGACACTGCTGATCGAAGGTGCCTTCCGCTCCTTCTATGGAGTCTCTGGCCTGGCCTATGACACCCCCGAGTCGCTGGAAGGGGCCATGAACTTGGGCTTCATGATGCTGCCCAAGTACCGCGTCTGGGTGGTGGTTGCATCCCTTGTCGTGTGTTTTGCAACCTGGTTTGTGATCGAAAAAACCCGGCTGGGCGCTTACCTGCGTGCTGGCACCGAAAATCCGCGCCTGGTGGAAGCTTTTGGTATCAACGTGCCTTTGATGGTGACTCTGACTTACGCCTTTGGTGTGGCATTGGCGGCTTTTGCCGGTGTGCTGGCCGCACCCGTGTACCAGGTCACACCTTTGATGGGACAGAACCTCATCATCGTGGTGTTTGCGGTCGTGGTGATTGGGGGCATGGGTTCCATCATGGGCTCGATCCTGACGGGGCTGGGCTTGGGGGTGATTGAAGGTTTCACCAAGGTTTTTTACCCCGAAGCATCGTCCACCGTGGTTTTTGTCATCATGGTTATCGTGCTGTTGGTCCGTCCGGCCGGACTGTTCGGCAAAGAAAAATAAGCGGCCGCCACCATGAACAAGAAATTTGTGGGCTACGGCCTGTTGCTCGCGGCGCTGATCGTTGCGCCATTCTTCGGTGCATACCCGATCTTTGTGATGAAGCTGCTGTGTTTTGCACTGTTTGCTTCTGCATTCAACCTGCTGCTGGGTTACACCGGGCTGCTGTCTTTTGGCCACGCGGCTTTTTTTGGCGGCTCTGCCTACGTGGCCGGGCATGTGATGAAGGTGTGGGGCTTCACGCCTGAACTGGGCCTGCTGGTGGGCACCTTGACCGGTGCCGGGCTGGGCTGGGTGTTTGGTGTGCTGGCGATCCGGCGCCAGGGCATCTATTTCGCCATGATCACGCTGGCACTCGCGCAGATGATCTTCTTCGTCGCCTTGCAAGCGCCGTTCACTGGCGGTGAGGACGGCCTGCAAGCAGTGCCCCGCGGCAAGCTGTTCGGTGTCATCAGCCTGGCCGACGACCTGACCATCTATTACCTGGTGCTGGCCATCGTGGCCGCAGCGTTTGCGCTGATCGTTCGCACTATCCATTCCCCGTTTGGCCAGGTGCTCAAGGGCATCAAGGAAAACGAACCCCGTGCGCTGTCGCTGGGTTACGACGTGGCACGTTTTAAGCTGCTGGCTTTCGTGATTTCTGCCGCGCTGACCGGTTTGGCTGGATCACTCAAGACACTGGTGCTGGGTTTCGCGTCGCTGTCGGACGTGCACTGGACGGCATCGGGCCAGGTCATTCTGATGACCCTGGTGGGTGGTTTGGGTACTCTGAGCGGCCCGATGGTCGGTTCGACCGTGGTGGTCATCCTGGAAAACAAACTCGGCGAAATAGGCCATGCCATTGCGGCCGTCACGGGCATCGAATGGTTCAACACCCTGGGTGAGTCGGTCACCATGGTCACCGGCCTGATCTTCATCGTCTGCGTGCTGCTCTTCCGCAAGGGCATCATGGGTGAAATCATCGCCTTCATGGAACGCCGCAAAAAATAGGCATTTTCTGGTCTGTGGCCTTGGGAGGCGCTTGTATGGCGCCTCCTTATGCGTTTTCCGATTGAAGAAAAGAAAATAACAGTCGTTTGAGTTGGCTGGTATTTACCCTAAAGTTCACACTCTTCGTTTTTGACTGAAAGACTATTGTGAACAAGCGCAACCTCCTGCAATCGACCCTGGCCCTTGCCCTCGCTGTGGGCTTCTCTGGCGCGGTGCTGGCGCAGGACAAACCCCTCAAGATCGGTGTCACGGGCGGCCCGCACGCCCAAATCCTGGAACAGGTGAAGAAGATCGCCGAAAAAGACGGCCTGAAGATCCAGATCGTTGAATTCAGCGACTACGTGCAGCCCAACGCCGCCCTGTCCGCTGGCGACCTGGACGCCAACATTTACCAGCACAAGCCTTACCTCGACGCACAGGTCAAGGACCGTGGCTACAAGCTGGTGAAAGTGGCCGACACGGTCAACTTCCCCATCGGTATCTATTCCAAGAAGGTCAAGAGCCTGGCCGAGCTGAAAGACGGCGCGAAGTTCGGCATTCCGAACGACCCCACCAACGGCGGCCGTGTGCTGCTGATGCTGCAGGAAAAGGGCCTGATCAAACTCAAGCCTGAAGCCGGCCTGAAAGCCACGCCGCTGGACGTGACGGACAACCCCAAGAAGATCAAGTTCGTGGAAGTGGACGCTGCCCAGCTGCCCCGCACGCTGGACGACCTGGATGCCGCCGCGATCAACACCAACTTCGCGTTGCCCGCAGGCCTGACACCCGGCAAGGATTCCATTGCGCAAGAAAACGCCAAGGGCCCTTACGTCAACGTCATCGTTGTGCAAGAGCAGAACAAGGACAAGCCCTGGGTTGCCAAGCTGATCAAGGCCTACCAGTCGGAAGAAAACCGCAAGTTCATCCAGACCGAATTCAAGGGCTCGGTGGTGGCGGGCTTTTAAGCTGTAACGGCAGAGGAGGGTGTAGCGCCCTGATGCTCACCTTTTAATAGCTGCTTGCGCAATCAGGATAAGCGCCAGAGGCCGATTCTCTTCATGAAAATCGGCCTCTTGTCTTCTGAGCGCTGATGGCACGGGCATTACAGTTCAGCCATGGATTCATCTGCTCCCGGTTCTGCGTCTTCTTCCCAACCCTCCCGCCTGACGCGGCTCATTCCCTTGCTGGCAGTCCTGGGCGCCGTCACCGCCCTCGGCATCGGCACGTCATGGGCCAAATACGCGCTGTTTCCGCTGGTGGGCGCACCCGGCACCACCGCTGTCCGTGTGGGGTTCTCGGCGCTCATTCTGCTGCTGCTCTGGCGTCCCTGGCGTTGGCCGTTGCAGCGGGCTGATGCACGGGCCATCGCGCTGTATGGCGGGGCGCTGGGGTTGACCAACCTGGCGTTTTATATGTCGCTGCGCACCATTCCGTTCGGTATTGCGGTGGCCATCGAATTTGCGGGGCCGCTGGCAGTGGCGATCTGGTCGTCGCGCCGGGTGGTGGACTTTGTCTGGGTGGCGCTGGCCATCGCAGGCCTGGCCCTGCTGTTGCCGCTGGGGCACAGCGGCAGTGCGCTCGACCCGGTGGGTGTGATGTACGCCTTGGCCGCAGCCGTGGGGTGGGGCGCTTACATCGTGTTTGGCAAACGGGTGTCCCACCTGCATGCCGGGCATTCGGTGGCGTGGGGACTGTTGGCGGCGGCATTGGTCGCTGTGCCGGTGGGTGTGGCGCATGCGGGCACCGCGCTGTTGTCACCCTCGGTGCTGCTGGTGGGGTTGGGGGTTGCTGCCATCTCCAGCGCCATTCCGATTTCGCTGGAGATGGTGGCACTCAAACGCCTGCCCAAAGAGGCCTTCGGCATCATGATCAGCATGGAGCCCGCTGTGGCCGCGCTGATCGCGCTGGTGTTGCTGGATGAATATTTAAGCGTGCTGCAATGGGTGGCCATTGGCCTCATCATTGCCGCGTCCATGGGTAGCGCGCTGACGGCGCGGCGTGTGCCGGGTGGTGCCGTCGCTCAGCCCCAGGTGGGCTGAATCAAGCCTGCAATACCAGGCACCGGCTCAAAGCAAAACGTTTGAAGTCACTGTCCAGCGTCACCAGACGCAGTCCCGCGGCTTCGGCCGCAGCGGCGAGCCAGGCGTCAGACCAGAGCCGCGCGGGCAATGGCGCTGGCGTGTCGCCTATCCATGCGGACAGCGTGGCGTCTGCGCCTTCGGCATCGTTCAAAAATGCGACGCCAGCGGTGTCGCGCAACTGCCGGTAAACGGTGTGGGCGGCGGGTAGCGCCAGCACCCCTGCGCCCATGAGTTTGGGCTGGCTCAACAAACGCACCAGCCCCAACATGGTGGCGCGACAAAACCAGACTGACTGGCCGCGTGCGATTTGGGGTTGCACCTCGTCCCAGTACCTGCGCGCCACGGTGTGGTGTGGGTGCTCTGCTACCACCAGCGCCAACCAGATGTTGAGGTCAGGCAAATCCCCACCTGTGTTGTCCCCCGCCTTGCCTGCAGAAAAGCGCCATGGCGCAGGTGGCTCGGCCACGCGATGCTGCGCGTTCATTCTTCGTCCGCCAACGCACTCAAACCGGCGTTGGTGAGCGACGCAGCGCCCAGCGGCTGGCCGATGCAGATGGTCGGCAAAGTCGGCGGCGCTGCGGCAGGCCTTGGCGCGGGCTCTTGCATGCCCCGCTCAACCAATGCCAGCACCAGGTCGCGCAGGCTGCGGCCTTCCAGCGCGGCGCGGGACTTCAGGTGGCGCATGAGGTCGTCGGGTAAATCGAGGGTGGTTCGCATCAATACACATTAGCATAAATATGTATATGTTGCTGCGTTTTCAACGTGACCCGTCCGCATAGACGGTTTGGTTGTATGAAAGTCGCTTTTTATTCGTATGTGATTTAGGTTGGCGCTCGTAAATTGGATGTCTATCGCCACCATTTCACCGAATGAGGAAGTGAACCCATGCCATCGGACATTGCTGAAATCACACTGCCAGCCGCCCTGGAGCAAGCCCGCGCAGAGGCCGCCGAGACCGGCCTGCCGTACGCGGGAGGTGTGACACCACCCACAGCCTGGGAGCTGGTGCGCACCGGCCAGGCTTTGCTGGTGGACGTGCGTACTGGGGAAGAGCGCGCATTTGTGGGCCGTGTACCCGAAGGTGTCCATGTGCCTTGGGCCACTGGCACCGCGCTGACGCGCAACCCGCGTTTTGTGCGCGAACTGGAAGCCAAGCTGGCCAAGGACGGCGGCAAGGACGCCGTGGTGCTGCTGCTGTGCCGCAGCGGCAAACGCTCGGCCCTCGCGGCAGAGGCTGCGGCCAAGGCCGGGTTCACGCAGGTCTTCAATGTGTTTGAAGGGTTCGAGGGCGAGATCGACGCCGCGCAGCAGCGCGGCCACGGCGACGGCTGGCGTTTCCATCACTTGCCCTGGATCCAGGACTGAAAGCACGAAAGCACACCATGGCAACGTTTGATGTGAATGAAATTGTGCAGGCACTACATGCCGTGCGCGATGAATGGCGGGATGCCCAGCGGCGGTCACGCGAGCCCGGCGGGCGCGAGTTTCCGTCGCGCGAGGCGCTGACGCAGATCACCGAGCAGCTCAAGGGCGCGCTGTTTCCGATGCGCCTGGGGCCGCTGGATCTGCGCCACGAGAGTGAAGATTTTTACGTCGGCCACACGCTCGATGCCGCGCTGCATGCGCTGCTGGCGCAGGCCCGGCTGGAGCTGGCCTATGTGCTGCGCCACACCCAGCCCGCCGACAGCCTGATCGAGCAGCAGGCCACCACGGCCGTGCGCGGTTTTGCCGCCGCTTTGCCGGGCATTCGCCGCCTGCTCGACAGTGACGTGTTGGCCGCCTACCAGGGCGACCCGGCGGCGCGCAGCGTGGACGAGGTGCTGCTGTGTTACCCCGGCATTCTGGCCATGATCCACGACCGCATTGCGCACACGCTGTATGTGCTGGGCCTGCCCTTGCTGGCGCGTATCGTGGCCGAGCTGGCGCACAGCGTGACGGGTATCGACATCCACCCCGGCGCCAAAATTGGCCCCGGCTTTTTCATCGACCACGGCACCGGTGTTGTGATTGGTGAGACGGCAGAAATCGGCCAGCGTGTGCGGGTGTACCAGGCCGTCACCCTGGGTGCCAAACGCTTCCCCACCGATGCTGAAGGCAATCTGCAAAAAGGCCTGCCGCGCCACCCGGTGGTGGAAGACGACGTGGTCATCTACGCCGGTGCCACCATCCTCGGCCGCGTCACGCTGGGCAAGGGCGCCACCATCGGCGGCAATGTCTGGATCACCGAAAGTGTGCCGCCCGGTGCCAGCGTGACCCAGGCCGTGCTGCGTCATGACGGGCAGCGGGCTGCGAGTGTTACATGAACACGCTGGTGCAGACCTTCGGCACCGCCGTACGCCAGCTGCGCGAGGGGCGGGGCTGGTCGCAGGAGCAGCTGTCTGAACACGCCAACCTGAACCGCTCTTACGTGGGCGAGATCGAGCGTGGCCAGGTCATCCCCTCCATCGTCACCGCCGAGAAACTGGCCCGTGCGCTGGGCCTGAACGTGGCGACTTTGCTCGACCACTGCGACCAGATCCAGCACCGGCGGATGGTTCACGGCATCAAGTTGACGGCTATAGCCTGTTGAGGGTTTTCCCCAGCACCTCGACACTGCGCGTCAGATTTCCGTTCTCTATTTTTCCCGTTTCTTCCTTTTTTCGATTTCTTTAACCTGACAGGGATTCCCACATGACAGCAACCGTAGGCGGCACCACCGCATTGGGCGACAGCGCAGCACGGCAACTTGCCAATGCCACCAAAACCGTTCCCCAGCTTGCCACCATCAGCCCACGCTGGCTCACACACCTGCTGCAATGGGTGCCTGTGGAAGCCGGTATCTACCGCCTGAACAAGGTCAAGAACCCCGAGTCGATCAAGGTCACCTGCACCGCCCGCGAAACCGAAAACCAGCTGCCACGCACCTTCGTCGAATACGAAGAACATCCGCGCGAATTTTTCCTGAACGCCGTCAGCACCGTGCTGGACGTGCACACCCGTATCTCCGACCTGTACAGCAGCCCGCACGACCAGATCAAGGAGCAACTGCGCCTGACGATCGAAACGATCAAGGAAAACCAGGAAAGCGAACTCATCAACAACCCCGACTACGGCCTGCTGGCCCAGGTCACCGATGAACAACGCATCTTCCCGCTGACCGGCGCGCCCACACCGGACGACCTGGACGAGCTGCTGACCAAGGTCTGGAAAGAGCCCGCTTTCTTCCTGGCCCACCCATTGGCCATCGCTGCCTTTGGCCGCGAAGCCACCCGCCGTGGCACGCCTCCACCCACCGTGAGCCTGTTTGGTTCGCAGTTCATCACCTGGCGCGGCATTCCGCTGATCCCGTCGAACAAGATCCCCGTGGCCGACGGCAAGAGCAAGATCCTGCTGCTGCGCGTGGGCGACAAGCGCCAGGGCGTGGTCGGTCTGTTCCAGCCCGGCTTGCCAGGCGAACAAAGCCCTGGTCTGTCGGTGCGCTTCATGGGCATCAACAACCACGCGATTGCGTCGTACCTGATCTCGCTGTACTGCTCGCTGGCCGTGCTCACGCCGGATGCGCTGGCCGTGCTGGACGACGTGGAAATCGGCAAGTACCACGACTATCCGGACACCTACAAATAATCCACGCGCGGAAGAAACATCCACGTGTCTATTTCCATCCCACCATCCACCATGCTGCCAACGCTGCCGCCCGGCTTGCCCGACCCGGCCACGCTGGCGCGTATGGCAAGCGAGCTGTTCGCCGCGCTGCCCGGAGACGCCTCGTCGTCTGCCGGTGCGCGCTCGGCCAGTGGTGTGCCGGGTACGCCGCCGACCGGTCTGTCTGCACTCCCATCGTTCACGCCGGGTGTGCAGGTGCCGACCAACTTTGCACCCGCAGGCTCACCCCTGGTGAGCCCGGCCGGTATTGGCCCCGGTGTGCCGGGCACGCCGATTCCGCAGGGCCTGGTGCCCGGCGTGAACCTGCTGCCCGCGTCGCCCACCCATCTGCCACATCTGGCCAACCGGGCACCCGCCTTGTTGCCGCATGCACAGGCGGGCAACGGCCTGCCCGACAGCGCGGTGACCATCGCCCCGGCGCTGGACTCCCGCTTTGGTGGCGCTGCACTCGGTGTGCCCCAGGCCACCGGCACCAGCGCCCACCAGGCTGCCAGCCATCCCGCTACTGGCGTTGCGCCGTTCTACTTTTTGAACAGTGGCTACGGCCATCCGTCGCCCGTTGCTGGCGATGGCGTGGTATTGCCCCCTCTCCCCCTGGGAGAGGGCAGGGGTGAGGGCCAGCAGCCATATCCCGGCACAGCATTTCCATCGCCCCAGCCCCTCACCCCAACCCTCCCCCCAGAGGGGCGAGGGAGCCAACACCCCGAGCACTTGACCACGGCGCAGTACTACTTCGTCGATGCAGTCGTGCTTCCCAGCGGCTACACCACACCGGCCAAGGCCGACCCCCTGGGCACCCGTGTCCAGCGTGTGGAGCCTTTGGGTACTACGCCGCAGGCAGACCATTCGGCCCACCCGCCGTTCGACGTGAACGCCATCCGGCGCGACTTCCCCATCCTGCGCGAGCGGGTGAACGGCAAGCCGCTGGTCTGGTTCGACAACGCCGCCACGACGCACAAGCCGCAGTCCGTCATCGACCGCATCGCCTACTTCTACGAGCACGAGAACTCCAACATCCACCGCGCCGCGCATGAACTCGCCGCCCGCGCCACCGACGCCTATGAAGGCGCACGGGAGCGGGTGAAGAAATTCATCAACGCGCCGGACGTGAACGAAGTCATCTTCGTGCGCGGCACCACCGAGGCCATCAACCTGGTGGCCAAAAGCTGGGGCGGCCAGCACATCGGTGCGGGTGACGAGATCATCGTCAGCAACCTCGAACACCACGCCAACATCGTGCCGTGGCAGCAACTGGCTGCCGCCAAGGGCGCGAAGATCCGCGTGATCCCGGTGGACGACTCGGGCCAGGTGCTGCTGGACGAATACAAGAAGCTGCTGAACGACCGCACCAAGATCGTGTCCGTCACCCAGGTGTCGAACGCGCTCGGCACGGTCGTGCCCGTCAAGCAGATCGTGGAGTTGGCGCACCGCGCTGGCGCCAAGGCTCTGGTGGACGGTGCGCAATCCATCTCGCATATGCGGGTGGACGTGCAGGACATCGGCGCTGACTTCTTTGTGTTCTCTGGCCACAAGGTGTTCGGCCCCACCGGTATCGGTGTGGTCTGGGGCAAACGCGAAGTGCTCGAAGACATGCCCCCGTGGCAGGGCGGCGGCAACATGATTGCCGACGTCACCTTTGAGAAAACCGTGTTCCAGCCTATCCCGAACAAGTTCGAGGCTGGCACCGGCAACATCGCCGACGCCGTGGGCCTGGGCGCTGCCATCGACTATGTGAACCGCGTGGGCATCGAGAACATCGCCCGCTACGAACACGAGTTGCTCGTCTACGGCATGGCCCAGCTGCGCACCATCCCCGGTGTGCGCCTGATCGGCACCGCCGACGACAAGGCCAGCGTGATGTCCTTTGTGCTCGCGGGTTACACCACCGAAGAAGTGGGCCAGGCCCTCAACGACGAAGGTATCGCCGTGCGCACAGGCCACCACTGCGCACAGCCCATCCTGCGCCGCTTCGGTGTCGAAACCACCGTGCGGCCGTCGCTGGCGTTCTACAACACGTTTGAAGAGATTGACCGGTTGATCGCTGTGGTGCGGCGGCTGGCTTCGGTGCGGCGCGTGGGATAGCGGGGTCGCTCGGGGATTTTGAATAAAAACTGCCCTGAGCGCCCGCTCTACCATGGGGCGTTGCTATAGATTTAATTGCAACGCACCTCGCAAGCGTTAACAAATCAAGTTTCAATCAGTCGCTGTTTCATCCTCTTATGATGGTGTCTAGAGGAATAGGTCGCTGTAGCTTTGCGGCGCAGGTGCCGCTTTACCGCAGGTAAGCGAGCCCTCCCGTGCCAGTCAACCTGTCTCTCTGATTTGAACAATCACCCGCAGAGAGACATGACATGGCAGACCGCGTCGAACACGACTTCCAAGTTGCGCACACCACTGCACATCACGCAAAGTACTTTGCGTGGGAGCTCACTCGCCGCCGGGCTGCATCTGAGGAAGACCGCCTCGCGCAGTCGCTATTCGATGCCAGCGTTGATTTAAACCCTCACCAGATAGACGCTGCGTTATTTGCGCTCAACAACCCTCTCAGCAAGGGCGTGGTTCTGGCCGACGAGGTGGGTCTTGGCAAAACTATTGAAGCAGCCCTCGTGCTGTGCCAGCTGTGGGCAGAGCGCCGCCGCCGCCTGCTGGTGATTTGCCCGGCTGCGTTGCGCAAGCAGTGGGCGCAGGAACTGGCCGACAAGTTCAACCTGCCTGCCGAAGTGCTCGATGCGCGCACATGGCACCGGCTTCGTGAAGGCGGTATCTACGACCCCCTGGACCGCGACGTCATCAGCGTCATGTCCATCCACTTCGCCGCCCGCATGGAAGCCCAATTGGCAGCCGTGCCGTGGGATGTGGTCGTGATTGACGAAGCGCACAAGCTGCGCAACGCCCACCGCAAGAGCCATGAAACCGGGCAGGCGCTCAAACGCGCGTTGGCTGGCCGCAAGAAGCTGCTGCTCACCGCCACGCCCCTGCAAAACTCCTTGATGGAGCTGTACGGCCTCACCTCGCTCATTGACGAAGAAATTTTTGGTGACGAGCGCAGCTTTCGCTCGCAG
This sequence comes from Comamonadaceae bacterium AAW, assembly GCA_026314275.1. Classification (GTDB taxonomy): domain Bacteria; phylum Pseudomonadota; class Gammaproteobacteria; order Burkholderiales; family Burkholderiaceae_C; genus JAGOEY01. Next base: position 3,344,584 of record CP111109.1, read on the forward strand.
TACAGCAGCATCGATGGCGACATCCAGTCTTTGCGCCGTCGCCTGCAGCCCTTCATCAAACGCACCCTGCGGCGCGACGTTCTGGAGTACGTGCCGTACACCCAGCGCCACGCGCTCACCACGCCGTTCTCCCCCTCCGAGGAGGAAGTCCGGTTTTACGAGCTGATCTCTGCCTACCTGCAGCGCGACTTCAGCTACGGCTTCCCCAGCCGGCAAAAGCACCTGGTGGCGCTCATCTTGCGCAAGCTGCTGGCTTCGTCCACTGAAGCGGTGGTGGCCACCCTGGACGCCATTCGCGCACGGCTGCAGCGCCTGCTGGACAAGCAGACCATCGACGAAGAGTGGATTCAGCAACTGATTGAAGACGAAGACCTTGACGAAGATTTGCTCGAAGAAGACGACCCGGTTGCACCCCAAGCCGACGGCACGCCGCCGGTGGACTACGCCCTGGTGCGCGAAGAGCTGGCCGAGCTGGACGAATACCTGCGCCTGGCCCGCAACATCCGCGAAGACCAGAAGTCCCACGCGCTGCTGTCGGCGCTGCAGCAGGGCTTCGAGCGTATGGGTGCCATGGGTGCTGCCCGCAAGGCGGTGATCTTTACAGAGTCCCGCCGCACGCAAGACTATCTGGCCCGCTACCTTGAAGCCCACGGCTATGCGGGCAAGGTCACCATGTTCAGTGGGGGCAACCAGGGCCCCGCGTCCACCGGCATCTACCAGCGCTGGCTGGCGCAATACACCGGCAGTGACCGCGTGACCGGCTCCCCGGCCATTGACCGCCGCACCGCGCTCATCGACCATTTCCGCCAAGAGTCGCAAATCCTCATCGCCACCGAAGCCGCAGCCGAAGGCGTCAACCTGCAGTTCTGCTCACTCGTCGTGAACTACGACCTGCCCTGGAACCCGCAGCGCGTGGAGCAACGCATAGGCCGCTGCCACCGCTATGGCCAGCGGTTCGACGTGGTGGTCATCAACTTCCTGAACCAGCGCAACGCGGCCGACCGGCGCGTGCTGGAGCTGCTGCAAGACAAGTTTCACCTGTTCGACGGTGTGTTCGGCGCGTCTGACCATGTGCTGGGCCAGATCGAAAGCGGCATGGACTTTGAAAAGCGCATCGCCGAGATCTACGACCGTTGCCGCACGCCTGCAGATATCGACGCCGCCTTTGCGCGGCTCCGCACCGAGCTGGACGCCGACATCCAGGCGCGCATGCAAGAGACCGAAAAGCTCTTGTTGGAGCACTTTGACGCTGATATCCACGACCTGCTGCGCAGCCACAAAGAACGCACTGAAAGCCAGCTCGACCGCATCACGCGTTTCTTCTGGTGGCTCACCCAGTACGTGCTGGCAGGTCTTGCCCGGTTTGACAACACCAAACTTGGCTTCGAGCTGCAAACGCCGCCTGTAGTACAGGCGCCCACCGGCGCCTACCAACTCATCCGCAAAGGCGAAACGCCGCCTGAGCACGCCCGCGTCTACCGGCTGACCCACCCGCTGGGCCAGTACGTGCTCGACACGGGCCGCAACCTGCAGGCACCCCAGCAGAGCCTGACCTTTCACTATGGCAGCCACAAGTCCCGCATCAGCATGGTGGAGCGCCTGGTGGGGCAGAGCGGCTGGATGCAGCTCAGCCTGCTGGAGCTCGACAGTTTTCAGCACGAAGAGCACCTGGTGTTCACCGCCATCACCGACACCGGTGAAGTGCTGGACCAGGAAAGCTGCGAGAAGCTCTTCTACCTGCTGGCCACCACGACCGACCTGCACACCCGCCCGCCCATGGCGCTGCAGGCCAACGCCCAGCGCCAGCTGGAGGCCACCCTCAGCCGCGCGCTGGAGCTCAACGACCAGTTCTTTCAGCAAGAGCGCGACAAGCTCGAAGCCTGGGCCGACGACCGCATCGCCTCCGCCGAGCAAGCGCTGAAAGACACCAAGCTCAAGCTCAAAGGCCTCAAACGCCAGGCCCGCATGGCCCTGAGCATGGAAGATGCCCAGCGCCTGCAGCAAGACATACGCAAGACCGAAACCGAGCAGCGCCGCCAGCGCCAAGACATATTTGCGGTGGAAGACGAAATTGAAGCCCGGCGCGACGCGCTCATTGCCGCCCTGCAAAAGCGCCTGCACCGCGCCAGCCGCAACCAAAGCCTGTTTGTGCTGCGCTGGAGCGTGGTGTAACGCTTTATCCTCACCCCACTCTCGCCCAGCCTGCCCGCACTGAACCCCATTGAACCCATGACCAACAACACCAACGCCACCCACCCCAGCGCACTCGGCCACAGCCCCGACGCCCTGGCCCAGCGCCAGGCCCAGCTGCTGGCCCTGCTGCGCCAAGCCGCCCCCGAAGTGTTAAGCGACAACCAGGTCAATTTTGAAAAACTCAAAGAACTGCTGGGCGACGAGCGCATAGCCCCTGCCGAGCATTACGAGCTGAACTGGGCCGGCAAAACCGAGGCCCGCCGCGAGATCCAAAAAACCAGCAGCCACACCCTGCGGCCTGACGCCAACAACCCGGCCCACGCCCCGCACATGCTCATAGAGGGCGAAAACCTGGAAGTGCTGCGCGTGCTGCAAAAAAGCTACTACGGCAAGGTGAAGATGATCTACATCGACCCGCCGTACAACACCGGCAACGACAGCTTTGTGTACCCCGACGACTATTCAGAAACCCTGGACGAATACCAAAAACGCACGGGTGAGAAAAGCGCCGAAGGGTATTTGAACAAACAAAGCCTGTGGAAGAAAAACAGCAAGGAGAGCGGCCAATACCACAGCGCGTGGCTGAGCATGATGTACCCGCGTTTGTATTTGGCGCGGAATTTGTTGCGGGAAGATGGGGTTATTTTTATTTCGATTGATGACAACGAAGCAGCGAATTTGAAGCTGCTTTGTGATGAGATTTTTGGTGAAGATAATTTCATCGCGAACGTTGCTTGGAAACACACGCAACAAAGTAAAAATGATGAGAGATATTTTGCGCGAGTTTATAACGCAATTTTGGCGTATCGAAAATCTGACTTAATCGACAAATTCAGATTGCCTAGAACGGATGCAGACAATAAAAACTACTCCAATCCTGACAATGATCCAAAAGGCGATTGGAGGTCTGGCGACGTCCGTAGTCCAAGCTATAGAAAAACCTTGCACTTTGACATCTCAACTCCGACAGGAAAATTTATCAGCCCGCCTGAAAACGGTTGGAGATGGTCTGAGGAAGCCATTTATCAAAAGATAAAATCAGGTGAAATTATTTTCAATGCTGACGAGTCGAAAATCGTTAGAAAGATTTATTTGGATGAGCAAGATGGTCGAACCCCTGAAAATCTCTGGGATGGTGAATTATCAGGTACAACCAGACGAGCCAATACGGAATTAAAAAAACTGTTTGGGGGGGAGGCAATTTTTGATACGCCAAAGCCAACTGATTTGATTAAAAGGATATTAAGACTGTTGCCAGATAGTTTGGATCTCGTTTTTCTTGATTTCTTTGCTGGCAGTGGCACTAGCGCCCACGCAGTGATGGAGTTAAACGCAGAAGACGGTGGAAATCGTCAGTGCATTAGCGTCCAAATGCCCGAAGTCCTCGACGAAGCCAGCGAAGCCTACAAAGCGGGATACCGCACCATCGCCGACATCACCCGTGCGCGCATCGAAAAGGTGATCGCCAAGCTCAAAGCCGAGCACCCCGACAAAACTGCCGACCTGGCCTGCGCCCATTTCGCCCTGGCCCCGTCCAACTTCAAAGTATGGCGCGGCGATGTGGGCAGTGCCGATGCGCTGCGCGACCAGTTGGCCTTGTTCCAAAGCGCCGAAAAAGGCAGCCCTTCAACAGGCTCAGGGCCAGCGGATGCCGCGAACGCGCAAACCGCCATGCTGACCGAGCTGCTGCTCAAGCACGGCTTGGGCGCGCTGGGGGTGCATGCGGTCAGCGCTCCCAAGCAAGTGGCGGGGGTGACGGTACACCGCGTGCTCATGCCCGACGACAAGCACATGTGGCTGTGTTTTGACACGTATACCGACGCGCTGAAAGACGAAATCGTCAATGCCCGGCCCGCGCAGGTGGTGCTGCTCAACTCGTGCTTTGTGGGTGACAAAGCCGACGAGCAGTTGGCCAACCTGCAACTGGAGCTGGCGGCGCTGGACATTGGCCTGGCGGTGATTTGAGGTTTGCCATGGCAAAACAATTGACCAAAATGTCGGGCCAAGCCTCAGATGTTCAGACGCAGTCCTTGTTGGCTGATTTGCATCAACTGGTCAAGCAAACCCAAAACCATCTGGCCAGCACAGCGAACAGTGCGCTGACCCACTTGTACTGGCACGTTGGAGAACGTTTGCGGCGGGATGTATTGGGGGCAAAACGTGCCGACTACGGCAAACAAATTCTTGCGACGGTGTCGCAAGAATTTGTTCGGCACTATGGCAAGGGCTTCACAAGCTCTTCTCTGAGCAGGATGCTGACCTTTGCAGAGGTTTTTCCGAGTTTTGAAATTGTGGCGACGTTGTCGCAACAATTGAGCTGGAGCCACTTTGTAGAGATTTTCCCCCTCAAGCAACCGCTGGAACGCGAGTTTTACGCCGAGATGTGCCGCATTGAGCGCTGGAGCGTGCGCACCCTGCGCGAGCGCATTGGCAGCCAGTTGTACCTGCGATCCAGCATTGCCAAGAAGCCTGAGGGCGTGATTGCCCAGGAACTGAGCCACCTGCGCGAAGGTGGGCAGATGACGCCTGACCTGGTGTTTCGCGACCCCTACATGCTGGACTTTTTGGGCCTGCCCGACGGCTACAGCGAGCGCGATTTGGAGAGCGCCATCCTGCGCGAGATGGAGCGCTTTTTGCTGGAGCTGGGCGCGGGCTTTACCTTTGTAGCGCGGCAAAAGCGCATCAGCGTGGGGGCGGACGATTTCTACCTGGATTTGCTGTTCTACCACCGGCACCTGCGCCGCCTGGTGGCGGTGGAGCTAAAGCTGGAGAAGTTTGCGCCCGCGCACAAGGGGCAGATGGAGCTGTACCTGCGCTGGCTGGACCAGAACGACCGCGCCGAGGGCGAGGCTTCGCCCATTGGCCTGATTTTGTGCGCCAGCGCCGACCGCGAGCAGGTGGAGCTGATGGATTTGGACAGCGCCAACATTCGTGTGGCGCAGTACCTGCATGCACTGCCCGACGTGCAGGTGCTGCAGGCGCAATTGCACCGCGTGGTGCAGCTGGCGCGTGAGCGGCAAGCCAGGTTGGCCTTGCCAGACAACAAGGAATACCCATGACGATGAAGCTGCAATTTGCCCACCAGGACTACCAAAAGAAGGCGGTGGATGCGGTGGTGAAGGTGTTTGACGGCCAGCCACTGGCCAAGAGCGACTTTGCGCTGGCTGCACAGCAAGGCAGCGTGGCGTATGCCGGCGACGGCAGCATTGGCAATGCGCTGACGCTGTCTGACGAGCAGTTGCTCGCCAATGTGCAGGCGGTGCAAGCCGCCAATGGGCTGGAGCAGTCTGCCGCTTTGGCAGAGTCTCGCTCCGACAACGGGAAAGAGGGGTTTTGCCCGCTGAACCTCACGATCGAGATGGAAACCGGCACGGGCAAGACTTACAGCTTCATCAAGACGATGTTTGAGCTGAACGCGGTGTATGGGTTCAAGAAGTTTGTGGTGGTGGTGCCCAGCGTGGCCATTCGAGAAGGCACCATGAAGAACCTGCAGATTACGCGCAGCCACTTTGCGGCGGACTACCGCAATGTGCCTTGCGTGCCGATTTTGTACGACAGCAGCAAGCTGACCGAGCTGCGCCACTTTGCGCAAAGCGATGCGCTGAGTGTGTTGGTCATCAACATCGACAGCTTCACCAAAGACAACAACAAGATCAACCAAAAGGGCGAGCGGGCGTTTGCGCCCATTGAATACATCCGGGCGGTGAACCCCATCGTCATCGTGGATGAGCCGCAAAACTTTGAGACCGATGTGCGCCGCCGGGCACTGTTTGATTTGAACCCGCTGTGCACGCTGCGCTACTCGGCCACGCACAAGAACCCGTACAACCTGCTGTATTCGCTGAACCCGGTGCAGGCGTATGACCTGGGGCTGGTGAAGCAAATTGAGGTGGACGGCGTGCTGGCCGACGAAGACCACAACCAGGCGTTTGTGGAGCTGGTGAGCATTGATGCCAAGGCCAAAGGCATCTCCGCCAAGGTGTGCATTGATGTGAATGGCAAGACGGGCCCCAAGCGTTCTGAGGTGCCCCTGAAGCCGGGGGACGACCTGTATGCCAAGTCCAAGCAGCGCGATGTCTATCAAGACGGCTACATCCTGAATGAAATTCGGGCGGAGGACGGGGAGATCGAGTTCTCTGGCGGGCGTGTGATTCGCGTGAACCAGGCCCAGGGTGGCCTGGCCGACGATGTGATGCGTTTTCAGATTGAGCGCACGGTGGCTGCGCACTTTGCCAAGCTCAAGAATGTGCAACCCATTGGTGTGAAGGTGCTGAGCCTGTTTTTCATCGACAAGGTGGCCAACTACCGTGCGTATGACGAGGACGGCAACCCGACGCTGGGCAAGTTTGGCGTGTGGTTTGAAGAGGCATTCAACAAATACGCCAGCATGCCCAAATACCGTGGGTTGATTCCGCACGCGGCCAGCGAGGTGCACGACGGTTATTTTTCTGGCGACAAGAAAGGCAAGGGCGCGAAGGCCAAAACGATGTGGGTGGATACCTCGGGCACGGTAGCCAAGGACGACAGTACCTACCAGCTCATCATGAAAGACAAAGAGCGGCTGCTGAGTGCGGATGTGCCGTTGCAATTCATCTTTAGCCACTCGGCGCTGCGCGAGGGCTGGGACAACCCCAATGTGTTTCAGATTTGCACGCTCAACGAGACCAAGAGCGCCGTGAAAAAGCGCCAGGAAATCGGACGCGGCCTGCGCCTGTGCGTCAACAAAGATGGCGAACGTGTGCAAGACAAGCGGGTGAACGTGCTGACGGTGATTCCCAACGAGAGTTACGAGGCCTTTGCCAAGGCGCTGCAGCAAGAGATTGAGGACGAAACCGGCGTGAGCTTTACGGGGCGCGTGAAAAACGCCCGCGCCAAGGCGCGCATAAAGCGCAAGACCTTGTCTGCCGAAGAGGAGGCGCTGTTTCAGGCCATTTGGAAAAAGATCAATTACCAGACCAGCTATAGCGTGAAGCTGGATACACCTGCGTTGATTGCGGAGTGCGTGAAAGCCTTGGGGGACCTGAACCAGTACCCCAAAGTGCGCCCACCGAAGATACGCGCCGACAAGGCCAAGATCATCATGCGCCGCGAGGGGGTGGAAGGGCTGCATATTGGCACTGGTGACACTGACGCCAAGGTGTATGGCACTACGGTGCCCGATGTGTACGCCTATATCCAGAACCGAGTGCACCTGTCGCGGTCTACCATTTTTGCCATCCTGGACGGGTCAGGGCGCATGGGGGAGTTGTTGCTCAACCCGCAGGCGTTTCTGGACACCGCCATCGCGGCCATGACTACGTGTTTGCAGGCACTGATGGTCAAAGGTATCGAGTACAAAACCATCAACGGGCGCCAGTATGAAATGAGCCTGTTTGACGAGGAGCTGGAAACCTACCTGAGCAGCGTGTACCCGCCCGCCAAAGACGACATGACCACGCCGGTGGAAAAAACCTTGCTGCAGGCCCAGCCGGTTGATGAACAAAAGGCACCATTGGGTGACGCATTTACCTGTGTGCTGAGCGAAAGCGACACAGAAAGCCAGTTTGCCCACGACTGTACGGTAGACCAGCGCGTGAAGTTCTTTTTCAAGCTGCCCAAGCGATTCAAGGTGGCAACCCCCTTGGGTACCTACAACCCCGATTGGGCCGTGGTGCTGGAGGACGATGCACGGGTGTACTTTGTGGCAGAAACCAAGTCCTCCACAGTGCGCGCTGATCGCCGGTCGGCAGAAAACATGAAAATTGACTGTGCGCGGGTGCACTTCGCGCTGACCAACGATCTGCTGTTCAAGGATGTGACGAAGTTGAGTGAGTTGGTCGTTTGATGGCTTAGGTCTGCACGGCCCTTGCACATTGAGAAAAGCCCGGCCAGCTTGTACCGGACGGGCTTTTTTTCTACTATTTGTGCAGATTGATTGCCCGGGTGTGAGCTCGCACGCACATGTAATCTCCGCATAACCAAGCACGTTTTGGTTCGTTGGTTTTATAAGCCCCCCTCGCTAAATTCGTCCTCACCTGCACACCCTGTGCAGGGCATCACACAGATTGTGAAAGGACGAGGATGAAAACTGTATGGACCTCCCAGGCAACGCGCGTGCGCACCTGGCTGCGCACCACCGTGCTGGGCACGGGCGCTGTCTTGTGCGGCGCCGTTTTGGCCGCAACCCCCATTCCCTCCGGCCCTCTGGTGACCACCGACTGGCTCGCACAAAACCTCGACAACACACGCGTGCGTGTCATCGAAGTCAGCGTCAACCCCGGCCTGTATGAACGAAGCCATGTGCCCGGTGCCGTGAACTTTTCATGGCACACCGACCTGAATGACCGCGTGCGCCGCGACATCGTCAGCAAGGAAGCTTTTGAGGCGCTGCTGTCCAAATCCGGCGTGGCGCAAGACACCACGGTGGTGCTGTACGGTGACACCAACAACTGGTTTGCCGCCTGGGGCGCTTGGGTGTTTGACATCTATGGCGTGAAGGACGTGAAGCTGCTCGACGGTGGCCGCAAGAAGTGGGAGGCCGAAAACCGCCCGCTGAACAACCGCGCGCCTGAGTTTGCCGCCACCACCTACAAGGTCGGTGCAGTGAACAGCAGTCTGCGTGCCCGCCTGTCTGACGCAGTGGCCGTGGCCGAAGGCAAGAGCAACAGCAAGCTGGTGGATATTCGTTCTGCAGACGAATACTCGGGCAAGATTTTTGCCCCCGCTGGTGTACCCGAGCTGACGCTGCGTGCGGGCCACATCCCTGGTGCGTCCAACGTGCCATGGGGCCAGGCGGTGAAGGAAGACGGCACTTTCAAGTCGGCGGAAGACCTGAAGAAGATCTATGCCAGCGCGGGTGTGGATGGCTCCAAACCCATCATTACTTACTGCCGTATTGGTGAACGCTCCAGCCACACCTGGTTCGCGCTGAGCAAGATCCTGGGCTACAACGTGAAGAACTACGACGGGTCGTGGACGGAGTACGGCAACTCGGTGGGCCTGCCTATCAACAACCCGGCCGGAACGATCTGGGCAGCGAAGTAAGGCACACCCCCAGGCTTCGCGGACTTCGTTCCGCTACTCCTTCCCCCTTGCAGGGGGCTCCACCAGCGGCCTGGCAAAGCCAGTTCCGCGGTGTCTGCTGGAAGGGGTGCGAACTTCAAAATTTTTGTTAGGTGAGAGTGGGGATCTCTATTTGGCCCGCCTTGTGCGGGCTTTTTTTATGAAAAATTTTCTGAAATCGGGGCTGTTGCCGGTGGCGCTGTTGGCTGCGTTGCTGGTGGTTTCGCAGTTTTTGCAGGGGCAGGCGGGTGGGCGCACGCTGGTGTTTGCGCTGGCCACTGGCGCGGTGCTGGGGCTGGTGCTGCAGCGGTCGCGGTTTTGTTTTTACTGCCACGCACGGGACTGGTTTGAAGACCGCAACCCGCGCGGCCTGCTGGCCATCGTGCTGGCGCTGGCCGTGGGGGTGGTGGGCTACACCGTGGTGCTGGGCAGTTGGCTGCCGGTGCCTGTGCCCGGCAAGCTGCCGCCAGACATGCACATTGGCCCGGTGAGCTGGGTGCTGGTGGCGGCGGGGCTGTCGTTTGGTGCGGGCATGGTGGTGTCGGGCTCGTGTATCAGCGCCCATTGGTACCGGCTGGCCGAGGGTTCCACGGTGTCGCCGTTTGCGCTGGTGGGGTCGGCGCTGGGTTTTATCCTGGGGTTTCTGACCTGGAACCCGCTGTACAGCCTGAGTGTGGCCGACGCGCCTGTGGTGTGGCTGCCCGCCCATTTGGGGTATGGCGGTGCGCTGGCTTTGCAGCTGGCCGTGTTGGCAGCATTGGCTGCGTGGCTGTGGCGCGGGTTTGCACATGACAAGCCGGCCGCAGGTTCACCGTCCAGCAAGGTTCCCACCTTGCGCCAGGTGTGGGCGCGGCTGTGGACGGGCCGCTGGGACTACTGGGTCGGCGGCCTGGCAGTTGGCTTGATTTGTGCGTTTGCCATCGTGCGTATGCGCCCCTTGGGGGTGACGGCCACGCTGGGCAGCGCGGCGCGTAATGTGGGGCAGCAGCAGGGCTGGATTCCTGACCGATTGGACGGGCTGGACGGTTTTGCAGGCTGCGCCACCTTGCCGCAAGCCACCTGGCTGACACCCAATGCCTTGTTGCTCGCAGGCCTGGTGGCCGGAGCGTTTGTGGGCGCATTGGCCAGCCGCCAGTTCACACCCCGTTGGCCTAGTTGGCGCGATGCCGTGCGCGGCCTGTCGGGTGGTGTGTTGCTGGGCTGGGGTGCGATGACGGGCCTGGGCTGCACCATTGGCACCTTGTTGTCCGGTGGTATGGCGGGGGCGTTGTCGGGCTGGGTGTTTGGCGCGTCGCTGTTTTTTGCGATCTGGGCGGGGTTGCGCTTGAAGCGTTGGCTGGCGGCTTGAACACACGGCAGCCTGGGGTGGGTGGCGAAGAGTTTGCCAAATTTTGCCAAGCACCTCTAAAATCTGGCGCATGAGCACCATGAACATTTCACTGCCCGACGCGCTCAAATCCTTTGTGGACGAGCAGGTCAGCCAACGCGGTTACGGTACCAGCAGCGAGTACGTGCGTGAACTTATTCGCAAAGACGCGGACCGCATACATCTGCGGGCTTTGTTGTTGCAAGGTGCGGCGTCTGAGCCGGGGGCTGTGGCCGACGCGAGTTACTTTGCCGCCCTGCGCAAACGCGTGCAAAAGCCCGCGCGTGAATGAAGTCCAAACCCATCGTTCCGCGCACGCAGGCCCACCAGGATGTGGATGCCGCGATTGACCACTACATCAGCGAGAACGCAGAGCAGGCAGCCCTGGGATTCGTGGATGCGCTGGAAGCAGCCTATGTCCACATTGCCCGCCACCCTGCCACGGGCTCACCACGCTACGCGCAGGTGCTCAACATCCCCGGCTTGCGCTCCTGGCCGCTCACCCGTTATCCGCACCTGGTGTTCTACATGGAGCGCGAAGACCACATCGATGTTTGGCGTGTGCTGCATGGGGTGCGTGACATACCGGCCTGGCTGGTGGACGACACAGATTCCGACAAGCGCCGTTGAGCCTTTGTTGGTGTGTGCCGGGAACCGGCGCACGCGTGCGCAAGTGCTGTGAGGTTTTACTATTGTTTTTATAGCTGCTTGCGCCCGATAGACGGGCGCAAGAAGCCAATTTCATCCCAAAAGGCGGTTGATCCGGAACGCGCTCAGGTCGTACGCCGTGGGCAGGCCCAGCACCTGTTCCGCGATGGCGTCACCCAGCCCGGCCGAGTGTTTGAAGCCATGGCCCGAGCAGGCGGACGCCACCAGCACATTGGGGGTGCCTGGCAGGCTGTCGATCACGAAATGGCGGTCGGGTGTGACGGTGTACATACAGGCCTTGGACTGCAGCACGCGGCCACTCAGGCCGGGGAAGCGCGGGGCGACCTTCTGACGGAACATGGCGTCGGCTTCTTCGGCGGTGACGGTGCGGTCGATGCCATCGGGCGACGTGGTGTCCACGTACTGCTCCGACGCCACCTTGAGTGCGGGCTGCGCAGGGTCCGAGGATGGAAAGCCGTACATGTAGTCCTCCTGGTCGTCGCCAAACATCCAGATAAAAATGGGTAGCGCGCCCGGCGCAAACTGCGCAGCGGCCGGGCCCGTGTCAAACCAGTACATCACCTGCCGGTACACACCAAAATGCGGGCCCCAGACGGTGCGCCAGTCGCTGCGCGCCTGCTGGCCTAAAAATTCTGGCAGCCACGGCCCGGTTGCCACCACCACCTGGTGGGTGGTGTAGCGGCCCTGGGTGGTGTGCACTTCCACAATTTCGCCGCTGCCAACAGGGTGGATGGCCAGCACTTTTTCGCCGGTGCGCAAGGTGCCGCCCAGTTGCACGGCGGATTCGATTTGCGCGGCAATCGCCTGTTCCGGGCGCACAAACCCCGCGTCGCGCTCCAGGTAACCCAGTTCGTCGCCTTGCAGCTGCAGCTGTGGGTAACGCTGGTGGATGCCCGCCGCGTCCAGCACCTCGTGGCTAATGCCATGGCGCTGGGCGCATTCAATGGTGCGGCGCACGAAGTCGCTTTTGCCGTGGTGGGCTGCGATACGGTCACGGGGTGCCAGGATGAGCCCGCCGGTGGTGGTGAAGATGCTGCGCCCGGTGCGGGCTTCCAGCTCGCGCCAGACCTGGTGCGAGCGGTGCACCAGTGGCACGTATTCGTCGCCCTCACCAATCGCCAGGCGGCTGATGCGGGATTCACCATGCGACGAGCCCTGGTCGTGCGGCGGGCTGAACTGGTCGATGCCCAGCACCTTGGTGCCGCGTTGTGCAAACTGGTAGAACGTGGCGGCACCGATGGCGCCGAGGCCAATCACGATGGCATCAAAGTGGGGAGTGGTCACGGATAAAAGTCGGAAAAATTTCAGGAATACAGCGTGGGCTCGGGCAGTCGGCCTTCGAGCGCATAACGCCCGATGTCGCGCAGCTTGTAGTCGATGGGGTCGTGCAGTGTATGGGTGCGGGCATTGCGCCAGAAGCGATCCAGCCCCTGCGCGGCACGGGCAGACCGTGCACCACACACGTCGAACACACCTTCTCCCACACTGAGTGCGGCACGGTGCGCCAGCACCTTGGCTTCGGCGCTGGCCAGGGCGACCTGGCCGCGTTCTTCGTGCTGCAAATCTTCGCCCTGTTCCCAGGCCTGCTGCAGCTGCTGCGCCGCGCTGTCGGCCAGTGCGGCGGCGGCTGTGGTGGTCAGGTGCATCTCGGCATAACGGTGCACGGTGTAGGGGTCGTCCGCCGCGCGGGCCACACCGCTGGCCGCCCAGGGGCGGGCCTCGTTCAGGGTGTACTGGCGGGCTTCGGCCAGTGCACCCTGGGCCAGGCCGGTGTAGAGGTTCACCAGGATGAGCTGTGCCAGCAGGCCGCGCAGGCTGCGAAAGGGTGACGACGGCGCGCCAGGCCGGTGCAGCACATCGCTCCAGGCCAGGGGCACGTTGTCAAAGCTGACGCTGGTGCTGTCGGTCTGGCGCTGGCCAATCGGGTCCCAGTCGTCGTGGATGGTGATGCCGGGTGTCTCTGTGGGCAACACGGCAATCAGCATCTGCCCGGTGGGCTCATGGATGGCAGTGGTCAGCAGGCGCTGCGAGCCACGGGTGCCCGAGCAAAAACCTTTGATGCCATTCAGCAGCAGCCCACCATTGGATTCGGTGGCACGCAAGCGCGGGTCGGCCGGGTTGGCGGTGTTGCCCCACCAGAGGTGGTCACGCACGGTGTCGCCCAGCCAGCGCGCCTGCTGCTCGGCGCTGCCATAGGCCAGCACCCCCGAGAGCTGCAGATGCTGGAAAGCGAGCAGATGCGCGAGTGAGCTGTCTACGGTAGCAATACGGCGCACGGTGGCCAGGATGTCCGGCCAGTCGGCCCCGGCGCCACCAAACTCCTGCGGCACCGACAGCAGCAGCAAGCCGTGTTCGCGCAGCAGGGCTTTCTCGGCAGCGGGGTGGCCACCGGCGCGGTCACGTTCCACGGCGGTGCTGCGCAGGCGCTCCAGAAGCGTGTCGAGACTCTTTCGGGTGTGGGTGCGTTGCAGCATCACAGGACTGGCAGGTTCAGAAAGGCGTCTTTCACCTCGACCGGCTTGGGTATCAGCTTGATCTTGGCAAACGCATCTGCCAGCAGCTGCTGGTCTTTCGCAATCTCTGCGGTGAGTGGCACCACGCCGTACTGGCGGCGTTCGGTGGCCAACGCCAGCACTTTCGGGTCCACCTTGAGCTGGGGTGCCAGCAACTCCACCACCTGCGTGGGGTTGGCCTGTGACCAGCCATTGGTTTTTTGCAGCTCGGCGAACACCACTTTAAGCACGTCCTGGTTGGCGCGTGCGTATTCGGGTTTGGCGAAGTGGTAGGTGCGGTTGGCCGTCAGGCCCTTGCCGTCGAACAACACCCGTGAATTGGTGGCCACCTGCGCACCGGCCAGGAACGGGTCCCACAGGCCCACAGCGGCCACACTGCCCGCCTGGAAGGCCGCAACCGTGTCGGACGCGGTGACGATGTACACCGGCTCGACGTCTTCGTACTGCAGGCCCGCAGCCTCCAGCGCACGGATCAGGGTGTACTGCGTGTTGTAGCCCCGGCCTGTGGCCACACGTTTGCCTTTGAGGTCGCGCACCGACTGGTAAGGCGAATCCTTGGGCACCAGAAAACCCACACCACCGGGGTAGGGGCTTTCTGCGGCCAGGTACACCAGGCCTTTGCCGCTGGCCTGCTGGAAAACACCAATACCGTCCGCCGCGTGGCCAAAGTCGATCGCACCCGCCGCCAGCGCTTCGGCCAACTGGCCGCCACCCAGAAACTCATGCCACTCGACCTTGATGCCCAGCGGCGCCAGCGCTTTCTCCAGGTTGCCCGTGCCCTTGAGGATGTTGAGTGTGTTGAACTTCTGGTAGCCGATGCGGATAACTTTGGGTGTGGCCTGCGCCCACAGCGGGGCCACGACGGCAGCTGCGCCGAGGCCCAGCCCCAGGCGTGTGATGGTGCGGCGGGAAAATGAGGGTGTGGTGTTGGGCATGGTGTGTTGCAGGGAGCCGGTTGGTAAAGAACGGGCCAGCGTAGGGCTTGGGGCGTGTAAACACTACAAAGCTTTTGGCAGTTGTTTATGCGGAAACGGTTTGCGCATAAACAAGCTGAAAAGCATTGGTTGGATGTGCGGCCTTGCCTGCCTACAGTGGGTTTTTTCATCCGGGAGGAACCCTATGCAACGCAAAAAATTCACACGCGCCACGGCAGCTTTGGCCGTCAGCCTGGCCTTCTCCGGCCTGGCGTGGGCCGACAGGCTCGACGACATCAAAAAAGCCGGCGTGTTGCGCGTGGCCGCATTCGACGGCAACCCACCGTTTGGCTACATCGACGCCACCACCAAGAAGCAGGTCGGGCACGACATCGACCTGGCCGCAGAATTTGCCAAGAGCCTGGGCGTGAGGCTGGAACTGGTGCCCACCAACCCGGCCAACCGCATCCCGCTGCTGACATCGGGCAAGGCCGACGTGGTGTTTGCCAGCTTCACCATCACCGACGAACGCGCCAAGGTGGTGGACTTCACCACGCCGTACTTCCTGGTGGGCCAGCAGTTCCTGGCAAAGAAGGGTGCCTTGACGGATGTGGCTCAGCTGAAGGACCTGCGCATCGGCACCGAAAAGGGCACCACGATGGAGTCCAACCTGCGCAACAACTACCCGCAAACCAAGGTGGTGCTGTACGACGATTCGCCGTTTGCACTGGCCGCGCTGCGCAATGGCAACGTGCAGGCCATCACCAACGACGGCGTGAAACTCACCGCGCAGTGGGGCACGCTGCCCGATAAGGAAAAGTATGAAATCCCGGCCATCACGGTGTCGAAGGAATACCTGGGCGCTGCCGTGAACAAGGGCGACACCCGCCTGCTCGAAGCGCTGAACAAATGGTTGGTCGAAGGCGAGAAGAATGGCCGCAACCTGGCCGTGTACAACGCCTGGTTTGGCCCCGACAGCAAGTCGCCACTGCCCCGCTTGCTGAAGGTGGGCGACGCGGGTTGAATCTGGACGCCATGCAGTTTTTCACCGCGCTGCAGGCGCAACTCCTCGCTCCCCAGTACATCGGCTGGATGCTGCAGGGGTGGCTCATGACGGTCTGGATGTCCGTGCTGGTGGTGGCCACCTCCATGGTGCTGGGGCTGTTTCTTGCGGCGGCGCGGTCCAGTGGCAACGGCTGGGTGACGGGGTTTGCGGCCGCCTATGTTTCTGCATTCCGCAACACACCTTTGCTGGTGCAGTTGTTCTTCTGGTACTTCGGTGCGCCCAGCCTGCTGCCCGAGGCGGCGCGTGAATGGCTCAACAGCAGCCACGTGCTGCTGCAGTGGGGCGGCGTGGTGCTGCTGCGCTGGCCGTCGTTTGAGTTTCTGGTGGCGTGGGTGGGGCTGGTGCTGTATTCCACCGCGTATGTGGGCGAGGAAATCCGCTCCGGTATCCGCGGTGTGGCGCCGCACCAGAGCAGCACGGCCCATGCGCTGGGCTTCACGCGCGCGCAGGTGCTGCGCTACATCGTGTTCCCGCAGGCCTTGCGTATCGCCAGGCCGCCGCTGGTGGGCCAGACCATGAACACCATCAAGAACACCTCACTTGCCATGGCGGTGGGGCTGGTGGAGCTGTCGTACACCTCGCGCCAGGTGGAGGCCGAAACCTTCAAGACCTTCCAGGCCTTTGGTTTTGCCACGCTGTTCTACATCGCCACCATCTTTGTGGTGGACCACCTGGGCCAGCGCCTGGAACGCCGCCCGCCCGCGTGGCAAGGGGCACGCCGGTGAACTGGACGATGCTGTGGGACAGCCTGCCTTACCTGCTGTGGGGCGCTTACCCCGATGGCCCCATCGGTGGTGCTGCACTCACAGTGCTGCTGAGCCTGGGCTCGGGCATTCTGTCGGCGCTGCTGGGTTTGGGGCTGGGGATTGCGCTGGCCATGTTGCAAGGGCCTGCGCGGGTGGTGCTGACATCGGCGCTGGCATTTCTGCGGGCGATTCCGGTGCTGATGTTGATCTTCTGGAGCTATTTTCTGCTGCCGATGGCGCTGGGCATCAACGTGCCGGGTGTGTTGTCGGTGATGGCCGCCTTGTCGCTGATTGGCGGCGCGTATTTGGCCCATGCGGTGTTTGCCGGCATCACGGGTATTGCGGCAGGGCAGTGGGCGGCAGGCCTGTCACTCGGGCTGACGCGTTGGGGCACGCTGCGCCACATCGTGCTGCCGCAGTCGCTGCGCATGATGCTGCCGTCGTTTGTGAACCAGTGGGTGACGCTGGTGAAGGACAGTTCTCTGGCGTACATCGTGGGTGTGGGTGAGTTGTCGTTTGTGGCGTCGCAGGTGAATGCCCGAACGATGGTTTATCCGGCTGAAATCTTCATGCTGGTCGGGCTGATCTACTGGGTGTTGTGCGCGGGGCTGGACCAGGTTCTGAAAGGGGTTGCAGCGCGTGTGCGCACGCAGTGATGCGGCTGGTGGCCTAAAAGCTTTTTTAAAAAAGGAGTTGTTTTTCGGTCAGCGGCAGTCTGCCAATGTCCCCATAATCGTTTTTTCCTTCAACCTGCAACTTGGGAGTTTTCATGAGCCAAACCAAAATCGCCGTCATCGTGGGCAGCCTGCGCAAGGATTCCTTCAACCGCAAACTGGCCACTGCGCTGGCCGCGCTGGCACCTGCAGACTTCACGTTTGAGCAGGTGCGTATCGACGACCTGCCGCTGTACAACCAGGACCACGACGGCGCACCCCCGGCCGAAGTCACCCGCCTGAAGGAAACCATCCAATCTGCCCAGGGCCTGCTGTTTCTGACGCCCGAATACAACCGCTCCATTCCCGGTGTACTCAAGAACGCCATCGACCACGCATCACGCCCCTACGGCCAGAGCGTATGGGGCGGCAAGCCGGCCGGCGTGCTGGGTGTGTCGGTGGGCGCGATTGGCACGGCACTGGCGCAGCAGCACCTGCGCAACATCCTGGCCTACCTGGATGTGCCCACACTCGGCCAGCCCGAGGCGTTTATCCAGGCCAAGGAAGGTTTGTTTGACGATGCAGGCAACATTGGCGCGGGCAGCAAGGAGTTTCTGCAAGCCTGGGTGAACAAATACGTGGCCTGGGTCAAACAGCACGCCTGAGTCGGTCGCATTAGCACCTGTAGGTGGGTGAAGTCATAGCCTTTGTCCACGTGCAACCTGCCTGGCCAGCGGCGCGGTCGCCCAGGTTTGCCGCCCACGGCAGGCAGCGCATCGACCAACTCTTCAAAGACCACCGAGTCAAGTCGGTTGGTCTCGATGACGGAGAACATCAACGGGATGTCTTGGCGGTACGTGAGGTGGCGTTTGCTGCCGAGCTTCCCCCCGATCGTAGAGTTGTGCCCTGTGTGCGGCCCCGCCGGGAGCTGGCACCATCGAGACATGCGCGGCTGAGGTCCAGTTTGTCAGCGTTGCGCAGCTCGGCTAGCAACGCTAGGGCAACGCTGATCAAGTATCGGCATTGGAGTAATTTCGGGCAGCCCCGCCCAGTTTGGACGCAGCGCAGGCTGGGGTTGGCGGCCCAGAGGGCCTTGTACAGGCCCTTGAGCCCGTTTTTGGCCCCTACGGGCGCACCTGTGCCATCAGCCTTTGGCGGCCGAGGAAGATGTTGGCCAGTGCCAGGGCAGTGAACGCCCGCGTGGCATTCTTGTGCAGCCCCACATAGCGCACCTTGCCAAAGCCCCACAGCCGCTTGATCACACCAAAGACATGCTCGACGCGGGCACGAATCCTGGATTTGTTGCGGTTCTTTGCACGAGCCACCTCATCAACGAGACCACCAGCGCGGCGCGTGCGCTGATTGGTGAAGTCTTTGGCGTTTGGAGCTTTACCCGCAATCAACGCCTTCTGACTGGCATAGGCTGAGTCGCCATACACGCGCCGCTCGTTGCCATGCAGCAGTTGTGGCAGCGGGTGCTTGTCATGCACGTTGGCGGCTGTGACGACGGCGCTGTGCGCCAAGCCGCTTTGGCTGTCCACGCCAATGTGCAGCTTCATGCCAAAGTACCACTGCTGGCCCTTCTTGGTCTGGTGCATCTCGGGGTCGCGTGCCTTGCCTGCATTCTTGGTTGAACTGGGCGCGCCGATGATGGTGGCATCCACGATGGTGCCGGTATGGACCTTGAAGCCTCGCTGCTGCAACTCCTGCCCCACCTTGGCAAACAGTGCTTCGCCCAGTTTGTGCGCATTGAGGAGCTTGCGAAACTTCAAGATAGTGGTGGCGTCGGGTACGGGCTCACGGCCCAGGTCGATGCCTGCAAAGCGGCGCAGGTTGGCACTGTCGTACAGGGCTTCTTCACAAGCCAGATCGGCCAGGTTGAACCAATGCTGAATGAAGTGGATACGCAGCATGCGTTCCAGACCTATGGGTGGGCGGCCGTTGCCTGCCTTGGGGTAGTGTGGCTCGATGACCTCGCACAGGCTGGACCAGGGCACGATGGCCTCCATGGTTCTCAAGAACTCGTCGCGCCTGGTGGGCTTGCGGTAGTTCTCAAAGCTTTGGTCTGCGGCCATGGCGAGGGTTTGCTGCTTCATCGACCTGTAACGCAGCACCACGCAGGTGCGTGTACCTTAATCAGCGTTGCCTTAATCAGCGTTGCCCTAGGTGTAGGCGATGCCACGCGCCTGCATTCTGCAAGTTGTGTAGCCGCCTCCAGCATGTCATGCCACTGCCAAAGCCCACTTCCTGGGGCAGATACTCCAAAGGTGTGCCCGTGCCCAGCACATACAGGTTGCGATTCAAGGCCTGTTCGTCGCTCAGCCTGGGCCTGCCCCCCTTGGGCGAGGGGGCTGCGATTGGTAGCAAGGGCTCAAGCCTTTTGTACAGCGCTGCATTAATTTCCTTGTTTCTGTTCTTTCCCACACCTCGTTAGACGCATGACCTGCATCTGCGCGCTTATTTTCCGGCCGATGGCCCCAACGCCATAATCGTGTTTAGCTCAGACCTTAACCGAACCTCCCCCGAATGCCCCACTACGCCATCGTCAGTATTCCGCTCGAATCGCGGGAAGATACCGAGCAGTTGGGCAGCAAGCCTAAATTCTGGGTATTGATGGAGGGTCAGCGATGGCTTTTTAAAGAAGCCCGACCCAACACTGGTGAAGACTGGGCAGAGAAAGCTGCGGCCGAGATTGCACGTGCCATGGGTATCAGCGCCGCCGAGGTGGAGCTTGCTGAATACAACGGCAAAGTTGGCTGTATTTCTTGCAATTTCATTGACGTAGACGCTGGCGAGGCACTGGTACACGGTAATGAAATCATGGCCTGGAAAGTCACTGGCTATGACAAGACAAAAATCTTCAGGCAAGCAGACCACACCATCGAAAACATCCAGCTCGCCATTCGCGCTCTGTCCGAGTTTGCTGACACAGATGTTGTCCTTGCGGAATTGGCTGGCTACATGGTGCTGGATGGCTTGATTGGCAACACAGACCGCCACCACGAAAACTGGGGCTTGCGCTTGCACAGCCCAGTCGCCCACCAAACTCGTGTTCTCAGCGCCGCCCCAAGCTTTGATCACGCTTCGTCACTGGGCCGGGAGTTACTGGATACACGACGGGCTGAGCTGCTGGCCCAAAAGCAGGTGGAGCGCTACATCAGCAAGGGGCGAGGAGGCATCTTCCGCGATGCTGAACAAGCCCATGGCGAAAACCCCCTCCGGCTAGTACAGGTAGCGGCCAGGGCGTATCCTGCATACTTCAGGCCTGCCATTGAGCGGGTTGCCGCCTTAGACACCCAGGTGCTGCATGACATATTTGAGCGCTTGCCCGCTGAACGTGCTGCAGAGCCCGCCAAGCGGTTTGCAGAGGCCATGGTGTTGAGTGCCCGCACCACCTTGATAGATTTGTTGAAATGAGTACCCCGACATGAGCACCCTTTTCGTTGCATGGCAAGCCCCAGGGCCTACGCGCGCGTGGTTTCCCATTGGCCGCCTGGATGCGTCGGTCGAAGAAAACGACTATGTTTTTCAGTACACCCAGGGTGCACTACAGGCCCGAGAAAGTGCCGGGTTTTCGCCCTTGCTGGCCTTTCCTGAGTTTGGGCGCCGCTATGAGGCGAGCGAGCTCTTTCCGTTGTTTAAGAACCGTATTTTGGAGCCCAGCCGCAAAGACTTTGCGGAATATCTGAATTGGCTGGACTTGGATCCGGCCCACGCGGACCCCATTGAAATTCTCAGCCTTACTGGGGGCGAACGCCAGACAGACAGCCTGGAAGTGTTCCCCCAAGTTCGAAAAATGGTGGATGGCACCATCAGCTGTCGCTTTTTCTTGCATGGCCTGCGGCATGTCTCTGACGCGGCGCGCGCGCGCGCCGATGCCCTGACGGAAGGCGACACCCTGCAAGTCGCCATCGAAGTCAACAACCCAGCCACTGGCTACGCCGTACAACTCCAAACTGAAGACTGCCACCTAATTGGCTGGGCACCGCGTTATTTGGTCAACGACTTGCGCGCCGCTTTGCTGGAGCATTCCACCATCACAGCAACCGTGCGCCGCATCAACCGAGTGGGGGCCCCGTTTGCACGCCGCGTGCTCATTGAGCTGCAAGGGGGGGTACCTGCTGGCTTCGAGCCCATGACCTCCAGGGAATACAGCGTCTTGCCGGTTTAAGCGTTACATGGGCCCTACGCTAAACCTGCCAGCCCGCCTCACGCAGCGCTATATAGCTGGCTACGCAACTGCGCTTGTAACCAAGCCCCAGCCACACCGGATTCTGAATTAGGCCGTCGCGCACCCAGCGGCACAAGTGTGGCCTTTATGACCAATCCACTGCCCATAACCTTGTCGTCTTTCATGCCAATGATGCGCAGTGGCTGCGTGAGTCCCAGCACGGCGTAGGCGCAGGTGGCATCCATGTCCCTCAACACTGAATAAGCGCGCGTGTCCTTCAGGTGTACCCACCTGCCCATTCGGCTTTGGGCAATAGCGTCCAGCATCTAGGCGTCGGCCCCGGGATGTGCGGCACTGTAGGTGTCCAGAAGCGAACGCTGGGCCGCAAAACGGTCACGTCCCTTGGCCAGCCGCTGCACCACGCTCAGGCCTTGCCATGTCTTGGAGGCTGACCAGGCAGCCTAGAAAGTCCATGTAAGCCGCGATAAAGCGCTGGGCAGTGGGGGGTGTCAATCACCATGGCGTTTTATATGGGTGCCACCTGTAGCCGTTACCCCCTGTGAGCAGCGTTTATGTGCGGCTGCGTTTGAGAAATTGGTAGTGGATTTGTTTGGTTGTGGGTGCTTGCGCCTTGAGACTCACTGGGCTTGTCGTCCCCGGCGGTGAAGATTGCGGCGATTCTTTGTTGTTTGTGGCGCTGGCTGGGACGCGTGGACATGGCGGCAAGAAATGGGGCAGATGGTACAACATGTGCTATCGGATTGTGCCAGCGGTGACGTTGTCAGGAGAAGGTGTTTTTAACATCAAATATGGTTTATTTCCTTATAGATACTTGGAATGTAGCTATTGTAAATATAGCGTTTTTGGTGCGTTGTTGATCGAATATATGGAGGAGGCCCCTACAATGCAGGCCCTTTTGACTCACCGACTGCCCGCATTGACCGACACCACAGACGACACCGCCAAGATCCAAGAACCCCGCCTGTGGACCGGCGATGGCTGGACGGCCCGGGTCATCAAGAACGAAGAAGACGACGGTTGGGCGGTGGCGATGGTGAAAGACGGGGAGCCCGAGCCCGCGCTGGTGGGGCCGTGGACCATGGGCCGCGACAAGAAGAACCCCAAGCCGCTGGACATCACCGCCTTCCACACACTCGTCAAAACCGCGAATGAATTTGTGCGCCGCCACGAGCAGCAGCTACACGCCACGCTGCACCAGAGCATCACCGTGACGGCGGATGCGGGCCGTGTCACCGTGCACCTGGACATCGTGCCCGACGAAGACAACCCCTACGCCGTGCTGAGTGCGCGGGACGACAGCGGCGACACACTGGCCGAAGTGAAGGTGGCACCAAGCTTCAAGCTCACCCGCAGCAGTGCCGTGGCGTGGGTGGATGGCGGTTGCGCCAAGCCGCGTTAAAACTACAAAATTGATAGCTGCTTGCGCACGCTGGGTGTGTGCTAGAGGCACTTTTTAACAAGAAAACCCGGCTTTGCCGGGTTGTTGATAGCGCAGCCATGCAGGCGCGAAGGTGCGCTGGTGGGGTCAGGCCGCTTCTGCTGCGTGGGCCTGGTTGGCGGCGGTGCTGGTCAGTGCGCGGATGTCTGCCTTGGCGCTCAGCAGTGCCTGGGCCTTGGCGTCGGGGCCCATACCAATACCTTCGGCGCGCACAAAACGCACATCGGTGATGCCCATAAAACCCATCACGGTCTGCAGGTAGGTCTCCTGGTGTTCGGCCGCACGTCCCGCTTCGGACGAGGAATACAAGCCGCCACGCGACAGCGCCACGATCACCGTCTTGCCACCGGCCAGGCCCACAGCACCCTTGTCGGTGTACTTGAAGGTGCGGCCGATCTGGGCGACGCGGTCAATCCAGGCCTTGAGCTGGGTGGGTACGGTGAAGTTGTACAGCGGCGCACCAATCACCACCACGTCGGCGGCCAGGAACTGGCTGACAAGTGCTTCGGACACGGCGTTCTCTTGGCGCTCGGCTTCGGTGGCAGCCGCTTGCCCGGTGCGAAAACCCAAGGCGTCCGCACCCAGGTGGGCAGGTGCGTTGGCGGCCACGTCCAGGTAGTCCACCTGGGTGCCGGGGTGGCTGGTCGTCCAGGCGGCCACGATGCCGGCGGTGAGTTGGCGCGACACGGAGTTGGTGCCCAGGATGCTGGAGTCGATGTGGAGCAGTTGCATGGCAGTCTTCTTTCAATCAAACAAGAGCCACGGTGTGTGGCGGATGATTGATTGTGCTGGCGATGCGATTGATTGATAAGTCGTCTTGAATGGTTTAGATTGTTCCAAATTCAGGACAATGGAGCGCTTATGCAGGATTTAAACGACATGCTGTACTTCGCCGAGGTGGTGGACCAGGGCGGTTTTGCAGCAGCGGGGCGCAGCCTGGGGATTCCCAAGTCCCGCCTGTCGCGCCGGGTGGCCGAGCTGGAGGCACAACTGGGCGCACGGCTGTTGCAGCGCACGACTCGCCGGGTGGCGCTGACCGACGCGGGGGACGCGTTTTACCGGCACTGCGCAGCCATGCGTGAATCTGCCCGTGCCGCGCAGGACGCGGTGGCCGCGCTGCAGGTGGCGCCGCGCGGGCTGGTGCGGGTGAGTTGCCCGGTGACACTGGCTCATTCGGCCCTGGGCGACAGCTTGCCCGCCTTTTTGCTGCGTTACCCCGATGTGCGCGTGGAAGTGCTGGTGACCAACCGGCCGGTGAATCTGGTGGAGGAGGGCGTGGATGTGGCGCTGCGGGTGCGCCAGACGCTGGAGGACAGCGCCACGCTGGTGGTCAAACACCTGGGGGTATCCAACACAGTGCTGGTGGCCAGCCCGGCGCAACTGGCGCGCCAGGGCACGCCCCAGACGCCCCATGACCTGGCGCGCCTGGACACCGTGGCCATGTCGGCAGCGGATGGGCGGGCATCCATGCGTTTGGTCGGGCCGCAGGGCGAACATTTCATGTTTGAGCACCGCCCCCGCTATGTGGCCGACGACCTGCTGGCCGTGCACGCAGCCGTGTTGGGCGGGGTTGGTGTGGCCTATTTGCCCGATTACCTGTGCACCGAGGCCTTGCGGGATGGCCGCCTGGTGCAGGTGTTGCCCGGCTGGGGGCCACCGCCGGGCATCCTGCACGCGGTGTTTCCGTCGCGCCGGGGGTTGCTGCCCGTGGTGCGCACCTTTTTGGACTACCTGGGGGAAACCTTTGAAGGTGGCAAGGGGTTTTATTGAACTGCAGGCCGGGCCTGGCGCACGGGGTCTGGACACCTGCAGATACCGCTTATGCAAAAAACGAAATTAATAAACAATAAACTATTCGTTTGAGTTTTAAGTGTTGCTTTGCACAATGTGCTCTTTCATCAATGCAGGAGCAAAAGCATGACGTTGCGTCTGGGCGATACCGCCCCTGATTTCACGCAAGATTCGACCGCAGGCCCGGTTCATTTCCACGCCTGGGCCGGTGACTCTTGGGTCGTACTGTTTTCGCACCCCGCAGATTTCACGCCCGTGTGCACCACCGAGCTGGGCAAGACGGCCGCTTTGTCGGGTGAGTTTGCCAAACGCAATGTGAAGCCTATCGCTGTCAGCGTGGACCCGCTGGAGTCCCACGGCAAGTGGGTGGCCGACATCAACGAGACACAAAACACCACGGTCAACTTCCCCATCCTGGCCGATGCCGACAAGACGGTGGCCAACCTGTACGACATGATCCACCCGAACGCGTCCACCACGGCCACCGTGCGCAGCGTGTTCATCATCGACCCGAAACACGTGATCCGCACCACGTTCACCTACCCCGCCAGCACGGGCCGCAATTTCGACGAAATTCTGCGTGTGATCGACTCGCTGCAGCTCACCGACAGCCACAAGGTGGCCACCCCTGCCAACTGGAAAGACGGCGACGACGTGGTCATCGTGCCCAGTCTGCAAGACCCGGCCGAGCTGGCGCAGCGCTTCCCCAAGGGCTGGAACGCCGTGCGCCCTTATCTGCGCTTGACGCCCCAGCCGAACAAGTAAGAAGCAAGCGCACCAGCCATGTCGCAACAAGCTACTGTCATCATCGTTCCAGGTTGGCGGGACTCCGGTCCCGGCCACTGGCAAAGCCTGTGGGCCGAGCGCCTGCCGGGTGTGGTGCGTGTGGTGCAGGACGACTGGATCACCCCCAGCCGCAAGGCCTGGGTGGCGGCGCTGGAGCGCACCATCCTGGGTATTGAAGGCCCGGTGGTAGTGGCAGCCCACAGCCTGGGCTGTATTGCCACCACCCATGTGTCGGCCGAAGCTGCTGCGCGTATCCACGGTGCGCTGCTGGTGGCCCCGGCCGACCCGGAGCGCCGGGCGGTGCTGAGCGACTTTGCGCCGGTGCCTTATGCACGTTTGCCGTACCGCAGCGTGCTGGTGGCCAGCAGCAACGACCCGTACTGCCCCATCCGCCTGGCGGGTGCCTATGCGCGGGCCTGGGGCAGCGAATTTGTGCGCCTGCAGGATGCGGGCCACATCAACATCGAGTCTGGACACGGGGAATGGCCCCTGGGACAGGCTCTCCTTCAATCCTTCACGGACACGCCAGTGCGTGCCATCGTGGAAAATAAGTTCACAACACCATCTTTGGAAGCAGCATGACATTCAAGATCAAGGCCCTCATCGCCACCGCCGTTTTTGCCGCCTCGGGCGCAGCATTTGCCCAAACCACCTTGCTCAACGGCTCGTACGACGTGGCACGTGAGTTCTACAAGGATTACAACGCAGCCTTCATCGCCCATTACAAGAAGACCACCGGCAAAGACGTGAAGATCGACCAGTCCCACGCAGGCTCCAGCGCCGTGGCACGCTCCGTGGCCGATGGCCTGGATGCCGACGTGGTCACGATGAACACCTCGACCGACATCGACTTCCTCGCCAACGCCGGTGTGGTGGCCAAAGACTGGAACAAGAAGTTCCCCGACAACGCAGCCCCCACCACGTCCACCATGCTGTTCCTCACCCGCAACGGCAACCCCAAGGCCATCAAGGACTGGGACGACCTCGTCAAGCCTGGTATCCAGGTGATCGTGGTCAACCCCAAAACCGGCGGCAACGGCCGTTATGCCTACCTGGCTGCCTGGGGTTATGTGAAGAAGAAGGGCGGCACCGATGCACAGGCCGCCGAGTTTGTGGGCAAGCTGTTCAAGAACGTGCCCGTGCTGGCCAAGGGCGGACGCGACGCCACCACCACCTTCCTGCAACGCAGCATTGGTGACGTGCTGATTACGTTCGAGTCCGAAGTGATCTCCATCAACCGCGAGTTTGGTGAAGGCAAGGTCGATGCGGTCTACCCATCCATCAGCATCCTGGCCGAAAACCCCGTGGCTGTGGTCGAACGCACCGTGGCCAAGAAGGGCACTGGCGAACTCGCCAAGGCCTACCTGGACCACCTGTACTCCGAAGAGGGCCAGGAAATTGCCGCCAAACACGCACTGCGCCCCCGTTCGCAGGCTGTGCTGAAGCGCCACGCCAATGTCTTCAAGCCCGTGCAACTGTTCACGGTGCAAGAGCTGTTTGGTAGCCTGGGTGAAGCACAAAAGGTGCACTTCAACGACGGTGGCCAGTTCGACAAGATCTACTCCTCGCGTTAAACCATGTCCGCTGCCATTACAGCGGCGCAGCCGGGGGCCGTTGACCGCGCTCCCGAGCCGCGCCGGCGCGCAGCGCGTCGGGTGTTGCCAGGCTTTCGCCTGACACTGACCTACACGCTGCTCTATCTTTGCCTGATCGTGCTGATTCCCTTGTCAGCGTTGCTGTTCAAGACGTTTTCGATGACGTGGGACCAGTTCTGGTTCGCCGTCAGTGGCCCACGTGCCGTGGCGTCGTACCGCCTGACCTTTGGTGCGTCGCTGTTTGCGGCCGTGGTGAACCTGGTGTTTGGCCTGCTGCTGGCCTGGGTGCTGGTGCGTTACACCTTCCCGGGCAAACGCCTGGTGGACGCACTGGTGGACCTGCCGTTTGCGCTGCCTACCGCCGTGGCCGGTATTTCGCTCACCGCCATCCTGGCCGGTAACGGCTGGATCGGCCAGTACCTGGAGCCCATGGGTATCAAGCTGGCGTTCACACCCAGCGGCATCGTGATTGCGCTGATTTTTGTCGGCCTGCCCTTTGTGGTGCGCACGGTGCAGCCTGTGCTGGAGGACTCCGAGAAGGAGCTGGAAGAGGCCGCCACATCGCTGGGTGCCACACGGCTGCAAACCTTCATCAAGGTGATCCTGCCCACCATTGGCCCCGCGCTGCTCACCGGTTTTGCCATGGCCTTTGCCCGCGCGATTGGCGAGTACGGCTCGGTCATTTTTATCGCGGGCAACATGCCGCTGATTTCCGAGATCACGCCGTTGATCATCATCGGCAAGCTGGAGCAGTACGACTACGCCGGCGCCACTGCCGTGGCCGTGGTGATGTTGGCCATTTCCTTCATCCTGCTGCTGGTCATCAACGCCTTGCAGGGCTGGCAACGCCGCCGCTCTGGAGGGGTCTCAGAACTATGAGTTCAACTTCAAAAAATGTGGGCCGCGCGCGCGCAGGCACCACCGAGGCACCCTGGGTGCGCCGCACCCTGATCGGAATTGCGCTTCTGTTTGTCGCGCTGTTTTTGGTGATGCCACTGGCGGCAGTGTTCACCGAAGCGCTGCGCAAAGGGTTTGGCGCGTATGTAGACGGCTTGCGTGAGCCCGATGCGTGGTCGGCCATCCGGCTCACACTCATCGTGGCGGTGATTGCCGTACCGCTGAACCTGGTGTTTGGTGTGGCAGCGGCCTGGGCTGTGGCCAAGTTCGAATTTCCCGGCAAGACCATCCTCACCACACTCATCGACCTGCCGTTCTCGGTGTCGCCGGTGGTGGCGGGCCTGATGTACGTGCTGGTGTTTGGGGCCCAGGGCTGGTTCGGCCCATGGCTGATGGCGCATGACATCAAGATCATTTTTGCCGTGCCGGGTATTGTGCTGGCCACGATGTTTGTGACCTTCCCGTTCATCGCCCGTGAGCTGATTCCGCTGATGCAGGCGCAAGGCAACGACGAAGAACAGGCCGCCATCGTGCTGGGTGCTACCGGCTGGCAGACCTTCTGGCATGTCACGCTGCCCAACATCAAATGGGGGCTGATCTACGGTGTCATTTTGTGCAACGCCCGTGCCATGGGGGAGTTTGGTGCCGTGTCGGTGGTGTCGGGCCACATCCGGGGCCAGACCAACACCATCCCGCTGCATGTTGAGATTTTGTACAACGAATACCAGTCGGTGGCGGCCTTTGCCGCAGCCTCGCTGCTGGCCATTCTGGCCCTGGTGACACTGCTCATCAAAACCGTCATCGAGTGGCAGCATGAACGTGAAATGAAGGCGACGGAAGGGCTGCCGATGGAAGCCCCCCAAGCCGCCGCATCGACCGCCTGAAAGAGAACCATGAGTATCGAAATAAGAAACATCAGCAAGCAGTTTGGCGACTTCCATGCGCTGCGTAATGTTGACCTGGACATTGCATCCGGTGAATTGATCGCCTTGCTCGGCCCCTCTGGCTGCGGCAAGACCACACTCTTGCGCATCATCGCCGGGCTGGAAACGGCCGACACCGGCACCATCCTGTTTTCGGGTGAAGACACCACCGACGTCCACGTGCGTGAACGCGGTGTGGGTTTTGTGTTCCAGCACTACGCCTTGTTCCGCCACATGACGGTGTTCGAGAACGTGGCGTTTGGCCTGCGCATGAAACCCCGCAGCGAGCGCCCGAGTGAAGAGCAGATCAAGAAGAAGGTGCACGACCTGCTGGGCCTGGTGCAACTCGACTGGCTGGCCGACCGCTTCCCGTCGCAACTGTCCGGCGGCCAGCGCCAGCGTATCGCCCTGGCCCGCGCCTTGGCGGTGGAGCCCAAGGTGCTGCTGCTGGACGAGCCTTTTGGTGCGCTGGACGCCAAGGTGCGCAAAGAGTTGCGCCGCTGGCTGCGCCGCCTGCACGACGAGCTGCATGTCACCAGCATTTTTGTGACCCACGACCAGGAAGAAGCACTGGAAGTGGCCGACCGTGTGGTGGTGATCAACCAGGGCCGCATCGAACAAAGCGGCTCGCCGCAGCAGGTGTGGGACCACCCGGCCAGCCCGTTTGTGTACGGCTTCCTGGGCGACGTGAACCTGTTCCACGGCCGTGCCGATGGCGGCCAGGTGCTGCTGGACGGCTTCCAGATCGCCGCCCCCGAACATGCCCATGCCCAGAACGCCAAGGCATCGGCCTATGTGCGCCCACACGACCTGGACGTGCAGCGCTACACGGCGGGCAGCAACATCGACGCCGACGGCCAAAGCCGTGGCATCGTCGCCAAGCTTAGCCGCGCGATTGTGGTGGGGCCGATTGCACGGCTGGAACTTACGCCGACCGAAACGAACCAACCTGCCGACGATAATGGCAAGGACAACCTGATCGAGGCGCAGATCTCTGCGCAGCAGTACCAGGAGATGAACTTGAAAGAGGGCGAAGTGCTGGTGGTGACACCACGCCGCGCCCGTGTTTTTGTAGACGAGGGTGCGCTGATCTAAGCCTGGCTATTGACCGGTGCCGCAGATCGGCACCGCGTCATGGAGTCTTAAGGGAGCCCCAAGGTGTTGTTGAATTTGTTCAAAGTGGACGGCCGCCTGGCCCCACGCCGTGTGTTGGCTGCCATCAGCCTGGCCAGTGTTGCGATGCTGGTGTTTGGCCTCTATTTGCAACACTACCTGGACCTGAACCCCTGCCCGATGTGTATTGTGCAGCGGTATGCTCTTATTTTTGTAGCTGTCTTCGCAGGCCTGGCAAGCGCTACAGGCAAAAAATCCTTATGGATTACAGGCACTTTGCTCACCTTGCTGTCTGCGGGTTTTGGTGCCTTCACCGCGGCCAACCAGAGCTGGCTGCAGTGGTTCCCGCCCGAGGTGGCCACCTGCGGCCGTGACCTCTACGGCATGATCGAAACCTTCCCGCTCAAACGCGCGATCCCCATGATCTTCCGCGGCGGCGGCGACTGTTCGGTGGTGGACTGGACCTTCCTCGGCGGCTCCATCGCCAACTGGTCGTTTATCTGCTTCACGCTGATTTCGCTGGTGTGTGTGGCGGTGCTGGTGCGGTGTATGCGCCGGGGTTGAATGCACATCACCGTTTTAAAGCAGAAAACCCGCCAATAGCGGGTTTTCTGCTTTCAGGACGGGGGCAACACCCCCGCCCGCTTCAGTTGCTCAGCTTCTTCACCAGCACCTGGCTCTTGCGGTCCCAGTTGTACTTGCGTTTGCGGGCTTCGGGCAGCCAGTCCGGGTCTACGTGCTGGAAGCCGCGTTTGATGAACCAGTGCATGGTGCGGGTGGTCAACACAAAGATGCTGTCCAGGCCCAGCATACGGGCGCGTTGTTCGATGCGTTTGAGCAGTTTTTCGCCGTCACCCGTGCCCTGGCTTTGGGGGGATACCGTCACGGCGGCCATTTCGGCGGTGCGGGTTTCGGGGTAGGGGTAGAGCGCGGCGCAGCCGAAGATCACGCCGTCGTGTTCGATCACGGTGTAGTTTTCGATGTCGCGTTCGATCTCGGTGCGGTCGCGTTTGACCAGGGTGCCGTCTTTTTCAAACGGCTCAATCAGCTGCAGAATGCCGCCCACGTCGTCCACGGTTGCTTCACGCAGCTCTTCCAGCTTTTCGTCGATCACCATGGTGCCGATGCCGTCGTGCACATAAATCTCCAGCAGCAGCGCGCCGTCGGTCTTGAAGGGCAGGATGTGGCTGCGTTCCACACCTGCCTTACACGCCTTCACGCAGTGCTGCAGGTAAAAGCCGGTGTCGGTGGGAACCTGGGCCGGTGGCAGTTGTTTCAACAGCGCCTGGGCGGCGGCCAGGGGTAGCTCGGTGTCAATCGGGTTGTCGTCGCTGGCAGGCTCGCCGGGCTGGATACGGATGCCGGGCACCTCGGTCATGAAGATCAGTTTGTCGGCCTGCAGCTCGATCGCCACACTGGTGGCCACTTCTTCCATGCTCAGGTTAAACGCCTCACCCGTGGGGGAGTAACCAAACGGCGACAGCAGCACCAGCGCGCCCATGTCCAGCGTGCGGGTGATACCGGCTGTGTCCACCTTGCGCACCAGCCCGGAGTGCTGAAAGTCCACCCCGTCCATGATGCCCACCGGCCGTGCGGTGAGGAAGTTGCCCGAGATGATGCGCACCGTGGCACCCGCCATCGGGGTGTTGGGCAGGCCCTGGCTGAACGCGGCCTCGATCTCATACCGCAGCTGGCCCGCAGCCTCTTGTGCGCAGTCCAGCGCCACCGAGTCGGTGATACGGATGCCGTGGGAATACCGCGCTTCGTGCCCTTTGGCGCGCAACTGTTCATTCACCTGCGGCCGAAAACCATGCACCAGCACCAGCTTCACCCCCATGGCCTGGATCAGCGCCAAGTCCTGCGCAATGGCGTGTAACTTGCCCGCCGCAATGGCCTCACCCGTCAGCCCGATCACAAAGGTCTGGTTGCGGAACTTGTGGATGTAGGGGGCCACGGACCGGAACCAGGGCACAAAGGTGAAGTTAAAAACGGCGGACATGGGCAGGGGCGGCGGGCTAGGGTGGGGAAGTGGTTTGCAGGGCGGAATGATACGTGCCTGAGGCTTGTCAGGGACGTAACCTGGCGGCAATGCGATCGCGCCAGTGTTCTGCGTCCTCGCGCCGGTCAAAGCTGCCCAGGTGCAGGGGCCGTTTACCGTGTATGCCCAGGCGCACCACGAAGTAGGGGCCATCTTCCGACGCCCGCTGCAGCAACGCGGGCAGGGTGACGTGGTGCAGGGCCATCGGCACACGGCGTGGGCCCAGCGGCCAGCGGGACGTGTACTGCAGCGGTGGGTCGCCCGGCCCGAACTGCAGGCACAGCGGCCTGCAGCCCGCCACACCCAGCAAAAACACCCCCAGCAGGCTGGGCGCCAGCACACAGACCGCCACCAGCAGCAGCTGGAGCCAGGGCAGGCCCCAATGGGCGTGCACCACAAATGGCACCGGAATCATGAACATCGCCACCCCGATCACCCCCACAAACACACGCTGGCCCAGCGGCATGTGTTCTGCATAACGCAGGCCATCGGCAGACTCCGTAAAACCACTGTTGCGGGACGTAGCGAGGTGCATGGCGGTAGTGTGTGACAGAAAAATGACGTTTGTGTGTCAGGCACGGGCTCCGACTCCGTCGCCTGTATGCCACTTGTTGCTGTGTGCCAACAAGGGCCTTGGATAATGGCGGTCTTCATGACCGACTCCGCGCCTTCTTCCCTTCTTCCTGCTGCCCCTAGCCCCGTGGCTGCACGGCCGCCCGCAGCACTTCGCATCGACTTCCCCGAAAGCCTGCCCGTCTCGGGCAAACGCGACGAGATCATGGAGGCGATCCGCCAGCACCAGGTCGTCATCGTGTGTGGTGAAACAGGCTCGGGCAAAACCACCCAGTTGCCCAAGATTGCGCTGGCTTTGGGTCGCGGCAAATGCAATGCCAAACCGGGGCAGAAAGGCCAGTTGATCGGCCACACGCAGCCACGCCGCATTGCCGCCAGCTCGGTCGCCAAACGAATTGCCGAAGAGCTGAAAACCCCGCTGGGTGAGGTGGTGGGTTTTAAGGTGCGTTTCCAGGACCGCCTGAGCCGCGATGCGTCGGTGAAGCTGATGACCGACGGCATCTTGCTGGCCGAAACCCAGACTGACCCGCTACTGAACGCGTACGACACCATCATCATCGACGAGGCCCACGAACGCAGCCTGAACATCGACTTTCTGCTGGGTTACCTGCGCCAGATCCTGCCGCGAAGGCCGGACCTGAAGATCATCGTGACCTCGGCCACCATTGATGCCGACCGCTTCGCCAAACACTTCGAGTCGAAAAAAGGCCCCGCGCCCGTCATCATGGTGTCCGGGCGGATGTTTCCGGTGGAGCAGCGTTACCGCCCGTTTGAAGAAAGCCGTGACTATGGCCTGAACGAGGCCATTGCCGACGGTGTGGACGAGCTCTGGCGCGACCCGCACAACGCGGGCGACATCCTGATCTTCCTGCCCGGCGAACGTGAAATCCGTGAGGCGGCCGACCACCTGCGCAAACATGTAAGCCACCAGCCGATCTACCGCAGCGCCGAGGTGCTGCCGCTGTTCGCACGCCTGAGCCCGGCCGAGCAGGACCGCATTTTTGACAACCACGCCGGGGGCCGCCGTATTGTGTTGGCCACCAACGTCGCAGAAACGTCGCTGACCGTTCCAGGCATCAGATACGTTATTGACGCAGGCACGGCGCGCGTTAAGCGCTATTCATTCCGTAGCAAGGTCGAGCAGCTGCTGGTGGAGCCGGTGAGCCAAAGCTCGGCCAACCAGCGCGCTGGGCGCTGCGGGCGGGTGGCCAACGGCATCTGTATACGTCTATATGACGAGGCCGACTTCAATGGCCGTCCCCGCTTCACCGACCCTGAAATCCTGCGCAGCTCCCTGGCAGGCGTCATCCTGCGCATGAAGTCGCTGCACCTGGGTGTGGTTGACGACTTTCCGTTTCTGGAGCGCCCGTCGAGCCGCGCCATTGCCGACGGTTACCAGCTGCTGAACGAACTGGGCGCGGTGGACGATGCGAACGAGTTGACCCCCACCGGACGCGAGCTGTCCAAGCTGCCACTCGACCCGCGTGTGGGCCGCATGATTCTGGAGGCCCGCGCGCGCGAGTCGTTGGACGAAGTGCTGGTGATTGCATCCGCTTTGAGTGTGCAGGACGTGCGTGACCGCCCGATGGACATGCAGGCCCAGGCCGACCAGGCGCATGCCAAGTTCGACGACGACCGCAGTGAATTCAGCGGGTATCTGACCCTGTGGAAGTGGATCAATGACGCCAAAGGCGGCGAGGGCACCCACAAACTCAGCAACCGCCAGTACGAACAGCTGCTGCGGCAAAACTTCATCAACATCCGCCGCGTGCGTGAATGGCGCGACATCTACAGCCAGCTGCATACCGTGGTGGCCGAGCACAAATGGCGCTTGAACGCCGCGCCCGCCAGCTACGAACAGATCCACCTCTCCATGCTGTCCGGCCTGCTGGGCAACATCGGCTGGAAGACCGAAGGCGATGAGGTTGCGCAGACTGAATACCTGGGTGCACGCGGCATCAAGTTCCACCGCCACCCGGGTGCCCATTTGCGCAAGAAGCCGGGCCGCTGGATCGTCGTGGCTGAGCTGGTCGAAACCACCCGTTTGTTTGGCCGGGGTATTGCCGCCATCGAGCCGCAGTGGGTGGAGCAGGTGGCGGGCCATTTGCTCAAGAAACAACTGCTCGACCCGCATTGGGAAAAGAAGGCGGGCGAAGTCACCGCGCTGGAGCGGGCCACGCTGTATGGCATCGTGATCTACAGCGGGCGGCGCACCAACTTTGGCCGTTTTGACCCGGTGGGCGCACGCGAGGTGTTCATCCGCGAAGCGCTGGTGGGTGGCCAGTGGGACTGCAAGTTTCCGTTCCTTGAGTCCAACCTCAAACTCATCAAACAGGTCGAAGACCTGGAGCACAAAGCGCGCCGCCAGGACGTGCTGGTGGACGACGAGCTGATCTACGCCTTTTACGACCAGCAGCTGCCCGCCGACGTGTACGGCGGCGCGAGTTTTGAGCGCTGGTACCGCGAAGCACAACAGAAGCAGCCGAACTTGCTGCGGCTGACCCGCGAAGAGCTGATGCGCCACGAGGCCGCAGGCATCACCACCAACGCGTTCCCCAAAACCATCCGCCTGGGTGGTGTGGACTGCCAGGCCACCTACCTGCACGAACCGGGCGACGCCAAGGACGGCCTGACCGTCACCGTACCGCTGTTTGTGCTGAACCAGGTGAACGACGAGCGGTGTGAATGGCTGGTGCCTGGCATGCTGAAAGACAAGGTCCAGGCACTGATCAAAACCCTGCACCAGCGCCCGCGTTCACGCCTGGTACCGCTGCCCGAAACTGCCCGCACCATGGCCGAGACGCTGAACACGCCCGCGCTGTTTGGCCACGGCAGTCTGGTGGATGCGGTACTGAAGCTGGTGCGCGCAGCCACCTCACTCGACATCGTGCGTGCCGACATCAAGGCCGACATGCTCAGCCCGCACCTGTTCATGAACTTCCGTGTGGTGGACGAACATGGCCGCCAGCTCGGCACGGGCCGCAACCTGGGCGCACTGAAGGCCGAGCTGGGCGCACAGGCGCGGGGTGCGTTCCAGGCGCTGGCGGGGCTGAAACTGGCCAATACTGTCAGCAGTGCCGATAATTCCAAGCCAAACAAGCCTGTAGCGCCCGTTGCATCTGCGCAAGCAGCTATCAAAAGTGCAGCAAAACCCGCCACACCCGCAGGCCAGCGTTACACCACCTGGAGTTTTGGCGAGTTGCCCGAGCTGCTCGAAATCCAGAAGGGCGGCCAGACACTGATTGGTTACCCCGGCCTGATCGATGCGGGTGATGCTGTGACTATTGAGGTCTTCGACGAGCCCGAAGTCGCTGCCGCCAAACATCGCGCCGGCCTGCGCCGCCTGTTTGCGCTGCAGATCAAGGACGCACTCAAGTACCTGGAAAAAAACATCCCCGACCTGCAAAAAATGGCCGTCACGTTTATGCAGGTGGGCAAAAACGCCGACGGCTCGGGCGGCGGCACCATCGAAGAATTACGCGCGCAGATCATCGACGTAGCGCTGGACCGGGCCTTCCTGCTCGACCCGCTGCCCACCGACGAATTCGCCTTCAAACGCCGCATTGAAGAAGGCCGGGGCCGCCTGACCTTGATTGCGAATGAAGTCGCCCGGCTGGCGCTGACCATCCTGACCGAATATGCCACCGCAGCCCGCAAGATCAAAGACATCAAAAACGCGGCCGAGGCCACGGCAGACGCGGCCCAGCAACTGGCGCGCCTGGTGCCCAAACGCTTCCTGGCGTTGACACCCTGGGGCCCGCTGCAGCACTACGCGCGTTACCTCAAAGCCATCACCTCCCGCCTCGACAAATACCGCGCCGACCCCGCCCGCGACGCCGCCCGCCTGGCCGAGTTGCGCCCGCAGGAGCAGCGTTACTGGCGCTTGGTGGCCGAGCGCAAGGGTGTGGCGGATGCCCGTATGCAGGAGTTCCGCTGGCTGTTGGAGGAGTTACGCGTGAGTTTCTTCGCGCAGGAACTCAAAACACCGCAGCCGGTCAGCGTGAAACGTCTCGACAAAGCCTGGGCGCAGTTGAACAGTTAAGGATTGTCGGCAGCCTTGAACGGGCTGCGCTGCTCCAGCGACGCCATATAGGCGCCAATCCCTTCGCCTTCGCGCTCCAGAAACCGCTCCACCGCATCGGCAAACGCCGGATGGGCCAGCCAGTGGGCGCTGGTGGTTTTGACGGGCATCAGTGCACGCGCCATTTTGTGTTCACCCTGCGCGCCGCCTTCGAAACACTGCACACCGTGGGCAATACACCACTCCAGCGGTTGGTAGTAACAGGCCTCGAAATGCAGGCAGTCCACGCGCTCGATGGCACCCCAGTAGCGGCCATAGGCGGTGTGAGGGCTGGTTTTTAAGCCAAAAGTGCCTTCTGCGCCCGCTGGATCAGCGTCAATAGCTATCAAACTGGTAGCAATGGGGCGGCCTGCACGTTCGGCTACAAACAGCAGCCACATGGCGGGCAAGGTATCGGCCAGGCGCTGGAAGAAGTCGCGGCTCAGGTAGGGCGCGTTGCCGTGTTCGAGGTAGGTGCGC
The DNA here is from genome assembly GCA_026314275.1 of Comamonadaceae bacterium AAW. Lineage (GTDB taxonomy): Bacteria > Pseudomonadota > Gammaproteobacteria > Burkholderiales > Burkholderiaceae_C > JAGOEY01. The sequence continues at coordinate 3,381,631 of CP111109.1, forward strand.
TCGTAACACTGGTAGAAAAAGTCCCAGTCCTGTGCAGAGATATCCGCGCCACGTGACCAGCGGAACGTGACACCGGCCTCGGCGACCTTGCGGCGCTCCTGGCGGATCTTTTTGCGCTTCTCCTGGTTCATGTCCACCAGGAAGTCGTCGAAGTCCTTGTAATCGCGGTTTTGCCAATGGAATTGAACAGTATTGCGCAGCATCAGCCCTGCATCTGAGCAGGCTGTGACGTCTTCATCCGCCGCAAACAGAAGGTGCAGCGACGAGAGTTTTTCTGCTTCACACCACTGCACCAGCGCCTGCACCAGTACACGTCGGCTGTCGGCATCGCGCGCCAACAGCCGGGCACCGGGTACGGGGGTGAAGGGCACTGCGACCACGGCTTTGGGGTAGTAGTCCAGGCCATGTTGTTCGTACGCGTTGGCCCAGGCCCAGTCAAACACGTATTCGCCGTACGAATGGTTTTTGACATAGAGCGCACAAGCTGCCAGCAGCACGTCGCCGCGCCAGAGTGTGATGAATCGGGGCATCCAGCCGGTTGCCGGGCTGGCGCTGCCGCTTTCGTGCAGGGCGGCCAGGTACTCATGGCGCATGAATGGGCTGGTGTGCGGCTGCGCGGCTAGCAGGCTGTTCCAGTCTGCGGCATTCACCTCCAGCGGCGAATCTGCAACCCGGATGACATAATCACTTTTAGCCACGCGGCGCCTCTTCTTTCAGCGTTTTGCTGCCCAATCCCAACGGTGGTTCCAGTTTCATGAGTCTTCAAATTTCCGTTGCCCAGCTCAACTTCATGGTGGGCGACATGCCGGGTAATGCCCGGAGAATCATCGAAGCGGCGCACACGGCGTATGCGCAAGGGTCTCGGCTGCTGCTCACGCCTGAGCTGTCGATCTGCGGGTATGCGGCCGAAGACCTGTTCCTGCGCCCGTCCTTCATTGCTGCCTGTGATGATGCCGTGAAAACGGTAGCCACTGAGCTCGCCGGGCTAAAGGACATGGTAGTGGTGGTGGGCCACCCCAGCGGCGGCGACACCCGCACCCGCTCGGTGGCGGTGCAAAAACGCTTCAACATGGCCAGTGTGCTGCGCCATGGTGTGGTGGAGCAGACCTACGCCAAACGCGAGTTGCCCAACTACCAGGTGTTTGACGAGCGCCGTTATTTCTCGCCAGGGCAGGGTGTGTGTGTGTTTGAGGTGCAGGGCGTCCACGTAGGCCTGCTGGTCTGTGAGGATGCCTGGTTTGAAGAGCCTGCGCGCCTGGCCAAAGAGGCCGGGGCGGAAGTGCTGGCCGTCATCAACGCGTCGCCGTTCCACGTCGGCAAGGGCGGCGAGCGGGTGGCGCGTATGGCCGAGCGCGCACGCGCCACCGGGCTGCCACTCATCTATGCGCACTTGGTGGGTGGGCAGGACGAGGTGGTGTTTGACGGCGCATCGTTTGCGCTGCAGGCCGACGGCACGGTGGCCATGCAGGCCGAAGGTTTTAAGGAAAATCTGCCCTCCGTGCAGGTACAGCGTGCGCAAGGTGCTATTAATTTTGTAGTGGATGCCGCTGCCATTGCCGCACCCAGTGAACCGCTGGCCCAGCTGTGGCATGCGCTGGTGTTGGGCGTGCGTGACTATGTGGGCAAGAACGGTTTCCCCGGCATCCTGCTGGGGCTGTCGGGCGGCATTGACTCGGCGCTGGTGCTGGCCATTGCGGTCGATGCGTTGGGTGCCGCCAATGTGCGCTCGGTGATGATGCCGTCGCCGTACACGGCCGACATCTCCTGGATCGACGCCCGCGACATGGCGCAGCGCATGAACGTGCGTTACGACGAAATTTCCATCGTGCCCGAGTTCGAGGCATTCAAGGCCTCGCTGGCCGCTGAGTTCAAGGGACTGCCCGAGGACACCACCGAAGAAAACATCCAGGCCCGCATCCGCGGTGTGATCCTGATGGCGCTGTCGAACAAGTTCGGCTCCATCGTGCTGACCACCGGCAACAAGAGTGAAATGGCCACCGGCTACTGCACCTTGTACGGCGACATGGCCGGGGGTTTTGCCGTCATCAAGGACGTGGCCAAAACCACCGTGTTTGCGTTGGCGCGCTGGCGCAACCTGAACGATCCGTACGGCACGGGGGCCAACCCGATTCCCGACCGCATCATCACCCGCCCGCCCAGCGCCGAGCTACGTCCCGACCAGACCGACCAGGACAGCCTGCCGCCGTATGAGGTGCTGGACGCCATCATCGAGCGCTATATGGAGAACGACCAGGCCATCGATGACATCGTGGCCGACGGGTTTGCAAGGGCTGATGTGGAACGGGTGGTGCGCCTGATCCGCATCAACGAGTACAAAAGACGCCAGGCGCCCGTAGGCATCCGGGTTACCCACCGAAGCTTCGGCAAGGATTGGCGTTACCCTATCACCAGCAAGTTTCGCGCTTGATTCCGCTCCGTCGGCATTCTTTCCACTTTTATTCCGCTTTAAACCCATGAAACAAATCACCGCCGTCATCAAACCATTCAAGCTCGAAGAAGTCCGCGAAGCACTCGCCGAATGTGGTGTGACCGGCCTGACCGTGACCGAAGTGAAAGGTTTTGGCCGCCAGAAGGGCCACACCGAGCTGTACCGCGGTGCGGAATACGTGGTGGACTTTTTGCCCAAGGTGAAGGTGGAAGTGGTCGTCAAGACCGAAGACGTGGACCGCTGCGTCGAAGCCATCGTCGCCGTGGCCCGCACCGGCAAGATCGGTGACGGCAAGATTTTTATCACCTCGGTGGAGCGTGTGGTGCGCATCCGCACGGGCGAAGAGGACGAAACCGCGATCTAGGCACACCCCCAGGCTGCGCGGACTTCGTTCCGCTTCCGCCTACCCCCTTGCAGGGGGCAACACCAGTGGACTGGCAGAGCCAGATCCACGGTGTTTGCTGGAAGGGCGCTTGTGCTGCGCACTTCGCTTTTGAAACTTACAGCTTGTCTTCCAGCGTGTTGGGTACTTTTTGTACACCTGCCGCTTGCACCACGGCGCGCATGAGGGGCTCGACGGCGGTGTCTGTTTTGAACAGGGTCATCTGTGCTTCGCTCATGAAGCCGGCGCGGACGCTGTTGGCCAGGAACACCAGCAGTGCGTCGTAGTAACCGGCCACGTTCAGCACACCAATGGCCTTGTCGTGGTAACGCAGCTGGCGCCAGGTCCAGACTTCAAACAGTTCTTCGAAGGTGCCAATGCCGCCGGGCAGGGCGATAAAGGCGTCGCTGCGGTCGGCCATCAGGGCTTTGCGCTCGTGCATGGTGTCCACGACGTGGAGTTCGTCGCAGTGGGTGTTGGCCTGTTCCAGGTCCACCAGCGCCTTCGGGATGATGCCGACTACACGGCCGCCAGCGGCCTGGGTAGCTTCGGCCACGATACCCATCAGGCCATTGCGGCCACCACCATAGACCAGCTGGCCGCCGTGTTCACCAATCCATTGGCCCGTGGCGCGGGCGGCTTCGGCGTACACCGGGTCATTGCCCGGGCGGGAGCCGCAGTACACACACACTGAAAAATTCGGTTTCATGCAAAAAATCTCTGGAACAGCGCCGCGGCCCAGACCCCGGCGCACAACAACAAACTGAGCAGCACGGCAGCGCTGCCCATGTCCTTGGCCCGTTTGGACAAGGCGTGCCACTCGGGGCCAATACGGTCAATCGCGGTTTCGATGCCGGTGTTGAGCAACTCCACCACCATCAGGATCACCACCGTGCCCGCCAGCAGTGCCACCTCAACCCAATTGCGGCCCAGCCACAGCGACGCGGGCAGCAGCACCATGGCGGCGATGGCCTCCTGGCGGAATGCAGTTTCGCCCCAGCCCGCCCGCAGACCGGCCAGCGAATACCCGGCGGCATGCCAGATGCGGTGCAGGCCGGTGCGGGTCTTCTGGGGGTTAACCGGGGAATTGGAAGGTGGGGGCGTTGCCACGTCTCAACCCTTCCTGGGGGGTGGAGGGGCAACGGAGACAAGCCTCGTACCCGCCCAGGCGTCATGCCAGAACTGGCGTTGCGGGTGAAAGCGGCTCAGCAGCGCCCACACCAGCACCCAGCCGAAGGTGATGACGGCAATTTCGCCGCCCGGCAACCCAAAGGGCGCAGACACGGCCAGCGGAGGCAGCAGCCAGATCCAGCTCAGCGCATACCGCAGCAGCGCGCGCGGCTGTGACACGGACGCACCATGGCGGTCCACCAGGCGGATATGCCAGGTTTTCATGGCCAGGGTCTGGCCTTTGGACCAGAACCAGGTGAAGTAGATACCAAACACCACAAACAGGAAGGCCTGTAATGCGTGGCGGTTGTCCATGGCGTTGCGCGTCTGGCTCAAAGTGCCAAACAGGTAACCGGCGATGAACACAACGCCGAACATCAACATGCCTTCGTACATCCAGCAGCTCATCCGGCGGCGGAGGTTGGGTGCTATCAAATGTGTTGCACCTTGCGCCCGGCTGGCGGGCGCTGGAGGCACTTTTTGTGTTGAAGATGGGAGATCGGAGGGCATGGAGCGGTGGCAGGGCTCAGGCGCGTGCTGCGCAGGCCGTGAAACAAGGGATGCAGTATTGTGCCTGCGCCCGGGGTGGGCTTCTGCCAGGCACAAGGTTCAGTCGGTCAGTCGCGTGGCTGTCTGGCCCTGTGTCTCAGAGCTTGCGGGCGTCGGCGGCGGGCGGCACCTGTGGCAGCAAGGTGCGGCTGGCCGGGGTGTTGTTGCCGTCGTTTGTGACAACCGGTTTGGGTGGCACCACCACCATTTTTTGCGGTGCAACAGGTTTGATGGCGATGGCCGCCCCGGCAGGCTTTTTGGTCGCGCCTGCGGCCAGCTTCTGCTTCTCTTCTGCGCTCAGCGCCTGGTAGGCCTCCCACTGGGCCTTCTTGTCGTCCGGCGCGAGTTTGTTGGTTTCGGCAAAGTTCAGCCGGGCCTGGTTACGTTGCTGCACGCTCAGCGCAGCCCAGTCGGTCATGCGGCTGTGCAGCTTTTCCTGCTCGGGCGCGGGCAGCTTGTGGAAGTTGTGCGACAGGGTGATCCACTTGCGGCGTTGCTGTTCGCTGATTTCAGTCCAGCGTCCTGCCAATGGGCCCAAAGCCTGCTGTTGGGATGGTGTGAGCTCGGTCCAGGCGGGGCGTGCGGCCAGGGCGGCTGCACTGGGTTTGGGCGGCGCAACGGCAATGGCTTTGGGGGCCACGGGGGCAGGGGGGGCGACCACCACGGGTTCGGTGGGCACCTGTTCCCGAACAGCGCTGGGTGGCGCGGGGGGGGCGATGGGCGTTGTGGGCAGTGCTGCAGGGGCGCTTGTGGCACTGGCGGCCATACCGGGGACTGCAGCAGCCGCAGGGTCGGTTTCTGCCTGCGCGGCAGGAAGCAGCAGGCACAACACGGCAGCGCGCATGGGCCAGGCAGACCGCATCGGGGCGGGGGAGTGCTTCACGGAGCGCATGCAGTCAGTGTCTCTCGGTATCTCTTAATGGGTATCGCTGTGGCTGGTCTTGAGAAACTGCACAAAGCCGGGGTCGGCGTACGCGTCGGGCGGCAGGTCGTCGGTCAGCAGGGCAGCGTCCACTTCGGCAAGTTCGGTCAGGCGGTCGTCGTCCTGAATGATGTTGATGGCTACCAAGCCTGCCACCAGCGCAATCAGGGGCAGGGCGGAAGCAAATTGGCGCCACAGACTGAAACCGCCACCGCCGCCCAGAGTCAGTGTGGCGGAGTTGCCGGACGTATGCACAGCGGGGGCGGTTTGCAGGGAAACCACCTTGCGTTTGGCCAGGGCCTGCATCCGGGCTGCACGCAGCCGCTCCGAGATGTCGTAAGGCAATTCACCCGTGCTGGCCGTGAGGCGCTGGGTGATGTGGAGGGCGTACTGCTGTTGCAGCGCTTCGCTCCGGTGGTGGTCTGGCTTGTTCATGCTTGTATTCCCTTTGCCGCCAGTGCCCGGCTGAGCGCGTGAACCGCCCGGGAGCAGTGTGTTTTGACGCTGCCTTCCGAGCAGCCCATGGCTGCTGCCGTCTCTGCGACGTTCATGTCTTCCCAGTAACGCATCAAGAAGGCTTCCCGTTGACGTGCGGGCAAAGCCTGGATCTCGATTTCGATCTCATGCAATATCTGCGCCCGCCGTGTGCTGTCTTCTGCGCTCTCTGAGCCTTCTGCACTCATTAAAGTTTCAAGAATGTCGAAATTACCGTCTTCTCCGGCCACTTCGAAGTCACTCATGTTGGAAAACAGGGCATTGCGGGTTTTCTGGCGCCGGAACCAGTCAAGGGTGCAGTTCGACAGGATGCGCTGGAACAGCATGGGCAGCTCTTCCGGGGGCTTGTCACCGTAGTGTTCGGCCAGTTTCATCATGCTGTCCTGCACGATGTCGAGCGCTGCTTCGTCGTTGCGGACGTGGTAGACCGAGCGCTTGAATGCGCGTTTTTCCACACCCTTGAGGAAGTCGGAGAGTTCTTGTTCGGTTGCCAAGAGAAGAGTGTGGCCTGGGGTTCAGCCGTGTGTGGGATGTTGTGTGGTTTTTGCGTGGACAAGCGTGCTTTTTTGCACGTTTTCGGGGCGGATTATGGCACTCCCATTTAGATTTTTGGGGTGGCCTCGGGTTTCTGCGGGGCGTAATGCCATAATCCGCGTTGCAATTCAAAAAAGCAAACGGGTCACGGTCCGGCGAAGCAAGCTATCTCGCTCATGTCCATGGTCCAAAGTTTCAACACGGCCTCACAAGGGCGCAGTGAAGAAGCACCCAAGGTTTTTCGTCAGAGAAATTCACAAAGGTTCATCATGGAAATCACCAAAGCCGAAATCGCTTCGGCAGCAGCAGCCGTCCCCCCGTCCGCAGAACCGCAGGACCTTCGCGGGGCCGAAATTCTCGTCAAGTCTTTACAGGCTGAAAACGTCCAGTACATCTGGGGTTACCCAGGCGGCGCTGTCCTGCACATCTACGACGCGTTCTACAAACAAGACACCATCCAGCATGTGCTGGTGCGCCATGAACAGGCCGCCGTCCACGCCGCCGACGGGTACGCCCGTGCCACGGGTGAAGTGGGTGTGGCGCTGGTCACGTCCGGCCCCGGGCTGACCAATGCCGTGACCGGCATTGCGACGGCCTACATGGACAGCATTCCGCTGGTGATCATCAGCGGCCAGACATCGGTTGCCGCGATCGGCACCGATGCGTTCCAGGAATGTGACACCGTGGGTATCACGCGCCCCATCGTCAAGCACAACTTCCTGGTCAAGGATGTGCGCCAGATGGCCGAGACGCTGAAAAAAGCCTTCCACATCGCCCGCACCGGCCGGCCCGGCCCGGTGGTGGTGGACATCCCGAAGGACGTGTCCTTCAACAAGACCAGCTACACCGGCCACCCCAAAACGGTGGAAATGCGTTCTTACAACCCGGTGCGCAAGGGCCACGGCGGCCAGATCCGCAAGGCGCTGCAGCTGCTGATGGCGGCCAAGCGGCCCTATATCTACACCGGTGGTGGTGTGTTGCTGAGCAACGCCTCCAATGAACTCCGGACCCTGGTGGACATGCTGGGTTACCCGGTCACCAATACGCTGATGGGCCTGGGCGCTTACCCTGCGTCGGACCGCAAGTTCCTGGGTATGCTGGGCATGCACGGCACGGTCGAAGCCAACAACACCATGCAGCATTGCGACGTGCTGCTGGCCGTGGGCGCACGTTTTGACGACCGGGTGATCGGCAACGTCAAACACTTCGCCCAGAACGAACGCAAGATCATCCATATCGACATCGACCCGTCGAGCATCTCCAAACGCGTGCGGGTGGATGTACCGATCGTTGGTGACGTGAAAGACGTGTTGACCGAGCTGATTGCGATGATCAAGGAGTCGGGCCTGAAGCCCGACACCAACGCCTTGGGCGGCTGGTGGGACACCATCGAAGGCTGGCGTAGCCGCGACTGCATGAAGTACAGCCTGGGCACTGGCGACGTGATCAAGCCCCAGTACGTGGTCGAAACGCTCTGGAACATGACCAAGGACGCCGACACCTACATCACGTCCGACGTGGGCCAGCACCAGATGTGGGCTGCGCAGTACTACAAGTTTGACGAGCCGCGCCGCTGGATCAACTCCGGTGGCCTGGGCACCATGGGTGTGGGTATCCCCTACGCCATGGGCATCAAGCTGGCCAAACCCGAGTCCGAGGTTTTCTGTATCACCGGTGAAGGCTCGGTGCAGATGTGTATCCAGGAGCTGTCGACCTGCCTGCAGTACAACACGCCGATCAAGATCGTGTCGCTGAACAACCGTTACCTGGGTATGGTGCGCCAGTGGCAGCAGATCGACTACGAAGGCCGCTACAGCAGCAGCTACATGGATGCCTTGCCAAATTTTGTGAAGCTCGCCGAAGCCTATGGCCACGTCGGCATGCTGATCGAAAAGCCCCAGGACGTGGAGCCCGCGCTGCGCGAGGCGCGCAAGCTCAAGGACCGCACAGTGTTCATGGACTTCCGCACCGACCCGACGGAGAACGTGTTCCCCATGGTGCAGTCCGGCAAGGGCATCACCGAAATGCTGCTCGGCCCCGGAGATTTATAAGTAAATTGGCAGTTTGCGCAGGCCAGGTCTGCGCCAGCAGCTATCTTTTTTAACATCGACTCTCCGCAGTCTCAGCTACGCGCCCCTCCCAGAGATACCGTGGAACCGGCTCCGCCGGGCCACTGGTATCGCCCCCTGCAAGGGGGTTGGCGAGAGCGTAGCGAAGCCTGGGGGTGAGTCAAAACCTTGACGAATCTATTGTTTGCCGAGCCCGCGTATTACCGTACACGGGGGAGGGCAGCGAAAAGAGGAATCTTTCATTTATGAAACACATCATTGCTGTCTTGCTGGAAAACGAACCCGGTGCGCTTTCCCGCGTGGTGGGCCTGTTTTCGGCCCGTGGCTACAACATCGAGAGCCTGACCGTTGCGCCAACCGAGGACTCGAGCCTCTCGCGCATGACCATCCAGACCACAGGCTCTGACGACGTCATCGAGCAGATCACAAAACACCTGAACCGGCTGATTGAAGTCGTCAAGGTGGTGGACCTGACCGAAGGTGCCTATACCGAGCGTGAACTGATGATGGTCAAGGTGCGTGCGGTGGGCAAGGAACGCGAGGAAATGATGCGGATGGCCGAGATCTTCCGCGGCCGCATCATCGACGTGACCGACAAGAGTTACACCATTGAACTCACCGGTGACCAAGCCAAGAACGACGCGTTCCTGCACGCGATCGAACGTTCGGCCATTCTGGAGACGGTGCGCACCGGCGCCAGCGGCATTGGCCGGGGTGAGAGAATACTGCGCATTTGATTTTGAACATCCGGGCGCGTTTTGACGGGCTCAACACGACCGGATCCCTGGTGCGGCGGCTTTTTCCGAGCATTCGCCCCGAGCCTGTCCTAGGGCGTTTTCGCCAATCCAACGACTTATACATACGGAGTACAGCATGAAGGTTTTTTACGACAAGGACTGCGATCTGAGCCTCATCAAGGGCAAGACCGTCACCATCATCGGCTACGGCTCGCAAGGCCACGCACACGCACAGAACCTGAACGACAGCGGCGTGAACGTCCTGGTCGGTCTGCGCAAAGGTGGCGCTTCCTGGTCCAAGGTCGAGAAGGCTGGCTTGAAGGTCGCTGAAGTCGCCGACGCCGTGAAGGCCGCTGACGTGGTCATGATCCTGCTGCCCGACGAGCAGATCGCCACCGTCTACAAGAACGACGTGGCTCCCCACATCAAACAAGGCGCGTCGCTGGTGTTCGCACACGGCTTCAACGTGCACTACGGCTTTGTGCAGCCCCGCGAAGACCTCGACGTCTGGATGGTCGCTCCCAAGGCACCAGGCCACACTGTGCGCGGCACTTACACCCAGGGTGGCGGCGTGCCCCACCTCGTGGCTGTGCACCAGGACAAGAGCGGCAAGGCCCGCGACCTGGCACTGAGCTATGCGATGGCCAACGGTGGCGGCAAGGCCGGCATCATTGAAACCAACTTCCGCGAAGAAACCGAAACCGACCTGTTCGGTGAACAAGCCGTTCTGTGCGGCGGTACGGTTGAGCTGATCAAGGCTGGTTTCGAAACGCTGGTGGAAGCCGGCTACGCGCCTGAAATGGCCTACTTCGAATGCCTGCACGAACTCAAGCTGATCGTGGACCTGATCTATGAAGGCGGCATCGCCAACATGAACTACTCGATCTCGAACAACGCCGAATACGGCGAGTACGTCACCGGCCCACGCATCGTGACCGAAGACACCAAGAAGGCCATGAAGGCTGTACTGAAGGACATCCAGACCGGCGAATACGCCAAGAGCTTCGTGCTCGAAGCCGTTGCTGGCCAGCCCGTGCTGATCAGCCGCCGCCGTCTGAACGCCGAGCACCAGATCGAAGTGGTTGGTGCCCAGCTGCGCAAGATGATGCCCTGGATCATGAAGAACAAGCTGGTTGACCAGACCAAAAACTGATCGTCTTTGCGGTCTGCCGCAATGTGAAGGGGGCGCCAACAGCGCCTTCTTCGCGCCCCAAAAGCCACCCTTTGCGGTGGCTCTTTTTTTGCCGGTGCGTCAAAGGCCTGCACTACACTGCCCGCTGCGCAAATCTTGTATGGTTTGCTGTTGAATTGATAGCTAAGTGCGCCCTTTGAATGGGCGTTGGAGGTCATTTTTATGCAAAATTTTGATAAGAATTCTGCCCCGCTGGACGGGCAGGTTCTGACGCGCAAGCGGCGCAAAGGTATTTACATCCTGCCGAACCTGTTCACGCTGGCCGCATTGTTTGGCGGTTTTTACGCGGTCGTGATGGCCATGAACGGGCGTTTTGACCTGGCGGCAGTGGGTGTGTTCTGCGCCATGGTGCTCGACAGTCTGGATGGCCGTGTGGCCCGCATGACGAATACCCAAAGTGCGTTTGGCGAGCAGATGGACTCGCTGTCCGACATGGTGTCGTTTGGCGCTGCGCCCGCACTGATTGCCTACGAGTGGGCGCTTCGGGGGCTTGGTCGCTGGGGCTGGATCGCAGCCTTCGTGTACTGCGCGTGTGCCGCATTGCGGCTGGCACGTTTCAACGTAAATACGGGTGTGGTGGACAAGCGTTTCTTCCAGGGCCTGCCTTCGCCCGCCGCAGCGGCGCTGGTGGCCGGCTTTATCTGGCTCATGACCGAGATTGGCGTACGGGGTGAAGACCTGGAGTGGCTCAGCTGGAAACAGATCACCTGGACCATGTTTGTGGTCACGCTGTATTCGGGCCTGACCATGGTGACCAATGTGCCGTTCTACAGCTTCAAGGACGTGCAGATGAAGAAGAGTGTGCCGTTTGTGGTGATTGTGCTGATCGCGCTGGTGATCGCCATCATCAACATCCATCCGCCCATCGTGCTGTTCAGTGTGTTTGTGATTTATGGCCTGAGCGGTTATGCGGTCTATGGCTGGCGCCGGGCGAAGGGTCAGCAGACCAGCCTCATCAGCACCTCCACCGATGAGCCGGACGAACGGGGACTGCACCGTTAAAAACCTGTTGTTTCGCGCCCGCACTGCGGACAAGCCCGTAGCTGCATGCTGAAAACTTGTGCTACATTGACGCCCATGTACCAAATTTCGCTGTCCCTACTGCTATCCACCCACGGGCGGAGACGGTAGCGTACGCGTACACCTCACTCACGGCCCGTTTGCACCAGCAGCGGGCCGTTTTTTATTGCGTTGCTGGTTTCTTTCTTTTAACCACCGAGAAGCATCACCATGTTGACCCAGCCTTCCACCAAATACCGCGCCTTCGCCCCGATCGCCTTGCCCAACCGCACATGGCCTGATGCCGTGTTGACCAAGGCACCGATCTGGCTGTCGACCGACCTGCGTGATGGCAACCAGGCGCTGGTCGAGCCGATGGACATTGACCGCAAGATGCGTATGTTCGAGCAGCTCGTCGCTATCGGGTTCAAGGAAATCGAGGTGGGATTCCCGTCGGCCTCGCAGGTTGAATTTGATTTCGTGCGCAAGCTGATTGACGAAGACCGCATCCCCGACGACGTGACGATCCAGGTGCTCACGCAGGCTCGCGACCACCTCATCACGCGCACCTTCGAATCGCTGCAAGGTGCGCCACGCGCCATCGTGCACCTCTACAACGCCGTAGCGCCCGTGATGCGCAAGGTGGTGCTGGGCATGGACGAGGACCAGATCGTTGAACTCGCCGTCACACACGCCGCCATGTTCAAGGAATGTGCCGCCCAGCAGCCCGCCACACACTGGACCTTTCAGTATTCGCCCGAGATGTTCTCCGGCACCGACCTCGCTTTCTCGAAGCGTGTGGTGGATGCGGTTACCGCGGTCTGGGCACCCACACCCGCGCACAAATGCATCATCAATTTGCCATCGACGGTGGAGCATTCAACGCCCAACGTGTTCGCCGACATGATCGAGTGGATGCACCGGCACCTTGACCGGCGCGATGCCATCGTGCTCTCGGTACACCCGCACAACGACCGGGGCACCGGCACGGCAGCGGGTGAATTCGCGGTCATGGCGGGCGCTGATCGCCTCGAAGGCTGCCTGTTCGGCAACGGTGAGCGCACCGGCAACCTCGACCTCGTCAACGTTGCGCTGAACCTGTACACGCAAGGTGTTGCGCCCGGGCTGGACTTCTCCCACATCGACGACGTGCGCGCCACGGTCGAACATTGCAACCAGATCGCGGTGCACCCGCGCCATCCGTACGTGGGTGACCTGGTCTACACCTCGTTCTCGGGCTCACACCAGGACGCGATCAAGAAAGCGTTTACGGCGCGCAAGGACGGCGATATCTGGGACATGCCTTATCTGCCCATCGACCCGAAGGACGTGGGACGCAGTTACGAAGCCGTGATCCGCGTCAACAGCCAGTCCGGCAAGGGTGGCATGGCCTACCTGCTCGAAAGTGAATACGGCATCGAAATGCCACGCCGTCTGCAGATGGAATTCATGCAGGCCGTGCAGCGTGTGATGGACGTGGCCGGCAAGGAGCTTACGGCCGCCGACCTCTACGCGCTGTTTGAACGCGAGTACGGTTTAAAGACGGTCCAGGCTTTGCAGCACCGGGTGCTGGAAGAGCAGGGCGAAGGCAGCAATGCGTCGGTGGTCTTGCTGGGTGATTTGCCCTGGCTGGGTGAAACCCGCGCCATCGAAGGCCGTGGCAATGGGCCGATTGATGCGTTTATCCATGCGCTGTCCGAAGCCACGGGCCATTCCGTGCGTGTGCTGGACTACCACCAGCATGCGATTGGTGCCGGTGCCGACGCCCAAGCGGCTGCCTACTTGGAGTTGCGTGTGGACGAGTCGCAGACGCTGTTTGGTGTGGGTGTGGATGCCGACATCATTTCGGCATCCCTCAAGGCCATTGTGTCGGGCCTGGAGCGCGCCCGGGCACAAGGTTTGCGAAGTGTAGAAACCAAGGCCACCGAGCTGGCATGATCCTGCCCCGGTGATGTGATATTGCAAAACAGGAGATCCACGATGGCCGACAAACTGATCATTTTTGACACCACCTTGCGTGACGGCGAACAGTCGCCCGGCGCGTCCATGACCAAGGACGAAAAGCTGCGTATTGCGCGCCAGCTGGAACGCCTGAAGGTGGACGTAATCGAGGCCGGTTTTGCAGCCAGCTCGAATGGTGACTTTGAGGCTGTGCAGCAGATCGCCAACGCCATCAAGGACTCCACCATCTGCTCGCTGTCGCGTGCCAATGACCGTGACATTGCCCGGGCTGCCGAGGCGCTCAAAGGCGCCAACCGCGCGCGTATCCACACCTTCATCGCCACTTCTGCGCTGCACATGGAAAAGAAGCTGCGCATGACACCCGAGCAGGTGCTGGAGCAGGCCATCCAGTCGGTGCGTTTTGCACGCAATCTGGTGGGCGACATCGAGTTCAGCCCCGAAGACGGTTACCGCAGCGATCCGGACTTCCTGTGCCGCGTGATCGAGGCCGTGATTGCCGAAGGTGCCACCACGATCAACGTGCCCGACACCGTGGGGTACGCCATTCCCGAGCTGTACGGCAACTTCATCAAGACACTGCGGGAGCGTGTCCCGAACAGCGACAAAGCGATCTGGTCTGTGCACTGCCACAACGACCTGGGTATGGCGGTGGCCAACTCGCTGGCGGGTGTGAAGATTGGCGGCGCACGCCAGGTGGAATGCACGATCAACGGCCTGGGTGAGCGCGCGGGCAACTGTTCACTCGAAGAAGTGGTGATGGCGGTGAAGACCCGCCGTGACTATTTTGGTCTGGACATGAACATCGACCCGCAGCATATTCTTGCGGCCAGCCGTATGGTGAGCCAGACCACGGGTTTTGTGGTGCAACCCAACAAGGCGGTGGTGGGTGCCAACGCGTTTGCCCATGCCTCCGGCATCCACCAGGACGGCGTGCTCAAAGCGCGTGACACCTACGAAATCATGCGTGCCGAAGACGTGGGTTGGAGCAACAACAAAATTGTGTTGGGCAAACTCAGTGGGCGGAATGCCTTCAAACAACGCCTGCAGGAGCTGGGCGTGAGTTTGGAAAGTGAAGGCGAAACCAACGCCGCTTTTGCGCGTTTCAAAGAGCTGGCCGACCGCAAAAGCGAGATTTTTGACGAGGACATCCTGGCCCTGGTCAGTGACGAAGCGGCTGCGGGCAGCAGCGAGCAGTACGGCTTTGTGTCCCTGTCGCAGCACAGCGAAACGGGTGAACGCCCGCAGGCAACGGTGGTTTTTACCGTGGCGGACAAGGAAGTCACCGGCACATCCGACGGGAATGGCCCGGTGGACGCTTCCCTGAAAGCCATTGAATCTCATGTGCAGAGTGGGGCTGAAATGGTGCTGTATTCCGTCAATGCCATCAGTGGCTCGACCGAAAGCCAGGGCGAAGTCACGGTGCGGCTGCAAAACAGCGGGCGGGTGGTGAATGGGGTGGGGGCTGACCCTGACATCGTCGTTGCGTCAGCCAAAGCCTACCTCAGTGCACTCAATAAGTTACAAAGTAAAGCAGAGCGTGTGGCCGCCCAAGGGTAGTGGCTGAATCTATAATTTCCACATTGGATTAGAAAAGTCGTGCAAGTTATTGATCTTGCGCGACTTTTTCTATTTGTGTATATTGACGACTGCTTTGTTCCTCGCTGGAGATTAATTAAATGGCCATACACAAATACCGCGCATTTCACAAGGTGTTACAGGTGTTTGTCGTTTGTATGGGCATCAGCCTCATGGCGGGGCACGCTTCCCATGCTGCGGAGCGTAAAAAGGCGGTTGTCAAAGTCCAAAAAACCAGAGCAGCCAGTGCCAGCAAACCCGTTGCCCAACGGGCGGCCTCCAAGGCAAAACCCACTGCTGTTGCGCGTTCTTCGCGTTCTGTGGTGGTCTCCAAATCCAAAAGTAATAGCCGCGTGGTGGCTTCGTCCAAACGCAGCGCAGTGGTCAAGGCCGCCTACACACCTCCTGCACGGCCCACTTTTGGGCAAATTGCCGGCCTGCACGGTGCGCACGACCCACTGGATCTGAAGTCGAGTGTGGCTTATGTGATTGACCAGGACACGCATGAAGTTTTGCTCAGCAAGAACGACCATGCCGTGTTGCCGATTGCATCCTTGACCAAACTGATGACAGGTGTGCTCGTCAGCGAGGCGCGTTTGCCGATGGAAGAAATGGTCACCATCACTCAGGACGATGTGGACACCGAAAAAGGCAGCCGCTCGCGGCTGACCGTTGGCACCACGCTGACACGTGGCGAAATGTTGCACTTGGCGCTGATGTCCAGCGAAAACCGTGCAGCCCATGCGCTGGGCCGCACCTACCCTGGTGGACTGGACAACTTTGTCAACCTGATGAATGCCAAGGCCAAAATGCTGGGAATGGCCGACACGCGTTATGTCGAGCCGACGGGCCTGTCCAGCAAAAACCAATCCAGCGCACGTGACCTGGCGATTCTGGTGGACGCCGCCCACCGCGACACGCGCCTGCGTGAACTGTCCACATCGCCCAGCTACACCGTGGACGTGGGTGCACGCACGCTGCAGTACAACAACACCAACCGCCTGGTGCACAACCCGCTGTGGGACATTGGCCTGCAAAAAACCGGCTACATCTCGGAAGCTGGCCAGTGCCTCGTAATGCAGGCCAAGGTGGCTGGGCGCAAGCTGATCATGGTGTTTTTGGACTCCAGCGGCAAGCTAAGCCGACTGGGGGACGCCGAACGGGTGCGCCGCTGGGTTGAGGCCACGCCGGTCACCAGCCCTCTGGGCAAGCCCGTGGCCCAAGGCCGTTCGGGCCTGGAACTGTCAGCGGTCGCGGCCGACTTTGTACCCAAGAGCCATTGATATTTCGTTGGCTGTGGCTTCCAGCTTGGGGAGCCAGCCTTCGTCCAGCCGGTCAGCAGGGGCCGAAATAGACAGCCCTGCCACCAGCTCACTCTGGTTGTCATAAATGCCTGCTGCCATGCAGCGCACACCTAGTTCCAGTTCTTCGTTGTCCCGCGCAATGCCGTATTGGCGCGCCTTGGACAGCTCTCGCTCCAGAATGGGCAACTGCGTGATGCTGTTGCGCGTCTGGCCCGACAGGCCGGTGCGGGTGGCGTAGGCCCGCACACGCTGCGGGTCGTCCATGGCCAGAAACAGTTTGCCAACCGATGTGAGGTGCAGGGGCGCACGGCCTCCGATGGCACGCACCACCTGCATGCCTGAGCGTTCACTGTAGGCACGCTCCACGTACACAATCTCGTCGCCTTGGCGCATGCTGAGGTTGACAGGTTGCTGGATGAGCTTGTGCAGTTCACGCATCGGCACCAGCGCTGCATCACGCACACTCAGGCGCGCCTTGACCAGGTTGCCCAGCTCCAGCAAGCGCATACCCAGGCGGTAGCTGCCGGTTTCGGGGCGCTCCACATAACGCCCCACGGTCAGGTCATTCAGGATGCGGTGGGTGGTGGAGGGGTGGAGACCTGTTTTCTCACTGATCTCCTTGAGTGACATGGCTTCCTCGCGAGAGGCCAGGACATCGATCAGTTGAAAGATGCGTTCAATCACCTGAACGCTGGGAGTCGTCGGTACGCTGTGGTCGTTTGTCCGCATGTGCTGCCCTTGTAGCTGTATGCGCTTATTTTATCTGGTGAAATGAAGTAGCACCGTGCGGAGGGATCTACCGGTTGTTCTGCAAGACCCACTCCTCACCCTCAAGCCGTTCATGGGGGCCAAACCGTGCCTTGTAATTCATCTTGGCGCTGGCCTCGATCCAGTAGCCCAGATAAACATACGGCAGGTGCATGGTGCGGGCCTGTTCAATCTGCCACAAGACGCAGAACGTGCCATAACTGGCGCCCGCGTCGGGTGCATAAAAGGTGTACACCGCCGAAATACCGTCGTTCAGCACGTCCAGGATCGACACCATTTTGAGTGCACCGGGGCTGCCGTCCTCCAGGGTTTCTCTGAACTCGACCATACGTGAGTTGACGCGGCTTTGCAGCAGGAATTGGGTGTACTGGTCCACGCTGTCGTGGTCCATGCCGCCGCCCGCGTGGCGGCTGTTCTGGTAATGCAGGTACAGCTGGTAGTGCTCTGGTGAAAAGCCCAGCTTCAGCACCCGTGTCTGCAATTGCCCGTGTTGGCGCCAGGCGCGTTTCTGGCTTCTGTCGGGGGCAAAGTCGTGCGTCAGCACGCGCAACGGGACACAGGCGTGGCAACCGTCGCAGTACGGGCGGTAGGTGAACATGCCGCTGCGGCGGAAGCCCTGTTCCACCAGCCGCGAATACGCGTCGTTCTGGATCAGGTGGCTGGGGGTGGCGACCTGCGAGCGCGCCTGCCTGTCCGGCAGGTAACTGCAGGGGTAGGGTGCAGTTGCATAGAACTGCAACGTCTGAAAGGGAAGATCGTTGAGTTGCGTCACGCTGGCGCTGTTTCAGGGGGGCGGGGGCAGGATTTCGCGCCAGTATAGGGGCTCGAAAACCCACTGTGGGGCGGGCAGGGTGTGGTGGTGTGTGATGTGCTCCACAAACACCGCGCGTGTAAGCTCTGCCGCACCCAGCGATGCCAGGTGGCGTGTGTTCTGCTGGCAGTCCACCATCGGGATTTGGTTGCGGCGGCAAAAGGCCACCAGGGCTGCCAGCGCGATCTTGGATGCGTCCGTGCTGCGCGCGAACATCGACTCTCCAAACACCGCCTTGCCAACCGCTACGCAGTACAGCCCGCCGACCAGCACCCCGTCCACCCAGGTTTCCACACTGTGGGCATGGCCCGAGCGGTGAAGCGCTTCATACGCTTCAACCATCTGAGGCAGGATCCAGGTGCCCGCCTGACCGTCGCGGGGTGAGGTGGAGCAGGCGCGGATGACGTCGCCAAAAGCATGGTTGATGCGGATTTCACAGGCGGCATCACGCCGGAATTTTTCCAACGTCTTGCGCAAGGACCGGTGAAGCCGGAAGTTGGCCGTCTGCAGCACCATACGGGGGTCGGGTGACCACCACAAAATGGGTTGGCCATCACTGAACCACGGGAATATGCCGTGCCCATAGGCTTGTAGCAGGGTGTCCACGTCCAGCGCGCCACCTGCTGCCAGCAGCCCGGGTATGGGGTCGGTTTCTCCCCAGGTCTGGGCCACATCGGGAAACTGGTCACCGGGCTCAAGCCAGGGCAATTTCATGGCGAGACAGTTGGGGGAATGGGTTTGTCACGGGCTGTGCTTTGCAGGCAGTTGGTGCATGGTGGCCTGTGAAAGGTCTTGCCCGGATTATGCAGATGCTGCAACAGCCTGGGCGGTCGCCTTGGAAACAATAGCAACCAAGGCGCATGGCGCACGTTGGCGGTGGGGAAGAAAAAAGAAAACCGCCGCAAAAAATGCTGGCGGTTGGCTTTGTGGGGACGATTTACAGGCGGGGGCTGCGTTTGCGGTCGCGTTCGTCTTCGGGCCAGGCGGAGAGGGAAAGTGGTGTGGTGCGTGTCATGGCAATTCCTTGAGAGCATCTACAACGGCTTGTGTACGCGTCTGGTTGACAAAAAAGCACTGCGGCGCGCTTATGCCGTTTCTTTGGATCAATCGCTATATTATTCATAGCTAATAGCGCACGTCCTATGGGCGCTAGAGGCCATTTTTACTTATTTTTTTTGCCTGACGGAGGATGGAAGCAGAATATCTGGTGGTATTGCAAGGTGTCAGTATCCATACACCCGCAACCCCAGCAGCACCACAACCGCCAGGCCCAGCACCAGCGCAACACCCTGCCAGAACACCACCGGGTTGCGCTCTACCAGCGGTGGTGCACGCAGGCGCTGGAACTGCGGGCCAGGCGTGTGCAGGTCGTGGATGAACTCGGACAAGGCCTCCTGGCGTTTGGCCGGTTGCGGGTGCAGGGCTTTGTGCAGCACCGCATCCAGCCAGGCGGGCAGCTCGGGGCGAAGGTTGCGCACGGGCACATAACGCAGCTGTTTCACATCCGCCGGTGAACGCACCTGGGGCACCTGCAGGCCATAGGGCAGTTGTGCGGTCAGCATCTGGTAGACCAGCACCGCCAGCGAGAACATGTCCGATTGCGCGATGCCGCCGCTGCCCAGGAAATATTCCGGTGCGGTGTACTGCAGCGTGCCGACGATGGCGTCGGCACGGGCGGCGGATGTGCCCTCGGTCAGGCCTGCGACATGGGCCGATGCAAAGTCGATGATCTTCACCGTGCCACTGCGGTCGATCATCACGTTCTCGGGCCGCAGGTCCTGGTGCAGCATCTCTTTGCCGTGGAAGGCCTGCAGGCCTTTGGCGATTTGTGCAGCAATGCTGCGCACGCTGTCCAGGTCGGGCCGGGGGTGGTCGGTCATCCACTGGCCCAGTGTCTGGCCGTCCACAAACTCCATCGCCACATACACATGCTGGCGCGGCCGGTCGTTGGCGACGGGCCGCAGCACATGCGGGCTGTGGATGCGCCGTGCCACCCATTCCTCCAGTAAAAAACGATCGAGGTGGTCCTGGTTGTCGCGCAGGTCTACCGACGGCGTCTTCAGCACCACCTGCTGCCCGCTCTGGTCGTCCACTGCCAGCCACACATGGCTGCGCGCGCTGGCGTACAGCGGCCGCACCACGGTGTAGCCCTCGAACGGCATACGCGGTGTGAGGGGCGGCGGCAATGCCAGGCCTTCGCGCTGCACCTGCAGGTTCAGCGCATAGGCGTCGGGCAGGGCGTCGATACGCAGCAGCTGCACGGTCATGTCGTCGTCGGCCCCCCGGGCCTGGGCGGTGCTGACCAGTGCGCTGGCGGCAGCATCGAAGTCGTCCGGGCAGAGCGCAAGCGCGTCATGGACTGCGGCGGCATCGATGTACGTGTAGGCCCCGTCGGTGGCCAGCAGGT
Source organism: Comamonadaceae bacterium AAW (assembly GCA_026314275.1). Lineage (GTDB taxonomy): Bacteria > Pseudomonadota > Gammaproteobacteria > Burkholderiales > Burkholderiaceae_C > JAGOEY01. The sequence continues at coordinate 3,401,956 of CP111109.1, forward strand.
AGATGTCGCCCACCTCGGCCGCAAGGCAGCGGTAGTCGATCTCGACGTGGGGGCCAATGCCCAGCGCACGGCCCAGAAAGGATTCGACGCTGGACAGATGGACGCGGTGGTCCTCGGTCAGCTGCTCCAGCGACTGGGCATGGAGCCGGTAGATACGCGCGTCACCCACATGCAGCAGGTGCACCTCGCGGCCCTTCACAATCAGCGCGCTGAAGGTGCAGACATAACCCCGGTCTTTGTCAAAACGCGCGTGGCTGCGCATGGTCTGGGCATGTAGCCAGGCGTTGGTGGCGTCCAGCACCCGCTGCGCCGAGCGGCGCACCGACCAAGCTTCTGATGTGGCGTAGTAGTCGTCCAGAAACCCCCGCACCGACGCCGCGCTGGCCTCCTGGCTGACCGCGCTGGAACCAATGCCGTCGGCCAGCGCCACCACAATACCTTTGCTGCTGCGCTGCGGCTCCAGTGGCAGCATCGCGCCATGGAAGTCCTGGTTGGCACCCTTGCGCCCGGCCCGCGAATGCTGGCCGAGGGTGACGCTCAGGGGTGTGCCCATGGGTTCAGGCGGCCTTGCGTTTTGCGCCGGTCTTGTAGTGGGTGAGGTACAGCATCATGCCGACGAACACCAGACCACCGACCAGGTTGCCCAGCACGGTGGGGATTTCGTTCCAGATCAGGTAGTCCATCAGCGTGAACTTGCCGCCCAGCAGCAGGCCGGTGGGGAACAGGAACATGTTGACGATGGAGTGCTCAAACCCCATATAGAAAAACACCATCACCGGCATCCACATCCCAATGGCTTTGCCCGACACGGTGGTGGACATCATCGCGGCCACCACACCGGTGGAGACCATCCAGTTGCACATCACGCCGCGCACAAACAGCGTGAGCATGCCCGCAGCGCCGTGGGCTGCGTAGCCCAGCGTGCGGCCCTCACCGATGTGGCCGAGCTTCAGGCCCACCGCGTCGGGGGCCTGGCTGAAGCCGAAGGTGAGGATGATGGCCATAAAAACCGACACCGTGAACGCACCCGCAAAGTTGCCCAGGAACACCAGGCTCCAGTTGCGCCACACACCGCGCCAGGTGGCTCCGGGGCGTTTGTCGATCACGGCCAGCGGCACCAGCGTGAACACACCGGTCAGCAAGTCAAACCCCAGCAGGTACAGCATGATGAAACCCACAGGGAACAACATGGCGCCAATCAGCGGGCTGCCGGTGTTGACCGACACCGTGATGGCAAAAGCCGCAGCCAGCGCCAGGATGGCACCACCCATGTACGAGCGGATGAGGGTGTCGCGGGTGGACATCAGCATCTTGGATTCACCGGCATCGACCATCTTGGTCACGAACTCGGCGGGGGCGAGATAGGCCATTTCTTTTTCCTTTGAGAGGGGGTATCTGACGACGCGCCCGGGCGGGAAACCCGTGCAGCGCAAAAACAAAAACGGCGTCCGCTGTGCCACCTGCTGTTGCGGGTGGCACAAGGGACGCCGTTATCCTGGGATGCACGATCAACACGGTGCCTGCGGCAAGCCGCAAGGCATCGGTCACCGCGCCGTCTTCAGTGCAGTGACGCAGGTGTTATGCAAATTCCATGCCGATTGTTTGGCGTAAAAATGGCCGGACGGGGCTCTGATTTGGTGCCGAAATGCGGCGCTGCAGAGGTGCAGGCCAGAGTGGGGTGCACCGCTGGCACCGCAATGGGTCAGTGGCCGTTTTTCTTGCCCGCATTAGGGCTTTGGGCAAATGCCAGGTCCGGCAGCGACAGGGTTGCTTCGGCCACATCCAGCAGGCGGCGGTTTTGGTCCATCGAGGTTTTGCGCAGTGTGCGGAAGGCCTCTTCCTCGTTCATGCCCAGGCGTTGCATGAGCACACCTTTGGCCCGCTCGATCACCTTGCGCTCGTTGAGTGCACGGCGCGCGGTTTCAAGTTCGGCCTCCATGCTGGCCATGCGCTGCGATTGGGTTTGCAGCAGCTCCAGCAGTGCTGCGGACTCTGCTGTGCCCTGTACGTCGGTGTGCGCCGGGGCGGCCTCGGGCGGGATGGCGTTGTCAAAAAATCGGTCCACCGCGTGGGTGCGCGGCGGTGGGTTGTTGCGCAGGCCCTGCAGCAGGCCTTTGGAGTCCTGCAGATCCTGCTGTGCTTCCAGAATGCGGGCTTCGCAGTCCTGGCGCAGTTGCTGCACCAGCGCGACTTGCAGTTGCCACAAGGCGTCGATACGTTCGGTGCCCACACTGAACCAGGCGTCGCTCAGGTTGCTGTCCAGCGCCGCACCGGGCCGGGCCAGGCACAGCGTGCGCCGCAGCCGCTCCAGCGTGGCGATGCCGGGCGCAATCTGCTGCTGTTCCCAGCGGCTGCGCAAAGCGGGCTCGGCAAATTCGGCAAACACGCGCAGGCTGCGCTCCTGTGCGTCGATGAGGTGGATGACCCGCTGCTGGTCGGTGTCGGTGCTGAGACCCGACGCGTAGAGCAGGGCACCCACTGCGCGTTCCTGGCCCGCCTCTTCCTGGGCCTGCACCAGGTGCAACAGTGCCACCAGCAGGCGGGAAATGCTGGGCAACACGGCCGTGTCGGCCACATGGAACACCAGCTCGATCAGTCCCGCAATCAGGTGGCTGAAGGCCGCGACCGAATCGTGTGCACCCATGGCCTGGCGCTCGATCTGGGTGCGCAGCGCCTCCAGCGCGTCCAGCCCCAGCAGCGCCCAGGCCATGAGTGACAGTGACTTGGCCGTGGCACCTTGTGCGGGCTCGGCGTGGGCCGACAGCACAGTGCGCAGACGCACCTCCACCCGCCGGGCATCGTGGATGAGTGTGTGGCGGGTGTCGGCAAACCGTTGCCCTTGGGAGGCGAGGTAAATACCCGAGGCACCACGTTCACGCTGCAGTGCCTGGATCAGCTGGCCAATCACATCCACCAGTTCGGCCTGGCTGGCGAGATGGCGCACCGCGTCGATCTCGCGCTGTTTGGCACGCAGCACCAGGGTTGACGCAGAAATGGGCGCGGCCGGATCGGGCATGCAGAAACTCCAGAAAGGCCGCGATGCTATCAGCCCAGCGCCACACTCACACGTCCGCCGTCCACACGCACACCGTGAGCACGCACCGATTGTTCGGGCGCTTCCAGACATTCACCCGTCTGCAGGTCGAAGTGGTTTTTGTACAGCGGCGAGGCCACCACAATGCGGTCGCCCACACTGCCCAGCAGGCCACGTGACAAAACGCTGGCACCCGATTTGGGGTCTACATTGTCGATGGCAAAAAAGCGGTCAGCCCCGAGGCGAAACACCGCCACATGGCGCTGGTCCACCAGGGCGCACACGCCGGTGCTGGGCAGGATGTCGTCAACCGCGCAGATGTCGGTCCAGTTTTGGTTGGTAGTCATACGGGTGTCCTTATGCGGTTTCGGCGGCCATCACAGCAGACCCGCGCTCTTCCAGTCTGGCCGGGCGAATCTGGCCGCGCTCTTCCACAAACACCACGTGTTCGTCGGTTTTGTCGCTGTTGACGAACGAGCGGAACCGTTTGCGGGTCTGCGGGTCGTTCACGGCGGTTTTCCACTCGCACTGGTAGGTGTCCACCACGTGCTGCATCTGGCCTTCCAGCTCGGCACCCAGGCCCAGGCTGTCCTTGATCAGCACGTCCTTGAGGTAGTCGAGGCCGCCTTCGAGGTTTTCGCGCCAGGTGCTGGTGCGCTGCAGCCGGTCTGCGGTGCGCACGTAGAACATCAGTACGCGGTCGATCAGGCGGATGAGTTCGTCTTTGGACAGGTCGGTGGCAAACAGCTCGGCGTGGCGCGGCTTCATGCCGCCGTTGCCGCAGATGTAGAGGTTCCAGCCCTTCTCGGTGGCGATGATGCCGATGTCCTTGCCCTGCGCCTCGGCACATTCGCGGGTGCAGCCGGACACACCGAACTTGATCTTGTGCGGCGCACGCAGGCCCTTGTAGCGGTTCTCCAGCTCCACGGCCAGGCCGATGCTGTCGTCCACGCCGTAGCGGCACCAGGTCGAGCCCACGCAGCTTTTCACGGTGCGCAGCGACTTGCCGTAGGCATGGCCCGACTCGAAGCCCGCGGCGATCAGCTCTTCCCAAATGGCGGGCAACTGCTCGACCCGCGCGCCGAACATGTCTACGCGCGCACCACCTGTGACCTTGGTGTACAGGCCGTATTTCTTGGCCACCTGGCCCACGGCGATCAGGCCGTCGGGTGTGACCTCGCCACCGGGCATACGCGGCACCACGGAGTAGCTGCCGTCCTTTTGGATGTTGCCCAGGAAGTAGTCGTTGCTGTCTTGCAGGCCGGCCAGCTCTTTCTTGAGCACGAAATCGTTCCAGCACGAAGCCAGCACACTGGCCGCCACGGGTTTACAAATGTCACAGCCCAGGCCTTTGCCGTGTTGGGCGAGCAGGTCGCCGAAGGTGCGGATGTTGCCCACACGCACCAGGTGGTAGATCTCCTGGCGCGAGTAGGGGAAGTGTTCACAAATGTGGTTGTTCACCGCCATGCCGCGCCGCGCCATCTCGAACTTCATCACTTGCGTGACGAGTGGCACACAACCGCCACAGGTGGCACCGGCCTTGTTGCAGGCCTTCATCGCGCCGATGGTGCAGACGCCTTCACCCACAGCGGCGCAGATGGCCCCCTTGGTGACGTTGTTGCACGAGCAGATTTGTGCGGAGTCGGGCAGGGCGTCCACGCCCAGGCCCGGTTTGGCCTTGCCGTCGCTGGACGGGAAGATCAGGAACTCGGGGTCTTCGGGCAGGGTGATGCCGTTCAGCGCCATTTGCAGCAGCGTGCCGTATTCAGAAGCGTCGCCAATCAGCACCGCGCCCAGCAGTTGTTTGCCGTCTTCGCTGATGACGATCTTTTTGTAGATCTGGCGCAGCTCGTCCACGTACTGGCAGCTGCGGCTCTTTGGGGTGCGGCCATGGGCGTCACCAATGCTGGCCACGTCCACACCCATGAGTTTGAGTTTGGTGCTCATGTCGGCACCCACAAACGCCGCGTCAGCCTCACCCGCAATGTGGCGTGCCACCACGCGGGCCATGTCGTAGCCGGGGGCTACCAGGCCAAAGGTTTGTTCGTTCCACGAGGCGCATTCACCAATGGCGTACACATCGTGGTCGCTGGTGCGGCAGGCGCTGTCGATCGCAACACCACCCCTCGGGCCCACGGCCAGCAGGCATTGGCGGGCCAGTTCGTCGCGGGGGCGGATGCCTGCGGAGAACACGATCATGTCGGTCTCCAGGTAGGAGCCGTCGGCAAACACCATGCGGTGGCGTGCCCGGGCACCGTCGGTGATCTCCTGCGTGTTGTGGCTGGTGTGCACGTGCAGGCCCAGCTCTTCGATCTTGGCCTGCAGCACACGGCCACCACCTTCGTCCACCTGCACCGCCATCAGGCGGGGGGCAAATTCAACCACGTGGGTTTCCAGGCCCATGTCGCGCAGCGCCTTGGCGCATTCCAGGCCCAACAGGCCGCCGCCCACCACCACGCCGGTTTTGGACTTGGCACCCGAGGCCTGCATGGCCTCCAGGTCTTCGATGGTGCGGTAGACATGGATGTGTTCGCGGTCACGTCCGGGCACCGATGGCACGAATGGGTTGGAGCCGGTGGCCAGCACGAGTTTGTCGTAGGAGAGCACTTCACCGTCGGCGGTGGTGACGGTATTAGTGCGGCGGTCCACCGACGCAGCGCGTGCGGCCAGCCGCAGTGTGAAGCCGGTGCGCTCGAAAAAGCCGGGCTCCACCAGCGAGAGGTCTTCTGCCGTGGTGCCGCTGAAAAACGCCGACAGATGCACGCGGTCGTAAGCCGGGCGGGGCTCCTCACACAACACGGTGACTTCCACGTTGGTGAGGCCGGTCTCGGCCAGGCTTTCCAGGAACTTGTGGCCCACCATGCCGTGGCCAATAACAATGATTTTCATACGCGGGTCCTGCAGGTACCCGGGGTGTCGGCGGACGACAGGTGCGAGGCATTACACGCCGGCATCCACCGCAGGGGAGCCGAGGCAACGCACCCTCCGCGAAACCACGGGTGTGGGTTGGAACTACCGAACACGGGCGGCCTCCTCAGGCGTGTGTGTTCGGGTGTTCCGCCATCGTTAGCGGAGGGATACAGCAGTCCGGGGCAGCTTTACCGGCGGACTGTCTTTGGATAAGCAACATCCATGCCGTGTGTTTTCAGCCCTTTTGGCGCAGAAAACAGCGGGGTGTGGCACCGCTGCGCACATCCGCAGGGCCAAGCCGGGTGGTGTACGTGTCGTTCCGGTGCGGAAGATGCCCCCAAATTGGTGCGCTGCACACAAAAGCTTTTACCCATCGCAGAGGGCGGGTGCTTGTGTGTGTCTGGCCGGGGAGGTTGGTTGTGCCTGCAGGCCGCTGCAAGCCAGGAAATAATGGCCAAAATGGCCTCCAGCGTATGCTGGGTGAGCGCAGACAGCTATGAAATCAGGAGTTTTTTGGCTGGCCCGCTCTTCACCGCTTGTGCAGTTCCGCCCAGCCAAAAGCCAGTGTTGCCAGCAGCAACGGCGCAAAGTAATACAGGGCGCGGTAGGCCAGCAGCGCCGCCAGCACCGTGTCGCGTGGCAGCGGGCCTGCCAGCAGCAGCACCCCCACCGCCTCCAGCACACCCAGCCCTGCGGGAACCCGCAGAACCAGGCCCGACACGGCGGCCACCAGCACGGTGGCCAGCACCGCAGGGTATGCCACTGCGCCCTGCAGCAACACCCACAAAGCACCCGCCATCAGCATCCAGTTGCAGGTTGACACCACCAGCTGCCACAGTGCAAGCGGCCAGTGCGGCAGTGGGAAGGAGTGGCCTTGCACGGTAATGGGCTGGCCGTGCCGCGCCGCACATATGGCCAGGTAGGCTGCAGGCACCAGCAGCAGGGCGGTGCAGGCCCAGCGTATCTGCCCGGCGGTCACACTCCAGCCCGACGGCAGGCGAGGCTCCCACAGCCAGGGCACGGCAGCGGCCAGCACGAAGTACCCAATCCAGTTGGTCAGCACCCCCAGCCCCACGACCTGGCCGATGGTGCCCGCGTCCACGCCCCGGCGTTCGTACAAGCGGTAACGCACGCCCACCCCACCCACCAGCGAGCCCAGGTTCAGCGTGAACGCATAACTGGCCATCGCGATGCCGAGGGTGGTGGCACGTGGCAGTCCATGGCCGGTGCAACGGCGGCCAATCAGGTCGAAGCTGCCGTAGGCCAGGTGGCTGGTGAACGCAAGCGCGCCTGCCACCCACAGTGCGCTGGCAGGCAGCGCACGCAAAGCGTCCAGCACACGCGGCCAGTCCACCGTACGGGCCTGCCGCACCAGCAGCCACACCACCACCAGCAGGAACACCGTGACCGCCGCGCGCGCCACCCAAGGCCACCACGGCTGGCGGGTGATGCCGCGTAAACCTGTGGGGGCCACGGTGCCAGCTGCAGAGAGAGTGGAGGACGCTGGCATGGTGAATGGGCCCCGTGCGGGGTCAGGCCGTGGCCTTGGTGTTTGCGCTGCGGGGGTGGGGCGGTGCAGCGTGTTGCGGCTTGACCAGCGTGATAACCGGTTGGTGCCGTGGAAGCCATCCGGCCCAGGTCGGAAACCAGCGCATGGCATGGAAGGCGCAGTAGCTGCGCAGCAGCCGCAGCCAGTCCCAGCGGCCGGGTGCAGGGATCTCGATCTGCCGGCAGCTGTGCTCCATCAGGTGGGCCAACCGTTCGTGTAGATGAGCGTTGAAAGCCTCGTCCCGGATGACCACGTTGGCCTCCAGGTTCAGCGACAGGCTCAACGGGTCCAGGTTGCTGGAGCCCACGGTAGACCAGTTGTCGTCCACCAGCGCCACCTTGCCGTGCAGGGGGCGGTCGCAGTATTCGTAAATGCGCACCCCGGCGCGCAGCAAGTGGTCGTACAGCATGCTGGCCGCCGTACGCACGATGGGCATGTCCGGCTGGCCTTGCAAAATCAAGCGCACATCCACGCCGCGTTGGGCGGCACGCCGCATCTCGCGGATGAAACGGTAGCCGGGGAAGAAATACGCGTTGGCAATCACCACGCGGGTGCGCGCAGTGCGTAACGCGGCGCGGTAATGGCGTTCGATGTCGTTGGTGTGCCGGTGGTTGTCACGGGTGACAAACACGGCCTGGGCTGTCCCGGCCGGTGTGCCTGTGGTGGGGGCGCTGTGCCGCAATGACGGTTCTGGCGACACCACCGCGTTGCGCGTGAAGTGGTGTATCTGCGCGACGATGGGGCCACGTACCGCCACGGCATAGTCCTGCTTGGCTTCTGCTCCAAAGTCGGCCAGGTGGTCCGCCGAATAGTTGATGCCACCAATCAGCCCCAGCGCCCCATCGACCACCACGATCTTGCGGTGCATGCGCCGCAGCACGTTGATGCGTTTGCCCAAAACGCGTTTGCCCGGGTCAAACACCCGGAAGTGCACACCCGCCTGCACCAGGCTGCCTACAAAGTGGTCGGACAGGTCGGGTGAGCCAAAGCCGTCCACCAGCACATGGATACGCACCCCGCGTTGTGCTGCCTTCAGCAGCTCTGCATGCAGGGCCAGACCCACCTTGTCTTCAAACAGGATAAAGGTCTCCAGCAGCACTTCTTCACGCGCCCGGGCAATGGCCGCATTCACGCGGGGGAAGAAGTCTTCGCCGTTTTCCAGCAACTCGAAGTGGTTGCCGTCGGTCCAGCGGGAAGCCGCGGCGCGTTTCATAACACCACCTCTGCCGCCAGCGGCGCATGGTCCGACAGCTGCCGCCAGGGCATACGCGGCAGCGCCAGGGGCTTGTGGACGGGGGCGTTGCGCACATAGATACGGTCGAGCGCCAGCACGGGTGCCGCTGCCGGGAACGTGCGCATTGCGCGGCCGCGTGACTGCACAAACACCTCCTGCAAGCCAGCTTCGCGTTTGAGGACGCTGTGTGCGCGGCCACGCCAGTCGTTGAAGTCCCCGGCCAGCACCACTGGCTCGTGCGGGTTGAAGGTGCGAAGTAATGTGCAGATGTTTTGCAACTGCTTCTGGCGGTGTGACTCGCGCAGCCCCAGGTGCACACACACGGCGTGTACGGGTGTGGCGTGGCCGGGCGGCTGCAGCAGGCAATGCAACATGCCACGCTGCTCGGGGCCGCTGACGGAGATGTCGTGGTTGTCAAAGTGCATGATCGGAAATTTCGACAGCAGCGCGTTGCCATGGTCGCCGTTGTCGTACACCGCGTTGCGCCCGTACGCAAACTGCGGCCAGATAGCGTCTGCCAAAAATTCGCAGTGCGGCGACTGCGGGAAGTTGGCAATGCGGCCCGCATGGCCATGGTGGGTGCCCAGCACCTCCTGCAGAAACACCACGTCCGCCCCGACCGTTCGCACCGCATCACGCAGCTCATGCAGCATGAAGCGGCGGTTGAAGGTGGTGAAGCCTTTGTGCACGTTCACGGTGAGAACCTTGAGGGTCAGTGGTTGGGGGGCAGGGAAGGGTGATGTCATGTCGTCCGATGTAACGCGGCGGTCTGTGCCATTGTTGGGCCCGGGGTGTCGGTGTGCTGTAGGACGGTTTGCCGATCCGGTGTGGACCAATGGATGCTGCGTTGCGGAGTGCCCAAGTGGGTGGTAGTGCACATGCGGCCTTGGGCGCGTAAGGATTTGTATACTCAAGGGCTTGTTTCACCGTCAGTTATCCATGCGAACACAGTTGCGATCTTTGCCTTGTCTTCTTGTGGTGTGGGCCTGGGTGGCGCTGGGCTCTGCCCACGCCGCACCCACGTGGCTGACCGTTATCGGAGACCCCACCCAGCCTGCGGTGGACACGGTGGAGGTGGACGCCAGCAGCGCCGTTACTTTTGGCAAAGCCCGGTTGGTGGGTATCCGCGTGAACCGCGCCAAAGACCGGATGGCCCTGGACAAGCAGCCCTTCAGGTCTTACGAATCCCTGGTGGTCATCGATTGCGACAAGCGCACCGCACGGCACAACAGCCAAACCCTGTTCCCCGAGCCTTTGTGGAAGGGTGTCCCGCGCGCCCACACGTACGATGAAAAAGACATTCGTGAGATGGCCTTCAGGGGGGTGGAGCCCAACCCCAAAGAGCGCATCATCAAGGCGGCGTGTTCCATTGAGTTGGTGCAGTCGAAGTAGTTGAACCTGGGGGAGTCATTTTTGGATGCCGGGGTATTTCTGCGCGACGGTGGGGCAAATGATTGAATGAAGCATCCCATAGATGCGTCGTTCAGGTGACGCGTATCAGCACGTCCATCCTTAATTCAAAGCCATCAGCTTCAGCTGTTGTTGGTTTTGTGTTTCCGGGGGATGGGACTGCGAGGATGGGCGCCCGCTGTAGAAGTTTTGTTTGCGCATGGTTGGGTGCCCATGATCGGCTGTACCGTACAGACGCTGCGGTCAAAGAAGGTGTATTCGTTTGATGGGGTGAATGTCTCTGCGTTTACATGTCCGTGTCCAGTTGCTGCACGACATGCGCGAGCAAGCCGTCGCAAGCATCCTCTATCAGGTCCAGCACATGGTTGAAACCTTGTGCATTGCCGTAATAAGGATCGGGGATCACCGGGCTGTTATGGCGCAGGTGGAAGTCTGTTAAGGCAACGCTGATTAAGGTACACGCACCTGCGTGGTGCTGCGTTACAGGTCGATGAAGCAGCAAACCCTCGCCATGGCCGCAGACCAAAGCTTTGAGAACTACCGCAAGCCCACCAGGCGCGACGAGTTCTTGAGAACCATGGAGGCCATCGTGCCCTGGTTCAGCCTGTGCGAGGTCATCGAGCCACACTACCCCAAGGCAGGCAACGGCCGCCCACCCATAGGTCTGGAACGCATGCTGCGTATCCACTTCATTCAGCATTGGTTCAACCTGGCCGATCTGGCTTGTGAAGAAGCCCTGTACGACAGTGCCAACCTGCGCCGCTTTGCAGGCATCGACCTGGGCCGTGAGCCCGTACCCGACGCCACCACTATCTTGAAGTTTCGCAAGCTCCTCAATGCGCACAAACTGGGCGAAGCACTGTTTGCCAAGGTGGGGCAGGAGTTGCAGCAGCGAGGCTTCAAGGTCCATACCGGCACCATCGTGGATGCCACCATCATCGGCGCGCCCAGTTCAACCAAGAATGCAGGCAAGGCACGCGACCCCGAGATGCACCAGACCAAGAAGGGCCAGCAGTGGTACTTTGGCATGAAGCTGCACATTGGCGTGGACAGCCAAAGCGGCTTGGCGCACAGCGCCGTCGTCACAGCCGCCAACGTGCATGACAAGCACCCGCTGCCACAACTGCTGCATGGCAACGAGCGGCGCGTGTATGGCGACTCAGCCTATGCCAGTCAGAAGGCGTTGATTGCGGGTAAAGCTCCAAACGCCAAAGACTTCACCAATCAGCGCACGCGCCGCGCTGGTGGTCTCGTTGATGAGGTGGCTCGTGCAAAGAACCGCAACAAATCCAGGATTCGTGCCCGCGTCGAGCATGTCTTTGGTGTGATCAAGCGGCTGTGGGGCTTTGGCAAGGTGCGCTATGTGGGGCTGCACAAGAATGCCACGCGGGCGTTCACTGCCCTGGCACTGGCCAACATCTTCCTCGGCCGCCAAAGGCTGATGGCACAGGTGCGCCCGTAGGGGCCAAAAACGGGCTCAAGGGCCTGTACAAGGCCCTCTGGGCCGCCAACCCCAGCCTGCGCTGCGTCCAAACTGGGCGGGGCTGCCCGAAATTACTCCAATGCCGATACTTGATCAGCGTTGCCTTAGTCTTACTGTGTCAATAAAATCATGGCATTATCGAGACCTCTTCATTTTTTACGTGAGGAATGATGGATGCCATCGAACGGTTTGAGCGGTACTTGGAACATTTGGCCGATGGACTTGGCCATTCAGATCGGCACTCAGGTCTCAGAGGCTATTGCACAGGGTTGATGCTGCCGCTGGCACGCAAGAGCGTGGAGCCGATGGCAGCCCGCGTTGATCCCCTGCATGCAAGCGCCAGGCATCAGTCGCTGCATCATTTCGTTGCCAAGGCGCAGTGGTCTGATGCCGAGATGCTCAGACGGGTTTGTCAGTGGGTCGTGCCGAAGATGGATTTCAGCCGTGGTGGCTGGTGGATCATTGACGACACCGGATTCCCGAAGAAGGGCAAACACTCGGTAGGCGTGGCCCGGCAATACTGCGGGATGTTGGGCAAACAGGACAACTGCCAGGTGGCTGTGAGCGTGTCGCTGGCCTGCGATCAAGGCAGCATTCCGGTGGCGTGGCAGCTCTACCTGCCCGAGGAATGGGCGACAGATGCGGGCCGCAAGGCCCGGGCCGGTGTACCGGAGGATGTGGAATTCGCGACCAAACCGCAAATCGCCTTGCAGCAATTGCGCGCGCTTCTGGCCGACGGCGCTCCGCACCATTGCGTGCTGGCCGACGCAGGCTACGGCGTGGACACCGCCTTCCGCCAGGCCTTGAGCGACATGGGGCTGACTTATGCTGTGGGAGTGACCTCGGCGGTGGTGGTTTGGGCTCCGGGGGTTGAGCCGCTGCCACCTGTACCCTACAGCGGCACAGGGCGGCCACCGGTGATGCCGCGCCGGACTCCTGAGTTGCAACCGATGAGCGTCAAGGCCTTGGCCATGTCCTTGCCCGAACGGGCATTCCAGACCATCACCTGGCGCGAAGGCACCAACGCGCCGCTCAGCGGGCGCTTCGCCGCACTGCGCGTGCGCCACGCCGGCGGCAATGCCGGCAAGGCGAGGCTGCGTCCGCTGCAATGGTTGCTCATTGAATGGCCCAAGGATCAGGCCGAGCCCTGCAAGTACATCCTGTCCACGCTGCCCGAGGACACGCCCATAGCCGACTTGGTCAGAGCTACCTATCAGCGCTGGCGCATCGAGCGGGACTACCAGGACCTGAAGCAGGACTTCGGCTTGGGCCACTACGAGGGACGTGGCTGGCGGGGCTTCCACCACCACGCCTGCCTGAGCATCGCGGCCTACGGGTTCCTGATGGCAGAACGCCTCGTTGTCGACAAGCCTGTCGGCGGTAAAAAAAACTTCATCGAACGCCAGATGCCTGCCTTTCCCGAGGATTACATCCCCCGCGGCAGTCCTGCGCGCGCAGCGCCACGTGGCGACATCGATCACGAGCCTGCGCCATCGGCTGAGCTACCAGTTGATCGCCCGTCTCGGTCAGTGCCCCTGCTGTGGAAGGGTGCGCCCAAAGCTACTCTTGTGACACAGTAAGATTAGAGCCACCGACTGCAGGGTGGGCGTAATGCACAACATGATGCGACCGCTCCTTGGTCTTTTGGGCCCTGCACCTGATCCAGGTCGGCTCGGCCTTTCTGACTGGGATATGGTGGTGCGGCAAGCGCGCCGGGCCGACGTGCTTGCGCGTGTTGGATCGCTGGCGAAGATGCACGGAGTGTGGGAGTCCATTGCTCCATCAGCACGTTTGCATATTGCATCTGCACTAGCGCTTGCTACGCGCCAGCAGCGTGAGTTGCGCTTCGAGGTGGGGCATATTGAAAAAGCCCTGCGGTCGGTGGGTGTTCCCACCGTCTTGCTGAAGGGGGGCTTACGCCCTCGCGGGTTTGAATGCGTCGTTGGGGCGTATGGTGTCTGATGTGGATATTCTTGTGCCGCGCGAACGTTTGTCCGATGTGGAAACTGCCTTGATGATGGCGGGTTGGGTGCAGACGAGCCATGATGCCTACGATCAACATTACTACCGCACTTGGATGCATGAGTTGCCGCCTCTGCGGCACATGCACCGTGGTGCCGTTCTGGACGTGCACCATGCCATTGTGCCGCTGACGGCACGTGCGAGGCCCAGTACGCAACATTTGCTGCAGTCCGCACAGCTGTTGCCCGGACAGCCGGGTGTACACGTGTTATCGCCGCCTGACATGGTGCTGCACAGTGCGGCCCACTTGTTTCACGAAAGTGAGTTTGAGCGCGGATTCCGTGGTGTGGTGGATCTGGATGCTTTGCTGCGCGAGTTCGGAGCAGAGACTGATTTTTGGCGCTGTCTGCTGGAGCGTTCCCAAGTACTGGGACTTGAATGGCCCTTGCACCATGCGTTACGTTATACCCAGATAATCATGGATACACAGGTGCCAGATTTTGCATCAGAGGCACTGGCGGGCAGCGTACCCACCAGTGCGTGGCGTAGCCGCCTGCGTGATGCCGTTTATTTGCGCGCTTTGTTACCTGCCCATGCCTCGACCCAGGATGCCTGGACGCCATTCGCGCGAGGCGCCTTATATGTACGCGGCCACACCTTGCGTATGCCCTTGCATTTGCTGGCACCACACTTGCTGCGCAAAACCTTCTATGGATTACGTCCCAAGGGGTACCCGTGAGATATCTAAGTGGGCTAGCACCGTGGGTGATTATTTGGACGCTTCTATTCGGTGGGCGTGTGTCCGCGCAGTTGCCGGATACCATTGAACGCATCAAACCTGCGGTCGTCCTGGTGGGAACCTACCGTGCAACAGACAGCCCACGGTTTCGTTATTTGGGAACGGGCTTTGTTGTGGGTGATGGTTTGCGGGTAGTGACCAACGCCCATGTCATCTTCGGTGTTAATGCTGCAGCATCCGATGAGCCGGTGTTGACCGTGCAGGTGCGGGCTGGTTCTGATGGCTGGGTTATGCGCCAAGCCAAGGTCTTGGAGGCGAATCCGGAGCAAGATCTTGCGTTGCTTCAGCTTGGAGGGCGCCCGGCAGCAGCCCTGGATATTGCTGCATCGGACAAGGTGCGTGAAGGCGATGATCTGGCTTTTATGGGGTTTCCTCTCGGAGGACTGTTGGGGTTTTCTTCAGTGACCCACCGTGCCACTGTCTCTTCCATCACCACCATGGCATTGCCCAGTCCAACAGGACAACAGCTTAACGAACGCGCCATTCGCAGTTTGCGCACGGGGCCTTTGCAGGTTTTCCAACTTGATGCCACCGCCTATCCCGGGAGTAGTGGCGGGCCGCTGTTTGATCCTCAAACAGGCGCCGTGTTGGGTGTTCTGAATATGGTGTTGGTGAAAGGTACACGTGAATCGGCCATGACCCAGCCCTCCGGAATTTCTTACGCAATTCCGAGCCGTTATATATTGGACATGTTGGCACGGCACCGATAAAAGTGGAGATATCGCTCAAGAATGTGTCCTGCTGGTGGAACAAGCCCGGCAGCAGGTCCAGTTGGTAACGCACAAGAAGACCCTGTAAACCACCTTCCACGAAGTGGCCGACGCACTCGCTGTACGTTGCACCACGTGCTGAGTGGCTTGCCGTGCAGCTGCTGCCAACCATCGGCGGTTGAAGCTTCAACCCAGTTTGCGCCCCCGGCAAAATAACGCTTTAGACAAGAATACGAGGTCTCTGTGAATCAATCTGCCCATGCCGAACTTATTGCCACGTACCGAAGGGCAAAGGCTGAGGCCGCCCACAAACAGGCCTTGATCAAAACTGCTGGAGCCAAGGGCCCAAAGGCAATTCAGACGGCAGTTGATACCGCGACAAAGGCCGCGAAACGCCGGGATTCATATGCTGAGAAGCTGGCTCAGTTGGGGGTTGACACCAGGGATTGAGCCGGAGCAGCGTTGGGTGGCGCTGACTTCAAGCCCACCCCACAAGTACTGGATATGAGACACGTCTCATAATGCCCGCCAAAAGGAAAAAGCCCGCTATGCAGAACATAGCGGGCTTTCCAGAGGCCTTGCGGCTTATGAGTGGCTCCTCGACCTGGGCTCGAACCAGGGACCTACGGATTAACAGTCCGGCGCTCTACCGACTGAGCTATCGAGGAACATCAGCCTCAAATTATAGCGCGGTTTTTTCGGGTTTTAGAGGCTGGCCTGAAAAGTCACGCGAAAAGTTCGGGGGCTGCCGGGGAACAGGTACACGTGGCCGTACTGGTAGGGGGATTCTTTCCAGTAGCGTTTGCCGAGCAGGTTGTCCACGCCGAGTGTCCAAGTGGTGGCCATGGTGTTGATTCGGGTGTCATAACGCAGCGCGGCGTCCACGCGGGTCCATGCGGGCAACTGGATGGACGCATCGGGCAGTACGGCGCGTCGGGCTTCGTGGGACAGGCGGCCTTGCAGTTCCAGACCCGGCACTCCGGCCACGCGCCAGGCGGCCTGGCTGCGCAGCGTCCAGCGTGGCACGTTGGGCGGGCGCTGGCCGTTGGTGGCGGGCTCGGCGATGCTGCCCTGGCGTTTGGCGTCCAGCAGCAGGATGCCGCCGTCCAGGCGCCATGCGCCTTGTGTCCACTGCGTGCTGGCTTCCAGGCCCTGGTGCACAGCGCTGCCGTCGTACTGGCCCAGGCACGGCGTGGTGAACAGGCGCGCGCAGGCGTCCAGGTTGGTCATGGGGCGTTCGATGCGGAACCAAGCGGCTTGCCATTTCCAGCCATCGGCTTCACCGCGGATACCCAGCTCCCACTGTTTCGACTTGAGCGAGGGCAGCGCCACACCGGCGTTGGAGTACTGGCCGGCCTTGTTCGGAACGATCTGGGACTCGACCCCTTCACCATAACTTGCGTACACCTGATGGCCGGGCGCAAAGCTGTAGCTGGCGGCCAGCCACGGAGTGGTCAGGCTTTCGTCGTAGCCAGTGGGCGAGGAGCCGTCGGTGCCCACGCTGTCGCGCGACAGGCGGGTGTGGCGCAGGCCCACCCAGGTGGTGAAGCGCTCGTTCCAGCGAATGGCGTCCTGCACAGAAAATTCGAGCGAGCGCTCGTCGCGGTTGGTGCTCTCGGTGGTGAGGCTCGGGTCTTCCGGCGTGATGGCGCTGCCGTCCACCTGGCCATAACCGACCCAGTTGTACGCCTGTTTCTGGAAGCGGTTGCGCACCTGGCTGGTCATTACGCTGAAGCCCAGGTCGTGTGCCACGGCACCGGTCTGTGCGCGGCCCTTGAGTTGCAGGCGGGCCGCCTGCTGGGTGCGGCGTTCGTTCTCGCTGCGGAAGTCGTACATGTCATAACTGCCGTCGCTGCAATAGCGGTCGTAGTTGCCTTCTGTACTGCAGCCAAACGCGTACGCCAGCCGGTCCTGGTTGGTCAGGCGCTGGTTGGCCAGCTGGGCGGACCAGCTCCAGTCGCTGTTGATGGCCTGCTCCAGCCGCAGGCTGCCGGTGAGTGCCTCAAACACCGACGGTTGTGACCACGGCTGGTTGTTCAGGTTGATGCGCGGGTCCACAGGAGAGGGCAGGGTGTCGCCCAGCAGGCTGAAACCGTTCTGGCTGGGCTGCGACTTGCGGCTCCATTCCAGCTCGGCCTCCAGCAGCGTGTCACGGTTGATGCGCCAGTCGGTGGCCAGCGCCACCAGGCTGCGTTCACCGTCCAGGTTGAAGGTGCGTGGGCGCAGCCGTTCTTGCGCCACGTTGAAGCGGTAGCCAAACACCTGGTCCACACCCGCCCGCCCACCCAGGTCCACAGCGGCCAGCAGGCTGTCGCGTGATGTGGCTTCGAGGCGCACGTCGCGCATGTTCTGTGGCGTCGGGCGTTTGACGACAAAGTTCACAAGACCCCCGGGCGCGCTGGTGCCCACCTGGATGCCACTGGTGCCCTTGAGGATTTCCACACGCTCCTTGTTGTCGAGCGGAATGGATGTCTCGGCGCTGATGGGCAGGCCTTCACGCCGGTAGTTGAAGCGGTTGTCCAGCGTGAAGCCACGGATGCTCAGGTAGTCCCAGTAACCGGCGGAGTTGTACGCGTCACCCAGCGATGCATCGAACTGCGTCAGGTCGGCAAGGCGGCGCGCGCCGCTGGCTTGTAATTGCTCTTGCCCCACCACGGTGATGGACATGGGCACCTCGCGCAGCGGCAGGTCGCCAAAGCCGCTGACATCGGCTTGTAGCGGAGCAGTGCTGGACTGCACGGTGATAGGCGCCAGGGTGGTGGCATCGGACGGAAGGGATGCGCCGGTTTGGGCCCAGACCGGGGATGCTATTAAAAAGGTAGCTGATAGCGCCCGCTGAATGGGCGACAGAGGCCAATTAGGCTTGTAATTTTTCATGGTTTTCCTTGTTCTTGTAGCGGCTGCAGGTGCTGTTGAATCTGCGCAATCCACCGGCCTGCTTCGGCCTCGGGGTTGTCGGCGCCGATGAGGGCCCGCACGACAGCGACGGAGCCCACGCCGCTGACCAACACATCGGCCAGGCGTGGGGTGTCGATGCCGCCAATGGCGACCAGGGGTGTGCCCTGCATCAGCCGGGCGTAGGCGTTGAGCCGGGCCAGGCCCTGCGGTGCCGTGGCCATGCGTTTGAGCGTGGTGGGGAACACGGCGCCCAGGGCGATGTAGCTGGGGCTCAGTGCATCGGCGCGCAGCATCTCTGCATAGCCATGGGTGCTGATGCCCAAGCGCAGGCCCGCGCTGCGGATGGCCTGCAGTTCGGCGGCTGTGAGTGCCTCCACGTCTTCCTGCCCCAGGTGTACGCCGTAGGCTCCGGCGTCGATGGCGGCTTGCCAGTGGTCGTTGATGAACAGCAGCGCTTGTGTGCCTTGCACGGCGGCCACGGCGGCGCGCACTTCGGCCTGGATGGCCTGCGGGTCGGCGGATTTAAAACGCAGTTGTACGGTGGGCACACCGGCACGCGCCATACGGCCCACCCAGGCGGCATCGGGCAACACGGCATACAGGCCAAGCTGCTGCGGGCATGCGGCAAATGCGTCGGCGCGTGGATGGGGGTGGATGCCAAAGTCGGCCGGGTTGCTGGGCCAGTCGGTGGTGTTGCCGGTGCGTGTGATCTGCGCTAGCCAGGCCTGGGCGATACAGGCTGCATCAATGGGGATAAATCCGAGTTGCAGGCAAGCGCTGAAGCGTTCTGCATGGTCGGTGACGGGCAGCGCCATGTCGGCGTAACGGGTCAGGATGTTGTGGGCCATGGTGTTTACGCCTGCGTGTGGTGCCAAAACGGTGTGCCAAGTACCGGCGTGCTGGGCTGGGCGATCTGTTGCTCCAGCATCGCGCCGCCCAAAAATGCCTGGCGCCCGGCCCGCGTGGCGTCGGCAAATGCACCGGCCATGGCCACGGGGTCTTGCGCCAGTGCTACGGCGGTGTTCAGCAACACGCCGTCAAACCCCCACTCCATCACCTGGCAGGCATGGGATGGCCGGCCCAACCCGGCGTCCACCAGCATCGGCACCTGCAGTCGCTCACGCAGCACCTGCAGTGCATAGGGGTTGATGGGGCCTTTGCCGGTGCCGATGGGGGCGGCCCAGGGCATCACGGCCTGGCAGCCCACATCCACCAGGCGCTGGCACAACACAAGGTCTTCGGTGCAGTAGGGCAACACCTGAAAGCCGTCGTTGATGAGCAGGCGCGCAGCCTCCACCAGGTTCAGGGTGTCGGGCTGCAGCGTGTAGTCGTCACCAATCAGCTCCAGCTTGATCCATGGCGTGTCGAACACCTCACGCGCCATTTGGGCGGTGGTGATGGCTTCTTGCACGCTGTGGCACCCGGCGGTGTTGGGCAGCACCGGCACGGCCAGTTTGCGCAGCAAGTCCCAGAAGCCCTGGCCCGGGTCACCTGTGCCGTGCCCGGGTGTTGCCGTTTGCCTGCGCACGGACGCGGTGAGCATGGCGGGCTGGGCGCGTTGCACGGCGGCCTCCAGCACGTCGGGCGAGGGGTAACGCGACGTGCCCAGCAGCAGGCGGCTGGGGAAGTGCTGGCCGTACAGCACAAGAGGGTCGGCGTGATGGGGTGAAGGGGTCATGGTGTTTAGCCGCCTGTGACGGGGCGGATGACTTCGATCTGGTCGTGGGGCTGCAGCCCGTGGGCGGCGTGTGCAGAGCGCGGTACAAAAGTTTGGTTCACTGCTGCGGCGAACGGCGGCACGGCCTGGATGTGGCTAATGGCATCCGCCAGGGTTGCGCCCGACGGCAGCGTGTGGGCGGTGCCGTTGATGGTGACGTGGAGCAAGGAGGTGGGCATGGTGGTCATGGAATAAGCGGCTCCATCTCGAAACGTTGCGCCAGCGCAGAGCCACCCGTGGCCAGCCACTGCAGCGCGGCGTCCAACATGGCAGGCGCGATCATGAAACCGTGGCGGTACAGGCCGTTGATCTGCAGCGTGCGAGGTGCGGGCTGGCGCAGTGCGGGGCGGTTGTCGGGCAGGGTGGGGCGGCACTGTGTGGCGATCTCCAGAATGCGGGCTTCGGCAAAGCCGGGGTGTACGGCGTACGCGGCACTCAGCAGCTCCAGCGTGGACCGCACACTGGCGGGCGACATATCGTCGGACTCAATCTCGGTGGCACCAATCACAAACACGTTGCCAGGTTTGGGGGCGATGTACAGCGGGTAACGCGGGTGCACCAGGCGGGTGGGGCGCTGCAGTGTGACATCGGGTGCGTGCACCCGCACCACTTCACCCCGTACGCCGCGCAGCCCGGGCCACTCGGGGCGGGCACCCAGGCCACGGCAGTCGATCACGCGTTCATCGGCAGCGGGGGAGAGGTCGCTGGGGGCACGTGGATCGTTCCAGTGCAGTTGCACGCCGGGCTGTGTTTGTAAGGCCGTCAGCAGGGCGGTCAGCAGGCCCCGGTTGTCCAACTGGCCTTCCTGTGGCAGGTACAGGCCCCGTGCAAAACGGGACGCCAGCATCGGTTCCAGCGCGGCAATACCTGCGCCGTCCAGCGTTTGCATAGCCGGTAACTCGGGCACTAACTGCTGGGTGCCATGTAACACACGGGTGAACCGCGTTGCCTCGGCGGCATCCTGCCTGTGCCAGAGCACCAGTGTGCCGGCCTGCTGAAAAAAACGGGCGTGGGAAGCTCGGCGAGGAGTGCAGGCCAGCGCTGCAAAGCATAGTGGCCCATACGCACCACGGCGGGGGGCGCCACGGCGGACTCGGCCAATGGGGCCAGCATCGCAGCGGCCACACGGGCGGCTGCCCCTTCGGCGTCCGGGCCGTAGGCCTCAAACACATCGACCGTACATCCGGCACGCGCCAGGGACAGAGCCACCAGACGGCCCATCAGGCCTGCACCCAAAACGGTGGCGTGGCGGAAGGGTAAAGAGGCGGGAGCAATCATGGGCTGCGCTTAACGTGGTTCATAATTTTCGGAATGACAAATACCAGCGCTCTTTCGTCCTCCCACACACGCCGCTATGCGCGTGTGCTTTCGATCGCAGGCTCCGACAGCGGCGGTGGCGCGGGCATCCAGGCCGACCTCAAGACCTTTGCCGCACTGGGCTGTTACGGCATGACGGCGATCACCGCTCTCACTGCGCAGAACACGCTGGGGGTGTCTGGCATTCACGGCGTACCACCGGCTTTTTTGAAGGCGCAGATCCAGGCCGTTGTGGAAGACATTGGTGTGGACGCCGTCAAGCTCGGCATGCTGCATGCGCCCGAGGTGGTAGAGGTGGTGGCCTGGGCCATCGACCACTACAAACTGCCGAATGTTGTGCTCGACCCGGTGATGGTGGCCACCAGTGGTGACCGCCTTATCACCGAAAAAGCGGTGCAGGCCCTGGTGCGTGAACTGTTCCCTCGTGCTGTGGTGGTGACCCCCAACCTGGACGAAGCCGCGTTGTTGCTGGGGCACAGCATTGACGGCATCGGTGCGCTGGACGCTGCAGCCAGCGAGCTGCTGGCTTTGGGTGCACACACGGCACTGCTCAAGGGCGGGCATTTGCCGGGCACGGAAGTGGTGGATGTGTTGGCTTTGCCGGGTGGTGTGTTCCACCGCTTTGCGTCCACACGCATCACCAGCCGCAACCTGCATGGCACCGGCTGTACCCTGTCGTCGGCGATTGCGGCCCATCTCGCACTGGGCCAGACCTTGCCCGACGCCGTGGCGCAGGCCCGTGCCTATGTGCTGGGTGCGATGCAGGCGGGTGCCGGCGTGGTGGTGGGCCAGGGCCATGGTCCACTCAACCATGGTTTTGCACCGGTGCCAACGGTGACTGTGTCGGCCGGGTAGCCCAGGCCAGCGTAAAGGTCAGGGCCAGCGTGGGCAGGGCTGAACCGAACTGTGGTGCCCAGCGGGCACAGGCGTGGTACAGCGCGATACCTGCAATCCACAGGCCCGCAGCGCCCCAGTCGATGCCACGCAAAGGGGCTGCCACAGAGGCCCGAACGCCGGTGCCCAGCCGCCCCAGAATCACGCCATACAGCGGCACAAACACCGAGCTCAGCATCAGCAAAAACGGCTCCAGCGTGTGTATGGGCAACACCAGCGCCAGCGCAATACACACACAGGCCAGCAGCAGGCCCCAGCGGCGCACCGTCCAGCGTGGCTGCAGGCTGTGCACCGACACCGCGCCCGAATAAACATCGCCATAGGCGTTGTCGATTTCGTCGATCAGGATCAGGCCCAGCGCCACCAGCCCGCCCTGGGCCAGCAACAGCGCGGTGACCAGGCCGGTGCCCGGCTCGGCCACACTCACCACCATCACCCCCAGCGCATAACACCAGATGTTGGCCAGTGCATACCCGATCCAGGTGCCGCTGAAGGCCGCACCCAGTCGGCCACCCTGGCGGCGCAGGCCGTGGCGCGCGTAGTCGGCTACCAGCGGCAACCACGACACAGGCATGGCAATCACCAGGTCCAGCGCGCTGAACAGGCCCATGCTCCCGTTGCCGGGGCGGGCCCAGAAGCTGTCGAAACCTTTGGCACTGATCTGGCTGCCAAATTGCCAGGTCAGCCACAGCAGCGATAGCACCACCAGCGGCAGGCCAAAGCGGCTCACAAAGCGGCGCACCAGCGTGACCATCGAACCTGCCAGCAAAGCCAGCAGCACAGCGCCCCACAGCAGTGTGGTGATCACCGTGCCGAGTGTGCTGCCCAGTGGCAGACCCAATGCCTGCTGCCCAATGGCTTGGGTGCTTTCACGCATGATGACCAGCTCAAATGTGGTCCAGCCCACCAGTTGCACGATGTTCAGCACCACCGGCAGCCGCGCAAAACCCCGGCCATAGGTGGCATGCATCAGGCCTGCACTGGCCAGCCCGGTGTCGCAGCCCAGCCGGGCTGTCCAGGCCAACAGGCCCGCACCCAGCAGCGAACCAACCACGATGGCCACTACCGCGTCGCGCGTGCCCACGGCGGGCACCAGGTAGGCACCAATCTGCATGACCAGCAGGCCCACACCCAGGCTGAACCAGAGTGAGGCGTGGTCGTGCCAGCGGAACACGCGGCTGCTCTCAGGCAGCGGCACCAGCGCCTCATTGGCGCCGGAAAAATCAGAAGTCTGTGCCATCCATTTGCCCCAGTGCAAAGTGTGTGGCAGGTGGGCAAGGCCCGGTGGAAGCGTCAACGTGGTGTTGGCAACCGGGCCAGCTTCCCTGCGCGAGGATTACCTCAAGCCCACTATGTAAAACGTAGTGGATTCCCGACCTCCAGGTCGGACAGGTTCAAAGGGACTTTCTCAGTCGCCTGCTGCGGTGTGAACAGCAGCGGGCAACACCCCTAGCGGTGGCTTCGCGGGTGGGCGAAGCGGGTTGGATTGTAGGTGGGATTAGGCCGGTGCCAAACCCAGCAGCGTATGCAGCCGGCTGCTGGTGGTGGTGTACTGCAGATGAATTGCCTTGCCCGGAAACACCATCGCCGTGGCAGCCCAGGCGGCGAGAGTGGCTTCATGGAAGCCGCAGACGATCAGTTTTCTTTTGCCGGGGTAGGTGTTGATGTCGCCCACCGCAAAGATGCCGGGCTCACAGGTCTGGAACTTCTCGGTGTCCACGGGTAGTTGTTTGCGCTCCAGCGCCAGGCCCCAGTCGGCAATCGGTCCCAGGCGCGGTGACACACCCAGGCAGGCCACAAGCGCCTCGCTGGGCACCGCCACCGTTGTGCCATCGGGCACCGTGACTTCCAGTTGCTGACCGTCGTAAGCGGCGGGTTGGCCCACCATTAAGCGCAGTGCGCCCGATGCCACCTGGGCACGCATGCCGGCGACCAGCGCCGGGTTGGCCTGAAAGCCGTCGCGCCGGTGCAGCAGGGTGATGTGGCGGGCTTGACCCACCAGCGCCAGTGCCGTGGTGAGGGCGCTGTCGTCTCCCCCGTTGACGACCACGGTCTGGCCGCTAAAACGGTCGAGTGTGTCCGGGTGGTAGAAAACCTGGGTGCCTTCGAAACGCTCCAGCCCCTCGATGCCGATACGCCGGGGCACAAACGCGCCCACACCGGCCGCGATAAAAACGGTTTTGGCCAGAAACACCGTGCCGCGTGTGGTGGACAGCCGCAGGCGGTCGTCGGGTTCACGTTGCAGCGACACCACCTGTTCACCCAGGTGCATGGGCACTTTGAACGGCGCAATCTGCTGCAGTAAGGCCTCTGCCAGCCCGTGCCCCGTGGTGGCCACGGTGCCGGGGATGTCGTAGATGGGTTTGTCGCCGTACAGCTCGGCGCACTGGCCGCCTGTATGGGGCAGTGCGTCAACGATGTGGCAGCTGATTTCGAGCAGGCCCAGCTGGAAGGCCTGAAAAAGGCCGACCGGGCCCGCGCCGATGATGACTGCGTCGGTGTCGATAGGCTCGGCCGTGTGCGCCACCATCACTGGGTTCAGTCTTGGGCTTACTTTTCGAGCTGGGCCAGCTTGCCAGCCTTGCCGTTCCAGTCGTCGGCATCGGGCAGCGCTGCTTTGCGTTTGGTGATGCTTTTGAACTGGGGTGACAACTCGGCGTTGAGCTTGATGAAGGCCAACTGGTCGGCAGGCAGGTCTTCTTCGGCAAAGATCGCGTTGGCGGGGCACTCGGGGATACACACGGCGCAGTCGATGCACTCGTCCGGGTCAATCACGAGGAAGTTCGGGCCTTCGCGGAAGCAGTCCACAGGGCACACATCGACGCAGTCGGTGTATTTGCACTTGATGCAGTTTTCGGAAACGACGTGGGTCATTGGTTTTGGTTTTGGTTTTCAGGTCGGGGATTACCCTTGATTTTATGGGCTTTTCTGGTGCATGCCTTGCGTCGCATCAACGTACCAGCACCGCCCCCGAGGTCTTGTGGCTTGCCGTGTCCACCAGAATCATCGACCCCAGCGCCCGCGCCTGTGCAAAAGGCAGCGTGGCCACGGGCTCTTGCAGCGCCAGCTCGACATGGCCGATGGCGTTGGCAGGCAGCTCGGTGGCCTCTTCTTCGGCCAGGGTGTTGATGTTCAGGCGGTGCACGATGCGCTGCACCTTGGCTTTGACCCAGCGGTGGCCATGTAACGCCCAGTAGGCGCGGCCTGCGACCAGCGGTTCGTCGTCCAGCCAGGCGACGGTGGCCTGCAGGGTGCGGCTGGCTTGCAGCGCGCCGGGGGCCAGCAGCCAGTCGCCACGCGACACGTCCACTTCGCGGTCCAGCACGATGCCTGCGCTGTGGCTGGCCTCGACCGTGCCCGGGGTGCGGGCATGGTCCAGCACCTGGGCTACCTTGGCGCTCTGGCCGCTGGGCAGTACAGTGACGTCTTGGCCCGGCTGCACGCTGCCGGTGGCCACACGGCCCCAGAAAACGCGGCGGCCCTGGGAGGTGTCGCTGCTGGACGAGAATTTTTCAACCCACTGCACGGGGAACGCAAACGGCTGGGCCACATCGGCGGGTGTGGCGGGCAGCTGTTCCAGAATTTCGAGCAGGCTCGGGCCGTTGTAGCCCGCCCAGCCGGCGTGTGGGTCCACCACGTTCCAGCCTTTGAGGGCCGACACGGGCACCGTGGCCTTCACGGGGATACCACCGGCTTCGGCAAACGTGGCCAGCGCGGCACTGATGTGGGCAAACGCCAGCGCCGGGTCTTCCACCGCGTCCAGTTTGTTCACCGCAAACACCAGCGAGGTGACACGCAGCAGGTTGACCAGCAGCGAATGGCGACGGGTCTGGGGCAGCAGCTCCAGCGCGGGGTTCTTCCAGTCGAGTTTGGTCGCATCGACCAGCACCACTGCGGCGTCGGCGCTGCTGGCGGCAGTGACCATGTTGCGGGTGTACTGCTCGTGGCCGGGCGCGTCACCGATGATGAACTTGCGCGTCTCGGTGTTGAAGTAGCGGTAAGCCACGTCGATGGTGATGCCTTGCTCGCGCTCGGCGGAGAGGCCGTCGGTGAGCAGGGCGAGGTCGGTTTCACCTTGGCGCTGCACGCCTGCCAGGTGGTCTTGCAGCACGGCTTTGGTGTCCACCAGCAGGCGGCCAATCAGGGTGCTTTTGCCGTCATCTACGCTGCCGCAGGTGATGAATTTCAAGGCTGACAGGGCTGTAGCGCCCGTGGAACCTGCGGGAGTAGCTATGGAAGTAGTAGCGGTCATCAGAAGTATCCGTCTTTTTTACGTTTTTCCATGGACGCTTCAGAAGTCTTGTCGTCCATACGGGTCGCACCACGTTCACTCACGTCGGCGGCCAGGGTTTCGATCACGATGTCGGCGGCGGTGGCAGCGTCACTTTCCACGGGGCAGGTGCAGGTGATGTCACCCACGGTGCGGAAACGCACGTCGCGGAATTCGGCGGTTTCGCCGGGCTTGAGCGGGGTCAGCTCGGTCACCGGCACCAGCAGGCCTTTGCGCTCTACCACTTCGCGTTGGTGGGTGTAGTACAGCGAGGGCAGGGCGATTTGCTCGCGTTCGATGTACTGCCAGACGTCCAGTTCGGTCCAGTTGCTGATGGGGAACACACGGAAATGTTCGCCAGGCTGCAGGCGGGTGTTGAACAGCGTCCACAGCTCGGGGCGCTGGGCCTTGGGCTGCCACTGGCCGAAGCTGTCGCGGTGCGAAAAGATGCGTTCCTTGGCGCGGGCTTTTTCTTCATCGCGGCGGGCGCCACCAATGAGTGCGTCGAAGCGGAATTCTTCGATGGCTTCGAGCAGCGTGACCGACTGGTGCACGTTGCGGCTTTCGCCGGGGTGGGCCAGGCGCACCGTGCCGCGCTTCATCGAGTCTTCGACGTTGCGCACGATGAGTTCGGCGCCGAGTTCCTTCGCGCGGAAGTCGCGGAAGTCGGTCACTTCATGGAAGTTGTGGCCGGTGTCGATCATCAGCAGCGGATACGGAATACGGCCCGCGCCGAAGGCTTTTTCAGCGCATTTCAGCAGCACCAGCGAATCCTTGCCGCCGGAGAACAGCAGGGTAGGGCGCTCGAACACGGCGGCCACTTCGCGCAGGATGAAGATGGTTTCTTCTTCCAGCGCATCCAGGTGGGCGTTGCTCAGGTGGTGTTCGGCAGATTGCAACAAGGCGGGGTCGGTATGGGCGTTCATGGGGCGGTCAGTTTTCAGTGGGCAAGGTGCAGGCCGCACTCGCGGTTGTCTTCACCCTTGGTGGGGTCCACGTAGTCGAAGTTGTTGGGCAGGCCGTGTTGCACGCAGTAGTCGTGAAGGTCTTTGGACGACCAGTGCAGCAGTGGCGCAACCTTGATCAGCCCGTCGGGGTTCACGCTGACCGGGTCCATCTGCGCACGCACGGCAGTGTCGGTGGCGCGCAGGGCGGTGAACCAGACCTGGGGCGCCGTCTCGCGCAGGGCGCGGGCAAAAGGCTCCAGCTTCACTTCGGCGGTGAAGGCGGCATGGCGTGGGTCGTCCAGCGCGGGTGTTGCGCCGTCCACGGCTTCGCGGTGTGCACGTGAGCGCAGTGGCAGGTAGATGCGCAGGTTCAGCCCGAGTTGTTTCGTCACTTCGTCGGCGAAGCGGTAGGTGGCTTCGGTGTTGTAGCCGTTGTCCATCCAGACCACGGGCACGTCGGGGTTGACGCGGGTGACCATGTGCAGGATCACGGCCTCGAACGGGCGGAAGTTGGTGGTGACGATGGCGGGTTGGCCCAGGCCCAGCGCCCATTCCACCAGGCCCTGCGCGTTGCCACCAAGCTCGGTGTTCACACGGGTGAGGTCGGGTGTGCTCATGCGGCCGCCTGCTCTGCCACGAAATGCGGCTCGGGGTGGATGGCATCACCTTGGTAGAAGCCGTGGAAGCGGTCGAACTGGCGCTGCGCGGCAGAGGCGTCCACACCTTCTTTGAGCACGGCCACGGTGAAGCCGCTGCGCTGCATCTGCACCAGCTGGTCGATCAGCACGTCGCCGGTGGCGCGGATTTCGCCGGTGTAGCCCAGGCGGCGGCGCAGCAGGAAGGCCTGGCTGTAGGCGCGGCCGTCGGTGAACTTGGGAAAGTGCAGGTCGATACGGGTCACGCCCGCCAAGTCCAGCAAGCGCGGGTCGGCGTCGTTGGCCAAAGATACTTGGTCTTTTTGGCCTTCTGCGCAGGCGGTGTGTGCGGTAGCAGCTATTATTTTCATAGTCATTACTCTCAGGCTTCGGCGGCAACGCGGGGCGCACGGGCGGTGCTGGTGCGGGCGGCGTTGGCGGCAAGTTTGAACGGGTCTTGGCCGACGCGACGCAGCGTGTCGATGAAGTTTTCGGTCTTGCCGTCCACCACGTTGCGGTGGGTGCGGTAGGTGTCGAGCACGGCCTCAATCACTTCGGGCACTTCGGCCGCGCTGAACGACGGGCCAACCACCTTGCCCGCAATGGCGGGGCCGGACAGGTTGGAGCCGTCCGAGCCGGCCAGCGTGATCTGGTACCACTCCTGGCCGTCTTTGTCGACACCCAGGATGCCGATGTGGGCGCTGTGGTGGTGGCCGCAGGAGTTGATACAGCCACTCATGTGCACATCGATCTCGCCCAGGTCGAACAGCTCGTCCAGGTCCTGGTAACGCTGGCTGATGGCCTCGGAAATCGGCAGCGAACGGGCGTTGGCCAGCGCGCAGAAGTCGCCGCCGGGGCAGACGATCATGTCGGTCAGCAGGCGGATGTTGGCGCGGGCCAGGCCCAGGGCTTTGGCTTCGGCATACACGGCAGGCAACTCGTCGGCGCGCACCCAGGGCAGCACCAGGTTCTGGTCGTGGGTGACACGGGCTTCACCGGCGCTGTATTTGTCGGCCAGGGCTGCTGCGGCGTCCAACTGGTCGCCGGTGGCGTCACCGGGCGAATAACCCAGGCGTTTGAACGACAGCGTGACGGCGCGCAGCAGCGGGTTGCGGTGCGGTGCCACGTTTTGCTGCAGCCAGCGGGTGTAGTCCTTGTCGTCAACGGGTGCGGCGACCGGGTTGGCCAGCGCGGGCAGGGCGCCCACACGGCTGGCCGGGGGCACAAAGCTGGCGCTGACGCGGTCGAGTTCGGCCTGGGCGATGGTGTGCGGGCCACCGTCTTGCGTCAGGATCTGCTGGTATTCGGCTTCGACCTCGTCGATATAGCGTTGGCCTTCGGCCTTCACCAGAATCTTGATACGCGCCTTGTAGATGTTGTCACGGCGGCCCCAGCGGTTGTACACACGCACCACAGCTTCGAGGTAGTTCAGGATCTGGTCCCACGGCAAAAACTCGCGGATAACCGTGCCGACGATGGGTGTGCGGCCCATGCCACCCCCCACCATCACACGCAGGCCGATGTCACCGGCCTCGTTCTTCAGCACATGCAGACCCACGTCGTGCCAGGCGGTGGCAGCGCGGTCGTCCGTGGCGCCCACGATGGCGATCTTGAACTTGCGTGGCAGGAACGCGAACTCGGGGTGCAGGGTGCTCCATTGGCGGATGATTTCTGCCAGCGGGCGCGGGTCGGCCACCTCGTCGGCGGCAATACCGGCACGCTCGTCGCTGGTGGTGTTGCGGATGCAGTTGCCGCTGGTCTGGATGCCGTGCAGGTGCACGCTGGCCAGCAGATCCATCACATCGGCACTTTTGTCCAGCGGAATCCAGTTGTACTGCACGTTCTGGCGCGTGGTGAAGTGCGCGCAGGCGCTGGGCAGGCTGGTCAGGTCGCTCAGGCCCGGGTTGGCCTTGGTCAGGTCGTGGGCGTCTTTCTGGTCGTAGTCGCGGGCGATGGTGGCCAGCACCCGCAGCTGGGCGCTGTTCAGCTCGCCATAGGGCACGGCCACCCGCAGCATGGGCGCAAAGCGCTGGACGTACCAGCCGTTTTGCAGCCGCAGCGGGCGGAATTCATCTTCCGCCAGCGTGCCGCCTTGCCAGCGCTCCAGCTGGTCGCGGTACTGGGCGGCGCGCAGTTTGACGAACTGTGTGTCGAATTCTGTGTATTGGTACATCGTAGAAATTTAGGTATACCCCCAGGCTTCGCTGCCGCTCTCGCCAACCCCCTTGCAGGGGGCGATACCAGCGGCCTGGCAAAGCCAGTTCCGCGGTATCTCTGGTGTAAGAGCGAGCGCTTTTCAGGGGAATTTGTTTTTGCGCGGGTTCGTGAGTCGATTCAAATGGTTATCAGCTTGGCACCTGCATAGGCCAGCAAAACGGAAAGCAGCGAGCGTACCAGCCGCTCGGGCGATTTGGCGGTGAGGCGCGAGCCCAGCCAGATGCCGGGAATCGACCCGGCCAGCAGCTTGAGCAGCAGCGCCCAGTCCACCGAGCCGAGTGACGCATGGCCCAGGCCTGCCACCAGGGTCAGCGGCACGGCATAGGCCACGTCGGCGGCAATGATGCGGTGCAGCGGCAGCAGCGGGTAGAGCAGCAAGAGAACGGTGACACCAATCGCACCCGCACCCACCGACGTGAGTGTGACCAGCGTGCCAATCACCGCGCCAAACAGCAGCGGCAGGCTCCAGTGGCGGGGCCGCAGCGCGGCGTCCAGCTGGCCTTCGGCCACAGCGCGTGGCAACTGTTTGCCGCGTACGGCTTTGTACAGGGTAGCGGCCGCCGTCAGCAGCAGCGCCACACCCAGCGTGCTGGTCATGATGGCCTGCACTTTGGGGTTGGCGGGCCCTACGGTGTGCAGCACATACAGGGTTAACAAAGACGCAGGCACACTGCCCAGGCACAGCTGGCCCACCACCCGCCACGGCACCATGCGCTGGCGCGCAAAACTGATGGTGCCGCCCATTTTGGTGAACGCGGCAAACAGCAGGTCGGTGCCAATGGCCAGGTACGGCTTCACGCCAAAGAAAAAAATCAGGATCGGTGTCATGAGTGAGCCGCCGCCAACACCCGTCAGCCCCACGATCACCCCGACCACAAAACCCGCAAAAACAAACGCCAAATCATGCATAGGGGCCAGACTGTAGCGGCGGCCCTTCATATCCCAAACTACATTTTGGTGATGGTGCTATGTGGGATTTGGCATATAGAAACAACCGGATAGCCTGATAAACCGGCCGTGTCGGCTCTGTGTGGGTATTTTTTGCTATTTTATTGATAGCTTATTGCGCAGGTAGGGTAAGCGCCAGAGGCTGTTTTGATGCTGTAAATAAGCTAAGCAAGGCGCTCCACCCCCAGCGCCTGCGCCAGCCGCAGCTCCAGCGGCAGCGGCTCACCATGCAGGCGAGCGGCCAGCAACTCACCACACAACACGGCCAGGCTGATGCCGCGTGAGCCCATGGCGGTGCTGAGCCACAGGCCGGGATACACATGGGCGACGGGCCCCACCAGCGGCAGGCGGTCGTGTGAGGCACAGCGCACCTGGCTCCAGCTGTGCAGTGCTGCGGGGTCGGCAAACACACCGGCCAGGTGCTGCGCGGTGCCGGGCAGCAGGGTTTGCAGGCGGGTGAAGTTGGCCTGGTGGTTCCGGGCCTGGGTGGCGGCGTCGGGCACGGGGTCGGCGCAGCTGCGCTCGAACGTGGCCCCGGCGTACCAGGCCAGCCCGTTGGAGGTGGGCACGGCGGGCACCAGGGTGCCGTCGCCGTTGACCGGGAAGGGCGGGAAGCAGGTGTCATCACTCCCGTCAGCCGCCCGCAGCCCCCACGACATCTGCCCGCGAATGGGGTGCAGTGGCAGTGGGTGGCCCAACGCGCTGCCAAACACTTTGCCCGATGCACACGCAGCGGCCACCACCACCATGTCGGCGCGGGCCAGCAGCTGGCCGTGGGAGTCCTGCGCCTGCCAGCCATCCGGCTCAGGCACCAGCTGCGCCACGGGGGTGTGGGGCACAAAGTGGATGCCGGGCTGTGCCAGCAGGGCCTGTACCAGCTGTGCCGGTTTGATCCAGCCCGCCGGGCTGTGCCAGCAGCCCACCGCGTCGGGCGGCAGGCCTGCTGCGGCCAGGGTGGTGGCGCTGGCGGGCTGGCTGCTGGCGTTGGTATGGGCTGCTGCACCTATGCCGGGGGAGTCGTCCACACGGTGTTCCAGCACACCGCTGGGCTGCCAGTCCACACCCTGTGCCAGATGGGTGTGTGCCTGCTGCAGTGTGGCGCGCACCCCGGCGCGTGACAGGCGCGACAGCAGGCTGTCGTCGGGCGACACATGGGGTGCCAGCACACCCGCAGGCAGGCCGGACGCACCAGTGGCGGGGGCTGCCCCGGCGTCCAGCACCTGCACCTGCCAGCCACGCCGTGCCAGGCTTGCGGCCACGGAGGCACCGGCCAGCCCGGCCCCGACCACCAGGCAGGTGCCAGGCCGCACATCGACCGGCAAGGCGGCCATGCCGGGGGCGCGGCGGGGTTCCCAGCGTGGGTTGAATTCGGCCTGCAGGTTGTCGCGTTTGGGCGGCACACCGGGCACTTTCTGCACCGTGAAGCCACATTGGCTGAGGCCGTCGCGCACGCTTCGCGCAATCGTCCAGGTGGCCACGCGGGTGCCCCGGCGGCAGCAGCGGGCCACAGCCTTGAGGGTGTGTTCGTCCCAGATGTCGGGGTTGCGCTGGGGGCTGAAGCCGTCCAGGTAGACCGAATCCGCCGCAAAAAACTGCTCGCGCAGCATGGCTTTGGCGTCACCCACACACAAGGTCAGCAGCACCTGGCCGTTTTCAAATACCAGTCGGTGAAAGCCCGGCGTCAAGGCATGAAATTGCGCATGGAGCTGCTCAGCCAGCGGCAGCAGCTCGGGGTGGGCCTGTACCGCCTGCAGCAGGTCGTCCGCGCTGGCAGGGAAGGCTTCGACCGACACAAAGTGCAGCAGCCGGGGCCGTGCCGGGTCAGCCTTCCAGGCGGCCCAGGTGACCAGGAAGTTCAGGCCCAGGCCAAAGCCGGTTTCCAGAATACGCCACTGCGGCGCACCCGCCCACGCCGCTGGCAGGCCGCAGCCGTGCAGAAACACATCGCGGGCCTGGGTCATGCCGCCGGTTTCGCTGCGGTAACGGTCGTTGAAGCGGGGGCTGAAAGGGGTGCCGTCGGGCAGCCAGTTGATGGGTTCAGACACCAGCGGGGCAGGAGGATGTCAGGCCGCCGGAGGAACGTAGCCTTGCACGACGTCGGCGCCGTCACCAAAGAAGTGTTTTTCCATCTGGCGCTTCAGGTATTCACGGGCGCGTTGGTCGGCCAGGTTCAGGCGGTTTTCGTTCACCAGCATGGTTTGCTGCTTCATCCAGTCGGCCCAGGCCTGTTTACTCACACTTTCCCAGAGCTTCTTGCCCAGCTCACCAGGGTAGGGTGGGAAGTCGAGTCCCTCGGCTTCCGTGCCGAGTTTGATGCAGTTGACCATACGTGCCATGTGTGTACCTTTGGTGCCCTTGTGGATGGGCTTAGATGTTTTTCGAATAACAAACTGAAAACTCAGTCGTTCCAGTTTTGGTTCAGGGCTTCCAGAATCCGTGGCATTGCTTCACAACACCACTGAGAAACCCATGACCATTCGCCGCAACTTTATCAAGTTTCCTCTCGCTGCCGCCGTGGCCAGCGTCTTGACCCTGTCCGCCGTACCGGCGTTGGCACAGCAGGTCAACCTGCTCAACGTGTCGTACGACCCGACGCGTGAGTTGTACGTCGAGTACAACGCGGCCTTTGCCAAACACTGGAAGGCCAAATCGGGCCAGGACGTGGCAATCAAACAATCGCACGGTGGCTCGGGCAAACAAGCCCGCTCCATCATTGACGGCATCGACGCCGACGTGGCCACTCTGGCGCTGGGCGGTGACATTGACGCACTGGTCACCAACGGTGGCCTGCTCAAGGCCGACTGGCAAAAACGCCTGCCGCTCAACTCGGCACCTTACACCTCGACCATCGTGTTCCTGGTCAAAAAGGGCAACCCCAAGGGCCTGAAGGACTGGGACGACCTGATCAAGCCCGGCGTGCAGGTCATCACCCCCAACCCCAAGACGTCGGGCGGTGCGCGCTGGAACTACCTGGCCGCGTGGGAATTCGCCAAGCACAAGAATGGCGGCAGTGACGCCAAGGCCAAGGAATTTGTGGGCAACCTGTTCAAGAACGTGCCGGTGCTCGACACGGGTGCCCGTGGCTCCACCATCACCTTTGTGCAGCGTGGTGTGGGTGATGTGTTGCTGGCCTGGGAAAACGAGGCTTTCCTGGCGCTGAAGGAGTTTGGCCCGGACAAGTTTGAAATCGTGGCTCCGTCGCTCTCGATCCTGGCCGAGCCCAGTGTGGCTGTGGTCGACAAGGTGGTGGACCGCAAGGGCACCCGTGCCGTGGCCGAGGAATACCTGAAGCACCTGTACTCCGACGAAGGCCAGGACATTGCAGGCCGCAACTTCTACCGCCCCACGTCGGAAAAGGCCAAGGCCAAGTACGACAAGCAGTTCGCCAAGATCTCGCTGTTCACCATTGACCAGGCTTTTGGTGGCTGGGCCAAAGCGGGCAAGGCGCACTTTGCGGATGGCGGCTCGTTCGACCAGATTTACACGAATAAGTAAGTACACCCCCAGGCTTCGCGGACTTGCGTATCCGCTACTCCTACCCCCTTGCAGGGGGCAACACCAGCGGCCTGGCAGAGCCAGTTCCGCGGTGTTTGCTGGATGACGTGCTTGTGCTTCGCACTTTGCACGCGGTTCGGCACCCACAGTTTTGTTTTTTTATAACCAGATAAGCCTCTTCACCATGACGGTACTTTTGATTGCGGGTAGTCCTTCGGAGCGTTCGCGTTCTGCGGCTTTGCTGGATGCGGCGGGGCAGCGGTTGGCGGGGCGGGGGGCGCATCTGGACCAGGTGCACATCCGTGACCTGTCGCCACAGGCCTTGTTGCTGGCCGATGTGACCCACCGCAGTGTGAGCCAGGCCATTGACCAGGTGGCGCGGGCGCAGGCCATTGTGGTGGCCACGCCGGTGTACAAGGCGGCTTACAGCGGGTTTTTGAAGGTGTTTCTGGACCTGTTGCCGCAGTCTGCGTTCAAGGACAAACTGGTGCTGCCGCTGGCCACCGGTGGCAGCCCGCACCACATGCTGGCGCTGGACTACGCGCTGCGCCCGGTGCTGCAGTCACTCGGCGCGCGGCACATCCTGCCGGGCATTTATGCCACCGAGGCACAGATCACGCTGACCCCCGAGGGGGCCTACAACGTGAATGCAGACATTGCCCTGCGCCTGGACGACGCGGTGTCGGCGCTGGCTGCGGCCGGCCTGCGCTCACCCGCCAGCGGTTTCGAGCCGATCCATTTCTCGCGCGTGCGATGTAGCGTTTGACATGCGGCGGTACTGCACCGCAACCGATTTCTTCGCCCTTGTGAACAGGCCCTGAGCAGGGCCGGGGCGCAGCTTTGCCTCCGTTTTTTGTCCGAACCGTTTTTGATCAAGGATTTGCCATGACCCTCGCCCATTCCTCCACGCCACGGCGTTGGCCCCAAACCCTGCGAAATCTCGGTATTGGTGCTGTGGTGGTGGCTGCTGCCACGCTGATCACCACCTTTTTGGCCATGCCGGTGGCGCAGGCCCAGAGCAAGCCCGAGTTGCGTATTGGTTACCAGAAGTCGGCCAGCCTGTTTGTTCTGCAAAAGGCCCAGGGCTCGCTGGAAAAACGCCTGGCCCCACTGGGTTTTGGTGTGAAGTGGGTGGAATTTCCAGCGGGCCCCCAATTGCTGGATGGCCTGAACGTGGGTGCGGTGGACGTGGGTTATGTGGGTGAAGCGCCGACTATCTTTGCACAGGCCGCAGGAGCCAAGTTCATCTACATCGGCAACGACCCGGCAGCGCCACAGGCCGAAGCGATTCTGGTGACCAAGGATTCCCCCATCAAAACGGTGGCCGACCTGAAGGGCAAGAAGGTTGCGCTGAACAAGGGCAGCAACGTGCACTACCTGTTGGTCAAACAGCTGGAGAAACACGGCCTGAAGATCACCGACATCCAGCCCATCTACCTGGCACCCGCTGACGGCCGTGCCGCTTTCGAGAGCAAAAACGTGGACGCCTGGGTGATCTGGGATCCGTTCCAGGCTGCGGCAGAAAAAGCCACCGGTGCCCGTGTGCTGGCCGACGGCACGCCCAATGTGGTGAACAACTACCAGTACTACCTGGGTGAGAGGGGTTTTGTCACTAAAAACCCCAAGGTGATCGAAGCCCTGTTTGAAGACTCTGTCACCCAGGGCATCTGGCTCAAGAAGAACCTGCGCCAGGCCGCCGAACTGATTGCACCGCTGCAAGGCCTGCCGGTGGACGTGGTGGAGCTGGCACTGCGCCGGTATGAGTTCAACGTCAAACCGATCAGTGCCGCGGTGGCCGCTGACCAGCAGCGTATTGCCGACACCTTTTTCGAACTCAAGCTGATTCCGAAACCCATCAAGGTCAGCGACGCGATTGTTCGTGCGCAACCCTGATCGCTCCCGTCCAGCGAAGGAACACACCATGTCCCATTTTTCTTCCCAGCGCCGCCGCCTTGTGCAGGGCGCAGTCACCGCCATCACATTGCCGTCATTGGCATCGTTCTCCGCGTTGGCCCAAGGCACTCCGCGTGAGTTGCGTATCGGCCACCAGAAAGGCCTGCTGAGTTTGCTCAAGGGCCGTGGCACCCTGGAAAAACGCCTGGCCCCCCTGGGTGTGACCGTCAAGTGGACCGAGTTCACGGCCGGGCCCGTGCAGCTGGAGGCCCTGAACGTCGGTTCCATCGACTTCGGCGACGTGGGTGAAGCGCCCCCGATTTTTGCCCAGGCCGCCGGTGCCCCGCTGGCCTACGTGGGGGCCACCGTGCCACGCCCCGCATCCGAAGCGGTGCTGGTGCCCAAGGGTTCCGCCATCAAGACGGTGGCCGACCTGAAGGGCAAGAAGATTGCGCTGAACAAGGGCAGCAACGTGCATTACTTTCTGGTGAAGCTGCTCGAAAAACATGGCCTGACCTACGCCGACGTGAACCCTGTGTTCCTGCCACCGTCCGACGCCCGTGCGGCATTTGAAAAGGGCTCGGTCGATGCCTGGGTGATCTGGGACCCGTTCCTTGCTGCCGCCGAGAAGGCGCTGGACGCCACGGTGCTGGCAGATGCCACCGGCGTGGTGGGCAACCGCGCTTACTACTTCTCGTCACTGGGGTATGTCGACAAAAACGCCGATGTGCTCAAAGTGGTGATTGAAGAGCTGGACAAGGTGGACCAGTGGGGTGCCGCCAACCGCAGCGCGCTGGCAGCTGAGTTGTCGCAGCTGTTTGGCATTCCACGGCCCGTGCTGGAGCTGTTGGTGTCCCGCCAGAAGTTTGGCACCACGCCCATCACCAAAGCCATCCTGGGTGAACAGCAAAAAATTGCCGACACCTTTTTCGACCTGAAGCTGATCCCCAAGCGCATCAACGTGCTGGAAGCCGCGGCGGCAGGTTTGGCCTGAAGGACACACCATGACCGAGCCACACCACATCCCCAGCGCCTTGCGCGACCAAGCCACACGGGTGCTTGCCACCACCGTACACGCCTGGGGTGTGCCGGTGCTATCCATCCAACCCACGCCATGCCCACCGCGCAAGCGGTTCGGCACCACACGGGCGGCACGTGCAGCCCGGCGTATGCACCGTGCACTGTCCGCCCAGGCGTCGGTAGGTGGTTTGTTTTTTGCGATTTGACGGAGTCTGACGATGCAAGTTTTTTGGTTTCTCCCCACCCATGGCGATAGCCGTTACCTGGGCACCAGTGAAGGTGCGCGCCAGGTGGACTTGGGTTACCTGCAGCAGGTGGCCGGTGCGGCAGACCGGCTGGGGTATGAAGGCGTGTTGATCCCCACCGGGCGGTCGTGTGAAGACCCGTGGGTCATCGCGTCGAGCCTGATTGGTGCCACCCAGCGCCTGAAATTTCTGGTGGCCGTGCGCCCCGGCCTGCACGAGCCCGCACTGGCCGCGCGCATGGCCGCGACGTTTGACCGCCTGTCTGGCGGTCGCCTGCTGGTGAACCTGGTGACCGGTGGTGACCAGGCCGAGCTGGAAGGTGACGGCGTGTTCCTGGACCACGCTGCGCGTTACGAACAGTCCGCCGAGTTCATTCGCATCTGGCGCGAGATTCTGGCCCGCAGCCACGGCGGTGAGGCCTACGATTTTGAGGGCAAACACCTGCGTGTCAAAGGCGCCAAGCTGTTTTACCCACCCGTGCAAAAGCCGCATCCCCCGGTGTACTTCGGTGGTTCGTCGGCTGCGGCCCACGACCTGGCTGCCGAGCAGGTGGATGCGTACCTGACCTGGGGTGAGCCCCCGGCAGAGGTTGCGAAGAAGGTCGCTGACGTGCGCGCACGTGCGGCAAAACTGGGCCGCACCGTCAAGTTCGGCATCCGACTGCACGTCATCGTGCGCGAGACCGAAGACGAAGCCTGGCGTGCCGCTGAGAGCCTGATCAGCCGCCTGGACGACGACACGGTGGCCCGTGCACAGGCCGCGTTTGCAAAGATGGATTCCGAAGGCCAGCGCCGTATGGCCGCGTTGCACCAGGGCGGCAGCAAACGCACCCGTGCCGAGCTGGAAATCAGCCCCAACCTGTGGGCCGGTGTGGGCTTGGTGCGCGGTGGTGCGGGCACGGCGCTGGTGGGGGATGCCAAAACGGTGGCCGCACGTATCGAGGAATACGCCGACCTGGGCATCGACACCTTTGTGTTGTCCGGTTACCCGCACCTGGAAGAAGCCTACCGCTTTGCCGAGCTGGTGTTCCCGCTGCTGCCACGCCGTGTGCAGAACACATTGCAGAGCAAAGCCCCCGGCACCACGCTGAGTGGCCCGTTTGGCGAAGTGGTGGCCAATGTCTTTGCACCGTCGCTGCGTGTGGCGCAAAGCTGAAAAGGTGTACGCCATATGAATACCCAAGTCCGCGAACTCCAGGTCACCCCCATGCCCGACACCAGCAACGACGCTCCTTCTTTTTCTACCACCGACCCAGCGCAGCAGACCCCCTGGCGCGACAGCGCGACCGGCAGTTTTGTGCGCAATGTGGCGGGCCGCCTGGTGCCCTGGCTGCTGCCGGTGGGCCTGGTGGTGTTCTGGCAAATTGCCTCGTCGCTGGGCTGGCTGTCGACCCGTGTGCTGCCCGCGCCGGTGGACGTGGCCCGCGCCTTCTGGACGCTGGCGCTGTCGGGTGAGTTGTGGGTGCATGTCAAGGTCAGCGCCGGGCGCGCCCTGGCGGGGCTGGCGATTGGCGGCGGGCTGGGCCTGGCGCTGGGTTTGCTGACGGGCTCTGCCCGCTGGGCAGAGGCCTTGTTCGATTCGAGTGTGCAGATGGTGCGCAACATCCCTGCGCTGGCGCTGATTCCGCTGGTGATCCTGTGGTTTGGGATTGACGAGTCGGCCAAGCTGTTTTTGATTGCGGTGTCGGTGTTCTTCCCGATTTACCTCAACACCTTTCACGGCATCCGCAACGTGGACCCGGGCCTGATCGAGATGGGCCTCACCTACGGTCTGTCGCGCTGGGGCCTGTACCGCGAGGTGATCCTGCCGGGTGCCATGTCGTCCATCCTGGTGGGGTTGCGATTTTCGCTGGGGCTGATGTGGGTGATTTTGATCGTGGCCGAGACCATCTCCGCGCAGTCAGGCATCGGTTACCTGACCATGAACGCCCGCGAGTTTTTGCAGACCGACATCGTGCTGGTGGGCATCCTGCTGTACGCCTTGCTGGGCAAGCTGGCTGACCTGTTTGCCCGCGGCCTGGAGCGGTATTGGCTGCGCTGGCACCCTGGATACCAGCAGGCGGGCGCATGAATTTCACTATTTCAAATTTGATAGCAGGCTACGCCCTATCCGTGTACGCAGGAGCCCATTTTGAGCATTAACTCCACCCCCGCAGAGCAGGGTGTACGCCTGGACATCCAGGCCGTAGACAAGTCTTACGGCGCCCGCAAGGTGCTGCGCAACACACGGCTGACCATCGAGCCGGGCCAGTTTGTGGCCATCGTGGGCCGCAGCGGCTGCGGCAAGAGCACCTTGCTGCGCTTGGTGGCCGGGCTGGAGTCCGTGACACGTGGCAGCATCACACTGGGCAGCCAGGCCGTGTCAGGCCTGCGTGACGACACCCGCATCATGTTCCAGGAGTCGCGCCTGCTGCCCTGGCGTCGGGTGATCGACAACGTCACGCTGGGTCTGCCGCCCGAGCGCCGCGCCG
Source organism: Comamonadaceae bacterium AAW (assembly GCA_026314275.1). Lineage (GTDB taxonomy): Bacteria > Pseudomonadota > Gammaproteobacteria > Burkholderiales > Burkholderiaceae_C > JAGOEY01. The sequence continues at coordinate 3,442,013 of CP111109.1, forward strand.
ATGCGGTGCGGGTGCTGGAGCAAGTCGGCCTGGGTGACCGCCTGAACGACTGGCCCGCCAAACTGTCCGGTGGCCAACGCCAGCGTGTGGCCTTGGCACGTGCGCTGGTGCACCAGCCGCGCCTGTTATTGCTGGACGAACCGCTGGGCGCGCTGGACGCACTGACCCGCATCGAGATGCACCGCCTGATCGAAGGCCTGTGGCGCACCAACGGTTTCACCGCGCTGCTGGTCACCCACGACGTGCAGGAAGCCGTGGCCTTGGCCGACCGCGTGATCCTGATCGAGGAGGGGCGTATTGCGTTGGACGAAACCATCCACCTGCCCCGCCCGCGTGTGCATGGTGATGCCGGGTTTGCCGAGATCGAAAAACGCATCCTTGACCGTGTGCTGCGCCAGCCCGAGAAGGAGCCCGCCATTGACCCGAACTGGCCCGGCCCCGCAGCCCATGGTTTGCGCTGGGCGATCTAGCCGATTTGACGATTTTTAAGAACAAAAAAGGCCACTAGCACCCATCAGACATGCGCGAGTAGCTATTTATTTTGTAGTAATTGGGTTTTCTTTTCTTTTTTCAACAGGAGTTTTTATGTCCATCCAAGCCATCAACGTACGCAACCAGTTCAAGGGCAAAGTCAAAGAAATCATCCGCGGTGACGTGGTCTCGGAAATCGATGTGGAGACACCCTGGGGCATCGTCACCTCGGTGATCACCACCCGTTCGGTGGACGACCTGAACCTGGTGGTGGGTTCGGACGTGGTGGCGCTGGTCAAGTCGACCGAAGTGTCGATCGCCAAGCTGTAAGCACGGTTTTCAGGCAACTGCATAGCAGGTAAGGAGTTGCCAGCAGCGCCTTATCTTTTTATTTGTCTTTCTTAAAAACTTTTTATTCTTTTGGGTAATTAAGGAAAACCCTTAGCATCACGGCTTTTCTCAAAACCGGGGGCGCAAGGTATTTGCGCGTTGCATGATCGAACTCAGAGGCATTGTCCAGACCTACAAAGGACAAAACGGCCCCGTCGACGCCTTGCGCGGCATCGACCTTCATATTCCACCAGGCGAAGTCTTCGGCATCATTGGGCGCAGCGGCGCGGGCAAAAGCTCGCTGGTGCGTGTCATCAACCTGCTGAACCGGCCTTCTTCGGGCAGCGTACACGTCGGTGGCCGCGAGTTGACGGCGCTGAACGAGGCCGACCTGCGCACCGCGCGGCGCGACATCGGCATGATCTTCCAGCACTTCAACCTGCTGTCGTCGCGCACCGTGTACGACAACGTGGCGCTGCCGCTGGAACTGGCAGGCATGTCGAAGGAAGAGATTCGCATGCGGGTCGAGCCGCTGCTGGAACTGGTGGGGCTGACTGCGCTGCGCGACCGTTACCCGGCGCAGGTGAGTGGGGGGCAAAAGCAGCGTATTGGTATCGCCCGTGCGCTGGCCAACCGCCCCAAGGTGCTGTTGTCGGACGAGGCCACATCGGCCCTCGACCCTGAAACCACCCGCGCCATCCTGGCGCTGCTGAAGAAGATCAACAGCGAACTGGGTCTGACCATCGTGCTGATCACGCACCAGATGCAGGTGATCAAAGAAATCGCCGACCGCGTGGCGGTGATTGAAGGCGGGCGTATTGTGGAGCAGGGCGGTGTGCTGGAAGTCTTCACCCGTCCGCAGCAGGCCATTACCCGCAGCCTGATCGACGAGATCGTGCCGCAAGAGCTGCCCGCAAGTGTGCTCGACCATGTGCGCCACTTGACGGCACAACTCACCGGCACCCGCAGCGGCCAGCTTCTGCGCCTGTCGTACGCCGGGGACAACGCCTACCAGCCCATCCTGTCGCAGCTGATCCGCGACTTTGACCTGGACCTGAGCATCCTGCACGGCCAGATCGACGAGATCCAGGGCCAGACCTTTGGCTCACTCGCCGTGTTTGCCAGCGGTGACGCGCAGAAGGTGGGCGGTGCGGTGGCGCAGTTGCGTGCCAACGGCGTATTTGTTGAAGAAGTCCAGGGCACCGCAGACGTGTCCACATCCACCACCTTGCAGGGAGCCTGACACCATGTTCGAGAATTTTTCCCAGGCCATGCTGGAGTTGTTTGCCGTGTCTCTGTGGGAGACCGTGATCATGGTCGGTATTTCGGGTCTGCTGGGCGCGCTGGTGGGCATACCGCTCGGTGTGTTCCTGCGGCTCACAGACCGTGGCGGTGTGCTGGAGAACCCGTTGGTCAACAAAACCGTGGGCTGGGTGGTGAACGCTGTGCGTTCCACCCCTTTCATCATCCTGCTGGTGGCCATCATCCCGGTCACACGCTTTTTTACCGGCTCGTCCATCGGCACAGCTGCCGCCGTGGTGCCGCTGACCATCGCCGCTGCACCTTTTGTGGCGCGGCTGGTCGAAGCCTCGCTGCGTGAGGTGGACAACGGCCTGGTCGAAGCCGCCCAGGCCATGGGTGCCACCACCAGCCAGATCGTGTGGAAGGTGCTGTTGCCCGAGGCGCTGCCCGGCATCATCGCGGGCCTGACCATCACCTTCGTCAGCCTGACCGGTTATTCGGCCATGGCCGGTGCGATTGGCGGCGGTGGGCTGGGGGATTTGGGCATCCGTTACGGTTACCAGCGCTTCCTGCCCGACGTGATGCTGGCCGTGGTGATCGTGCTGATTTTCTTTGTGCAGGCGGTGCAGAGTCTGGGCGACTGGGCGGTCCGCCGTATGAGCAGAAAATAGGCACACCCCCAGGCTTCGCGGACTTCGTTCCGCTACTCCTTCCCCCTTGCAGGGGGCCATACCAGCAGCCCGGCAAAGCCGGTTCTGCGGTATGTGCTGGAAGGGTGCTCGGCGCGTTGCGCCTTGCACTGCGGTGACAAAGGGCGGTTGTGTTTTCGTGGACACTGGGGGCATAAATAAACCCCGATAACCCGGAGACACCGCATGACCTCACCTTTGCCGCTACAAACCCTCGACCCTGTCTTGTTTGCCCGAGCGCAGGCGCTGCTGGACGAAGAATGGTTGGCCCACGACCCTGACCTGGCACCGGTGGTGCCTATGGTGCTGGCGCGTCATGTGGGGCAGGACTGGCACAAGGCGGGCACGTTCCGCCACCATCTGGTGGGGGTGGCACGGTCACTTGCGCTGTGGCAGCAACCCAAGGACATCCGTTTGCTGGGCCTGTTGCACAGTGTGTACGGCAATGCGTTTGTGGACCTGGTCAAGTTCGACCCGGCGAGTGAGCGGGCCCGTGTGCGGGCGCTGGCGGGTGAGTCGGCCGAACATCTGGTGTACCTGTTCTGCACCATGTCGCGCACCCAGTTTGTGCAGCGTGTGCTGGCGGGGCAGCTGGAGACCGATGGCAGCCTGGTGCTCGACAAGGACGGCCAGCAGCAGGTGCTCACGCCTTATGAGGTGGCCGCATTTGTGGTGGTGAGTATGGCCGACACCATCGAGCAGTGGTTCAGCTGGCAGGACGACATCTATTCACGCTTCCCCCATGTGCAGCACCGCCCGCAAACCGTGCACTGGGCCGCGTCGTTGTGGCCTGGCCCCATGCGCCCGTCGGGCCGTATGGTGTCACAGATTGCGGGGCTGGCAAAAGCGCTGCAACACCCGGCGCTGCAGGAACTGCGCGGCGCGGTGCCCACACCCCCGGTGTTTGCCCATTGCACCCAGCCACTCACCGCCGCTGACGAGGCTGCGGCCACGTCCTTGTACTGGTCGGTGATCCAGCAAGATCAGCCGTTGGTGGATCTGGACGTGGCCACCGGCGTGCTCGAAGCCGCTGTGCGCCACAACCCGTGGGTGGGTGAGCCACAAATGGTGCTGGCCCAGCTCTACCTGTCTGCTGGCCGCAAAGCCGACGCCCAGGCCGCCGCAGAAAGTGCGCTGCAGCTGTTCAGCGCCTGGGGCAATTCGTGGGACAAACGCGTGGCCTGGGACGCGTGGATTGCCTGGACCCGCATCCTGCTGCAGGGCGCTCAAACCGACCGTTGGCCTGAGCGGCTGGACAAACTCAACAACGTGGCTTTGGTACAGGCGTAAAGGCCGTGCTGCTGCTGTTGCAGCGGCCCGTCCCGTCCCCCAGGTGACGCTCTCCGGGCTAGTCCCGATAAGAAAACAGGGCCGCACGCGCGAGACTCCGGGGCTACCTTAGGAGTTGTCTTCCATGCGCCCGCACTACAAATTCTGGCCTAAACGCCTGCCCCATGCGATCACACCCCCGGCCACGCCGTTGTGGGACAACCTGGCGGTGAATGCGCGGCGGTATCCGGACAAGGCGGCGCTGGTGTTTATGGGTACGGTGTTCACCTATGCCGAGGTGATGCACACCGTGGAGCAACTGGCTGCCAAGCTCCATGCGCTGGGCGTGCGCAAGGGCGACCGCGTGGTGCTGAGTATGCAGAACTGCCCCCAGCTGGTGATGGCACATTTCGCCATCCTGCGGGCCAATGCGGTGGTGGTGCCGGTGAACCCGATGAACCGGGCCGAGGAGCTGAAGCACTACATCACCGACCCCGATGCGCGTGTGGCCATCACCACCGCCGACCTGGCGGCCGAGCTGGCCAAGGCCAGTAATGCCTTGCCCGTGGCGGAGCGGCTGCAGCACCTGGTCGTGACGCATTTCAGTGATGGTTTTGATGCTGGTGCGGCAGATGCCGATGCCATTCCCGAAGCCTGGCAGGCCTGGCTGCTGGCCCGGCATGACCTGCCCACACTCGACGGCGGGCAGGTACACCCCTGGAGCGATGCCATCACCGGGCAGGGCGCGGCCCCGGCCTGCGAGGTGTCGGGCAGCGACATGGCCTTGCTGCCGTACACCAGCGGCACCACCGGCCTGCCCAAGGGCTGTGTGCACATCCATTCCAGCATCATGCACAACGCGGTGGCGGGCAGTTTGTGGGGTACGGCCACCCCCGAAAGTGTGGTGCTGTGTGTGGTGCCGATGTTCCACATCACCGGCATGGTGAGTGTGATGCACACCGCCATCTACACCGGGGGCACGCTGGTCATCATGCCGCGCTGGGACCGCGACCTGGCCGGGCGGCTGATCTCGCGTTACAAGGTCAGCAACTGGACCAATATTCCGACCATGGTGATTGACCTGCTGGCCAGCCCGCGTTTTGCCGAATACGACCTGTCCAGCCTGGTCTACATGGGCGGCGGTGGTGCCGCCATGCCGCAGGCCGTAGCCCAGCGCCTGTTGGACAACTATGGCCTGCGGTATGTCGAGGGGTATGGCCTGACCGAAACCGCCGCACCGTCCCACAGCAACCCGGTGGACGACCCCAAACAACAATGCTTGGGCATTCCGTTCATGAGCACCGATGCCCGTGTGATCGACCCCGACACGCTGCAGGAAATGCCGGTGGGTGAGCAGGGCGAAATCATCATGCACGGGCCGGAGGTGTTCCAGGGTTACTGGAAACGCCCCGACGCCACGGCACAGGCATTCATCGAATTCGAGGGCAAGAAGTTCTTCCGCTCGGGTGACCTGGGGCGGATGGACGAAGACGGGTATTTCTTCCTGACCGACCGGCTCAAACGCATGATCAACGCGTCGGGCTTCAAGGTCTGGCCGGCCGAGGTCGAGGCGCTGATGTTCCGCCATCCAGCCATCCAGGAGGCCTGCATCATCTCCACCCAGGACGCGTACCGGGGCGAGTCAGTCAAGGCGGTGGTGGTTTTGCGTGCCACCCACAAAGACACCACAGAGCAGCAGATGATCGACTGGTGCCGCGAGAACATGGCCGTCTACAAAGTGCCACGCACCGTGCAGTTTGTGGATGTGTTGCCCAAGAGTGGCACCGGCAAGGTGATGTGGCGTGCGCTGCAGGAGGCAGAAGCCAAGGCGGTATAACCCCCTGAATTCATTGCAAAAAATGGCCCTAGCGCCCGTCTTGTATGCGCATTAAGCTATTAATTTGATAGTTTTTTAAGCGCTGCAGCACGAGGCTTCATCCACTGCCACCACTGCAGGTGCTTAACGCGGCGAAACCTTGATGCCGTCGTCCAGCACGGTGATGGCACCGGGCTCGAAGGTCTTGCCAAAGCGGCGCAGGTCTTCGGGTTTGAAGGTGTAGAGCGCGTAGTCGCGCAGCAGCTCTTGCACCACCATGGCGCCGATGTTTTGCAGCTGCTGGGCGTTCGGGCCGTGCAGGCCTTGCAACTCAACCCGGTCGGCGGTGGGCTGGTGGAGCCTAATGGCGTTGGTGGAGGGGTCAAACTTGAGGCCGCTGGACAGGGCCAGCACACCTTGCACCTGGTGCGGCTTGGCAATCGGGTTGCTCATGTGCACATCGGCCGCCAGCGCCACCCGGTTGCTGGCCGCCACCAGCGTCAGCTGCGGGTTGCCCAGCCGCACCTCGAACAGCCCGCTGTAGCGCATCTGCAAAGGGAATTTTTTGTCGATATGGGCCTGGATCTCCTGGCGCGTGAGGGTGTATTCACCGGTCCAGAAGTTGTAGCCCGCCGACGCGGCCAGTGGCAGCCCGAACAAGGCAGCGCCCAGCAGGTGCCTGCGGGCCAGTAAGCTTGAATGAAGAGGATGCAAGGTCGAAGATTCCATCCAAGTCCGACTTGCATTGTCTGCCGAGGTTCCCGGCTGGCCAGTTGTCAGTCGTGCAGCGACGACAGAAACTGCTTCAGCTCCGGTGCTCTTGATGAGCTGCACGGGGAAGCCGACGGTGGGCTGAATCGCAATTTTGATGGCCTGCGGTAAAAACAAAAACAAACACAAAAAAACAGCGCCGAAGCGCTGTAGTGGTGCGAGGGCCACACAGGAGGCCTGGGAGGCGCTTCAGTCCAGGCGCGCGCCCGAAGCCTTGACGGCCTTTTCCCAGCGGGGTGTTTCTGCCGCCAGGAACTTGCCAAAGTCGGCGCTGCCAAGGAAGGCCGGGTCGGCACCCTGCGACACCATGCGGCTGCGCACCTCGGGGTTGTTCATCACCTGTTTGAAGGCGTCACTCAAGGTTGCCACCACGTCGGGTGGTGTGCCGGCCGGTGCCAGGAAGCCGTAGAAACCCACCACTTCAAACCCTTTGAGTCCTGACTCGATGGCCGTCGGGATGTCGGGCAGTGCGGGGTTGCGTTCGCGGCTGGTGACGGCCAGGGCGCGCACCTTGCCTTGTTTGTGGTAACTGGCCGCCTGCGGAATCGACTCGGCCATGAACTGCACCTGCCCGCCCATCAGGTCCACAAACGCGGGGGCGCTGCCGCGGTAGGGGATGTGCACCATAAACAGCCCGGTGGCGTTCTTGAACATCTCGGGCACCAGGTGCGAGATGCCGCCGTTGCCAGCCGATCCATAGTTGACCTTGCCCGGGTTTTTGGTGGCGTAGTCACGGAATTCCTTCAACGTCTTGGCGGGCACGTTGTTGTTCACCAGCAGCGCCAGCGGCTGCTGCGCAGTGCGTGCGATGGGCACAAAGTCTTTTAACGTGTTGTAGGGCAGCTTGCTGTACAGCGCACCGTTGATCACCATGACCCCGGTGTTGGCCAGCATGATGGTGTAGCCATCCGCCGGGCCACGCGCCACCGACTCGGCCCCCACCGAGCCGCCCGCGCCGGGTTTGTAGTCCACGATGAAGGGCTGGCCCAGCACGGCCTGCAGTTTGTCGGTCAGCAGCCGGGCATGCTGGTCCAGCGGGCCCCCAGCGGGGAAACCCATCACTATCTTGATGGGTTTTTCGGGGTAGGCGGCCGCCACGTGGGCGCTGGCAGCTATCAACAATGTAGCGAGGAGGGCAGGGGTACGCATGCTGGAGTCTTGGGTGTGGAAAAGCGTGCATGGTATCCAGCGCACCGCACGCAGGAAGGTGTGACTTTCCCTAGGGCGAAGGCGGCACAGAGGGTGCCGCCGCGACCTGCGGTTCAATCTTGCTGACCACCCGTGCCGACCGCTCAAAGCTCCAGTAGGCCGACGCCCAGTCTCCCAGCACCACCAACCGGTTACGGAAGCCGATCAGGAAATAGACGTGGGCCAACAGCCAGAAGATTCACGCAAAGTAGCCGCTGAAACGCATTGGCCCCAACGGTGAATCCAGGTCCACCACCGCAGCGTGGCGGCCGATGGTGGCCAGGTTGCCGTAGTCGGCGTAGTGGAAGGGTGTGGTGGCTTCACCCGCCAGACGGCGCAGAATGTTGCGGGCAGCGGCGCGGCCCATCTGTTTGGCAGCCGGTGACACGCCGGGCACAGCGGTGGGCTCCTTGCCCTGGGTGTGGCTCTGGGCGCTGGCCAGGTCACCCACCACGCTGATCTCGGGGTGGCCGGGCAGGGCCAGGTCGGGCAGCACTTTCACGCGGCCGGCGCGGTCGGTTTCGGCACCGGCGGCTGTGGCCAACAAACGGCCCAGCGGCGAGGCCGCCACACCCGCAGCCCAGATGATGCATTTGCTATCAATACGAGAGCTGCTTGCGTCCGTCCCTTCTGCGATGGAGGCAGTTTTGACCATTAATCCATCGGCATCAATCGCCGTCACACTCGCGCCGAGCCGCACCTGCACACCCAGCTTTTCGAGCTGCTGGCGCGCCCGTTCGCTGAGCGTGGGTGGCATCGCCTGCAGCACCCGCGGCCCGGCCTCGACCAGCAGCACCTGGGCGCTGGACGGGTCGATGCGGCGGAATTCGCCGGGCAGCGTGTGGCGCGCAATTTCGGCCAGCGTGCCCGCCATCTCCACCCCGGTTGGCCCGGCACCAATCACCACAAAGGTCAGCCAGGCGGCACGGCGGGCGGGGTCATTTTCTTTCTCGGCCGACTCGAAGGCCAGCAGCACGCGGCGGCGGATCTCGAACGCGTCTTCCAGTGTTTTCAGGCCCGGCGCGTGCGGTGCCCAGTCGTCGTGGCCGAAGTAGCTGTGGGTGGCACCGGCGGCAACGATCAGGTGGTCGTACGCCAGCGTGGAGCCGTCGCGCAATTGCACCTGGCGCAGGCTTGTGTCGATGTGGGTGACTTCCCCCAGCAGCGTGGTCAGGTTGGCTTGTTTGCGCAGAATGTTGCGGATCGGCGCGGCGATGGCCGGGGCCGACAAACCCGCCGTGGCCACCTGGTAGAGCAGGGGCTGGAACAGGTGGTGGTTGGTCTTGTCCACCAGCGTCACATCCACCGCCTGCCCGGCCAGCGCCTTGGCCGCTTCCAGCCCGCCGAAGCCGCCGCCGATGATGAGGATGCGGGGCAGGGTGGGGGCGGTGGGGGTGTTCATGCGCCCATGGTACACAGGCGGTGGCAAGGCCCGTTTTAAGATAAAAACAGGCTTTTGCGCTTACACAGCAGGCGCTAGCAGCTATGTTATTCGTAGCAAGCTGTGCCCCGCAGGCTCAGTCGCTGGCCACCTGCAGCACCAGCTTGCCAAAGTTTTCGCCGGTGAACAGTTTGGTCAGTGTTTCGGGGAAGGTGTTGAGGCCGACCACCACGTCTTCCTTGCTCTTCATCTGGCCACTCTTCAGGTAAGCCGCCATCTCGGTGATGGCCAGGTGGTAACGGTCGGCGTAGTCGAACACGACGATACCTTCCATGCGTGCGCGGTTCACCAGCAGGCTCAGGTAGTTCTTCGGGCCTTGCACGGGTGTGGTGTTGTTGTACTGGCTGATCGCGCCGCAGATGATGATGCGGGCCTTGCGCGCCAGTTTGGCCAGCACGGTGTCGAGGATTTCGCCGCCGACGTTGTCGAAGTAGATGTCCACCCCTTTGGGGCAGTGTTCCTTCAGGCCGTCGCGCACGGCAGACGGGCCGGCCTTGTAGTCGATACAGGCGTCAAAACCCAGCTCGTTCACCACCCAGTCGCACTTGGCCTTGCCGCCCGCAATACCGACCACGCGGCAGCCCTTGATTTTGGCCAGCTGGCCCACCGTCTGGCCCACGGCACCAGCCGCACCCGACACCACCACGGTTTCACCCGCCTGGGGCTGGCCCACGTCCATCAGGCCAAAGTACCCGGTCATGCCCGGCATACCCAGCACGTTGAGCCACTGGGTGGCGGAGCCCACACGCAGGTCGATCTTGACCAGGCCGTTGCGCGGGATCTGCTCTTGCGGCACCAGGATGTACTCCTGCACACCCAGCGTGCCGTACACATGGTCACCCACGGCAAAAGCCGGGTTCTTCGAGGCAATCACCTGGCCGACACCACCGGCCCGCATCACTTCGTCGATACCCACGGGCGGGATGTAACTCTTGCCTTCGTTCATCCAGCCGCGCATGGCCGGGTCGAGCGACAGCGACAGGGTTTTGACCAGCACACCACCGTCGGCAGGCTCAGCCACCGTCTCGGTGGTGAAGGCAAAGTTGGCGCGGGTGGCAATACCCTGTGGGCGGCTGGCCAGGCGAACCTGGTGGTTGATGAGAGCGGTGGACATGGGGGAGTCTCCTGTTGGGGGCATGGGGATGCGCAGAGCGCGGATTGCGATGGTAGTGGCCCCGGGCCGGGGCCGCCGTTGCCAAAGCGACAGCGTTGGTGGGTGGCTGGGGCAGGGCAGAACGAGACGTTATGCTCGGTGCCCGCACTTCTGCTTGTACGCCATGACCGACACTTTCCTGCCGCCGCTGACCCCACCCGACCACCTGATGCCCCAGCTGCGCACGCAGGGGTATGCCGTGCTGGGTGCGGCGGCCGTGGCGGCGCTGGCGGGGGTGGACCTGGCTGCCCTGCGGGCGCTGGAGGGCGACTGGGCCGACCTGCCGCCCGACCTGTACCTCAAAGACGGTGGCCGTTACCGCCGCCGCCGCCATGCCTGTTTTGTGGTGGACCCCAACCAGCCCACCCAGGCCACACGCACACCCGACCGTGCCCACTGGCAGCCGGTGGAGTACAACGCCTTACACGGCGGCATGGAGCGCTGGTTTGCCCCGATGCTGGAGACAACGACCCAGCAGGCAGCGTGGCTGAAACTGCTGGGCTGGCTGGGCCAGGTGGCGTCGGATCTGAAGTCCGCCCCCCAGCAGCCCTGGTTTCTGGAAGCGCACCAGTTCCGCATCGACACCACCGACGGCATCGGCCGCCCCACACCTGAGGGCGCACACCGCGACGGTGTGGACCTGGTGGCGGTGTTTCTGGTGGGCCGCGCAGGTATCAAGGGCGGCGAAACCCGGGTGTTTGAAGCCGCCGGGCCCAACGGCCAGCGTTTCACCCTCACCGAGCCCTGGTCGCTGCTGCTGCTGGACGATGCCCGCGTCATCCATGAGTCCACCCCGATCCAGCCCACCGGCGCAGAAGGGCACCGCGACACGCTGGTGGTTACCTGCCGTGCCAAGGGGTTTCAGGAAGACGGCGTCGTCTGACACGGTGGCGCGCCCGTGCGGGGTAAGGTGGGGCTGCAAGAGAAGGCCCCGGATGGGGCACTGACGGCACAGCTTTTGATCCAGCGCATTGTCTGCAACAAAGCACCGTGGCAAGCTGTGGCTGCGATGTTCATCAACCCCAACAGGAGGTAACACCATGTTCAAGCAAATTCTGGTTCCTATTGACGGCTCCGCCACCGCCTCGCTGGCGGTGTCCAAAGCCATTGGCCTGGCCCAGGCTTTTGGCAGCACGGTCACGGCCATCTACGTGATCGACCCGTACCCGTTCACTGGCGTCGGCACCGAGTTCGCCTACGGCCAGGACCAGTACCTCGCCGCCGCCAAAGCCGAAGCCGCTACCTCGCTGGAGACAGCCCGTGCAACGTTGCAGGCGGCAGGTGTGAATGCGGGTTCCTTGGTGGTAGACGGTCACTCAGTGCACCGCAGCATTCTGGAAACGGCCCAGAACATCGGTGCCGACCTGATCGTCATGGGCTCCCACGGCCGCCGTGGCATCGAGAAACTGGTGCTGGGCAGTGTGACGCAGCGGGTGCTGGGGGATGCACATCTGCCGGTGCTGGTGGTGCGGGATTGAATGGGACTTTTGTTCCTCACGCGGAGCCGCCCTTTGGATTTTCTCGGCAGGCCTGGAGCCACGTCTTTAAGCAGATCAGAGGTGCTCGGTTCAGTCGAGCTGCCCGTCGTCTCGACATAAAAGGGTGGCGGTAATTTGCCCGCCACCCTTTGGGCTGTCTGCACGCTATTTCTTCCCTGCCAGATCCAAAAACTTTTCCACTGCATTTGTCGCATCCACAACTTCTTGCCTTGGAATGTTGGGTGCACTCGGGTGGGAATAGGGGTTCATCACCACGTTCTTGAACAATTCAATTTGTTGCAGGCATGAAAGCCAATCAGCTAGGGGAACCTTTGTGGGGGGCTGCGCTATTTTTATGGCATCCAACAAATCCTGAGCCTGATGGTCTTTGGAATCCACCTTGTAGTTCAGCTTCACTTTTTGAAACTCGCAGCCGCCGCGTAGCCCATATTCAAAAGCCTGCCGCGTGTAGTTGGCCGCAGCCTCAACATAGCCCAATGCCAACAATGCACGTCCCTTGGCAAGCAGCGCTTTGGCGGGTCTGCTTTCTGTTTTTCGCACAATGGGCATCGGTGAGCCTGCCAACGGGTCGCCCTCATAAATCTCGTAGTTAGTCCAGTTGTTTGTGGCTGCCAGTTGATGGCGTGCCAAGTCAAACCATGTTTTGTCGTGGGTCAGCAGAACGACCTGCCAACCTGCGAAGTGGCTGTCCAGCAGCTTGAGCAGTGGAAGCCGGTTGGAGTGATCTAACCCAATCAGGACATCGTCCAGCACCATCAGCTTCAAATGCGGCGTGGTTTGTGGCGCGCATGCTAATCGTGCACCCAAATACAGTGCCAGGGCCAGGGCGGATTGCCTGGCCTCATTCAAATAAAGTTGTGGCCTCTCAACCGGTTGCCCCCGGTAGGCGACTTGAAGCCCAATGAACTGATGGCTGAAGTTCTTGTCAGCCCAAGCCTTTGCATAGTTGTACGCTACGGGCGTAAACGTGTAATCCAGGAGAGCCAGCCCATTCGGGCTGAGTGTGGTCAGAATGTTCTGGGCCTCCACCTTGAGCAGGCCAAGTGCTTTTTGCATCGCGTTATTAAACGCATCACACCGTCCTATACAAATAGCCAGCCTCTTGGGCGTGTTGCGCACAGGTTTACCCTCCAATACAGCCTGCCACAGCTCTCGGATGGTTTTGTTGGTTGCCAAATCAAGGTAGTCTGCCAAGAACCCATAAACCGCAAGTTCAAACAGATTGATAGCCTCATCGCCATGTCTGTAGTTTGTGTTCAGCAAGCTGCGGTAGTCCAGCAGTGCGCTGAACTTGGCCGCTTCTGCCACAGCAGCATTGGGCGGTTGCATCTGCGTTGGGTGAAGCACCATCGCTGTGGGTCCCTGTGCCGAGGGGGTGCCCAACACCTGCAAAGCCCCAGCACCCACATGCCAACGGGCTTGGCTGGCGTCGTCAAAATCCACCTGTACAGCCACCGTGCCGATACCAAGCGCTGAAAAAGAATTGCGCAATGCAGCTAACTCGGGTGGCTTGCCTACTGCAAAAAACCCACGCAGTGCATGGAACAGCGAGCTCTTGCCACTGCCGTTCTCCCCGTAAACCAGCAGGTTCTTGCTATCCAGCTCAAACTTGGCAGGTGCCGGGCCGGGGAAGGCACGAAAGTCGGTGAGGCTGAGGGTTTTAATCTTCACGTTGCTCCCATTGAACTCACTATGTATTTGATAGCTTATTGCGCTTATTCCACAAGGGCTGGGGCTTATTTCATGCCTCACCTTCAATCAGACGCACTACCTCCAGCGTTTGCAGCTCAAACAACTGACCATAGATGGGGTGGCGAGGGTGGAAGATTTCGGCGGCCACTGCCTGCGCGTCCATGCCGTCGTGGATACCTGCTGCAGTGCAGGCATCGAACAGGTGGATGTTTATGGCGTGAAGGTCTTCGGGAAAGAAGAGTTCGTAGACCAGGCCGTTGAGGAGGCGCTCGTATTCGGGGCGGCTGATATCTGCGGTCACTGCAATCACGATGCACTCAATAACGGCGATCTGGTCTGTGCTCGCCCTTGGGATTGGAATTTGCCCTGAGTATCGTGGCTCAAAGTCAAAAAATCCGCCCTGCTTTGTTGAGAAGGTCTGCACTGCCAGCCATGCGGCTATAGCGGAATTCACACAAGCAGCGGCGAGGGCTGCGGACGGCGGAAGGAAAATCGTGCTTTTGTTATTGCTGAAATAGCCAGTCTGGTCAACCGCCGCCATAGGTGTTGCAGCAATCGCTGGAACGATGATCTTGGGTAGCAGGAATTCTTCCCAATAAGCAATGTTGTCCTGGATGTGAAACCACTCATAGGACCCCGCTTTGCGGCCGGGCCAAGCCCCTTGCGTCTTGTCGTCCCACGCATCTGGTTTGGCTTCAAGCTGCTTACGAAACGCTTGCAAATGGGCTTTGACGGCCGGGTAGCCGTCAATGTCGATACCACGCCGCGTGAAGATTAGCCACAGGTCTTGCGACTCCACATTCCAACGTTTGACATCCCGTCCACGCAAAAACGGCTTGATAATGTCCGCCGACTTGGGGTCTTGCACTACCAGTGCATCGCGCTGTTCGCGTGTGATGACGAACGCCTCGTTCAACCCAGTCAATACACCGCGGTAGAACCGCCCCTTGCAATACTCACCAAGCGGCTGACCGGCCTTGCGAATGCGGGCCAACAATTGGCGTTTGGTGGGTGGCTCCAACTGCCAGCCATCACGCTTAAGGTCCTGCTGAGGCACGTTAAATCGCTCGGCGGCAAACACGTCTGGGAAATCGCTCACGCGGTAGTTGACGTTGCTACTGTCCCAGTTCAACACTGCCACATCGTTTTTCACATCGCTCTGTGGCACCGCCTTGTCGCGCTTGGTCGCAATGACGATGGTGGGATAAGCCAGCGCGTCAAACACGGCTTCGTCGCCAAAGTCGATGATCTGGCGCAGCTCGGTGTGCGTGACCATGTATTCGCGCAAGGCGGTACCGTATTTGGCGCGGAACCATTTGTTGCTGGTGATGAAACTCAGGCAGCCATGGGGGTTGAGCAACTGGAACGAGCGCTCATAAAAGTACACAAACAAATCTGCTGTGCCGTTGTACGTGGCGTACTTGGCTTCTTTGAACTCGGGTTTAAATTCTTTGATTGCTTCTTGTCGCACATAGGGTGGGTTGCCTATGACGATGTCAAACCCACGGTCAAAACCGAACATCAACTCGGGATCAAAAAAGCGGGCAAACTGGTTTTGATCAAACGGGTCCCACGCGGCTATGCGTTCAGCCAGATCGGGCTTTAAGGTAAGTTCTGCTCTTAGCAAAGCCACCAGCTCATCGCGCAGCTTGAGGATGCGCTCTTTCCGTTTGCGCTTATCTCTAAAGCGCTTGGCGGCAAAGTGACTGGCATTGGCTTCTCGCAACTCAGCTTCTTTGTCCTTTACTTGTGACAGGTTCGCCAGTAGATCGTGCTGGGAGTTAACTTTGCTGTTATCACGTGGGATGGGCAGCAAGGTGTTAGCGGCGACGATCTTGGTTTCTAAGTTGGGCAGTGGTGTAAGACGCTGATGTTCTGTGCCCAGCTTTTGCTCCACAACCAGGCTTATGAAGAAACGCAGTTTTGCAATCTGCACGGCAATGGGTTGGATGTCCACACCGTAGAGGCACTTTTCAATCAGGTAGAGCTTGCGGGCGTAGTCTGCGTAGTCGGGGTCGGCAAAGTCAGCATCAAACTTTTCCAGTGTGGCCACCGCGGCGGTGGTTTGCTCGTCGCGCAGGGTGGGGTCTTTGAGCTTTTTGGCGATGGCAAGCTGCTCGGCCAGCGGGGCGCGGTTTTGGGCTTTCCACAGCGCGTTGTCGGGGTCGAGCTTGCGCAGCACGGCCACCAGCTTTTGCAGCATGCCCATGGGGAAGGCACCGGAGCCACAGGCCGGGTCGAGCACGCGCAGGCGCTCTATGGCGGTAATGAGTGTGTGCGTTTCGGCGGTGCTGAAGTCGTGGCTGGTGTGGCGGTAGCTCAGCAGGTGGCGCAGGCGGTCACCTAATGGGTTTTCTGGCCCACCCACGGCCAAGCCGCCGTGCACCGGGTGGGCCGCTACGGTGTCCAGGTCTAGATCACCGGGGCCTGTATCCAAGTCCAGTAGCCCATTTGCTACAAATTTCGTAGCTTCTTGCGTAGTCTCCACGGGGGCTAGAGGCCTTTCAAGGTAACAAACCAGGGCTTCATCCACCATGTAGTCCACCACTTCGCGCGGGGTGTAGAACGAGCCGCTTTTCTTGCGGGCAGTCGTTTTTGTGTCGGGGTTGTAGCTGGCTAGTAGGTTCTCAAACACTTTGCCCAGCAGCTCGGGGTCTAGCGCCACCTCTTCTTCAACTGGCGTGTTTTCTTCGATGGTGAACTTGTAGCTGTCAAAAATCTTGAGCAAGCCGCGAGGCTTGTACTTGCGGTTTTTGGTGCCGAACACGTCGTTCAAATCAACCTCGTCGGCACCATCACCAAAGAACAGTTCGTTAGGGATGTGCATGGGGTTTTCTGGCCGCTCCGAGAAACCGTCCACGCGCAGTACGGTTTGTTTGCCCTCAAGGACCACCAGCCCGGCCAGGGTGGGGTCGCGCTGGATGTCGGCTGGGGTGATGAGTTTGTCCAGACACTCGAACAGGCCACCGTTCAGAAACGGCACTTTGCGGAACAGGGCCAGCGCTGCGTCAGGGTCTTTGAAGTCGCCCTTGTAGCGGTACGCGGTGTGGATGAGGTACTTGTCCAGGCGCTTGGGGCCAGCAGGGGCGCGCCATACGCGCTGTTTGTTGCCGTCTTCATCCTCGTCCGCCATCTCGGTGTTGAGGGTGGCAAAGAACAGGTTTTGAAGAATGGCTTTGTAGTAGTTGCCTTGTGCGCCATGCTGGTCGGGCGGGGTGTTCAGCAGCCCAGCCAAAGCCTTTTCTTCAAACAGCGCGGCGGGCACGAGCTGCTTTTCTTTCAAGAACCAGACAAAGATGAGCCGGGTGAGTAGGCGTATCAGTGCGACAGTGGGCCGGTTATTGGTCGTTGGGTCGTCCGACTTTTCCAGTGGCTGGCCTTTGGGGAACACAACCCCCGTGCGTGCAAGGATGGCCCAGTAGTACCACTCTGCCAGGTCTTTGTAAAAGCGGTCGTTCAGCGCTTTGACACTCAGCACCTCTAGCCAGGCTTCATACAGCTTGTCGAAGCTGGAGGGGATGTATTTCGCATCCACCTCGGTTAATGCCATGCTTTCCAGAATACGCAGGTGGGCGGCGTGTGGCGTGCCAAGGTCAATGTCTTTGATGATGGAGACTTTGCCTTCGATCACATCCCGCGACGCATCACGCTTGTTGGCGCGGCGGTGGATGACTGAGACCGACAACAGCGGCGTGCCATCTTCGCGCGGGTGTCGAAAAAGCAGGACGGCGGGCATCGGGAACAGGCGGTTGACCTCGCGCGTGAGCGCGGCCAGGCGGGTGCGCGACCATACGCCGGGTTTCAAATCCAGGGCCAGGAAAACAAAGCTTTCCACCTGCCAGGCTTGCACGCCGCCGGTTTCCGTCAACAGGCTGGCTTGCCCGGCGGCCAGGGCAGGCAGCTCGTCATTGGTGAGCTGAAATAGGAAAGCAGCGCTTCGCCAATTGGCCAGGCTGGCATGTGTGGGGTTGAGCTGCTTGCTGCCACCCAACAAGTTCTCAACTTCTTGGGCAAACGCTTGAGGTTGGGTAGGCAACTCCAGTGTTTTGTGGCTGGCGTACCCCAGTTTGCCAAGCAATGCGGTTGCGGTTGCGCGCAGTTCTCCGGTGGCTAAGTTCTGCAGCGCGGTTTGAATCTCTTCGCGTAGTTGCTTGCTGCTCATGCGGTTGTGTGCTCAGTCATCTTCAAACCATCCAATCTTCAAGCGTCAAGTCGGGTATCCGCTCAAAGTGGCGGGTGTTGTGGGTAACCAGAATCAGGTCTTCAGCCAGCGCATGTGCGGCGATTTGGGTGTCGAAATCACCCACTGGGGTTCCGTTGCGCCGCAGAGAGGCTTTAAGCCGACCAAATTCATCGGCAGCTTCATCGCCCCAAGGCAACGAGGGCAGCTCTTTGAGCAGAAGGTCTATGCGCCTGCGTCGCTTGTCAAATTTGTCCATCAAGCCCACGCCGTAGCGCAGCTCTGCCCGGGTGATGGCGGAGATGGCGATGTCTTGTGCACCCAACCCCACGTGCATACGCTGCACCAAACTGCCGCTGATACCTTTGACAAAGTAGCTAACGATGTTGGTGTCGAGCAGGTAGCGAATCACGCAGCCGCCTTGGGCACACGTTTGGCCGCTTTGGCAACTTTTGCGGGTTTGGCTGGTTTAGAGGGCGCAGGTACTTCCCAGTCCGCAAAAGGGTCAGGCCGGATTTCGTTGTCGCGGGGGGGGATGAAGTCTTCGGTAAAGGGCTGCTCACGAATCAGTTTGAACAGTTCGTCCAGGTTTTTCTTGCGCTGATCTTCATTTTTGGGGCGCAATGTAATCACGCCGCTGATGTCATCTTTGCTGATCCAAACTTCTGATGCCTGAACACGAAATGCCTTGGGCAGGCGAATGGCCTGGCTGTTTCCGGTGGTAAAGATTTTGGCGGTGGCAGTCATGTGTATCTCCTTTGAAAGTAGATATGAAAACGTATCTACTTTATCACCAGCCAGGTGATCAAGTCAAAGTCGGTCGTGCTCTTCACTGTCTTGGCTGCATCGATGAGTTTGCCGCCGCGACCTGTAAAAAGGTTGGCGGCGTTTTTGCGGGAAAACTGGGCCACGATGGCGGCCACGGTTTTGTCCAGCAGGGCGCTGTATGCGCTCATGTCCTGGCCATGGTGGGTTTGCTCGTCAAACAGTTTGCACAGGTCAGCATAGGGCTCCGTCTTGCCTTGGCACAGGGCGCGGAAAATTTCCAGTACTTGCTTGGGTGCAGCAAAGTTGTAGCGAACCGTGCCGTCGACATGGATGTAGACCAGAAAATACGGGCTCAAGGGGTTAACTGTTTGGCTGGTCGTTTCAGCGCTGTGCACCGTCTTGTGTTGCTGGCGCAAGCAATAGATCACGCCCGGCTTGATCGAAACGTGCTCAGTGCTGGCGGGCACAACGCCGTAGAGCCCAAAGGGCGCGTCTTGCAGTTTGGCGCGGTTGGCATCCACATAGTTGCTCAGGTCCATGCGGAAGTCGTCCAGGCTGAACTCGTTCAGAGCCACGGACTCGTTGAAGTCTTCCAGATCCAGCACCTCATCCTTTAGCCGCATGAGCTGTTTGTCGCGGTATTTAAGGTCTTGGTGAATCAGCTCTTCAAGTTCTGCATTGGTCAGCACGTTGTCTTCGTTGGTGGCAGAAATATCCACCAGGGCCATACGTGCCTCTACCCGGTTTTTGAGGTTGATGTATTTGTTCAGGTCTGGCGTAGGCCAGAAGTTGACGAGCTGGATGGTGTCGTTCGGACTGCCAATGCGGTCGATACGGCCAAAGCGCTGGATGATGCGCACCGGGTTCCAGTGGATGTCGTAGTTGACGAGCAGATCGCAGTCTTGCAAGTTCTGGCCTTCAGAGATGCAGTCCGTGGCGATCAAGATGTCGATTTCTCCGTCCTGTGGCATCTTGGACATCTTGGCGCGCTGCTTGGCACGTGGTGCGAAGTTGGTCAGGATTTGATTGAACTCAGGCGCGCCAAAGGTGGTGCGATTGGGGCGTGTCCCGCCCGATACCAGTGCGATGTGGCTGCGTAGAGTGGTGCTGGCCCAGGGCTCTAGTTGCTCGTACAAATAGGCGGCGGTGTCTGCAAATGCGCAGAAAACGATGATTTTGCGGTTGGGCTCGCCCCGATTGTTGGTGCTTGGGTTTGTGACTTTGGCTTTGATGAGGCCCTTGAGCTCCATTAGCTTCGCGTCGCGTTCTGCGTTAACACCACCGGCACTTTCTGCCAGCATGGAAAGCTGGCGTTTGTCGGTAGCCAGGTCTGCCAGCCAGCGGTCCACGTCCATATGCTCCATGCGGTATTTGAGGGTGCCCACCTCAAATGCTTCGCGCAGCTCTTCGTCTTCTTCGGCCTCCATCAAAAACAAGGTGGCTTGCAGGTCTTGCGCTTTGCCGTCGCGTAGTTTTTGGTAGCCTTTCAAGCGCTCTTCCAAGTCTTCGATCTTGCTAACCGTGCGTTCCATCGTGATGGCGAACGATTTAACCGAGCTTTCGAGTCGCTTCAAAAAGTTGACCTTCATCATGCCGATCAAAAACTTCTCACGGTTCTCTTGGCTGAAATTGCGCACATTGGCTTCGCCCTGGTACTGGTTTTTGAACTGATCCAGTACATAAACTGATGGCTTGAACAAAGCGAGTTGGTACTTTTCAATCTCTTCGTTCAGTTTGTCGTAGGTTGGGAAACGGCCTTTGCTGTCAATCTCCGAATACTTGGAAATCGGTTTGGCCCGCTTGGGGAATTTACCGATTTGCGCCATGGATGCGCGGTAATATTTTTGAATATGTTTGCGGGAACGGGCGATAGTCAACTCGTCTAGCAAGGTGAAGAAGCCTGCTGGCAACCCATCCATCAAGTCCTTTGGATCACGGTCGCCAGGACGTTTCGCCCATTCAGTAAAGGTCTTCTGCGCTACGTCCAGCGTTTGCTTGATGCTGGCAATGCCGGTGGTTGGCATCAGGGCATGATCGCGCCCCTCGGACACCAGATAGAGCTGGTTGCGCAAGTCTTTCAGGTCATTGTTGACCGGGGTGGCAGACAGCAGCATCACCTTTGTTTTGACACCGGCCTGGATGATGTCTTGCATTAAGCGTTCGTAGCGGCTTTGCTTGATGACGTTACCTTCTTCGTCACGTTTACCTTTAACGTTGTTGCGAAAGTTGTGGGATTCGTCAATCACCACTAAATCGAAGTTGCCCCAGTTGATCGTGCCCAAGTCAATGTCGCCAGACTTGCCCGATTCGCGGGAAAGGTCGGTGTGGGAAAGAACCATGTAGCTAAATCGGTCACGTACAAAGGGATTGAGCTCGGTCATGTTGCTGCCGAGATAAACCGTCCAGTTCTCGCGTAGTTTTTTGGGGCAGAGTACCAGCACGCGGTGATTGCGCAGCTCAAAGTATTTGATGACTGCCAGCGCGGAGTATGTTTTTCCCAAGCCGACGCTGTCGGCCAGAATGCAGCCGTTGTGGGTGTTGATCTTTTGGACTGCGCCTTTGACACCGTCTTTTTGGAACTCAAAAAGAGTTTTCCAGATTTCTGTATCCGTAATGGCGGAATTGTCAAAGAACTGGGCTTGTTCCTCCTGGCCGGACAGGAACTTCTCGAACACGTGGAACAGGGTTTTGAAGTAGATGAACTCTGGAGAATGGTCAACGTAGAGCTGCGCAAGGTATTCCAGCACTTTGGCTTTGACATCTTCCACCAACTCCGGGTCTGACCATAGTTCGTCAAACCATGCTTTCAAGTCGGTGCGGTCGCGGTCGCTGTCGACCACCATGTTCAACTCGATATTCGGCGCGACGGATAGACCCAGTCCGCGCTGGGTGAAGTTGGAGCTTCCCATCAGAGCATGCTCACGTTTGCCATCGTCAATGTGGTACAGCTTGCCGTGAAGCAAGTTGGCTTCGCGTATGGAGCGGATTTCGACTTTGTGGGTGATCCATTCGGCGCAGCGGCGGGCGACCTCCTTCTGTTGGAGCCGGTTGGCAAGCTCAAGCCCTTCGTCTTCTATCTTGAAGGCTTTTTTATCCGTCTTTTCGGGGTCCAGTGTTTGTACAAATCTCGGCTCACCAAACAAGAACTTGAGAGAGTCGACGCCATCGAGTTGGTCACTCAGAGCTTCATAGGCGTAGATGGTGAAGTATGCAGATACGACCGAAAGATGACTGCCCTTGGCCACCTTCTCTTTCAGGAATTCTGCGACTTTGCCTCTGACCCGATTGTCTCTGATGCCTGATTTCAATTGATTTCCTTCTATGCGCTGGCGATGGTGTAGATCGTTGAAGAAGAGTCTACAGCTGCGCACTTTATTGCCGAGAGCGGGCAAAGGTGTTGCTTATTAAAAATGCCCCTTGCAAGGGGCATTTTTAATTTTGGCCGCACACAGGAGTGCAGCACGACCTTACATCCGCTCAAAAATCGCCGCAATCCCCTGTCCACCACCAATACACATCGTTACCAGTGCATAACGCCCCTGCACACGTTGCAGTTCGTGTATCGCCTTCACGGTGATGAGTGCACCCGTCGCACCAATCGGGTGGCCCAGCGAGATACCGGATCCGTTGGGGTTGACTTTGGCCGGGTCCAGGCCGAGGTCGCGGCTGACAGCGCAGGCCTGGGCGGCGAAGGCCTCGTTGGCTTCGATCACGTCCAGGTCGTTCACCGTCAGCCCGGCTTTTTTCAGGGCCAGCTGGGTGGCGGGCACGGGGCCGATGCCCATGTACTTGGGGTCCACACCGGCGTGGGCGTAGGCCACCAGGCGGGCCAGGGGTTTCACGCCACGGGCCCGGGCGGTGCCGGCTTCCATCAGCACCACGGCAGCGGCTGCGTCGTTGATGCCGGATGCGTTGCCTGCGGTGACGGTGCCGTTTTCTTTGGCAAACACGGGTTTGAGTTTGGCAAAGTCTTCCAGCGTGGCGTTGGTGCGGAAGTGTTCGTCGGTGGTGTAAGCAACCTCGCCCTTGCGGCTCTTCAGCATCACCGGGACGATCTGGTCCTTGAAGTACCCGGCGGCGGTGGCGCGTTCGGCGCGCTGGTGGCTTTCCAGCGCCAGTGCGTCCTGGTCGGCGCGGCTGATGCCCCATTTGGCGGCGATGTTCTCGGCGGTCACACCCATGTG
Source organism: Comamonadaceae bacterium AAW (assembly GCA_026314275.1). Classification (GTDB taxonomy): domain Bacteria; phylum Pseudomonadota; class Gammaproteobacteria; order Burkholderiales; family Burkholderiaceae_C; genus JAGOEY01. The sequence continues at coordinate 3,464,706 of CP111109.1, forward strand.
GATGGTGTGAAACGGGTCGTGTAATGCACCCATCATCATGTCGATCATCTTGGTGTCGCCCATGCGTGCGCCAAAACGGGTGGCCAGGCTGGCGTAGGGTGCACGGCTCATGTTTTCAGCACCACCACCAATGGCGATGTCGGCGTCACCCAGCAGGATGGACTGGCTGGCGTTGACGATGGCCTGCAGGCCCGAGCCGCACAGGCGGTTGACGTTGTAAGCCGGGGTGCCTTCACCACAGCCGCCGTTGATGGCGGCCACGCGGGACAGGTACATGTCTTTGGGCTCGGTGTTGACCACATGGCCGAAGACGACGTGGCCGACGTCCTTGCCGTCCACATGGGCACGGGCCAGCGATTCACGCACGACCAGCGCGCCGAGTTCGGTGGGGGTGTCTTTCAGGCTGCCGCCAAAGGTTCCGATGGCGGTGCGCACGCCGCTTACAACTACAACTTCACGGGTCATGGGTTTGTCTCCAGAGGGGTGGTGAGGGGTAAATCTGGCCTCTCGAACATTGTAGGCAGGCGTAGCTTGCATGGCGTTGACGCCTGTGACAGGGGCGCTTTTCAGCCGCGCACGTCCGCCACGGGCTCGTTACCAAAATCTGCACGGTTCAGCCACGCCAGCACGCTGGCTGCAGCATCGTCAGGAGATGTCAGCTGCCCCTGGGCCTTGAGCCCGGCAAACCGGCCCTGGTCGGGGAACACCGCCACGTCTGCACTGCGCAAGCTGACCTGCATGTCGGTGTCGATGACGCCGGGGGCCAGCGCGCAGACCTTGGCACCGTTGGGCTTCCCCGCTTCCTCCAGCGCCAGGCAGCGGGTGAAGTGGTCCATACCTGCCTTCACGGCGCAGTACGCTGCCTGCGACGCCATGGGGCGGCGGCCCAGGCCGGACGAAATGTTGAGAACCTTGCGGGGCACTGCCCAGCCGATGGTGGCGTGCAGGAATGCGGCGGTCAGCAGCATCGGTGCTTCCAGCCCTACACGCAGCGCCTGGGCCAGATCGGCGGGCGCACTCTGATCCAGCGGTGCGATACGGGGCAGCAGGGCGGCGTTGTTGATCAGTGTGGCGCTGGCAAACTGGCCCGGCTTGTGGGCCTGCAGCCAGGTGGTCAAAGCCAGCGCCGTTAGCTCCGCCTGTGCCAGGTCGTGTGGCCATTGTTCGAGGTGGGTATGTGCAGCAGTGGCCTGCAGGGCCGCGTTGGTGTTGCGTGAAATACAGACCAGGTACTGGCCGGGCCGCTGCAGCAGTTGCTGCGCCATGGCCAGGCCCATGCCACGGGATGCGCCGGTGAGGATGGTGAGGTGTTGGTGGTTCATAAGTTGGGCGTTGTGCGAACAGACCCAAAGGTACCACCCGACGCCCATCAAAAAAGCCGGCAGATGCCGGCTTCGGGTGGCGCGTGTTTGACAGCACTCAGTCGACCGACACTTTGCCGTCCTTCACCAGTTTGGCGAACTTCTCGGTTTCACTCTTGATTTGTTGGGCCATCTGCTCCTGGGTGTTGCCGATGGGGTCGGCACCGATTTCTTCCATGCGTTTGCGGAACTCGGAGGAGTGGATGATCTTGACCATCTCGGTATTCAGACGCTCGGCCACTTCTTTGGGTGTACCCGCCGGGGCCAGGATGCCGAACCAGGTGCCGATGTTGAAGCCCTTCAGGCCCGCCTCATCCAGCGTGGGCACATCGGGCAGGGCAGGGGACCGGGTGCTGGTGGTCACGGCCAGTGGGCGCAGTTTGCCCCCCTTGATGTGGGGCAGCACCGGGGTGATGGTGTCGAAACTCATCAGGATCTGGTTGCCCAGCAGGTCGGTGGCCAGCGGCCCGCTTCCTTTGTAGGCGATGTGGGTGAGTGGGATGCCCGTGGAGTTCTGGAACTGGGTACCGATCAGGTGCTGCGCTGTGCCGTTGCCATTGGAGCCATAGTTGCCTTTGTCAGGCTGGGCCTTGACCAGCGCCACCAGTTCGCTGACGTTCTTGACGGGGGTGTTGGCGTTGACCACCAGCACGTTGGGCACCATGGCGATGGTGGTGATGGGAACCAGGTCTTTCTGGAAGTCATAGGGCAGCTTGCGGTAGACGCTGGACGCAATGGTGTGGTGCACCGCTCCCACCAGCAGGGTGTAGCCGTCCGGCTTGGCCTTGGCCACGTAGTCGGCACCGATGGTGGCACCCGCACCCGGCTTGCTCTCAATGATGACGGGTTGGCCGAGGGCGCGCGAGAGCCGTTCCCCCAGTGCGCGCGCCAAAACGTCTGTGGTGCCACCCGCTGCGAACGGAACCACCAGGCTGATGGGTTTGGTGGGCCAGGCTTGCGCCATGGCTGCGCTGCTGGCTACGGCTGCGGCCAGTGTGATGCCTTGGAGCACGCGGCGGCCGATAGGGAAGTTGTGTTGCATGTCTGTCTCCTTATTGCACAAAGTGCTGTGGTGTGGCCGACTTTACGTGTCGGATAGGTGGCGAAATCACCGTTAAAGTAAATTCGTCGTTAACTTGAATTCAATAATTAGTGGGGATGGAATGGAGGCTGTGTCAGCTGGTGTGCAGCGCTGCACGCCCCGCGAAAGCGGCGGACGTGCCCAGCTCGGCTTCGATGAGAAGCAGGCGGTTGTACTTGGCCATACGGTCCGAGCGGCACAGGGAGCCGGTCTTGATCTGGGTGGCGGCGGTGCACACACTCAGGTCTGCGATGGTGGTGTCTTCGGTCTCACCGGAGCGGTGTGACACCACGGCGGCATACCCAGCCTGCTCGGCCATGCGGATGGCGGCCAGCGTTTCGGTGAGGGTGCCGATCTGGTTAGGCTTGATCAGGATGGCATTGGCCGCACCGCGCTGGATGCCTTCCCGCAGGATTTCGGTGTTGGTGACAAACAGGTCGTCGCCCACCAGCTGGACGCGGTGGCCCAGCCGGGAGGTCAGCAATAACCAGCCCTCCCAGTCGCCCTCGGCCATGCCATCTTCGATGGTGACGATGGGATAGCTGTCCACCCAGCCCTGCAGGTGGTCCACAAACTGTTCGGCGCTGAAGCGTTTGCCCTCGGACGCCAGGGTGTAGGTGCCCGCAGCGTAGAACTCCGAGCTGGCCACATCCAGGCCCAAGGCGATGTCGGCACCGGGGCGGAACCCCGTCGCAGCGATGGCGGCCATGATGATTTCCAGGGCTTGCTCGTTGGATTGCAGGTCGGGTGCAAACCCACCTTCGTCTCCCACGGCGGTGGACAGGCCGCGTGCTTTCAGCAGGCCTTTGAGCGCGTGGAATACCTCCACGCCCCAGCGCAGGGCTTCGCTGAAGCTGGGCGCACCCACTGGCAACACCATGAATTCCTGCATGTCCACGTTGTTGTCGGCATGGGCTCCGCCGTTGATGATGTTCATCATGGGCAGAGGCAGGCGTGCCATACGTCCAGCCGCGAGGTGGCGGTACAGCGGTTGCCCTGCAGAGGCCGCGGCCGCCTTGGCCAGCGCCAGCGACACGGCCAGGATGGCGTTGGCGCCCAGGCGTGCCTTGGTGGGGGTTCCGTCCAGGCTGATCATCAGCTGGTCCAGGCCCGATTGGTCTTGGGCTTCGCGGCCTACCAGCGCGCGCGCCAGTTCGCCGTTGACATGTGACACCGCGCGGGTGACCCCTTTGCCCAGGTAGCGCCGGGGGTCGCCGTCCCGCAGCTCCAGCGCCTCCCGCGAGCCGGTTGATGCGCCGGAGGGCGCGGCGGCGAATCCGCGTGCACCGTTGGCCAGGACGACCTCGGCCGCCACAGTGGGGTTGCCGCGTGAGTCGAGAATTTCGAAACCACGAACGTGTTGGATCGTTGCCATCCAGGTTTTCCTTTCAGTGATCAAGGTTTGCAAGCGGGGTGTTTCATTCCACCTGTGCGATACGCAGCAGGTTGGTGGAGCCCGGGGTGCCAAACGGCAGGCCCGCTGCGATGACGATGGTTTGCCCGGGCTGGGCAAAACCCAGGCGGGTGGCGGTCTGCAGCGCCAGGTCGGTCATGCCGCGCACGTCGGCCACATCGGCACTTAGCACCGGGTTCACACCCCAGACCAAGGCCAGGCGGCGCGCGATGTGCGGCAGAGGGGTGATGCCGATGATGGGCGCCCGCAGCCGCTCGCGTGCCATGCGCAGGGCTGAGGAGCCCGAGCTGGTATACGCCACCACGGCAGCCACATCCAGCAGGCCGGCCACCGCACGGGCGGCCAGACCGATGGCATCCGGGGTGTTGGCCAGCGGTGGTGTGTGGGCAGCGTCGATGGCGTCGCGGTAGTGCGGGTCGGCCTCGGTCTGCGCAATGATGCGGTCCATCATGGCCACCGACTCGACCGGGTAGCGGCCTGAAGCGGACTCGGCCGACAGCATCACCGCATCGGCACCGTCGTAGATGGCGGTGGCCACGTCGGACGCCTCGGCGCGGGTGGGCACCGGGGCGCTCACCATCGACTCCAGCATCTGCGTGGCCACGATGACGGGTTTGCCCGCCGCGCGGCAGGCCCGCACGATGCGTTTTTGGATGGCGGGCACCTGCTCGGCCGGCATTTCCACACCAAGGTCACCCCGGGCCACCATCACCGCGTCGGTCTCGGCCAGGATGGCTTCCAGGCTGGCAATGGCGGCGGGTTTCTCCAGCTTGGCCACGATGCCGGCGCGGCCCTGCACGATCTGCTGGATGTCAATGATGTCCTGGGCGCGCTGCACAAAAGACAGTGCGATCCAGTCGATGCCCAGCGTCAGGCCGAAGTCGAGGTCGGCGCGGTCCTTGGCGGTCAGCGCGGACAGCGGCAGCACCACGCCGGGCACGTTCACGCCTTTGCGGTCCGACAACATGCCGCCGTTGACGACGCGGGTGTCGGCAAAGTCGGGCCCGGCGGTTTCCACCACCAGCCGCAGGCGGCCGTCGTCCAGCAGCAGCTCTGCGCCTGGCTTGAGTGCGGCAAAAATTTCCGGGTGTGGCATCGCCACCTGGGTCACGTCACCAGGCCGGGAGGTGTCGAGGCACAGCCGGAATGCCGCACCTTCCACCAGCTGCACAGGGCCATTGGCGAATGTGCCCACCCGCAGCTTGGGGCCTTGCAGGTCTAGCAACACACCCAGCGGGCGTCCCAGGTCGCTTTCAATGGCGCGGATCAGGTTGAGGCGGGCCTGGTGGTCGGCGTGGCTGCCGTGGCTGAAGTTGAGCCGGAACACATCGGCCCCGGCCCGCACCAGGGCTTCAATGGTCGCGCGGTCGGCGCTGGCAGGGCCCAGCGTGGCGACGATCTTGGCGTTACAAGGGGTGGGCATTTACGGGGCTCCGGTGGTGGGTGGCATGGGGGTGTGGCGCTCGATCAGGATGGCGCGGAAGTCGTTCACGTTGGTCAGCGTGGGGCCTGTGCGGATGGAGTCACCCAACGTGTCAAAAAAGCCGTGGCCGTCGTTGTTGTCCAGGCTCGCCTGGGGGCGCAGGCCGTGCTGCCAGGCGCGCTCCAGGGTGTCGGGTGCCAGCACGGCACCAGCGATCTCCTCGGCACCGTCCACCCCGTCGGTGTCGGCGGCCAGGGCGTGGATGCCGGGTGCGCCACGTAATGCCACTGCCAGGGCCAGCAGAAATTCAACATTGCGGCCACCCCGGCCCTGGCCGCGCAGCGTGACGGTGGTTTCACCGCCCGACAGCAGCACACAAGGGGGCTCGAACGGCTGGCCTGTCTGTGCCGCATGCAGGGTGATGCCTGCCAGCGTGCGTGCCACGTCGCGGGATTCGCCCTCAATGGCATCGCCCAGGATGTACACAGGCCAGCCAGCCGCGCGGGCCACCTGGGCCGCGGCCTCCAGCGCCATTTGTGGTGTGGCGATGGTGTGGGTTTCGATGCGGGGCAGGCGGGGGTCGCCTGGCTTGATCGACTCGGCTTCGCCGCTGTCCAGCAGCGCCTGCGCGCGCGGTGGCAGCGGGATCTGGTAACGCCGCAGGATGTCCAGTGCGTCGCTGCAATGGGTGGGGTCAGCCACTGTGGGGCCGGATGCGATGTCGATGGCTTGGTCACCCGGCACGTCGGACAGCAGCAGGTTGACCACACGGGCCGGGCTGCATGCAGCGGCCAGTCGCCCGCCCTTGATAGCCGACAGGTGCCTGCGCACGCAGTTCATCTCGCCGATGCTGGCACCGCTGGCCAGCAGCGCACGGTTGATGGCCTGTTTGTCAGCCAGGCTCAGGCCGGGCAATGCCAGGGGCAGCAGGGCCGAGCCGCCGCCGGAAATGAGGCACAACACCAGATCGTCGGCGGTCAGCCCCTGCACCAGCTCCAGCATGCGACGGGCGGCGGCTTCACCGGCTGCATCGGGTACCGGATGGGCGGCTTCCACGATCTCGATGTGCTGGCAGGGCACCGCATGCCCATACCGTGTGACCACCAGCCCCGACAAAGGCCCTTGCCAATGGTCTTCCACGGCCCGTGCCATCGCGGCCGACGCCTTGCCCGCACCCACCACCACCAGCCGGCCCTGGGGCGGGCTGGGCAGGTGCCGGGGGACACACAGGGCGGGCTGGGCTGCGGCGATGGCGGCGTCCAGCATGTCGCGCAGCAACTGGCGTGGTGGGGTGGACATGGGAAGTGGAAGGGCTGTGGAAACGAAGCGGGCGTGGGTGAACCTGCGCCCATGCGCCAGGTTCAACAAACGGGAAAGACGGGAGGTTGGCCTGACCCTGGGCCAGGCCGGGCGGGCTCAGGCCGCCAGTCGCTGCTGGCTGGATGCCAGCAGGTCACACACGGCTTGGGTCACCTGGGCGGTGGTGGCCTTGCCGCCCAGGTCGCCGGTGTGCAGCGCCGGGTTGGCGGTGACCTGTTCGATGGCGGCCATCAGGCGCTGGGCTGCGTCCAGCTCGCCCAGGTGTTCCAGCAACATGACCACCGACCAGAAGGTGCCGACCGGGTTGGCCAGGCCCTTGCCCATGATGTCGAAGGCCGAGCCGTGGATGGGCTCGAACATGCTGGGGTAACGGCGCTCGGGGTCGATGTTGCCGGTGGGGGCGATGCCCAGGCTGCCGGCCAGGGCGGCGGCCAGGTCGCTCAGGATGTCGGCATGCAGGTTGGTGGCGACGATGGTGTCCAGCGTGGCGGGGCGGTTGACCATCCGTGCGGTGGCAGCGTCCACGATTTCCTTGTCCCACTTCACGTCGGGGAATTCCTGGGCGACCTGTACGGCAATCTCGTCCCACATCACCATGGCGTGGCGCTGGGCGTTGCTCTTGGTGATCACCGTCAGCTGCTTGCGGGGGCGTGACTGGGCCAGCTTGAAGGCGAAACGCATCACCCGTTCCACACCCACGCGGGTCATCATGGTCACGTCGGTGGCGGCTTCGATGGGGTGGCCCTGGTGCACCCGGCCGCCCACGCCGGAGTATTCACCCTCGGAGTTTTCGCGGACGATGACCCAGTTCAGGTCTTCGGGCCTGCAGCGTTTGAGCGGCGCGTCGATGCCAGGCAGGATACGTGTGGGGCGCACGTTGGCGTACTGGTCGAAGCCTTGGCAGATCTTCAGGCGCAGGCCCCACAGGGTGATGTGGTCAGGGATGTCCGGATCACCGGCCGAGCCAAACAGAATGGCGTCCTGGTGGCGCAGCGCGTCCAGGCCATCGGCCGGCATCATCACGCCGTGGGCGCGGTAGTAGTCACCACCCCAGTCGAAGTTCTCGAAGGTGAAGTTGAATTCCTGGCTGGACGCGGCCAGGGCTTCGAGCACCTGCTGGCCCGCGGGCACCACTTCCTTGCCGATGCCGTCTCCGGGGATGGTTGCGATTGCGTAGGTCTTCATGGTCTGTCTCCGTTGGGTGGGTTGATGGGCTGTACTGTAGGCAGTGGACAGGGTGCATGCGCAGCCCTATAGTGAAACCATCGTTAACCTGAATTCAACAATAAGACCTATGTCCGAGGCCATCCAACCTGCCGATCTGGGCTTCTTTTCGGTGCTAGCTGGTGCGGGCAGCCTGAGCGCTGCCGCACGCGAGCTGGGCATCACCACCCCGGCTGTCAGCAAACACCTGGCCCTGATGGAGTCGCGCGTGGGCGTGGCGCTGGTGAACCGCACCACGCGCCGCATGAGCCTCACCCCCGAGGGTGAGCTGTACCTGGAGCATGCCCGGCGCATCCTGGGCGACATCAACGACATGCAGGAGCTGCTGGGGGTGTCCAAATCCACGCCCCGGGGGCTGTTGCGTGTCAATGCCACGCTGGGGTTCGGGCGCAGCCATGTGGCACCGCTGATCTCGCGTTTTGTGCGCACCCACCCGCTGGTGGAGGTGCAACTGCAGCTGTCGGTGAACCCGCCACCCCTGGGGGACGACGCGTTCGACGTGTGTATCCGTTTTGGGAGCCGCCAGATGCCCGGGTCATTGCCCGGCGCATCGCCCCCAACCGGCGCCTGCTGTGCGCTGCGCCGGCCTACCTGGCCCAGCATGGCATGCCCAAAACGCCGCACGAACTGGCGCAGCACAACTGCATTGGTATCCGCCAGGGTGAGGAGGCGTACGGCCTGTGGCGTCTGGCCCATGGCCGGGGGCGCAACGCCACCATCGAGTCGGTCAAGACCCGCGGCAACCTCACCACCAACGACGGCGAAATCGCGGTGAACTGGGCACTCGACGGCCACGGCATCCTGATGCGGGCCGAATGGGACATTGAACGGCATCTGAAAAACGGCCGCCTGGTGCAGGTGCTGCCCCAGTACTTCACGCCGGACGCCGACATCTACGCGGTGTACCCGCAGCGCCACCAGCTCGCAGCCCGGGTGCGGGCCTTTGTGGATTTTGTGGCCGTGTCGTTTGGCCAGCGGGCGGCAGCGGCCGCCTGAACCTAAAAAGGAACCGGGCTGTCAAATTCCAGCCGCCCGCCATGCGCCGGGTGGGGCAGTGTCAGGTGGTGCGCGTGCAGCATCAGTCGCGGAAAAGCTGCCGCTGCATCACCCTGGTACAGCGTGTCGCCCAGGATGGGATGCCCCAGCGCCAGCAAGTGCACCCGCAGCTGGTGCGACCGGCCGGTAATGGGCTCCAGTGCGACACGGGTCGCATCGGGCAAGGTGTCCAGCACCTGCCATCGCGTGGTGCTGGGTTTGCCGATCTCCCAGTCCACTTTGCTGCGCGGGCGGTTGGGCCAGTCCACGATGAGGGGCAGGTCGATCTGGCCCCATTCCTGTTCGGGAGGTGATAGCTGGCCCTGCACCAGGGCTTCATACCGTTTGTGCACCTGGCGTGCGGCAAAGGCATCACCCAGAATACGCTGGGCTTCCGGGCTACGCGCCATCACCACCAGGCCCGAGGTGGCCATGTCGAGCCGGTGTACCACCAGCGCGTCGGGGTACACGGCCTGTACCCGGGCAGAGAGGCAGTCCTGCTTGTCCTCACCCCGCCCCGGCACACACAGCAGGCCGGCGGGTTTGTCCAGCACCAGCAGGGTGTCGTCGGCGTAGACGATGGGCAGCGGGGCTGCCGCTGTCAGCTCATTCGGCAAATGCTTCCACCGGCACACAACTGCAGAACAAATTGCGGTCGCCATAGACGTTGTCCACCCTGCCGATAGGTGACCAGTATTTGGCGTGCTTCAGCGCGGCCAGCGGGAACACCGCCACCTCGCGTGAATACGGGTGGGGCCAGTCGCTGGCGGCCAGGGTGGCGGCGGTGTGGGGGGCGTTCTTCAGCGGGTTGTTGTCCTGCGGCCAGACGCCTTCCTCGATGCGGCGGATCTCGCCGCGGATGGCGACCATGGCGTCGATGAAGCGGTCCAGCTCGGCCAGGGGTTCACTCTCGGTGGGCTCCACCATCAGGGTGTTGGGCACGGGGAAGCTCAGCGTGGGTGCGTGGAAGCCGTAGTCGATCAGGCGTTTGGCCACGTCTTCGGCCATCACGCCGCTGGTGTCCTTCAGGCCACGCAGGTCCAGGATGCACTCGTGCGCCACATGGCCGTTCTGGCTGGCGTAGAGGGTGGGGTAATGGTCGGCCAGGCGGGCGCTGATGTAGTTGGCGCTGAGGATGGCGGTTTCGGTCGCGGCCTTCAGGCCGTCGGCACCCATCATGCGGATGTACATCCAGCTGATGGGCAGCACGGCCGCATTGCCCAGCGGCGCAGCCGACACCGCGCCCACCGTGGCGGGCTGGCCGCCGGTGGCATGGCCGGGCAGGAAGGGCACGAGGTCTTCCACCACACACACGGGGCCGACGCCGGGGCCGCCGCCGCCGTGGGGAATGCAGAAGGTTTTGTGCAGGTTCAGGTGGCTTACGTCGCCGCCGAATTCGCCGGGTGCGGCCACACCCACCAGGGCGTTCATGTTGGCACCGTCCACATACACCCGGCCGCCGTGGGCGTGTACGGTGTCGCAGAGTTCCTTCACCCGCGTCTCGAACACGCCGTGGGTGCTGGGGTAGGTGATCATCACGCAGGCCAGGTTGGCGCTGTGTTTCTCGCAGGCACGCTTCAGGTCGTCGATGTCCACGTTGCCCTGCGCGTCGCAGGCGGTCACCACCACCTGCAGGCCCACCATCTGGGCGCTGGCGGGGTTGGTGCCGTGGGCGCTTGATGGGATCAGGCAGATGTTGCGGTGCGTGTCGCCCCGGCTGGCGTGCCAGGCCTGGATGGCCAGCAGGCCGGCGTATTCACCCTGGCTGCCAGCGTTGGGCTGCAGACTGATGCCCGCGTAACCCGTGGCCTCACACAGCCAGGCGCGCAGCAGGGCGTCCAGCTCCTGGTAGCCCAACAACTGGTCGGCGGGCGCGAAGGGGTGCACGTTGGCAAATTCGGGCCAGGTGATGGGGATCATCTCGCTGGTGGCGTTGAGCTTCATGGTGCAGCTGCCCAGCGGGATCATGCTGCGGTCCAGCGCCAGGTCCTTGTCGCTCAGGCTGCGGATGTAGCGCAGCATCGCCGTTTCGCTGTAGTGGGTGTTGAACACCGGGTGCGTCAGGAAAGGGCTGCTGCGGCGCAGGGCGGTGGGGATCAGCGATGCAACGCCGTCATCCATCGCTTCGATGGTGGGCAGGGCCTGACCATCCTTGGCGAAGATGGCCCAGAGTAATTCCACGTCAGCGCGGGTGCTGGTCTCGTCAAGCGAGATACACAGGTAGTTTTCCCAGGCTTTTCTCAGGTTTGCGCCCATTCCGCGGGCGCGTGCAGCTATTGAATCTGTAGCGCCGTCGGTTTTGAGGCATAGCGTGTCGAAAGCACCGCCGGTTTCCAGCGGGTGGTGGGTGCTGGTGTGGCCGAGTTGGGCCAGGCCCTTGGCCAGGATGGCGGTGAGGCGGGCCACACGTTGCGCAATGCGGGTCAGGCCGTCGGGGCCGTGGTACACGGCGTACATGCTGGCAATGACGGCGGGCAGCACCTGCGCGGTGCAGATGTTGGAGGTGGCTTTTTCGCGGCGGATGTGCTGTTCGCGGGTTTGCAGCGCCAGGCGGTAGGCCGGTGCACCGTGTACGTCCACACTCACGCCCACCAAGCGGCCAGGCAGCGAGCGTTTGAACTCGTCGCGGCAGGCCATGAAGGCGGCATGCGGGCCGCCCGCGCCCATGGGCATACCAAAACGCTGGCTGTTGCCCACCACGATGTCGGCACCCCATTCACCGGGCGGCACCAGCAGGGTCAGGGCCAACAGGTCGGCGGCCACGATGAAAGCGGCCTGTTTGGCGTGCACTTTTTCCACGTCGGCGCGCCAGTCGCTGACCCAGCCGCTGCTGGCCGGGTACTGCACGAATACCGCGAAGAATTCCTCGGCCAGGGCCGTGTCCCATTCAGCTGCGGAGTTGGCCACCCGCACGCTGATGCCCAGCGGCGCGGCGCGGGTCTGGATGACTTCGATGGTCTGGGGGTGGGCGTCACCTGCCACCACAAAAACATGGCTCTTGCTCTTGACCGAGCGTTTGGCCAGGGTCATGGCTTCGGCGGCGGCGGTGGCTTCGTCCAGCATCGACGCGTTGGCGATGGCCATACCGGTCAGGTCAGTCACCATGGTCTGGAAGTTGACCAGCGCCTCCATACGGCCCTGCGAAATCTCGGCCTGGTAGGGCGTGTAAGCCGTGTACCAGGCGGGGTTCTCCAGGATGTTGCGCAGGATGACGCCTGGTGTGTGGGTGCCGTAGTAGCCCTGGCCGATGAAGCTCCTGAGCACCTGGTTCTTGCCCGCAATGGCCTTCAGCTCGGCCAGCGCCTGCGCTTCGGTCACGGCTGCGGGCAGCGCCATCGGGCGGCTGCGCCGGATGGCGGGCGGCACGATGCTTTGCAGCAGCGCCTCGCGGCTGGTCTCACCAATGGCGGCCAGCATACGGGCCTCGTCGGCGGCGTCGATGCCGATGTGGCGGGGAATGAATTCACCGGGGTTTTCCAGCGAATCCAGGGTGGGGGTGGTGGGCTGTGGCATGGTGCGGGCGTCGTGCAGGCTAGCGTGGAGCGGGCGGCACCCGGTGCGGGTGCCCGCCGTCTGGGTCAGGCGTTTTCAGAAAATTTGGTGTATTCGGGCTCGTCCATCAGCTGGTCGAACTCGGCCATGTCGGTGTCTTTGGTATGGAGCTTGAAGAACCAGCCGTTGCCCAGCGGGTCGGTGTTGGCCAGCGAGGGGTCGGCGCGCAGGGCTTCGTTCACTTCGACCACTTCGCCACTCACGGGGCTGTACAGGTCGGCGGCGGCCTTGACGGACTCGACCACACCGGCGACTTCACCTTGTTTGAGCTGGCGACCCACTTCGGGCAGGTCCACAAACACCACGTCACCCAGGGCGTCCTGGGCGTGCACCGTGATACCGACGGTGGCAGCTTCATGGTCGGCGATTTCGATCCATTCGTGGTCTTTGGAGTAGTGGACGGTCATGGCGGGTTTCCTCAAAAAAATGGTAGTTGAATTGAACGCAAAGTCTCAGCCGCGATAGTACCGGGCTGGCACAAAAGGCATGGGGCGCACCTCCATGGGCACAGGCTTGCCGCGCACGATGGCGTGTACGCGGGTGCCCGGCGTGGCGTGGGCGGTGGCCACGTAGCCCATGGCCACAGGCTGGTCCACCGTGGGGCCGAGCAGGCCGCTGCTGACCTGGCCAATGTCCTGGCCGTCGGGTGTCTGCAGCAGGGTGCCGTCGCGCACAGGCACCCGATCCAGCGCCACCAGACCCACACGTTTTCGGGCTGGAGCGCCCGTCCCGCCATCGAGTTGCGCTAGCACTTTGTGAGCGCCTGGGAAGCCCCCGGCGCGCTCGCCGCCGGTGCGGCGTACCTTCTGGATGGCCCAGGTCAGCGCGGCTTCCACCGGGGTGGTGGTGGTGTCGATGTCGCTGCCATACAGGCACAGGCCGGCTTCCAGGCGCAGCGAGTTGCGTGCGCCCAGGCCGATGGGCATCACCTCGGGCTGGGCCAGCAGCAGGCGGGCCAGGCGGTCGGCGTCGGTGGCGGCCACCGAGATCTCGAAGCCGTCTTCCCCCGTGTAGCCGCTGCGGGTGGCAAACACCGGGATGCCGCCGATGGACAGTGTGCCACCGGTCATGAACACGAGTTTTTCACTGCCTGGGGCGAGCCGTGCCAGCACGGTGCCAGCCTGCGGGCCTTGCAGCGCTAGCAGGGCCTGGTCGGGCAGGGGCAGCACCTGGCAGCGCTGGCCGATACGGGCCTGGATGTGGGCAATGTCAGCCACCTTACACGCACCGTTGACGATGACAAAAAGCGAATCGTTGCCCTCGTTGAAGAACATCAGGTCGTCCAGAATGCCGCCTTCGTCGTTCAGCAGCAGGCCATAGCGCTGTTTGCCCGGTGCCAGGCCGATCACGTCCACCGGCATCAGCGTTTCGAAGGCGGCAGCCGCGTCAGGCCCCACCAGCCGCAGCTGGCCCATGTGGGAAATGTCGAACAGGCCAGCGGCGTTGCGGGTGTGTTTGTGCTCGGCCATCAGGCCAGCGGGGTACTGCACCGGCATGGAATACCCGGCAAAGGGCACCATGCGGGCGCCCAGTTCCAGGTGCAGGGCGTGTAGCGGGGTTTTCAGCAGTTCGGATTCGGTGGTCATGAAGGTCTCCAGGCAATGGAAGGGGCTCCATACCGGCCATGATGGCTGGTAGTGGGGCCCACTGTCCGCTTTACCTGAGAGATTCACCCGGCGATACGGGTTTGCTCCTTCGGTGGCACCGCCGGGGCGGTGCTCTCTCCAGTGGGGAGACGCCTGCGTTGGCAGGCGTTTGTCAGTCCTTTTGCCTGAGCGTTAGGGCATGCAGCCTGCGCCTTCGGCGACCCCCATGGTGGGGATGCTCTCCTGACAGGCGCAGATTGTAGTGCAGTGCAGCATGCTCACCCACGGGCTACTTGGCATACACCAGGTCACGCAGGGCCAGAGAGATCCAGGGCACATAGGTGATGACCATCAGGCAACCCAGAATCACCAGAACGAAGGGGATCAGGTGCCGGACGATCTGGTCCAGCGAAATCCGCGCCACCGTGCAGGCCGCGAACAGGTTCACCCCGAACGGCGGGGTGATCATGCCCAGTGCCAGATTGACCACCATGATGAGCCCGAAATGCACCGGGTCCACCCCGAAGTGCACGGCCACCGGTGCCAGGATGGGGGCCAGCACGATGATGGCCGCACTGGTCTCGATGAACATGCCGATGATGAACAGCGCGGCATTCACCCCCAGCAGGAACATGGTGGGCGACTTCAGCACGTCCTGCAGCCACATGCCAATGGCTTCGGGGACGCCAGCCCGGGTGATGAGGAAGGCAAACAGCCCGGCGTTGGCGATGATGAACATGATGACCGACGAGGACACCACCGACTTGCGCAAGATGGCGTAAAGGTCTTTCAGGCCAATCTCGCGGTAGATCACCACCCCCACGATGAGGGCGTAGAACACTGCCACGGCCGAGGCTTCGGTGGGCGTGAAGACGCCGCCGTAGATGCCACCCAGGATGATGACCGGCATCAGCAGCGCCCAGCCGGCCTGCCAGGTGGCCTTGCCGAAGGACAAGCGGCCTTCGCCGTCGTTCTTGCCCCAGCCCTTCCACTTGCAGTACACCCACACGAACAACATCAGGGCCGCACTGATGAGCAGGCCCGGGCCAAAGCCGGCGATGAACAGTTCACCAATCGACACCTCGGCACTGACCCCGTACAGGATCATGGGGATGGAGGGCGGGATGATGACCCCCAGCTCGGCGCTGGTGGCCTGCAGAGCGGCGGCGTAGCTGGTGGGGTAGCCGTGTTTGATGAGCGCCGGGATCAGGATGGCGCCGATGGCAAAGGTGGTGGCTACCGAAGAGCCCGACACCGCAGCAAAGATCATGCAGGTGAGCACGCAGGTCATGGGCAGGCCCCCCTGCACGCCACCCACGATGCTCTTGGCAAACTCGACCAGGCGGCGTGAGATGCCGCCGGTTTCCATCAGGTTGCCCGCCAGGATGAAGAAGGGAATGGCCGCCAGCGGGAATTTGTTGATGGCGTTGAACATCTCCTTCACGGAGATCAGCATGTTGGCATTGGTCGCCTGGATGCCCAGGATGGACGCCAGCCCGATGGAGACGGCCACCGAAATGGTCAGCGCGAAACACACCACCATGGTGGTGATCATGATGGGGGTCATTGGGCAGTTTCCAGTTCGTTGCGCTGCGGATCCAGCAGGTTGGCGATGATGCCGATCACGCTAAAAAGACCACCCACCGGCAGGGCCAGGTAGGCCCAGAACATTGAGACGGATTCCAGCCCGGCCATCGACTGCACGCTGCCGCGCTGGGCGTAGTCCCAGCCCCACCAGATGATGACGCCCACCAGGCTGAGCGCCGCGCCGCAGACCAGCCAGTCCAGCAGGCGCCGGATACGTGGCGGGCTCCAGCGGTAGAGCACGTCCACACTCACCATGGCACCCTGGCGGAAGGCGCTGGGAATACCCATGAACACCATCCAGATGAGGCTGATACGGATCAAAATTTCGGACCACTCGGCGGGCTGCTCCAGCACAAAGCGGGTGATGATCTGGAACATGCCCAGGCTGGAGGCGATGGCCAGCATCAGGCAGGCGATGGCCATGGCAAAGGTGGTTGTCCACCGGTCCAGGGTTAGCAATGCGTGTTTCATGGGGGAGATCCGGTATTCAAACAAAAACGCCCGCCAGTGACCACTGGACGGGCGCATTGTGCTGCTAAATATGTAGCAATGGGATCACTTGTAGTTGCGGATCTTGTCGAGGTTGGCCTTGCCAAACTGCTTCTCGAACTCGGCGTTCACCGGCGCCAGCTGGGCCACGAACTTGGCTTTGTCCAAGTCCTCGATCACGGTCATGCCCTGGGCACGCAGCTCTTTCACGCCGTTGGCGTCGTCCTGGTCCACGCGGTCGCGGTTGGCCTTGGCGGCCACCTTGGCAGCGTCAAGGAAGGCGGTCTTGTCGGCGGCGCTGAGTTTGTCGAAGGAGCCCTTGTTCATCACGAAGATGCAGGGCGAATACACATGGCCGGTGAGTGACAGGTGTTTTTGCACCTGCGAGAACTTGGCCGACATGATGACGGGCAGCGGGTTTTCCTGCCCGTCCACGGTGCCCTGTTGCAGCGCGGTGAACACCTCGGGGAAGGCCATGGGTGTGGTGATGATGCCCAGGCCCTTGTAGGCGGCAATGTGCACCGGGTTCTCCATGGTGCGCATCTTCAGGCCCTTCAGGTCGGCTGGCTCCTTCACATCACGCTTGCTGTTGGTCATGTGGCGGAAGCCGTTTTCGGCCCAGGCCAGGGCTTTGAAACCCTTGGCGTCGAACTTGGTCAGCAGCTCCTGGCCAATGGGGCCGTCCAGCACGGCGCGGGCATGGGCCTTGTCGCGGAACAGGAAGGGCACGTCGAGGATCTTGGCGTCTGGCACGAAGTTGGGCACCGGGCCGGTGGAGGAGAAAGCCAGCTCCTGCGTGCCGAGCTGCACGGCCTCGATGGATTCACGCTCGCCGCCCAGCGATCCGTTGTAGAAGGTTTCCACCTTGTAACGGCCCCCCGTGCGCGCAGCGACTTCCTTGGCGAAGGTGTCGATCGCCACGCCCTGGTGCGAGTTCTGGGCGGTGGAGATGCTGATCTTCATCGTGGTCTGTGCGTGCAGGCTGGCGCTGGCGGCCACCAGGCCCAGACCAAGGGTCATGCTGGCGACGAGTTTGCTGAATGCCATGGAGTCTCCTGAGGTGTTATGAAAAGACGAAACACCCAATATGCATGAAGCCGGCCCGGCGTGCTTCGGGACTTACACCGATGCAGCCACAAAAAAAGGCGGCGCCCCCGTTAACAGGGGTGCCGCCTTGGTGGGTGCGAGCGGGTGTTGTTACATGCCCGAATAGTTCGGACCGCCGCCGCCTTCAGGGGTCACCCACACGATGTTCTGTGTTGGGTCCTTGATGTCGCAGGTTTTGCAATGTACGCAGTTCTGCGCGTTGATCTGCAGGCGGTCGGAGTTGTCCGGGTTCTTGACGAACTCGTACACACCGGCAGGGCAGTAACGCGCCTCGGGCCCGGCGTATTTGGCCAGGTTGATGTTCACCGGCACCGACGCGTCTTTCAGCGTCAGGTGGGCGGGCTGCTGCTCTTCGTGGTTGGTGTTGCTGATGAACACGCTGGAGAGGCGGTCAAAAGTAAGCTTGCCATCGGGCTTGGGGTAGACGATGGGTTTACATTCGGCGGCGGGTTTCAGGTACGCGTGGTCGGGTTTCTCGCGGCGCAGCGTCCATGGGATGTGGCCACGCAGCACGAATTGTTCAAAACCGTTCATCAGCGTGGCTGTGGTCAGCCCGTACTTGAACCAGTTCTTGAAGTTGCGGTCCTTGTTCAGCTCGGTATAGAGCCAGCTTTGCTCAAACGCTTCGGGGTAGGCACTGAGTTCGTCGTGCTGGCGTCCAGCCAGCACGGCTTCGTAAGCAGCGTCTGCCGCGAGCATGCCGGTCTTGATGGCGGCATGGCTGCCCTTGATGCGGCTCACGTTGAGGTAACCCGCGTTGCAGCCCACCAGTGCGCCGCCCGGGAACACGGTTTTGGGCAGTGCGTTGATACCGCTGGCGTTGATGGCGCGCGCGCCATAAGACAGGCGTTTGGCAGTGACTTCACCCTGGGCGTTTTCGAAGTAGTAACGCACGTTGGGGTGGGTCTTCCAGCGCTGGAACTCTTCAAACGGGCTCAGGTACGGGTTGGTGTAACCCAGGCCAGTGACAAAACCCAGGGCGACCTTGTTGTCTTCCAGGTGGTACAGGAACGCACCGCCATAGGTGTCGGACGCCATGGGCCAGCCCGCGGTGTGCATCACAAAACCGGGCTTGTGGCGGCTGGGGTCAATCTCCCACAGCTCCTTGATGCCGAGGCCCCAGCTTTGCGGGTCACGGCCTTCGTCGAGCTTGAACTTTTCGATGAGTTGTTTGCCCAGGTTGCCGCGTGCACCTTCGGCAAACACGGTGTATTTGCCCAGCAGTTCCATGCCAAGCTGGAAGTTCTCGGTCGGTTCGCCGTCCTTGCCCACACCCATGTTGCCGGTGGCGACACCTTTGACAGCACCGTCTTCACCGTACAGCACCTCTGCTGCGGGGAAGCCGGGGAATATTTCCACACCCAGCGCTTCGGCCTGGTCGGCCATCCACTTGGTGAC
Source organism: Comamonadaceae bacterium AAW (assembly GCA_026314275.1). Classification (GTDB taxonomy): domain Bacteria; phylum Pseudomonadota; class Gammaproteobacteria; order Burkholderiales; family Burkholderiaceae_C; genus JAGOEY01. The sequence goes on from CP111109.1 coordinate 3,483,283, forward strand.
GGCACCCAGGCTCACGATGTAGTTGCCGTGGTTGTGCGCGAACGGTGGCAGGAAGATGTTGGGCACCCGCATGCTGGCTTTTTCGCCGAGGAACACATAGGCGTCGTCGGTCACGGGCTGGTTGAGCGGCGCGCCGCGCTTCTTCCAGTCGGGGAACAACTCGGTCAGCGCCTTGGGGTCCATGATGGCGCCCGACAGGATGTGGGCACCGGGTTCCGAGCCTTTTTCGAGCACCACCACCGACACATCGGTGCCGTTCTTGGCGGCCAGCTGTTTAAGGCGGATGGCTGTGGCCAGACCACCGGGGCCCCCACCCACCACCACCACGTCGTATTCCATGGCTTCGCGAGGGCCGTAGGTGCTGAGGATTTCGTCTTGTGTCATCGTGGAAGCGTCTCGCTTGATAATGTTTTACGGGGAGGCTGCGGTCGCCAGCATCGTCGCCGATTTTATTCGTTGCGCCTGTCGCCTGCGGACGGCGTTTCACCGTGAAGATTAGTGAGGAGACTTTAATGGCTTACACCATCGATCTTTCAGGCCGGGTTGCTTTTGTCACCGGTGCATCCAGCGGGCTGGGGGCGCAGTTTGCCCGTGCGCTGGCCCAGGCCGGGGCTGCCGTGGTGCTGGCCAGCCGCCGGGTGGACAAACTCAAGGCGCTGCGGGCCCACATTGAAGGTGAGGGCGGCGACGCCCATGTGATGGAGCTGGACGTGACCGACCGCCACAGCATCAAGGCCGCTGTGGCCCACGCCGAAACCGAGGTGGGGTCGATCGACATTCTGGTCAACAACTCGGGTGTCAGCACCACCCAACGTATCCAGGACGTGACCGAGGGGGACTTTGACTACATCTTCGACACCAATGTGCGTGGTGCCTTCTTTATGGCGCAGGAGGTGGGCAAACGCATGCTGGCCCGAGCGCAGGGCACGGCACCGGGCAGCTACACCGGCGGGCGCATCATCAACATTGCGAGTATGGCCGGGCTCAAGGTGCTGCCGCAGATTGGTGCGTACTGCATGAGCAAGGCGGCGGTGATCCAGATGACCAGAGCCATGGCGCTGGAATGGGGCAAACACGGCATCAACGTGAACGCGATTTGCCCCGGCTACATCGACACCGAGATCAACCACCACCACTGGCAAACCGAACAGGGCCAGAAGTTGGTCAACATGCTGCCGCGCAAACGGGTCGGCAAACCGGAGGATCTGGATGCCCTGGTGGTGTTGCTGGCCAGTGCCCAAAGCCATTTTGTGAACGGCGCCATCATTGCGGCAGACGATGGGTTTGCACTGTAAACACAGAAAATTTGAATAAAAAATGGCTGCAGCGCACAACCAACGTGCGCATTCAGCTATTTAATTGATAGCAAATGGACGCTGCATGAAGATCGAAATCCCTGAACAGAAAAAACTGGTGCACGAGGCCCTGCTGCCCATCCGCTGGGGCGATATGGACGCCATGGGCCATGTCAACAACGCGTCCTATTTCCGTTACCTTGAAACGGTGCGTATCGACTGGCTCTATGCCATTGGCTGCAAACCGGCCCCCGATGGGGAAGGGCCGGTCATCGTGAATGCGTTCTGCAATTTCTACAAACAGCTTGAATACCCAGGGGATGTGCGCATCAAACTCTACGTCAGTGACGTGGGGCGCACCACCTTTGAAACCTGGGGCACGATGGAACGCACTGACCAGCCCGGCACCATTTACGCAGCGGGTGGGGCGACCACCATCTGGGTTGACTTTCCGAAGCAAAAAGCCCAAACGCTGCCAGACTGGATGCGTCAGCTGTTACTTTCATAGTCGGCAACCCTTGCACAGAAATTCGGTGTTGCCATTCAAAACCGGGGGAAATCTGGCGACAATCACCCGCATGAAAATAACCACACTGACCATGGGTCTGTGCGTTCTGTGCGCAAGCAGCACTGTTTTTGCACAAACGGCCGATGCCGGAGCGGCCGCCAGCTCGGTGGCTGTGGCTGCGAATGGCCCCACTTGACGCGTGATGGCGTCTCCCTACACCTACCACTGGTCCAAAGACCCGGACCACCGCGATGTCTACATGGTCGGGCTGGAACGCCAGGGTACTGACAATGTGGTGTGGGGTGGCTCGTATTTCCGCAACTCCTTCGGGCAGCCCAGCGGTTACCTGTACGGCGGCAAACGCTACGACAACATCTTTTCGCAAAACAAACTGTTTGCGCAGTGGACGGTGGGGCTGCTGTACGGCTACAAGGAGCCTTACCAGGACAAAGTGCCTCTGAACCACAACGGCTTTTCACCCGGCGCTGTGTTCAGCCTGGGCTGGCAGTTCACTCCGATGTGGTCTGCACAGGTGAATGTGCTGGGCAACTCGGCACTCATGTTTCAGTTCTCAGCGGACTTCAAGTAACACCCCCAGGCTTCGCGGACTTCGTTCCGCTACTCCTACCCCCTTGCAGGGGGCGGTGCCAGTGGCCCGGCAAAGCCGGTTCCACGGCACCCGCTGGAATTTTGGCTTGCTTCGCATCGCCTCCAGAGGGAGCGCTGTCATTTAATCTGACTTTTTCTGTTTCGGTGTGCGACCCAGCAGGTAGAACTCGGGGTTGGGCATCATGCTCGCGAAGCTGGCCATGCGGTTGGACAGGCCAAAAAACGCCGTGATGGCCGCAATGTCCCAGATGTCTTCGTCGTCAAAACCATGGGCGTGAAGTGGCGCAAAGTCGGCCTCTTCAATCTCGTGTGAGCGTTCGCAGACCTTCATCGCAAAGTCGAGCATGGTGCGCTGGCGGGGTGTGATGTCGGCCTTGCGGTAGTTCACCGCCACCTGGTCGGCCACCAGGGGTTTCTTCTCATAGATCCGCAAAATCGCGCCATGCGCCACCACGCAGTACACACACTGGTTGGCCGCGCTGGTGGTGGTGATGATCATCTCGCGGTCGCCCTTGGTGAGATGGCTTTCCTCGCGCAGCATCAGGGCGTCGTGGTAGGCAAAGAAGGCGCGCCATTCGGCCGGGCGTCGCGCAAATGCCAGGAACACGTTGGGGATGAAGCCTGACTTCTCTTGCACTTCCAGGATACGTGCGCGGATGTCGTCGGGCAGGCCTTCCAGTGCGGGCGCTGGGTAACGGGTGCTCATGGTGGTGTCTCCTTGTAGGTATCTCACCATCATACGAAGCGCAGCGCCGCTTCCATGAAAAAAGGCGCATGGCCTGGGCCATGCGCCTTGTGGATGAACCGCCGCCCTGTTTACGGTGCCAGCCGTTGTAATGCCGCCGCCACACCTGCGCCATAGGCCGGGTCGGCCTTGGTGCAGTTGTCGATGTGGCGCTGCTGGATGGGTTTGGATGCACCACCCACGTTGCGGGCCGTGTTCTCGAACAGCACCTGCTGCTGCGCTGGCGTCATCAGGCGGAACAGGTTGCCGGGTTGTGAGTAGTAGTCGTCATCCTCGCGGTGGTTCCAGTGGTCGGCTGCACCTTCCAGTGACAGCGGTGGTTCGCGGAACTCGGGCTGCTCCTGCAGTGCGCCTTTGCTGTTGGGCTCATAACCGACTTCGCTGCCGTTGTTGCTGTTCACCCGCATGCTGCCGTCGCGGTGGTAGCTGTGTACCGGGCAGCGGGGTGCGTTCACGGGAATCTGGTGGTGGTTCACACCCAGGCGGTAACGCGCCGCATCGCCGTACGAGAACAAGCGCGACTGCAGCATCTTGTCGGGCGAGAAACTGATGCCGGGCACCACGTTGGCGGGGGAGAACGCGAGTTGTTCCACCTCGGCAAAGTAGTTCTCGGGGTTGCGGTTCAGCTCCAGCACACCGACGTCGATGAGGGGGTAGTCGCCGTGTGGCCAGACCTTGGTCAGGTCGAACGGGTTGATGTGGTAACTGGCGGCGTCTTTTTCCGGCATGACCTGGATCTTCAGGTTCCAGCGTGGGAAGTCACCGTTGTCGATGGCGTTGAGCAGGTCGGCCTGGTGGCTTTCGCGGTCGTTGCCCACAATGGCCGCGGCTTCGGCATCGGTCAGGTTCTCAATGCCTTGTTGTGTCACGAGGTGGAACTTGACCCAGAAACGTTCGTTTTGTGCGTTCAGGAAGCTGAAAGTGTGGCTGCCAAAACCGTGCATGTGGCGGTACGACTTGGGCAGGCCGCGGTCGCTCATGACGATGGTGACCTGGTGCAGCGCCTCGGGCAGCAGCGTCCAGAAGTCCCAGTTGTTTTCAGCGCTGCGCAGGTTGGTGCGCGGGTCGCGTTTCACGGCACGGTTCAGATCAGGGAACTTCAGCGGGTCACGCAGAAAGAACACCGGTGTGTTGTTGCCCACCAGATCCCAGTTGCCTTCTTCGGTGTAGAACTTGACGGCGAAGCCGCGGATGTCGCGCTCGGCATCGGCCGCGCCGCGTTCACCGGCCACGGTGGAGAAACGCAGCACCAGGTCGGTTTTTTTGCCCACCGTGGAGAAGATTTTGGCCTTGGTGTACTGGGTGATGTCGTGGGTCACCGTGAAGGTGCCATACGCGGCCGAGCCCTTGGCGTGCATACGCCGCTCGGGGATCACTTCGCGGGCAAAGTGGGCCAGTTTTTCCAGGTGCCAGACGTCCTGCAACAGCACGGGGCCACGTGGGCCAGCGGTCTGGGTGTTCTGGTTGTCAACGACGGGTGCGCCAGCGGCGGTGGTGAGTTTGCTCATCGTAGTTTCCTTTGGAGGGGACAAGAACCGTTTCAACGGGGCTGCCACCATTGTGGTGTGAATCGCCCCAGATTTCGATTGTATTCCTGTAAGCACTCGATAGTCAATTTGTATTGATTAATATAAATTAAGTTGTTTTGGCAATCATGAGGCGTGCCCTCAAACGTGGCAATAATGGGCACCTTTATTTCACCTTGCCCCGAGGAGTTTTTGTGCGAACCATCCTGTGTGCTGCTGTTGTTTCCCTGAGTGTTGTCACCATGGCGTCGGCCCAGACTGCGCCTGCTGCCGCTGCGCCTGTCACCACCAAAAGCGGCCTGGTTTTCCAGTCGCTGAAAGAAGGCACGGGCACCGCCCCCAAAGCCACCGACACCGTGACCGTGCACTACCGCGGCACCTTTCTGGACGGCAAGGAATTTGACAGTTCGTTCAAACGTAATGCGCCCACCTCGTTCCCGCTGAACGGTGTAATCCCGTGCTGGACCGAAGGTGTACAAATGATGAAGCCGGGCGGCAAGGCGCGTCTGACCTGCCCACCCGCCATCGCCTACGGTGAACGCGGTGCGGGTGGTGTGATCCCGCCGAATGCCACGCTGAATTTCGAAATCGAGCTGATTTCGGTCAAGTAATCCTGCTCCATGAACGAACAGGCGGCGCGTGACCTGCTGTTGGCCTGGGCGCTTGAGAGCAGTGATGCCGACCTGAACGTGGTGACGCCGCAGCAGCGGCAGCATCTTGCCCAAGTGGCACGGGACGAGGTGCACACACAGAGCCCGTCCACTGATGAGGGCCTGCCTGAGCGCTTCCTGGCCCGCCGCGCGGCCCTGGTGCTGCACGCCGTGGGAGCGCAGACCCCCGCTTTACCCCTCTTTCTTGCGCGCAACAAACTCTTTGCCGCGCTGGCTGCTGGTTTGCCCATTGCGGCATTTCTCGTTGGCTTGCTGGTGGACCGATTGGGCAGCCCGCACCGTGTTGATCTGTTGTCGGCACCACTGCTGCTGATCGTGCTGTGGAACCTGCTGGTGTATGCGTGGTTGGCCGTTGCCTTGTTCAAACCCAAAAAACAGGGCTCACAGGCGGGTCTGGGCTGGCTCGGCCGCTGGGCAAGCGGCCTGGCCTGGCTGCCAAAAAATATGCCGCAGCCCTGGCCCGCAGCGCTGGCCACTTTCACCGCCCACTGGATGCATACCAGTGCACCCCTGACCCGTGTGCGGGTGCTGCGGGTGGTACACACGTGTGCAGCTGCTTTGGCCCTGGGCGTAGTGGCCTCGCTTTATATGCGTGGCTTGCTGGTGCAGTACCAGGTGGGCTGGGAAAGCACCTTTTTGCGGGGCGAGCAGGTGCAGGGTTTGCTGTCGCTGTTGTTCAAACCCGCGATGCTGGTTTTTGGCATGCAGGGCTTCTCGCTGGCGGAAGTGCAGGCCTTGCAATGGCCGCACCAGGCACCTGTGGATGGTGGGGCACGTTGGGTGCACCTGTTCGCCGCCACCTTGCTGTTGCTGGTGGTGCTGCCGCGCTGTGTGTTGGCAGCCGTGGCTTATGGCAAGGAGCGGCGGCTGGCCCGTCGGTTTCACGCCGACACCGCACACCCCTATGTACGTGACGTGCTGGGCGCAGTGGGCCTGGGCACTACAGGCGCGGTGCTGCGTGTGTTCCCCTACAGTTTCACTGTGGACAGCCAGCGCAGTGAGGGGTTGCAAGTGTTGGCACGCAGGCAACTGGGCGCACAGGCGCAGGTTCTGCTGCAAGCCTCCACGGCGTACGGTGAAGAGTTGGCTCCGGCGGGTGTTGTGCCCCGCAGCCTCGATGTGGCCTTGTTCAACCTGAGCGCAACGCCAGAGGCTGAGAACCATGGCGCTTTTCTGGACAGTCTGGTGCAGCAAGGCACCATGCGCCTGGAGGTGTGGGTGGATGCATCGGCCTACCAGCAGCGACTGTTTGGCAGCAGCCCGGAGAGGCTGGAGCAGCGCAGTGCCTTGTGGCGCAGCCTTGGTGCCGCACGCAATCTGCCGGTGCAAATCGTGCACCTGGTCCAGCCCGAGACACCCACGGCCACACAGGCAGCGCAGCAACAAAGCCCGGTGGTATTGGTACTAGCATGACAAACAACCCGGCCCACATCCAGCTGGTGCTGGTGTCGCACACCAACGCGGGCAAGACCACCCTGGCCCGCACCCTGTTGTCGGTGGACTTGGGGGAAGTGCGTGATGCCCCGCATGTGACCACCGAGTCAGACGCCCACACCCTTTGGCGCAGCCCCGAGGGCGACACGCTGCAGCTGTGGGACACGCCGGGGTTTGGCGACTCGGTACGTTTGTTCAAGCGCCTGCGCCTGGCGGGCAACCCGCTGGGCTGGTTTCTGCGCGAGGTGGTGGACCGCTACCGCGAGCGCCCGTTCTGGCTGAGCCAGCAGGCCATGCGCACCGCGCGCGAAGCCGCCGACGTGGTGCTTTACCTGGTGAACGCGTCGGAAGACCCGCAGGATGCCGGTTACCTCGACGCCGAGATGCAGATCCTGCAGTGGCTGGACAAGCCGGTGCTGATCTTGCTCAACCAGATGGGCCCGCCGCGCCCGCAGGCCGAGGAAGATGCCGAGCAATCCCGCTGGCAGGCGCTGCTGGCGGTGTACCCCATGGTCAAGCGGGTGATTCCGCTCGACGCTTTTGCACGTTGCTGGGTGCATGAACGGGGTTTTTATGACGCTATCGGCGCTGTGGTGCCGCAGGTGAAGCAGGGTGCTTACCAACAATTTTTGGTGCATTGGGCGCAGGCCAACCAAACCCGGCTCGAGGCTGCAGTGGCTTTGATCTCCACGCAACTCGCCACTGCCGTGCGCGACAGTGAGGTGGTGGTGACGGACGAAGGTGCCCGTTTTGACCGTTTTCTGGGTGCTGTGGGCCTGGGCCGCCGCGCGGGCGAAAAGCGCCAGACCCAAGCCTGGAACGCGCTGGTGGAGCGCCTGGGCGCGGGCATCTTGCAGAGCACCACCGCGCTGCTGCGTTTGCACCAGTTGGACGCGGGTGCGGCGGCCACCATCCACAGCCGGGTAGAGCAGAGTTTTGTGGTGCGCGCCCCGGTGGACACGACACAGGCGGGTCTGCTCGGTTCGGTACTCTCCGGAGCGGCGGCAGGTTTGTCCGCCGACCTGATGGCCGGTGGCCTGAGTTTTGGCGCGGGCGCATTGGTGGGCGGCATTCTGGGGGCGCTGGGGTTTGCCGGTGCCGCCTGGGCCTTCAACGTGAGCACCGACCGTAATGTGGAGACGCTGCAGTTTTCCGATGCGTTTATGCGTGCGCAGCTGGTGGCCGCTGTGCTGCGTTATTTGGCGGTGGCCCACTTCGGGCGGGGCCGTGGTGCGTTTGAAGCCTCCGAAGCGCCCACCTTCTGGCAGGCCGAAGTGGAAGCAGCCCTGGCCCCGCAAGACGCACTGTGGGCGTCAACATGGCAAGCTGCCCGTAAAGCCGCATCTCCCGAGGCAGCGGCCCAAATTCTGGCTACGCTGGTGCAGCCCTTGCTCACGCAAGTGCTCCAGCGCTTGTACCCGCATGCCACCCCGCAGGAGACGTGATGGAACTACGGCAACTGCGTTACTTTGTGCGGGTGGTCGAACTGGGCAGCATGGGCCGGGCCGCGTCCGACCTCGGGGTGGTCACATCGGCCCTGAGCCAGCAAATCAGCCGTCTGGAAGGCGAGTTGTGCACCCGGCTGCTGCAGCGGACATCGGCTGGGGTGCTGCCCACGGATGCGGGCCTGGCCTTCCTGCAACAGGCCCAGCTGACCCTGCGCCATGCGGACGACGCGGTGCGCGCCGCGCAGCAGGCCCGGCTGGCCGGGCATGTGAGTGTCGGCCTCGCACCATCCACCACCGGGGTGCTGTGTGTGCCTTTCCTCGAGGCCATGCGCACCCGTTACCCCGATGTGCGCCTGCGGCTGGTGGAAAGCCTGTCGGGCAACCTCGGCAGCATGCTGAATGCCCGCCAACTCGACGTGGCCGTGTTGTTTGAAACCGCCTCGGCACGGCGCTGGAGTGTGATTCCGCTGCTGGACGAACGCCTGTTTGTGGTCGGGCAGGCGAGCTTGCCGGGTATGCCACAAGGCCGACGGGTGCGGCTGGGTCAATTGGTGGATGTGCCGTTGATCCTGCCCAGCCACTCGCATGGTTTACGGGCCATTGTCGACAGCGCATTTGCCCGCACCAAGTGTGAGCCGCGCATCGTGCTGGAAATTGACGGCCTGGCAGCATTGATGGATGCGGTGCGGGCAGGCTTGGGTGCGACCGTGCAACCTGGTGCCGCGATGGTGCGTGTGCCACACGAGCAAGTGGCCATGGTCGAGATTGCCGACAAAAGTGCCTACCGCCGCAACCTGCTGGCCAGTTTGTCGGACGATGAGTTGTCACCCGCCGCGCTGGCGGCCCGGGTGGTGCTGGCCGATGTGGCCCGCACGCTGGTGCGGGCAGGGCGCTGGCCGGGTGCCACTCTTCACGAAAACTGAAGAGGCCTTGCCCTTTAGCGGACTAGCCAGCGACGTGGTGCGCTTCTACAGTCAGCTCCCATAACAAGGAGCCCCCGATGGTGGATGTACTGGTCATAGGCGGTGGTAATGCCGCGCTGTGTGCTGCACTGATGGCGCGTGAAGCGGGTGCCAGCGTGCTGCTGCTGGAAGCCGCGCCCCGCGAATGGCGCGGCGGCAATTCCGGCCACACCCGCAACCTGCGCTGTATGCACGACGCGCCGCAGGACGTGCTGGTCGAGGCCTACCCGGAAGAAGAATTCTGGCAGGACCTGCGCAAGGTGACCGGTGGCCTGACCAACGAACACCTGGCCCGCCTGGTGATCCGCGCCTCGTCGAACTGCCGCGACTGGATGCGCAGCCACGGCGTGCACTTCCAGCCTTCGCTGGCCGGGGCGCTGCACACGGCACGCACCAATGCGTTTTTTATGGGCGGTGGGAAAGCGCTGGTCAACGCCTATTACCGCAGCGCCGAAAAACTGGGCGTGCAGGTGCGATATGAATCGCCGGTGGACCAGCTGGAAATCGACAATGGCCGGTTTGTCGCCGCGTATTGCAAGGGCGAACGTATCACCGCCAAAACCTGCGTGCTGGCCGCGGGTGGTTTCGAGTCCAACCGCGACTGGCTGCGTGAGGCCTGGGGCCAGAACGAACGCGGCGAATGGCCGTCGGACAACTTCCTGATCCGGGGCACGGCCTACAACCAGGGGGTGCTGCTGCGGCACATGCTGGAAGACCATCGTGCCGACCGCATCGGTGACCCGACCCAGGCGCACATGGTGGCCATCGACGCGCGTGCGCCGCTGTACGACGGCGGCATCTGCACCCGCATCGACTGCGTGTCGCTGGGCGTGGTGGTGAACCGCGACGGCAAACGTTTCTACGACGAGGGCGAGGATTTCTGGCCCAAGCGTTACGCCATCTGGGGCCGTCTGGTGGCGCAGCAGCCGGGGCAGGTGGGTTATTCGGTCATCGACAGCAAGGCCATTGGCCGCTTTATGCCCCCCGTGTTTCCGGGCGTCAAAGCCGACAGCCTGCCCGAACTGGCGCAGAAACTCGGCCTGCCCGTCGACAGCTTCATGCACACGCTGGACAGTTATAACGCCGCCTGCCGCGTGGGCACGTTTGACCACACCGCGCTGGACGATTGCCACACCGAAGGCATCACGCCCGCCAAGACCCACTGGGCGCGGCCCATCAACACCGGCCCGTTCTACGGCTACGCACTCAAGCCCGGCGTCACTTTCACCTACCTGGGCCTGCACACCGACGACACGGCGGCCGTGCGTTTCAACAACGTGGCCAGTGAGAACCTGTTTGTGGCGGGCGAAATGATGGCCGGCAACGTGCTGGGCAAGGGCTACACGGCAGGCGTGGGTATGAGTATCGGCACTGCTTTTGGCCGCATCGCCGGTAGCCAGGCTGCTTTGGCATCAAAACGGCCTCTAGCGCACATGCCACCTACGCAGGCAGCTACAAAAAAAGGAGTTGAAAATGCAAACGCTTGAAGCCCTGACGCGCGACGCCCGGGCGCTGGCGAACGGTGACATCGTGTTGTCCGCCCCCGAGGCCGAGGTGGCGCGGCAACTGCAGATCTGCAATGCCTGCCGCTACTGCGAAGGCTTTTGTGCTGTCTTCCCGGCCATGACGCGCAGACTTGAATTCGGCAAGGCCGACATCCATTTCCTGGCCAACCTGTGCCACAACTGCGGTGCCTGCCTGCACGCCTGCCAGTACGCACCACCGCATGAGTTTGCCGTGAACGTGCCGCAGTCCATGGCACAGGTGCGTGGCCAGACCTATGTGGACTACGCCTGGCCGCCCGCGCTGGGGCAGCTGTACCAAAAAAACGGCCTCACGCTGTCACTCGCGTTGGCTGCGGGGCTGGCGCTGTTCCTGGTGCTGGCCGTGGCACTGAAAGGCACGCTGTGGAGCGCGCCGGGGGGCGACTTCTATGGCATCTTCCCGCACAACCTGCTGGTCGGCCTGTTCGCGCCCGTGTTCCTGTTTGCCACGCTCGCGTTGGCCATGGGGGTGCGCCGCTTCTGGCGTGACGTGACACCCGCCACCAGCGGTGCACCGCTGTCCGCCCCGGCCACGGCCGAAGCGGCTGACGCGGTGTTGCGCCTCAAGTACCTGGACGGTGGCCACGGTGAAGGCTGCCACAACGAAGACGACGCCTACACCCTGGCGCGTCGGCGCTGCCACCACCTTACGTTCTACGGCTTCATGCTGTGTTTCGCCGCCACCAGCGTGGCCACGCTGTACCACTACGCATTCGGATGGGCCGCACCGTACGACCTGCCCAGCCTGCCCAAGCTGCTGGGGCTGGTGGGTGGCGTGAGTCTGGCGCTGGGCACGGCAGGCCTGTGGCGGTTGAACCTGAAACGCCACCCCGCCCATGGCGACGCTGCACAAAAACCGATGGATCGTGGCTTTATCGCGCTGCTGTTCCTCACCGCCACCAGCGGCCTGGCCCTGTGGGCAGCGCGGGGCACACCCGCCCTGGCACTGCTGTTGTGCCTGCACCTGGGTGCGGTGATGGCGCTGTTCGCCACCATGCCTTACGGCAAGTTTGGGCACGGCATTTTCCGCACAGCGTCGCTCTTGCGCCATGCCGTAGAGAAGCGCCAGCCCAACCCCATTGGCCTGGGTGCCGACTGAGATTCCCAACCCCGAGGAGATTCCACGATGAAGACAAAACAACTGCTGCGCCGCACGGCGCTGGCGGCGGCCACGCTGTGGCTGACTGGCACCGCCCTGGCCCAGGACTTCCCGCCCAAGAAACCTGTGACATTGGTGGTGGGTTTTGCCGCTGGCGGCGCGGCCGATGCAGCGGCGCGCCTGATTGCCAAGAAACTGGGCGACAACATCGGCCAGCCGGTGATTGTGGACAACAAGGGCGGTGCGGGGGGCAACATCGCCCACCAGTTTGTGTCCCAGGCCGTGCCGGATGGCTCTGTGCTGCTGTTCGGCTCGGTAGGGCCACTCACCATTGCCCCGCACCTGATGAAATTGCCCTACGACCCGTTCAAGGATCTGGCACCGATTTCCGGCGGGGTGTATTTCCCCAACGTGCTGGTGGTGCACAAGGGCACGGGGGTGAAGACACTGGCCGAGTTTGTGCAGTTGTCCAAGAAGAAACCGGGCAGTGTGGACTTCGCATCCACGGGCGCCGGGTCGGCCTCCCATCTGGCAGGCGAGTTGTTTAACCAGCGCGCGGGCATCGACATGGTGCACGTACCCTACAAAGGCGGCGCGCCCGCCTTGCAGGACTTGCTGGGTGAACGTGTGGCTTCGTATTTCTCGGCGCCACCCACCGCCATGCCCCATGTGGAGGGCGGCAAACTGGTCCCGCTGGCCACCACCGGGCTCACGCGCCCGGCCTACCTGCCCAACGTGCCCACGGTGGCAGAGTCAGGTTACCCCGGCTTTGAGGCGCTGAACTGGTATGCGTTTGTTGCGCCTGGCAAGACCCCCGCACCCCTCCTGGACCGCTGGAACCAGGAGATAGTCAAGGTGTTACACGACCCGAGCGTGAAGGAGGCGCTGGACAAACATGGACTGACTCCCCAGCCCACGACACGTGCGGAGCTGGCCGCCTTCATGAAGAAGGAGTCGGCCCAGTGGGGGGCGATCGTGCGCGAGCGCAAGATCACGGCGCAGTAGGCGAAGGCCGCTGACGGGGGAGGCGGCTCACGCCCCGCCCGTCACCAGCTTGTGCACCAGGTCTGCCGTGGTTGCGGCCTTGTATTTGCGCATCAGCCGGGCGCGGTACACCTCGACCGTGCGGTGGCTGATGCCCAGCGCGCGGGCTATCTCCTTGGAGGTCTTGCCGCCGCCCATCAGGTGGGCTGCCACCTCACGTTCCCGGGGGGTGAGTTCGGCCTTGACGGTGCGGCGGGCGCTCAGGTCCTCAAACGACCAGATGCCTGCTGCGTGCGGCGCGCTGCGGTTCAGCGCGCGGCCGCTGACATGGCACCAGAACAGCTCGCCGGTGGCGCGTTTCATCACCCTGTCGTCGGCGTAGTGGCCTGATGTGTTCAGGATGGGCAGCATCCGTGCGCCCAGGCGTTCGTACTCGGCTGCACTGGGGTACAGCACCTGGAACGACTGGCCGAGCAGCAACTCGCGCGACGCGCCAAACATGTCGCACAGGTGCTGGTTACAGTCCACAATGGCACGGTTGCGCGACAGCACCAGGCCGACCGGGGCCAGGTCAAAAGCGAGTTTGTAGTCAACATCCATCGGGATACTCTTTACGGAAAACTACGTAGGGTTCTGGCGAGTATCGTCCCACATGCAATCCGTTTTGCAACGCGTTTTGCAACCTGTTTTTCCACTTCCAGCGGAGACTTCTGTGAACAAAATTTTTCCATCGGCTGACAAAGCCCTTGAAGGTGTCGTCCAGGACGGCCAGCTCATGGCCGTGGGCGGCTTTGGCCTGTGTGGCATTCCTGAAGCCTTGATCGACGCGCTGCGCGACTCGGGCAAAAAAGACCTGACGGTTATCTCCAACAACGCGGGTGTGGATGGCTTTGGCCTCGGCAAGCTGCTGGAAACACGCCAGATCAAGAAGATGATCTCCAGTTACGTGGGGGAGAACAAGGAATTCGAGCGCCAGTACCTTGCTGGGGAGCTGCAACTGGACTTCACGCCCCAGGGCACGCTGGCTGAAAAGCTGCGCGCAGGCGGCGCGGGCATCCCCGCCTTTTTCACCAAGACCGGTGTGGGCACCCAGGTGGCCGAGGGCAAGGAGCTGCGTGACTTCGACGGTGAAACCTATGTGATGGAACACGCACTGGTGCCCGACGTGGCACTGGTGAAGGCCGACGTGGCCGACAAGTCCGGCAATCTGCGCTTTCGCCTAACGGCCCGCAACTTCAACCCCGCCGCCGCGATGGCGGGCAAGATTTGTATCGTCGAGGTGGAGAAGATTGTGGAAGTGGGTGAACTCGCCCCGGACGACATCCACCTGCCTGGCATTTATGTGCACCGCATCGTGCTGAATGCCACCCCCGAAAAGCGCATCGAAAAACGCACGATCTCTGAAGGAGCCAAATAATGCCCTGGACCCAAGACCAAATGGCGGCACGTGCCGCACAAGAGCTGGAAGACGGCTTCTATGTGAACCTGGGCATTGGTATCCCCACGCTGGTGGCCAACCATACCGGTGACAAGGAAGTCTGGCTGCAGTCCGAAAACGGCATGTTGGGCATCGGCCCGTTCCCGACCGACGACAAGGTGGACGCCGACCTCATCAACGCGGGCAAACAAACCGTGACCACGCTGCCCGGCAGCGCCATCTTCGGCAGCCACGACAGCTTTGCCATGATCCGCGGCGGCAAGATCAACCTGTCCATCCTGGGTGCGATGCAGGTCAGCGAAAAGGGCGACCTCGCCAACTGGATGATCCCCGGCAAGATGGTCAAGGGCATGGGCGGTGCGATGGACCTGGTGGCCGGCGTGAAGCGCGTCATCGTGCTGATGGAGCACGTGGCCAAGAAGAAAGACGGCACCGAAGACCTGAAGATCCTGAAAAACTGCACCTTGCCCCTGACCGGTGTGGGTGTGGTGGACCGCATCATCACCGACCTGGCTGTGATGGACGTTACGCCCGCTGGTCTTAAGGTGGTGGAGTTGGCACCCGGCGTGACGCTGGAAGCCTTGCAGGCCAAGACCGGCGCTCCTCTGTTGGGCTGAAAGCTGGTGCCTTGCCCTCTGTGGGCATGGTGCTGCTTCTGATTTGATAGCTGGTCGCGCAGGTAAAACGGGCGCTGGAGTCCATTTTGATGCATAAATTAACCCTCCAGCGACTGCCTGCTGCCACCTGTGTGCTGGCTCTGGCGTCCCTGCTTTCCGCCCATGCTGCAACACCCGGGGCACAGCCCGATGCAGCGGCCAGCGACCCCGCCCAGCTGGGCTGGATGGTCGGCGCACCACCACCGGCCGACCGCACCGTGCGGTTTGACGACGGCAGTTATTTCGAGTTTCCGGCCATGCGCTGGAGTGTGTCGAACTTCCGCCAGCTGATGCCCACGGTTAATGTCTCGCGCGGCCTGGGCGCACCCACGGCCTTGCCACGTGCGCTGCGCAAGGACATCGACACATTACGCTTCACGCCATTGGGTGCGAACCAGCCCATGACCTGGGAAGCTTCGCTGGCGGCCAGCTACACCGACGGTATCGTGGTGCTGCACCGGGGTCGCATTGTGTACGAGCGCTACTTCGGTGTGTTGAAGGACGATGGCCAGCACGCAGCCATGTCGGTCACCAAGTCGGTGGTCGGCACACTGGGTGCGGCGCTGGTGGCGGAAGGGCGCATCGACCCCGGCAAGACGGTAGCGTACTACGTGCCGGAGCTGGCGCAGTCCGGCTTTGGCAACGCCACGCTGCGCCAGGTGCTGGACATGACCACTGGCCTGAAATACAGCGAAGACTATGCCGACCCGAACGCCGAAGTCTGGGCCCACGCCAGCGCGGGCAGCCCGCTGCCCAAGCCGAAGGACTACACCGGCCCCCGCAGCTACTTTGAGTTTCTGCAGACCGTACAGCCGCAGGGGCAGCACGGTGACGCCTTTGGCTACCGCACCGTCAACACCGACGTGCTGGGCTGGGTGATTGCGCGTGTCACCGGGCGCAGTGTGTCGCAGCTCTTGTCCGAGCGCATCTGGCGCCACTTAGGCGCCGAGCAGGACGCTTATTTCACGGTGGACTCCATCGGCACGCCGTTTGCGGGTGGCGGGCTCAATACCGGCCTGCGCGACCTGGCCCGGTTTGGCGAAATGCTGCGCAACAACGGGCGCTTCAACGGCCAGCAGATCCTGCCCAAGTCCGTGGTGGACGACATCCGTGGCGGCGGCGATAAAGCGGCGTTCGCCAAAGCGGGATATGCGCTGTTGCCAGGCTGGAGCTACCGCAATATGTGGTGGGTGACGCACAACCCGCATGGCGCCTTCATGGCGCGGGGTGTACACGGCCAGCGCATCTATGTGGACCCCAGGGCACAGATGGTGATCGTGCGTTACGCGTCACACCCGGTGGCCAGCAACTCGGCCAACGACCCGGTGACGATTCCTGCGTTTGAAGCGCTGGGCCAGTTGCTGGTGTCACAGCCCCGCTGAGGGCAGCGTCAGAACTTCGGAATCCGCAGCGTTTTGCTGATCATGAGTGTGCCCGACAGCGCAAACAGCAGCACCAGCGGGTGTAACGTGCAGCCCAGCACCGTCCAGCTGCCGCCCCACAGGTTGGCCCCCAGGTGGCCTTGCCAGGCGGCCCAGGCCAGCACACCCACCAGCACCACGCTGGTTGGGATGGGGGTGCCTTCAAAATACTTGACCTTGTTGGCCCCTTCGGACAGGGCTTCGGCCGTGACGTTGTAGCGTGCCAGGCGGCTCACACCGCAGCAGACGAAATAAATCAGCACCACGGCGTCCCAGCCGCCCTGCATACCCGCCGCAAATGCGAGTGCTGCGGGGGCCACACCAAACGAGATGATGTCGGCCAGCGAGTCCAGCTCGCGCCCCAACGCCGACTGGGTTTGCCGCCAGCGGGCGATACGGCCATCGAACACGTCGAATACAAACGCTGCGGGCAGCAGCGCCGCCGCTGCCAGAAAGTGCCCCACGGTCTGGTTGGCCATAAAAGCCATCGCCAGAAAAATGGCTCCCACACCACACGCCGCGTTGCCCAGCGTGAAGAAGTCCGCCAGATGGAACTCGCGCAGCATGGAGAAGTGTTTTTTGGGGCGTGTGCTCATGGACGTTCTTTCAAAGTTCTTCGGGATTGTCGGTCAAGAAACCGCCGCTTTGGTGGGCCCACAGTCTTGCATAGAGGCCGCCTTGGGCCAGCAGCGTGGCGTGGTCACCTTCTTCGACCACCTGGCCTGCGTCCAGCACGATCAGGCGGTCCATGGCGGCGATGGTGGACAGGCGGTGGGCAATCGCGATCACGGTTTTGCCCTCCATCAGTTTGTACAGGCTGGCCTGGATGGCGGATTCAACCTCGGAGTCGAGTGCGCTGGTGGCCTCGTCCAGCAGCAGAATCGGTGCGTCTTTCAGCATCACGCGCGCAATGGCTATCCGCTGGCGTTGGCCGCCCGAGAGTTTGACGCCACGCTCGCCCACATGGGCCGCATAACCGTGGCGGCCGCCTGCGTCGCCCAGGGTCTGGATGAAGTCGTGTGCCTCGGCGCGTTTGGCTGCGGCGACCATGTCGGCCTCGCTGGCGTCGGGTCGGCCATAGGTGATGTTGTCGGACACCGAGCGGTGCATCAGCGAGGTGTCTTGCGTGACCATACCGATCTGGGCGCGCAGCGAGTCCTGCGTCACCTGCGCAATGTCCTGCCCGTCGATCAGGATGCGGCCCCCCTCCAGA
Organism: Comamonadaceae bacterium AAW; assembly: GCA_026314275.1. GTDB lineage: Bacteria > Pseudomonadota > Gammaproteobacteria > Burkholderiales > Burkholderiaceae_C > JAGOEY01. Next base: position 3,500,836 of record CP111109.1, read on the forward strand.
TCGTGAAAACGCAGCAGCAGGTTGACCAGCGTCGATTTACCCGCGCCGGAGCGGCCCACCAGGCCGATCTTTTCGCCGGGGCGCACTGTGAGGTTCAGCCCGTCGATCACACTGCGACCGCCCTTGGCAGGGCTGCGGCCATAGGAGAAACTGGCTTGTTCGAAGCGCACCTCACCTCGCGGCACGCTGAGTGCCGGTGCGTTCGGCACGTCCAGCACGGCGCGCGGGCGCGACAGCGTTTTCATGCCGTCCTGCACCGTGCCGATGTTCTCGAACAGGCTGGTCATCTCCCACATGATCCAGTGCGACATGCCTTGCAGGCGCAGCGCCATGGCGGTGGATGCGGCCACCGCGCCAATACCAATCGTCCCCTGCGACCACAGCCACAGCGACATACCCGCCATACCCGCTGTGAGTCCCATGCTCAGCGTGTGGTTGACGATCTCGAACGCACTCACCAGCCGCATCTGGGCGTGGCCCGTGGCCATGAAGTCCTGCATCGCGGCGCGCGCAAAACCGGCCTCGCGGTGGTTGTGTGAGAACAGCTTGACGGTGGCGATGTTGGTGTACGCGTCGGTCACCCGGCCCGTCATCAGCGCACGGGCGTCGGCCTGGGCCTTGCCCACGTGGCCCAGCCGGGGCACAAAAAACACCAGCGCGCCGATGTAGAGCACCAGCCAGACCAGGAAGGGCCACATCAGCAGCGGCTCCAGCACGGCGGCCAGAACCACCATGGTGCCGACATACACCCCCATCGTGACCACCACGTCGGCCAGCACAAACACGGTGTCGCGCACGGCCAGTGCGGTCTGCATCACCTTGGCGGTGATACGCCCGGCAAACTCGTCCTGGTAGAAGGCCATGCTCTGGCCCAGCAGCAGGCGGTGGAAGTTCCAGCGCAGGCGCATGGGCAGGTTCACGGCCAGCGTCTGGTGTTTCACCGTGGTTTGCAGCGCCACCACACCAATACTCACCACCAGCAGCACGGCCAGCCAGACCAGGGTGGTGCCCCGGTCTTGCCACAGCGTGGCGGGCGGCTGGTTGCCGAGCCAGTCCACGATGCGGCCCAGCACCGCAAACAGCGATACCTCGATGACCGACATGGCGGCCGTGAGCAGCGCCATCACCGCGATCTTGCCACGCACGCCCTGGGTGCAGGCCCACACAAAAGCCACCAGGCTGCCGGGCGGAACGGCGGGTTCGGTGGTGGGGTAGGGGTGGAGCAGTTTCTCGAAAAAGCGGAAAAAACGGGACAAAAACAAATCTCCAAAAATCAACGCAGCACTTCGAGCAGACGGTCCAGCCCACCTTGCTCAATGGACACCTGGGCCTGCGCACGCACCGCCGGTTTGGCGTGGTAGGCCACCGACAGCCCGGCGGCACCCATCATCGGCAGGTCATTGGCACCGTCGCCCATGGCGATACATTGCGCGGGTGTGATGCCCAGCAGCGACGCCACTTCCAGCAGCGTGCGGCGTTTTTCTGCGCCGTCGCAGATATCGCCCCAAGCCTGCTGCACCACCCGGCCGGTGAGCTGGCCGCAGTTCGGTCCACTCTCCACCTCCAGCACATTGGCGCGGGTGAAGTCGATGCCCAGCCGGTCACGCACACGGTCGCTGAAGAAAGTGAAGCCGCCACTGACCAGCAGCACCTTGAGCCCCGCCGCCTTACACGCGGCCACCAGCGTGGCGGCCCCGGGGTTGAGCTGCAGGCGTTCGGTGTAGACACGTTCCATGTCGGCCACCGTCACCCCACGCAGCAGCGCCAGGCGGCGGCGCAGGCTGTCCTTGAAGTCGGTGATTTCGCCCCGCATGGCGGCTTCGGTGATGGCCGCCACCTCGGCCTTGCGGCCTGCAGCGTCGGCAACCTCGTCGATACATTCAATGTTGATCAGCGTCGAGTCCATGTCGAACGCGATGAGTTTGTAGTCGCTCAACTGCAGGGCCGTGGGCAGGTTCTGGACGCGCAGGCCGGGGGAAATTTCTTGGGGTGTCATATTTTGCTATTAATTAAGGAGCTTATTGCGTAGGTAGATAGGGCGCTAGAGGCTATTTTTATGCTTAATTTGCAGACTAAAAGCCCATCAGCGTGGAAAGTAAAGCCGGTCCGACCAGGTGGCCAGCCACTGCGGACGGTAGGCCACGAAGATGGCGCACAACATGCCGGTGGCAAAACCGTCGCCCCAGGCCATCAGCCAGTGGGCGATGAGTGACTGCCCGCTGGGCACCCCGGCCAAGGTGTGGCCCGCCCACTGCGACAGTGCACCACTGGCAAACACACAGGCCACCGTGCCCAGAAATGCGCGGCCAAGGATGTAGACGAACAGGTGGGCTCCCACAAAGCGGCGCACCAGTGCACCCAGCCCCAGTGCCAGCGTGGCGGGCACCACCCCCAGCCAGGTGGTCAGGGCCAGCGCCTGTTCCCAGGCCATGGGGGACACCAGCGCAGCCAGCACACCCACCACCACCAGCACGGGCACCGCCAGCGGCCAGCCCAGGCACAGCACCACCAGGCAGGCCCCCGACAGCTGCAGTTGCAGCGGCATGGCATGCAACGACGGCAAGGCCCAGAGCCAGGGCAGCACGGCCAGGCAGGCCAGCATGGGCGTGAGAAGCGCCAGGCCGCTGGTGCCCGCCAGCAGCCGCCAGGGTTGGGCGAACAGGGCCACCAGCAGCAAGCCGAGCACCAGCGCAAGTTCAATAAACACCATGTCCATCGTTATGTCGGTTGGGGTACGGCTTCCACACGGGGCTGGCCCAGGCTGCGCAAAATGTCGCGCACCATCTGCGCCCGGTCTTTGGCCTCGGGCAGTTCTCGTTCGATACGCAGCTTGTCGTTGCCAGCCAGTTTGATGTGCCGGTTTTTCTGGATCAGCTCGATGATGCGCATCGGCTCAAACGGCGGGTTGGGCCGGAAGGTGATGGTGATGACGCCCGGCGCGGCATCGACCTTGACCACGCCATAAGGCTTGGCCAGCACACGCAGGCGGTGTACGTCGATGAGGGCCTGGGCCTGCGGTGGCAGTTTGCCGAAGCGGTCGACGATTTCTTCGAGCAGGCCGTCGATCTGGTCGCTGGTTTTGGCGGTGGCCAGCTTTTTGTAGAAGCTCAGCCGCAGGTGTACGTCGCCACAGTAATCATTGGGCAGCAGGGCGGGGGCGTGGAGGTTGATGTCGGTGGTGGCGTTCAGCGGGCTCAGCAGGTCGGGCTCGATACCGGCCTTCAGGCAGCGCACGGCCTCCGACAGCATTTCGTTGTAGAGCTGGAAGCCCACCTCCAGCATGTTGCCGCTCTGGTTCTCGCCCAGCACCTCGCCCGCGCCACGAATCTCCAAGTCGTGCATGGACAGGTAAAAGCCCGAGCCCAGTTCTTCCATCTGCTGGATCGCGTCGAGCCGCTGCGCTGCCTGTTTGGTCAGGCCTTCGATGTCGGGCACCATCAGGTAGGCATAGGCCTGGTGGTGGCTGCGGCCCACGCGCCCGCGCAGCTGGTGCAGCTGGGCCAGGCCAAACTTGTCGGCGCGGCTCATGACGATGGTGTTGGCGGTGGGCACGTCGATGCCGGTTTCGATGATGGTGGAGCACAGCAGAATGTTGAAGCGCTGCGCCACAAAGTCGCGCATCACCCGCTCCAGCTCGCGCTCGGGCATCTGGCCGTGGGCCACGGCAATGCGGGCCTCGGGCAATATCTCTTCAAGCTTCTGGCGGCGGTTTTCAATCGTCTCGACCTCGTTGTGCAGGAAGTACACCTGCCCGCCGCGTTTCAGTTCACGCAGCACGGCCTCGCGGATCACGCCGTTGTTTTCGCTGCGCACAAAGGTTTTGATAGCAAGACGCCGTTGTGGCGCGGTCGCTATGACGCTTAAGTCACGTAAACCTTCCAGCGCCATACCCAGCGTGCGCGGGATGGGCGTGGCGGTGAGTGTCAGCACATCCACCTCGGCGCGCAGGGCCTTCATCTGCTCTTTGTGGCGCACCCCAAAGCGGTGTTCCTCGTCGATGATGAGCAGCCCCAGGTCTTTGAAGACAGTCTTTTCGCTGAGCAGTTTGTGGGTGCCGACCACAATGTCCACGCTGCCGTCGGCCACACCCTTGAGGGCGGCAGTAATTTCCTTGGCGGAGCGGAAGCGGCTCATCTCGGCCACTTTCACCGGCCATTTGCTGAAGCGGTCTACCAGCGTCTGGTAATGCTGCTCGGCCAGGAGTGTGGTGGGGGCGAGAAAGGCCACCTGTTTGCCACCCGTGACGGCGACGAACGCAGCCCGCAGCGCCACCTCGGTCTTGCCAAAACCCACGTCGCCGCACACCAGCCGGTCCATCGGGCGCGGGCTGATCATGTCCTGGATCACGGCGTGGATGGCGGCGTTCTGGTCGGCGGTTTCTTCAAAACCGAAGTCGGTGGCAAAGGTTTCGTAGTCCTGCGGCGAGTAGCGGAACGCATGGCCTTCGCGCAGCGCGCGGCGGGCGTAGATGTTGAGCAACTCGGCGGCCGAGTCGCGCACCTGTTCGGCGGCGCGGCGTTTGGCTTTTTCCCACTGGCCCGAACCCAGCTTGTGTAACGGTGCTTCGTCGGCGCTCACGCCGGTGTAGCGGCTGATCTGGTGCAGCTGGCTCACCGGCACATACAGCGTGGCCTTGTCGGCGTATTCGAGGTGCAAAAACTCCTGTGCAGCGGTGGTGCCGTCGGGGTTGGCCTGGCCCAGGTCCATGGTCACCAGGCCTTTGTAGCGGCCAATGCCGTGGGCGGCGTGCACCACCGGGTCGCCCACGTTCAGCTCGCTCAGATCCTTAATAAGTGCTTCAACGTCGCTGACCTGTTCCTGCTTGCGGCGTCGGCGGGTGGTAGGGCCGGCGGCAAAAAGTTCGGTTTCGGTGACCAGGTCGATACCGTCTTCAAGCCAGCTGAAACCGCTGAACAGTGCGGCGGTGGCAATGCCTAAAGGTTCGTCGCTGGTCTGGAATTCAAGCAGCGAATCGAACGACGGTGGTCGCAGTCCGCTGGCGTGTAAGAAGTCGAGCAGGCTCTCGCGGCGGCCGTTGCTTTCGGCCAGCAGCAGCACCCGCTGGCGGGTGTTACGGATGTGGGTGGTCAGGCGCTGCAGCGGGTCTTCGGCACCACGCACCACCGACAGGGCGGGCAAGGGCGCAAATTCCACATACGCACTCTGCTCGGCTTCTTCTGCACCGGACTGTGGCGGGCGCAGGGCCAGCTGCGCATACGGCTTGGCACAGGCATAGAACTGCTCGATGCCCAGAAACAGGCTCTCGGGCGGCAGCACCGGCCGCTCCGGGTCACCCTGCACCAGCCGGTAGCGCTCTCGGGTGTCCTGCCAGAAGTGCTGGAACGCAGGCTCCAGGTCGCCATGTAACACCACCGTGGCGGCCTCGCCCAGGTAGTCAAACACGGTGGCCGTCTCGTCAAAGAACAGCGGCAGGTAGTACTCGATACCTGCCGTTGCCACGCCGTTGCCCATGTCCTTGTAGATGCGGCTGCGGGTTGGGTCACCTTCGAGCATTTCGCGCCAGCGGCTGCGAAATCGGGCACGGGCGTCGTCGTCCATCGGGAACTCGCGGCCCGGCAGCAGGCGCACTTCGGGCACCGGGTACAGGCTGCGCTGGGTGTCGGGGTCGAAGGTGCGGATCGAGTCGATCTCGTCGTCAAACAAATCCACCCGGAACGGCACCAGCGAACCCATGGGGAACAGGTCGATCAGCCCGCCCCGCACCGCGTATTCACCGGGGCTGACCACCTGCGTCACATGGCTGTAACCCGCCAGCGTGAGCTGGGCCTTGAGTTTGGCCTCGTTGAGTTTTTGTTTGGTCTTGAAATGGAAGGTGTAACCCGCCAGAAACCCAGGCGGTGCCAGCCGGTACAGCGCCGTGGTGGCTGGCACGATGATCACGTCCGCGTCGCCCTGCGAGATGCGCCACAACGTGGCCAGCCGCTCGCTGATCAGGTCCTGGTGCGGTGAAAAGCTGTCGTAGGGCAGGGTTTCCCAGTCGGGGAACAACACACAGCGCAAGTCGGGCGCAAAGAACGCCAGCTCGTCCTGCAGCCGCTGCGCGTCGGTGGCGTCCGCCGTGACGATGGCCGTGCGCTGGCGCGCCGCCTTGTCGCGCTCGCCCAGACGCGCCAAAAGCAGCGAGTCGGCCGAGCCGGTGGGGCGGGGCAGGGTAAAGCGGTGGCCGGGTTTGAGCTTGGGGAGATCCATCGGGTGCTTCGCGTGACCAAGGTGGTGAAAATGGAATGCAGAACACCCCCCGGCAAGTGTGGCGGGGGGTGATGACAGCCGCGATTTTAGAATGGGGGCTGATTCCGTGCCCGTTATGCCTGAAACCTCCCCTTTATCTTCCCAGTCTCCTCGCTTCTGGGCACTGGTGCCCTGTGCCGGCACCGGCAGCCGCGCTGCCACCGTGGTGCCCAAGCAGTACCAGCCCATTGCAGGCCAGCCGCTGGTGTTACACACACTGGCCGCGTTTGCGGCCGTGAACCGTTTGGCCGCCACCTGGGTGGTGGTGGCACCCGGTGACCCGTTTTTCGACACGGCGGAGAATGCTCCTTTTTTGATAGCTGACTGCGGAGGCCAGACAAGGGCGCAGAGCGTATTAAATGGCTTAAACCACCTGCTGGCGCAGGGTGCGGCCGCCCACGACTGGGTACTGGTGCACGATGCCGCGCGTTGTCTCATCACCCCCGCGCAGATCGAGGCGCTGATAACCGCCTGTGAACACGACCCGGTCGGCGGCCTGCTGGCGCACCGGCTGGCCGATACGCTCAAGCAAGCCAGCGGTGATCGCGTGGCTGCGACCTTGGAGCGCAGCGACAAATGGCTGGCGCAGACGCCGCAGATGTTCCGTATTGGCATGCTGCGTGGTGCATTGGCGCAGGCCACCGACCAAGTCACCGACGAGGCCAGCGCCATCGAAGCCCTGGGCCACGCGCCGCTGCTGGTGCCAGGCGGCGCGCAGAATTTCAAAGTGACCTACCCCGACGACTTCGCGCTGGCCGAGGCTGTGCTGGTGAACCGACAACAAAGAAAGCAAGTATGAACTTCCGTATTGGCGAAGGCTGGGACATCCATGCCCTGGTAGAGGGCCGCAAACTGATTTTGGGCGGCGTCGAGGTGCCTTACCACCTGGGCCTGCTGGGCCATTCCGATGCCGATGTGCTGTTACATGCCATCACCGATGCGGTGCTGGGCGCAGCGGCGATGGGCGACATTGGCACCCATTTCCCCGACACCGACCCGCAGTTTCGCGGTGCGGACTCTGCCGTGCTGCTGGTCGAGGCGGTGCGGCGGGTGCGGGCGGCGGGCTGGCAGATTGGCAACATCGACAGCACCATCATTGCCCAGGCCCCCAAACTCATGCCGCACATCCCCGCCATGCGCAGCAATATCGCCCAGGCCCTGGGCCTGCAGCCCGACCAGATCAACGTCAAGGCCAAAACAGCCGAGAAAATGGGCCCAGTGGGGCAGGGCGCGGCAATGGAAGCGCGGGCTGTGGTGCTATTGTTTAAATAGCTGAATGCGCTCTATGGGCGGGCGCTAGAGGCCAATCTCCTCTAAAAAATAGCCTATGAAGCGTGCACCTCCCACGCCAGCAAACACCGCGGATCTGGCTCTGCCAGGCCGCTGGTGTTGCCCCCTGCAAGGGGGTTGGCGGCTACACGAAGTGAGCAAGCTTGGGGGTGTGCTTATTATTTTGCTTTTTGCAGCTGGATATGCGCCGCCAGGCCGCCGGAGCCCGTGTTGGCCAGCGCAAAAATGCCGCCCATACGTTGCACGGTCTTGTCCACGATGGACAGCCCCAGGCCCGCACCAGTGGCGGCCGAGCGGGACGCATCCCCCCGGAAGAAGGGTTTGGTCAGGTCGGCCAGGATGGCCGGCGGCACGCCGGGGCCGTGGTCGCGGATCTTGACAAGAATCCATTCGTCCCGCGCTTTGGCGCCGATTTCAACCATCGCAATTCCAGTGTCGGGTGACTTGCCATAACGGCGCGCGTTTTCAAGCAGGTTGGAGATCACACGGCCCAACTCCACATCGTCGGCCATGACCCTGGTGTTCTCGGGTATCGACACGCGAACCTTCAGCTCTTCATGGTCTTGCACGGCGTACAGGCAGGAGGCCACCACATCGTTCAGCACGACGGACTCCAGCAACACATCGCCGGGGCGGGCGTAGTCGAGAAACTTGTCAATGGTGGCGTCCAGCTGCGCAATGTCGGCCGACATGTGCTCGCGGGCGTCGTTGTCGGCCACACTCATCTCGGTTTCCAGGCGCAGGCGGGCCAGCGGCGTGCGCAGGTCGTGGGAGATGCCGGCCAGCATCACCGCGCGGTCCTGCTCCATTTCGGCCAGCTTGTGGGCCATGCGGTTGAAGCCGATGTTGACTTCGCGGATCTCGCTGGTGACGGCCTGTTCGTCCAGGTGTCCGGCCGCAAAGTCGCCGTCGCGCACCCGGGTGGTGGCATACGACAGCAGCTTGAGCGGCTGGTTGATCAGCCGCGCAATGGCCGCTGCACCGGCCAACGACAAGGCCGCGGCCATGGCCAGCCAGATCAGCCAGGTGGTGCCGTCGGCGGGGCTGAAGCGGGCGCGGTCCATCAGCAGCCAGTTCTGGTCGCCGTTGATGTCAAACCCGACCCACAGGCCTTGTTCACCATTCACGCTGCGCGCCACCACGGTGCCGGGCCCCAGCCGACCGGTCAGTTCGGCGGTGATGCGGTTGCCCAGTGCGGTGGTGTCAAACAGCTCGAAGTTGTCACCCGGCTCGCGCGGAATGATGCGCACACCTTCCTGTTCGGCCATGGTCTTGATGAGGGACACACGCGCAATGGCGTCGGCGTGCATCAGGGCCGCGCGGCTCAGGTTGACAAGGGAAGCCACCTGCTGCGCAGTCTGGATGGCGCGGGGCTCTAGTTCGAGTGCACGCAGGGTTTGGAGCCACGCCAGGATGCTGCCAACCAGCAGGATCGCCAACAGAAAAAAGGTGCGCCAGAACAGGTTGAGCGAAACCCGGTGCGCACGCACCGCGGCGATCTGCTCCAGCGGCGCGGGGGCCGTGGCGTCACCCGCGGGGTCCACGGGCATGTTCAGCGCACCGGCCTGGGGTTTGCCCATCAGTTCGTGCCGTCCGGCACAAACACGTAGCCCACGCCCCAGACGGTCTGGATGTAGCGGGGCGCAGCGGCGTCCACTTCCACCAGCTTGCGCAGGCGTGACACCTGCACGTCCAGGCTGCGGTCAAAGGGTTCGAACTCGCGGCCGCGGGCCAGCAGGGCGAGTTTTTCACGCGACAGGGGTTGGCGTGGGTGGCGCACCAGCGCCTTGAGCATGGCAAATTCACCGGTGGTCAGGGGCAGTTCTTCGCCGTTGCGGTGCAACGTGCGGGTACCCATGTCGAAGGTGAAAGGGCCGAAGGTGACACTTTCGTTTTCGCCAGACGGTGCGCCGGGCGCTTCGTGGGGCGGGCGGCGGCGCAGCACTGCGTGGATACGGGCCAGCAGTTCACGCGGGTTGAACGGTTTGCCCAGGTAGTCGTCGGCGCCCACTTCGAGGCCCACGATGCGGTCCACGTCTTCGCCTTTGGCGGTGAGCATGATGATGGGGGTGCGCTCATTGGCAGCACGCAGGCGGCGGCAGATCGAGAGGCCGTCTTCGCCGGGCATCATCAGGTCGAGCACGATCAGGTCCACCGTGTCGCGCAGCAGGATGCGGTTGAGGGCTTTGCCGTCTTCGGCCACCATCACTTCAAAACCTTCTTGCGTCAGGTAGCGGCGCAGCAGGTCGCGGATGCGGGCGTCGTCGTCAACAACCAGAATCTTGTCAGCACGGTTGGTAGCTTGGGTCATGTGGTTCCCTGTCCTATTTGTAACAGAGCCGATTCTGAGGGCTTAAAACGGCTTGGGAGCGTGAATTTTGCCCTGATTGACCCAATGTTACAAATGTTGCCCCTTCCTGCGGGGGCGGTTTGGTGTTCAGGCACCATGCTGCTTCACAGGGGCATGGTGTCCTGTAAACCTCAAGGAGTTGGAATGAAATTGGCTTTAAAAAGCATAGCAATGGTCGCAGTATTGGCAAGCACTGGAGCCGCTTTTTCTCAGAATAATGCGCCTGCGCCGCTGCAAAACGTGGTGAGCCTGTCTGCGAGTGGCGTGGTGGAAGTTACGCAGGATTTGCTGGCCATTACGCTGAATGCGACGCGCGACGGCGCGGATGCGGCAGTGGTGCAAAGCCAGCTCAAAACGGTGCTCGACGCGGCGCTGGCCGAAGCCCGCAAGGCCGCCCAACCCGGCCAGATGGATGTACGCACCGGCAATTTCAGCCTGTTCCCGCGCTACGACAAGGCCAACAAGATCAGCGGCTGGCAGGGTACGGCAGAACTGGTGCTGGAGGGGCGTGACTTTCCGAGTATCGCCGCCACGGGCGGCAAGATCCCGAACATGACGATCGCCAACATCGGTTTTGGCCTGAGCCGCGAACAACGCGCCAAGGTCGAAGGTGAAGCCCAGACCAAGGCCATCGAGCAATTCAAGGCACAGGCCACCGAGATTGCCCGCAATTTCGGGTTTTCAGCCTTCACTTTGCGTGAGGTGGCGGTAAACAGCCATGACAACCAGGAGGGGCGCCCCCGCATGATGGCCATGGCCAAAGGTGCCAGCATGTCCTCAGATGCTGCGATTCCGGTGGAAGCGGGAAAAAGCACCGTGGTGGTGAACGTGTCGGGCTCGGTGCAGATGCGCTGATGTTGAGGGGCTGCTGCGCAGGTCAGCGGCCCGTGCCTTCTGCCACCTTGATCTTGCCGTCCCGCGCGGCGGCGGCCATGGTGGCATGGTCTTGCACGGTTTGTTCGGCGCAGCTGGCGGAGAACTGGGCGATCGCGTCTTCAAATTCGCCGGACTTGCCGATGTAGCCACTGAGCATGGCCGCATCACCGGACTTGGCGTGTGCCAGTGCCAGCGCCCAACCGCACAGCTTGCAGTACTCGGTAAAGCCTTTGGTGCTGATGCCGCCGGGCTCCAGGTCGATGCTGCCCTTCATGTCGCGCAACTGGCGCACATAGAAATGCACACCATCCACTTCACCCCAGCCCAGGAAGATGTCGGGCGAGCCCTGGATCAGGCGCTGCCCGACCACCACGCGTTCGCCCTGGTTGCCGCTGGTGGGCAGCGGCGCCGAGGCATACGGGGACAGCACGGAGGGTTGGGCCTCCTTGATCTGCAGGAACAGCGGGTCTTCCGTATCGCGGCCCTGCAGCAGCACAACCCAGCAACGCGTTCCCACACTGCCGACACCCACCACCTTGTGTGCAACGTCCAATACGCTGTAACGCTCCAGCAGCATCTGCCGGTCTGGTGCAAGGGTGCGGAAATAGGCCTCCAGAAAAAGGTTGATGGCCTCCTGCACCGGGCGGCCCATGGAGGTGTGTGATGCCCGGACGATGAAGGGGCGCTGCTCCACGATCTGGTGGGCGTTGTCCACCAGATCGGTCATTTTGTCGAGCACCTGCAAGTGGTTGCGCCGACGCGCCTTGTTCAGCAGCGCGTGGGCACGCTCGTGTAAGGCGGGCGAGAGCGACGCGATCAGGGTGTCGCTGTCGATGGAGTCGTACCAGACGGCCAGATGCCCCATACCCGCGTAGCGCCGCAGCCGTTTCTGGTAGCTGCCCACGATGGCACGTGCGGCCTCGTCGCATGTGCTGGTGTCGCCGCCCAGGTGGCGCGCGGCCACAAAGGCGCTGGCCGCCAGGCGCTTGACGTCCCACTCCCAGGGGCCGAACTGGCATTCATCAAAGTCATTGATGGCAAAAACCAGTTGGCGCTCGGCCGAGGCGAACACGCCAAAGTTGGACACATGCATGTCACCGCAGAGTTCCACCTGCAGACCCGTCTGCGGCGTGGATGCCAGATCGGCTGCCATGACGGCCGCCGACCCGCGCAGGAATGCAAACGGCGACTGCAGCATGCGCGCATGGCGCAAGGGCACCAGCTGCGGGATCCGCGTTTTGGCCTGCTCGCGCAGGATACGCAAGGGATCCACACCACGGTGGCGCACAAATTCGCCATGGCTGGACCGTGGCACCGTCTCCCGCAGCGCCTTGCCCGTCTCCATACGCTCTTCTACGGATGGTTGCCGGGCATCAAGACACGGGAGGCGGGCGAGTCGGCTGCGACAGCCGGTTCGGGTGCCATCAAAGTGCCTGGTGCGCGCATGGGGATGAAGCGGGAGTGGGGCGTCGTGACAGCTTACTGCGCGGTCCAGGCACCGTCCATCTGCCAGGCCACGCCACGCACATTGTTGCCGGCGGGCGAGCAGAAGAAGACGGCCAGTTCACCCAGCTCGTCCGGCGTGGTGAACTGCAACGAAGGCTCTTTTTCAGCCAGCAGCTCGTTTTGGGCCTGTTCGATGGAGATACCTTCGTTGGCAGCGCGCGCGTCGATCTGTTTTTGCACCAGCGGCGTCAGCACCCAGCCGGGGCAGATGGCGTTGCTGGTCACACCCGTGCGGGCCGTCTCCAGCGCCAGCGACTTGGTAAAACCCACGATGCCATGTTTGGAGGCCACATAGGCCGACTTGCTGGCAGACGCGACAAGGCCGTGGGCACTGGCGATGTTGATGACGCGCCCCCAGTTGGATTTTTTCATGGCTGGCAGGGCCAGGCGGGTGGTGTGAAAGGCGCTGGTCAGGTTGATGGCGATGATGGCATCCCACTTCTCGACCGGGAAATCTTCGACCAGAGCCACGTGCTGGATACCCGCGTTGTTCACCAGGATGTCCACCTGCCCGAACTGGGCTGCCGCAAATTGCATGAGGTCTTCGATCTCTGCGGGTTTGGACATGTCGGCACCGTGGTAGGCCACTTTGACGCCCAGTGCCGCGACTTGTGCCTTGGGGCCTTCGGTGTCGCCAAAACCGTTCAGCACGATGTTGGCACCCTGGCGTGCAAGGGCCAACGCAATGCCGAGTCCGATGCCGCTGGTGGAGCCGGTAACGAGAGCTGTTTTACCTTTGAGCATGAATGTTTCCCTGGATGAATTAGGATGTAAACAGGTTCTTATCTTGCCACCGTCCTGATCGTTTTGACAGTCTGAAATAAATGACCGAACCCTCGCTGAAATTTGTCTCCTGCCCCACTGGTGCGGTCACAGTGCAGGCCAGCCCCAATCCCCCGGTGATGCACCAAATGGGGTACTGGGAATGGAATGCCACGGGTAATCCTGCCCACCCTCATGTGGTGGTCTGTGTACATGGCCTGTCGCGCCAGGGGCGCGACTTCGACGTGCTGGCCCGCGCGCTGGGCCAGCATGCCCGGGTGGTGTGCCCGGACGTTGTGGGGCGTGGCACCAGCGACTGGTTGCCCGACCCCATGGGTTACCAGATTCCCCAGTACACGTCCGACATGCTGTATTTGCTGGCGCAGGTGCACCAGCAGGCCCCCATCCAGACGCTGGACTGGGTGGGCACGAGTATGGGCGGCTTGATCGGGCTGGGTGTGCTGGGCACACCGGGCTTGCCGTTACCCGTGCCAGTGCGCCGCCTGGTGCTCAACGATGTGGGTCCGGTGATCCAGTGGCAGGCCTTGCAGCGTATCGGCAGTTACCTGGGCAAATTCGGTGTTTTTGCCAACCTGCAGGAGGCAGCGGATGCGCTGCGGGTGATCTCCAGCGGGTTTGGCCCGCACACGCCGCAACAATGGCTGGAGCTGTCGCGGCACATGGTCAAACCGGTGGGGGACGGGGTCACTTTGCACTACGACCCGGCCATTGCCACGCCTTTTGGTGGTGCCACACAAGAATCCGCAGCGCAAGGCGAGGCAGTGCTCTGGCAGCTGTACGACGCGATCCAGGCCAAAACCTTGCTGGTGCGTGGTGCGCAGTCGGATTTGCTCACGCGTGAGACAGCCCAGGTTATGGGTCAACGCGGTCCCCGTGCGTCTCTGGTGGAGTTTGAGGGTGTGGGCCATGCCCCGACCTTTGTTGCCGATGACCAGGTGCAGGCCGTCACCCGTTTTTTGATGGATGCCTGATTTGGGTGGTGGAATGAAAAGTACGTTATCTGCGCCAGTTGAGGGGCTGACGGTGACCACACCAGTCCCGCAGCTGATTGCTGCAACCGCCCACAGCCTGCCCGAGCAGGCCCATGCGCTGGCGCGTGCGCGTGCTTTTGCAGAGCCCTTGATTGCGGACGAACTGCTGGACTCAGGCGAAGGCAAACTCGCCCACGCCGATGCCGTTGCTGCCATTCTCAAATCCGTGGGCGGGTCCGAGGCCATGCAGGCTGCCAGTTACCTGGTTTATGCGTGTGAACACCTGAACCGGCCGCAGGAGGTGATTGCCAAGGCCTTTGGTGACAACTTCGCGGCGCTGGCGGTGGAAACCACCAAACTCATGGCGGTGCACCGGCAAACCCGCGAAGCAAACACGTCGGCCCGTCCGGTGGATGAGCAGGTGCTGCAGACCGAAAATGTGCGCAAGATGCTGCTCGGGTTTTCGCGTGACCTGCGTGTGGTGATGCTGCGGCTGGCGTCTCGCCTGCAGACCTTGCGGTACCACGCGGGAAGCAAGCGGCCTGTGTCGCACAGCCTTGCTGAAGAGTCTTTGAATGTGTTTGCCCCGCTGGCCAACCGATTGGGGATCTGGCAGGTCAAGTGGGAGATGGAAGACCTGGCGTTCCGTTTTCTGGAGCCGCAGACCTACCGCGACGTTGCGCGTTTGCTCGACGAAAAACGCGCTGAACGTGAAGTGCTGATGGAGCAGTTGCGTGCGCAGCTGGAGTCCGATTTGCTGGCCAAAGGCGTTCGTGCCAGTGTGCAGGGACGGCCTAAACACATCTACAGCATCGTCAAGAAGATGCGCGGCAAGTCGCTCGGTTTTGAGCAGGTGTTTGACATCCGCGCGCTGCGGGTGGTGGTGTCTTCGGTGTCTGACTGTTATGCCGCACTGAGCTGGGTTAACGCCAAGTTCGAGCCGATCGTTGAAGAGTTTGACGACTACATTGCCCGGCCCAAGGCCAACGGCTACCAGTCGCTGCACACGGTGGTGCGTGATGCGACGGGCAAGGCCATAGAAATCCAGATCCGTACCCAGGAAATGCATGAACACGCCGAACACGGCGTGGCGGCGCACTGGGCGTACAAGGAGGCGGGGACCAAGGGTTACGGCGGTGCTGTAACGGCCACCAGCGAATACGATGCCAAGATCGCTGTCCTGCGCCAGCTGCTGGCCTGGGAGCGTGACCTCACCGGCACCCAGCCGAGCCGGGGCTTGTTTGAAGACCGCATCTATGTACTGACGCCCGATGCGGCCATTGTGGAACTACCGCAAGGTGCCACCCCCGTGGACTTTGCCTATTCGATCCACACCAATGTGGGCCACCGTTGCCGTGGCGCGCGGGTGGATGGGGCCATGGTGCCGCTTAATACACCGCTGCAGAACGGGCAGACCGTCGAAGTGAGCACGGTGAAGGAGGGCGGGCCTTCGCGGGACTGGCTCAATGGGGATCTGGGTTACCTCTCAAGCCACCGCGCCAAGGCCAAGGTGCGTGCGTGGTTTAACGCCCAGGTCACCCATGAGACGGTGGCCAAAGGCCGTGAAGCGGTAGAGAAATTGCTCCAGCGCGAAGGCAAAACATCCGTGAAGCTGGACGACCTGGCAGCCCAGTTGGGCTTCAAGTCGGCAGACAACCTGTTTGAGGTGGTGGGCAAGGACGAGTTCTCCCTGCGCAATATCGAGACCTTGCTGCGCCCACGTGAGCCGGCCCTGGAGCCCGATGACTACGTGCTGCTGAAGAAGCCGCGCAGTGTCGAGAATGCCCCCAAGGGCGGCGTGCTGGTGGTGGGTATTGACTCACTGATGACACAACTCGCCAAATGCTGCCGGCCCGCGCCGCCAGACGGCATCTGCGGGTTTGTGACCCGGGGCCACGGTGTAAGTGTGCACCGCGCTGACTGCAGCAATTTTCGTGACATGGCCAGCCGCAACCCTGAGCGGGTGATCGAGGTGGACTGGGGGCAACCCAAATCCAATGCTGCGTCGGTGTACCCGGTCGATGTGCTGATCGAAGCGGCAGACCGGCAGGGTCTGTTGCGCGATATTTCAGAGGTTTTTACCCGTGAAAAAACCAATGTGATCGGTGTTCAGACCCAATCCATCAAAGGCACGGCATGGATGACGTTTACGGTCGAGGTGTCCGACTCCGGGCGCCTCACACGGGTGCTGGGGATGGTGACCGAGGTGGCAGGGGTTCGCCTTGCGCGGCGGCGGTGATGGCCCCGCAGGCTAACGCAACTGACAAGAGGCTTCTCATCAGCGCGTGCTCGTAATCTCGCGAGCTTTTGCTGCTATAATTGCCGTCTTGGATAAATATTCAGGCGCGTAGCTCAGTTGGTTAGAGCACCACCTTGACATGGTGGGGGTCGGAGGTTCGAGTCCTCTCGCGCCTACCAAGTTTTCCTAGTAAAAACAACGACTTAGGAAACTTGGCAGGTCATGGAAAATGACAGGGTTTGACGGGTTTAGACAAATTTTTACGGTGCGAGTGTCTAAATAGTGTCTACAAAATTGCCCACGCTTTCGCCCTGCGAAGCCCAAAACCTCGCACAGATTCAAGCCTCGTTTGGTGGGGTCTTGCTCTTGAGCGTTGAGCAACTGGCGCAACTCATCAACACCACGGCCAACAATGTGGCGCAACTCCTGCGCCGTGGTCATGTCCCCTTCAACACTGTGCGCCTTGGTGCTCGCGTGTTCTTCCCTGTGCCCCTCGTCGCGTCTTGGCTCTGCGGCCAAACTTCCGACGCTGAACCCCTAAGCGTTCCGCTTCCGACAAAAACACCACTCCGCGTTCGTTCGTCGGCTGACTTGAAGGCGCGGCTTGCCGCTGTTCGTGCGCTTGTTGAACAACGGGCGCAAGCCCTGCGCGAAGCGGACGACGCGCAGGGCTTCAAAGAGGCCCGCGAAGCCCACGCCCACGCCTCGTCGCAAGTGGTGGCACTCGTTGAACGCGAAGCCCTGCGAAAGCGGGCAGGGCTGGCGCTTGGGGTTGGAGATTCCGCGTTGTAGTGTCTGGCGGGTTGTGCTTCCTTGCATGGCATGATTGCGGGATTTATCAACACCAAGGGGCATAAAAATGAAGTGTCAATACTGCCAAGCCGAAATGAGGGAATGGCGGCCCACCACCTTCAAAAAATATTACGGCTGCGACGGTCTGGCAGGCTGTGGGGCGCAATGTAAGCCAAAGACACCGCTTTGGCTTTTCCTGCTCGTTCCCCTGCTGTCCTTGGCCGTCTTTTACTTTATCCCCAGCCCTGCCATTGCTTGGGCTATTGTGATTGTTCTGGTTGTGGGTCTGTTCACAATCAAAAAACCGCATTGGGAAAAAGGCGGTTCAAAGCCCGATTAATCAACGCTCCATCTCGGCCCCTTGGCGCTGGATAGCGGCTTGTTCTTGGGCTTGGCTTTGTTTCTGTGCTTCGTGCTGCTCTGCGCCACGGCTTGCGCCTGCTGCCAAACCTTCGTAAAGCCCCATTAGTGCGGCGTTGCCGCCCGTGCCGTGTGCCATGCTCAACTTTAAAAAATTGGCTAGGCTGGGCATAGTGCGCTCAATGGCTGACCAGTTGATTTTTTCTCCTGTGCTTTGGCTTTGCTGTACGCCTCCAGCCTGCCCCGCAAGCGGGGCCTGTGCGCCCCTTTTGGCGATTTGCTGGGGCATCTGAGCGCCTGCGCTCTGTTGCCCTTTCCCCGCGCTCGAAGCCAAGCCCTGCGCCGTGCTTGGTGCGCTGCCTTCCATGTCTTTGCCTGCTGCCGCCTCGGCGGTGGGCTGCTCGTATTCTTTCAAGTCCAAAGTCGTGCCTTTCATGGCCGCTTTGCTGAACTTCTCCGCAAGGTCTGGGCGGTCGGCTTCGGTGGCGTAGAGTTGAACGCGGTCTTTGTGCCGTGTCATGGCGACATAGCCCCAACTCAGATCCGACGCGCCACGGTTGAAAAGAACAAACGATTTTTGAATGGTCGCGCCTTGGCTGGCGTGGCCTGTGATTGAGTACCCGTGCCGCAAGTGCGGGTAATCTTCCGTGTTGATTTCGCGGGTTTTCCCGTCGTCGCATTCGATTTTCAAAATCGAGTGTTCGCCGTCTTGTCGGCACTCTTTGACCGTGCCTTTTAGGTTGTTCACGATGCCACGGCTTAGGTTGTTCTTCTTGAAAATGATGCGGTCGCCTTTGCTCATTTCCAGTGTGTCGCCGTCGCCGTTTTCAAACAGTGCGCCCGTGTCGCGGTCAATCTGGCCGCTGGCTTTCAGTTCTTCGCGTGTCTGTTCGTTGAGTAGTCGCGCCTCGGCCTTGGTCGCCGCCACAATCATTTTTTGATTGATGGCGCTGGGGTCGTTCGCAAAGTCTTTTGCGAGTTGAATCATCAAACTGTCGCGGTGCTTGTGCGTCTTGATTTGCCCCTTGTCTTCGTAGATTTTTAGGGCTTCCTCGGCTCGGCCTTCGTAGAGTAGTTTTGACGCTTCGCGGTCTTGCGCGTCCTGCTGCCGTGTGATTTTTTTAAGGTCTGCCGTGGCAATGCCTGCGTGTCTTTGAAGTGCTTCAAAAATGCCCCCGCTGGCAATCGCTTGGAGTTGCTTTTCATCGCCCACGGCTATGAGTTTTGCGCCCACAGCGTCGGCGTGTTTTTGAAGTCTCGCAAAATCGCGGCTTCCCAGCATCCCCGCTTCATCAATCAACAAAACCGACTTTTCAGAAAGTTGGGTTTTGCCCTTGTCCAAGTCAATGAGGGTTTGGGCAATGGTCGCGGCTTTTAGCCCTGTTTCCTTGGCTAGGATGCCCGCTGCCTGCGCTGAAATTGTTGCGCCGTGTACTCGGTAGCCCTCGGCCTTGAATGCTTCGCTCACGGCCTTTAAAGCGGTCGTTTTGCCTGTGCCTGCCAGTCCGCGCAGGATGGCAACGCCTCCGCTCTTTTGTGTCAAGTGCTCCACGGCCTCGCGCTGCTCGTCGCGCAATTGAAAGCCTGCCGCTTCTTCGATTCCCTGAATCGTCGCGGCCACGGTCGCGGCGGGCAAGTGGTGGCGGGTTTCCGTGCTTCGCGCTGCTGCGCTGTCGAGTGCGTTTTTTTCCAAGTCAATCAGGGCTTGGGATGTGTACACGGTCGCCGTGGTGCTCACGGTGCGCGTGTGCGGGTTGTCTTTGTCTTTCTTGTTCGCGGTCTTTGTCGTGCGCTCGTTCACCCAAACCCGTTTGGCACACTCTGGGCTTGCCAAAATTTCGGCCTTCATTTTTTCGCGGTCGAAGTCCTGATATTGCCCAAATTCCGCTAAGACTTGCTCCAGGTCTTTGACCTCAAAAAAGGATTCGTTTTCTGTCAAGCGTTCCAAGATTTTGGCCGTGCTGGGCATAACGAACGGCTCAGGTGTGGCCTCTTTGAGTGCGTCGATTTTTGACGCATCAAACCCACGCGCTGCGCTCTCTGCTTGCCAGCGTTCAAATAACGCGGGGCGGTCGATTTCTTCCTTTGCTTTGCGTGTGTTGCCCGCGTGGTTGCGGCGGCTCTGGGCGCTGTCCATGCCTGTTTCTTTGACCTTGGTCTTGATTTGTTCGCTTCGCTTTGAAAAATGTTTTTCTAAGTCCTTGTCCATGCCAGCGACTTGAAAAATCCCCGCGTTGTCCTTGTCCTCTTCCAACTTGAAGCCCATGTTTCTGAGTTGTTGGGCAAGGTGGGCGCGGTAGGTCGTGCCTGCTGCGAGTTTGTGAGTAAATAGCCCGTTCTGGTCGATTGCTGAGGTCTTGCCGTCTTCACGAATGACGGCATTACTGACCACGGCGTGCGTGTGGGTGTTGGGGTCTTTTTCCCGTGAGTCCGAATGCTCGAAAGTCGCAAAAATCAGGGCGGCGGGCTTCTCTCTGTGCTCTCCGTTTTTGCCTGTGCGTGTCTCCACACGGTCGCGCAAATAGCGCATGGCCTCGGCCACTGCGTCGGCCTGCGCTTTGCTGATTTGCTCCCGCAATTCGGGCGAAGCATTCGCCCACAAAACGGACACGGATTTAGGCGCTGAAAAGGTCAAGTCCATGCCTACGCGCATATCTGCCGCGCCTGCGTTTTGAACCATCTTTGTGCCGTCTGGGCGGTGGCCTGTCATGACCATTTTCAAAAGTGAGTTTTCCACGGGCTTGGATGTGTCCACGCCAATTTTTTCGGCTCCTTCGCCCCATGTTCCTGCGGGTTCGCCTTTCTCTGCGCTTGCGTAATACTCGGATTTGCTGAGGGTGTCGTAATACTCTACGCCGTCGATTCGTACCATGTCCAACATAATTTTTTACTCCTGCTCTGCTTCTTGTTCGTGTTCGTTTTTCAAGCGTTGCGCTTGATGCGTCGGCGCGGCCTGTGGGGTGGTGGTCTTGTTGTTTGCTAACTGCTCAAACATCGCCAAGCCCGCCAACAACGCCCCCGCTGCGGGGTCAATCCCTGCGTGAACTTGATGCTCCACGGCTTGCCGCTCCGCGTCTTGTCCGTCCTCTTTTTCGGCTTCTTTTTTGGCTTCTTTTTTGGGCTGGTGTGGGGTGGCTAACGGCTCGTCCGTGGTCAACACCTTGGCCTTGCCTGCGCCCTTGAAACATTCGCGCATTTCCATAGGTGCGCGGTACGCCTTGGGGGCTACGAATGTCCAAGGTAAATTGAGGGCGTGGGTTGCCGTGATTAGCAGGGCGTGAATCTTGTCGCCCCGTTTTCCCAATTCGCTTTCCAGTTCTGACGGGTGAACCACGGGCACGGTGTGCGGTTGCCAACTTTTTGACGCTGCCCCGTTCCCTTGCGTGGTGGTGGTCAGTCGTTCAATTTCTCTGGTCTCTATCCACTGACTGCTGACCATTTGCGCCGTCTCACCGCCGCTTGTGCGGCCTACGATGATTGTTCCCACCATGCTTTTGAGCGACTTCACAAAATCCGCGTTGTAGTTGTTGCGGATTTGAGCAATGTCTTGAGCGATTAGCACGACACGCGCCCCCTTGCTGCGGCCTTCGGCCATCAACGAAGGTACGGCCTCGCACTTGCCTAGTTTTGGAAACTCGTCGGCGACAAGCCAAACCCTGCGGGCTTTGCTGTCTGGCAAGTCCAAAAGTTGCGCGGTCGCGCTGGTAATGACTGCGCTAATGTAGCCACGGCAAAGCCTCAGGTTTTCGCTGCTGCCGCGCAAGATGATTTGGCCTTTGCCGTGGCCTGCTAACCATCGCCGCACGCTGAAGCCTCTGGCTTCTGGGTCGTCTTTTTCCGCCTCGGCGAGAACGCGGATTCCGTCAAACTGCGCCACGACTTGAGAGATAACCCCTTGAGTCTGTTTCCCTGCTTCGGCTATGTTTGGGAGTGCGTGCGCGTAGTAGTCGCCCACGGCTTTTTGAATGCTCGGCAAGCCTGCGACTACTTCGGAATAAAGGTCTGCCCATGTCCAGGTCAGGGGTTTGGTTTTCTGGCATTTGATGACCAAAGCGGTCAACACTGAACGACCTGCGTTCGCCCAAAACGGGTCGCCGTTGCCTGCGGGGTCGGGAATAATTTGAGAGGCGAACGCCTGCGCGTCAAGTTCTGAAACTACGTCCTGAGCGACACACCAACGCAAAGAACGTTTGTCCAATGGGTTGAATATTCGGCCAGGATAGGCGGCTGTAAAGTCGCCTTTCCAGTCCACGATTAACGCCCTGTCGTTGCGCTTAAAAATGCCCCTCAAAAGGTGGTGGGCGATTGTGGTTTTACCTGCGCCCACACCGCCCACAATTAGCGTGTGGGTTGTCTCGCGCTCGCTGGAATAATTGAAGTCTTGCGAAAGCGGCACGCCTTCGCCGCTGTCTTTCATTTCTGCTTGTGCGAGTTGCTGCGCTGCTTTGATGGCTTCTTGCCCGTCGAGGTACTGCCGCCCTTTAACGTGTCTAATTCCTGACGTGCGTGGCTTGAACCCTTCGACAAACAGCCACACGCCCAAGGCGGTGGCCGTGAGTAGGGAAACCGCGCCACGGGTGGCAAGGTTGCCACTCACATTTGAGAAGGTGAGTTTTTGGCTTGTCAGGTCTGCGAGAAAGCCCACGGCGGTGGTTTGGGTGGGCACGATGTGCCCCAGCCCTGCCCATGCTGCGGCATAGCCTGCGGCGGCTCCCAGTGCGCCAATTAGCAACGCTCCGCGTAAGTCTCGGCGGGGTGTTTGGGGGTCAAGGGGCACAGCATTCATGCCCCAATCGACATAGGCGCGGCGGCTCATGATTGCCACACCACGCAGACGAATTGAATCGTTTGTTCGTGTGGGTTGCTCAGTCGCCAAAGTCCTTGGCCGATTTGAACGGGTGGCGCGTAGCGGTTAAAACAAACTGCTGCGATTACGTCCGTTTGCTTGCCGCTCTCCACCATCACGATTGCCCATTTTCCGAGTGGGCGCGAGTAGGTGGCCTGTGCCGTGGCGGTCGCTGCCATGGCTGCGAGTGCGAGGGCTAAAAGTGCTTTTTTCATCTTCCTAACCCTCCATGGGCAAAGCCCACAAAATACCCTGCGGCGGCAAAAATCACACTGACAACGACAACTAAAAAAATGGTTGTGTAGGCTGTCCTGTATGTGTTCACCTCTTGCGCCACTGCTGCGCCCACTGTTTGAAGCGTCGCGGTTGTGCTGTCTTTTGCGGTGTCCAAAAAGTTCATTTCAATTCTCCCGTGGTGATATATGTGCGGATTGCCAGAAAGTAGCCCGTGAGGTTCGGCGGTGGCATCAATGCGTTAATCGTCAAATCCACAAAATCGGTTAGTGTCAATCCGTGGTCTGCGAGTAAGCATTGAAAAGTTTTGTAGTCGCCTTCTGCGAGTAATTTAATTAAGTGCTCGCAAAAATAGCGGTTCTCGTCAAAGTCGATGGTGTTCATTGCTTGTCTCCTGTTATTAATGTTTTCAATCTACGCTCTGCGGTTTTCAGTAGTGAACCCGTGGCGTTCAAATTTCCTGACAAAAATTTGATTTCCAGTCGCGTCAAATAGGACTCAACGAACTTCCGCGTTTGAACATGCTCTAAATAGTTGTCGGGGTAGTCCAAAGATGGCGGCTTAATGGCTTTGCTCGTCTTTGTCTGAAATTCAGGCTTGATGAAATAAACCCCGTTCGCGTCCCGCTCGCCGACACGCTGGGAAATTGACCGCGCCAAAATTTTGAACTCGGTCGGGTCTTTGGCTTCCGCTGCGCGAATGAAAAGATTTTTGAGTGTGCTCATTTGCTGCCCCCTGCGGTCGCTGTGATGTATTGCGCCAGCAATTTGCCCAGATGTCCTAAGCCTGCTTTGACGGCTTGAATGTCTTCAGTCTGTGAAGCCAAAGCATTGTCTAAATCTGAAAACTTCGCACGAGTTTTCTCGTGCTCTGCTTTGTCGTTCTGCGTTTGACTTTGCTTTTCAAAAAATTGGCTCACGATGTCGCGCATTGCGTCGCTCACAGTTCCGCCCTTTTTGATTGCCTGCTCGGTCAATCGTTTGTGGTCTAGGTCGCTTAACCTGACGGTTAGATTTTTCATAGCACCTCCGTAAAAAGTTAATGGCTATGAAATAAAGAAAGCAGACCCGCAAGCGTTTGTCAAGTGCTTGCGAAAATTAAATGCTTGCGCCGCTTGCGCAAGGATTTACAAGGGTTTGGAGCGTATGCGATACCCTGAACGCAAGCAAAACGCTTGCGCTGTATGCGGTAGGTTTTGCGAGTGAGGAACACCGAACGCACGGAAGACGCGCAAGCGGCTACGGTGCGTTCGGTGTTTGAGAATAATTCTGCTTACAGGAATTGATTTGTTTACAACTTGGTTTAGACATGTATTACATCTAAAAGTTGTTAGTTCAACTTTCGGCCAAGCTCATCCCTAATCCGTTTTGTCGCGGCGCGGTTCTCGCACCAAACAAATAACAGATTAGGCGTTGCTCGGCGTTGAACGATTTTGAATTTGGCGGGCTATGGCACAAAACAAAATCACGCTTCGGGATAAGTCCTGCGGCGGCTTATCTAGCGACTTCACCCGCTCGCGGGCAATTAGTGAGTGTCGCTTTACGCTCTTCACCGTGGCTGTGTAATTTCACCAGTCTAGCCACGCCGCCCAATTGCTTGGACTTTACAGCAGTTCCGACTCGGGAGGGCTTACGCCCTGACGCAAAAAAACCGCCGATTTCTGCGGGCGGTCTTGACATTCGTTCAGGATTGTTTATCTTGAATTCATGGCTGCCGCTACAGTCATGAACTTAAAGTACGAAACCCCGCCCGATTTGTCAAGAGTCGGCGGGGTTCTACTTTTACAGTGCCCCGCCTTCGGCTGCGGGGTCATGCTTTTGGAGAGGATGCCCCATGCGGTTAGTTTCTCGTTTTCTGAGTTTGTGGTTTTGCCACGGCAGATAATTTTTGCTCAAAAATTCAAACGCTCTTTTACAGTCTCCGATTTCCACACAAACAAAAGTAGGCGCACAATCAGGTAAGTTTTGCGAATGCTGAATTACATTCTGACAATGCTCCCATGTCATGATTGCGTTTTCTTGTATCCACCTATCCAAGTCTTGGTCAATCGTAAAGAATAAATCGCTGTCCTCAGCATGGTGTTTAGAGTAAAAGAAAACACGGCAATCACCATCGCCTTCTTCAAGGTCATAACCTACTGTTTCAGGCAATAGCGGTTCAAACTCTAAACATGTCTTGGCAACATCAATTAAAAGTTTTGTGTTTTCTTTTGCTTTCATAAACTGGCGGAAGAAGCATTTAAAAAATGGGGGAAGCGTTCCGCCTTGTTTCAATCTCGGCGCATGTGTGCGGATATTTGGATTTCAGAATTTGAACAAATTCTTCCTCTTTGGCCTTCATGGCTTCTTCAACCACTTGACGCCATATCTCTTCATTCCATTTTTGATTGGTTGCGAGTGGTGTCAACTGTTGAAAAAAATAAATCTTAATCAGTGAGGCAAAAAGTTTATCGACGTGCGAAAACCTTGCGAGCGGCCATTTTTTGAAGTCGTCGTAAAACTCTTGAAAACTGTCAAAAGCCAAAGCTTTGCCTAACGCTTGGTCTCTGTCGGCTGCTCTCAGGTTCGTATTTTTAAGCAACGAGGTTAGCAAACCTTCCTGAATCGCTTGAATTATGTCTTCTCTCTCCATGCTTCATCCTAAATAAAAACGGGTGGGGCAAGTGGGCGGTGTGTCAATCGCTAGATTGTCCACGGGCTGCGCGTCAGGGTTTTGTTTGTGGTCAACTGACGCACCGTAGGCCGTCCATAGGCTTGGCCTGTGGGCAGGTCAGTTGTCCACTACCATTTGGGGCGTTGTTGCTGGCAATTGCGACACCTTGCGCATTCATCGGTTATTTCGTCAAGGTCGTTTGTGTATCTTCTTGAGTGTTCAATCCAATTGGGTTTGAAAATCAGGCACATCAATCGTTGCCATAGAGTTTTTCCGCCGCATGTCATGTTCTGATTCCTTCATTCTTTGGTCTCTGTTGCGTTCTTCGTCTTTCGCTTGTCGCGCATTTCCCGCGCGATTTGTTCGGCTTTGTTGTTCACATAACGGGCAAGGCTTCTAATGTCTTTGTGTCCTGTAATGCTCATTAAATCAATCGGGTTTTTGAATCCGTCTTGATGCCACCGCGTCGCGCTCGTGTGCCTCAAGTCATGAAGTCGCAAGTTTAAGCGCTCCCCTTTTTCTTTTTCGATTTCATCCCTCACGCGCCTAAACGCCCGAGAGATGGCGGCGGGCTGGATGTGTCCGCCCTCGGCGCTTTGTGCTTGTGAAGTGAAGACATAAACCGCCCGCTTTTGCTTCTCTCGTCGGGCTTTCAGCACCTGTAAAGCCAGTTCAGACAAGGGCACATCCCGCGCTTCCCCGTTCTTCGTGTCGTGAAGGTGTGCGATTGATTTCTGAAAATCCACATCCTCCCATTTCAGGGTTATGAGTTCCCCGCGTCGTGTGGCCGTTTCTAGGGCCAACACGATGTAATCCATCAAGTGTTTAGAGCGCTTGCCTATGCGCTTGTAAAACTCGTTTAATTCGTCGTCTGTTGCCGTCCTCGTTCTGTTCGCTGAACGGGGCAGGGCGGGCAGTTTCAAGCCCTTGTAGGGGTTGGGCATGTTGTGAAGTGCGGCCTCTTGCTGTGTCGCGTAGTTGATGCCTGCCCGCACTGCGCCCACCCTGCGGGCCACGGTCGCGGGGTTCAACTTGGCTTTGACCATCTCGGCAATCCACCGCTTCGCCGTGTCGCGTGTCGCCACGGCCAAACGCTCGCGCACGATGTAATTGGGCAAGTTTGAAAAAATGTATTTGTACTCTGTCGCGCTTTTTTTGTGCTGGATGTGTTCTTCAAAGTAGAACGCCACCGCGTCGCCCACGGTGTAGGTTTGGGCGTTGATGTCGCTGCGCCCCGCAATGGCCGAATCAATGCGCTTTTCTTCTTTCTTCGCCCATGCCTTCGCATCTGCTAAAGTCAAAAATGTTTGACTTTCGTGCTTGCCCTTGCGTCTGACGCGGGCTTGAACATGTCCGTTCTTGAGTGTCTGAAAACTTGCCACGCTTTGCCTCCTTGCCAGTGTCTAAGCGTGTCTAGGATTCTAGCTCAAGTGTCTAAATAGTGTCTAAAACAATTTTTTAACTACAAAAAGTTCAATAAAATCAATGCTTTGCGGTGCTTTGAATTTGTCGTTGACATGGTGGGGGTCGTTGGTTCGATTCCAATCGCGCCTACCAACTAACCATTGGTACAAAGCCTTCTAGATCAACGGTCTAGAAGGCTTTTTCTTTTTGCAGATGGATCCTGTGGGGGCTTCCCAGAGGTGTTTGACTTGCGCCTGCAAATTGACGGGTTGGTACAGTGTGACTGGTGCATGCCAATCTCTTGTCTGAACGGCCCTTGTAGATGCCAATAGGAAGCTGATGCCCCTGCGAAACGCCGTTGCTGCTGACAGTGAAAAAGCCTTTCGCCAGCAGGCTTTGAGGCGCCTGCAGCGCACGGCTATCGAGATGGGTGTCATGGCGGTTGCGAGGTCGGTTGTCGCGTTATTGGCGCGTTTGCTGGTGCCCACACCGGAGTATGTTTGGCTGCGGTTTCTCCTGCTGCCGCTGACGGCGCTGTTCGCATACGCGATTGTCCGGGCGCCTACTGTGCGCGTTTACGGCATCGCCTGTATGGCGACCATTGCCACGGTCAGTTTCAGCAACTACCTGGGAGCGCTGGGTACCGACCGCCCATTGATGTACTTTTTGCCAGCAGCCATCATCATTGTGTTGTCCACCAGTTTCTTCTGGGTCACGCTGGCCCAGTGGGTGGGGGGATCACTGGTTTGTTATGCCTTTTTCCTGCCCTTTGTGGTGGATGCCGCAGCAAGCCGTGCCGACACAGTGTTCAGCGTACTGTTTGCTGCCATGGCGCTGTTAACGGGTTTCGTTAGCCACAAGCGCATACAAGACTACCAGCGCCACGCTTTCGACCAGGAATGCGAACTTGCCGAACTCTCTGTCACCGATACGCTTACAGGAGCTCGCAGTCGCTCCGAATTTCTGCAGCAGGCCGAAAAGGTGGCGATCAGGGCGCGCACTACAGGCGCGCCGCTTACATTGCTGTATTTGGATATTGACCATTTCAAGCGCCTGAACGACAGCCACGGCCACGCGGCCGGTGATGCGGTGCTGCGCGGCATGTCCGACGTGCTGCAACGGGCGTTGCGTGGCAGTGACGTGTTTGGCCGATTGGGCGGGGAAGAGTTTTGCGTGTTGCTTCCAGACCAGTCCGAAGCCAAGGCTCGGGCGCTGGCTGAACGCTTGCGCACCCTGTTGGCGGCGGTGCCGAGGCCCGATGGGCAGCTGACTATTTCAGCCGGTATTGCCAGCATGCGTAAAGGTGAATCCATTATGCAAACGCTGCACCGGGCAGACTTGGCCATGCTCAAGGCCAAACAGTCAGGTCGTGATACGGTATGTATTGCAGACGAGCTTCGATGACGACTAGGAATGTCAGCTTCGGACATTAAGCCGTGGCCTGTGTGCAGTTGAGGCAGCACTGCGAGGCGCGCGCGCAGATGGCGCTCGAAATTGCCCTGAATCCTTTGCATACTGCATGGATTCTCAGGGTAATCCTTGGACATCGCCAATGTATGCCTCCCTAAAATCTGTCGCAGTGCAACAATTGGCACACGACCCTGAACATAGGAGCGCTACAGTGCAAAGCAAGAAAGCCGCAGCCCCCAAAGAGGCGCTGCGGGTGATCAAAAAATACCCCAACCGTCGTCTGTATGACACCGACACGTCGACCTACATCACACTGACCGAAGTGCGCCAGTTGGTGATGGACAACGCACCTTTTGCCGTGCGTGATGCCAAGACGGGTGATGACCTAACGCGCAGTATTCTGCTGCAAATCATTCTGGAAGAAGAAGCTGGTGGCGCGCCCATGTTTACTGAGGCTGTCCTGGGCAACATCATTCGGTTCTATGGGCATGCCATGCAGGGCTTCATGGGGTCTTACCTTGAGAAGAACGTGCAGGTGTTTGCGGAAATTCAGACCAAACTGACCGAGCAGTCCAAGGTGGTGACACCCGAAATGTGGTCTCAATTTATGAGCATGCAGTCGCCCGTACTGCAGGGCATGATGGGCAACTATTACGTCGAACAGTCCAAAACCATGCTTTCGCAGATGCAGGAGCAGATGCAAAAACAAACGGAACAGATGCTGAGCACATTCGGGCTCAAGCGGTAGTTATTGGATAACTGGGACAATAGAGGGATGAGCGCTGTAATTTCCTCCCCCACGTCCCCCACAAAAATCCCCAAGGTCGGTTTCGTCAGTCTCGGCTGCCCCAAGGCCCTGACCGACTCTGAGCTAATCCTCACGCAACTGAGTGCGGAGGGTTACCAGACGTCAAAAACCTTTGAGGGTGCCGATCTGGTCATTGTGAACACCTGCGGTTTTATCGACGATGCCGTGCGCGAAAGCCTCGACACCATTGGTGAAGCCTTGGCCGAAAACGGCAAAGTCATCGTGACGGGTTGCCTGGGCAAGCGTGACGCGGACGATGGCAGCAACCTGGTGCGCAAGATGCACCCGAGCGTCCTTGCCGTGACCGGTCCCCACGCAACGCAGGAGGTGATGGATGCGGTGCACCATAACCTGCCAAAACCCCACGACCCGTTTGTGGACCTGGTGCCCAATGCATTTGGCATTGCAGGTATCAAGCTCACGCCCCGGCATTACGCTTATTTGAAGATCAGCGAAGGTTGCAACCACCGCTGCACGTTTTGCATCATCCCGTCCATGCGCGGCGACCTAGTGTCACGCCCGATTGGTGACGTGCTCAAGGAAGCGCAGGCGTTGTTTGAAGGCGGCGTGAAAGAGCTGCTGGTGATCAGCCAGGACACATCCGCCTATGGCGTGGATGTGAAATACCGCATGGGTTTTTGGGACGGGAAACCCGTCAAGACGCGCATGCTGGAGCTGGTTCAGGCCTTGGGTGCGCTGGCCGAACCGCATGGTGCCTGGGTGCGTTTGCACTATGTGTACCCATACCCCAGCGTGGACGAAATCATCCCGTTGATGGCGACGGGGCTGGTGTTGCCCTACCTGGATGTGCCGCTGCAGCACAGCCACCCTGATGTGTTGCGCCGCATGAAGCGGCCTGCCAGCGGTGAGAAAAACCTGGAGCGTATCCAGCGTTGGCGCGAAGCCTGCCCGGAGATCGTCATCCGCAGCACATTTATTGCGGGCTTTCCGGGCGAGACGGAAGAAGAGTTTTCGCACCTGCTCGACTTTGTGCGTGAAGCACAAATTGACCGTGCGGGCTGTTTTGCGTACAGCCCGGTAGAAGGTGCCACCGCCAATGACCTGCCAGGCATGTTGCCGCTCGAAGTGCGTGAAGAACGCCGTGCACGTTTTATGGCCGTGGCGGAAGAAGTTTCCACCACACGCCTGCAGCAGCGCGTGGGTGCCACCATGCAGGTGCTGGTGGACTCTGCGCCGGGCATGGGCAAGAAGGGCGGAGTGGGGCGGACTTATGCGGATGCGCCTGAGATTGATGGCACTGTGCGCTTGTTGCCCCCAGAGAAGATCAGCAAGACGCTCAAGGTGGGCGAGTTCACCAAGGCACGTATCGTGGGCACGCAAGGGCACGATTTGGTCGGCGTGCCGATTTGATCTTGCGCGCTTTTGGCGTAGTCGTTGAGGATGGGCCAGACTGGTTTGTACGAGTAAGCGCTCATCCTCTTCAGTCTTGCCTGTGAAGGGAGCGAGACCCTTCCAGAGTTACCGCGGAACTGGCTCTGCCAGGCCGCTGGTATCGCCCCCAGCAAGGGCGTGGGCGCAGCGGAACGAAGTCCGCGAAGCTTGGGGGTGAATTGATTTCAGACAAGAAAAAAGCCTCTCTTGCAATGCAAGAGAGGCTTTAAGTTTGGTGCCCTAGGGGAGACTCGAACTCCCACATCTTTCGACACACGGACCTGAACCGTGCGCGTCTACCAATTCCGCCACCAGGGCAATATCTAATTCGTCAACAGCTGCTAGTATAGCTCGAAAATTGCACTGTTTTGCCGATGTGTGACAGTTTTTCACGAAGAATTTTCACACCTGTGTTTTCTACCTTTTTTTGCAGTGGCCTGGGGGCCGCAAAAAACAGGCATCCACCATCAAACAAGGGCGAGACGCGAATACCATGTATCCATTGGCGCGTCTTCCCATCACACACCCTGGTCACTCCAGGAAAGAAAGAGATTGCATATCAAAAATTTGAGCCAACCCAGCGGCTTGCTGGAAGAGTTTGAGGGAACAGTCCAGGGCCACCGCGATGGCCACGGCTTCTTCATCCGCGATGACGGCAACGCTGACATCTATTTGCCACCCAACGAAATGCGTGCCGTGTTGCACAAAGACCGCCTCAGGGTGCGTGTCGTGCGCCATGACCGCCGTGGTCGGCCTGAAGGCAAGGTCGTCGAGATCATCGAACGCCCGCCGCAGCCCATCATTGGCCGCCTTCTGCATGAAAGCGGTATCTGGATCGTGGCACCGGAAGACAAGCGTTACGGCCAGGATGTGATGATTCCCAAAAATGCCATCGGTGCTGGCAAACCCGGGCAGGTGGTGGTGGTGCAGCTCACCGAGCCGCCTGCGCTGTTTGGCCAGCCGGTCGGGCGTGTGACCGAGGTGCTGGGCGAGGTGGACGACCCGGGCATGGAAATCGAAATTGCCGTGCGCAAATACGGCGTGCCCCATGTGTTCTCGGATGCCGCCATGGCCCAGGCCAAGGGCCTGCCCGACAAGGTGCTGCCGCAAGACCACGCCCGCCGTATCGACCTGACCGACGTGCCCCTGGTCACCATCGACGGTGAAGACGCGCGCGACTTTGACGATGCGGTGTACTGCGAGCCTGCCAAAGTGGGCCGTGGCAAAGGCTGGCGCCTGTTGGTTGCCATTGCCGACGTCAGTGCCTATGTCGAGACCGGCTCCCCCATCGACATCGATGCGTACGAACGCGCCACCAGTGTGTACTTCCCGCGCCGCGTCATCCCGATGCTGCCCGAGAAGTTGTCGAACGGCCTGTGCTCGCTGAACCCTGATGTTGAGCGCCTGTGTATGGTCTGCGACATGCTGGTCACCGCCAAGGGGGATGTGCATGCGTACCAGTTCTACCCGGCGGTGATGTTCAGCCACGCACGTTTCACCTACACCGAGGTGGCGGCGATTTTGGGCAACACCCGTGGCCCTGAGGCCGCGCGCCGCAAGGACCGTGTCAACGACCTGCTGAACCTGCACGACGTGTACCGTGCGCTGCTGGCGTCGCGTCAGGTGCGGGGTGCTGTCGATTTCGAGACCACCGAAACCCAGATCGTCTGCGACGACAACGGCCGCATCGAGAAGATCGTGCCGCGCACCCGCAACGAGGCGCACAAGCTGATTGAAGAGGCCATGCTGGCCGCCAACGTGTGCAGTGCCGACTTCATCGCCCAGGGCAAACACCCAGGTCTTTTCCGCGTGCATGAAGGCCCCACCGAGGAGAAGAAGGACGTCCTGCGCAACTATCTGAAGGCCATGGGTGTGGGTATGTCGATCAGCGACGACCCGGACCCGGGTGAGTTCCAGGCCATTGCCAAGGCGGTGAAAGACCGCCCCGACGCGCAGCAGATCCACACCATGCTGCTGCGCTCGATGAGCCAGGCGATCTATACACCCGTCAACGGGGGGCACTTTGGGCTGGCCTACGAGGCCTACACCCATTTCACCAGCCCGATCCGGCGTTACCCCGACCTGCTGGTGCACCGTGTGATCAAGGCGATCCTGAACAAGCAGAAATACACATTGCCGCTGCTGCCAACGCCCGGTGAAGCGCACGCCAAGTTGGCCAAACGCCTCGCTGCACGTGTGAAGGCACCGACCAACAAACCTGCCAAAGCCACGGTGGCGCCCTCCAAAGAGGTCATGGCCTGGGAGGCGGCAGGCCTGCATTGCAGCGCAAACGAACGCCGCGCTGATGAAGCCAGCCGCGACGTCGAGGCTTGGCTCAAGTGCAAATACATGCGTGAGCACCTGGGCGAGGAATACGGCGGCGTGGTGACCTCGGTCACCACCTTCGGCATCTTCGTCACCCTTGACGCGATGTATGTTGAAGGTCTGGTGCACATCACCGAGCTGGGCGGCGAATACTTCAAGTTCGACGAGGCGCGGCAAGAGCTGCGGGGTGAACGATCCGGCATACGCTACGCCGTGGGTGCACGGGTGCGGGTGCAGGTCAGCCGGGTGGACCTGGACGGCCGCAAGATCGACTTCCGGCTGGTGAACGAGGGCGAAGAACTGGTGTCACGCGCCATGAAGGACAAAGGTGCGCCGCGTGAAGCGAAGGCCACCGACGACCGGCCACCCTCCAAGTCGTCCAAATCCGCTAAGTCCACCAAAACAGCCAAGACCGCCAGAAAAGGCACGCCGCGCACATCCGACACGGCACCCCGTGCGTCGGCGTCTCCTGCCAAAAAGGCGAGCTCCAACAACAAAAGCCGCAAGCCGCGGCGTTAAAGGGAAAGATTCATGGATACATCGACCACCCCCCGCGTGGCCATCGTGACCGGTGCGGGCACCGGCATCGGGCGCGCCGCTGCGTTGGCGCTGCTGAAGGACGGCTGGCAGGTTGTGCTTGCAGGCCGCCGCCCTGAACCGCTGGCGGCGGTTGCCGCAGAGTCGGGCGCTGGCAGCCGCGCGCTGGCCGTGCCGACCGATGTGTCGGATGCAGCCTCAGTGCAAGACCTCTTCGCCGCAGCGGTCGCGCAATTCGGCCGTGTGGATCTGCTGTTCAACAACGCGGGCATGAGCAACCCGCCGGGCCCGTTCGAGGACTGGACGCCTGCGCAGTGGCAGGGTGTGGTGGACGTCAACCTGACGGGTATGTTCTTTTGTATCCAGCAGGCGTTCCGCACCATGAAGGCCCAAAGCCCACGCGGCGGCCGCATCATCAACAACGGGTCGATTTCGGCCACCACGCCGCGGCCTAACTCCATGGCCTACACATCGACCAAACACGCGGTGAAGGGTTTGACCAAAACCGCGTCCCTCGACGGCCGTAAATACGATATTGCCGTGGGGCAGATCGACGTGGGCAACGCGATGACCGAGCTGGCTGCCAAGATGGCCAAAGGTGTGCCGCAGGCCAGCGGAGAAATCGCCATCGAGCCGCTGATCGACGTGGCCATCGTGGGCCAGTCGGTGTTGTACATGGCGAACCTGCCGCTGGAAGCGAATGTGATGTTCCACACGGTCATGGCGACCAAGATGCCGTTTGCCGGAAGAGGGTGAATAAGCACACCCCCAGGCTTGCTCACTGCGTGTAGCCGCCCACCCCCTTGCAGGGGGCAACACCAGCGGCCTGGCAAAGCCAGTTCCGCGGTGTTTGCTGGAAGGGTGCTTGGCGCTTCGCGCCTTGCACTGCTGGGGTGATGCTCCTGTTTTTATAGCTGATTGCGCACGTCGGTTGTGCGCTGGAGGCACTTTTTGTTCATCAATAGCCGCTCTGGGCCAGTTTGCTGGCTGTGAGCGGCTTTTTTGTGGGCCACTGGTCGGCGAGGGTGCCGTGGTGCCAGACGGCGGTCAGGGCTGCATCGGGGGCTGGGCGGCCTGCGGCCAGGGCGGCGCCGACCATGCCGGCCAGCACGTCGCCGGTGCCTGCTGTCGCCAGTTTGGCATTGCCGGTCGGGTTGATGCTTGGGACGCTGCCTGGTGTGGCGACGATGCTGCCGGAGCCTTTGAGTACCACCGTGCACTGGTAAGCATCTGCCAGCTGTTGTGCGGCACGCAGGCGGTCGGCCTGGATGGCGGGGGTGGTGGTGTCCAACAAACGTGCGGCTTCGAGCGGGTGGGGCGTCAGCACGGTGGCGGCTCCCCGCTGGGCGCGTTGGCGCAGCAGGGTTTGCAGGGACGGGTCGGTGGCGATGGCGTTCAGGGCGTCGGCGTCCAGCACCAGCGATGCGGCGGTGGACAACACGCGGGGCAGCAGCGCCCGCACGGCGGTGCCGCCGCCACAGCCGCAGACCACCGCCATGGTGGCCAGGTCGAGTGATTCAGGCGCACGCAGCATCAGCTCGGGCTGCGCGCTGGCAAAGCCTGTGCTGTTGCCGTCCAGCAGGCAGGTAAACACGCGGCCTGCGCCGCTGTGGAGTGCGGCGGACGCTGCCAACAAAGCGGCACCGGCCATGCCGGGCGCACCACCGATGACGGCAACGTCGCCGTAACTGCCTTTGTGGCTGGCGTGTTGGCGAGGGGCAGATGCGGGGGCTCCAGCGAGCCAGGCGCTGGCTGCTTCGTTGGAGAGGTCTGCGCCGAGGTCGTCAAACCAGACGGTGCCTGCCGCATCGCGGCCCGATGCGGTGAACAAACCAGGCTTCAGGGTCAGCAGTGTGAGGGTGTTTTGTGCATGAAATAGGCTTCCTGCGCCCGTCCCGTATGCGCTGTCAGCTATTAATTCAGGAGCGTAGGTGCCTGTGTCCGCCTGCAGGCCGGACGGAATGTCCACCGCCAGCACGGGTGCAGGCGCGTCGTGTAGCGCTTGCAGCAAGGTCAGCAGGCTGGTATCTGCGTTGCGTGGCTTGCCCGATGCCAGTCCGATACCCAGCAGGGCGTCGATACACAGATCCTGGGGGCCCAGTCCCTGCGGCGCTGTGTCGGCAAAAACCACCCCGGCCTCTTGCGCCCGGTGCCACGACGCCCGTGCGTCGGCGGGTGCCCGCTCAGAACTGCCCAACCAGGTCACTACGCAGCGCCGTCCCCATTGCTGCAGCAGGGCTGCGGCCTCCAGCCCGTCGCCGCCGTTGTTGCCGGGGCCGCAGGCAATCCAGACGGTGCGGGCATGGGGTGCCAGCGCCATGGCCAGTCGGGCTACGGCCAGACCAGCGCGCTGCATCAAGGTGTGTGGGGGCAGGGTGGCGGCAAGTGTCTGTTCGATATGGCGGGTGGCCGCCACATTAAGCAGCGGGTACGGTGTGCCGGGGGTGATGCGGTGCATGGGTGTTGGCTCCTGGCCGCCATCTTGCCCTACAAGCGTTCGATGCCCAGGCCCTGCAGGTCCACGTCTGGCGTGCGGCCGCCCACCAGGTCGGCCACTGCACGTGCGCTGCCGCAGCTCAGCGCCCAGCCGCTGGACCCGTGTCCCAGGTTCAGCCAGATGCCGGGGATTCCACTGGCCCCCACGATCGGCGGGCCGTCGGGCAGCATCGGGCGGGCACCCTTCCATTCCTGCACACCGCCAGACATCTGTGCCGCACCGGGGAACCAGTCGTGCAGCACTTTGTACAGCGTTTGCAGCGCGGCGGGGCGTTTGGTGTCCAGCCGCCCGCCGATCTCGGCGCTGCCTGCCACGCGCACCCGCATGCCCAGGCGCGAGATGGCCACCTTGTAACGTTCGTCCATCACGGCGCTGCGTGGTGCGTTTAAAGGCTCGCGGATGTTGGCGCTGATGGAGTAGCCGTACACCGCCGCCATCGGAATCTTCAGCCCCAGCGGGCGCAGCAGCGTGGCGGACGCGAGGCCCGCACACACCACCACGGCATCAAAACGGCGCGGTGATGGTTCACCTGCAATGGCGACCGCAGCCTGCGGGCCGGGCACCACTGTGGCCACCGTGGTGTTGAACACAAAACGGGCGCCCAGCATCTCGGCGTGGCGGCGCAGCATCAGCGCGAACTGGCGGCAGTTGCCCACCTCGTCATCGGGCAGGTGGATGGCGCCTGCAAAGGCCGTGTCCTGGTTCAGTGCGGGCTCCACGGTGCGAGCAGCGGCCGCGTCGATTTGGTGAAAAGTCACACCTGCGTCGCGCAGCACCTGCAGGCCGGGCTGGGCGAGTTTCTGGTCCTTCTCGGAACGCAGCAGCACCAGGTAGCCGGGGCTGCGTTCGTAGGCCAGCTCCAGCTGGTCCGTCAGCTGGTGCAGGCGCGCGCGGCTGTAAAAGGCCAGGCGCTGCATGTGGCTGCGGTTGGCCAGGTAGGTGTCCACGCGGCAGGCCCGCAGCCAGCGGCCCATCCAGGCCAGTTCACGCAGCGACAGCGGCAGGCCGATTTTGACCGGAGCATGGCGGCTGAGCAGGTAACGCGCCACTTTGGTGGGCATGCCGGGTGCCGCCCAGGGCGTGACGTACCCCGGTGCCACCAGCCCGGCGTTGGCAAAACTGGTTTCTTCTGCGGCAGCGCCACGGCGCTCGAACACGGTGACTTCGTGGCCGTCAGCGGTCAGCTCATACGCAGTGGTTACACCGATGATGCCGGCGCCAACAATGGCAATTTTCATTTGGTACACCCCCAGGCTTCGCTCCGCTCTCGCCTACCCCCTTGCAGGGGGCAACACCGGTCGCCTGGCAGAGCCAGTTCGACGGTGTTTGCTGGAGGGGCGCTCGCCTGCGGCTTTGCGCTTTGGTTGGTTGAAATTGTTAAGAAATTGGCTTCTAGCCCAGGTAGGTAAAGCGCTATCTGCTATTTATTTTGTAGTATTCAGGGCTTGCTCGATCTGCAGCGACACATTCAAAACGGTGTCGTCGTGCAGGGCGCCGTGCCACACCATCAGGCCCACCGGCAGCTCGCCGGGCACATGGCAGGGCAGAGACAGGGCGCAGCCGTCGAGCATGTTGATGGCGCTGGGGTTGCGCAGCAGCAGGTTGTTGGTGCGGAAGAAGGCTTCGTCGCGTTCTGCGCCGGGCGCGATACTGGCGATGGTGGGGGCCACGATGGGCACGGTGGGGGACAACACGGCGTCAAAGTGGTTTAGGGCAGCCAACATGCGCTTGATCCAGGCGGCGCGGGTTTGAACGAGTTCGGCGTAGTCGGCGGCCAGCATGGTGGCGCCGCGTTCAATGCGGCTGCGCACGCGTGGGTCGTAGCTGGCGGCGTATTGGGCCAGCAAAGGGCGATGCCAGGCAAAACTCTCCACTGCAGAAAAACCGGCGCGGGCTTGCATGTCGGCAAGCTCGGCCATTTCGGTGAGGGGAATTTCCTCAATGTGGGCACCCGCCGCACGCAAAACCTGCAGGCTGCGCTCAAACGCGCACGCCACGGTGTTGTCCAGTCCGTCGAGGAAGGTGGTGGCGGGAACGGCCAGCCGGTACGACGCCAAAGGTGCCTGGCTCTGCACGACTGTGCGAACTGACAGAATTTCATGCACCAGCACCGCATCACGCACTGAACGGGTCATGGCGCAGGCCGTGTCCAGCGTGGTGGACAGCGGCACAGCGCCCGTGGTGGGCACCAGTCGGGCCGTGTTCTTGAAACCCACGATGCCATTCAGCGCCGCCGGAATACGGATTGAGCCACCGGTGTCCGAGCCGAGCCCGACAAACGCAGCGCCTGTCGCCACTGACACCGCGGCCCCTGATGAGGAGCCACCAGGAACATGGGGCGCGTGGGGGCTGCCCACGGCTGCGCCGGTTTGCGCGTCCCATGCGGCAGGTGTGCCGTAGTGCGGATTGACGCCCACACCGGAAAACGCAAATTCCACCATGTTGGTGCGCCCCAGCAGCACGCCACCTGCAGCGCGCAGGCGGGCCACAGCTGGGGCGTCGATGGACGCTGCGGGGGCGTTTGCCAGCGCGAGCGAACCTGCAGAGGTAGGCTGGCCCGCCACGTCAAACAGGTCTTTCACGCTGATGGCCAAGCCTGCCAGCGGCTGGCTGAAACCATAACGTGCAGAGGCGTTCGCGTCGTCAGCCAGCGCGACTTCGCCACGCGCCGCGTCAAACCGGGTCTGGCGCCAGACATGCGCGCAGGCGGGCGATTCTGCGATGGCGATGGAGCGCCCCAGTTCATTGCTGGCGGACGTTTCACCATGGCGGATGGCCTGGCGGATGCTGTGGAGGTCGGGCAGGGTGTTGAGGGCTGGCATAAAGGTTTGCAAACAGTGGATATTCTGCTTCTCTTGCTGTGTGTACGACGCTACATACCAGAGATACCGCAGAACTGGCTTTGCCAGGCTGCTGGTATCGCCCCCAGCAAGGGGGTTGGCGAGAGCGAAGCGAAGCCTGGGGGTGAATGCATATTCAGGGTGCTATACTCTTTGGGTTTCGCCCAGAGGCATTCGTCTCAGGCGCAAACAAACTAGCAAACCAGTCCCAATAAGGTGTTTGCAGCTGCAAAGCTGTGAAGAGATGTTGCACAAATTGCAACGTCGGGCTGGATTTTAGACCTAACCTTTGGAGTTAATCCCTATGTCAGTCACCATGCGTGAAATGCTGGACGCCGGCGTCCATTTCGGCCACCAGACCCGTTTCTGGAACCCCAAGATGGCTCCGTACATCTTCGGCCACCGCAACAAGATCCACATCATCAACCTGGAAAAGTCGCTGCCACTGTTCCAGGAAGCCACCAAATTCATCAAGCAACTGTCGGCCAACGGCGGCACCATCCTGATGGTTGGTACCAAGCGCCAAGCCCGCGAAACCCTCGCTGCTGAAGCCCAGCGCGCTGGTGTGCCTTACGTTGACCAGCGTTGGCTCGGCGGCATGCTGACCAACTTCAAGACGGTCAAGACCTCCATCAAGCGTCTGAAGGACCTGAAGGCCCAGCAGGAAAGCGGCCTTGAGTCCCTGAGCAAGAAAGAACAGCTGACTTTCAGCCGTGAAATCGCCAAGCTCGAACGCGACATCGGCGGCATCCAAGATATGGCCGCTTTGCCCGATGCCATTTTTGTGATCGACGTGGGTTTCCACAAGATCGCCATCGCCGAAGCCAAGAAGCTGGGCATCCCCCTGATCGGCGTGGTTGATACCAACCACTCGCCTGAAGGTATCAGCTACGTGATCCCTGGTAACGACGACTCGGCCAAGGCTGTGGAGCTGTACGCCCGTGGTATCGCCGACGCCATCATCGAAGGCCGTGCAAACCGTGGCAACGAAGTGGTCAAGGCCGTGGCGGCTGAAACCAGCGACGAATTCGTCGAAGTGAACGAGGCTGCTGCCTAAGCACCTTGTGTGCCGCATGCGCTCGCGCTAAAAGAGGGGCAGCTTGCCCCTTTTTTTTAGCGCCAACTGAATTGAACTGAACAAGATACGGAGAAACACAATGGCTGTAATTACCGCAAGCATGGTTGGCGAACTGCGCGCCAAGACCGACGCCCCCATGATGGAATGCAAGAAGGCCCTGACCGAGGCTGACGGCAACATGGACAAAGCCGAAGAGCTGCTGCGCATCAAGCTCGGCAACAAGGCTGGCAAGGCCTCCGGTCGTATCACGGCTGAAGGTGTGGTCACCGCATCGGTCGACGGTAACACCGGCGGCATGATCGAAATCAACTGCGAAACCGACTTCGTTACCAAGAACGACAGCTTCCTGGCATTTGCCAAGGCCGCAGCCGTGCTGGTGGCCAAGAACAACCCTGCTGACATCGCTGCCCTGGGCGCGCTGCCTTACGAACAAGACGGTTTTGGCCCCACGCTCGAAGACGTGCGCAAGGGTCTGATCGGCAAGATCGGCGAAAACATGAGCTTCCGCCGCTTCAAGCACTTCGCCGGCAACGGCAAGCTGGCTTCTTACCTGCACGGCACCAGCATTGGTGTGATGGTGGAATTCGAAGGTGACGACACCGCAGCCAAGGACGTGGCCATGCACATCGCTGCAATGAAGCCAGTCGCTGTGTCGAGCGCTGACGTGCCTGCCGACCTGATCGAAAAAGAGCGTGCTGTCGCTGCTGGCAAGGCTGAAGAAGACCGCAAGGTTGCCGAAGCTGCTGGCAAGCCAGCCCAGCCTGCCGACATCGTTGCCAAACGCATCGAAGGCGGCGTGCAGAAGTACCTCAAAGAAGTCTCGCTGCACAACCAGGCTTTTGTGAAGAACGACAAACAAACCGTGGAAGCCATGCTCAAGGCCGCAGGCACCACAGTCAAGAGCTTCACCATGTACATCGTGGGTGAAGGCATCGAGAAGAAGGTTGACGACTTTGCTGCCGAAGTGGCTGCCCAGGTCGCTGCTGCCAAGGCCGCTGCTTAAGCTGCCGTCTGAAAAAATGCTTGCCGCCCACGAGGTGGCAGGCATTTTTTGTTATGTGCGCACAGATACTTAAATGTGCGCCACGCCTCTCTTAAAATTACAAGCCACACCAAGGAGTCCCCATGTCCACTGCCGCCCCAGCCTACAGACGAATTTTGCTCAAGCTGTCCGGGGAGGCCTTGATGGGAGATGACCAGTTCGGTATCAACCGCGCCACCATCGTGCGGATCGTGGGCGAAATCGCCGAAGTGACCCGCCTGGGTGTGGAAGTGGCCGTGGTGATTGGCGGCGGCAACATCTTCCGTGGTGTGGCCGGTGGCTCGGTCGGTATGGACCGCGCCACAGCCGACTACATGGGTATGTTGGCCACCGTCATGAACTCGCTCGCACTGGCCGACGCCATGAACAAGCAGGGCCTGATTGCCCGTGTCATGTCCGCCATCGCCATCGAACAGGTGGTCGAGCCCTATGTCCGTCCCAAGGCCTTGCAGTACCTCGAAGAGGGCAAGGTGGTGGTGTTTGCCGCGGGAACGGGTAACCCGTTTTTCACCACCGACACCGCCGCCGCGCTACGGGGTGCCGAGATTGGTGCCGAGATTGTGCTCAAGGCCACCAAGGTGGACGGTGTGTACTCCGCTGACCCCAAAAAAGACCCGACCGCCACGCGGTACGACAAGATTACATTCGACGATGCCATGTCCCAGAATCTGGGCATCATGGATGCCACGGCGTTTGCCCTGTGCCGCGACCAGAAGCTGCCGATCAAGGTGTTCTCCATCTTCAAAGAAGGCGGTCTGAAACGGGTCGTGATGGGCGAGGACGAAGGCACACTCGTCTACGCCTGATTTGATTCCGTTCAAGGAGAGAATAATGACGATTGAAGACATCAAGAGCACCCTTGCCACCAAGATGGACCAGTCCATTGGTGCATTCAAGAACAACCTCACACGTATCCGCACCGGCCGCGCCAACCCCGCACTGCTGGACACCGTGCAGGTGGACTATTACGGCTCCATGGTGCCGCTGAGCCAGGTCGCCAACGTGGCGCTGCTGGACTCCCGCACCATCAGCATCCAGCCGTGGGAAAAGGGCATGGGTGCCAAGATTGAAAAGGCGATTCGTGAAAGCGATCTGGGCCTGAACCCCGCCTCCATGGGTGACCTGATCCGTGTGCCCATGCCCGCCATGAGTGAAGAGCGCCGCAAGGAAATGACCAAGCTGGTGCGCACCGAAGGCGAAAACGCCAAGATCGCCGTGCGCAACCTGCGCCGCGATGCGAATGAGTCGGTCAAGAAGCTGGTGAAGGACAAGACCGCGTCCGAAGACGACCAGAAGCGCGCTGAAGCCGACGTTCAAAAAGTGACCGACCGCCATATCGCCGAAATCGACAGCCTCATCGTCGCCAAAGAACAGGAAATCATGGCA
Organism: Comamonadaceae bacterium AAW; assembly: GCA_026314275.1. Classification (GTDB taxonomy): domain Bacteria; phylum Pseudomonadota; class Gammaproteobacteria; order Burkholderiales; family Burkholderiaceae_C; genus JAGOEY01. The sequence goes on from CP111109.1 coordinate 3,542,703, forward strand.
GTGTGATGCAGATGGCACACCCCCAGGCTTTTTCACTGCGTATAAACGCCAACCCCCTTGCAGGGGGCTCCACCAACGGCCCGGCAAAGCCGGTTCCGTGGTGTCTGCTGGAAGGGCACGCGCCCGTTTCGGGCTGCAGCGACCTATGAGTTCCATTCCACACCACATCGCCATCGTGATGGATGGCAATGGCCGTTGGGCCAAACGCCGGTTTATGCCGCGTATCGCAGGGCACAAACAAGGCGTGGATTCACTGCGCCGCTGTGTCAAGGCCTGCGTCGAACGCGGCGTGGGTGTGCTGACCGTGTTTGCGTTCTCGTCCGAGAACTGGAACCGCCCGGCCGACGAAGTGTCGGGCCTGATGGAGTTGATGGCGTTGGCGCTGGGCCGTGAGGTGCCGCGCCTGTTGGCCGATGGGGTGCGTTTGTACTTCGTGGGGGAGCGTGCCGGGCTGTCGGACAAGGTCAGCGCCGGTCTGGCCCAGGCCGAAGCCGCTACGGCACACAACCAACGGCTGGTGCTCAACGTGTGTTTTAACTACGGTGGCCGTTGGGACATTGCCCAGGCCGCTGCCGCGCTGGCCGCCCGTGGCGAAGCCATCACCGAGGCCAGCCTGAACGGTGCGATGGCCATGTCCCACGTACCCGACCCGGACCTGCTGGTGCGCACCGGCGGCGAGCAGCGCATCAGCAACTTCTTGCTGTGGCAGGCCGCATACTCCGAGCTGCATTTCAGCGACGCGTTGTGGCCCGACTTTGACGAGGCCGAACTCGACGTGGCCATTGCAGCATTCCAGAAACGTGAGCGCCGGTTCGGCAAAACGTCCGAGCAGCTCACTGCCGCCCCTTCCGCCCCTTCCGCCCACAAGCTTGCCTGAGGAGCACCATGCTCAAACAGCGTGTTATCACCGCCATCGTCCTGCTGGCGATTCTTCTGCCAGCCCTGTTTTACCCGTCACCCGTGCCGTTCTGCGCCGTGGCGCTGGTCATGATTGCGGCGGCTGGCTGGGAGTGGGGCCGCCTCAATGGCCTGCAGAACACGGGGTCGGTGCTGCTGGCTGGGGTCTGTGTGGCCTTGTGTGGTGCGGCGTGGCAAGCGGGTTGGTTGGTCCAGCCTTTGCCCATGCTGTGGCTGGTCACAGGCGCGGCCTGGGTGCTGGGCGGCGCTTTCTTGCTGCGTGCCGGAGTGGCCGGCTGGCCGCGTATCCCGCGTACCGTGCGTTTGGTGGGGGGTGTGCTGGGCTTGAGTCTGGCTTGGTTGGCCATGGCGCAGGCGCGGGTGGTTGGCATCAACTTCCTGCTGTCGGTGCTGCTGCTGGTCTGGGTGGCCGACATCTTTGCCTATTTCGCCGGGCGCACCTTTGGCCTCAAATTCACAAAGTCCAAACTGGCCCCCGCCATCAGCCCCGGCAAAAGCTGGGAAGGTGTATGGGGCGGGATGGCGGGCGTGGTGGCGCTGGCGCTGGTGTGGGTCTGGGCCGACAAGACGTTTGCCCCTGCCGTGCCCAGTTTTTACAGCCAGCTGGCCTCGCGCCACATGGTGTTGCTGCTGGTGTCGGTGGTGTTTATGGGCGGCATGAGTGTGGTTGGGGATCTGGTCGAGTCGCTGATCAAACGCAGTGCCGGGGCCAAGGACAGCAGCCGCCTGCTGCCCGGCCACGGTGGTGTGTTGGACCGGATTGACGCCTTGTTGCCGACCCTGCCGCTGGCCATGATGCTGGTGTCGTTCACATGAGCGCGCCGCAGCGCAAGCAGCGTATTGCGGTGCTGGGTTCGACCGGCTCCATCGGCTGCAACACACTCAACGTGCTGGCACGGCACCCGGACCGGTTCGAGGTCTATGCCCTGGGTGCGGCCACTCAGGTTGACCTGATGCTGCAGCAGTGTGCCCAGTTCCAGCCCCGTTTTGCTGCCATGGCGAGTGAGCCGCATGGTCGAGCCTTGCAGGAAAAAATCAAGGCAAATGGGCTTCCAACGCAGGTGCTGTGGTCGCAAGGTGCTATGGAAAATATAGCATCCAGCGACGAGGTCGATATGGTGATGGCCGCTATCGTCGGTGCAGCTGGTCTGGGCCCGTGCCTGGCAGCGGCGCGCAGCGGCAAACGCCTGTTGCTGGCCAACAAGGAAGCGCTGGTGGTGGGTGGTGAATTTTTCCTGCGCACGGTAGAGCAGGGCGGGGCCCGGCTGCTGCCCATCGACAGCGAGCATTCCGCCATCTTCCAGTCGCTGCCCGAAGACCCCGCAACCTGGCAGTGCCGGGTGCACAAGATCATCCTGACCGCGTCCGGTGGCCCGTTTCGCACCCGTGACCCGGCCACCCTGCGCGACGTGACACCCGAGCAGGCCTGCGCCCACCCGAACTGGTCGATGGGCCGCAAAATTTCGGTGGACTCGGCCACGATGATGAACAAGGCGCTCGAAGTGATCGAGGCGCGTTACCTGTTTGGTGTGGCACCCGCACAAATCGAGGTGGTGATCCACCCGCAAAGCATCGTGCATTCGATGGTGCAGTACCGCGACGCGTCTTTTGTGGCGCAGCTGGGCTCGCCCGACATGCGGGTGCCTATTGCCTATGGCCTGTCCTGGCCCGAGCGTATGGAGAGTGGCGCGGCACCGCTGGATTTCACGTCCCTGGCGGCCATGACCTTCGAGGTGCCCGATGCCCAGCGTTTCCCCGGCCTGCAACTGGCGTGGGACGCGTTGAACGCAGCCCCGGGCACCACAGCGGTGCTGAACGCGGCCAACGAGGTCGCTGTGCAGGCCTTTTTGGACCGCCGCATCCGTTTTGACCAGATTCACCACGTCAACCTTGCAACTTTGGAGGCCGTATCGCCCTCCAACCCGTCCTCACTGGAAGAATTGCTGGCGCTGGATGCTCTCTCGCGCGAAGCTGCGCACCATGCCATGACCTCCATGGCAGTGCGGTGAGGCGCACAGTGGCTTATTTGCCCGGGAAATAAAGATGCTGACGATTGTTGCGTTTATTGTGGCCTTGGCCCTGTTGATTGCCGTACACGAGTACGGGCACTACCGCGTCGCGGTGGCCTGTGGTGTGAAGGTGGAGCGGTTCTCGATCGGGTTTGGCAAGACACTTTTCCGCTGGCAGCCCAAGGGGTCGCCCACGGAGTTCGTCATTGGCATGCTGCCCTTGGGCGGGTACGTGAAGATGCTCGATGAGCGCGAAGCACCCGTGGCCGAACATGAACGGCATCTGGCGTTCAACAACCGTCCTTTGCGGCAGCGCGCCGCCATTGTGGCTGCCGGGCCAGCCGCCAATCTGCTGCTGGCAGTGCTGTTGTATGCCATGGTGAGCTGGGTGGGTGTGCAAGAGCCACGCGCCGTGTTGTCGATGCCCGCAGTGGGCTCCATTGCCGAAAAGGCCGGATTGCGGGGAGGCGAGCTGGTCACCCGTGCAGGCGTGGAGGGTGAAGCCCTGCAGCCGGTGCAGTCGTTTGAAGACTTTCGCTGGCTGCTGACCCAGGCGGCACTGAACGGCCAGAACGTGCAGCTGGAATTGCAAGCATCCGCCGCCTCAGGTCAAACTGCGTTGCAGGAATTGCGCTTGCCCCTGGGGGGTATGGCGGCCAGCGAGGTGGACGCCCAGTTGTTCCGCAAGATCGGTATCGTGGGCCCGTGGACTCCTCCGGTGATTGGTGAAGTGATGCCCGACGGTGCCGCAGCCGCAGCGGGCCTGCGTTCGGGCGACACCGTGCGCCGTATCGGTGCCACGGACATCGTGGACGGCCAGCAACTGCGTGAAGCCATCCGTGCCTCCGTGCAGGGAACCCAGCCCGTTCAGAAAAACTGGACGGTGGAGCGTAATGGTTCCACCGTGACGCTGAACGTCACACCCGCTGCCCTGCAGGATGGGGCCGCCGTCGTGGGGCGTATTGATGCTTATGTCGGAGGCGCCCCAGAATTTGTGACAGTGCGCCATGGGCCGTTCACCGGCCTGTGGAAAGGGGTGGTGCGCACCTGGGAAGTCTCGGTGCTGACGCTGCGCATGATGGGCAAGATGGTGATTGGCCAGGCGTCGCTTAAAAACCTGAGCGGGCCGCTCACCATCGCCGATTACGCGGGCAAGTCTGCCAGCCTGGGGTTGACCCAGTACCTCACCTTTCTGGCCCTGATCAGCGTCAGCCTGGGGGTTTTGAACCTGTTACCGCTGCCTGTCCTCGACGGGGGGCACCTGATGTATTATCTTTGGGAGGGTGTGACTGGCAAAAGCGTCTCCACCGCGTGGATGGAGCGTCTCCAGCGCGGGGGTGTTGCAGTGCTGCTGGTCATGATGTCCATCGCACTTTTCAACGATGTCTCCCGGCTCTTTGGCTAATCTTTCGGCTGCTGCCGCTCCACCATGGCGGGCCACCCCTGCTTCGTTCAGCCTCGAAAATCTTTCATGAACCATCATTTCAATCGCTTTCACCTGCGCACGGTCTCTGCCGTGGTCGCCATGGCCTTTGCCGCACAGGCTGCCTGGGCCGTCGATCCCTTCACTGTGAGTGACATCCGTATCGAAGGCCTGCAGCGTGTTGAGCCAGGCACCGTGTTTGCATCCCTGCCCGTGCGGGTGGGTGACACCTACAACGACGAAAAGGGTTCTGGCGCGATCAATGCATTGTTCGCCCTGGGCCTGTTCAAGGACGTTCGTCTCGAAACCAACGGCAACGTGCTGGTGGTGGTGGTCGAAGAGCGCCCCACCGTGGCGGACGTTGAATTTGTCGGGACCAAAGAGTTCGACAAAGACACGCTGAAAAAAGCCATGCGTGACGTAGGCCTGGTCGAGGGACGCCCATTTGACAAGGCGCTGGCCGACCGCGCCGAGCAGGAGCTGAAGCGCCAGTACATCAACAAGAGCCTGTACGGTGCCGAAATTGTGACCACGGTCACACCGATCGAGCGCAACCGGGTGAACCTGACCTTCAGCGTGACCGAAGGCGACGCCGCCAAGATCAAGGAAATCAACATCGTGGGCAACAAGGCCTTCAGCGCGTCCACGCTGAAGGGCCAGTTTGACCTCGACACCGGTGGCTGGCTCAGTTGGTACACCAAGTCCGACCGCTACGCCCGTAACAAGCTCAACGCCGACCTGGAAGCACTGCGTGCGTACTACCTGTCGCGTGGGTATCTGGAGTTCCGGATCGATTCCACCCAGGTCGCTATTTCGCCTGACAAGGAGGATATTTCTGTCACCATCAACGTCACCGAGGGTGAGCGCTTTGTGGTCTCCAACGTCAAGCTAGAAGGCAACTACCTCGACAAGGACGATGAGTTCAAGTCGCTGGTGACGATCAAACCCGGTGAGGCTTTTAACGCCGATGCCGTGGCCCAGACCACCAAGGCTTTTACCGACTATTTTGGTAACTTTGGTTACGCCTTTGCGCGGGTGGAATCGCGTCCCGAGATCGACCGTGCCACCAACCAGGTCACGCTGGTGCTGCAGGCGGACCCATCACGTCGCGCTTATGTGCGCAAGATCAATATTTCGGGCAACAACAAAACCCGCGATGAAGTGCTGCGCCGTGAATTCCGCCAGCTGGAGTCGTCGTGGTACGACGGTGACAAGATCAAGCTGTCCCGCGACCGCGTGGACCGCCTGGGTTATTTCACCGATGTGAATGTGGAAATCCAGGAAGTGGCAGGCTCACCTGACCAGGTGGACTTGATGGTCTCCATGGTCGAAAAACCCACAGGCAGCTTGACCTTGGGTGCGGGTTTCTCCAGCGCCGAGAAGGTCTCTCTTTCATTCGGTATCAAGCAGGAAAACGTATTCGGCTCGGGCAACTACCTGGGTATCGACGTCAACACCAGCAAATACAACCGCACCCTGGTGCTGAGTACGACCAACCCGTACTTCACCCAGGACGGCATTTCGCGCACCCTGGATCTGTACCACCGCTCCTCCAAGCCGTACCAAGACCAGGGCGGTAACTACGAGTTGGTCACCCAAGGTGCGAGTGTGCGTTTTGGTGTGCCCTTCAGCGAAACCGACACCGTGTTTTTCGGCGGCGGTCTGGAGCGCACCACCATCAAGCCGGGCACCAACATGCCGGCCGTTTATCTGGCCTACGCGGAAGAGTTTGGCTACACCAGCCTGGCGGTTCCACTCACCATCGGCTGGTCGCGTGACAGCCGCGACAGTGCACTGGTACCCAATTCGGGTCTGTACCAGCGCCTGAACACCGAATGGTCGGTGGCGGGGGATGCACGTTACCTGCGTGCCAACTACCAGATCCAGCAGTACATCCCGCTGAACAAACAGTTCACGCTGGCATTTAACGGTGAAGCCGGCTGGGGCAAGGGCCTGAACGGGCAGCCTTTCCCGGTTTTCAAGAATTTCTATTCCGGTGGCTTGGGTTCGGTGCGTGGTTTTGACCAGGGCACCCTGGGCCCACGTGACGTGACGGGTTCGTCTATTGGTGGACCGAAGAAAATCACGTTGAACGCGGAGGTGATTGCGCCGTTCCCCGGTGCAGGAAATGACCGGACCTTACGTATTTTTGCATTCACCGACGTCGGCAACGTGTTTGGTGAAGACCAAAAGTTGAGAGCCTCTGATCTGCGGGCTTCCGTAGGTGTCGGCTTGAGCTGGATTTCGCCCATTGGCCCGTTGCGGATTGCATTTGCCAATCCGTTGCGCAAGCAGGCGGGCGATAGAATCCAGAAATTGCAATTCCAAATTGGTACATCCTTCTAATGAACACTTTTTCTCGTCAATGGACCCTGGGCTTGGTCATGGGTCTGGCTGCAGTGGCAGCTCCTGCCTACGCTGAGGATTTCCGCGCGGGCTTCGTCAACACCGACCGCATCTTCCGCGAAGCGGTGCCTGCCAAGGCAGCGCAGACCAAACTCGAACAAGAGTTTTCCCGCCGCGAGAAGGAAATCGTGGATGCGGGCAACACCCTGAAGAGCGCTTCGGAAAAGTTCGAGCGCGAAGCGCCCACCATGGCCGAAAGCCAGCGCGTCAACCGCCAGAAACAACTGGTGGAACAGGACCGTGACTTCCAGCGCAAGCGCCGTGAGTTCCAGGAAGACCTGAACTCCCGCAAAAACGAAGAGCTGCAACAGGTGCTGGAACGCGCCAACCGCATCATCAAACAAGTGGCCGAAGCCGAGAAGTACGACGTGATCCTGCAGGAAGCCGTTTACTTCAACCCTAAGCTCGACATCACTGACAAGGTGATCAAGGCGCTGAACGCTGCTGGCACTGGCAAGTAAGCCAGTTGCGCGGGTAGACACGGGTGGCATTGCGTCTTGGCTCCATTGTTGAAGCACTCGGAGGAGAACTGTGGGGTGATGCAGCCCTGCAGATCACGGCCCTGGCGCCCCTGGAGTCAGCCACCCCTGCCGACCTGAGTTTTCTCAGCAACCCACGCTACCAACAGCAACTCGCCGCCTCCCAGGCGGCGTGTGTCATTGTGGGGCCGGCCATGCGCGATGTAGCCGTGGCGCGTGGAGCCTGCATCGTCACCGACCAGCCGTACCTCTATTTCGCCCGCGTCACCCAGCTCTGGAAGAAAAGCCAGGGTCGTGGTGCCCCGGTGGGGATCCACCCCAGCGCGGTGGTGGACGTGGACGCCGATGTGCATCCCACCGCGTCCGTGGGGCCGTTGTGTGTGGTGGAGCGGGGTGCCCGTATTGGTGCCCATACCGTGCTGAAGTCCCGCGTGACGGTGGGAGAAGACTGCCACATCGGTGAACGTTGCATCGTGCATGCCGGTGTGGTGATTGGGGCAGACGGCTTTGGTTTTGCCCCCAATCCCAGTGCCGCCGGTGCCTGGGAAAAAATTGAGCAGCTGGGGGCCGTGGTGATCGGCAACGACGTCGAAATTGGTGCCAACACCTGTATCGACCGGGGTGCCCTGGCCGACACCGTGCTCGAAGACGGCGTCAAACTCGACAACCTGGTGCAGATCGGCCACAACGTGCGGGTGGGAAAACACAGCGCCATGGCCGGGTGTGTGGGTATTGCGGGCAGCGCCACCATCGGTGCCCACTGTACCGTGGGCGGCGGGGCCATCGTGCTGGGGCACCTGAGCCTGGCCGACCATGTGAATATTTCTGCCGCGACGGTGGTGACCCGCACGATTTCAGAGCCGGGCCACTACACTGGAATGTTTCCCATCGATGACAATGCGCGCTGGGAAAAAAACGCTGCAACACTCAAACAACTGCACACTTTGCGCGAGCGCATCAAAGCGCTGGAGCGAACGCTGAAAGCAGCATGAACGGAAGAACAACTCGATGATGGATATCCACGCAATTCTCAAGCAACTGCCCCACCGCTACCCCTTTCTGCTGGTAGACAAGGTCATCGAGCTGGAGAGCAACACGCGCATCAGGGCGATCAAGAACGTCACCTTCAACGAGCCGTACTTTGGTGGGCATTTCCCGGGCCGTCCCGTGATGCCCGGTGTGCTGATTCTGGAAGCCCTGGCCCAGGCCGCAGGCCTGCTGGCGTTTGACGCCATGGGCAAGGTGCCCGACGAAAACAATATCTACTACTTCGTGGGTATCGATGGGGCACGTTTCAAGCGCCCGGTGGAGCCCGGTGACCAGCTCATCCTCACCATCACCATCGACCGCGTGCGTGGCGGCATCTGGAAGTTCAAAGGTGTGGCCACCGTGGGTGACGAGGTGGCGTGTGAGGCCGAGCTGATGTGCACCATGCGGGCCGTGAACTGACGTGGGCCTGATCCACCCCACAGCCATCGTTGCAGAGGGCGCGCACCTGGACCCTTCGGTCAGCGTGGGGCCTTATGCGGTCATCGGCCCACATGTCACCATGGGCGCACGCACCACTGTGGGCGCACATTGCGTGATCGAGGGCCACACGACCATCGGTGCGGACAACCGGATTTTCCAGTTCAGCTCCCTGGGCGCTGTGCCGCAGGACAAGAAATATGCCGGTGAGCCCACGCAACTGGTGATTGGCGACCGCAACACCATCCGCGAGTTCTGCACCTTCAACCTGGGTACCGCACAGGACGCGGGTGTGACCCGTATCGGTGACGACAACTGGATCATGGCCTACGTGCACATTGCACACGACTGTGTGCTGGGCAACCAGATCACGATGGCCAACAACGCCACGCTGGCCGGCCACGTGGAAGTCGGCGATTGGGCCACCGTCGGCGGCCTCACGGGTGTGCTGCAGCGCATGCGTATCGGTGCCCACACCATGGTAGGTTTTGCCAGCCATGTGGGCAAGGATGTACCCCCTTTTATGGTGGTGGACGGCAACCCGCTGGCCGTGCGGGCCGTGAACCTGGTCGGTTTGCGCCGCCGTGATTTCTCCGCCGAGCGTCTGGCCGCCATCCGCGACATGCACAAGATCATTTACCGCCAGGGCAAAACCCTGGACGAAGCCCGCACTGCTATCCAGGCCCTGGCGATCGACATGCCCGAAGCGGCTGCCGATATTGCGCTGATGGACAACTTCCTGGGCAGCTCCGTCAGCGGTATCGCCCGTTGACCCCCTCGACAATGGCCGCACCCCGCGTCGCCATGGTGGCGGGCGAAGCCTCCGGTGACCTGCTTGCAGGTTTGGTGCTGGACGGCCTGCGTGCCCGCTGGCCCGACCTGCAGGCCACAGGCATCGGCGGCCCACAGATGGTGCAGCGCGGCTTCCAGGCCGACTGGCCCAGCGACAAACTCGCCGTACACGGCTACAGCATCGAAGTGTTCCGCCGCCTGCGCGAGCTTCTCAGCATCCGTAAACAACTGCGTGAACGCCTGCTGCGTGAACGCCCCGACGTGTTTGTGGGCGTGGATGCGCCGGACTTCAACCTGGGGCTGGAGGCCGCACTCAAGGCCCAGGGCATTCCCACCGTGCATTTTGTCTGCCCGTCCATCTGGGCCTGGCGTGCCGACCGGGTCGAGAAAATCCGCCGCGCTGCCGACCACGTGTTGTGTATCTTCCCGTTCGAGCCCGCTTTGCTCGCAGAACATGGCATTGCCGCGACCTATGTGGGCCACCCGCTGGCCAGTGTGATCCCGCTGCAGCCGGACCGGGCGGCCGCGCGGCACAAGCTGGGCCTGGAAGAAGGCGACGACGTGGTCGCCATCCTGCCGGGCAGTCGCAAGTCGGAAGTGCGCTACCTGGCTATGCGGTTCTTTCTGGCTGCAGCGCTTATGCAGCGGGCGCAACATGCTATTAAATTTGTAGTTCCGGCCGTTCCCTCCTTGCGTGCCGAGATCGAAGCCATTGCGGCACAGGCCGACATGGCGGGCCGTATCCAGATCGTGACGGGCCAGTCGCACACTGTGCTGGCTGCGTGTGACGTAACGCTGATTGCCAGCGGCACCGCCACGCTGGAAGCCGCCTTGTTCAAGCGGCCCATGGTTATTGCCTACAACATGCATTGGTTGTCGTGGAAACTGATGAAGCGCAAACAGCTTCAGCCTTGGGTCGGCCTGCCGAACATCCTGTGTCACGACTTTGTGGTGCCCGAGCTGCTGCAGGATGCGGCCCACCCCGCAGCCCTGGCAGACGCCACGATGCAGTGGCTCGACGCCAAAGGCTCTGCGAGAATTGCGGCCCTCGAAGCACAATTCACCACGCTGCACCACACGCTGCAGCGCGACACCGCCCAGTTAGCCACCGATGCCATCCAGAAAATTATTGACAAAACCTGAACAGGTGCCGCTGGCCTGGAGCCCGCGCGGGCTGGTGGCGGGGGTGGACGAAGCCGGGCGTGGGCCCCTGGCCGGGCCGGTGGTCGCGGCCGCCGTCATCCTGGACGCGCGCCAGCCCATCGCAGGCCTGGCCGACTCCAAAAAACTCACCGCGTTGCGGCGTGAAAAACTGTTCGACGAAATCCTGGCCAAGGCCTTGTGCTGCTCAATTGCCGAAGCCAGCGTGGAAGAGATCGAACGCCTCAACATCCTGCAGGCCACCATGCTGGCCATGCAACGCGCAGTGGAAGGCCTGCGCCTCAAACCCGGCCATGTGCTGGTGGACGGCAACCGCCTGCCCACCCTGGGCATGACGAGTGAAGCCATCGTGAAAGGCGACGCCACCGTGCCCGCCATTTCTGCCGCATCCATCCTGGCCAAGGTCACCCGCGACCGCTGGTGCGCGCAGGTGGACGTGGACTACCCGCAGTACGGCTTTGCCGGGCACAAGGGCTACGGCACGGCCGCGCACCTGCAGGCGCTGCAGGACCACGGTGCCTGCCCCTTGCACCGCAAAACCTTTGCACCCGTGACAGCCGTTGTCTCCCAGGCACTGCGATGAGCTCTGACCCCATCGTCCATATCCAGTCGCGCGACAACCCGCTGCTGAAAGATTTACGCCGTCTGTCGCAAGACAGCACCGCCTACCGCAAACAAGGCCGTGTCTGGCTCGAAGGGGACCACCTGTGCCGCGCCGCGCTGGCACGCAGCTGGAAACCCGCCATCGCCCTGTTTTCAGAGTCTTTTTGGCCTCTGGCGCAGGCGCAGTATGCGCAAGCAGCTATTAAAACCATAGTGTTGGCCGACAGCTTGTTTGCCGATCTGAGCAGCCTGGAATCCCCCGCAAACATGGGTTTTGTGGTGGACCTGCCCGCTGCCGCCCCATTCGACCCACACGCGGCCAGTGTGGTGCTGGACCGGGTGCAGGACGCGGGCAACGTGGGCTCCATCCTGCGCAGTGCGGGGGCCTTTGGCTTCAAACAGATCATTGCCCTCAAAGGTTCTGCTGCCTTGTGGAGCCCCAAGGTGCTGCGGGCCGGCATGGGTGCCCATTTCGACCTGCGGATGGTCGAAGCCGTCACGCCCGAGGCGTTGGAGGCGCTGGCCGTGCCGCTGCTGGTTACCAGCTCCCACGGCGGTGCCTACCTGCACCAGGCCGATCTGCCCTGGCCCTGCGCCTGGGTTTTGGGCCACGAAGGGCAGGGCGTGTCACCCGCGCTGGAAGCCCGCGCCGCCCAGCGCATCCGCATCGCCCAGCCGGGTGGTGAGGAGTCGCTGAATGTGGCTGCTGCTGCGGCGATCTGCCTGCATACGAGCGGGGCAGGGCGGGCGTAATCTGAAATACCCCCGCAGCGCCTTCAGTGCTTTTTGCCTCAAGGATGCGATGCTGGTGGCTGGGTGGAGCCTGTTCCACGGCGTTGGCCGGGGCCCAATCGGGCTCCAAGCCCAGGGATATTCTGTAAAACATGGCAGAAACCCTTGGTCTCCGGGCTACAATTGGAGGCTTTCTCGCAAACAAGTCGCCCGGCCGCATCCAAAGCAAACCTTCCACAAAGAGCAGTCCTCAGGACACGTTCCCAAGACGTGCCCCCAGGGCTCCGGGCGACCGTAACCATCCGGAGAACCCAGTGCTTTTGTCTCTACAGGGAACCTTCCCCCCCGCCATCCTGGCGCTCGCAGACGGCACGGTCTTTATTGGCAATTCGATCGGAGCCACCGGCTCCACCGTCGGTGAGGTGGTGTTTAACACCTCCATGACCGGCTACCAGGAAATCCTCACCGACCCCAGCTACTGCCAGCAGATCGTCACCCTGACGTACCCGCACATCGGCAACTACGGCGTCAACGGTGAAGACGTCGAATCCAGCAAAGTCCGTGCTGCAGGTCTGATCATCAAGGACCTGCCATTGCTGGCGTCCAATTTCCGTCAAACCAGTTCGTTGCCCGATTACCTCGTGCGCGAAAAGACGGTGGCCATCGCCAACATCGACACCCGCAAGCTGACGCGCCACCTGCGCACGCATGGCGCACAAAACGGTTGCATCGTTGGGCTGTCTGCAGGCCAGGTGGTCAGTCAGGCCGCCATTGACAGCGCTGTAGCCGCCGCCAAGGGTGCACCCAGCATGGCCGGGCTGGACCTGGCCAAGGTGGTGTCCGCAGCCCTGCCGTATGACTGGACCCAGACCGAATGGAAACTCGCGCGTGCTGACGGAACGCCGGGTTATGGTGAACAGCTTGCAGGCCGTTTCCACGTGGTGGCGTTTGACTTCGGTGTGAAGTTCAATATCCTGCGCATGCTGGCCGAGCGCGGCTGCCGCGTGACTGTGGTGCCCGCGCAAACCAGTGCTGCTGATGTGCTGAAGCTGAACCCCGACGGTATCTTTTTGTCCAATGGCCCTGGTGACCCGGAGCCTTGTGACTACGCCATTGCCGCCACACGCGCGCTCATCGAAACCGGCATCCCGACGTTCGGTATCTGCCTGGGCCACCAGATCATGGCTTTGGCCAGTGGCGCCAAGACCTTCAAGATGAAGTTCGGCCACCACGGTGCCAACCACCCGGTGAAAGACCTGGACAACGGCCGTGTGAGTATCACCAGCCAGAACCACGGTTTTGCGGTGGACGAAAAGACCTTGCCCGCTAACTTGCGTGCGACCCACATCAGCCTGTTCGACGGCACGCTGCAAGGCCTAGCCCGCACCGACAAACCCGCGTTCTGCTTCCAGGGCCACCCTGAAGCATCACCCGGGCCGCATGACATTGGTTACCTATTCGATCGCTTCACGAGTTACATGGCTCAGGAACTTGCTGAGCGTTTGCCGTACAAGACCCCAGTGGAGTCCCGCTGATGAGCAACTATCGAGCAGAGTTTTTTGCTGACGTATTTCACAACCGTAAATGGGCTAGTCTAGAGAGTGCATCTGGGTACGGCTCAGATACCTTGTACACGCGAGAGCTTGTTGCGGCGCTACCCGATATGCTCAACCGGCTTTCGGTTGTGTCTATGCTTGACGTTCCGTGCGGAGATTTCCACTGGATGAAAGATGTCGACCTTCGGGGCATTTCTTATACCGGGGGCGACATTGTGCCGGCCATGATTGAAGCCAACCGAGCGTTGTATGCACGGCCAGGAGTGGCATTCGAGACCATCGACCTTGTATCTGATGACCTGCCAAAAGTTGACATGATTTTTGTGCGAGATTGCTTTATCCATTTCACCAATGATTTGATCCGCAAGTCGCTACATAACATCCAGCGCAGTGGTAGCCGTTACCTTTGTGTCAGTCACGAGGCCAACATTAACCGCTTTGGTGGGCCGAACGGACACAACATCGATCTGGATCGAGCTGTTGAAGGCGTTAATTACGAATTCAGGCCTGTCAGTTTCGAATTGCAGCCTTTTGCCTTCGGTAAACCACTCGACTCAGTTGTCGATCGGATCGACGGCGACTCCGTGACGTTGATGGCCGTATGGGACATCGCCGCACTGCCACTGAACTGACCCAGGACAAGAATTTTTATGCCCAAACGCACTGACATCAAATCAGTCCTCATCATCGGCGCTGGCCCGATCATCATTGGCCAGGCCTGTGAGTTCGACTACTCCGGCGTACAAGCCTGTAAGGCTTTGCGCGAAGAGGGTTACAAGGTCATCCTGATCAACAGCAACCCTGCGACCATCATGACCGACCCCGCCACGGCGGACGTCACCTACATCGAGCCCATCACCTGGCAAACGGTCGAGAAGATCATCGCCAAGGAACGTGCGCTCAACCCCGGTGGTTTTGCGATCCTGCCAACCATGGGTGGCCAGACCGCGCTGAACTGCGCGCTGGATCTGTGGCACCACGGCGTGCTGGAAAAGTACAACGTTGAACTGATCGGCGCGACACCCGAGGCCATCGACAAGGCCGAAGACCGCCTGAAGTTCAAGGACGCGATGACCAAGATTGGTCTGGGCTCCGCACGCTCTGGCATCGCCCACTCGATGGACGAGGCCTGGGCCGTGCAGAAGACGCTGGGTTTCCCGACCGTGATCCGCCCCAGCTTCACGCTGGGTGGCACTGGCGGCGGTATTGCCTACAACCCCGAAGAGTTCGAGACCATCTGCAAACGCGGCCTGGAAGCCTCGCCCACCAACGAGCTGCTGATCGAAGAATCGCTGCTCGGCTGGAAAGAGTACGAGATGGAAGTGGTGCGCGACAAGGCGGACAACTGCATCATCGTGTGCTCAATCGAAAACCTGGACCCCATGGGTGTACACACCGGCGACTCGATCACCGTGGCCCCTGCCCAGACGCTGACCGACAAGGAGTACCAGATCCTGCGCAACGCCTCGCTGGCTGTGCTGCGCGAGATTGGCGTGGACACCGGCGGCTCCAACGTGCAGTTCTCGATCAACCCGGTCGATGGCCGCATGGTCGTGATCGAAATGAACCCACGCGTGTCGCGTTCGTCGGCGCTGGCTTCCAAGGCCACGGGTTTCCCGATCGCCAAGGTCGCGGCCAAGCTGGCCGTGGGCTACACGCTGGACGAGTTGCGTAACGAGATCACCGGCGGTGCGACGCCTGCGTCGTTCGAGCCCAGCATCGACTACGTGGTCACCAAGATCCCGCGTTTTGCGTTCGAGAAATTCCCTGCTGCCGACAGCCGCCTGACGACCCAGATGAAGTCGGTGGGCGAGGTGATGGCCATGGGCCGCACCTTCCAGGAGTCGTTCCAGAAAGCCCTGCGCGGCCTGGAAGTCGGCGTGGATGGCATGAACGAAAAGACGCAAGACCGCGAAGTGCTCGAAAAAGAACTGGGTGAGCCCGGCCCCGAGCGTATCTGGTACGTTGGCGACGCTTTTGCGATGGGCCTGAGCGTGGACGAAGTGTTTGCGCTCACCAAGATCGACCCGTGGTTCCTGGTGCAGATCGAGCAGATCGTGAAGATCGAACTCGAACTGGAAACCAAAACCCTCGACGACATCAATGCCAGCACGCTGCGCCAGTTGAAGCAAAAAGGTTTCTCTGACCGCCGCCTGGCCAAACAGCTGAAGACGACCGACACCGCTGTCCGTGAAAAACGCCGTGCGCTGGGTGTGCGCCCTGTGTACAAACGCGTGGACACCTGCGCGGCCGAGTTCGCTACCGACACCGCCTACCTGTATTCGACCTACGAGGCCGAAGGCGGCGAATGTGAAGCCGATCCGACGGACAAGAAGAAGATCATGGTGCTGGGTGGCGGGCCGAACCGCATCGGCCAAGGTATTGAGTTCGACTACTGCTGCGTCCACGCCGCACTCGCCATGCGCGAAGACGGCTTTGAAACCATCATGGTCAACTGCAACCCCGAGACCGTGTCCACCGACTACGACACCTCCGACCGCCTGTATTTCGAGCCCCTCACGCTCGAAGACGTGCTGGAAATTGTCGACAAGGAAAAGCCGCTCGGCGTGATCGTGCAGTACGGCGGCCAGACGCCGCTGAAGCTCGCGCTCGACCTGGAGGCCAACGGCGTTCCCATCATCGGCACCACGCCCGACATGATTGATGCGGCTGAAGACCGTGAACGCTTCCAGAAGCTGTTACACGAGCTGGGCCTGCGCCAGCCGCCCAACGCCACGGCCCGCACCGAGCCCGAAGCACTGGAAAAAGCTTCCGCGTTGGGTTACCCCTTGGTGGTGCGCCCTAGCTATGTGCTGGGTGGCCGTGCGATGGAAATCGTGCACGAGCAACGCGACCTCGAGCGTTACATGCGTGAAGCCGTCAAGGTCAGCCACGATTCGCCGGTGCTGCTCGACCGCTTCCTGAACGACGCGGTCGAATGCGACGTCGACTGCATCCGCGACGCCGAGGGCGGCACGCTGATCGGCGGCGTGATGGAGCACATCGAGCAGGCGGGGGTGCATTCGGGTGACTCGGCCTGTTCGCTCCCTCCGTACAGCCTGAAGGCTGAAACCATCACGGAGCTCAAGCGCCAAAGTGCTGCCATGGCCAAGGCGTTGAACGTCGTGGGCCTGATGAACGTGCAGTTCGCCATCCAGGAAAAAGATGGCCAGGACGTGATCTACGTGCTGGAAGTGAACCCACGTGCTTCGCGCACCGTGCCGTATGTGAGCAAGGCCACCGGTATCCAGCTGGCCAAGGTGGCTGCACGCTGTATGGCGGGCCAGTCGCTGGCATCGCAGGGCATCACCAAGGAAGTGACCCCGCCGTATTTCAGCGTGAAAGAGGCTGTGTTCCCGTTCGTCAAGTTCCCCGGTGTGGACACGATTCTCGGCCCTGAGATGAAGTCCACTGGCGAAGTGATGGGTGTGGGCAAGACCTTTGGTGAAGCTTTCGTCAAGTCGCAGATCGGCGCCGGGACCACACTGCCCAAATCTGGCAAGGTGTTCATTTCGGTGAAGAACAACGACAAGGCGCGTGCCGTGGAAGTGGCGCGTGGCCTGGCCAAGCTGGGCTTTGAGATTGTGGCAACCAAGGGTACGACCGCCGCCATCCAGGCTGCAGGCATCGCCTGCACGGTGGTGAACAAGGTCACCGAAGGCCGCCCCCACATCGTGGACATGATCAAGAACAACGAGATTGCCTTGGTCATCAACACGGTGGAAGAGCGCCGCAACGCTATCGCCGACTCCCGCCAGATCCGCACTTCGGCCTTGCTGGCCCGTGTAACCACCTTCACCACGATCTTCGGCGCCGAAGCTGCAGTGGAAGGGATGCAGTACATGGACGAGTTGGGTGTGATCTCTGTGCAGGAGATGCACGCTGAATTGGGTTAACCCCCAGGCTTCGCGGACTTCGTTCCGCTACTCCCACCCCCTTGCAGGGGGCAACACCAGCGGCTTGGCAAAGCCAGTTCCGCGGTGTTTGCCGGAAGGGGCCTCGCTTGCGCTTGCCTTTGAGGGAGCGCAATGCATGGTGGAGCGTGTGGCTGCAGAATAAGGCCGGAGGAGTTCCGTCATGGATAACCAACTTGTCGAACTGGGTTTGGCCGACTGGAGTGCTGCCATGCCAAACGATGCCTGGATTGCTGCACTGGAAGCTGGCAAAGTTTTGTACTTTCCGCGTCTGGCTTTTGAGCTGCTGGACGGCGAAGATGCCTTGTTGACGCCAGCCTTGCTGTCACCCGATGTGCGCAACATCAGCCTGGATGCCAATGGGCAGATCAAGCGTGTGGTGGGGGGCGCGGACGTGCAGCGGGCCGCGGCTGCCATGGTGGGGCGGTTTCGGGCACAGGCACAGCAACTGGTGCAGGGCCTGCGGCCGCATTACACCGAGGCGTTGCGTTATGCGCCGACCAGTTACCGCCCCGCGCAGGTGGAGTCGCGGGTGCAGTCGTGGCGGGCGGATGACCGGCGTATGCATGTCGATTCGTTTCCTTCGCGGCCCAATTACGGTGAACGGATTTTGCGGGTGTTCACCAACGCCAACCCCCACGGCAAACCCCGTGTCTGGCGGGTGGGTGAGCCCTTTGAAGACGTGGCGGGGCGCTTTCTGCCGCGTGCCAAACCTTATTCACGCTGGCAGGCCAAGGTGCTGCACAAGTTGCATGTGACCAAGTCGCTGCGCAGCGAATACGACCACCTGATGCTGCAGTTGCACGACAACATGAAGTCGGACCTCGACTACCAGAAAAATGCGCCTCAGCAGACCATGCCTTTCCCGCCTGGGTCTGTGTGGGTGTGTTTTTCGGACCAGACGTCCCACGCAGTGGAGTCGGGCCAGTACATGCTGGAACAAACACTGCATTTGCCCGCGTCAAGGCAATACAATCCTGACGCGAGTCCGCTGGCGATATTGCGTCGGCTGACAGGACGACCTCTCGTCTGAATTTTCACCCCCCGACGACGCCGAACGTTTGCCCGTTCGGCGTCTTCGCTTTGCAGGAGCAATAAAAACATGAGCACACTTCCCATTACCAAACGCGGCGCCGAAAAACTGAAGGCCGAACTGCACCAACTCAAGACGGTAGACCGTCCCTGGGTCATCAACGCCATCGCCGAAGCACGGGCACAGGGCGACCTGAGCGAAAACGCTGAATACGACGCCGCCAAAGACCGCCAGGGCTTTGTGGAAGGCCGTATCCAGGATATCGAAGGCAAATTGTCGGCCGCGCTGGTGATCGACCCCTCCACGCTGGACGCGGGTGGACGCGTGGTGTTTGGTGCCACCGTCAAGCTCGAAGAAGAAGACTCCGGGGAAGCCGTGACTTACCAGATCGTTGGTGAAGACGAGGCCGACCTGAAGTTGGGCCTGATCAACGTGTCCAGCCCCATCGCCCGCGCGCTGATCGGCAAGGACGAAGGCGACGTGGCCGAGTTCCAGGCGCCCGGCGGCACGAAGCGTTATGAAATCGTAGCAGTGAGCTACATCTGACACGCCGTCGCATCCATATCCGCTTCACATGAACAACATTCTGTCGCGCTTGCCGGTGTATGCCGCTGCGCTGTGGTGGGGCAGTCTGACAACCATCGGCTTTCTGGTGGTGCCCTTGCTGTTCATGCACTTGCCTACGCCTGCTCTCGCAGGTGGCATGGCCGCCAAGCTGTTCACGGCGCAGACCTGGGTGTCCGTCACCTGTGGCGGCATTTTGCTGTTAATTTCAACATCAAAACAGGCTTCGGCGCCCGCTCAGCGTGCGCATGATGCTATCGTTTTTATACTTCTAGGCCTGCTGCTGGCTTTGCTGGTCGAGTTTGCCGTGGCGCCACGCATCGTCACACGTACCAACCTCAAGCTGTGGCATTCAGTGGGCAGTGTGATGTACCTGGTGCAGTGGCTCTGCGCGGCCATCGTGTTTTGGCGGATTACTCCCAAACAATAGGCGCATGTCAGTCAATTGGGCAAGTCTGCGGCCTGCCTATTCTTTCCAGTGTTCGGCCACCCAGAGGGTTGGCTCGATATGCCGAAACCGCCGATTGCGTTTGCCGGTCAGTGCGTCGGGCGGGTTGCATTCACCATGGAAGATCACGATGCGTGTGCCATCGGGAATAAGCGGTTCGCGCCAGTAGTTGCTGGGCCAGAACGGAATGCAGTGGTATTTGAAGCTCGGGCACCACTCGGCAGGCCAGTATTGCAGCATTCCCTGGCGGTGCAGGTAGTCTGACAAGTACGCCTGTTCGTTGCGGAAGTCCCGGCGCATCTTGTCTTCGTTCGCACGAAAGTAGTCCAGCACATCCGGGTGCGCGCCTATTTCGAAGCGGTACACCGACGAGTTGCCGGTCACGCGCCAAGGGCGTTTGTAGTCCTTGATGATCAGGAACTCACCCGGCTTGGCGAAGAAGTCATCCAGGCTGCCCACCACCACCACGTCCAGGTCGAGGAACAGCGCCGTGCCCTGCAGGCCGTACACGTTTACCAGGTCGGTGCTGAAGGTGGTCAGCTTGCGCCAGGCCATGTCGCGCACACCTGCCGCTTCGGGGCGGATGTCCAAACGCGGAATGGGGAAACATTCGACTTCAGGGCGGATGCCCTGGGTGTCATCGGTCAGACAGACAAAACGAAAGTCGCCCGTCAGATGGCGGCGCGCCATGGCATAGAGGTTGTTGACGTAATGGGGCCCATATTTTGTGCCCCATTTCATGCAGATGACGTAACGCTGCCGGGCAGCGGACACTTCGGACTGCATCAGAGTCAGTCAGCCTGGCGCTTTTTGACGGACACCGCGGGCTTGGGCCGGGCGCGTTTGATGGTGCCGCCTTGCGTCAGGCGCTGGTTGCCCAGCACACGCAGTGTTTTGACTTCAGGCCGCTGGCCGCCGCGTTTGCTGTACTTCAGGATTTTGACGTCCTTCGGGCCTGGCATGCGGTCTTCGTCAATGACGCGTTCCTTCTCGACTTGCGGACGCCACAGCACCAGCAACTTGCCGATGTGCTGCACGGGCGCTGCGCTCAGGTCGGCGCTGAGGGTTTGGTAAATGAGTTCCCGGCCAGCACGGTCGTCCGAGAAAACGCGGACCTTGATCAGCCCGTGGGCGTTCAGGGCCGCATCGACTTCTTTTTTGACGGCGTCCGTCAGACCGTCGCCACCGATCAGCACCACAGGGGTCAGGTGGTGGGCATTGGCGCGGTGTTCCCGGCGCTGGGCGGGGGTCAATTGAATTTGAGACATAACCCGTATTATCGAGGCATGGACAGATACACCGCATGAAAGTTAAAACGCAAAGCAAGAAGGTCAACAAGGCGTGGTTGAACGACCACGTCAATGACCCGTACGTGAAACTGGCAACCCGCGAGGGTTACCGTGCCCGTGCCGCTTACAAGCTGAAGGAAATTGACGAGACCTTCGGGCTCATCAAGCCCGGGCAGTTGGTGGTGGACCTGGGCTCGACGCCCGGCGCCTGGAGCCAGTACCTGCGCCGCAAGATGTCGCCTGCAGGTGCTGCGGCAGGCCAGCTGGACGGCACCATCATCGCGCTGGATCTGCTGCCCATGGTGCCGGTTGAAGGGGTGGTTTTTATCCAGGGCGACTTCACCGAAGACGAAGTGCTCCTGAAACTGGAGCAAGAACTGCGCGGCAGGCAAGCGGATGTCGTGGTGTCCGACATGGCCCCCAACCTCTCAGGCATCGCACATGCCGATGCTGCGCGGGTGGAGGTGCTGATCGAATTGGCGCTCGACTTTGCCCAGAAACACATGAAGCCCGAGGGTGCCCTGGTTGCCAAGGTTTTCCACGGCAGGGGGTACGACCAGTTGGTGGCGCTGTTCAAGGCGCATTTTTTGGTGGTTAAACCGATGAAGCCGAAGGCTTCCCGCGACAAATCATCGGAAACCTTTCTGGTGGGACGGGGTCTCAAGAAGGTGCCAGGCACCGCGTAAACCGCCCTTGCGGGCCGGGAATCCGTCGGAGGCCGGTATAGGCCTGTCGCTGTAAGGGGTGAATAGGGGAGGGCCCCACCTTGAAACGCCTAAAATGGCACATAACTGTACCCTCGTGGTCTATTCTTTCTCCCGTTACCGGAGCCTCGCTTGAACAATCAGTGGTTTTCAAAAATTGCCGTATGGCTCGTGATCGCCATGGTGCTTTTCACGGTGTTCAAACAGTTTGACACCCGTGCCGGCGGCGGCGCGACCGCAGTTGGTTACTCCGACTTCCTCGAAGAAGTGCGCAGCAACCGCATCAAAGTCGCCACCATCCAGGAGGGCCCGGGTGGTACGGAAATCATCGCCACCACCACGGATGACCGCAAACTCCGTACCACGGCCACCTACCTCGACCGGGGCTTGGTGGGCGACCTGATCGCCAATGGCGTCAAGTTCGACGTCAAGCCGCGTGAAGAAGGCTCTCTGCTTATGACCTTGCTGGTCAGCTGGGGGCCGATGCTGCTGCTGATCGGCGTGTGGGTGTACTTCATGCGCCAGATGCAGGGTGGTGGCAAAGGCGGAGCATTCAGCTTTGGCAAAAGCAAGGCGCGCCTGCTGGATGAAAACACCAATACCGTGACCTTTGCCGATGTGGCTGGTTGCGATGAGGCCAAGGAAGAAGTCAAGGAAGTCGTCGACTTCCTGAAAGATCCTTCCAAGTTCCAGAAGCTGGGCGGTCGTATTCCACGTGGTCTGCTGCTGGTGGGCCCTCCCGGCACTGGCAAGACCTTGCTGGCCAAGTCGATTGCGGGTGAGGCCAAGGTGCCTTTCTTCTCGATTTCTGGCTCGGACTTCGTTGAAATGTTTGTGGGTGTGGGTGCGTCCCGCGTGCGCGACATGTTCGAGAACGCCAAGAAAAATGCGCCTTGCATCATCTTTATCGACGAAATCGACGCCGTAGGCCGCCAACGTGGCGCTGGCCTGGGCGGTGGCAATGACGAACGCGAACAGACGCTGAACCAGATGCTGGTTGAGATGGACGGTTTCGAAACCAACGTCGGCGTGATTGTGGTGGCCGCCACCAACCGCCCCGACATCCTTGATGCCGCCCTGCTGCGCCCCGGTCGTTTTGACCGCCAGGTGTACGTGACGCTGCCCGACATCCGGGGCCGTGAGCAGATCCTGAATGTGCACATGCGCAAGGTGCCTGTGGCACAGGACGTGAATGCTGCGGTGATTGCCCGCGGCACACCCGGCATGAGTGGTGCCGACCTCGCCAACCTGTGTAACGAAGCAGCACTGATGGCTGCGCGCCGCAATGCGCGTACGGTGGAAATGCAGGACTTCGAAAAGGCCAAGGACAAGATCCTGATGGGCCCTGAGCGCAAGAGCATGGTGATGCCTGAAGAAGAGCGTCGCAACACCGCGTACCACGAGTCTGGCCACGCGCTGATCGGCAAGCTGCTGCCCAAGTGTGACCCAGTGCACAAGGTCACCATCATCCCGCGTGGCCGCGCGCTGGGTGTGACCATGAGCCTGCCCGCACAAGACCGCTACAGCTACGACAAGGAATTCATGCTGAACCAGATCAGCATGTTGTTTGGTGGCCGTATTGCCGAAGAAGTGTTCATGAACCAGATGACCACCGGGGCTAGCAACGACTTCGAGCGAGCCACTTCCATTGCACGTGACATGGTCACGCGTTACGGCATGACGGATGCACTCGGCCCCATGGTGTATGCCGAAAATGAAGGCGAAGTGTTCTTGGGCCGCTCGGTGACCAAAACCACCAACATGAGCGAGCAGACCATGGAAAAGGTCGACAGCGAAGTCCGTCGCATCATCGACGAGCAGTACAGCCTGGCACGCCGCCTGATTGAAGACAACAGCGACAAGATGCACGCCATGGCCAAGGCCTTGCTGGAATGGGAAACCATCGACTCCGAGCAGTTGGACGACATCATGGCTGGCAAGGCACCCCGTCCACCCAAGGACTGGACCCCACGCGTTCCGCCCTCTGGTGGCGGCGACAGCAGCGGTGGTGGCAGCCCGGTGGTGGTGACGGAACCCACGCCAAACGCGGCCTGAGTGCCAAAATACACGGCCTGGTACCAATAAGGCCCTGTTATCCATCCAAACGGGGCTTCGGCCCCGTTCTCTTTTTCTGCCATGTTCTGGACCACATCCCGCTACGCCATTGATTTGACCCGCCCCCAGGTGATGGGCATCGTCAACGCCACCCCTGACTCTTTTTCAGATGGTGGCACACATGCTTCAACCGCCGGGGCCCTGCGCCATTGCGAGCAGCTTCTGAAAGACGGCGCAGACATCCTGGATGTGGGCGGAGAGTCCACACGGCCGGGCGCACCGGCTGTCTCGCTGGAAGAGGAGCTCGCGCGTGTGCTGCCTGTGGTGCGGGGTGCCGTGACCATGGGGGTGCCGGTGTCGGTGGACACCTACAAAGCGGGCGTGATGCAGGCCGTGCTGGACCTGGGAGCCGACATCGTGAACGACATTTGGGCCTTGCGCCAGCTGGGCGCTGCTGCGGTGGTGGCACAGCACCCCCGTTGTGGTATCTGCCTGATGCATATGCACAGAGACCCTCAGACCATGCAGGTCGAACCCATGTCGGGTGACGTGATGGCACAGACGCTATCATTTTTGGAGCATCATGCGGACAATCTACGGGCGCTAGGGGTCGATTTGACGCGAATTGTGCTGGACCCAGGCATTGGCTTCGGCAAAACCGTGGAACAAAACTTCACCTTGCTGGCGCGCCAGCAGGCATTGCTGGCTGCCGGGTACCCGATACTCGCAGGCTGGTCGCGCAAGTCTTCGTTGGGGGCGGTGAGCGGCCTGGATGCGCCACAGCGTATGGTGCCCAGTGTGGCTGCTGCTGTGCTTGCGGTAGACCGCGGGGCGAGGGTGGTGCGGGTGCATGATGTGCGGGACACTGTGGCCGCACTGCGGGTGTGGAGCGCCATGCACAGCGTGATTTGACCAAGATTAACCAAGAGATATGGCTTTTAAGCCACCAAAAACATGCAACGTAAATATTTCGGCACCGATGGCATCCGTGGCACGGTGGGTGTAGCACCTATCACCCCGGACTTTGTGCTCAAGCTGGCCCATGCAGTGGGGCGGGTGCTCAAGCAGTCTGAGGCCAAACCCACGGTGCTGATTGGCAAAGACACCCGCATTTCGGGCTACATGCTGGAAAGTGCACTGGAGTCTGGCTTCAACTCCGCCGGTGTGGATGTGGTGCTGCTCGGTCCCTTGCCAACACCGGGCGTGGCCTACCTGACCCGTGCCCAGCGCGCCAGCCTCGGGGTGGTCATCAGCGCCAGTCACAATGCATTTGCCGACAACGGCATCAAGTTCTTCAGTGCCCAGGGCACCAAACTGCCCGATGCCTGGGAGCTTGCGGTGGAGGCTGCGCTGGAGGAGTCACCGGTGTGGGCCGACTCCGCCAGTTTGGGCAAGGCGCGCCGGCTGGCTGATGCTGCAGGCCGCTACATCGAGTTTTGCAAAAGCACATTTGCCCATGACCGAACCCTCAAGGGCATGAAGATCGTGGTGGATGCAGCCCACGGAGCGGCTTACCAGATTGCCCCCAGCGTGTTCCATGAACTGGGGGCCGAGGTGATTGCGATTGGCTGTGCACCAGACGGACTCAACATCAACCGCGGCGTAGGGGCCACACACCCCGCGGCGCTGGTGCAAGCCGTCAAGGAGCATGGTGCGCACTACGGTATCGCCCTGGACGGAGACGCAGACCGTTTGCAGATGGTCGACGCCCAGGGGCGCCTGTACAACGGTGATGAGTTGCTGTACCTCATGGCTGCCGACCGCCTGTCCGAAGGTGAACAGGTGCCGGGTGTCGTCGGCACCCTGATGACCAACAAGGCGGTTGAAGTGGCGCTGCAATCCAGGGGCATCGAGTTTGTGCGCTCCAAGGTGGGCGACCGTTATGTGCTGGAGGAGCTTGAAAAACGCCAGTGGCTGCTGGGCGGGGAGGGCTCTGGCCACCTGCTGGCACTGGACCGCCACACCACGGGCGACGGCCTCATCAGTGCGTTGCAGGTGCTGCAGGCCTGTGTACGCAGTGGCTTGTCCATGGCAGAGTTGCTGGCGGAGGTCACCTTGTTCCCCCAAACACTGCTGAACGTGCGCTTGCAGCCAGGGCAGGACTGGAAGGCCAATACCCGGCTCGACGAAGCGGTGCGCCAGGTGGAAGCTGAGCTGGGTGCGGGTGGCCGTGTGCTGATCCGTGCCAGCGGCACAGAACCTTTGCTGCGTGTGATGGTGGAGGCACGGGACCCGGCACAGGCGCTTGCGTGCGCGCAGCGGCTCGAGGCAGTGGCGCTTACCAGTTGAGTCTGGCAGCGCTGTAGCTCTGCGGTGGTTTCCACGCCTTCCAGCACGGATGACGGGTGAGAAACCCGTCTGTGGATCCAGCATATTTGTTTGGCCTGCCCGACAGGAATCGAACCTGTGACCCTCAGCTTAGAAGGCTGATGCTCTATCCAACTGAGCTACGGGCAGATGGTGTGCTTGTGCACTCTGCAGGACGCGAATCATAACCTCCGCCACATGTTTGGCGGCCAACGAGGGTCAGGAGGGCAATGCAGCCGTTTCGGAGTTGGGTGCCGGCTCCGAGGGCGGTTTGGTTTGCAGGCGTGCGTACAGGCCTTGCGCCGCCATCAATGAAGCGTGTGTGCCTTGTTCGACGATACGTCCGCGCTCCATCACGATGACCCGGTCCGCATGTTCGATAGTGGACAGCCGGTGCGCAATCACCAGCGTGGTGCGGCCCTTCATCAGGCGTTGTAAGGCGTCCTGGACAAGTCGCTCGGACTCCGTGTCGAGCGCCGACGTGGCTTCATCCAGGATTAGGATCGGGGCATTTTTATAAAGTGCCCTTGCAATCGCCAGGCGCTGGCGCTGGCCTCCGGACATCTGGGCTGCGTTGTGGCCGACCGTGGTGTGTATACCCTGCGGCATGGCGGCAACATGGCTGGCAAGGTTGGCGGCCTCCAGGCAATGCTCCACCCGCGTGGTGTCCATGGGCTGCCCCATACACACGTTGGCGGCCACGGTGTCATTCAGCATGACTACGTCTTGGCTCACCATGGCAAATTGCGACCGCAGGGCCGCCAAGTCCCATTCGGCAATGTCATGGCCGTCCAGCACAATGTGTCCGCTGCCGGGCAGCACGAAGCGCGGCAGCAGGTTGGCCAAGGTGGTTTTGCCCGAACCCGAAGGGCCCACGAGTGCAACGACTTCCCCAGGCGCGATCTCCAGGCTCAGGCCCGCGAGTGCCGCTGCTGCGTCTTCGCGGTACTGTACGTAAACGTCACGCAGAGAGATATGCCCGACCAGCGGGGAGGTGGCCGAGGGTATGTAGCTGCCGCTGGTTTCGGGTTGCACCTGTTCAATCAGTGTTAATCCACGCTCCAGTGCTGCAACGCCGCGTGTCACCGGATTGGCAATATCTGCCAGGCGGCGGATGGGGGCAATCAGCATCAGCATGGCGGTGATAAAGGCCACAAAACCCCCCACGGTGGTGCCGGCTGCGTCCTGCCCACTCTTGCTTTGCCATAGTGCCACGGCAATCACTGCCGATAAGGCACCGGCTGCGAGCAATTGGGTCAACGGGGTCATGGCCGCAGAGGCAATGGTGGACTTGATGGCCAGGCTGCGCAGTTGGGTGCTGAGCTTGTCAAACCGCGTAATCTGGCTGGCCTGTGCGCCATGCAGGCGCACCATGCGGTGGGCCAGCACGTTTTCTTCCACCACGTAAGCCAGGTCGTCGGTGGACTGCTGGCTGGCCTTGGTGAGCCGGTAAAGCCGACGCGACAAGGTCTTCATGATCCAGGCCACACCAGGCACCACCACCGCCACGATCAGCGTGAGCTGCCAGTTCAGGTACAAAAGGTAGGCCAGCAATGCCACGAGTGTGAAGCCGTCGCGCGACAGGCCCAGCATTGCCTGCACCAGCAAGGTTGCACCTGTCTGCACTTCGTACACCACCGTGTTGGACAAAGCGCTGGCCGATTGGCGCGTGAAAAGCCCCATCTCGGCAGACAACAAACGCTCAAACATCTTGCGCCGCAAACGCAGCATGCCTTCGTTAGCAATACGTGCCAGTGCATATTGCCCAACGAATTGGGCCAGTCCACGAATGGCAAACAGGCCCAGTAACGCGATGGGAATGATCCACAAGGGCAGGGTGCCTTCGGTAAATCCCCGGTCCAGCAAGGGCTGCAGCAAGGCAGGCAGCAGTGGTTCGGTCGCCGCGCCGACCAGTGTGGCAATGATGGCCAATGTCCATGCTGCGCGCTGGTCGCCAAAATACACAGCGAGGCGGCGCAAGCGGGCCATCAAGGGCAAAGGTGGCGCGGGGGGTGTGGACGCGGCAGTAGGGGGGGATGAGGGCATGGACAACGACGGAAATGTGGGCGGATTCTACGGTTGCGCCTTGGCTGCGCAGATCACAGTTTGTCACAGGGGTTTCCTGTCACTGTGTAACATTGGCGGTTAATTCGCCGAGTTTGACCCCTTCGACCTGGTTGCCAATGAAATCTGACTGCACTGAATCCTTGTCCACCACATCTTTGTCTGTCCTGTTGCCATCCCATTTGTCACGCCGCCGTGCCATGCTGGCCACCCTGTTGGCAGCTCCTGCACTTCCTGCTTTTGCGCAGTTTCGTGTGGAAGTGTCAGGTGTGGGTCTGACGCAGTTGCCCATCGTGATTGCGCAATTCCGGGGTGAGGCGCAGTCACCCCAGAAAATCAGCGCCATCGTCCAGGCCGATCTGGAGCGCAGCGGACAATTCAGGGCTATCGACGCTGGAGGGGCTGTACTGGATGAAACCAGCCGCCCTGATGTGGGGCTGTGGCGCCAGAAGGCCGCAGACTCGCTCGTGACAGGCAGCGTTACCCGTTTGGCCGATGGCCGTTTTGATGTCCGTTTCCGTTTGTGGGATGTCGTCAAGGGGCAGGACCTGGGGGGGCAAAGTTATGTCGTGCCCCAAGGTGATCTGCGCTTGGCAGCCCACCGCATTGCAGACTTTATCTATGAAAAGCTCACTGGCGAGAAGGGTGTCTTCTCTACCCGAATTGCCTATGTGACTCGGGCAGGTGGCCGCCACACGCTGTGGGTTGCGGATGCCGATGGCGAAAATGCCCAGTCGGCACTGGCCAGTCCCGAGCCCATCATTTCTCCCGCGTGGTCCCCCAGTGGCAACCAGTTGGCCTATGTCTCATTCGAGTCGCGCAAACCCGTTGTGTATGTGCATGACGTTTCAAGCGGGCGGCGCAGGCTGATTGCCAACTTCCGTGGCTCCAACAGCGCTCCTGCATGGGCACCGGATGGCCGCACGTTGGCCGTCACATTGAGCCGCGATGGTGGGTCACAGCTCTACACCATCGACGCCAATGGCGGGGAGCCACGCCGTCTGATGCAAGGTGGCAGCATCGACACCGAGCCTGCTTTCTCGCGTGACGGCAAAAGCATTTATTTCGTCAGTGACCGCGGTGGCGCACCACAAATCTACCGCGTGGGCGTCTCTGGTGGCAGCGCTGAGCGAGTCACTTTCAACGGGAGCTACAACATCTCTCCGGCACTCAGTGCGGATGGCCGCTGGTTGGCGTATGTCAGCCGTGTGGGTGGAGCCTTCAAACTGCAGCTCATGGAGCTGGCAACCGGCACGGTGACCTCACTCACCGACACCAATGCCGACGAAAGCCCAAGTTTTGCCCCCAATAGCCGCTTGATTGTTTACGCAACCCAATTGCAAGGCCGCGAGGCGCTCATGACCACAACACTTGATGGAAAAATCAAGGCACGA
Source organism: Comamonadaceae bacterium AAW (assembly GCA_026314275.1). Classification (GTDB taxonomy): domain Bacteria; phylum Pseudomonadota; class Gammaproteobacteria; order Burkholderiales; family Burkholderiaceae_C; genus JAGOEY01. Next base: position 3,572,021 of record CP111109.1, read on the forward strand.
CTGGCAGGCAAAGGTGGAGACATCCGGGAGCCCGACTGGGGCCCATTCCAAGCGCAATAATTTTTCAGTTTCAACCTAATCCATCCCATTCAGGAGTGTTTTCACCATGATCAAGCGTATTTCTTTGAGTCTCGTCATCCTCGCCCTGGTGGCAGGATGCAGTTCCGGCGTCAAACTTAATGACGTTCCCGTCGAAGACAAGGGTGCCAGCGGCACACTTGGCGCTGGGAGCGGAAGTGGCTCGGCGGGTGCCTCCCAAAGTGGCGTGACACCAGTCGACATCGGCAGCTCTGCTGCCAATGCCGCAGGTCCGCAAAACGTGGCCCGTATCGTCTATTTTGACTTTGACAGCTACGTCATCCGCTCGGACTTCCAGTCGGCTATCGAAGCACACTCTCGTTTCCTGAAGGCCAACCCAGCGCGCAAGGTTGTCATTGAAGGCCACACCGACGACCGTGGTGGCCGGGAATACAACCTGGCACTGGGTCAGCGCCGTGCCGAAGCAGTACGCCGTTCGCTGGGCTTGTTGGGTGTGACCGATAACCAAGTTGAAGCGGTAAGTTTTGGCAAGGAAAAACCCGCAGTGCAAGGCAGCGACGAGAACGCCATGGCACAAAACCGCCGCGCTGAAATCGCCTACCGCTGATGAGTGCCCGAGCCTTCAGCATGCGCCTGACGGCGCTGGCGTTTGCCGCGCTGTCTTGCGCGAGTGGACACGCAGCACTGTTTGAGGATGACGAAGCCCGGCGTGCAGTACTGGACTTGCGCCAGCGTGTGGATGCGCTACGGCAATCCACAGAATCGCAGGCGCAACGCCAGGGAGACGACGGTGCACAGTTGCGCCGTAGTCTGCTGGACTTGCAGTCCCAGATCGAAAGTTTGCGCTCTGAACAGGCTGCACTGCGTGGGCAGAACGAGCAACTTCAGCGCGCTGTGGCCGAGTTGCAGCGCCGACAGAGCGACATTGCCAAAGGTGTTGACGAACGCCTGCGCCAGTTCGAGCCGGTGCCTGTCACCCTGGATGGGCAGGAGTTCACTGCCGACCCCGCAGAAAAGCGTGATTTCGATGCCGCCTTGGCCTTGTTCCGCAAAGGAGACTTTGCGGGTGCACAAGCTGCTTTTGCTGGCTTCAACAAGCGTTACCCCAAGAGTGGGTACACCGCATCCACTTTATTCTGGTTGGGTAATGCGCAATATGCATTGAAGGACTACAAAGAGTCCATTGCCAACTTCAAGCAATTGTTGGCTTCTGCGCCCGCGCACATGCGTGCACCGGAGGCAGCCCTGTCCATTGCCAATTGCCAGAGCGAGCTGAAGGACACCAAAGCCGCTCGCAAGACCCTGGAAGACCTCGTCAAGGTCTATCCGCAGTCTGAAGCCGCCGCTGCTGCCAAAGAGCGGCTGGCGCGCATGAAGTAAACCCGGGGTGAATCCGTTGAGCACCAGTACGTTTGCCGTGGACGAAGCGAACGAAGAGGTTGTGGATCTTGGTCGCCGGTTTGGTGGGCTGGAACGTTTGTACGGGGCTGCAGGCGCTGCAGCGATCCGTGGTGCTCACGTCGCTGTGATTGGCATTGGTGGTGTGGGGTCGTGGGCCGCTGAAGCACTGGCACGCAGCGGTGTCGGGCAATTGACTCTGGTTGATCTGGACCATATTGCCGAGTCCAACATCAACCGGCAAATCCACGCCTTAACCGCAACAGTGGGGCAGGCCAAGGTGCTGGCAATGCGTGACCGTATTGCGGAGATCAATCCTGCATGCCTGGTCAACTGCATTGAAGACTTTGTGGAGCCTTCCAATTGGCCGGGGTTAATGTCCGAAGGCGTCCATGGTGTGGTGGACGCTTGTGACAGCGCTGCTGCCAAGACTGCAATGGCTGCCTGGGCCCGTCGTGCTGGCGCAGTGCCTTTTATTTGTGTGGGGGCTGCGGGCGGTAAGCGCCTGGCCCACAAGGTGGATATTGACGACCTGTCGAAGACCACACACGACCCTCTACTGGCGCGCTTGCGTGCCCGACTGCGCAAAGAGCACGGAGCGCCACGGGAGGGTAAATCCATGGGTGTGCCTTGTGTCTTCAGTCGCGAGTCCGTTGCTGTACCCGATGCCTCATGCGCTGTCGAGCAGGGTGACGGAACCCTGAATTGTCATGGTTATGGTTCGGTTGTCAGCGTAACTGCCACTTTTGGGCAGTGTGCAGCAGGCTGGATGCTGGATCAGATTGCATCCAAAACAGGTGCAAGTCAGAAAACCAGAAAAATAACGCTATAATCTGAGGCTTTGCTGCTACTGAAAAGTGACGGCTAGATAGAAAATTTGGGACGTTAGCTCAGTTGGTAGAGCAGCGGACTTTTAATCCGTTTGTCGTGGGTTCGACCCCCGCACGTCCCACCAAATTAGAAGCGTAATGCGCGTTTTCAAAGGCCTCCTCATGGAGGCCTTTGTCATTTCCGTGCTTGGTTTGGGCGTGGGCTCGCGCTGCAGATCATTGAGCCCATGTATTCAAAATACCCAGCGAGCAGACTCCTGGGGTGCTTCGTCGAATAACTTCAAATTTATTCAGACTTGGGCATTGGTTTCATGCCCTCGGCCCATCATGTGCAAAGTGTGTCAGGCACTCCCATCTGGTATGGTTTTTTGGAGCGCCACTGAGGCTGTATTGTTTTTGGTGCCCGGGGTAGATTTAAAGGGTGATCTGAATTTCATAATTTACAAGCCCCATGTCCCCTTTGCGATCTTTGTTGTTTGTTGTGTTGGGTCTGGCCAGTGGTGCGATGGCGGCTACGTCAACGGGTGCACCTGCTGCGGTGGCCGCCACTGTGTCCGCAGGTATGGCTCCGCGTGTGCTGGCCTGTGTCGCCTGCCACGGCCGGGAAGGGCGCGCCACCAACCAGGGGTACTTTCCGCGCATCGCGGGCAAGCCGGAGGGCTACCTGTACAACCAGCTGCTTAACTTCCGCGATGGACGTCGCAGCTATCCACCCATGGCGTTGCTGTTGGAGCATCTGACCGACGGTTATCTGCTGGAAATGGCGCAGCACTTCGCCAACACTGACGTGCCTTACCCTGCGCCGCAGACCCAGAATGCACCGACCGCCACGCTGGAGCGGGGGCGGGTGCTTGTGATGGAGGGAGACGCCAGCCGCAAGCTGCCTGCCTGTGTGTTGTGCCACGGTGCCGCCATGACAGGTGTGAAACCGTTCATTCCCGGCCTGTTGGGCCTGCCGCGTGATTACCTGAATGCCCAACTGGGCGCATGGCAGACCGGTCAACGCAAGGCGCACGCGCCCGACTGTATGGCCCAGATTGCGGCGCAACTCACACCTGCCGATGTGGGGGCGGTGTCCACGTGGCTGTCGTCCCAGGTGGTGGCCAACGCTGGAAAACCTGCAACCAGTTTGCCTGCACCTTTGCCCATGCCCTGTGGTGGACTGGCGGACTGAACCATGGCAAACACCCTTACAAAAAAACGCCTGGCCTGGGCCTTCGGGCTTTTGGTAGCTCTGTTTGCAGCCGTTGTAGCAACGGTCTGGATGCTGAATGTGCGGGGCGAGACACCTGTTACCCGCGTGGCCCCCGTGGCCGTGCCGGCGAGTCCGGCGCAGATCGAGCGTGGCAAATACCTGGCACAGGCCGGGAACTGCATTTCGTGCCACACCGTACGCGGTGGCCCAGCCTATGCAGGCGGACGGGGCATTGACACGCCATTTGGCGCGGTTTACGCACCCAACCTCACGCCGCACGCAGAAACCGGCATGGGTACTTGGTCGCCCGATCACTTCTGGCGTGCCATGCACCATGGGCGGTCGAAGGATGGCAGGCTGCTGTACCCCGCGTTTCCGTACACCGAATACACCCACGTCACGCGGGAAGATTCAGACGCGATCTTTGCCTACCTGCACAGCCTGCCACCCGTGGCCCAGCCCAACCGCGACCACACGCTGCGTTTTCCGTACAACAGCCAGTGGGCGCTGGCGGTCTGGCGGGCGTTGTTCTTTACGCCCGGTGCCAACACCCAAAATCCGCACCAGTCTGCCGACTGGAACCGTGGCGCTTATCTGGTGCAGGGCCTGGGCCACTGCGTGGCCTGCCACAGCCCACGCAACGCGTTGGGGGCCAGCAGCCTGTCGCGCAGCCTGCAGGGCGGCATCATTCCTTTGCAAAATTGGTATGCACCCGGGCTGACTTCATCGGCCCAGGCCGGGGTGGCCGATTGGCCGCTGGAAGATGTGGTGGCTTTGCTGAAAACCGGCATTGCACCACACGGCTCGGTGATGGGACCCATGGCCGAGGTGGTATTCAACAGCACACAGCACCTGAGTGATGCCGACGCCCACGCCATGGCGGTATATCTGCGGGCCTTGCCACAAGAATCCATTCCGGCTGCACACCAGCGGCCTGCTGTGCCAGCGCCTGAAACGATGCGTTTGGGCGCTCAGGTGTACGACCAGCAATGTGCCCAGTGCCATGGCGCATCAGGGGAAGGCCAGGCTGGTGCGTTCCCGGCCCTGGCGGACAACCGTGCCGTCACGATGGACCCACCCATCAATGCGGTGCAGGCGGTATTACATGGCGGTTACCTGCCAGCGACGGCCGGGAACCCACGGCCGTTTGGTATGCCGCCTTTTACCCATGTGCTCAACGACGCCGAAGTGGCGGCTGTTTTGTCATTTGTGCGGGCATCCTGGGGTAACCAGGCCGTACCGGTCACGGCAATCGAGGTCTACAAGCAGCGCGAAAGCCGGTAATCTGGTGTGGCATGGGGCGGGTGAGGGTGCGCCCGCGCGAAAGGGCTTTACCATGCGCAGTTATTTCCGGAGTGACCAGAAGATGTTGTCGCAGTGGTGGGTTGTCTGTCTTTGTGCGGGCTGGTGTGGTGCCTGCCGTGATTACCGCGCCCAGTTTGATGCGGTTGCGCTGCAGTTTCCCGCAGCCCGTTTCCTGTGGCTGGATGTGGAGGATGCGTCCGACACGGTGGGCGACCTGGACATCGAGACTTTTCCGACCCTGCTGATTGCCGATGACACGGGTGCCCGTTTTCTGGCACCGCTTGCACCTTATTCCGATGTTTTGGCCCGGTTGTTAACAAGCCTCCAGGCGCAGCCAGAGCGCAGTAGTGTGGTGGATGACGATACCCGGGCTCTGTTGCGGCGAATTCAGCAGCTCCATGCTGCGTAAATGCCCCGTAACCCGTCAGTTTCAGGGCTGTTGGCCGGTCTAAACCTTTGCAAATCAGGGGATTTCGGGCTATAATTGCGCTCTTCACGACCAAACGGGCGGGTTACTACCGGCCCGTTTTTTTTGGTCGATTGTTTTTGGGGCAGGGTTTTCCTGACCTCTCTCCGTTTCCTGATTTTTAAAAAGTATCCGAACTAACGTGGCGCTGCAGCAAATTGTCGAACAAACCGTAACCGGGCTGGGTTACGACCTCGTGGAGATTGACCGCTCCGCAGGCGGCTTGCTGCGTATCACTATCGACATGCCTTGGGATACTGCCCAGGTGGTCGAGCAGTTCGTGAACGTTGAAGACTGCGAAAAAGTCCATCGCCAGCTGCAGTTTGCTCTGGAGGTGGATGGCATTGAATACCGTCGGCTGGAGGTGTCCTCGCCCGGTATTGACCGCCCTTTGCGTGGCGAGCCAGATTTTGAGCGTTTTGTGGGTGTGGTGGTGGACATCACGCTCAAGGCCCCCATGGGTGTTGCTGCCCAAGGGCAGGTGAGCGCGAACCGCAAGAAATTTCGTGGCACGCTGGAGCGTGCTGAAGCTGTGGGCGCGGAGCCTGCCGGTTGGCAAATCGTCTGGAGTGACGAGCCTGCCCCCAAGCCGGGGCAGCGTGTTAGTAAAAAGCGGGTGCCAGCCCCATTGCAGGTGCTGGGTTTCACGCTCGATGAGGTGCGTGAGGCAAGACTTGCGCCGATCGTGGATTTCAAGGGGCGCAGGCCTGGGGACGTGCCGCCGTCTGAGTGATGGCGCGGACCGTGGTGGTGGGTGGATCACTTGTGTTTGTGCAAAGTGGTTCTCAACTGATTTCGGAATAGGAGTGTCGTGGCATGAATCGCGAATTGTTGATGTTGGTGGAAGCCATCTCGCGCGAGAAAAACGTCGAGCGTGATGTGGTATTTGGCGCAGTGGAGTCCGCCCTGGCGCAGGCCACAAAAAAGCTGCACGAAGGTGATGTGGACATCCGCGTCTCCATCGATCGCGACAGCGGCGTCTACGAAACGTTCCGCCGCTGGCATGTCGTTCCCGATGAGGCGGGCCTGCAATTGCCCGACCAGGAAATCCTGCTGTTCGAGGCCAGGGAAGAAATGCCCGACATCGAGGTCGATGAATACATCGAAGAAGCTGTCGAGTCCCTGCCTATTGGCCGTATTGGTGCCATGGCTGCCAAACAGGTCATTCTGCAGAAGATTCGTGACGCCGAGCGCGAAATGCTGCTCAACGACTTCATGTCGCGCGGCGAAAAGATCTTTACGGGCACCGTCAAACGCATGGACAAGGGCGACATCATTGTCGAGTCCGGCCGTGTGGAAGGCCGCTTGCGCCGCAGCGAGATGATCGCCAAGGAAAACCTGCGCAGTGGTGACCGTGTGCGCGCCATGATCATGGAAGTCGACCTGACGCTTCGCGGCGCACCCATCATCCTGTCGCGTTCGGCACCTGAATTCATGATCGAGCTCTTCCGCAACGAAGTGCCTGAGATCGAACAAGGTCTGCTCGAGATCAAATCCTGCGCCCGCGACTCCGGTTCGCGCGCCAAGATCGCGGTGCTGTCGCACGACAAACGTGTGGACCCCATCGGCACCTGTGTGGGTGTGCGTGGTACCCGCGTGAACGCCGTTACCAACGAACTCGCTGGTGAACGTGTGGACATCGTGTTGTGGAGCGAAGACCCCGCGCAGTTCGTGATTGGTGCCCTGGCCCCCGCGAATGTCTCCTCCATCGTGGTGGACGAAGAAAAACACTCCATGGACGTGGTGGTGGACGAAGAAAACCTGGCCATCGCCATCGGGCGTGGCGGGCAGAACGTGCGCCTGGCGTCCGACCTGACCGGCTGGAAGATCAACATCATGGATGCGGCCGAGTCTGCGCAAAAGCAGGCCGTCGAAACCGACAGCAGCCGCAAGCTGTTCATGGAAAAGCTGGATGTGGACGAAGAAATCGCCGACATCCTGATCGCCGAGGGCTTCAACAGCCTGGAAGAAGTGGCCTACGTGCCGCTGCAGGAAATGCTGGAAATCGAAAGCTTTGACGAAGACACCGTCAACGAGCTGCGTTCGCGGGCCAAAGATGCCTTGCTGACGATGGAAATCGCCCGCGAAGAAAGCGTTGACGAAACTTCCCAGAATCTGCGGGATGTAGATGGCGTGACGCCTGACATCCTCGAAAAGCTGGTGGCAGGTGGGATTCACACACGTGACGACCTGGCCGATCTGGCTGTTGATGAACTCACCGAACTTACTGGCCAGTCCGCGGACGATGCCAGGGCAATGATCATGAAGGCGCGCGAACACTGGTTCGCGGGCCAAGAGTAATGGTTATGGAGGCACGAACCGAATATGACCAGTACTACAGTCGCCGAGTTTGCAAACGAACTCAAAAAATCACCTGAAACCTTGTTGGAACAGCTCCAGGCTGCTGGCGTTGCCAAAGCCGCCGGAGCAGACACCTTGTCCGAGTCGGACAAACAAAAACTGCTGGGTTACCTGCAGGCCAGCCATGGCACCGTTGTGGCCGACCGCAAGAAAATCACGCTGGTGAAGAAGTCCACCAGCGAAATCAAGCAAGCCGATGCCAGTGGCAAGGCCCGCACGATCCAGGTCGAAATCCGCAAGAAGCGCACCTTCATCAAGCGTGAGGATGGCTCTGACGCGTCGCCCGCTGATAACGAAGGCAACGAGCTTGCTGTGGAAAGCAGCGTTGAATCCCGCGCGCAGGATGCAGAACTTTTGCGCCGCGAGGAAGAAGCCCGCAGCCAGGCCGATGTGATCCGCCGCCAGGAAGAAGAGCTGGCGAAGGAACGCAATGATCGCGAGACGCGTGAGAAACGTGAACGCGAAGCTGAAGAGCGTGCTGCTGCCTACGCTGCACAAGAGGCGCTGAAGAAGCAGCAAGCCTCCGCCGAGAAGGCCGAAGCCTCCAAGGAGTACGCTGAAGAGGCTGCTGCACGCGCTCTGGCCCAGGCCGAAGCCCGTGAAAAACTCGCCGCTGAATCCAAGGCCCGCGCCGCCGAAGAAGCCGCCCGTGCATCCGATCTGGGTGACCGCCGCCGCCGTGCCGAGGCCGAGGCTGCCGCCATTCGTTCGATGATGGCCACACCCAAACAGGTGATGGTTGCCAAGAAGCCCGAAGAACCCAAACCGGTTGCCAAGCCCGGTGCCGACAAGGCCGGTGTCAAGGGTACGCTGCACAAGCCAGTCGGCGCACCCGGCGCTGCGCGCCCAGGTGCACCCGCCGCCCCTGGTGCTGCAGGCGCAGGCAAAGAAATCAAGTCTGCCAAGACGTCGTCCGCCTGGGCAGGGGATCCCGCCAAGAAGAAGGGTATTCCGACCCGCGGCGACAGCAGCGGTGGCATGAACCGTGGCAACTGGCGTGGGGGCCCTCGTGGCCGCCGCGGCAATGACCGCGACCAACGTGACGACCACCACAGCCAGCAGGCGCCGGTGGAAGCACGCGTGATCGAAGTGCACGTTCCTGAGACCATCACCGTGGCCGAACTGGCACACAAGATGGCCGTGAAGGCGTCCGAGGTCATCAAGGCGCTGATGAAGATGGGCCAGATGGTTTCCATCAACCAGCCGCTGGACCAGGACACCGCCATGATCGTGGTGGAAGAAATGGGCCACAAGGCCATCGTTGCGGCGCTGGACGATCCAGAAGCCTTTACCGATGACGAAGTGGCACAACAAGACGCCGAGCTGTTGCCCCGTGCACCCGTCGTGACCGTCATGGGCCACGTTGACCACGGCAAGACCTCGCTGCTGGACTACATCCGCCGCGCCAAAGTGGCGTCGGGTGAAGCCGGTGGTATCACGCAGCACATTGGTGCGTACCACGTGGAAACCCCACGCGGCATGGTGTCCTTCCTCGACACCCCTGGCCACGAGGCGTTTACCGCCATGCGTGCCCGTGGTGCCCAGGCAACCGACATCGTGATTCTGGTGGTGGCTGCCGATGACGGCGTGATGCCCCAGACCAAGGAAGCCATCAAACACGCGAAAGCGGCCGGTGTGCCGATCGTGGTCGCTATCACCAAGTCCGACAAGCCCGATGCCAACCCCGACCGCGTCAAGCAGGAACTGGTGGTTGAAGAGGTGGTGCCCGAGGAATACGGTGGTGATTCACCCTTCGTCCCCGTGTCGTCCAAGACCGGTATGGGCATTGACACGCTGCTTGAACAGGTTTTGCTGCAAGCCGAAGTGCTGGAACTGAAGGCGCCGGTGGACAGCATGGCCAAGGGCCTGGTCATCGAAGCACGCCTGGACAAGGGCCGTGGCCCTGTGGCCACCGTGCTGGTGCAGTCCGGTACGCTGAAGGTGGGCGACGTGGTGCTGGCGGGCCAGACCTTTGGCCGCGTGCGGGCCATGCTCGACGAGAACGGAAAAACCGCCAAGACGGCAGGTCCTTCGATCCCGGTCGAAATCCAGGGTCTGACCGAAGTGCCGCAGGCCGGTGACGAATTCATGGTGATGACCGACGAACGCCGGGCCCGTGAAATTGCCACCTACCGTGCAGGCAAGTTCCGCAACACCAAGCTGGCCAAACAGCAGGCTGCCAAGCTGGAGAACATGTTCTCCGACCTGTCCGCGGGTGAAGTGCAGACGCTGCCGATCATCGTCAAGGCCGATGTGCAGGGTTCGCAGGAAGCGCTTGCAGCATCGCTGCTCAAGCTGTCGACCGACGAAGTCAAGGTGCAGATGGTGTACGCCGCTGTGGGTGGTATCAGCGAATCCGACGTCAACCTGGCCATTGCGTCCAAGGCGTTGATCATCGGCTTTAATGTGCGCGCCGACGCCGGTGCACGCAAGCTGGCCGAGAACAACGGGGTTGACCTGCATTACTACAACATCATTTACGACGCCGTGGATGAGTTGAAGGCAGCGATGTCCGGCATGCTGGCACCTGAACAGCGCGAAGAAGTCATCGGTATGGCCGAGATTCGCACCGTGTTCGTGGCGTCGAAGATCGGTACGGTTGCGGGTTGTATGGTCACCAACGGTTCCGTCAACCGCAGCGCGCGTTTCCGCCTGCTGCGCGACAACGTCGTGATCTACACCGGCGAGCTGGATTCGCTCAAGCGTATGAAGGACGACGTTCGCGAAGTCAAGGAAGGCTTCGAGTGCGGTATCAAGCTCAAGAACTACAACGACATCAAAGAAGGTGACCAGCTCGAATTCTTCGAGATCAAGGAAATCGCCCGGACGTTGTAATACGCGCCGCAATGTGACACCCACTGCAATGGCACTGCGCCTTGCAACGGGTGCCATGTCGTACCGCTTGTGATTGTTTAAATGCCTAAGAAAAAAGCAGCTACCCCCAACCGCGCCTTCAAGGTGGCCGACCAGATCCAGCGCGATCTGACGGAGCTGATCGCGCGCGAGTTGAAGGACCCCCGCGTCGGGATGGTGACCATCCAGGCGGTGGAGATCACGCCTGACTACGCCCATGCCAAGGTGTTCTTCAGCGTACTGACGGGTAACCCGGCCGAATGTGCAGAAGGGCTGAACCAGGCCGCAGGTTTCCTGCGTGCTGGCTTGTTCAAACGTCTGCATATCCACACGGTGCCCACGCTGCACTTTTTGTTCGACCGCACGACCGAACAAGCCGCCGACATGAACGCGCTGATTGCGCGTGCTGTTGCTTCGCGCGCGCAGGAAGACTGACACATGCTTGCCACGCCACGTGCACGGGTCGCGAGGCGCCCCGTGCATGGGGTGCTGCTGCTTGACAAGCCTTTGGGCTGGTCGAGTAATGACGCCTTGCAGAAAGCCAAATGGCTGCTGCGCGCCGAGAAGGCGGGCCATACCGGCACGCTGGATCCGTTGGCGACGGGGGTGTTGCCTTTGTGTTTTGGTGCTGCAACCAAGTTCAGCCAGTTGCAACTGGACGCGGACAAGACTTACGAAGCTATTGCGCTGCTGGGCACCAAAACTAGCACGGGTGATGCCGAAGGTGAGGTGATTGCTACGCGCGAAGTGCATGTCACGCCGAAAAAACTGCGGGAAGTAGCGGCGCGTTTTCGCGGGCCGATCCAGCAGATTCCGCCCATGCACAGTGCGCTCAAGAAGAACGGCAAAGCCCTGTACGAGTACGCCCGTGCCGGCATCGAGGTGGAGCGTGCTCCGCGCAATGTGGAAATTTATGAGCTAAATGTGGAGTTTGCGCCCGCTGCAACTGCACAAATAGCTATCAAAATTATAGTAAAATGCAGCAAGGGTACTTACATCCGCACGCTGGGCGAAGACATCGGGGAAGCACTCGGCTGTGGCGCCCACCTGATCTCTTTGCGCCGCATCGAAACCGGTGGTTTTGACCTGACCCACTGCGTCACCTTGGCCGCGCTGGAAGCGATGGATGAGGCAGACCGCCTGCAGTGTCTGCAACCAGTTGAGTCCTTGCTGGACGAACACACGGTTGTCACGCTGGACAGTGAAAATGCCGGGCGCTTCCTGAGTGGTGTACGCCGCCGGGGCACGTGGCCGGATATGGAGCGGGTGGCGGTGTTTGGAGAATCTCCACGCGCACTACTCGGCGTGGGGCATACCCAGGCCGGTGAACTGATCCCGGGGCGCCTGCTGAGCCCTCTTGAAATACAGCAGATTTTAGAAAACACGCCGGAGCGCACCGAGGCCGGCATTTTGGAAAACCTATGACTAAACAAATCCGCAATATCGCCATCATCGCCCACGTTGACCATGGCAAAACCACCATGGTTGACCAGTTGCTGCGCCAGTCCGGCACCTTCGCCGACCATGAAAAGGTCGTCGACACGGTGATGGACAACAACGCGATTGAAAAAGAACGTGGCATTACGATTCTGGCCAAGAACTGCGCCGTGAGCTGGCAAGGCACCCACATCAACATCGTGGACACCCCCGGTCACGCGGACTTCGGCGGTGAAGTGGAACGTGCGCTGTCCATGGTCGACAGCGTGGTGCTGCTGATCGACGCGCAAGAAGGCCCCATGCCCCAAACGCGTTTTGTGACCAAGAAGGCACTGGCCCTGGGCCTGAAGCCCATCGTGGTTGTTAACAAGGTCGACAAGCCTGGTGCCAACCCCGACAAGGTCGTGAACGCTGCGTTCGACCTGTTCGACAAGCTGGGTGCCACCGACGAACAACTCGACTTCCCTGTGGTGTACGCCTCGGGTATCAACGGCTGGTCTTCGCTGGAAGAAGGCGCGCCTGGTGAGCAGTGGGGCCCCGACATGTCGGCCCTGTTCAACACCATCCTGAAACACGTGCCACCAAACTCCGGTGACGCCAGCGCGCCGCTGCAACTGCAGATTTCGGCACTGGACTTCTCCACATTCGTCGGCCGTATCGGTGTAGGCCGTATCAGCCAGGGCACCATCAAGCCCATGATGGACGTGGTCGTCATGGAAGGCCCGGACGGCAAACCCGTCAAGGGACGTGTGAACCAGGTGCTGACATTCCAGGGTCTGGAACGTGTGCAAGCGACCGAAGCCGGCCCCGGCGAAATCGTGCTGATCAACGGCCTGGGTGACATCGGTATCGGCGTCACACTGACCGACCCGGCAAACCCCACACCGCTGCCCATGCTGAAGGTGGACGAACCCACACTGACCATGAACTTCTGCGTGAACACCAGCCCATTGGCTGGCCGCGAAGGCAAGTTCGTCACCAGCCGCCAGATCTGGGACCGCCTGCAAAAAGAGCTGCAACACAACGTGGCCCTGCGCGTGAACGAAACCGACGAAGAAGGTATCTTCGAAGTGATGGGCCGTGGTGAATTGCACCTGACCATCCTGCTGGAAAACATGCGCCGCGAAGGTTACGAGCTGGCTGTGTCCAAGCCACGTGTGGTGTTCCGCACCGTGAACGGCGAGAAACATGAGCCGATCGAACTGGTGACCGCTGACATCGAAGAAGGCCACCAAGGTGGCGTGATGCAGGCACTGGGTGAGCGCAAGGGTGAACTGGTGAACATGGAGCCGGACGGCCGTGGCCGTGTGCGCCTGGAGTACCGCATTCCGGCCCGTGGCCTGATCGGTTTCACCAACGAATTCCTGAACTTGACCCGTGGTTCCGGCCTGATCGCCAACATTTTTGACAGCTACGAACCCCATAAGGGCGACATCGGTGGCCGCAAGAACGGTGTGCTGATCTCCATGGACGACGGTGAAATCTTCACCTACGCACTGGGCAAGCTGGACGACCGTGGCCGTATGTTCGTCAAGGCGAATGATCCGGTATACGAAGGCATGATTGTGGGTATCCACAGCCGTGACAACGACCTGGTGGTCAACGCCACCCGTACCAAGCAGCTGACCAACTTCCGCGTGAGCGGCAAGGAAGACGCTGTCAAGATCACGCCCCCGATTGATTGCACGCTGGAATACGGTGTGGAATTCATCGAGGACGACGAACTGGTCGAAATCACGCCCAAGTCGATTCGCCTGCGCAAGCGCCACCTGAAAGAAAGCGACCGCAAGCGCGCTGGCCGCGAAGGTTAATCCTTCCCCGGCAGCTCCCAAAGGCCCCGTGCTCGCCCTCACAACAGAGGGTTGGCCCAGGGCCTTTTTCACGTCTGGCATTCCGGATAAAAAAGCAGAGACAAATCCATGCAACTAACCCACGGCCGTGCCGTCTGCACGATGGTGGCGGTGACCCTGATGTGGTCCATCGCCGGTGTGGTCACGCGCCAGCTGGAGAGTGCACACAGCTTTGAAGTGACGTTCTGGCGCAGCTTCTTCACGGTGGTGTCGCTGCTGGTGATCCTGCCGCTGTGGCGCGGCCCCGGCGTGTTCCGCGCCATGCCCTGGAAACGCGGCGCGTTCTGGTTGTCGGGCGTGAGCTGGAGCGTGATGTTCACCGCCTTCATGCTGGCGCTGACGCTCACCACCGTGGCCAATGTGCTGGTCACCATGGCCATCGGGCCCCTGTTAACGGCGCTGATTGCGCGGGTGTTTATCGGGCACCGGTTGCCTGCGCGCACCTGGGCTGCGATTGTGGTGGCGGGTGTGGGCATCGCCTACATGTTCGGGTCACAGATGAATCTGGACGCGATGGGGCAGGGCAGCACCATGCTCGGCCTGCTGGTGGCTTTGTGTGTGCCGTTTGCGGCTGCGACCAACTGGACCATCGTTCAGCGCAGCCAGACCCATGGTGACAAAATTGACTTGGTGCCGGCCGTGTTGCTGGGCGCCGTCATTTCAAGCATGGCGACCCTGCCACTGGCATTCCCTTTGGTCGCCACACCGCGCGATGTCGCGTGGCTGGCCCTGCTGGGTTTGGTGCAACTGGCCATTCCGTGTGTGCTCGCCGTGATGTGCGCCAAGGTTTTAAAAGCGCCTGAAGTGTCCTTGCTCGCGTTGCTGGAAGTGATTTTTGGCATCCTCTGGGCCTGGCTCTGGGGCAATGAGACGCCGGGGCAAGAAGTGCTGCTGGGCGGTGTGCTGGTGATAGGTGCGCTGCTCGCCAACGAACTACTGGGCATGCGCCGGTCGCAGGCCCCAACCCACAACAGGAGAACGACATGACAGAGACAGTGAACCGCGACGTATTGACCGAAGTGCGTGGACAGATCGGCTTCATCACACTGAACCGCCCCAAAGCCTTGAATGCACTCACCCTGCAGATGGTGCGCGACCTGCGGGCCTGCCTGCTGGCATGGCAGGACGATGCCGCTATTTGTGCCGTGGCCATCCGCGGATCGAACAAGGAAGGCCCCTTTGGCGCGTTCTGCGCGGGTGGTGATATCCGTTTTCTGCACCAGGCTGCGCTGGCAGGCAACCCCGAAATCGAAGACTTCTTCACCGAAGAATACGCGCTGAACCACCTGATCCACAGCTACGCCAAGCCCTACATTGCATTTATGGACGGCATCGTGATGGGTGGCGGCATGGGGATCTCCCAAGGCGCTGCGCTGCGCTTGGTGACCGAACGCACCAAGATGGCCATGCCCGAAACGGCCATTGGCCTGTTCCCCGACGTTGGTGGAGGTTACTTCCTGAGCCGCTGCCCGGGGTGCGTGGGTGAATACCTGGCGCTGACGGGCGATACCGTGTCGCCCGCCAATGCCGTGGCCTGGGGTCTGGCAGATGTGCAGGTGGAATCCGCCACTTTGCCTGCTTTGTGGGACGGACTGGCCAATACACACTTCAACAGCGCAGAAGAAGTGCTGGCCTGGTTTGCTTCCAAATCAATAGCTAAGGGTGCAGGTGGATCGTGCGCTACAGGCCAATTTGATGCTTATTTCGCGCAAGCAGACGCCTTGGCTATCCTGCGGTCACTGGAGGCGGCTGGGTCAGACGTCTGGGCCACAACCACCGCTGCAACCCTGCGTAAACGGTCTCCTCTGATGGTGGCTGTGGTGCTGGAGCAAATCCGCCGTGCCCGCACCATGACGCTGGCCGAAGACCTGCGCATGGAGCGCGACATGGTGCGCCGCTGTTTTAACCTGCGTCCCGGCGCAGCCAGCGAAACGGTGGAAGGGATTCGTGCATTGGCTGTTGACAAGGACCACAGCCCGAAATGGAACCCGGCCCGGCTGGAAGAGGTGACTGCCGACATGGTCGCGCCGTTCTTCACCAGCCCGTGGCCAGCCCACGCACACCCGCTGCGCGATCTGTGAAGCTGTGATGCGTCAGAGCTGCTGGTGCACCAGTTGCGCCAGCCGCATCAGTTCTTCGCGCGACACGGCGCCGCTGAGCGCATAACCAAAACCGTTGTCCACCCAGTAGAAAGAGGGTACGGGGCCGTCGCTGCTGTAGCGGAAGGTGGTTTCCGGCGCGGCCTTGGCGTCCACGGCACCGAGGTACAGCGTAATACGTTGCCCGGTGGGGTTCTGGAACATGAACTGCGCGCGGGCACCGCCATCGCCGGGCAACAAGCGACCGCCCACCAGTTCGTAACCCAGCGCAGCCAGCACGGGCACTTTTAATGGCCGGTCCAAGCGTTTGGACAGCCACTGCACCAAGTGGTCCTGCTGTGCCGCCGTCACTTCAACCGGGTGGCGCACTTCGGGTGAAAACACGGCATGTGCAACCGATGCCTGCTGCACAAAGGCGGGTAAACGGTTGTTCTGGCTGAACTGGCCTTGGCTGGGTGCGCCGAGCCATTGCCCATGTGCCATCCACCCCACACCAAAGGCCAGTAACACTCCTGCCGCCATGCCACCCCAACGGGCCCACTGGTCACGTTGCTGGTGTGTGTGTTCGGCGCGGCGTGCCACGGCGCGCATGGACTCGGGCACGTCTTCGCGCAACACGTTTTGGTGCAGCGCACGCAGGGCATCGCGCTGGGTTTGCCAGGCACGCAATGTGTCTTGTGCAGTGGTGTCACCGGCCAGACGCTGGTGTGCCGCCGCTTGCCGGTCGGCAGGCAATTGCCCGTCCACCAGGGCGTGTAAGGTGTCTGCCAGGTCCGGCGATGGAGTCGAATGGTTGTCCGTGGTCATGGGCGTTCACTTCATGCGCCGCAGCGGGGCAGGGGACGAGAGGGCGGTTGCAGGCACAGGTGCGTTACCTTCCATCAGGGTGCGCAAGCGGCTGCGGGCGCGCGACAGGCGCGACATCACCGTGCCCACCGGCACGCCGGTGATGCGCGCCACGTCGTCGTACGAAAGGTCTTCGAGTGTGACCAGCAACAGCACTACCCGCTGGTTCTCGGGCAGGCGCAGCAGGCAGCGTTGGAGGTCGATTGTGTCGGTGCCGTTGGTGTCTGGCGTGGCTGGCTCAATGGCAAGGTCTTCAATGGGAATGGCTACACCCGCCGCAGACTGCCGCACAGCGCGGCGTACCTGGTTTACGTACACGTTGTGCATCACAGTGAACAACCACGCCCGCAGGTTGCTGCCCGCGCGCCACAGACGCCACTTGGAACAGGCCCGCTCCAGCGTGTCCTGCACCAGATCGTCGGCAGCCCACGCGTCCCCGGTCAGCATGCGCGCATACCGGCGCAGGCTGGGGATGTGGTCTTCCAGCGGCGAGTGGTTCAAGCGCGCGTCCGGTGGAAATCAGGGTTTGGCAACGTGCCACACGCTGTTTACACCGTCACCGGTTTTGTCGCCGGCTTTGGTGTCTTTCACCCAGTAGTACAGCGGCTGGCCCTTGAGTGCCCATTGTTTCTGGCCATCGTCGCGGGTGATGACGGTGTAATCGCCAGCGGGTTTGTCAGCAGCGGTGGCTATGAGTGGGGGCCAGTTGGTGGCGCAGGGGCCGTTACATGCGGACTTGCCGCTGTTGGCCGTGTCGCGGTCAAACACGTACAAGGTCATGCCGTTGGGGCCCACCAGCACGCCGTCTGCGACTTTGGCAGGGCTGCTCTGGGCCATGGACAGCGAACTGGCCAGCAGTGCCAGTGTCAGGAGGGGGATACGCAGCAGTTTCATGGAGTTCTCCGGTTCAGGGAAGGTTCTTTGCAGGCATTGGCAGACAGGGTCTGCAATGGGATGAACACCTTCCAGTGCCGGTTTATTCCATGGCCACGCTGTTTATTTCTGGATCGGAACCCAGCAGGCAGGCCCGGACCAATTTACCGGCTGCGCGACTTCATGGCGCGCTCAACTTCGCGTTTGCCTTCGCGGTCCTTGATCGTGTCGCGTTTGTCGTGTTCGGCTTTGCCCTTGGCCAAGGCAATTTCACACTTCACCTTGCCGTCTTTCCAGTGCAGGTTCAGCGGCACCAGGGTGTAGCCTTTTTGCTCGACCTTGATCGTCAGGCGGCGGATTTCTTCCTTGTGCAGCAGCAGCTTCTTGGTGCGCACGGAATCCGGGTTGACGTGCGTGGACGCAGATTTGAGCGGGTTGATCTGGCAGCCCATCACAAACATCTCGCCGCCGCGGATCAACACATAACCATCGGTCAGCTGCACCTTGCCTTCACGCAGCGCCTTGACTTCCCAGCCTTCCAGCACCATGCCTGCCTCGTGGCGCTCTTCAAAGAAATAGTTGTAGGCCGCCTTTTTGTTGTCGGCGATACGGGTGGAGGTTTCGGGTTTCTTGGCCATGGTCTTGTTTTATATGAGGCGGAACGGGCGGGATACAACAGCAGAGAAACAAGTGCATCGTGCCTGCCTACAATTCCATGGCGCACACATTGTGTGTACCACGTCCGCAAAGCATGATTTTAGGCGTGCTGCGGCTCCCACTTGGAATCAATGAAAACTGTCAATAAGTCCGTTTTGATCTGGTACAGCCCGGCCGAAATGTATGCGCTGGTCACCCAGGTCGATAAATACCCCGAATTTTTGCCCTGGTGTGACCACGCTCAGGTGCTGGCCACCGATGCCGACGGTGTCACTGCAGAAGTGGGTATCGCCTTCAGCGGTATCCGCCAGACCTTCACCACCCGCAACACCCATGTGCCGGACCAGAAGGTGGGTATGAAACTGGTCAAGGGGCCGTTTTCCCAGCTGGAAGGGGAATGGCGTTTTCTGCCGGTTGGCAATGGGTCCGAGCGGGCCTGCCGGGTGGAGCTGACCCTGCACTACGGCTTTGACAATGTGGCGCTGGCTGCGTTGGTAGGCCCCGTGTTTGACCGTATCGCCAGCAGCATGGTGGAGGCGTTTGTCGCGCGTGCCGAGCAGGTGTATGGCTGACAGGCCCGCGGTGCATGTGACGGTGGTCTACTCCGCCACAGCGCGGCATGTGGACGAGATACACCTGCACGTCCCGGCTGCCAGTACGCTACAACAGGCACTGGACTTGGCTGGCGTTTTGCAGAAGTACCCAGCCCTGCGCTTGGATACGCTGGATGTGGGTGTTTGGGGTAAACCTGCAGAGTTGGCGCAGGGGGTGCAGGACGGTGACCGCATCGAGATTTACCGCCCTCTGACCGTGGACCCGAAGGTCGCACGGCGCACGCGTTTCAAAGGGCAGGGCGCCCGCGCCACAGGCCTGTTCGCCCAGAAGCGGCAGGGCGCAAAAGCGGGTTACGGCGGCTGAGCTGTTAACCGACAAGCTGCCCGGTGAGGTTACTTGCAGTCCGACGCAATGATGGCGTCGATGCGTTTGCCTTCTGCCGCACGGGCTGCGTCGTCCAAGATGAAGCGTTCGCCCTGGGCATTGGTCTGGGCGATACGTACACCGGAGTCAATCGTGCTTTTGCCCTGGCGTGCACGGGCGCAGTTGTCTGTGCGCAGCTTGGCCTGTTTGGCGTCTTCGGCCTTTTTGCGGGCTTCTTCAGCGGCTTCTGCTTGTTTCTTCTTGGCTTCCAGCTCCTTGTCCACGCCACTGGCTTTGGGGGCGGCTGGGGCCGCAGGTGTTGCTGTGGCATTAGGTGCAGCCGCCTCGGACGAGGCAGGGGCAACGGCCTCTGCCGCTTTGGCACGGCTGCCGGCAGGCTGCTTCAAGATACTTTTTTCAGGAATGTCGAGCGGTGGTGGCCGGTCGCTGAACACTTTGCTGCCATCTTTTTCGATCCACTGCCATTGGGCCATGGCGCTGGTGGTGCCCAGGCAGGCGCACGCGCCAAGTGCCAGGGTCAGAACGATTTTTTGAAGCTTCATGTAACCAAGTTTATCCCTGCTGCTGCAGAAATCCTAGCGTTCGGCGACTTTTACACAGACCCAATCTCACAGGTGTTGGAGGGGCAGCGGGGCCGCCTCGCCACCTGCGGGCCGCACACAAGTACAATCCGCCTTTTGGAGCTTTGACATGCGCCTTTTAGGAAAAGCGCTCACCTTCGACGACGTGTTGTTGGTGCCAGCGTTCTCCCAGGTCCTTCCCAAGGACACATCCCTCGCGACCCGTTTCTCACGCAACATCACTTTGAACCTGCCCCTGGTGTCTGCCGCCATGGACACGGTGACAGAGGCGCGATTGGCCATTGCCATTGCGCAAGAGGGCGGAATCGGCATCGTCCACAAAAACCTGACTGCGCAGGAGCAGGCCGCCCACGTGGCCAAGGTCAAACGCTACGAGTCGGGCGTGCTGCGCGACCCGGTTGTCATCACCCCAGCCCACACCGTGCTGCAGGTCATGCAGTTGTCGGAAGAACTGGGTATCTCCGGTTTCCCGGTCTGTGATGGCGGCAAGGTGGTGGGCTTGGTCACAGGCCGCGATTTGCGCTTTGAAACCCGCCTGGACGTGCCTGTCAGCCAGATCATGACGCCACGCGAAAAGCTGGTCACCGTGCCGGAAGGTGCCAGCGCCGCCGAAGCCAAGGCCTTGCTGAACAAATACAAACTTGAGCGCCTGCTGATCGTCAACGACGATTTCGAGCTCAAGGGCCTGATCACTGTCAAGGACATCACCAAACAAACCAGCTTCCCCAACGCCGCCCGCGACGCCGCAGGCCGTTTGCGTGTGGGGGCTGCCGTGGGTGTGGGTGAAGGTACCGAAGAACGTGTGGAAGCCCTGGTCAAAGCCGGTGTGGATGCCATCGTGGTGGACACGGCGCATGGCCACAGCAAAGGTGTGATCGATCGGGTGCGCTGGGTCAAACAAAACTACCCGCACATCGATGTCGTCGGCGGCAACATCGCCACCGGTGCAGCCGCACGCGCGCTGGCCGACGTGGGTGCCGACGCTGTCAAGGTAGGCATTGGCCCCGGCTCCATCTGCACCACCCGTATCGTGGCCGGTGTGGGTGTGCCCCAGGTGATGGCCATCGACAGCGTGGCAACCGCACTGCTGGGCACCGGTGTGCCGCTGATCGCCGACGGCGGTATCCGTTATTCGGGCGACATTGCCAAGGCTATTGCCGCCGGTGCCAGCACCGTGATGATGGGCGGCATGTTTGCCGGCACCGAAGAAGCGCCGGGTGAAGTCATCCTGTACCAGGGCCGCAGCTACAAAAGCTACCGTGGCATGGGCTCCATCGGGGCGATGCAGCAAGGCAGTGCCGACCGTTACTTCCAGGAGTCGAGCACGGGCAACCCGAATGCCGACAAGCTGGTGCCCGAAGGTATTGAAGGCCGTGTGCCCTACAAAGGCTCTGTTGTGTCCATCATTTTCCAGATGGCCGGCGGTGTGCGGGCCAGCATGGGCTACTGCGGCTGTGCCACCATCGAAGACATGAAAAACCAGGCCGAGTTTGTCGAGATCACCTCGGCCGGTATCCGCGAAAGCCATGTCCACGATGTGCAGATCACCAAAGAAGCGCCCAACTACCGTTCGGAGTAAGCGTTAACCGGTCAGCCGTTCCCATCCGGGCAGCCGAAGCGCTGCCCGTTTTTCATTTTTGATGCCATGTCCACCCACCAAAAAATCCTGATCCTCGACTTCGGCTCGCAAGTCACCCAGCTCATCGCCCGCCGTGTGCGTGATGCCCATGTGTTTTGTGAAGTCCATCCCTGTGATGTGACGGACGCGTGGATTCGTGATTACGCGGCGGATGGCAAGCTGAAGGGCATTATCCTGTCCGGCAGCCACGCCAGCGTGACCGAAGACAGCACCGACCGCGCGCCCCAGGCCGTGTTCGACCTGGGCGTGCCAGTGCTGGGTATCTGCTACGGCATGCAGACCATGGCGCAGCAGCTCGGTGGCAAAGTGGAAACCGGCCACACCCGCGAATTCGGCCATGCCAGCGTGCGTGCCCGGGGCCACACGGCTTTGCTGAAAGATATTGCCGACTTCACCACACCCGAGGGTGAGGGTATGCTCAACGTGTGGATGAGCCACGGCGACAAGGTCACCGAAATGCCGCCCGGTTTCAAGCTGATGGCCAGCACCGACAGCTGCCCCATCGCCGGCATGGCAGACGAGGCCCGCCGCTTCTACGCTGTGCAGTTCCACCCTGAAGTCACCCACACCGTGCAAGGCCAGGCGCTGCTGAACCGTTTTGTGCTGGACATCTGCGCCACCCGGCCCGACTGGATCATGGGTGATTACATCGCCGAGGCGGTCGCCCGCATCCGCGAACAGGTGGGCGACGAAGAGGTGATTCTGGGCTTGTCCGGCGGTGTGGATTCCAGTGTGGCTGCGGCCCTGATTCACCGCGCTATTGGTGACCAACTGACCTGCGTGTTTGTGGACCACGGCCTGCTGCGCCTGAACGAAGGCGACATGGTGATGGACATGTTCGTAGGCAAGTTACACGCCAAGGTGATCCGCGCCGATGCCAGCGAGTTGTTCCTGGGCAAGCTGGCCGGTGTGAGCGACCCCGAAGCCAAACGCAAGATCATCGGCGGCGAATTCGTCACCGTGTTTAAACAAGAGGCTGCCAAGCTCAAAGGCGAAGGTGCCAAGGGTGCCAAGTGGCTGGCGCAAGGCACGATTTACCCCGACGTCATCGAGTCCGGCGGTGCCAAGAGCAAAAAAGCCGTCACCATCAAGAGCCACCACAACGTAGGTGGTTTGCCCGAGCAACTCGGCCTGAAGCTGCTGGAGCCCCTGCGCGAACTGTTCAAGGACGAAGTGCGTGAGCTGGGCGTGGCCCTGGGCCTGCCCTACAACATGGTCTACCGCCACCCGTTCCCCGGCCCCGGCCTGGGCGTGCGGATTCTGGGCGAGGTCAAGAAGGAATACGCCGACCTGCTGCGCCGCGCGGACGCCATCTTTATTGAAGAGCTGCACAACTTCAAAGACGAAGCCACCGGAAAAACCTGGTACCAGCTGACCAGCCAGGCCTTCACCGTGTTCCTGCCCGTCAAGAGCGTGGGCGTGATGGGTGATGGCCGCACCTACGACTACGTGGTGGCCTTGCGCGCCGTGCAGACCAGCGACTTCATGACCGCCGACTGGGCCGAGCTGCCCTACGCGCTGCTCAAGAAGGTGTCGGGACGCATCATCAACGAGGTGCGCGGCATCAACCGCGTGACGTACGACGTGAGCAGCAAGCCCCCGGCCACTATTGAGTGGGAGTGAGGCGAGGCTTCCAGTGGCGTTTAACAACGTCCTGGAGGCTGACTTTTTTAATGCCCAGTAGTTGTTGATTCAGCCGCACTGCGTTGCCATGCGTTGTGCCGTCTGAATGTGGGTGTCAGAACACCGACAAGCCCGTGCGGGCCACAAACAGCTCCAGCGCTTTACGCCCCAGCAGCGAGTTGCCCGTGGCGTCCAGCGCAGGCGACCAGACGCACAGTGTGAGCCGGTCAGGCACCACGGCCACAATGCCGCCGCCCACGCCGCTTTTGCAGGGCAGGCCGATCAGGAACGCAAACTCACCCGCCGCGTCGTAGGTACCGCAGGTCAGCATGAGTGAATTGATGCGCCGGGCCTGGCGTTCGGTGACGACCTAGCGTTCGGGCAGGTAAGGGTGGGTGCCGTCACGGCACAGGTAACCCGTGGCGCGTGCGAGCTGCAGGCAGTTCATCTCGATGGCGCAGTGGTGAAAGTACACGTCCAGCACCGTCGCCACGTCGTTGTCGATCTTGCCAAAACTCTTCATGAAGTTGGCCAGCGCCACATTGCGGTAGCCCGTGGAGGCTTCTGACGCGGCCACTTCGGGGTCGTAGCGAATGGCTTCGTTACACACGCTGGAGAGCTGCGCCAGCATCTCGACTTTGCCTTCGCAGTGGCTGACCAGCCGGTCGGTCACCGCAATAGCACCCGCATTGATGAAGGGGTTGCGCGGCACACCCAGTTCATTCTCCAGCTGCACCAGCAAGTTGAAAGGGTTGCCCGAGGGTTCCCGCCCGATACGCTCCCACAGCGTGTCACCCATCAGGCGCATGCCGATGGTCAACGCAAACAGCTTCGAAATACTCTGGATAGAAAACGGCGTCAACGCGTCCCCCGCCGCAGCCTCCTGGCCATCAAACGTGCGCAGGGCAATGCCAAACTGGTTGGCAGGCACGCGGGCCAGCGCGGGAATGTAGTTGGCTACGGCGCCTTCGAGACCCAGGTGGGGGCGCAGTGTGGCAACAATTTCTTCAAGGATGGGCTGGAAGTTCATTTGAGCTTTTTGTCTGGGCAAGGTCGGCACGGAGCGCTGCAGTGCAATGGGTTTGGCGCACATTGTCCGCGTAAATCCACGGCATACCGACCCTGCCGGTGGGCGTGGTTGGTGGCGCGTTACCATTGCCCATGAGAAAAACTTTTCCCCTGACCATTGAAGGCAAGAACCGCGACCGCGTTCTGGACGCCGTCAAACACGAGATCCGCAAGTACATCAAGCGCGAACGCCGCCGTGTGGTGCCCGAGGGCGCCGACTACTGGGACTTCGACTGCCGCTTTGGCGTCACCCAGGAAGCCGCCGAAGTGGTGCACTTGTCTGCCCTGATCGGCCAGATCGACGTAGTCGCCCGCGAAGGCGGCAACCAGGCCTACGTAGAAATCCTGGCCAAACCCGCCACCCGCAAAGCTCGCCCCCCAGGTGCCCCCCGTACCGGTGCCAATGTGCTGGAAGACGATCTGGATAACCCCGAAAATCATTAACAAAGGGTTCGCACAGCGACGAACCTCAGTGGCAAAGCGTGCAAAGCACGCAAGGCACTGTTCCAGCAGACACCACGGATCTGGCTCCGCCAGGCCGTAGGTGTTGCCCCCTGCAAGGGGGAAGGAGCAGCGGAACGAAGTCCGCGAAGCCTGGGGGTGTTCAACAAGTCATGGGCTGCGGTGCAGACGAGGTGCCGACAGCAGCGCTAGGTTGTCCTCGATAGCGGCGTCCACATCACGCCAGCGCCCGGTCAGTTTGCCGATAACCATCGTGGTGTGCAGGGCCTTCAGGTCTTTCACACTGGGTGCAACCTTGATCTGGGCGATAGCCGCCGCGCTGTTGCCACCCTTGATCAGCGCCAGCACCTTGCCTGCCCATTCGTTGGTTCTTGCCATTGTCATCACCCCGTTATTCAATCAGTAGCCCGACTGTACCAACAAGCTTCAGAAGTTAAGGATAAGGACTCCCATGCCGACACCCACCGCGGAAGCCAACCCGTCCCTCGCCCTGTACTGGGACTTCGAAAACCTGCACGCCAGCCTGTGTGAGGCCAAACAGGAGGGCGCTTACGCCAAGCCCGACAACCGCTTCAAGGTGCAGGAGCCGCTGGTGGATGTGCTGGCGGTGATGGCGCTGGTGGCATCGATGGGCCCCATCGCGATCAACCGGGCGTACTGCAACTGGCAGTATTTCGGGCGCTACCGCGACGTGCTGATGCACAGCGGCATGGACCTGGTGCAGATGTTCCCTCCCGGCGGCACGGCCAAGAACGGTGCCGACATCCGCCTGTGCCTTGATGCGACCGAAGACGTGGGCCGTTTCAGCCATATCAGTACGGTGGTGGTGGTGGGGGGCGACAGCGACTATATGCCGCTGGCACACAAGATCAAGGCGGCAGGCCGGCAACTGGTAGGCATTGGCGCACGCCGCTCCACCAACGACTACTGGGCACGCAGCTGCCACACATTCCACTACTACGACGACCTGGCCACCGTGGTCTATGAGGGCACTTAAACACACGCCAAGCCGCTAGGATGGCGGTTTGTTCTGCACCTTGGCAGGTGCTTTAAAACGGAAACCACACCATGCAGTACCGCACGCTCGGCAAGAGCAACCTCCAAGTCTCGGCCCTGTGCCTGGGCACCATGATGTTTGGCGACCAGACCGCACAGGACGAAGCCGCCGCCATCGTGGCAGACGCGCGCGCCCACGGGGTCAATTACATCGACACGGCCGACGTGTACACCAAGGGTGCGTCGGAGACCATGCTGGGCAGCCTGCTCAAGGGCCAGCGCCACGAATGGGTGCTTGCCACCAAGCTGGGCAACAAGATGTCGGACCGGGTGAACGAAAGCCACTATTCACGCAGCTGGATGTTGCGCGAGCTGGACAACAGCCTGCAGCGCCTGCAGACCGACCATGTGGACATTCTTTACATGCACCGCGACGTCATTGGCATGGACCTGGAAGAGCCGCTGCGCGCCATCGACGCGATGCTGCGCGCGGGCAAGATCCGCTACTGGGGCGTGTCCAACTTTCGCGGCTGGCGTATTGCCGAAATCATGCGCATCGCAGGCCAGCTGGGCATGCCCGGCCCCACGGTGTGCCAGCCTTATTACAACCTGCTGAACCGCATGCCCGAGGTGGAAATTTTGCCCGCCTGCAACCATTACGGCATCGGTGTCACGTCGTACAGCCCGGTGGCTCGGGGTGTACTGACCGGCAAATACGCCCCCGGCCAGGCGCCAGCCGAAGGCACCCGCGCGGCACGCGGCGACAAACGTATGTCAGAGACCGAATTCCGCGAAGAGTCGCTGGTCATTGCGCAAACATTGAAGGCACATGCCGAAGCCAAGGGCATCACGTTGGCCCAGTTCGCCACCGCCTGGGTGCTGGCCCACCGCGCCGTCAGCTCTGTGATTGCCGGGCCGCGCACGCTGCAGCAATGGCAGGACTACCTGCCCGCGCTGGACTACACCGTGGCACCTGACGACGAAGCCCTGGTGGACAGCTTGGTGCGCCCCGGCCACCCGTCCACGCCCGGGTTTACCGATCCGGCGTACCCCTTGAACAGCCGGGTATGAAGGAGCGAATGCAATGAAGGGCTTGAGTGGATTGGCCGGTTTGACCGGGCTGGGTGGCAAGGGGGGTGCGGTTGAACCCACGGGCAAGGCCGAGAGCAGCAGTGGTTTGGTGTACTCCACCGAAGCCGGGCGTATGTGCCCCGAATGCCGCCAACCGGTGGCACAGTGTGTGTGCAAGGCGCGGGCCAAGGCCGCACCTGCTGGTGATGGCGTCGTGCGGGTCTCGCGCGAAACCAAGGGCCGGGGCGGCAAGGCGGTGACGCTGGTCAAAGGCCTGGCGCTGGACGAAGCCGCACTGGTGGCGCTGGGCAAACAGCTCAAGGCCGTGTGTGGCAGCGGCGGCACGGTGAAGGACGGCGTGGTGGAAGTGCAGGGTGACCACTGCGACCGCGTGATTGCAGCGCTGCAGAAGATGGGGCACACCGTCAAACGGGCAGGTGGTTAAAGGCGAGACTGGCCCGCTTTGCACCGCCGTGTGGGGGCACATCCAGCATCCGACCAGTGCGGCGGGTTGCACTGGCCACCATTTCACTGATGAGTCGCGCTTCGGGCAGGTTCTTCCAGTATTTACGCGGCATTTCCCGTTGCATCGCCTGCTCTTTCAGGCGTGCGGGGTTGAAGGTGGACTGGTAGTACGTCAGCCACAAGGCCTCACCCGCATCCGGCCCGGGGGCGTCAGCGGCACAGCTGCCTTCGGCAAATTGCAGTTGCTGCAAATCCCAGTGCACGCTGCACTGCGGCGTCAGAATAGCCCAACGCATGTTGCTGAACCGCCGCATAAAGAAGTTGGCTGCTGCACGCACGATGTAGTGGTCTGGCTCAAACCAAGCGATGTCGATCGACTCACCTCCGTCTGTGTGTGTGGGGCGGAACCGCACAAACGCATGCATTTTGTGGATGTCGCGCCCCACCGCCTTGGCCAGGCGCTCAATCTCCCGCCAGTCGGCATCCAGCGCATCCCCAC
The DNA here is from genome assembly GCA_026314275.1 of Comamonadaceae bacterium AAW. Taxonomy (GTDB): domain Bacteria; phylum Pseudomonadota; class Gammaproteobacteria; order Burkholderiales; family Burkholderiaceae_C; genus JAGOEY01. Next base: position 3,599,573 of record CP111109.1, read on the forward strand.
GCAGGCGTGGCGACTGTTGGACGCGGAACAACCAGCGGTAACACAGCGCAAACCGCCCGGCATGGTTGTGGCAGCAGGCTGATCTGAGCGTGGACAGCTGGGGCTTTTGCAGCCGCACGGCTTGCCCAGGCGGAAGCGGCAACTGGTCCAGTGCATCGGGTGTCAGCGCCTTGCCTGCGAGGCTCCCTTGGGTGTCGGCAGCAAACAAGTCCACCGCAGCACGTTGCCGGGCATGGGGGTCTTGCCAGCACCAGTGGATGGCGTGTGGCTCGGCCCCCACCGCCAGCAGCACACGCGCGGCCTGGCGAAAGCCCGCGAAGTCGTCCGGCGCAGCCAGCTCAACCACCAGTGAATCAGACTGCGCCTGCATGGCTAAAACAGCGCCAATTGCGCTAGTTGCGCCTGGGTTGGCAGTTGCATGCCGCTGTGTGTGTGCTGCGCGGCCGTGGTTGGCATACGGGTCAACAGCTGCTGCCGCAGCTGCGGGCTTTCCAGGGTGGCGGGTTGGGGGTGGTAGTCGGCTGTTTCGACAAAAGGCAGTACCTTGGCTGTGGCCACCCGCAGCTGCTGCAAGTCCGCCAAACGCAAAAGCCGCACGCGCCGCGCGGCCAGCAGGCGCTGCACACTGCGCACGCCCAGGCCGGGTACACGCAGCAGCCACATCTTGGGCGCGCGGTTCAGATTGACCGGAAAGTGCTCTCGGTGCGCCAGCGCCCAGGCGAGTTTGGGGTCCACCTCCAGATCCAGCATGCCTGCAGTGCCCGGAACAATAATTTCCTCGTGTGTGAACCCGTAAAAGCGCATCAACCAGTCGGCCTGGTAGAGACGGTGTTCGCGCAGCAGGGGAGGGGCTTGGGGCGGCAGGTCTGCCGACGCATCGGGGATAGGGCTGAACGCCGAGTAATACACCCGCCGCAGCTGGTGCCCCTGGTACAGCGCGCTGCTGGTGCGCAAGATGACCGCGTCGTCAGCCCCGTCGGCACCCACAATCATCTGGGTGCTTTGCCCACCTGGGGCAAAACGGGGCGGCTTGGCGGGGCGCACTGTTTTCACGCCGGGCAGGGACACTACTTTGCTGCCGGGTGGTGTGCGGCGTGCCTCTTGTGCTGTCTGGATGTGCTGGGCCACCGTGTCCATCGCAGCACGGATGCCAGGGGCGCTCTTCTCGGGCGCGAGGGCGTGTAAGCCCTGTTCGGTGGGCAGCTCGACATTGATGCTGAGCCGGTCTGCGTAGCGCCCGGCCATGGCCAGCAGCTCGGGCGCGGCGTCGGGAATGGTCTTGAGATGGATGTAGCCGCGAAAGTCGTGGTCTTCGCGCAGGCAACGCGCCACTTCCACCAGCTGCTCCATGGTGTAGTTGGACGACTGGATGATGCCGCTGGACAGGAACAGCCCCTCAATGCAGTTGCGGCGGTAAAAGTCCAGCGTCAGCGCCACCACCTCGGCCACCGTGAAGCGTGCGCGCTGCACATTGGAGCTTTTGCGGTTGATGCAGTAGCGGCAGTCGTAAATGCACACGTTGGTCAGCAGAATTTTGAGCAGCGAAATACAGCGCCCATCGGGCGTGTAGCTGTGGCAGATTCCCTTGCCTTCGACCGAGCCCATACCTTTGCCGCCCAGCGAGGTTCGCCCCTTCACCCCGCTGGACGCACAGCTGGCGTCGTATTTGGCGGCGTCGGCCAGGATGCCGAGTTTGGTGATGGTTTGCATACGGTACTGTAGTTAATAACAGTATTTTCAGGTGTAACAAACAGCGCCGTTGCGTGGGTACTCAAGGGTCTTATTTCTGTATGAAATTGGCTTCTAGCGCAGGTGTATTGGTCGGGTACTGCTATGTAAAGAGTAGCAAAAACAAAAAGGGCGCTTGCGCGCCCTTGATGGTTGGTAGAGGTGGCATGAAAGCCCCTCTACATTTCTGAATGGCTTAACGGCCGTAACCGCCGCCGCCACCGCCACCCGAGCGGCCACCGCCACCGTATCCGCCGCCACCGCCGGAACGGCCGCCGCCGCCGCCGTATCCACCACCACCGGAGCGGTTACCACCGCCACCATAGCCACCACCGCCCGAGCGGTTGCCGCCACCGGAACGGCCACGGCCTGCTGCCATGCTGTCTACGCTGGTGCGCATGGGGTCAGGTTGGCCACCTGGTGATGGGGGACGCAGGCCACTGGCGTTGCGGAAGCTGCTGGCGGTGCCAAAAGCCGTTGCGGCGTGGTTCGCGCCGCGTTGTTCAGACACGTCGCCCTGTGGACGACCACGGCCTTGGCCCTGCGGCGGGCGTTGGCCTTGGGATGCGCCACGCGGGCCCTGTGGAGGGCGTTGTCCGTGGGCACGCGCACCGGGTTCGCCGCCGTCATGGCTGCGTGCGGAACCGTTGCGGGGGCCACGTCCGCCACCGCCGCCACCATTGCCGCCACGGCCAGCGCCGCCTTGCGTCTTCTTGTTGGTGTTGACACGTTCCATCATTTCGCTGCGTGCGGCGCGGGCTGCGGCCTGCATCACGTCACGGCTTGGAGGCTTGCCTGCGCCGCCCCAAATGGTCTGGCGACCCATGGCGATAGGCTCGGCCTTTTCGCCTGCTTCGGGGCCAAAACCGTCCACCACCTGCACGGGGATTTGTTGTTTGGTGAAGCGCTCGATGTCTTGCATGAAGCCTTCTTCATCCATACACACCAGGTTCACCGCTTCGCCGCTGTTGCCAGCGCGGCCGGTGCGGCCGATGCGGTGCACATAGTCTTCACTGACGTTCGGGATTTCGTAGTTCACGACGTGGGGCAACTCGTCAATGTCAATGCCGCGCGCGGCAATGTCGGTCGCCACCAGGGCGCGGATTTCGCCGCTTTTGAAGCCAGCCAGGGCCTGCGTACGGGCGCTCTGGCTCTTGTTGCCGTGCAGGGCCATGGCTTCGATGCCGTTCTTGGTCAGGAACTCGGCCACGTTGTTGGCACCGAACTTGGTGCGGGTGAACACCAGCACCTGGCTCCACTTGTGTTCGTTGATGATGTGGGCGAGCAGGGCCTTTTTCTTGCCACGGCCGACCGGGTGGATCACCTGCGTGATGCGCTGCACCGTGGTGTTGCGCGGGGTGACCTGCACACTTTGCGGGTTCTTCAGCAGGCCGTTGGCCAGGTCACGGATTTCGTCGCTGAACGTGGCCGAGAACAACAGGCTTTGTTTGTTCTTGGGCACGGCGGCCAGCACCTTCTTCACGTCGTGGATGAAGCCCATGTCCAGCATGCGGTCGGCTTCGTCGAGCACCAGGATTTCGATCTGGCCCAAGTCCAGCACACCTTGCTGCATCAGGTCGAGCAGACGGCCGGGTGTGGCCACCAGAATGTCCACGCCCTTTTTGACCTTGGAGATTTGCGGGTTCATGCCCACACCACCAAAGATCACGGTGGACGTCATGTCCAGGTATTTGCCGTAGGTTTGCACGGACTCTTCTACCTGCGCTGCGAGTTCGCGGGTGGGGGTTAGCACCAAGGCGCGGATGCCCTTGCCGCCAAACTTGTTGCGGGGTGCTTCGCCAGCGCTCAGGCGCTGCAGCAGGGGCAGGGTGAAGGCAGCGGTCTTGCCGGTGCCGGTTTGTGCGCCACCCAGCAGGTCATGGCCTGCAAGCACCAGGGGGATTGCCTGGGCCTGGATGGGGGTGGGGGTTTCGTAGCCTTGCTCAAGCACGGCCTTCAGGATGGCCGGAGCCAAATTCAATTCGTCAAAGTTCATTGGGAAAATAGCGCCTTCCATGGCGCAGTGGCATCGGCCCGCCGCAGCACCCGTTGTTGGGGTAACCCGGCCAGTCAAAGGCTGATGAGATCAGGGGTGGGAGGCGAGGGCTTGTCGTGGGTTGCGAACAGCCATCTTGTCCCCGGCAGAAGAGCCGCTGTGCGGTCAACTGGAGGCCGCAACGAGCTGTATTGTCGCATGAGTCGATAATGGATGGTTATCCAGACCCATTTCCCCAAAGAAAACACCGCAGAAACACCGTAACAATGGCCCAATACGTTTATTCGATGAACCGCGTCAGCAAGACAGTTCCGCCCAAGCGGCTGCTCTTGAAGGACATTTCGCTTTCATTCTTCCCCGGCGCCAAGATCGGCGTGCTGGGCCTGAACGGCTCGGGCAAGTCCACGTTGCTCAAGATCATGGCCGGCGTCGACAAGGAGTTCGAGGGCGAGGCGCTGCCCATGCCCGGCCTGTCGATCGGCTACCTTGAACAGGAGCCCAAACTCAACAACGAGCACACCGTGCGCGAATCGGTCGAAGAGTCCATGGGCGCGGTGTTCGCGGCCAAGGCGCGGCTTGAAGAGGTCTACATTGCCTATGGCGCGGAAGACGCCGATTTCGATGCACTCGCCGCCGAACAGGCCGAGCTCGAAGCCATCATCGCCACCGCTGGCACCGACTCCGAGCACCAGTTGGAAATCGCCGCCGACGCATTGCGCCTGCCACCGTGGGACGCGAAGATCGGCCTGTTGTCCGGGGGCGAAAAGCGCCGCGTCGCGCTGTGCCGCCTGCTGCTGTCCAAGCCCGACATGCTGCTGCTGGACGAGCCCACCAACCACTTGGACGCCGAATCGGTTGAGTGGCTGGAAGTGTTCCTGCAGCGCTTCACCGGCACTGTGGTAGCCATCACCCACGATCGCTACTTCCTCGACAACGCCGCCGAATGGATTCTGGAAATGGACCGCGGTCGCGGCATTCCATGGAAGGGCAACTACAGCACCTGGCTTGAGCAAAAGGGCGAACGCCTGGCGCAGGAGCAGAAGAGTGAAGAAGCCCACGCCAAGGCGCTGAAGAAAGAACTGGAATGGTCGCGCCAGAACCCCAAGGCACGTCAGGCCAAGAGTAAATCCCGTCTCGCCCGCTTCGAAGAGCTGAGCGACATGGAATACCAAAAGCGCAACGAAACGCAGGAAATCTTCATTCCTGTGGCCGAGCGTCTGGGCCAGCAGGTGTACGAGTTCCACAACGTCAGCAAGTCTTTCGGCGACCGCATGCTGATCGACAACCTGAGCTTCACCGTGCCACCGGGCGCCATCGTCGGCATCATCGGCCCGAACGGCGCGGGCAAGTCCACGCTGTTCAAGCTGCTCGCGGGCAAGGAGCAGCCGGACAGTGGTGAAGTCGTGATTGGCGCGACCGTGAAGGCGGCTTTTGTTGACCAGCACCGCGACGAGTTGGGCAATGAGAAGACCGTCTGGGAAGACATCTCGGGCGGGCTCGACATCCTGACCGTGGGCAAGTTCCAGATGGCCAGCCGTGCGTACTGCGGCCGCTTCAACTTCAGCGGTGCCGACCAGCAAAAACGCGTGGGCAGCCTGTCAGGCGGTGAACGTGGCCGTTTGCACTTGGCGAAGACATTGATCGCGGGCGGCAACGTTTTGCTGCTGGACGAACCATCGAACGACCTGGACGTCGAAACCCTGCGCGCGCTGGAAGATGCGTTGCTGGAATTCGCGGGCACCGTCATGGTCATCAGCCATGACCGCTGGTTCCTCGACCGTATCGCCACCCACATCCTCGCGGCCGAAGGCGACAGCCAATGGACGTTCTTCGACGGCAACTACCAAGAGTACGAAGCCGACAAGAAGAAGCGCCTGGGTGAAGAAGGCGCCAAGCCGAAGCGGATGCGCTACAAAGCCTTGAAGTAGGTACACCCCCGTTGGCTTTTCACTGCGTGTAAAAGCCGCCCCCCTGCAGGGGGCCATACCAGCGGTCTGGCAAAGCCAGTTCCGCGGTATGTGCTGGAGGGGCGCTGGCCTTCGGCTTTGCGCTCGATGTCAGAACTGTTAATTGCTATCTAAAAGATAGCTGCCTGCGCACAGCCATTGTGCGCTAGAGGCTTGTTTTCCTTAAGAATACGCTTTCGGGCGGCCTTATCTGGCTGCGGGATCTGGTGCGCCTGTCTCGGGTGGTGTGCTGGCATTCGCGGCATTGATCCGCGCCAGCAGTTTCTTGCGCACCAGGTGGATGTGGTTGCGCAGGGTGTACAGCTCTTCGGTGTGGGACAGTGGCACGGAGATTTTCTCTACGTGGTGCTCCAGTTCGTTCACTTCGGCCAGCAGGGCGGCGGCGTCTTCCTTGCCGAGGTCGTAGCGGGCTTCGATCTCTTGCAGGTCCTGGTATTTGCGGAACACGCGGGAACGCACGCGGAACTCGTACATCGGCGGCACGATGCGGCTCAGCGGGAACAACACGGCCAGCAGGATACCGATAACCAGCCACATCCGCTCCAGCAGGCTGCTGATCCAGAACGGCAGGTAGCGGTTCAAGAGCGACGGGCGGCCGTTGATGGCGCGGTCACCTTCTGCGCTGACTGGCAGCTCGCTGGTGCGGGTGTTGGGGAATTCACGCGCGCGGTTGAACCAGCCTGCGCCGTCATGCTGCTTCTGGGCCACCTGGGCCAGAAGCTGGCGCAGGGCGGGGTGGGTGTCTTCGCGGGTCAGCAGGGAAGTGGTGGTGGCGACCAGGCCCACATCTTGTGGCGGCAGGTCGGTGGCCAGGTTCACGATGCCACGCGGCAAGGTGGCGGGTGACAGGAATGCCAGGTTGCGGGCATAGGCCTCACTCTGGCCAAAGTCCATCAGCTGGATACCTTTGGACTGCAGCAGGGTCTGCACGATGGGGGACTCGGGTGCGGACACGTAAACCATCGCGTCCAGCTTGCCCGCCAGCAGCGCTTCTGCCGCTTCGGCGGGCGGCAGATTGGACAGCTTCATACGGCTGGCTTCGATCTTGTTCAGCGCCAGCAGGCGTTCGACCAGGTGCGGCACACCGCTGCCGGGGATGTCGACGTTGATACGCAGGCCTTTGAGCTGGGTGAGTTTGCTCAATTGAACCGGCGGTTCACCGGCTGTGGCGGCTTGCAGGCGGGGTGCGGCCTTGTGCACGATGTCGCTGCGGTAGAACACCCAGACCGGCTCCAGAAACAGGCTGCCCAGCGAGGTGATGCCCGCATCTTCATCGGCCACCGGGTCCACCGCACCACCGCGCACAAACGCAAAGTCAGCCCCACCGTCGCGCAGCAGCTGCAAATTCTCGGACGAACCCGCCGTGGGAATCTGCACCACCTTCACGCCATGGGCCTGCAAGGCTGCAGCGTAGCGGCTGCCGAATTCGGCATAGGCGCTTTGCGCCGGGCCGGTGGCCAGGCGCAGCGTGCGGGGCGGGGTCGGGTCCAGCCACCAGTAGGCCGCCGCCAGGATGGCGATGGCGATCAGGGCGACCGGGCCAGCGGTGAGGGTCAGGTCCCACAAGAACCGTAATGCGCTGCGAAGAAACTTGGGCATAAGGAAAGTTTATCTGCCTGTCGTTGAGGCAAAGTCGGCCGCACAGGGCAGGTGCAGCCCGTCGCTGTGCAGGCTGCGGGCTGCCAGCACGGCGCGCACGGTGGCACGGGCGGTGGCTTCAGCGGCCATGGTGGCCAGCAGCAGCATGCCGGGGTTGGCATAGTGCCCGGTGCCCATGGCAAACAGGGTGTCGCCGTCACTCATGGTGTGCACCGGGTTGATGGTGCGGGCCAGCCCGTCGTGGGCCGACATGGCCAAGCGTCGCGCCTGCACCTTGGTGAGGGTGGCGTCGGTGGCTACGACTCCGATGGTGGTGTTGGAGCCACTCAGCAGGGTGTGCGGGCTTTCACCGCGCAGCAGGGCGCGGCGGGCGTCCAGCAACTGCAGGCCATCGGCACTGCGGGCACCGGCGATGACACGGCCGGTGTCGGGGGCCACCACGTCGCCCAGCGCATTACAGGCCACGATGGCCCCCACGGTGACCGCACCCACCCGCACGGACGCGGTGCCAATGCCGCCGCGCATGGCGCGTTGCAAACCAAAGAGTTTGCCCACCACCGCACCGGCACCGGCACCCACATTGCCCTCGGCAGGTGGGGTGGATACGGCTGCTGCACAGGCCTGGTAACCGGCCTCGGCGTCGGGGCGGATACGGGCGTCACCCACCAGCAGGTCAAACAGCACAGCGGCGGGCACCAGCGGCAGCCTGCCTACACCGGGGATGGGAAGGCCCACACCCTGTTCCTCCAGCCAGCGGGCCGCGCCACTGGCGGCATCCAGCCCCCACGCGCTGCCACCGCTGAGCACGATGCCGTGGATCTGCTCGACCAGGTTGCCGGGGTCGAGCAGGTCCGTCTCGCGGGTGCCAGGTGCGGCACCGCGCACGTCCACGCCCGCCACTGCGCCCGCACGCGCCAGCACGGCGGTGCAGCCGGTGGGGCGGCGGTTGTCGGTGTGGTGGCCCACCTCGATGCCGGTGACATCGGTGATGGAGCCTGGGGTGTCGTGGTGCCTGTGCATATGCCGGAGATTATCCGGCCCGGCATGGGGGCGGGCTGCGTTGCTTACTTTTTAGGCGGCTGCGCTTTGTCGTGTTTTGCCAGCCAGTCACGCAAGAAGGCAATTTCTTTCTCCTGCGCCTGGATGATCTCGGTGGCCAGCTTGCGCATCGCCGGGTCTTTGCCGTGGCGCAGTTGCACCTGGGCCATGTCGATGGCGCCCTGGTGGTGCGGGATCATGCCGCGGGCGAAATCGATGTCGGCATTGCCGGTGTAGGTAATGGCCATGCCGCTGTGCATTCGGGTGGCACCCGCCTCGAATTCTGCGGTGCTGGGGGCCACCGCTGTAGCTGCTGTAGCGGCTTTGGCAGGTGCGCCGTGGCCCTGGTGCTGGGCTTGTGAGGTGGTGGCGGCGCACAGGAGGAGGGCGCTCAAAAGGGTGTGGATGGTTTTCATGGTCTGGAGATGATTGATAAAAAAGATAGCAGTGCCCGCACGTAAAACGGGCGCTAGAGGCTTGTTTGATGCTGAAAATGGCAGACACACGCGGTGAAAACACCTGCGCGGTCTGCTGCCCGGGGCGGGTCAGCCGATAGGGGGCTTGAGCACCAGGGCGTGCTCGGCGCTGGCAAAAACACCGAGTGCAGCCGGTGGTGCCATGGGTGCCTGGATGGACAGCAGCGACGTTATGTCGGCAGGTGCGACGGCGGCGCTGTGGCAGATCTGGCAGGCACTGCACAGGCTGCCGTCTTGGCACGGGCTGGCGGTGGTGGGCTGTGAGGGCGCATCCATCTGGTGCCCATCACCGTGCTGCTGATGTTGCTGGTGTTCGCCAGCGTCTATACCTGCCATCACATGTGTGTTGGCTGCGGGCGGGCACAACATACCCACCGCCATGGCGTCAGCCAGCCCGCTGCGCAGGGGCAGCAAGGCGATCAGCAGAACCAGAAACCAGTGGCGCATGGAGTGGATCTTAAAACACGTTTTTTATTGCGCCATGTAGCGCCCGGGCCGGTGGTTGATGGCCAGTACCAGGTTCAGCGCCACCGCGCCCACGATGGAATAGGCCACCTGCGGCAGCGGCATGCTCCACAGCGCCAGCAGCACGATGCAGCAGTCCACGGCCATCTGCACCTTGCCGGCACGCCAGCCATAACGGTCCTGCAGGTACAGCGCCAGAATGCCCACGCCACCCAGGCTGCTGCGGTGGCGGAACAGCACCAGGAAACCTGTGCCGGTGATGATGCCGCCCGCAATCGCCGCATACAGCGGCTGCAGACTGGCGAATTGCAGAAACTGGCGCTGCAGCTCGGTCAGCACCGACAGCAGGGCCACGGCGATGAAGGTTTTGAGTGTGAAAGCCCAGCCCATCTTGCGCAGGGCCAGCCAGTAAAACGGCAGGTTCAGCACAAAGAATGCTTTGCCAAAGGTGATGCCGGTGGCGTAGTGGATCAAAAACGCCAGCCCGGCGGTGCCGCCGGTGAGCAAGCCGGCGCTGCTGTAAAACGCCACACCCACCGAGATCAGCAGCACCCCGATACACAAGGCCAACGCGTCTTCGCTGTGGGTGTGGGGGACGGAGTCGGGCAGGGTGGCAACGGACATGGCAGGGGCAGGGCAAAAACAGGCAAGGGCCGCTATTGCACCACGGCCCCACCGGCGCGGGCTTGTGGTGGATCAAGCTAGCTGCCGCTGCCACAGCCGCTCAGGCACCGGGGTATTTCTGGAACACCTGGGTGCTGCCGTTCTTCAGCACCAGCAGCACGGCATAGGCGTCGCGGCGCTGGCCGTATTCGGGGCCGTCCATGCCGGGGGAGCCGACCGGCATGCCGGGCACGGTCAGGCCAATGGCCTGGGGTTTTTCGGCCAGCAGGCGGCGCACATCCCGCGCCGGCACGTGGCCTTCGAGTGCATAGCCACCGACCAGCGCGGTGTGGCAGGAGCCCAATTCCTGGGGAATACCGAGGCGTTTGCGCATGGCTTCGTTGCCGGTGTCGTGCAGGCGTGTGCGGAAACCGTTCTGGTGCAGGTGGGTGATCCAGTCCGTGCAGCAGCCGCAGGTGGGGCTTTTCCAGACTTCAACCAAAACCGAAGAGGGGCCCTGGGCCTGGCTGGCCAGGGTGACGGGCAGGGCCAGTAGGCCGGGCAATGCGCGAAGCAGATGGCGTCTTTGCATGGTGGGATGATTCCTGGATTCCGATATTTATAAGAAATACGGCTTTAACGCTCATGGGGCGGGCGTTGCAAGCTATGAATTTTGAAGTTTTTGCTGGCGCGGCTCGGCGCAGAGCCTGCGTTGGAGCCGCATGGACGCCATTGGTTCAGTGTTCTTCACCCTGTCAACTCCCGCTGCGGGTGCGCAGCAGCCGCAGCCCATTGGCCACCACCAGCAGGCTTGCGCCCATGTCGGCAAACACCGCCATCCACATACTCGCGTTGCCAAACACCGCCAGCACCAGGAACACGGCCTTGATGCCCAGCGCCAGGCTGATGTTCTGCCACAGCACGCTGTGGGTACGGCGGGATATCTCGATCGTCTCGGCAATACGGCCCAGGTCGTCGTTCATGATGACCACGTCGGCAGCCTCAACGGCAATGTCGGTGCCGGCACCTCCCATGGCAAAGCCAATGTCGGCCTGGGCCAGGGCGGGTGCGTCGTTGATGCCGTCGCCGCTCATGCCCGTGGGGCCGTAGCGTTTTTGCATGTCCTGGATGGCTTGCAATTTGTCTTCAGGCAGCAGGTTGCCACGCACGTCGGTGATTCCCACTTCGGCGGCCACGGCACGGGCGGTGGCGGCGTTGTCGCCGGTCAGCATCACCGGGGTGACGCCCAGGCGCTGCAAATGGGCCACTGCCTGTTGTGAGCTGGCTTTGACGGTGTCCGCTACCGCAAACCAGCCCAGCACACCCTGGTCATTGGCCAGCAGCGACACGGTGCGGCCCAGCGCTTCGTGCTCAGTCATGGTGGCTTCGAGTGCGGGGCTGCACTGCTGGCGTTCTTCGATGAGCTGGTGTTTACCCAGCACCAGGCGCTGGCCGTCCACCACACCCTCTGTGCCACGCCCGACCAGGGCCGTAAAACCGTCCACGCTGGCCACATCACTTGTCAGGCCCGCCGCAATGGCTTTGGACACCGGGTGGTCCGAGCGGCCTGCCATGCTGGCGGCCAGGCGGCGCACAGTGGCTTCATCCGCACCGTCCCAGGCCTGCCAGGCGACCAGCTGCGGTTTGCCTTCGGTCAGGGTGCCGGTTTTGTCCAGCGCCACGGCTTTCAGCAGGCGGGCCTGTTCCAGGTAGGTGCCGCCCTTGACCAGAATGCCGCGCCGGGCAGCAAATGCCAGGCCGCTGACCACGGTGACAGGGGTGGATATGACCAGCGCACATGGGCAGGCGATCACCAGCAAAACCAGCGCCTTGTACAGCGCGGCCATCCAGGTCCAGCCCAGCAGCGGCGGGGCGAGCAGGGCCACGGCCAGCGCCATCACAAACACGGCGGGGGTGTAGATGGCGGCAAAACGGTCGACGATGCGCTGGGTGGGCGCACGGGTGCCCTGGGCTTCTTCGACGGCATGGATGATGCGCGCCAGCAAGGTGTCGCTGGCAGCAGCAGTGACACGGAATTCCAACTCGCCAGTCTCGTTGATAGTGCCTGCAAACAGCGGGTCACCGGGGGCCTTCTCAACGGGAATACTCTCGCCGGTGACGGACGCCTGGTTCACGGCACTGTGGCCTTTGCTGATGGTGCCGTCCAGCGCAATACGCTCACCGGGGCGCACGCGCACAGTGGCTTGTAATGGCACGGTGCTGGCGCTGGTGGCAGCCCAGGTGCCATCGGTTTGCTGCATGTCCAGGGTGTCCGGCGTGAGCGCCACCAGGCCCTGGATGGCGTTGCGGGCGCGGTCGACGGCGCGGGCTTCGATCAGCTCGGCAATCGCGTACAGCGCCATCACCATCGCCGCCTCGGGCCACTGGCCAATTACAAAGGCACCGGTGACCGCGACGGTCATCAGCGCATTGATGTTGAGTTTGCCGCGCAGCAGGGCAGACAAGCCCTTTTTGTAGGTGACCAGGCCTGCCAGCATGATGGCCACCCCGGCCAAGCCCATACCGGCGAGTTTCCAGACCAAGGTTTCCGGCGCGAGGAAAGAGACCGTTTCGGCGGCAATGGCAAACACCAGCGCGGCCACCAGTCGCGGCAGGCCGCCGCCGTCGGTGTGGCTGTGCTCGTCGGTTGTCGTTGTCACGGGTTGGGGGTCAAACCCGGCCTTACGAATGGCGGCCAGCGCCAGCGGCAGCACATCGGCGGGTGCGTTGATGCGCAGCGTGCGTGCGCCCAGCTGAAAACCGAGGCTGCGGATGTGGGGAATAGGCTCCAGCGCCTGGCGGATTTCGGATTCCTCGGCGCTGCAGTCCATGGCGTCGATACGGAAGAGGTGTTCACCTTTCGCCAGCGGGGCCACGGGAATGTCCGTGGCCGCATCGGCAGCATGGCAACAGCTGTCCGCGTCCTTGTGGGCGTGGTGGTGTTTTTCAGGGGAGGAATGGGCGTGTTCGTGTTGCATGGGTATGATTACAAACCCTGTACCTACTACGGAGTCAAGCATGAAAATCGGAGAATTGAGCCAGGCCACCGGTGTGGACGTGGAAACCATCCGTTATTACGAAAAATCAGGTCTGCTGCCCGCACCTGCGCGGCAAGCCAATGGCTACCGCGAATACGGCGCATCGCACCTGGAGCGGCTGGCCTTTGTGCGCCATTGCCGGGCGCTGGACCTGCCCTTGGCCGAGGTGCAGCGCCTGCTGGATTTTGTGGACCAGCCCGGTGGCGACTGCGGCGACATTGACCAACTGATTGACGGCCAGCTGGCCCGCGTACGTGCCCGGCTGACCAGCCTGCAGGCGCTGGAGCGGCAACTGTCAACCCTGCGTGCGCGCTGTGACTCACGCCATGAGTTACATCCTTGCGGCATCCTGGCCGAACTGGTGTCGGCAGCGCACGGCGAGGCCTGTGTGTGCCATGGGGCAGGACTCTGAAGGGGAGACAGGATTTTTTCTACTATTTTGATAGCAGCTAGCGCTTGTCCAATAAGCGCTGGAGCCACTTTTTATTTATAAACCGTTCATCCGGGACTGGAATACTCAGGCCTCGAACTGCGCCGCGTTTTTTCCTTTGATGGGGGCGTAGAACGCCTTGATGGCACGCATGTCTTGCTCCAGATCCCCGGTGGGAATAAACACCGGACCCAGCCCTCCGACTTTGCGCTCATAGTCCACAAAGGCCAGCACGATGGGCACATCCGCCTGCTGTGCAATGAAATAGAAACCGGTTTTCCAGTGCCGCGTTTTGCCCCGTGTTCCCTCGGGCGGCACGATGAGCTGAATCGGCCCTTGGGCCTCGCGCATCGCCTGGGCCGACCACGCCACCAGGTTGTTGGTCTGGTCCCGGTTCACCGGAATGCCCCCGAGCCACCGCATCACGCCGCCAAATGGGGCACGGAAAAGGCTTTGTTTGCAAATCCAGTACACGCGCAGCCGCAACACAAAGGCCAGCATCAAGGTGTACGGCAAATCCCAGTTGCTGGTGTGCGGCGCCGCAATCAGCACACTTTTGGTGGCGTGTGATGGCAGCATGCCCTCCACGCGCCAACCCGTCATCCGAAGAACAGCGAGAGACACGCCGCGTAGAAAGGTATTGACCAGCGGTGTATCAAAAATGGTGTGGTGCATTGAAGTTGGAAAAACGCGTAGTGCTGAAGTGGCCCCAGCAAACGATGGTTGCCGGTCAAATCCTTACGCCTGGGCCAGCTGCTGTGTTGCTTTGTCCAGCCAGAGTTGCACATGGGCCAGCAAGTCCTGCTGGCTGAAGGAACAGCTTTCGTCTGTGAACAGCGCGCTGGACTCCAGGCGGTTCAACATATCGTGAAGCACCTCGGCATACCGTGGGGGCAGGGCCGCCAGCAGGGCGGTGTGCTGGCGTGCGGCTTCGCTGAAGTCGCCTGGCCGCATGACACCGTCGCGCACCTGCTGCAATGCGGTGGCCACGGCTGCGAGTTGGGTGTGGGCGGAGGTCACAGCTTTTGCAGGCGCTCCAGGGCGCTGAGCAAGGTTTCATCCTTTTTGGCGAAGCAAAACCGCACCACGCGCTGGTCGAACCCGTCGCCATAAAAAGCCGACATGGGAATCGCCGCCACGCCCAGTTCGGTCGTCAGCCACTGGCAGAAATCGGCTTCTTTCAGGTCGCTGACGGCGGAAATGTCCACACACTGGAAGTAGGTGCCTTCACTCGGCAGCAGGCGCAGGCGGGTTTTCTGCAGGCCGTCGCAGAACAGGTCACGTTTGCGCTGGTAGAACGCGGGGAGCGCCAGGTAAGGCTGCGGGTCGGCCATGTACTGCGCCAGGGCGTACTGCACCGGGGTGTTGACGGTGAACACGTTGAACTGGTGCACCTTGCGAAACTCCACCGTCAGCGCGGCAGGTGCGGCCACGTAGCCGACCTTCCAGCCGGTCACGTGGTAGGTCTTGCCAAAGCTGCTGACGATAAAAGCGCGGGCTGCCAGGCCGGGGAACCGGGCGGCGCTCTCGTGGGTGGATTCTTGCGTGGGGGCGTCGAACACCATGTGCTCGTACACCTCGTCGCTGATCAGCAGGATGTCGGTCGGGTCGAGGATGTCCTGCAGCGCCAGCATGTCGGCCCGGCTCCACACGGTGGCGCTGGGGTTGTGGGGGCTGTTGACCAGGATGGCGCGGGTGCGCGGCGTGATGGCGGCCTGGATCTTGGTGAAGTCGGGGCGGAATGTGCCAGGTGTGAGCGGCACCCGCACCACGGTGCCGCCTGCGAGTTCGATGTTGGGCACATAACTGTCGTAACACGGCTCCAAAACAATCACTTCGTCACCGGGCCGCACCACTGCCAAGATGGCGGTGATGATGGCCTGGGTAGCACCGGCTGTGATGGTTATTTCGCTTGCAGCGCTGTACTGTCGGCCGTGTTGCGCTTCTATTTTTGTAGCAATGGCTTCGCGCAGCGGCAGCACGCCCGGCATGGGTGGGTACTGGTTCTGGCCGCGTTGCATGGCGTCGGTCACGGCCTGCACCAGCTTTGGGTCACAGTCGAAATCAGGGAAGCCCTGGCCCAGGTTGACCGCGTTCTTTTCCGCCGCCAGTGCTGACATCACGGTAAAGATGGTGGTGCCCACGGCGGGCAGCTTGGTTTGCAGGTGCGGCGTGCGCACGGTCACGTTGGCCGGGGCAGATTCAGGCACATAAGCCATGGAGAAAATCCTCGAAATACGGGTGGTTCAGGAAAGCTGTGCTTGGTCAAAGCTCGTAATCGTTGACGTGGCCGGTCATGGCCTTGCCGATGAGGTCGCGGTTGAGCCTATCGCTCAGCAGCTCCGCAAACTTGAACACAAAATTGCGCAGGTACGCGCTGCGTTTGAAGGCAACCCGCGCCACGTTCTGGCCCAGCAGGTGGCCCAGCGGGCGCACCACGAGGTCGGCGTTGGTATCGTCGCGCACGGCCATTTCTGCCACGATGCCAATACCCAGCCCCAGGCGCACATAGGTCTTGATCACGTCGGAGTCGATGGCTTCCAGCGCAATACGCGGCGACAGTTTGCGTGCGGCAAAAGCCTGGTCGATACGGGTGCGACCGGTGAAGGACGGGTGGTAGGTGATCAACGGCTCCTGCGCAATGTCTTCCAGCGTGACCCGTTCCTTCTTGGCCAGCGGGTGGTCCAGCGGCAGCACCAGCACGTGTTGCCACTCATAACAGGGCAGGGTGACCAACTCGGGGTAGTTGACCAGCGATTCGGTGGCGATACCGATCTCGGCCACCTCGTCCATCACCATCCGGGCCACCTGGTCGGGGGCGCCCTGGTGCAGGCTGACGTTGACCTTGGGGTAACTTTCGCGCAAGCGGGCCACGGGCACAGGCAGCACATAACGCGCCTGGGTGTGGGTGGTGGCTATGGACAGAGTGCCGCTGTCTTCGGCGCTGAACTGCTCACCAATACGTTTGAGGTTGCCCACCTCGCGCATGATCACTTCGATACTTTTCAGCACGTGCTGGCCCGGCTCGGTGATACGTTTGAGTCGTTTGCCGTGCCGCGCAAAAATCTCGACACCTAACTCCTCTTCCAGCTCGATGATGGCTTTGGACACCCCGGGTTGCGAGGTGTGGAGTGCCTTGGCCGCCTCGGTGAGGTTGAGGTTGCGCCGGGACGCCTCCTGGACAAACCGGAATTGGTGCAGGTTCATATCGAATATGGGCTAATGAATCTCTTCATTATGGCCCAGGCGTCTATCAACAGTGTGGCTGGATTCAGACTGCGCCGAGTGCTATCTCCGCCATCAGGTCCAGCACCGCGGGGTGTTCACCCATGGCCACCTGCACGTCGAATTGCACTTCAGGGTGTTGTGTGCGTAATGCGTCCACCAGCACGGGCAAATCTTCCCGCGCATGCCGCCCTGTGCCTAAAAACATGGGGACGACGCCCACAGAGCGGGCGCCAAGTGCTATCAATTCAGAAGCGCAGGTGGGCAGGTCAGGCGCGGACAGCTCCAGATAGGCGCAGCGCACGGGCACATCGGGTTGCAAAAGCTGCATCCGCGCCGCGACGGCCTCGATGGGTTTGCACCACAGCGGGTCGCGCGAGCCGTGGCCGAAAAGAATGATGCTGTGTTGGGGGGCGGCGAGGGTCATCTTCGCAGTACCAGCCAGCCAAACGCCGCCAGCGAAAGGGCGGAGTAAATCAACCCCGGCGCGGCAGCCGTCAGCCAAGGCTGCCAGTTCTGCAGGTTGCCGATGTAGCCAAACACGTTGTTCAGCAAGAAGAAACTGATGCCCGCCATCACCCCGCCGAACACATAGGCGGCAATTCCACCCGAGCGGAAATGCAGGTAGGCAAAGGGCAGGGCCAGCACCACCATCACCAGACAACTGAGCGGGTAAAAAACCTTGCGCCAGAACTCGATTTCGTACTTCTGCGCGTTCTGGTCGTTGGCGTTCAGGTGGCGGATGTACTGGAACAGGTCGATGGTGCGCATGCTGTCGGCCTTGAGCAGCGAGGCTGACACCATGTCATAACTAATGCCTGAGGGCCACTGGAACTGCGGCAGTTTCTGGTTTTCCACATGGGGGCGGCTGGCATCGTTTGCGCGGTAGAGGGTGCGTTGTACGTCCTGCAGCTCCCACGCTTTGTCATCACCAAAGTGTCCTTGGGTGGCACGGGTGGTGGACACCAGGCCCTTGTCGCCAAATTCAAAAATGTGCACACCCTGCATTTCGCCGCGGCCTGTAAGTGCGCCCACGTTCACGAAAAACACGTTGTCCGCCTGCCGTTCCTTCAGCCATGCGCCGGTTTGCCCGATGGTGATACGGCCCTGGTAACGTGCCTTTAGCAACTGGCTGGCACGTTCCGTCAAAGGGGCTACATAGTCGCCCACGGCAAAGGTCAGCATGACAAAACCCAGGCCCAGCACCAGCAGCGTGCGCAACGCACGCCACGGTCCCATGCCACTGGTGCGCATGATGGTGAACTCCGAGCTTTGGGCCAGCCGCGCCATCACAAAAATGGTGCCGATCAGCACCGTGATGGGTAGCAGTTCGTACAGGTGGTTGGGAATAGCCAGCGCCACATAGGCCAGGGCGTGTGACACCTGGTAGCCGCTTTCGCCGCTGCGACCGACCCAGCGGAGCTCGTCCACAAAGTCGAAGAAAAAGAACAGGGCCAGGAAACCCAGCGTGACGAAGGCCACGGCCAGGGTGATTTCCTTGTACAGGAAGTTGCGAAGGATCTTCATGCGGCACTCCCGGCCGCAGTGCTGCGGGGTCTCAAGAGTGTTCGCCAGCTCCAGTTGTTGTGCCGCAGCGTCAGCAGCAGCAGGCACAAAGCCATCACCCCGCCATGCAGGATGAGCATAAAAGCCCACGGCGAAAACCGGCCGCCCGCAATCCAGCTTTGGCCCAGGTTCAGCATGTTGTAGTACACAACAAAGGCAAACAATGCCAAGGCCAGGTTGCTGCTGCGCCCGGCACGGGGGTTGACGCTGGACACGGCCAGTGCCATCAGCACAAAGTTCAGCGCGGCAAAACCCAGGCCCAGGCGCCACGAGAGTTCACCCAGATGCTGCGGTGTGGGTTCCTGCAGCAGCTCACGGGTGCTGCGCGCGCGGGGTTGTGCGGCGTCCAGTCCGGTGGCACCGGCCTTGCCCACACGGGTGCCGTATTCGGCAAACTCGCTGATCTTGACGCCGGGTTTGTCTTTGGTGGTCTCCAGCCGCTGGCCGTTGTGCAGCAGCACAAAACGCTCGTCGTTGATGGTCTTCAGCTCTGCGCTGCGGGCCGAGGTGATGGCTTCGCGGGTGGCCTCGAAGGCCGCGATGAAGACGTTGTTGGCACCCAGGTTGTCGGGGGTTTCGCGGTCGATGAAGAAGACACGGGAGCCGTTGGCCGACTCCTGGAACTGGCCTGGGGCGATACGGTCGATGTCGCTGCGTTTTTCGTACCGCTCTTTCATCTCCTGGATCTGCTGGTTGGACCACGGCCACACAAAGACGGACAACAAAGCCACCACCAGCAGCACAGGCCAGGCAAAACGCAGCAAGGGGCCGAGAAACATGGCCAAGCCCCGGCCACTGGAGAACCAGATCGCCATTTCGCTGTCGCTGTACATCCGCGAAAGGGTGCCAACAATGGCGATGAACAGGCTCAACCCCAGAATCGTGGGCAACTGGCCCAGCAATGTGTAGCCCATCACCATCATCACGTCCGAAGGGTTCACGCTGCCTTTGGACGCCTGGCCCAGGGTGCGGATCAGCATCATGGTCATGATGACCGTGATCAGGATGACCAGTGTGGCGCCAAAACTTCGGGCAAGTTCCTTGCGTATGGTGGAATGGAATAACATTGGTTTGAAGGAAAAAACGAATTATGAACTTTGAACTCAAGACCTGCGATCTCGCGGGGGCTGCAGCCTTTAAAAGTGATGCGGTCTTGCTGCTGGTGACAGATGCCTTCAAGCCAGCCAAAGATGCCTTGTCCCAAATTGTCGCCCAGGCCATTGCGGCAGGTGATCTGGAGACCAAAACAGGCAAACTTTTGCAACTGTACAAACCTGCAGACATTGCCGCGCCCCGTGTGGTGCTGGTCGGGGCAGGAGACGGTTCGGCACGCCAGTTGCGCAAGGCCGTGCTGGCCGGTGTGGCGGCATGCCGGGTCAAGACGGTCAAACGCCTGCTGGTGCTGGTCGCCGGCACAACACCAGCGGACGCCGGGGTGCGCGCCATGGTGCAGGCGGCTGCAGAGGCGAGTTATGTGTACACCACCACCAAGTCGGTGCCTGATGGACGCAAGCTGCAGCGTGTGGTGGTCGGGGTGAAGGACGCCGCAACCGTGCAGGACGGTTTTGCGCAGGGCACGGCGGTGGTCGCGGGCCAGGAGCTGGCCAAGGAGTGGGGCAACCGCCCTGGCAACTACGCCACCCCCACCATGCTGGCTGACGCTGCTAAGGCGCTGGCCAAGTTTGCGCGCATCAAATGTGAAGTGCTGGGCCCCAAAGAGGTGGCCAAGCTCGGTATGGGCTCGTTCATGGCCGTGTCGCAGGGCTCGGTGGAGCCATTGCGTTTTATCGTGCTGCATTACACCGGTGCGGCCAAGACACAGGCACCCCAGGTGCTGGTGGGCAAGGGTATTACCTTTGACACGGGTGGTGTGTCCATCAAGCCAGCGGCTGAAATGGACGAAATGAAGTTTGACATGTGTGGTGCCGCCAGCGTGCTGGGTGTGTTCCGCGCCTTGGCCGAACTGCAGCCTGCCGTGAACGTGGTGGGCCTGATCCCCGCCTGTGAAAACATGGCCGATGGTGGGGCCGTGAAGCCCGGGGACGTGGTCACCAGCATGAGCGGCCAGACCATCGAGGTGCTCAACACCGATGCCGAAGGCCGCCTGGTTCTTTGTGATGCTTTGACGTATGCAGAACGGTTTAACCCGGCTGCAGTGGTGGACATTGCCACGCTGACCGGTGCCTGTGTGGTGGCTCTGGGGGGTGTACACAGCGGCTTGTTCTCTGCCGATGACCAACTCGCTTCGGCCCTGTTGGAGGCCGGTGTGTCCGCACAAGACACCTGCTGGCGCATGCCGCTGGACGACGACTATGCCGAAGGTCTGAAAACGCATTTTGCCGACGTTGCCAATGTGGCCGGGCGTGCGGGCGGGGCAGTAACTGCCGCCAAGTTTCTGCAGCGTTTTACCGCCAAGTACCCTTGGGCCCATCTGGATATCGCGGGCACAGCCTGGAAAAGTGGTGGAGCCAAAGGCTCGACCGGTCGCCCTGTAGGCTTGTTGTTTGACTACCTGCTGTCGCAGAAGGCCCCCGCTGTTGCGGCGAAACCGCCTGTCGCGCGCAAAGCCGCTGGTACTGCCCGTCCCAAGCCAACTGCGGCATCCGCCAGCGTGCCCACCGTCAAGATAAATGCCAGGGTAAGCGCCAAAAGCAGTGTGAAGAAGACGGCTGCTCCGGCGGTGTGACTTGAACAACCAGGCCACACCTATTGTTGTTGACCATTTGAGCGCGCCATGACCGAAGTTGCCTTTCATTTCAATGCGCCAGACAAGCTGGTGTACGCCTGCCGCCTGCTGCGCAAGGCAACCGGGAGTGGTGCACAGGTTGTTGTGACGGGCGAAACCAGTTTTTTGCAGGCGTTGGATGCTGCACTCTGGAATCTCGCCCCCCATGAATTCCTGGCCCACGGCATGGAGGGGTGCCCAGACGCCGTGTGGCAACAGTCACCGGTGGTGTTGGCTTCATCAGTCCAGGACACGCCGCACCACAATGTGCTGGTGAACCTGGGGCAGGACGTGCCCGACGGTTTCAGCCGGTTTGAGCGGCTGATTGAGGTGGTCAGCGCCGAGGATGCGGCCGATCGTGATGCCGCACGGGCCCGCTGGAAACATTACGCCGACCGTGGTTACGCCATCACCCGGCACGACCTGGCGCAGAAAAGAGGGGCAGCATGATGGCCGTATCTCCACGCACGCCGCCGCGTTTTGTGCCCACACTGACCGAAGTGGTGCATGCCGATGCGGTGATGTCCGAACCTGCACCAGTTGTGGACATGCTGGCACCCCAGCCCGTGTCGGAGCCTCTGTTCTCGGACCGCAGCCCCGGTGTGCTGGAAGAAGAAATTGTGCACCGCGTCATGCAGCGGGTGGATGTGTCCCTGGACCACCGCTTGCGTGAAGCGATTGCTGTGGTGGTGCAAGAACAGACACGTTCCGTGGTGCCACGGCTGCGCGAAGAGATCGAAGCCGTGGTGCGCCAGTCGGTTTATGAGGCGGTGGCAGACGAACTGGCGCAGCTTGCAACGGCCCCGACAAATGGCGGCGGATAACGCGCGACAGGAGTGGCGCGTTCCTAGCGTGTTCCCTATATCCCGGGCCTGAAAATTGCTTTATGTTCGCGTGCGTTGAGCAAAAGAGTTTTATCTCAGCACTTTCTTTACTTTGGAGATCTTTATGCAAATGAAGTTGAAACTGAGCGTCGCAGCTGCGATTGCAGCGGTTGCCGGTATGGCGTCTGCACAAGACGTGCAAGTGGTCAAAATCGGTCACGTCGCCCCGGTTTCCGGTGCCCAAGCCCACTACGGCAAGGACAACGAAAATGGCGCACGTATGGCCATTGAAGAGCTGAACACGCAAAACATCGTGATCGGCGGCAAAAAAATCAAGTTCGAACTGCAGGCTGAAGACGACGCAGCTGACCCGAAACAGGGCACGGCTGCTGCACAGAAACTGTGCGACGCCAAGGTCGCTGGCGTGGTGGGTCACCTGAACTCCGGCACCACCATTCCTGCATCCAAGGTGTACAACGACTGCGGTATCCCCCACGTGACGGGCGCAGCCACCAACCCCAACCTGACCAAGCCAGGCTACAACACCACCTACCGTATCATCGCCAACGACAACGCCTTGGGCGCTGGCCTGGCGTTCTACGCGGCTGACGCGCTGAAGCTGAAGAAAGTCGCCATCATCGACGACCGTACTGCCTACGGCCAAGGTGTTGCCGACGTGTTCAAGAAGACGGCTGCTGCCAAGGGCATGCAGATCGTGGACGAACAATTCACCACAGACAAGGCCACCGACTTCATGGCCATCCTGACTGCCATCAAGGCCAAGGCCCCCGATGCGATCTTCTACGGTGGCATGGACCCCCAGGCCGGCCCCATGCTGCGCCAGATGGAGCAACTGGGTCTGAGCAACGTCAAGTACTTCGGTGGTGACGGCATCTGCACCTCCGAAGTGGCCAAGCTGGCTGCTGGCGCCAAGACGCTGGAAAACGTGATCTGCGCCGAAGGTGGTGCTTCGCTGGCCAAGATGCCCGGCGGCAGCGCCTGGAAGGCCAAGTACGATGCCAAGTACCCCAACCAGTTCCAGGTTTACAGCCCCTACACCTATGACGCGACCATGCTGCTGGCTGACGCCATGAAGCGCGCCAACTCAATCGACCCCAAGGTCTATATCCCCAAGCTGAAGGAAAGCAACTTCAAGGGCGTGACCACCACCATCGGTTTTGAGCCTAATGGCGAGTTGAAGAACCCCGCCATCACTTTGTACGTCTACAAAGACGGCAAGAAGACGGCACTGAACTGATCTTGCGGTTCACTCCTTGAAAAAGCCACCGCGAGGTGGCTTTTTCTTTGGGTGGTGCATTTTGGGGCGCACAGGCATGGCTCTTCGCCTACAGCCTGTGGGCCGATAAGCGCACATGTTGGGAACGCCGGGGCACTTAGCATTTTTACTGTTTCACATGCATTTGTATGTGGCGTAAATTGGCCGGAAGGAATACGACGATGTCAAAAAATGCAGTTCATCAATTAACGCGCACCCGTTACAGCATCGCTATTGGCGCACTTCTGGTATTCGCGTCCATCGGCACGGCGACCGCCCAGCAAACGGGTGCCACGGCCCAGCAGCGTTACCAGCAGGAGCTGGCTGCGTGTGGCAGTGGCCGTTCGTCCCAGGATGTGGCCACTTGCCAGAGAGAGGCACGTAATGCGCTCGAGGAAGCTTCTCGTGGTGGCCTCAGCCATGCGCCCAATGCCGCCCAAAACTCTGTACAGCGCTGTGACGTGTTCAGCGGGGACGAGCGCACTGTATGTGAAGCCCGTGTCCGTGGAGAAGGGCAGGTGCAGGGCAGTGTGGAAGGCGGCGGAATTCTGCGGGAGACGGTGACACCGATCCCTGCGAAATAGATCTGCACCCCATTCGCTACAGGCTTCTGCTGCGTACAGAGAGTCAGCGGACAGGCCAGAATATTCAAAAATACGCAGCCAAAGAAAAAGCGACCCGAAGGTCGCTTTTCTTGTAAGTGGCGGAACAGGCGGGACATTTTTATCATCCGCCTGTTTCTTCAATGAAATCAAGTACTTAGCAGCTTGTTAGTTGGGAAGTGGTAGCAGATTCGCTACCAAATCTGCTACCATCATCCTAGCACGCAACATGGTTTCTTGACAGAGTCCATAAAAAAAGATATGAATTTAGCTTTTTTAGATTTCGTTACTGAGTAACGATAGACTTTGACTATAGAAAAGCTGTTTCACAGAGTTGAGATTGACATGATAATTTAATTTATTATGTTGTTCTCAAAAGGGTGTGACATGAAAATTAGAAAAATAAAGATAGAAATTTACCGTAAATTTAAAAAGTTAATATTTTGGAGAAAAATTTTGTTCTATGTCCAACGTGTTCGTCTTTCGGCCAAAAAACAAATAATTCCTGTGTCTGATAATGAAATTATTGAACCACCTGATTTGGAAATGTGGGCATTATATAAACAAGGATCGGTTCAACCAAAAAGTTTGCATGTGACTCAAAAAGAAGCGACTGCAATGCAAGAGGTTTTAAATAAATTATTGAAACAAGATATCAAAATTAAGGGTCCGAAGTAATAATAATTGCGCCGCTCCATTTATTTCGTTTCACTACATTAACATCCGCTACGCATTCTTGCTTCGCATAGTGTCCTACGGAATACTAGCTTCGCTAATATCTTTACTCCAAACTCATTAAGACAGATCAGAATTCAGTAGCCTTTGGCTCTGAATTCCCTTAAAGCTTTTCCGGTGTTCACCAACTTCGTTGTTGATCCCCGAAAAAGCTTACCCATTCAAGAACCTTAAAAAATTCTTGTTTAGGAGCTTTTCCGTTGTACTGGTTACTTCGCCGTACACCCCGAGTAGAGATAGGAAATCACTCTACTTTTTGCAATTCATGGTATTTCCACCACCTGTGCCGCGTTTGCTTTAGCTTACGTAAGATTACGCACAGTGCCCGCTTTAACCTTTTCAGCCTGCATTTTTGTTTATTTGTATGCAGCCTTGTGTCTGTAATCTTTTATTCGGAGTGTTGGGCTTGCAGCTCTGTTTTCACAGGTGGGATAAATTTGATTTTGCTGACTTTCCACTCTACCAACTATTCCGAAGAACTTACTGAGTAGACAAAAGCCGGGGATCTGCAAGGATCGACGTTCATTGCCTACTGACAATATTTATTTAATCTAAATATTTTTAGAAGTCAAGCCATTAAAAAAGCCACCTAATTAGGTGGCTTTTTCTTTGTCGTCATCTTTACAATGTACGTCAATCCTTGCATTCATATAATT
The DNA here is from genome assembly GCA_026314275.1 of Comamonadaceae bacterium AAW. GTDB lineage: Bacteria > Pseudomonadota > Gammaproteobacteria > Burkholderiales > Burkholderiaceae_C > JAGOEY01. The sequence continues at coordinate 3,624,522 of CP111109.1, forward strand.
GCTCGAAAAATAGGTTATGTCAAGCTCATTTCCATCTTTTTTTTGTTACCTAGTAACAGTAACGCAATTATTTATCACGTAGGTTCGTTTTTCCAATGCTCTACCAAGGCAGATTCAATATTTTTCAGGCGCGCCTCAAATTCAAATGAAAAAGCTGTTTGCACTGGATAGAAATTTTTCAAAATATGCTGCCAGATACCAAGCTCGCAAACCAAATCAATTTGCTTTGATTTCCATTTTTTTCTAATATCTTCGGCTATTTCGGCTTCTGTTTTCTCTGGGGACTCTCCCCACTCATATTCGTTTTGTTGTTCCATTTTTTTGATTCCTCCCTTATTTTTTCTATATTAAATTTTGCGACAATATCTTTGTAATTTTCACGAACAAATTTTGCAAGCTCAAGGTCTTTCAAGCCATCTTCGATTTGCTTGTGCTCATTTTGCAACTTGACTTCATAATTCATTACTTCGCTAATTTGTTGCTCCAACTCAAGCATTGACTGAGCCAAGGCAGTCGATTTACTATTCAAATCGAACGCCTCTCCCTTCACTTTTTTAAATGCTTTTGCCAATAATTTTGTAGCCTTCTTTCTTGCCCTCCATTCATTTCGATTCATTCTTTGGGCTTTGGGACCCAACCTATCAAAGCCACAGTGCACGCCTACTTTTTCATAATATGAGTCTTGAAATTTTCGCATAGCATCTTTATAAGCATTCACCTGCTCTTTTTTATTAACAGGTTTGCCCTCTACTTTCGCCATATTTTCCAATCGAATATTTTCAGCATGCCCCGGATGAAGTTCAGGAGTTGAGGCAATTCGATTTTTATTTGCGATATAAAAATGCAAATGCAAATACTGCTCATCAGTATGCTCAAGCACACAAAGCAAATTATTCCCCCATTGCTCTTTCATAAAATCAACTGACTGTTCTTTGAAAAGTTCGTAATTTTGCCTATCGTCATCAGTCCAATTATCTGCAAGTCTTGGCTTGGGATAAGAAACAACACCAGTCAACAAAATATTTTTATCGCTCTTGATTTTTCTACCCAGTGAATCTTTTTCAGCGGCGACCTGATTCAAAATATCATCATAATGCTGATCCAATTTTTTTCCATCAACACTGTATAAATAGGTTGGCGGCTCTGGCTCGTATCCATCTGCGATGATGTGATCTGTGAAACCCGGCACTCTCACAGCTTCATTTACTACACCGCCAGTACTTGTTTTGCCTGCACTTGAATTTCCTTGTCTTGAATACAATTCAAGGTGCATAAATTGGCTTTTCTCTTTTTGTGCTCTCATTTAAACGCCCACCCTCTACTAATAAATTAGCAGTGCTTTTTCGTTTGTCAAAGATACCCCTAATTTTTTGAATCTATCACATAGATTTTTTTCTGTTTTTTGGGGGGTATGTAGCTTTTAGTTAGTGCTAGGTACAGACTAGGGGTATCTACGATACCCACGCCAAAAACCTTCGGTTTTTAGCTCAGTCTGCCAAAGAGAGTTTCACTCTCTTATGGAATCTCTCAATAACAAAATCCAAAAACCTTCCGGCATAAAAAAAGCCGCCTAATGGCGACTTTATTTTATTGCTCGGCCTTTTTTAAAAGACCTATTTTTCACCTACGGTGCACTAGCTCCGCAGGTGTTACTTTTACTCGCCAGCCAGTTAAATTCAAAATTTCACCTTGCACTTTTGAAAAAATATTTGCCAAATCTTCGATCTCAAATTCATTAGAGTAGACCGCAACATTCACATTATCCAACTCATGCCCAATCATTTGGCACCTAGGTTCAATTGGAATTTTTCCTTGTTTCATGCTGTAGTTATTGAAAAATTTTCTCAAAGAATGGAAAACAAGTTTCCTTTCTGTCATTCCAATTTTATCTAAATGCCTTGCAAATTTTTGACCAACGGCATTTCCTGAACCTTTTCCTAGCCTGAACTGGTACTTAAAAATTTGCTGTTTTTCGGATTTATATTTTGCAAACTCAAGAATTTCTTCAAAAAAATCTTTAGGCAATGGTACTTTTCGAATGCCTGCCGTAGTTTTTGAGTCCAGAATATTAATGTGTGGAACTGGATTTTGTTTCAATTGGCTCTTTAAAATTCCTGTAACTTCGGAAATTCTGCAACCTGAGACCAAGCAAATCAAACACACATAGTAATAATCTGGGTCTTTTTTCTTCCATGCCTGAAGGGTAGGGAGGTCAAAAAGTTTTTGAATTTCTTCAATTTCAAAGATGGCATAGCCAGTTTTTGCCTTCTGTTGCTTGGTCATCAGTTTACGGCCTGCCGCTGGATTTTCTTTAAAATAATATCCTTGTTTGATGGCGAAGTTAAAAACGCTGGTTAATGCAGCCATTTTTCCATCAATAGTACGTGTCGCATCCCGGACGATTGTATAGACTCCAAGCGCTACCCCCTGTTCATGGCCCGCGATGTAATGCGCGTGCTGATTGAGCAACTTCAAGCCGAAGGAGCTACACCGTCATGATGATCGCCCTGCACAAGAGAGCCCGAACGACCCCTGCCATCCGCGCCGAGATTGCCGCCAGCACTGAGAGCGCCAAAGCCTTGGCCTGCCGCTTTGGCGTAAGCGAAGCCACCATCTACAAATGGAAGTCACGCCAATCGGTGCAGGATCGCTCGCACACCGCACACCGTCTGCAAACCACACTGACTTCTGCACAAGAAACCATCGTGGTACATCTGCGACGCACCCTGTTACTGCCACTGGATGACTTGCTGGCCGTGACCCGTGAGTTCCTTTGCCCCGATGTCTCTCGCTCAGGGCTGGACCGGTGTTTGCGCAGGCATGGTGTGGGCAACCTCCATGCCCTCAAGCCTGCAACACCCCAGGAGCCTCACAAGGCCTTCAAGAGCTATGAGCCGGGCTACTTGCACATGGATGTCAAATACCTGCCCCAGATGCAGGATGAGACCAAGCGGCGCTACCTGTTCGTGGCCATTGACCGGGCCACGCGCTGGGTGTTTGTGGCGATCAAGAAGGACAAGACAGCTGCCAGTGCGGGCAGTTTCTTGAAAGCGTTGCACAAGGCGTGCCCGCTCAAGATCGTCAAGTTATTGACGGACAACGGCAAGGAGTTCACAGACCGGCTGTTTGCCAGCCGTGAGCGTGCACCCAGTGGCAATCACGAGTTTGACCAGCTGTGCCAGGAGTTGGGCATTGAGCACCGCCTGACCAGACCGAGAACGCCCAAGACCAACGGCATGGTTGAGCGCTTCAATGGCCGAATCAGCGATGTGCTAAAGACCAACCGCTTCAATAGTGCACTGGATCTGGAGGAGACCTTGCTGCGCTATGTGGCGCTGTACAACCACCAGTTACCCCAGTCGGCTTTGCAAAGCAAAACCCCAATGCAGGCTATGAAGGGCTGGTACGATTCTCAGCCAAGCCTGTTTCATAAGCGTCCTTATGATCGTCCGGGATGCGACAAGTACGGATGTTGTTGTACCGGGTCAGGTCTTCCTGATAACGGGTTACATCACTGATATTCACATCTTCAATCAATGGGTTGTTGATGAAGCCTGCAAACTCATTGACTGTTTTTTTATAGCTTAAAACTGTGCCTGGTTTCAATTGGGTTTTAAGCCTAAAAAACTTCTCTACCACATCTGGCATGCGTAGCCCACTCCTCCCCTTAGAAGGGCTCCCCGGGGGCTGGGGGCGGTAGGATTGAGCTTGCCTATGGTCTCCAAGGCATCAAGCATTCTTGTGTGATCCTCGGCGCCTTCGGACTTGAAGACACCACGGCCTAGATCAATTTCATATTTTTTGAGTGTCATGGGTACAAGTGCTGCCAAAAGTTGACCTGCCAAGATCATGGCAGTTTTTTTGTCACTTGTACCAAGGGAGCGTTTCACCTGCCTACCGTACACACGAGTGTGCAGGTAGTAGGTGGAACCCCTTAAATAGACCGGCAAATTCAGCATTTCTGTTACCAGATTTGCTACCAGTCTCGAGATCATCTTTGCAAAAAGTCCTTGAAAATCAACGACTTAGCAATTGTGGCGGAACAGGCGGGATTCGAACCCGCGGAGGGCTATTAACCCTCACACGCTTTCCAGGCGTGCGACTTAAACCACTCATCCACCGTTCCTGAGCCCGCTATTGTAGCAGTGCAAAAGGCCACTTTCGGGGCGATGGAGCAGCGCTCTGCAGAAACTTGAGCGGTTTAACGTCCCACAACCGGTGGCTGAACTGCCTGCACCATCTTCATGGCCGAGCCGATCAGGGCGGAAACTTCGCTCATGTTGCTGGGCACGATCAAGGTGGTGGTGGCGTCGGCCGCTACTTTGCCGTAAGCCTCAACCGCTTTTTCTGCCACCTTCAGCTGCACCGCCTGTTCGCCCCCCGGCTGGCGGATGGCTGCTGCAACACGCTCGATGGCCAGTGCCGTGGCTTCGGCCACGGCGGTGATGGATGCGGCTTCGCCCTGGGCTTCGTTGATGGCGGCCTGTTTTTCGCCTTCGGAACGGGCAATAAATGCCTCGCGCTCACCGGTGGCGATGTTGATCTGTTCCTGGCGGCGGCCTTCGGACGCGGCAATCAAGGCGCGCTTTTCGCGTTCGGCCGTGATCTGTGCCTGCATGGCGTGCAGGATTTCCTTCGGTGGGGTCAGGTCCTTGATTTCATAACGCAGCACCTTCACGCCCCAGTTCAGCGCGGCTTGGTCGATGGCGGCCACAATCTGGGCGTTGATGATGTCGCGCTCTTCAAAGGTTTTGTCCAGCTCGAGCTTGCCGATCACGCTGCGCAGGGATGTTTGCGCCAACTGGGTCACGGCAACGATGTAGTTGGACGAGCCGTAGCTCGCGCGCATGGGGTCGGTCACCTGGAAGTACAGGATGCCGTCCACCTGCAGTTGGGTGTTGTCGCGGGTAATACAGACTTGGCTGGGCACGTCCAGCGGGATTTCTTTCAGGCTGTGTTTGTAGGCCACGCTGTCAACAAACGGGATCAGAAAGTTCAGCCCCGGCGTAAGGGTGGCGTGGTACTTGCCCAGGCGTTCCACCACCCAGGCGTGTTGCTGCGGGACGACCTTGATCGATTGCGCCATGAAGATGACGGCAATCACGAGGATGACGAGTGCGATGCTGAGTTCCAATGCGTTGTCTCCAGTTCAACTAATTACAAATGAAAGGGCCGGGTGATGAGTCCCGCGGCTAGATCCTGTCTACCAGCAGGCGACTGCCAATCACCTCTGCCACGCGGTGAGGGCCTGCGCAGGGGTGTTCGCCCGGGCGATGAATCACCGTCCAGTTGGCTCCCCGGTAAAAGGTGTTGGCTGTGCCGTCAGTGTTCCATGCGTCTATCTGCACGGTTTCGCCAATGTCCATGTGGACGTCGCGGTTGGCGGCGGCGGGCAGGTCGGCCGGGCGGCCACGGCGGGCCAGGTACCAGGCCACCACGGCACCACCGCCCACCACGGCGGCGGCCAGGATTTGCAGCACAAAGCTGCCGCCCAACTGGGCTGTGACTGCGCCCGCTGCCAGTGCGGCGGCCAGCATCAAAAAATGGAAGGTGCCGGTGAGCAACTGGACGATGACCGCCGCGCCTGCCAGTCCCCACCACAAGCTTGCCTGTGACATATAGGCCATATCGCCTCCTGATGTGTTTCTTGCACCACATTCTGGGTCAAAAAAGGCAGCAGACGCGGTGTGTTCATCTTTATTCCTTACACTTCGCGCCTGTTTTGATTTTTGCCCGGTGGACCCCGCCGGCACGGAGAGCCGCATGAAGTTTCGTTTTCCCATCGTCATCATCGACGAGGATTTCCGCTCCGAGAACACCTCCGGGCTGGGCATCCGCGCCCTGGCGCAGGCCATCGAGACCGAGGGTTTCGAGATCCTGGGCGTGACCAGCTACGGCGACCTGTCGCAGTTCGCCCAGCAGCAAAGCCGGGCCAGTGCGTTCATCCTGTCCATCGACGACGAGGAATTCACCGAAGGCCCGGACACGGACCCGGTGGTGCTGGGCCTGCGCGCCTTCATCGAAGAAGTGCGCCGCAAGAACGCAGACGTGCCGATCTATATCTATGGCGAAACCAAAACCTCGCGCCACCTGCCCAACGACATCCTGCGCGAGCTGCACGGGTTCATCCATATGTTCGAGGACACCCCGGAATTTGTGGCGCGCCACATCATCCGTGAGGCCAAAAGTTACCTCGAAGGGGTGCAGCCGCCGTTCTTCAAGGCCCTGCTGGACTACGCCGAAGACGGTTCGTACTCATGGCATTGCCCTGGCCACTCCGGCGGCGTTGCCTTCCTGAAAAGCCCCGTGGGCCAGATGTACCACCAGTTCTACGGTGAAAACATGCTGCGCGCCGACGTGTGTAACGCCGTGGAAGAGCTGGGCCAGTTGCTGGACCACAACGGCGCGATTGGCGAGAGCGAACGGAACGCCGCGCGTATCTTCAACGCTGACCACTGCTTCTTTGTGACCAACGGCACCAGCACGTCGAACAAGATCGTCTGGCACCACGCCGTGGCACCGGGGGACGTGGTGGTGGTGGACCGCAACTGCCACAAGTCGAACCTACACGCCATCATCATGACCGGGGCGATCCCCGTGTTCCTGAAGCCGACACGTAACCACTTCGGCATCATCGGGCCCATCCCCAAGAGCGAGTTTGAACCCGAGGCCATCAAGGCCAAGATTCGCGCCAATCCGCTGCTCAAAGGGGTGGACGCCGACAAGGTGAAGCCGCGCATTTTGACGTTGACACAAAGCACCTACGACGGTGTTCTGTACAACACCGAAACCATCAAGACCATGCTCGATGGTTACGTGGAAAACCTGCACTTCGACGAAGCCTGGTTGCCCCACGCGGCGTTCCACCCGTTTTATGGCACCTACCACGCCATGGGCAAGAAGCGCATCCGCCCCAAACATGCGGTGGTGTACTCCACACAGTCCATCCACAAGCTGCTGGCCGGTATCAGCCAGGCCAGCCATGTGCTGGTGCAGGACTCACAAAGCAACAAGCTGGACCGGCACCTCTTCAACGAGGCGTACCTGATGCACACCAGCACCAGCCCGCAGTACAGCATCATTGCCAGCTGCGACGTGGCCGCTGCCATGATGGAGCCGCCCGGCGGCACCGCGCTGGTGGAAGAAAGTATTGCCGAAGCACTCGACTTCCGCCGCGCCATGCGCAAGGTGGACGAAGAGTATGGCGACGACTGGTGGTTCAAGGTCTGGGGCCCGGACAAGCTGGTGGAGGAGGGCATTGGCCGCTCGTCCGACTGGATCATCAAGGGTGAATCCAAGAGCAACGCCAAGGCCAACTGGCACGGTTTCGGCAAGATGGCCACTGGCTTCAACATGCTGGACCCGATCAAGTCCACCATCGTCACGCCCGGCATGGACCTGAACGGCAAGTTTGCCAAGACCGGCATTCCCGCCAGCATCGTCACCAAGTTCCTGGCCGAACACGGCGTGGTGGTCGAGAAGACCGGCCTGTACAGCTTCTTCATCATGTTCACCATCGGCATCACCAAGGGCCGCTGGAACAGCATGTTGACCGCGTTGCAGCAGTTCAAGGACGACTACGACAAGAACCAGCCGATGTGGCGCATCCTGCCCGAGTTCTGCAAAAAGCACCCGCGCTACGAAAAGATGGGTCTGGCCGACCTGTGCCAGCATTTGCATGCGCTGTACGCCAAGTACGACATTGCGCGCCTGACGACCGACATGTACCTGAGCGACCTGACCCCGGCCATGAAGCCCAGCGACGCCTACGCCCAAATCGCCATGCGCAAGACGGAGCGGGTGGAGATCGACAACCTCGAAGGCCGCGTCACCGTGGGCCTGGTCACGCCTTACCCACCGGGCATTCCGCTGCTGATTCCAGGTGAGGTATTCAACAAGAAAATTGTGGACTACCTGAAGTTTGCACGCGAGTTCAACACCCTGTGCCCGGGCTTCGAGACCGACATCCATGGCCTGGTGGAAGAGCGGGATGCCGAAGGCAAAAAACACTATTTTGCGGACTGCGTCAAAGCCTGATGCGCTGCACTGGCCTGCTATTGAATATATAGCTGGTGGCGTACGTCCATCGGGCGCTGGAGGCCAGTTTTATGTAAAAAAAGCCCTGCAAATGCAGGGCTTTTTCTATGGAGCGCAGTGTGCTTACAAATCCAGCACCAGCCGTGCCGACTTGGCACGGGAGCAGCAGGGCAGAAACTGGTCGTTCGCGGCCTGCTCCTCGGGGGTGAGGTACATGTCCTTGTGGTCGGGTATGCCTTCCAGCACACGTGTCAGGCAGGTGCCACACACGCCTTGCTCACACGAAACCTGCACCTCCACGCCCGCCTCTTCCAGCGCCTTCACCACGGTCTTGCCCAGCGGCACACGCACCACCTTGCCGGAGCTGGCCAGTTGCACCTCGAAGCTGGCGTCGTCCACCGACGCCACCACCGCACCGGCAAAAAACTCGTAGTGCAGCTGTGCCTCGGGCCAGCCCTGTGCGCGGGCTGTAGCCAGAACGGCGTCCATAAAACCTTTGGGGCCGCAGACGTAGAGGTGCACACCGTCACGGGGTGTGGCCAGGGTGGTGGCCAGGTTCAGCTTTTGCGTGGCGTCGCCATCGTCGAAGTGGAAGGCCACCCGGTCGGCATAGGCCGCATCGGTGATGTGCTGCAGAAAGGCGGTGCGTTCTTTCGACCGGGTGCAGTAGTGCATATGAAAGTCACCCCCGGTCACGGCCAGCCGCTCGGCCATACACAGGATGGGGGTGACGCCAATGCCACCGGCCAGCAGCAAATGCTGCTTGGCGTCGTGCGCCAGCGCAAAGTGGTTACGCGGCGCGCTGATGGTGATCTCATCGCCCTCGGCCACCAGGTCGTGCACGGCTTGTGATCCACCGCGCGAGGCGGGGTCGCGCAGCACGCTGACGACATAGCGGTGGTTTTCATCCGCGTTGTTGCATAGCGAATACTGGCGGGTGATGCCGCCGGGCAGTTGCACATCGATGTGGGAACCCGCCGAGAACGCAGGCAACGCCGAGCCGTCCAGCGCCACCAGCTCCAGGCTGCAGATGTCGAGGGCTTCGGTGCTTTTGCGGGCCACACGGACCGCGATGGTGGAGGAATTTGTCATGCTTCCCCTCACGCTTGCGCAGGTGCCGCAAGTGCCGCTTCTTGCGCCAGGATGCGGTCGATGATCTTGCGCGACTGCACCCCACCGGCGTCAATGTTGAGCTTGAGCAGACCACGGTCGGGGTAGCGCAGCAGGTTCTGTTGCTGGCGCTCCAGCATCTCCAGGTCTTCGGAAAAAATCTTGCCCTGGCCTTCGCGGATGGTGTCGGTCAGTGCCTGGTCCTGTGGGTTGAACTTGCGTGCCATGCCCCAGAAGTAGTGGATGGAGGTGTCGGTCTCGGGGGTGATGAAGTCCACCACCACGCTGTAGACCTTGTGCTCGGGCGGCGCGTCGTAACCACCAAAGCCCGCATGGGCCACACCCACTTCGATCATCACGTGGCTGGGCGGGGTGAAGCGGCAGACCTGCCAGCGGTCCACCGGCACGTCGTCGGCCAGCTTGTTGCTGCGCAGCGCGGCGGCCCAGAACGGTGGGGCCGAGATGTTCTCCATGAAGCGGCTGGTGACCACCATGTTGTCGCCCTGCAGCTCGGTCTTGCAGGGCACCTCGTCTATCTCTTTCTGGCCGATGCTGCTGGCGTGCACATAGGTCTCGTGTGTCAGGTCCATCAGGTTGTCGACCATCAGGCGGTAGTCGCATTGGATGTGGTACAGCCCACCGCCATAGGCCCACTCGGGGTTGTTGTGCCACTCCATCACCGGAATGGTGGCCGGGTCGGCCAGCGCAGCGTCGCCGGGCCAGACCCAGATAAAGCCATAACGCTCTTCAGCCGGGAATGTGCGGATGGCCGGGAAGCCGCGCACGCGCTGGCCGGGCATGGCAACCGTCTTGCCATCGCAGCCCATCTCCAGGCCGTGGTAACCACACACCAGCTTGCCTTCACACACGTAGCCCAGCGACAGCGGGGCGCCCCGGTGCGGGCAGAAGTCTTCGAGGGCGGCAATGCGGTTATCGGGGCCGCGGTAAAAAACCATGGGCTCGTTGCAGATCTTGCGGCCCAGGGGTTTGTCGGTGATTTCACTGGTGGAGGCGGCAACGTACCAGGTGTTTTTGGGGAACATGGGGGTAGTCCTTTTATCGTTATCAATGCGCACGGGCTGCAACACCCAGCAGGCGGTCCAGCAGCTCGGGCTGTTGGCGCAAGGCCTGTGCAGGGCCGCTGTGTACCACGCTGCCGTGGTCCAGCACCACAGCGTGGTGGCTGATGGCCAGGATGGCCTGCGGGTGTTGCTCGACGATGATGGCCGACAGCCCTTCGTCGCGGGTGATCCGCGCAATGGCGCGCAGCAGCTCTTCCACGATGATGGGTGCCAGGCCTTCGAGTGGTTCGTCCAGCAGCAGCAGGCGCGGGTTGAGCACCAGCGCGCGGCCCACCGCCAGCATCTGCTGCTCACCGCCCGACAGCTGAGTGCCCAGGTTGGTCTTGCGCTCACTCAGGCGGGGGAACAGCTCGTACACCCGCTCGGGTGTCCAGGGCCGGTGGCTGGAGCCCGCCCGCGCAGGCCGCGCCACGGCGGTCAGGTTCTCGTGCACGGTGAGCGACTTGAAGATATTGCGCTCTTGGGGCACCCAGCCGATACCCGCTGCTGCACGCTCAAACGGCGGCAGTGTGTGCAGCGCTACACCACCCAGGGTGATGCGCCCGGCGTGCTGGCGGGTCGCACCGGCCAGGGTGTCCATCAGCGTTGTTTTGCCCGTGCCGTTGCGACCCAGCAGGGCCAAGGTTTCACCCTCGGCCAGCGAGAAATTGATGCCCGTGAGCACCACGGCTTCGCCGTAACCGGCGCTCAGATCTTCTACTTTCAACAGCTCAGCCATGGGTGATCTCCTCGCCATGTCCCAGGTACACAGCCTTGACCTGTGGATCATTGGCGATAGCGTCGGGCGTGCCCTCGGTCAGCACCGTGCCGTTGACCAGCACGGTGATCCAGGTGGCAAATTCAAAAACCAGGTCCATGTCATGTTCGATCAGCAGCACCGACACATCGGCGGGCAGGTTGGCCACGGTTTGCAGCAGTTCTTCGCGCTGGCCCGGGGGCACACCGGCCACCGGTTCGTCCAGCAAAAGCACCTTGGGTTCACACGCCAGGGCAATGGCAATCTCCAGCAGGCGGCGTTTGCCATAGGCCAGGTGTTCGGTGCGCTGGGCCATCACGTCGGTGAGGTGGAACTGCTCCAGCAACTCACTGCAACGCTCAGCAACCCCTGCTTTGGCACCCAGGCGTTGCCACCAGCCGCTGCCCAGCCCCCGGTGCTGCGACACCACCAGCGCCAGTGTCTCCAGCGGCGTCATGGAGTTGAACAACTGGTTGATCTGGAAGGTGCGCACCATGCCCCGGCGCACCCGCTGGTGGGGCGCGATGTGGGTGATGTCTTCGCCGTTGAGCACGATGCGCCCTTCCGACGGCTCCAGCACGCCGGTGAGCAGGTTGATGAGTGTGGTTTTGCCCGCGCCATTGGGGCCAATGAGCGCATGGCGCGAGCCTTTCACCAGGTTGAGCGTGACGTTGCCGGTGGCGGTAATGCCGCCAAAACGTTTGACCAGGCCTTGGGCGCTGAGCACCACGTCGCCAGTCTGTGGGTGTGTGGCTGCAGTCATCGCGCACCTCCCTTGCGGAACCAGGTCCAGGGGCGGATCAGGCGCTCACGCCCGACCATCACCAGCACGACCAGGAACAGGCCCAGCCAGAACGTCCAGTACTGGGGCGTGATGGCTGACAGCATGTCCTGCAGCAGCTTGAACACGATGGCCCCCATGACCCCGCCGTACAACCAGCCCGTGCCGCCGACCACCAGGATCAGCATCACGTCGGCGGAGCGGTGGAACTCAAACACATCCAGCGACGCAAACCCGGTGGTCTGCGCCAAAAGTGCTCCCGCCGCACCGGCCATCGCGGCTGCCACGGTGTAGCCCACGGCGATACGCGCCGTCACGGGGATGCCGATGGCCGAAGCCCGCAGGCGGTTGTCGCGGATGGCCTTGAGGGTGCCGCCCAGTGGCGAGTGCACAAAGCGCCGCGCCAGCAAAAAACACAGCAGCAGCACGGTGAGTGAATAAAACGCCGCCGTGCGGCCATACAGGTCAAATTCAAACTGGCCCAGCACGGGGCCCATCATCACACCCTGCAGGCCGTCGGCACCACCGGTCAGCCAGTCGAGTTTGTTGGCCAGCTCCATCAGGATCAGGCCAATGCCCAGCGTGACCATCAGGCGCGTCAGGTCGGTGCCGCGCATGACGGTCAGGGAACACAGCGCGCCCAGCACCGTCGACGTGCCAACCGCGAACACCATCCCCACCAGCGGGTCCGGGTGAATGTGTTTGGCAAACAGCGCGGCCGAATACGCGCCCATGCCAAAAAAGGCCGCATGCCCGAGTGAGACGATGCCGGTGTAACCCAACACCAGGTCCAGCGACACGGCAAACAGCGCGACGATGGCGATTTCATTGATGATCAGCGCATGGCTGGGCAGCACCAGCGGCGCCGCAAACGCCAGCAGCCACAACACGGGCTCCCAGGGTTTCCAGCGGCTGGCCTGCAGCAAGGTGGTTTGGGTGTTCATGTTATTTGCGGCTAAAGAGGCCATGGGGGCGCCAGATCAGGATGGCGATCATCAGGCAGTAGACGATAAAAGCGCCCATCTTGGGGATGTAGTACTTGCCCGCCACGTCGGCCACGCCCAGCAGCAGGGCGGCCAGCAAAGGGCCGGTGATGGAGGTGGTGCCGCCCACGGCCACCACGATCAAAAAGTACACCATGAATTTGAGCGGGAACTGCGGGTCGAGCCCCAGCACCTCGGCACCCAGTGCTCCACCCAGACCGGCCAGGCCTGAGCCTACGGCGAAGGTGGACAGGAACACCATGTTCACGTTGATGCCCATGCCTTTGGCCACCCGCTGGTCGTCCACACTGGCGCGCAGGCGGCTGCCAAAACGGGTGTACGACAGGATGTACTGCAGCGCCAGCGTCAGCGCGGCACACACCACGATGATGAACAGGCGGTAATGCCCCATGCCCAGCGCCCAGGCGCCACTGCCAATTTCGGTGCGGCCCTTGAGCCATTCGGGCAACTGCATGATCTGCTGGGTGGAGCCCACGAAGTAGTCCACGGACGCGACCGCCATAAACACCAGGCCGATGGAAAACAGCACCTGGTCCAGATGCGGGTTTTTGTAGAGCGGGCGGTAGAGCGTGCGCTCCAGCACCGCGCCGAGTAATGCCGTGCCAATGAAGGCAAGAGGCAGGCACAGCAGGAAGGGCACACCCGCGCGCTGCATCAGCAGCACGGTGATGTAGCCGCCCACCATGGCGAAGGCCCCGTGCGCGAGGTTGATGAAATTCATCAGCCCCATGGTCACGGCCAGGCCCACGGCGAGGATAAACAGCAGCATGCCGTAGGCAATACCGTCAAATAGGATAGTCAACATGGGTCAGGATGGGGCGACATGTTTTGGGTATGGCTCCTTCCCCCTGTGGGGGAAGGTTGGGATGGGGGCAGGTTGCGGCCGCTGGCACGGTTGGCCCCCACCCCGACCCTCCCCCAGAGGGGGAGGGAGACAGTCAGAGGGAGGTCACTTCGCCTTGCCTGGGTCTTTCACGTCCTTGATCACGTCAAATTCCACATTGAACAGTTGCCCGTCTTTCTTCTCGACCTTGCGCAGGTAGATGTCCTGCACCACGTCGCGGGTCTGGGCGTCGATGAACATCTTGCCGCGTGGGCTCTCGAAGATCTGGCCCTTCATGGCGCCCAGCAGGGCTTCGCCACCGCCTTGGCCCTTGGTGGCGCGCAGCGCTTCGTAGATGACACGCATGCCGTCGTAGCCGCCCACCGCCATGAAGTTCGGGCGCAGGCCCTTGTTCGCGGCAGAGAAGGACTCCACAAACTTCTTGTTCAGCGCCGAGGGGTGGGCGGCCGAGTAGTGGTGTGATGTGACCACACCCAGCGCGCCGTCGCCCATGTCGTTCAACTGGTCGTCGTCGGTCACGTCGCCGGTGCCGATGAGTTTGATGCCGGCCTTGTCCATGCCGCGTTCCAGAAACTGCTTCATCACGGCCGCGCCCGCACCCGAGGGCACAAACACAAACAGCGCGTCCGGTTTGGCGTCGCGCACCTTTTGCAGGAAGGGTGCGAAGTCGGGGTTGCGCAGCGGCACACGCAGTTGCTCAATCACCTGGCCGCCGTTAAAGGTCAGGCGTTCCTTGAAGAACTTCTCGGCGTCGATGCCCGGGCCGTAGTCGGACACCAGCGTCACCACTTTCTTGATGCCGTTCTTGGGCGCCCAGTCGGCCAGCGCCACCGAGGCTTGCGGCAGCGTGAAGCTGGTGCGCACGATGTACGGTGAAGCTTCGGTGATGCTCGACGTGGCCGCAGCCATCACCACCAGGGGTGTTTTCGATTGCGTGGCCAGTGGTGCCACGGCCATGGCGGAAGGCGTGATGCCCATGCCGGCCAGCACGTTGACCTTGTCGTTGACGATCAGCTCTTGCGCGAGGCGGCGCGTCTGGTCGGGCAGGCTGGTGTCGTCCTTGACGATCAGCTCGATCTTCTTGCCTGCTACCGTGTCGCCATGCTGCGCCATATACAGGCGTGCAGCGGCTTCGATCTGGCGGCCGGTGGTGGCCTGCTGGCCCGTCATGGGCAGCACCAGGCCGATCTTGAATTTCTCCTGGGCCATCACACCGGACGTGCTGGCGGCCAGGGCAGCCAAGGCCAGGGTTTGCAGAAGGAAGCGTTTTTTCATCGTTGTCTCCGGGTGGTGGATGGATAAGGGAGGGGAAAATGGGGGGCATCAGGCGTGCTGTTTTATGAGGCGCACACCGGGCACAGCGTGTTTGCCGGGTGCCTGCATGGCGTCGCGCAGGTTGCGCTGGGCCAGCCGCGAGTGCTCACGCATGATGGCGTCGGCGCGGCCGCCTTCGCGGTGGGTGATGGCATCGAGCACCTGCCAGTGCTGGTCTTGCGCCACGATGAGCATGTCGCGCGCCTGGGGGGTGTTGGCCTGCACGATCACAAAGCCGGACGGCGACGCAAACGGCAGGCTGGACACCCGCTCGATCTCGCGCTGCATGAAGTCGCTGCCGGGCAGTTTGGCCAGCAGGGCGTGGAAGTCGCGGTTCAGCACCACGTAACGCGAGAAACCCTCGTCGTCGATGGCCGGTGCCTGCAGCAGCACGTCGATCTGCGCCAGGCACTGGCGGGCTTCGTCCAGCACCGACGGGGCCACGCCCCGCTCGGCGGCCAGGCGTGCGGCCAGGCCCTCGATGGTGCCGCGCAACTCGATGGCGTCGGACACCTCGCGCTCCGAAAACGTACGCACGGCATAACCGCCATTGGGCAGGGCCGCCAGCAGGCCTTCCTGCTCCAGCCGCATCAGCGCGGCGCGGATGGGGGTGCGCGACGCGCCCAGTTTTTCCACAATGGACAACTCGGCAATCCGGCTGCCCGCAGCCAGCTCACCGGCCAGGATCATTTCGCGCAGCTTCAGCTGCACCTTGACGACTTGGGACGACGCCTCTTCAGGGGCCGCAACAGGCGTCTGAAGTGGGGCCGGAACGGCGGTCGAAGGTGCTGGCTTGGAGTGGCTGGCGTTCATGCGGCGGGTCTGCTGGGCAGGTGCAGACGGTGAAATTTGAAGGTGTCGAGGCCTCGCAATGTATACATAAATTGACAAATATCAAAGAGAAATGCCGTAAACAAGGGAAAACACTATGTTTATGTATACAGAAATTTACTTCGGTATCTGGCGGCACCTGTGTACTTTAAGGTTGTGAGGTTACTCCTTATTTGATAGCTGCCAGCGCAATAGCAGTGGGCGCAGGATGCCATTTTTATTGATAATTTCCAGTTCGCAGGCCATGGTTAACCACTCACACCCACGGCACTTGCGCAAACCGCTCCACCAGAAAGTCCAGCAGCGCCCGCACCGCAGGCGACAGATGTTTGCGCGACGGGTACAGGGCATAAATTGCCATGTCAGGCACCTTCCAGTCCGGCAGCACCACTTGCAGGCTGCCGTCTTGTAGGTGTGGGTTGGCCAGGTAACTGGGCTGCAGTGCAATACCACCCCCCGCCAACACGCCCTGGAGCAGGGCGGTGGCTTCGTTGGCGCTGAAGTAGCTGCCCACGCTGACGCGGGCGTGGTCGTCGCCCCGGCTGAACGTCCACACACTTTTGCCGAAGTTGGCATAACTCAGGCAGCGGTGTGTGGCCAGGTCGGCAGGCAGTTGCGGAACACCGTGGGCAGCGAGGTAGGCGGGTGAGGCCACCAGCACCGATGTACAGGGGGCCAGCACCCGGCCGATCAGCGCCGGGTCGGGCTCGGCGCTGATACGGATGGCCAGGTCGATCCGCGCCTCGACCAGGTTCAGCGCACCCTCGCTGGCATTCAGGTCGATCTTGAGCTGCGGGTGCAGCTGCAGAAAATCCACCACCGCCGCCGCCATCTGTGCGTAGGCAAACGACATGCTGCAGGTGATGCGCAGCTGGCCACGTAAAGCGCCGTCGTGGCTCTGGGTTTCTTCCTCCACGTCCTGCACCAGCGCCAGCATCTGTTGGCTGCGGCGCAGGCAGTTTTCACCCGCGTCGGTGAGGGTGACGCTGCGTGTGGTGCGCTGTAAAAGCCGTGCGCCCAGCCACTGCTCCAGCTCACCCACGTAGCGCGTGACCATTGCACGCGACATGTCGAGCTTGTCGGCCGTGGCGCTGAAGCTGCCGCTGTGGGCCACTTCCACAAAAACCTGCATGGCGGTGAGTCGGTCCATGATTTGCTCAATATATGAAACAGTGATGCGGAAATTATCGGGTTTATCTGCGCATATATTGCAACTAAAGTTCGGTCTTCTGTTCTTGCAAACCCACTTTTTCACCTTCTGATAGGAGCCACACCATGGTCCGCACCACCGTTATCGCCGCATCCCTCGCCATTGCATTCACCAGCGCCCAGGCTGCCCAGCCGCTCAGCGTCAAGGTTTACAACGCCGACGGCAACAGCTTCAACGTCAACTCCACGCTGGTGGTGGGTGACAAAGAAGCCATGGTGATCGACGCCGGCTTCACCCGCGCCGACGCGCTGCGTATTGCGGCCAACGTGCTCGACAGCGGCAAACAGCTCAAAACCATCTACGTCAGCCAGGTCGACCCCGACTATTACTTTGGCGTGGAGACGCTGAAAGAAATTTTCCCCCAGGCCGACGTGGTAACCACGCCCGCCGTGCTTGAGAAAATCAACGCCAAGAAAGCCGGCAAAGTCGCGTTCTGGGGCCCGAAGATGGGTGCCAATGCGCCACGTAGCCCCGTGGTGCCGCGCGCCCTGGAGGGCAACACCTTGACGCTGGACGGCCAGACCATCGAGATCCGTGGCACCCAGGGCGTTTTGGCCCACCGCCCGTACGCGTGGATTCCGTCCATCCAGGCGGTGGTGGGCAACATCGGCGTGTTTGGTGGCATGCATGTGTGGACGGCAGACACCCAAACTGCCGCCGAACGCGCTGCCTGGGTGGCACAACTGGACGACATGGCTGCACTCAAACCCGCGCTGGTGGTGCCCGGCCACATGAAGGCAGGCACCCAGGTCGATGCCAGCAGCATCACCTTCACCAAGGACTACCTGCAAACTTTCGAGAAAAACCTGGCCGCCAGCAAAAACAGCGCTGAGCTGGTCAACGCCATGAAGCAGTCGTACCCGCAGGTGACGGACGGAGCCATGTCGCTGGACATCGGTGCCAAGGTCAACATGGGCGAAATGAAATGGTAAACACATCAGCCATGACCACCAAAACCCTTACCTACCTGTTCGACCCGCTGTGTGGCTGGTGTTATGGCGCGTCGCCCGCGATCCAGAAGCTGGGCCAGCACGCAGCCATCCGGCTTGAACTGCTGCCCACCGGCCTGTTTGCAGGCGCGGGCGGGCGCACGATGGACGCCGCGTTTGCCGACTACGCATGGTCGAACGACACAAGTATCGAAAAACTCACCGGCCAGCGGTTCAGCGAGGACTACCGCACCCAGGTGCTGGGCCAACACGGCAGCCGCTTCGACTCGGCCACCACCACGCTGGCGCTGACGGCTGTTGCGTTGACCGCACCGCAGCGTGAGCTGGAAACCTTGAAGGTGCTGCAGGAGGCGCGCTACATCCATGCGCTGGACACGGGCGCTGTGCCCGTGGTGGCACAGCTGCTGCGCGACATGGGCCTGAACGCTGCCGCCGACCGCCTGGCTGCGGGCGACGCAGAGCTGCTGGCCGCAAATGCCGCACGTATTGCAAAAGCACAAGCCCTGATGCAGACCTTTGGTGCGCAGGGTGTGCCCGCGCTGGTGCTGACGGACGACAATGGCAGCCGGCTGCTGCGCGGCAACGCGTTGTACGGCAGTTTTGAGGTTTTGCTCAGCCACATTGCAGCGGCCTGAAGAGGGCGCTGCACACTTCAAACAAGGAGCCTTTGATGACCTTGCTGCACGACGTTTTGGCGCACATGCGGGCGGGCCGCTGGCGTCAGAACGTGTTCAATGTCTTTTTGGAGTTGCACAAGTGTCTTTTCGGGATGGGATGCTAGGCGCAGTGCGCAGTTCATAGCCCGGCTATGGACAAGCGCTGCAACGCCGCAGACCGCCCGAAAAGGCACTTGCCCGAAGGGTTGGAGTGAAATCGGGCGATTGAGCGCCCCAGCTGCTTGCATGGGCAGGAGCCCATGCGGCGCAGCCGGGCCACCCACTCATCCCGATTGCACTCCAATGCAATCTCCAAAAAGACATTGAACACGTTCTAAGCACATGACCTGGTGCAGGACGATGGGTCGGAACGTGCCGCCTGGTTGCACGGCATTCTGCATATCCAGGAGGGCGACCTGGAAGACGCCGAATACTGGTACGGCAAGGCCAACCGTCACTTCCGCAGCCGGGGTTCCCTGGTTGAGGAACTGGAGCGCTTCGAGGCTTATTTACTACAAAATTAATAGCTACTTGCGCACGTAGAACGTGCGCTAGAGCCACATTTCATTCATAAATTGAGCGCTTAAGCCCGCCCACCCGGCACCCCATCCGGCACCAGCCCCACATACCGCCCGCGGGGCCGGATCACCTGCGATACGCCCAGCTGTTCCATGCTGTGCGCCAGCAGGCCCACGCTGCGGGCGGTGGCCATGATGCCGAAGGCCGCGTCGGCGGGCAGGCCGTAGTGCCCGACCAGCGCGGCCATGGCCACGTCCACATTGGGCTGCAGGCCGGTGAGGGTGGTCACCCGTTCGATAAAACGGGCGATGACGGGTGGCGGCTCAAACAGCGCCAGCAGCGCCGCCGCACGCGGGTCACCGTCGGGGTACAGAAAGTGGCCAAAACCCGCGAAAGGTTGGCCGGTGGACAGGTAATGCACCACCACCTGTTCCTCACCCAGGCGCTCCACCTCGGCAAACAGCGCGCGCACCCGGCCGGAGGCATCGCCGTGCAGCGGCCCTGACAGCGTGCAGAGCCCAGCCAGCAGGCAAGCGGGCAGGGATGCACCGTTGGACGCCGCAATCCGCGCGGCAAATGCGGAGCTGGTCAGCTCATGGTCCAGCAGCAGCACCATGGCCGTGCGCAGCAGCTCGGCCACGGCGGGCGGTTGTTTCCAGCCGCGTGCCAGGCGCTGGTGCAAGGGTTGTTTGCCCGGCTGCGCACCAAAGGCTCGTCTGCTGCCCACCCCGACCTGCTGGCCGGCCGCACCGCGCTGTACATCGACACCATCAGCGCCATCCAGTCGCAGGTGAAAGCAGGCAACGTGCGCGCCGTAGCCGTGTCCACCGCCAAACGCACCGCCGCGCTGCCCGATGTGCCCACCGCCGACGAACAAGGTTTGAAGGGTTACGACGCCAATACCAACGGTGGCTTCCTGGCCCCCGCAGGCACGCCCAAAGCCATCGTTGCCAAACTCAACGCCGAGATCAACGCGGCGCTGAAACTGCCCGACGTGCGCGCCAAGCTGGAGGCCGCCGGTATCGAGATCCAAGGCGGCACACCGCAGGACTACGCCGCACTGATCAAGTCTGATCTGGTGAAGTGGGGCAAGGTGGTGAAGGCGGCGGGGATTCAGCCGGATTAAGCACGCTCTTACGGGCTCACCACATCCGCCTCGGCCTCAGGCCAAAGCCGGGGAAACAGAAAGCGCAAGGCGTGCTGCGGCAGGCCAAAACGTACCCGTCCCTGGGGGGAGTCCGACTTGAGCAAACCGCGCTTCACTAGCGCGCCCAATGCATCGGTCGCCCCCCGGTCGCTCATGCCCAGCATGGCCTTGAAGTCGCCACGCATCATTTCGTCGCCACTCAGAAAAAGATAGTGCAAACCACGCAGTGACTCCTGCCGTACGCCTGACTTTTCTACCGTGGCCTCGAACACCAGGCAGGCCTCGATCCGTGCTTTGAGGGTGTCAAAGTCCAGCATGTTTGCCATAAAACCCACCTGGTCCTGGCAAATGTCCAGCACGTAGTCCCCCCAGGCGATCAGTGCCTGTTCGCTCAGGTTGCCGCGCCCGTCCAGGTCGCCCCGGCGCAGGCTGTCGGCGTCGGCCAGCAGCGCGTAATAACGCTCGGTGCTGCGGGCAAAACCCCGCAGTGGCGACCACAGACCGCCGGTGTAACCCAGGACGCTTAGCAGCGTATGGGTGTGCAGCCGCATCACGCGCCCATTGCCATCCACAAAAGGATGCACCCAACTCAGCCGCTGGTGCGCGCAGGCCATGGCCACCAGCGCGGCCTCACCCCGGCGCACACCGCCGTAGACGTGGGCCCAGCGTTGCAAAAATGCAGGCACGCTGGAAAACGCGGGTGCCACATGTGCGCCCACCTGCACTTCACGCTGGCGCAATTGCCCAGGTGTGATGGGCTCACCTTCGTCCGTCAAAAAATCCGCCACGGGCAGCCTGCCAAACAGCGCCTGGTGTAAGGCCTGCACCGCATCCGGCGCATACAGCGCACGGGCACCCTCGGCACCGGCATACCGCTGCTCCAGCGCTTGTTCTGCCTCGATATGTGCAACGGCCAGACGTTGTTTGGCGGCGAGTTTGGTGTCTTGGGAAAAGTCTTTGCGCAGCGCCTGGTCAATCTCGTGCGGGCCGGTGTGCTGGCCCTCGATACGGTTGGTGTAGTACGAGTTCATGCTGCGCAGCAGCGTGCGCAACTCGGGCGGCACCCGTGTGCCCGCCAATAGCGTGGCGGCGCGGGACAGGTCGTGCGCCTTGGCCAGCAAGGGCTCCATGCGCGCATCTGACGGCATGAGGGGTTCAAACTGGTGGGGTGCGGTGTACATGGCACTATTTTGCCAACTTATAGTGTTTTGTAAACCGTTGATTTAATTGAAATTAAATTGATTTATTCCAAGTATTTTGCCAACAATTTAGCCAAGCCTGTTTGCCTTGGCTCCTTGCGCCATGGCAATGGCTGCGGCAGGCTGGCGGGCCAGTTCGATGAAGGCCCGCACGTAGTCGATGCCCGTTTCCGCCTCGCGTGCGCCCAGGAAGATCTGCTTGGCAATGCCGCGTGCGCCCAGCCGCACGGGCACCACGTCCATCTTGGCCGCATATTCCTCGACCAGCCAGCGGGGCAGGGCGGCCACACCGCGGCCGCTGGCCACCATCTGCACCATGATGTCCGTGGTTTCGATGGCTTTGTGCCGTTTGGGCGTGACGCCTGCTGGTAGCAGGAACTGGTTGTAGATGTCCAGCCGCTCGACGTCCACGGGGTAGCTGATCAGCACCTCTTGGGTCAGCTGCTGGGGTTTGACATAGGCCGCGGAAGCCAGGGCGTGGCCCCGGGCCACAACAAGCACCTGCTCGTAGTCGAACACGGGTTCGAACTTCAGCCCGGGCTTGTACAGCGGGTCGGGCGTGACCAGCAGGTCGATCTCGTAGCCGAAGAGTGCGCCAATGCCGCCAAACTGGAACTTCTGCTTGACGTCCACGTCCACGTCCGGCCATGCGGCCAGGTAGGGTGATACCACTTTGAGCAGCCACTGGTAACACGGGTGGCACTCCATGCCGATACGTAGCGCACCACGCTCGCCCTGCGCAAACTGCCCCAGACGCTCTTCGGCCAGGTCCAGTTGCGGCAGCACGCGGTTTGCCACCGCCAGCAGGTACTGGCCGGCTTGTGTGAGGCGCAGGCTTCGGCCTTCTCGCAGCCAGACGTCGGTGCCCAGTTGCTGTTCCAGTTTCTTCATGCTGTGGCTCAGGGCCGACTGGGTGAGATTGAGCACGCCTGCGGCGGCCGTCAGCGACCCCTGTTTCTCGACCTGCTGAACGATGCTGAGGTGGATACGTTCAAGCATATGAATGAGAAATTTTCATGAATTTATGAAAAAAGACCATTTTACTTCATTGGTCTGCGCCAATAACATTCGCTCAACTTCTGCGGCCATTACATAGATTACGCAAATTACGCAGCCCCATCTCTACGAAAGCAAGAATGACACGTCCACTCCGTTTGGCCGCCGTATCCGGCGGGCTGCAACGCCCCTCCAAGTCTGCAGCCCTGGCAGAACATCTGCTGGACCTGATTGCCGACGAAATCCCGTGTGAACAGCGCCTGGTTGATCTGGGCCAGCTTGCACCAAAGTTTGCCGGCACGGTCTGGCGCTCCCAACTGCCCGACGCGGTGGAGCGGGAACTGGCGGCGGTGGAGCAGGCCGACGTGCTGGTGGTGGCCACACCGGTGTACCGCGGCTCTTACACAGGGCTGTTCAAACACTTCTTCGACTTCATCCACCAGGACGCATTGATCGACAAGCCCATCTTGCTGGCCGCCACCGGCGGCAGCGAGCGCCATGCCTTGGTGATCGACCACCAGTTGCGGCCGCTGTTCAGCTTCTTCCAGGCACGCACATTGCCGCTGGGTGTTTATGCAACCGACAAGGATTTTGTCGACTACCGCCTGCAGGACGAGGCCCTCATTCAGCGGGCCAGACTGGCGGTTCAACGGGCATTGCCGTTAGTCGAATTGCGCAACGCCAGCCCTTCGCTGGCCGAGGAAGCCATCGCAGCCTGAAACAAGAACCCATTTTTCTCAAAAATTAGCTCCCTGGATCACCATGAAAAACGAACTCAGCTTTCACTGCAAGCACATCAGTTTCGATGAAAACTACGAGCCATCGGACAGCACACGCATTACCACCAACTTTGCCAACCTGGCCCGGGGCGAAAGCCGGCAACAGAACCTGCGCAACACGCTGCGGATGATTAACAACCGCTTCAACGCCCTGGCGCATTGGGACAACCCGGCGGGAGACCGCTACGCTGTTGAACTCGAAATCATCTCTGTGGAGATGGGCATCGGTGACAAGAGCAGCCGTGGCGCATTTCCGTTGCTCGAAATACTGAAAACCTGCATTGTTGACAGGCAAGCGAACAAACGCATCGACGGAATCGCGGGCAACAATTTCTCGTCCTACGTACGTGACTACGACTTCAGTGTGGTGCTTCCGGGTTACAACGCCCATCGAGCGCAATTCAGCGTTCCGGACGACTTTGGCGACCTGCACGGCAAGCTGTTCCGGCAATTTGCCAACTCAAGTGCCTACAAGGCGCACTTCAGCAAACCGCCTGTCATCTGCATCAGCGCGTCAACCAGCAAGACCTACCAGCGCACCGGAAACCAGCACCCCGTGCTGGGGGTGGAGTACCAGCAGAATGAGCTGTCCTCCACCGACCAGTACTTCGCCAAAATGGGCATGCAGGTTCGCTTCTTCATGCCGCCGAATGGTGTTGCGCCATTGGCCTTTTACTTTGATGGCGACCTGCTGGGCGACTACACCGATCTGGAGCTGATCGGCACCATCAGCACGATGGAAACCTTCCAAAAAATCTACCGCCCTGAGATTTACAACGCCAATTCTGCTGCCGGAAAACTCTACCAACCGAGCCTGAAGAACCAGGACTACTCGTTGACGCAAATTGTGTATGACCGGGAAGAACGCAGCCAGCTGGCTGTTAAACAGGGCAAGTTTGCCGAGGAGCATTTCATCAAGCCGTACAAGAACGTGCTGGACCAATGGGCCGCTGATTTCGCCCTCTAATCACCCGGTCTTACACCTGCACACGCCACCCCATCTTTGCTTAAAAGGAATTCTCAAATGTTTGAAACCTCCATCGCCGGCAGCCTGCCAAAACCCGCCTGGCTGGCTGAAACCAACAAGCTCTGGCCCCAGTGGGCGGCGGAAGGTGACGCCCTTCGCCAGGCCAAGGCCGACGCAACCCTGCTGTGGATCAAGGCCCAGGAAGACGCGGGCCTGGACATCGTGTGCGACGGTGAGCAGTCGCGCCAGCATTTCGTGCACGGCTTTTTGGAGCAGGTCGAAGGCATCGACTTCGAGCACAAGGTGAAGATGGGCATACGCGACAACCGCTACGACGCAATGGTGCCGCAGGTGGTGTCGGCCCTGCGCCTGAAGGGCCGCGTGCATGCCTTCGAAGCACAACTGGCGCGCGCACACACCAAGAAGAAGCTCAAGTTCACGCTGCCCGGCCCCATGACCATCGTCGACACCGTGGCCGACCGCTTCTACGGCGGTGATGCC
This sequence comes from Comamonadaceae bacterium AAW, assembly GCA_026314275.1. GTDB lineage: Bacteria > Pseudomonadota > Gammaproteobacteria > Burkholderiales > Burkholderiaceae_C > JAGOEY01. The sequence continues at coordinate 3,649,185 of CP111109.1, forward strand.
GCAGGCAGGGTCAAGATGGCTTTCGCATTTGCAGAGCTGCTCAACCAGGAAGCACTCGCGCTGCAGGCCGACGGCGTGGACATCATCCAGTTCGATGAGCCCGCGTTCAACGTCTACATGAAGGACGCCGCCGACTGGGGCGTGCAGGCACTCGAGCGCGCGGCGCAGGGCTTGACGTGCACGACGGCAGTGCACATCTGCTACGGCTACGGCATCAAGGCCAACACCGACTGGAAGAGCACCCTGGGCGACGAATGGCGCCAGTACGAGGCGGTGTTCCCCGCGCTAGCCAAAAGCAGCATCGACCAAGTGAGCCTGGAATGTATCCACTCCCACGTGCCGCCCGACCTGATGAAACTGCTGGTCGGCAAAGACGTGCTGGTCGGCGTGATCGACGTGGCCAGCGACGTGGTCGAGACCCCCGAGGAAGTGGCCGACACCATCGCCCGCGCGCTGGAGTTTGTGCCGAAAGAGCGGCTTTTCCCCTGCACGAACTGCGGCCTGGCGCCGATGGGGCGGGATGTGGCGTGGCGCAAGTTGAAAGCGCTGGCAGAGGGAACGAGGCTGGCTAAGGAGCGACTCGAAGGGGTGTGACCCATTGGTGGAGCTTGTTTCCGGTTGAAGATGCCGCGTACAACAGGCGCTTAGGCATTCAGTACACCCCAGCGGCATCCAAACACGTTGAATCCATATAATCAAAATTCATAGCGGTATGTGCATATAGGACGTGCGCTTGAGCCCTGTTTGGCTTAAAAAACAGGAGTGTGGCCCACGCTGTTGACTTCTGTTTCCCTGGAAACTAAACTGACATAGTTTCCAGGGAAACCTTATGACTCCAACACCTTCAGCCAATCCACTCGACGCACATCTCGGCTTCTGGCTGCGGTTTGTGTCCAACCACGTCTCGGCCCGGTTCCAGAAATTGCTGGAAGCCCAGGGCACCACGGTGACGGAGTGGGTGGCCCTGCGCACCCTGTTTGACAAACCCCACACCACCCATGCAGAGCTGATTGATGCGCTTGGCATGACCAAGGGCGCAGCCTCCAAAGTCATCAGCCGCCTCGAAGAAAAAGGCCTGGCGCTGCGCCAGCAGGCCGAGGGTAGCGCGCGTGAACAGCGCTTGTCACTCACCGATGCGGGGCGCGCCCTGGTGCCCACGCTGGCCGACCAGGCAGATCAGAACGAAGAACACTTCTTCGGCCACCTCAGCCCCGAGCAGCGCGCGGTGCTGGTGAACACCTTCCAAGGCCTGGTCACCCACCATCAACTCAAGCAAGTGCCTGTGGCATGAACGTGCCTTGGGTTGCTCTTTTTCGTCGTTTTAACGCAGGAGAATGTGATGAACACCACGACAGAAGACCTCATCCACGAAGCCTTCCACGGCTCCAGCGAAGGGCGCTTGCACTTTGGGCAGGTGATTGGCCTGATGCAACAAGCGGGCGTCGAATCCTATGTGGCCGACTACCGCACCCATCAAACCACGTACTACCTGCCCACGGGCCAGGTCGTGGCGATCACCCTGGACATGCCCGACACCCCCATTGCCAACAGCTTCAACGCCGACGCCGTCAAAGCCTCCATCCGGGGTGCCCAGCAAGGGGTGGTGAAGTACCAAGAGTTCAAACACCTGACCTGTGAGGCGGGATGTATTGGCTACACGGTGTGGATTACAGGCCGCCACGTGACCTACTTTGGGCGCAAGGGGGAGATGCATGTGGAGCATTTTCCCAATTGATGCGTTGGGTGCTGTCTGCGGCACCGGCGCTGCATACCGCCCGCGTTTCAGATAAACGCTGATGCAGAAACCCCGAAGCGCTGGGCCAGTGCTTTGGTTTGGCGTGTATTGATGTGGCGGTGCCCATTCAGTATCTCGCTCACCACCGACTGCGTGCCCACCTCATCCGCCAGATCGGCCTGCTTCAGACCATGCTGCTCCATCAGAAAGCGCAACACCTGACTTGGGTCGGCGTCTGGCAAAACGTGGTGAGCCTGGTCATGTATTCGGCCTGCGTGTGGATTGCAGCCAGACGCACCGGCATCGCACTCTGCAAAGCGTTCCAGGCGGGTGCCAGGGTTTTGGGATTGAAGGCTACTGCGATCATGATTTTCGGCTCCGTTGGGCTTGGGTCCAGTGGTCATACGCTGCGTGGGTAAAGACTCCGCGGACGTACATTTTTTGCAGTCTGGGGGAGCTTAAAGATCTTCGCGAAAGCTGAAACTCACTCCTCGCGGAGTCGGAGGGGGCTTCTGGACAGGAGGCGTTGGAGCTTAGGAAAGCGGAGAATTTGTTCGCGAAAGCTGCTGTAGATGACCAACTCCAAATTTTTTGGCTCTTCAAAGATTCGCAGCGACAAAACTGGATGGTGTTTACGCGTGTTTGCTTTTCTGAACTCGCAGATTTGCAGGTACTTGGCCAAAACCATGTCCTGCATTTCCTGCGCAGTTTCTGATGACAGCATGACTGGCTTGCCGTGGTCGATATAGAGCTTCGCCAAATCGCAATAAAGGTTATCCAGCTCCAGATGATTCGGATCAGTCCAAACGAGAGGTGCGAACTCATTCTGCTTACTCGAATCATCTTTCGCATTAGTGGCTTGGACGGAGGCAGCAACAGTTGAAGGTTCTTTGGTTTTTCCTATAACCGATGCGATTGCACGCGTCTCGGTCGCGTGTGTCGATTTCAACAACCATGGATGAACTGGTGTACTGCCGTCCGCCAGCGTCGCCAAATATCTCTGACAGCGGGTGTATGTATTTAAAACTTGGTGATCGAGTTCTAAGAAAAAACCTATCTTGTCCCTCTTGACGATCAATAGCTGTTTGGGTGGTGTTTGTTTAATTCCTAGCAAAAATGCAACCACAAAGTTATTCAGTTTTTTGCCAGCCAGCGTTTCAATCATTTCATCAGGCCTCGCATACCGAGTATCTTGTGGAATCGTTTTGATGATAAAAGCTAGTATGGCGGCATAGGCCGTGTCTCGGTGGCTTGCCTTTTTGGTGAGGTCTCTGAGGATTGCCTTCTCTAAGTTTTTGACCGTATCTTCTTGAAGCATTTTCAAACTTGACAAGCTGTAGTGCCGTCTTCCAGAGGTCCAAACCTCCTCTTTGAGATAGCTGTGCGTGCGCGGAAACCTCTCCAGATTCTTGTGCATGAGGCTGATCGACAACAAGCCTGGCCTGCGGTGTTCCACGTCAAAAAGGCGGAGCTTTGTACCCCAAGAATCCAAGATCAGTTGATGGACCAAATCTCGGCTTACGCCACTTCTGCTGAAAAACTGCAGGAACGTATCTATACCCATGGGGGCCATGGGTGAGGCGAGGCGTTCAAAAATGTTCTTGCACATGGATTGGTAAGCCTGGTCGGCTTGCTCGATCGTGATGCTCTTGAAGCGCTGAGCAGTTCGAGAAATCACAACGGATTCATTCTTACTCTCCAGGCTTAACGCCTGAGTCGGCTGGGTCAACTGTTTTAGCGATTCCGAGTTCGCAATGACGCCCTTGGTCAGCGGAAGATCTGAGAGGTGTGAATTGTCCAGGAGGTCGGGGATGATGGTGCACAGTTTTTTGTTGCCAGTCTGCAAAACGATGAAGGGGCTGCGAAGAAACGAATAGGTACCTGAAATTAGCCGTGTTACCTCATCAAAACTGAGCTGGGATAGATCCATCAAATTGATGACCAACACATCAACGCTCGATTCAACCACTTCCCCTTTATATCCATGCAACCTTGCTAGGTGTGCGAACACGCGATCAAACTTTTCTTGACGCCGAAGTGTGCTGGCTTCGCTCGTCTCAAGCTCTTCGTTCTCAACCGCATATATCTCATGCGCTACCTCAGATACTGGCGCTGCGTCCGCAGGTTGCGGCTCAACCACAGGCTGGACCATTGCAGTCCGTTCTCTCGCCAAGTCGAATTCGTACTTCGTCAGCCGCGCATTCCATTTCCGGTGAGCGCGCTCCAGCAACTGCAGGCGTTTACTCCAGATCGCCGTCGGGATGAGCGAGAAGCCATCGCGCCAGCGCACGAACCCGGCATTGACCATGCCATCCAGTACCGTTCTGATAGCGCTGATGGATGATCCCAACTCAGTTGGGTAGGGCAACCCTGGGACGGAATCTGCAAACGAGAGAGAGTCGATGATCCAGTACACAAGATCATCCATGGGCCTCAACGCCTCGATAAGCTGCTCCTTGCCGCTTTGGACAAATCGCCCGTCACGGTACACAAGCCGATTCACGGCATCTTCCGAAAACAAGACCCTTGGATGGGATGCGCAGGATTCGAGAATTGCAAGGTACGTATCGCGCATAGTCAGCGATGGCGATAACCGGCACATGGCCACATGCACTTCGTCGAAAGTGAATGTGTCCACTGCATTCCTGCTTATGTAGACGTCGATCTCAGTCTCAAGGTCGAATGACAAGGCCTGCATCTTCAGTGGCGCAGGCGCAGCGGATGTCTGCAGCACCACACGCGGCGATTGTGTGGGAGCGACAGTACGACTCGGCATCAACTCGTTGCGCTGTAGACGCGTATTGACCGAGAGAGGCTCATGGCCCAGGATCTTGACCAGTTTGGCACGCACGCGCCTGGCCTCGGATTCCAGCTGGATAGCGCGCAAATCGACGAATTGCGTTGCAACCCTGGAGATTCGATTCAGCTCATTTATCAGTTCCAGCACACGCTGTAATGGTGGTGGCGAGGTTTGAGCCCAGATTGCATCGAACCATCGCTGAATTTCCTGCACTTGAACTGAATCCGTGATCAGCACGCCGAATTCCGTCCGCCGCAACACGCCCGAATCCGTTAGGTTGGCTGAGCCTGTGTAGGCACCAACGCTGCTCACCACGGTCTTGGCATGAATGGCAGGGTAGTGGTGAATCAGGCCGTCGTGCTCTTTGAGAAAGTCGTAGACCGTATCGCGTTCTTTGACGGGCGTTGCCGATAACCACTCCAACACGTCCGAAATTAGCCGCCAAGAGTGCGACATCCTAATCATGCGGTGAAGGTACTTCAGACCGATATAGGGGCTGACGATGCACACTTCTTGACCGTGAACCACCTGCACGATCGCACGATCAAAGGGCGATTCCTGACTCGGATTATCTGGTGCGTGGTACAGCAGCCTTTGCATTCTTTCCCTCTTGGTAGTTCTTCTTTAGCAGCACATTTTGCGCGAGACGCTTCTGGAAACCGTGCAGCTGCAAAGACGGATCGGGACCTGCACGCTTTCTGGCTGTTGGCAGCCATTGGGCCACGATCGCTGGCCGACTGCTCCCGCTGATCTGCGGACATTGACAACACCCCAGCAGCATCCAAACACGTTGACTCAGAATTTCAAAATTCATAGCATCACCCGAAGGCGGAATATGCGCTACAGCCCCATTCCCCATAAATTCCCAGCCATCCCCCCCTTTTTTGAATCCACCCCCAGCTTTCCCCCGTATTGGTACCAGCCGCAACATTTCTTCGGCTTGTTATGGCAACGCTGATCAAGTATCGGCATTGGAGTAATTTCGGGCAGCCCCGCCCAGTTTGGACGCAGCGCAGGCTGGGGTTGGCGGCCCAGAGGGCCTTGTACAGGCCCTTGAGCCCGTTTTTGGCCCCTACGGGCGCACCTGTGCCATCAGCCTTTGGCGGCCGAGGAAGATGTTGGCCAGTGCCAGGGCAGTGAACGCCCGCGTGGCATTCTTGTGCAGCCCCACATAGCGCACCTTGCCAAAGCCCCACAGCCGCTTGATCACACCAAAGACATGCTCGACGCGGGCACGAATCCTGGATTTGTTGCGGTTCTTTGCACGAGCCACCTCATCAACGAGACCACCAGCGCGGCGCGTGCGCTGATTGGTGAAGTCTTTGGCGTTTGGAGCTTTACCCGCAATCAACGCCTTCTGACTGGCATAGGCTGAGTCGCCATACACGCGCCGCTCGTTGCCATGCAGCAGTTGTGGCAGCGGGTGCTTGTCATGCACGTTGGCGGCTGTGACGACGGCGCTGTGCGCCAAGCCGCTTTGGCTGTCCACGCCAATGTGCAGCTTCATGCCAAAGTACCACTGCTGGCCCTTCTTGGTCTGGTGCATCTCGGGGTCGCGTGCCTTGCCTGCATTCTTGGTTGAACTGGGCGCGCCGATGATGGTGGCATCCACGATGGTGCCGGTATGGACCTTGAAGCCTCGCTGCTGCAACTCCTGCCCCACCTTGGCAAACAGTGCTTCGCCCAGTTTGTGCGCATTGAGGAGCTTGCGAAACTTCAAGATAGTGGTGGCGTCGGGTACGGGCTCACGGCCCAGGTCGATGCCTGCAAAGCGGCGCAGGTTGGCACTGTCGTACAGGGCTTCTTCACAAGCCAGATCGGCCAGGTTGAACCAATGCTGAATGAAGTGGATACGCAGCATGCGTTCCAGACCTATGGGTGGGCGGCCGTTGCCTGCCTTGGGGTAGTGTGGCTCGATGACCTCGCACAGGCTGGACCAGGGCACGATGGCCTCCATGGTTCTCAAGAACTCGTCGCGCCTGGTGGGCTTGCGGTAGTTCTCAAAGCTTTGGTCTGCGGCCATGGCGAGGGTTTGCTGCTTCATCGACCTGTAACGCAGCACCACGCAGGTGCGTGTACCTTAATCAGCGTTGCCTTATCTCTACAGGAGCATTCCATGACCTCGATTCAAACTTCCCGCAAACTCGCCTCTTTCAGCCTCGCCGTCGTGATGTCGGCCGTCTCTGTGGCCTCGATGGCGCAGGTGATGGTGGGTGGCGCGCCGATGTTGGCGTCCAAGGACATCATCGACAACGCGGTCAACTCCAAGGACCACACCACGCTGGTGGCGGCGGTCAAGGCTGCAGGGCTGGTGGACACACTCAAAGGCCCCGGCCCGTTCACGGTGTTTGCGCCCACCAACGCTGCGTTTGCCGCGCTGCCTGCTGGCACGGTGGACACTTTGCTGAAGCCTGAAAACAAGGCCACGCTGACCAAGGTGTTGACCTACCACGTGGTGGCGGGCAAGTGGGACGCAGCAGCTATCAGCAAGATGATTGCCGACGGCAAGGGTATGGCCACGATCAAGACGGTGAGCGGTGGCACGCTGACGGCCAAGGCCAGCGGTATGGGCGTGACGGTGACCGATGAGAAGGGCGGTGTGGCGAATGTGACGATTGCGGATGTGTACCAGTCGAACGGTGTGATCCACGTCATCGACAAGGTGCTCTTGCCCCAGTAATCACAGGTTGGCGTCTTCCCGCACCCGCAAAAAGCTGGCAAAACGCGGCACACCGCTGGGGTTCACGTCCCTGAAGCGGTAGGTGACCCAGGCCCCGATGGCGGGCGGGTTGCGGCGCTGGGCATCGGTGAAGCCGGTGCCCAGTTTGAAGCGTTGGCGTGTGGGGGTTTCGACGAGCAGGGCGCCCATCATGCCCTGGTATTTGCCCTGGCCCGGGAGGTGGGCGACCACGCGGGCTTCGGCATCTTCATGGGGTTTGACCTTGAGCAGGTCGTCGTTGCGCGCGCCTTTGTACAGCGATGCACCGCGGTGCAGCATCAGGCCTTCACCACCGGCTTTGACAATCTGGCGCATGCGGGCTTGCAGGGCGGCGTGGCTGGCAACTTTGCTCTGCGGCACGGCTTGCACCCAGGGCACGGCCAGTGTGCCGACCAGGGTGTTGAGGGCCGGAATCCGTTCGTCAAATGTGCCGCCGTGTGCGGGCAGGTCAAACACCATAAAGCGCATTTTTTGCCACGCGGCATCCACCGGAGTCTGCTGGCGCACGGTGGACACGGCTGCGGAGAACTGGCCCCGGCCTGCCCACAGCTCACCGTCCATCGGCACGGCGGGCCAGCCTGCGGTGAACCAGGCGGGGGCGTTGATGCGTTCACCGCCGCGCGTCCAGAGCTGCGCGCCGTCCCAGTAGCCCCGCACACCGTCGTATTTTTCGCTGACCCAGTAGTCGGCCAGGGGAATGTTTGCGCGGTACACATTGGCAAGCATGAGGCTGGGCGCTGCTGCCGTGGCGGCAAATGGCATGCCCACCAGCAGCGTTGCGGCACCGGCCGTCCACATGCTGCGCAAGAGGTTTCGGCGGTGCATCAGGTCATTCCCTTGGCAAAAAGTACGGGCATGAAAAAAACGCATTCGCTACAAATAATATAGCTGCATGCGCTTGTTGGCTGTAGGCGGTTTCAACCCCAAGTGCAACAGAATCAATGAATGGAATCGGGTTGCTGGGTCAGGCGGGCCAAGTGTTCAGCATAGACCTCAATGGGCTTGCGCCAGCCCAGCGTCATTCTGGGACGCCCATTGAGCTGATCAGCCACCGCGTCAAGCTGCTCCTGGCTGTAGCCCGAGAGGTCTGTGCCTTTGGGAAAGTACTGCCGCAGCAGCCCATTGGTGTTCTCATTGCTGCCGCGCTGCCAAGGGCTATGGGGATCGCAGAAGTACACCTTCATTCCCGTGCGCTGGCCTAGCTCCCGGTGCCTTGCCATCTCACTGCCCCGGTCATAGGTCAAGCTCTCCCGCATGGGCTTGGCAATGGCATTGAGTTTGTCGCTGAAGGCTTGCAACACGTGGGCCGCCGTTGCGGGATGGGGGTGGGGGAGCTTGACCAGAAGCACCAAGCGGGTGGTGCGCTCAACGAGCGTTCCAATCGCACTGGCGTTAGCCTGGCCTTTGATCAGATCACCCTCCCAATGGCCGGGAAGCTGGCGATCCTCTACCTCGGGCGGGCGCACATGGATGCTCAGCATCTCGGATACGTCACTGCGGCGATCCTGGCCACCCGAGCGCGGTCTACGCGTGGCGCGTCCCATGCGCAGACAGGCGAGTAATTCCTTTTTGAGCTCACCCCGTGGCTGGGCATAGATGCAGGTGTAGATCGTCTCGTGGGACACGTGAAGGCGGTTGTTCTCGGGATGCAGGCGGCGCAGTTCGCAAGCGATCTGCTGGGGTGACCACCATTGGAGCAGATAGGCGCGTACAGACGCGAACAATGCGCCGTTGTGGTGGAGTTTGGGCGTGGGTCGGGCAAAGTGTCTGCGCCTGTCGCAGCGTTGCTGGGCAAACCGGGAGACGTAGCCCTTGGGTCCGCCATTGCGCTGGCATTCCCGGCTGATGGTCGATGGACTGCGGCCCAAGGCACGCGCCACAGCCCGCAGGCTCATTCCTTGTTGCAGGGCTAGCGCTATCGCGTAGCGCTCTTGTTCGCTCAGTTGGCTGTAGTGGGTCGTGCTCATGGGGCCTCAATTCTGGGGGGTGTTGCACTTCTGAATTGAGGCCGCCGTACGCTAGAGGCCGATTTGATGCTGAATTTCAGCGCCAAACCGGCTCCGCTGCGTCACCAGATCAGCCGTTTTCGACTGTGTCGCGGCTGATGCCGCCGGTCTGGCTGAAGCCGCCGTCCACGTACATGATTTCGGCGGTCACGCCGCTGGCCAGGTCGGACAACAAGAAGGCGGCGGCGTTGCCCACGTCTTCAATGGTCACGTTGCGGCGCAGGGGTGATGCACCGGCCACCACACCCAGCAGCTTGCCGAAGTCTTTGATGCCGCTGGCGGCCAGGGTCTTGATGGGGCCGGCGCTGATGCCGTTGGCGCGCATGCCTTTGGGGCCCAGCGCTTCGGCCAGGTAACGCACGCTGGCTTCCAGGCTGGCTTTGGCCAGGCCCATGGTGTTGTAGTTGGGCACGGTGCGCAGCGCGCCGAGGTAGCTCAGTGTCAGCACCGACGACTTTTCATTCAGGTAGGGCAGGGCGGCCTTGGCCAGCGCGGGGAAGCTGTAGGCGCTGATGTCGTGGGCAATGCGGAAGTTTTCGCGGGTCAGGCCTTCGAGGAAGTCGCCGGCAATGGCTTCGCGCGGGGCAAAACCAATGCCGTGCACAAAGCCGTCGAACTTGGGCCAGGTGGCGGACAGGTCGGCAAACATTTTGTCGATCTGCTCGTCGCTGCCCACGTCGCAGTCAAACACCAGTTTGGAGTCGAAGTCGGCCGCAAAGTCGGTGATGCGGTCTTTGAAGCGTTCACCCACGTAGCTGAAAGCCAGCTCGGCACCCTGCGCGTGGCAGGCCTTGGCAATGCCGTAGGCAATGGAGCGGTTCGACAACACACCCGTGATCAGCAGTTTTTTGCCAGCAAGAAAGCCCATGTTTTGTTCTCCAGAAAGTATTGCAGAATTGTCGCATGCGTTGTTTGCTGCTTTGTCTGTTGTGGGGTTGGGCCATGCCGTCGTGGGCGGCTTACGGCTACGCCATGTGGGACGGGCTGAAGTACCCGCAGGGTTTTACCCACTTCGATTATGTGAACCCCAACGCACCCAAAGGCGGCGAGCTGCGCCTGGTCAGCAACCTGCGCACATCCACTTTCGACAAATACAACCCTTTCACCATGAAAGGCAGCGCGCCGGCCTACCTGTCAGCCTTTATGTTCGACAGCCTGCTGACCGGGTCGCTGGACGAAACCGGCTCGGGCTACGGCCTGCTGGCCGAAGATGTGGCGGTGGCCGATGATGGCCTGAGCGCCACCTTCCGCCTGCGGCCCGAAGCACGGTTTCACAACGGCAGCCCGGTGCTGGCCGCCGATGTGAAACACACCTACGACACCCTCATTGGGCCGTTTGCATCGCCCGCGTACAAAACCGTGCTGCAGGATGTGGCAGGTGTGGATGTGCTGGACGACCACACGGTGCGTTTTCGCTTCCACAAACCCAACCGCGAGTTGCCGCTGACTGTGGGCGGCCTGCCCATCTTCAGCCGCCAGTGGGGCATGGAAAACGGCAAGGCCAAACCGTTTGACAAGGTGGTGATGGACATCCCGATTGGCAGCGGCCCCTACAAAGTTGGACCGGTGCGGTTTGGCAAAGACATCACCTATGTGCGCGACCCCCACTACTGGGCGCGTGACCTTAACGTTAAACGCGGCAGCAACAACTTTGACCGGGTGGTCGTCAAAATCTACAAAGACAACACAGCCAAACTTGAAGCCTTGAAGGCAGGGGAGTTCGACCTGATGCGTTTCTTCTCCGCAGGCGACTGGGCGCGCCGGGTGACAGGCAAGAAGTTTGATTCGGGTGAGCTGGTCAAGGGTGAGTTCAAACACCGCCTGCCGTCGGGCTTTCAAAGTTACGTGTTCAACACCCGCCGCGACAAGTTCAAAGACCCGCGTGTGCGCGAAGCGCTGGGCCTGGCCATGGACTACGAGTGGATGAACCGCCAGCTGTTCTACAACGCCTACCAGCGCGTCAACGGCCTGTTTGGCAACACCAACTGCGCGGCCACCGGCCTGCCCAGCCCCGAGGAGTTGGCGCTGATGGAGCCGTGGCGCAACGACATTCCCGCTGCCGCGTTTGGCCCCATGACCGTGCCGCCGCGCACCGACGGTGCCACCACACTGCGCGACAACCTGCGGCGTGCACAGGCGCTGTTGAAGGACGCGGGCTGGGAAGTGCGCGACGGTGCGCTGCGCAACGCCAAAGGGGAGCCGTTTGTCCTCGAATACCTGGAGAGCGGCGAAGGCCGCATGGCCACCACCGCGCCGTGGATACGCAACCTGCAGAAGCTGGGCGTGCAAATGAACTTTCGCACGGCCGACTTCGCGCTGTACCAGCAGCGGCTGGACAACTTCGATTTCGACATGATTTCGTTGGCCTACCAGGGTACCAATAACCCGGGCCAGGAATACGCCGACATGTTTGGCAGCAAGGCCGCCACCACGCCCAACTCCGGCAACTACCCCGGCGTCAGCAGCCCGGCGGTGGACGCGCTTATCACCCAGATGACCACCGCCACGACCAAGGCCGAACTGCTGCCCGCCTGCCGCGCGCTGGAGCGGGTCATCAGCCACAGCCATTATTTGATTCCCCAGTGGACGGCGGGCACCCACCGCATGGCTTACAACGCCCAGCGGCTGGCCATGCCTGCGGGTGGAATGCCTCCTTACGCCCAAGGTGAAAACTGGGCCATCGACACCTGGTGGAGCAAATGAGATCGGACAACACCTGATGCTGGTCTACATCCTCAAACGCCTGCTGCTGATGGTGCCCACACTGTTCGGCGTGCTGCTGCTGACCTTTGTGGTGGTGCAGTTTGTGCCCGGCGGCCCGGTGGAGCAGTACCTGGCCGAGGCCAAGGCCGGTGCGGGTATGGGCGCAGAAGGCGGCGTAGGGTACCGGGGCGGGCAGGGCGTGGACCCGCAGCGTATTGCGCAGATCAAGGCTTTGTACGGCTTTGACAAGCCCGCGCATGAACGCTTCTTCCAGATGCTGGGCCAGTTTGCGCGGTTTGATTTGGGCACCAGCTTCTTCCAGAACAAGGCCGTGTCCACGCTGATCTGGGAAAAACTGCCCGTGTCCATCAGCCTGGGCCTGTGGACCTTTTTTATCAGCTACCTCATCGCCGTGCCGCTGGGTGTGGCCAAGGCCGTGCGGGCCGGTTCGCGGTTCGATCTGGTGACCACGCTGCTGGTGCTGGTCGGGTATGCCATTCCAGGCTTTGTGCTGGGGGTGGCGCTGCTGGTCATCTTTGGCGGGCAATTACAGTGGTTTCCGCTGCGCGGCCTCACGTCCAGCAACTGGGAAGAACTGAGCTGGGGTGCACGTATCGTGGACTACCTCTGGCACATCACACTGCCCGTCACCGCCATGGTGCTGGGCAGTTTTGCGGTGACGGCCATGCTGACCAAAAACGCGTTCCTCGAAGAAATCCGCAAACAGTACGTGCTGACCGCCCGTGCCAAAGGCTTGTCGCAGCGCCAGGTGCTGTGGACACATGTGTTCCGCAACGCGCTCATCCCCATCATCACCGGCTTTCCGGCAGCGTTTATCGGCGCGTTTTTTGCAGGCTCGCTGTTGATCGAGACACTTTTCTCGCTGGATGGGCTGGGCTTGCTGAGCTACGAGAGTGTGATTCGGCGTGATTACCCCGTCGTTTTGGGCACGCTGTACCTGTTTACGCTGATTGGTTTGGTCACCAAGCTGATTTCTGATTTGTGTTATGTCTGGGTGGATCCCCGGGTGAAGTTTGACTAGTTGGACATGTTGTCTGAGATAATATGTCTATATTTTTATATTCACATCCCGCTGCAATACATCGCACCTGCCTTTATCAGCAGACACCGCAGAACCGGCTTTGCCGGGCTGCTGGTGGAGCCCCCTGCAAGGGGGTTGGCGAGAGCGCAGCGAAGCCTGGGGGTAAGCCATGACATACTGGAATATCGCAAGCGCCAAGCAGCAGTTTTCGGAAGTAGTGCGCCTCACCGCCGAGGAGCCGCAGGCTATTTACAACCGCGACAAGCCGGTGGCGGTGGTGGTTTCCGCCAAGGAATTTGATGAATTCAAGCAGTGGAAGGCACAGCAGGCCAAGCCGTCGCTGCTGGAGTTGTTTGCCGACCTTCGTGCCGCATTGATTGCGGACGGGGCGCAGGACGGTATCGAGTTGCCCCCCCGCACGACGCGCTACAACCCCATGGTGGATGACCCGCATTACTGGGACGAGCCCACCGAGACGAAGAACTGACCGTGTACCTTGCCGACACCAACATCATCAGCGAACTGATGCGCCCCGCACCGAACCGAGGTGTGCTGCAGTGGGCAGGGGGCCTGCACCATGCAGCGGGCTTTTCAGCTTCGGTCATTTCCTTCCATGAAATCATCTATGGCCTGACCCATAAACCCCGGCCACGGGGTCTTGAGCGCTTCAACACCATGGCGGCACATTGCGCTGTTCTGGACGTGACGGAGACCATTTCGAGGCGGGCCGGCGAAATGCGTGGTGTGCTGGCTGCCCGTGGACAGGTTCGCGACATGGCCGACATGCTCATCGCCGCCACCGCCCAGGTTCACGCACTCACCCTCGTCACCCGCAACGTGCGCGACTTTGATGGCTGCGGCATTGCCGTGCTGAACCCTTTTGACGCATGAATCCCGCTGCGCCTGCGTCTGTATCCCCCTCCCGCCGCGCCTGGCAACGCTTCAAGCGCAACCGCCTGGGCTTCTGGAGCCTGGTGCTGTTTTGCACGCTGGTGCTGCTGAGTCTGGTGGCCGAGGTCTTGTCCAACGACAAGCCGTTGCTGGTGCGTTATGAGGGCAGCACCTATTACCCCATGGTGCGTGACTACCCCGAAACCACCTTTGGCGGCGACTTCCTCACTCCTACCGATTACCTCGACCCGTTCATCCGCGATCGTTTGTCGTCCGGCGGCAACTGGGCCGTGTTTGCGCCCAACCCCTACGGCCCCAAAACGCTGAACTACTTTGCCAAAGAGCCCAACCCGTCTGCCCCCTCGCGCGACAACTGGCTGGGCACCGATGACCGGGGGCGCGACCTGCTGGCGCAGTTGATTTACGGCTTCCGCGTCAGTGTGTTGTTTGCGCTGGCGCTGACGGTCACCGGCACCTTGCTGGGTGTGTTGACCGGGGCGATCCAGGGCTATTTTGGGGGCAAGACCGACCTGGCGTTCCAGCGCTTCATCGAGATCTGGGGCTCCATGCCCGAGCTGTATTTGCTCATCATCTTCAGCGCGATCTTTGCGCCCAGCGTGGCGCTGCTGCTGGTGCTGCTGAGCCTGTTTGGCTGGATGGGCTTGTCAGATTACGTGCGCGCCGAGTTTCTGCGCAACCGCCAGCTCGATTATGTAAAGGCCGCCCGCGCGTTGGGCGTGGGCAACTGGCAGATCATGTGGCGCCACATCCTGCCCAACAGCCTGACACCGGTGGTGACGTTTTTGCCGTTCCGTATGAGTGCGGCCATTCTGGCGTTGACCTCACTCGACTTCCTCGGCCTGGGCGTGCCGCCCGGCACCCCGTCGCTGGGTGAATTGTTGTCGCAGGGCAAGAACAACATCGACGCCTGGTGGATTTCACTTTCCACCTTTGCAGTGCTGGTGGTCACGCTGCTGCTGCTGACCTTTATGGGCGACGCATTACGTGACGCGCTCGACCCCCGGAAAGCAGACAAATGAGCAGCGCCACACCTTCCTCGACTCCTTTGCTGGACGTGCGCGGCCTGCGGGTGGCCTTTAATGGCAAGGAGATCGTGCACGGCATCGACTTCAGCCTCCAGCCTGGCGAAAAAGTGGCGCTGGTGGGTGAGTCTGGCTCGGGCAAGACCATCAGCGCGCTGTC
Source organism: Comamonadaceae bacterium AAW (assembly GCA_026314275.1). Lineage (GTDB taxonomy): Bacteria > Pseudomonadota > Gammaproteobacteria > Burkholderiales > Burkholderiaceae_C > JAGOEY01. Next base: position 3,664,284 of record CP111109.1, read on the forward strand.
GCTGTTGAAGCTGGTGGAGGGGGCCTATATCAGCGGAAGTGCCCGTTTATCAGGACTTTCTGACCCGCAGCGCCCGTCCAGCGGGCGCGACCTGCTATCACTTTCAGAGCGCGAGCTGCGGGGTGTGCGGGGCCATGACATTGCCATGATTTTCCAGGAGCCGATGACGGCGCTGAACCCGCTGCTGACCATCGGCCACCAGATCACCGAAGTGCTGCAGCTCAAGATGGGCCTGGCCCCGGCCGCAGCTGTGCAAGAAACCATCCGCCTGCTGACCGACACCGGCATCCCCGAGCCCGAACGCCGCGCCCGCGCCTACCCGCACCAGCTGTCAGGCGGCCAGCGCCAGCGCGCCATGATCGCCATGGCCCTGGCCTGCCAGCCCCGGCTGCTGCTGGCCGACGAGCCCACCACCGCACTCGACGTGACGCTGCGTGGCCAGATCCTCGACCTGCTTGACACCCTGCGCCTCAAAAACGGCATGGCCGTGCTGATGATCACCCACGACCTGAACCTGGTGCGGCGTTTTGCCGACCGGATTGTGGTGATGGAAAACGGCCGCATTGTTGAGCAGGGGCGGGTTGCCGATGTGTTTGCCAAACCGCAACACGCGTACACCCGCAAACTCATAGATAGTCGACCGGTGCGGGATGTGGTGGAAGTGTCGGACACACCCACGGATTCGGAGCCAACCCCCATGCTGAAGGCGCAGGACTTGCGCGTTGTTTACCCGGTGCCACTGGCAGGTTTTAAAGGCTGGTTTCGCAAGGGCGAGTTTGTGGCAGTGCAGGGGGCCAGCTTCACACTGCCGCAGGGCCAAACACTGGGGGTGGTGGGCGAGTCCGGCTCCGGCAAGTCCACACTGGCGTTGGCCGCGCTGGGCCTGCTGCCGCACGGTGGCCAGCTGCAAGTCAACGGCCAGGGCTGGAGCGGCAACGCGCTGCAAAACTCTGCACCCAACAAGGCGCTGCGCCAGGTGGTGCAGGTGGTGTTCCAGGACCCGTTTTCGTCGCTGTCCCCACGCCTGACGGTGGAAGAAATTGTGGGCGAAGGCCTGCTGGTGCACGCGCCCGGCCTCAGCGCCGCAGAGCGCCAGCAGCGGGTGCTGGCCGCACTTGAAGAAGTGGGCCTGGCCCAGGCGCAGTTCCCCGGTTTGCTGGAGCGGTACCCGCATGCGTTCTCAGGCGGGCAGCGCCAGCGCATCGCGATTGCCCGCGCCCTCATCGTGCAGCCCCAGGTGCTGGTGCTGGACGAACCCACCAGCGCGCTGGACGTGACAATCCAGAAACAGGTGCTGGTGCTGCTGCAGCGCCTGCAGCGCGAGAAGGGCCTGAGTTACCTGCTCATCACCCACGACGTGGACGTCATCCGTGCGATGGCGCACCAGGTGCTGGTGATGAAAGACGGTGCCGTGGTGGAGATGGGCTCCGTCAGCCAGGTGCTGGACGCACCGCAGCACCCGTACACCCAGCGGCTGGTGTCGGCCGCGGATGTGCCCGCACTGGCTTGATCCGAAAATTCAAGCCAAATCAGGCTGCAGCGCCCGCCCAGTGTGCGGTGAGCGCTATCAAATTAGCGTAATCCGCCGCCTGCCGCTTCTGACGCGCGCTGGATCAGTTCAATCTTGTAGCCGTCAGGGTCGGTCACAAACGCAATCACCGTAGTGCCTCCCTTGACCGGCCCGGCTTCGCGGGTGACCTGGCCACCGGCCGCCTTGATTTTTTCGCAGGCCGCATAGGCGTCAGGCACACCCAGCGCGATGTGGCCGTAGGCGGTGCCCAACTCGTAGCTGGTGGTGCCCCAGTTGTAGGTCAGCTCAATTTCGGCCTGGGCCGGGTTGCCCTCGTAACCGACGAAGGCCAGGCTGTATTTGTATTCCGGGTTTTCCGAGCTGCGCAGCAGTTGCATGCCGAGCACGTTGGTGTAGAAGTCAATGGAGCGTTGCAGGTCGCCGACGCGCAGCATGGTGTGGAGGAGTCGCATGGTGGGATGTTGTAAGAGGGGAAACTGCGATTGTCTTGCATGCCATTTGTCTCTGCAGTGCGGGCCTAGAATAAACACCAATTCCACACCCGAAAGTGTTCACGTCATGCATGTCACCCCCTCCATCTTCAAAGCCTATGACATCCGCGGCATCGTGCCGTCCACCCTGGATGAACAGGTGGCCGAAGCACTGGGCCGTGCGTTTGGCACCGCGGCCTTGCGTGAGGGGGAAAAGACGGTGGCTGTGGGCCGTGACGGGCGTATCAGCGGCCCGGCCCTGTCGTCCGCGTTGATCCGTGGCTTGGTAGCCGCAGGGGTCGAGGTGATTGATGTGGGCCTGGTCACCACCCCCATGTTGTACTTTGCCGCCCACACCCTGTGCCGCAGCGGTATCCAGGTCACCGGCAGCCACAACCCCAAGGACTACAACGGCTTCAAGATGGTGCTCGGTGGCCGGGCCATTTATGGTGCCGAGATCCAGGCGCTGCGCCAGACCATGCAGCTTGAGAGCTGGCTGCTGCAGAGTGGCGGAAGTGTGCGTGAGGCCGATGTGCTGGCTGACTACACCGCGCGTATCGTGGGGGATGTGAAGCTGGCCCGCCCCATGAAGATCGTGGTGGACTCGGGTAACGGCATTGCAGGTGCATCAGCACCCGGCATATTCCGTGCGCTGGGCTGCGAGGTGATTGAACTGTTCAGCGAAGTGGATGGCAATTTCCCCAACCACCACCCTGACCCAAGCAAGCCCGAAAACCTGCAGGATTTGATCAACGCACTGCAGAACAGTGACGCCGAACTGGGTCTGGCCTTTGATGGCGACGGTGACCGCCTGGGCATCGTCACCAAAGGCGGCAACAACATTTACCCCGACCGCCAGATGATGCTGTTTGCACGTGACGTGTTGTCGCGTGTGCCCGGCGGGCAGATCCTGTTTGACGTGAAATGCACGCAGCGCCTGGCCCCTGCGATTGAGGCCGCAGGTGGTGTGCCGCTGATGTACAAAACCGGCCACTCCCTTATCAAAGCCAAGATGAAAGAGGTGAACTCGCCCCTCGGCGGCGAGATGAGCGGGCATATTTTCTTCAAGGAACGCTGGTTTGGTTTTGACGACGGCACCTATGCCGGCTGCCGCCTGCTGGAGATCGTGAGCCGCAGCCCCGACGCCAACGCCGTGCTCGACGCATTACCCACCAGCTTCTCCACACCTGAATTAAACGTGGCCTGCGCGGAAGGTGAACCTGCTGCCGTGGTCGAGAAACTGCTGGCGCTCGCCCACTTCCCCGCGCCCGCCAAAGTCTCCACTATCGACGGCCTGCGCGTGGACTGGCCCGATGGTTTTGGGCTGATCCGTTCGTCCAACACCACCCCCGTGGTGGTGCTGCGGTTTGAAGGTACGACCGAAGCGGCGCTGGCGCGGATTGCAGCCGACATGACGGCGCTTTTGAAACAAGCCAAACCCGACGCCCATATCGGCGCAGCCGCGCATTAAGAACACCCCCAGGCTTCGCGCACTTCGTGTCGCTGCTCCTTCCCCCTTGCAGGGGGCGACGCTGGTGGCCCGGCAAAGCCGGTTCCACGGCGTCTGCTTGAAGGGGTGCTCGCGTTTCACGCTTTGCACTGGAATCCCCAAAATTCATATCCGCCAATGATCCGTTCGCTCTATTCTTTTGCCATGTGGGCCGCGCAGCCGCTGCTGCGCCGCAAACTGGCGCGCCGTGGTGTGCAGGAGCCGGGTTACCTGGAGGCCATTGAAGAGCGGTTTGGCCACTATGGCGCGGGCACACCGGCCAGCAGTGGCTGGGTCTGGGTACATGCGGTGTCGATGGGTGAAACCCGGGCCGCGGCCATTCTGGTGCGCGCCCTGCGCCGCCAGATGCCGGGCATGCGCCTGCTGCTGACCCACGGCACGGCGACGGGGCGGGCCGAAGGCAAAGCCCTGCTGCAGCCGGGTGACATGCAGGTCTGGCAACCTTGGGACACGGTGGGCGCCGTACAACGGTTTGTGACGCAGTTCAAACCTGCCGTCGGCATCCTCATGGAGACCGAAGTCTGGCCGAACATGGTCGCCGTGTGCCAGCAGCAGGGTGTGCCGCTGGTGTTGGCCAATGCCCGGCTCAATGCCCACTCGCTGCGCAAAGCCGAACGTGTGGGCTGGCTGGCGCGGCCCGCGTTTGGCGGGCTGGCGGCGGTGTGGGCACAGTCGCAGGCCGATGCCGACCGCTTGCGCCAGCTGGGTGCGCCGGTGCAAGGCATCTTTGGCAATGTGAAGTTTGACGCCACCCCCGACACGGCGCAGATCGCACAGGGGCGGGCGTGGCGTACAGCGGGTGGTCGGCCGGTGGTGATGCTGGCCAGTGCGCGGGAAGGCGAAGAGGCTGAGTTTCTCGCCGCTCTAAAGCGTTTTATGCCTCCAGCGCCCGCTGTGCATACGCAAGCAGCTCCTGATTTGGTAGCAAGTCATGCAGCAGGCCCAGTGCAGTGGCTGATCGTCCCGCGCCACCCCCAGCGCTTTGATGACGTGGCGGCGCTGGTGCAGCAGCATGGTTTTTCCGTCTCTCGCCGCAGCAGCTGGGGGCAGGGCGCAGCACCCTCAGTGGCTGACGTATGGCTGGGTGACTCCATGGGCGAGATGGCGCTGTATTACGGCTTGGGGCACGTGGCTTTGTTGGGCGGCAGTTTTGCGCCGCTGGGCGGGCAAAACCTGATCGAAGCGGCGGCCTGTGGCTGCCCGATCGTTACGGGGCCTTCGGTGTTCAATTTCCAGGAAGCGGCCACGCTGGCGCAGCAGGCAGGAGCGGCATTTCCGGTGGCGTCGATGGCGCAGGGTGTGCAACTGGCGGTGGAGCTGGCGCAGGACGAGGTGCGGTTTGCACAAGCGCGCGCAGCGGCAGAACAGTTCGCCACAGCCCACCGGGGGGCGGCCGAGCGCACGGCAAAAGCGGTGCAGGCGCTGCTGCTGTAAAACTTACGCCTCTAGCGCCTGCAGCAGCTCCGTCTCAATTTCGATCTGCGCCCAGTTCTGCTGCAGCTCGGGGCCGTCGATCAGGAAGGTGTCTTCCACCCGTTCGCCCAGCGTGCTGACCTTGGCCAGCCGCAGGTTGAGTTTGTGCCGCGCCAGCACCCGGGCCACGGAATAGAGCAGGCCGACACGGTCGCTGGCCGAAATGCTGAGCAGCCAGCGCTGCGCCTTGTCGTCCGGGCGCAGGTCAATACGCGGCGCAATCGGGAAACTTTTGACGCGGCGTGACACCCGGCCCCGGCTCGGCGCGGGCAGGGGGCCGGCCTGGTCTATGGTGATCGCCAGGTTGGTCTCCACCATGCTGATAAGTTCACGGTAGTGCTCGGGTAATGCGGCCGTGACGACCTGGAAGGTATCGAGCGCATGGCCGTCGCTGGCGGTGTGCACCTTGGCGTCCAGGATGCTGAAGCCGGCCTGGTCGAAGTAACCGCAGATGCGTGCAAACAGGTCCGGTTGGTCCGGTGTGTACACCAGCACCTGCATACCCTCACCGACGGGCGACAGGCGCGCACGCACGATGGCGGTGCGGGGTTCATCGGGTTTGCGCTGGTCGATGTGGCGCGACAGCTGGCGGGTGTGCCAGGCAATGTCGCCCGCGTCGTGGCGCATGAAGTAACCCACGTCCAGCGTGGCCCACAAAGCCTTGTGGGATTCGAAGGGCATGGCATGCAGGGCCAGCTGCACCAGCGCCTCGCGTTTGCGGGATTCGACTTCGGCGTCGGGGTCGGGCGCACGGCCACCCAATGTGCGCAGGGTGTAGCGGTACAGGTCTTCCAGCAGCTTGCCCTTCCAGGCGTTCCACACCTTGGGGCTGGTGCCACGGATGTCGGCTACCGTCAGCAAATACAGTGCGGTGAGGTAACGCTCGTTGCCCACGCGTTTGGCAAAAGTGGCTATCACTTCCGGGTCGCTCAGGTCGGCCTTTTGGGCGATGCGGCTCATGGTCAGGTGTTCGGCCACGAGGAACTGGATCAGCTTTTCATCCTCACTGGCAATGCCGTGGTCCCGGCAAAAACGTTTCACGTCGCGTGCGCCCAGCTCGGAGTGGTCTCCACCGCGGCCCTTGGCAATGTCGTGGAACAGGGCCGCCACAAACAGCACCCAGGGCTTGTCCCAACCCGCAGCCAGCTGTGAGCAGAACGGGTATTCATGTGCATGTTCGGCCATAAAGAAGCGCCGCACGTTGCGCAGCACCATGATGATGTGCTGGTCCACCGTGTACACGTGGAACAGGTCGTGCTGCATCTGGCCGACGATGTTGCGGAACACCCAGAGGTAACGCCCCAGCACCGAGGTCTGGTTCATCAGCCGCATGGCGTGGGTGATACCCACGGGCTGCTGCAGGATGCGCAAAAAGGTGGCGCGGTTGACCGGGTCGCTGCGGAACTTGGCGCCCATCACATGGCGCGCGTTGTACAGCGCCCGCTGCGTGCGGGCCGACAACCCCTTCATGCCGAGCGTGGTTTCGTACAGCAGGAAGGTTTCCAGAATGGCGTGGGGTTCGCGGAGGTAGAGGTCATCGTCCACCACCTCCACCATGCCCGCTTTGTCGGAGAACCACGCATTGATGGGGTGCGGCGCATGGGTGGACGGGTTGAGCCGTTCACCGATGTTGAGCAGCAAAATCTGGTTCAGCTGCGTGACTGCCTTGGCCGCCCAGTAATACCGCCGCATCAGCACTTCGCTGACCCGCATGGCCAGCTTTTGGCCTTCGGGTGCCTGGCGGTAGCCAAAGGTTTCGGCCACGGCGGTTTGCAGGTCGAACACCAGGCGGTCTTCGCGGCGGTGCGCCAGGATATGCAGCCGGGTGCGGATCAGGCTCAGCAGCGCCTCGTTGCGCTTGATCTGTTTGACCTCGTAGGGCGTGGCCAGGCCGTTGCTGGCCAGTGCGTCCCAGGTGTCGCCAAATCCGGCCGCCTTGGACATCCACAGGATGGTCTGCAGGTCACGCAGGCCGCCGGGTGACTCCTTGCAGTTGGGCTCCAGCGCGTAAGGCGTGTCTTCAAACTTGTTGTGGCGCTGGCGTTGTTCCAGCGTTTTGGCGATAAAAAACGCGTGGGGGTCCAGTGCGGCGGCAAAACGTGTCTGGAACAGCGCAAACAGCGCCTTGTCGCCGGTGACCAGGCGGGCCTCGACCAGCGAGGTCTGCACCGTGACGTCCTTGGCCGCTTCGTCCACACATTCGGTGACGGAGCGCACGCTGGAGCCAATCTCCAGGCCTGCGTCCCAACAGCTGCCAATAAATTCCTCGATCTGCAGCTTCAGCGCCGGGTCGGTGTCGGGGTTGGTGCCGTCGGGCAGTAGCAGCAGCACATCCACATCGGAGTGGGGGAACAGCTCGGCACGGCCAAAACCGCCCACAGCCACCAGCGCAAAGTCCGCCTGGAACGCCGCGCGTTGCCACAGGGCACGCAAAGTGCCGTCCGCCAGCGCGGACAGTTTGCGCAGCGTGGTGCGGATGCCGCGGGTGGACGCACCGCTGTCACGCACGGCCTGCAGGAGGGTGGCTTTGTCGGCGCGGTAAGCGTCCCGCAGGGTTTGTACGTCGGTCATGGCTGGGGGCAGCGTGGTCAGGCGCAGCGGGCGGGCACACCGGCTTGCTACGCCGTGGGCTTCAGGTGCGGGTTGCGGTCACAAAAGGTGGCAGCGGCGGGCTGCCGGCCGACAGGGTCATCACCTCGTAGCCGGTGTCCGTCACCAGAATGGTGTGTTCCCATTGGGCGGACAGGCTGCGGTCCTTGGTGACGATGGTCCAGCCGTCGTTGCCAAATTCCTTGATCTCGCGCCGGCCCAGGTTGAGCATGGGCTCGATCGTGAAGACCATGCCGGGCTTCAGCTCGTCCAGCGTGCCGGGGCGGCCATAGTGCAGGATTTGCGGGTCTTCGTGGAAGACTTTGCCAATGCCGTGGCCACAGAATTCACGCACCACGCTCAGGCCATTGCCTTCGGCAAACTTCTGGATGGCGTGGCCAATGTCGCCCAGGTGGGCACCGGGCTTGACCTGCTGGATGCCCAGCCACATGGCGTCGAAGGTCAGCGCACAGAGGCGTTTGGCCGCAATGGATGCGTCACCAATCACATACATGCGGCTGTTGTCGCCAAACCAGCCGTCTTGGGTGATCACGGTGACGTCGATGTTCATGATGTCGCCCTTTTTCAAGGGCTTGTCATTCGGAATGCCGTGGCACACCACATGGTTCAAGGACGTACACAGCGAGGCCGGGTAGGGTGGGTAACCGGGCGGCTGGTAACCCAACGTGGCCGACTTGGTGTTTTGCACCTTGACCATGTAGTCGTTGGCCAGCAGGTCGATTTCTTTGGTCGTGACACCCGCTTTCACAAACGGGGTCAGGTAGTCCAGCACCTCGGAAGCCAGCTTACACGCCACGCGCATGCCTGCTATTTCCTCGGCATTTTTGTAGGTAATGCTCATGCCTTGATTATCCCATTGCTGAACAAGTGGCTCACCCCCAGGCTTCGCGGACTTCGTTCCGCTGCTCCTACCCCCTTGCAGGGGGCTCCACCAGCGGCCTGGCAAAGCCAGTTCCGTGGTGTCTGCTGGTAGGCGCAAGCTGTGCATGTTTCGACGACCACCGCGCACCGTAAAATACGGGGTTTTGCGGATATGCCAGTTGGGCCCCATTCAGCGGCCCGGCAACGGTACTCCGCAGCATTCCCGTCTCCACCTTCTCAGGCCGCCACAGTGACCCTGCCCAGCCCCGCCCATGCCCCCGTCGTGACCCTTTTCGACGGTGAAAACGCCCCCAACGCACTCAGTGACTTCCGCGCCCGGCAGTTGCTGCCACGCCTGCAAGAGGTACACGACAAGGTCAGCGGCATCGCAGCGCGGTTTGTGCATGTGGTGCTGTCCGACACGTCACCTGACGCCGAGACCCGCGAACGGCTGGCGGCTTTGCTGAGCTATGGTGACCCATATGAAGGCCCCGCCAGCGGTGAAGTGATCGTGGTCACGCCGCGTTTTGGCACCGTGTCGCCCTGGGCGTCCAAGGCCACGGACATTGCCCACAACTGTGGTCTGGCCGTGCGCCGCATCGAACGTATCGTCGAATACCGCATCACGCTCAAAAGCGGGCTGCTCAGCAAACCATCACTCGACGACGCCCAACGCCAGCAGATGGCCGAGTTGTTGCACGACCGCATGACCGAGTCGGTGCTGTTTGACTGCACCCAAGCCACTGGCCTGTTCTCCGAACTGCAAGCCGCACCCATGGCCTACGTGGATGTGCTGGGTGGGGGCCGCACGGCACTGGAAACCGCCAACGTGCAGTTTGGCCTGGCGCTGGCCGACGACGAGATGGACTACCTGGTCAACGCCTTCACCGGCCTGCAGCGCAACCCCAGCGATGTGGAGTTGATGATGTTTGCGCAGGCCAACAGCGAACACTGCCGCCACAAGATCTTCAACGCCGACTTCACCATCGACGGTGCGGCGCAGGCCAAGAGTATGTTCGGCATGATCCGCAACACCCACCAGCTGGCACCCCAGCACACGGTGGTGGCGTATTCGGACAACGCCTCGGTCATGGAAGGTGTGCAGGTGGAGCGATTTATAGCCAAATCGACCTCCAGCGCACAAGGGCAGGGCGTGGAAAGCTATCAAAAGAGTAGTGCGCTCAACCACATCCTGATGAAGGTGGAAACCCACAACCACCCGACCGCTATCTCCCCATTCCCCGGCGCATCGACCGGCGCGGGCGGCGAGATCCGCGACGAGGGTGCGACTGGCCGGGGCAGCAAACCCAAGGCGGGTTTGACGGGCTTCACCGTGTCCAAACTCTGGCCCGCTGAGGGCGACGACTTCGGCAAACCCGGCCACATCGCGAGCGCGCTGCAGATCATGACCGAAGGCCCGCTGGGCGGCGCTGCGTTCAACAACGAATTCGGCCGTCCCAACCTGCTGGGTTACTTCCGCGAGTACGAACAGACCATTACCTCCGATGTGGACAGCATCCGCCGTGGCTACCACAAGCCCATCATGATTGCGGGCGGCCTGGGCACCATCGACGCGGGCCAGACGCACAAGATCGAATTCCCGGCCGGGTCGCTGCTGATCCAGCTGGGCGGCCCCGGCATGCGGATTGGCATGGGCGGCAGCGCCGCCAGCTCGATGGCTACCGGTGCCAACGCGGCCGAACTCGACTTCGACTCGGTGCAGCGTGGCAACCCTGAAATTGAGCGCCGTGTGCAGGAAGTCATCAACCACTGCTGGCAACAGGGCGACGCGAACCCCATCCTGGCCATCCACGACGTGGGTGCGGGTGGTTTGTCCAACGCCTTCCCCGAGCTGACCAACGACGCTGGGCGCGGCGCACGGTTTGATTTGCGCAAGGTGCCGCTCGAAGAGTCCGGCATGTCGCCTAAGGAAATCTGGAGCAACGAAAGCCAGGAGCGTTATGTGCTGGCCATTGCGCCGGACTCCCTGCCGCAGTTCCAGGCGTTTTGCGAGCGTGAACGCTGCCCGTTTGCAGTGGTGGGTGTGGCGACGGAAGAACGCCAGTTGCTGCTGGTGGACGAGGGTCAGGCCACCGCCGCGCGCCGCGCCGGGCCGCCCCAAGCAAGCGAAGCCCCCTCGGGGGGCAGCGAGGACACGTCAGTGCCGAGCGTGGGGGTCTGTGTCAACATGCCCATGAACGTGCTGCTGGGCAAACCGCCCAAGATGCACCGCGACGTCAAAACCGTGGCGCGCCAGTTCCAGCCGCTGAACCTGACCGGTGTTGACCTGCAAAAGGCGGCGATTGGTGTGTTGGCCAACCCCACCGTAGCGTCCAAACGTTTCCTGATCACCATTGGCGACCGCACCGTGGGTGGCCTGACCCACCGCGACCAGATGGTCGGCCCGTGGCAAGTGCCGGTGGCCGACTGCGCCGTCACGCTGGCCGACTACAAAGGTTTTGCCGGTGAAGCCATGGCCATGGGGGAACGCACCCCGTTGGCGGCCCTGGACGCACCCGCGTCGGGCCGTATGGCCGTGGCCGAAGCCATCACCAACCTGCTGGCCGCCCCCATCGAGCTGCCACGCGTCAAGCTGTCGGCCAACTGGATGGCGGCCTGTGGTGATGCGGGTGAAGACGCGGCTTTGTACGAGACCGTGCGCGCCGTGGGTATGGAGCTGTGCCCCGCGCTGGGTATCTCGATCCCCGTGGGCAAGGATTCGCTGTCCATGCGCACCCAGTGGTCGGACGGTGCGGACAAAAAGAAGGTCACGTCGCCCGTGAGCCTTATCGTCACCGCCTTTGCCACGCTGGCTGATGTGCGTAGCACGCTGACGCCCCAACTCGACACCACCGAAGCCGACACCACGCTGGTGTTGGTCGATTTGGGTGCGGGCCGCAACCGCATGGCGGGCTCCATCCTGGCGCAGACGCTGGGCCAGAGCGGCGACACCGTGCCTGACCTGGACGACCCGCAGCAACTGGTGCAACTGGTTAACGCCGTCAACACGCTGCGCGCCCAGGGCCGCATCTTGGCGTACCACGACCGCAGCGACGGCGGCCTGTTCGCCACGGTCTGTGAAATGGCCTTTGCAGGCAATGTGGGGGTGGCGCTGAACGTGGACATGCTGGTCACCGAAGGTGACGGCATCAGCGACAGCCGTATGGACAGTGGTGATGCCAAAAACTGGGCCACCCAGGTCAGCGCGCGCCGCGAAGAACTCACACTCAAGGCGCTGTTCAACGAAGAGCTGGGCGTGGTGCTGCAGGTGCGCACGTCCGAGCGCAACGAAGTCATGCAAACCCTGCGTGACCATGGCCTGAGCAAACACAGCCATTTCGTCGGGAAGACGCGACCCGCAGGCTCCGATATCACTGTGGGTGTGGGTGAAGTGCAGGTCTGGCGCGACGCCAAACAGGTGTTCGGCGCAAGCCTGGAAGACCTGCACCAGGTGTGGGACTCGGTCAGCTGGAAGATTGCGCAGCAACGCGACAATCCCGCTTGCGCCGATGCAGAACACGCCGCGGTTGGTGCACTCAATAACCCCGGAGCGCACGTCCTGCTTGCGCCATCAGCTACTGAAAACGTAGCGGCGCCGTTTCTGAACCTGGCGCGTCCCCGCGTGGCGATCCTGCGAGAGCAGGGTGTCAACTCGCATGTGGAAATGGCTTACGCCTTCACCGAAGCCGGGTTTGAAGCCTACGACGTCCACATGACCGACCTGCAATCAGGCCGGGCCGATCTGGCCCACTTCAAGGGTGTGGTGGCCTGTGGCGGTTTCAGCTACGGCGACACGCTGGGCGCAGGCATTGGCTGGGCGCGCTCCATCACTTTCAACCCGGTGCTGGCCAGCCAGTTCCAGGCTTTCTTTGGCCGCAGCGACACTTTTGGTCTGGGCGTGTGCAACGGCTGCCAGATGTTTGCCGAGCTGGCGGACATCATCCCCGGTGCGGAAGCCTGGCCGCGCTTTACCACCAACCAGAGCGAGCGTTTTGAAGCCCGCCTGAGCATGGTCGAAGTGCTCGACTCGCCCAGCCTGTTCCTGCAAGGCATGGCTGGCAGCCGCCTGCCGATTGCCGTGGCGCACGGAGAAGGTTTTGCCAACTTCGCACGCCGTGGCAACCCTGCACAGGCCATCGCCGCAATGCGGTTTGTCGACAACTTCGGTGCCGCCACCGAGGCCTACCCGTTCAACCCGAACGGCAGCCCGGATGGCCTGACCGCCGTGACCACCGCCGACGGCCGTTTCACCGCGATGATGCCGCACCCCGAGCGTGTGTTCCGCAACATCCAGATGAGCTGGACCAGCGGCGATAAAAGCGCCCACAGCCCGTGGATGCGTATCTGGCAAAACGCGCGCAAGTGGGTGGGGTGATTTTGCACACCCCCAGGCTGCGCGGACTTCGTTCCGCTGCTCCTTCCCCCTTGCAGGGGGCGATGCGAGCGGCCTGGCAAAGCCAGTTCCGCCGCATCTGCTGGAAGGGGCACACGTCTCATGCGGTGTGTGTTTGTCTTGCTCCCTCTCCCGGGTTGGGGTGAGGGCCCACGGCCTGTCTATGATTTGCTGAATTTTCAATAAGGAATCTTATGGCCGGAGCCAGTTTGCTGACCCTGATTGACGACATTGCCACCGTGCTCGACGACGTGGCGGTGATGACCAAGGTGGCTGCCAAGAAGACGGCGGGGGTGTTGGGGGATGACTTGGCGCTGAACGCGCAGCAGGTCACCGGTGTGCGGGCCGACCGCGAGTTGCCGGTGGTCTGGGCGGTGGCCAAGGGGTCCACGCGCAACAAGATCATCCTGGTGCCTGCCGCTTTGCTGATCAGCGCGTTTGCTCCCTGGGCCGTGACGCCTTTGCTGATGGTGGGCGGTGCGTTTCTGTGTTTTGAAGGGGCCGAGAAGCTGGCCCACCGTTTTTTGCACTCTGCCGCAGAAGACAAGGCGCGGCACGACGAACATGTGCAGGCCCTGGAGAAAGCCCCGGTCGATCTGGTGGCGCTGGAGCAGGACAAGATCAAGGGAGCGGTGCGCACCGACTTCATCCTGTCGGCTGAGATCATCGCCATCACCCTGGGCACGGTGGCCACGGCGGCTTTCAGCAAACAGGTTGCTGTTCTGAGTGCCATCGCCATCGTGATGACGGTGGGGGTGTATGGCCTGGTGGCAGGTATTGTGAAGCTGGACGATGCCGGGCTGTACCTGAGCCAGAAGGCCAACGCCGCACTGAGCGCCATGGGCCGCGGCATTCTGGCATTTGCGCCTTACCTGATGAAAACCTTGTCGGTGGTGGGCACGGCGGCCATGTTCCTGGTGGGCGGCAGCATCATCGGGCACGGCTTTGCGGCGGTTCACCATGGCATCGATGGCCTGGTGCAGCGCTCAGGCGGGTTTGGCTGGGCGGTGTCGCTGCTGGGGGACGCGGTGGTCGGCCTGATCACCGGTGCGGTGGTGCTGGGGGTGGTGACCGCGATCCAGCGTGTCCGCAAAGGCATCAAGGCCGCTTGAACATCTGCTCCGCAGCTGCTTAGCTGACGTCTTCGGGCAAATCCCTGGGGGCCACCAGTTCTGCGGGCGGTTTGACCAGCAACACCGGCACTGGCGACGCATGGGCGAGGGACTGCGACACGGAGCCCTGCAGCGCACTCAGCAAAGCACCACTGCTGCGGCTTCCCATGACCACCAGTTCACAGCCCTGTTCTTCAATCAGGTCTACCAGCGCATGCACAGGGTCCCCGGTGGCGACTGCCGTTGCGTAGGGAATGCCAGCTTGTTCCAGCAGTTGCTGTGCGGCCTGCAGCACATGTTCACCGGCGGCATAACTGATGTCGTCCAGCGCCGCAGGGTCGGGCAGGGTCACCATTTCATAGAGGCTGGCGGGCTCCTGCACATTGGCCAGCAGGAACTGTGCTTGTAACCCCTCACGCACCAGCCGGATGGCAAAACGCACTTCGTGTAAGGACAGCTCGGACCCATCGATGGGGAGAAGAATCTTCATGGTGTGCCTCCGTTGGAACAAGGCCCCAGTGTGGGCCAGAAGTGGTGTTGTGTCACGCAGCGTAGGGTATGGTTACGGTGTGAAAAACCCTCGCATCCACCGCCCAACTTCGCCTGTTGCCCCCACGGCCCACACCACCCGTTTTGGCATGGTTGATGCCCTGCGGGGCGTGGCCGTGTTGTGGATGACGCTGTACCACTTTGCCTATGACCTGAGCCACTTTGCTTACTGGCCGCAGGACTTTCGCGCCGACCCGGTGTGGACCTGGCAACGCACGGCCATCGTGAGCATGTTCCTTTTTTGCGCGGGCCTGGGGCAGGCCATTGCTGTGCACCAGGGGCAGAGCTGGCAACGCTTCTGGCGGCGATGGGCGCAGGTGGCTGGCTGTGCGGTGCTGGTGAGTGTGGCGTCGTATGGGATGTTCCCGCGCAGCTTTATCTACTTTGGTGTGTTACACGGCATGGCGGTGATGCTGATCATCGCCCGGCTGACCGCAGGCTGGGGCGTTTGGCTCTGGCCGCTTGGGGCATTGGCCATTGCCTCCAAATTCGCGGCGCAGGCCCTGCTGGGCACGGGTGAGGTGGCCAGCGTTTTTAACGCCATCCCGCTGAACATCCTGGGCTGGGTGACCCGCAACCCGTTCACCGAAGACTATGTGCCGCTGTTCCCCTGGCTGGGTGTGGTGTGGTGGGGCCTGGCGGCGGGGCAGTGGCTGCTGCGCACACACCCGCAAGCCTTGTCTCGCCCCTTGCCCCGGTTTGCTGCCATCCCAGCGTGGCTGGGCCGCTGGAGCCTGAGCTGGTACATGCTGCACCAACCGGTGCTGATGGGTATGTTGATGGCCGTGGGGTGGGTCATGGGCCGCTAATCAGTCGCCCATAAAAAACGCGGCCGAAGCCGCGTTAAATTGTTGCATGGACTCAGTACAGGACAGGTACTTCTTCCAGCAGACACCGCAGAACCGGCTTTGCCGGGCTGCTGGTGGAGCCCCCTGCAAGGGGGTTGGCGCTTACACGAAGTGAATAAGCCTGGGGGTGTGCCTAATTACTCCACCTTGGCTTTGGCGCGCAGTTCGTCCTGGTACTTGGCCATCATCTGCTGTTGCAGTTGTTGTGCGATTTGGGGTTTCACTTCTTCCAGCTTGGGCAGTTCGGCCTGGCGCACATCGTCCAGGCGGATGACGTGGTAACCAAACTGGCTCTTCACGGGCGTGTCGGTCAGCTGGCCCTTGGTGAGCTTGAGCAGGGCTTCGGTGAACTCGGGCACGTAGCTGCGCGGGTTGGCCCAGTCGAGGTCACCACCGTTGACGGCGGAGCCTGGGTCTTTGGACTGCTTCTTGGCGATGTCTTCAAACTTGGCACCCTTTTTGATGCGGGCAATGATGTCCTTGGCGTCGGCTTCTTTTTCGACCAGGATATGGCGCGCCTTGAATTCCTTGCCGCTGTTGGCCGCCACGAACTTGTCGTATTCGGCCTTGATGGCTTCGTCCGTGACGGGGTTCTTTTTCTGCCAGTCCATGAACAGTTCACGGATCAGGATGGTTTCGCGGGCCAGGGCCAGTTGGGTCTTGTAGTCTTCCGTGGCATCCAGGCCTTTTTTCTGGGCTTCTTGCAGGAAGATCTCGCGGGCGATGATTTCGTCCTTGAGCTGGCCTTCCATGTCAGGCGTGACAGGGCGACCGGCCTTGGCCATTTGCTGGGCCATGGCGTCCATACGGGCCTTGGGCACGGCTTTTCCGTTCACAACGGCAAGGTTTTGTGCCAGCGCGGGGAGGGCCAGCGTCATGACGGTGGCAGCCGCAATGCCGGACAAGAATTTTTTATGCATG
Organism: Comamonadaceae bacterium AAW; assembly: GCA_026314275.1. Classification (GTDB taxonomy): domain Bacteria; phylum Pseudomonadota; class Gammaproteobacteria; order Burkholderiales; family Burkholderiaceae_C; genus JAGOEY01. The sequence continues at coordinate 3,680,562 of CP111109.1, forward strand.
GTTTTCCTTGAAAGATAAACGGGGAGAAACAGAGGGAGGGAGTTTGGACTGGCAATGGGTGTCAAAGTTCTGGCATATCGCACTGCCCACTGTCCACAGCTTGGTGGCACGCGGCGTGTTTTTACTGGCTCAGACCACTTCAATGGCTATCGCGTGTACACCCTGGTCGATGAAATCTTGCAGCGCATCATACACAAGCCGATGGCGCGCCACGCGGGGCTGGCCGGTGAACAGAGGGGAGCCGATACGCACCCTGAAATGGCTGCCAAACAGGCCCCCGTTGGAGCCCGCATGGCCCGCGTGGGCGGCACTTTCGTCCAGCACTTCGAGCTGGGTGGGTTGCAGCACATCTTGCAAACGTTGTTGCATGGCAGTCGCCAATTGGTCGAGTGGCACGGTGCTCATGCGTCGCCTGCTTCGTCCGACTTCATGTATTTGCTGAGGTAGAGCGCCTGCAGGATCACAAACAGCACCATCAGGCCCATGCCACCAAACAGCTTGAAGTTGACCCAGGTGTCGGTGTTGAAGTTGAATGCCACCCACAGGTTGAGCACCCCCATTACCGCGAAGAACCCTGCCCAGCTGCAGTTGAGAACACGCCAAACGCTGTCGGGCAACTCCATCTGTGCGCCCATCAGCGACTTGATGAAGTTCTTCTGGAAGAACACCTGCCCGATGAGCAAAGCGCCGCCCATCACCCAGTACAGCACGGAGGGTTTCCACTTGATGAAAGATTCGCTGTGGAAGTAGATGGTGGCACCGCCCAGCACTGTCACCAGCGCCAAGCTGATCCAAAGCATGGTCTCGACCTTTTTGCCTCTGGCTTTGAGCCAGATAATTTGCGCCAAGGTGGCCACGATGACGACGACGGTGGCCAAGAGAACAGGGGCCTCAGCAGGGCCGACAACGCCGCCGGACACCATAAATCCGAGCCACTGCGTGGCAGTTTCTGCAGCCCATTCCTTCTGGCCTTCGGCGTACTTGAACATGCCAAAGAAGAGGGCAATAGGCAGGAAATCAAAGAGAATTTTCATGGCGGGATTATCAATGCTGCTGCGGGCTGCTCTGCAGCAGCCCTCTGTTATTTGGGGCTGAAATCCAGTGATGCGGAGTTCATGCAGTAGCGCAGGCCCGTATCGGTCGGGCCGTCTTCAAACACATGGCCCAGGTGGGCATCGCACTGGGCGCACACCGTTTCCGTGCGCACCATGCCGTGGCTCACGTCGCGGATTTCGCGGATCGCGCCCGAAATCGCCAGTGAAAAGCTGGGCCAGCCGCAGCCCGCATCGAACTTGGTGTGGGCATCAAACAGCTTGGCCCCGCAGCAGATGCAGTGGTAGGAGCCATCGGCCCAGAAGGCCTCGTATTTGCCGGTGAACGGCCGCTCTGTGGCGGCGTGCCGGGTGACGTTGAAGGCGACGGGCTCGGCACCTTTCTCGGTCAGCAGGGCTTTCCATTCGGTATCGGTTTTGGTGATGTGGGTCATGGGGTGGTTCCCTTCAAGAGGAGCAGCTGATTTCGATACTGGACGCCCAGTCGGGCGGAAAGTCGGCAAATGCGTCAAAACCGGGGTGTTCTTCACATGGGGCCGCAAGCAAACGCTGCAAGGTCGCCACGCCGGAAAAATCCTTGCTGTGTGCTTGCCGGATGGCCTGTTCACCCAGGTGGTTGCGCAGCACGAATTTGGGGTTGGTTTTTAGCATCAAATCGGCACTTTGCGCACTGTCCACGTGCGCAGTGCGCTCTGAATACTGTAGCAACCAGGTGTCAAAGGCGTTGCCATCCACAAACAGGTCGCGCACGGTGGCCAGTGGCGCACCGGCCACGTGGTGCGAGAGGCGGCGCCAGAAGATGGTGTAGTCGGTCTGCTCGCGGGCCAGCAACTGCAGGGTGGCGTCTACCAGCGCGACATCGTTGGTGCGGCTGTCCAGCAGGCCCAGTTTGGCGGCCATACGCGCCACAAATTGCTGGGGAAACACGGTTTTGTACGACTCCAGTGCCGCCATGGCCTGCTCCTGGTCTGCCATCAGCGGCAGCAGCGCCTGGGCCAGGCAGAACAGGTTCCAGTACGCCACGTTGGGCTGCTGGTTAAAGGCGTAGCGGCCCTGGGTGTCGCTGTGGTTGCAGACATGGGCGGGGTTAAAGCCGTCCAGAAACTGAAACGGGCCGTAGTCGATGGTCAGGCCCAGGATGCTCATGTTGTCGGTGTTCATCACGCCGTGGCAAAAGCCCACCGCCTGCCACTGCGCCACCATCACCGCCGTGCGTTCACTCACAGCCTCCAGCAGCGCGGCATAGGGGTTGCCTGCAAACTTGTCGGTGCTGCGGCAGGCGGGGTAATAGCGGTCAATGACGTAGTCGGCCAGGGTGCGCAGCGGCTCGATCTGGTTCCGCGCCGAGAAATGCTCGAAATGGCCAAAACGGATAAAGCTGGGGGCCACGCGGGTGACGACGGCTGCGGTTTCCAGCTCTTCGCGGTACACGGGCGCGTCGGAGCCGGTCACACACAGGGCCCGGGTGGTGGCAATACCCAGCGCGTGTACCGCCTCGCTGCACAAAAACTCGCGGATACTAGAGCGCAGCACCGCGCGGCCGTCGCCCATGCGGGAGTAGGGCGTGCGGCCTGCGCCTTTGAACTGCACCTCCAGCCCGCCCGCCGCCGGGCTTGCCACTTCCCCCAGCAGAATGGCACGCCCGTCACCCAGCTGGCCCGCCCACACACCAAACTGGTGGCCGCTGTAGACACTGGCCAGCGGCTGCGTGCCGGTGATGGGGGTGTTGCCGGTGAAGGCTGCGGCGCCTTCTGGGGAGGCCAGCCAGTGTGATGCCAGACCGAGCAATTCGGCAGTGGACGCGCTGGTGCCGACCCAGTAGGGCGCGGGCAGAGGGCTGGGCTGCAGGCGGGTTGAGAAATCGGAGCCCAAATCAGCAAAGGGGTTCGACCAGGCCAGGCCCAGGTCGACACCGGCGGGGGTTTCTACAGAATCCAGGGCCTTGTTCATGCGGGGATTGTCTCGCACACGCTTCAACCCGTGATGGCAGAAGGCCTTGTCCTTCAGCGGACAGTCTTCGGGCATTCCCGCTGCGTTTTTCCTCCGTATTGGGCAATACTCGGGGTCTATTTCAATCCCAATCCACAAGGAGTTGACCGATGCTGGGTCTGATGCAAAACCAACCGCTGCTGATTTCGTCATTGCTCGAATTCGCCGAGCGGCACCATGCCGATGGCGAAATCGTGTCGCGCCGGGTCGAAGGCGACATCCACCGCTACACCTACAAGGACATGGCGGCGCGGGCCCGCAAGGTGGCGCGGGTGCTTGACGCCATGCAACTGGAGGCAGGTGACCGGGCGGCCACGCTGGCCTGGAATGGCTACCGCCATTTGGAGCTGTACTACGGCGTCAGTGGTTCCGAACGGGTCTTGCATACGCTGAACCCACGCCTGCACCCCGACCAGGTGGTGTGGATCGTCAACCATGCCGAAGACAAGGTCGTCTTTTTCGACACCAGCTTCCTGCCCATCATCCAGGCGGTCCACACGCGCTGCCCGCAGGTGACAAACTGGGTCGCCCTGTGTGACGCCGACAAGCTGCCGGCCAACAGCGGGGTGCCCGGCCTGCAGAGTTACGAGGCTTTGCTGGCCGCCCAGTCGGACGGTTATGCGTGGCCGGTTTTTGACGAGAACACGGCGTCCAGCATGTGTTACACCAGCGGCACCACGGGCAACCCCAAGGCGGCCCTGTACAGCCACCGCTCCAGCGTGTTGCATGCATACGCGGCGTCCTTGCCGGACGTGATGTGCCTGTCGGCCCGTGACGCGGTGCTGCCGGTGGTGCCCATGTTCCATGTCAACGCCTGGGGGGTCCCTTATTCGGCCCTGCTGGTCGGCTGCAAGCTGGTGTTCCCCGGAGGGGCTATGGATGGCAAATCCATTTACGAACTCATCGAGGCGGAGAAGGTCACGTTTGCGGCCGGTGTACCCACCGTCTGGCAGATGCTGCTGGGCCATCTGAAATCAGGCGACCTGCGCTTCAGCACGCTGAACCGCACGGTGATTGGTGGCTCGGCCTGCCCGCCGGCCATGATCCAGGCGTTCCAGGACGACTACAACGTGCGGGTGCTGCATGCCTGGGGGATGACCGAAATGAGCCCGCTGGGCACCCTGACCAGCCTGAAGAACAAACACCTGGAAATGCCGGCGGATGCCCAAATGAAGCTGCTGCAAAAACAGGGGCGCGCCATCTTTGGGGTGGACATGAAGATCGTCGACGGCGATGGCAAAGAGCAGCCCTGGGACGGCAAGGCCTATGGCGACCTGCTGGTGCGGGGCCCGTGGGTGGTGCGTGAATACTTCAAGGCCGAGGGCGGTTATCCGCTGGTCAAGGATGCAGATGGCAAGGAGTGGTTTCCCACGGGTGACGTGGCCACGATTGACGCAGATGGTTTCATGCAGATCACCGACCGCAGCAAGGACGTGATCAAGTCCGGCGGCGAATGGATCAGCTCCATCGACATCGAAAACATTGCCATGGCCCACCCCGCCATTGCCATGGCCGCGTGTATCGGCATGCGCCACCCCAAGTGGGACGAGCGCCCCATCGTCGCCGTGGTCAAACGCCCCGGCACCGAGGTCACGTCCGACGAACTGCTGCAGTTCTACGAAGGCAAGATCGCCAAATGGCAGATCCCCGACGAAGCCGTGTTCGTCGACGCCATTCCCCTGGGCGCCACCGGCAAGATGCTGAAAACCCGCCTGCGCGAACTTCTCAAGGATTACGTTCTGCCCAGCCTCCGGTAAAACACGCAGCAGAAACTGCTCCCGTCGTGTGAAGAGGCTGTGCCCCTTCCAACAGACACCGCGGATCTGGCTTTGCCAGGCCGCTGGTGTCGCCCCCTGCAAGGGGGAAGGAGTAGCGGAACGAAGTCCGCGAAGCCTGGGGGTGAGCCACAGTCACATCGGCGATAGCGAATAGGGCAATCCCTGAGAGCTGTGCTGCATATCGCTTGTACGCTGCAATTTCTTGATGTCACAAAGAGGCAAATCTTGAAAAACACCGTCAAATTGATAGCAGTATCCGCAGCACTGGTGTGCGCCAGCACCGCATTTGCCCAAAAGGGCGAAACCGTCAAAATTGCCTGGCTGGACCCACTGTCCGGCCTGATGGCGGCGGTGGGCACCAACCAGCTCAAGACCTACCAGTTGATTGCGGAAGACTTCAACAAGAAGAACACCTCGGGCGTCAAATTCGAGATCATCGGCATCGACAACAAGCTGAGTCCGCAAGAGACCACCAGCGCATTACGCTCCGCCATGGACCAGGGCGCACGTTACGTCACCCAGGGCAATGGCTCCGGCCCGGCGCTGGCCATCATCGACGCCCTGGAAAAGCACAATGCCCGCAACCCGGGCAAAGAGCTGCTGTTCATGAACTACGCCGCCGTCGACCCGGATCTGACCAACAGCAAATGCAGCTACTGGCACTTCCGTCTGGACGCTGATACGTCCATGAAGATGGAGGCACTCACCACCTACATGAAGGACCTGCCAGAGATCAAGAAGGTCTACATCATTGGCCAGAACTACTCCCACGGTATCCAGGTGTCGAAGTTCGCCAAGGAAGGCCTCAAAGCCAAACGGCCTGACATCGAGATCGTGGGTGACGACCTGCACCCGCTGGCCCAGGTGCGCGACTTTGCGCCCTACATCGCCAAGATCAAACAGTCCGGTGCCGACTCGGTGATCACCGGCAACTGGGGCTCTGACCTGTCGCTGCTGATCAAGGCCGCCAACGACGCGGGTTTGAACAACGTCAAGTTCTACACCTACTACGCGTATGGCAGCGGCTCTCCCACCGCCATGGGTGCCGCAGCTGATGGCCGCGTGTTTGCGGTGGCCTATGGCCACTACAACATGGGTGGTGAAATCCAGCGCCTGCAGGGTGAGTTCAAGAAGAAGATGAACGACGACCTGACACAGATGTCGATCTACAACACCTTCGCGTTACTCGATGCAGCCTTTGTCAAAACGAAATCGACCGACCCGGTCAAGGTGGCGGCCGCCCTTGAGGGCATGAAGATCAAGAGCTTCAACGGTGAAATCGAGATCCGCAAGACCGACCACCAGTTGCAGCAAGGCCTGTACATCACCCGCTGGCAAAAGGCGGACAGCAAGTTCCCGTACGACGCAGAAAACACCGGTTACACCATGGCCCCGGTGAAGTACTACGAGCCCTACGTTTCCAGCACACCCACGTCGTGCCAGATGAAACGTCCCTGATCGGGTGACTGCGCAGCAGGGCTTGCGTGTGGGCCATGCCCGCGCCCTGTCGCATGGGTGATAAAAACCCCCTTCCTTGAGGGCAATCCCTGTGAAGGCTTGCGCTGCCATGGCTTGTAATTTGCGCTGGTTCTTAGCCCGTATCTGTTTAAACAGGAGACATACAAGATGAAGTTCGCATTGAAGATTTCCACTGCCGCCATCCTCGTTGCCAGCGCTACCGGTGCCATGGCCCAGAAGGGCGAGACCGTCAAGATCGCCTGGCTCGACCCACTGTCTGGCCTGATGGCAGCGGTGGGCACCAACCAGCTCAAGAGCTTCCAGTTCATCGCCGAAGAGTTCAACAAAAAGAATGCGGCCGGTGTGAAATTCGAGATCATTGGCATCGACAACAAACTCAGCCCGCAAGAAACCACCAGCGCGTTACGCTCGGCCATGGACCAGGGTGCACGCTACGTGGTGCAAGGCAACGGCTCCGGCCCGGCGCTGGCCATCATGGATGCGCTGGAAAAACACAACGCACGTAACCCCGGCAAGGAAGTGCTGTTCCTGAACTACGCTGCGGTGGATCCCGACCTGACCAACAGCAAGTGCAGCTACTGGCACTTCCGCCTGGACGCTGACACCTCCATGAAGATGGAAGCGCTGACCACGTACATGAAGGATGTTCCAGACATCAAAAAGGTCTACCTGATCAACCAGAACTATTCCCACGGCCAGCAGGTGTCCAAGTTCGCCAAGGAAAATCTGAAATCCAAGCGACCGGATGTGCAGATCGTTGGGGATGACCTGCACCCACTCGCCCAGGTGCGTGACTTTGCCCCTTACATCGCCAAGATCAAAGCCTCTGGCGCAGACACTGTGATCACTGGCAACTGGGGCTCTGACCTGGCGCTGCTGATCAAGGCGGCCAATGACGCGGGCCTGAACAACGTCAACTTCTACACCTACTACGGCTCGGTCACCGGCAGCCCGACAGCGATGGGCTCGGCCGCCGCAGGCCGTGTGTATATGGTGGCATACGCCCACATGAACCTGCCTGGTGACATCAACCGCATCGTGGTGGACTACAAGAAAAAGTTCAACGACGACATGTACACCGGTGCCGTGTACCACGCCTTCACGATGCTCACCGACGTGTTCACCAAGACCAAGTCCACCGACCCCGTCAAGGTGGCCGCAGCCCTGGAAGGCATGAAGTTCAAGAGCTTTAATGGTGAAGTCGAAATGCGCAAGACCGACCACCAGCTGCAGCAGGGCCTGTTTATCTCGAAGTGGGAAAAGGCCGGTGGCAAGTTCCCGATTGACTCGGAAAATACCGGCTACACCTTTGTGCCTGTGAAGTACTACGAGCCCTATGTTGCCAGCACGCCCACGTCGTGCCAGATGAAACGCCCCTCCTGATCCATCCGGGTCAGGTGTTTACCTCTGAAGGCCCGACGTTGGTCGGGCCTTTTTCTTAACGGGAGTGGAAGCATCGCCATGAATGCCGAGTTTTTTGTCATATCCATGCTGAACGGGGTGAGCTACGGCCTGCTGCTGTTCATGTTGAGCTCCGGCTTGACACTGATTTTCAGCATGATGGGAGTTCTCAATTTTGCGCACACCAGCTTTTATATGCTGGGTGCCTATTTCGCGTACACCATCTCGCAGGTGGTTGGCTTCTGGCCCGCGCTTCTGGTGGCTCCCATTGTTGTGGGCATTTTGGGCGCAACGTTTGAACGTTTCAGCCTGCGCCGGGTACACAAGTTTGGACATGTGCCCGAGTTGCTGGTCACTTTTGGCCTCTCTTACCTCATCCTTGAGTTGGTGCAGTTGCTGTGGGGCCGCTCCACAGTGCCTTATGCCTTGCCCACCCAGTTGCAAGGCCCGCTGTTCACGCTGTACGGCACCCAGTTTCCGAAATCACGCTCCTTCATCATGCTGCTGGCCCTGGTGATGCTGGGCTCGGTATGGCTGCTGCTGACACGCACGCGTATTGGTCTGGTGATCCAGGCCGCACTGAAGAACCCGCAAATGGTCGAGGCCCTGGGCCACAACGTGCCACGTGTGTTCATGCTGGTGTTTGGTGGTGGTGCCGCACTGGCGGGCCTGGCTGGTGTGATTGGTGGCAATACCTACGTGACTGAGCCCGCCATGGCGGCATCGGTCGGCTCCATCATTTTTGTGGTGGTGGTGGTGGGTGGTATGGGGTCGCTGGCGGGGGCCTTCCTGGCGTCGCTGCTGATCGGCATTTTGCAAACCTTTGCGGTGGCGCTGGATTATTCGGTCATCCATCTGATGCAGCCGCTGGGCGTCACCATCACCGACCAGACTTTTGGCTACCCGCTGTGGAAGCTCACCATTTCGCAAGTTGCACCAATCCTGCCGTACCTGCTGCTGGTGCTGATCCTGATATTCCGCCCCAAGGGCCTGCTTGGCACACGGGAGGACTGAGCCATGAAATCTTCCCACTACAGTTTTAAACCGCTGAACATCGGCCGTATCGTTATCTGGTCCCTGTTCGCACTGGCACTTGCCATTGCCCCACTGCTGTTCAAAAGCAGCCTGGCGTTGACCATGCTGTCGCAGATCGGTTACCTGATCATCATCTGCCTGAGCTACAACATCCTGCTGGGGCAGGGCGGCATGCTGAGTTTTGGCCATGCGGTGTACACCGGCCTCGGCTCGTTTATCGCCATCCACGCGATGAACATGGCCGGGCAACCCATTCCGCTGGTGCTCATTCCCCTGGTGGGTGGTGTGGCCGGGCTGGGTTTTGCCGTGTTGCTGGGTTTTGTGACGACCAAAAAGTCGGGCACTACCTTCGCCATGATCACGCTGGGTATTGGTGAACTGGTGGCCTCGATGGCGCTGATGTTCCCCGAGTTCTTCGGAGGGGAGGGCGGCATCACCACCAACCGTGTGTATGGCAAACCCTTCCTGGGCATGACCTTCGGCTCACAAATGGAGGTGTATTACCTGATCGCGGTGTACTGCTTTGCCTGCACTGTCGCCATGTTTGCCTTCACCGGCACACCGCTGGGCCGTATCCTGAATGCGGTGCGTGACAACCCGGAGCGGGTGGAGTTTATTGGCTACAACACGCAGCGTGTGCGTTACTTTGCTTTCATCATCGCAGGCTTTTTTGCGGGTATTGGTGGTGGTCTGGCGACGATCAACTTCGAGATCGTGACCGGGGCTGACAGCCTGAACGTGGTGCGCTCCGGGGGCTATCTGTTGTTCACCTTCCTCGGCGGCGCGACCTTCTTTTTCGGCCCCATCATTGGTGCGGTGCTGCTGGTGATCGCCTCGGTTCTGCTGTCGGAGCTGACCAAGGCCTGGCTGCTGTACCTCGGCCTGGTGTTCCTGTTTATGGTGATGTATGCGCCGGGCGGCATCGCGAGCCTGATCATGATGAACCTGCGCCTGGCCAAGTTTGGCCGTCTGAAACCTCTGATTGCGTCGTACCTTGGGCTGGCGGGCACAGGACTGGTCGCCATTTTGGGCGCAGCCGCCATGGTCGAAATGATCTACCACCTGCAGCTCAACGCCGCCCTGGGTCCCACGATGACGTTCATGGGTATCCAGCTGAATGCCACGGCGCTCAACAGCTGGTTTGGCTCTGCATTTGTCATGGTGACAGGCCTGGGCCTGTTCGAGGTGGTGCGCCGCCATTACGTACACCAATGGGGTGAAATTCAAGAAGCTGTCGAAAAAGACATCAAACGCGCGGAGGCGCTGTAAGCCATGACCCAGACACAGACAGCACAGCCAACACGGGCGTCAAGCAGCACCTATGCACTTGAAATCAAGGACCTGCGCAAGAACTTTGGCAAGACAGAAATCATCCGCGGCATCAACCTGGCCGTGAACGCCGGGGAGCGTGTGGCCATCATCGGCCCCAATGGTGCGGGCAAGTCCACGCTGTTCAACCTGATCAGCGGCCGGTTTGCCCCCACCAGCGGCGAGGTGCTGATGGACGGACAGCGCATCGACGGCAAGGCTCCTTACGAAATCAACCGTATGGGTTTGTCGCGCAGCTTCCAGATCACCAACATCTTCCCCAAACTCAGCGTGTTTGAAAACCTGCGCTGCGGGGTGTTGTGGAGCCTGGGCTACAAGTACACCTTCTTGAAGTTTCTCTCCGGGCTGAAGGATGCCAACGAACGTGCGCAGGAGCTGATGGAGATGATCCACCTCGACCGCAAGCGCGACGTGCTGGCGATGAACCTGACCTACGCCGAACAACGCGCGCTAGAGATCGGTATCACCATTGCCGGTGGTGCCAAGGTGATCCTGCTGGACGAGCCCACGGCCGGTATGAGCCGCAGCGAAACCACCCGTTTTATCCACCTGATCCGTAAAGTGACGGAAGGCCGCACGCTGCTCACCGTGGAACATGACATGGGGGTGGTGTTTGGCCTGGCCGACCGGATCGCCGTGGTGGTGTACGGCGAAGTGCTGGCCTTTGACACACCCGAGGCTGTGCGTGCCAATGCGCGGGTGCAGGAAGCTTATTTAGGGTCCTCGGTGGCCGACAGCCAGGCAGGAGGACACTGATATGTTGAAGATTGAAAACCTGCACGCCTACTATGGCAAAAGCCATGTTTTGCATGGTGTGTCCTTTGGCATCGAGCCTGGAGAAATCGTCGCGCTGCTCGGGCGCAACGGCTCAGGCCGATCCACCACGGCCAAGGCCATCATGGGGCTCGTGGACTGGGAGGGCACTATTGCCTGGAAGGGCGGCGACCTCGTTGGCAAAAAAGCCTACGAAATTGCCCACCTTGGTATCGGCTACGTGCCCGAAAGCCGCGACATTTTCCCCAACCTTACCGTGCACCAGAACCTGTTGCTCGGCCGCAAAGGCAGCGGCAAGGGCGCACGCTGGTCGTTCAACGACATGTACGACATGTTCCCGCGCCTGAAGGAGCGTGAACACACCGAGGCAGGTGTTTTGTCCGGCGGTGAGCAGCAGATGCTGACCCTGTGCCGCACGCTGATGGGTGACCCCGACCTGATCATCATCGACGAGCCCACCGAAGGCCTCGCACCCAAGATCGTGGAGCTGGTGGGGGAGTACCTCAAACGCCTCAAGGCACGGGGCATCTCGGTGCTGCTGATCGAGCAGAAATTGACCATCGCCATGGCCATTTCCGACCGCGCACTGGTCATGGGCCACGGCAGTATCGTGTTTGAAGGCACGCCCGACAGCCTGCGGGCCGACAACTACACCCGCAAGGAATGGCTGGAGGTTTAGGGCTCACCCCCAGGCTGCGCGGACTGCGTTCCGCTTCCGCCAACCCCCTTGCAGGGGGCAACACCTGTCGCCCGGCAAAGCCGGTTCGACGGTGTTTGCTGGAAAGGGAGCGGGGAGACTGCGATGCGCTTGTCCCGGTTGGGACATTGGGTCATTGCTCTGCCACATGAAGCTTTTACAATCAAAAACGCACGACCGTTCGTTTTTTAAACACCAAGGAACAACAGCATGACCGCTGACACCAGAATCCACGGCGACGTTGCCGTTATCACGCTCAACAACCCTCCCGTCAACGGGCTCGGGTTGGCCACGCGCCAGGGTATTGCGGCTGGCATCAACCAGGCCAATGCCGACCCTGCGGTGAAAGCCATCGTCATCACCGGCGCGGGCAAGGCGTTCTCGGGTGGGGCGGACATCAAGGAATTTGGTTCACCCAAAGCCTTACAAGAGCCCAATCTGCTCAGCGTCATCCTGGCACTCGAAAACTCTGCCAAACCCATCGTTGCAGCCATCCATTCAGTGTGTATGGGCGGTGGCTTGGAGTTGGCCCTGGGCGCGCACTACCGTATTGCCGCCCCAGGCACCAGTGTGGCCCTGCCGGAAGTCAAGCTCGGCCTCATTCCCGGCGCGGGTGGCACGCAGCGCCTGCCACGTGTGGTGGGTGTGGAAGCCGCACTCAACATGATCGTCAGCGGTGAGCCCATCAAGAGCGAAATGCTGGCCTCACTGCCTGGCCAGAAGCTGTTTGACAAGATGGCAGCATCGCCTGAGTCGCTGGCCGAAGAAGCCCTGGCGTTTGCCCGCGAAGTGGCCGCCAAACACGCCGACGGCAGCGCCTTGCCGCTGGTGCGCAACCTGCCGTGTAAACACCCACTGGGTGACGCTTACTTCCAGTTTTCCCGCAACATGGTCAAGGGCATGTCGAAGAACTTCCCTGCACCCGCCAAGTGTGTGGACGCGGTCGAAGCCGCCACCAAGAAGAAGTTTGATGAAGGTATGGCGTTTGAACGCGAGCTGTTCATCAACCTGATGTGGACCGCCGAGTGCCGCGCCCTGCGCCATATCTTTGTGGCTGAGCGTGCAGCGTCAAAAATAGCCGATGTGCCCGCGGATACGCCACTGCGCGCTATCAACTCAATAGCAGTCATCGGTGCGGGCACCATGGGTGGCGGTATCGCCATGAACTTCCTGAACGCTGGCATCCCCGTCAAGATGCTGGAGATGAAGCAGGAAGCGCTGGACCGTGGCCTGGCCACCATCCGCAAGAACTACGAAGCCCAGGTCAAGAAGGGCAAACTCAAACAGGACAAATACGAGCAGCGTATGGCCTTGCTGAGCACCACACTCAGCTACGACGACCTCGGCACCACCGACATGGTGATCGAAGCCGTGTTTGAAGAAATCGGCGTGAAAGAAGCCGTGTTCAAGGAGCTGGACCGCGTGATGAAGCCCGGTGCCATCCTGGCCTCCAACACCTCCACGCTGGACGTCAACGCGATTGCTGCCTTCACCAAACGCCCCGAAGACGTGGTGGGCCTGCACTTTTTCAGCCCCGCCAACGTGATGAAGTTGCTGGAAGTGGTGCGTGGTGCCAAAACCGCCAAGGACGTGATGGCCACCGTGATGGCTGTGGCCAAAAAGATCCGCAAGACCGCCGTGGTGTCGGGTGTGTGTGACGGCTTTATCGGCAACCGCATGATCGAGCAGTACGGCCGCCAGGGCGGCTTCCTGCTGGACGAGGGCTGCACCCCGGCGCAAGTGGACAAGGCCATGGAGAAATTTGGTATGGCCATGGGCCCGTTCCGTATGGGTGACCTGGCTGGCAACGACATTGGCTGGGCCATCCGCAAGCGCCGCGTGGTCGAAAAACCAGACATGAAATACAGCAAGACCGCCGACCTGCTGTGCGAAAAAGGCCGCTTCGGCCAGAAGACGGGCGCGGGCTGGTACGACTACGTGCCTGGCAAACGCGACGCCATTCCGAACGCCGAAGTGGTGGCCATGATCGAAGAACACCGCAAGAGCCTGGGCATCACCCCGCGCAAGATTTCGGACGAAGAAATTGTGCAGCGCCTGGTGTTCAGCCTGGTCAACGAAGCCGCCCACATTCTGGAAGAGGGTATTGCCGCCAAGGCCAGCGACATCGACATCGTTTATATCTTTGGCTACGGTTTCCCTCCCCACCGCGGTGGCCCGATGAACTATGCCGACGAAGTGGGCCTGTTCAACGTGGTGCAGGCCATGAACCGTTTTGCCAAGAACCCGCTGGACGACGCCAAGTTCTGGCAGCCCGCCCCGCTGCTGGCCAAGCTGGCGGCCGAAGGCAAGACCTTCAATTAAGACGCCAAGGCCCATTTCAGGCCCGTTCAAGCACACAGAATCAAGGAATCACCATGACATCCGCAGTTATTGTCTCCACCGCCCGCACGCCGCTCGCCAAGAGCTGGAAGGGCTCCTTCAACATGACCCACGGTGCCACACTGGGTGGCCACGCGGTGCAGCACGCCATTCAGCGGGCAGGCATTGAAGCGGGCGAGGTGGACGACGTCATCATGGGCTGCGCCACACCCGAAGGTGCCACCGGTGCCAACATCGCCCGCCAGATTGCCCTGCGCGCAGGCTGCCCGGTCACCGTGTCCGGCATGACCATCAACCGCTTTTGCTCCAGCGGCCTGCAAACCATTGCCACGGCGGCACAGCGCATCATCGCCAACGAAGGAGATGTGTATGTGGCCGGTGGTGTGGAAGCCATTTCCTGCGTGCAGCAGGAGATGAATACCCACATGATGACCGACCCCTGGCTGCTGAAAAACAAGCCCGAGATCTACTGGAACATGCTGCAAACGGCCGAGCAAGTGGCCAAGCGCTACAACATCAGCCGCGACGCCATGGACGAGTACGGTGCCGCCAGCCAGCAAAAAGCCACTGCCGCTTTGGCCGCCGGTTTGTTCAAGGACGAAATTGCCCCCATCACCGTCACGATGGGTGTGGCCGACAAGGTCATGGGCCTGACGACCAAACAAGTCACCGTCAGCGACGACGAAGGCATCCGCGCGGGCACCACCAAGGAAGGTATCAGCGGCCTGCGTTCGGCGCTGCCCGGCGGCCTGATCACCGCAGGTAATGCCAGCCAGTTCTCTGACGGCGGTGGTGCCGTGGTGGTCATGCACGAAAAGCTGGCCGCCCAAAAAGGCCTGCAACCGCTGGGCCGCTTTCTGGGCTTTGCGGTCGCAGGCTGCGAGCCGGATGAGATGGGTATTGGCCCGGTGTTTGCCATCCCCAAGGTGCTCAAGCGCCTGGGCCTGACGGTGCAAGACATCGACCTGTGGGAGCTGAACGAAGCCTTTGCCGTGCAGGTGCTGTACTGCCGCGACAAACTCGGCATCCCGGCCGACCGCCTGAACGTCAACGGCGGTGCCATTGCTGTGGGCCACCCCTATGGCGTCAGCGGCCAGCGCCTCACCGGCCACGCCCTGATCGAAGGCAAACGCCGTGGTGCCAAACGGGTGGTGGTCACCATGTGTATTGGTGGCGGCATGGGCGCGGCGGGCGTGTTTGAGGTGCTGTGATTCGGTGAGGTGCTGACCCGACCACGACTTCATTGGAAAATGGTGCGGCATCGATACCTTGTATGGATGCCTCAACCCTTTCCAACCACCGCTGGTGAGCACCCGAATTGAACTACCTGATCTACATGGCCCACGGTGCAGACTGCTACCGTGACGAGGCCATTTACTCCATCCTGTCGCTGTGGCGCTGGCACGACCCGGCAGACTTCACGCTGCTGGTCGCCACCGACGACCCCACCCACTTTGAACGCATTCTGGGTGCACACACCTCGGTGCGGTATCTGCCTTTGTCTGCCACGCAGTTGCATGATTGGCGCGGCAGCATCAACTATGTGCACCGCATCAAATCCTGCGTGGTGCAGTGGGCGATGCAGAGCACGGATGCCAGCGCGGGCAACGGGTATATGTTTGTGGACTCCGACACCACTTTCACCGCCCCCATCACCCCGGTTTTTGCCCGCATTACCCAGGGTGAGGTGTTTCTGCACCAGAGTGAAGGCACGGTCGAAGGCACCCGGCACGAGACCAACTCCAAAGGCCGCCTGTACCGCGCCATCCGGGCACAGCCGTTCCGGGTGTGTGGCACAGAGCAGCACCTGCGCACCGGTATGACACTCTGGAATTCCGGCGTGATTGGCCTGCGCGGTGACCAGCTTGGCCTGCTGCAAGAGACTATCGACGCCATCGATGCCATCTACCCGCTGGTGCAGATCAACACCGTTGAGCAGATCGCCTTGTCGGCCGTGCTGGATTTGAAAAACATCCCGGTGTACCCGGCCGATGTGGCTGTTCTGCACTACCACGTGTTCAAAGAGTTTCGGGGCGACCTGGCCACCTTCTTCGCCCGTTATGCGGGCAGCAGCCTGGCGCAGTGGCTGGCGCACTGGCCCGAGATCGACCCCGCGCAGCGCATCGTGCCCAAGCTGCAGTTCAACGCCCGCCCCAAGTGGCAACGCAACTGGCTCAAGCTCATCGGGCGACGGTGGAAGCCCGTGCCGTACCCCTGGGCGCATTAACCATCTGTTTCCCCCAAAGGATTTTTTTCATGGCACTCCGCCCCACCATCGACTTCCTGCTCTACGACTGGCTCAACGCCGAAACACTCGACCAGCGCAGCCGTTTTGCCGACCATTCGCGCGAAACCTTTGATGCCGTGCTCGACACCTGCGAACGGATTGCCCGCGAAAAATACGCCCCGTTTAACCGCCTGGTGGACACACAGGAGCCGCATTTTGATGGTGAAAAAGTCATCTTGCCGCAGGCCACCCACGACGCACACAAGGCGTTTGTGGAGTCCGGCCTGCTGAGTGCGTCGCAGGACTACGACATTGGCGGCATGCAGTTGCCCTACACGGTGGAGGCGGCTGCCAACGCGTTTTTTGCCATGGCTTCGGTGAGTATTGGCTCCAACATGCTGACCAAGGGCAACGCGGGCCTGTTGATGGTGCACGGCACCGACGCACAAAAAGAGGTGTTCGCGCTGAACGAATTTTCGGGCCGTTGGGCGGGCACCATGTGCCTGTCCGAGCCGCAGGCGGGTTCGTCGCTGAGCGACGTGGCCACCCGTGCCGTGCCGGACGGGGAGGGGAGCGAGACCGACCCACTCGGCCCACGCTTTCGCCTCAAGGGCAACAAGATGTGGATCTCCAGCGGCGAACATGAGCTGACCGAGAACATCATCCACCTGGTTCTGGCCAAGATCCCCGGCCCGGACGGCAAGTTGATTCCGGGCACCAAAGGCATCTCGCTGTTTATCGTGCCCAAGAAGCTGGTGGGCACCGATGGCCAGTTGACCGGTGTGCGCAACGACGTAGCCCTGGCCGGGCTGAACCACAAACTCGGCTGGCGCGGCACCACGAATACGCTGCTTAACTTTGGTGAAGGCAAATACCCGGTGGACGGCCAGGCCGGTGCCGTGGGTTACCTGGTGGGTAAACCGCACGAAGGCCTGCGCTGCATGTTCCACATGATGAACGAGGCGCGTATTGGTGTGGGCACAGCCGCTGTCATGCTGGGTATGGCGGGGTATTACGCCTCGCTCGACTACGCCAAAAACCGCCCCCAGGGCCGCCCGGTCGGCCCCGGCGGCAAAGATGCCGCGCAGGCCCAGATTCGCATCATCGAACACGCCGACGTGAAACGGATGCTGCTGGCGCAGAAGTCGTATTGCGAAGGTGCGCTGGCGCTGGAGCTGTACTGCGCCCGCCTGGTGGACGAGCAGCACACCGGCACACCCGAGGCCGCCGACGATGCCCGCCTGCTGCTCGAAGTGCTGACCCCCATCGCCAAAAGCTGGCCCAGCGAATGGTGCCTGGAGGCCAACTCGCTGGCGATCCAGGTGCACGGCGGTTACGGCTACACCCGTGACTTCCCGGTGGAGCAGTACTGGCGCGACAACCGCCTGAACATGATCCACGAAGGCACCCACGGCATCCAGGGGGCGGACCTGCTGGGGCGCAAGGTGCTGATGGAAGGCGGGCGTGGCCTGCAGTTGCTGGCACAGCGCATCCACACCACCATCGAACAGACCGCTGGCCACCCAGAGTTGGCCGCATATGCCACCGCGCTGCGCGATGCACTGCAGCAGGTCGAGGCCGCCACACAAGCCGCATGGGCCACCGGCAACCCCAGCGACGCCCTGGCCAACGCCGTGCCCTACATGCAGGCCTTTGGCCACATGGTGCTGGCCTGGATCTGGCTGGATGTGGCGCGGGTAGTGCAGAGTGCTGATGCTACTAAATCAGTAGCTTCTGGCGTAGGCAGAATGGGCGCTACACGCTATTTTTACCACTATGAGTTGCCCAAAATCGGTGCCTGGCTCGCGGTGGTGTCGCAGCGCGACCTGACCTGTGCCGCGCTGCCTGAAGAGGCTTTTTGATTCTGTGATGTCGCCCACCAGGTCCGACTGAGATTTTTCTTATTGCGGGTTTGGTTGGGGCGCAATCCACACCGTCACCACGCTTTGCCCTGGGGTGCTTTGCAGGGTCAACTCTGCGCCAATGGCCAAGGCCCGTTCCTGCATGGATTGCAGGCCTTTGCGTGGGGGCTGTGTGACGTCAAAACCGATGCCGTTGTCCGTCAAACGGATTCTGCTGCCCCCGTCGATGTGCACCAATTCAATATGCAACGTCGTGGCGCGTGCGTGTTGCAGTACGTTGGAAATCGCCTCGTACACCATGAACAGCAAATGCCGCATGGCTTTGTCGTCCAGATGGGGCAGCAGGGGAGCGTCTTCTACCAGCCAGTACACCGTGACGCCGACGCTGCGCAGGCGCGGCTCCAGGCGGTAACGCACATTGGCCAGCAGTGCCGTCACATCGCCCGGTGGCAAATTCAGCGCGTCGATGGACAGCTTGAGCTGGTCCAACCCCTCTTGCAGCATGCCGACCACATCACCTGTCTGCGCCTGGCCGCTTTGCAACTGGCGCAGCGCTACGCTGATGTGCATGCCCACGCCATCGTGCATGTCGCGCAGAATGCGCGTGCGCTCCGCACTGCGGGCCTGCTGCTGCGCCAGGCTGGCCATGTGTGCGTACGATTGTTCCAGCTCCAGGCCTTTGTCCGCCACCTGCTGCGCCAGGGTGGCCTGCAGGTGCGCAGCGTGGGTTGTGGCTGCCCTGAAGCGCATCAGCACCACCACACTGGCCGCCAGCCCGAACAGCATGGATGAAAAATACAAGGCACTGCTGCCCGTGATGGAGGGGTTGAGCCGCAAACGGTAGAGATCCGCCAGGCCCACCACCACGTTCGCGGCGATGGCAAAAGCCAAAAGCCTGCTGCCCAGATCTTTGCGCTTGAACAGGCTGTGGTACGAAAACGCGACACAAAACAGCAAAAAAGTCAGCCCCAACAGGCTGTACCAAACGGTCAACACCAGAGGCAGGGTATACACCCAGCCCGCAATGGCGGCAAACCCACCAGCAACCCACAGTGTGCCCAGCCAGCCCCGCATGGCGCGTGCCCACCGGGCCTGGCCCCAGCCCACCAGCTCCATACAAAACAAGGTGGTCAGGCATGCCCATGCGCCCAGTGACAAGGAAGAAAGCACCGACCACCACGCCACGGGCAGGGGAGGGTTTTCAATGAGGGAGTCGGCGACCCGAAACACCCAAAAAAACTCCGCCAGACCCCCGTAAAGGTACAAACGGTCGCGGTGCGGACGCTGCCCTGGCAACTGCTGAACCTGCGTCAGCCACAAAGCCAGGCCCATCAAACCCACCAAGGCGCTGAACACCACCACACCCAGCCGCGCAGGCACACGCCACAACCACACATCGAGGTAGGCGTCTTGGGCCTGCGGCATGGTGTCTATCAACAAAGGGGATAAACCGCCCTGGCGCCCGGCGTCCCCCCGAATCCGAACCCGCAGCTCGTTCGGCCCCACCCGCAAGGTGTGGCCCAGCGGGATGATGCGGGGCAGTTTGGCGTCTTCCCATGCGGGCCAGCGCATGGAGCCGAACTGTTCAATATGCCTGCCGTTCACCGTCACTTCATAGGCGTTGGCCATTTTGGCTGCGAACAGGCCGTAGGGCTCTGCCGCCAACGCAGGCATATCGAAATTGAAAACAAACTCGGCCACCGCAGACTGGGCCGGCTGTGACCGGTCCCACAAGTAGGGCAGCACCACGGTGGAGCCACTGTCTGCGGCCCCCTCCACGGGGTTCAGTCTGGCTTCTGTCAGGACCAGTTCGGCCTTGGCCAACGATGCCAGGGCCATGAGTGCCACAAACACCCACAGCCTGGTGTGACGCCAGATGCCGCTGTAGCGAATGGTGGTGCAAGGCACCGCTGGAACGTGTTTAAACAATTTCCTAGTCCCTGTCCGTCAACAGACCCATACGTGTGGCCTCGTAGATGGCTTCGGTTTTGGAATGTACCGACAGCTTGGCGTACAGGTTTTTGATGTGGGTGTGCACCGTGTGCACGCTCAGCTCCTGCAGCCGGGCTATTTCCGCATGGGAAAAGCCGCGTGCCACCAAGGCCAGCACTTGCTGCTCACGGGTGGATAAAAATCCTTCGGCAGGCAGGGGCTGCGGGCCCCTGGCTGCGGTGGTGCCTGGTTGTTGCGGTTGTGCTGGTGGCGTCTTTTGTTCCAGGCTGCGGTATTTGGCAAGCACTCTGCGGGCGATCATGGGCGAGATCGGGGACGCCCCGGCGCGCATGTCGATGATGGTTTGCGCCACATCTTCGGGGGCGGAGTCTTTGTGGATGTAGCCCAGTGCGCCGGCTTCAATGCTGGCCAGCACATTGTCTTCGTCGCCAAACATCGAAATAACCAGCACTTCGCAGGCCGGATTGCACTTGATGGCGTGGCGGATCACATCCAGCCCACTGCCGTCGGGCAAACCCAGGTCCACCAGCAGCACGTTCAACGACAGCGCGTTGAAATTCAGCCAACTTTTTGCCTGGGCCACCGTGCCCACACTTCCCGCCAGCGCAAGAGCGGGGAGCGTGCGATGCAGTCGGAAAAGAAAACACGCATTTCCGGATTGTCTTCAACCACCAGTACGCGCCACACATCCATGCCATACATCCTGAAATTAATCCCAAGCATAGCGCCAGGCCGTGCAACAAAGATCCCCCATTTGAGGGATGCGGCCTGCGCGGATGCAGCAGTGCATGCCTCTTATCGCCATGGGGACAGCCCCGCATATAAGCGACGCGGCAGAATCTCCGGAGTTGCCGTTACCCACCTCTTTTAATCCAGGACCCTCTATGACCCGCACTGTTCAACAGTTATTCGACCTGACCGGCAAAACCGCCCTGGTCACCGGCGGCTCACGCGGCCTGGGCCTGCAGATGGCCCACGCGCTGGGTGAGGCCGGTGCCCGTGTTTTGCTGAGTTCACGCAAGGCCGAAGACCTGGAGCAGGCCGCTGCCGAGCTGCAGGCCGCAGGCATCGACGCCCGCTGGATCGCCGCCGACTGTGGCAAGGAAGAAGACATCCGCCGCCTGGCCGACGAGACCCTGCAGCGTATGGGAAACGTGGACATCCTGGTCAACAACGCCGGCGCCAGCTGGGGTGCCCCAGCCGAAGACCACCCTGTTGCTGCCTGGGACAAGGTGATGAACCTCAACATCCGGGGCTACTTCATCCTGAGCCAGCACCTGGCCAAGGCCAGCATGATCCCGCGTAAATCGGGCCGCATCATCAACATCGCGTCCATCGCCGGGCTCAATGGCAACCCGCCCGAGATGCAGACCATTGCCTACAACACGTCGAAGACGGCGGTGATTGGGTTCACCAAAACACTGGCCGCCGAATGGGGCAAGTACAACATCAACGTCAACGCCATCTGCCCCGGTTTCTTCATGACCAAGATGGCCGCCGTGCTGATCCAGACGCTGGGCGAGGAAAAAATGGCATCCCACGCGCCGCTGGGCCGCCTGGGCAGTGACGAAGACCTCAAGGGCCTGACGCTGCTGTACGCAAGCGACGCAGGCCGGCACATCACCGGCCAGTGGCTGGCGGTGGACGGCGGCGTGAGTGTGGTCACCGGTGCGTGAGAGAACACACCCATGAGCTTTGGCGTTGAAATCCCCTTTGTCACGCTGCTGGGCTTCGAGCTGGTGCGCTTCGAAGGCGGTCAGTCGGAGATCCTCTACACCCCCGCGCCGGAGCACCTCAACTCGTTCCACGTGACCCACGGCGGCGCGTCGATGACGCTGCTGGACGTGACCATGGCCACGGCGGCCCGCAGCGTGACACCCGACATGGGTGTGGTGACCATCGAGATGAAGACCAGCTTTTTGCAGCCCGCACGTGGCCCGCTGCGCGGAGTGGGGCAGCTGCTGCACCGCACGAAGTCGATGGCGTTTACCGAAGGCCGCATCCTCGACGCCGAAGGCCGGGTGTGTGCCCATGCCACCGGCACCTTCAAGTACATGCGGCGCGAGGCCGAATCCAGCGCAGCGCCGCTGAAAACCGATTGATTTTTAAGCCAAATTGGCCTCTAGCGCACGCTGCATAAGCGCAAGCAGCTATCAAAATTGTAGTAACCACACCTTCCAGGAGGCACCATGCCCACCAACCAGCAAATCATTCTCGACAACCGCCCCCAGGGCGAAGCCGTGGCCAGCAATTTCAAACTGGTGACGTCTGAGACCGCACCACTCAAGCCCAACGAAGTGCTGGTGCGCCACCATTACATGAGCCTGGACCCGTACATGCGCGGTCGTATGAACGACTCCAAGAGTTATGCCGCCGCGCAGCCCGTGGGCCAGGTGTTCCAGGGCGGCACGGTGGGGGAGGTGGTCGAGAGCCAGCACCCCAAATACGCCGTGGGTGACAAGGTGGTGGGTTTTGGCGGCTGGCAGCAGTACAGCGTGGTGGATGCGTCGGTGCCGGGCTCGCTGAAGAAGGTGGACACCACCCACGTGCCGCTGTCGCATTACCTCGGTGCAGTGGGTATGCCCGGGGTGACCGCCTGGTACGGCCTGGTCAAGATCATCAACCCCAAGGCGGGTGAGACGGTGGTCATCACCGCCGCCAGTGGCGCGGTGGGCAGTGCGTTTGGTGCGCTGGCCAAGGCCCGTGGCTGCCGCGTGGTGGGCATTGCCGGTGGGCCGGACAAGTGCGCCTACGTGACGGACGAACTGGGCTTTGACGCCTGTATCGACTACAAGCAGCACCCCGATGTGAAGACCATGGCCACCGCATTGAAGGAAGCCTGCCCGAACGGCATCGACGGTTATTTTGAGAACGTTGGCGGCTATATTTTTGACGCCGTGCTGCTGCGTATGAACGCCTTTGGCCGTATCGCCCTGTGCGGGATGATCGCGGGCTACGACGGCGCACCACTGCCGCTGGCCAACCCGGCGCTGTTCCTGATCAGCCGCCTCAAACTCGAAGGTTTTATCGTCAGCGAGCACATGGAAGTCTGGCCCGAAGCCCTGGCCGAGCTGGGTGCGCTGGTGGCAACAGGCAAGCTGCGCCCGCGTGAGTCCATCGCCCAGGGGCTGGCCGCCGCGCCCGAGGCCTTCCTCGGTTTGCTCAAGGGCAAGAACTTCGGTAAACAGCTGGTCAAACTGGTCTGAGGGCACAAGCCATGTCTCACCTGATCCTGCACCACTACCCCAGCTCCCCCTTCGCCGAAAAAATCCGCTTGGTGCTAGGCTACAAAAACCTGGCGTGGAAGTCGGTGGTGATTCCGCAAATCATGCCCAAGCCCGATGTGGTGGCGCTGACCGGTGGCTACCGCAAGACGCCGGTCCTGCAGATCGGTGCCGACATCTACTGCGACACGGCGCTGATTTGCGACGTGCTGGAGCATCTGGCTCCCACACCCTCGCTCTACCCCGAACCCGGAAAAGGCCTGGCGCGCATCCTGGCGCAGTGGGCCGACAGCACCTTGTTCTGGGCTGCCATGGCCTACAACCTGGGGCCCAAGGGCGCGGCCGACATGTTTGGCAACACACCACCCGAGGTGGCCAAAGCCTTCAGCGACGACCGGCGCGCCATGAGTGGCAGCATGGCCCGGCTGCGCCCGGCAGATGCCGCTGCGGCCTACAAGTCCTACCTGCGCCGCCTGTCCGACATGCTGGACGACCAGCCCTTCCTGCTGGGTGCCGTGCCCACAGTGGCCGACTTTGCGTGCTACCACCCGCTGTGGTTCACCCGCACGCGCACCCCGTCGGTGGCGGGCATCCTCGACCTGACCCCGGCGGTGGTGGACTGGATGGCGCGTATGGCCGCCATCGGCCACGGCACCATGGAAAAATTCAACGCGGCAGACGCCATCGCCGTGGCCGCAGCGTCCGCGCCCCACACCTTGCTGACCGACAGCACCTTCCAGGACGAACACCACATCGCGCTGGGCAGCCTGGTCACCATGGCCGCCGAGAGTTTTGGCCCCGAGGCCACCGAGGGCGAGCTGGTGGCAGCCACCCGCACCCACTACACCCTGCGCCGCACCGATGCGCGTGCTGGCACGGTGCATGTGCATTTCCCGCGTATTGGTTACGTACTTAAAAAAGCAGAGGCAGCATGATCCAGGATTTCGTGGGGAAAACCGCCGTACTTACCGGCGCAGGCTCGGGCTTTGGCCTCGAATGTGCACGTATTGGCTCGGCACGGGGCATGAACCTGGTGCTGGTTGACGTGCAACAGGACGCCCTTGACGCGGCCCAGGCCGAGATGGAAGCTGCCGGTGCCCAGGTGCTGGCGCGCAAGGTGGACGTGTCGAACGCAGCCCAGATGGAGCAGCTGGCCGCCGATGTGAAGGCAAGGTTTGGCGCTCCACACTTTGTCTTCAACAACGCCGGTGTCGGCGCAGGTGGCCTAGTGTGGGAGAACTCGGTCGCCGACTGGGACTGGGTGCTGGGTGTGGACCTGATGGGTGTGGTGCACGGCGTGCGTCTGTTCACCCCCATGATGCTGGAGGCCGCGGCCAAAGACCCGAATTACCGTGGACACATCACCAACACCGCGAGTATGGCCGGGCTGCTGACCGCCCCCAACATGGGTATCTACAACGCCGCCAAAGCCGCCGTGGTGAGCCTGACTGAAACGCTCTACCACGACCTGAACCTGGTCACCGACCAGATCGGTGCCAGCCTGCTGTGCCCGTATTTTGTGCCCACCGGCATCACCAGCAGCGAACGCAACCGCAACAATGCGCCGCAAACCTCCGAGCTGACCAAAAGCCAGCTCATCGGCCAGGCCATGAGCAACAAGGCGGTGAGCAGCGGCAAGATCACCGCAGGCGAAATCGCCCACCGCGTGTTCGACGCCATCAGCGCCAACCAGTTCTATGTGTTCAGCCACCCCAAGGCGCTGGGCAATGTGCAGAGCCGTATGGAAAACATCGTGTCGGTGACCAACCCGGCTGATCCGTTTGCTGCGCGGCCCGAGATTGGGGAAGCGCTGCGGGCGCAGCTGCGGGCGGCGTAAATCTCACGCTGGCGGGAAGAGCACCGCCGGTGCACCCGCCACCCATTGCGGGTATTTGTCCATCACCCGGCTCCAGACTTCGCTGACCTGCAGATTTTCCAGCCATGCCTGTACCTTGGGCCATGGCTGTGCGGCAAACCAGGTGGCATCGACCTGCGCGTACTGCCGCACAAAGGGTGCAATGGCAAAGTCGGCGAGGGCAGTGTGGTTACCAAAAAGGTATGTGGACACACACAATCGCTCTTCAAGCCGGCCGATGAAACCACCAGCCTGGGTCCGGTGCAACAGCGCCTCTGTGTCGGCATACCGCTGCGGGTATTTGTAGCGATCCAGATGGTGTTTAAAGTCGCCGTCACACTCTGCTACCAGCGCCAGCATCGCATCCAGCCCCGGCGCCAGCCAGCCCATCGGGTCATTACGCCCCAAGGCCCATTGCATGATGGCCAAGCTTTGGTCGATCACCATGCCATCTGCCAGCACCAATACGGGCACTGTGCCTTTGGGTGATGCCGCCAGCAATTCAGCCGGTTTGTCGCGCAGCACAACCTCGCGCAATTCGCATTGCTGGCCACTGGCCCACAGCGCCATCCGCGCCCGCATGGCGTAGGGGCAGCGGCGGAACGAATACAGAACGGGCAGGGCGCTCAAGTGGGGTGGCCCGGTGTCGGCAGACGTTGGCCGACATGTGTTTGGTCGCGCTCGGCGGCCAACTCCATCTGGCGCTGGCGTTCAGCGTAGGCCTGCTTTTGGGTGTCGCTGGTGTTGCCATGGCAATGCGGGCAGCTGACCCCTTCGACAAACAGAGGCGATGCCTGGTCTTCGGCGCTCAGCGGCAGGCGGCACGATCGGCACAGCGCGTAATGGCCGGGCTGCAGGCCGTGGCCCACGGCCACCCGTTCGTCGAACACAAAACATTCGCCTTGCCACAGGCTCTCGTCCTCGGGCACCGTTTCGAGGTATTTGAGGATGCCGCCGTCCAGATGGTAGACCTCGTCATACCCCAAGTGGCGCAGGTAAGCGGTGGACTTTTCGCAGCGGATGCCCCCGGTGCAGAACATGGCTACCTTGGCCTTGCCGCGCAACAACGCCTGGTTCTGCTCCACCCACTGCGGCAGTTCGCTGAAGCTGCTGGTGCCCGGGTCGATGGCCCCCTGAAAAGTGCCAATCGCCACCTCGTAGTCGTTGCGCGTGTCCACCACTACCACGTCGGGCTGGCGGATCAGCTGGTTCCACTCGTCGGGCGACACATAGGTGCCGGCGTTTTTGGCGGGCTGTACGTCGGGCACACCCAGAGTGACGATCTCGCGCTTCAGGCTCACCTTCATGCGGTAAAACGGGTCGCGTGTGCCCAGTGCCTCCTTGTGCGGCAGCGCCGCCAGACGCGGGTCGCTGCGCAGCCAGACCAGCACCGCACGCACACCGTCCACCGGGCCTGAGATGGTGCCGTTGATACCTTCGGTCGCCAGCAGCACGTTGCCCTTGACCTGGTGCGCGGCGCACTGGGCCAGCAGGTTGGTGCGCAGGGCAGGGGTGTCGTCCAGCGTGACAAAACGGTAAAACGCGGCGGTGAGAAAGGGCTGGGCCATTGGGGCGGTAGATGGCGAAATGGTCCATTTTAAGGCATAAAATAGCCTCCAGCGCCCGCTGCTATTGCGCTATCAGCTATAAATAAAGTAGCAAATGCGTTAACTGCGCAGCCGCCTGCCAGACCTCCAGCGCCGAACAGTGCGTTTGGTACCGGCTTTGAGCCGCCGCACCGCGCGCCAGGCCAGCGATTGGCGAACCCGGTGCAGCACCACGCCGTCCTTCCAGGTTTTCCAGCGCGGGTAGCGCCTTCGCTATGGCACACTCGCCCGCTTTCACCCAGTTCAGCCCCCGGACATGCAGAAAATCATTCGCCAGATCGCCTCTGAAATCAAAGTGACCGAGCAGCAGGTCACTGCTGCGGTGGAGTTGCTCGACGGCGGGGCCACCGTGCCTTTTATCGCCCGTTACCGCAAGGAAGTGACCAACGGGCTGGACGACATCCAGCTGCGCGAGCTGGAGGCACGTTTGTCTTACCTGCGCGAGCTGGAAGACCGGCGCGAGGCGGTCTACAAGGCCATTGACGAGCAGGGCAAACTCACCGATGCGCTGCGTACCGCCATTGCCAACGCACCCACCAAACAAGAGCTGGAAGACATCTACCTGCCTTTTAAGCAAAAACGCCGCACCAAGGGCCAGATTGCGCGCGAGTTCGGCATCGAGCCACTGGCCGACAAACTGTTTGCCGACCCCACGCTCAACCCCGCCACCGAGGCTGCTGCTTTCACCCGCCCCGCCGAGGTGCTGGACGATGGCAAGCCAGGTGCCGATTTCTCGACCGTGCCCGCGGTGCTGGACGGTGTGCGTGACATCCTGAGCGAGCGCTGGGCCGAAGACGCCACGCTGGTGCAACGCCTGCGCGAATGGCTGTGGGCCGAGGGCCTGCTGCGCAGCAAACTGGTCACCGGCAAGGACGAAAACAACCCGGACGTGGCCAAGTTCCGCGATTATTTTGAGTACGACGAGCCGATTGGCCGCGTGCCGTCGCACCGCGCGCTGGCCGTGTTCCGGGGCCGGGCGCTGGAGATGCTGGAGGCCAAGCTGGTGCTGCCGGTGGAGCCCGAGCCGGGCAAGCCGTCGATTGCCGAGGGAAAAATTGCGCTGCATTTGGGCTGGAGCCATGCGTCGCGTTCTTCTGACGACCTGATCCGCAAATGTGTGGCCTGGACCTGGCGCGTGAAGCTCAGCATGTCCACCGAGCGTGACCTGTTCTCGCGCCTGCGCGAAGAGGCCGAAAAAGTCGCCATCAAGGTGTTCGCCGACAACCTGCGTGACCTGCTGCTGGCCGCCCCCGCAGGCCCACGCGTGGTGCTGGGGCTGGACCCGGGCATCCGTACCGGCGTGAAGGTGGCTGTGGTGGATACGACGGGCAAACTCGTTGAAACTGCCACCGTTTTCCCGCACGAGCCGCGCAAAGACTGGGAAGGTTCGCTGCACACGCTGGGCAAACTCTGCGCCAAACACGGCGTGAACCTGATCGCCATCGGCAACGGCACGGCCAGCCGCGAGACCGACAAGCTGGCCGGTGACCTCATCAAATTGATACAAAAAATGGCTGCAGCCCAGCCTGGGCAAGCGCAAGTAGCTATCGAAAAGGTAGTGGTCAGCGAAGCAGGTGCTTCGGTCTACAGCGCCAGTGAATTTGCCTCGCAAGAGATGCCCGATGTGGACGTGAGCCTGCGTGGCGCGGCCAGTATTGCCCGGCGGCTGCAAGACCCGCTGGCCGAGTTGGTGAAGATCGACCCCAAGAGTATTGGTGTGGGCCAGTACCAGCACGACGTGAACCAGAGCGAACTGGCACGCAGCCTGGAAGCCGTGGTGGAAGACTGTGTGAACTCGGTGGGGGTGGATCTGAACACCGCCAGTGTGCCGCTGCTGAGCCGGGTGTCCGGCCTGTCGGGCAGTGTGGCCAAGGCGGTGGTGCGTTGGCGCGAGGCCAATGGTGCGTTCAAGACCCGCAAACAACTCATGGACGTGGGTGGACTGGGTGCCAAGACGTTTGAGCAAAGCGCCGGTTTCCTGCGTATCCGTGGTGGCGACAACCCGCTCGACATGACCGGTGTACACCCCGAAACCTACCCGGTGGTCGAGAAAATCATCAGCCACACCCAGCAGCCGATTGGCAGCCTGATGGGCCGCGCCGACATGCTCAAGGCTTTGAAGCCCGAGCTGTTTGCCAACGAGACGGTGGGTGTCATCACCGTCAAGGACATCCTGACCGAGCTGGAAAAACCCGGCCGCGACCCGCGCCCCGACTTCAAGGTGGCGCGTTTCAACGACGGCGTGGAAGACATCAAGGACCTGGTTGAAGGCATGATCCTGGAGGGCACCGTCAGTAACGTCGCCGCCTTTGGCGCGTTTATCGACCTCGGGGTTCACCAGGACGGCCTGGTGCACGTGAGCCAGCTCAGTCACAAGTTCACCACCGATGCGCGTGAAGTGGTGAAGACCGGCGACATCGTCAAGGTCAAGGTGCTGGAGGTGGATGTGGCGCGGCAACGCATCAGCCTGACCATGAAATTGGGCGAAGCGCCCACACGCCGCGATGGGCCACGCGACAACCGCTTTGAAGGTGCGGGGCGTGGCCACCAACCCCAGCGTCGGCAGGAGCAGGCGGCGCCCGCCAGTGCAATGGCATCGGCGTTTGCAAAGTTGGCCAACGCGAAAAAATAGACGGCAGCAGGGTCATTCACACAAAGAAACAAAATGTTTCTTTGTGTGGATAATGAAGCCATTATTTTTCACGCCTGTTTGATTCATCTATGGAGCTGAACGCATTGTTGGCTCGCCAGGATGCCTTGCCGAGTATTCCCAAAGTGCTGGTGCTTTTGCACGCAGAGCTGCGCAACGCCGATCCTGATCTGCGCAAGATATGCCAGCTGGTCAGCAACGACCCGGCCCTGGCTGCGAGCATGATGCGGTGTGCCAATGGCCGGATGCCATCCACGTCACGCCGGCTGGGGGGTGTTTCCGAGGCGCTAGCCGTTCTGAGCCTGAACCAGATCAGGGGCCTGGTGGACGCCGCATCGGTCGGTACTACGTTTGCTTCCATTCCCGGCGTCAACCTGCAGCAGTTCTGGCGCTACAGCCTTGACACGGCCAAAGTGGCCCGTTCGCTGGCCGCCTGTGTCAAACAGAACCAGGCCATGGCCTATGCCGCAGGTTTGGTGCACGCCGTGGGTGAGTTGCTGATGCACTTGGGTATGCCTGAAAAAATGGGCCAGCTGGACACCATCGTGCCCCCGCTCGACATGGCGCGGGTGAAAGCCGAGCGGCGTTCGCTGGGCTACTGTTATGCCCAGGTCAGTGCCGGGTTTGCCCGCCAATGGCAGTTTCCCGAACCGTTGGTGGATGCCTTGGCGCACCAGCATGCACCGTTCGAAGACGACGTGTACGAACCCCTGGCCGGTGTGCTGCATCTGGCTGCCTGGCGCGCCCGGGCACGTGAGGCCAAGCTGGAAGACCGCGCCCTGGCCGTCAGTTTTCCAGACGTGATTGGCCTCGCACTCGGGCTGGACATCGACATGGTGTTGCAGCAGACCCCGACCGACTGGGCACGCCGAGACAATTTGAACGTCATCGTCTAAGCGACACCCCCTGTCGCACCTCTTCGCCACAATTCTCCGATGACAGCGCTGCGCATCTACGCGGGCCCGACAGCCCGCAAACACATCGAAACCCACGGACTCCAGGCCCAGGATGTGGGGGTGATCCCCGGCGCTGCCGGTGGCCCCAAAGGCCTGGTGCTGGGCCCGCTGGACCGTTACATCTTTGGCGAATGGCTGGCGCAGTCCAGCCACCCCGTCCACCTGGTCGGTGCATCGATTGGCGCCTGGCGTATGGCCACAGCCTGCCTCGACCAGCCCGTGGCCGCATTCCAGCGGCTGGAGCATGACTACATCCACCAGAACTACGCACTACCCCCTGGGCAGAAACGCCCCACGCCTGACGGCGTCAGTGCGCAGTTTGGGGCCACAGTCCGTGCTTTCTACGATGGCCGCGTGCGTGAGGTGCTGGAGCACAGCCGCTACCGCCTGCACATCGTCACAGCCCGTGGCCGCCATGTGCTGGGCCGCGAAGGCCGCTTCGCGACACCTTTGGGTTACCTTGGGGCGTTCCTCACCAACGTAGCAAGGCGCAAAGCCATGGGGGCCTGGCTGGAACGGGTGGTTTTTTCCACGCCCGGCACCAGGCTGCCATTTGCCACAGACGACTACCGCACGTGCCAGGTCGGCCTGACACAGGCCAACTTCAACCCGGCACTCCAAGCCAGCTGCTCCATTCCTTTTGTGCTGCGATCGGTGCGCGGCATCCCCGGTGCGCCACCCGGGGCCTATTGGGACGGTGGTATCACCGACTACCACCTGCACCTCAACTACGGGGCCCAGCAACTGGCAGGGCAGGGGGCCGGGCTGGTGCTGTACCCGCATTTCCAGAAGGCCGTGGTGCCGGGCTGGCTCGATAAACGCCTGAAGTGGCGGCATGGTGCCACCCGTTTTCTGGACAACATGGTGCTGTTGGCGCCCGACCCGGATTGGGTGCGCCAGCTGCCCAACGGCAAATTGCCCGACCGCCAGGATTTCACGCGGTACGCCAGTGACTTTGCGGGTCGCGTCAAGGCCTGGCGCACCGCGACTGCGGCCAGCCAGCAGCTGGCTGACGAATGGCATGCCTGGCTTCAGCGCCCTCATCCCGGGCGGGTGGAGGCGCTGTAGGATGCCGCAACGCATCTCCAGTTACCGTCAACCTCCAATCGACCCATGCCCTCTGCGCCCGTGAACCCCACGCCACACCACCGTTTGACGCCCCAGATGCGCTCCGTGCTGGAGCGTATGGCCAAGGCCGGGCGTGCGCCCCTCAACACCATGACGCCGCAGCAGGCCCGCGAGGCCTATGCCGCAGGTGCAGACATCCTGGAGGAGCCCGCGCCAGCGCTGGCACGTGTGGAGGACTTCACGATCCCCGCGCGTGACGGTGTGCTGCTGCCCGCCCGGCTGTACGCGCCCACCCCGGTGCAGGGGCACCCGCAACTGCCGGTGTTGTTGTACTTTCACGGCGGTGGTTTCGTCATTGGCAGCATCAGCACCCACGATGGCCTGTGCCGCGCACTGAGCAGCCTGGCAGGCTGTGCGGTGGTGTCGCTGGACTACCGGCTGGCACCGGAACACCGGTTCCCAGTCGCCGTCAACGATGCCCACGATGCCATGCTGTGGCTGGCGCAACATGGCAACACGCTGGGGCTGGACGGAAGCCGTCTGGCGGTGGGGGGCGACAGTGCTGGCGGCACACTGGCAGCAGTCTGTGCGCTGCTGGCGCGTGATGCGGGCCTGCCCCTTGCACTGCAAATGCTGTTTTACCCTGGCTGTGCGGCGCTGGCCGACACACCATCCCACCACCAGTTTGCCCAGGGGCTGGTATTAGAGGCCGCGCAGATTGACTGGTTTTTTGGCAACTACATCAACGTGGCCGCGCGGGGCGACTGGCGCTTTTCACCCCTCAACGTGCCCGACGCTGAAGGTGTGGCCCCGGCCTGGATTGGCCTGGCCGAATACGACCCGCTGGTGGACGAGGGGGTGTTGTACGCCGACAAGCTGCGCCAGGATCGGGTCGCGGTGGAACTCGAAATTTACCGCGGCGTCACCCACGAATTCATCAAGATGGGCCGCGCTATTCCCGAAGCCCGCCAGGCCCGCCGTGACGCGGCCCGTGCTTTGCAAACTGCTTTTGAACAGGCCCTCCGACCATGAAACGCCAGGATTTCCGATTTTTCCACCGTCTGCGCGTCCGTTGGGCCGAGGTGGACATGCAAAAAATTGTCTTTAACGCGCACTACCTGATGTACATCGACACCGCCGTGTCCGACTACTGGCGCGCGCTGGCCTTGCCGTACGAGGAAGCTTTTGCCCAGCTGGGTGGTGA
The DNA here is from genome assembly GCA_026314275.1 of Comamonadaceae bacterium AAW. Taxonomy (GTDB): domain Bacteria; phylum Pseudomonadota; class Gammaproteobacteria; order Burkholderiales; family Burkholderiaceae_C; genus JAGOEY01. The sequence goes on from CP111109.1 coordinate 3,713,042, forward strand.
GTTGTACGTCAAGAAGGCCACGGTGGAGTTCAACGCGTCAGCGCGGCTGGACGACCAACTCGACATTGGTATGTGCTGCAGCCGTGTCGGCACCTCGTCCATGCTGTTCACGGCAGGTATCTTCCGGGGCGACGAATTACTCATCACCGGCGAGCTGGTCTATGTGTTTGCCGACCCGGTGACCCAGACCTCACGCCCCGTACCGCAGGCGCTGCGCGACATCCTGGCTGGTTATGAAGCGGGCGAATCCATGGTGCGCCTACAGACCGGCAGCTGGGCTGAGCTGGGCTCTGCCGCCAGTGCCGTGCGCACCACGGTGTTTGTGCACGAACAAAAGGTGCCGCTGGACATGGAGTGGGACGCCGCCGATGCCACCGCCGTCCACGCCGTGGCCTTCAACCGCCTGGGCCAGCCATTGGCCACCGGCCGCCTGCTGCCCTCCGACAAGGGCGTGGCGCGTATCGGGCGTATGGCGGTGGAGCGGGTGGTGCGCGGCACCAACATGGGCCGCAGCATTCTGGAGGCTTTGGCCGATGCTGCCCGGGCACGGGGTGACAAGGCGGTGCTGTTACATGCGCAATGCAGCGCACAGGGCTTTTATGAGCGGCTTGGGTTCACGCCGCAGGGCGCGCCCTTTGACGAGGTGGACATTGCCCACATCGAGATGGTGCGTGCGCTATAGCCGCGTTAAATATCGTCCAGCAGCGCGTAAGGCAGAGGGTGCAGCTCCAATGCCGGGCCGTTGGCCGACACGGCATGTAAACCACCCGCCTCGGCTGCAGCGATCTGCATCGACACCAGCGCATCAAAACCCCCGTCCGGTGCCGGAGCCACCTGCACCACCGTGCCGCAGGGCTGCTCCGGGTCGGCCGCCTGGAACACTTCGTCACCCACCGCCAGCGTTGCATCCGCATGGGTCACATAGGTGCGGCGTTTCAGCGTGCCGCGGAACTGGCTGCGCGCCACGATCTCCTGGCCGGGGTAACAGCCCTTTTTGAAGTTCACCCCACCGACAGACTCGAAGTTCAGCATTTGCGGCACAAAAGCGTCCACCACCGGCGCACTGAGGGTGGCGACACCCCCCATCACCTCGCCCCACTGCCACAGGTCCAGGTTTAGCGCGGGGCCGGGTGGGGGTGGGGTGCCTGCGGGGGCGATCCACAGGGCGCGTGGCTGATCGAGCGCCGGGTACAAAAAAACCAGGTTTTGTGTATCAAAATCGACCTTGGCCCAGGCTGGATGAGCGCCTGCAGCTATATTTTGAATAGCATCGCCGGCCACACCACACAGCACAAAGTCGGCGCTGGCGTCGGTCAGTTTGGCTTTGGCCCGCATCACAAACATCGACAAGCGTTTGAGTGTGGGGGCCAGCAGGTCGGCGCTGCAGACCAGCAAAATCTCGGTGGCACTGCGTTTGAAGCCAATAAAGCTCGCCTGCATACGGCCTTTGGCTGACAAAAACCCGGCCAAACGGGCCTGGTCCAGGCCCAGCAAGACAAAGTCCTGCGTCAGTTGGCCCTGCAGAAATTTGGCGGCTTCTTCACCCTCCACGCGGATGATGCCGAGGTGGGGCAGGGGGGTAATTCCATTCAGGCGTGTAGTCATGGGTCAATTATGATTCGCCAGCTTTATTCACAAGGGTTGCAGGGTTTGCGGCGTTTCTTCTTACTCATTATTTTGGCCGTGCTGGCGCTGGGTGCGGGTGCTGCGTGGTGGCTCCACGCGCCGCTGGGCATGGACAAGGACACGGTGGACCTGTCCATCGAACCCGGCACATCCCCCCGTGGCGTGGCGCGTGCCGTGGCCGATGCCGGTGTGCAGGTTGACCCGCGTGTGTTGTACGCGTGGTTTCGTGTGTCGGGGCAGGACCGGCAGATCCGCGCCGGCAGCTACGAGCTGGACCGTGGCACCACGCCCCGCAGCCTTCTGCAGAAACTGGTGCGGGGTGATGAAGCCCTGCGTTCGGTGACGCTGGTTGAGGGCTGGAACTTTCGCCAGATGCGTGCCGCGTTGGCTGCATCGGAGCAACTCAAGCCCGACACAGCAGGCCTGAGCAATGAGGCCATCATGGTCGCCTTGGGCCGCCCGGGTGTGCACCCGGAAGGCCGGTTCTTTCCTGACTCCTACACCTACGCCAAAGGCTCCAGCGACCTGGCAGTGATGCGCCGCGCCATGCAGGCCATGGACAAAAAGCTCGACGCCGCCTGGTCCCAGCGCCAGGCCGACACCCCGCTCAAAAGCGCCGACGAAGCCCTGATCCTGGCCAGCATCATCGAAAAAGAAACCGGCCGCGCGAGCGACCGCCCTTTGGTGGCCGGTGTGTTCACCAACCGCATGCGAATTGGCATGCCGCTGCAGACCGATCCCACCGTGATCTACGGCATGGGGGACGCCTTTGACGGCAACCTGCGCAAACGCGACCTGCAGACCGACACCCCCTGGAACACCTACACCCGGGGTGGCCTGCCGCCCACACCGATCGCCATGCCGGGCAAAGCCGCCCTGTTGGCCGCTGTGCAGCCAGGGCAGACGCGGGCGCTGTACTTTGTGGCCAAAGGCGACGGAACCAGCCATTTCAGCCCGTCGCTCGAAGAACACAACCGCGCCGTCAACCAATACCAGCGGGGCCGCTGAACGCGCAACGCCCAGAGGCCACCCATGACAACTACCGGTCTTTTCATCAGCTTTGAAGGCATCGACGGTGCGGGCAAATCCACCCACATCGGTGCACTGGCGCAGGCCTTCCAGGCGCAGGGCAGGGTGGTCACCCTGACCCGTGAGCCCGGCGGCACCCCCTTGGCCGAGAAACTGCGCGCCCTGGTGCTGAACGACGCCATGGACCCGTTGACCGAAGCCCTGCTGATCTTCGCCGCCCGGCGCGACCACCTGCTGAACGTGATTGAGCCAGCCCTTGCGCGGGGTGAGGTGGTGCTGTGTGACCGCTTCACCGATGCCACTTTTGCGTACCAGGGCGGAGGGCGCGGGTTTGATCTTGAGGTGCTATCAATACTGGAGCTGTGGGTGCAGGCTGTACCTGCGCTAGAGGCCAATATGGTTCGCAATCCGGCACTCACATTGCTGTTTGAGCTGTCCCCCGAGATGGCCGCAGAACGGCTGGCCGATGCACGTGTGCCTGACAAATTTGAGGCCCAGCCTGTTGAATTCTTCCGCAGCGTGGTGCGGGGCTATGCCGCCCGTGCGGCGGCGTCGCCGGCCCGTTTTGCCCACATCGACGCGGCCCAGACGCGTGACCAGGTCTGGCAGCAGGTGTGGGCCACCTGTGTCCAGCGCGGCTTGCTGAAGCCGCCCACAGCTGCAGGGCGCGCGTGATGGACAAGGCCCACAACACCCCTCTCGCGCCGTGGATCGGCCGCCAGCTTGGCCCCTTGCTGGCCCAGCGCGGCCACGCATGGCTGCTGCAAGGCCCGTCGGGTCTGGGCCAGTACCCGCTGGGGCTGGCCATGGTGCAGGCTTGGCTGTGTGAAAACCCGTCTGCGCAAGAGGGTGCTTGTGGTGTGTGTGGCAGTTGCCACTCCATCAGCGTGCGCACCCACGCCGACCTGTGTGTGCTGATGCCTGAGACCGACATGCTGGCACTGGGCTGGCCGCTGAGTGAAAAAGCCCAGGCTGACATCGACGACAAAAAACGCAAACCCAGCCGCGAGATCCGTATTGATGCCATGCGTGATGCGGTGGAGTTTGCGCAGCGCACCGCAGGGCAAGGCCAAGGCAAGGCGGTGCTGGTGTATCCCGCAGAGCAGATGAACCATGTGACCGCCAACGCACTGCTCAAGACACTGGAAGAACCTCCGGGCAACGTACGCTTTGTGCTGGCCAGTGAGGCCGCCCACCAGCTGCTGCCCACCATCCGCAGCCGTTGTATGGGCCACACCATGGCCTGGCCGCAGCCGGGCGAAGCGCTGGCCTGGCTGCAAGGGCAGGGGGTTTCACCAGCCGATGCCCCTGACCTGCTGCGCGCTGCCGGTGGACGCCCTGAAGATGCGCTGGCTGTGGCCCGTGCCGGGCGCAACCCCAAGCTGTGGGCCTTGTTCCCCAAAGCCATGCTGCGCGGGGACACCACAGCCGTGGGCGACTGGTCACCCGCGCAAACGGTTGATGCGCTGCAGAAGCTTTGCCATGACCTGCTGGTGTCCAGCACCGGCGCCGCGCCGCGTTATTTCGCGGCGGCAGACCTGCCGACCGCACCGTCGCTGGGTGCACTGGGCCGCTGGTCGAAGGCACTGGCACAGACCTCACGCACGGTGGACCACCCGTTTAATGCGGGCCTGATGCTGGAAGCGCTTGTGGCTGAAGCCCGAAACACCCTAAACTCAAGGCACTAAGCACAGCCGTCCTTCCCATGAGCACCACCGCCTCCACCCCCCGCCCCAGTGTCGTGCAGCTCGCCATCAAGGAAAAGGGTGCGCTGTACGCAGCCTATATTCCCTTGTTCACCGAAGGCGGCATGTTTATCCCCACCACGCGTGACTACCAGTTGGGCGAAGACATTTATGTGCTGCTGACCCTGCCCGAGGACACACAGCGTTATCCCATTGCAGGCCGCGTGGCCTGGGTCACACCGGCCCGCGCCGCAGGCAACCGCACCCAGGGTGTGGGTATCCAGTTCCCCAAGGACGAAAAGTCCCGCCAGCTCAAGGCCCGTATTGAGGAAATCCTGGGCTCTCATCTGGCGTCGGAGCGGCCTACCCAGACCATCTGACCGCCCGGGGCGTTCGCGCCAATGGCCCTACGCACCCATTGCGCAATGGGTGCGTTCTTTTTTGTGAGTTCCCATGTTCACCGATTCCCACTGCCACCTGGTTTTTCCCGAACTGCAGGCACAACTCCCCGCCATCCGCGACGCCATGGCGCAGGCCCAGGTCACCCGCGCGCTGTGTATCTGCACCACCCTTGAAGAGTTTCCGGCAGTCCACGCCCTGGCTACCGGGTATGACAATTTCTGGGCTACCGTGGGTGTCCATCCCGACAACGAAAGCGGCGAAGACCTGGCGGAGCCCAGCCTCGACGACCTGCTGCAGCGTGCGGCTTTGCCTCGCGTGGTGGGTATTGGTGAAACCGGGCTGGACTATTACCGCCTGGGTGACCGCACTGTTGCCGACATGGAGTGGCAGCGTGAGCGTTTCCGTACCCATATCCGGGCCGCGCGCCAGACTGCCAAACCGCTGGTCATCCACACCCGCAGTGCGTCGGCGGATACGCTGGCCATCCTGAAGGAGGAGGGCGAAGACGGCTCGCCCGGCGCGGCAGGCGGCGTGTTCCACTGTTTCACCGAAACCGCCGAAGTGGCGCGTGCGGCGCTGGATCTGGGTTATTACATCTCCTTCTCCGGCATCCTCACCTTCAAAAGTGCGCAAGACATCCGCGATGTGGCCCGTTTTGTGCCGTTGGACCGCATGCTGATAGAGACCGACAGCCCGTACCTGGCACCTGTGCCGTACCGCGGCAAAACCAACAACCCGTCGTATGTGCCCTTTGTTGCGCAGCAAATCGCCACACTCAAAAACTGCGACGTGCAGGAAATTGCCCAGGCCACTTCACACAACTTCGAGCAACTTTTCCGCGGGGTCAAGTCATGAGAAATTACATTAAAAAATCAATATACCTTATTGTTTTTATTGGTTTTTCTTCTGTAAATGCAGGGTCATTCGAAGATTTTTTTGCAGCCATCCAACGGGACGACCCGCAAAGCCTGTCGGCCTTGCTCCGCCGAGGATTTGACCCGAATACGCTGGATGCCAAAGGCCAAAGTGGCTTGTTTCTGGCGCTGCGCGATCCGTCCCCCAAGGTAGTCGACGTGCTGCTCAAGACACCCAAAATCAAGGTGGAAACACGCACCCCGCAAGACGAAAGCCCGCTGATGATGGCGGCCATGCGTGGTGAACTGAAGCTGGCTGCTGCGCTCATCGACAAGGACGCCGACGTCAACAAAACAGGCTGGACCCCGTTGCATTACGCCGCCAGCAGTACCCAAGGCGACCAACTCGGCGTAGCCAAGCTGCTGCTGGAGAATGCCGCCTATATCGACGCGGCATCACCCAACGGCAGCACGCCGCTGATGATGGCCGCGATGTACGGCAACACGTCCACACTCAAACTGCTGCTGGACGAAGGCGCCGACCCCACGCTCAAGAACCAACTAGGTCTCACCGCCGTAGACTTCGCCCAACGCGCCGACCGCAAAGAGATGGTTGAACTCATCGGTGCCGCCATCCGGGCGCGGCAGCCCAAAGGCAAGTGGTGAGTCCAGTTCAGCAGCTGAGGGGACATTAAGGTCGTTGGGGCGGTTTTTGCGCCGTCTCAGCACCTCACTGTCTACTTTATACAATGTATATTATGTTAAATTAAATCCATTACAGCCTGAGATGACGAAGCAGTTCATGCTTCCCCTTTCCAGCTTCTGTATGACAACTGGCCCCATTGTTCAGATGCGTTTAGACAAGCGCACCACCGCATCCGCCCGCTTGTGCAGGTCCGGCAGCAGCTCCAGCCCCAGGCCGGGTTTGTCGTTCAGGCGGATCATGCCGTTCTCCACGATCGGCAGCTCGGTCACCAGCTCCTTGTACCAGCCGGTGTAAAACGCCCGCACACTTTCCTGAATCAGCGCGTTCGGCGCGTGCAGGCTCAAATGGGTGGATGCAGCCCAGACCACGGGGCCGGTGCAGTCGTGCGGGGCCACGGGCAGTTGCCAGGCGTCGGCCATGGCGGCGATTTTGCGGGCTTCGGTCAGGCCGCCGCACCAGCTCAGGTCGAGCATGGCCACACCGGCCACGCCAGTCTGCAGGTAGTCCTTAAAGCCCCATTTGTAGCTCAGCGTCTCGCTGGCGCAGATCAACGCGTCGCAGTCTTTGGCGTACTGCTTCAGCAGGTCGAGGCTGTCCATACGGATCGCGTCTTCGTGCCAGAAGGTGTTGAATTCTTTCAGCGCACGGGCAATTTTCTGCGCCATGGGCAAGCGCCACAGGCTGTGGAACTCGACCATGATGTCCATCTTGTTGCCCACTGCATTACGGATCTTGCGGAAGGGCTCCAGCGCCAGATCCAGGTCGGTGTTGCTGATGTACTGGCCGTGGCTTTTTTCAGCGGCGGGGTCAAACGGCCAGATCTTCATGGCCGTGATGCCCTCCCCTAACAATGATTCGGTCAATTCATCGGCATGGTGCAGAAAACCCTGCAGGTCTTCGTAAGGCCCATTGTTGTTGGCCAGGCCCCAGTTGGAGCTGGTCTGGTTGGTGGCGCTGCGGATGTACTGGTAACCGGCGCAGGTGTTGTAGATGCGGATACTGTCGCGGCTCTTGCCACCCAGTGCGGTGTGCACCGGCATGTTGGCGGCTTTGCCAAAGATGTCCCACAGCGCAATGTCAATGGCCGAGTTGCCCCGCGTCTCGACACCCGACCCACGCCAGCCCAGGTAACCGGTGATGTCGCGGTTGCGGGCCTCGATTTGCAGCGGGTCGGTGCCCAGCAGTTTGGCCGCGGCCCATTCGTGTAAATAAGCCTCGACCGCCTCTGCGCCCATAAAGGTTTCACCCAGGCCGACCAGGCCTTCGTCGGTGTGCAGGCGCACCCAGAGGATGTTGGGAAACTCGCCGAGGCGGATAGTTTCAAGTTGGGTGATTTTCATGGTGCGGTCATCCAGAACAAAAGAAAAAGGCCGCGCCCTTAAAGATCAAGAGCGCGGCCCACAGTCCGTTTTGGGTGGCAACCTAATCAGCCGCCACGTGCTTTTTTCAACGAATCCATCACGGCATTGACAGCATCAGCGCCGATGAGTGGCACGTTTTTGTCATACACCGGTTTGACCTTTTCAAACATGCGTTTTTGCTCGGCCGGTGAAACGTCATTCACCGTCATGGTTTTGCGCAGGCTGGTCAGTGACTTCTCGTTCAAAGCGCGGTTGGCGGCGCGTTGCACCTTCTGGCCTTCCATGGCGGCTTCACGCAGCACGGCCTGCTCTTGCGGGTTGAGCTGGTCCCACAGCTTTTTGCTGTACAGCACCAGGAACGGTGTGTAGGCATGGCGCGTGACACTCAGGTACTTTTGTACTTCGCTGAATTTCGAGGTTTCGATGGTGACAAAGGGGTTCTCCTGGCCGTCGATGGTGCGGGTTTCGAGTGCTGTGAACACTTCGCCAAAGGCCATAGGTACGGCATTGGTGCCCAACGTTTTGAACGAATCCAGGAAGATGTTGTTTTGCATGACACGCACCTTGACGCCGTCAAAGTCTTCGACCTTGGCGACTGGGCGTTTGCTGTTGGTCAGGTTACGGAAGCCGTTTTCCCAATAGGCCAGGTTCACCAGCCCCGCAGCCTCCAGCTTTTTGTTGAAGAACTCACCGGCGGGGCCGTCCAGCACGGCGTCGGCTTCTTTTTCATTGGCAAACAGGAACGGCAGGTCAAACGCGCCCAGCTCCTTGACGATGCCGACCAGCGGCGAACTGGACGTACACACCATCTCCTGGGTGCCCGCACGCAGCGCCTGGGTTGCAGGCAGGTCGCCACCGGCCGCGCCGCCCCAGAAGGCCACAATCTTCATCTTGCCGCCGGTCTTGGTGGCCAGCACTTCCTGCATTTTCTTCACGCCCACACCCACGGGGTGGTCTTCGTTCACGCCGTTGGTGAACTTGATGGTGCGCTCGGCAAACTGGGCCATGGCACCGGTTGATGCCAACAGACCACCGGCCACAAGGGCTGCGGTCATGAGGGTTCTGCGAAATATCATTTTTGTCTCCTTCGATTGAGGTTGGGTGAGGTTGGGCAAGGCACGGAAAAAAGAGGCTCGTCAGCGGCCCATCCACCATTGCAGCGGCACGGTGACGATCTCGGGGAAAAACACCAGCAGGAACAACACAACCAGGTGGGCGATAAAAAACGGCATCACCCCCTTAAACGCATCGTCCATCGAAATGCGGGCCACACCACTCACCACGTTGAGCACGGTGCCCACGGGGGGGTGATCAGGCCAATCGCGTTGTTCATGATGAACAAAACACCAAAGTACACCGGGTCGATGCCAGCCTTGATCACCACCGGCATCAGCACCGGCGTGAGGATCAACACTGTGGGGGTGAAATCGAGCGCGGTGCCGACGATGACGATCAACGCCATCATCATGAACATCAGCAGCGTCTTGTTGTGCATGAAGGGATCCAGCAAAGCCACCACTTCGGTCGGGATATTCGCCACCGTGATGAGCCATGCGCTGACCATGGCCGCAGCTACCAGGAACATGACCACGGCTGTGGTTTTCCCTGCTGAAAGTATCAGGCGGTACAGCATGTTGGCCTTCAACTCTCCATACACAAACATGCCAACCAACAGAGAATAAATTGCCGCCACGACTGCAGCTTCGGTCGGCGTGAAGATGCCAAACTTCATGCCCCCGATGATCAGCACCGGCAAACCCAGGGCCAGGCTGCCACGGAACGTGATCCGCAGGCGTTCACCCCATGGCACCCGTGGCGCGGACTTGACGTTTTCTTTCTTGGCCACAATCCACCAGGTGACACCGATGGCGACACCCATGAGCACACCGGGCACGATGCCGGCCAGAAACAATTTTGTGATGGACACGTTCGCCGCCACACCAAAGACGATCATGCCGATCGACGGCGGGATCACGGGTGCAATGATCCCGCCCGCAGCAATCAGGCCTGCCGAGCGGTTCACCTGGTAACCGGCGGCCTTCATCATCGGGATCAGCAAGGCGGCCAGTGCGGCTGTATCGGCCACGGCCGAGCCCGAAATGGACGCCATGATGATGGCAGCCACCACCGCTACGTAGCCCATGCCACCACGGAAGTGCCCGACCCAGGCCATGGCCATGTTCACTATGCGGCGGCTCAGGCCCCCGGCGGTCATGAACTCCCCTGCCAGCAGGAAAAACGGCACCGCCAGCAATGGGAAATTGTCGGCACCGTCCACAAACCGCTGCGCAATGATCTGGCTGTCAAAGGCGGGCAGCCCACCAATCAAAGCAAGGTAACCCATCAGCGCCACACCACACACCAGCAGCGCATAGGCAATGGGCATACCCAGGGCCATGGCCCCCAGCAGCGAGAAGACAAAAACAGCGATGGTCATGCTGCCGCTCCCGGAGCCTTGGATGCAGAGGGTGCTTCGGGCAACACGGGCGCGCGGTCTTCCGACTCCATGATCTGCACCAGCTCTTCTTCTGTCACCCGGCCTGTGAACAGGCGGTACAGCTTGTTCACATTAAAGGCCCCCATCACAAACGCGGTGACGTAGCCGATGCCGTACACCCAGATCATCGACAACCCGACCACCGGCGACACATTGGTGACCTGCAGCTCGTGCATCTTGAACGTGCCGACAAAAAACAGCACGTTGCAAAACAGCATGAGCGACTGGCTCAGAAAAAAACAGATCTTTTTGCCGCGCAGCGACAGTTTCTTGATCAGGGTGTCCACCCCCAGGTGGGCACCATCACGCATGGCCACCATGGCGCCGATGTAGGTGAGCCAGATGAAGCAGTACCGCGACATCTCGTCGGACAAGGTGATGCCGGAGTTGAAGCCGTAACGCAGCACCACGTTGCCAAACACCATTACCACCATGGCCACCATACACGCCACCACCAGAAACTCCAGCAACCTGAAAAACCCGTCGATCAATTTCGCCATACCTTTGCCTTGTGTGTCGTGGAGAAAAGAGGGAAACCCCGCTCAGAGAGAAAACGCCTTCAGCCGTGTGGCCGGGCTGTGGATACGTGGCAGGTTCTGGCGCTCGGCCAGCACCTTGTCAATGTCGGCACGGGCACCGTCGATCAGCACCAGAATGGCTTTTTCAGCGCGCTGCGGTTCGCGGGCAATCACGGCGTCCAGCACCGCGCGGTGCAGCGGCAGCGAGCTGGCAGGGCCGTCTTCGCGGGTGGTGGAAATCTCGAAACTGGTGCGCAGCAGCGCGCCCAGCGCCCTGCTCATCTGCACCAGCATGCGGTTGTGGCTGGAGCGGATCAGGCCCTGGTGAAAGCGCAGGTCGGGCGTGATGTAGTCGCCCCCAAACTCGATGGCGTGTTTCATGCCCGCATAGGCCTGCTCCATATCGGCAATGTCGGCAGGCAACGCACGCAGCGCGGCAAAACGCACGGCAGCGGGCTCGACCACGCGGCGCAGGTCCTGCAGATCCTGCAAAAAATCCACCGACAAACCAGCCTTGGTTTGCCAGACGATCACGTCGGCGTCGAACCAGTTCCACTGGTCTTCAGGCTGCACCCGGGTGCCGACCTTGGGGCCGGTGGTCAGCAAACCTTTGGCCACCAGCGACTTGACCGACTCGCGGATCACCGTGCGGCTGACACCCAATTCTTCGCACAACAGCGGCTCGGGCGGGATCGACTGGCCCACGGGATAGTGGCCCCGGACGATGGCTTCGCCGAGGTGATCCACCGTGTTCCCGTGTACGTTTTTAATCATGGTTTTTACCGAGGTTGACGGCGCAATGGTATGAACATAATACGTTTGACGATTCAGGATTTACCCTAAACCCACCCCCTTCCCCACCCTTTCACCGGCACCGCACCATGAGCACTACACCCAAACCCCGCAAAAAGCCCGAAGACCTCCGCAGCCAGCAGTGGTGGGGGCGTCAGGACCGGGACGGTTTTATTTACCGCAGCTGGGTGAAGGGCAAAGGTGTGCCGCATGACCAGTTTGATGGCCGCCCGGTCATCGGTATCTGCAACACTTTCAGTGAGTTGACGCCCTGCAACAGCCACTTCCGTACGCTGGCCGAGCAGGTGAAGATTGGTGTGTACGAAGCAGGCGGGTTCCCACTTGAATTCCCCGTGATGTCGCTGGGCGAAACGCTGATGCGGCCCACCGCCATGCTGTACCGCAACCTGGCCAGCATGGACGTGGAAGAAACCATCCGCGCCAACCCGCTCGATGGTGTGGTGCTGCTGATGGGCTGCGACAAGACCACGCCGTCGCTGATGATGGGTGCGGCCAGTGTGGACATCCCGACCATCGGTGTGTCGGGTGGACCGATGCTCAGCGGCAAGTGGCGCGGGCAAGAGTTGGGCTCGGGCACCGGTGTGTGGCAAATGAGTGAGATGGTGCGCGCAGGCCAGCTCACCATGCAGGACTTCAACGAGGCCGAGAGTTGTATGCACCGCAGCCACGGCCACTGCATGACCATGGGCACCGCCAGCACCATGGCCAGTATGGTCGAGGCACTGGGTATTGGCCTGCCCGGCAACGCGGCCTACCCTGCTGTGGACGGGCGGCGCAACGTACTCGCGCGTATGGCGGGGCGGCGTATTGTGGACATGGTGCATGAAGATCTGGTCATGTCGAAGATCCTGACCCGCCAGGCGATCGAAAACGCCATCAAGGTCAACGCAGCCGTGGGTGGCTCCACCAACCTGGTAATCCACTTGCTGGCGATTGCCGGGCGTATCGGTGTGGACCTGACACTGGACGACTTCGACCGCCTGGCGTCCGACCTGCCCTGCCTGGTGAACCTGCAGCCCTCGGGCCAGTACCTGATGGAAGACTTTTGTTACGCGGGTGGTCTGCCGGTGGTGATGAAAGAGATTGCCGAACACCTGCACAAGGACATCATCACGTCCACCGGCCAGAGTGTGTGGGACAACATCAAAGACGCCGAAAACTACAACCCGAAGGTGATCCTGCCGCTGGCCGATCCGTTCAAGGAAAAAGCCGGTATCTGTGTGCTGCGCGGCAACCTGGCTCCGCGTGGCGCCATCATCAAACCCAGCGCGGCCACGCCGGAGTTGCTGGTGCACACCGGCCGCGCGGTAGTGTTCGAGAACGCCGACGACCTGCACCAGCGTATCGACGACGAGAACCTGGACATCGACGAACACTGCATCATGGTGCTCAAACACTGCGGGCCCAAGGGTTACCCCGGCATGTCCGAGTCCGGCAACATGCCGCTACCGCCCAAGGTGCTGCGCAAAGGGATTACCGACATGGTGCGTATCAGTGACGCACGCATGAGTGGCACGGCCTATGGCACGGTGGTGCTGCACACCGCGCCCGAAGCCGCAGCGGGCGGGCCTTTGGCCGTGGTGCGCTCGGGTGACACCATCACGCTCGACGTGCCCAACCGCAGCCTGCACCTGCACATCAGCGACGAAGATTTGGCCGAACGCCTGGCGGGCTGGACGGCACCCACACCTCCGCTACAGTCGGGTTACTGGAAACTGTATGTGGACCACGTGCTGCAGGCCGATGAAGGTGTGGACCTGGACTTTCTGGTGGGCAAACGCGGCGCTTTTGTGCCACGCGACAACCACTGACACCCGCCCACGCACTTGTTATGGCCTGCATCCGCAGGCCTTTTTTTGCTGATCTATGAACAACACACTCACCTCCCTGGTCGCTGTGGACTGGGGCACCTCGTCACTGCGTGGCGCACGCCTGGACGCTGCGGGCAAAGTGCTCGAGGAACGCTCTTTCGACCGCGGCATCATGACCGTGCCTGCTGGCGGGTTTGCTCCTGTTTTTGAAGCATGCTTCGCAGACTGGCTAAGCGCCGAAGGCAGTTTATGTCTTATATCTGGCATGGCGGGCAGCCGCCAGGGCTGGATCGAAGCGCCGTATTGCGAATGCCCTGCGGGCTTCGACGAAGTGGCAGCCAAATTGGCCTGGATTACGGATGCCCCCGCAGGCTGGCGTATCGCCGTGGTGCCCGGGCTGAGCTGTGAACACCCCGCCCCTACACCGGGTGCAGCCGGGGGTGTGCCCGACGTGATGCGTGGCGAAGAAGTGCAGATTTTTGGGGCCATACAACTCACCGGGCTGCGTGATGGCCTGTTTGTGCTGCCCGGCACCCACAGCAAGTGGGCGACGGTGCATGACGGTCGTATCACCGGCTTCAAGACCTTCATGACCGGTGAATTTTTTGCGCTGTTGCGCCAGCATTCCATCCTGTCCAAAACCGTGGCCGCCGATGCACCACTCGACGAAGCCGCCTTTGCACACGGTGTGGCGCAGGCGCAGGGTGGCGCGGGCCTGCTGCACCACGCATTCAGCGCACGCACCCTGTCGCTGTTTGGCCGCATGGACGCCGGACCGCTGGCCAGTTATTTGTCCGGCCTGGTGATTGGGGAAGAACTGCGGGCGCAAACCCTGGTGCCCAGTGCCGAGGTGGTGCTGATCGGCTCCACCGCCCTCACCCACCGCTACACCCTGGCGCTGGCGACCCATGCCGTGCCCACCCGCACACTCGGTGCCGAAGCCACCTGGGCCGGTCTGGCTGCACTGGCCGCCGTGCTTTAAGAGAAAGATCTATTTCCATGACGCCCGTTGAAAAGTTTTCCGCCCTGTTCCAGCAGCTGCCACTGGTGGCCATCCTGCGCGGCCTCACGCCCGAAGAGGCCCCAGCGGTGGGTGAAGCGCTGGTCAGTGCCGGTTTTGGCCTGCTGGAGGTGCCGCTGAATTCACCACGCCCGCTGGAGAGCATCGGCCTGCTGGCCCGCCAACACCCCAACACATTGGTGGGCGCAGGCACCGTGCTGACAGCAGCCCAGGTGCGTGAGGTGTTTGCGGCGGGCGGCCAGTTGATCGTGGCCCCCAACTTCAGCGCCGAGGTGGTGACCGAGGCCGTGCGGCTGGGTATGGTTTGCCTGCCCGGCATCCTGACGCCGACCGAAGCCTTTGGTGCGCTGGCCGCCGGTGCCCACGGGTTGAAGCTGTTCCCGGCCGAGCTGGCCTCCCCCGCCGCGCTGAAAGCCCTGCTGGCGGTGCTGCCCCAGGGCACACGTATGCTGCCGGTGGGTGGTGTCACCCCCGGCAACATGGCCAGCTGGCGGGCGGCAGGTGCCCATGGTTTTGGCATCGGGTCGGCCCTGTACAAGCCGGGCAAGCCTGCTGCAGCCGTGCACCAGAGTGCTACTGAATTTATAGCTGCTTACGCAGATGGGACGGACGCATTAGCCCTAAAACACCCTTAAATAGCCAAGTTTCCTTCGGTTTGAGCGGCAAGGTTGCCCTGGTCACCGGTGCGGCACAAGGTATTGGTGAAGCCTGCGCCCGGCGTTTTGCGCGCGAAGGGGCCCACGTGGTGCTGGCCGATGTGGACGACACCCGCGGCCAAGCGCTGGCGTTGGCGCTCGGCGGTCTGTACGTGCACTGCGACGTGGGCGACAAGGCGCAGGTCGATACGCTGGTGTCCCAGGCGGTGGCGGCCTATGGCGGCATCGACGTGCTGGTCAACAACGCCGGCATCTTCAGGGCCGCGGACTTTCTGGACATCACCGAGGCCGACTTTGACGCGGTGTTGCGCGTCAACCTGAAAGGCGCATTCCTTGTGGGCCAGGCCGTGGCGCGGGTCATGGCCCAAGCGGGCGGCGGCACCATCGTCAACATGAGTTCGGTCAACGGGGTGATGGCCATCCCCACCATCGCCAGCTACAACGTCAGCAAAGGCGGCATTAACCAGCTGACCCGCGTGATGGCCCTGGCGCTGGCCGACAAAAACATCCGCGTCAACGCCGTGGCCCCCGGCACCATCGCCACCGAACTGGCGGCCAAAGCCGTGTTGACCAGTGAAGAAGCCAAACAAAAGATTTTGAGCCGCACCCCGATGAAGCGCCTCGGCGAACCGTCCGAGATTGCCGACGTGGTGGCCTGGCTAGCCAGTGACGCATCCAGCTACGTCACCGGCGAAATTGTGACTGTGGACGGCGGTCGTATGACGCTGAACTACACAGTGCCGGTGTAGTCAGCAGAATCCCCAGCGCCGGAGTGCAAGCCGAAGGCAAGCACCCATCCAGCAGACGCCGTGGAACTGGCTTTGCCAGGCCACAGGCGTCGCCCCCTGCAAGGGGGTTGGCGGAAGCGGAACGAAGTCCGCGTAGCCTGGGGGTGTTCAATCAACAATCCAGATTCAGCCAACGGCCCTCGGGTGCTGAAACGCTGACAGGGCGGCGGTTGTCGCAGCTGAACGTGACCCACAAGGTCTTGGGGCGGTTGGGGGCCGGGTCACCACACAGTTGGGTGCTGGCGTACACCCGGTTCGGGCCATGGCGGTCCACGATACTTTGCACCGCAGGGCGTGCGTTACAGGTGTTGTTGCGCACACCAAACTGGGCGTCCTGGATCACCAGGCGGCCGGTTTGCCAACCGGGTGGCGGCGGGCGCATGGGGGGTGCAGCGCCACCCTGCACGCTGGCCACACCGTCCCGAAAACCTTGCTCATACCCGCGCTGCCACTCACGGCTTTGCGCCGACACGGTGGACGCTGCCGCTCCCAATGCCAACACGCCGATCACCCCTGCAAGGCGCAGGGATGTGATTTTTCTTGCCATGGCTCTACTTCCGTTGTGTGATGAGGATTTGAGTGTAGAGCCAGATCGCGCCAAAAGGCTGACACAAGTTGCCATGCGGCACGGCAGCACCCCACGGTCACGGCAAATTCCTACACCGGCGTGTGGCAGTCGGCACACTGGCCGTACAACGTCAGCTCGTGGTGCCGCACCAGAAACCCCGCTGGTGCCAGATGTTTCAGGTCACCGGGGCATTGGTGCACATCAAAAACCCGGCCACAGGTTTCACACTGGAAGTGGTGGTGGTGTGCGTGGCCCGACGATTCGTAACGCGGGCTTTCACCCGGCAGGCTCACCATCTGCACAGCGCCGTCGGCCACCAGCAGCTTCAGGTTGCGGTAGACCGTGGCCATGCCCATGGCAGCCACCTGCTCCTGCGCGCCCAGCAGCACCTCCTGGGGGGACAAGGGCCGGTGTGCGGTGTCAATCACCGTGCGGATGGCGGTGCGTTGGCGGGTAGAGCGTTCCATACGGCCCTGAGTTTAGGGCCATGACAGTGCTCACGCTGCGGTAGCCACTGGCACCAGCTTTTTTTCACGGATAGGCAAATGCACTAGCGCAGCGCCCACGGCCAGTGCAATGTCGATGTACCACACGAGGTTGTACGAGCCGGTGGCTTCAAACACCCGTCCGCCCAGCCAGGCCCCAAAAAAGCCGCCCACCTGGTGGGCCAGCATCACGATGCCAAACAGCATCGCCATATTGGCCGTGCCGAAGAACTTGGCCACCAGCCCAGCGGTGGGGGGCACGGTGGACAGAAAACTCACCCCCATCACAGCGGCAAAAATCAACACAGTCACCTCGTTTTTGGGTGCCAGCAAAAAGAGGGTGATGGCGATGGCCCGGGTGGCATACACCAGCACCAGCAAAGACTTCATACGCCAGCGGCCCACGGCCCAGCCCATACCAAAGCTGCCAAAGATGTTGAACAGGCCAATCATGGCCAGTGCCCAGGCTCCAACCTGCGGCGGTAGACCACACTCCGCAATCACCCCTGGCAAGTGGGTGGCCAGAAACGCGACGTGGAAACCACAGACCAGAAAACCCGCACACAGCATCAAAAAGCTCGGCAGGCGCAAGGCCTCGGATATAGCCTCGCGGGCTGTCAGCCGTTTTTGCCCTGCGGGCGCACCCTGCAACGCGTTGCCTTTCAGGACCAGGGCGGCGGGCAGGGCCAGCAACACCAGCAGGCCCAGCACCTGCATGGCCCCGGCCCAGCCCATGGCGGCACTCAGGCCAATGGCCAGGGGTGCCATCAGGAACTGGCCAAAAGAGCCTCCCGCATTGACCATCCCCGTGGCAATCCCCCGCTGGGCTGCGGGCACCAGGCGTGTGGTGGCGGCCATCAGCACGGACGGGCCGGCCATACCGGCCCCCCCGGCGGCCAGCACACCAATCGAAAAAATAAGCCCTGCGGTGCTTGTCATGAACGGTGTGATGAAGGTGCCCAGTGCCACCAGCACCACACCTGCAACCAGCACCCGCCCTGTCCCCACACGGTCAGCCACAGCACCCGCAAAGGGCTGCGTCAGGCCCCACCACAGTTGCCCAAAAGCAAAAGCCAGGCTGATGCTGCCCACACCCAACCCGGTGGATGTGTTCATCGGGCTCAGGAACAGGCCCATCGTCTGGCGCGTGCCCATGGTCAGCGCAAAGGTGCCCGCTGCGGCCAGCAGTACGAGCCAGACGGCTTTGCGGGTGGTGTCAGTTTGCATGGGCCACCTCGTCCGTATTGGTTGTGTCTTCCTCGGGTGGCTGTGCCAGCAGATGCAGCACCTCATCCACCATGGCATGTAAAGCGACCACCCGCTCCAGCCCCAAAGTCTGGTTCAGGCTTTCCTGCGCCGCCCGCCAGTGCGCCTGGGCTTCGGCACGTTTGGCGCTGCCTGCGGCGGTGGTACACACCAGCCGGCTGCGGGCATCCACACCGGGCACCACCGCCACCCAGCCCGCATCCACCAGCGGTTTGAGGTTGCGTGTGAGGGTGGACGGGTCCATCCGCATCTGGGCCGCCAGGTCCGCAGGCCGCACCGGCCCCAGCTTGACGACATGGGATAACAACGAGTACTGCGTGGTCTTGAGCCCCACGGCGCTCATACCTGCGTCGTAACGCTGCGACACCACACGGGTCAGCTGGCGCAGCTTGAGATTGGTGCAACCCTGGGGTCGCGTGGGTGACGTGGCGGCTTTTTGCATGTTTTATTGTATCTGCAATGGTTGCATATGCAATTTATTTAAAACGGAGATCCACATGACCCACCCTGCCCTTGCCGCAACCGACACGTCCTCCTCGCTGGAGTTGTGGATTGCCGAAGAAGACCGGATCAACCGCCGCCTGCTGGCAGGTGCAGGCCCCGGCGTGGCGCGCCCCGAGCAGATTGCACACATGACAGGCCTGGAACAAATGCAGGCCATGCTGCGCGGTGAATTGCCCTATGCCGCCATTGCCAAAACGCTGGACTTCCTGATCATGGAGGCGGAACTGGGCCGGGCTCTTTTCCAGGGCACGCCGCGTGCAGAACACCTGAACCCGATGGGTGGTGTACACGGCGGCTGGTTTGCCACCTTGCTGGATTCCGCACTGGGATGCTCCATCCACACGATGATGCAGCCAGGCCGGGGCTACACCACGGCAGAGCTGGGCATCAACATGGTGCGGGGTATTACGCCCAAGGTCGGGCGTGTGCGGGCCGAGGGCAAAGTCATCCACTGCGGCCGCCAACTGGCTACGGCCGAAGCCCGGCTGGTCGGCCCGGACGGCACGCTGTATGCCCATGCCACCACCACCTGCCTGGTGTTTGATCTGCCTAAACGCTGACCTGCTGACACACTTCGGACATGGGCCCTGCCCACATGTCCGAAAACGGCCAGTCCGTCGCCGTTTTGCCGCCTATGATCGCTGCCATGGACCTCCAGAACACGGCAGAACAAGACGCTTGTTACCTCGCACTCAAAGCGCGGGACGCCCGGTTTGACGGGAGTTTTTTCACGGCGGTGACCTCCACCGGCATCTACTGCCGGCCTGTGTGCAAAGTCCGCACGCCCAAACGCGAGAACTGCCGCTTCTACACCCATGCTGCCCAGGCCGAAAGCGCGGGGTTTCGCCCCTGCCTGCGCTGCCGCCCGGAGCTGGCACCCCACGCACTGGTGTGGTCAACCCAGGACGCGTCCGGCATCCTCGCGCAGCAAGCGGCACGCTGGATGGACATTCCCACGACGGAGCACACTGGTGAATCATCGGTGCAACAACTGGCCACCCGGCTGGGCATCAGCGACCGCCATCTGCGGCGCATTTTTGAAGCGCAGTTTGGCATCTCGCCTTTGCAGTACCTGCAAACCCGCCGCCTGCTGACGGCCAAACAGCTGCTGACCGACACCGACCTGCCCATCACCCAGGTGGCGCTGGGCAGTGGTTACGCCAGCGTGCGCCGCTTTAACGCGGCCTTTGTGACCCATTACGGGCTCAACCCGTCCCAACTGCGGCGCACCCGCCTGCCGCACGACGGCGCGGGCCCGGTGGTGCGGCTTGGCTACCGGCCACCGTACGACGTGGCCGCCATGCTGCAGTTCAACCACACACGCATGCTGGTGGGTGTGGAGCAGATCGACCCCGTGGCCATTGGCCTGCGCCGCACGCTGCGGCTGCACAACGCAGACCACACCCACACCGGCTGGATCGAGGCCCACTTTGCGCCGCAGGACAACCAGGTGCTGCTGCGGGTCAGCGACAGCCTGCGTGCAGTGTTGCCCCAGGTGATCCACCGGCTGCGCGCCACGCTGGACCTGGACGCCAACCCCCAGGCCATCAACGCCACCTTACATGCCCACTTTCCGGAGGGCGACGGCTTGCGTGTGCCTGGCGCCATGGACGGGTTCGAGCTCGCGGTGCGCGCCGTGCTGGGCCAGCAGATCACCGTGGCGGCGGCGCGTACGCTGGCGCAGCGGCTGGTCGAACGGTTTGGTGAACCCGTAACAACACCCTGGCCCGGGCTGCAACGCCTGTTCCCCACGCCGCAGGTGCTGGCCCAGGCCGAAGGTGAGCCGCTGGGTGCATTAGGCATCGTGCGGCAACGCCAGGGCGCGATTGTGGCGCTGGCACGGGCGGTGGGCAGCCAGTCGCTTGTTTTGCATGAAGGTGTGGATGTGCCCGCCACCGTGGCCGCCCTCAAAGCCCTGCCCGGCATTGGCGACTGGACGGCGCAGTACATCGCCATGCGCGCGCTGCGCTGGCCCGATGCGTTTCCCGCCGGTGATGTAGCCTTGCACAAAGCCTTGGGCTTGTCGGCGTCCAAACGGCCTGCGCAGGACGCGGTAGCCGCATCACAGGCATGGCAACCCTGGCGCAGTTATGCCGTGGTGCGCGCCTGGAGTTCCATGTCTCCCTCTGCACAAAAAAATCAAAAACCATAGCTACAAGCGCACAGCAGATGTGCTCTACAAGGCATTTTTATATGAAATTTGACCCCCACACCGTCCAAACCCGCTGCCCGTCCCCGCTGGGTGACATGGTGCTGGCCGCCACCGACCACGGCCTGGCGGGTGCCTGGTTTGACGGCCAGCGCCACCAGCCCGCCATGGAACACTGGCCCACAGCGCCGAACCATCCGGTTTTGCTGCAGGCGGCAGCGCAACTGGGCGAATATTTCAACGGCCAACGCACGCAGTTCAACCTGCCGCTGGACCTGCGCGGCGGCACGCCGTTTCAGCAGGCGGTCTGGCACGCTTTGCTGGGCATTGGCGCGGGCAGCGTCAGCAGCTACGGCGCCCTGGGCCGGCAGATCCACAAACCCAGCGCCGTGCGCGCCGTGGGGGCCGCCGTGGGCCGTAACCCGATCAGCGTCATCGTGCCCTGCCACCGGGTGCTGGGCGCGGACGGATCGCTCACAGGCTACGCCGGTGGGCTGGAGCGCAAGACCGCCTTGCTGACGCTGGAAGGTGCGCTGTGACCCAACCTGCGACGGCGTCCACCACCACCACGGGCAGCGCCACACCGGCCTGGCTCGGTGAATTTTTGCTGCTGGCCGCCATCTGGGGCGCGTCTTTTCTGTTCATGCGCCTGGGTGCGGCGGAGTTTGGCCCGCTGCCCACCGCCGGTGTGCGGGTGGGGGTGGCCGCCCTCTTCCTGGTTCCGCTGCTGCTGTTCAGCGGCCAGTGGCCTGCGCTGCGGCAGCACTGGAAGAAGATCCTGTTTGCCGGCCTTATCAACTCGGCCATTCCTTTTGCGCTGTATTCGTATGCGGTGTTGTCCATCACCACCGGGTTGGCGTCCATCCTGAATGCCACCGTGCCACCGTGCCGCTGTTTGGCGCGCTGATTGCCTGGGCCTGGCTGCACGACCGGCTGACCGGGCTGCGCTGGCTCGGGCTGTTGATCGGTTTTGCCGGTGTGGCCTTGCTGGCGTTCGAAAAAGCCAGCTTCAAACCCGGCGGCACGGGTTTGCCGCTGCTGGCCTGCCTGGCCGCATGTATTTGTTATGGCTTGGCAGCCAGTTATGCCAAGCGGTATCTCGGCGGTGTCCACCCCTTGGCCACCGCGACCGGCAGCCAGATCGGTGCCACGCTGGGCCTGCTGTTGCCCACCCTCTGGTTCTGGCCAGCCCAGACACCGGGCGCAGGTGCGTGGGCGGCCGTGGTGGCCATGGGCATCGTGTGTACGGGTGTGGCTTACATCCTGTACTTTCGCATCATCGAAAAAGCGGGCCCGAGCCGTGCGTTGTCCGTCACGTTTCTGGCACCGGTTTTTGCGCTGTTCTACGGTGCCGTTTTGCTGGGTGAGCAGATCACGCCCTGGATGGTGGGCTGTGGTGTGGTGATTGTGCTGGGCACGGCCTTGTCAACCGGGTTGCTGAAAGCCAGGCGCTGAGTTACGACACTGCTCCCGCGACGACATTAATGCTGAGCGCCAGCACCAACATGTTGAAGGCAAACGACAGAATGCCATGCACCAGCGTCAGGCGCCGCATTACACGCGACGTGACCTGCACGTCCGACACCTGCGAGGACATGCCAACGACATAGGCGTAGTACATAAAGTCGAAATAATCCGGGGCGTCTGCACACGGGAACTGCAAACCCGGCCCGTCGCCATCGGCCTTTTCACCTGTCTGCAATTCGGCCTGGTAATAGCGGTGGGCATACCGGAACGCAAACACCATGTGGATGGTGAGCCATGACGCCGCCAGCGCCAGCATCGACAACGCGATATGGGCGGGCCGTTCATGCGGCTGCAGCGACTTGACCTGCTGCAGGATCACCGCAATGGCCCCGACACTGACCACCACAGCCACCAGCATCAGCAGAAAAACCACCACGCTGGGTGGGTCCTGCGACTGGGCACGCTCCCGCGTGCGTTCAGCGTCAAAGGTTTCGGCCAACCACCAGGCCAGCGCCAGGTAGGTAAAGGCTCCAGCACACCAACCGATCAGCCCCCGGGTTTGCGGCTGCATGGCAAGCGGCCACGCAGCCGCAGCCACGCCCACCACGATGCCATACACAATCCGCTGGGTGCTGGTGGTCTCTGCAAAATGGTGACGCATACACACATTGTGAAGCCCATGAAGCCGGTTGGAGCCCGGCTTGGCACGCGTTACACCACCAGCTGTTTGATCTGCTCCAGCGCCGCCGGGTCTTCCATGGTGGTCAGGTCACCGGGGTCGCGCCCTTCACACACGGCCTGCATGGCGCGGCGCAGCATCTTGCCGCTGCGGGTTTTGGGCAAGGTGCTCACAAACCGCACCCGGGCCGGGCGCGCCACGGCACCGAGCTGTTTGTCCACCAGTGCCATGATGTC
Organism: Comamonadaceae bacterium AAW; assembly: GCA_026314275.1. Lineage (GTDB taxonomy): Bacteria > Pseudomonadota > Gammaproteobacteria > Burkholderiales > Burkholderiaceae_C > JAGOEY01. Next base: position 3,736,163 of record CP111109.1, read on the forward strand.
GCCCTCCAGCTTCATACGTGAGGCTTCATCGGGTGTCTGGCTGGGGTCTTTCAGCACGGCAAAAGCCATCGCCACCTGGCCTTTGAGGGCATCGGCCACACCGACCACCGCCACCTCGGCCACACTCGGATGGCTGGTGATACTTTCCTCGATCTCGCGGGTACCCAGCCGGTGGCCGGCCACGTTGATCACATCGTCGGTGCGGCCCAGGATGAAGAAGTAGCCATCCTCGTCACGCACTCCCCAGTCAAACGTGTTGTAGACCAGCTTGCCCGGAATACTCTTCCAGTAGGTGTTCACAAACCGCGCATCGTCGCGCCACACGGTCTGCATACAACCCGGTGGCAGCGGGCCTTCGATGACCACCACCCCTTTCTGGTTGGCGCCCGCCAAGGCCTCCCCGGTGCTCTCGTCGATTAGTTTCACGTCGTAGCCGTAGGTGGGCAGGCCCGGGCTGCCAAACTTGCTGGCCTGCTTTTGTACCCCGTTGGCAATACTCAGGATCGGCCAGCCGCTTTCGGTCTGCCAGTAGTTGTCGATGATCGGCACGTTCAGTGCGCTGCTGACCCACTGCGCGGTGGTTTCGTCCAGCGGCTCCCCGGCCAGGAACAGGGACTGCAGGCTCGACAGGTCGTATTGGGCAATCAACGCCGGGTCTTGTTTGCGCAGCACCCGGATGGCGGTGGGGGCCGAGAACATGTGACTGACCTTGTATTTCTCCACCAGGCTCCACCACACGCCCGCATCGGGCCGGGTCGGCAGGCCTTCGTACAGGATGGTTGACATACCCGCAATCAGCGGGCCATAGACGATGTAGCTGTGTCCCACCACCCAGCCGATGTCGCTGGTGCAAAAGAAGCTCTGGCCTGGTTGGGCGTCAAAAATCAGCGGCAGGCTGGCGGCCAGCGCCACGGTGTAGCCCCCGGTGTCGCGCTGCACACCCTTGGGTTTGCCGGTGGTGCCGCTGGTGTAGAGCGTGTAACTCGGGTGGCTGGACTCGACCCAGGCACACGGCACCTGCGCATCCAGATGCTGTTGCCGCAGATCCGCCCACAGATGGTCGCGCCCCGCCACCAGGGTGATGGGCGACAAACCCCGGTCGGCCAGCAGCACGGCATCCGGCTTGTGTTGTGCCAGCCGGATGGCTTCGTCGAGCAGAGGTTTGTAGGGCACCACTTTGCCGCCGCGCGAGCCCGCGTCAGCACTGACGATGACCTTGGGCTGGGCATCGTCGATGCGCGACGCGAGTGAACCCGATGCAAACCCGCCAAACACCACCGAGTGGATGGCCCCGATACGTGTGGCGGCCAGCATCGCAAACACGGCCTCGGCAATCATCGGCATGTAGATCAGCACCCGGTCGCCCTGCTGCACACCCAGCGCCAACAAAGCGGCGGCCATCCGCTGCACTTCGGTGTGCAGGTCTTGGAAGGTGTAGGTTTTTTCGGTGCCGGTTTCGGTGGAGATGGCAATCAGCGCCGCCTGGTCACCCCGTGTGGCGAGGTGGCGGTCCACCGCGTTGTGGCACAGGTTGGTGGTGCCGCCGACAAACCAGCGTGCAAACGGCGGGTTGCTGTAGTCGCACACCTGCTGGGGCGGCGTTTTCCAGTCGATACGCTGGGCCTGTTCGGCCCAGAAGCCGTCACGGTCTTCGAGGGAGCAGCGTTGAAACTCTGCGTAAGTCGTCATGAATGTCTCCGAAGTGGGCTGAACCGTCACGGTTCAATCACCGCAACTGAATTCATAATTATTCATGACAGGCTTGCGGAGGGCTGACGAATGCAACCCTCCTTCAAAATACTGTTGTTATGTACAGTTCTGTGGCAAAGTACAGCATGCCCCTGCTGCTCCCCTTGGCCGCGCACCGCGTTCCTGCCGGTTTCCCCTCCCCGCCACCGACTACCTCGAAGACGGCCTGGACCTGAACGCCTACCTGGTGCAGCACCCGGCTGCCACCTTTCTGTTCAGTGTGCAGGGCCACTCCATGCAGGGCGCGGGCATTCTGGACGGTGACAAGGTGGTGGTGGACCGTGCGGTGGACGCGCGGCATGGGCACATCGTGGTTGCGACGGTAGATGGTGAATTCACCCTGAAGCGGCTGTACCAGCGCCACAACCGCGTGGAATTACATCCCGAGAACCCTGCGTTCCCGCCGATCCAGTTCACCGGCAGCACACAGCTGCAGATATGGGGTGTGGTGGTGGGTGTAGTGCGCCGGTATTGACATGGCATCCGCCATGCCGCTGCGCGACTCCCCACCCCAGTTCGCCCTGGTGGACGTGAACAATTTTTATGTGTCCTGTTCTGACTTGATCAATTTGTTAGTAGCATCCCGTGATGTCTTTCTGCCTTGTTGACTTCGGATTTCTCGTCTCTTTGAGACGAGTAGCGGGCGGGGGTCTGGGGGAGGACAATGCCTGCTGATAAGTCTGATTTGACCCGCTGGCAGTCGCTCGATGCCGCTGTTGTACTGATCGCGCTGGCTGATTATGCGAAGGAAGATGTGTCGTACGTGCCAAGGCTCAACACGCGCTCATCCCGGTGGCATGTCATTGCCGGAGGGCATGACCACGAAATTCTGTGCACCGGTCCCAAGTTTTGGGACTCCCGAGCAAACTGCGGTGGCGGCGGTGCGCTGGATTTGGCAATGCACTTGTTTGGCTTCAATTTCAAGCAGGCAGCTCGCGTACTTGCTGAACGCAAACTATGAAGTTGCTGTTCTCAACCCGCGATCTGGAAATCGGGGGCCATCCGGTTGAAAACTTTCCACTGCTGATCGATGACGACTGCATGCCCTTGCAACCAGCCCAGGACTTCCTTTTGTACACATTGCTGGAGAGCGGCTCTGCGCGCAGCAAGTTGACGTGGGAAGCTGTGGGGCGCCGCCTGTACGACTACTTTGCCTTCCTGAGTGCCAATGGGCTGTCGTGGGATCAAACCGATGCCCCACCCAATGCATTGCCGCTGAGCCGGTACCGCGACTGGTCTGCAGCCGAACTGGGACTGTCGCCCAGCACCATCAACAAGCGACTTGCTCTGGTGGTTCGCTTCTATGAGTGGGCCCACCGCAGGGGATGCATCAATAGATTGCCTTTCTCATATCGGCAGACCCACTTACGGGGCAAGCGCGGAATGCTCGCGCATGTGGCAGCAGGCGAGACAACCGTTGAGCGCGCATCGGTATTGCTTCGTGAATACCGTCCACCCATCAAATTTCTCACCAAACACCAGGTTCAGGTGTGTCGCCAACACCTGCACAACCCAAGCCATCGGCTTTTGTTTGAGTTGATGCTCCGATCTGGCCTGCGGTCGTGCGAAGCCCGCACATTTCCAGCGAAATACGCTTTTGACCCAAGGAGTCGAAAGGATCTTATTGCTGGGCAGGTGATACGGGTGGATTTGAGCCCACAGGACATGGCGATCAAGTTTGAACGGCCCCGTTCAGTCGACGTTCCGTGGCGGTTGATGGAAGAACTGAATGCATACAAGAGCCTGGAGCGTGAGCTCAGAAAAAGCCATTCAGGGGGGATCCAGATGCCTTGATCTTGACGGCTTACGGCATGGGATTGGCTCGAACCAGCGTCGTGGGCCTGTTTGGCGAATTGTCCAAACGGGTGGGGTTCCCTGTCACTGCTCACATGCTGCGCCACACCTATGCCACGTACACGCTGGCCGCGCTTCGGCGACATCCATCGTTCATGGGCGAACCGTTGCTGTACGTGCGTGACCGGCTGGGTCACTCGAACGTCCAGACCACCGCCGAATATCTGCACCTCATCAATCAGTTGGAAGCACAGCTCGTACTGGCGCACGAAGACTTTGTCGATGGCATTTTTGGCGAAGGGACTCCCGAGTGAGAAAACCCAAGTCCTACAAGGTGTCGCCGCCCATGGCTTACCACTCCTCACCAGCCTTCAGGCAATCGGGTCCCTTGGCCACAGGCGGTCCAGTCCTCGAGTTGGAAGTCGATGCCACATCCCGCAGACGCGTGGATTACCAATCCCACATGGGCAAAGGCATTGATGCCTGGGTGTGGGCTGGTCTGGAAGCCTTGCGCTCGGTTGCTGGTTCTGGTTCGGTTACCCAGAAAACTCTCCTCAACTACGCAGGTGCCGGTTGGCCCAGATGGCTGGAATTTTTGAATGCATCACAAGGACCGACCGATCCCAAGGATTTGCGATCGGAACACATCAGCGGTTTCATGGCGTGGCTTGCACGCAGACATCCATTCGGCACAAGCGCCCGAACGACATACGCCCAAGTCAAGTCCATGCTGATTACCGTGTCCAACCTGGGACTGGGTCCAACCGATGTCCAAAGGATGTTCCCAATCAAGGCGTTCAACAAAAGCACCGACACCCGGCAAAGCCCCAAAGCATTGTCGAGTGCCGAGGTTTTGCGTTTGGCACAGGCGTTGAAGCAGGACTTGGTTGCCATTCACCGGGGGACATTCACTGGCCCCGACTCAGAGGCCTTGGTAGTGTCGTTCCTCGTGGTTGCCCTGCGCACAGGGATCAACACCACCCCGCTGCTTGAGGCCACACGCGATTGCCTGTCGCCGAATCCTTTGATGCCCAACATGATGGTGATGCGGACATTCAAGCGCCGTGGCAAAGGCCATCAATCAAACCCAATGCGCCAACCTGATGACCACCATGGCACGGCTGTTGTGCCCATGGATGGCGTTGCCGTGTTGCGTGGTGTTCTGGCCCGGACAGAGCAACTGAGCACAGAAGCGCCACCGAAAATTCGCAATCGCATTTGGCTGTACCGATCACGTTCAAGGCACACCCCAGGCGCGTTGTTTGCCTTGTCACAGAGTGCATTGAATGTTCGCATTCAATGGTTTGCCAGAAGGCACGGTTTGATGGGTGACGACGGGAAGCACCTGACGCCAACCCCCAATCGCCTGCGCAAGACCATGGAGGCGAAGCTTTGGGCGCTCAGCGGTGGCGATCTGATGGCAGTGGCTGCCGCCATCGGCCACACGCCTGACGTGGCAGATCAACACTACTTGAGCCTGACCGAGGACATCAAGGCAGACGCAGCACGTTTTGTGGGGCTTGCTTTGCCTGAAATTTTGCGTGGCAACAAAACGGTGCAGGTGTCCATGCCAGTGTCGATCAGGACGACAGTTCAGAACACCCCTGTCGGGAAGTGCGCGAATTCCCTGACCGGAAAACACGCGCCCCACAACGGTAAAGACCATTGCGACCGATTTACCGAATGCCTGACCTGCCCGACCTATGTGGTGGTCGGGAGCGTCAAGGACCTGCATCGGTTGTTCAGTTTCCAGCTGTTCCTGGCATCCGAAATTGAATACATGTCCGCACCTGAACTGGCTTCTTGGCGAGACCACAAACGTGAACTGATCGGTCTGATTGATCGGTTCACCACCGCGAGGTTTGCCCGCTCTGTCGTGGAGGAGGCCAAGGCACTGGCGATCAAAACGCCACACCCCTTCTGGGCAGCACGAATGAGGACGGGATCGCGTGTGACTGGAGGGTTCCATGCTGGCTGACTTTGCCCTCTTGCCAGCTGCGCAGCCCATCAGTCTGCCGGATCTGACCCCTGTAGTGGTCAGCGAAGTGATCGACGACCATGAGCACACACATGTGCTCAGCCGCTTTGGTGATAGCAGTTGGGACCTGACGCCCTACTTTGAGCAGTCCAACGTTCCAGAGTCCATGAAGACCATCGTCTGGCCGCAGGGCTTGCCCTCATCACTGCTCCTTGATACGAAGACCGCACTGTACGTTTGGTTCAAAGAGGGGCGACCGGGATACCAGACGGCCATTGCCAGAACCATCTTTGTCGCGGCAGTGAACGCTGGTCCGATTCTCCGCTGGTTGGTGCAGCAGGGTGTTACAGCCTTCGCTGATATCAAGCCTCTGCATCTGTCTGTGTATCGCCAGCTGTGCAAGGAAGATGACCTTCGGCCACGCGGCATCAAGTCGAGGCTTGAAATCGTGAACCTGGCGTGGGTGTTTCGGGATCACCTGCACAGTCCGCCAGGGCAATATCCGTGGGGCGAGATGCCTTTCGCTGCCTACTGTGGCCTGATGGGGCATGAGCTGCGGTCGTCGGCCAGGCAGGGGGTGGGCAAAACACCCGTCATCCCGCGAGACGTCCAGAGTGAGCTATTTCTCCACTGTGAGCGCCTATTCGAACAGGCAGAAAACCTGTTCCGTAAGCGAGATGCTGGTAGTCTGGGACCATCCACAGAGCCCATGCGCGATTTGCGCGATGCCTGCCTCTACTTACTCTCAATCACATCAGGCATGCGCAATGAGGAGGTCATTGGTGTCGAGGTGGGTGCCGGTCGGCGCGAACTGCGTGGCGGGGTGGAATATTGTTGGGTGAGCTCGGTTGAACACAAAACCGGCAAAGGTCGGGTTGACTACATGGTTCCACCCATGACGCTCAAAGTCATCGAAGTCTTGGAGCGCTACTCCGCACCATTGCGCGCAACCCTTCGCAGGGAAATTCAAGCACTTGAGGCCTCATTGGCTGGCATAAAGAATCCTGCAGACGGCATGGGTCTTGTGAAGCGGTTGAAACAGGCCAGGGCAGATTGCCAGCGGCTCTTCTTGGGAGTGATCTACGGCAAGTACAACCAAATCACCGCGTTGAGCGGCGTGGCCACGCGAGTGGCCATGCTGCGGTTGGCCCGCAACGCGGGACAGGATTGGAAGCTCAGTCCCCACCAATGCCGTCGCACCTACGCCAGAATGTTTGTGGAGTCGCGGATGGGGCGCCAGGCACTGGTGTTTCTCAAATGGCAATTCAAGCATTCCTCCATCAGCATGTCTCAGCTCTATGCAGCGAACCCAGACCAGGACCCCGCTTTGTTCGAGGACATGCTCGCCGAATATTTCGACATCAAGAGAGATTTGCTGGAAAGCTGGAGCAGTCCTGACCAGCGTCTGAGTGGTGGCGCTGGCCGGAAAATCCTTGAAATGAGGGCGAGCGCAATCCCTGACCGTGAACGCCTGGTGGTCAACACAGCCATGCAGATCAACATTCGAGCAACAGGGCATGGTTGGTGTATCGCACAAGACGCAGGTTGTGGGGGTGCCGGTCTTTATGAAAACACCCGATGCGTGGACTGCAAGAACTCGGTCATCGACGCAGAACACTTCGCCGTGTGGCAAGGCATCCATGACCAGCACCGTGAGATGCTGGCGTTGGACGACTTGGGGCCGGTCGTCAACGCCCGCATTCGCCGGGACCTGGCACTGTCTGCCAGCGTAATCGCGGATTTCGGTGTCCATATCGACAGCGGCACCGCCGCCATTCAATCGACCGAAGGCAGCCCAAAATGAATTCACACACACCGATCGGATCTGCAGCCAGCAGGAGCCGCCGAGAGACTGAAAAGCGGCTCACGACTGCCCTCGGTCAGCTCCAGGCGTTGGGGGTGAAGATCAGCATTTCGGCCGTCGCCAAAGCCGCTGAGGTGACCCCCGCGTTGATCCACAACACCTATCCTGATATCGCGGAACGCATCCGCAGCGTCATCGGGAAATCCACACGCTTGCAGCGTGACGAGAAGCATGAAGCCCTGACAGAGGAGAGGAAGCGAAACCGTGAACTGCGTGCAGAAGTCGAGCGCTTGCGACTGGACATGGCGAGGCTGGCATCCATCAACCTCACCCTTTTGACAAAGCTTGCGGTTGAAGAAGAGGCGTCAAAAGGCAAGGTGGTTGCCTTGATGCCAGCGACGCTGCACGCGAGGTGACGGCATGTTGGCCCTCATTGATGCGTCGAACTTTTATGTCAGCTGGCCTTGACCTATGAGATGGGAGACTGCACTCGGCCACAAGCGGTCGGCCCCGCCAGCACCAGAAACCCGTCGCTCACCGACCCCAGGCAATGCTCAGTGAGCGCCGCGCACATGGCGCTTGGAAGCCGCCGCAGGTTTCGCACCTGCGTGATCGATGCCCTGGAGGATGCCGCAGTCGGCAGAGGCATGAGGCACGGGGCAGGCCGCCCGCAGCGCCCTCAGCTCCTTCTCAAGGGCGCGCAGGGCCTTGATCCGCTCGGCCACATGGCCGATGTGCTCGTCCAGCAGGCTGTTCACCTCGCCGCAATCGGCCAAGGGTTGGTCCTTGAAACGCAGCAGCACCCGCACCTCGTCAAGCGTCATGTCCAGGCTGCGGCACTGGCGGATGAACCCCAGCCGGTCCGCATGCTGCGGGGTGTAGATGCGGTAGTTGCCCTCCGTGCGCGCGGCGGCCGGCAACAGCCCCTCGCGCTCATAGAAGCGGATCGTCTCGATGGGCGTTCCGCTGACCTGGGCCAGTTCGCCGATGCGCATGGGCGGATCCGCTATTGCAAGTGACAGTTCGCGATGCAGCTTGACTCTATACCCACTTCAGGGTTTCCAATGTCGACATGGCTCACGATCACCCCCTCGACATCAAGCCGGCTCCGGCCCGAACTTCGCAATCGGCCGGCTGCGGCGCCTGCTGCGGCGCTTCCGAACACGCACCCGCTGCCGCTGCCCCGATCCCCCTGGGTGGCGGCCAGCGCTTCCGCGTCCCGGCGATGGACTGCGCCAGCGAGGAGTCCGAGATCCGCCGCGCCGTCGAGGGCATTCCCGGCATCCTGGGTCTACGCTTCCAGCTCGGCGAGCGCAGCCTTCGCATCGACGGGGATCCGCAGGCCGCTCTGGAGGCCGCAGAAGCGATCCGGAGGTCCGGATTCGAGGTGCAAGTCTGGCCCGAGGTGCCCGCATCGGGCGACGCCAGCGGCGCACCAGACCAGGCCCACGATCACGACGCGGCAACCGGGTCCGGCCTGCCCCGCCTGCTGGCTGCACTCGCTCTGGCCACGGCGGCCGAGGCCCTGTCCTTCCTGGCGCCGGACGGGACCTGGTCCAAGTGGGTCGGCCTGGCCGTCGCCGCTGCGGCCATCGGACTGGCCGGCTTCGGCACGTTCCGCAAGGGCCTGTCCGCCCTGCGGCACGGCCGGCTGAACATCAATGCGCTGATGTCGGTGGCGGTGGCGGGCGCCTTCGTCATCGGCCAGTGGCCCGAGGCGGCGATGGTCATGGCGCTGTATGCCATCGCCGAGTTGATCGAGGCGCGCGCCGTCGACCGCGCGCGCAATGCAATCAGCGGCCTGCTGGCGCTGTCACCCGACACCGCCGACCTGCGGCAGCCCGACGGCACCTGGAAGTCCGCGCCCGTCGGCAGCGTGCCCGTCGGCGCCGCGGTCCGCGTCAAGCCGGGCGAGCGCGTCGCTATGGATGCCATCGTCACCGACGGCAGCACCGCCGTGGACCAGGCGCCCGTCACTGGCGAGAGCCTGCCGGTGGACAAGGGGCCCGGCGATCCGGTCTTCGCGGGCACCATCAACCAGACCGGCACCATCGAGTGCCGCGTCACCGCCGCGGCCTCGCAGTCGACGCTGGCCCGCATCATCCACGCGGTCGAGCAGGCGCAGGGCAGTCGTGCACCCACGCAGCGCTTCGTCGACCGGTTCGCGGCCGTCTACACGCCGGCCGTGTTCGTGCTGGCGCTGGCCGTCGCCATCGCCGGCCCGTGGTTCTTCGGCTGGACCGCGCTGGCCGCGGTCTACAAGGCGCTGGTACTGCTGGTCATCGCCTGCCCCTGCGCCCTTGTCATCTCGACGCCCGTCACCGTCGTCAGCGGGCTGGCGGCGGCGGCCAAGCGGGGCATCCTGATCAAGGGCGGCGTCCACCTGGAACAGGCACGCCTGCTCAAGGCCGTCGCGCTCGACAAGACCGGCACCATCACTGAGGGCAAGCCGCGCCTCGTCGAGTGGGAGATGCTGACCGCCAGCCTGCACAGGTCGCAGGCCGAACACATCGCTGCCGCGCTGGCCGCGCACTCCGACCACCCGGTGTCGCGCGCCATCGCTGCAGGCCTGACGCCCAACAGTGTCGAGGCCCGCAACTTCTCTGCGCTGTCCGGTCGCGGCATCGAGGCCGACATCGGCGGCCAGCGCTATGTGCTGGGCAACCACCGCCTGATCGAGGAGCGCGGCCAGTGCTCCGCCGAAATCGAGGCCGTCCTTCACCGCCACGAGCAAGCCGGCCGCACGGTCAGCCTGTTGGCCACCGCGTCCGGCGTGCTGGCGCTCTTCGCGGTGGCCGACACGATCAAGCCCTCGTCGGCCGCCGCCATCAGCGAGCTGAAGGTCATGGGCATCACGCCAGTGATGCTGACCGGTGACAACCAGGCCACCGCCGAGGCCATCGGCCGCCAGGCGGGACTGACGGACATCCGCGGGAACCTGCTGCCCGAGGACAAGCTCGCCGCGATCCAGGCCATGCAGAAGCAGTACGGCGCGACCGCGATGACCGGCGACGGCATCAACGACGCTCCCGCGCTGGCGCAGGCCGATATCGGCGTGGCGATGGGCGCGGCCGGCACCGACATTGCGATGGAAGTCGCCGACGTGGTGGTGATGAACGACGACCTGCGCCGCATCGCCGAGACGGTGCGCCTGTCGCAACGCACGCACGCCGTGCTGTGGCAGAACATTGCGCTGGCTCTCGGCATCAAGGCTGTCTTCCTGGGGCTCGCGCTGTTCGACAACGCCAGCATGTGGATGGCCGTGTTCGCCGACATGGGGGCCAGCCTGCTGGTGGTCTTCAACGGGCTGCGCTTGCTGCGCAATGCCGAACGGGGCTGAGACGACAATGGATGCCCAACCCCGTCTGCTGCTGCCCACGCGGCTGCTCGACTTCACGCACCCCGCCATCGAGGGCCTCGTCGCGCAGCGCGGCTGGCGGCAGCTTGCGCCTTTCGAACGCATCGGCGCTGTCTACGACTTCGTCCGCAACGAGATCGCCTTCGGCTACAACGAAGGCGACGAACTGCCGGCATCCCGGGTGCTGGCCGACGGCATTGGCCAGTGCAACACCAAGAGCACGTTGCTCATGGCCTTGCTGCGCGCGGTGGGCATTCCCTGCCGCTTCCACGGTTTCACCATCGACAAGCCGCTGCAGAAGGGCGCGATCACCGGCCTGGCCTACTGGCTGGCGCCGCAACGCATCATCCACAGCTGGGTCGAAATCGGCCTGGAAAGCCGCTGGATCGCACTCGAAGGCTTCATCCTCGATGCGCCTTACCTGGCCAGCCTGCAGCGCCGCTTCCCGCAGGCGCGCCGCTTCTGCGGCTACGGCGCCGCCACGCCTGACCTGTCGGCGCCCGGCGTCGAATGGCAAGGCAAGGACACTTACATCCAGAAGGAAGGCATCGCCGACGACTTCGGCATCTTCGACAGTCCAGACGCCTTCTACGCGCGCCACGGTTCAAACCTGTCGGGCCTCAAACGCTGGCTCTACGAACGTGTCATTCGCCATGCGATGAACCGCAACGTCGCACGCATCCGTGCCTCGAAGTGGTGAAACCCCACGGTCCGGTCGCCTTGCCCCCGGCGCAGAAAACCCTGTAGCTGCTAGACTCTTGCCTGTGCGCCGAATTCTTGCCATCGTCCTGCTCGCCTTTCTGCCGTTCCAGTTCAGCTGGGCGGCCGTGGCGTCTTACTGCGGGCATGAGACCCAGGCCGGCGTCGAGCACTTCGGTCACCACGACCACCAGCACCATGCAGACGCCAGCGACGGAGCCGGGCTGGACGCCAATCCAACCACCATCCCCGATGTGAACTCGGATGCCGGTGACGGCAAAGCGCTCGGCGCCATGGACCTGGACTGCGGTCATTGCCACGGCACCTGCAGCATGATGCTGAATCTGCCGTCGGCGCTGCCCGGCGCGCTCTCGACGGCGCCCCCGAGCGCCACCCTCGACGAATCCGGTGGTGCGCACGCTCCAACCCGACCCGAACGCCCTCAGTGGCTGCCCCTCGCCTGATCGGCGAGGCGGGTCTCTTCCCTTTCTGAAGCCCGTTCGCGCCTGAGTGCGCGCCGCAGCATGCGGCGCCTCCGGGCACGACGCGACCGCTTGGTCGCCGCTTGCCGATCTCCCGTGAGTTGTTTTCAACACTGGAGCATCGGATGACACCTAGAAATCGAACGAAGGCCTGGCTGCTGCCCGCCAGCGTGGCTGCCGCCATGTCCGCCTGCGGCCTGGCCACTCAGGCACAGACAGCCAAAGCGACCACTGCCCCCCCTGGCATGGTCAGCGCAGCCGGCGCCACCAGCCCTCTGAGCTTGCGCCAAGCGTTTGAAGCAGCCTGGGCCCGCCAGCCCGAGGCGCTGGCACTGCAGGCGCGCCGTGACGCCGCGCGTGCTCAACAAGGCGCCGCTAAGGCGTGGACGCCCGAGCCGGCAGCCCTTGAACTCTCAAACAAGACCGACCGCATGGGCAACAACAACGGAGCGCGCGAAGTCGAGGTCGGTATCGCTGTGCCGCTGTGGTTGCCTGGAGAGCGTGGCAGCAGCGCGGCGCTGGCCGACGCCGAAGGTGCCGCCGTCGAGAGCAGGGCTATCGCGGCGCAACTGCGCGTGGCCGCCACCGTCCGCGACGCCTGGTGGCAGTGGCAGCGTGCGCGTATCGAGGTCGGAACTGCCCGCGATCAGCTGGACAACACCCGCCTCATCGCCGCCGACGTGGCCCGGCGTGCGAAGGCTGGCGATCTGGCCCGCGCCGACCAGCACCAGGCCGATGGCGCCGTGGCAAGCGCTGAGGCCGCCTTGGCCCAGGCGGAGGCTGGCCTCGCGGCCGCTCGACAGCATCTGCGTGCGCTCGCGGGCACCGCACCCGCCTTGTCCGAGGCAGGCGACACCCTGGCAGAGCCGGATCCCGGCGCGGCAGCAGCTGACCTCGAAGCCCACGCCGCGCTGCAGGAACTCAAGGATCGGGCTGCCGTTGCCGAGCGAACCGTCGCACTGACTGCGAACCAGTCGCGCGCCAACCCCGAGCTGATGTTGGCGACAACGAGTGACCGCGGTGCCCGCGGAGAGGCGTCCCAGCAGACCATCACTCTGGGCATCCGCATCCCCTTCGGCGCAGGCCCGCGCTCTGACGCCCGACGCGCCAATGCGCGCGCCGAGGCCACCGAGATCCAGGCCCAGCTGGCCCTGGAACGTGAACGTCTCATCGCAGAACGGGAAGCGGCGCGCGTGCGGGTCGAGGCCTCGCACGCCCAGCTGGCCGCCGCCGATAGGCGCGCGCAACTGGCCCGCGAGTCGCGCGGCTTCTTCGACAAGTCGTTCCGACTCGGCGAAACCGATCTGCCGACACGCCTGCGCATCGAGGCCGAAGCCGCCGAGGCCGACCGTCAAGCGGCACGCACCCGCATCGAACTCTCGGCAGCGATCTCTGCTTGGCGCCAGGCCCTCGGCCTTCTCCCTCAGTGACGCCGCAGCGAAGCCCCGGCAATCCGGCCATGACGCTGCCCATCAAATTCTTCAGGAACCCCTCCATGAACCTCCCGCATCTCTCGGCCGCACTGCTCTCAGCGGCCATACTCATCGCCTTCCCTGTCTGGGCCGGCGAAGGCCATGACCACGGTGACGCTGCACCCGCGGCCGTCGGCCAGGCGCTCCCGCGCTTCTCGGCCGTGTCCGAGACCTTTGAACTTGTCGGCGTGCTCAACGGCAAGCAGATCACGCTGTACCTCGACCGCTTTGCCGACAACAGCCCGGTGCGCGGCGCGCAGATCGAGCTCGAGATCGGCGGCGCGAAGTTCAAGGCCGAGAAACAGGGTGAAGACGAGTACGAGGTCGTGCTGCCCGACGCCCCCAAGGAAGGTGTGTTGCCCGTCACCGCCACGGTGACCGCCGGCAACGACGTCGACCTCCTGGCCGGTGAACTCGACATCCACGAGGAGGCGCACACCGAGGAGGCTGTTGCAAACCATGCCTGGCCGCAATACGCAGGCTGGGGCGCCGGCGGCGTGGCGGTCTTGGCTCTGCTCCTTTGGGGTGGACGTCGCGCCATGAGTGCTCGCAGCGTTCGCGCGGGGGGTGCAGCATGAAACGCACACTGATCGCCACCAGCCTTGCGCTGTGGTTCGCCTTGGCAGCACTGTCCCCCGTCCATGCCGGTGAAGGTCATGACCATGGCGGCGCGCCCGCAGCGCCCAGCGCCAACGGCCCACAGCGCCAGCCTGATGGCAGCGTGTTCCTGCCCAAGCCCGCGCAGCGCCAGCTGGGCGTCCGCACCTTCGCCACCGAGGCCGCCGAACTGCCGCGCACGGTGGAACTGGGCGCCAAGGTGCTGATGGACCCGAATGCCGGTGGCAAGGTGCAGCCGCTGAACGCCGGCCGCATCGAGCCGGGGCCGCGTGGCCTGCCGAACCCCGGGCAAGCGGTGCGCAAGGGTGAAGTGCTGGCCTACGTCGTGCCGTCGGCGGCGCCCATCGAACGCTCCAACCAAGCTGCACAACTGGCCGAGCTGCGTGCCGCCAAGGCCCTGGCCGACAAGCGCATCGCGCGCCTGCAGGAGCTGGCCGACACGGTGCCGCGCAAGGAGATCGAGGCGGCCGAGAGCGAGGCTGCCAGTCTGATGGCACGCATTTCTGCCGTCGGTGGTGGCCTAGCCACCCGCGAAGCGCTGCTGGCACCGGTGTCCGGTGTGATCGCCTCCGCCAACGTGGTGGCCGGCCAGGTGGTCGATGCACGCGAACTGATCTTCGAGATCGTCGACCCGTCCCGCCTGCGCATCGAGGCACTCGCCTTCGACGCTGCCATCGCTTCGAACATCGGAGCCGCGACGATGGCTGTCGGCGACAAGCGTGTGCCGTTGACCTTCATCGGCGCGTCGCGCAGCCTGCGCGAGCAGGCGCTGCCGCTCGCCTTTCGGGCTCAGGGTGATGCTCTGAACCTGCTGGCCGTCGGCCAGCCTGTGCGCGTGTTCGTGCAGACCAAGGACAAGGTCAAGGGCGTCTCGGTGCCGGTGGCTTCGCTGATGAAGAACCCGGCCAACCAGACCGTGGTCTGGGTCAAAACAGCGCCGGAACGCTTCGAGCCTCGCACCGTCACCACGGAGCGGCTGGACGGCGTCAATGCTGCGGTCACCTCGGGGCTGGAACCCGGCGACCGGGTTGCGACGCAAGGCGCCACCTTGATCAACCAGGTGCGCTGACATGTTCAAGTGGCTACTCGATAACAGCCTGACGAACCGGCTGCTGGTGATCATCGCCAGCGTCGTGCTGATGGCCTACGGCGCGTTCACGCTGTCCACCACCCCGGTGGACGTGTTCCCCGACCTCAACAAGCCGACCGTCACCATCATGACGGAGGCCGGTGGCATGGCCGCCGAGGAGGTGGAGCAGCTCATCACCTTCCCGCTGGAGACGACCATGAACGGTCTGCCCGGCGTGGAGAGCGTGCGCTCAACCTCGTCAGCCGGCCTGTCCTTCCTCTACGTCACCTTCGACTGGAGCACCGACATCTTCCGTGCCCGGCAGCTGGTGTCGGAGCGGCTGTCGTCGATGGAGGAAGGCATTGCCGAAGGCGTGGTGCCGCGCATGGGCCCGATCAGCTCGATCATGGGCGAGATCATGCAGATCGCCATTCCGGTCGATCCGAGCAAGATCAGCGCGATGGCGGTGCGCGAGTACGCGGACTGGGTGCTTCGCCCCCGGCTGCTGTCGGTGCCGGGCGTCGCACAGGTGATCCCGATCGGCGGGGAGGTGCGGCAGTTCCAGGTGCAGCCGAACACCACCCGCATGGCGGAGCTGGGCATCACGCATGACCAACTCGAAGGGGCGCTAAAGGGCTACTCGTCTAACACCTCGGGCGGCTTCCTGGAGCTGAACGGGCGCGAATACCTGATCCGCAACCTCGGTCGCACCTCGCGCCTCGATGACCTGAAGAACCTGGCGCTCACCTCCAAAGACGGACAACCTATCCTGATGCGCCAGATCGCCGAGGTGACTTTCGCCGCGGCGCTCAAGCGCGGCGACGCCGGGTATGAAGGCAAACCGGCAGTGATCCTGGGCATCCAGAAGCAGCCGACCGCCGACACCATCGCACTCACGAAGTCCATCGAAGACGCTTTGGTCGGCCTGAAAGCCTCGCTGCCGGCCGGCATGGACGCGCCGCGCGTGACCTTCCGCCAGGCCAGCTTCATCGAGGCCTCGATCACCACGCTGCAGGGCAAGCTGATTGGTGCGTCGATCTTTGTCGCGGTGATCCTCTTCTTCTTCCTGGGGACGTTGCGGCCGACCATCATCGCGTTGACGGCCATCCCGGTATCGATCTTCATCACCGCGCTGGTCTTCAAGTATTTCGGGCTGTCGATCAACACGATGACGCTCGGTGGGCTGGCCATCGCCATCGGTGGCTTGGTCGACGACGCGGTGGTCGGCGTCGAGAACGTGCTGCGGCGGCTGAAGGCCGACCGCGCGAACCATCCGCACAGTCGCCTGCACCCGATCGAGGTCGTCGCGCACGCCACGATGGAAGTGCGGTCGGCCATCCTGTATGCCACGGTCATCATCGTGCTCGTCTTCATCCCGCTGTTCGCGCTGCCGGGGCTGGAGGGCAAGCTGTTCGTGCCGCTGGGCATCGCCTTCATCGTCTCGACGCTGGCCTCGCTGATCGTCTCGGTAACGGTGACGCCGGTGCTCAGCTTCTACCTGCTGCCGCGCATGAAGAACCTCGACCACGGCGACACCAAGGTGCTGGCCTGGCTGAAGGCGCGCTACAGCAGCAGCCTTCAGGGCGTGCTCAATCGACCCAGGGCCGCCATGGCGGCCGCGGGTGCCGCGGTGCTGGTGGCCGCAGTGGCCGTGCCGTTCTTCCCGACAACCTTCTTGCCGCCTTTCAACGAAGGCACGCTGCTGATCGGCCTGCGCCTGAACCCGGGTGTCACCTTGACGGAGTCATCGGCCCTGGCACGCCAGGCCGAAGTGCTGGTCAAGCAGGTGCCGGAAGTGACCCACGTCGGTCGCCGCAGCGGCCGGGCTGAACTGGACGAACACGCCGAAGGTGTGCACGTCAGCGAGCTCGACGTGGGCCTGAAGCCCACCGCCGAGCTGACGCGCAGCATGGACGAGATCAAGGCCGACATCCGCGCGCGGCTGGTCAATCTGCCGGCCGCGCTGGAGATCGGCCAGCCCATCTCGCACCGGATCGACCACATGCTGTCGGGCGTGCGCTCGCAGATCGCCATCAAGATCTTCGGCGAGGACCTGGACGCCCTGCGCGGCCAGGCCGATGCGCTGCGTGCGAAGCTGGCGGCCATCCCTGGCATCGCCGACCTGCAGATCGAGAAGCAGGTGCTGGCGCCACAGATCAAGGTGCGCATCGACTATGCCGCGGCAGCGCAATACGGCGTGCCGGCGCCGCAGGTGCTGAACGCGCTGCAGGCGCTGGTCGAGGGCGAGAAGGTCACGCAGATCGTCGAAGGCAGCCGTCGATTCGCATTGGTGGTGAAGCTGCCGGAGTCGGCGCGGTCCGTCGAAGGGCTGGGCCAGATCCTGATCGAGACGCCGAACGGACGCATCCCGCTGTCGAAGATTGCGACGATCGAGGACGGCGACGGCCCGAACCAGATCAGCCGAGACGACGGCAAGCGGCGCATCGTGCTGTCGGCCAACGCGTCCGGGCGTGCGCTGTCGGAGATCGTCGCCGACATCCGCAAGGTGGTCGCCGAGACGAAGCTGCCAGAGGGCTACTTTATCACCCTGGGCGGCCAGTTCCAGGCCCAGGAGGAGGCCTCGCGGCTCGTCGGCCTGCTGTCCATCGTGTCGCTGACGCTGATGTTCGTGGTGCTCTACAGCCGCTACAAGTCGGCGGCGCTGTCGGCACTGATCATGGTCAACATCCCGCTCGCCCTGGTCGGCGCGGTGATCGGCCTGTGGCTGTCGGGCCAGCCACTGAGCGTGGCAGCTCTCGTCGGCTTCATCACGCTGGCCGGCATCTCGGTGCGCAACGGCATCCTGAAGGTGAGCCACTACATCAACCTGATGCGCTTCGAGGGCGAGTCATTCGACCAGAAGATGATCCTGCGCGGCTCTCTGGAGCGGCTGAGCCCGGTGCTGATGACTGCACTGGTCACCGCCTTCGCGCTGGCCCCGCTGCTGTTCGAGGCCGAGCAGCCCGGCACCGAGGTGCTGCACCCGGTGGCCGTGGTGATCTTCTCCGGCCTGATCAGTTCGACCCTGCTCGACACCTTCCTCACGCCCGCGATGTTCTGGCTCTTCGGGCGCAAGCCGACCGAAGCGCTGATGGACGACAAGGACGCCGAGGCGCTTTGATCTCTTCCCCGTCCGCACCCACCACCCCGAAAGGATTCCCATGAAGACGCAAGCCTTCCTCGCCTCCATCACCCTCGTCCTGGCTGGTTCCGCCTTTGCCGCCGGTGACAAGCACCACCACGCCCACGAGCACAAGCCGCTGCACGGCGGCGTCGTGGTCGAAGTCAAGGACATGGACTACGAACTGGTGGCCAAGCCCACCGTGATCCAGCTGTACCTGCGTGACCACGGCAAGCCGGCCGACGTGTCCAAGGCCAGCGCGAAGCTCACGCTGCTCACCGGCACCGAGAAGCAGGAAGTCGAGCTAAAGCCGGTTGGCGACAAGCTCGAAGCCTCTGGCAGCTTCAAGGTCGGCCCCGGGACGAAGGCCGTCGCGGTCGTGACCGTCGGCGGCAAGCCGGCCACCGCACGCTTCACCGTGAAGTGACCGCCATGACTGCCAGCCGACTGACCTGTGCCTCCGTGGTCTTGGTGGCTGGGCTGCTGGCGGGCTGCGCCACACCGCCGGCACCCGATCCCACCGCCGAGATCCCCTACTGCCACAAGACCAACAAGGGCCGGGTGATCGCCTGCACCACGGCCCCGGTACCGAGCCTGAACGCCGATGCGCAGGCCAAGCAGTTCGCGCCTGACCCGAATGCGCTCACTGTGTACGTCGTTCGGCGCAACTGGGGCGACGGCCGCAACTTCGTGAAGGTCCAGGCAGATGACGGAGCCACCGTCGAGACCCTGCCGAACACGATGGTGCGATACAGGCTGAAGCCGGGCTCGCACACGATCGCCTTCGATTTCGAGGGGCAGCGTCCAGCGACGACGGTCGCGGGCAAGGCAGGCGAAGTGCGTTTCGTCCGGCTCGACGGCATGGTCTGGTCCTGGAAGAGCACGTTCACCAGGGCGACCGAGTCCGATGACGCGATCCGCGAGCGCGCACTGAAGGCCAGGCTGGTGGCCGACTTGACGGTACGATGACCGCATGAGGACATTTGCCCTGTTCATCGCCACGGCCCTGGCCGAGATCGTTGGCTGCTATCTGCCCTACCTGTGGCTGAAGCAGGGCAGGTCCGCATGGTTGCTCGTTCCGGCGGCGGCGAGCCTGGCCCTCTTCGCCTGGCTGCTCACGTTGCACGAGACTGCGGCGGGGCGGGTGTATGCGGCGTACGGCGGGGTCTACATCGGCGTCGCGCTGCTTTGGCTGTGGATCGTGGACGGCATCAGGCCGACGGCATGGGACGTGGCGGGCGTCGCCGTCGCGCTGACGGGCATGGGCCTCATCATGTTTCAGCCGCGCTGATGATCAGTTCGATGCCGTAGCGTGCAGCTTCTTTGCCGGTCTGCGCGCGGCCGACCCCGGCTTGAGTGACTCCGCCGCTGTCAATCGACAGGTACATGTGATGCGCGAGCTAACGACTTGCGAACGTCTGCTTAAGGCAACGCTGATCAAGTATCGGCATTGGAGTAATTTCGGGCAGCCCCGCCCAGTTTGGACGCAGCGCAGGCTGGGGTTGGCGGCCCAGAGGGCCTTGTACAGGCCCTTGAGCCCGTTTTTGGCCCCTACGGGCGCACCTGTGCCATCAGCCTTTGGCGGCCGAGGAAGATGTTGGCCAGTGCCAGGGCAGTGAACGCCCGCGTGGCATTCTTGTGCAGCCCCACATAGCGCACCTTGCCAAAGCCCCACAGCCGCTTGATCACACCAAAGACATGCTCGACGCGGGCACGAATCCTGGATTTGTTGCGGTTCTTTGCACGAGCCACCTCATCAACGAGACCACCAGCGCGGCGCGTGCGCTGATTGGTGAAGTCTTTGGCGTTTGGAGCTTTACCCGCAATCAACGCCTTCTGACTGGCATAGGCTGAGTCGCCATACACGCGCCGCTCGTTGCCATGCAGCAGTTGTGGCAGCGGGTGCTTGTCATGCACGTTGGCGGCTGTGACGACGGCGCTGTGCGCCAAGCCGCTTTGGCTGTCCACGCCAATGTGCAGCTTCATGCCAAAGTACCACTGCTGGCCCTTCTTGGTCTGGTGCATCTCGGGGTCGCGTGCCTTGCCTGCATTCTTGGTTGAACTGGGCGCGCCGATGATGGTGGCATCCACGATGGTGCCGGTATGGACCTTGAAGCCTCGCTGCTGCAACTCCTGCCCCACCTTGGCAAACAGTGCTTCGCCCAGTTTGTGCGCATTGAGGAGCTTGCGAAACTTCAAGATAGTGGTGGCGTCGGGTACGGGCTCACGGCCCAGGTCGATGCCTGCAAAGCGGCGCAGGTTGGCACTGTCGTACAGGGCTTCTTCACAAGCCAGATCGGCCAGGTTGAACCAATGCTGAATGAAGTGGATACGCAGCATGCGTTCCAGACCTATGGGTGGGCGGCCGTTGCCTGCCTTGGGGTAGTGTGGCTCGATGACCTCGCACAGGCTGAACCAGGGCACGATGGCCTCCATGGTTCTCAAGAACTCGTCGCGCCTGGTGGGCTTGCGGTAGTTCTCAAAGCTTTGGTCTGCGGCCATGGCGAGGGTTTGCTGCTTCATCGACCTGTAACGCAGCACCACGCAGGTGCGTGTACCTTAATCAGCGTTGCCTTAGACGCGATACGACTGACTACAACGGGTCGTAACTGGACTTTCGTGATTTTTGATGTCGATAAAACTGTTAGTTACGCCCTCACTGAGTGAGATGGGTCGATCAAGACAGACTAAATGTTAGGGTCATTCAGAAGTCCTGCGAACGTGCCTTCAACCCTCGGCTGGCAGGGGTGCCGGTGGTGGTGTTATCCAACAACGACGGCTGCGCCGTGGCCCGCAGCGCCGAGGCCAAAAAACTGGGCGTCAAAATGGCCGCGCCCTGGTTCCAGCTGCAGGATCTGGCACGCCAGCATGGCATCGTGGCGCTGTCGTCCAACTACGCGCTGTATGGCGACATGAGCCGCCGGGTGGTTTCTGTGTTGCAAGACTTCTCGCCCGACGTGGAGGTCTACAGCATCGACGAGAGTTTTCTGCGGGTGGAACACCTGCAGTCGCTTTACCGCAGCCGCAGCGCCCTGGGCCAGGTTATCCGGCAGCGCATCGTGCAATGGACGGGGCTGCCGGTGTGTGCCGGTTTTGGCACCACCAAAACCCTGGCCAAACTCGCCAACCACCTGGCCAAAACCACCCCGGCACTGGACGGCGTGTGTGACCTGTCGTCGATGGACGGCCTGGAGCGCCGTGCCGCCATGGCCCAACTGCCGGTGAACGCGGTGTGGGGTGTGGGCCGACGCCTGGCCGCGCAGCTGGAGCCGCTGGGCATCCATACGGTGCTGGACCTGGCAAACGCCAATCCGGCGCGGATGCGGCAGCGCTTTGGTGTGGTGCTGGAGCGCACGGTACATGAGCTGCAAGGCACCTCCTGCCTTGCGCTGGACGACCTGACCGCACCCCGGCAACAGGTGATGGCGTCCCGCAGCTTTGGCACCGAGGTCAGCAGCCTGGCCGCGTTACGCGAGGCCGTGGCCTGGCATGTGGACAGCGCGGCGACACGGCTGCGCGCCCAGGGTTCGGTGGCAGGTGCGGTGTATGTGTTTATCCAGGGCAACCGCTTCCGCACCACTGGCCCGCAGGGTAATGCAGGCCATACGAGCACTGTGGTGTCGCTGGAGCAACCCTGCGACGACAACCGCTTGTTGACCACCGCGGCCTGGGCCGGGCTGCAGCGTATTTACCGGGAAGGCTGTGCCTACAAAAAATGCGGTGTGATACTGCTGGAGCTCAGTGCCCGGCGCCAACACCAGGAAACCCTGTTCGGCAGCACGGCGGTCCACGGTCCATCGACCCCATCCGCGCAATCGGCCAAGGTGATGGCCGCCATGGACGCCATCAACCACATCTGGGGCCGTGGCACCCTGCGCACGGCTGCGGCAAGTCTGTCGCAGCAGGCGCAGTGGGCCATGCTCTCGGGGCACCGATCATCCCGCTACACCACGCGCTGGGATGAGCTGCCGGTGGTGAAGTAACACCCCCCAAGCTGCTGCGCAGCTCCCCCTTCTGCTCCACGGTGTCTGCTGGTGTGGCCTGCTCCGCGGCCGTTTGAAGGGTGAGTGCGGGGGTGTTCGGGTTATTTGATCAACGGGTGGATCGCCTTGAAGTCACGGTGCTCCGCCGTGCGCAGCCACTCGAACACCACCATTTCGGTGGTCACCAGCTCGGCTCCAGCACCGGCCAGGCGGTCGAAGGCGGCATCGCGGTTGCGTTCGGTGCGGGAGCCACAGGCGTCGGTCACCACCCACACGTCAAACTCGTCTTCCAGCAAGTCCAGCGCGGTCTGCAGCAGGCACACATGGGCTTCACAACCTGCCACCACCACCATGGGCCGTTCTGCCGCGCCGTCGCCTTGGGGTTTTTGCAGGTGTTTGGGCAGGCTGCGGGCGTTGCCTGCAGGTGGGCGCGCGGGCGGGCGCAGCCATTCACCCAGGCCCTCCTCCACCGCGCTGAAATGCATCTTGCTCAGGGTGCGCTGGCACAGGGCGCGTAATTCGGCATCGTTTTCGCCCAGCTTGGACGGGTTTTGCTCGGTGCCCCAGACGGGCACCTGCAGGGCACGTGCGGCCTGGGCCAGCACACGGGCGTTGGCCAGCACGGCCTGGCCTTCAAAAATGGCGGGCAGCAGGCGGGTCTGGTAGTCCACCAGCACCAGTTGGGATTCAGACGCTTCAAGCAGCATGGGGGTCTTTCAAAATCACATCACAGAATGCCGCCATTGTCCCTGACTCGCCAACCCCTCACGGTGCCGCTGGCAGCAGCCGCAGCAAGCGCCCGTTGGCGGCATCCGTCAGCACGTACAACAAACCGTCCGGCCCCTGGCGCACGTCACGGATACGTTCTTTGCCGTCGGCCAGCAATTTGTGTTCGGCCTTGACCTGCCGACCGTCCAGCACCATGCGGTTGAGGTAGCCAAACTTCAGCGAGCCGACAAACAGGTTGCCCTTCCAGGCCGCGCCGTAGCGGTCGCTGGTGAGGAACACCATGCCCGACGGTGCAATCGACGGCACCCAGTAGTGCAGCGGCTGCTCCATGCCGGCGCGTTGGGTGCCCTCGCCCATCTTGCCGCCGCCGTAGTTTTCGCCGTAGGTGATGACGGGCCAGCCGTAGTTGCGCCCGGCCAGGGGCAGGTTGATCTCGTCGCCACCTTGTGGGCCGTGTTCGTTCATCCAGTAAGTGCCGTCCGGGGCGAGTGTGGCCCCTTGTGCGTTGCGGTGGCCGTAGCTCCAGATTTCGGGCAGTGCGCCAGGTTTGCCTACAAAGGGGTTGTCGGCCGGCACGGTGCCGTCCTTGTTCACGCGCACCACCTTGCCCAAGTGGTTGTCGAGCTTCTGGGCGTCGTCGCGCCGGTTGTAACGCTCACCCAGGGCCAGAAACAGCGTGCCGTCCCGCGCCTCCGCAATACGGCAGCCAAAGTGCAGGTTGCTGGCCACCTTGGGTTTCTGGCTGAAGATGACCTGTACATCTTCCAGCTGGGTGCCGTCCTGCGACAGGCGGGCCTTGGCCAGCGCCGTGCTGTTGGTGCCCGACATGGGGGCCGTGTCGGGCTCAGCAAAGCAGAAATACAGCGTGCGGTTGCGGGTGAATGCAGAGTCGGTCACCACATCCAGCAAACCGCCCTGCCCGCCCGCGGCAATGGCTGGCAGGCCGCGCACGGGCGGCAGAACCTTGCCACCGGCCTCCACCACCCGCAGCCGACCGGGCCGCTCGGTTACCAGAAAACGGCCTTCCGGCAAAAAAGCCAGCGCCCACGGGTGTTCCAGCCCTTGTGCCACCACCTGTGCCCGCACGCCCTGGGCGCTGGCCTGGGTGGCTATTGCTGCAAAAACAATAGCTGGAACCGCACGCAGAATGGGCACTACAGGCACTTTTTTCATAAATTTATTCCTAATGGCACATATCTTGTATGTGAAAATAGAGTCAGAAAATAGCCACATCGTTCATAAATTTTGGGGTGATAAAGCATCTTGTCCTACACCTTTACAAAGAAAAATGTTAGCAAAATGGCGGGCTGCAAGCTTGTCCCTTGCCATGCCGTGGTAACCTCCGCCCCCATGACAAAGTGGCTCTGTACCCTCGCGCTCTCGTTCACCTGTGTGGTGGGCCAGGCAGCCCCCCTCTCCTCCCAAGACGACATGGACCGCCTGCTGGCAGATAAAAATCTGCTGACCCGGCTGGACGATGTGCGCCACCGCGTGACCGACAAGGCGTCGGGCATCGTGTTCAACGCCGTTGGTTTTATGGGTGTTCCATACACCCGCGGTGGTAACACCGTGGACTCGGGTTTTGACTGCAGCGGTTTTGTGCGTGCCATGTACCAGCAGACCGTCGGCCTGCTGCTCCCCCGCCGCGCCAACGAACAGGCCGCCGCCACCCAAACCATCGACAAGGCCGAGCTGCAGCCCGGTGACCTGGTGTTCTTCAACACCATGCGCCGCACCTTCAGCCATGTGGGCATCTACATGGGGGACGGCAAGTTCATCCACTCGCCCAAGCCCGGCGCCCAGGTGCGGGTGGAAGACATGACGGCCGGTTACTGGCGCACCCGCTTTGACGGTGCCCGCCGCGTGCTGACGTCCAAGCTGGACGCAGCGCCGCCAGCGCCTTGATAACGCAAGCCTGGACGCCGGCCTTCCACTCAGGCTTCGGCGTCCGCCCCTTGTGCTTGTAGTGCGGCCAGTTCGGCATCGCTGAACCCCGCCGCCTGCCGCGCAGGCATGTTGAACGGGCCGCGCAAACGGGGTGCGCGGTACTGCCGGGTCAGCGCGGCATAGGTGGACACCGGCTCCAGCCCCCGCTCCATACACAAATACCCATACCAGCGGTTGCCCACCAGCACGTGGCCAATCTCGTCTCGCAGGATGGTGTCCAGAATCGCCGCACCTGCAGCGTCTCCCACCGAGGCCAGTTTGTGCCGCACCCCAGGCGACGCGTCCAGCCCACGTGCCTCCATGGTGCGTGGCACCAGGGCCATCCGCGCCAGCACGTCCTGCTGCGTACGCTCTGCCATCTCCCACAGGGCGTTATGGGCGTCAAAGTCACCATAGGCATACCCCAGCGACAGCAGGTGGTCACGCAGCAGCTCGAAGTGCAGCGCCTCTTCCTGCATCACGCGCAGCCAGTCGCTGTAGTACGTGTCCGGCATGTCTGCAAACCGCCAGACGGCATCCGCGGCCAGGTCAATAGCGTTGAGCTCGATATGCGCCAGTGAATGCAGCAGCGCCGCACGCCCTGCAACGGTGGTGATGGACGGTTTCTTGAGGCCCCTGTGCTCCACCAGCCGGGGCACGGCAGGACGCCCCGGGATACCTGCGGGCACCGGCAGCTGCTCCGACGCACCCGTGGGGGCAGCGGCATCTGACGCACGGGCAAGGCGGGCTTTGAGGTTCGGGTCAGGCTCCAGCAGCACAGCCAGGGCCTGGGCCCGCAGGGAAATCAGAGAGGACAGGGAAGACATGGGCAACGGAAAACGTGCCCTCAAGGCCGTGCCCGCCCCCGCCGCTGCATCTCCGACTGCGGGCCCACCAGGCGCAGCACCCGGTCGTAAAAGTCGGCCGGGAACGTCCAGTACTGTGCACCGGCCGCTGTGCGCTGGCTGTCCAGTCCACGGGGTTGTGGCGCGGCGTTCAGCAGAAACTGGGTCACCAGGTCCCCACTGACCCACTGACCCACGGGTCGTCGTACCAGAACGCATGGGAGCTTTCAGGCAGGTTGGGAATGTCGTTGGGGTCCACCTTGATGATGTCGAATTGCATTTTTTGCGATGCATCCACCAAAAATGCAGACTGCTCGGTGCTGAGTTCGCTCAGGTTCGGGCGGCCTGCACGGGACGCACGCCCCACGATGGCGGCAAACCGCAGCACCGAATCGTTCAGGTTGGCCGCCACACTCACGCGGTTGGTCAGGTCAATGTAGGTGCCCAGTTCGTTCACAAAACGGCGGGTGTCGATGTCGGGGGCCGCGAAGTAGATCTGGCCCAAACGCAGGCGGGCACGTTGTGCATCCCGTGTTTCACCGGGCCGGGGCGCGCCGAGTTGCGCCAGCGCGGGGCTGGTGACCTGCGCGCCCGCGCTGTAGGCCAGCACGTCGATCTTCGAGGCATTGGTGTTGGCCGCCAGCAGCTCCACCAAGCGGGCAAACGGGTCCACGGTGGCCGCGGCGTTGTTCACGTCCGTCAGGTAACGCAGTAGCGAGCCTGCTGATGGCCACATGAAAGAAATGACCACCATGCGCCGCCCCATGAAGTGGCGGAACTGCGCGGCCTGCGCGGCGGCACGTGGCACCGTGTTGTTGGAGCCGTGTACATAGATCAACAGCTCGGGGTTGTGGCTGGCCGCAAGCGCCTTGTTCACCATCGCAAAAAACGCCTGCGCTTCGGCCGAGTTCTTGACCTCTTCATCGGCCTTGAGCACGGCCATTTGCTCCAGACTTTCCAGATGCACAATCGGCCGCTCGCCCGGGTCGTCGCTGGTGGACATGCGGTGCAGCGTCTCCCAGTCCAGCGTTTCGTCGCCCACGCGTACATGGGCAATACCCATACGCAAGTCCTGTGACGGCAGGATGGTGTGTAAGGGTTCGGGCTTTTCGATCAGCACCAGCCGGTTGGTGGCGTACAGCACCGGCACCTCGGTGGTTTGCAGGGCGGGCCCGGCTTTCTCGAACGGGTCCGCCTCGCCTTTGGTAAAACCCACCGGCGTGGGCATCAGCCGCACGGGTGACTGGCAGCCGGCCAGCAGCCCGAACAACACCAGCGCAGGCCACAAACGGGCCATCCGGGCGACACCTGTGGGCGAACGGCGCAAAGACTCACGGGGGGTAAATAACGGGTGCATGGCGGTTTCTGCAAAAGGAGTCAGATGGAAAGGCACAAGCATAAGCGCAGAGCCGGGTGAAATAGCGGCATACAACGCCTGCACATTTGCCAGAATGCGGCCATGGCTTCCACACAACACCCTGCGCGCTACTGGCTCATGAAATCCGAGCCTGCCGAATGCTCCATCGACGACGCCCTGGCCGCCGCCAACGCCACCGTGCCCTGGACGGGTGTGCGCAACTACCAGGCCCGCAACTTCATGCGCGACGGCATGCAGGTGGGGGACGGTGTGCTGTTCTACCACTCCAGCTGCGCCGTGCCGGGCATCGCAGGCCTGGCGCAGGTGGCCTCCAGCACACGCACCGACCCGACGCAGTTTGACCCCGAGTCGCCGTACTACGACCCCACCTCACCACCCGACCAGCCCCGCTGGCTGCTGCTGGACGTGCAGGCCCTGCGCAAAACCCGGCTGCTGGGCCTGCCAGAGCTGCGAAACCATCCGGACCTGGCGGCACTGCGGGTTTTGCAGCGGGGCAACCGGCTGTCGATCACCCCGGTGGAGGCGGCGCACTGGGCGCAGATTCTGGCGTTGCTGACATAACGTCCACCAGTGCTGCAGCCCGGTACACCAGCACCTTCAAGGCCCGGTCGTCCGACACATCGGCAAACACCGCAGGGTTGGCCACCCTCTCCACATACTCCAGCGTGGGGGCCAGCTCACGCATCTGATCCTGCAAAAAGGCCACCCCAAGCTCCGGCGCGTTTAAACACAGCAGTACATAACCGCCGGGTGCCAGCAGCTCCGGCAAGCGGCGCATCAGGCGGGCGTAGTCCTTGGTGGCAATAAAACTGCCCTTCTGGTAGCTGGGCGGGTCCACGATCACCAGGCCATACGGCCCGCTGCGGTTGATCTTGCCCCAGGTTTTGAAGATGTCGTGCACCAGAAAGCTGGCCCCGGCGGTGATGCCGTTGATCTGGTGGTTCTGCTGCCCCGTGGCCATGGCGCCCTGGCCCATGTCCACATTCACTACCAGCCGCGCCCCGGCCTGCAGCGCCACCACCGAGAAAGCGCAGGTGTAGGCAAACAGGTTCAGCACGGCCAACCCACGGTCCTGCACCGACTGCTGCGCCTTGTACGCCACGGCATAGTCATGTACCCAGCGTCGGCCTTCGGCCATGTCCAGAAACAGGCCGTGGTTTTGCCCCTTGAGCAGGTTCACCCGGAACTGCGCGCCCTGCTCCGCCACCACATGCGGCTCGGGCACGCTGCCCGCCATCAGCCGGGTGTCGGTCTGGCCTTCAAACCGGCACTGGTACACCCAGTTGAGCGGCTGGCCGGGCGCTATCTGCTGCCACCGCGCGGCCAGTGCGGCCCCCACGGCGGCCAATTCCGCGTCGGTGGCGGGCTGGAAACTGGTAAACAAAACCACGGGCGGAAACACATCCAGCGCCCAGTGTTCACAGCCCGGGTGCAGGCCCCCACGGCCGTGGAAGATCCGCTGGGCATCGGTGGGCAGGGCCATCGTGGTGATGGCGTTGAGCAAGGCTTGCATGGGGGCTGGGTTGTCCAAAAAACCGGCTTCTTAAAGTGTCAGTCCGGACTGGCATGGCTGGGCGCGCGGTTGAGCAACTGGGCACGCTTGTCGGCCAGCACAGCGCGGTGGCGCTCGTAGTGGCGCAGGATGTCTGGGTCACAGGGATACCAATAGCCCGTAGTCGGATCCTGAATCGGATAGTAAGTATTGGGACGCTCGGTGAGCGATTTGTTTGCGGTCAACGGCTGTGGCGACCAATCGCCACGTGTGTCTTTGTCGGGGTTGCGAAATTTGCTGCGATCGGTGGCGCGGCCATTGAAGGCAAAACTGCCATTGGCATACACGAGTACGTGCTCGTGTACATGGCTGAAACGCTGTGTCAGGTCATTACCGGTGTCCTTGGTGCGCCACACCAGACTGCCCAGCCGCCGCCCCGGAAACACCTCGTCCATCAGCAACTCCAGCCGTGAGCGGTTTTCGTCGTTGATGCTGACCAGAATCACGCCGTCAGCCGTCAGCAGTTCCCGCGCCAGGCTCAGGCGCTGGTACAAAAACTCCAGCCACTGGCTGTGCCGCCAGCGGTCGTTGGCACCTACGAAGTTGTCGTTGTAGACCCAGTCTTTGTTGCCAGTGTTGTAAGGCGGGTCAATGTAGATCACGCGCACCTTGCCTGCATGGGTACTGCGCAACAACCGCAAGCTGTCGAAGTTGTCGCCCTCGATGATGAGGTTGTGGTGCGCGGTGCAGCCTTGCGGTGTGTGACTCCATTCGGGCACTACGCGCGGCAGCACCACGTCGGCGTTGAGCGCGCGGTCGTGGGCGATGGCGTCGCGCTCCCAGGTCAGCCCCAGCTTGCGGCCGGTGAGGTGCTCGGCCAGCATGCGGCGCAGTTCGGGCGCAGACAGTTTGTCGATTTGCTGCAGCAGTGCAGCGTCAGGTGTAGCCATAGGTCAAAAGGAAGTGTTTATTCGTCTGACAAGACGAAGTTGGCCTGGGTGTGGCCGAGCACGGCAAAGGTGTCCATGCACTGCACACCAAAGTGCTGGCAGACATTGGGGATGCTGAATTTGCGGCGCATTTGCAGGTTGAACTGCTCGTGGGTGACCACCACACTGCCCTCCAGCGTCATGGCCTTGGCAATGAGCCAAGGGTCTGCCCCGCCCAAGAATTCATCCAGCGCACCGGCTTTCATCAGCGCAGTTTGGGATGCCACATGCGCGGCCACTTGGGCGAATGCCGCCTGGGTGGCGTCGTCGGAGATGGGGAGAAACAAGGCGGCGTTGTGTTTGGTCCATTGGGCCAATTCATCGTTGCCACGCTTGAGCTCGTCACCCACCGTCTCGATGCTGGCCACCACGCCTTGGCCATTGCTGCGGAGCACCCATGACCAATAGCCAGGGCAGATGGTCATGCCGTAGTAGCGGTTTTTGGCTTCAATGAGGGTGTTGGAGTCCAGCAGATAAATCATGCACCCAGCTGCTCGGCAAATTGGCGAATCTTCGCCGGTTGGACACCGAGGAGCTTGCCCGCATCGCGCAGCAGCAGCCGCCCGCTCAGGGCTTCTGCGGTGACGGCTTTGGCGAATCGCTCGCTGTTTTTTGACACAGCATTGCGATAAAAACTGCCTCCCCCTTTGCTTTCAGTATTACGAAAGCGCTCCAGTTCCGCGAGGTAAAAATGGTCGTAAGTCTCGCGGTCCATCAAACCCAGATCCAAGGCACGGCGCGCAATGACCAGTTGGCTGACATGAAAGCGCTGCGCCAGCTCTGCCAAACGGGTGCGCAAGTCGGCGTCACTGCCAGCCCACAGTTGGCGGAATACCGCTGCGGGGGCCAAAAACTCGCCTGCCACTGCGTTGCAGGCAACTTCCTCACGGCGCGTGTTACGCGCATCACCGTTGGATATGCCGCTGGAGCCAAACCAGATATGCGCCAGCTCGTGCATGAGGGTGAACAACCGGGCAGTGGGCGCATCTGCCGAATTGATAAACACCACAGGTGCCACAGCGTGGCTGATGGCGAAGCCACGGAACTCACCGACATCGAGTTTGCGGTGGGTGTTATTGCCGACCATGCCACTGCGCATCACCAGCACACCTGCTTTTTCGGCACCCTGAATAAGTGCGCGCTGGTAGTCGTCCCACTTGCGTTGCCCGTGCTCCAGCTCCACGCCCAACACTGCGCGGATATCCGCGGCTACGGCTTGGGGGCTTGCACCCAGCGCGAACTTGCCCACAAAAGGCAAAGGTGCAGTGCCCTGCTCTTGTTGGTATTCAACGTACCAAGCCTGGCGTTGAAGGGCTTGCTTCACTGTCTCCAGCAAGTCAACACTTGGCCGGTCTACCGGCCTGCCGCCTACGGTGCGCAGGTCTGGCAGTAGCGGCTCGTCCTGCGGGGCTTGTGGCAAGAAAAAGAACCCGAAAGGCGCGTGTAGTGCTTGGGCAATGTTTTGGGCTTGTCGGAATGTTGGCAAATCGCCACCCGTTTCCCAGCGCTCCAGCTGCTCAGGCTTCACCCCAGCTGCAATCGCCGCTGCGCCAATATCCATACCCATGCGACCACGCGCCCAGCGCAGCATGGCGGGGTTGATTTGGGCGTGGGGGGTGGGCATGGTTTGATTCTAGAGGAATGTCACGGAGACAAAAATAACAATAAAAAAGCCGCGCAGCCCTTGCGGAACATGCGCAGCCAGCTACTGAAACAGTAGCAATTTAGGTAGTCAGCTTACTTACGTGCAGGCGGCACGTCCGTGCAGCTCCCGTGCGCAATCTCTGCCGCCATACCAATACTTTCCCCCAGCGTCGGATGCGGGTGAATCGTCTTGCCGATATCGACAGCGTCTGCGCCCATCTCAATGGCAAGAGCAATCTCACCAATCATGTCGCCCGCATGCGTGCCGACCATGCCGCCGCCCAGGATCTTGCCGTGGCCGTGGGCCTCTGGCGAGTCGTCGAACAGCAGTTTGGTGACACCTTCGTCGCGGCCGTTGGCGATGGCGCGGCCGGAGGCGTTCCAAGGGAACAGGCCCTTCTTGACCTTGATGCCCTGGGCCTTGGCTTGGTCTTCGGTGAGGCCGACCCATGCCACTTCGGGGTCGGTGTAGGCCACGGATGGGATCACACGGGCGTTGAAGGCGGCGGCCGCCAGTTCCTTGTTGCCCTGGATTTCACCGGCGATGACTTCTGCGGCCACATGGGCTTCGTGCACGGCTTTGTGGGCCAGCATGGGCTGGCCGACGATGTCGCCGATGGCGAAGATGTTGGGCACGTTGGTGCGCATCTGGATGTCGACGGGGATGAAACCACGGTCGGTGACGGTGACACCGGCTTTGTCGGCGGCGAGTTTTTTGCCGTTGGGTGTGCGGCCGACGGCTTGCAGTACCAGGTCGTATACCTGTGGTTCGGGGGCGGTGCCGCCCTCTTCCGCTGCGGCAAACGTGACCTTGATGCCTTCGGGTGTGGCTTCGGCCCCCACCGTCTTGGTCTTGAGCATGATGTTGTCAAAACGCGGGGCGTTCATCTTCTGCCAGATCTTGACCAGGTCGCGGTCAGCGCCCTGCATCAGGCCGTCCATCATTTCGACCACGTCGAGTCGTGCACCCAGGGTGCTGTATACCGTGCCCATTTCCAGGCCGATGATGCCGCCGCCGAGGATCAACATGCGCTTGGGCACTTCTTTCAGCGCCAGTGCGCCAGTGCTGTCCACCACACGCGGGTCGTTGGGCATGAAGGGCAAACGCACGGCCTGGCTGCCGGCGGCGATGATGGCGTTCTTGAAGGCCACCACGGACTTTTTGCCCGTCTTTTCCTGCGCGGTGCCGGTGGTTTCTTCCACTTCGATGTGGTTGGCACTGACGAAGCTGCCGTAGCCGCGCAGCACCGTCACCTTGCGCATCTTGGCCATCATGGCCAGGCCACCAGTGAGTTTGCCGATGACTTTTTCTTTGTGGGTGCGCAGCTTGTTGATGTCCACGGTGGGGGCACCAAAGTCCACACCCAGTGCGGCCATATGGCTCACCTCGTCCATCACGGCGGCGACGTGCAGTAGGGCTTTGGACGGGATACAACCGACGTTCAGGCAGACGCCACCCAGCGTGGTGTAACGCTCGACCACAGCCACTTTAAGGCCCAGGTCGGCCGCGCGGAAGGCGGCGGAATAACCACCGGGGCCACCGCCCAGCACGACCACGTCGTATTCGGCGTCCACCGTGCCGGCGTAGCTCGATGCTATTGATGTAGTAGCTGCTTGCGCAGGTGCAGCGGGCGCTGGAGCCTGTTTTGGCTCTGAAACCGGGGCTGCAGCGGCAGGTGCGGGGGCAGCGGCGTCGGACGACTCCAGCGCCAGCACCACCGAGCCCTCTTTGACCTTGTCACCCAGCTTCACGGTCAGCGACTTCACCACGCCCGCATGCGACGAAGGGATCTCCATCGACGCCTTGTCGGACTCGACGGTGATGAGCGACTGCTCGGCCTTGATGGTGTCGCCGGGCTTGACCAGCAGCTCGATCACGGTCACTTCGGAAAAATCGCCGATGTCCGGCACTTTGATGTCAATCACACTCATGGGAGGTCTCCAATCAGAGCAACACGCGGCGGAAGTCGCCCAGGATCTGGCCCAGGTACACGTTGAAGCGGGCGGCGGCAGCGCCGTCGATCACGCGGTGGTCCCAGGTCAGGCTCAGGGGCAGCATCAGGCGCGGCTGGAAGGCCTTGCCGTCCCACACGGGCTCCATGGTGCTCTTACACACGCCGAGGATGGCCACTTCAGGCGCGTTGATGATGGGCGTGAAGTAACGCCCGCCAATACCACCCAGGCTGGAGATGGTGAAACATGCACCCGACATTTCAGCCGGGCTGAGTTTGCCGTCGCGGGCCTTCTTGGCCAGCTCGCCCATTTCGGTGCTGATCTGGAAGATGCCTTTTTTGTCGGCGTCTTTGATGACCGGCACCATCAGGCCGTTCGGCGTGTCCGCCGCAAAACCGATGTGGTAGTACTGCTTGTAGATCAGCGCGTCGCCGTCGAGCGAGCTGTTGAACTCGGGGTACTTCTTCAGCGCGGCCACGCAGGCCTTGATGAGGAAAGCGAGCATGGTGACCTTGACGTCGCTCTTGGCCTTGGCGTTCTCGGCATTGGTCAACACGCGGAAGGCTTCGAGGTCGGTGATGTCGGCATCGTCATGGTTGGTGACGGCCGGAATCATGATCGCGTTGCGCAGCAGGTTGGCACCGCTGATCTTCTTGATGCGCGACATTTCCTTGCGCTCGACCGGGCCGAACTTGGTGAAGTCCACCTTCGGCCATGGGATCAGGCCCAAGCCTGCGCCATCACCGGACGCCGCAGGTGCCTTGGCCGCCTGGGCCTTGGTCTGCGCCGTGCCGGCCATGACGGACTTGGTGAAGCCCTGGATGTCGGATTCGGTGATGCGGCCCTTGAGGCCGCTGCCCTTGACTTCGTCCAGCGGCACACCCAGCTCGCGGGCGAACTTGCGCACGGATGGCGAGGCGTGGGGCAACTGGCCGGTGGGGGCCACGGTGGGGTTGTGGGCGGGCACGTTGGCAGCCGCAGCGGGCGCAGCAGGGGCCGAAGCCACAGCAGCAGGTGCGGCGGCGGGCGCGGCAGCAGCCGGCGCGGGCGCGCTGGCGACAGGCGCAGCAGCAGCGGATGCCGTGCTGCCTTCCAGCACCAGCACCACGTCGCCGATGTTCATCTTGTCGCCCAGCTTGACGCGGATTTCCTTCACTACACCACCGGTGCTGGAGGGGATTTCCATCGAGGCTTTGTCGGACTCGACGGTGATCAGCGACTGCTCTGGCTTCACGGTGTCACCCACCTTGACCAGCAGTTCGATGACGGCCACGTCCTTGAAGTCGCCGATATCGGGCACACGCACTTCGACCGGGCCGCTGGCGGCGGCAGGCGCAGCCGCTACGGTATTGGTAGCAGCTTGCGCAGGTGCAGCGGGCGCTGCAGCCTGTTTTGGCTCTGCAACAGGGGCTGCGACGGCTTCACCGGCCACTTCCAGCACCAGCACCAGGGAGCCCTGCTTGACCTTGTCGCCCAGGGCGACTTTCAGTTCTTTGACCACACCACCGGCGCTGGACGGAATTTCCATCGAGGCCTTGTCGGATTCGACGGTGATCAGCGACTGCTCGGCCTTGACCGTGTCGCCGGGTTTGACCATCAGTTCGATGACGGTGACCTCGTCGAAGTCGCCGATGTCGGGAACGTTGATTTCTAGCAATGCCATTTTTGTGTCTCCTGCCGGATCATGCGTACAGCGGGTTGATCTTGTCGGCCTGGATGCCGTACTTCGTGATCGCCTCGGCCACCTTGGCCGCTGGCACGGAGCCCTCTTCGCTCAGCGCCTTCAGGGTCGCCAGCACGATGTAGTGGCGGTTGATCTCGAAGTGCTCACGCAGCTTGCTGCGGAAGTCGCTGCGGCCAAAGCCGTCGGTGCCCAGCACCTTGAAGGTACGGCCCTTGGGAATGAACGGACGGATCTGCTCGGCATAGGCCTTCATGTAGTCGGTCGATGCGACCACTGGGCCACCGTGGGCTGCCAGCTGCTGGCCGACAAAGGAGACACGCGGTGTTTCCAGCGGGTGCAGCAGGTTGAAACGCTCGGCGTCCTGGCCGTCGCGGGTCAGTTCGTTGAAGCTCGGGCAGCTCCAGACGTTGGCGGCGATGCCCCAGTCTTTTTCGAGCAGCTCTTGTGCCGCAATGGATTCGCGCAGGATGGTGCCCGAGCCCAGCAGTTGCACGGCACCCTTGCCGTTGGCAGCGGGCTTGCACAGGTACATACCCTTGATGATCTGCTCTTCGGTGCCAGCGGTGAGGCCGGGCATGGCGTAGTTTTCGTTCAGCAGGGTCAGGTAGTAGAAGACGTTGTCCTGCTTCTCCACCATGCGTTTCAGGCCGTGGTGCAGGATGACACCCACTTCGTGTGCGAAGGTCGGGTCGTAGCTGATGCAGTTGGGGATGGTGTTGGCCAGGATGTGGCTGTGGCCGTCTTCGTGCTGCAGGCCTTCACCATTCAGCGTGGTGCGGCCCGACGTGCCACCCAGCAGGAAGCCACGCGCTTGCATGTCACCGGCCGCCCAGGCCAGGTCGCCGATGCGCTGGAAGCCGAACATCGAGTAGTACACATAGAACGGCACCATGATGCGGTTGCTGGTGGAGTACGACGTAGCGGCAGCGATCCAGCTGGACATACCACCGGCTTCGTTGATGCCCTCTTGCAGGATCTGGCCGGCCTTGTCTTCGCGGTAGTACATCACCTGGTCTTTGTCGACCGGGGTGTAGTTCTGGCCTGCAGGGTTGTAGATACCAACCTGGCGGAACAGGCCTTCCATACCAAAGGTGCGGGCTTCGTCCACCAGGATCGGCACCACGCGCGGGCCCAGGGCCTGGTCACGCAGCAGCTGCGTGAGGAAACGCACATACGCTTGCGTGGTGGAGATTTCACGGCCTTCGGGCGTGGGGTCCATCACCGACTTGAAGGTGTCGAGCGACGGCACGGTGAAGCTCTCGTCGGCCTTCACGCGGCGGTGGGGCAGGTAGCCGCCCAGAGCCTTGCGGCGCTCGTGCAGGTACTGCATTTCCGGGGTGTCGTCGGCGGGCTTGTAGAACGGAATGTCGGCCAGCTGGCTGTCAGGGATCGGGATGTTGAAGCGGTCGCGGAAGGCCTTGACGTCTTCGTCGGCCAGCTTTTTGGTCTGGTGGACGTTGTTCTTGCCTTCACCGATCTTGCCCATGCCGAAGCCCTTGACGGTCTTGATCAGCAGCACGGTGGGCTGGCCCTTGTGGCTGTTGGCCTTGTGGAAGGCGGCATACACCTTCTGCGAGTCGTGGCCGCCACGGCGCAGGTTGAAGATGTCCTCGTCGCTCATGTTCTCGACCATCTTGGCGGTGCGCGGGTCCTTGCCGAAGAAATGTTTACGCACGTAGGCACCGTCGTTGGCCTTCATGGCCTGGTAGTCGCCGTCGAGGGTGTCCATCATCAGCTTGCGCAGGGCACCGTCTTTGTCGCGGGCTAGCAGCGGGTCCCAGCCCGAGCCCCACAGCAGCTTGATGACGTTCCAGCCCGCGCCACGGAACTCGCCTTCGAGCTCTTGCACGATCTTGCCGTTGCCACGCACAGGGCCGTCCAGGCGCTGCAGGTTGCAGTTGATGACAAACACCAGGTTGTCGAGCTTTTCACGCGCGGCCAGGCCGATGGCGCCCAAGGATTCGACCTCGTCCATTTCACCGTCGCCCAGGAAAGCCCAGACCTTGCGGTTTTCGGTGTTGGCGATGCCACGGGCGTGCAGGTACTTGAGGAAACGCGCCTGGTAGATGGCCATCAGCGGGCCGAGGCCCATGGACACGGTGGGGAACTGCCAGAACTCGGGCATCAGCTTGGGGTGCGGGTAGCTCGACAGGCCCTTGCCGTCCACTTCCTGGCGGAAGTTGAGCAGTTGTTCTTCGGTCAGGCGGCCTTCGAGGTAGGCGCGGGCATACACACCGGGCGACACGTGGCCCTGGATGTAGAGGCAGTCGCCGCCATGTTCTTTGCCGGGTTCGTTGTTCTCGGCGTGCCAGAAATGGTTGAAGCCGGCGCCAAACAGGCTGGCCAGCGAGGCAAACGAGCCGATGTGGCCACCCAGGTCACCACCGTCAGCGGGGTGCAGGCGGTTGGCCTTGACCACCATGGCCATGGCGTTCCAGCGCATGTAGGCGCGCAGGCGCTCTTCAATGGCCAGGTTGCCGGGCGAGCGTTCTTCCTGGTCGGTCTCGATGGTGTTGACGTAGCCGGTGGTGGCAGAGAACGGCATGTCGATGCTGCTCTGGCGCGCATGTTCCAGCAGTTGCTCCAGCAGGAAGTGCGCACGCTCGGGGCCCTCGCTGCTGATGACGGCGGACAAGGCGTCCATCCATTCACGGGTTTCTTGGCTGTCCGCGTCAGGGGCGGCAGATCCGAAGAGGTTTTCGGGGAGGGCTGACATGGGTTTGTCTCCGGTTGGTTGTCAGGGAATTTAGTGCAGCGCTTCTAGTTTCGCATACTTCTTCTTGATTTCAAATAGTGCCGGATGATTCCATAATGCGGTATAAAATTGCGGCGGATTTCCAACACTTTGGTGCAACTTCTCCCTCTGACGCAGAGGGCAAACACCCCTCCCCTACACTTTGCCCATGCAATCTCCGCCCCCGGTGCCCCCCTCCCGCCATCCTGCTGCCAGCCCCGCCTCCCGGTGGCGCAGCTGGTGGCGCAGCCAGTCCGCCCACCGGCAGGACCGTTTTGCCATGCTGGCACCGCTGGCTGCTGTGTTGTTGTTCCTCGCCGCTATCAGCACCGCCTTCTGGTACCTGCGCGCCGAAGAAAAAGACCGCGAGCAGGAAGCCGTCAAACGGGATGTCGAATACGCGCAGCAGCGGGTGCGCCTGCGCCTGCTGGAGCGGCAGGAGCAGCTGATGCGCCTGGCGCGCGACGTGTCAAACAAGGAGGTGGACGCACATGAATTTGTGAGCCGTGCCGAGTCGCTGGTGAACCAGTACCCCGAGCTGCAGGCCGTCACCTGGATCGATGAACGCCGCCGTGTGTTGGCCACCCATGCCGCCTCCACCCTGGCCCCCGGCCAGTTGCGCACGGTGGACGATGTGCTGCGACCTGGCGAGACCGAAGGTATCTACAGTCTGGCGCGGGACCTGCAGCAACCGGTGTATTCACAGCCTGTGGGCGGCACGGACAGCCCCACGCTGCTGCAGCTGCACACCCCCATCACGGACCAGGGCCACTTCGCGGGTGTGGTGCTGGGGGAATACTCCATCGACGGGCTGCTGCGCTACGGCGCGCCCACCGAGGTGCAGGCCAAATATGCGCTGACCCTGCTCG
The DNA here is from genome assembly GCA_026314275.1 of Comamonadaceae bacterium AAW. Taxonomy (GTDB): domain Bacteria; phylum Pseudomonadota; class Gammaproteobacteria; order Burkholderiales; family Burkholderiaceae_C; genus JAGOEY01. Next base: position 3,774,533 of record CP111109.1, read on the forward strand.
ACGGCAGCAACCGCCTGCTGGCCGGCACCCCGCTGCCCGACCGCAACGGTGCTACGCGACTGGTGCCGTGGTCCACCGACCCGAGTGAGTACGAAATTCCAGTGTCCCCCGTGGGCAACAGCCTGGTGTTCCGGGCCCAGGCGTACCAGACCTCGCTGGGCCTGGTGGGCAGTGGTTTGTTCTGGATGGTCGGAATTTTGAGCGTGCTGACGGCTGCCATGCTGATCGTGACCTGGCGCCACACCCGGCGGCGGCTGCAGGCGCAACAGGCGCTGGTGGCCGAGACCAACTTCCGCCGCGCGATGGAAAACTCCATCCTCACCGGCATGCGCGCCCTGGACATGTATGGCCGCATCACCTACGTCAACGCCGCGTTCTGCCAGATGACGGGCTGGAGCGAAAGTGAGCTGGTGGGCCAGACTGCCCCCTTCTCGTACTGGCCGGAAGACGACCACGACCTGCTGGCCTCCCGGTTGGCGGATGAACTGAGCGGCAAGGTCTCACCGGCTGGTTTCCAGGTGCGGGTTAAACGCAAAAGTGGTTCGTTATTTGATGCCCGGCTGTATGTGTCGCCGCTGATCGACGCCAAGGGGCACCAGACCGGCTGGATGACGTCGATGACCGACATCACCGAGCCCAACCGCATCCGCGAGCAGCTGACCGCATCCCACGAACGCTTCACCGTGGTGCTGGAGGCGCTGGACGCATCGGTGTCCGTGGCACCACTGGGCAGCCAGGAGCTGCTGTTTGCCAACAAGATGTACCGGCTGTGGTTTGGGGCCCAGACGGTAGGCCACTTGCAGCTGGTGGCCCAGGCCGGGCGGCCCGACGTGGAGCCGGTGGACGAGTCACTCGACGAAGACGGGTTGATGGGCTTCCCGACCGACTCCATCACCAGCGCCCAGGCCGAAAACGCCGAAATTTTTGTGCCTGAACTGGGCAAATGGCTGGAAGTGCGCTCGCGTTACCTGAACTGGGTGGACGGCCGTATCGCCCAGATGGTGATTGCCACCGACATCACACCACGCCGCCAGGCTGAGGCACAGTACGCACTACAAGCACAACGCGCCCAGTCGGCCAGCAGCCTGATCACCATGGGGGAAATGGCCTCCAGCGTGGCGCACGAGCTGAACCAGCCGCTGGCCGCCATCAGCAATTACTGCAGCGGGATGGTGTCGCGCATCAAGAGCCAGCAGATCACCGAAGAGGCGCTGCTGGCCGCGCTGGAGAAAACCGCCCACCAGGCCCAGCGCGCCGGGCAGATCATCCAGCGTATCCGCTCGTTCGTGAAGCGCAGTGAGCCCAACCGCACACCGTCGGACATCACGGGCATGGTGATGGAAGCGGTGGAGCTGGCCAACATCGAGCTGCGCCGCCGCAATGTGCGCCTGTCGCACTACATTGCGGCACGGCTGCCCACGCTGCATGTGGACCCGATCCTGATCGAGCAGGTGCTCGTTAACCTGATGAAAAATGCGGCCGAGTCGATCGACCACGCCGACCGCCCGCTGGCCCGCCGCAGCGTGGAGCTGCGGGTGGTGCCCAAACAGATCGACGACCAGCCGGTGGTGGAGTTTTCGGTGGCAGACACCGGCCAGGGCCTGGCACCCGAGGTGCTTGATCGGCTGTTTGAAGCCTTCTTTTCGACCAAGGTGGAAGGTATGGGCATCGGGCTCAATTTGTGCCGCAGCATCATCGAGTCGCACCAGGGAAGAATGCAGGCAGAGAACCTCTACAATGGCCCCGAAATCATGGGCTGCCGCTTCTCTTTCTGGATTCCGCTGGACAAGCCCGCCTGACGATGTCGCTTGATTTCGCCTGATTTCACATTCCCCCCAGAACCCCGAGGCAACTGCATGAGCTTGATTCCCAAAAAAGGTACGGTCTATGTCGTGGACGACGACGAGGCAGTGCGTGACTCCCTGCAGTGGTTGCTTGAAGGCAAGGACTACCGCGTCCGTTGCTTTGATTCCGCTGAATCCTTTTTGAGCCGATACGACCCGCGTGAAGTGGCCTGCCTGATCATTGACATCCGTATGGGTGGCATGACGGGCCTGGAGCTGCAGGACCGGCTGATCGAGCGCCACTCCCCCCTGCCCATCGTCTTTATCACTGGCCACGGCGACGTGCCCATGGCGGTGAACACCATGAAAAAGGGTGCGCTGGACTTCATCCAGAAACCTTTCAAGGAAGAAGAACTGTTGGGCCTGGTTGACCGCATGCAGGACACTGCCCGTGAAGCCTTCGCCGGCCACCAGCAAGCCGCCAGCCGCGACGCGCTGCTGGGCAAACTCACCTCGCGCGAAGCGCAGGTGCTGGAGCGTATCGTTGCCGGCCGCCTGAACAAACAGATCGCCGACGACCTGGGCATCAGCATCAAGACGGTGGAGGCGCACCGCGCCAACATCATGGAAAAGCTCAACGCCAACACCGTGGCCGACCTGCTGAAGATTGCACTGGGACAAAACGCTCCCAAAGCCTGACGCTCTTAAAACCATAGCTGCTTGCGCCCGTCCCACCTAGGCTGACGGGCGTTTTTACTTCAAAACCACCGTTTTAAACCACCCCATGACCGCCCAACTGATCGACGGCAACGCCCTCTCCCAGCAGCTCCGCACCGATGTCGCCGCACGCGCCGCAGCCCTCAAGACCCGTGGCATCACCCCCGGGCTGGCGGTGGTACTGGTCGGCGACAACCCTGCCAGCCAGGTGTATGTGCGCAACAAGGTCAAGGCCTGCCAGGACGCGGGCCTGTACTCGGTGCTCGAAAAATACGAAGCCACGCTGACCGAGGCCGACCTGCTGGCCCGCGTTGAGGCGCTGAACAACGACCCCGCGATCCACGGCATCCTGGTGCAGCTGCCGCTGCCCGCCCACATCGACGCGCAAAAAGTGATCGAAGCCATCTCGCCCGCCAAGGATGTGGACGGCTTCCACATCGCCAGCGCGGGCGCACTCATGACCGGTATGCCAGGCTTCTGGCCCTGCACGCCGTATGGCTGCATGAAGATGCTCGAATCCATCGGGTATGACCTGAAAGGCAAACATGCCGTGGTGATTGGCCGCTCCAACATCGTCGGCAAACCCATGGCGCTGATGCTGCTGCAGAAAAACGCCACCGTCACCATCTGTCACAGTGCCACCAAAGACCTCAAGGCCATGACCCTGCAGGCCGACGTGATCGTCGCTGCCGTGGGCAAACGCAACGTTCTCACCGCCGACATGGTCAAGCCCGGTGCGGTGGTGCTGGACGTGGGCATGAACCGCAACGATGAAGGCAAGCTCTGCGGCGACGTGGACTTCGACGGCGTGAAAGCAGTGGCCAGCCACATCACCCCGGTGCCTGGCGGTGTGGGCCCGATGACCATCACCATGCTGCTGGTCAACACACTCGAAGCGGCTGAGCGCGCTGCGTGAGCCTTTCCGGGAAACTAAACCACGGCAACCGCTGTCACACACCAGGCCAACACTGGGCACAAAACCCGGCCGCCCACCTTGTTAGCCCGCTCCACGCCACCATCTGAATTGCCATGACCAATCCTTTGCTCGCCATCACCGACCTTCCCGCGTTTGACCGCATCGCCCCCGAACACGTCGCACCCGCGGTGGACGCGTTGCTGGCCGATGCCGAGCAGGCGCTGGAGACAGTCACCGCGCCGGACTTCCCCGCAGACTGGACGGCCATCTCGCGTGTGTTGGACGTGAGCACCGACCGGTTTGGCCGGGCCTGGGGCGCTGTCAGCCACCTCAACTCCGTGGCCGACACATCGGCCCTGCGCGCGGCCTACAACGAAGCCCTGCCCCGCGTGACCGAGTTCTGGACCCGGCTGGGCGCAGATGAGCGCCTGTATGCCAAGTACAAGGCGATTGACCCCGCCACGCTGAACACCGAACAGCGCCAGGCGCACCACAACGCGGTACGCAACTTCGTGTTGTCCGGTGCCGAGCTGACGGGTGTGGCCAAGGAACGTTTTGCCCGCATCCAGGAACGGATGGCCGAGCTGAGCCAGAAGTTCAGCGAAAACGCGCTGGACGCGACCGATGCTTTTGCCTACTACGCCAGTGCAGAAGAGCTGGAAGGTGTGCCTGACGACGTGCAGCAAACCGCCGCAGCGGCCGCCCAGGCCGACGGCAAACCCGGCTTCAAACTCACGCTGAAAATGCCGTGTTACCTGCCGGTGATGCAGTTCGCACACAGCAGCGCCCTGCGCCAGACGATGTACCGCGCCTATGTCACCCGCGCGTCCGAACAAGCCCCGCAAGACCAGCTGGTGTACGACAACAGCGCGCTGGTGCTGGAAATCCTGGCGCTGCGCAAGGAAGAAGCCAACCTGCTGGGGTATGCCAACTTTGGTGAAGTGTCGGTGGTGCCCAAGATGGCCCAGTCCCCCGCCGAGGTGGTGAAATTTCTGCGTGACCTGGCCCACAAAGCCCGGCCTTACGCCGAAAAAGACCTGGCCGATATGCGTGCCTTTGCGGCCACCGAACTGGGGCTGGCCGATCCACAGGCCTGGGATTGGCCCTATGTGAGCGAGAAACTCAAGGAAGCGCGTTACGCCTTCAGTGAACAGGAGGTGAAGCAGTATTTCACCGCGCCCAAAGTGCTGGGTGGCCTGTTCAAGATCATCGAAACCCTGTTTGAAGTGGCCATCCGCAAGGATGTGGCACCGGTCTGGGACGACCAGGTCGAGTTCTACCGCATCGAACGCAACGGCGCACTGGTGGGCCAGTTCTACCTGGACCAAGCTGCCCGCTCGGGCAAACGCGGCGGTGCCTGGATGGACGCCGAACGTTCGCGCTGGCTGCGCCCCGACACAGGGGTGCTGCAAACCCCGGTGGCGCACCTGGTGTGCAACTTTGCGAGTGGTGTGGGCGGCAAACCACCGCTGCTGACGCACGACGATGTCACCACCCTGTTCCACGAATTTGGCCACGGCCTGCACCACTTGCTGACCCAGGTGAACGAGCACGATGTGTCGGGCATCAGCGGCGTGGAATGGGATGCGGTGGAGCTGCCCAGCCAGTTCATGGAAAACTTCTGCTGGGAATGGGATGTGCTCAAACACATGACGGCCCATGTGGAGTCGGGCGAACCCTTACCCCGCGCCCTGTTCGACAAAATGACTGCGGCCAAGAACTTCCAGAGCGGACTGCAAACCCTGCGCCAAATTGAGTTTTCGCTGTTCGACATGCTGTTGCACACCGAACACAGCCCGGCGGACGACTTCATGCAGCTGCTGGACGCCGTGCGCCAGGAAGTGGCCGTGACCCGCCCGCCCGCATTCAGCCGCACGGTGCACACCTTCAGCCATATTTTTGCCGGTGGGTATGCCGCCGGCTACTACAGCTACAAGTGGGCCGAGGTGCTGAGCGCCGACGCGTATGCAGCTTTTGAAGAAACAGTGGGCGCAGATGGTTCCCCCAGCGCCCAGACTGGCAGAAAATACCGCGAAGCCATTCTGGAAGCCGGTGGCAGCCGGCCCGCCATGGAGTCCTTCAAAGCCTTCCGGGGCCGCGAACCCAATCTGGACGCGCTGCTGCGCCACCAAGGCATGGCCTGAGCACTGAACATCGGCCCACACACGACTGGCATACGACTGGAGCACCCCATGGCACACACCACAACAGGATCTGCACGCTTCTCAACCCGGGCCACGGTCGTCGCGGGTATCGGGCTTTTGTTAGCGGTGTGCAGCGTGCAGGCGCAGCAGGTGTACCGCCATGTCGGGGCCGATGGCAGAGTCACCTATTCGGACAAACCTGCCGACACGGCAACACCGGGCAGAGCTGGCGCAACACCTGCCGCAACCGCATCGGGCAGCCCCCTGCCCTATGAAATGCGGCAGATCGCCACCCGTTACCCGGTCACGCTGTACACCAGCGACAACTGTGCCCCCTGCAACTCCGCACGCAACCTGTTGTTGCAGCGTGGTGTGCCTTTCACCGAACGTACGGTGAACAGCCGCGAAGACACCGAAGCACTGCAGCGCATCAGCGGGGAAGCGTCTTTGCCATTTGGCAGCATTGGTGGCCAGCAACTCAAAGGTTTTTCGGACGCGGAATGGAGCCAGTACCTTGACGCGGCTGGTTACCCCAAAACATCACAATTGCCATCAGGCTTTCGTAATGCGCCCCCCACTGCATTGGTGGCAGTGAAACCAGCAGCGCCCACCGCTGCTGCGCCTGCCACGCCAGCACCCGCTGCCGCGCCTCGCGCTTCCGAGAGCATTGCGCCGCGCACCAACCCCGCCGGTATCCAGTTCTGACACTGCTTGGCAAAGGGCTTCAAAGCCCTTTGCCAGGTATCAGAAAGTCAGGGTCTTAACGCCCTGCGCCGTGCCCAGCAGGCACACAGACGCCTTCTGGTAAGCAAACACCCCCACCGTCACCACACCGGGCCATTGGCTCACCGTGGCTTCAAACTGCAGCGGGTCGGTGATCTGCAGGCCGGTCACATCCACAATGTGCTGGCCGTTGTCGGTCACCAGCGGTTGGCCGTCTTTCTGGCGCACCTGGCCCGTGCCACCCAGCGCAGCAAACTGCTGCACGATACGTTGGGTGGCCATGGGAATCACTTCCACCGGCAGCGGAAACTGGCCCAGCGCTGTGACCAGTTTGGACTCGTCGGCAATACACACAAACTGCTTGGCCAGCGCCGCCACAATCTTCTCGCGGGTCAGTGCCGCACCGCCGCCCTTGACCATGTGGCCCTGACCGTCAATTTCGTCCGCGCCGTCGATGTAAACGGACAGCGACTCCACTGCATTGGCGTCCAGCACCGGAATACCGAGCGCCTGCAGCCGTTCTGTGCTGGCCACCGAGCTGGAGACAGCACCCTTGATCTGGTCCTTGATGGTGGCCAGAGCGTCGATGAATTTGTTGACAGTGGAGCCAGTGCCGACACCCACAAGCTCGCCGGGCACCACGTATGCCAGGGCCGCGTGGCCCACCAAAGTCTTGAGTTCGTCCTGGGTCAGGGGGGCCGATGTGGGGGTGGATGCGGAGGGAGGTGTCGTCATGGGGGAAAATCGGAGGTGAAATTCCACCGATTATCCAATGCCCCTCATTCCCTACGCCCTCGCCCGCCCCTTTTTGTTTGGCCTTGACGCCGAAGCCGCCCATGAACTCACCATGGCGTCCCTGGCCCGTGGCCAGGGCACCCCGCTGCAATGGGCATGGTGCTCGGAGCGCATCGAAGACCCGGTCACGCTGGCCGGACTGACCTTCCCGAACCGGGTGGGCCTGGCAGCCGGTCTGGACAAAAACGCCCGTTGTATCGATGGTCTGAGCGCCATGGGTTTTGGTTTTGTCGAGGTGGGCACCGTCACCCCCAAAGCCCAGCCCGGCAACCCCAAACCCCGCATGTTCCGCCTGCCGCAGGCCAACGCGCTCATTAACCGGCTGGGCTTCAACAACGAAGGCCTGGACGCGTTTGTTGCCAATGTGCAAAAGGCGACCTTTCGCCGCAAGAACACGGCACGCCCCATGCTGCTGGGCCTGAACATCGGCAAAAACGCTGCAACACCGATCGAAGACGCCACCTCGGACTACCTGACCTGCCTGGACGGTGTGTACCCGCATGCCGACTATGTCACCGTCAACATCAGCTCGCCCAACACCAAAAACCTGCGCGCCCTGCAAAGTGACGAGGCACTGGACGGTTTGCTGGGGGCCATTGCCGAACGGCGTGAAATTCTGGCGAAACGCCATGGCAAACGCGTGCCGATCTTCGTGAAAATTGCCCCCGACCTGGATACGACCCAGGTTGACGTGATTGCTGCAACGCTACAACGCCATGCTATGGACGGTGTGGTGGCCACCAACACCACCATCAACCGCGCTGCTGTGGAGGGCCTGCCCCATGCCGAAGAAGCCGGTGGACTCAGTGGTGCCCCGGTACTTGAAGCCAGCAACCAGGTCATCCGCAGCCTGCGTTCCGCGCTGGGCAAGGGCTTCCCGATCATTGGTGTCGGCGGCATCCTGAGTGCACAGGATGCCTTGTCAAAAATCGACGCTGGTGCCGATGTGGTGCAGATCTACACCGGCCTGATCTACGAGGGCCCCAAGCTGGTCAAAGATTCGGCGCTGGCCCTGCAGCGCCGCGCATAAAAAAGGGTGCGACAACTTGGCGTTGTCGCACCCTTTGGGCATAAACACGGCTGCCGACTTACCTTCGAGGCAACACCAGCGGAATGAGCCAGCTGGCGATACGCGCCGACCGTTTGGTTCCAATGGCAGCCACCACCGCAACCGCCCCGCCCACTACAGCCACGGTTGCTACAGGATGGTCACGCAGGCTGCGTACCGTCATGCTGCGGGGGAATTGAGGGTCTGCCGTCACCGGCAGCACACTATGGGCCACAGGGGCCTGCGCTGCAGCGGCTGGCGCCGCGGCGGCCGCTGTCACAGCAGCTTCTTGCCGTGCCAGTCGCTCACGTTGTAATGCAATACGCTTGAGCAAGGCCTCTTTGTCCAAGGGGGGGATTTCATTCAGACGATCAGGTGATGCAGCTTTACGCCCATCGGGAAGAATCTCGGATTTGAGCGATCTCCAGTCTTTGCCCAGCTCCGCACGCGTGGGGCCAAATGCCACGGAACCCCTGCGCAGCAGGTACACAACCCCCAACGCCATACCCAACCACAGCACACCCCACGCTGTGGCGACCGACCAGGCTGCAGTCGCACGGTATGGGGCGTCCCAGTAATGAACGATCAGGGCAAAAGACGCAATCGTCAAGGTCACGATGGTCAGGCCGAGCAAACCCAAGGTCAACGCCAGCAGCAGCTTGAGGCGTGTTTTCTCTTCGTCCCAGCCCAGCCGTGCAAGCTGGACCCGGTCTTCCACGGCCTGAGCGCCCTCGCCCGCAGCAGTACGAAGCTTTCGCAGCTGGGCATCAATCCCGAAAAACGAGAGTAAATTCATCAGGGATCAGTCCTTCATGTTTAGGCGGCAGATGGCAGGCAGGGCCACGCCGCGCACGAGGCCCGGCGGGCACTGACCCGAGATCAGCGGCGGCTCAGCAAGAAGCCCAGCAACACACCCACTGCCAATGCGCCACCGGCAACATGCCAGGGTTCATCATGGGCATAGTTGTTGGCGGTGGTCGCAGCTTCGCGGGCCTTGCGGGCGGCTTCCTGGGCGGCTTCCACGGCTGTTTCACGCACCACGACCACACTTTCGTCGATGCGCTTGCGCAGCGCCTTGATCTGGGGCACTGCGTCCAGGTCTTTGCTGGCGAGCATGCCGCGCACGTCCGTCACCAGGTTTTCCAGTTCGGTGGCGGCGTTTTGGGGGGTAAATGCAGTCATAGGGCCTTCCTTGTTAAAAATAGCTGGGAATCTGGCAATGGGCCAAGTCCATACACCCGCGTAGGTGTATGTTGCTATGGTACAGGCTAGTGCGGCCCCTATGTACCTTTATCCTTGTAGGCCGATGCGACAATTTGCGCGACGATTTCGCCTATGGCCAGTGCGCTGGTGAGGCCCGGAGACTCAATGCCGAACAGATTAACCAAGCCCGCCACCCCATGCACCGCCGGGCCCTGGATGGCGAAGTCGCAGGCAGCCTCGCCTGGTGCGTGGATCTTGGGGCGGATGCCCGCATAACCCGGCACCAGTGCGCCGTCGGCCAGCGCGGGCCAGTACCGGCGCACCTCGCTGTAAAACGCGTCACCACGCCGTGGGTCCACTACCAGATCTGTGGGGGAATCGACCCATTCTACGTCGGGCCCAAACTTGGCCTGGCCACCCATGTCGAGTGTGAGATGTACACCCAAACCCGCGGCCTGCGGCACGGGGTAAATCAGGCGGCTGAATGGGGAACGGCCAGAGAGCGTGAAGTAATTGCCTTTGGCGTACCAGGCTCCAGGCACATGCTGCGCCGCCAGTCCGGCAAAACGGCGGGCCAGCGCAGGGGCCTGTAAACCTGCCGCATTGACCACCGTGGTGGCCTGCAGCGAGGTGCCGTCACCTGCTTCCAAAAAGATAGCATCTTGCGCACACTCCGCCTGCGCCAGAGGCGAATTAAGTGCCACAACACCCCCGGCGTTCTCCAGGTCACCTTGCAGCGACAGCATCAGCGCATGGCTGTCGACAATGCCGGTGCTGGGCGACAGCAGCGCCGCAACACAGGCCAGTTGGGGCTCCAGCACCTGCGCCTGCTCGGCACTGAGCCATTCCAGATCGTTCACCCCGTTGGCTGCGGCCTTGGCCTGGATGGCCTGCAACTGCGGAATCTGCGACGGGTCTGTGGCAACAATGAGTTTGCCGCAGCGCTTGTGGGCAATGCCCCGCTCGGCGCAGTAGGCGTACAGCAACTCCTTGCCTGCCACACACAGGCGCGCCTTCAGCGAACCTTGCGGGTAATAAATGCCCGCATGGATCACCTCGCTGTTGCGGGAGCTGGTGCCCGTGCCAATCGCATCAGCAGCCTCCAGCACAATGACTTCACGCCCTTGTAAGGCCAGCGCACGGGCGACGGCCAAACCGACCAGCCCCGCCCCAACAACCACACAATCCACCTTGTCCATAGTGACTCCCTCAAACCTATCCATGCCGATTTCCATGCGATAGCATCACGTTCTCATCTGGAGACCGCCATGCAGCGCATCGCTATTTTTGCCGTATTGACCCTGGCCGCTTTAACTGCCCACGGCCAGATCATCAAGTGCACCGACCCGCGTACAGGCCGGGTCACATTCTCCGACAGCCCGTGTGCCACCGGGCAAAGTGGTGTGGAAGTGGCCCCACGCCTGACACCGGAAGAAATCCAGGCCGACCGGGAGCGCGCCAACGCTGCCAACGAGCGCCGTGACCGCGAGCGGGCCGAGGAGCGGCAACGTGCAGCGGATCTGGCCGCAGCGGCACCTGCTGCGCCCGCCCCCCAGTGGCAGCAGCCTAACCTGGCCAACACTAACGAATGCCGCCAGGCACAACGCGACCTTGAGACCATTGCCAGCAGCATCACCGGCAGCGAGGAGCTCCGGCGCAACCGCATCAACGCTGCCACCGTGCGGGTCAACGCAGCCTGCGGCATGCAGACCGAGATGATCCAGCCGCCGTCCCAAGTTGTGGTCGCCCCCCCACGCCACCGGCCCATCGCACCACCGTTTGTGCAGCCCATCCCCCAACCCATTCCCCAAGGGCGCAGAAATATCACAGGTTGTGACGGCGCCACCTGCCGCGATGCGCAGGGCGGCATTTACCACCGCAATAGTCCCAGTACGATGACCGGCCCCAACGGTGCGGCCTGCCACAGGAGTGGAGCGCAATGGGTGTGCAACTGACCCACTGGTGTGGTTAAAAATTGATTTTTTGAACCGCACAAAGAAAAAGGACCTGGCCGTTAGACCAAGTCCTTGATTTCATTACCAATTCTGGTGGGCGATGCAAGTTTCGAACTTGCGACCCCTGCAGTGTGAATGCAGTGCTCTACCCCTGAGCTAATCGCCCTAACACTACTGTGCTAGCCCGCTATTATGGCACAGATTTAAGCGACTTTTGGCCAAACCGTCTTTCCACCACTCGATTTATCCAGCTGTGCCAAAACAGCACCGTGGGCCTCTAGTTCCTGCGTATTGGCTTCGAGCACGGGCAGCATGAAGGTGCTCAGGTCCACACTCACGGTGGTGATGGTGGCCTGGTCGGACGGGCCTGCGTCGATCAGCAAGGCATCCTGCCCACGGGTCAGGTTGATATAGACGTCGGCCAGCAGCTCGGCGTCCAGCAAAGCGCCGTGCAAGGTGCGGCCCGAGTTGTCCACTTCCAGCCGGTCACACAGGGCATCGAGCGAGTTGCGTTTACCAGGGAACATCTCCTTGGCCATGGCCAGGGTGTCGGTCACACTGCCGACGAACTGCTTAAACGGCGGGCGGCCTGAAAGCTCCAATTCCTTGTTCAGGAAGCCCACGTCGAACGCGGCGTTGTGGATGATGATTTCCGCGCCGGACAGGTAGTCCAGCAAATCGTCGGCCACGGCTTCAAACTTGGGCTTGTCGCGCAGAAACTCGTTGCTGATGCCGTGCACCTTCAACGCGTCTTCGTGGCTGTCGCGGCCCGGGTTCAGGTAGAAATGTTTGTTGTTGCCGGTGAGTTTGCGCGCCACCAGTTCGACACAGCCGATTTCGATGATGCGGTCGCCGCCTTCGGCAGACAGGCCGGTGGTTTCGGTGTCAAGAACGATCTGGCGACCCGTGGAGGGCTTCATCTAGTGGTTCTCCTTGGCGTGGTTCAGCGAGTATTTCGGAATCTCGATCGTCACATCCTTTTGCGCCAGGATGGCCTGGCAGCTCAGGCGCGACTGCGGCTCCAGCCCCCAGGCGCGGTCCAGCAAATCCTCTTCCTCTTCTTCCAGCTCGTTGAGCGACTGGAAACCGTCGCGCACCACCACGTGGCAGGTGGTGCATGCGCGGCTCATGTCGCAGGCATGTTCGATGTTGATGTGGTTGTCCAGCAGCGCTTCGCAGATGGACGTGCCAGCAGGCGCGGAAATTTCAGCACCCTGTGGGCAGTATTCGGCGTGGGGAAGGATCTTGATGACGGGCATGGGAACGGCCTGGCGGGTTAACGTGAAATGACTTTCATAGTCCGGGGCGCTGCGCTTCGCGGCATGAAAGTTACATGTCCTGCAGGCTTTTGCCTGCAAGTGCTTGGCGGATGCCACGGTTCATCCGGGTGGCAGCGAAGGCTTCGGTGTCGGCCGCCAGCGACTTGGTGGCAGCCTCAACGGCAGCAGCGTCTGCGTTGTCGCGGATGGCGCGCAGGCTGAGCATACGGGCGTCGATCACCGCGCGCTGCTGCGCGTCCAGCAGGTCACCATCGGCATCCAGCGCACTCTGGGTGGCCATCAGCATCCGGTCGGCATCTACCCGCGCCTCAGCCAACGCACGTGCGGCGATGTCTTGCGCAGCGGTGGCAAAACTGTCTTGCAGCATACGTGCAATGTCGTCGTCGGCCAGGCCATACGAGGGTTTAACGTCGATGTGCGCCTCGACCCCACTGCCCTGCTCCCGTGCCGCAACACTCAGCAGTCCATCGGCGTCGATGGTGAAGGTGACCCGGATACGCGCCGCACCGGCGGCCATCGGCGGGATACCACGCAACTCGAATCGGGCGAGGCTGCGGCAGTCGGCCACCAGGTCGCGTTCGCCCTGCACTACGTGGAGAGCCAAAGCAGTCTGGCCATCCTTGTAGGTGGTGAAGTCCTGCGCCATCGCGGTGGGAATGGTCTGGTTGCGCGGCACGATACGTTCAACCAGGCCGCCCATGGTCTCGATGCCAAGCGACAGCGGAATCACGTCGAGCAGCAGGATGTCGTTGTCGGACGTGTTGCCTGCCAACTGCTGCGCCTGAATCGCCGCGCCCAGGGCCACGACTTCGTCCGGGTTCAGGTTGTTCAATGGCTCCTGGCCAAAGAAAGCGGCAACGGCACGTTGCACCTGCGGCATACGGGTGGAGCCTCCGACCATCACCACCCCTTTGACCTCGTCCTTGGTCAGTTGGGCGTCACGCAGGGCCTTGCGCACGGCCGTGATGGTGCGGGTGGTCAGGTGTTCCGTGGCGGCATCAAAGTCGCTGGATTTAACATCAAAAGTGGCCTCAGCGCCCGCCACACGTGCGCTGAATGCTACGGAATCCATAGTAGTCAACGCTTCCTTGCAAGCACGGGCTGCGACACGTACGGAGGCTTTGTCAGATGCAGACTCAGCCACCAGGCCCAGCTGCCCCAACACCCAGGCACCCAAAGCGGCGTCGTAGTCGTCGCCACCCAGGGCCGAGTCGCCGCCAGTCGCCACCACTTCAAACACACCCTGTGTGAGACGCAGGATAGAAATGTCGAACGTGCCACCGCCGAGATCGAACACGGCGTAGATCCCTTCGCTGCCGTTGTCCAGACCGTATGCAATGGCCGCGGCCGTGGGTTCGTTCAGCAGGCGCAGCAGGTTCAGGCCGGCCAATTGGGCCGCGTCCTTGGTGGCCTGGCGCTGGGCATCGTCGAAGTACGCGGGCACGGTGATGACGGCACCAAAGATGTCGTCGTTGAACGAGTCTTCCGCCCGGAAGCGCAGGGTGGCCAGAATTTCAGCGCTGACCTCCACCGGGGACTTCGCGCCCCCCACGGTGTCTATCTGCACCATACCGGAGGTGCTCTCCACAAAGCGGTAAGGCAGGTTGCTGCGCTCCGTGATGTCCTGCAGGCCCCGGCCCATCAACCGTTTGGCGGAGCTAATGGTGTTTTCGGGGTCGAGCGTGACGGCAGGCAGTGCATCAAAACCGATCTGGCGCCCGTTGTTTTCCATGTAACGCACAACGGATGGCAAAACCACCCTGCCTTGTGTGTCGGGCAGGCACTCGGCTACGCCATTGCGTACAGCCGCGACCAGGGAATGGGTCGTGCCCAGGTCGATACCCACGGCAATGCGCCGCTGGTGCGGGTCAGGTGACTGTCCTGGTTCTGAAATCTGAAGAAGCGCCATGGTTCTGGAAGGTGGGGTTGCAAGGGTTTGAAGCCCGTTGCGGAGAAAGATTATTAGGACGCTATTGTCCTAGTTGCTCCAGGCGGGCGTCGATGTCCGGCATAAAGCGCTCAATGAACATCAGGGCTCTGACCTGCTGGGCGGCCTGGGGATAGTCGTGTGTGGTGTCGAGCAAGGTTTCGCAGGTTTCCAACACATCTTTGCGGGCGCGTTGGGCCTCGGCTTCCACTGCTTCGACGTCGGCCACGGAGTTTGCGTCTTCCAATGCCTCACGCCATTCCATCTGCTGCATGAGGAAAACCGATGGCATGGCCGTGTTGTCCTCGGCATTGATCGGCGCGCCGTGGAGTTCACACAGGTAGGCAGCACGTTTCAGCGGATCTTTCAGCCGCTGGTACGCCTCGTTGATCCGAACCGACCACTGCATCGCAATCCGCTGCGCAGCCGCGCCCTGCCCTGCAAACCGGTCAGGATGGGCCTCGCGCTGCAGCATCTTCCAGCGGGCGTCGAGCGCGCCGCGGTCTTGGGCAAACCGCTCGGGCACATCAAACAGGGTGAAGTCGGAATCGTTGAGGTTCATGGCAAAAAAATGCCGCCAGCAAGGCGGGCGGCGGTGTTGTCCCATTCCAGAAACACCGCGGAACCGGCTTTGCCGGGCCGCTGGTGTTGCCCCCGGCAAGGGGGTTGGCGGAAGCGAAACGAAGTCCGCGCAGCCTGGGGGTGAGCTTAAATCCTGAAACTTTCGCCACAGCCGCAACGGTCGCGCTCATTGGGGTTGTTGAACTTGAAGCCTTCGTTGAGGCCTTCGCGTACGAAGTCGAGTTCGGTGCCGTCGATGTAGGCCAGGCTTTTCGGGTCGACCAGCACCTTGATGCCGTGGTCTTCAAACACCACATCTTCGGGGGCGAACTCGTCCACATACTCCAGCTTGTAGGCCAAGCCCGAGCAACCCGTGGTTTTGACACCCAGGCGCACACCCACACCCTTGCCGCGCCGTGTGAGGTAGCGGCTGACGTGGCGGGCTGCAGCTTCAGTGAGCTTGACGGTCATGTCAGTGGACTTGTTTTTGCTTGTAGTCGGCCACGGCTGCCTTGATGGCGTCTTCGGCCAGGATGGAGCAGTGGATCTTGACCGGGGGCAGTGCCAGTTCTTCGGCGATCTGGCTGTTCTTGAGCGCAGCCGCTTCGTCCAGCGTCTTGCCCTTGACCCATTCGGTCACCAGCGAGCTGGAGGCAATGGCCGAGCCGCAACCGTAGGTCTTGAAACGTGCATCTTCGATCACGCCCGTCACGGGATTGACCTTGATCTGCAGCTTCATCACGTCGCCGCAAGCAGGTGCGCCGACCATACCGGTGCCCACCGATTCATCACCCTTGTCGAACGAGCCGACGTTGCGGGGGTTTTCGTAGTGGTCTACCACTTTTTCAGAATAAGCCATGGTGGCCTCCTTCTATTTTCAATTCAGTTAAATACGCCAAACCATTCACAGAACTCTTCCAGCAGACACCGTGGAACTGGCTTTGCCAGGCCACTGGTGTCGCCCCCTGCAAGGGGGTTGGCGGGAGCGAAGCGAAGCCTGGGGGTGTTAATGAGCACTCCACTGGATGGTGCTGAGATCAACACCTTCCTTGTACATATCCCACAAGGGGCTTAGGTCACGCAGCTTGGCCACGTTCAGGCGGATGGTGGAGATCGCGTAGTCGATCTCTTCTTCGGTGGTGAAGCGGCCAATCGTCATACGCAGGCTGCTGTGGGCCAGTTCGTCGCTGCGGCCCAAGGCGCGCAGCACATAGCTGGGCTCCAGGCTGGCCGATGTACAGGCCGAGCCACTGGACACTGCCAGGCCCTTGATGCCCATGATCAGCGACTCACCTTCGACGTAGTTGAAGCTCATGTTCAGGTTTTGGGGCACCCGTTTTTCAACGTTGCCGTTGATGAACACCTGTTCAATGTCTTTCAGGCCATTCAGCAGACGCTGTTGCAAAGCGCGAGCCTTGGCGTTGTCCTGGGCCATTTCGGCCTTGGCAATACGGAAGGCTTCACCCATACCCACGATCTGGTGGGTGGGCAAGGTGCCGGAACGCATGCCGCGCTCATGGCCACCGCCGTGGATCTGGGCTTCCAGGCGCACGCGGGGTTTGCGGCGCACATACAACGCACCCACACCCTTGGGGCCATAGGTCTTGTGGGCCGTCATGCTCATCAGGTCGATGGGCAGGGTCTTCAAATCAATGTCGACACGGCCGGTAGCCTGGGCTGCATCCACATGCAGCAGGATGCCCTTCTCACGGCACAGCGCTCCGATGGCGGGGATGTCCTGAATCACACCAATTTCGTTGTTCACGAACAGGATGCTGATCAGGATGGTGTCGGGGCGGATGGCGGCCTTCAGGGCGTCCATGTCCACCAAACCGTCTTCCTGCACATCCAGGTAAGTCACGTCAAAACCCTGGCGCTCCAACTCGCGCATGGTGTCCAGCACGGCTTTGTGCTCGGTTTTCAGCGTGATCAGGTGTTTGCCCTTGGTCTTGTAGAACTGGGCGGCACCTTTGAGGGCCAGGTTGATGGACTCGGTGGCACCACTGGTCCAGACGATTTCACGTGGATCGGCACCAATCAGGTCGGCGACCTGGGTACGTGCGTTTTCAACGGCTGCTTCTGCCTCCCAGCCCCACGCATGGCTGCGGGATGCCGGGTTGCCAAAATGTTCACGCAACCAGGGAATCATGGCGTCGACCACACGGGGGTCTACCGGCGTGGTTGCGCCGTAATCAAGGTAAATGGGGAAATGCGGGGTCATGTCCATGGCTGGCTCGAATATCGTGGGGCTGGCAACAGGGGATGGCCGGGCGGGAGCCCAACCATCCAGGTCAGGCTGTGCCTGGCGTTTTAGCTTTTGGCAAACGCGTTACCCAGTGCGAACACCGAGTTGGGCGCGTTGATACGCATGGGTTTGACCACGGGTGCACTGGAAATCGCGCGCCGGATCATGGGTTTATCTTCAATCTGGACGCCCTTGGCGAGTTGTTCGTCCACCAACTTTTGCAGCGTGACGGAATCCAGAAACTCGACCATACGTTGGTTCAGTGAAGTCCAGAGCTCATGGGTCATGCAGCGGCCTGCTTCACCCAAGCAATTCTCTTTGCCGCCGCAGTGGGTAGCGTCAATAGGCTCATCCACCGACACGATGATGTCGGCAACCGTGATATCTGCAGCCTTGCGGCCCAGGGTGTAACCACCACCGGGGCCACGGGTGGACTCCACCAGTTCGTGGCGACGCAGCTTGCCAAACAGCTGCTCCAAGTAGGACAGGGAAATTTGCTGGCGCTGGCTGATAGCAGCCAGGGTGACCGGGCCACTGTTCTGGCGCAGTCCGAGATCAATCATTGCGGTGACCGCAAACCGGCCTTTGGTTGTGAGACGCATAACAAGCTCCTTCTAGTTGGCTTGACCATCTATGAACAGCTTTCGAGACCTCTGCAAGGCTGAAAGCACCGTCTCCACCCGTTTCCCTGCCGCCTGGTGCGGTCAGAGCCCTTCATCGTCGGGTTTTTTGTTGAGTATTTGCGTCAAGTATACCACAATGCCCTGCTTTTTCTGTCGGGTATAGCCGAAATGCCCAATTTTGAGGCAATAAGACGGGTTGCCACCATTGACAACCCCGCCGCAGTCCCTCAAGCCGATCTGCCGCCAGCGGGCAAAATCACCACGTTGTCCGTGCCATGGGCACCAAAAGCACGCTCTTTGAGCAGACTTAATTGGTCGCGCACCTGGGCCGCTTTTTCGAATTCCAGGTTGCGTGCGTGTTCCAGCATCAGTTTCTCCAGACGCTTGATTTCGCGGGCGATGTCTTTCTCGCTCATGTCCTCGACCCGCGCGCGCTGCATGGCGGCGTTGTCGAGGCGCTCGGCTTCTTTACCCGCTTTTTCGCTGTAGACACCATCGATCAGGTCACGCACCTGCTTCACGATGCTGCGCGGGGTGATGCCCAGCGCCAGGTTGTGGGCGATCTGGCGTGTACGGCGGCGTTCGGTCTCACCAATGGCGCGCTTCATCGAGTCGGTCACCTTGTCGGCGTACAGAATGGCGCGGCCATTCAGGTTGCGAGCGGCCCGGCCAATGGTCTGGATCAAGGACCGCTCCGAGCGCAAAAAGCCCTCCTTGTCCGCGTCCAGAATGGCAACCAGCGACACCTCTGGAATGTCCAGCCCTTCACGCAACAGGTTGATACCCACCAGCACGTCAAACGCCCCTAACCGCAGGTCACGCAAAATTTCCACCCGCTCCACCGTGTCCACATCGCTGTGCAGGTAACGCACCTTGACACCGTTGTCGGTCAAATAATCGGTCAGCTGCTCGGCCATCCGTTTGGTCAGGGTGGTGATCAGCACCCGCTCCTGTTTGTCCACGCGGATACGGATTTCCTGCAGTACATCGTCCACCTGGTGGGTGGCGGGCCGCACCTCCACCTCGGGGTCGACCAGACCGGTGGGCCGCACCAACTGCTCCACCACCTGGCCGGTGTGTTCGTTCTCCCAAGTGCCGGGGGTGGCCGAGACAAACACCGCCTGGCGCATCTTGGTCTCGAACTCTTCAAACTTCAGCGGACGGTTGTCCAGCGCACTCGGCAGACGGAAACCGTATTCGACCAGTGTGGTCTTGCGTGCCCGGTCGCCGTTGTACATGCCGCCAAACTGACCGATCAGCACATGGCTTTCATCCAGGAACATCACCGCGTCTTTGGGCAGGTAATCCGTCAGCGTGGACGGCGGCTCGCCGGGCGCGGCACCACTCAGATGGCGGGTGTAGTTCTCGATGCCTTTGCAGTGCCCTACTTCGCTGAGCATTTCAAGGTCAAACCGGGTGCGCTGCTCCAGCCGCTGGGCCTCGACCAGTTTGCCCTGCCCCACCAGCTCTTTCAGCCGGTCGCTCAGCTCCATCTTGATGGTTTCCACCGCGGCCAGCACCTTGTCGCGTGGCGTCACGTAATGGCTGCTGGGGTACACCGTGAAGCGTGGAATTTTTTGGCGGACGCGGCCGGTCAGCGGGTCGAACAGCTGCAGTGACTCGATCTCGTCGTCAAACAGCTCGATACGAATGGCCAGCTCGGAATGTTCGGCCGGAAAAACGTCAATGGTGTCGCCCCGCACGCGGAACTTGCCGCGTGAAAAATCGGCATCGTTGCGCTGGTACTGCATCCGAATGAGCTGCGCAATCACATCACGCTGGCCCAGCTTGTCGCCGGTGCGCAGCGTCATCACCATGCGGTGGTAACTCTCGGGCTCACCAATACCGTAGATGGCCGACACGGTAGCCACGATCACCACGTCGCGCCGCTCCATCACACTCTTGGTGCAGCTCAGGCGCATCTGTTCGATGTGTTCGTTGATGGCGCTGTCTTTCTCGATAAACAGGTCGCGCTGCGGCACGTACGCTTCAGGCTGGTAGTAGTCGTAGTAGCTGACGAAATACTCCACCGCGTTTTTCGGGAAGAACTCGCGGAACTCGCTGTACAGCTGGGCCGCCAGCGTTTTATTCGGTGCAAAAACAATAGCAGGCCGCCCCAACCTGGCAATCACATTGGCCATGGTGAAGGTCTTGCCCGAGCCCGTCACCCCCAGCAGGGTCTGGAACACCTCGCCGTCGTTCACACCTTCCACCAGCTTCTCGATGGCGGCGGGCTGGTCACCCGCAGGCGGGTACGGCTGGTAGAGCTGGAAAGGAGAGTCCGGAAAACTCACAAATTGGCCCGTATCCACCGACGACGGGCCGTTGGTGTCATCCAAAACCGGGGCTGTTACGTTCTGCATCGGGCGTCTGTCCTCAAAAGCCATCAGGGCTAACCCGCTAAAATCGCGGGCAACCGGATAGCGTAACGCGACTTCAGAATCCGTGTCGCTCCCATAAATTCTCACCAAGCCCAAAGGACTTTTCATGTCTCTGTTTACCGCCGTAGAAATGGCCCCACGCGACCCGATCCTGGGTCTCAACGAGCAATTTGCCGCCGACACCAACCCCAACAAAGTGAACCTGGGTGTAGGCGTGTACTACGACGACAACGGGAAACTACCCCTGCTGCAATGTGTGCAGGCCGCTGAAAAAGCCATGATGGACAAACCCACAGCCCGTGGTTACCTGCCCATCGACGGTATTGCCGCGTACGACAACGCCGTCAAGGGCTTGGTGTTTGGTGCCGACAGCGAACCCGTCACCTCCGGCCGCGTGGCCACGGTGCAGGCCATTGGTGGCACTGGCGGCCTGAAGATTGGTGCCGACTTCCTGAAGGGCCTGAGCCCCAATGCCACCGTGCTGATCTCCGACCCGAGCTGGGAAAACCACCGCGCGCTGTTCACCAACGCCGGGTTCAAGGTCGACACCTACGCCTACTACGACGCAGCCAAACGCGGCGTCAACTTCGACGGCATGCTGGCCAGCCTGAACGCTGCCGCCGCTGGCACCATCGTCGTGTTACACGCCTGCTGCCACAACCCCACGGGTTACGACATCACCGCTGACCAGTGGGACCAGGTCGTTGCCGCGGTCAAGGCCAAGGGCTTGACCGCATTCCTCGACATGGCCTACCAGGGCTTTGGCCACGGTATCGCCGAAGACGGTGCCGTGATTCAGAAGTTTGTGGCCGCCGGTCTGAACTTCTTTGTGTCCACCTCGTTCAGCAAGAGCTTCAGCCTCTACGGCGAACGTGTGGGCGGCCTGTCCGTGCTGTGCGCCGACAAGGAAGAGGCCAGCCGCGTGCTGAGCCAGCTCAAGATCGTTATTCGCACCAACTACTCCAACCCACCCACCCACGGTGGTGCGGTGGTGGCTGCCGTGCTGAACAACCCCGAGCTGCGTGCCCTGTGGGAAAAGGAACTGGGCGAGATGCGCGTGCGTATCAAGGCCATGCGCCAGAAGCTGGTGGACGGCCTGAAGGCGGCCGGTGTGCAGCAAGACATGTCTTTCATCACAACCCAGATCGGCATGTTCAGCTACTCGGGCCTGAGCAAGGACCAGATGGTGCGCCTGCGCAATGAGTTTGGTGTGTATGGCACCGACACCGGCCGTATGTGTGTGGCTGCGCTGAACAGCAAGAACATCGACTACGTCTGCCAGGCTATCGCCAAAGTCGCCTGATCGATAAGCTCTGCATAACCGGGCGGCACTTCGGTGCCGACCCGGTTTTTTGTTGTCCATCTCTTAGGCTCCGTACTCCAGAAATGCAGCAAAAAATCCCGTAGTTTCAGCATAGAATTGGCACCAAGCGTACGAAACATGTGCGCTAGCAGCTATATATTTTGTAGCAAATAGCCCAACACCTTTACCCTTGGTGGCCTGGCTTTTGCGTACATGCCAACACCATGGAAACACCCCCCTCCACCATGCCTCCCAGCCTGAACCACAGCCGCCTTGAAGATGTGCAGGCCATTTGCGCCGGCACCTTGTTTGTGGCCATGGCGATGGTGGTGTTTGGGCATGCGGGGCTGTTGACCGGTGGCACGGCGGGGGTGGCCTTTCTGCTGCACTACGCAACCGGGGTGGGTTTTGGCAAGGTGTTTTTTGTGGTCAACCTGCCCTTCTACTGGTTTGCCTGGCGGCAGATGGGCAGCGAATTCACACTCAAGACCTTTGCGGCCATTGCCATGTTGTCAGTCATGACCGAGATCGCGCCACGCTTCATCGACATCGAATTGCTGCACCCCGCATTTGCCGCCGTTTTTGGCGGCCTGATGCTGGGCACTGGCTGCCTGTTCCTGGCCCGCCACCGCGCCAGCCTGGGCGGGGCCACCATCGTCACGCTCTACCTGCAGGAGAAACACGGCTGGCGCGCGGGCAAGGTGCAGTTGGTGATCGACTGCACCGTGGTGCTGCTGGCCCTGTTTGTGGTGGAGCCCGCACGCGTCGGCTGGTCGGTGCTGGGCGCGGTGGTGATGGGCTTGTTTTTGTGGGTGAACCACCGGCCCGGGCGCTACATGGCGATGTAAGAACGTGTTCACGGTCTATCCGGGCCGCGCAAGTGTCTTTTCGGGATGGGATGCAAGGCGCAGTGCGCCGTCCATAGCCCGGCTATGGACAAGCACTGCAACGCCGCAGACCGCCCGAAAAGGCACTTGCCCGAAGGGTTGGGGCGAAATCGGGCGATTTCTGCGTCCCATCGCTTGCATGGGCGGGAGTGTCAGGATTTCTGTGTGTGAGGCGGTTTCAGAAATTGGCTGTTGGGTAAATTCTATTTTGATTCAGGCCCCTGCCAGGCCGCCGGAGGCCCCCCGGTTGAGCCCTGTATCCAGGGTTCCACCCCTGTCATTTCACACCCCCATAGGTGGGCTGTGTGAATCGGTCTTCGTACAGTATTGCAAACTGGTTCATCGCTGATTTCCAGTGGTTGGCCGCCCGTCCCCAGTCCTCGGTGATGTTGCGCAGCGCCAGCCAGATCAGCTTGGTGGCAGCGTCATCACTGGGGAAGTGTCCACGCGTCTTGATGATCTTGCGCAGCCTCGCATTCACGCTCTCAATCGCGTTGGTCGTGTAGATCACGCGCCTCACCTCGGGCGGGAAGGCGAAGAACGGGATGACCCTGTCCCAGGCCCTGCGCCACGCCCCCGCGACGGTGGGGAACTTCTGACCCCAGGGCCCAGCCTCAAACGCGTTCAGCTCGCTCTCAGCGGCTTCGGCATTTACTGCCGTGTAGATCGGCTTGATGGCCGCCGCCAGCGCTTTGCGATCCTTCCAACTGGCAAAGTCCAGGCTGTTCCTGATCAGGTGCACGATGCAGGTCTGCAGCGTCGTGGCCGGGAACACCGTGCCCAGCGCTTCTGGCATGCCTTTGAGTCCGTCGGTGACGGCGATCAGGATGTCATGAACCCCGCGGGTCTTCAGGTCGTTGAACACTTTCATCCAGAACTTTGCACCCTCTGTGTTCTCGATCCAGATGCCAAGAATGTCGCGGCTGCCGTCGGGAAGTACGCCCAGGGCCAGATACACGGCCTTGGAGCGCACCACGCCGTCCTCACGGATCTTGACCCGCAGCGCGTCGAAGAAGACGACCGGGTACATGGACTCCAGTGGGCGGCTTTGCCAGGCCGTTACCTCGCTCATCACGGCGTCGGTGACACTGCTGATCAGATCGGGGGAGACGTCCACCGCGTACATCTCGGCCAGAAAGCCTTGGATCTCGCGCACGGTCATGCCGCGTGCGTACATGGCGATGATCTTGTCGTCAAAGCCGGTAAAACGGCGTTCGTGCTTGCCGATGAGCTGGGGCTCGAACGTGCCCTCGCGGTCACGCGGGACGTCGATGCGCAGGGCACCGGTATCGGTCAGCACCGTCTTGGCGCTCTTGCCGTTGCGGTGGTTTGCAGGCGCTCCTTCGGGTTTGGCTTGGCCGCTTGCGTAGCCCAGGTGGTGGCTCATCTCGGCACCCAGGGCTCGCTCAAGAACGGACTTCTTGAATTGCTGGAAGATGCCTTCCAGCTCGGCTGGCGTCACTGGCCCGGGAATGAGTTGTTCAAGTAACTCGACTGAGAAGTGTGGCGTTGCCGCCGTGCCCGCCGCAGCGGTGGTCTTTGTCTTGCTTGGCATTCATGCTCCTTGTTGACATGCTATGCCTCACACACAAACTTTCTGACAGGCTCGCATGGGCAGGAGCCCATGCGGCGCGCCGAGACTTCGAACTCATCCCGATTGCGCCCCAACGCGGCTCCGGATAGATCGTGAACACGTTCTTAGCCCTCATCCCCAAACTACAGATCGCATCGAGATGGATGCCGCCTGAAAACTGGTGTTGAAGAAACGCGGCGTTTCCTTGGGCTGCACAGCACCTGCGGTGTAGAGCAAGGGCAGGTAATGCTCGTAGGTCGGGTGGGCCTGGGATGCCACAGTGCCCCACTGGCGAAAATCGGCCAGGGGTGCCAGCAGGCCCTGCTGCAACTGGTCGGTCACACGTTTGTCAAAGTCCAGCGCCCAGTCGTAGGCCTGGTTGGACGCCGCACCCCGCTGCGTTGCACGCAGGTTGTGCACCACGTTGCCACTGCCCACAATCAACACGCCGCGCTCTCGCAAAGCTTTGAGCTGCTGGCCCAGCAGGTAATGTTCACCCGGGGCGCGGCTGTAGTCCATGCTCATCTGAATCACGGGGATGTCCGCCTGCGGGAACATCGGCTTCAGCACCGACGAGGTTCCATGGTCAAACCCCCACTCCTGCCGGTCCAGGCCCAGCGCTGTGCCACTGACCGGCTGGCGTACGGCCTGGCTGATTTCCTGCGCAGTGGCAGGCGCACCAGGTGCGGGGTACTGCTGGTCAAACAGCGCCTGGGGGAACCCCCCAAAGTCATGGATGGTTTTGGGCTGGGCCATGGCCGTGAGAAACCAGCCGCCGCGCGTGAGCCAGTGGGCCGAAATACACAGGATCAACTGGGGCTTGGGGTACTTCGCACCGAACTCGGCACCCAGCGCCTGCCAGCTGCGGCGGTACTCGTTGTCTTCAATCGCATTCATGGGGCTGCCATGGCCCAGGAACAGCACCGGCATCCGGGGCGACTTTTTCAGCGACTTGAACACATCCGCTGTTGCGGCCTCTGCGGTGGGATTCAGGGGAGACATGGACAGTCCTGTGGTGGCGGCAACCGTGGTGAACACGGTGCCCGCGCGGCTTAATACGCCGCGGCGTGACATGGGTTGGTGGAACATAGGTGACATGAAAGACGGGTTTGGCACCTGCAAGTTCCATTCACAACCGTGGAAAATGCCACGC
This sequence comes from Comamonadaceae bacterium AAW, assembly GCA_026314275.1. Lineage (GTDB taxonomy): Bacteria > Pseudomonadota > Gammaproteobacteria > Burkholderiales > Burkholderiaceae_C > JAGOEY01. The sequence continues at coordinate 3,799,751 of CP111109.1, forward strand.
AACACCCCATCCAAGCCCGCGTATTGGTGTTTTCACTCCTGTTTCTGTCAGTGACAACTGCTATATTGCTGCACTGCACCATTTTAACGGCCGCTCCCCACACCATGCTCTACCAGATCTACGAAACCCAACGTTCCATGATGGAACCCTTTGCTGACTTCGCCCAGGCCGCTGCCAAGATGTACGGTAACCCGCTGTCGCCACTGGGGCAGAACCAGTTCACGCAGCGTCTGTCGGCCGGTTACGACCTGATCTACCGTTTGGGCAAAGATTACGAAAAACCCGTGTTTGGCATCAACACGGTGGACGTGGACGGTGTGAGTGTGGCGATCAGCGAACGCGTCGAGGTCAACAAACCTTTCTGCGAGCTGCGCCGTTTCAAGCGTTTCTCTGACGACGTGAACACGCTCGAAAAGCTCAAGATCCAGCCTGTGGTGCTGATCGTCGCCCCGCTGTCGGGCCACTACGCCACGCTGCTGCGCGACACGGTGAAAACGATGCTGAAGGACCACAAGGTCTATGTCACCGACTGGAAAAATGCCCGTCTGGTGCCCATGGAAGACGGCGAGTTCCACCTCGACGACTATGTGAACTATGTGGAGGACTTCATCCGCCACATCCAGGGCACCTATGGCAACTGCCACGTCATCAGCGTCTGCCAGCCCACCGTGCCGGTGCTGGCCGCTGTGTCGCTGATGGCCTCACGCGGTGAAACCACCCCGCTGTCCATGACCATGATGGGCGGCCCCATCGACGCACGCAAGTCGCCCACGTCGGTGAACAACCTGGCCACCAACAAAAGCTTTGAGTGGTTCGAGAACAACGTGATCTACCGCGTGCCCGCCAACTTCCCTGGCAAGGGCCGCCGCGTGTACCCCGGCTTCCTGCAGCACACCGGTTTTGTGGCCATGAACCCCGACCGCCACGCCACCAGCCATTACGACTACTTCAAAGACCTGATCAAGGGTGACGACGCCAGCGCCGAAGCCCACCGCAAGTTCTACGACGAATACAACGCCGTGCTGGACATGGACGCGGACTACTACCTCGAAACCATCGCCACGGTGTTCCAGGACTTCAAGCTGGTCAACGGCACTTGGGATGTCAAAACCCCCGCCGGTGTGGCCGAACGTGTGAAGCCCCAGGACATCACCACCACCGCGCTGCTGACGGTCGAAGGTGAGCTGGACGACATCTCCGGCTCCGGCCAGACCGCTGCCGCACACGGCCTGTGCAGCGGCATTCCTGCCAGCCAGCAGAAACACCTGGAAGCCAAAGGCGCAGGCCACTACGGCATCTTCAGCGGCCGCCGCTGGCGCGATGTGGTGTACCCCACGGTCAAGAGTTTTATCCTGGCCCACAACAGCCAAGCTTCTGAGTCAAAACAGGCTGCAGCGCCCGCTGCACCTGCGCAAGTAGCTATGGAATTTGCAGCAGAACCCGCTGTGGTTTCAGCACCCGCCCCGGCACCTGTGGCCAAGGCGGTTGTTGCACCTGCACCCACAGCCGTTGCCGCTGTGGCTACGGCTGCCAAGGCCCCCGAAAAAGCCCCCGTCAAGACTGCAGCCAAAACAGCTGTGGCCGCTGTTGCAGTACCCAAGCCGGTGAAGGCGGCCCCCGCCAAAAAACCTGCAGCAGTGGCACCTGCACCTGTTGCAGCCGCACCGGCCAAACCCGTGGCGGCGGCACCAGCAACGCCTGCCAAGAAGACCACGCCCGCTGCGAAGAAAGCAGCACCTGCGCCCAAAGCCGCCACCAAAAGCGTAGCGCGCAAGACAGCGTAAAGCAGCCAGCATGACCGTGGCTGACCAGGCCGGCCTGGCGGCCCGTATCAACGCTGCCCTGCCGCAGACGCAGTGCACCCGGTGTGGTTACCCCGACTGCGCGGCTTACGCCCAGGCCATTGCAGAGGGCGAAGCGGCCATCAACCAATGTCCACCCGGGGGTGCAGAAGGTGTCAGCCGCCTGGCGCAGTTGACCGGGCAGCCACCGCTGCCACTGAACCCCGTACACGGCACAGAAGGCCCACGTGCCGTGGCCTTCATCGACGAAGCCTGGTGTATCGGCTGCACTTTGTGTATCAAGGCCTGCCCCACCGACGCCATCCTGGGCAGCAACAAACGGATGCACACGGTCATCGAGCCCCATTGCACAGGCTGCGAGTTGTGTATTCCGGTGTGCCCGGTGGACTGCATCACCCTTGAAAACGCTAGTGGTGACGCCACCGGCTGGAATGCCTGGTCACCGGTGCAAGCACTGGCCGCATTGGGCCGCTACACAGACCGTCAAAAGCGGGTGGGACTGGACACTTCCGCGCCAGCAGATGCCACAGCAGTGGAGACAGTGCCCGTGCCAACACCAGCACCCGCCGAAGACCCCAAACGCGCCGCCATCGCCGCCGCCATGGCCCGCGCCCGCGCGTTGCGGGGGCAATAAGACTTAAGCTCCCAGTGCGGCCACCACGTCCGGTGGTGCCTGCACCAGTTCGATCAGTACACCCTCCCCGGCAATCGGGAATTCGTCGTTCGACTTGGGATGCAAAAAGCAGATGTCATACCCCGCGGCGCCCTTGCGAATGCCCCCCGGTGCAAAACGCACACCCTGCGCGGTGAGCCATTCCACAGCCAGCGCCAGGTCGTCGATCCACAGGCCAACATGGTTCAGCGGTGTGGTGTGGACGGCCGGTTTTTTGTTCGGGTCGAGCGGCTGCATCAGGTCCACCTCGACCTTGTACGGGCCGCTGCCCATGCTGCAGATGTCCTCGTCCACGTTCTCGCGTTCACTGACGAAAGTCCCCGTCACTTCGAGACCCAGCATATCCACCCACAGTTTTTGCAGGCGGGTTTTGTCGGGGCCACCAATGGCGATCTGCTGGATGCCCAGCACCTTGAAAGGGCGCGGCTTTGTGGTGCTGGTCATGCGCACGCTCCTTGTTCTGTGGTTTGCCGGGTTTGCAGCCCGAGTTTGCGTAAAAGCTGCACGTCGGCATCCACATCCGGGTTGCCCGTTACCAGCAGCTTGTCGCCGTAAAAGATGGAATTGGCACCCGCCAGAAAACACAGGGCCTGCACAGCGTCGCCCAGTTGCTGGCGGCCAGCCGACAGACGCACGCGTGCAGTCGGCATGGTGATACGCGCCACCGCAATCATGCGCACGAAGTCGAGCGGGTCGATCGGCTCCGAATCTGCCAGCGGTGTGCCGGGCACACGCACCAGGCTGTTGATGGGTACCGACTCGGGGTACGGGCTCAGGTTTGCAAGTTGCGCAATCAACCCGGCGCGGTGCACCGGGGCTTCCCCCATCCCCACAATCCCGCCGCAGCACACGCTGATACCCGCTGCGCGCACATGCTGCAGCGTATCGAGCCGGTCCTGGTAGGCCCGCGTGCTGACCACGTCGGTGTAGTACTCGGGTGCGGTGTCGAGGTTGTGGTTGTAGTAGTCCAGGCCTGCCGCCTTGAGCTGCGTGGCATGGTGCGGCTCCAACATGCCCAGTGTGGCGCAGGTCTGCAGACCCAAGCCTTTCACGGCCTCAACCAGCACGGCCACCTTTTCCACGTCGCGGTCCTTCGGTGCACGCCAGGCGGCACCCATACAGAACCGCGTAGCACCTGCGTCCTTGGCCGCCTGCGCGGCACGGACCACTTCGTCCACTTCCATCAGTTTCTGCGCCTTGACACCCGTGTCGAACTCCGCCGCCTGCGGGCAATAACCGCAGTTCTCCGGGCAGCCACCAGTCTTGACCGACAGCAGCGTGGCCAGCTCAATATCGCCCTCGGGCCAATACTCCCGGTGTACGGTCTGCGCCTGGAACAGCAGGTCGTTGAACGGTTGGTCCAGCAGCGCCTGCACGGCGTCGACCGACCAAAGAACCGCAGCCTCTTCTTCCTGCTTGACAGGCCGATGCAGCACCAGCGGCTGGCCGCCCCCAAGATCATTCGCGCCCATCACACAAACTCCAGAATGGTCTGATCCACCGCCAGTGATTCACCTTTGGCGGCGGTGATCTTGCCGACCACACCGTCTTGTGTGGCGAACAGGATGTTCTCCATCTTCATGGCTTCGATCACGGCGAGTTTTTCGCCCGCCTGCACCGTCTGCCCCGCTTGCACGGCAATGTCCACCAGCAGGCCCGGCATGGGCGACAGCAGGAACTTGCTCAGGTCCGGCGGTGCCTTGTACGGCATCAACTGGTGCAGCCGTGCACCCAGCGGTGACAACACCAGCGCTTCGATCTGCGCGCCGTTGTACGACACCCGCAGCGCCAGCGGGTTCTTGCCCGCGCCGCGCTCCACCTGGGCGGTGAAAGGCCGGTCGTTCACGTTGCCCTGCACACGGATGCTGCCCAGCGCCACGTCACTATCAATCTTGTAGCTATCTGCGCCCACCTGCACTGCGCTAGAGCCTGTTTTTCCTTCAAAATCGGTCACAGAAACTGGGGTGTAGCTGTGTTGGCCTGCAGGGTCCAGCGCCACCACGACAAACTCCTCACCCACCTTCACGCCGTGCCCTTCGAGCTGGCCGCTGATGCCCGATGCACGGGCGCGGTAACGGCGGTTCATGAAAGCGGCCAGGGCCACCAGCAGGTTCGGGTCCTGCGCCACCACATCCGACGCGTGGAAACCTTTGCCGTAGTTCTCGGCGATAAACCCGGTGTTGAAGTCACCCGCCACAAACTTCGGGTGTGCGAGTAATGCCGCCTGGAACGGGATGTTGCTGCTGACGCCACGGATCACAAAACCGTTGAGTGCCTCGCGCATCTTGGCAATCGCGTGGGCGCGGTCTTTGCCGTGCACGATGAGTTTGGCAATCATCGAGTCGTAAAACATCGGAATCTCGCCGCCGTCCTGCACCCCGGTGTCCACCCGCACGCCGTACCACTGCGACGTGTCGGCCGAGAACATGGTTTCTTCCGGTGGCTGGAATCGCACCAGACGCCCGGTGCTGGGCAGGAAGTTGCGGAACGGGTCTTCGGCATTGATGCGGCACTCAATCGCCCAGCCTTCACGCTTCACATCGGCCTGGGTCAGCGGCAATTTCTCGCCTGCGGCCACACGGATCATCAGCTCGACCAAGTCCAGCCCGGTGATGCACTCCGTCACCGGGTGCTCCACCTGCAGGCGGGTGTTCATCTCCAGGAAGTAGAAGCTCTGGTCTTTGCCGACCACAAACTCGACCGTGCCCGCCGACTGGTACTTCACCGCCTTGGCCAGCGCCACGGCCTGTTCACCCATGGCCTTACGCGTCGCGTCGCTGATGAAGGGCGACGGAGCCTCTTCAATCACCTTCTGGTGGCGGCGCTGGATGGAGCATTCACGCTCGTTCAGGTAGATCACATTGCCATGGGCGTCGCCCAGCAGCTGGATCTCGATGTGGCGTGGCTCTTCGACGAATTTTTCGATGAAGACGCGGTCGTCACCAAACGAATTGCGCGCCTCGTTGCGGCACGAGGTGAAACCTTCAAACGCTTCCTTGTCGTTAAAGGCCACCCGCAGCCCCTTGCCGCCGCCGCCCGCGCTGGCCTTGATCATCACGGGGTAACCGATGCCCTTGGCAATCTCCACCGCTTTCTCAGGCGTCTCAATCGCGTCGTTCACACCGGGAATACAGTTCACCCCCGCTGCACCGGCCAGCTTCTTCGACTCGATCTTGTCGCCCATGGCGGCAATCGAATAGTGCTTGGGGCCGATAAAAATAATGCCCTCTTCCTCCACCCGTTTGGCAAACCCGGCGTTTTCGCTCAGGAAGCCATAGCCCGGGTGCACCGCCTGCGCGCCCGTGGACTTACATGCCGCAATGATCTTGTCAGCCTGCAGGTAACTCTCGCGGCTCGGTGCCGGGCCGATGTGTACGGCCTCGTCGGCCAGTTGCACATGGCGTGCGTCCTTGTCGGCGTCGGAATAGACGGCGACGGTTTTGATGCCCATCTTTTGCGCGGTCTTGATGACTCTGCACGCTATCTCGCCCCGGTTGGCGATCAGGATTTTGGTAAACATGTTCTTGTTCTCCTTGGTCTTTTACAGCGGGATGTTGCCGTGCTTGCGCCACGGGTTTTCCAACTTTTTCTCGCGCAACATCACCAGCGAACGGCAAATCCGTTTGCGGGTTTCACTCGGCAGGATCACGTCGTCGATGTACCCCCGCGCACCCGCCACAAACGGATTCGCAAAACGGGCCTTGTATTCGGCTTCCTTGGCGGCGAGTTTTTCGGGGTCACCCTTGTCTTCGCGGAAGATGATTTCCACCGCGCCTTTTGCACCCATCACCGCAATCTCGGCATGCGGCCAGGCGAAGTTGACGTCACCACGCAGGTGTTTGCTGCTCATCACGTCGTACGCGCCGCCGTAGGCTTTGCGGGTGATGACGGTGATCTTGGGCACGGTGCATTCGGCGTAGGCGTACAGCAGCTTGGCGCCGTGTTTGATGATGCCGCCGTACTCCTGGCTGGTGCCGGGCATGAAGCCGGGCACGTCGACAAAGGTGACGACGGGGATGTTGAATGCATCACAGAAGCGCACAAAACGTGCGGCCTTGATGCTGGATTTGATGTCCAGGCAACCTGCCAGCACCAGCGGCTGGTTGGCGACGATGCCCACGGTCTGGCCTTCCATGCGGCCAAACCCGATGAGGATGTTCTTGGCGTAGTCGGGTTGCAGCTCGAAGAAATCGCCGTCGTCCACCACCTTCAGGATCAGCTCCTTCATGTCGTAGGGTTTGTTGGCGTTGTCGGGCACCAGGGTGTCGAGCGACAAGTCGGCACGGTCGGCCGGGTCACCGCTCTTGCGCACGGGGGCTTTTTCGCGGTTGTTCAGCGGCAGGTAGTTGTACAGGCGGCGCAGCATCATGAGCGCCTCGACGTCGTTCTCGAACGCCATGTCGGCCACACCACTCTTGGTGGTGTGGGTGGACGCGCCGCCCAGCTCTTCCGCCGTCACCTCTTCATGGGTCACGGTCTTGACCACTTCGGGGCCGGTCACAAACATGTAGCTGCTGTCCTTCACCATAAAGATGAAGTCGGTCATGGCCGGGCTGTACACCGCGCCGCCCGCACAGGGGCCCATGATCATGCTGATCTGCGGCACCACACCGCTGGCCATCACGTTGCGCTGGAACACGTCGGCATAACCACCGAGTGAGGCGACCCCTTCCTGGATGCGCGCACCGCCCGAATCGTTCAGGCCAATCACCGGCGCACCGACCTTCATGGCCTGGTCCATCACCTTGCAAATCTTCTCGGCATGGGTCTCGGACAAGGCACCACCAAACACGGTGAAGTCCTGGCTGAAGATGAACACCAGGCGGCCATTGATCATTCCGTAGCCGGTGACCACGCCGTCGCCAGGGATCTTCTGGTCCTGCATGCCGAAGTCGGTGCAGCGGTGTTCGACAAACATGTCCCACTCTTCAAACGTGCCGTCATCCAGCAGCAGCTCAATGCGTTCACGGGCGGTGAGTTTGCCCTTCTTGTGCTGCGCGTCGATGCGTTTTTGTCCACCACCCAGGCGGGCCTGGGCGCGTTTCTGTTCAAGCTGTTCAATGATTTCTTGCATGGTGTGGCTCAGTCAGTGTGTGGGGATCGGGTAGAGGGTTTACTTAAGAATTGATAGCGTCTTGCGTACGTCCCGCGTACGCGTTGAGCAGATTTCGTGCTGCAGTGGAGGCCGCCAGCGTGCCTGCCTGCACCTGTACCAGCGTTTGTGCCAGGTCGGCCTGCACCGCAGGATGCTGGCGAAATGCCTGTTTCAGCCCGGCGTCGATGCGCTCCCACATCCATGCCAGCGACTGCTGCTGGCGGCGGCTGGCCAGCCGGCCATTGGCGGCCTGCAGGGTCTGGAACTTCGCCACTGCGGCCCAGAACGCATCGAGCCCCGTGCCCGCCAGCGCGCTGAGCTGCACCACCTGCGGGTGCCACAGTGTTTCGTCATGGTGCGCATGCCCGGCATTGCCATGTTGGCCCAGCAAACGCAGCGCCGAGGTGATTTGCGCCCGCGCCCGCGTGGCAGCGTCGGGGTCGATGTCGGCCTTGTTGATCACCACCAGGTCGGCCAGCTCCATCACGCCTTTCTTGATGGCCTGCAGGTCGTCGCCCGCGTTGGGCAACTGCAGCAGCACAAACATGTCGGTCATCCCCGCCACGGCGATTTCGCTCTGGCCCACACCCACGGTTTCGACGATCACGATGTCGTAGCCAGCGGCCTCACACACCAACATCGCCTCGCGGGTTTTTTCGGCCACACCACCGAGCGTGCCCGACGATGGGCTGGGGCGGATGTAGGCGCGTTCGTGTACCGACAGCCGCTCCATACGTGTCTTGTCGCCCAGGATGGAACCACCCGACACGGTCGAGGACGGGTCGATGGTAAGCACCGCCACGCGGTGGCCCTGGCCGATGAGGAACAGGCCCAGTGCTTCGATAAAAGTGGACTTGCCGACACCAGGGACGCCGCTGATACCCAGGCGAAACGACTTGCCGGTGTGCGGCAGCAAACCTGTGAGCAATTCATCCGCCAGTGCCCGATGGTCCACGCGTGTGGACTCCAGCAGCGTGATGGCTTTGGCGATGGCACGGCGCTGCAGCGGGCCTTCGGCGGCCAGCAACGTGTCGGCCGTGACCATGGTTCGCACAGACGCCATGTTCACGCGGCAATAGCTGCGCGGATCTGTTCCAGCACATCCTTGGCGCTGGCGGGGATGGGTGTGCCGGGGCCGTAAATCCCCTTCACACCGGCCTCGTACAACATCTCGTAGTCACCACGCGGGATCACGCCGCCGACGAACACGATGATGTCGTCCGCGCCCTGCTTCTTCAGCTCTTCGATGATGGCGGGCACCAGCGTCTTGTGGCCCGCCGCCAGGGTGGACACACCCACGGCATGTACGTCGTTTTCGATAGCCTGGCGCGCGCACTCTTCGGGGGTCTGGAAAAGCGGGCCCATGTCGACGTCGAAGCCGAGGTCGGCAAAAGCTGTGGCCACCACTTTGGCACCCCGGTCGTGGCCGTCCTGGCCGAGTTTGCTGATCATCACGCGGGGGCGGCGGCCTTGCTCTTCTGCAAACTTGGCGATCTCGTGCTGCAGCGCTTCCCAGCCTTCGGCCGAGTCGTAGGCCGCGGCATAGACGCCCGTGACTTTCTGCGTGTCGGCGCGGTGCCGGCCATAGACCTTTTCGAGCGCATCGCTGATCTCGCCAACCGTGGCGCGCAGACGCACCGCGTCGATGCTCAAGGCCAGCAAATTACCTTCGCCGCTTTCGGCAGCGGCGGTCAACGCGTCGAGCGCGGCCTGCACTGCGGCCGTATCGCGTTTGGCGCGGATCGCGGTCAACCTTGCCACCTGGCTGTCGCGCACCTTCATGTTGTCGATGGACAGGCTATCGATCGCATCTTCACTCTTGAGTTTGTATTTGTTCACACCCACGATCACGTCTTTGCCCGAGTCGATACGCGCCTGTTTGTCGGCGGCTGCGGCTTCGATCTTGAGCTTGGCCCAGCCGCTGTCCACGGCCTTGGTCATGCCGCCCATGGCTTCGACTTCTTCAATGATTTCCCAGGCTTTGTCCGCCATGTCCTGCGTGAGTTTTTCCATCATGTAGCTGCCGGCCCAGGGGTCGATCACGCTGGTGATATGGGTTTCTTCCTGGATGATGAGCTGCGTGTTCCGTGCGATACGCGAGCTGAACTCGGTGGGCAGCGCGATGGCTTCGTCCAGCGCGTTGGTGTGCAGACTCTGTGTGCCGCCGAACACGGCTGCCATGGCCTCGATGGTGGTGCGCACCACGTTGTTGTACGGGTCTTGTTCGGTCAGGCTCCAGCCGGAGGTCTGGCAGTGCGTGCGCAGCATCAGGCTCTTGGGGTTCTTGGGCTCGAACTCCTTCATGATCCGGCACCACAGAAGGCGCGCGGCGCGCATCTTGGCGACCTCCAAATAGAAGTTCATGCCGATGGCCCAGAAGAAGCTGAGACGTCCGGCGAACACATCAACATCCAGTCCCTTGGCCAGCGCGGTCTTCACGTATTCCTTGCCGTCGGCCAGGGTGAAGGCCAGCTCCAGCGCCTGGTTGGCACCGGCTTCCTGCATGTGGTAGCCGCTGATGCTGATGGAGTTGAACTTCGGCATCTTCTGCGCCGTGTACTCGATGATGTCGCCGATGATGCGCATGCTCGGCGCGGGTGGGAAGATGTAGGTGTTGCGGACCATGAACTCCTTGAGGATGTCGTTCTGGATGGTGCCGCTCAGCTGGTCTTGCGCTACGCCCTGCTCTTCGGCCGCGACCACGTAACCCGCCAGCACCGGCAGCACGGCGCCGTTCATGGTCATGGACACACTCACCTTGTCGAGCGGGATCTGGTCGAACAGGATTTTCATGTCCTCGACCGAGTCGATCGCCACACCGGCCTTGCCGACGTCGCCAGTCACGCGCGGGTGGTCACTGTCATAGCCACGGTGGGTGGCCAAGTCAAACGCCACACTCACGCCCTGCCCGCCTGCGGCCAATGCCTTGCGGTAGAAAGCGTTCGACTCCTCGGCCGTCGAGAAGCCTGCGTACTGGCGGATCGTCCACGGGCGCACCGCATACATGGTGGCCTGCGGGCCACGCAGGTAGGGCTCGAAGCCGGGCAAGGTGTCGGTGTGTTGCAGCCCCTCCAGATCGGCCGCCGTGTAGAGCGGTTTGACGGTGATGCCGTCGGGCGTGTGCCAGTTCAGCGCGTCCACATCGCCGCCGGGGGCCGACTTGGCAGCGGCATTGGCCCAGGCTTCAAGGGTGGTGGCTGCAAACTCGGGGCTGGATTCTGGCGTGACAGGCATGGTGGGCTCGGTATGAAAGGGCGAGAAAGTACAGGTGCTGTTTGTACTGGTTTCCCCGCAAGCTTTGGGCACTGCCTGCGAGTTTACATCATTCATAATTATAAATTCAGAATATTCCACGCAGCTTACAATCACGCCATGTCTGCCCTGATGCCCGATGTCCGCCTTGCGCCCCGCGCCCTGTATGAAGAGGTTGCAGAGCTGCTGCGCCAGCAGATTTTTAACCGCGCCCTAGAGCCCGGCAGCTGGATTGACGAGCTGAAAATAGCCGATGAATACGGCATCAGCCGCACGCCCCTGCGCGAGGCGCTGAAGGTGCTGGCCGCCGAAGGCCTGGTCACCATGAAGGTGCGGCGCGGTGCCTATGTCACCGAGGTGAATGAAAAAGACCTGAGCGATGTGTACCACCTGCTGAGCCTGCTGGAGAGCGACGCTGCCGGGGTGGTGGCTGCGCGTGCCACCTCCGACCAATTAAAGGAACTGCAGGACTTACACGCCGAGCTGGAAGCCGCCGTAGACGACCGTGAGCGCTTTTTTGCCGTGAACGAACGTTTTCACATGCGGGTACTGGAGATTTCCGACAACCGCTGGCGCAGCCAGATGGTGGCGGACCTGCGCAAGGTGATGAAGCTCAACCGCCATAACTCGCTGCTCAAAAGTGGACGCATTCAAGAGTCACTGGCAGAACACCGCGCCGTTATGGCCGCACTCGCCGCCCGCGATGCAGACACCACTGTGCAAAACATGCGCGCCCATTTTGCCAACGGGCTGGAAGCCGCGGCCTGAGCCAACGCTCAGCGGCCACGCGACCGCTTTTCCACATACATACGCTGGTCGGCAGTTTCCCAGGCCAATTTGAGCCCGATGGACGGCAGACGTACGGCCATACCGATGGATGCCTTCACATCCAGCTCGACCAGGGCACGCCGGGTGCGCGCCAGCAAGGCGTCGGCCCCGGCTTGGTCACATTCCACTGCAATCACACCAAACTCATCACCGCCCAGGCGGGCCACCACATCGTTGTCGCGGGCGGCCATACGCAAGGCATCTGCCGCACGCACGATCAGCGCGTCACCTGCTGCGTGGCCCAGCGTGTCGTTCACCCCCTTGAGCTCGTCCAGGTCAATCGCCAGCACCGTGGCCGGGTGGCCGTAACGGCGGCAACGCTCTTCTTCCTGGGCCAGCAATACATCCCACGCGCGGCGGTTCGACAGCTGCGTGAGCGCGTCGGACAGCGCCTCCAGCTCCAGGCGCTGGCTGCGGCGTGCGTCCAGTGCCGAACGCAGCTCGGCGTTCAGAACTTTGCTCAGCAGCGCGGCCAGCAGTTCAACCAATTCCTGCTCATCGGCCAGACCGTCGGGTTGGCGCACGGGGTCGATGGCGCACAGAGTGCCAAACAAGGTGCCATCCGACTTGGTCAGCGGCACCCCGATGTAGGCTTTGATGGATACCTGCTGCCCGATGGGAGCAGCCACATAGGCACTGACCATGTCCGAGTCGGGTGCCACACGCGGCCCGTTGCCCTTGACCATCTCGGAACAGAAAGAGTCGGCCCAACGGAACACCGTGCCCGGGCCTACGCCGTAACCATGGTCCTCGGACTGCAGGACGATCCAGTCGTCACCTTCCGTGCGTGTCACCATCCACAGAGCAAACCCAAAACGCTGGTGCAGGAAAGACAACACGGCACGCGCGGCAGACTCGAAATCGTGGAGAGGAATGTCAGGCATGGAGGGTGCTCAAAGAGGCGAAGGATTGGCAGTTTGCCGCGTGCGGGGCATCGTACCCGACGGCCAACGCCGCAGTGCGCGCACAGGTTAAGCGCTCTGTGCAACAGTATCATCATCCGGGTTTACCCCAGCGCCGCGCCCTCTGCGTGCCCTTGATCTTCAAAACCTGCCCGATGACCACCTCCCCGCCCGCCCTGAATCGTCTCCACAGCGTGTTGACCCTGCCCCAGCTGCTGGCCTACCGCGCCGCCCAGACACCCGATGCCGAGGCCTACCGCGCGTTTGACCCGGCCACCCAGGCCTGGGCCAGCCTGAGCTGGGCGCAGACACACACCCGCGTGGCGCAATGGGCGCAGGCGCTGGCCTGCATGCAGCTGCCCGCAGCAGCGCGGGTGGCCATCCTGCTGCCCAACGGGCTGGACGCCATGTCCGCCGACCAGGCCACGCTGGCCACGGGCTGTGTGCCGGTGCCGCTGCACGCCATCGACAACCCCGGCAGCATTGCCTACATCCTGGCGGACTGCGAGGCTTCGCTGCTGTTTGTGGCCCAGGCCACGCAGTGGGACAAGGTGCGCGAAGTGGGCACCAGTTTCCCGGCGCTGCACGCCGTGGTCGTCACCGATGCGGGTGCGCCACTGCCCGCCCCGGTAGCGGGTGCCGTTCCCGTTCTGACACTGGCGCAATGGCTGGCGGGCACAGCCACCACCACCAACCTGCCCCCCGCACCCGGCCCGAACGATCTGGCCGCAGTCGTCTACACATCCGGCACCACCGGCAAACCCAAGGGTGTGATGTTGACCCACCACAACGTGGTCAGCGACGTGAAGGCCGTGATGGAGCGTATTGCGCCCACGGTGGACGACGTGTTCCTGTCCTTCCTGCCGCTGTCCCACACCTTTGAGCGCACCGGCGGTTATTACCTGCCCATCGCGGCGGGCAGCTGTGTGGTGTATGCGCGCTCGGTGCAGCAGCTGGGTGAAGACCTGAAGAACGTACGCCCCACCGTGCTGGTGTCGGTGCCACGGATTTATGAACGTATCCACGCCAAGCTGCTGGAAAAACTGGCCCCATCGCCCTGGAAGATGCAGCTGTTTGAAGCCGCCCAGGCCAAGGGCTGGCAGCGCTTTTGTGCCGCGCAAAAACTCCCCTCGCCTGAAGCCACCCAGGCCGGAGGCTGGATGGCCGCCCTGCCCTGGCCGCTGCTGCAGGCGCTGGTGGCCAAACCCCTGCTGGCCCAGCTCGGTGGCCGTGTGCGCGTGGCCGTCAGTGGCGGCGCGCCGCTGTCACCCACTATTGCCCGGTGTTTTCTGGGCCTGGGCCTGCCGCTGGTGCAGGGTTACGGCATGACCGAAACATCACCCGTGGTATCGGTCAACACGCTGCACGACAACGACCCTGCATGTGTCGGCCGCGCGCTGCCCGGCGTGGAGGTGCGGATTGGCGACCAGCATGAGCTGCAGGTGCGTGGCCCCATCGTGATGCGCGGCTACTGGAAACGGCCCGAAGACACCGCCAAAATCCTCAGCCCCGACGGCTGGCTGGGCACCGGCGACCAGGCCGACATCGTGAACGGGCGCATCTACATCAAAGGCCGCATCAAGGAAATCATCGTCACCTCCACCGGCGAAAAAATTCCGCCCGGCGACCTGGAGCTGGCATTGCTGGCCGACCCGCTGCTGGAACAGACCTTTGTGGTCGGCGAAAACCGCCCCTTCATCGCCTGTGTGGCTGTACTGGCGCGGGACGAATGGCAGCGCCTAGCCACCGACCTGGGCCTGGACCCGGCCCAACCCGCCAGCGTGAATGACCCCGCCGTACAACGCGCCGTGCTGGCCCGCATCGAGAAGAACACCAGCAGTTTTGCCCGCTACGCCGTGCCCCGCGCCGTGCACCTGACGCTGGAGCCGTGGACGGTTGAGAACACCTTCATGACCCCCACACTCAAACTCAAGCGCAACAACCTGGCGGCGCACTTTGCCGACGCCATCGAGACCATGTACCAGAAGCGGTGACGGGGGCCCGCAGAGGCGGTTAAATACGCATGAAACATGCCTCTAGCGCCCGTCCAGTGGGCGCAAGCAGCTATCAAAATAGTATTTTTTTGAGGGTCAGGCCGCCGCCTGCACCGCCCCATGCGCCAGCGCCATCACCTCGTGGGGATTCAGCGCCTTGAGCCGGTGGTCGCTCCACACCTGGCGCCATTTGCGCGCACCGGGCAGGCCGTTGCGCAGGCCCAGCATGTGGCGGGCCACACTGCTCCAGGAGGTGCCCCAGGCCGCAGCCTGGCGCACCATGTAGTCACACATCTGGGCTTCGACAGCTTCGCGCGTCAAACCGTTGGGCGCGGCACCAAAGAAGGTTTCGTCCCATGAGGCCATGACCCACGGGTTGTGGTACGCCTCGCGGCCCACCATCACACCGTCCACCAGTTGCAACTGGTCGGCAATCTGCGTGTCGGTGGTGATGCCGCCGTTCACCGCAATCGTCAGGTGCGGGAAGTCGTGCTTGAGCTGGTGCACCAGCCCGTAACGCAGCGGTGGGATCTCACGGTTTTCCTTCGGGCTCAGGCCCTTGAGCCAGGCGTTACGCGCGTGCACGATAAACACCTCACACCCGGCCTCACTCACCGTGCCCACAAAGTCGCGCACAAATTCGTAACTCTCGGTCTTGTCGATACCAATGCGGTGTTTCACCGTGACCGGCACATCCACCACATCGACCATCGCTTTCACACAGTCGGCCACCAGCTGCGGCTCGGCCATCAGGCAGGCCCCAAACGCGCCGCGCTGCACCCGCTCGCTCGGGCAACCACAGTTCAGGTTGATCTCGTCATACCCCCATTGCTGACCCAGCTTCGCGCTGTGCGCCAGGTCGGCCGGGTCGCTGCCGCCCAGTTGCAGGGCCACAGGGTGTTCTTCGGCATGGAAGTCCAGGTGCCGCGGCACACCCCCATGCACCAGCGCACCGGTGGTGACCATTTCGGTGTACAGCAAGGTGTGGCGCGACAGCAGCCGGTGGAAATACCGGCAATGGCGGTCGGTCCAGTCCATCATGGGCGCAACGCTTAAACGCCATGGTCTACATTGTTGATTTATAACGATATTTTCCAAAACCAAAAAACCATGTTTTAAGACGTGTGCAAAATAAAGTGCACACGCCGGGGCTACAAAGTGAACAATCGGGGCATTAAACAATGCATACGACTGAACACGTATGGCCTCATTTTCTCAGTTAGCGGTGGGCTTTTTCAAGTCCGCAGCTTGATCTCCAGCCCGCAGATGATGCAGGAGCAGCCCCCACCAACCGCCTCACGGCGGTTTTTCGTTTTCGAACTGGCACGCCCACAAAAGAAAAAACCCGCCGAAGCGGGTCATGTCTGGAGCGGCGCTGTTCAGGCTTGTTTGCGCTTACGAGCGGCCACGATACCGATCAAACCAAGGCCCAGCAGAGCGATGGTACCGGGTTCGGGCACGGCGGATGGCGTGGGCGCAAACGCCACAGAGAACTGCGAACCCTGCGAGAAGGAGGTACCACGCAGATCGATCATCAACTCACCAGCAGAAAAAGTGAAGTCACCCACATCCAGGCCAGTGAACCCGGTCTGCCCCACAAAACTTGCAGAGCTAAACGGCGTCGTCAAGTCAGAAAAGTGAAGAATCGTCGCCGAGAGGGAGCCGTTGTTAAGGCCGAACGCTGTGAGCAGACCATCCGAAAAATCAATATTGAAATAGGCTGCGCCAGGGAGGTTCCCGACTTGAAACTCAACACCATTTCCTACTGTTGCAGCCGCTGACGAGCAGCTAAAAGTACCGCCACCGCTTACTCCGCAAGAAACGGAGTCGCCCAAGACGGGCCCGGCTTGCGAAGCACTGGCAACGAAAGCGGTGCAGATCAATGAAGCGCGCACCAGCTTGTGAAAACTTGAAAACATGTGACTGCTTCCTTCAAATTGTTAATAAAATGAAACAAAGCACTTTTCATGCCGCCCAATGAAATCAAGCACTTAGCGATTTTTTGTATGTGGTGTGTAAAAAAAATCGACACATTTTTGTATCTGTTTTGAGGCAACTGCTCCCGCTCCAGTGAGATTGTGGCGCCACCATGCGCAGCCCGGCCATGGCCAACCGCCTCACGGAGGTTTTTTACGTCTACCGGATTCTGAGTGCCAAGCGCCCTGCTTCAGTTCAACCGACCGCACCCACCATGGCGCCCCTACACAACTTGCCCCTGGTGTCCGTGAACTGGTGTTGATGTACAAGGCCGGGGGGCGAAAAGCGTGTGCAATCACATTTGCAATCGGTGGCAAAAACCCACTGTCGTCACACCAAAACATCTAATGCGAAAAACAGATGCAGCCCAATTGCACACGCCCCCCCTTGAAACCCGCATGAACGTCGGTTAATCGCAACATCCCCATCTCGGGGCAACGGACAAGGTCCAGGGGGTCGTCTTCGGCAGGCTCATGGGGATTATCCCGTGCAGCCCATTCCGACCCGCAGCGCTCACGTTCCGCGTGATGTGCGCAGAGCATCCCTAGTAACATCACACGCTGCCCCGGCCCGCCGGGCTGCACTCCGCCCGGCGGCGCTTCGCGCCGCGCAGGGTCTTGGTCCCACGCGCCCCAAGGAACGCCATGACACCGACAAAAATGGACACCGCCATGCCCCAACGCATTGCCCGCGCTTCGGCCACCACACATGTGTGCGCAACAGACAGTGCCTCTGAAAGCAGCTCCACAGCACCACGGCAGTTGCGTGTGCTGCTGGCATTAACACCACTCGCTTTGCTGGTGGCCTGCGGTTCGTCCGTGCCGCTGCCACCTTGGCCCGACAAAACCGCCCCGGTGGCCACACGCCCGGCCCCTGTGTCTGCCCAGCCTGCGGTGGGTGCGCCGGGCGCCGTGGTGACACCGGTGCCCGCACGTCCGGCGCTGGGGGTGCCTCCACCTCCTGCCGCTGAGCCTGCCGTCACTGCGCCCGCTGCACCGCCTCCTTACAACGAGGCCGTGGCCGCCCGCTTCCCTGCACCCGCTGTCACCTACAGCACGCCGGGCCTGCAGGCCAACCGCAGCACGTTCTCCAGCAACCAGGAGGTCAGCCAGTGGATCCACGCGGTGGCCAACAGCCCCAGCACCAGTGGCACCAAGGCGGCAATTGTGTCGCTGGGCCAGTCGCAGCAAGGCACGCCGCTGGAGGCGCTGGTGCTGACCCGTGCCGCGGGCACCGACAGCACATCGCTGCAAGCATCCGAACGCCCCACCGTGCTGCTCGTCGGCCAGCAGCATGGCGACGAGCCCGCCGGGGCCGAGGCCTTGCTGGTGGTAGCGCGTGAGCTGGGCACGGGCCTGCTGGAGCCGCTGCTGGACCGCATCAACGTGGTGATCGTGCCGCGCGCCAACCCGGACGGCAGCGCGGCCAACCAACGTGTCACCACCAGCGGGGTCGACATGAACCGCGACCACCTGCTGCTGGGCACGCCCGAAGCGCAGGCGCTGGCCAGGCTGGCCCGTGACTACCGCCCTGCGGTGGTGGTGGACGCGCATGAATACACCGCCGTCGGCCGGTTCCTGGAGAAGTTCAACGCCATCCAGCGGTTTGACGCACTGCTGCAGTACACCACCACGGCCAACACACCCGAGTTCATCACCAAGGCGTCGGAAGAATGGTTTCGCCGCCCCCTGGTGGCGGCGCTGGGCGGCCAGCAGCTGAGCAGCGAGTGGTACTACACCACGTCCACCGACCCGAAGGACCTGCGGGTGTCGATGGGCGGCACCCAGCCTGACACCGGGCGTAATGTGAACGGGCTGCGCAACACGGTGAGTATCCTGGTCGAGACGCGCGGGGTGGGCCTGGACCGCCTGCACATCCAGCGGCGGGTGCACACCCAGGTCACGGCGCTCAACAGCGTGCTGAAGGTCACGGCTGACCGCGCAGCCGACCTGAACAAACTGCTGTCTTACGTGAACCGCGAAGTCAG
Organism: Comamonadaceae bacterium AAW; assembly: GCA_026314275.1. GTDB lineage: Bacteria > Pseudomonadota > Gammaproteobacteria > Burkholderiales > Burkholderiaceae_C > JAGOEY01. Next base: position 3,818,261 of record CP111109.1, read on the forward strand.
CGCACAGGCCTGCACCGGCCAGGCGGTAGTGGAAGCCGGCCCCACGCCGGGCCGGTTTGATTTGAAGATGCTGGACCCCGTGACAGGGGCCGACCGCACGGTGAATGTGGACTGGAATTCATCGCTGACCTTGCAGACATTGAAGTCACGCGCCCGCCCCTGCGGCTACTGGCTGGCCCCCACGGCCACGGAAGCGGTGGATCGGCTGCGCAAGCTGGGTGTGTCGGTGCAGCGGGTGGCCGAATCGGGCTCGGTGCTGGGCGAGACTTACCGCGAAACCGGCCGCACCGAAGGCATACGCAAGGACGTGCGTGGCACCGTGGCGGGCAGCGCCGAGATCGACAAGGTGGACGTGGCGTTGGTGCGCAGCCTGGTGGATGTGCCGGCTGGCAGCTACTACGTGGCGCTGAACCAGCCCCTGGCCAACCTGGCGCTGGCCGCACTGGAGCCCGACACGCAGAACAGCTTTTATGCCAACCACCTGCTCGACGACCTGAAGGGTATGGCCCGCATCATGGCCGAGCCCACCGTGCGGCTGGAACCAGTGAATTAAGCCATTTTTATGAACGTTTTAAGGCTCTAGCGCACGCTCCGTTTGCGCTAGAAGCTACACATTTAATAGCAAAAGAGACACACCCATGATCGACCTGTATTACTGGCCCACCCCCAACGGCTGGAAGATCTCCATCATGCTGGAGGAATGTGGCCTGCCGTACACCACACACCTGGTCAACATCGGCAAGGGTGAACAATTTGCGCCCGACTTTCTGCGCATCAGCCCGAACAACCGCATGCCCGCCATCGTGGACCAGGCACCGGCCGACGGCGGTGCGCCCATTCCGGTGTTTGAAAGTGGCGCCATCCTGCTGTACCTGGCCGAAAAAACCGGCCAGTTTCTGCCCGCCGACCTGCGCGGCCGGATGCAGGTGACCGAATGGCTGATGTGGCAGATGGGCGGACTGGGCCCCATGGCGGGCCAGAACGGGCACTTCCAGATTTACGCCCCTGAAAAAGTGCCCTACGCCATCGAGCGCTACAGCAAGGAAGTCAACCGGCTGTACGGCGTGCTCGACGGCCAGCTGGCGCGCACCGGCGACTGTGTGGCGGGGGCGTACTCGATTGCCGACATGGCCATCCTGCCGTGGGTGCGCACCCACAAGGCGCAGAACGTGTCGCTGGCCGAGTTCCCCCATGTGCAGCGCTGGTTTGATGCCCTGCTGCAGCGCCCCGCCGTGCGGCGCGGGCTGGATGTGGCCAAGGACCTGCGCGTCGCCACCATGAGTGAAGAAACCCGCAAGATGCTGTTTGGCCAGACCGCGCAGTCGGTGCAATCCGCACGCAGCAGCGCCGAAGCCGGAGGCACACCATGATCGAGTTTTTCTTTGACTGCTCCAGCCCGTGGACGTACCTGGCGTTTCGCAACATCCAGCCCATGGCGGCGGAGCTGAATACCCCCGTCGTCTGGCGTCCGATCCTGGTGGGTGGCATTTTTAATGCCGTGAACCGCAGCATGTACGAAGCCCGCGAGAACTTCGACTCGCCCAAGATGCGCTACATGCGCAAAGACATGATGGACAGCGCCCGTGAGGCCGAGCTGCCGCTGCACTTTCCGCCCACCGTGTTCCCGGTCAACAGCGTCAAAGCGATGCGCGGCTGCCTGTGGATTGCAGAAGACGCAGCGGCCCGCGCGCAGCTACTGCCCTTCATCGAGGCCACGTTTGCGGCCTATTTTTTGCACGACCAGGACATTTCGCAGGACGCCGTGCTGGCTGCCATCTGTGCACAAACCGGCATCGACCCGGCAGCTTTTGCGGCAGGTATCACGCGGGCTGACATCAAGGAAAAACTCAAGGCCAACACCGACGAAGCCATTGCCCGGGGTTTGTTCGGCTCACCCACCTGCTTTGTGGGTGACGACATGTATTTTGGCAACGACCGGCTCGGGCGGGTGCGTGCGGCCGTGCTGCGCGACCGGACAGCGGCCGCAAACACAGCCTGAAACGAGCCTTTTCGCTCAGACGTGGGCCACGACGGGAGTGCCGTGGGATGTGGGCCCGGGCCCTGCCACTGCACGCGTCAGCACATACCGCGTCATCGCCCGGGCCAGCTCTTCTTCACCCAGAAACACCTTTCCTGCGGCGTGCTCCTGCTCCAGCAGAGCGGCCTCTTCTTCGTTGTGGGTGCGCACCACGGTTTCGATCTCGGGGTTGAGCGCACGGGCCACGGCAATCATCTGGCGCACGTTCAGGGTGTCGGGTGTGGCAATCACCAGCAGGCGGGCCCGGGCAATGTGGGCCTGGATCAGCACCGCAGGGTCGGCCGCATCACCTGACACAGCGGCAATACCTTCGGCCCGCAGCTTTTCCACCAACTCGCGGTTTTCTTCGGCCACCACAAACGGGATGTCCTGCTCGGCCAGTGCCTTGGCAATACGCCGCCCCACCCGCCCGTAGCCCACCAGCACCACCTGGCGGGACAGGAATTTCTCGTGGGTGCTCATGGGCAACTCGGCCAGTGGGTCGTCGCGCTGCTCCAGTTTGCGGGCCCAGGCGGAGCGTTCGCGCAGCCAGTTTTGCAGGGGCTCAATGGCTTTAAACACCAGCGGGTTGATGGCAATGGAAATCAGCGCCCCGGCCAGCACCAGGCTTTGCCCTTCGGGTGGCAGCAGCTTGAGCGACACGCCCAAGGCCACCAGAATGAAGGAGAACTCGCCAATCTGCGCCAGGCTGGCCGACACCGTCAGCGCCGTGTTGAGCGGGTAACGGAAGGCCAGCACCAGCGCCGCCGCTGCCAGTGATTTGCCCAGCACGATGATGGCCACCACCGCCAGCACCTGGAACGGGCGGGTGATCAGCACCTGGGGGTCGAACAACATACCCACCGACACAAAAAACAGCACGGCAAAAGCGTCACGCAGCGGCAGCGACTCCTGCGCGGCGCGGTGGCTGAATTCGGACTCGCGCATCACCATGCCAGCAAAAAAAGCTCCCAGCGCAAAAGACACCCCAAACAGCGCGGACGAGCCGAAGGCAATACTCACGGCAGCGGCGACCACACACAAAGTGAACAGCTCACGCGACCCCGTGCGCTGCACCTGCCACAACAACCAGGGGAACACCCGCCGCCCCACCAGCAGCATCAGGGCCACAAACCCGCCGACCTGTAGCAGGGTCAGGCCCAGCACCTTCCACAGGGCACCCACGTCTTCGCCGTCACCGGCCGCTCCACCCGTGCCACCCGCCAGCCAGCGGCCCACGGGTGGCAACAACACCAGCACCAGCACCATCACCAGGTCTTCCACCACCAGCCAGCCCACGGCGACGCGGCCGTTGAAGGTGTCGAGCTGGTTGCGTGTTTCCAGCGCCCGCAGCAACACCACGGTGCTGGCCACCGACAACGAGAGGCCAAACACCAAAGCCCCGCCAATACTCCAACCCCACCAGCTGGCAAGGCCCATGCCCAGCGCCGTGGCCACCACAATCTGCACCACGGCACCGGGCAGCGCCAGTTTGCGCACGGCCAGCAGATCGTCCAGCGAAAAATGCAGCCCCACACCGAACATCAGCAACATGACACCAATTTCGGCCAACTGGGCCGCGATGTCTGCATCCGCCACAAACCCGGGGGTAAAGGGGCCGATGATGACCCCGGCCAGCAGGTAACCCACCAGCGCCGGCAGCCGCAAACGCATGACAATAAAGCCCAGCACCAGCGCAAAACCCAGCCCCACGGCGATCGTGCTGATCAGTGATACGTTGTGTGGCATGAACGGCTCCGGTGGGGTGATGGGCAGGCTGAGCGCAGCGCAAAACGGCACGCACTGGGCCACGCTTCTGCCGCTCTTTTATAACGGCATTCAGGCCCTGCGCAAAAAACATGCCGTTAAAAACCTTGGGCCGCAACACCCTTGCTGGGCGGGCTAGGCAAAAGAAAAGCCCGCAAAGCGGGCTTGACCAATGAGGGCGACACATGTTGCCCCCTGAACATTGCGGCAAGTATCAGCCCATGTGCAGACCACCGTTGACCGAGAAGTCGGCGCCAGTGGCATAACCACCTTCTTCCGACGCCAGCCAAGCGATGATGGAGGCGATTTCGCTGGGTTTGCCCAGGCGCTTGACCGGCACGGTGGCGACGATCTTGGCCAGCACGTCTTCGCGGATTGCGTTGACCATGTCGGTGCCGATGTAGCCTGGGCTCACGGTGTTGACCGTCACACCCTTGGTGGCCAGCTCTTGCGCCAGTGCCATCGAGAAACCGTGCATACCGGCCTTGGCAGCCGAGTAGTTGGTCTGACCGGCCTGGCCCTTTTCGCCATTGACCGACGAGATGTTGATGATGCGGCCCCAGCCCTTTTCAACCATGTCACCGACCACTTGTTTCGTCACGTTGAACATGCTGTTCAGGTTGGTTTCGATCACCGAATCCCAATCTTCGCGCGACATCTTCATAAACATGCGGTCGCGGGTGATACCGGCGTTGTTGACCAGCACGTCGATGGTGCCGTGTTCGGCCTTGGCCTTGGTGAAGGCTTCGACAGTGGAGTCCCACGCGCCGACGTTGCCCACCGATGCATAAAACGTGAAGCCCAGTTCTTTTTGCTCAGCCAGCCATTTGGCGTGGTCACGCGTGGGGCCGCAGCCCGCGATGACTTTAAAACCCTCTTGGTGCAGACGCTGGCAGATAGCGGTCCCGATACCACCCATGCCACCCGTGACATATGCTACTTTTTGACTCATGAATTCTCTCCAATACTGTGTACTTGCTACTGTTTCTGCAGCGTGATGTGTCTGTAACTCCAAACGCCCCGCCAAACTGGAAGGGCGTTGGAATTGTTATCCCGAAATCAACGCTCGATGGTTAGGGCAACCCCCATGCCGCCACCGATACACAGCGAGGCGATGCCCTTCTTGGCATCGCGGCGTTGCATCTCGTGCAGCAGGCTCACCAGAATGCGGCAACCGGACGCACCGATGGGGTGGCCAATGGCAATCGCTCCACCATTGACGTTGACCTTGGACACATCCCAGCCCATTTCCTGGTTCACTGCACATGCCTGGGCGGCAAAGGCTTCGTTGATTTCCAGCAGATCCAGGTCAGCCGATGTCCAGCCCGCGCGGCGCAGTGCCTTGGTGGAAGCAGGAACTGGGCCCATACCCATGAATGCGGGGTCGAGGCCGGAGGTGGCGTAGCTGGCAATACGGCCCATCGGCTTCAGGCCAAGGGCGGCTGCTTTGCTGGCCTTCATCACCATCACAGCAGCAGCGCCGTCGTTCAGGCCCGATGCATTACCTGCGGTCACACCACCGGCTTTGTCGAATGCGGGGCGCAGGCCAGCCAGCGCTTCGGCATTACTCTTGCGGTTGATGAACTCGTCGGTGGCAAAAACGATGGGGTCACCCTTCTTCTGCGGGATGGTGACGGCGGCGATTTCATCCTTGAAGCGGCCTGCATCTTGTGCAGCGGCGGCCTTGGTTTGTGACGCCAGTGCCAGTGCGTCTTGTTGTTCGCGGGTGATGCCGTATTTCTTGGCCACGTTTTCGGCGGTGATGCCCATGTGGTACTGGTTGTACACGTCCCACAGGCCGTCCACAATCATCGAGTCCACCATCTTCCAGTCGCCCATACGCTGGCCGTCGCGCGAGTTGGGCAGCACGTGGGGTGCGGCGCTCATGTTTTCCTGGCCACCGGCGATCACGATCTCGCTGTCACCGGCGGCAACGGCTTGTGCTGCGAGCATGACGGCCTTGAGGCCCGAGCCACACACGGCGTTGATGGTGAGGCCCGGCGTTTGGTTGTCAAGCCCGGCCTTCAGCACGGTCTGGCGTGCGGGGTTCTGGCCCGAACCAGCGGTAAGCACCTGGCCCATGATGACTTCACCAATCTGGTCGGCGGACAGGCCGGTGCGTGCCAGCAGGTCTTTGATGACCACTGCGCCCAGGTCAGGGGCAGCGATTTTTGCGAGGCTCCCACCAAATTTGCCGACTGCGGTGCGGCTAGCGGCGACGATGACGATTTCTTCCATGAATGACTCCTGTTTGAATTTGCGGTGGCGGGTTGGGTACACAGAAACCAGGGCACGCCACACGCGCCCCGGAAAATACAGAAAAGATAAGCGGGGTGGAGCCTGTCAGGACTTTTGCTTGACGTAACGGCCAGGCGCAGGTTCGATGGCTTTGTAGGCAGTATTGCCATACGCCTTGGGCGCAGCAATTTGCTTGCCAGCCAGGGGCGCAAGCCAGGCAGACCAGTCGGTCCACCAACTGCCAGGATGCTCCTGCGCGCCCTTGGCCCAGTCTGCCTGCGTGGCGGGCAACTTGCCGTCGTCACGCGTCCAGTAGCTGCGCTTTTTCTTGGCGGGTGGGTTGATCACACCGGCAATGTGGCCAGACGCCCCCATGACAAAACGCTTCTTGCCTGGCAGGTGTTGTGTGGTGGCGTAAGCACCGCCGCCGTCCACGCCGATGGGCACGATATGGTCTTCACGGGAGCCATAGATGTAGACCGGAATATCGAGTTTGCGCAGGTCCACCTTTTCACCACACACCACAGCTTTGCCGGGTTGGACGAGGTTGTTCTCGAAATAGGTGTTGCGCAGGTACCAGGCGTAGAACGGGCCTGGCAGGTTGGTGGAGTCGCTGTTCCAGTACAGCAGGTCGAATGCGGGTGGGGTTTCACCCTTCAGGTAGTTGCCCACCACATAGTTCCACACCAGCTCGTTGGGACGCAGGAAGCTGAAGGTCGATGCCAGCTCCTGGCCTTTCAACAGACCGCCCTGGCCCAGCTGCATCTCGCGGTATTTAACAAAGGCTTCGTCGATGAACAGATCGAGCACACCGGTGTCACTGAAGTCGAGGAAGGTGGTCAGCAAGGTGGCCGAAGCCGCCGGTTTTTCGCCCCGCGCGGCCAGCACAGCCAGCGCAGTGCCCAAAATGGTGCCGCCGACACAGAAGCCGAGTGTGTTGATGGTCTTGGCCCCCGTGATCTCGCGGGTCACGTTGATGGCCTTGATGGCCGCGTGCTCCACGTAGTCGTCCCAGGTTTTTTGGGCCATCGACTCGTCGGGGTTGCGCCAGCTGACCACAAAGGTGCGGTGGCCTTGCTCCACGGCATAACGGATCAGCGAGTTCTCGGGCTGCAGATCGAGGATGTAGAACTTGTTGATGCAGGGCGGCACCAGCAGGAACGGCCTCTCGTAGACTTTGGCGGTGAGGGGTTTGTATTCGATGAGCTGGAAAAATTCGTTTTCAAACACCACCGCGCCTTCAGACGTGGCAACGTTTTTGCCGACTTCAAACAGGCTCTCATCCGTCATGCTGATATGGCCCTGGCGCATGTCGTGCAGCAGGTTCTGCATACCTTTGGCGATACTTTCGCCCTTGGTTTCGATCGCCTTGGTCTGCGCGTCGGCGTTGAACGCGAGGAAATTGCTGGGGGCCGTAGCGGCAGACATTTGTTCGACGGCAAAGCGGATGCGCGAACGGGTTTTTTCGTCAGCCTCTACGGCGTCGGCCAAGCCCAGCAGCGTACGTGTGTTGAGCAGGTAGCTGGCGGCCGAGAACGCTGCCATCGGGTTGTTGTGCCAAGCGGCACTGGCAAAACGGCGGTCTGCTGTACCGGGGTTGGCTTTGACACCCTCGTTCCACAGCGCAATGGCCTCTTTGACGTAATTTTCCTGGAGTGCCTGCAGCTTCTCGGCGGAGAAGGTCAGCGCAACAGGATGGGTGCCCGGGGCTGTGGCCAACGGACTGTTGCTGCTGAGTTGCTGGAATGATTGCAGCGCGTTGCTCCAGCTTTCGCCAAAACTCTGCTGAAATTGCTGGACGGTTTGGGTCCACTCGGGGCCAGAATGCATGCTGTTGTCTCCTCGCGGTATGACGCGTTGTGGTATCCCGTTGAAAGTTTCGGGTTTACCCTCATTCTTACAAACAAAATCCGGCAAAGCAAGAAATACATGTACCTCGTCATCATCGCCTGGCTGTACGTCACCCTCATGATGGCGGTGGCCGAAGCCACCAACACCACCGGCAGCATCCTCGGTGCCATCATCACCTTTGTACTCTATGGACTGCTCCCCATGGCACTGGTGGTTTACCTGATGTCCACACCCGCCCGGCGCAAAGCGCTGAAAGCGCGCCAAGCCAAAGAGGATGCAGAGTATTCCTTACGCCAGCTTGTCACACCGCCCACTTCAGCCGTCGATCCAGACACAAGCGGCGAAGCGCCCACTGCCGCCCAAAGTGAGCTGGTCACGCCGGTACGAAAAGAACCGTGACGGGTTGTGGACGGTACACCACACGTCTGATCCGTCGTTGCCATAAATCTGCGTCACCCCCAATGCCTGCAGTCGGCGACGCGCCAAACCTGGCAGGTTGGCCCACCACTTGCCGGGTGCGCTGGCACGGAACAGTGCTGCGGAATCCGGGTCCGTCTGCACAAAAGCCGCCTTGACCTCATCGCCCACTTCAAACGCATCGGGCCCGATGCAGGGCCCCAGCCATGCTACGGTATTAATAGCATTCTGCGCACAACCAGCGTGCGCTAGAGCACTAAAACGCTGATAAACAGACTCTAAAACACCCTGCCCGGCCTCACCGGCCAGACCACGCCAACCCGCATGGGCGGCCGCCACCACGGTGCCCACCGTGTTGGCCAGCAGCACTGGCAGACAGTCGGCCACCATGACGGTACATGCCACGCCCGTCGCGGTTGTCACACAGGCATCCGCCACGATGGCAGCGTCTCCCGCACCAGGCAGTTCGGCCACACCAACGCCATGCACCTGCTGCATAAAAACGGGCTGCACCCCCAGTGCTTCTGCCAGCACGGCGCGATTGGCCTGAACGGCGGCAGGCACGTCGGCCACATGGTCACCCAGGTTCAGGCTGCCCCATGGGCCCGTGCTGGTGCCACCCTCACGGCTGGTGCACACCGCACGCACATGGCTGGGCACCGGCCAGTCGGGCACGAGCCAGCTGGCAGGCCACGCAGACTTGGCCAACTCCATGGTTGTCATGGCGCGGCGTCCGGGCAACGGGACGGGTGGGCATTCTGAAAAGCGGCCAGCTGCATACACGCATCAAATGCGGCCATGGTGTGGGGCAACCCGTCCAGCTGGGTGCCAAAACGCTGGGCGTTGAAGATCTGGGGCACCAGGCAACAGTCGGCCAAGGTGGGTGTTGCGCCATGGCAGTACACCGACGGCGGCAAACCTGCTGCCTGCCTGCGGGCGGCGTGGCTGGCCAACTGCCGCTCGAAGGCCTCCAGCCCGGAGCGCACCCAGTGGTGGTACCAGGCCATCTTCGTGTCTTCATCCACCTTGATTTCTTTCACCAGATAGGACAATACACGCAGGTTGTTCAGGGGGTGGATCTCGCAGGCGATGGACTGCGCCAGCGCACGTACATGGGCACGGTCCACGGCGCTCTCGGGCAGCAGGGCTGGTGTGGGACAGGTCTCTTCGAGGTATTCGATGATGGCCATGGACTGGGTCAGAATGTCACCGCCTACCTCCAGCACTGGAACCAGCCCATCGGGCGACAGGGCGGTATGCTCGGGCAACAGTTGCTCGCGCCGCACCAGGTGCACGGGGATGTAATCCGGCTCCAGCCCCTTGAGCTGCAGCGCAATACGCACCCGGTAGGACGCGGACGAGCGAAAGTAGCTGTAGAGTTTCATGCCTGCAGCATACCGAAACGTGCAGTCGTTTTCGTTTGTCCAGCGCGCACCTTATTCGCCTTCTTATTCTTTTTTGACTGACCCAACCATGATTCTCGAACTTGCCGATATCCGCATCCACCCCGGCCAACAGGCAGCTTTTGACGAGGCTATACAGCGCGGTCTGCGCACGGTGATCAGCCAGGCCCAGGGCTGCCGGGGCTTCAAGGTCAACAAAGGTATCGAGTCCCCCGAGCGCTACATCCTGCAGATTTTCTGGGACACCCTCGAAAACCACACCGTGGACTTTCGTGAGTCCGCCCTGTTCACCGAATGGCGCGCCATTGTGGGCCCCTTCTTCGCCAGCCCACCGGTGGTGGAGCATTTCGACCTGCTGACCAAATCGCAGTAACTCCCACACCGCACCGGGGCAGATACCACGGCCCACTCCGCAGGGTCTGCTGACCGCTCGTGTGCGGTATCAGATCAGATATGCTGCAACGCACAACCCTCATTCTTCGGTAGAAAAGACACCCATGTCCTACGTTATTGCCCCCCCTGCAGTCAGCTCCGTACCCGTTGTCGGCTCCACCGACCTGTTTCCGGTTCACCGCATCTACTGCGTGGGCCGCAACTACGAAGAACACGCCAAAGAGATGGGGTTTACAGGCCGTGAGCCGCCGTTTTTCTTCATGAAGCCCGCGGACGCCATCCTTGCCGTGCAACAAGGGGACACCGGCAACATGCCCTACCCCACCCTGACAAGCAACCTGCACCACGAAATTGAGCTGGTCGTGGCCATTGGCAAAGGTGGCAAGAACATCCCTGCAGCCCAGGCTGCGCAGCACATCTACGGTTATGCCGTCGGCCTGGACATGACCCGGCGCGACCTGCAAAACGAGATGAAGAAGCAGGGTCGCCCCTGGTGTATCGGCAAAGGTTTTGACCACAGCGCCCCTATTGGCCCCATCACGCCAGCAGCCCAGGCGGGTGACGTCGAAAACGCAGCCATCTGGGTGCAGGTGAACGGGGTGGACCGCCAGCGCAGCACGGTGTCACAGCTGATCTGGAACATCGCAGAAACCATTGAACACCTCTCAGCCGCGTGGGAGCTGCAGCCCGGCGACCTGGTCTACACTGGCACCCCGGCAGGCGTGGCCGCAGTGGGCAGTGGTGATGTTCTGGAAGGTGGAGTGGAAGGTTTGGGCACCCTGCGTATTCGCATGGACTGAAGTGGCCCGCACCGCAGCCACCCATGTTCCATCACAGCCCCATCCAACATTGCAAAAACTGCGGCACCGCCGTGGTGTACCGCATCCCTGACGACGGTGACACCCGCGAACGTGCGGTCTGCCCCGCCTGCAACACCATCCACTACGAGAACCCACTCAATGTGGTGGGCACCGTGCCCCATTGGGGCGACCAGGTGCTGCTGTGCAAACGCAACATCGAACCCCGCTGGGGCAAATGGACACTTCCCGCCGGGTTCATGGAGTTACACGAGACCACCGCCCAAGGTGCGGCCCGCGAAACCGACGAAGAGGCGGGTGCGCAGTACGAAATGGAAGGCCTGTTCAGCATCCTGAACGTGGTGCGGGTTGGGCAGGTGCATTTTTTTTACCGGGCCCGGCTGCTGAGCACCGTGTTCAACCCAGGGCACGAAACCATTGAGGCCCGCTTGTTCACCGAAGCGGAAATCCCGTGGGACGAGATTGCGTTCCGTACGGTCAAGGAAACCCTGGAACATTATTTCGACGACCGCCGCAAGGGGCAGTTCAGCATCCACCAGGTGGACATTGCCCCCTGAAGTTTGTCACGCCGTCTTGCTCAGATGATCCACACCCGTTGCCACCTGCACCATGCCTGTATCCACCCTCAACGTTGATTCTTTCGTCAGTTTCACCCTGGCGATTTTGTTGCTGTTTGTGGGCAAAGAGCTCACACAGCGGTTTGCGGGACTGCGCAGCTACAGCATTCCGGAACCAGTCGTGGGCGGTTTTCTGTGCACGGTGGTGATCGGGCTGGTGTACTGGCTGGGCAATGTCAAAATCATTTTTGACCTGCACATACGGGATCTGCTGCTGCTGTATTTTTTTGCCGGTATCGGGCTGAAATCCGAGGTGAGCACGCTGCTCAAGGGTGGGCGTCCGCTGATGGTGCTGCTGGCTTTGTCCGCCACCTTCATCGTGCTGCAGAACATGCTTGGCATGGGGGTTGCCAATATTTTTGGACTCGACCCCCGGGCGGGTTTACTGGTCGGCTCCGTGTCGCTGGTCGGGGGTATCGGTACCACGCTGGCATGGGTGCCTGATTTCGTCGAGCGGCTGGGTATCCACAACGCACTGGAGATTGGCACTGCGGGCAGCATGCTCGGGCTCATCATTGCCTGCATCATTGGGGGGGCCATTGCCAGCTACCTCATGCGGGAACACAAACTCACGCCGTCCCATGACACCCGGCTGGACATTGGTGTGGCGCACAACGCCGACAGCAGCGAAAACAAAGCGGTGCATTGATACCTGTTGGGCTTCGCGTGGCTCAACCCAACCTACCGCGGTAATTCGTGGATGCAGGATGGGCAGTAAGCCGGTACAGGGAAGTTGGCCTTGGCGGGCTGTCGCTACGCGCCGAGGCCACCCTCCACGCGCGCTGCCCGCAACATTCAACTGGCCCCGGCCAGTGCGCGAACATAGCATGCAGGCGTTCCGCTGAACCCTTGAAGTGCCGGGGGTTACTCAGATACCCGCTGTGGCCAGCGCCTGGCGCAATATCCTCCTGCATGACGCAGGTTTGTGATTGCCCGGCTGGCTGCAAGGCTATTGCAGGACGAGGTTGTAGTTCTCCCGCTTCATCTGCCGGGCCAGCTGCAAGGCCATGACCGGCTCACCGCCGGTACGCTTGAGCAGTTCGGCTACACGCTGCTGCGCCGCACCGGACAGACCGTTGGCCGCTGCCTGGGCTTTGGCGAACAGCCACAGACCGTGTGGCGCACTGGCGCGCTGGATTTTGCAGCCACGCCACTGATACTCGACCATGCCGACGGTGGGATGAATCTTGCGCTCCTGGGCTATATGCGTCGGAGTGCCTGCAGGCAGTCCCTGGCTCCAGGCATTGAATGCCCCGGCATCCGCCGCCAGCAGAGTGCCCCAGTCCTTGAACAGCAGCGCCAGAACCGGCTCCAGGGTGGCCGGAAGCGCATCGTCGGGCAGCCAGGCTTCAGCACGGTCGGGAAACTCGACATCGCCGATACCGGCAAGGTTCATGCGTTCGGTCCAGCGGAAGACATTCGGTGCACGATTTTTCATCAGCGCGGACGGGTAGGGGTCGCGGCCGAGGTGAGCAAACAGCGGGGCCATAAAGCCGAAGTCGGCAATGCTCGGGTGACCACCGAGCAGGTACGGATGGCTGAGAAAGTGAATGTCCAGCGCATCCAGCAGCGCCTCATAGGCGGCCTCATGTGCCGGGATGCTTTGCGGAGTCACACCGAGGAAAGGCAGAAAGGAATTGAAGTAGCTCATCATCTGCGCGCCTGCAGCCAGACGCTCATCACGGTTGTTACCGGCGTGCACGCTGCGGCCGAATTCGGCGCGCAGGAATTGTTCCTGCTCGGCGCGGTAGGACCAGCGATAGTGCATGGCGGCGGCCAGCAGGCCCTCGGAACCAAAGCCGTCCAGCAGCAGTGCGGTTACCCGCTGAACCGGCGAGGTCGGCAGCATCGGGCGTGCGGGAAAGGCTTGCTCCAGATGGTCGATCATGTCGCTGGTATCCTGCACGATGGTGCCATCGGCCAGCTCCAGAATGGGTACTACCACGGCACCAACCACCGGTACGACTCGCTGCTGAAACGCCGGCTCAGCCGGCATGCGCTCGCGGAAGCTGATGCCTTTCTTGATCAGATACGAGCGAATCTTGCCGGTATACAGGGAGTGCGGCGTGCCCCACAGGGTGATGCATTGCTGGGAATCGGTCATGGCAGGTGTTCTCGGGTCGAGGTGGGAAGCTCAAGGCTACGGATAGGCGTTTTAACCGCATGAGGCCAAGTATCGCACCGCGGAAGCGCCATCAAGCCGGCTGAGACACTCGATTTTCCCGCCCAGGTGTCAGGTTCACCACCAGGGTTTGGCGTTCAGGAGAGTGATTTGCGGCGCTCGGCGTGTACCGGGCGCAGAGCCAGTTCGCGGCAAGTCAAAATCGCCGCTTTGTTCATTCACCAACTGATGCGCTGATCGACCTCAAAGTCCGGTGCCGGTTGCGCCGCTAGGCCCCAGTCTGCTACACCCAGCACCTGCTTGTACAAATACAGAATCGCCGCCTTGGCTTGGTTCTGGGTCGATGCAGACACTTGGCGCTGCACCGCCAAATGTGTCAAAAAAGCCTCCACCTCCACCGCACCCATCTCTTGTGGATGCCGCTTGCCGTGAAACAGGATAAAGCGCCGCACCCAATCGACATAAGCCGTTTCGGTGCGAATGCTGTAATGGCGCGTGCGCAGATGGTCACGCAAACGATCCAAAAGTTTGGGCGCTGGGGCGCCGCCCGGACCGGCAGACGCGGTGAGTGCAGCACGATCGGAAGACGATTTCATCCGGAAAATTTTAGGTTTGCCTAAACGGCATCACCTGGGTACTATCCCTATGTACCAATGGATACATCTTGTTTTGGCAGACCAACTTGCTTACGATGGCTGTCGTCTAAATCTAGTTAGGCTTTTGGGCGGTGCGAATCTTGCTGCCCAAAAGCTTGCATTTGTGGAGCAAAAAATGAGCACTCACCGCGTGTATAAGTCCCATGAATTCATGCAGCCAGCCGAGAAAGAACCTATACGGTCTGTTGTTGTTGAATCTTCGCATTCAGTTATCGTGGCTTGGCATGTGGAGCCCGGCCAAACTATTGCGCCACATATTCACCCCGACGGACAAGATACATGGACCATCCTTTCAGGGGAAGGACAATATCAAATTGACGAGCAAGGCAACACCGTTGCAATTGTTCCGGGGGATATCGTAGTTGCAAACAAAGGGCAGGTGCACGGTGTTCTTTGCACCAGCGTTGGCCCACTTCGGTTTATTTCAGTGGTTGCGCCTTTGGATGCTGGTTATGAACCGCTATCAGCAAAAACATAGGGAATATCAAGTGCAACAAGCTGCCTCCGCTCCCCAGCCTAACTGTTTGGTCAAGCTGACGCCAACAGGCTCCGCCTGTTGGTACCCTCCGCTTCGCTCCGGCGCAGCTTACCGCGGGCGTTAGCTTTATCTGGAGTCTTTGAATGAATAGCCCGCTTCCAAATCAATCAACAACGGATAGGCGTTTTAACCGCATGAGGCCAAGTATCGCACCGCGGAAGCGCCATCAAGCCGGCTGAGACACTCGATTTTCCCGCCCAGGTGTCAGGTTCACCACCAGGGTTTGGCGTTCAGGAGAGTGATTTGCGGCGCTCGGCGTGTACCGGGCGCAGAGCCAGTTCGCGGCAAGTCAAAATCGCCGCTTTGTTCATTCACCAACTGATGCGCTGATCGACCTCAAAGTCCGGTGCCGGTTGCGCCGCCAGGTCCCAGTCTGCTGGCTCGGTTTGCGCCCCGTCATCCATCTGCGCATCACTACAGTCATCCCACAGCGGTGGCCCGCGCGCCGGGGAGATGCGGGGTGGCTCTGAATCTGCCCCGATGTGGTCCAGGATGTGCCGGATGTCAGCGCTGTGCGTAATGAACGCGATGATGCGCATATGCCCGCCACACAGCGGACACAAGAGGGGGAACACCTCGTAGATGCGGGCGATCAGCACCGCCCACAGGTAGTGCGCTGCACGCTTGGGCAGCACCGGCTCGCTCTGGGATGGCAGCGCGCTGCTCATCGGTACCACACCAGGCGCGCACTCCCCCGTGCTGATCGACGCGCCCAGCACGGGAGCGGCTTGCGCCGGTGTCGCCAGCGCCGTCACCGCAGCCCTCAGCGGCGAGTTGGGTGCCAGCACACCAAAATAGCGGTGCCGGTGGGTGCGTGGTGGGGGAACCAGCGCGGCAATGCGGTCGATCAGCTCCAGCGGTGTGAGGTGCAGCTCATCAACCTTGGCACCGCGCTTGTCGCTGGTGGGCTCGCTGCGCTGTTTGGCACAGCGGTACACCAGTTTGCTTCCCTCTTTGCGTAGGCGCTCCATGGAAAACGGTGGACGCGCGCAATAGCGCAGCAGCCGCTCCAGCGCAGCGCGGTCGTGGGCTTCGATGCAGACACCGGCGTCCACCGAGAAGCCGCTGTGTTTGTAGCCCAGCATGTCTTTGGCGTCACAGTTCTCCAGCAGGCCCCGAGCAACGAAGGCGCGCAGGATGCGTTTTTGCAGTGTGGTCTGCACTTGTGCCACGGGTGTCGCATCGATGCCGGTGGCAGGGTGGAATACGACGCCTGACGCAGAGACTTGCATTGCGGCATCAGCGCTGCCCTCGCCTGCCACCTCCTCAAACACCCCGTCCACCACACAGACGTGGAAGTGGACGTGTTCGTTCAGGCTGGAGCCGAACCTGTGGATGAAGGCCACTGCGCCGATGTGCAGGCTTTCCTTGTCTGCATTGGCCGCACCGGGGCTGTGGGTCTGCAGAGTTTGTGCGATCACCCGCAGAAAGATGCGCAGCACCATGCTCAGCACCGCTCCGTCGCGTTGCATGAAGTACCGCAACCTCTTGGGCACGGAGAGCACCCACTGGCGCACCGGCAGGCGGGGGAATACGTGATCGTTCAGGTGCGCTGCTGTCTCCACCATGCGCCGGGTGGTGCACGAGGGGCAGACTCCCCGGCCTTTGCAGGAGAAGGCTACAAAGTAGTCGTGCCCACAGTCGCCGCAGCGAGCGCGGGCAAAGCCATGGGCAAAGATGCCGCACTCAAGATACTTGGCAAACGCTTTGCGCACGAAGGGCTTGGGGGTGTGGTGGTCGCCCTGGCCGTCGAACTGACCCGCGCTGGCCAACTCTAGCCAGCAGGGATGGTGTTGGACTCACGCCCCAAGGGCAGGTTTATGCCAAACGGTCAGGGCATACCACCCGCGTTCGTCGGTGATGACGCTGGTGTTTTGAAACCCACTGGCCTGCGCCAGGTGCGCAATGTCTGCCGATGTGTACTTTTGCGATTGCTCGGTGTGAATGGTTTCACCGGCATGAAACTCAAAGTCCTGTTGAAGTGTCTCGCAGTGAACGGACTGATCGATGTGGCTGACCAGGAAACTGTAGGCGGCCTGCTTCAAAGGGCAATAACAGGCATAGTGACTGAAGTGCTCCAAGTTGAAGTTCATGCCCAGTTCACGATTAAGGCGTGTCAACAGGTTCAAATTGAAGGCGGCTGTGACACCTTGTGAGTCGCTGTATGCCGCTTGAATGACCATGGGACTCTTGACCAAGTCGAGGCCCAACAGCAAGACATCTCCCCCGCGCAGTTGGGAGTGGATGCGCTTCAACAGACCAACGGCGGCAATTTCATCCAGGTTGCCCAGGTTGCTGCCCAGCAGCATGGCCACCTGGCGCCGCTCTGCGCAAGCCTCTGGCCAATGTTCAAAGTAGTCACCCAACACTGGTGCGATTGAAAAACCGGGCAAATGGGTGTCGAATCGCTGGCTCAATTCGGCCAGTGCATGGGCTGAAACATCCATGGGCCGGTAAATACAGTCCAAATCATTGGCATGGAGTACCTGGCACAGACTGAGCGTTTTCTCACCGTCGCCACTGCCCAGTTCAATCAAGTCCAGAGGTGTGTTGTCCGGGTCAATCCAGCGTGCCAGTTCACCAGCGCGCTCCCGCAGCAACTGATGCTCCAAACCAGTCAGGTAGTACTCGGGTAGCGCCATGATGCGCTGGAACAGGCGCGAGCCTTCGTCGTCGTAAAACCAGGCGGACGATAGTTTCTTTTGAGAGGCACTGAGGCCCGACTGCACATGACTTGCGAGGATTTCTGATTCGTTCATGACAACGCCTTGGTGATGGGATCGCGCGCAGGGCGCAGTCCGCTGTATTGCCAGCGAGTGTTGGCATGAAAGAAGTTGCGGTAGGTCAGACGAGCATGTCCGGGTGGCGTGGCGAAAGAGGCCCCGCGCAGCACCTGCTGATTGACCATGAACTTGCCGTTGTACTCGCCCACGATGTCAGCACTGCGCTTAAATCCGGGGTACGGCTGATACGCACTTTGTGTCCATTCCCAACGCCGTCCCCAGTTGAAGTGCGGTGCACCGACTTCCCATTCGAACTCTGTGGGCAAACGCCAGCCTGCCCACTGGCAAAACGCGTGTGCTTCAAAATAACTCAGATGCGTGACTGGGGCTGTCGCTGGCAAGGGTTGTACACCGGTCAAAGTGAAATGCAACCACTGCGCTGAATCGTCCGGGGAGGGGTGCCAATACAAAGGCGCTTTTTGCGGCAGGCTCTGAACCCAGTCCCACCCGTCAGAGTGCCAGAACTCGTGCCGCTCATAGCCACCGCTTTGTATGAACGCCAGGTACTCGGCATTGGTGACCAGCGCGCGCCTAAGTTGCGTTGCAGGCACCCACACTGGATGCTGCGGCGACTCGTTGTCGAACGCAAAACCCGGGCCGACATGGCCAATCTGGACCATGGCGGCAGGGACATCCAACCAGTCATCCAGTGGCGGGCATGTGCCGTCGTGTTCGGCAGTCAGGTCGATGGCACTGACTCTTATGGGGTCGTAGTCGGGTGCCAGTGGGTTGTTGCCAAGGATGTACTTGATGTCCGTCAGCAGCAACTCCTGGTGCTGTTGCTCATGGTGCAAGCCCAGCTCAATAAGTGCGGCAACGTCAGGCATCAACTTTCTGCCCAGCAGCTCAAGCATCGCAGCATCCACATGGGCGCGGTAAGCCAACACCTCGGCCACCGTGGGCCGGCTCAGGTCACCACGCTGGTGCCGTGGCAGATGGCTGCCAGCACCTTTGTAGTAGCTGTTGAAGAGATATGCGTAGCGCGGATGGAAGACGCTGTAGGTTGGTTGATACCGTTGGAGGACCAAGGATTCAAAAAACCAACTGGTGTGCGCAAGATGCCATTTGGGCGGGCTGACCTCTGCGACCGGTTGCGGTACATGGTCCTCCGCTGCCAAGGGCGCACAAATGCGCTCGGACCGGCACCGCACGTCCCGGTATCGCTCACGCAGAATGTTTTCAGGTGACATGGTTGAGCTTCTCATTCTCGTGCCAAAAGCGCTTTTCGACGATCAATGATGGTGGGTAGAAATTCGGTCACGGTTGGGTGTGCTGGCAAGGCCTCGCGCACGCTTTGCCAGGTGCCCCCGCAAGCCATGACCAGGCTGATGCTGTGGATGATCTCGTCTGCCGCAATCCCCATCATGGTGGCCCCCAGAAACAGACCGGTGTCCTCGTCGATCAGCAGCTTGATCAGGCCATGGGTTTCGCTTTCTTCTTTCGCGCGGCTGATGTCCTTCATCTGGTGCACCGCCTGCGAGATGCGACGCCCCTGCTCTACCAAACGCAGCGCATCGGCCTCGTACAAACCGACATGCGCCAACGGCGGGTCAGTGAACATGGCGTAGATGCTGTTGCGATCATCCGCGCTGCGCTGACCACCGGCCAGATTCGCCGCGAGTATCTCGTGGTCATGGTAGCTCGTGTGGGTAAACGCGCCGCGCTGATTGATGTCACCTAAGGCCCAAATGCCGGGAACTTCGGTTTCCAGGCGCGCATTGGTCTGGATGTAGCCACGCGGATTGGTCTTCAAGCCCACACTTTCCAGGCCAAGAGCGTCTGTATTGGGCGTCCGCCCTGTCGCAATAAGAAGATGGCTGCCTTCAATCAGGCGTCCATCGGTCAACTGCACACGGCTGTGACCTGGCAGGTCACCTGGCTGAACGCTTTCGACTTTCGCCCCTGTGATCACCTCGATGCCCTCCGACAAGAGTAAATCGGTAATAGCGGCCGAAACGTCGAGGTCTTCCCGTGATGTCAGCCGTGGGTTGTTTTCAATGACGCTTACCTCTGCGCCCAGGCGACGGAAGATTTGTGCCATCTCCAGGCTGATGTACCCGCCACCGATGATCACCAGTTTCTTCGGCAACTCATCCAGCGCCAACAAACCCTCACTGTCTAACGCTGGCACCGTGCTCAGACCCGGGATCGGTGGCATGAAAGAACGCGTGCCGGTGTTCAAGACCACTTGCGGTGCGCGAAGGGTGTGCTCGCCCGCTTGAACAATGAAGTCCGCGCCATCACGACCGGCCAGCTGACCATGCGCGTAGTGAATGGTCAAGCCGGGCAGCGCGCCAAGCCAGCCCTCCAGCCCAGTGCGTGCATCCGTGATGCGTTTGCGCATGCGCGCCATGGCCACACCAAAGTTCACCGTGACAGGGCCCACATCCACGCCGAACTCGGCAGCGCGGCGTGCCATGTAGGCGACCCGTGCGGACTTGCGCAGGGTTTTGGTGGGCGTGCAACCCCGGTTGACACAGGTGCCGCCCAGTTGGCGCGCTTCTATCAAGGCCACCTTTTTGCCGGCATGGGCCAGCTTGGCCGCCAAAAAGGGGCCAGCTTGCCCCGCCCCGATGACGATCAGGTCAAATGACGCTTGTCCCATCATTCGCTCACCTTGACGCCACGCCAAAACGCGACACGATCTGTAACGGCTTCAGCGCCAGGCAGTGGCGTGGGGTAAGTCCAGGCCGCGTCCCGGTTGACGTTGCCGTCAACGTCGATGACAAAGTAGCTTGCCCGGCCTTTCCACGGACAGGTGGTGTGGGTCGAGCTGTCCTTGAAGTAGTCGCGGTGGATTGAACTCAGGGGAAAGTAGGCGTTGCCTTCGACTTCCACGATGTCATTGCTCTCGGCGATGACTTTGCCGTTCCAGGTGGCTTTCATATTAGCGGTTCTCTTCGTTGATTGAATTCAAAGGGTGGGATTAGCTCTTCACGAGCGCGACAGCATTCATGCAATAGCGCAGCCCGCTGGGGGCGGGTCCATCGGGAAAGACATGGCCCAGATGCGCATCGCACACGTTGCAGGTGGTCTCAACCCTTCGCATGCCATGGCTCGCATCCTGGTGATAAGCAACAAGACCCGGTGCCAGGGCTTGGGTGAAACTTGGCCACCCGCTCTTGCTGTCGAACTTTGTCGAGGCATCAAAGAGTTCGGTGCCGCAGCAAACGCAGCCATAGCGACCGGGCTCAAACAGCGCGCACATGGCCGAACTGTGCGCCCGCTCGGTGCCCTTTTGACGTGCCACACGGTATTGCTCATCGCTCAGACGCTCGCGCCACTCTGCTTCACTGAGCTCCAGCCGCTGCGGCGGTGCTGGGTTGCCTTTGCTGGTCAACTCAAGCACACCGCGCCAGGTCAAAGTGCCTGCGTCAGCCGCGGGCTCTGGTGTTGCCGCTTCAGCGCGCTTCAGAAATGCAATCAGCTTGTCCGCATCAAGCCGGAAATGGTTGTAGATTACTTGCCCATCGGGATCAATCAAGATGAACCAAGGGGTGCCGCCGCTGCGGTAGCGCTGCATCAAGACCGAGCTGTCACCCTCGTGCCCAGCGCCACTGTCATAGCCAAAAGGGATGGGCAGGGCGTACTTGACCTGATCTTCAAGGATGTGCTCGTAGCGGTTGTCGTCAAAGTCCTCAAACACGGTCTGCACGGCAGCAAAGCTGACAAGGCGGTTGCCTCGAAATGCTTCAAACAGTTTGATCAGTGCTGGAAATCCGGTCAGGTGGCAACCAGGGCAAGCATGTTGATAACAAAAGATCAACTTGAAACGGCCCGGCATGTTGTCCAAACCGTAGCCTGGCATAACTTGCCCCGTGGGGTCGATCCACCGGGTCACACCAAGCTCGGGTGCGGCCTGGTCTTGAATGCCTGCGCTGTTGTGGGTGTCGTTCATGTCATTTATCCCTTCCTAGGTTCCGCAAAATGTTTTGTAGCAAGCTGTCTGCTCAGCAGGGGCTGGCCTCGAAAACGCTTGGTCTTCTTCTCGTTCGTCAAAGGGGTGCTGAAGCACCGCCAACAATCGCTCGAAAGGTGCAAAGTCAGCCTCATCCACTGCAGCAGCAAGCGCTGCTTCGACCTGATGGTTGCGCGCGATGTAGAGGGGGTTCACCGCGCGCAGTTTGGCCACAGTATCTTCGCGGGCACCCGTGCGTTGGCGCCAGCGTTCCAGCCAAGCGGTGAGCTGTGGTTGCGCTTGCCCAAACAACGCCTGAAGTGGGGCGTCGTCACCCGTTGCGGCATCCATCAATCGGCGAAACCCCAGGGTGTAGTCAATCCGGTGGGTTTGCAGCAGTTGAAGGTAGTCATTTCCCAGCATCGAATCCTCTGGCGTTTGGTCGGGCAAAGCCAGTTTGGCGTGCAGAACTCGCTGCCAATGCTGCTCGAAACGGTCAGCGAACCCGTTGACGACGTCTGCCGCCAACTCACCAGCGCGAGCCTCATCGTCGTCAATCAAGGGCAACAGGGCTTGCGCAAGCCGGGCGATGTTCCACTGCGCGATGGGGGGTTGATTGCCAAAGGCATAACGTGCATGGCGGTCGATAGAACTGAACACGGCTTTTGGGTCAAGGTGCTCGATGAACGCGCAAGGGCCATAGTCGATGGTCTCGCCAGAAATGGTCATGTTGTCGGTATTCATCACCCCATGGACAAAGCCAACGCCCATCCAGCGGGCGACCAGCAAGGCTTGGCGTTCTGCCACGGCCTTGAGCAGGCCAAGGTAGCGGTCAGGCGCGCCAACCAGTGAAAGGTCGTGACGGGCAATCGCATAGTCTGCCAAGCGCCGCAATGTGGCAGTGTCTCCGCGAGAGGCAAAAAATTCGAAAGTACCTATGCGCAGATGACTCGCTGCAACGCGTGTCAGCACAGCACCGGGCAATTCACGCTCGCGTTGAACGCTTTCGCCAGTGGACACCACGGCCAAGCCTCTCGTGGTTGGAATGCCCAGCGCATGCATGGCTTCCCCCATCAGGTATTCACGCAGCACGGGGCCTAGCGTGGCCAGACCATCGCCGCTGCGCGAAAACGGCGTGCGACCAGAGCCCTTGAGCGCGATGTCACGGCGCTGGCCATTCTGATCAATGCGTTCGCCCAGCAGCACGGCACGACCATCCCCCAGTTGAGGCGAAAAATGCCCAAACTGATGTCCGGCATAGGCCTGCGCCAGCGGTTGCGCCGTCGGCGGAACCACATTGCCCGAAAAGGCACCCAATGCCTCCTCCGCACTGAACAGCGCAGGTGTAAGACCCAGTTCAAGCGCCAAGGCTTGGTTGAGTTTGATCAGTCTGGCGTTGGGGGAGCCAGCCGGTTGCCACGGAACGTAGCAACCTTCCAGTTCGCGTGCATAGCTGTTATCAAGCTGCAGTTGCAGCGTGGCGTTGTTCATGGTGTCGCTCGCCGTCATCATGCGGCCAGGGGCAAATCGTCAATGCCACCAAAAGCAGAAATCAAGCGATCCGCATCCAGATGAAAATCACTGTGCAGCACCTCGCCCATGGGGTCGATGACGATGAACCAAGGTGTGCCACGGGTGCTGTAGTCGGCCATCAAACTGGGGTAGCGGGCTTCACCCGCCACTTCGTGCCCAAAGGGAATGGGCAAGGCATACCGCAACTGTATTTCGCGCAGGCGCTCAAAGGTGTTGGCGGTCTCGCCTTCAAACACCGTCTGCACAGCGGCGAAGCCAAAGCCCTTGCCAGCTAAACCTTTCACCAGAGCCTTCAGGGTGGGAAACCCATGGCTATGGCACCCAGGGCACCAGGACTGAAAACAGTAGATCACTTTGAAGCCGCCGCCCAGGTCAGAAAGCTTCAGCGGAGCGATGGATTGCCCCTCGGCATCGATCCATTGAGAAACACGCAGCTCTGGTGCCACACCAGTTATCACATTCCGGTTCATCAAAATCTCCAGTTGTAATGGCCAGTTAGTCAAAAATCAATCCAGCTCGAACAAGGTCGAGCACCTGCTCTCCCCTCAAAGGCTAGGCGCGACTAGGCAGCTTCCAGTTGGGTCGCACAAAATGGCAGGTGTATCCATTGGGGCGGCGCTGCAGGTAGTCCTGGTGCTCGGCCTCAGCTTCCCAAAATGGGCCTGCGGCTTCCACTTCAGTAACCACCTTGCCCGGCCACAAGCCTGAGGCATCCACATCGGCAATGGTGTCCAGCGCCACACGTTGCTGTTCTGGTGAGGTGAAATAGATGGCCGACCGGTAGGAAGCGCCCCGGTCATTGCCTTGTCGTAAGGGTGTGCTCGGATCATGAATCTGGAAGAAGAACGCCAGCAGATCGCGGAAGCTGAGCTTTAGCGGGTCAAAGACAACCTCCAAGGCCTCAGCATGGTTGCCGTGATTTCGGTAGGTGGCGTTGGGAACATCGCCGCCGCTGTAGCCTGCACGGGTGCTGATGACCCCGGGCAACTTTCTCACCAACTCCTGCATGCCCCAAAAGCAGCCGCCGGCCAGGATGGCCGTTTCATGTTGAGTCATTTGATGATTCCTTTCGCTCCCGTCAACAAAAGTGTTCACCGTGCGCGGGGCATCGCTGCGGCAACCCAGTAGAGATGGGCATCAGCAAGGTGTTTTAAACCCAAACCGGGTTTTTCACTTGATGCTGATCGTCCGTATTCAGATGCCGATCTCACAAAGCCCGAGCGAATAAGCAGTCAAATCAACCCAAATTTTGTTGCAATCGCTGCCATTCGCTTGGTGAAAAACCAACATGTCTGATGAAAACACGTGAAAACGCCGCCGCGCTTTGATACCCAACAGCGGATGCCACAACCTTCACCGGCTTGCCCTGGATCAGCAAATCGCGCGCAGCGGTCATGCGCCACTCAGTCAAATAGGTCAGTGGTGGCATGCCCATGACCTGCGTAAAACGTTGCGCAAAAGCAGAGCGAGAAAGGCTGGCAAGTGCTGCCATGCTGTCCAACGTCCAGTCGCGCTCCGGTGCTTCATGAAGGGCTTCAAGCGTAAGTCGCAACTTGGGATCAGACATCGTGTTGAGCAAACCACCGCACAGCGTCTTTGTCTCAAACAAGTGCCGGATGACCATCACCAAAGCCGTCTGCAGCAATCGGTCAATGGCCGCCATGTACCCATAGGCACGCCTGTCGGCCTCCTCGAACAACCAGTCGACAACGTTGCGCAACCGAGGGGCGAGGTGCAGATCTATAACTGAGCAGTCTGGCAAGAGGGCCGCTAAGGGCATGCCAAAGTCGCTGAGCGTGGCGCACATCCACTCGGTTTCTGGGATGTTGATGCCGTTGACTTGAACGGCATCTTTCCTCGGAATAAGAACCAAGCTTGGGGCCTTGATCTCGATGGGCTTCATGCCATCTTGGCGCGCATAAATCGTGCCACGGCTCAGCAGGTGCAAGCTGCCTATGCCCGGCTGCTGCTGGAACAGAGATGTGTCACAGAATTCCCCGGCATCGAACAATCTGGCCTTTGGCGCAAATCTCAACAACAGAGGAAGTGGGTCAAAAGTTTCGGTTGATGTGTGCATGCTGAAGGTCTGACTGGGCGCGCGATTGTACGGTTGTCAGCATAGAAAAATACCAGCCAATGTTTGTCTAAAACAAAGCTAACTCTGTGCATGATCCTTGGGAATAATTGCCTTTTCAGGTATATTGTCTCGCTGCTTGATTTTTGGACCTTGGGCATTCTGCAGGGGAATTCAATTACTGAAGACTCCTAGTGAATATCGGAAACGGATAGGCGTTTTAACCGCATGAGGCCAAGTATCGCACCGCGGAAGCGCCATCAAGCCGGCTGAGACACTCGATTTTCCCGCCCAGGTGTCAGGTTCACCACCAGGGTTTGGCGTTCAGGAGAGTGATTTGCGGCGCTCGGCGTGTACCGGGCGCAGAGCCAGTTCGCGGCAAGTCAAAATCGCCGCTTTGTTCATTCACCAACTGATGCGCTGATCGACCTCAAAGTCCGGTGCCGGTTGCGCCGCCAGGTCCCAGTCTGCTGGCTCGGTTTGCGCCCCGTCATCCATCTGCGCATCACTACAGTCATCCCACAGCGGTGGCCCGCGCGCCGGGGAGATGCGGGGTGGCTCTGAATCTGCCCCGATGTGGTCCAGGATGTGCCGGATGTCAGCGCTGTGCGTAATGAACGCGATGATGCGCATATGCCCGCCACACAGCGGACACAAGAGGGGGAACACCTCGTAGATGCGGGCGATCAGCACCGCCCACAGGTAGTGCGCTGCACGCTTGGGCAGCACCGGCTCGCTCTGGGATGGCAGCGCGCTGCTCATCGGTACCACACCAGGCGCGCACTCCCCCGTGCTGATCGACGCGCCCAGCACGGGAGCGGCTTGCGCCGGTGTCGCCAGCGCCGTCACCGCAGCCCTCAGCGGCGAGTTTGGTGCCAGCACACCAAAGTAGCGGTGCCGGTGGGTGCGTGGCGGTGGCACCAGCGCGGCGATGCGGTCGATCAGTTCCAGCGGTGTGAGGTGCAGCTCATCTGCCTTGGCACCACGCTTGTCACTGGTGGGCTCGCTGCGCTGTTTGGCACAGCGGTACACCAGTTTGCTTCCCTCTTTGCGTAGGCGCTCCATGGAAAACGGTGGACGCGCGCAATAGCGCAATAGCGCAGCAGCCGCTCCAGCGCAGCGCGGTCGTGGGCTTCGATGCACACCCCCGCATCCACCGAGAAGCCGCTGTGTTTGTAGCCCAGCATGTCTTTGGCGTCACAGTTCTCCAGCAGGCCCCGAGCAACGAAGGCGCGCAGGATGCGTTTTTGCAGTGTGGTCTGCACTGGGGCCACGGTAGCCGCATCGATGCCGGTGGCCGCGTGAAAGATGACACCCGGCGATGAGATTCGAGGGGTCGCATCAGCATCGCCCTCGCCCTCCACTTCCTCAAACACCCCGTCCACCACACAAACGTGGAAGTGGACGTGTTCATTGAGGCTGGAGCCGAACCTGTGGATGAAGGCCACTGCGCCGATGTGCAGGCCTGCCTTGTCCATATGGGCCGCACCGGGGCTGTGGGTCTGCAGAGTTTGTGCGATCACCCGCAGAAAGATGCGCAGCACCATGCTCAGCACCGCTCCGTCGCGTTGCATGAAGTACCGCAACCTCTTGGGCACGGAGAGCACCCACTGGCGCACCGGCAGGCGGGGGAATACGTGATCGTTCAGGTGCGCTGCTGTCTCCACCATGCGCCGGGTGGTGCACGAGGGGCAGACTCCCCGGCCTTTGCAGGAGAAGGCTACAAAGTAGTCGTGCCCACAGTCGCCGCAGCGAGCGCGGGCAAAGCCATGGGCAAAGATGCCGCACTCAAGATACTTGGCAAACGCTTTGCGCACGAAGGGCTTGGGGGTGTGGTGGTCGCCCTGGCCGTCGAACTGACCCGCGCTGGCCAACTCTAGCCAGGTCTCGTAGTGCTCGGCTACCGTTTGGTAGAGCAGCGTGCGTTCGGGGTGGCGTGGGTTGTAGAGCTTGGGCTTGGAAGTGGCTGACATGAATACTGTACAAATGCACAGTATTCTGCGGCGATTGTTTGGGTACGCAAAGCACAAGGCCCGAACCGTCGCCAGTTCGGGCCTTGTCAGGGTAGCTTGGCTGCGGACTTACTTGCGCGCAGGCGGCACATCCGTGCAGCTGCCATGCGCCACTTCCGCCGCCATGCCAATGGATTCGCCAAGGGTTGGATGCGGGTGGATGGTCTTGCCGATGTCCACTGCGTCGGCACCCATCTCGATAGCCAGCGCGATCTCTCCGATCATGTCGCCCGCGTGGGTGCCGACCATGCCACCGCCCAAGATCTTGCCGTGGCCCCGGCCAGCATGGCCGTCTCCTGATCCTGCTTCGGGGCTGTCGTCGAACAGCAGCTTGGTGAAGCCTTCGTCGCGCCCGTTGGCAATGGCACGGCCGGAGGCGGCCCAGGGGAACAGGCCTTTCTTGACCTTGACGCCCTGGGCCTTGGCCTGGTCTTCGGTGAGGCCCACCCAAGCCACTTCGGGGTCGGTGTAGGCCACGCTGGGGATCACGCGGGCGTTGAAGGCGGCGCTGGCCAGTTCCTTGTTGCCCTGCAGTTCACCGGCGATGACTTGCATTGTCCGCCACTTTTATCGTGCTGCAGAACATGCTTGGCATGGGAATTGCCAATATTTTTGGACTCGACCCCCGGGCGGGTTTACTGGTCGGCTCCGTGTCGCTGGTCGGGGGTATCGGTACCACGCTGGCATGGGTGCCTGATTTCGTCGAGCGGCTGGGTATCCACAACGCACTGGAGATTGGCACTGCGGGCAGCATGCTCGGGCTCATCATTGCCTGCATCATTGGGGGGCCGATTGCCAGCTACCTCATGCGGGAACACAAACTCACGCCGTCCCATGACACCCGGCTGGACATTGGCGTGGCACACAACGCCGACAGCAGCGAAACCCGCCTCGATTACTACGGCGTGTTACGCGCCTGGCTCTGGCTGAATCTGGCGTTGTTGCTGGGGCAGGGCCTGACGAGGGTGCTTGGTTACACCGGGCTCAATCTGCCCGATTTTGTCGGCAGCCTGATGGCCGGTATCGTGCTGCGCAACACCCTGCCCTTGCTGCTACCGAAACAGTCTGCCCGCAACTGGAAAAAAACCACCCAGGGCCTCGCCCTGATCTCTGACATTTGCCTGGGTATGTTCCTGACCATGGCCCTGATGGGGCTGCAGCTGTGGGCACTGAAGGGTGTGTTCAGCTTTGTGTTTGCCACCCTGGTGCTGCAGGTGGTGCTGACTGTGGTGTACACACTCTGGATCGTTTTTCGCTTTATGGGCAAAGACTACGAAGCCGCCGTGTTGTGCGCCGGGTTTGGCGGTATTGCACTGGGCTCCACCTCCACCGCCGTGGCCAATATGAGTGCTGTCACCCGCCAGTATGGCGCAGCCCACCGCGCCTTCATCATCGTCCCCCTGGTGGGAGGTTTTTTCATCGATCTGGTGAATGCTTTGGTGATCAGTTGGATGTCGCGTTGACCCCAGGGTTACGGTTCACACACTCAGAACGAGCCAAACGCAGTGCCCAAAACAATCACTGCTACCAGCGCCAGAATAGGCCCAATGATGCCCACAACCACAATGTCGAAGTAACTCTTGCGGTGGGTTGAACCACAGACCGCCAGCAGGGTCACCACTGCCCCGTTGTGCGGCAGGCTGTCCAGGGTGCCGGCGCCAATCACGGCCACCCGGTGCATCAGGGATGGGTCAATGCCCAGTTCGTAGGCCAGTTGCATGTAGGTGCTACCCAAGGCCTCCAGTGCGATGGTGAGACCGCCCGATGCAGAGCCCGTCAGAGCCGCCAGCACATTGGTCGAGACCGCCAGAGAAACCAGCGGGCCCCCTTCGATACCCAGCACCCAGGCCTTGACCATCGCAAATGCCGGCAAGGCCGCCACCACACCGCCAAAACCCACCAGGCTGGCCACGCTCAAGGCTGGCAAAGCCGATGCATTGGCACCTGCATCCATGCTGTCGCGCAGATTGGTCAGGCGTGACCAGTTGAGCACGATGACCAAAACAATCGCCACCGCCAGTGCCACCACCACCGACCAGACGCCCCCCACTCCCGCCAGTGTGGTTTGCCCCCACTGGGGTTCCTGCAAGAAAGCCACGTCCATCCGCGGCAGCACCCAAAAACTCATCACCAGGTTGACCGCCACCACCACCACCAGCGGCAACGCAGCCGCCCACACGGCGGGCAGCTCTGCGCTGCGTTTTCCATGGGCCATCTCCTGCGGGTCAAACTCATGCGAGGCGACTGCGCGCTCACGCACCAGTGCATCATCAGCTGCCTTTTCATGCGTCGCCGCAGAGACCTCTTCATACCCCACACCTGCGCGGCGGCCCCCCGCTTCGGCCCGCCCCAGCCACCACATGCCAAACCCCATCATGATGAGTGAGGCAATAACACCCAGGCCCGGCGCGGCAAAAGGCGTGGTGCCAAAAAACGGCATGGGAATCGCGTTCTGGATGGAAGGTGTTCCGGGCAATGCCGACATGGTGAACGTGGAGGTTCCCAGCACAATCGCCGCAGGCATCAGGTGGTTGGGAATGTTGGCGGCTTTAAAAAGCGAATGCGCCATGGGGGCCAGCACAAAAAATGCAACGAACAGGCTCACCCCGCCATAGGTCACAAAAGCGCCTGCCAGCACCACGGCCAGAATGGCATGGCGCGGCCCCATTTTTTCGGCCATGAAGGCCGAGATGGCCCGCACCGAACCGCTGTCGTCCATCAGCTTGCCAAACAGCGCGCCCAGCAGAAAGATGGGGAAAAACTGGGCCAGAAACCCCGCCGCCGCAGGCATGAAGGTCTGGGTCCAATGCGCCAGCACCGGCTCGCCCGCGACACCTGCCGCCACCAAAGCCGCGGCAGGCGCGAGCAACAAAACGCTCCATCCGCGGTAGGCCATACCAATCAGCAGGGCCAGCGCGAGAAGAATACCAAGCAGACCCATCAACATAGATCAGGTTCCTTCCAGCAATGCGTCAAGGTCCAGCGACGAACGCTGCCCCAGGTCGCCACCGTGGTTTTGCAGGAACTCTTCAGCACTGCGGCGCCCTTCGTCACGCAGCATGCACAGGAAATCCCACTCGGCGTTCATCTTGGACGAGGAGCCGAGATCCGCGATGGCGTTGGTCGCCACCCGGTGGATGCGCATACCAGCCCATTGCGTAGCTTCACACTGCCGCGGGTCGGTCATCTGCCGCAGCAGGGCGATCATGCGTAACTCCTTGAGCAAAGGCGCATTGAAGGAAATCTCGTTCAGCCGGTTCAGTATCTCTTGTGATGTACGCGGTGTTCCGGCCCGCTCCACCGGGTTGATCTGCACCAGGATCGTGTCCTGGGATTTACATTCCCGCACCAGCGGCGTGATGGTGGGGTTGCCGGAATAACCACCGTCCCAGTACGGGTCGCCCTCGATCTCGACCGCCTGGAACACGGTGGGCAAACACGCCGACGCAAGCAGCACATCGGGTGTCAGCTCGGCGTTGCGAAACACCCGTCCACGACCGGTGCGCACGTTGGTTGCGGTCACAAACACCTTGATAGGAGACGCCACCAAACGCTCGAAATTGATACTTTCCGCAAGAATGTCAGCCAACGGATTAAAAGCGGTGGGGTTCAGGTCGTACGGAGAAAAAAGGCGGGATGCCAGGTCAAACGCGACAAACATCGGCGAGCTGTCCATCTTCCAGCGCCCCAGCAGAATATCCATGGGCAAGCGGCGAAAAGGGCTCATCACTGCCGCTTTGGACACCCGCTGCCAGAACGCCTCCAGCGCGGCACGCCCTCCCTCCGCCCCGCCCTCTGCATACCCGTCACTCAAAACTGCCGCATTCATGGCCCCGGCAGAAGTGCCCGAAATGCCATCAATCTGCAGCCAAGGCTCTTGTAATAAGCGGTCCAGAACCCCCCAGGTAAAAGCGCCATGGGATCCCCCACCTTGCAAAGCAAAATCCACCAGCAAAGGTTTGGAACGTGCAGCGGGAGTACTGGGGGTGGGCGTTGGCATATTTTCCTGGACGTGACATGCTTTGCATGCGAAATGATGGAAACCATTCTGCCATACACTGCCTACAAAAAAAACCAGCGTACTAACCCGAAAATTAATCAAAAAAGTGCTTGATCTGGCCGTGAATTACGCCGTGTTACCAGTGTGCAAAATACGGGCCTCTCTCTTATCTCTACCGATGCGAACAAAAAAATGACATCCCTGATCAAACGCATTTTTTATATCTTGGTGATTTTGGCCGTGGTTTTGTTCGCGGGACGGGTATTCGTGACCCAACGCAGTGCCCCGCTGGAGCTGTGGCACACCTTTGTTCCCCAGGAAATGAGCGTGCAGCAGATCGACTCGACCGACTGGGCGCAGTACCTGAAACACGAGGCCGAGGTGATGGAGAGTGTGCGGACCCAAGTCACCCAGAAGCTGGACGCGCGTACCCAAACTGCAGGCAACCGCTACTTTGAAGGCAGCCCCATGCACTATGGGCACCTCGCACACGACTGGAACCGGTCGTTTGTGCTGCAGCCCAAGACCAAAGCGATCGGTGCGGTTGTTCTGCTGCACGGGCTGACCGACTCTCCCTACAGCATCCAGCGTATTGCCCAAGAGTACACCGCGCAAGGTTTTGCTGCGGTGGGCATTCGCCTGCCAGGGCACGGCACCGTGCCCGCCGGGCTGGTCAAGGCCCAGTGGGAAGACTGGATGGCCGCCACCCGCTTGGCGGTGCGCGAGGCCCAGACACACATTGACGCCACGATGCCGTTGCATGTCGTTGGGTATTCCAACGGCGGCGCACTCGCCATGAAATACGCGCTGGAGTCCATCGAAAACAAGCAGTTGCGCAAACCCGCCCGCGTGGTGCTGATGTCGCCCATGATCGGTGTTACGCGTTTTGCGCGATTTGCCGGTCTGGCGGGTATCCCCGCGTACTTCCCGGCGTTTGCGCAAGCCGCATGGCTGGGTGTGGTGCCCGAATTCAACCCGTTCAAGTACAACTCTTTCCCGGTGAATGGTGCACGCCAGTCATACCGGTTGTCGGAATCATTACAAGAGCAACTCGTGCGGGTTGCGGGCAAGGATGGCCTGGCCGAGCTGCCACCGGTGCTGACCTTCCAGTCGGTGGTGGACTTCACTGTCAGCACATCCGCCATCGTCACGGCCCTGTACCAGAACCTGCCCGCCAACGGCAGCGAACTGGTGCTGTTTGATGTCAACCGCTCGGCGAAATTTGGCCCTCTGTTGAGCCCCAGTTTCTACACCGCGCTGGACGGCATCCTGCCCACCGGGCCACAAGACTACCGGCTCACCGTAGTTGCCAATGCAGCGACAGGCAACAACACCATCGTCGAGCGCTCCACAGCACCGGGTGAAGGCACCGCAGCGGTTCGGCCGCTCGACCAAACCTACCCGCCCGGCATTTTCTCGCTCTCACACATTGCCATTCCCTTTGCGATGGACGACCCCTTGTACGGCGTCACACCCGACCCCAAGACCCAGGACAACTACGGCGTGAACCTGGGCACACAGGCTCCACGCGGTGAACGTGGCGGCATCATCCTCAGCATGGATGGCCTATTGCGCGTCACCGCAAACCCATTCTTTCCCTACATGCTGAAAAAGATGGAGGACACGATGGTGGCCGCATCTGCGGCCTCGGTGGCCAACATCCCGGCCAAAAAATACACCCCGGCGTCCACACCTGCCCCCATGAACGTGCCGCAGGAATTGCTTGACGCAGCCCCCTGAAACCAGCCAACCCATGTAAAAAGCCCCGGGGCCTTGTGTGCACCGGGGCTTTTTGTAGGGTGCCGAAAATCGTCACTCCATCTGGTCGATCATGACCTGGCCAAAACCTGAGCAGCTCACTTGTGTCGCACCGTCCATCAAGCGCGCAAAGTCGTACGTGACCTTTTTGGAGGCGATTGCCTTTTCGAGTGAACTGATCACGAGGTCGGCTGCCTCCGTCCAGCCCATGTGCCGCAGCATCATCTCTGCCGACAGGATTTCAGACCCTGGGTTCACATAGTCCTTGCCCGCGTACTTGGGTGCCGTGCCGTGTGTGGCTTCAAAACAGGCCACGGAGTCCGACATGTTGGCACCCGGCGCAATGCCGATGCCGCCGACCTGGGCTGCCAGCGCATCAGAGATGTAGTCACCATTGAGGTTGAGTGTTGCCACCACCGAATACTCCGCAGGCCGCAGCAAAATCTGCTGCAGGAAAGCATCGGCAATCGAATCCTTGATGACGATGTCTTTGCCCGTTTTCGGGTTTTTGAGCTTGCACCAAGGGCCACCATCGATCAGCTCTGCGCCAAACTCCTTTTGCGCCAGGGCATACGCCCAGTCACGGAAGCCCCCTTCCGTGTACTTCATGATGTTGCCCTTGTGCACGATGGTCACACTGGGCTTGTTGTTGTCAATGGCGTACTGGATAGCTTTGCGCACCAGACGCTCCGTGCCTTCAATCGACACCGGTTTCACGCCGATGCCGGATGTATTGGGAAACCGGATTTTCTTGGTACCCATCTCGTCCTGCAGAAACTTGATCAGCTTCTTTGCCTTGTCGGATTCGGCTTCGAACTCGATACCTGCATAGATGTCTTCCGAGTTTTCACGGAAGATCACCATGTTGGTTTTTTCGGGCTCCTTCAGCGGCGAAGGCACCCCCTTGAAGTACTGCACAGGGCGCAGGCAGACATACAGGTCGAGCTCCTGGCGCAACGCAACATTCAACGAGCG
Source organism: Comamonadaceae bacterium AAW (assembly GCA_026314275.1). Taxonomy (GTDB): domain Bacteria; phylum Pseudomonadota; class Gammaproteobacteria; order Burkholderiales; family Burkholderiaceae_C; genus JAGOEY01. Next base: position 3,852,131 of record CP111109.1, read on the forward strand.
GATGCCGCCACCCACCGGTGTTGTCAGCGGCCCCTTGATGGACACCACATACTCACGCAGTACCTGCAGGGTTTCTTCAGGCAACCACACATCCGGGCCGTACACCCTGGTGGACTTTTCACCGGCGTACACCTCCATCCAGTGGATTTTTTTCCGGCCACCGTAGGCCTTGGCGACCGCGGCGTCTACCACTTTCAGCATGACGGGCGTGATGTCCAGGCCCGTTCCGTCCCCTTCGATATAAGGAATGACAGGCTCGTCGGGCACGTTGAGCGACGTATCGGCATTCACGGTGATCTTCTGGCCCTGGGCTGGCACCTTGATATGCTGGTAACTGGACATTAACAAAGTCTCCGGATAGCACGTGGGCAAAAGCGCCCTACCAAAATGATTTTAGCGACAAAGAATCCAGTCTTACATAAGACCCGAGGCGCAAACCAATCTCGCGGCACAATGCAACTTGCCCCGCTCACAACACCGACTGCCATGTCCATTCCTACCACTCCACAGCCACCTCGGCTGACCCCATTTTTTATGCGCTCTGCACGGTCGTATGTGCTGGGCACCTTGTGCCTGACCGCTCTTCTGGGTTCCGTTCAGGCACAACAGAATGGGCAGCCACAAATGAACCTGCCACGGGTGGAACTGACCGCCGGTATGCACCGCCTTGACGTGCAGGTGGCGCAGACTTCCATGGAGCACCAAGTGGGCTTGATGCACCGCAAAGAAATGCCCCAGCAGGAAGGCATGCTCTTTGTTTTTCCGAACGCAGGCACACAGTGCTTCTGGATGAAAAACACACTGCTGCCGCTCACCGCAGCCTTTGTGGCCGACGACGGCACCATCGTGAACCTGGCAGACATGAAGCCGTTGTCCGAAGAGTCCCATTGCTCCACCAAACCTGTGCGTTACGTGCTTGAAATGAACCAGGGATGGTTTGCCAAAAAGGGCATCAAAGCAGGCAGCAAACTGGGCGGTACACCGTTCACCGGCCCCAAGTAAACAAAAAACGCACCCGTAAAAAAGCCGTCCAACCCTTCACAGGACTGGACGGCTTTTTTAACGCTGCCTCAACAGGCAGCTTTTTGAGGGTCAAACCGCAGCAGAGGCCAGTGCTGCGTTAAACGTCGCACTGGGACGCATCACAGCGTCCAGCTTGTCCAGCTCGGGTTGGTAATAACCACCGATATCCACCGGCTTGCCCTGCACGGCTTGCAGCTCAGCGACGATGGTTTGCTCGTTGGTGGTCAACTCCTTGGCCAGCGGTGCAAAGTGGGCGGCCAGGGCGGCATCTTCGGTCTGCGCTGCCAGCTCCTGGGCCCAGTACAGCGCCAGGTAGAACTGGCTGCCACGGTTGTCGAGTTGCCCGGTCTTGGGCGATGGGTTCTTGTTGGTGTCCAGCAGCTTGCCGGTGGCAGCGTCCAACGTTTTGGCCAGAATTTTGGCCTTGTTGTTGCCAGTCTTCAACCCCAGGTCTTCCAGCGACACGGCCAGCGCCAGGAATTCACCCAGACTGTCCCAGCGCAGGTGGTTTTCTTCCACCAGCTGCTGCACATGTTTGGGGGCCGAGCCGCCGGCACCCGTTTCGTACATGCCGCCACCCGCCATCAGCGGCACGATGGACAGCATCTTGGCCGAGGTGCCCAGTTCCATGATGGGGAACAGGTCGGTCAGGTAGTCGCGCAGGATGTTGCCGGTGGCGCTGATGGTGTCCAGGCCACGCACCACACGCTCCAGCGTGTAACGCATCGCACGCACCTGGCTCATGATCTGGATGTCCAGACCGGCGGTGTTGTGCTCGTGCAGGTACATCTTGACCTTGGTGATCATCTGCGCTTCGTGCGGGCGGTACTGGTCGAGCCAGAACACCACGGGCATGCCGGAGTTGCGGGCACGGTTCACGGCCAGCTTCACCCAGTCGCGGATGGCGGCGTCCTTGACCTGGCACATGCGCCAGATGTCGCCCTGCTCGACGTTCTGGCTCAGCAGCACTTCGCCGGTGGCCAGGTCGGTGATGTTGGCCACGCCGTCTTCGGCGATCTCGAAGGTCTTGTCGTGTGAGCCGTATTCCTCGGCCTGCTGGGCCATCAGGCCCACGTTGGGCACCGTGCCCATGGTCTTGGGGTCAAACGCGCCGTGCCATTTGCAGAAGTTGATGATTTCCTGGTAGATGCGGGCGAAGGTGGACTCGGGCATCACGGCCTTCACGTCCTTCAGGCGGCCGTCGGCGCCCCACATCTTGCCGCCGTTGCGGATCATGGCGGGCATGGATGCGTCCACGATGATGTCGTTGGGCGAGTGGAAGTTGGTGATGCCCTTGGCCGAGTCGACCATGGCCAGTTCGGGGCGGCCTTCGTGGCAGGCGTGCAGGTCGCGCTTGATCTCGTCGCGTTTGCTCTGCGGCAGGGTTTCGATCTTGTTGAACAGATCGACCATGCCGTTGTTGACGTTCACGCCCAGTTCCTCGAAGGTATTGGCGTGTTTGGCGAAGGCGTCCTTGTAGAAGATTTTCACGCAGTGGCCGAACACGATGGGGTGCGACACCTTCATCATCGTGGCCTTCACGTGCAGCGAGAACATCACGCCGGTCTTGTAGGCGTCGTCGATCTCTTTTTCATAGAAGGACACCAGTTCCTTCTTGCTCATGAACATGCTGTCGATGATCTCGCGGTCCAGCAGTGCCACCTTGGGCTTGAGGACGATGGTCTTGCCGCTCTTGGTGATCAGCTCCATCTTCACGTCGCGGGCTTTGTCGAGCGTGATGGACTTTTCGCCGTGGTAGAAGTCGCCGGCGTGCATGTGCGACACATGCGAACGCGAGGCCTGGCTCCACTCGGCCATGCTGTGTGGATTCTTGCGGGCGTAGTTCTTGACGGCGGCAGGGGCGCGGCGGTCGGAGTTGCCTTCACGCAGCACGGGGTTCACAGCAGAGCCAGTGCACTTGTTGTAGCGCGCGCGGATGTCTTTTTCTGCGTCGGTCTGTGGGTTCTCTGGGTAGTCAGGAATGGGGTAACCCTTGGCCTGCAGCTCCTTGATACACAGCATCAGCTGGCCGACGGAGGCGCTGATGTTGGGCAGCTTGATGATGTTGGCTTCGGCTTTAAGCGTCAGCTTGCCCAGTTCGGCCAGGTTGTCTGGCGCGCGTTGTGCTTCGCTCAGGTATTCAGGAAACGAGCCCAGAACACGGCCCGCCACCGAAATATCGCTGGTGGCGATATGGATACCAGCCGGAGCTGTGAACGTGCTGACGACGGGCAAAAAGGCGCTCGTGGCGAGACGCGGTGCTTCGTCGGTCAGGGTGTAGATGATGGTGGATTGCTGGTTGCTCATCTCTTATCTCAGGTAAAAAAAGGAAGACATGCCGGTTCGTCGGCATCCAGACGCGCAGTCACAGGGCTGACGTAGCGTGATTTTGCTTGAGCAGAATACCCCTAAACGCCAATTTGGCAACGAAATTTCACAATACAAAATACACAACCAAACACCTGCAATATTTCGCGTACTTCGGCGCCAAAACCCCAAAATTGCTGCACGGCACCCATAAAAAAAGGCCCGTGAGGGCCTTTTTTGGGGAAGAGCTACACGCTTACGCGAAGTTGGCTTCGGCAAACTTCCAGTTCACCAGCTTGTCGAGGAAAGTTTCGACAAACTTGGGGCGCAGGTTGCGGTAGTCGATGTAGTACGCGTGTTCCCACACGTCCACGGTCAGCAACGCCTTGTCAGCGGTGGTGAGGGGGGTGCCTGCAGCGCCGGTGTTGACGATGTCCACCGAGCCATCAGCCTTCTTGACCAGCCAGGTCCAGCCGGAGCCGAAGTTGCCCACGGCAGACTTCACGAAGGCTTCCTTGAAGGCCGCATAGCTGCCCCACTTGGCGTTGATGGCATCCGCCAGCGCGCCGGAGGGTTCACCGCCACCTGCGGGAGCCATGCAGTTCCAGAAGAACGTGTGGTTCCAGATCTGTGCTGCATTGTTGTAGATGCCGCCGCTGGACTTCTTCACGATTTCCTCCAGCGTCAGGCTCTCGAATTCGGTGCCTTTTTGCAGGTTGTTCAGGTTCACCACATAGGCGTTGTGGTGCTTGCCATAGTGGTACTCCAGCGTCTCTTTGGAGTAGTGCGGCGCGAGTGCGTCCATCGCAAATGGCAAGGGTGGCAGTGTGTGTTCCATGGTGTTCCTCGTGGTTTGTGAATCGTTGTACCGACGCTTCGATTGTAGGAAGTGTTCAATCACCCCGCACGGCCTACGGTGAGATTCAGCGTGCCGTCTGACAAGGTGGCGCGCAACGCCTGCCCGGGCCGGGTCTGCGCGGTGTGCACCACCGCCTGGCCCGTGTCGTCTTGCAGCAGGGCATAACCACGCTGCAGCACCAGCCGAGGGTCGAGCAATTGCAGGCGCAGACCTGCACGGTCCAGCCGTTCACGGGCCTGTGTTTTCACGGCACCCACCATCTGCGGCAGGGTTTCGTGGGTACGGTCGAGTTGCCGGGTGTGCGCCTGCAGTTGGCTGTGTACGGCATACCGCAGCGCCTGCGCGTGCCGCCCCAGCAGCATCTGCTGCCCCGCCAGGCGGCCCGACGGGCGGCCCAAGCGGGACACTGCGCCGTCCAGCCGCTGGTTGTGGCGGTCGAGTTGGCCCAGCACCGCGTCCTGCAGCCGCTGGCCGGCCAGCTCCAATGCACCCAGCCAGACTTCACGCGGCTGGGCCACCAGCTCGGCAGCGGCGGTGGGTGTCGGTGCCCGCAGGTCGGCCACAAAATCGGCGATGGTGAAGTCGGTCTCGTGGCCGACGCCGCTGATGACGGGCACCGGGCTCTGGGCAATCAGCCGGGCCACCTGCTCGTCGTTGAACGCCCACAGGTCTTCGATCGAGCCACCACCACGCACCAGCAGAATCACGTCTATTTTTGGAGCTAAATTGGCCTCCAGCGCTCGCCCCTCCTGCGCTAGCAGATATAAATTTGATAGCGACCGTGCAATCTCAGCCGGGGCTCCCGCGCCCTGCACCGCCGCCGGTGCCAGCACCACCGGGATGTGGGGCACACGCCGCCCCAGCGCGCTGACCACGTCGTGTAAGGCCGCTGCCCCCAGCGAGGTGACGATGCCAATGCCGCGTGGCATGGCGGGCAGCGCCCGCTTGCGGGCCGCATCAAACAGGCCTTCGGACTCCAGCTGCGCCTTGAGCTTTAAGAACTGCTCAAACAACGCGCCCTGCCCCACCCGGCCCATGGATTCGACGATGAGCTGCAAATCACCACGCGGTTCGTACACACCCAGCCGACCCTGCACGTCCACCAGTTCACCGTCGCGTGGGGTGAAGTCCAGCAGGCTGGCCGCACGGCGAAACATGGCACAGCGGATCTGGCCCTGGGCGTCTTTCAGGTTGAAATAACAATGCCCACTGGATGCGCGCGCAAAGCCCGAAACCTCGCCGCGCACGGCCACCGGGTTGAACCTGGCATCCAGGGTGTCAGCAATGGCGCGGCACAAGGCCCCAACTTGCCAGATTCGCGGCGTGGTCACGCCATTCTGGCGGTCAAACATCAGCACACACGGGGGTTTGCGGGCAAATGGTCATCAGATTTGCTCCACAGCGGCAGCAGGAGCCCTGAGACGTAACACAAGCCCTGTTTTGCAGCCTGGATCGTACGATGTCTCCGTGCAAGCTGTTGATTTCAAACACTTTTTCATTGCTTAAATATTCATCAATTTGAAACAAAGCGCATGAACAGGCGCTTTGGGGTATCTGTGAACAAAGTTCTTCACAAAGTTATCCACAGTTTTTGGGGGCTTTTGGGGGTGATGGACGGCAAATGGACGGGGATAGGCGGCGCGCCAAAAATGCAGGCCTTCGGGAAACTTTTGCTGACACTGTGTACGCAATAATGCCCGGAGCCAGTTCACCACAGATGGTGGGCTGCGCGCCCTGCCCGAACGGGTTCTTACACCCCTCTGCCCGGAGAGTCCATTGTTTTCGATCATACAAGCTGCAGGCTGGCCGATCTGGCCACTGATTGCCAGTTCCATCCTGGCGCTGGCGCTGGTCATTGAGCGTTTTGTGAGCCTCAAAACCGCCCGCATCATGCCGCCACAACTGCTGGACGAAGCCATTGCAGTGTCGCAAGCCGCAGTGCCTCCCACCACCGTGCTGGCCCAGCTGGAGCAAAACTCGATGCTGGGCGAAATTCTGGCCAGTGGCCTGCGGGTGCTGGAGTCCCACCCCCACAGCAGCGAAGCCGACGTCCGCGCCGTGATGGAAGGCACAGGCCGGGCCGTGGCCCACAAACTCGAGAAATACCTGAGCGCCCTGGCCACCATTGCGTCCGCCGCACCCTTGCTGGGCCTGCTGGGCACGGTGATCGGCATGATCGAAATCTTCGGCTCCCAGGCACCCGGCACCAGTGGTGCCAACCCGGGCCAGCTGGCACATGGCATTTCGATTGCGCTGTACAACACCGCGTTTGGCCTGATGGTGGCCATTCCCGCACTGATCTTCTGGCGCTACTTCCGCGCACGGGTGGATGCTTACCTGCTGGCGCTGGAGCTGGCGTCCGAACGCTTCCTGCGCCACCTCAACACCCTGCGCCGGCCCGTGCCCGTGTTCACCACCGCAGCCGCACCTGAGCCCAAAACACCCACAGCCCCTGCACCCACCCGCTCCAAGGCGGCCAAAACATGAGCATGAACTTCCGCCACCGCCAGCGCGAGGAACCGGAGATCAACCTCATCCCGTTCATCGACGTGTTGCTGGTGGTGCTGATCTTCCTGATGCTGTCCACCACCTACAGCAAGTTCACCGAACTGCAGCTCAAGCTGCCGGTGGCCGACGCCGAAACACAGCGCGACTACCCCAAGGAAGTGCTGGTCACCGTGACCAGCGACGGCCGCTACACCGTGAACAAAACGGCCGTGTATGGCAACGGGGTGGACACCCTGTCCGCCAGCCTCAAGAACGCGGCCCAGGCGGGCAAGGACACCGTGGTCATCATCAGCGCCGACGCCAGCGCGGCACACCAGTCGGTGGTGTCGGTGATGGAAGCCGCCCGCCGCGCCGGGCTGACCCAAATCACCTTCGCCACACAACCAACCTCCCGCTAGGATGCGCGCGCCCACAGCCCATGCATCACCCTGGCACACCCGCCTGACCCGTGCATGGGAACAACGCGGCGCACTGGCCTGGCTGTTGTGGCCCCTGTCCATTCCGTACCGCCTGCTGGTGGCACTGCGCCAGTGGCTTTACCGCCACGGCTGGCTGGCCAGCACCCGTGTCCCGGTGCCTGTCATCGTGGTGGGCAACGTGGTGGCCGGAGGTGCCGGTAAAACCCCGGTGGTGATTGCACTCGTGGAGCACCTGCAGGCCCGGGGCCTGCAACCCGGCGTGTTGTCGCGCGGTTATGGCCGCAGCAGCACCGAATGCCTGGAGGTGCGCCCCGAGAGCCCGCTGGGCGATACGGGTGATGAGCCCGCCCTGCTGCACCACAAAACCGGTGCCCCCGTGTTTGTCGCCCCGCGCCGGGCCGATGCTGCGCAGGCATTACTCGCGCGTTACCCGGGCACCCGCGTGCTGGTGTGTGACGACGGCTTGCAGCACCTGGCGCTGCAGCGCGACATCAACATCTGTGTGTTTGACGACCGGGGTGTGGGCAATGGGTTTCTGCTGCCCGCCGGGCCACTGCGTGAGCCGTGGCCGCGCCCAGTGGATGTCGTGCTGCACACGGGCCAACGCCCCGCATTGGAAGGCTTCACCGCCCACCGCGCTCTGGCCGACCACGCACTGGCGTCCGACGGCAGCTCCGTACCCCTCGCCACGTTAAAGGATCAACCCGTGCTGGCCGTCGCCGCCATTGCCAAGCCGGAGTCGTTCTTCGCCATGCTGCGTGCTGCCGGCCTCACCCTGGCTGAGACCCAGGCGCTGCCTGATCACTATGATTTTGATAGCTGGCTGCGTACAGACACAGTGCGCTACAGGCTGATTTGCACCGAGAAAGACGCTGTCAAGCTGTGGAAGACCCACTCCGACGCGCTGGCCGTGCCACTGCAGTTCAGCCCCGAACCCGCGTTCTTCACCGCCGTAGACCAGCTGCTGGACGCGGCGCTATCATCCCCCGACCCGATTTCACGAAGACCCTGATGGACAGCAAACTCCTTGAACTGCTGGTGTGCCCGATCACCAAAGGGCCCCTGGCCTACGACCGCGACAAGCAGGAACTGACCTCCCACAGCGCCCGCCTGGCCTACCCCGTGCGCGACGGCATCCCCGTGCTGCTGGAGTCCGAAGCCCGCACGATGACCGACGAAGAGCTGGGCCTGTGACCCAAGCCGTCCCTTTCACCGTCCTGATACCGGCGCGCCGGGCCTCCACCCGCCTGCCCGACAAACCGCTGGCCGACATTGGTGGCCTGCCGATGGTGGTGCGTGTGGCCCAGCGTGCGGCGCTCTCAAGCGCGCGCCGCGTGGTGGTGGCTGCCGACGACCAGGCCATCATCCAGGCCTGTGTGGACAACGGCATCGAAGCGGTCATGACCCGCAGCGACCACCCGTCCGGCAGCGACCGTCTGGCCGAAGCCTGCACCCTGCTGGGCCTGCAGCCTGACGACATCGTGGTCAACGTGCAGGGTGACGAGCCGCTGATCTCCCCCGCGCTGATCGACGCCGTGGCTGCGCTGCTGCCCACCCGTCCCGAAGCCAGCATGGGCACGGCGGTGCACCCCATCGACAACCAGGCCGAGTTCAACAACCCGAATGTGGTGAAAGCCGTGCTGGACAACCGGCACATCGCCCTGTACTTCAGCCGCGCGCCCATTCCTTACTGGCGCGACGGCTCTAGCCAGGGGGTGGCAGGCCTGCCCAGCCCCGCGCCGCTGCGCCATGTGGGCATCTACAGCTACCGCGCAGGTTTTCTGCGCAGCTTCCCCACCCTGCCTCAGGCCCCGCTGGAAGTGACCGAGTCGCTGGAACAGTTACGCGTGTTGTGGCATGGCCACCGGATCGCCGTACACGTCACCTCGGAAGCACCGGGACCGGGTGTGGATACACCGGCTGATCTGGCGCTCGTGCGCACCCTTTTTCCAGGCACCCAAGAGTGACAGCCAAGGGTGTAAGCATGTAAGTCAATAGCAGGGTCTGCATGGTATTCTCGAAGCAGACAATGGCAGCGCGCCTGCGGTGGAGGCCGCACCGCGCTGGCAGCCGATTTCACACTATCCAAGGGACACCACCATGAGACTGATTTTGCTGGGCGCACCAGGCGCCGGGAAGGGCACGCAAGCGGCATTCATCTGCCAGAAATTCGGCATTCCCCAGATCTCCACCGGCGACATGCTGCGCGCTGCAGTCAAAGCAGGCACGCCACTGGGTCTGCAAGCCAAGTCCATCATGGAATCCGGCGCACTGGTCAGCGACGACCTCATCATCAACCTCGTCAAGGAACGTATTGCCCAGCCCGACTGCGCTGCGGGTTTCCTGTTCGACGGCTTCCCCCGCACCATTCCGCAAGCGGACGCCATGAAGGCAGCGGGCGTGAAACTCGACCACGTGCTGGAAATTGATGTGCCGTTTGACGCCATCATCGAGCGTATGAGTGGCCGCCGCTCCCACCCCGCTTCGGGCCGCACCTACCACGTCAAGTTCAACCCACCCAAGGTGGACGGCCAGGACGACGTGACCGGTGAACCCCTGGTGCAGCGCGAGGACGACCGCGAAGAAACCGTGCGCAAACGCCTCGATGTGTACGACGCGCAGACACGCCCGCTGGTGGCCTACTACTCCGAATGGGCCAAGGCCGACCCGGCAGCGGCACCGCGTTACAGCGTTATCAGCGGCACTGGCAGCGTGGAAGAAATCACCGCCCGTGCGCTGAAGGCACTGGCAGGCTGAATCTTCACCAGCCCCCCAAAAAAGCCGCTTTGCGGTTTTTTTTGCGTCTGGACTTTTTTAGGCTGCAGCGCGGCAGTCGGCCGCCATCAACTCCAGCACCATCGCCACCCGCGCCTTGACCGGAGACAAACCGTCGGCGCTGGGCAGCGTACTTGCCGCCGTGGGCAAAATCCGCCCCTGCGTGCAACGCGTGGCACGGACTACCGCCACCCCTGCAGCCTGGGCGCGTAACAGCGCAGCATCCAGCGCCTGGTGCACCGTGCCGTTGCCCGTGCTTGCCACCACCAGGCCGCGCAGCGCTGGTGTGGGCGCAGCCGGTGCCAGCAGCAAGGCATCCACCGCCGCGCCGCTTGCACCAGCATGGGACATGACAATTTCCACCCGGGGCCACGGCGCGCCTTTTACTACAAAATCAATAGCTGGTTGCGCCCACCCCTGCTGCGCCAGAGGCCAATTTCGCACCAAAACGACCTTCCCCTCTTCCACATAGGCCACCGGCCCCGCGTCCCGCGAGTCGAACGCATCCAAGCGGTAAGGGTGCACCTTCTGCACATGCTGCGCGCTGTGGACCGCCCCTGCGCACACGGCCACCACACCACATGCCTGCGGGGCAAGCACCACGGCCACCGCGTCCATGAGGTTTTGCGGGCCGTCGGGCACCAGCGCCGTGGCGGGCCGCATGGCACAGGTCAGCACCACCGGTTTGGTGGGCTGCAACACGGTCTGCAGGAAAAATGCGGTTTCTTCCAGCGTGTCGGTGCCGTGGGTGATCACCACCCCCTGCACCTCTTCATCCGCCAGCCAGTGCGCCACACGGCCCAGCAAAGCCGCCCACACCCCCAATTCCATGTCCTTGCTGTCCAGCTGCGCGACCTGCTCCGTCTCGATGGCCAACCCGCAAAGACCGGGCACCGCCGCCAGCAAGTCCTGGATGCCCACCTGTGCAGCGGTGTAGCCAATGTTGTCGCCCGCGGTGGCAGCCGTGCCCGCAATCGTCCCGCCTGTGCCCAAAAAAACGATCTTTTTAGCTGCTTTCATTGTTGCAATGCGCCCACATGGCTTGTATGTTTTGAAAAACTGGTTAAAAATACAGTTACTGGATATCCAGACAGTTACGCAGTCTTGCAATAGCAGCTGCGTAATAGCCCCGCAACCTCACCCCAGGAGGCCCGCCATGATCGACATGCCCCATCTGCCCGTCAAGCTTACCGCCCGCCAGCAACAGATTCTGGAGTTGATCCAGACCGCCATTTCCCGCACCGGCGCACCGCCGACCCGTGCCGAAATTGCGGCCGAACTCGGTTTCAGGTCAGCTAACGCGGCTGAAGAACACCTGCAGGCCCTGGCACGCAAAGGGGTGATCGAGCTGGTCAGCGGCACCTCACGCGGCATCCGTTTGCGCGGTGACAGCCTGCGCTCCCTCAACGCCTCCCGCGGCGGCATGCAATTTTCGCTGCCGCTTCCCGGCCTGGCTCAGCTGGCACTGCCCCTGATTGGCCGCGTGGCGGCAGGCTCGCCCATCCTGGCGCAGGAACATGTCGACCAGACCTACCATGTCGAAAGTAACCTGTTCCAGCACAAGCCCGACTACCTGCTGAAGGTGCGCGGCATGTCCATGCGCGACGTCGGCATCATGGACGGTGACCTGCTGGCCGTGCAGTCCACCCGCGACGCCAAAAATGGCCAGATCGTGGTGGCCCGGCTGGGCGAGGACGTCACCGTCAAACGTTTCCGCCGCACGGCCCAGGCCATCGAGTTACACGCCGAAAATCCCGACTTCCCCACCATCATCGTGGCGCCCGGTGAGCCTTTCGAAATTGAAGGCCTCGCGGTTGGCCTGATCCGCAACACCATGCTGATGTAGTCCATGGTTTCTTGAATGGGGAGTACGGCTCACGCCGCACTTCCGGCTGCAACAGGTGGCGGGCGTATGAACATGGCAAGTCATCACCCTGCTGCAGCACTCTTTGCAATCCTGCCTGTGTCCAACCTCTGAACTTTTGGGAGTTTCACATGGGAATCGCTTTGTCTGCCACCGTCCGTCTTTTCTCACCCCTGTCTGTCGCCATGGCACATTGGCTGCGGCCTTCGGCACCTCCGTCCATTGCGGGTTACCGTGTTGCCTTGCCGCCAGCCTCACTGGTACCAGCGTCCTGCGACAGCCGGGGCACCCGCCAGGCCGAGCGCCTGAATCCGCACCCGGCCCATTCACTGCGGCGGCCACTGCGGGTGGTGCGCATCGTCGATACAGGCCACACCGCTGCCTCTGCTGGCAGGATGACCATTTCGGGCAGCATGGCCGACGTCTGCGCCGAGCTAGACCGCCTGGTGAAAGCCGAGGCCACCCGGCATTAAGGGGATACATCGAACCAGTCTTTCGCACCGGGTAAACATTTGAAACGCTGGCCCGTTCCAACGGTGAAGCGTTAACTTTCCGCTGTGTGAAGGCACAATCGGGGTCATGAATATTGTGATCCTCGATGACTACCAGGATGCGGTGCGCAAATTAAGCTGTGCGGCCCGGCTGGACCCATACTCCGCCAAGGTGTACACCAACACCGTCAAGGGGCTGGGCCAGCTCTCCGTGCGGCTCAAAGACGCCGACGTCATCGTGCTGATCCGGGAGCGCACCCAGCTCAACCGCCAGCTGATCGAAAAACTGCCCCGTCTCAAGCTCATCTCCCAGACCGGCAAGGTCGGCGGCCATGTCGACGTCACGGCATGCACCGAGCGTGGTATTGCTGTTGCAGAAGGGGTTGGCTCCCGGTCGCCCCTGCAGAGCTGACCTGGGCACTCATCATGGCCGCCATGCGCCGCCTGCCCCAGTACATCGCCAACCTCAAACACGGGGCCTGGCAGCAGTCCGGGCTCAAGTCCGCTTCCATGCCAGCCAACTTTGGGCTGGGCAGTGTGCTGCGCGGCAAAACCCTGGGAATCTGGGGTTACGGCAAGATCGGCCACCTTCTCGCCGACTACGGGCGTGCATTTGGCATGAACATCCGTATCTGGGGCAGCGAAGCATCACGCGCCCGGGCGCTGGCTGACGGCCTGCCCACGGCCTCCAGCCGCGAAGATTTTTTTGCGGAATGCGACATCATTTCGCTGCAGTTGCGCCTGACAGACACCACCCGGGGCATCGTCACCCTGGAAGACCTGTCACGCATGAAACCCACCTCCCTGCTGGTGAACACTTCACGCGCCGAACTCATCGAGCCCGACGCCCTGATTGCGGGGCTTAACCGGGGCCGCCCGGGCATGGCCGCGGTGGATGTGTTCGAGGCCGAGCCCACGCTGCAAGGCCATGCCCTGCTGCGGCTGGAGAATTGCATCTGCACGCCCCACATCGGTTATGTGGAGCAGGACAGCTACGAGATGTACTTTGGTGCGGCGTTTGACAACGTCATCAACTACATCCGTGGCACACCCACCAACATCGTCAACCCCGGCGCATTGCAGGTTCGCCGCTAAGCGCGCAACGCTGCCCCCACTTAACCGACCATGTCTACTGCCCCGGAGCAGGTATTGCCACGCTCCCTGTGGGCGTTGCTGTTTGGCAACTTTGTGATCGGCACCGGCATCATGGTGGTGCCCGGCACACTCAATGACATCAGCCAGTCACTCGGCATCTCCATTGCTTCAGCGGGCCAACTGATTTCCGCCTCAGCGCTTTTGGTGTGTATCGGTGCCCCCATTTTTGCCACCCTGATCGGCAACTGGGACCGCAGGCGCCTGCTGACGCTGTGTATGGTCTGGTACGGCGTGTTGCTGACCCTGTGCGCCACCATGCCCAGTTTTGCAACCCTGCTGCCACTGCGGGTGCTGGCCGTCATACCCGCTGCCATCTTCACCCCCCAGGCTGCGGCCTGCGTGGGCTTGCTGGTCACACCCGCACAGCGCGGGCGTGCCATCACGCTCGTGTTTCTGGGCTGGTCGGTGGCCTCCGTGCTGGGCATGCCATTGGCCTCATTGATCGGCGGCACGCTGGGCTGGCGGGCGGCTTTTGTGCTCATTGGCCTGCTGGCTTTTGCCAGTGCTTTGTGGGTATGGCGCGCCATACCCAATGGCATCACACCGCCAGCCTTGTCCCGTGAAAGCTGGGCTGCTACGTTCCGTTCCAAGGCATTGATGCTGAGTATTGCGGTCACCGTGCTGTATTCGGCAGGCCAGTTTGTGCTGTTTGCCTACTTTGCGCCGTACTTCAAAATGACCTTGAAGGTCACCCCCACACAACTGAGCTTGTTGTTCGCCTGGTTTGGCGCGTTCGGGTTCATTGGCAACATGCTGGCATCCCGTTACATCGACCGCATGGGCCCGGCGCGAACCGTGCTGGTGTGTGTGGGCAGCATGGCGCTCAGCCTGCTGGTGTGGCCTTTGGGCACCAGCGTGGTCCTGGCGGCGCTGGTGTGTGTGCCCTGGGCACTGGGCTGTTTCTCTTCCAATTCAGCCCAGCAGGCGCGCCTGGTAAGCCTGTTTCCCGCGCTGGCGGGCGGCTCCATTGCACTCAACACGTCGGCAATGTATGCCGGGCAGGCCATGGGCGCAGCCGGTGGCGGCTGGCTGATCTCCATCGGCCAGATGGGTGTCCTGCACTGGGTGGGTTTTGTGGGCTTGCTGGCGGCCATGGCCGTCAGTGTCTGGGCCTCGCGGGCACAGGCTGCCCCTGCAGCGTCCTGACGCTTTAACGCCTTGTGGACTTGGGGGCGATGTCTTCCTCGACATCGGGGTCGAACAGGTCGAATTCCAAGATATCGGTGGTCTGGGTGTTCTGCGCCAGAGGCCGTGTGTCCGGAGCCGCCAGGTCCAGGTCCAGATCAATGTCCAGATCATAGGTGGCGGCCAAATCGGCCGATCCACTGGCGACGGGGTCCCAGCTGCTGTTGCGGCGGTCTGTCGGCACTGGCAAGCTGGCCGCAAAAACGGCAGGCGTGGCGGGTGAATCCTGCAAAGGTGTGAAGTTGGAGGCCCAGCCACTGCGTCGGTCGGCCACATCCAGGCGTGGAGCGATCAGCGCCGGATCACTTTCAGCCAGGGCCACAGCGTGTAAGAGCAGCAGTTCCCGGTAAGCACCCAAGGCAAAAGGACCGGCCTTGGCGTGGGGTGTGCTGCGCACAAGCTCCTCCAGCATGACCAGCACATCCGGTGTTCCCCAAGCGGTTTCGATGTCGTGCAGGACATCGGGGTAGTCTTCCAGGCCACTGCCCGTGTGTTTAAACAAGGTGGGTTCCGGCACCACGGCGTTGAACACCTCTTCAAAAGCATGGCCCAGTTGCAGGTAATCGGTGTTGCGCCCCAGCGACTGGTAAATCTGCAGCAAGTCGAGGTAGGCAACCGGACTGCCTGTCGGATGGTCGCCAATGTAGGCACGTAACACTTCAATGGCCTGGTTGTACTGGCCCAGCGACACAAAAAAGTCCGCGTGCTGCTGCACGTCGGCCAGATCTTCGGGATGGATACGGAGGCTCTTGCGGGGTGGCTCTGCCAATGGTGACAGGGCACTGACGTCCACATCCACCTTCGCCCCCGACACCCACCGTGGCCCATCGCCTGGGTCGTTGGCAGTGGATACCTGCTGCGGATCATCACTATCAGAGACCAGGGCGGCACCCTCCCCTGGGTCGGGCGTGTTTTGCGCGATCCACCATGCGGGTGGTTGTGCGGTGGACAACATGCGGTTGCGGCGCCAGAAGTACGCGATGGCCAGCAGGGCAGCCAACAGCAATGCAAGCAGGCTGTACACCAAACCATTGGCATAACGGGCCTGTTCGGCCTGGAGCAACTGGTCTTGCAAGCCTGCAATCAGGGATTTGTCTTTTGCAGCGGAATCCCGCAGATCCTGCACTTCTGCCTGTTGGCTGTCCTGGTTGGCAATGTCCTGGGCCTGGGTGTTGAGCGCCCGCCATTGCGCCGCCGCACTGGCGCGCTGGGCCAGATTCTCGGGAGAGACAGACACCTCCTCAGATATCTTCAGCCCTCCCAGCGCTGCCACGGGCAAAGATGCTGACTCCAGTTGCAAACGGGGTGCCCCGGCTGCGGTTGTTGCCGGACGTTTGGAGGTGCCCGGCGCAGCCTGCCTGGCTTGGCGCTGCGCAGCCGGGGCCTGCCCTTTGGCAGACGCTACGTTGCGTTGCCTGTTGGTGGCGCGTGTTGCCGCCCCCGTGGCGGGCACGGCTTGGCGTTGGGTACGAGAAGACTGGGGTGTTACACCTGAAGCTGATGGCGCAAGGGGTACGGCTGCCATGGCCGGAACCAGCGGCACCGCAGAGGCTACCGGGGATGCCGTGGCGGGCGCACGCAGATCTGCGGGCAGTTCCGTGAGCAGCACATAACGCCGGCTGGCGTTCTGGGTGCAGCCCGCTTTTAAATTGACGGTAACCACCGGCTCGTCAATCGCAGTGCTGGTCGTCACTTTGACCACGGCGTTCTGACCGGGAGCCGAGCCTGTCAGAAAGTTTGTGTGTGAGGCATAGCATGTCAACAAGGAGCATGAATGCCAAGCAAGACAAAGACCACCGCTGCGGCGGGCACGGCGGCAACGCCACACTTCTCAGTCGAGTTACTTGAACAACTCATTCCCGGGCCAGTGACGCCAGCCGAGCTGGAAGGCATCTTCCAGCAATTCAAGAAGTCCGTTCTTGAGCGAGCCCTGGGTGCCGAGATGAGCCACCACCTGGGCTACGCAAGCGGCCAAGCCAAACCCGAAGGAGCGCCTGCAAACCACCGCAACGGCAAGAGCGCCAAGACGGTGCTGACCGATACCGGTGCCCTGCGCATCGACGTCCCGCGTGACCGCGAGGGCACGTTCGAGCCCCAGCTCATCGGCAAGCACGAACGCCGTTTTACCGGCTTTGACGACAAGATCATCGCCATGTACGCACGCGGCATGACCGTGCGCGAGATCCAAGGCTTTCTGGCCGAGATGTACGCGGTGGACGTCTCCCCCGATCTGATCAGCAGTGTCACCGACGCCGTGATGAGCGAGGTAACGGCCTGGCAAAGCCGCCCACTGGAGTCCATGTACCCGGTCGTCTTCTTCGACGCGCTGCGGGTCAAGATCCGTGAGGACGGCGTGGTGCGCTCCAAGGCCGTGTATCTGGCCCTGGGCGTACTTCCCGACGGCAGCCGCGACATTCTTGGCATCTGGATCGAGAACACAGAGGGTGCAAAGTTCTGGATGAAAGTGTTCAACGACCTGAAGACCCGCGGGGTTCATGACATCCTGATCGCCGTCACCGACGGACTCAAAGGCATGCCAGAAGCGCTGGGCACGGTGTTCCCGGCCACGACGCTGCAGACCTGCATCGTGCACCTGATCAGGAACAGCCTGGACTTTGCCAGTTGGAAGGATCGCAAAGCGCTGGCGGCGGCCATCAAGCCGATCTACACGGCAGTAAATGCCGAAGCCGCTGAGAGCGAGCTGAACGCGTTTGAGGCTGGGCCCTGGGGTCAGAAGTTCCCCACCGTCGCGGGGGCGTGGCGCAGGGCCTGGGACAGGGTCATCCCGTTCTTCGCCTTCCCGCCCGAGGTGAGGCGCGTGATCTACACGACCAACGCGATTGAGAGCGTGAATGCGAGGCTGCGCAAGATCATCAAGACGCGTGGACACTTCCCCAGTGATGACGCTGCCACCAAGCTGATCTGGCTGGCGCTGCGCAACATCACCGAGGACTGGGGACGGGCGGCCAACCACTGGAAATCAGCGATGAACCAGTTTGCAATACTGTACGAAGACCGATTCACACAGCCCACCTATGGGGGTGTGAAATGACAGGGGTGGAACCCTGGATACAGGGCTCAACCGGGGGGCCTCCGGCGGCCTGGCAGGGGCCTGAATCAAAATAGAATTTACCCAACAGCCAATTTCTGAAACCGCCTCACACACAGAAATCCTGACACTCCCCCGGAGCCAGTCACCACCGTGCGGACACGGCTGGGGTCGATACGGGTGTCGCCCTGGATGACCTCGGCTTCGATACACGCGGATTCAACGTTATCCTCGGCATCCAGACGAAGATCAAAAGACACCGCCAGGGGCTGCCCCAGTACGGCGGGCCCATGCGGACGCCCCAGGCTCAGTGCCATACTGTTGCAGGCAGTGGCTGCCAGCATCCACCCCAGTACCGTTGTTCGCGTCATTACATTGGGACCTGTTGACTTCATCTTTGCGCGGATTTTGACACAACGAGACACAAACACTCACAACTCAACCCAAGATATGACCATCCGTTATTCCACCGTAGGTATTGTTGGCACAGGTGCCATGGGGCGCGGTATTGCGCAAATCGCGGCCCAGGCGGGCAGCACGGTTCAACTGTTCGACCTGAATCCAGAAGCCTGCCGCCAGGCCCATGCAGCCATTGCCGCACAGTGGGACAAGCTTCAGGACAAAGGCCGCATCGATGCCGCCACGGCCGATGCCTACAAAACCCGGCTCCAGACCGCTGCCAGTCTGGGTGAGCTGCACAACTGTGATTTGGTGGTCGAAGCCGCCGTGGAGCGACTGGACATCAAACAAAGCCTGTTTGCGCAGCTGGAAGACATCGTGCGCCCGGACGCGGTGCTGGTGACCAACACCTCGTCGCTGTCCGTCACCGCCATCGCGGCCGGACTGAAGCGCCCAGCACAGTTTGCGGGTTATCACTTCTTCAACCCCGTGCCCTTGATGAAGGTGGTTGAGGTCATTGCCGGGCTCAAGACAGACACCGCCGTGTGTGCCGGCCTGACCGAATACGCGCGGCAGATGGGCCACACACCCGTACAGGCGCAAGACACGCCGGGTTTCATCGTGAACCACGCCGGGCGCGCTTATGGCACTGAGGCGCTGCGCATTGTGAGTGAAGGCATCACTGATTTCGCCACGGTGGACCGAATCCTGAAAGACCAGGTCGGCTTCAAACTCGGCCCATTTGAGCTGATGGACCTGACCGGGCTGGATGTGTCACACCCGGTGATGGAATCCATCTACCGCCAGTACTACGACGAAGCACGTTATCGCCCCAGCGTGATCACTGCGCAGCGGCTGGCCGGTGGTGTGCTGGGCAAAAAGACCGGCGAAGGTTTTTACCAGTACGTCGAGGGTGTACAGCAACACACGGCGGAACCTGCCGTGCCCGATGTGGCGGAAATGCCCCCCGTCTGGGTGTCCCCGCGCGCATCACGCCGTGCGGAACTGCTGCAGCTGCTGAAGAACCTGGGCGCACAGATCGAAACCGGGGCATCGCCCTCCCCCCACGCCATCACCTTCGTGGCTCCACTCGGCTTTGACGTGACCACCGTGGCTGTCGTAGAACGGCTGGACCCGGCACGCACCATCGGCATCGACATGCTGGTGGACGACGCCACCACACGCCGCCGTGTGCTGGCCACCAACCCTGCCACCCGCCAAGACATCCGCGCTGCGGCCCACGCACTCATGGCACGAGACGGCAAGGCCGTGAGTGTGATCCGCGACAGCGGTGGTTTTGTCACACAGCGTGTGGTGGCCTCCATCGTGAACATCGCATCGGACATCTGCCAGCAAAGTGTGTGTTCACCGGCCGACCTGGAAAAAGCCGTCACTCTTGGGCTGGGTTACCCACTCGGCCCCCTGGCCATGGGTGACCGTTATGGCCCGACCAATGTGCTCGAAGTGCTGTTCAACATGCAGACCGTGTACGGCGACCAGCGCTACCGCCCCAGCCCCTGGCTGCGCCGCCGGGGTGCCATCGGCCTGAGCCTGACACACCAAGAAGACTGAGCATTCAAAATTCAATAAAAACAGGCTGCAGCGCTTGCTGGAAAAGCGCTATAAGCTATCAATAATATAGCAACCGCTTTTACCAACAAGCCATGCCAGCAGAACTCAAAAGCACCAGCCATGGCCAGACCATGGTGCTCACACTGAGCAACCCGGAGTACCGCAATGCACTAGGCCCGGAAATCTACGCGGCGGGGGTCGAGGCGTTGAATGGGGCCGAGCGCAGCGCAGAAGTACGCACTGTGGTCATCACCGGTGAAGGCGGCATGTTCAGCGCAGGCGGCAATCTGCACCGGCTGCAGGCCAATCGCGCACAAACCCCTGAAGTACAGGCGCAGAGTATCGAGGGCCTGCATAACTGGATCGAGGCCATCCGCAGCTTCCCCAAACCGGTCATTGCCGCCGTGGAAGGCCCGGCAGCGGGCGCGGGCTTTTCATTGGCGCTGGCCTGTGACTTCATCGTGGCCGCCCACAACGCTGTGTTTGTGATGGCTTACAGCACTATCGCACTGTCACCCGATGGCGGCGGCAGCTGGAGTCTCGCGCATGTAATGCCCCGGCAACTGGCCACCGAGCTGCTGATGTGCGGCGAAAAAATCGGTGCAGAACGGCTGCATACGCTCGGCATCGTGAACCGGCTCGCGCCACCCGGCAGCGCTTTGGAACACGCCCTGGCACTGGCCCAGAGCCTGAACAGCCGTGCACCCAATGCCCTGGCCAGCATCAAAGAATTACTCAACGAAGCACCAACCCACGCCTTGCACCAGCAACTGGCAATGGAACGTGACCACTTCGTGCGCAACCTGCACCACGCGAATGCAGGTGTGGGCATTGCCGCCCTGCTGGGCAAACAAACTCCCACCTACGAATAACGGGCAGAGGGGCACTCGGCACAGCCAGACACTCAGGAGACAAACCCTGAGGGCTTACGCTCGTCCCGCACGTGACAATGTGCGGCTTATCAGTCACGCAAAAGACAGGCCATGGACGACCCCATTCTTACCATCGAAGAACGTGAAGCGATCAACTCAGGTCGCTGGTTCTCATCCCTTTCCCCCTCACTGCGACACGACATACTTCGATGTGCTTACGTCAAACGCTACAAGGACGGCGACCTGATCGCTGCCCGCGGCGACCCACCGGAAGAGTGGATTGCCTGCGCGCGTGGCGCGGTGCGGGTCAGCTCCACATCGATCTCGGGCAAACAAATCACCCTCACCTATGTGGAGCCCGGCATCTGGTTCGGCGATGTGGCGATCTTCGACGGCGACCGGCGCACACACGATGCCTATGCCCATGGCGAAAGCACCATTCTGTGTGTGGCCCGCGCAGACTTCAAGAAGATTCTTGCAACCCACGTCGAGCTGTACGAAGCCATGTTGCGCCTGCATGCGCGGCGCATACGCCAGCTGTTCGGGCTGGTGGAAGACCTGAACACCTTGCCTTTGCGTGCCCGGCTGGCCAAACAGCTGGTGCATCTGGTGCGCAGTTATGGCGTACCCAGCCTGGCCGATGCACGCGAGATGCGTATCAGCCTGCATTTGGCCCAGGAAGAGCTGGCGCAGCTGCTGGGTGCATCACGCCAACGCGTGAACCAGGAGCTCAAGGCCATGGAACGCGAGGAAAGTATCCGCATCGAGCCGGGTGGCCTCGTCATCCGCAACCGCGATGCACTGATGCGTATCAGTGAAGCCGACAACTAAAACCGACCAAGAGACATTCCCTCCATGAGCGACTTTGACCATTTCGTGGGCACCCGGCCCGTCACCGACCAGCACGCGATTGACCTCGGTGCCCTCAGCACCTGGCTCAGCAGCCACCTGGAAGGGTTCAGTGGGCCCCTCAGCCTCGAAATGTTCAAGGGTGGGCAGTCCAACCCGACCTACAAACTCATCACACCGACCCAGAGTTATGTGATGCGTGCCAAACCCGGGCCGGTTGCCAAACTGCTGCCTTCTGCCCACGCCGTGGAGCGCGAATTTGCGGTGATGCAGGGGCTAGCGGGCACCGACGTGCCGGTCGCCCGGATGTACTGCCAGTGCGCGGACGAATCGGTCATCGGCCGTGCGTTTTATGTGATGGAGTTTGTGCAAGGCCGCGTGATGTGGGACCAGGCCCTGCCCGGCCAGAGCAATGCCGAACGCGGCGCCATCTACGACGAAATGAACCGCGTGATTGCGGCGCTGCACACCGTCAAGTTTGCCGAACGCGGCCTGGCAGGTTACGGCAAGCCGGGCAACTTCTTCGAGCGCCAGATTGGCCGCTGGAGCAAGCAGTACGCCGCCTCCATCACCCAGCCCATCGAAGAGATGGACCAACTGATGGAATGGCTGCCAGCGCACATCCCGCTCAGCGGGCGTGACGAAAAAATGGTCAGCATCGTGCACGGCGACTACCGGCTCGACAACCTGATGTTCCACCCCACCGAGCCACGTGTACTGGCCGTGCTGGACTGGGAGCTGTCTACACTGGGCCACCCGTTGGCCGACTTCAGCTACCACTGCATGGCCTGGCACATTCCGCCCGGCTCCTTCCGCGGTATTGGGGGCATGGACGTGAAGAGCCTGGGTATCCCCACCGAAGACGCATACATCCGCAAATACTGTGACCGCACCGGCTTTGCCACGCCTGACACGTTGAAGGCCGACTGGAACTTCTACCTCGCCTACAACCTGTTCCGCCTTGCAGCCATTCTGCAGGGCATCGCCAAACGGGTGGAGGCTGGCACAGCCTCCAGCGCACAGGCCGTCAGCTCGGCTGCAGGCGCCCGCCCACTGGCCCAGATGGCCTGGAAATTCGCCCAGCAGGCATAAAAAAACTTCACCCCAACACCCCAGGAGACCTTCGATGGATTTTGACTACTCCCCCAAAACCAAAGCACTGCAGGCCAAATTGCTGCAGTTCATGGATGAGCACATTTACCCCGCTGAAAGTGCCTACACCGCAGAGCTGGCGGCCAACACGGCAGCAGGTAAACGCTGGTCGGCCCTCAAGACGGTGGAAGACCTCAAGGTCAAGGCCCGTAATGCGGGCCTGTGGAACCTGTTCTTGCCCGTGGACAGCGCGGCAGCGTCCGGCTACGAAGGTGCGGGCCTGACCAACCAGGAATACGCCCCCCTGGCGGAAATTATGGGCCGTGTGCAGTGGTCCAGCGAGGTCTTCAACTGCTCCGCACCCGACACCGGCAACATGGAAACCATTGCCCGTTATGGCTCCGAAGAGATCAAGGCCCGCTGGCTCAAACCGCTGCTCGAAGGCCAGATCCGCTCGGCTTTTGCGATGACCGAGCCCGATGTCGCATCGAGTGACGCCACCAACATCGAAACCCGCATCGAACGCGATGGCGACGAATACGTCATCAACGGCCGCAAATGGTGGATTTCCGGCGCGGCCGACCCGCGCTGCGCGGTTTTTATCACCATGGGCAAGACCGATCCCGAAGCCCCGCGCCATTCACAGCAAAGCATGATCGTGGTGCCCGCGGATGCCCCGGGCATCAAGATCATCCGCCCCCTCAATGTGATGGGTTACGACGATGCGCCGCATGGCCACGTTGAAATGACCTTCACCAACGTGCGTGTGCCTGCAGGCAACATCCTGCTGGGTGAAGGCCGTGGTTTCGAGATCGCCCAGGGCCGCCTGGGCCCCGGACGTATCCACCACTGCATGCGCCTGATTGGCCTGGCCGAACGGGCGCTGGAGCTGATGTGCAAACGCGCCAGCGCACGCACCGCTTTTGGCAAAACTGTGGCGCAGCAAACCGTCACCCAGGAACGTATCGCCGAAGCCCGTTGCAAGATCGACATGGCCCGCCTGCTCACACTCAAGGCGGCCTGGCTGATGGACGTCGCGGGCAACAAGGTCGCCAAGAACGAAATCGCCATGATCAAGGTAGTGGCCCCCAGCATGGCCTGCCAGGTCATCGACTGGGCCATGCAAGTGCATGGCGGCGGCGGTATGTGTGACGACTTCCCGCTGGCCTATGCCTACGCCGGTGCCCGCACGCTGCGGTTTGCCGACGGCCCGGACGAAGTACACCGCAACGCCATTGCCAAGCTGGAGCTGGGCAAATACGCCGTTAACCCGCGTGAAGTCGAGATGCCGATCACCCGCGGCTGCTGAGTAATACCAATCCCAAAAAAGAAGGGCCCCAGCGGGGCCCTTCTTTTTGAAGCGTACAACGCTCACACGTCACCCTTGCGCGACAACAGCACAGCGAAAGGACGCGTCCCCGGAAACTCGGCAAAGATCATGACCATCACTGCCGTCATGGGCACAGCCAGGAAAGCCCCCGGAATCCCCCACAAGGCCGACCATACCGTCAGGCTGACCAGAATCACAAAGGGGCTCAGGTTCAGTGAATTGCCCATCAGGTAGGGGTCCAGAAAGTTGCCATTGGCAAACTGCACGATGCTCAGGGGCACCATCACGGCCAGCACGGAGTTCAGGTTGCCGAACTGCAGAATGGCAAACACAGCGGGCAAAAAGACGCTGAGGAAAGACCCGATGTACGGCACGTAGTTCAGCAGCGCGATCAGCACACCCCAGAACACAGCGAACTCCATACCGAAGAAAGCCATGATGGCCCAGCTCAGGATGCCCAGCACCACGCTGAGCAGGGTCTTCAGCGCCAGGTAGGTGCCGATCTTGCCGTTGACATTGGTGATCATCTGCCGGATGAAGGCCACCTGGCCGGGGTCATCGGAAATGTTCTTGATCTTGGCCGCAAACGAGCGCTGCTCCACCAGCAGGAAAGCCACGTACAGGAACACCACGATCAGGGTGGCCACAATGGACAGCACCGAGCCCAGCGTTCCGCCTACCAGCCGCTGGATGCTGACCTGGGCCAGGAACTGCTGGCGCAGGGACTTCCAGCTGGGCTCGGACTCCAGGCCCAGGGTCACGGCCAGATTCTGGATACTGTTCAGCAGCGAGTCTTGG
Organism: Comamonadaceae bacterium AAW; assembly: GCA_026314275.1. Classification (GTDB taxonomy): domain Bacteria; phylum Pseudomonadota; class Gammaproteobacteria; order Burkholderiales; family Burkholderiaceae_C; genus JAGOEY01. The sequence continues at coordinate 3,876,678 of CP111109.1, forward strand.
TACTGCGGCGCCAGCGCCACCGCCCGCCCGACATTGGCGAACAGCAGCCACACCACACTGACCAGCCCCACCGCCATGATCAGGGCGGCCACGATGTAGCGCACCTGGATCGACAGGCGCGGGCCCAGCACGGGCACCTTGGCCAGCATGCGGGTCATGCCGATGATGACAAAACCCACCAGCACACTGAAGATGATGGGAATAAAGATGTCCTGGCCAATGTGCAGCACCCAGCCGATGATCAGGGCCAGAAAAACACCGTGGACAAAAGACCAGAACCGCTCGTTGATCATGAAATGGCCTGTTCAAACTATGATTTTTAAAACCCTGCGTGCTGCCAGAGCACCTGGGTAGTAACCAAGTTTAACAAGCCCCTAAGACACCAGTGACAGGCCTTGGTCAGAGCAGCAAGATGTCGTACTGCTCCTGCCCCATGGCGCTTTCGGCCTGCAGGGAAATGGGTTTGCCAATGAAGTCGGACAGGCCCGCAAGGTGCTGGCTTTCTTCGTCGAGGAACAATTCCACCACCTTGGGCGAGGCCACCACCCGGAATTCCCGGGGGTTGAACTGGCGCGCCTCGCGCAGGATTTCACGCAGGATGTCGTACGTGACACTGCGGGCGGTTTTGATGCTGCCTTTGCCCTGGCACACGTTACACGGCTCACACAGCATGTGCGCCAGTGATTCGCGTGTGCGTTTGCGCGTCATTTCGACCAGGCCGAGCTGCGAGAACGTGCCCGCCATGGTTTTCACCCGGTCGCGCCCCAGCTGTTTGCGAAATTCGGCCAACACCGCCTCGCGGTGGTCTTCGCGCACCATGTCGATGAAGTCGGCAATGATGATGCCGCCCAGGTTGCGCAGTCGCAGCTGGCGTGCAATGGCCTGCGCGGCCTCCAGGTTGGTTTTAAAAATGGTGTCGTCGAAGTTGCGCGCACCGACAAAACCACCGGTGTTGACGTCCATCGTGGTCAGGGCTTCGGTCTGGTCCACCACCAGGTAGCCGCCCGACTTCAGATCCACTCGACGCCCGAGCGCCTTGGCAATTTCTTCATCGATGGCAAACAGGTCGAAGATCGGCCGCTCGCCTTTGTACAGCTGCAGTTTGGGCACGGCTGCGGGCATGAACTCCTGGCCAAAGGCCTGCAACATGTCGAACTGCTCACGCGAGTCGATACGGATGGTGCTGGTGTCTTCACCCACCAGGTCGCGCAGTACACGCTGCAGCAGGTTCAGGTCCTGGTGCAGCAGCGACATGGGCGGCAGGCGCACAGATGCGTCCTTGATGCGTTTCCAGGTCTTGCGCAGGTAGGCAATGTCTTCGGCCAGCTCGGCATCACTCGAGTCTTCCCCGTTGGTGCGCAAAATGAAGCCACCACCGCCACCGGTGGACTTGTCACCCACCAGGTTTTGCAGCCTTGTGCGCAGGGCATCACGCTCGGCAACAGGGATCTTTTGGGACACACCCACATGGTCGTCCTGCGGCAAAAAAACCAGTAAACGCCCCGCCACACTGATCTGCGTGGACAGGCGTGCGCCTTTGGTGCCCAGCGGGTCCTTGATGACCTGCACCATCAGCGCCTGGCCTTCAAACACCTGCCGCTCGATGGGAATCTGCGGCTGCGACTGGCGTGCCTGGCTCAACGACTCGCCTTCGGGTGGGCGGTGCCAGACATCGGCCACATGCAAGAACGCGGCCCGCTCCAGGCCAATGTCGATAAACGCCGACTGCATACCCGGCAACACCCGCGCCACCTTGCCCAGGTACACATTGCCCACCAGCCCCCGCTCCAGCGTGCGCTCCAGGTGCAGCTCCTGCACCGCGCCACTTTCCACCACGGCCACACGCGTTTCCTGCGGCGACCAGTTGATCAGGACATCTTGCTGCATGGGATGTTTACACCTTGATGCCAACCGACCGCAGCAACTGTGCAGCCTCGAACATCGGCAGGCCCATGATGCCCGAATACGACCCGCTGATGTGCTCAATAAAAGCCGCAGCCCTGCCCTGCACCGCATAGGCCCCGGCCTTGCCCATGGGCTCACCGGAGGCCACATAGGCACGGATCTGCGCGAGGGTCAGCACAGCAAATGTGACCTTGGAAACACTCAGGGCCTGCACCCGTTTGCGCCCCTGCTGCACGGCCACAGCCGTCAACACCCTGTGGGTGGTGCCCGACAAGGCACGCAGCATGGACGCGGCTTCCGCTGCATCGGCCGGTTTGCCGAGGATGTTGCGCCCCACGGCCACCGTGGTGTCGGAGCACAGGATGGGCGCGGCAGGCAGCTTGCGGCGTTTGTGGCGTGCCACGGCCGCATCCAGTTTCAGCCCGGTCACGCGCGCCACATAAGCAGCAGGCGCTTCGTTTTTAAAAACGACCTCCAGACCTTCGGCGTCTTCCGCCACATCACCATCGGTGTTGGGCACCAGCAGTGTGTGGCGCACGCCCAGCTGTTCGAGCAGTTGGCTGCGGCGCGGACTCTGAGACGCAAGATAAATGAAGTCAGGCATGCGATTTAAGACCAAAAGTGCCACCAGCGCTTATGGTTCGTGCGCAAGCAGCTATTAATTCAATAGCAACCAGCCCAAGCTATTCCCTGTGGTACGGGTGGCCGGCATTGACCGACCAGGCGCGGTACAGCTGCTCGATGAGCAACACCCGCGCAAAGGCGTGTGGCAGGGTCAAGTCGGACAAACGGATACGTTCGTGGGCCGCGTTGCGGAAAGCAGGCTCAATTCCGTCGGGCCCACCGATGATGAGGGCCACGTCGTCCCCCTCCAATTGCCAGCCTTTGAGGCGGGCAGCCAGCGCCAGGGTCGTCAACGAAGTACCGCGTTCGTCCAGGCACACGGTACGTGCACCTTTGGGGATGGCCGCCTCGATACGTTCGCGCTCGGCGGCGTACAGGGTTTCCAGCGTCTTGGAGCCGCGTGGCTCGGTCTTGACTGCTTTTAACTCGACCTTCAGCTCGTGGGGAAACCGTTTGGCGTAGTCGTCATAGGCCGTTTGGGCCCAGTCGGGCATACGCTGGCCCACGGCAACGATGACCAGTCGCATGCCCTGGCCTTACGCAGATTTTTTGGCGGTGGTTTTCTTAGGCGCGGGCTTTTTGGCCGCGGCCTTCTTGGCGGGTGCAGCGGTGGTTTTGATCACCACGGTTTTCGGCACGGCCTTTTTGGCGGGTGCTTTGGACGCTGTTTTAGCGGCTGTTTTGGCCGGTGCACGGGGTGCAGACTTGGCGGCGGCGCGGGGTGCGGCGGCCTTCACTGGCTCCGCAGCAGCCTTGGCCTTGCGGGCCACCGAGCGGCGCGATGGCACATCGGGCACCGACAGGATAGGCGCTTCGGGCGACAAGACCGGGCGCTGCGGTGCCAGGGGTTTTTCTTCTTCGCGGCGCAATTTGGCGGCTTTTTTGGCCTCGGCAGGCGTCAGCTTCTTGGCAGGTGCCTTGCGTTTGGGGGCCGCAGCCACTTCGGGCACTTCTGCCTTGACCACGGGTTTGGCTGCACCGAGCTTCAGGCGTACAGGTGTGTCGCCCCAGAGTTCTTCGAGGTGGTAGTACTGGCGGATGGCGGGCTGCATGATGTGCGCCACGGCAGCACCGCAGTCCACAATGATCCATTCGCCGTTGTCTTCGCCTTCGGTGCGGGGCTTGCCGAAACCGGCTTTGCGCACCGCGTCACGCACGCTGGAGGCCAGGGCTTTGGTCTGGCGGTTCGACGTGCCGGATGCCACGATCACCCGTTCAAACAAGGGGGACAGGTGTTCGGTGTTGAACACCTGGATATCCTGCGCTTTGACGTCTTCCAGGCCGTCCACAATGGCGCGCTGGAGTTTGGTGACGTCTTTTTTGGCAGAGGCTTCGGTACGGGTAGGTGTGGTCATCAGACGGCGAGGTAGAGATGGTGTTGGTCAATATAGCGTGCAACGCCAGCGGGTACCAGATGGTCGATCCCCATATGGGCCGCAACACGGCTGCGGATATCGGTGGCGCTGACGTTCAGGGGCGGCATGTGCAGCGTCTCAAACCGCCCTCCCGGGTATTTTGAGGCATCAAATATGCCACTGGCGCTCAGTGTTTGAGCGCGTCCAGCTATACAAATTATAGCGGACTGCAAAATGGCCTGCCATGCGTGCCAGGTTTTCAGGGCAACAGCCTGGTCCGTGCCCATCAGCAGGAACAGCTGCGCAGCCGGAGTTTCAGCCTGCAATTCACGCAATGTGTCGATGGTGTAGGTGGGGCCCGCACGCTCCAGCTCACGCCCATCCACGTGCACACCGGGTATGCCAGCAAAGGCCAGTTCGGCCATGGCCAGCCGGTGGGTGGCCGCTGTCAGTGTTCGGCTTTTATGCCAGGCGTGGCCTGTGGGAAACACCCTGAGTTCGTCCAGCTGCAGCTGGTCCATGGCCGTCTGCACCAGCACACGATGGGCATTGTGTGGCGGGTCAAATGCCCCGCCATACACACCAATACGGCGCTGGTTCAGGCTCACACCCACGCCCGGCGCACCAGGAACTGGCTGGTGAGCGCCTCTTCCGGCGAACCGGACTCCACCGTACGCTGGTAACTCCAGGCCGCCAGCGGTGGCATGGACAGCAGGATCGACTCGGTACGCCCGCCCGACTGCAGGCCAAAGTGCGTGCCCCGGTCCCAGACCAGGTTGAACTCGACATAACGGCCCCGGCGGTACAGCTGGAATTCGCGTTCGCGTTCGCCGTAAGCCGTGTCTTTGCGCCGCAGCAGAATGGGCAGGTATGCACCGTTAAAAGCGTCACCCACCGACTGCATCAACGCAAAACCACCGTCAAAACCCGCTTCGGAATAGTCGTCGTAAAAAATGCCACCCACACCACGTTGTTCGTTGCGGTGTTTGAGGAAGAAATATTCATCACACCACTGCTTGAAACGCGGGTATTTGTCTGCACCAAACGGTGCCAGCGCCTGTTGGCAGGTGCTGTGAAAGTGCACGGCATCCTCTTCAAACCCGTAGATCGGCGTCAGATCCATACCCCCACCAAACCAGCACACCGGCGTTTGCCCGGAGTGGCCTGCGGCAATCATGCGTACGTTCATGTGCACCGTGGGGGCATACGGGTTGCGCGGGTGGAACACCAGCGACACCCCCATGGCCTCGAACGGGGCCCCGGCCAACTCCGGGCGGTGCTGGGTGGCCGAAGGCGGCAACTTGGCGCCGCGCACATGCGAAAACCCGCAGCCAGCGCGCTCGAACACCACTCCGTTTTCCAGGATTTTGGTGATGCCGTCACCCGCCAGGCTTGCGCCCGGCTCCTTGTGCCAGGCATCCACCGTGAACTGCGCGCCGCCGGGCTGGGCATCTTCCACCGCCTGCAGCGCATCCGTGATGCGTGACTGCAAACCCAGCAACCAGGCGCGAACCGACTGAACAGCGTTGTTGTTCATCAGCTTTTGACGGCTCTGAACCCGATGTCGCGGCGGTACTGCGCGCCGTCGAAATGGACCTTGCGCGCCACGTCGTAGGCCATTTGCTGCGCCTGTTTCACGCTGTCGGCCAGCACGGTGACACACAACACACGGCCTCCCGTGGTGGTGACCACTCCATCCTGCAGCACTGTGCCCGCATGGAACACCACAGCATCGTCGGCATCTGCGGGCAGGCCGGTGATGGTGTCGCCCTTGCGGGGCGTTTCGGGGTAACCGTGCGCTGCCATCACCACACCCAGCGCGGTGCGGCGGTCCCATTGCAGCTCGATCTGGTCAAGTTTGCCGTCAATGGCGGCTGCCAGGACTTCGGACAGGTCACTCTTCAGGCGCATCATGATCGGCTGCGTCTCGGGGTCACCCATGCGGCAGTTGAACTCCAGCGTCTTGGGGCGGCCCTGCGCGTCGATCATCAGGCCGGCGTACAGGAAACCGGTGAACGGAATACCGTCTTTTTCCATGCCGCGGATGGTGGGCAGGATGATTTCGCGCATGGCGCGGGCGTGTACGTCGGCGGTCACCACCGGCGCGGGTGAATAGGCACCCATACCACCCGTGTTGGGGCCTGCATCACCGTCCTGCAGGCGTTTGTGGTCCTGGCTGGTCGCCAGCGCGGTGACGTTCTTGCCATCACACAGCACGATAAAACTGGCTTCTTCGCCCTGCAGGAACTCCTCAATCACCACACGCGCGCCACCATCGTTGTGGCTTACGCCAAACTTGTTGTCGAGCAGCATGAAGTCGATGGCCTCGTGTGCCTCGGCCGCGGTCATCGCCACCACCACACCTTTGCCAGCAGCCAGGCCGTCGGCCTTGACCACAATAGGCGCGCCCTCCGCGTCCACATAGGCATGGGCCAGCGCAGCGTCGGTGAAGGTCTGGTACTTCGCAGTCGGAATGTTGTGGCGCTGCATAAATGCCTTGGAGAAAGCCTTCGAGCTTTCCAGCTGGGCCGCAAGCCTGGTGGGACCAAACACACGCAGGCCATGGGCCCGGAATTCGTCCACGATACCCGCCGCCAGCGGTCCTTCGGGGCCCACCACGGTCAAGGCAATTTTGTTGTCCGCAGCCCAGGCCCGCAGTTCCTGCACATCGGTGATGGGCACGTTCTCGAAACGGTCGTTCAGCGCCGTGCCTCCGTTGCCCGGTGCGACATAAACCATTTGCACCTTGGGTGACTGACTGAGCTTCCAGGCCAGCGCATGTTCACGCCCGCCACCACCCACCACCAATACTTTCATACGAGAACCTTCATTCATTTTTTGAGAGCGTGACATTACTAACGCAGCCTCCGCGGCAAGCACAGTGTGACAAACCGGGCACAACGCTTGGCATCGCAGAGGCCCCTTCCAGCAGACACCGCCGAACCGGCTCCGCCGGGCGACTGGTGTCGCCCACTGCAAGGGGGTTGGCGCAGCGGAACGAAGTCCGCGCAGCCTGGGGGTGTGCCATCACATTGCGGCATTGTGGTAGACCTCCTGGACGTCGTCCAAGTCTTCCAGCACATCCAGAATTTTTTGCATTTTGGCGGCATCTTCGGGGCTGAGCTCGATGGTGTTCTCCGCCCGCATCGTGATTTCAGCCACTTCGGCGACAAAACCAGCCTTTTCGAGGGCCTGCTTGACCGACTCAAAGTCAGCATAGGCAGTCAGCACCTCGATCGCACCGTCGTCGCCGGTCAACACATCCTCGGCACCGGCGTCCAGCGCCACTTCCATCAGTGCGTCTTCATTCGTGCCCGGGGCAAAGATGAACTGGCCGCAGTGTTTGAACTGGAACGCCACCGAACCTTCGGTGCCCATGTTGCCGCCGTGTTTGCTGAACGCATGGCGCACCTCTGCCACGGTGCGCACGCGGTTGTCTGTCATGGTGTCCACAATGATCGCCGCGCCACCCACGCCGTAACCTTCGTACCGGATTTCGTCGTAGCTCACACCTTCGAGCGTGCCGGTGGCTTTTTCGATATTGCGTTTGACGGTGTCGGCCGGCAGGTTGGCGGCCTTGGCCTTTTCCACGGCCAGACGCAGGCGTGGGTTGATCGACAGGTCACCCCCGCCCAAACGGGCTGCAACCATGATTTCCCGGATGACACGTGTCCAGATCTTGCCCCGCTTTTCGTCCTGCCGCCCCTTGCGGTGCTGAATATTTGCCCACTTACTGTGTCCAGCCACGGGAATTCCTTCTGTTTGATTTAATCGTAGGATGCGCTGCAAACACTCGCGTAGAGTTATGCAGATCACCCATTGCAGCCTGATTTTACTTTTTGCCAGCCCCCCTTCCCAAGGACCACTTCATGGCCGACCCTCTTCTGATTGCCCGCAACGCCGCTACCGAATGTTTCCTCATCCCGGCCCTGGCCAACCGCCACGGCCTGATCACAGGTGCCACCGGCACGGGCAAGACAGTCACCTTGCAAACCCTGGCCGAAAATTTCTCCCGCATCGGGGTGCCGGTCTTCATGGCCGACATCAAGGGCGACCTGACGGGTATCAGCCAGGCCGGCAAGATTGGCGACAAACTGGCTGCGGTGCTGAAAGACCGTGGTATCGAGCTGCCCGCGTCGCAAGCCTGCCCCGCCACGCTGTGGGACGTTTTTGGTGAACAGGGCCACCCGGTGCGTGCCACCGTGTCCGACATGGGGCCGCTGCTGATTGGCCGCATGCTGAACCTGAACGACACCCAGGCCGGTGTGCTGAACCTGGTGTTCAAGATTGCCGACGACAACGGCCTGCTGCTGCTGGACCTGAAAGACCTGCGCGCCATGCTGCAGCATGTGGGCGACAACGCCAGCCAGTTCACCACCGAATACGGCAACGTCAGCTCAGCCAGCGTGGGGGCCATCCAGCGCGGCCTGCTGCAGATCGAGACCCAGGGCGGCACCAAGTTTTTTGGTGAGCCCATGCTCAACATCAGCGACTTCATGCAGACCGACGCCAACGGGCACGGCGTGGTCAACATCCTGGCCGCCGACAAACTCATGAATTCGCCGCGCCTATACGCCACCTTCCTGCTGTGGATGTTGTCCGAGCTGTTCGAGCAGTTGCCCGAAATTGGCGACCCGGACAAACCCAAGCTGGTGTTTTTCTTCGATGAAGCCCATTTGCTGTTCAACGACGCACCCAAGGTGCTGGTCGAGCGTATCGAACTGGTGGTGCGGCTGGTGCGCTCCAAGGGTGTGGGCGTGTATTTCGTCACACAAAACCCGCTCGACATTCCCGACTCGGTGCTGGCCCAGCTGGGCAACCGGGTGCAGCACGCCTTGCGCGCCTTCACCCCGCGCGACCAGAAGGCCGTCAAGGCCACGGCGTCCACCATGCGGCAAAAACCCGGCCTCGACATCGAAGCCGCCATCACCGAGCTGGCCGTGGGTGAAGCCCTCGTCAGCCTGCTCGACGAAAAAGGCCGCCCCAGCATCACCGAGCGCGTGTTTGTGCTGCCGCCCGGCAGCCAGCTGGGCCCGATCACCCCGGCACAGCGCCAGGCACTGCTGCAAAACTCGCTGGTCGCCGGTGTGTACGAAAAAGAGGTGGACCGTGAGTCGGCCTATGAAAAAATCCGGGGCCGTGCACCCGAAGCAGGCATCACTCCCGCCGACAAACCCGGCCCGGCTTCATCAGGTACCGCTGCGGACTCTGGCGGCATGATGGGTGGCCTGAACGAGCTGCTGTTTGGCACCACCGGCCCCCGGGGTGGCAAGAAGGACGGGCTGGTGCAAACCATGGCCAAGTCCACCGCCCGCACCATGGGCACCACCGTCGGCCGCGAGATCTTGCGCGGAGTGCTCGGCGGCATTTTTGGCACCAAGAAACGCTGAGCAAAAAGGCCGCCCCATGCACTTGCCCACCTACGACGATGTTGTCGAAGCCGCGCGCCGCCTGGACGGCCATGCGCTGCACACGCCGGTCATGCGTTCCCGCACCGCCAACACCCAGCTGGGCGCGGCAGTGTTCTTCAAGTGTGAAAACCTGCAGCGCACCGGTGCGTTCAAGTTCCGGGGGGCGTTTAACGCCTTGTCAAAATTCAGCGGCGAGCAACGTGAAGCGGGGGTGCTGGCGTTTTCATCGGGCAACCACGCGCAGGCCATGGCCCTGGCCGCCCATATCTTCAAGATACCCGCCGCCATCCTGATGCCGCTGGACGCGCCCGCCTCCAAGTTGGCCGCAACCCGTGCGTATGGGGCTGAGGTCATCACCTATGACCGTTTCACCGAAAGCCGCGAAGCGCTCAGCCAGCGGATTGCCACCGAACGTGGCATGACACTGATCCCGCCCTACGACCATGCCGACATCATCGCGGGCCAGGGCACTGCGGCCAAAGAGCTGTTTGAAGAAGCCGGGGAGCTGGACTACCTGTTTGTGTGTATGGGTGGCGGCGGCATGCTGTCGGGCAGTGCGCTGGCGGCACGCGCACTGTCACCCCATTGCAAGGTGATTGGTGTCGAGCCCGCAGCGGGCAACGACGGCCAGCAGTCCTTCCGCAGCGGCCAGATCGTGCGTATCGACACGCCACACACCATTGCCGACGGTGCCCAGACGCAGTCCCTGGGTCAACTCACCTTTGAGATCATCCGCCGCGACGTCCACGACGTGTTGACCGTCACCGACGACCAGCTGGTCGAGGCCATGCGCTTTTTTGCCGAACGCATGAAACTGGTGGTTGAACCCACGGGTTGCCTTGGGTTTGCGGGCGCATGCCATGGCGGCATCGACCTGCAGGGCACACGGGTGGGCGTGATCCTGAGCGGAGGCAATGTGGATCTGGCACGTTTTGCCCACTTTGTGGGTGGCGCAGGCGTCTGAATCACCAGCGCAATAGGCGCGGGCCGATCGCGGCCCCCACCAGCACCGGCAGCGCGATGCCCGCCACGTACCACACCGCCAGAAAAGGGGCGGCCAGCTCGGGGCAATGTAAGGCATACACGGCGGCCCCGGCACCACCCGCCATGGCCCCGGCTGCCGCACCAGCCCACGCAGGCCGTGTGGGGGCCAGCCCTTTCAGTGCATAAAGGGCTGCAAAAAGTACAGGTGCTGCCATCAGGCCGATGCTGAAAACACAGGAGCGCCAGGTATTGCCCAAGAGTAATTCGGCACGGGTGTCAGCCGGAGCACTCCACCACACCACCAGCCCCAGCCCCCACACCAGCAGCACAGGCAGGACAAGCGCAGCACCCGCTCCACCCAGCCGCACACCGGGCCGGGCGAGCCGCTGCACTGCTGCAAATCCTGCCAAGGCAATGCTCAGCGGAAACAGCAGCTTCACCCAGAACATGGGCTCGGCCAGCACATCCTGCAGATCAGGGCGCACGCCAAACTGCAGCAGCATGATGGCGGCAGAAATCGGCAGCCCCAGCACCACAGCCTGCCGCAAGCGCCGCGTTGCGGCCTGCCGGGGGACTGGCAACGCCCCGGTCGCCAGCATTGACACCAAGTCATCGGTTTTCATGGTTTTCCTTTAATTCGTAAAGCCAGGGCTTTCAGCCCCCGGTGGATACCCACCTTCACTGCCGACTCCGACATACCCGTGCGCTGCGCCGTCTCAGCCACCGACAGCCCTTCAAGCTTCACATGCACGATCGGCAGACGCTGGCGATCCGGCAAGGTGTCGAGCAGGCCACCCAAATCACGCTGGGCATCCCCGGCGTCGGTGGCGGAGTCGGCAAACAGCGCCATCTCGTCGTCCAGCGGCTCGTGTAATGCCTCTCTGCCCGCTTTGGAACGCAGCAGATCGATCATCTTGTAGCGCGCTATGGCATGCACCCAGGCGGTCAGCGGCTGGTCACTCTGGTAGGTGGCGCGCTGGTTATGGATGGCCAGCAAACACTCCTGCACCAGGTCTTCCACCTCGTCCGGCCAGCCAAACAGGCGTTTGCCCAGAAAAGCCCGCAAATGGGCGCTCAGCTGCGCGAGGAAGCGGTGGTAAGCCGCGTTATCCCCGTCCAGTCCACGCAGAAAAAGATCTCGCAGTACACCTTCAGCATCACTTGTTCTCATAGATTTCTCATTCTTATTCGATGCAGAAGGTGATTGGGTTACAGCGTGGCTGTAAAAAATATTTATCCAAAATTTGGAATGGACTGTAACCGCAGGGCTGTTCGGGGCGAACTACCAACGACTGCGCTGCAAAGGGCAGTTTGTAAGCCTTCAAAAACCCTTTCACCACCGGAGTATTTCCATGATCACACGTCAAAGCACCGTCACTGCCATCACCGCCCTTGCCCTGAGCGCCCTGTCTGCCGGTGCCGCCATGGCCCAGGCCAAACCCATGGGTGACGCCATGGCCAAAGTCGAAAAATGCTACGGCGTCTCGATGGCCGGCAAGAACGATTGCGCCGCCGGCCCCGGCACCACTTGCGCGGGTTCGTCCAAGGTGGACTACCAGGCCAACGCCTGGAAAAACGTGCCCACCGGCACCTGCACCACCATCAAGACACCCAAGGGTATGGGCTCGCTGTCGCCCATGAAGTCGTAAGCCGTTTTTGCACCGGCCCGCACCATGACAGCCTCTTTATCGGCAGGCCTGGGCCTCAAGCCCACGCACTATGGCGACGCCCTGGCCTGCCGGGCAGAGGGGCTGTGGTTTGAAGTGCACCCCGAGAACTACATGGTCGATGGCGGGCCCCGGCTGCGCTGGCTGGACGCTGTGCGCAGCGCACATCCGGTGTCGCTGCACGGGGTCTCCCTCTCGCTGGCGGGCGACACGCCACCCGACCCCGATCACCTGCAACGTCTGGCCAGCCTGGTCCGGCGTATCGAGCCCGCGCTGGTGTCCGAACACCTGGCGTGGTCGGCCTGGAACGGCCAGCATTTCCCCGACCTGCTGCCGTTCCCGCGCAGCACCGAGGCGCTGCGCCGCATCAGCGCCAACATCGACCAGACGCAGTCTGCACTGGGCCGCCGCATCGCCATCGAAAACCCGTCCCACTACCTGCACATCGACGGCCACGGCTGGGACGAAATCGACTTTTTGCAGGCGCTGGTGCAGCGCACCGGCTGCGGCCTGCTGCTGGATGTGAACAACGTTTATGTATCCGCCCGCAACCTGGGCTTTGACGCGGGTGGCTACATCGACCGCTTCCCGGCACAAGCGGTGATGGAAATCCATCTTGCGGGCCACACCAGCGACCCGACACTGGGTGCCAATTTGCTGATCGACTCGCACGACGCCCCAGTCGCCCCCGAAGTGTGGGCGCTGTACCGCCGCCTGGTGGATCGCATCGGCACACGGCCCACGCTGATCGAGCGGGACGGCAATGTGCCCGCGTTTGCGGCCTTGCTGAACGAGCGCAACGCTGCGGCAAACGTGCTGAAAAGTACGGCATCACACCTCCCGGAAATGGCGGAGGCCGTATGACACACGCTCTCACCCTTTTCCAGTCGGCTTTTGCCAGCGCCCTATTCCACCCCGGCGACCCATCCGCACAGCCACTGGGCTCCCTCACCGCCCAACCCGCCTTCGCGGTCTACCGCAACACGGTCATGAAGGGCTGCATCGACGCCCTGGAGGCCACCTTCCCCAGCGTGGTGCGTCTGGTCGGCCAGGAATGGTTCCGCGCCGCTGCGGCGGTGTACGTGGTGGCACACCCGCCCAGCGATGGCCGCATGCTGTGTTTTGGTGAAGGTTTTGCCGACTTCCTCGACCAGTTCGATGCCGCCCGAGATTTACCTTATCTGGCCAACGTGGCCCGGCTCGACCGCTGCTGGACCGAGGCCCACATGGCCGCAGACGCCAGCGCAGCCGACAGCCAATTTCTCGCTACCCTGTCGCCCGAAGTGCTGGGCGACACCGTGCTAATGCCCCACCCTGCCGCACGCTGGCACTGGTTCGCCACACAACCGGTCTACAGCCTGTGGCACCACAACCGCGAAACATCGCTCCAACACGGCGGCATGGACGAGATCCATTGGCACGGCGAAGGTGCCCTGCTCACCCGGCCACACGATGCCGTGTTGTGGTGTGCAGCCAGCCAGGCCGACTGTGCCTTTCTGGACGCCTGCGCCACAGGCCAGCCGCTGGGCCATGCAGCTGCCGCTGCGCTGCACACCGACCCAGCGCTAGACCTGGCCGATCTGCTGGCGCGTTTGCTGCGCGCCGGTGCACTGATTCCCTCCCCCACCCGCAACCCCTGAGGCACACCATGCACACCACCACAAACCCACCGCTGGCTCCCGCAACCGGCCTGCGCGCTCATTGGGACAGCCTGGCAGCATGGCTTACCCGCACCACGCCACACGACCTGTTGGCGCTGGTCAACCGCATCGCCATCGCCGCCATCTTTTTCTATTCAGGCCGCACCAAGGTGGAAGGTTTCCTCACCATCACCGAAGGCACGTACGAGCTGTTCCGCTCCGAATACAAGCTGCCCCTGATGCCGCCCGAGCTTGCCGCCCCTCTGGCGACCTATGCCGAACACCTGTTCCCCCTGCTGCTGGTGCTGGGGCTGTTCACCCGGTTGTCTGCGCTGGCCCTGCTAGGCATGACCCTCACGATCCAGCTGTTTGTTTACCCCGATGCCTGGCCAACCCATCTGTCGTGGGCGGCGCTGCTGCTCTACCTGGTGGGGCGCGGCGGGGGTGTTTTGTCGCTGGACCGCTGGTTACGCATTGCCTGAAAAAAGCCCTGCCACCCTACGTCAAAAGGCGTAGGGATGGGCCCCGCAAGCAAGGGAAAACCAGGGGCGGCACAGCGCTTGCTAGTTCAGTCCTCAATCGGTACATTGCTGTTTTTGAGGGCTCTCTATGTCTGTTGAAACCATTGGCTCCACGAATACACCCCCCTCCCCCTCGGCGGCCAGCGCCAAGGTGCTACCGCACCCGCCTACACACCCGCACATCCGCCTGACCTCCCACGCCAGCGGCGCAGGCTCTCTGCCAATCCACTGGGCGGCGGCCACGGCCACGCAACGGGGCCCGGTGGTGGGCACCACCACCACCCGCGCGCACCGCAACGTCATTGGCACCCACAGCGGCTCGTACAGCGTGTACCGGGCGCTGGCGGTGGCGGCGGGGGCGCTCAAGCGGGAACACAAGGCCGACCTGACCAACACCGCTCCCACCGACACCATTGGCCCCTACCCTCAGTGGAGCGAGCCCGGCCGCATCGTGGCCATGGACCCGTGGGGTGCCACCATTGCCACAGAATTTGCAGCCGAGCTGGCAGCGGGTTACGACATCCGCCCGACCATCGCCGTCACCCAGGCCCATGTGATCCTGCCCGAGGTGATCGAGGCCTTGCAGTCTGGCCGCCTCAAGGCCGACGGCAAATTTCTGACCGCTGGCGGCGCGGCCACGGTGACCAAGGTGGCGGTGGAGCCGGTCTGGTTCCTGCCCGAAGTGGCCCGCCGTTTTGGCTGCACCGAGGCCGAGCTGCGCCGGGTGTTGTTCGAGGAAACCGGGGGTATGTACCCCGAGCTGGTCACCCGCAGCGACCTCGAAGTGTTTTTGCCGCCCATCGGTGGCCTCACCGCCTACATCTTCGGCAACCCACGTGACCTGGCCAACCCCGAGGTGGAGCTGACCGCGCGTGTGCACGACGAGTGCAACGGCTCGGACGTGTTTGGCTCCGACATCTGCACCTGCCGCCCCTACCTCACCCACGCCATCGAGGAATGCATCATGGGTGCGCAGCGGGGCGGTGTGGGCCTGGTCAGCTACTTCCGCAAGGAAGGCCGGGCCCTGGGCGAAGTCACCAAGTTTCTGGTCTACAACGCGCGCAAGCGTCAGGTGGGTGGTGACACGGCCGACCAGTATTTCAACCGCACCGAGTGTGTGGCGGGTGTGCAGGACATGCGCTTCCAGGAGCTGATGCCCGACGTGCTGAACTGGCTGGGCATCCGCAAGATTCACCGCCTGGTGTCGATGAGCAACATGAAATATGACGCCATCACCCGCGCCGGTATCGAGGTGGTGGAGCGCGTCAACATCCCCGACCACATGATTCCCGAAGACGCCCAGGTCGAGATGGACGCGAAGAAAGCGGCGGGCTACTTCACACCCGGCCATGTGCCGGACGCCGAAGAACTCAAAGTAGCCAAAGGCCGGGGGCTGGACGCGTGAATGCTACTATTTTAATAGCTGGATGCGCAGATACAGAAAGCGCCGCAAGCCTTTTACGCTCTACAAACAGCATCCGCGAACGCGCCCAGGCCCTGCTGGCCCAGGCACGTAACGGAGCGTCGCGCCATTTCACAGTGGACGACAACGCACTCAACGACGCCGCCGCCGTGGTGGCCGAGGTGACCCAGGCCCGTTACCCCGACGGCGCGATCCCGTACCACAGCCGCTGGCGGCATTTTGAAGCGGGCGGCGTCGACCGCCGCGCCCTGCTCGACGCCCGCCTGGGCGATGTCAGCGCAGCCACCCGTGCCCGTGCGCAGATCGACCTGGCGCTGGTGAGTGTGTTGCTCGACGCCGGTGCCGGGTCCGACTGGAAATATGTGGAGTCGGCCAGCGGCCAGACCTTCACCCGTTCCGAAGGCCTGGGTGTGGCCAGCTTCCACGCCTTCACCGCAGGCATGTTCTCCAGCGACGCAGCCAACCCGTTGCAGGTCGATGCAGCCGGGCTGCGTGGTGTCATCACCGACCGGCTCGGCCAAGCGTTCCAGGTGCAGGCCCGCAACCCGTTGGTCGGTCTGGAAGGCCGCGCCACGCTGCTGCGCCGCCTGGGAGAAGTGCTGGCCGACCAGCCCGCTGCGTTTGGTGCGCAGGGCCGCCCTGGCGGCATCTTTGACCTGCTGACCAACTCCGACCACCACGCGCCGCCCGAAACCGCCGAGGTGTCGGCGCACGGTATTTTGTCCACCCTGCTCGACACGCTGTCGGGCATCTGGCCCGCGCAGAACAGCATCGCATCGCCCCCACGTCCTGATCGCCCCGGCCGCGCCAGCGACGCCGTGGCGCTGGGTGACTGCTGGCGCCACTCCGATGTACGCGGCCCGGGCCTGACCGACGGCTGGATGCCCTTCCACAAACTCTCGCAGTGGCTGACCTATTCGCTCTTGGAGCCGTTTGAGTGGGCCGGTGTCACCGTCACCGGGCTTGACGCCCTCACCGGACTGCCCGAATACCGCAACGGCGGCCTGCTGATCGACGCCGGGGTGCTGCAGCCCAAAGACCCCGCCGCCCTGGCACAGCGTTACCGCGCGGGTGATGAATTTATCGTCGAATGGCGCGCACTCACCGTGGCGCTGCTCGACGAGCTGGCCCCACTCGTGCGCCAGCGCCTGGGCCTGTCGGCCGAGGCCATGCCCCTGGCCTGTGTGCTCGAAGGCGGCACCTGGGCCGCAGGCCGCGTGTTGGCACAACGCTTGCGTGGTGGGCCACCACCGTTGAATATCGAGAGTGACGGCACGATTTTTTGATACTGTTCTCCCTTTTCACTGTGAATCGTCCCTGAGAGACCCTTTGTTATGTCCAACGTCCACGTCATCAACCACCCTCTGGTCCAGCACAAACTCACCCTGATGCGCCGCAAGGACGCGTCCACCAACAGCTTTCGCCGCCTGCTTAATGAGCTGAGCTCGTTGATGGCCTACGAGGTCACGCGCGACGTGCCCATGCAGGACATCGAGATCGAAACCCCGCTGGAGACCATGACCAGCAAGGTCATCGACGGCAAGAAGCTGGTGCTGGTATCCATCCTGCGTGCAGGCAACGGCATTCTGGAAGGCATGCTGAGTGTGGTGCCCGGTGCCCGCGTCGGCCACATCGGCCTGTACCGTGACCCGAAAACACTCACCGCCGTCGAGTACTACTTCAAGATGCCGTCCGAGATGCAGGACCGCGACATCATCGTGGTGGACCCGATGCTGGCCACCGGCAACTCGGCCGTGGCGGCGGTGGAGCGCCTGAAAGAAATGCGCCCCAAATCGATCAAGTTCGTCTGCCTGCTCGCCGCGCCAGAAGGCGTGGCCACGCTGCAGGCCGCCCACCCCGACGTGCCGATCTACACCGCCGCCATCGACCGCGAACTGAACGACCACGGCTACATCCTGCCGGGGTTAGGCGACGCAGGCGACCGCATTTTCGGAACCAAATAAGCCGCATTTGCAATCCGTCTACAGCGGCGAAACCAGGGCAGGGGCTAGTGTGTAAAAGCCCCACCGCAACGGATAAACACACCCCATGCTCGACCTGCTGATCCACAACGCCACCCTGCCCGACGGCCACACCGGCATGGCGGTTGCCGTGCAGGATGGCCGCATCCTCGAAGTCAGCGCCGGGCTGCACTCCGCACACACGCAGGCCCACACCACCATCGACGCGCAGGGCCTGCTGCTGGCACCACCGTTTGTGGACCCGCACTTTCACATGGACGCCACCCTCAGCTACGGCCTGCCGCGCGTCAACCAGAGCGGCACCCTGCTCGAAGGCATAGCACTGTGGGGCGAGCTGAAACCCCTGCTCACCGCCGACGCGCTGATCGAACGTGCCCTCACCTACTGCGACTGGGCCGTGGCCAAAGGCCTGCTGGCGATCCGCACCCACGTGGACACCAGCGACCCCAGCCTGCTGGCGGTGGACGCACTGCTGGAAGTCAAACGCCGTGTTGCGCCGTACATCGACCTGCAACTCGTCGCCTTCCCGCAAGACGGCGTGCTGCGCAGCCCCGGCGGTGTGCAGAACCTGCTGCGCACGCTGGACAAGGGTGTCGATGTGGTGGGCGGTATCCCCCACTTCGAGCGCACCATGGCGGACGGCGCTGCCAGTGTGAAGCTGCTGTGTGAAGCCGCTGCAGAGCGTGGCCTGCTGGTGGACATGCACTGCGACGAGTCCGACGACCCGCTCTCGCGCCACATCGAAACCCTGGCCTTCGAAGCCCAGCGCCTGGGCCTGCAGGGCCGCGTGACCGGCTCGCACTGCACGTCCATGCACAGCATGGACAACTACTACGTCAGCAAACTGCTGCCGCTGATCGCCGAGGCAGGCGTGAGCGTCATCGCCAACCCCCTCATCAACATCACCCTGCAAGGCCGCCACGACACCTACCCCAAACGCCGCGGCATGACGCGTGTGACCGAGCTGATGGCCGCCGGTGTCAACGTCGCCTTTGGCCACGACTGCGTGATGGACTCGTGGTACGGCATGGGCAGCGGCGACATGCTGGAGGTGGCCCACATGGGCCTGCACGTGGCGCAGATGACCAGCCAGGCCGGCATCCACCAGTGCTTTAACGCGGTGACTACCAACGCGGCCAAGGTGATGCACCTGCAAGGCTACGGGCTGGAGCCGGGCTGCGACGCCAGTTTTGTGCTGCTACAGGCGCGTGACCCGGTAGAAGCAATCCGGCTGCGTGCCACGCGGCTGAAGGTGTGGCGCAAAGGCCAATTGCTGGCCGAGACACCTGCTGCAACAACGCGGTTGCTGGTGGAGGGTCGCGCGGGCGAAACTTCGTTTATGCCGAACCGATGAACCGATGAATCGGTGCACCGTTGCGGTCGCTGTGCAGCAGCCTGCATTTAATGCCTTTTAGGCCTGCATCGCACAATCCACCTTCGCTTACAGCTCACATATCCATAGCAAAACTGGGCCACTATTGCAGGATCCACGGAGGAGATACCATGCCCATCGACTTGAAACAGCTCGCCGAGCAGGCCATGCACACACGTGGCCTGCTGCCGGCCTTCGCACCCGAGGCGCTGCAAGAAGCCGAAGCCGCCCGCGCAGCCGGGCCGCAACATGTGGCCCGTGCACTCACACAACCCGGCGTCCACGACCTGAGCGCACTCACCTGGTTTTCCATCGACAACGACGACACGCTGGACCTGGACCAGCTGAGCGTGGCCGAGGCCTTGCCCGGCGGCCGCACGCGGCTGATGGTGGCGGTGGCCGATGTGGATGTGCTGGTGCCTATGGGCGGCGCGGTGGACGCACATGCCGCCGCCAACACCACATCGGTTTACACGGCGGCGGGCGTGTTCCCCATGCTGCCCGAGGTGCTGTCCACCGACGCCACATCGCTGCACCAGGGGCAAGAACGACTGGCCGTGGTGGTGGACATGCAGGTGGACACCAACGGCACCGTGGCCACATCCGACGTGTACCGCGCCGTGGTGCTGAACCATGCCAAGCTGACCTACAGCGGTGTGTCCGCATGGCTCGACGGCAGCGCCCCGCCCTTGCCGCAGTTCGCCACCGTGCCGGGGCTGGAGGCGCAGATCCGCCTGCACGACACACTGGCCAGCCAGTTGCGGCAGTGGCGCCAGCAGCGCGGCGCACTCAACATGAACACGGTGGCGGCCCGCCCCGTGTTTGTGGACGGGCAGTTGACCGACCTGCAACCCGACCCACGCAACCGCGCCAAGGACCTGATCGCCGACCTGATGATTGCCGCCAATGCCGCCACAGCCCGCTTCCTCACTGACAAAGGCTTTCCGTCACTGCGCCGCTTTCTGCAGGCACCCCGCCGCTGGGACCGCATCGAAGCGCTGGCGGCAGACCACGGCGTCACCCTGCCCGCCGAGCCCGACGCTGTGGCGCTGGACCAATTCCTGATGGCGCAGCGCGTGGCCAACCCCGCGGGTTTTGCCGACCTGTCACTGGCCGTGGTGAAGATGCTCGGCTCCGGTGAATACATGGCCACCCCGGCGGGTGTGGGCGGCCAAGGACACTTCGGCCTGGCCGTGAACGACTATGCCCACTCCACCGCGCCCAACCGCCGTTTCCCCGACCTGGTGACCCAACGCCTGGTGAAAACCGCCCTCACCGGCGCACCGACGCCCTACAGCACCGAGGCCCTGACCGACATCGCCCGCCACTGCACGCTGCAAGAAGACAACGCCAGCAAGGTCGAACGCGAGGTGCTCAAAGCCGCCGGTGCCTACCTGCTGCACGACCGCATCGGCGAGACGTTCGACGCCATCGTCACTGGCGCTGCACCCAAGGGCACTTATGTGCGTATTGCCCGCCCGCTGCTGGAGGGGCGTGTGGTGCGCGGGTTTGAAGGGCTGGATGTGGGGGACAAAGTGCAGGTGCGGCTGGTCGAGGTGGACGCCGGGAAGAGCCATATTGATTTTGAATTCGTGTCGAAATAGGGCTCTGGCGCACGCTGCATATGCGGGTCTAGCTATACTAAAAATAGCAAAAATGTCACTACTGCAGTCGATCACCCTATTCATTACCAGGGCCAGCCACCGCGTCACTTACCAAGCAAGTTCGACGGCACGGCGCACATAACGCCGTGCCTGTCGAAGCTGCAGCGTGGTGCGGGCGCTTGCCTGCGGTGGCTTCAGGCCCAAAAGAGAAACTTTTCCTTCAACCGCAAAGCAGTCGGTCATGCTCCGAACAAGGCATCCAGCGGACTGGCTGTTCCTCCCGCGGCCACCTTCAGCACATGCGTGTAGATCATGGTCGTAGACACATCGCTGTGACCCAAAAGCTCCTGCACTGTGCGGATATCTGTGCCAGATTGCAGCAAGTGTGTGGCAAAGCTGTGGCGCAAGGTGTGCACAGAAACGGGCTTGCAAATGCCCGCCTGGGCTACGGCCTTCTTTACCGCGCGTTGCAACCTTTCTTCAAACAAATGGTGGCGGCGCTCAACGCCTGAGTATGGGTCTACAGAAAACGTGGGCGAAGGAAACAACCAGAACCAGCCCCAGGTGCTGCCGACTTGGGGATACTTGTGCTCCAGCGCATACGGCGTTTGCACACCGCTGCGCTGCGCCTGTCTGTCCTGCTCCCACACGCTTCTCGCGTGCAATAACTGGTTGCGCAGTGTTTGCACCAGTGTGCGCGGCAACATCACCACCCGGTCCTTGTTGCCCTTGGCCTCCCTGACAATGAGCACATGGCGGTCAAAGTCCACATCCTTGACACGCAGCCGCAGCCCCTCCATCAGTCGCATGCCCGTGCCGTAAAGAAGTTGCGCCAGCAACCGCATGTCGGGCTCCAGAAACTGGAACAAAGCGGCCACCTCCTCCTTGGTCAGCACACTGGGAATACGGCGCTTTTGCGCAGGGCGGTTAATGTCATCCAGCCAAGGCAAATCAATCGCCAGCACCTCCCGATAGAGAAATAACAAGGCACTGAGCGCCTGGTTGTGCGTGGAGGCAGATACCCTGCGCTCAGTGGCCAGCATGGTCAAAAAAGCCTCTACTTCTCGCACACCCATGTCACGCGGATGCCGCATTCCCTCCGAACGCCCAGACCAACGGACGAAAAAGCGCACCCAGTACAGGTAGGCCTTTTCGGTACTGAGGCTATAGTGCAGGTAGCGAATGCGCTCGCGGACTTGATCCAACAACCGCGCGGAGCGCATAACGGGCATGCCGGGTTTCATGGGATTTTTATACCTGTGTTTTTGAACAGTGTACAGAGCAAAAACCCAAGCTGCAAGCCGCTTTCAGGAGAATTGAATGTCCAGAATATCCCGCACTGTCCAACTTATCCCGCAAGTTCTGCGGGATACATTACGTTAGATGCCAGATTTGGCGTTGCGTATGCTCACAGAAAATCGATAGCCGCAAGACTGTTTTTGGCAACTCATAGCCACTACAATTTCTCCTTCATACCGTAGAGGAGATTGCGCGTGAAGAACTGGATATTTCTGGCTGTTTCAATCTTTGGCGAGGTCATCGCAACTTCCGCACTGAAGTCTAGCCATGGATTCACTAGGTTAGTTCCTTCCGTTGTAGTTGTGGCTGGCTACGGGCTTGCGTTCTATTTCTTGTCTCTCGCGCTCAAGTCCATTCCGGTCGGTATTGCTTACGCTGTATGGGCTGGGCTTGGCATCGTGCTTGTGGCAGCTATTGCTTGGATTTTCCATGGCCAAAAACTAGACTTCTGGGCGTTCATTGGCATGGGACTTATCGTCAGTGGCGTCGCCGTTCTAAACCTGCTATCCAAGGTCAGCGCACATTGACCGGGTTGGCATCTAACAATTCATTCAAGCCGACGCCGCTTCGCGGCGCGGCTTAATTCAGGCGTTGAACATCCAGTCTCAAAAGTAGGCAGTAGCAGTTCTTAGCCGAAAGCCGCCAAGCGGCCTGTATCCACGTTGCCCCTTTGCTTCGCTTGAGCGTTGCGTCGCTAGGCCTTTGCGAACAACATTGCGGCCCATGGTGGGCATAGACAACTACCCCCGTGACTCTTCCAGCAGCTTGACCAGCGTATGCATCACCCGGTTCACCGGCGTCGCAATACCCAACACCTCCCCACGCCGCAGCACGTAGCCGTTCAAATGGTCAATCTCGCTGCGTTTGCCGCGTGCCAGGTCTTGCGCGGTGGATGACAACTGCTGCGGCATGGTCTGCGCGATACGTTCCACGGCCTGCCACACGTCGCCGGGCACGGTGATGCCATCGGCCTGGGCCACGGCCAGGCATTCGTTTACCAGGTCGCGGATCACGTCCTGCACACCCTCGCCCTGCACCAACTGGCCGTAGGGCTGCTGGGTGATGGCGGACAAGGCGTTGTAGGCGCAGTTGAGGATGAGTTTGGCCCAGAGTGCGCCTTCGACGTTGCTGGAGATGTCGGTGGGCACACCGGCTGCGACCAGCAGGGCTGCGGCGTCTGCGGTGGTCGTTGAGGCGGCAATGACCAGCTCCCCCGGCCGTTGTGTTTGACGTGACCGGGGCCGGGCATTTCGGTGGCGACGTACACCACGGATGCGGCCACCTCCTGGTCGGGCAGCGTGGCCTGCAGGCGCACGGCGTTGTCTACGCCGTTTTGCAGCGACAGCACCAGCGCACCGGGCAACAAATACGGGCGGATGGCGGCAGCGGCGCTTTCGGTGTCGGTGGACTTGACGCAGAACAGCACCAGCGTGGCACCGGCCACGGCGCGGGGTTCTGCGCTGGCCTGCAGGCGCACATGTTCCTTGAAGCTTTGTGTGTCGAGCAGCAGGCCGTCGCGCTGGATCGCGTCCACATGGTTCGGCCTGCCGATCAAGGTCACGTCGTGGCCCGCACGCGCCAGCATGCCGCCGTAATAACAACCGACTGCACCGGCACCCATGACTGCAATTTTTGCCATTGTCTTTTCCCTTGTTGACGGGTTTTACGTTGCTGGCAGCCGCGCCACCAGCGCCGCCAGTGTCTCCCCCACCGGCTGCGCCACCTTGAGGGTGAACAGGTCGTCGGCCCGCGTGCGCCCCAGGTTCACCGCGGCAATGGGTTTGCCCGCAGCCGCGGCAGCCTGCACAAAGCGGTAGCCTGAATACACCATCAGCGACGAGCCAGCCACCAGCATGGCGTCGGCTTCTTCGAGTGCGGCAAAGGCTGCGGTGACACGGTCCTTGGGCACGGTCTCGCCAAAGAAGACCACGTCGGGCTTGAGCATGCCGCCGCACAGCGGGCAGTCGGGCACGTCGAAGCGGCTGAAATCCAGGCCGTCCAGGTCGGCGTCGCCGTCGGGTGCGGCCTTCGCCTCCAGCGCGGCCCAGTGCGGGTTGCGCTGGCGCAGTTCCACCTGCAGCGCGTTGCGGGGCGTGCGGGTTTCGCAACCCATACAACGCACGGTGTCCACGCGGCCATGCAGGTCGATGGTGTGCTGACTGCCTGCGGCGCTGTGCAGTCCATCGACGTTTTGCGTCAGCAGCAGCTTGGTGCGCCCGGCAGCTTCCAGTTGCGCCAGCGCATGGTGGGCAGCGCCGGGCCGTGCATGCGCCATCGTGGGCCAGCCGACCAGGCTGCGCGCCCAGTAGCGGCGGCGCGTGGTGTCGTCACCCGTGAAGGCCTGGAAGGTGACGGGCGCCGGGCGCATCCAGTCGCCGTTGCCGTCGCGGTAGGTGGGGATGCCCGATTCAGCGCTACAGCCCGCGCCGGTCAGCACGAAGAGCCGGGGGTGGCGGGTGGCGAAGTCGGTAAGTGCGTCGGTGGCTGCGTGCATGCCCTGAGCATACGGGGAACAGGAATCCGCTGTGGGGGCTGGGAATTTAAGAAAAACAGGCCTCTAGCGCACGCTGCACCTGCGCCACCAGCTACTTTTTTTATAGCAATTACCACACACCCAGCAGATCAGGATGGTGTGTGCAGCAGGTGTGTGTGGCACAGCTGCAGCGGCCCGCCCAGCACACGCGCCTCGTACCGCGCAAAGTGGATGCGTTCCACCCGCAGCGGAATGGGCTTGTGGTTTGCAAAAGACTGCAACTTGCCCGTCACCAGCTCTTTGTCGAATGCCCCGCTGTACAGGCCCACCGTGAGGTGCGGCACGTAGGTATTCTGGCGAATTTCGCGTGTGCCCTGCCCCAGCACGTGGCGCAGCGGGGCCAGGCCGTTGTCCGGGTCACCCACACGCAGAAACACGGCGGAATCAAAACTGTCGATGGCACCGATCTGCAGTGTGAAGGGCTCCAGCTGCAGAGCCTGCAACGCAGCTTGCTGGGCGGCCAGCATGTCCGGGGTGAAGTCGTCGCCATGCGCCACCACGTCGGCCATAAAGCCGCAGACAAACAAGGTGATGTGCGGCTGGCGCTGGTGGTGCACCAGCAGTGGCGCCAGATGGGCCTGCGCCTGCGTGATACGTTCACGCACCGCACCCACATCGGCATCAATCAACCACACGCCATAGTGCATGCGGCCCAGGTGCCATTCGGGGTAGTCGCGGTCCTCCTGCGGCAGGGTGCGACCCGCGGCAGAGAACTGCCAGCCTGGGCTGCGTTCGCGTGTGGTCACACCTGGAAGGCCCGGCGCACCTCGGGTTTGACGAGGTCGATGTACTCGGGGTGTTTGTGGATATAACCCGCGATGAATTTACACACCGGAATGGCCCACACGCCTTTGGCTCGCACATCGTCCAATGCGTACCGCGCCAGCTTGGAGCCCAGGCCCTGGCCTTCAAAGGCGGGCAGGATCTCGGTGTGGGTGAACAGCACCGCGCCCTCCAGCAGGTTGTATTCGGCAAAGCCGGCCAGCACACCGTCCACATGGATCTCGTAGCGGTGGCTGTCAACGTTGTTCTGCAGTGTTGCTACACCCATGGTGTTGGTCCTTTCTTGCGGCAGGGCTGCCGCTAAACTTGGTAGGAGCCTATCGGACTTGGGGCGTCGATCAGCGAAAATCGGCCCCAGCGAGGACAGTTTTTGCCGAATTTGCAGGCCCATAGCCCCGCTATGGGTCAAAAAGACGGTGAAAAATGGACCGCTGCGGCCGATTTGCAGCCGACGCTCCCCAAGTCCGACAGGCTCTAAAACCCAAGAATACCCGCATGCCCACCCCACCCCCACCACCCAACCGCTATGACCGCCAGGAATGGGCGGGCGCGCTGGGGGACCTGGGCACACTGATGCCATTTGTGATTGCATACGTCAGTGTGCTGAAGATGAACCCGTCGGGCATCCTGTTTGCGTTTGGTGTGTGTATGGTGGTGTGCGGCTGGTACTACCGCACGCCCTTCCCGGTGCAGCCCATGAAGGCCGCTGGCGCGGTGCCCACCACCCAGGCAGCACAAACGGTGGTGATCACCCAGGGCGCGGTGCATGGCGCGGCGCTGGTGACTGGGCTGATCTGGCTGGTGCTGGGCACCACCGGGCTGGCGCAGCGCATCACCCGCTGGGTGGCACCGGCCGTGTCACAGGGCATCGTGTTTGGCCTGGGCCTGGCTTTCATGCTGCAGGGCACGCGGCTGATGGCGCAGCAGTGGGCCCTGGCGGGCACCGGCCTGCTGGTGGCGCTGCTGATGGCCCGCAGCAAACGCCTGCCGGGCATCTTTCTGCTGCTGGCCATGGGCGTCTGCTGGACGGCGCTGACGCGGCCCGAGCTGCTGGAGCAACTCACCGCCACGCCTTTGGCCTGGCAATGGCCGCAGTGGAGCTGGGGCAGCATCGGCTGGGACGACCTGGTGGTGGGGGCCGTCTTCCTGGCCCTGCCCCAGGTGCCGCTGACGCTGGGCAATGCGGTGATCGGCATCCGCGAAGAAAACAACCGCCTGTTCCCCGACCGCCCGGTGACCGACCCACAGGTGGCCACCTCCACTGGAATGATGAATGTGTTCAGCTCGGCCGTGGGTGGTGTGCCCATGTGCCACGGCGCGGGGGGTATGGCCGGGCACATGGCCTTTGGTGCGCGCACTGGCGGCTCGCTGGTGATCCTGGGCAGCACCCTGCTGCTGCTGGCTCTGGTTGCGGGCAACTCGGTGATGGCGCTGTTTGCCGTGATACCGGTGGCGCTGCTGGGGGTTATCCTGTTCATGACCGGCCTGCAGCTGGCCAGCGGCCCCCTTAGCCAAGCGCGTGACGCCCAGGCCAGCACCGTGTTTCTGGTGACGGCGGGGCTGTCGGTGTGGAACGTGGGGGTGGGGTTTGTAGCGGGCATGTTGCTGCATGCGTTGATGCAGCTGCAAGCCCGGCGCTGATTTTCAGCCCAGCGCCTGTGCAAAGTCGGCCCGCAGGTCGTCGAAATCTTCCAGCCCGACGGACACCCGCACCAGCCCATCTGCAATCCCCATCTCGGCCCGCACTGCGGCACCGGCCTCCCAGAAAATCGTGTGGGCCACCGGAATGATGAGGGTGCGGTTGTCGGCCAGGCCGGTGGCCTTGATGGGCAGCTGCAGGCGGTCGACAACGTCGAGGCAGCGCTCGGCATCGCGCAACTCAAACGCCATCAACCAGGACCCGGCCTTGAACAGCTTTTGCGCCTGGGCGTGCTGCGGGTGGGATGGCAGCATGGGGTAATGCACCTTGGCAATCGCCGGGTGCGCCTCCAGGAACTGCGCCAGCGACAGCGCCGTGGCGCTGGTCTGCGCCAGGCGCAGGGCCAGGGTTTCGGCCCCGGTGCTGATCAGGTGGGCGTGTTGCGACGACAGTGCCGCACCCATGTCACGCAGGCCCTTCTTGCGTATCTGTGTCAGACCCCATTGCCGTGCGTCACCCTTGCGGTAGCTGGCGGTGATATTGGGAAAGTTGCTCCAGTCAAACAGGCCGGTGTCGATCACCGCACCACCGAGCGCATTGCCATGCCCGGCGATGGTTTTGGTGAGTGAGTGCACCACGATGCCCGCGCCCACGTCCTTCGGGCGAAACAGCCAGGGCGACAGAATGGTATTGTCCACCACAAACAGCACACCCCGTTCGCGGCACAGCGCACCGATGGCTTCGAGGTCGGGGATCTGGGTGCCGGGGTTGGCCACGGTTTCGACAAACACCATGCGGGTATTGGGCCGCAGTGCAGCAGCCACGTGGGCTACGGCGGTAGCGTCCACCTTGCTGACTTCGACGCCAAAATCGCCCAGCGTGCCAAACAGGCTGTTGGTGTTGCCAAACACATAACGGCTGGCCACCACATGGTCACCCGCCCGCAGCAGCGTGAAAAACAGCGCGCTGATGGCACCCATGCCGGTGGCAAAACACACCGTGCCCACGCCCTGCTCCATACGTGTGAGTTTGGCTTCGAGTGCCGCCGTGGTGGGCGTGCCTTGGCGGGCGTAGTTGTAGCCCCCTTTGAGCGTGCCCTGGAACACGCCAATCAGATCTTCAACCTTGTCAAAACCGTACTGCACCGAGGTGTGGATAGGCTTGTGTACACCGCCGTGCTCCACGCCAAAGTCGCGGTCGCCATGTACGACCTCGGTGGTAAATCCTTTTTCCTTACTGTCCATAACTTTTCTCAATGTCAAAAATGGGTTTAAAGCTCGGGAGCGATTGATTCTGCGTAATCGTAAAGCGCGCCGAGGATCGCCTCCCCGCGCTCGTCCGCCGTTTCCGACAAGGCGTCGATCTCGCCAAACAACATATCGATGGTGCGGGCTCCACCCTCGCCTTCAAACAGGCGGGCTGCGCGGTGGTCTTCCCAGCGTTGCGCTTCTTCGGCTGCCAAGGTGTGGGGGAAGTTGCGTGCGCGGTAACGAAACAGCAGCTCTTCCAGCCGCTCGTCGTCAAAGCCGGTGCGGGCGTGGGCCAGCGCCTCGGGGCTGAGGGTGCGCAGGTGGGTCAGCTTGCGCCGGTCGGTGTTGCCCACAAAACCGCCGTACAAATCCTCGTCCACATCGGCTGCGCCCTCTGCCGGGCGGTGGAACACCTGGGGCCAGATGCCACTCATGTCGGGCAGGTCACGCGCAGTGGCGGCGTGCACCAGGGCAGCGTCCATGTCGATGTTCCAGCGGGTGACCATGGCCGGACTCAGGGTTTTGAGGTTGCCCACCACCATCGGGGACTTGTTCAGGTGGATGGTTTTGATGGGCAGGCGCTGCATGCCTTCAGGCAAGGCGTCGCGTTTGCTGAACATGCGCAGGCGCAGGGTGTCTACATCCAGCGTGGCCAGTTCACGCGGGTCGTGGGCCAGGTCCCAGGCGATCAGCTCATTTTTGTTGGTCGGGTGGCTGTCCAGCGGCCACATCACGGCCAGGCAACCGCGTTCGGCCGGGAACATGCCGGATACATGCAAAAAGGGTTTAGCCGTGTCGGCCGTGGCGGGCAGGCCCAGCTCGGCGGCGACCCGGTCTTTCTTGTGCAGGGCCAGTGCAAAGTCGAACAGCTTGGTGTTGTGCTGGCGGATCAGCCGCGCCAGGGCAATGGTGGCGCGCACGTCGGAGAGCGCATCGTGCGCCGCCTCGTGCACCAGGCCGTTGGCTTTGGCCAGGTCTTCCAGCTTGAAGCTGGGCGAGCCGTCTTCCTTTTTGGGCCAGGTGATGCCGTCGGGCCGCAGCGCGTAGGCCATACGCACCACGTCCAGCAAGTCCCAGCGCCCACACTGGTTTTGCCACTCGCGCGCGTACGGGTCGATCAGGTTGCGCCAGAACATGAAGCGCGTGATCTCGTCGTCAAACCGGATGGTGTTGTAGCCCACACCAATGGTGCCGGGCTCCGAGAAAACCTGTTCGATCTGCGCTGCAAAGGCGTGTTCGGGCACACCCATCTCAAGGCACTGCTGCGGTGTGATGCCGGTGATCAGGCAGGACTGCGGATCGGGCAGAAAGTCGGGGGCTGGCTGGCAATAGACCATCAGCGGGTCGCCGATTTCGTTCAGCTCGGCGTCGGTGCGGATGGCGGCAAACTGCGCGGGGCGGTCGCGGCGCACGTTGGCACCAAAGGTCTCGTAGTCGTGCCAGAGAAAAGTGTGGGTGGACATGGTGGCAAAAAACAAGTCAGTGAAGCAAGGCAAAAACAAGCCGTGTTGTGGCTACAGCAGCGGTGAGAACAAACGGGCGGTGGCGTCCCCCAGCCGCCGCAGGAGCGGCTGGCGGCGGTGGGCGCGGACACCCGAACAGGTCTTCAGATCCACCTCGAACTGCTGGGCCAGCTGCAACGCCAGCGCCGGGCCGTACACCACGGCGCAGACTTCGTAGTTGAGCCGAAAGCTGCGGTTGTCAAAATTGGCGGTGCCGATAAACGCGCAGTTGTCGTCCACCACCAGTGTCTTGGAGTGCAGCATGCGGTCTTTGTACTCGTCGATGCGCACGCCGGCGGCGATCAGTTCGTCGTAGTACGAACGGGCCGCGGCACTCACCACCAGCGAGTCGCTGCGGCGCGGCACCATCAAACGCACGTCCACACCGCGCAGGGAGGCACTGGTCAGCGCCATCAGCGCGGGCTCACCCGGCACAAAATACGGCGTGGTGAGCCAAACCCGGCTGAGTGCGCCATCAATCGCCGCCACATACATGCGGTGGATCGACTCCATCGCACTGTCGGGGCCGGACGTGAGGATCTGCACCAGGTAGGTGCCCGCCCCCATGCTGGGCATCAGGCGTGGCAGGGTGTCCACCAGCTTTTCGGCGGGCTCTCCGGTGGAATAGGTCCAGTCTTCCAGAAACGTCAGTTGCAGCCAGCGCACCACGCTGCCCTCCAGCCGCAGATGCACGTCGTGGTAAGCGTCGTCACGCGCACGTGGGTCTTCTTCATCGGTGAAATTGATGCCGCCGGTAAAACCCACCTGCCCATCACACACCACAATTTTGCGGTGGGTGCGGTAGTTGGTCACCGGGCGCCAGCGGCGGCCAATGCGGGTGTCGTGGAACCACGCAAACTGCACACCCGCCTTGACCATCGGGTCGATAAAACTGCGACGCAGATCCTGCGATCCCAGGGCATCGACCAGCAGCCGCACCGTCACGCCCTGGTGGGCTTTTTCAATGAGCAGCTGCGCCAGCGCGTTGCCGATCTGGTCGGGCTCCAGCACGTAATACTCCAGGTGCACATGGTGGCGCGCCCGGCGGATCGCTTCAAAAATCGCATCAAAGGTTTTGTCGCCCCCCACCAGCAGCACCATGCTGGTGGCGGTGGACACCGGAATGCCGCAGGTGGCCGTGCCAAGCCGCGCCAGCGCCTGCATGCTGGGGGGCGCGTCTTCGGCCATTTTGCGCAGGCTGGCAATGTCGGCCTGGACAAACAGATGCGCCTGACTGCGCAGCCGCCGCGAGCGCTGCTTCTTCATGCGCTGCGGACCCAGGAAGTAATAGATCGCAAAACCGATGTAGGGCAGCAGCGCCAGGCACATGATCCAGCTCAGCGTGGCCACCGGTGCGCGTTTTTGCAGAATGATCCACACCGCCAGAATCACGAAATACACAGCCCATGCCACCGACAGAGCGGTCACAGCGGGCTGGAAATCAAAGAAGATAAAAGGCATTGCGCGGTAGGTTGGGCTGAGAACGTGTCGAATGAAGCTTCGGGCAATGCGCCACACGCCGATGGCATCTTAACGTTGTGCCGCGGCACGGCACGGGAGGGTTGGCCGGTGTAAAGTCACAGTTCCCAACGACCCATGCCCCATCCCCATGAACGACTTGTATGCCGACCTGGCCGCGTTACGCCGAATACTGGATACCGGTGGCCTGGCAGCCGGCCTGCAGTTTCTGAACGCACGGGTGGACTACCGTTGTTCGGCCATCTACCGGCTGGACAAGCTGACCATGCAAAACGTGGTGACCTACGACCGCACCGGCGCGGTCAGCAATGCGTTGGTGGCCGTGCCGCTGACCGACAGCTTTTGCCAGCATGTGATCCGGGACGGGAGTTTTGTCACCCATGACTCCGGCCAGGATCCGCGTCTGCAAGGCCACCCGTACCAAGGTGTGGTGGTGTCGTACTACGGCCTGCCGCTGATGCGCACACCGGATGAGCTCTTTGGCACCTTCTGCCACTTTGACTATGTGGAGCGCAGCGTGCCAGACGAAGAAATTGCGTTTCTGGAAAAAGTGGCCAGGCTGTTGCCTGCCTACCTGTGAAGCGGTCTATTGGCTAAAAATTTGGTATAAAAACAGCCTGCAGCGCAGGCTGCATATGCACCTATAGCTATACATTAAATAGCAAATAAAAAAGCCGGCAACAGGGTGTTGTCGGCTTTTTTGCTGCAGCCACTACGGCTGCAAGGGCGCTATTACCCGGCTGCGGCTTCCTCGGCCTCGGGTTTGGCGCGGCCTTCTTTCTTGGGCAGCGGCTGGATGTCCAACTGCACTTCACCCTTGTCGTCAATGTCCACCGTCAGGCGGCCACCGTCCACCAGCTTGCCAAACAGCAATTCGTCGGCCAGTGCACGGCGTATGGTGTCCTGGATCAGGCGCTGCATCGGGCGGGCACCCATCAGCGGGTCGAAGCCCTTCTTCGCCAAGTGCTTGCGCAGCGCGTCGGTGAAGGTGACTTCCACCTTCTTCTCGGCCAATTGCGTCTCCAGTTGCAGCAGGAACTTGTCCACCACGCGCAGGATGATGGTTTCGTCCAGCGCTTTGAAGCTCACCGTCGCATCCAGCCGGTTGCGGAACTCGGGCGTGAACAGGCGTTTGATATCGGCCATTTCGTCGCCCGCTTCACGCGGGTTGGTGAAACCGATGGTCGCTTTGTTCATGGTCTCGGCGCCCGCATTCGTCGTCATGATGATGATGACGTTGCGGAAGTCGGCCTTGCGTCCGTTGTTGTCCGTGAGTGTGCCGTGGTCCATGACCTGCAGCAGCACGTTGTAAATGTCGGGATGGGCTTTTTCGATCTCATCCAGCAGCAGCACGGCATGTGGCTTCTTGGTCACCGCTTCGGTCAGCAGACCACCTTGGTCAAAACCAACATAGCCCGGAGGCGCACCAATCAGGCGGCTCACAGCGTGGCGTTCCATGTATTCCGACATGTCGAAACGCATGAGTTCGATACCCATGATGTAGGCCAGCTGTTTGGCGGCTTCGGTCTTGCCGACACCCGTGGGGCCGCTGAACAGGAAGGAGCCAATCGGCTTGTCGCCACGGCCCAGACCCGAACGCGCCATCTTCACAGCAGAGGCCAGCACTTCCAGCGCCTTGTCCTGCCCGAACACCACACTCTTCAGGTCGCGTTCCAGCGTCTTGAGCTTGCCGCGATCGTCATTCGACACGTTGGCGGGGGGAATACGCGCAATCTTGGCGACGATTTCCTCGACCTCAGCCTTGCTGATGGTCTTCTTGCGCTTGCTCGGCGGCAGGATGCGCTGGGCAGCACCGGCTTCGTCGATCACGTCAATCGCCTTGTCGGGCAGATGGCGGTCGTTGATGTACTTGGCGCTCAGCTCGGCCGCAGCCTGCAGGGCCGCCACGGCGTATTTGACGCCATGGTGTTCCTCGAAGCGCGACTTCAGGCCCTTCAGGATGTCCACGGTTTCCTGCACGGTGGGCTCGACCACGTCCACCTTCTGGAAGCGGCGGCTCAGGGCCGCATCTTTTTCGAAGATGCCACGGTATTCGGTGAAGGTGGTGGCACCGATGCACTTCAGCTGGCCGCTGGAAAGCGCCGGCTTCAGCAGGTTGGACGCATCCAGCGTGCCGCCCGATGCCGCACCGGCACCAATCAACGTATGGATTTCGTCGATGAACAACACGGCGTTGGGCTTGTCCTTCAGCGACTTGAGCACACCCTTCAGGCGTTGTTCAAAGTCACCGCGGTACTTGGTGCCCGCCAGCAGCGCACCCATGTCGAGTGAATACACCTGGGCTTCAGCCAGAATTTCTGGCACGTCGCCCTGCGTGATGCGCCAGGCCAGGCCCTCGGCAATCGCGG
This sequence comes from Comamonadaceae bacterium AAW, assembly GCA_026314275.1. Taxonomy (GTDB): domain Bacteria; phylum Pseudomonadota; class Gammaproteobacteria; order Burkholderiales; family Burkholderiaceae_C; genus JAGOEY01. Next base: position 3,910,020 of record CP111109.1, read on the forward strand.
TTTTGCCCACGCCCGCTTCACCCACCAGCAGCGGGTTGTTCTTGCGGCGGCGGCACAGGATCTGGATCGTGCGTTCGACTTCAAAGTCGCGCCCGATCAGCGGGTCGATCTTGCCGTCTTTGGCCAGCTGGTTCAGGTTGACGGTGAACTGCTCCAGCGGAGACGCTTTTTCGTTCTTTTCGCCACCCTCTTCACTTTCGGCCTGGGGTTCACCCGACTTGGTCGGCTCTGGCGATTCACCCTTCTTGATGCCGTGGGCAATAAAGTTGACAACGTCCAGGCGTGTCACACCCTGCTGGTGCAGGTAGTACACGGCGTGCGAATCCTTCTCGCCAAAAATGGCGACCAGCACATTCGCGCCGGTGACTTCCTTCTTGCCGTTGCCGGTGGACTGCACGTGCATGATGGCGCGCTGGATGACGCGCTGGAAACCAAGCGTAGGCTGGGTGTCCACCTCGTCGGTGCCGGCCACCTGGGGCGTGTTGTCTTTGATGAAATTTGCCAGCGACTTTCGCAGGTCGTCGATATTGGCGGCGCAGGCGCGCAACACCTCGGCGGCACTGGGGTTGTCCAGCAAGGCGAGCAGCAGGTGCTCGACGGTGATGAACTCATGGCGCTGCTGGCGGGCCTCAACAAAGGCCATGTGCAGACTGACTTCCAATTCCTGGGCAATCATGTGATTTCCTTACGCCTTGCGGTAAAAACTGAGCACCCCCAGGCTTCGCTTCGCTCTCGCCACCCCCCTTGCTGGGGGCGACACTAGCAGACTGGCAAAGCCAGTTCCGCAGTGTCTGCTGGAAGGGGCTGTGTACTTCATACGGTTTGTGCGGAGTCCTTACACCGTCACTCTAAATCAGAACAGACTTACATATCAGTACGATCGGGATTTATTCAACAGGTTCACTCACACATTGCAGTGGATGGCCAGCCTTGGCAGCGGCATCCATCACCTGGTCGACCTTGGTGGCTGCCACGTCTTTGGAATACACACCACAGACGGCTTTGCCGTCCAGGTGGATCTTCAGCATGATCTGGGTGGCCGTGTCCCGGTCGCGGCCAAAAAACTCCTGGATCACCACGATGACAAATTCCATCGGTGTGTAATCGTCGTTCAGCATCAATACCTGGTGCATCTGCGGGGGTTTGGTCTTCTGCGTGCGGCGCTCCATCACAACAGAGCCGCCCCCATCAGCTGGGCGGGGGTGAATGGCAGGGGACGGGGGTTTTGCAGGGTTCTTGGTAGCCATGGAATTTATTCTATAGAGCAGGCACACACCTTGCCACGCCTGCAGCAAATTGGGATGGGTGCTCTGGATTCAAGCCTGCGCGCCCGGCGCATCGTAAACAACAATGGCCTGTCCTTGGTCGGCCTGGGCCGTCCAGCTGGCCAGGGCGGCGTCAGTGGGGAAAAATTTGGCAGCGTCGCCCAGCTGTAACTCTGCCGTGGCGGCACCGTTCGGGCCGGTGCATTGCACGGCCAGGCGCACCGGCAGGCCTTTGACCAGTTCCTCCCCCTGGTCCAGCACCTCGCGCTGGGGCGGAAAGTCTTTCACCATGCGCTGGATGTCAGGCGCTTTGCCGTTCACCGCCACGCGCAAGAACTTGCCGAACCGGACCCGTGCCGATGGCAAGTCCCAGATCTGCTGCACCGTCAGCTGCAGCCCACCGCCGCCGGAAAAGCGGTCGGGCTGGAGTTTGCCCATGATGACGACGAGTTCATCGTCCTTCAGCACGTTTTTGTTGGCGTTGAGCAAGGCTTCGTCGGCCCGGGCTTCGACCATGCCGGACTTGTCGTCAAGCTTGAACAGACCCAGTTTGCCCCGGTTGCCATTAATCACGCGCAGGTCACACACGATGCCTGCCATCAACTGCGGGTCACGGCTTTCGGTCAGGCTGTCGATCGGACGTTTGGCGAACCGGCGGACCTCGTGGGTCACCTCGTCGAACAGGTGGCCTGACAGGTAAAAACCGATGGCGGACTTTTCGTGGGTCAGTTGCACTTTGATGCCCCACGGGGTGGCGTCCACCAGATCGGGCTCGCTGGTGCTGGAGCCATGCGCGTCACCATCGTCGCCCAGCATGTCGAACAACCCGCCCTGGTTGACGTTGGCGGCCGCAGCGGCCGCAAACTCGAATGCCCGGTCAATCGATGCGGACAGGGCCGCGCGGTTCAATTGCAGGGTGTCAAACGCACCGGCCTTGATCAGTGCGTCCACCGTGCGTTTGTTCAGCCTGCTGCGGTCCACCCGCACACAGAAATCGAACAGGCTGGTGAAGGGCCCGCCCTCCTCCCGTGCAGCCACAATGGCCTCGATCGCCTGCTGGCCCGTACCTTTGACGGCGCCCAGGCCGTAGCGGATTTCCTTGTCGGTCACCGGCTCGAATCGGTAACGGCCCCGGTTGATGTTGGGTGCCTCGAAGCTCAGACCCATCTTCTGCGCGTCCTGGAACAACACCTTGAGTTTGTCGGTGTCGTCCATTTCCACCGTCATGTTGGCGCAGAAGAACTCGGCCGTGTAATGCACCTTGAGCCAACCCGTGTGGTAGGCCAGCAGGGAGTACGCAGCAGCGTGTGACTTGTTGAAGCCATAGCCCGCGAACTTCTCCATCATGTCAAAGATTTCGTCGGCCTTGTCCTGCGGGATGTTGTTGGTGCTGAGGGCACCAGCGCGGAACTTGTCGCGCTCCTTGGCCATTTCCTCGACCTTCTTTTTACCCATGGCGCGGCGCAGCAAGTCGGCACCGCCCAGCGTGAAGCCGCCCAGAATCTGTGCGGTCTGCATCACCTGCTCCTGGTAGACCATGATGCCGTAGGTCTCGCTCAGCATCTCGGCCACCAGCGGGTGCGGGTACTCGACCTCTTCGCGCCCGTGTTTACGCGCCACGAAGCTTGGAATCAGGTCCATCGGGCCGGGGCGGTACAGCGCGTTGAGCGCAATCAGGTCTTCCAGGCGCGTGGGTTTGGCGTCTTTCAGCATGCGCTGCATGCCCGAGCTTTCAAACTGGAACACGGCCTCGGTCTTGCCGTCCTGGAACAGCCGGTAGGTCGGGCCGTCGTCGAGCCTGATGTTCTCGAACGAAAAATGCTCCTGGCCCTTGTGGCGGGCCACGATGAATTCCTTGGCAATCTCCAGGATGGTGAGGGTCGCCAGGCCCAAGAAGTCGAACTTCACCAGGCCAATGGCCTCCACGTCGTCCTTGTCGTACTGGCTCACGGCCGACTCGCTGCCCGGCTGCTGGTACAGCGGGCAGAAATCGGTGAGTTTGCCTGGCGCAATCAGCACGCCGCCTGCGTGCATGCCGATGTTGCGGGTCATGCCTTCGAGCTTTTGCGCCAGCTCGATCAGGGTTTTGACGTCTTCTTCCTTGTTGATCCGGTCGGCCAGCACCGGCTCCATCTCGATGGCGTAGTTGTTCTTGTCGCCCTCTTTCTTCTGGCTGGGCGGGTACTGCAGCGTGACCGACATACCCGGCTTGTTCGGGATGAGCTTGCTGATGCCGTCGCAGAACATGTAACTCATGTCCAGCACCCGGCCCACGTCGCGGATGGCGGCCCGTGCGGCCATGGTACCGAAGGTGGCGATCTGGCTCACCGCCTCCTTGCCGTATTTGTCCTTGACGTAGTCAATCACCCGGTCACGGTTGGTCTGGCAGAAGTCAATGTCGAAGTCGGGCATGGACACCCGCTCCGGGTTCAAAAACCGCTCGAACAGCAGGTTGTACTGCAGCGGGTCGAGGTCGGTGATCTTGAGCGAATACGCCACCAGCGAGCCCGCACCCGAGCCCCGGCCCGGGCCCACGGGGCAGCCGTTTTTCTTGGCCCAGTTGATGAAGTCCCCCACGATCAAAAAGTAGCCGGGGAACCCCATCTTCAGAATGGTGTTGATCTCGAACTCCAGCCGGGCCACATACCGAGGCATTTCGCGTTCGCGCTGGTCACCATTGGGGTACAGGTGCAGCATCCGCTCCTTCAGCCCCTCGTGGGATGCGTAACGAAAGTACTCCTCGGGCGACATATGCCGACCATCCACCTCGGGTGTGGGAAAGGCGGGCAGCTGCGGGTTGCCCAGGTCGAGCGTCAAGCTGCAGCGTTTGGCGATCTCCAGCGTGTTGGCAATGGCGCTGGGAATGTCGGCGAACAGTTCCTGCATCTGGGCGCTGGACTTGAAATACTGCTCACGCGTGAACTTGCGCACCCGGCGCTGGTTGCCCAGGATCTCACCCTCCGAGATACACACCCGCGCCTCGTGCGCCTCGTAGTCGTCGTATTCGGTGAACTGCACGGGGTGGGTGGCCACCACTGGCAGCTTCAGGCGCGCCGCCAGTTGTACCGCTGCCACCACATGGGCCTCGTCCTCGGGCCGCCCGGCGCGCTGCAGCTCCAGATAAAACCGGTGCGGAAACACACCCGCCAATTGCAGCGCCAGCGTGGCCGCACGCGACGCGTCGCCCTGCACCAGCGCCTGCCCCACCGGCCCGGCCTGCGCCCCCGACAGCGCAATCAGCCCCTCGTTCAGCTCCTGCAGCCAGGCCAGTTTGCACACCGCCTGCGCCTTGCCCGTGTTTTGCGTCCAGACCCGGGCCAGCAGCTCGGACAGGTTCAGGTACCCCTGGCGGCTTTGCACCAGCAGCACGATGCGCGACAGCATCAGCGGGTCTTTGCCCAGGCCTTCGAGGAAGATCTCGGCCCCAATCAGCGGCTTGACGCCTTTGCCCCTTGTGGCGCGGTAGAACTTGACGGCCCCGAACAAATTGTTCAGATCGGTGATGGCCAGCGCGGGCTGGCCGTCCTTGGCCGCCACTTTGACGACCTCATCGATGCGGTTGGTGCCGTCAACGACGGAAAATTCGGTATGGAGGCGGAGATGGACAAACATTGCCGACATTGTAAAAACTCCACGCTCCCATCCTGCCCGCCAGGACTTTTATCTTGTGTAACCGGTTCCGGTGCCGCCTTTAAAATGGCGCGGTGAACACCGACCAGAACCCTGACCTCCCCGTCCTCAACATCTCCGCCTACAAATTTGTCCCCCTGCCCGACGCAGAGGACTTGCGTGTGCTGCTGCAAGCGCACGCGCAGGCGCTAGCCCTCAAAGGCACCATCCTGCTGGCCGAAGAAGGCATCAACCTGTTCCTGGCCGGGCCGGCCGATGCCGTGCGCGGCTTTGTGGCCCAGCTGCACCAGGACGCCCGTTTTGCCGACATCGCCCCGAAGGAAAGCTGGTCGGCCAGCCAGCCGTTCCGCAAGATGCTGGTCAAAGTGAAGGGTGAAATCATCCGTATGAACCACCCCACCATCCGCCCCGCCAACGGCCGCGCCCCGGCCGTTGCCCCTGCCACCGTGCGGCGCTGGCTGGAGCAAGGTGTGGACGACAACGGCCGCCCGGTGGTCACGCTGGACACCCGCAACGACTTCGAGGTGGACCACGGCACGTTTGAAGGCACCATCGACTGGCGCATCACCAAGTTCACCGAATTCCCTGCCGCGCTGCAAGCCCACAAGGCCGAGCTGGAAGGCAAAACCGTGGTGAGCTTCTGCACCGGCGGCATCCGCTGCGAAAAAGCCGCCATCCTGATGCAGGAAGTGGGTCTGGAGCATGTGTACCAGCTGGAGGGCGGCATCCTCAAATACTTTGAAGAAACCGACGGCGCGCACTACCAGGGCAGTTGTTTTGTGTTTGACGAGCGGCGCACGCTGGCGCAGGACTTGTCGGCCACCTGACGTAACCCCAACCCCACTGCGTCATGCTGTTGCGCTTGTTCGATCTTTTCGGCGTTGCTGTGTTTGCCATCAGCGGCGCACTTGCGGGCATCGCTGCACAGCTCGACCTGCTCGGCATCCTGGTGCTGGCCTCCGTCACCGCAGTGGGTGGCGGCACGATCCGCGATCTGCTGCTGAACCGGCATCCCATCTTCTGGATCGAAGACCCCTGGCCCCTGTTCAGCATCGTGGGGGCCACTGTGTTGACCCTGCTGTGGGTGCGCCTGTTGCCCGTGCCGATGAATGCATTGCTGGTTGCCGATGCCTTCGGTCTGTCCTTGTTTGCCATGTCGGGCGCACGTATCGCCGAGAACGCCAGGTGCAGCCCGCTGGTGGTTATTTTGATGGGCACGATGACCGGCGCTGGCGGCGGGGTCGTGCGGGATCTGCTGTCGGCCAAGACACCGCTGATCCTGCACCAGGACATTTATGCTTCGGCCGCCATTGTGGGAATTGCCGTCTATTTGCTGCTGCGCGCAGCCAAAGCGCCTGCGGCGGTTGCACTGGCATTGGGCTTTTGCACAGTGGCGGCCACCCGTTTGGCGGCGATAGCGTTTGACCTGCGGCTTCCTGCGTTTGCGCTGCCGCAGTAAAGTCGCTACAAAAATATGAGCATCATGCGCAGGCGGAGCGTGCGCAAAGTGCCAATTCTGTCTTAAAAAATCACTCCCGCAGCACCCCCAACACCTCCGAGCGGAACTCCCGGCTGTACAGCACAAACACCACCGCCAGTGTGGCCGCAATGAAAATGGTGGGCGAGAAAAACCAGCAGATCACTGCAAACGCGAAGTAATAGGCGCGCAGGCCCAGGTTGAAGGTTTCGGCCGCCATGCCCATGAGTTTGGCGCTGCGCAGTGCGTAGGCTTCGCGGTCGTGCAGGCCTTCGGCAAACTCCGCCGGGGGCGGCATCGAGCCGATGGCCAGCAGGCCAAAGCTGTACAGGCGCAGGCACCAGGTGAAACGGAAGAAGGCATACACAAAGATGCCGATGAGCAGCATGATCTTGAAGTCAAACACCATGGTGCTGGTCTTCACGGCAAACGGCAGCTCGTGCACCAGCTCGACGGCACGCTCGCTGGTGCCCAGCAAGGCAGCCAAGCCCCCGATCACGATGATGGTGGTGGACGCAAAAAAGGATGGGCTGGCCGACAGGCTCTGCGCAATGATGCCGTCCAGCATACGCGGGTCACGCGCCACGGTCTGCAGCATCCAGGCGTGGCGGTAGCGGTTGGTCGTGGCCAGCAGGGTGCTGCCGTCGCTTGCGCTGGCGTGGTGCGAATACAGCGTGTAGCCCACCCACAGGCCCACAAACACGGCCAGGGCCAGCCAGTCAATCCAAGGGAGCAGGGTCAGTATGCGCATGGCCGCCATGGTAGCGACCCGCCAAGACGTTTACGCCCCGGGTTTGCGCGCGGGGCGGTCCGGCACGGGGATAAATTCGGTCTCGCCCTGCACCTGGCCCATGCCGGTGGCGGCGTCCATACGGCCCCAACGCGCAGCTGCATCGTCGATCAGCGCGTTGTCACTGGCCACGAAGTTCCACCAGATGTGGCGGTAGCCCTGCGACGCACCGCCCAGCACCATGTAGCGCCCGCCTTCGGGGCTGCTCAGTTGTACAGGCTGGCCGGGCTCCAGCACCGCCAGGGTCTGGACTGCTACGACCTGGCCGTCCACCTGCAGCGCGGCGTCTACGGTGTAGATGGCCATTTCATCGGCGAGTGCGGGTAGCTCCAGCTGCGCGCCGGGCTCCAGGCGCAGCTCCAAATACAGCGTGGGAGCCAGCGTGGCGACGGGTGATATCTGGCCAAACGCGCTGCCCACCAGCACCCGCACCACGGCACCGGCCAAATTCACCTCGGGGATGTCGCTGGCGGGGGTGTGGACGAAGGACGGTGTGGTGGCCTCATGCGCCTGCGGCAGCGCCACCCACAGCTGGATGCCGTGGTTGACGTACTGCACATTCTGCAGCCGCTCGGGCCGCCTTTCGGAGTGCACGATACCGTGGCCGGCCGTCATCCAGTTGATGGCTCCGGGGGTGATCTCCTGCACCGAGCCCAGGTTGTCGCGGTGCATGATCGCGCCGTCGAACAGGTAGGTCACGGTGGCCAGGCCGATGTGGGGATGGGGCCGCACATCGCGGTTCAGGCCGGGTTCTTCCGTCACCGGGCCGAAATGGTCAAAAAACAGGAAGGGCCCCACCGACTGGCGTGCGCCCGAAGGCAGCAGCCGCCGCACCACAAAACCGCCGCCCAGGTCTTTGTTGTGGCCGGTGAGTTGCAGTGTGACTGGCATGGAGGTTCCTTCGTGGGTTTGACTGATTCAGTTATCCATTGCGCTGGCGCAACCCCACCCATCGAATGGCTGCGGAGCAAGCCATGCCAGGGCACCCGCGGAACTGGCTTTGCCAGGCCGCTGGGTGCGCCCCCTCCGGCCGAAGGCCAGAGAGGGGGAGCGGCGAAGCCGCATGGGGGGTGTTTCATCTCAGCCCTTGCGTGTGACGACTTCGGCTACACGCTGACCATAGAGTTTGCCTGTTTCCAGGTCGCCCGGCAGCATTTCTGCGGCACTGGCGTCGGACGGCGAGGTGGCCAACAAACCACCGTAGCCGCCCACATAGTTGGGCGAATTACGCGTGGCCGCCTTGTTGTTGCTGGGCATGATGCCCAGGCTGACCCAGAAGCCACTGTGCTGCATGGCCAGTTGCCACAGGAAGGTCAGCGTGGCGAACTTGTCGCCGTTCATGGTAGCGCTGTTGGTGAAGCCGCCGAAGAACTTGTCCTTCCACTGCTGCGAGTACCAGGCCTTGGAGCTGGCATCGGCAAACTTCTTGAACTGCCAGCTGGGGCCACCCATGTAGGTGGGTGTGCCGAAGATGATGCCGTCGGCTGCAGCCAGGGTGTCCCAGCCACCTTCGGGCAGGTTGCCATCGGCGTCGATGGCGAGCAGCTCGGCATTCGCGCCCTCGGCCACACACTGGGCCAGCCGCTGGGTATGGCCGTAGCCGGAGTGGTAAACAACAACAATCTTTGCCATGGTCAATTTCCTTAAAACAATCAAAAAACCCTGCGGCCTCAACGTTCAGAAGGCCGCGGAGCAGGCCATACCAGTGCACCCGCGGAACCGGCTTTGCCGGGCCGCCAGGTGCGCCCCCTTCGCGCAGCAGAAAGGGGGAGCTGCGAAGCAGCTGGGGGGTTATTACGTCTTGTCGAGACTCAAGCGGCCAGGGCCAAACGCGGCGAAGGCCAGCAGACCACCGGCAATGGCAATGTTCTTCCAGAACATCAGCTGGTTCACAAAGGCTTTCTCAGCAGGCAGCGCCCAGTAGTTGTGGAAGAACACGGCGGCAGCCACGGTGAACAGGGCCAGCACAAAAGCCACCCAGCGGGTCTTGAAGCCCACCAGCAGCAGCACACCAAAACCCAGCTCGACCAGGATGGCCAGCGCCGCACCGGCTGCGGGCAAAGGCAGCCCCACCGAGCCGATGTAGCCCACGGTGCCTGCAAAACCGGTGAGTTTGGAGAAACCGGCCGGAATAAACAGGGCGGCCAGCAGGATACGACCGAGCAACGCCAGAGCGTCGTGGCCAATGGAAGGGGATGAAGTGGTATTGGTAGCCATGGTGAAACTCCTCAGTGGAAAAATTGAAAGGGAAAAAACTTAAACACGCGCAAATCAAGCAGCCAGGTCAAACACCAGCACTTCGGCATCAACGCCTGCGTCCAGCGTCAGCAGCGATTCGTCGGCCAGCAGTGCAGCATCACCGGCTTTCAGTGTGCGGCCATTGGCATCCAGCTGGCCACGCACCAGGAACACATAGGCCTTGCGCTGCGGGTCCAGCGGCAGACTGGTCTTTTCCGCGCCATCCAGCAGGCCCGCATACAGCGCCGCATCGGCATGGATGGTGACAGAGCCATGGGCACCGTCGGGTGACGCCACGAGCCGCAATGTGCCACGTTTTTCTGCGGGCGCAAATGTCTTTTGCTCATAACTTGCCGCGATTCCGCGCACATTGGGTTGAATCCAGATCTGCAGGAAATGGCTCTCACTGGGTGCGTGGTTGTATTCGCTGTGCTGCACACCGTTGCCTGCACTCATACGCTGCACGTCACCGGGTGGAATGGTCTTGACGTTGCCCATGCTGTCCTTGTGGGCCACTTCACCTTCCATCACGTAGCTGATGATTTCCATGTCGCGGTGGCTGTGGGTGCCAAAACCCATACCGGGTGCAATACGGTCTTCGTTGATGACCCGCAGGTTGCCCCAGCCCATGTGCTGGGCGTCGTAGTAGCCTGCGAACGAGAAACTGTGGAAGGACTTGAGCCAGCCATGGTCTGCATAACCGCGGTCTTGGGAAGGGCGAATTGTCAGCATGAATATCTCTCCTTGTGAAGACTGAACTTTATGCGCCGAGACGTGTTTTGACGTCCATTCCGTTTGATGAAATACTTCAAATAATTTGAACTAACATTGCGCCACCATGCAAATATCCCGCCACGTACTCACGCCCGATGCTTTGGCCATGCTGCAGACCATCGCCGAAGAAGGCAGCTTTGCCGGTGCGGCCCGCGCGCTGGGCCTGGTGCCCAGTGCCCTCACCTACCGCGTGCGGCAGATAGAAGATGCACTCGACGTGCTGCTGTTCGACCGCAGCGCCCGCCAAGCCGTCCCCACCGAGGCGGGGGCCGAGCTGCTGCGCGAAGGGGCTCGGCTGCTGCTGGAGATCGACGCCGTGGCGCACCGTGTCAAACGGGTCGCCACGGGCTGGGAGCCCCAACTCACCCTGGCCGTGGACGGCATCATTGCGCGCACCACCTTGCTGGAGCTGGTGGAAGCTTTTTTTGCACTGCAGCCCCCCACGCGCCTCAAGATCCGCGACGAAATCCTGTCGGGCACGCTGGAGGCGCTCACCTCCGGCCAGGCCGACCTGTCGATCGGGGTTGTGACGGAGGCCGCCAACACCACAGGCATCCAGGTCAAACCCCTTGGCAACGTGCCTTTCATTTATGCCGTCGCCCCGCACCACCCTTTGGCCACTGCGGCAGAACCCATCACCGACGACATGCTGCGCCAGCACCGCGCCATTGCCGTAGCCGACTCGGTACAGCGCGGCGGGTCGGTGACGGTGGGCCTGCTCAGCGGCCAGGACGTGTTCACCGTGCCCAGCATGCAGACCAAGGTGCAGGCCCAGCTGCGCGGGCTCGGTGGCGGCTTTCTGCCCGAACCTGCTGTGCGGCCGTATGTGGAGACCGGCATGCTGGTGGTCAAACGGGTGGCCCGCCCGCCGCGCCAGATCCCCGTGAGTTACGCCTGGCGCACCGGCACACGCCAGCCCGGGCGGGCGCTGCAGTGGTGGCTGGACCAGTTGCAAAGCACCACCACCCGCGCCGCTTTGCTCGAGTGGCGGTGAATAGGTACACCCCCAGGCTTTTTCACTGCGTGTAAACGCCAACCCCCTTGCAGGGGGCAACACCGACGGCCCGGCAGAGCCGGTTCCGTGGTGTTTGCTGGAGGGGTGCTTGGCGCTTTGCGCCTTGCACTGTTTGGGACACAGGGTTCACCACGAACGAACGGGGTAGAGCGGGCGTGTAGAGTGGTGGTGTTCACAACCTGAACTGTATAAATCCAATCAGCCTAGGGGACCCTATGACACGCCGTACCAAACCGTTGCGCCCTCCCGCCACAGAGACCGCCGACACCCCTTCCGGACAAAAACATTTCGCCGTCATCGGTGCAGGTATTGCAGGTATCACCTGCGCCCGCACGCTGCTGCAGGCTGGCCACCGCGTCACGGTGTTCGAGAAAAGTGCTGGTGTGGCAGGCCGCATGGCCACGCGTGACAGTGCCTTTGGCAGCTTTGACCACGGCGCGCAGTATTTCACCGTGCGCGACCCGCGTTTTGCGCTGGCGCTGGACACCGCCAAGGGTGTCAGCCGCCCTTGGAGCGCCACCACCGTGCGGGTGCTCGACACCTTTGGCCGGGTGGCCGCCGCCGGGCTGGCTGCACGCGAACCGCATTGGGTGCCCTCCCCCGGCATGAACGCGCTGGTGCGCCGCTGGGCGCAGCCGCTGGCCGCCAGCACCGAGCTGGAAACCCAAGTCACCCGCATCGAACGCGACGCGCTGAACCGCCAGCAATGGCAACTGCGCACCACCGGCACCCCGGGCACGCCTGATGCACAACATGTTTTCTCGGGCTTTGACGGCGTGATGCTGGCCATACCCAACCCACAGGCGCATGCCCTGCTGCAAGCCTCGTCGCTGCTGCCCCGCATGGCGCAGCAGATCGCCAAGGTCGAAGTGGCTCCGTGCTGGACACTGATGCTGGCTTTTCCGCAAGCCATCGCCACCCGCATCGGCCCGCAGTGGAACGCCGCCCGCAGCACCCACCACCGCATCGCTTGGCTGGCACGCGAGTCGTCCAAGCCGGGCCGCGGGGGCATCGAACGCTGGACGGTGCAGGCGAGCGCGGCCTGGTCGCTCGAACACCTGGAAGACGACGCCCCACGCATCCAGGCCAAGATGCTCAAGGCGTTTTCCGAAGTCACCGGCGTACGCGCCGAGCCGTCACATGCCGAAGTGCACCGCTGGCGTTATGCCCAAACCACCACCCCCCTTGGTGCCAGCCACCTGTGGGACGCCAAGAGTGGCATTGGTGCCTGCGGTGACTGGTGTATCGGCCACCGGGTGGAAGACGCGTTTGTCTCGGGCCTGGAACTGGCGCTGGCCGCGCTGTAATTGCCACCTTGGTTTCCAGCTACCGGGGCAGATTCGCCCCCTCTCCCACGGGCCCGCTGCATGCGGGCTCTTTGGTTGCGGCCCTCGCCAGCTGGCTTGACGCCCGCGCCCACAGTGGCGTGTGGCTGGTGCGTATCGAAGACGTGGACACCCCGCGTTGTATCCCCGGCGCAGACACCACCATCCTGCAGCAACTAGCGTTGTGTGGGCTGGTGCCAGACGAAGCCCCGGTCTGGCAGTCGCAACGCGGTGCGCTGTACCAGCAGGCGCTAGACCAACTCGTGCGCAACGGCCTGGCCTACCCCTGTGGCTGCTCCCGCAAAGACATTGAAGAAACCTGGGCCGCACGCGGTGTGGAGCCCACCCGACACAGCGCCATGCCTTACCCCGGCACCTGCCGCGACGGCCTGCACGGGCGGGCTGCACGCGCCTGGCGGCTGAAAGTGGGATTGGACAGCGGTATTTTTAAGAAAAATAAGCCTCCAGCGCCCGCCCCACCTGCGCAAGCAGCTATCAATACCGAAGCAAACAACATACTGCACTGGCACGACCGCCGCCTGGGCGCGCAGCAGCAAGACGTGGCGCGCGAGGTGGGCGACTTCATCCTCAAACGTGCTGACGGCCTGTGGGCGTACCAGTTGGCCGTGGTGGTGGACGACGCCGCACAAGGCATCACCCACATCGTGCGCGGCGAAGACCTGGCCGACAACACCCCGCGCCAGATCGTGCTGCAGCAGGCGCTAGGAGCCTGTCGGGCTTGGAGCGTCGAAAGCGAAAATCAGCCTCAGCGAGGACAGTTTGCGCCGGATTTGCAGGCCCATAGCATGGCTATGGGTCAAAAAAACGGTGAAAAATGGACCGCTGCGGTCGATTTGCAGCCGACGATTTCCAAGCCCGACAGGCTCCTAAATGTGCCCACACCGCACTACCTGCACACCCCGCTGGTGCGCGCGGCCGATGGCGAAAAACTATCCAAACAGAATGGCGCACAGCCATTGGACCTGGCCGATCCACTGGCCGCGCTAAACCTTGCCGCGGCCATGCTCGGCCTGCCGCCCGCGGCCAGTGACGCGGCGGACGCGCTGCGGCAATGGGTGCCTGCGTGGCAGGCTCTCTACAATCCTGTCCCGTGAACGCACCATCTTCTTCCCCCATTTCCTCGCCGTCCCCCGAACCCTCTCTGCCAACCGCAGAGCCCGCAGCCAGCGGCGACCCCAGGCCTGTGGGCAGCGCCCCGGCGGGTGTGACCCACCCCAAAACCATCAAGAGTTTTGTGCGCCGCGCAGGCCGCACCACCGTGGGCCAAACCAAGGCGCTGCAAGGCCTGGGCCCCCAGTTTGTGCTGCCCTACAGCCCAGCCTTGCTGGACTACACCACCGCCTTTGGCCGCTCCGCTCCGACGGTGTTGGAGATCGGTTTTGGCATGGGCGAAGCCACGGCACACATCGCCAGCGTGCGGCCCAACGACAATTTTTTGTGCTGCGAAGTGCATGAGCCCGGCGTGGGGGCGCTGCTCAAACGTATTGGTGAGCAAAACATCTCCAACATCCGCATCCTTGCGCACGACGCGGTGGAAGTCATCGACCACATGCTGCCAGAGGCCAGCCTGGACGGGGTGCACATCTTCTTCCCCGACCCGTGGCACAAGACCAAACACAACAAGCGCCGCCTGGTGCAGCCAGCGCTCGTAGCCAAACTGGCGGCCCGGCTCAAGCCCGGTGCCTACCTGCACTGCGCCACCGACTGGGAGCCCTATGCCATCCAGATGCTGGAAGTGCTGGGCGCTGAGCCACTGCTGCAGAACACGGCAACGGCAGCCAACGGTTATGCCGAAAAACCGGCCTACCGCCCCCTGACCAAGTTCGAAAACCGCGGCCTGCGGCTGGGGCACGGCGTGTGGGATCTGGTGTTCCGCCGGGTGTAGGAAAGCCCGCCCACCAACCCAATGTAAATACACCTGAATGCCCTTGATTGGCGCAGTTTATGCATTGACCTATCATGCATAACTTGCAACAGGATGTATTTACATGGATACAAGCAAACGCAAACTGCTCGGCGCAGCTGTAGCAACCGGCATGCTGGCAAGCGTAGCGCCACGCCGCGTGTGGAGCGCCCCCAGCGGAAGGCCGCTCATCGTTGGCCAGTCCGTTCCACTCACGGGTGCGGCCAGCGAGATTGGTCTGGCCTATGCGGGCGGTGCCAAGTTGTACCTCAGCAACTTCAACAGCCGTGCTGACAGTCCTGTGCGTATTGAAGTGCGCCAACTCGACGACGGCTACAGCGGAGAACGGGCTGCAGCCAATGCCACCAAGCTGCTGGCGGAAGGCGCGGAACTGCTGTTTGGCTTTGTGGGCACGGCCAGCAGCGCCGCAGGGGCCGCTGTTGCAAAGCAGCAGGGCGCCGTATTCCTTGCACCGTTTGCCGCGCCCGACTCACTGCGTGAGCCATCACAAGGCCATGTGTTTATGGTGCGCCCCAGCATGGCGAATGAAGCTTTCAAGATGGTGCAGCACTGCGCCACGCTGGGCCTGACGCGTATTGCGGTGGTGGGTGAAGACGATGCCATGGGCCGCGCCGGACTGGAGGCCGTGAACAAGGCTATTGTCGAACTCAAATTACCGCCGCTGGCAGCATCCGCCTTTATGCCCAGCAACAGCCGCCAGGTGGGCGCCGCCGTGGCCACCATCAAAGCGGCACAACCCCAGGCCATCATCCAGGCCGCGCTGTTTCAAAGCACAGCGGCATTTATCCAGCAGATGCGCAAGACCGGGTATATCGGCACTTTCCTGAACTTTTCTGCCGTTGGCATCAACCCGCTCTACACCGCGCTGGGCAATGACATCGGCGGTGTGGTGGTCGCGCAGGTGGTGCCACCTCCGCGCAGCATGTCGGTGCCGGTAGTGCGCGAATACACCGCTGCCATCGAGAACAGCGACGAAAGCCCCAGCTATGAAAGCCTCGAAGGGTTCATTGCCGCCAAGGTGCTGGCCGAAGCAGTTCGCCGTGGTGGACGGGGGCCAGAGCTGCAGAAAACCCTGACCGCGATGCGCTCTTACGACGTGGGTGGTTTGTGGCTCAACCTGCGCGCACGTCCGCGTGAAAACATGGCATCCATTGATTTGATCTCCATCACCGCTGACGGCCGGACGATCCGCTGACACGGCACCGGCAATTCACCGCTGGCGCAAGGGGTAGCGCCAGGCCATAAACACGTACACCAACGCGCCCACCACCAGCACCGCCGCAGCCACCTCCAGCGACACGGTAAAACCCTGCGCCCGGCTGCTGGTGTGCTGCAGCACCCACGGCACCATCAGCGGCCCGGCGATCTGGCCTGCGCCGTAGGTGGCGGTGATCAGCCCCATAAAACTGGCGGGTGCCACCGCCACCAGCCGCCGGGCTTCCTGCATGGCGAAGAAGGTGATCGCGGTGAACGGAAAACCCACCAGCAGGCTGCCCAGAAACAGCCCCACCACCGTGGGGCTCCAGGCGCTGGCGGCAATACCGGCGGCCTGCATCAGGTAACACGCGGCCAGCAGCATGCGGCGGTCCAGATGCAGGGGGATGCGGGTGGACAAAAACGCGCCCACCATCACCCCCACACCCAAGATGGGCCAAAACAGGTCGAGCCAGAACGAGCCTGGCAACACGTCGCGCGCAATCACGGGCAAAAAGGTGGCGGTGATGATGTAGCCAAACCCGGCCAGGCCGTAGGCCAGCGCCAGCAAGGCTTTTTCTCCCGCGTGGCTGCGTTGCTGCGGGGTGTTTGCAGCGGCTGCTGTAGTGGCAGACGCTGCGGCCACCGGGGCCGGACCGCCAAAAATCGGCCACACCCTGGCCACCAGTGCAGCGGCCAGCACACCAAACACCGCCCAGCCCGTGGCAGCCCGCCAGTCCAGTGCCACCATACCGCTGACCATCAAGCCGGTAACGGCAATCCCCGCACCGGGGCCGATGTAAATCGCCCCGGCCCAGGCAGGTTGCCCCAGCGCCGCCAGCCGAGCCAGGCACCAGCCCGAGGTGAACACAAAGGTCACCGCACTGGCCACACCCGCAGCAAACCGCAGCGTGGGCCACACACCCGGCCACTGCACAGCCATTGCAGCGGTCAACAAACACGTTGCCACCAGCCCGCCGCGCACCCAGGTGGTGTGCCGCACAGTGGGCAGCCAGGGGGCACGCGCCCAGATCCACGGCTGGAAGGTGCATAACAAGGCCCCCACCAGGTAGCCAAAATAGTTGGCGCTGGCCAGCCAGCTGGCGGCGGGCAGGTTAACCACGCCGTCGTGCAACATCATGGGCAACAAGGGGGTGAACGCAAAACGGCCAATACCCATGGCCACCGCCAAGGCCACCAGGCCCGCAAACACAATGGCCCGGGGCTGCACCGCCGGACGTACCGACGATTCAGTGCTTGCGACTACCGCCATGCCCGGGCTCCCTGGCACAGCTGCGCTTGTTTTGGTTGGTGTGTAGGCTTCATCGGGTTGCTATCGTATCTGCCCGGTTCAGGTGTCGTGCACCACCGCCTCCAGCGCGGCCACGGACACGATCTCAATGCGCCGGTAGCCCAGCTTCAGCACCCCGTCGCGCGCCAGTGCCGCCAGCTCTTTTGACAGGGTCTGGCGCGTGATGCCCAGCATCATGGCCAGGGCCTCCTGCGGCAGCGACACGGCGGGCCGCACGTCTGGCGACTGGGTGGCATCGCCACGGGCCAGTGTGAGTAACCGATGGGCCACACGGGCGCGCAGGCCGCGCAAGGTGGTGTCCTCCATCAGCCCGTACAAACCCCGCACCCGGGCCGCCAGCAGCGCCGCAATGGCCTGGGCAAAGGCCAGTCCCTGCATCTGCCGGGTGAACGCTGCGGGCGGCACCACCAACACGTCGATGGCCGTGAGCGCTGTGGCGTCGTGGGTGCGTGGTGAGCCGTCCAGCAGGGAAATCTCGCCAAACCAGTTGCCGGGCTCCAGCACCGCAAGGATCGCCTCACGCCCGTCCTGGCGCACGGTGGACACCTTGATCAGCCCTTGCACCAGCGCATAAAACCCGCCGCCCGCTGCCAGCGCTGCGTCGCCTTGGTGGAACAACATGGCGCCCGATGGCAGGCGCAGCACCTCGGCCTCGGCCAGAAGCGCCTGGCGTTCCGGCGCAGGCAAGGCCGCAAACCAGGGGTTGGCATGCAGGGCATCGAACCAGAGGCGCGGCAGGGTGGCGTTCATCGCAGGGTATGCCCTTGGATTGTCATATTTTTGACAGTTTAGCGGTGTAGCTGAAGCCTACAGTGCGCCCACTACATCCACACGGAGACTCCACGATGCAACACAAAGCAAACTTTCTGCGCATGCAGGACAGCACCCAGGCTGACTGGCAACTCATTGGTGGCGAGTTCATGCAGTTCACCACCGGCCTGCCCGAACGCGTCATCAAACACCTGCAAATCCTCGAAGGCGACTACGGCGGCTTCCCGGTAGACCGCTACACCCATTCGCTGCAGACCGCCACCCGTGCGCTGCGTGATGGCCGTGACGAGGAATATGTGGTCTGCGCCTTGCTGCACGACATCGGCGACACGCTGGGCAGCTTCAACCACCCGGACATTGCCGCCGCCATCCTCAAGCCTTTTGTGAGTGACGAAAACCACTGGATGGTGCAGCACCACGGCATCTTCCAGGGCCACTATTTCTTCCACCACATCGGGCTGGACCGCAATCTGCGCGATAACTTCAAGGCGCATCCCTCCTACGAGCGCACCGCCGAGTTCTGCGAGCTGTACGACAACCCGGCCTTCGACCCCAAGGCGGAAACCCTGCCCATCGAAGAATTCACGCCCATGCTGCGCCGCCTGATGGCCCAGCCACGCAATAGCGTTTACAAAGCCGCGCTCAAGACACCCGAACCCGCCTGAACCTCCGCCATACACCCAAGGAAACACCCCATGAATGCCACCACCCCCTCCGACATCCAGAACATGGTCTCTGCCGAAGAATGGCAGCTGCGCGTCGACCTGGCCGCCTGTTACCGCCTGGTCGCGCTGTACGGCTGGAGCGACCTGGTCTTCACCCACATCAGCGCCCGCATCCCCGGCCCCGAGCACCATTTTTTGATCAACCCCTATGGCCTGATGTTCGACGAGATCACCGCGAGCAGCCTGGTCAAGGTGGACATGCAGTGCAACAAACTCATCGAATCGCCCTACCCCGTGAACCCCGCCGGCTTTGTGATCCACAGCTCGGTGCATGCCGCGCGTGAAGACGTGCAATGTGTGCTGCACACCCATACCCGGGCCGGTGTGGCGGTGAGCGCACAAAAGAACGGTGTGTTGCCCATCAGCCAGCAAAGCACCTTTGTGCTGGCATCGCTGGCGTACCACGGCTACGAAGGCGTGGCCTTCCGCGACGAGGAGAAACCGCGCCTGCAGGCCGACCTGGGCCAGGCCAACTTCCTGATGCTGCGCAACCACGGCCTGCTGACCTGCGGCAAGACGATTGCCGACGCCTTCCTGGCCATGTACACGTTTGAGGCGGCCTGCAAGATCCAGATCGACGCACAGGCGGGCGGCGGTGAGCTGACCCAGGTGCACCCGCAGATCCTCACCGGTGTGGCGCAGGCCATGAAGGTGCAGACCGGCGGGCTGGGTGGCGCGTTTGTGTGGCCGTCCCTCATCCGCAAGCTGGACCGAACCGACCCGAGCTACAAGCAATAGTGCTTCGTTATTGATAGCTGTCTGCGCAAGCCCTGCGTGCGCTAGAAGCCTATTTCATTCATAAAACAAAGAAAAGAGACATTCCATGGACAGTGCCGTCATCGTCACCCGTTTTTTGTTTGGCGCCTTGGCACTGGTCATGTTTGGCCTGGGGCTGTCGCTCACAGCGGCCGACTTCCAGCGCCTGCTGAAACACCCCAAGGCCGTCATGCTGGCACTCGGTCTGCAGGTCATCGGCCTGCCGCTGGCCTGTTACGCCATCATCACGGCCTTCGGGCTGCCGCCGGTGTTTGCCATCGGGCTGATGCTGCTGGCCGCGTCACCTGGCGGCATCTCGGCCAACCTGTTCTCGCACCTGTTTGGCGGCAACGTGGCGATGAACATCTCGCTGACCGCCGTGAACACACTGCTGTCCATCGTCACCCTGCCCCTCATTGCCAACTGGGCCATCGCCCACTTTGCACAAAGCGGCCAGGTGGTGCCAATGCAGACCTCCAAGCTGCTGGAAGTGATTGCCATCGTGCTGATCCCCGTGCTGCTGGGCATGGCAGTGGCGCGCAAAGCGCCGGGCTTCTCGAATCGCATGGAAAAACCCGTCAAGATCTTCAGCGCCGTGGTGCTGGCCGTGGTCACCGTGCTGGCCATCGCGAAGGAGTGGGGTTCGCTGTCCACCACCTTCGTCCAGATCGGCCCGGCTGTGCTGCTGTTTAACCTGGTCAGCCTGTTCGCCGGTTATTACCTGAGCCGCGCCGCGGGGCTGGACAAACCCCTGTCCACCGCCATTTGTTACGAGATCGGCATCCACAACTCCACACTGGCCATCTTTGTGGCCCTGAGTGTGCTGGGCAGTTACCAGCTGGCACTGCCTGCCGCGGTGTATTCCGTGGTGATGTACATCACGGCGCCGCTGTTTGGCTGGCTGGTGTTGAAGCGGCGCGGCTAAGACCTACGCCAACGTGTTTTTATAAATACGCCCGTCCTTCATGATGATCTTGAAGTTGCGCTCGGCGTCGGCCACCAGGTCGATGTTCTCCAGCGGGTTGCCGTCCACCAGCAGCAGGTCGGCAAAAGCCCCCTCTTCCACCACCCCGACCTTGGCCGGATAGGGGCTGCGCAGGCCCGACATGGCCAGCAGCTCGGCATTGGTGCCGGTGGCCATGGTCAGCACTTCGGTGGGGGTGTACCAGCGCTTCATCTTGGCCAACTGCGCGCCCTGGCGGGTAGCCAGCTTGGCGTCGAACAGGGTGTCGGTGCCCCAGGCGGTCTTGATCTTGTATTTCTTGGCCAGGTTGTAGGCGGTGTCGGTGCCCGCAGTCATCTGCAACTGCTTGGCACGGCTGGCCGATCCCGCTGGGAAAGGAATCGCATCCTCGTCGTCCAGGAAGGGCTGGCCGCAGAACCAGATGCCCTTTTCCGCCATGATCCGTGCGGTGGCTTCGTCCATCAACTGGCCGTATTCGATGCAGCGCACGCCGCCACGGATGGCCGTCTGGATGGCGCGTGGCGTGTAGGCATGCACGGCGACATAAGTGCCCCAGTTTTCTGCCGCGTCCACCGCAGCGCGAAACTCCGCCTCGGTGAACTGCGACACATCCAGCGGGTCGTAGACCGATGCGCCCCCCACCGGCCGCCAGCTTCAACTGGCTGGCACCCAGCATGAGTTGTTCTCGCGAACGCTTGAGCACCTCGCTCACCCCGTCTGCGATCGACATCGCGCCAATGGCGTCGGTGCGCGGTGTGGGGGAGTTGTTGCCTGCGGGAAGATCGTAGGGCTGGCGGTAGTCACCGTGGCCCGAAGTCTGCGAGATCATCGCGCCCGAAGGCCAGATCCGGGGGCCGGCAAAACCACCCTCGTCGATGACACGTTTCATCGAGAAAGTGGGGCCCGCCATGTCGCGCACGCTGGTGAAACCCCGCATGAGCGTACGCTCCGCTTCCTCTGCCGCCTTGAAGTTGAGGTACGCCTCCGTAGCACTCAGCAGCGTAGCCATAGGCAGCGCCGCCATCACGGCGTGGACATGGGCGTCGATCAGCCCGGGCATCAGGGTGCGCCCGCCGCCTGCGATCACCAGCGCCCCCTCGGGCAAAGGGCGGTTTTCCGGCTCAATGGCCTTGATCTTTTGGCCCTCCACCACCACCCGCACGCCGGTGAACACCACCGGCCCCTTGGGTGCGTCCGGCGCACGCGCCAGCGTCGACTTGGAGGGCAGCACAAATGCCCCCACCAACAAGGCCGCCCCACCGCCCAGGAAAGTCCGGCGGTTCAGGGTGCCATGCAGGTGCTGGTTCAGCCGCGCAAAAGCGCAGGAAACAGGCTGACAACACAGCGTTGATCTTGGTGCACCGATAGCAAGTGGCAGAGATTGCGGCCTTGTGTCGGCCAGGATAAAAGTCACTCCAAAGCCACCTGGCCGTCACACTAGATTCACAGGACATTCAGAAAATTGGGGGTACCGGGCCCCACGCCCATACCCCCAAAGAGCACCATGGCCAAAGACTTCAGCACGATGGAGGACTCGAATACGAGCCTCAACCCCACGATCCACGACGTATCGTTGCCCTCGCGCCGCGTCTTCCTGCGCGGCGGTGTGGCCGCAGCGGCAGCGGGCCTGTTCGCCCCCATGGCACTGACGGGCTGCGCCAGCACCCCGGCCACCAGCGCCAACCCTGCAGCGCTGGGCCGCAGCATCGGTTTCAAGAGTGTGCCCATGGCCGCGCTGGACACCGTGACCGTGCCCGAGGGTTACACCGCCCGCGTGTTGTACCGCTGGGGTGACGCCGTGGGTATTGCGGGCCAGATGCCGGCCTTCAAGACCGACGGCAGCAACACGGCTGCCGAACAAAACCTGCAGGCCGGCATGCACCACGACGGCATGGCTTTCTTTGCACTCGACGGCTCGCAGCGCGGCCTGCTGGCCATGAACCACGAGTACGTGGACGACGGCCTGCTGCACACAGACGGCACGGCCAACTGGAGCGCTGCCAAGGTCAAGAAGTCGATGGCCGCCCACGGCGTGTCGGTGATCGAAGTGGAGCGCAGCAGCGGCGGCTGGAAGCAGGTGCTGCCATCCAAATACGCCCGGCGTATCACCGCCGAAACCCCCATGCTGCTGAGCGGCCCGGTGGCTGGCCATGCGATGGTGAAGACCGCCGCCGACCCCACCGGCACCCGCGTGCTGGGCACTTTCAACAACTGCGCCAACGGCCAGACGCCCTGGGGCACCTACCTCACCTGCGAAGAAAACTTCGCCAACTACTTTGAGGGCCCGGCCAACCCGGACGCGCACCAGAAACGCTGGGGCATCAAGAAGGGGGGCGCTGCGGCTTACCGCTGGAACGAATTCGAGGAACGTTTCGACGCCAACAAACACCCGAACGAGGCCAACCGTTTCGGCTGGGTGGTCGAGATCGACCCGATGGACCCGACCTCCACCCCCATCAAACGCACTGCCCTGGGCCGCGCCGCACACGAAGGTGCCGCCACTGCCGTGACCGATGTAGGCCGCGCCGTGGTCTACATGGGGGAAGACTCACGTTTTGAATACATCTACAAGTTCGTCAGCCGCGACGCCGTGAAGCCCGGCGGCTTTGCAGCCAACCGCGAACTGCTCGACCACGGCACGCTGTATGTGGCCCGTTTTGACGCCGACGGCACCGGTGAATGGCTGCCCCTGACCCAGGGCAAAGGCCCCCTCACCACCGACAAGGGTTTTACCAACCAGGGCGACGTACTCATCAAGGCCCGCCAGGCCAGCGACCTGCTGGGCGCCACCAAGATGGACCGCCCCGAGTGGACCACGGTGGACCCGATCACCAAACAGGTCTACTGCACCCTGACCAACAACAGCAACCGGGGCCAGCCCGGCCAGCCGTTTATGGACGTGGCCAACCCGCGCGCCAACAACACCATGGGCCAGATCATCCGCTGGCAGGAAAAGGGCGACCTCGACGCCACCACCTTCACCTGGGACCACCTGGTGCTGGCCGGCGACCGCACGCTGCCCCGCTATGAAGCGCAAGGCAACATCCAGGGCGACACCTTCGGCAGCCCCGACGGCCTGTGGGTCGACCCGCGTGGCGTGTTGTGGATCCAGACCGACGTGTCCACCTCCACCCTGGGCAAGGGTGACTACATCAACATGCCCAACAACCAGATGCTGGCCTGCGACCCCACCGCCCCCGGTGGCCCGCAGATCCGCCGTTTCCTGGTCGGCCCGAACGGCTGCGAGATCACCGGCATCACCGCCACGGCGGATTTGAAGACCTTCTTTATCAACATCCAGCACCCGGGTGAACCGGCCGATGAACGCAGCGACCCGGCGCAGCCGCTGAAGATTTCGAAGTGGCCCGATGGTGCCGGGCGTCCACGCTCTTCAACAGTGGTGATTACCAAAAACGACGGTGGCGTGATCGGGACCTGAGCTGCAATAACGCTATCAAAACAAAAGCGCCCTGCGCCCGTCAATCGGGCGCAGGGCGCTTTTTTGATGCCTAAAAATGGCTTGTCAGAGGCGCTCAGCCACCCACGCCTGCACCGATGCCAGCGCCGCAGGCAAGCCCGCCACGTTGGTGCCACCCGCCATAGCCAAATCAGGCTTGCCGCCGCCTTTGCCGCCCACCTGCTGGGCCACAAAGTTGACGAGCTCACCGGCCTTGACCTTGGCTGTGTTATCGGCGCTCACCCCAACGGCGATCTGCACCTTGCCACCGTCGACGGACGCCAGCACCACTACGGCGCTTTTCAGTTTGTCCTTGATCTTGCCGACGCTGTCGCGCAGCGTCTGGGTGTCGGCACCGTCGAGCTGGGCGACCAGCAGCTGGATGCCGTTGATGTCCACCGCTTGTTTCAGCAGCTCGTCACTTTGTGCGGCGGCGAGTTTGCCCTTGAGTGCGCTGACTTCCTTTTCCAACGCCTTGACTTGCTCCAGCGCCAGGCTGATGCGCGGTTGCAGGTCGGCCACCGGCACCTTGAAGCTGCCTGCGGCTTGTTGCACGGTGCGCTCCAGATCTTGCAGGTAGACCAGCGCGTTCTGGCCGGTGATGGCTTCGATACGGCGCACACCTGCGGCCACGCCGCCTTCGGCCACAACCTTGAACAGGCCGATGTCACCGGTGCGCTGCACATGGGTGCCACCGCACAGTTCGCGGCTGGTGCCGATGTCGAGCACACGCACGGTTTCGCCGTATTTCTCGCCGAACAGCATCATCGCGCCGGTTTTCTGGGCCGACTCGATGTCCATCACCCGCGCCTGGGTGGGGGCGTTGGCCAGGATTTCGGCGTTGACGCGGGCTTCGATCTCGGTGATCTCGGCGTCAGTGACCGGGCCGTTGTGGGTGAAGTCGAAACGCGTGCGGTCGGCATTCACCAGGCTGCCCTTTTGCTGCACGTGGGTGCCCAGCACTTCGCGCAGGGCCTTGTGCATCAGGTGCGTGGCGCTGTGGTTACGAACGGTGGCGGCTCGCACTGCCGTGTTGACCTGGGCAGTGACGGTGTCACCCACGTTCAGCGTGCCGGACTCCACGGTGCCCTGGTGGCCAAACACGTCGGCCTTGACCTTTTGTGTGTCGCCCACCGCGAAGCGGGCCGAGCCACTGGTGACCACACCTTCGTCGCCCACCTGGCCGCCCGACTCGGCGTAAAACGGCGTGGTGTCGAGCACTACGGTGCCGGTTTGGCCCTCATTCAGGGCTGCAACGCTTACTCCGTCTGCGTAGAGTGCTACGATTTTTGCAGTGAACTCCAATGCTTCGTAACCCACAAAGGTATTAACCGCGCCGGTGTATTCCAGCGCGCGGTCCATCTTGAACTTGCCTGCGGCGCGTCCCATGGCCTTTTGGCGTTCCATGGCGGCGGCAAAACCGGCTTCGTCCACGGACAGGCCACGCTCACGCGCCACGTCGGCCGACAAGTCCAATGGGAAGCCGTAGGTGTCATGCAGCTTAAATGCCACTTCGCCTGGCAGCACCTGCACGCCGCCAGCCAGCGCAGCGTCCAGAATTTGCATGCCGTTGGCCAGGGTCTCAAAGAAACGTTCTTCCTCGGTTTTCAGCACATCGGTGATGCGTTGCTGCTGCGCGGCCAGCGCCGGGTAGGCCTCTCCCATCAGCGCGACCAGGTCGGGCACGAGTTTGTGGAAGAAAGGTTTGGTCTGGCCCAGCAGGTAACCGTGGCGGATCGCGCGGCGGATGATGCGGCGCTGCACATAGCCACGGCCTTCGTTGCCGGGGATGACGCCGTCGCTGACCAGGAAGGACGTGGCGCGGATGTGGTCGGCAATCACACGCAGGCTCTTGTGGCCCAGGTCTTTTTCGCCGGTTTCGCGGGATGCGGCCTTGATCAGGGCGTCAAAAATGTCGATTTCGTAGTTGCTGTGCACGTGCTGCAGGATGGCAGCCAGGCGCTCCAGGCCCATGCCCGTGTCCACGCAGGGCGCGGGCAGCGGTTTGACCGAGCCGTCGGGCTGCATGTCGAACTGCATAAACACGTTGTTCCAGATCTCGATGTAGCGGTCGCCGTCCTGCTCGGGGCTGCCGGGTGGGCCGCCTGCGACGTCAGGACCGTGGTCGTAGAAGATTTCAGAGCACGGGCCACACGGGCCAGTGTCAGCCATCATCCAGAAGTTGTCGGACTGGTACTTACCGCCCTTGTTGTCACCGATACGCACCACACGTTCGGGTGGCAGGCCGATCTCTTTGGTCCAGATGTCGTAGGCCTCGTCGTCGTCGATGTACACCGTGGCCCAGAGTTTCTCGGCCGGCAGTTTGTACACCTCGGTCAGCAGCTCAAACGCCCATTTCAGCGACTCGCGCTTGAAGTAGTCGCCAAAACTCCAGTTGCCCAGCATTTCAAAGAAGGTGTGGTGGCGCGCGGTGTAACCCACATTTTCCAGGTCGTTGTGTTTGCCACCGGCGCGCAGGCAGGCCTGCACCGACGCCGCACGCACATAGGGGCGTTTGTCCACGCCCAGAAACACGTCCTTGAACTGCACCATGCCCGAGTTGGTGAACATCAGCGTCGGGTCGTTGCCCGGCACCAGAGAACTGCTGGGCACGACCGTGTGGCCCTTGGAGGCGAAGAAATCCAGGAACGTCTTGCGAATGTCGGCAACGGTGATGGTCATGCTTTTCAACTTTGATGGGGCGGGAACGGGTCGGGCTGGGGGCCGCCGGGCGCTGTGCAGCTTCAGGGCTTGCCTCGCGCGCGGAACCCGTGATTTTAGCCGGGCGTGGCACGGCGGCGACTGCACGCGGGTTTGACGGGATTTACCATGCCGGGGCGCTGCGACAAGCTGCATCCCATTACCAACATGACAAACACATAGACAAGGCCACGCACCATGGGATCTTTCGTTTTCCAGACCGTCCCCACCATCGTTGTGCAGGCGGGTGCCGCCGCCAGCCTGGGCGAAATGCTGCTAAAACGCTTCGCCCCGGGCCGCGCCTGTGTGGTGACCGACAAGTTCCTCTACACCAGCGGCCTGCTGCAGCCCGCGCTGGACAGCCTGGCGCGCACGGGCTGGACGGTGCTGGTCATCAGCGACGTACAGGCCGACCCACCTGACCAGGTGGTGCTGGGTATTGCCGACCGCGCCCGCTCGTTTGGCACCGAGGTGGTGATTGGCCTGGGCGGCGGCTCGTCCATGGACGTGGCCAAACTGGTGGCCGTGCTGCTGGCCGGACCCCAGCCGCTCGCCGATATGTATGGCATCGACAAGGTGCTGGGGGAACGGCTGCCGCTGGTGCAGATCCCCACCACGGCGGGCACGGGCTCGGAGGTGACCCCCATCGCCATCGTCACCACCGGCGCAACCACCAAAAGCGGCATCGTGGCGCGCCAGCTGTATGCCGACATGGCCATTCTGGACGCCGAACTCACCTTGGGTCTGCCGCCCAGCATCACTGCCGCCACGGGCATCGACGCGATGGTGCATGCCATCGAGGCGTTTACCAGCGCCCGGCTCAAGAACCCGCTGTCGGACCATCTGGCAATCAAAGCGCTGCAGTTGCTGGCAGACAACCTGGTCGAGGTCTGCCGCAACGGTGCCAACGTGCAGGCGCGTGAAGCCGTGCTGCTGGGCGCGATGCTCGCGGGCCAGGCTTTTGCCAACGCGCCCGTGGCCGCCGTACACGCCCTCGCCTACCCGCTGGGTGGAGTATTTCACCTGCCGCACGGGCTCAGCAATGCGCTGGTCTTGCCGCATGTGCTGCGTTTTAACGCCGAAGCGGCAGCGCCACATTACGCCGCGCTGGCTGACGCGCTGTTACCAGGCACCACGGGCGACCACCATGCCAAAACCGCCGCTTTTATCAACCACATCGAAGCCCTGATCACCGCCACGCAAATGCCCAACCGCCTGCGCGACCACGGTATCCAGAAAGCCGACCTGCCCCGGCTGGCCGCCGACGCCATGCTGCAGACCCGGCTGCTGGTGAACAACCCGCGTGAGGTGCTAGAGGCCGATGCGCTGGCGATTTACCAGCAGGCGTATTAACAAAGACGCTCTGCAGGCGTGTATGACGCAATTACTACTAATTTGATAGCTACATGCGCACATGGGACGTGCGCTTGAGGCCAATTTCTTTATAGAAATTGGCCTTTTTCACGTCTGCAGCCTGGAAGCCCGTGGCCAGTAGATACGCGGGCCGCACCACGCACTTCACCCGCATCCCGCCCCTCTTCCCCAGGCTGGTGCCCAACGCACCAGCACGGCACAGAACCGTGCCCCAAAACACCCCAAAACGCACGCGCCAAGCGCAAAAAAAGCTGGCACGCAACCTGCTAAATACCCTGAGAAGATATTTTAAATATTTTATTAATATATTAATAAGTCGCTCGAAGCAACATCAAGCAACACGGCTTTCCGTCCTCAACCTTCGTTTATTTCAGGAGTTTTCACCCATGAGCAATCCCCGCTGGACCGGCATTTTCCCCGCCATCACTACCAAGTTCCACGCCGATGAAAGCATTGATGCCGAAGGCACGGCCCGCCACATCGACTTCCAGATCCGCAACGGCATCCACGGCCTGGTCACCTGCGGCTCGCTCGGTGAAGCCAGCACGCTGACGCTGGAAGAAAAACTCGAAGTCACCCGCATCGCCATTGAAGCGGCTAAGGGCCGCATCCCCGTGCTGGCCAACGTGTCGGAAACCAGCACCCGCGAAGCGCTGCGTTTCATCAAGGGCGCCAACGCCCTGGGTGTGGACGGCTACATGGTCATGCCTTCCGTCATCTACGTGGCGGATGCCCGCGAAGCCATCGCCAACGTGCGCGCCATGGCCGAAGCGGCCAAAAAGCCCATCATGGTTTACAACAACCCCATTGCCTACCGCGTGGACATGAAGCCCGAACATTTCGCCGAGCTGGCGGACTGCGAATGGGTGGTGGCCATCAAGGAGAGCTGTGGCGACATCCGCCGCGTGACCGACCTGCGCCTGGCCCTGGGCGACCGCTTCCAGCTGTTCCTGGGTGTGGACGACCTGGCTTTTGAAGGCCTGGCGCTGGGCTGCGACGGCCTGCTGGCCGGTGTGGGCTGTGCGTTCCCGCGTGAGACCGTTGCGCTGTACGACCTGATGAAGGCTGGCAAATACGCCGAAGCGCTGAAGCTGTACCAGTGGATGACGCCGATGCTGCATCTGGACGTGTCCAACAAGCTGGTGCAAAACCTGAAGCTGATCGACCTGCTGGTGGGTGTGGGCACCGAGCACATGCGCCTGCCACGGATGCCGCTGATCGGTGAAGAGCGTGCCTTTATCGAAGGTGTGGTCAAGAAGGCGCTGGACACCCGTCCGGCCGAATACCAATCCGTTGCCTAAATCCGCCCGCAGCCCCTGGACCTTGTTCAAGGGCTGCGCTTCTGCCTGCTCTCCACCACAACGCCACAACAACACCATGGAAGAACACGCCACCACACGCGGGGGTTGGACCCGCTGGGTGCTCGACGCATCGGACTTTGTCCTGCGGTGCGAGCGCCATTTGTTAACAGGCCTGATGGGCCTGCTGATTGCGCTGGTGCTGCTGAACGTGGTCACGCGTTACAGCGGCGTCCCCATCTACTGGGTGGACGAGGCCTCGGTCTACTGCGTCGTCTGGCTGACCTTTATCGGTGCCTCTGCCATGACGCGGCTGCGGCTCGACTTTGCGGTCACGCTGCTGACCGACAAGCTGGGGGAAAAGGCGGCACGGATTGCCAAAGCCTCTGCGTCTGGCGGTGTGTTGCTGCTGGGGCTGGCCTTGCTGGCCATGTGCTGGGTCTGGATGGACCCGGTGGGTATCACCCGTTACGGCTTCGACGCGAAAGAATACGCGGCGGAAACCTTCAACTTTCTCTACACCGAAAAAACACAGACGCTGGAATGGCCCACCTGGATGGTGCAAACCATCCTGCCCATCTTCGCGTTCACCCTCAGCCTGCATGCGCTGTCCAACCTGATTGAAGACCTCGGAGTGCAGCCCAAACGCGCGCACCACGGGTTCCATGTCACCAACGCAGATGCGGTGAACTAGATGCTGACTACATTTTTCTTCCTGGCGATCATGCTGGTGGGTGTGCCGATTGGTGCATGCCTGTGCCTGGCGGGTATCTTCTTTATCTTCCAGTCCGGCGATACGGTGTTGTTCCAGTCGTTTCCAACGCAGATGTTTGGCGGGGTGGACAGCTACAGCCTGATCGCGATTCCGCTGTTCATCCTGATTGGTGAAATCATGAACGGCGGTGGCATCACCAAACGCTTGGTGGACTTGTCACTGGCCTTTATTGGTTCGGTCAAGGGTGGCCTCGCCTATGTGAACATTCTGGCGAACATGCTGGTGTCGTCGATCATTGGTTCGGCCACCGCACAGGTCGCCATCATGAGCCAGATCATGGTGCCCGAGATGGAGAAGCAGGGTTACGACAAGACCTTTGCCGCCGGGCTCACGGTGTATGGCGGCATGCTCGGCCCCATCATTCCGCCGTCGGTGATGTTTGTGGTCTACAGCGTGCTGGCGCAGGTGGCCGTGGGCGACATGCTGATCGCCGGCATCATTCCCGGCGTGATCCTGACGGTGCTGTTTTTTATCGTGATCGCGTGTATGGGTTTGATCTACGACTACCCCCGCACCGCCAAACGCACCATCAAACAACGGCTGCACACCATCGTCACAGCCTGCCCCACGCTGCTGATCCCGATCGTGATCGTCGGCTCCATTCTGGGCGGTTTTGCCAACCCGACCGAAGCGGCGGCAGTGGGTGCGGTGGCGGCCATTCTGGTGGGCCGCTACGTCACCAAGGAATTCCACTACCGCATGATTCCGCAGATCCTGCTGAAGTCGGCCATCTACTCGGCGGTGGTGCTGTTTCTGGTGGCGGCGGCGGCAGTGTTCTCGTGGCTGCTGATCTACGGCAAGGTGCCCCAGGCCACCGCGGCCTGGATCCAGACTGTGGCCAAGGACCCGATCACCTTCCTGCTGCTGACCAATGTAATTCTGCTGGTAATTGGCACCGTGATCGACGGTATCCCCGGGCTGATCATGACGGTGCCGATCCTGCTGCCGATTGCCACCGACATCTATGGCATCGACCCGCGCCATTTTGGAGTGGTGGTGGTGATCAACCTCGTGCTCGGGCTGATGACACCACCCGTAGGCCTGAGCTTCTTTGTGGCCTCGGCCGTGACCGGGGCCAAGCCCGGAAAGATGTTCATCGTCACGCTGCCGTTCTTCATCATCTGCTGCGTTGCGCTGGTGCTGTTGTCGCTGTTTCCAAGCCTGTCTCTGGCACTGCTGAAGTAGGTCTTCTTCGTTTTCCTTCCTGTCCGTCCCTTTCACCTCACCGGAGCTTTGTATGACCCTCTCCCGCCGCCATTTCGTCCAGGCCGCAGCAGGCACCGCCGCTGCCTCGACCGCCCTCTTCGCCCCTATGGTCCGTGCGGCCAGCGCCAAGGAGTTTCGCCTGGGCCTGATCACACCAGCTGGCCACTCGTGGAACCGCGCCGCCTTGGGTTTTGGTGAGGCGCTCAAGAAGGCCACCAACGGCCGTCTCAGTGTCACCGTGTTCCACTCGGGCCAGCTTGGCAACGAGTCGGCCATGATGCAGCAGCTGCAGTCCGGTGCGCTTGACATGGGCTGGATCCAGGCCGCAGAGCTGGGCTCACGCGTGGCCAGTGTGGCCGCCATCAACGCGCCTTACCTGGTGCGATCCACCACCAACGTCGCATCGCTGGTGCGCACCCCGGCCGCGCTCAAACTGCTCGACGTGCTGCCACGCGAAACCGGCACCATCGGCCTGGGCTGGGGCATTACCGGAATGCGTGTGGTGTTTTCAACCAAAGAAATATCGACCCCCACCGACCTCAAAGGCATGAAGCTGCGCATCAACCCCACACCGGTGTACCGCGACTTTTACCAGCTGTTTGGTGCGGCACCCACACCTATCCCAACCCCCGCCGTGTTCGACGCCATGGCCAACGGCCAGGTTGACGGCCTGGAAGCCGACATCGAGTTCTCGTGGAACCAGCGTTTCGACAAGGTGTCGAAAGCCCTGCTGCCGATGAATGCGCTGTTCATGCCGTTTGCACCGCTGGTGTCGGGCCGCATCTGGCAGACGCTGGACGCCAAGGACAAGGCACTCATCACCGACCTGGTGAAACAGTCACTCGACGCACAGATCAAGGACATCGTGACCACCGAGCTGGGCCTGATCGACAAGTTCAAAGCCAGCGGTATCGCGTTCAAGAGCGAAGCGGGTTACAACCCTGCGCCCATCATCGAGGCGTTCGACAAGATGTGGCTGCCCAAGGCACCGCAGATCGCCGAATTGCGCAAGGTGGGTGCGGCCCTGTAATCCGCGCCATCCATTTTCTTCACCCCTAAAAAGCAGGAGCAACCATGAAAATCACGCAAAAAATCGGAATGCTGGCCCCGTTGGCACTGGCAGCCCTCACCCTCGCAGGCCAGGCCAGCGCGCAGGAACAGGTCGTCAAGATCGGCCACAGCGGCCCCTTGTCCGGTGCCAATGCGTTTGCAGGCAAGGACAACGAAAACGGCGTCCGCCTGGCGCTTGAAGAACTCAACGCCAAGAAGATGGTGGTGGGTGGCAAGACGCTGAAGTTTGAGCTGGTGTCGGAAGACGACCAGTGCGACGCCAAATCCGGCGTGAACGTGGCGCAGAAACTGGTGGACGGCGGCGTGAAGTTTGTCATGGGGCCGTACTGCTCGGGCGTGACCATTCCAGCGTCCCGTATTTATGACGCCGGTGGAGCCCTGGTGTCCACCGTGGGCACCAACCCCAAGGTCACCCAGAACGGCTACAAAAACCTGTACCGCATCATCGCCAGCGACACCCAGATCGGCTCCAACATGGCGACCTATGCCGCCAACGTGCTGAAGGTCAAAAAAGTGGCAGTGGTGGATGACCGCACCGCATTTGGCCAGGGTGTTGCCGAAGAGTTCACCAAAGAAGCCAAGAAGCTCGGGTTAACCGTGGTGGGCCAGGAGTTCACCACCGACAAGTCGGTGGACTTTCTGTCGATCCTGACCAGCCTGAAGGCCAAACAACCCGAAGCCATCTTCTTTGGTGGTTACGCGCCCCAGGCCGCCCCCATGGCACGCCAGATGAAGCAATTGGGCCTGACCGCCAAGCTGCTGGGTGGCGACACGCTGTGCAGCCCCGAAGTGGGCAAACTCGGCGGTGATGCCGTGAACGACACCGTCATCTGCGCCCAGGGCGGCACCATGCTGGACAAGGCCGCTGCGGGCCCCGCATTCAAGGCGAAGTACAAAAAACGCTTCAACATTGACGCGGACGCGTATGCCGCTTCGTACTATGACCAGATGCTGTTCATCGGCGACGCCATGCAAAAGGCCAACTCCATCGACCCCAGCAAAGTCGGCGCAGAAATCTACAAGGCAAGTTACCAGGGTGTGGCAGGCACCTACGCCTATGACGACAAGGGCAACCTGAAGCAAGCCCCGATCACGGTGCTAACCTTCAAGAACGCCGCACCAACGCCGCTGGCTAGTTATTGAACACCCCCAGGCTTCGCTGCGCTCTCGCCTTCCCCCTTGCAGGGGGCGATACCAGCGGCCTGGCGGAGCCAGTTCCGCGGTATCTCTGGAAGGGACAATCCGACCTCCCGCACCGGCTTATGGAAAAACACATGCAACGTATCCAGATCATCGACTCACACACCGGCGGTGAGCCTACCCGCCTCGTCATTGGTGGCTTTCCCGACCTGGGCACCGGCACCATGGCCGAGCGCCGCGCTGTGCTAGCCGCACAGCACGACGCCTGGCGCGCCACCACCGTGCAAGAGCCGCGTGGCAACGACGTGATCGTGGGTGCACTGCTGTGTGAGCCGGTGGACAAGGCCAATGCCGCTGGCGTGGTCTTCTTCAACAACACAGGTTACCTGGGCATGTGTGGCCACGGCACCATCGGGCTGGTGGCATCACTCGCCTACCTGGGCCGTATCCAGCCCGGTGTACATGGCATCGAAACCCCCGTCGGCACGGTCAGCACCACGCTGCACGAAGACGGCTCGGTCAGCGTGCGCAACGTGCCCGCTTTTCGCCTGCACCACCGGTTGGCGGTGGACGTGCCCGGTTACGGTGCCGTCACTGGCGATGTGGCCTGGGGCGGCAACTGGTTCTTCCTGGTCACCGAACACTCGCAGCGCGTCACCAGCGACAACCTGCAGGCGCTGACCCAGTTCACCACGGCTATCCAGCAAGCGCTGGAGGCCCAGGGCATTCGCGGCTCGGACGGCGGTGTGATCGACCATATCGAAGTCTTCGCTGAGGACGAGCAGGCGGACAGCCGCAACTTCGTACTCTGCCCCGGCGGCGCGTACGACCGCTCACCCTGCGGCACCGGCACCAGCGCCAAGCTGGCCTGCCTGGCCGCCGACGGCAAGCTGCAGCCCGGCCAGGTGTGGCGCCAGGCCAGCATCATCGGCAGCATCTTCGAAGCCAGCCACGAGCGTGAGGGCGACAAGATCATCCCCACCCTGCGAGGCCGCGCCCACATGAGTGCCGAAGCCACTTTGCTCATCGAAGACAACGATCCCTTCGGCTGGGGCATCCGACTTTAAGCAAGCCTGGCCTATGCAGCACGCAGACGTTATCGTCATCGGGGCCGGCATTGTGGGTGCCGCCTGCGCCCATGTGCTGGCGCGCCAGGGCCTGGATGTGCTGGTGCTCGATGCCCGCCTGGGCGGAGCCACGGCAGCGGGCATGGGCCACCTGGTGGTGCTGGACGACAACCCGGCCGAGCTGGCGCTGAGCCAGGCCTCCGTTGCGCTGTGGCACGAATGGGGCCCACGCATGACGGCCGACCAGCCCGGCTGCGCCTACAGCAATTGCGGCACCCTCTGGCTCGCCGCCAATGACGCCGAGATGGCCGGTGCCGAAGAAAAAGCCCGGCGCATGCGTGACCACGGCCTGGCCTGCGAGATGCTGGACGCCGCCGCCCTGCGACGCCTTGAACCATCGCTGCACCACAAGCTGCATGGGGCGCTCAAAGTCTCGGGCGACAGCATCGTCTACGCCCCCAACGCTGCCCAGTGGCTGCTGCAAAATGCGCCGCGCCCGATCCGCTTCGAGCAGGCCGAAGCCACCCACATCGACGGTGGCCGGGTGACGCTGGCAGACGGCAGCTGGCGCGAGGCGCAGGCCGTGGTGCTGGCCGCAGGCATCCACGCCACCCGCTTCTGCCCCGAGCTGCCCATCCAGCCCAAGAAGGGCCACTTGCTTATCACCGACCGCTACCCCGGCACCGTGCAGCACCAATTGGTAGAGCTGGGCTACATCACCAACGCCCACCAGACCATAGGCACCTCGGTCGCCTTTAACCTGCAGCCCCGCCCCACCGGGCAACTGCTGCTGGGCTCGTCGCGCCAGTTCGACACCACCGACCCGGCAGTGGACCAGGACGTGCTGGCCCAGATGCTGCGCCGTGCGCTGGACTACATGCCGGGCCTGGCCGAGCTGAACGCCATCCGCACCTGGACCGGGTTTCGCGCCACCACGCCCGACAGCATGCCCATCATCGGCCGCCACCCCACGCGCGACCAACTCTGGCTGGCCGTGGGCCATGAGGGCCTGGGGGTGACCACAGCACCGGCCACCGCCGAACTGCTGGCGGCGCAAATGACAGGTGGCGGGCTGCCTTTAGACCCCGCACCTTTTGCAGCGCAACGTTTCAGCCTGCCCGCATGAGCATGCCCAACACCTCCATCCACGTCGTCATCGACGCCACCGCTGTCACGCTGGCACCGGGCCACAGCCTGGCGGCAGCCCTCGCCCTGCTGCCACCGGGTTGCAGCCGCACCTCGGTCACCGGCGAGCGCCGCGCCCCTTTCTGCGGCATGGGTATCTGCCATGAATGCCGCGTGCTGGTGGATGGTCGCCGCCGCCTGGCCTGCCAGACCCTGTGCAGCGATGGCATGGTCGTGGACACCGGTACGCACCCGCAGGAAGGCAGCGTATGAACGCCGCTGAACGTTGTGATCTGCTGATCGTCGGTGCCGGCCCTGCGGGTATGGCGGCAGCCATCGCTGCAGCACCCAGCGGCATGGCCATCACGGTTGTGGACGACAACATCCATCCCGGCGGCCAGATCTGGCGCGACGGCCCGGGTGTGCAACTGCCGCCACTGGCGCGCCAGCACCGTGATGCGTTGGCGCGCCACCCCAACATCCGCCTGCTCTGCGGCACCCGCGTGGTGGGCCTGGGCGGCCCTGCCGCACCCGGCGACGCACCGGCATTGCTGCTGGAAGATGCCGATCGCGGCTGGGTCCAGCACAGCCACCGACTCATCCTGTGCAACGGCGCACGCGAGCTGCTGCTGCCCTTCCCCGGCTGGACACTGCCCGGCGTGACCGGTGCGGGTGGGCTACAGGCGCTTATCAAAGGCGGCCTGTCCGTCAAAGGCCAGCGCATCGTGGTGGCAGGCACCGGCCCCTTGCTGCTTGCTGCCGCCGACACCGCCCGCAAGGCAGGGGCCCAGGTCATCCGTATTGCCGAACAAGCCCCATGGCATGCCCTGGCCGCCTTCACCCTGCAACTGCCACGCTGGCCCGCCAAGGCCTTGCAGGCCACCACCCTCCTCAACCGCCACTGGCGCACCTCCAGCCATGTGCTGCAGGCACTCGGCCAGGGTCAACTGGAGTCTGTGCAGATGCAGCGCGGCAACAGCCACGAAACCCTGACCTGCGACCGACTTGCATGTGGCTTTGGCCTGGTGCCCAACACCCAGATGGGCCAGTTGCTGGGCTGCACACTCAATAACCGCCTGGGCCTGCAGGTGGACAACCTGATGGCCACCAGCGTGCCACACGTGTTTGCCGCAGGTGAATGCACCGGCTTTGGCGGCAGCGAGCGCGCCCTCACCCAGGGGGCCATCGCCGGGCATGCGGCAGCAGGCGATACGGCCCGTGCCCAGGCACTGCGGCCCACACTGGCCCGCTGGCAGGGTTTTGCCGACTTGCTGCACACCCAGTTCCAGCTGACAGATGCAGTGCGCCAACTGGCCACACCCGACACCCTGGTCTGCCGCTGCGAAGACGTGCCCCTGCGTGACCTGCAGGCCCGCACCGGCTGGATCGATGCCAAGCTGCACACCCGCTGCGGAATGGGTGCCTGCCAGGGGCGGGTGTGCGGAGCTGCCACCCAGGCCCTGTTTGGCTGGACACCGGCCCCGCCCCGCCATCTGTTGGCGCCTGTGCGTATTGGCACACTGGCACAGTTCGAACAACCCACCGACGTTTGCCCATGACACAGACCACCCCTTCCGGCACCCCGGCCCACGCTGAGATGGTGCACATCCCCCTCGACCAGTTGCTCACCCTGGCCCACACCGTGCTGCTGCGCCTGGGCCTGAGCGAAGCCCATGCAGGGGCCATGGCCCGCGTCATCGTGGCCGGGCAACGCGATGCCTGCCAGTCGCACGGTGTCTACCGCCTCACCAGTTGCGCCCACACGGTGCGCACCGGTAAGGTAGACCTGCAGGCCCTGCCACAGCTGCAGGCAGGCTTGAGCCCCGTGGTGCGGGTGGATGCGCAGGGTGCGTTCTCGCCGCTGGCGTTCGAGCAAGGCCTGCCCGCGCTGGTAGAAGCCACCAAGCGCCATGGAATGGGCGCATTGGTCATCAACCGGTGTGTCCATTTCTCGGCCCTCTGGCCTGAAATCGAGGCCATCACGGCCCACGGTTTCGCTGCGCTGGCACTCACACCCAGCCATGCCTGGGTGGCCCCCGAGGGTGGGCACCAGCCGGTGTTTGGGACCAACCCCATCGCCTTTGGCTGGCCGCGCCCGGGGCCTTACCCGTATGTGTTCGACTTCGCCACCAGCGCCATCGCGCGGGGTGACCTGGAGTTGCACCGCCGCGCAGGCCAGCCGCTGCCCGAAGGCTGCGGGGTGGACGCTGAAGGCAACCCATCCACCGACCCGGTGGCCGTGGCCCGTGGTGCCATGCGCACTTTTGGCGGGCACAAGGGCTCGGCCCTGGCCACCATGGTGGAGCTGATGGCCGGCACACTCATCGGCGACTGGACCAGCCGCGAAGCCATCGCCCATGACGCGGGCGCTGGTGCCACACCACTGCATGGCGAGCTGATCCTGGCTTTTGACCCCGCCCGGTTTGCGGGCGGCGACACAGCACCACACCAGGCCCGTGCCGAAGCGATGTTCGAGGCCATCACCCGCCAGGGCGCCCGGCTGCCGTCGCAGCGCCGTTTTGCTGCGCGCGAACGCAGCCTGCGTGACGGTGTGGCAGTGCCACGGACCCTGTACGAAGAAATTCTGGCAATGGCGCGTTAAGTGCAGGCTAAGAACAGGTTCTAAGATGCCGCACCACACCGCGTAACACATACCCCAGGTACCCAGTCCCCCTATGGCAACGACCAGCGAAACCCCCAAGCGGGACACCACGCCCAAACGCCGCGCAGCCGACGTGGCCTACGACGCCATCGAGACGATGATCTCCACGCTGCAGCTGGAGCCGGGCAGCCCGGTGGTGGAAGCCGACCTGGCGGACCGCACAGGACTGGGCCGCACACCGGTGCGTGAAGCCTTGTTGCGCATGGTGTCCATCGGGCTCATCGTGCAGCAGCCGCGCCGGGGGTTGCTGGTGTCGAACATCGACCTGGCCGACCACCTGGATGTCATACAGACCCGGCGTGTGCTGGAGAGCCTGATTGCAGGCTGCTCGGCCCGCCGCGCCACCGCGAAACAACGCAAGGACATCGTGTTGTGCGCCGAAAAAATGGTGAAGGCGGCGGCCCGTGCCAACCTGAACGACTACATGCGGGCAGACCATGACCTGGACCAGGTCAACCACCAGGCCAGCCACAACCACTCCGCCGTGAAGTGTGTGGTGCCGCTGATCGTGCAGTGCCGCCGGTTCTGGTACGCCTACCAGCACGAAGGTGAAATCACCGAAGGTGCACGCGCCCACATGGAGCTGGCCGAAGGTATTGCCACCGGAAACGAGTCCGCAGCGGTGGCCGGGGCCAACCAGTTGCTGGATTACCTGGAGCAGTTTGCCCGACGGGTGATTGATAAGTGATGGAACACCCCCAGGCTACGCGGACTTGCGTATCCGCTGCGCCCACCCCCTTGCAGGGGGCAACACCAGTGGCCCGGCAAAGCCGGTTCCACGGTGTTTGCTGGAGGGGTGCTCTGCGCTTCGCGCTTTGCACTGAGTACGGGTTAGTTACTGTAACTAACTAACTAACTAACTAACTAACTGGCTGTCAGCCCGTCAGTTCAGTGCGACAGCGCTGCAACCATGGCCTCTGCAGCGGCTGCGGCCTCATCCCGGGTGGGCCACGTCTTGTCGGGGTTGCCCAGCGGAGGCAGACCTTCAATGTGGATGGCATCGATGAACCAGGGGCTGTTCTCGAAATGGCAAAGCCGGGCCATGTAGTTCTTGCCACCAGCCATACCAGGGACATATTCCTCGATCGGTTCCGGCGTTTCGTCATCCATCACATCACCCATGTCAGGCACTCCAAATTTCCATTATCGCCAGACTCAGGCTCAGGCTATTTTCGGCGTTGCCGGAAGATGCGGGTGCTGTTGATCTGAAACCGGATGACAGGCGCGCTGGTGTCGCCAAACGACACACCCAGTCCGATGTCACCACTGCCGTGCAGGATGCACTCCTCACGGCGCAGCTGGATTTCGGCGTCACTGCCATCAAAACGCACCCAGGTGCCAAAACTGCTCACGTCCACCAGCACAAAAGCGCCATTGCGCCAGTCAAGGCGGGCGTGCAGGCGAGACACCCGTGGGTCGGGAATACACAAGCCCGCCTCCACGGCACGGCCCATGTGGAATGGCAAATCACCCGGAACACAGCCCCGCTTATGGCCCTCCCATGCCAGCTCGATCTGGCCAAAAATGGGGTCTTCCTGGGCGTCAATCTCGGGCAGCGAGGCCTGCATGGTCATCAGGTTCGAGACCACCTCTTCGTGCCATTCGATGTGGCACAGCGGCATCATTTCGCTGCGGCCACGGATGCTGACCGGGCCCAGGCTGTGAAACCGCAGGCCGGCTATTTCAGATGCGCTTTGCATCGTGGATTCGGTGGCCCAGATTTCGCTCGGGCCACACATGTCGCCGACCCGCGCCGCGACGTTGACGGCGTCGCCGTAACAGTCGCCGTCCACCACCACCACTTCACCGGTGGCGATGCCGATCTTGATTTCTGTGCGCAGGGTGGCGGGCCATCGGGCCAAGCGGATCTGGTGGCTGCGCTGTATTTCCAGGGACGCCGCCAGTGCGTCGGCCGGGTCGGCGAACGAACTCAAAACACCATCACCCAGGTTTTTGACCACCTGGCCTTCATGGGCTTCGACGACCTCGCTGATCCAACGGTTGAGTCGGGTGACGGTCTCGGTTGCTTTGTCGTTCCCCAACGATTCAAAAAGCGCTGTGCTGCCCGTCAGGTCGGTGAATACAACAGTGGTGTGGACACCCATTGAGAAGGGCTTTTCTGAAAGTTATATGTAAAACAGTGTAATTGAGAAACGGACGCTGCATGGTGCACAAACGCTGGGCTTGCCCGAATCTCTTTTTTTACGCGGCATCCACGCAACGTTTGTTGGCGGGCCTACGCCGACACACCACAGGCCCCAAGCGCCAAAAGGCCCATATTGAACAGAAAATACTTCAGCTTTGTGTCGAAAGGACTTGATTCATATGTTGTTTTTGCTCAACGCAGCCAAGCAGCCAAAAGCCTGAATTACTTGCCTTTGCGCCATGACACGCGTAACTTGAACAACCCGTCACCCTCTTCGAGACATCGGCAACGTTCAAAAATGCGCTGGAGCAAACCCAATATCCGCAGTGGCATGCATTCGTTGCTGGGCAAAAGCAGCCCAGCCGCTGCTGTGGACAGGGATGCACATATTGAAGCCATCCGCAACGCGATGTTGTTGTGCCTGGAGCCATTCACCGACCACAGCGACCGGCATTTTGTGCAGGTTCAGAACCGTATCCGCTTCTGCACCAATGCAGAAGACCTCTGGTACCTGCGCGGTGATGTCATGGCCTTGCTGTCAGCCTCGCGCGGAGAGTTGGCGGCGCGCCACAGTGTGGACGGGCTGGCCCCTCTTTTTGAAGGCATGCTGCCACGCAGCCTGACCGACCGCCCTGCCCGTCTGCGGCACTGACACGCCGGCACTTGCTCAGTGCGCGTGGCCCCAGTACAGCAGGGCATCACGCCCCTCCACCGACAAAGACACGTGGGCTCCCACGGGCAGCATCACTTTGGTGGCCACATGGCCATACGGAAGGTTGGTCAGCACCGGCACCTTGACCTGCTGGCGCAGCCAGTCCACCACGGTCTGCAGCTTGTAGCCCTTGTCATGGGGCACCAGTTTGAAGTCGGTGAACTGGCCCATCACAATGGCTTTTTGCTGCGCCAGCACACCGGCATGCAGCAGCTGTGTGAGCATACGTTCCAGGCGGTACGGGTGTTCGTTCACATCCTCCAGAAACAGGATGCCGCCGCGCACACTGGGCAGGTAGGGCGTGCCAACCAGGGACGACAGCACGGCCAGGTTACCGCCCCACAACTGGGCTTTTTTGGTATAAAAATCACCTGTAGCGCCCGTCTTTGCTGCGCCTTCAGCTACCAAACTTGTAGTGCCAGTTGCTTTCTCTTTCGGCATACGCCAGCCGGTGCCTTCACCATGCCCGGTCAACAGGTCGTCAAAACAGGCTTCCATGATGTCGTCGGGCACACCTTCCACGCCAAAGTCCGAGCCCAGCGCGGGGCCGGCCCAGGTGACGGCACCGGTCTTGGCCAGCACCGCGTTCTGGAAGGCGGTGAAGTCGCTGACACCCACAAATTTCATGCCTTTTTCCACCGCATTGGCCACGGCTTTGTAAGGCAGCTGGGGCAGCAGGCGTGTGAGGCCATACCCCCCGCGCGAGATCAGCGCCACATGGGCACCACTGGCGGCCGCGCGGCCAATGGCGGCGATGCGGGTGGCGTCGTCCCCGGCAAACCGCAAATGGCTGGCCAGTGCGGCTTCGTCCACCTCCACCTCGTGCCCTAGGGCTTTGAGCCGTGTAATGCCGCGCTTGAACGCAGCCTTGTCGCGCACGGCGCTGGACGGGGAGTAGATGTAGATGTGTTTGCTGCCATGGTCGTGCCCGCAGTGGGCGTGGTCGTCATGGTGATGGTGGTGCTGGGACAAATCGCGCTCAGGCCAGATGGGTATCTGCGGCCTGCTCCGAAGTAAGGGATAGAGGGGGACGGGTTTTCCCGTCAGGGCTGGAAGTATTCCACAGCCTCGCGGGCCACTTCAGCCATTTGCTCTGGCGCAAGGGGGCCGGTGTTGGGCACCACGTGGGGTGGGGGGCTGTTACGAATGGTCGGCCAACCCGGCACCGTGCCTGGTGCGCCGACCACCATGAAACTGCGGCCCGTCCAGGTGTTGTGCCAGAAGTCACGTGTGGTGCGGGACACTTCACAGCCCTCGCCGTCCAGACCTTTTGACAGCA
The DNA here is from genome assembly GCA_026314275.1 of Comamonadaceae bacterium AAW. Classification (GTDB taxonomy): domain Bacteria; phylum Pseudomonadota; class Gammaproteobacteria; order Burkholderiales; family Burkholderiaceae_C; genus JAGOEY01. The sequence goes on from CP111109.1 coordinate 3,952,213, forward strand.
GGGCAGGAAAGGCGCGCAGTGCAGCGCTGTGCCCCCGGTCGGGAAACGGTGCGTCGTACACGGCGGTGCCTGCGGGTTGCAGGGTGTCCAGCACCAGCAAACCCCGGTAACGGTCGGGCGCTGCAGGCGGCAGGGTCAAGCCCAGCAGTCCGCCCTGCCCCGGCGGCACCACCAGAACAACGTTACGCAGGTCGAGCCGCTCCACCAGCTCCAGCAGGGTCTGGCGGTGCCAGTTGAAGCTGTGTGCGGCCTCTTTTTTGGGTTTGTCACTGCGACCAAAACCCAGCAGGTCGGGGGCCACCACGCGGTGGCCTGCGGCCAGCCACACCGGAAGTACCGTGTGGTACTGGTAACTCCAGCCCGGGCTGCCGTGCAGGCAGAGCCAGGTGGTCTGGCGGGTGTCTGCGGGGTGGGTGTGCCCCCCTTCGTCGAGGTAGTGCATCCGCAGCCCGCCCAAGGCTGGCAGGTCACTGGCGTAACGCGGTGCCCACGGGTAGCCGGGCAGGTCAGCAAAACGCGCGTCGGGCGTGCGTAATGCGTCGTCGCGCAGCGGGTGCTGGGCATGCGCTTCGGCGCGTTGCAGGCTGCGCCGCTGCTGGAAGAAGTCTTGCAGCACGGCACCACAGGCATCGGCCAGCACGCCGCCCACCACGGTGGTCTGGTGGTTGAGCTGCGGCTGGGCAAACAGGTTGATGACCGAGCCCACCGCGCCGGTGCGGGGCTCGGTGGCACCAAACACCACCCGCTTCAAGCGGGCGTGCAGCATGGCACCGCTGCACATGGCGCAAGGCTCCAGCGTGACAAACAGCTCACAACCGTCCAGCCGGTAGTTGCCCAGCACCTGCGCTGCCGCCCGCAGCGCAACGATTTCGGCATGGGCGGTGGGGTCGTGGCTGGTGATGGGGGTGTTGCGGCCGGTGGCCACCACCACGCCGTCTTTAACCACCACCGCGCCCACGGGCACTTCACCCGCAGCAGCAGCCGCGTGGGCCAGCGCCAGCGCCTGTGCCATAAAAATTGCGTCGGAACTCATTTGCTATTGATTCAGGAGCTGTCTGCGCACGCTGGATGGGCGCTGGATGCCAATTTCATTCTTATTTCGAGGTTGGTCTGGCTGGTTTTACTTGTCGTCCGGCAGGGGCCGGGGCTGCTGCAGGGCCGACTCCAGCGCCTGTTTGTACTGCTGCTGGACCTGCTGGCTTTGTTCGCGCACCGTTCCCGTGGGGGCAGGCACTGAGGCTGCGCCCGGCACTTGCAGGCTGGGCACCACCGCCTGGGTGCTTGCCAGCTGTTTCTTGGCCAGCACACCCACGATGGCCAGCGCCACCACCAAACCCACCATGCCAAAAACACCACGCATACCCAGACTCCTGTGAAGCCACCCAGCCACAACGGCCTGCTGACTGTAGCGGTTTGTGCTGCGGCTTGGCCTTGGGCCAGTACGCCACGGTTGCGGCGCAGGTGCCAGACGACTTCCGTTTTGCGGTCAAGGCCCCCAGTGTGGTCAACGATGCCCTGGTGCGGGGTGAAGCCGGGCGGGCCATGCAGGCCAACCCGGCGTTTCTGAGCCCGCAGTTGGCTGTCAATGGCTGCGTACAGCCCGCGTTGGACGGCGACCCCGACCCGGAAACCCGCGAGACGCTGAGCAAGGGGCCCTCCCCACCGCCGGGGCGGGCTTGAATGCCTACATCACCATCAGCAACAAGGCCGAGGGCAGCGCACCGCTGTCGGTGCGAGCATTGGCAGAAGAAATCCAGCGCCAGCAGGCTGCGAAAATGCAGCCCCCGGAGTGATCTGCTAGCCCACCTTTTTCAAGGACGTTTTCACCATGACCACCACGATCTACCACAACCCCGCCTGCGGCACTTCGCGTACGGTGCTGGCATTGCTGCGCGCCAGCGGCATAGAGCCTGAGGTGGTTGAATACCTCAAGACACCACCCACCCGCGAAACCTTGCAAACGCTGGTGGCCTCCCTGGGCGGCTCTGCCCGCGCTGTGCTGCGCGCCAAAGGGGAGCTGTATGAAAGCCTGGGTTTGGCCGACCCGCAGTGGAGTGACAGCCAACTGGTCGATTTCATGCTGCAGCACCCTGCCCTCATCAACCGCCCCATCGTTGTGACGCCCTTGGGCACCAGGCTGTGCCGGCCTGCTGACACCGTGCGCGAGCTCTTGCCGGTGGTGTGAAGAGGCCAGGTTTTCAACAAAAAAACGACTCTCGCCTGCCACCGACACGGCCTGTCAGTACAAACCTACACACAAACTTGCTTCATTTGCTTACAGTGGTTCCTAGCTTCACACTCGGCATGCCGCGATGGCTGCAGTGATGGCGACCCACATCCAGGAGACAGTTATGCGCACCCCACCCCGCTCCCGTGTTCCATTCCGTTGGCCCCTTGCCGTGGGGGCTTTGGCAGTGCTGTCCATGCTGGCGTTGGCAGCGTGTACCACCGTGCCACCGGCCGGGGCCAAACCTGTGGCGGGCTTCGATGTGGACCGGTATGCAGGCCATTGGTACGAACTGGCACGCATCGACCACCGGTTTGAAAAAGGCCTCATCAACACCTCAGCCCACTACAGCCGCAACCCGGACGGCAGCCTCAAGGTGGTGAACCGTGGGTATGACCCGGTGCGCAAGGTCTGGAAACAGGCCGAGGGCAAAGGCCTGTTCACCGGAGAGCCCACCGAAGCGGCGCTGAAAGTGTCGTTCTTCGGCCCGTTTTATGGCGGCTACAACGTCGTGGCGCTGGACCCGGACTACCAGTGGGCCATGGTGGTTGGCTCCAACCTGGGTTACCTCTGGATTCTGTCGCGCACCCCCACCTTGCCCACCGGCGTTCGCAGCCGTTTGATGGCACAGGCGCGCGCCATGGGGGTGGATGTGGACAAAGTGCTGTGGGTGGAGCAAGACCCGTCTGTGGCTCCACCCGGCTGATTTGCGAGCACAGCCGCAAACCGCTACTATTTCAATAGCTACTGGCGCACACCCAGTGTGCGCCAGAGGCTTTTTTATCAAAAAATATCAGCGTGACAGCTGCGTGGCTTCACGCGCCAGCTGCGTGATACGCGCCCAGTCGCCCGCCACGATCGCGTCGGTCGGCACGATCCACGAGCCGCCCACACAGGCCACGTTCGACAGCGCCAGAAACTCAGGCGCATTGCCCACATGGATACCACCGGTGGGGCAAAACAGCACCTCGCCAAAGGGTCCTTGCCAGGCCTTGAGCATGGCCACACCACCGGCCTGCAGCGCGGGGAAAAACTTCAGCTCGGTGTAACCGTCTTCCTGCGCCATCATGATTTCACCGCCTGTGGCCACACCGGGCAACAGCGGCAGGCTCATGTCGTGGCAGGCCCGGCCCACGGCGGAGGTGTAACCCGGGCTGACCCCAAACCGTGCACCCGCGAACAGCGCCGCCTGGGCATCTGCCGCGCTGCGGATGGTGCCCGCACCGGCCACGGCTTCGGGCACATCCTTGGCAATGGCCTCGATACATTGCAGCGCCACCGGTGTGCGCAGCGTGACCTCCAGCATCCGGATGCCACCGGCCACCAGCGCCCGTGCCAAGGGCACAGCGTGCTCTACTTTTTGCAGCACGATCACGGGAATCACAGGGGCGTCGCGCATCACGTCGCGGGCGGTTAATTTATTTGTCGGGTTTGTCATTGGATGGTTTTTTACGTTGATCAGGGGTTCACAGCCAGGTGCACGCACCCTCTTCGGCGGTGAGTGCGTTGCGGCGCATGCCTGCAAACAGTTCACGGCCGATGCCTGCGCCGTTGGATGCCGCCAGGTCGGTGGGCATGGTGGCGTTGTCGCGGCGGGCCCATTCTGCGGCATCGACCAGCACGTCGAGCGTGCCCGCTACCGCGTCCATACGCACCAAGTCGCCGTCGCGCACCTTGGCGAGTGCACCACCCACCAGCGCCTCGGGCGACACATGGATCGCAGCAGGCACCTTGCCGGACGCACCACTCATACGCCCATCGGTCACCAGCGCCACCTTGAAGCCCTTGCCTTGTAATACGGCCAGTGGTGGTGTGAGTTTGTGCAGCTCGGGCATGCCGTTGGCCTGCGGGCCCTGCCAGCGCACCACACACACCACGTCGCAGTCCAGTTCACCGGCCGCAAAGGCTTTTTGCAAACCTTCTTGGGAGTCAAAAACCCGCGCAGGTGCTTCAACCACATGCCGGTCTTCCGGCACGGCGGACACCTTGATCACGCTGCGGCCCAGATTGCCCTGCAGCAGCTTGAGGCCACCCGTTTCGCTGAACGGGGCGCTGGCAGGCCGCAGGATGCTGTCGTCCTTGCTGGCACCGGGGCCCACCCAGCGCAACTGGGCATCAGCGAGCTGGGGCTCTTGTGTGTATTCGCGGATGCCGCCGGGGCGCACGGTCAGCACGTCATCAAACATCAGGCCGGCGTCCAGCAGCTCCCGCAGCACATAGGCCGTGCCGCCTGCGGCCTGGAACTGGTTCACGTCGGCGCTGCCATTGGGGTACACCCGCGACAGCAGCGGCACCACGTCGGACAAGGCGGAAAAGTCGTTCCAGTCGATGGTGATACCCGCCGAGCGCGCCACGGCCACCCAGTGGATCAGGTGGTTGGTCGAGCCCCCCGTGGCCAGCAGCGCCACCATGGCGTTCACGATGCAGCGCTCGTCCACCACGTGGCCGATGGGTGCAAAACGCTGGCGGCGGGTGATGCCGAGTGCAGTACGTGCCGCCTCACGGGTCAACTCGTCACGCAACAAACCGCCTGGCGCCACAAACGCGGTGCTGGGCACATGCAGGCCCATGGCTTCGAGCAGCATCTGGTTGCTGTTGGCCGTGCCGTAAAAGGTGCAGGTGCCGGGTGCGTGGTAAGCAGCCTGCTCGGCTTCCATGAGTTCTGCGCGGCCCACCAGCCCCTGGGCCGCCTGTTCGCGCACCTTGGATTTGGCATTGTTCGACAGGCCGCTGGGCATGGGCCCGGCGGGCACAAACACGGTGGGCAAATGGCCGAAGTGCAGCGCACCAATCAACAGGCCGGGCACGATCTTGTCGCACACACCCAGCATCAGCGCGGCATCGAACATGTCGTGGCTCAAAGACACAGCGGTGGCCATAGCGATCGTGTCGCGGCTGAACAGGCTCAGCTCCATGCCAGGGGTGCCCTGCGTCACGCCGTCACACATGGCGGGCACGCCCCCTGCCACCTGGGCCGTGGCGCCAAACTTGCGCACTTCGTCTTTCACCAGGTCGGGGTAATGCTGCAAGGGCTGGTGGGCCGACAGCATGTCGTTGTAGGCGTTGACGATGCCGATGTTGGGCGCCTTCTCGGCCACGATACGGAAGCGGTCGTCACCCGGAATACCCGCGAAAGCGTGGGCGACGTTGGCGCAACCCATCCGTTCTGCGCCCGGTGCGCGGTTGGCATTGGCATCAACCAAGGCAAGGTAGGCCTGCCGGGACGCGGCACTGCGCGTGTGGATGCGCTGGGTCACAGCATCAACGGTGGGGTGTAGTTTCATGGATCGTGGATTTTTTGGTAACTTAGTTACAGCCGCCATCGTACCGCGAACCAGCCCGTCCGGGCAACAAAAAAGCCCGGCGAACCGGGCTTTCTGTGGGGTGCATCACGTTCAAGACGTTGCTGGGCACGGTGCTCAGTCGATCAGGATCACTTCCACGCGGCGGGCTTCGGCGTTGTCACCCGTGCCTTGCAGGGCTTCGGGCTTCTTCAGCTCAACCTTGTCTTCGGGCACACCCAGCGTCACCAGCACCACCCGCACGGAGATGGCGCGTTGTTTGGCCAGCTCTTCGTTGACGGCCTGGTCACCGGTGGCGTCGTGGTAACCCGACACCAGCGCCTTCTTGCCCGACGCCACACCGTTGGCCACGTCGGCCAGGGCTTCCTTGGCACCCGCGGCCACGTCGGCCTTGCCGGTGGCGAAGTAGAACTTGACGATGCCGTTTTCGAGCTTGATGCTGGCCACGTCGATCACCGGCAGGATCACCGCTTCGGGCGTGGCCACCACGGCAGCGGCGACGGGCGCACGTGCCGGCTGGATGGCGCGTTTGTAGACCACCACTCCCACCACGGTCGAGACGACCAGGGCGATCAGGGCAAACAGGAAACCGAGGGCAAAACGTTGCTGGTCGTCGTTGTCATTGCTGGAAGACATCTTCTAAACTCCGAAATATTGGGCTGATTGGTTGTTGGAACCGAGATTGTCCAACCTTGGAACAACCCAGAATTGTAGAGCCCTCCGATGAAGTCCCTGTCTCCCCCGCCGCGCGACCCGGCCCAGATGCTGGAACACACCCGGCAGCAATGGGGCGGCACGTCGGATTTGTGGGTGTTTGGCTACGGCTCGCTGATCTGGCGGCCCGAGTTTTCTTTTGCCGAACAACGCACCGCCCGGGTGCACGGCTGGCACCGCGCGCTGAAGATGTGGAGCCGCATCAACCGGGGCTCACCCGAATGCCCCGGTCTGGTGCTGGGCATGCTGTCGGGCGGCACATGTAAAGGTATGGTGTTTCGTATTGCCCAGTCGCAGGCCCATGAAGCACTCGACAAACTGTGGCTGCGCGAGATGGTGACGGGTGTGTACGACCCGCGCTGGGTGGATTGCCACACCCCGCAAGGCCCGGTGCGTGCGTTGGCCTTCACGCTGTCGCGCAAAAGCCCCAACCACACAGGGGAACTCAGCGAAGAAGACTACCGCCGCATCTTTGCGCAAGCCACCGGCCGCTTCGGCACGACGCGAGACTATGCACGGCTGACCTGGGAGGAATTACGCCGCCTGGGCATCCACGACCGGGCGCTGGAGCGTTTGCTGAAATTTTCACCGCCGCCCGAACAGGGGTAGAGTGCCCCATTTACGCCCCACGCCCTGCCCCCACCTTCAACCAGGAGCCTCCATGACACGCCCCACATCCTTGCGTACAGCCCACGCCCTGTCCACTTTGGCCGCAGTGATTGCCCTGACCGCCTGCGCGTCCAGCCTCACAGGCCCCAGTGCCACCGCGCAGCTGAAACCCACCACGGGCAACACCACCAGCGGCACCGTGCAGTTTGTGCAAAAAGGCAAACAGGTGCAGGTCAGCGCCATGGTCAACGGGCTCAAACCCGGCGCGGTTCACGGCTTTCATATCCATGAAAAAGGCGATTGCTCCAGCGGCGACGGCATGGGTACGGGTGGCCACTTCAACCCAACGGGCGCAGCCCATGGCAACCACGGCCACGGTGCCCACCACACGGGTGACCTGCCCAGCCTGAAAGCCGATGCCAACGGCACCGCCTCCATCAGCTTCAGCTCCGACACCATTACTCTGTCCGGCCCCACCGACATCACCGGCCGAGGCCTGATCGTGCACCGCGACCCGGACGACTACACCACCCAGCCCACCGGCAACTCCGGCCCGCGTATCGCCTGTGCGGTAATCACGAAAAACTGAAACCTATTGCTACCAAATAGATAGCTGTTTGCGCTCACAGAATGGGCGCAAGAGCACGATTTCATTCAAATCCCCCATGACCACCCTGCCCCACGACATCGCCCAGCTGCGCAAAAGTTACGAAAGTGCCGAGCTGAACGAGGACGCCTCCCACGCCCAGCCCTTGCAGCAATTTGAGCAATGGCTAGGTGAAGCCATTGCAGGCAAGTTGCCCGAGCCCAATGCCATGACCCTGGCCACCGTGGGCAGTGACCTGCGGCCCAGCACCCGCATCGTGCTGATCAAAGGGTTCGATGAACGCGGCATCGTCTGGTACACCAACTACGACAGCCGCAAGGGCCAGCAGTTGGCAGGCAACCCGTATGCCGCATTGCAGTTCCACTGGGTGGAGCTGGAGCGGGTGGTGCGGATTGAAGGCGTGGTCGAACGTGTAAGTGCTGATGAAAGTGACGCCTATTTCAAAAGCCGCCCGCTCGACTCACGCATCGGTGCCTGGGCCAGTCCCCAGAGCCAGGTCATCAGCGGCCGCAGTGTGCTGGTGGCCAATGCCGCCAAGTACGGCGCGCAGTTTTTGCTGCAGCCGCCCCGCCCACCGCACTGGGGCGGATTCCGGCTGGTGCCCGACACCTGGGAGTTCTGGCAAGGCCGCAAGAGCCGGCTGCATGACCGGCTGCGTTACCGGCAGGACGCCGCAGCGGCGGGCTGGGTGCGTGAGCGGCTGGCGCCCTAACTGATCAAAAACATCACCAGTGGCACAGTCACCAGGGCGAGTGCCGTGGACACCGCCACACCGGCCGTGACCACCTCTTCGGCCACCTGGTAACGCTGCGAGAACAGGAACACGTTGGCCCCGATGGGCAGCGAGGCCGCGAGGATCATGACCGCCAGGGGCACACCACTCAGCCCGAAGGCCCAGCCCAACAGCGCCACCAGCACCGGGTGCACCAGGTTCTTGACCAGCGCCAGCTCCAGCGCGCCACGCAGGTGCCCGCCGATGGCGTTGTGGGCCAGGGTGACACCCACCAGTACCAGTGCCAACGGGCTCAGCGCATTGCCCAGCAGCATCAGGGGTTTGTCGATCACCTCGGGAATCACCAGGCCGGTCTGCGCAAACAGCAGGCCCGCAATGATGGGCAGCGGCACTGGGTGGATGATGCCGTTGCGCACCGCACGCAGCACGGTGGCGGCCATGTGCCGGTCGGTGCTTTTGCCCTGGGCGGCGGCTTCACGCGCCACGGCCAGCTCCAGCACAATCGTGGCCAGGGTCAGCAGCACCAGCGCATGCAGCGACACCAGGGTGAACATGGTGACCAGCCCGGCCTCGCCATAGGCCAGCCCCACCAGCGGGATACCGATCATCACCGTGTTGCTGAAGGTGTTGGCCAGCGCCAGCACCGCGCCCAGGCGGTTGAAGCCGCGCCACGCCAGCGTGCCGACAAACATCAGTCCAGCGGCCAGAAAATACGCGGCCACCGGCTCGAAATTGAGCTGCTCCAGGTGCACCTTGCCCATGGTGCGAAACAGCAGCGCCGGGGCCAGCACCATAAACACCAGGTTCGACAGATCCTTCACCCCCGCCGCACTGATCCAGCCACGTTTGCCCGACAGAAACCCCAGGGCGATAAAAATAAGAACCGGCAGCAGCGCGCCGACAACAGGATGGTTCATAGCAAAAGAGGTTGGTTTTTACAGCGCATGGACGCCACGTGTGGCGCGTGCTGCGCGCTGTTTCAGGGCCCACGCAAAATACAGACCGAGCACGGCCATGGCCCCGCCGCCCAGCGCAATCACAGCGCTGCTCCCGATACGGCCCACCAGTGCGGCGGCGGCCACCACACCGATCGACTGGCCCAGGAACAGGAAAGACGAGAACAGGGACACGGCCGTGCCGCGCGCGTGGGGTGCCATCTGGGTGGCGTTGGCCTGCATGGTGTTGTGGAACATAAAGAAGCCAAAGCCTGCCAGCAAACTGGCGGGTATGGCAGGAGCCCAGTGTGTGGTGTAGGCCAGAACCAGTGCACAAACACCCACCAGCGCACCACCCCACAGCACCAGCCCGTGCTGGCCCAACCGGCGGATCAGGGCGCGGCCCACTGCCATGTAAGCCATACCCCCCAGGCCAAAAAATGCCACGATGCCTCCCGACCAAGACAGCGACAAGCCCAGCGACCGGTGCAGATGGGACGCCCAGATGGCCAACACGCCAAACCCCACTGCCCCTTCCACCGTCGCCAGGAGCAGAATTACCCGCGACCACTCACCCGTGATGATGTGCAGCGCGGGCCGCACAAAACCCTGGCGCGGCGTAGCGGTGGACGCTGGCATGGCAGGCGGCGGCGCCCTTCGCTGCCGCCGCAGATCGGCCCACATCAGGCCGCCCACCACACCAAACAACACCGTCATAAAGGCAAACGCCCAGCGCCAGCCCAGCATGTCGGTCAGCAGCCCACCGGCCAACTGGCCACCGACGATACCCATGGTGCTGCCCAGGCCCGTGCGGGTCAGCATTTCCTGCAACTGGCTGGCGGGAACCGTGTCTCCGACCCAGGCCATGGCCAGAGGGATCAATGCGGCAGCCCCCAGCGCCATCAGCACACGGGCGAACAGCAGCATGTCCAGGCTGTGCGAGAACACAGCCACCAGGCTGGCCACACAACCAAACAGTGCGGCATAAGTGATGACACGAAACTTGCCGAGGCGGTCGCCCAGCGGGCCGTAAAACAGCTGCGCGATGCCGTAGGTGATGGCAAAAATGGACACCACCTGCGCCGCTTGCGCCAGCCCCACGTCAAAAACGCGGGACAGCTCGGGCAGCATGGCATCACAAATGCGCTGCGCGGCCATGCTGGCAAAGGTGCCAAGGGACAGCAGCAGGATGGAGCGCTGGGTTGCAGGGGAAATGGTGTCGGGGGCAGCGCGGGTCATGAACCCCTATTGTCGCCAAGCTGCAAAACCTGTGTCTTGCAGTCGGCGATCTGCGGCAGCTTTTAGAAAGCTACCCGCACCCCTAGCGTCACGTTGCGCCCCATCAGCGGCGCGGCGTTCTTGATGAACGAGGTGTGGCTGAAGGCCAGCGTGTCGGTCAGGTTGGTGGCCTTGAGGTAGATCTGCGTGGGGTAACTCTGCGTGCGCAGGTTGTAGCGCACGGTCACATTCAGCATGTTGTAGCCCGGTGTGCTGCTCTCAAAGTCGGCGGTGCGGCTTTGGCGGCCCATACGGAACCACTCGACCTCACCCAGCCACTGCTGCCAGCTGGCGTCCAGCCGCACACCCACACGTGCTGCGGGAATACGCGGCAGGTTGCGGTTGCCGCCACCGGCTTCCAGCTGCGCCCGCACGTAGTCACCAAACACCGTGGCACCCAGCACCGGGGTGAACTGCTGGCGCACCTGGCCTTCGATGCCGGTAAACACCGCGTTGCGCTGGGTGGTGTCGAGCAGCTGCAGGCCTTCGTGTTCGTCCACCGTGCGGCCATAAATGAAGTTGCGCACGTTGTTGCGGAACACACCCAGGGTGAAGGTGGTGGGCCCGTTCAGCTTGCGCAGGGTCAGGTCGATGTTGCGCGAGGTCTCCTTCTTCAGGTCAGGGTTGCCACGCTCGTAGGTGCTGGTGGCCATGTGCAGGCCGTCGGCAAACAACTCTTCGGCGGTGGGCATGCGGTGTGCATGGCTCAGCGACGCGCCGAGTGAATACCCGGGCGCTAGCCGCCACACGGCCCCCAGCGACGCCGACGTGCCCGCGTGGCTGCGGCGCAGGGCCGAGGTTTCGGCGGTGGTGCGTTGCCAGTCGTGGCGCAGGGCACCCTCGAAACGCCAGTCGCCCAGGCGGTATTCCTCCAGCAAAAAGACGGCGTTTTTGCGGGTCACGGTGGGCTGGATAAACGCCTCTTCGCCGAGTGCGCTGAAGTCACGCTGGGAAGCTTGCACACCCACCAGCCCACGGAATCCGGCGATTGGTTCGTGCTCCACTTCCAAGCGGCCATCACGGGCCTTGTTGGTGAAGCGGGTTGCCACTGCGCCCCCCTCGATCTCGTCGTGCTGGTAGTCGGTGTGGCTGGCGCGGATGCGGACCTTGGCGATGCCTGCCACTGGCTGGCGGTATTCACCCCGCAGGTCCCAGCGCTCGCTGCGCAACTTCACAAAGGGCACGCCGTGGTCATCACCTTCATGGTCATGGCCTTCCTCACCTTCGTGGTCATGCCCGTGGTCACCGCAATGCAGGTGGTCGGCGTGGGTGTGGCAGCCTTCAAATGAGTGGTTGTGGCCCGGCAGGCCGTAGGTGTTGCGCTGGCTGGTGAAGGCCGCCCCCAGATAACCCTGGTCACCAATCCACGACAGGCCCAGGCTGCCGGTGTCGGTCTGGTTGTAGCTGCCGTTCACCCGGCGGCCCTGGTCCCAGCCGCTGCCCACGCGGTAGTCGCTGGCATCGCGCTTCACACCTTCGGCATGGATGGCGATGTTGCCTGTGCCTGCGGTGATGTCAAAGGCACCTGCCTTCTCGCGTGCTGCGCTGTTGCCACGCAACTCGACATTGCCCTCAAAGCCTTTGTCGGGCATAGCGGTGGGGATCTTGCGGTCCAGCACATTCACCACCCCACCCACAGTGCCGCCGCCGTACACCAGGGCCGACGGGCCACGCAGCACTTCGATTTGCTGCGCCAGCATGGGTTCCACCCCCACCGCATGGTCGGGGCTGATGGTGGAGGCGTCATGCACTTCCGATCCGTCGGACAGCACACGCACACGGGGCCCGTCCATGCCCCGGATGATGGGGCGGCTGGCACCCGCGCCGAAATGGCTGGAGCGCATGCCGAGCTTGCCCTCCAGTGTCTCGCCCAGCGTGGCCTCGCGGCGCAGCACCAGCGCGTCACCTTCCAGCACGGTGGACGGTGTGGTCATGTCGCTGCTGCCCAGCGCCAGACCGCTGGCAGAGATGGTGAGTTCGGGCAAGGTGCCCGTGGTTTGGGTGTCTTGCGCCAGGGTGGGCGTGGCATACGTGGCCAGGGCCAGCAGGGCGGCGGAACACACGGGGTGCTGCGTTGGCGCACGCAGGCGCAGGTGTGCAGTGGTTTTGAACATGGAAAACTTTCGAAATACAGAGAGACGCTCGCGCAGACCCAGGCAGGCCGCAAAGGCCGCCTGCGGGTCGCACAAAAGGAAATGGGGGGTTACAAGCGGCAGCGGGCGCAGCGGCCCATGCCGTAGTTGTCAGTAGCCGAGAGGCGGGCCACGCGCGTCAAAAAGCGCCGCAAAGCGGGCCAGGGCTTCACCGGCCTGGTGACGCAGGGTGAAGCCAATCGGCACATGGGGCAGCACCAGCATAGGGATGCCGGGGGCCAGGTCGGCGTGGCTTTGCTGGTCGTACACACGGCAGTCGGTGGCTTCGCCGTGGTCGGCAAAGAGCTGTTCCAGCCCTGCCGCATGGTCGTCGTGGGTATGCACGTCGGCGTGGTGGGTGTGCTGGTGCGCGTGGTGCACCCGGTCACCATGCAGCACGCCGTGCACCAGCCCCAGGGCGGGTGCCAGCACCAGCGCCAGCACCATAGCCAGCACGCTCCAGCCCATCCAGACACGCCGCAGGGACATGTTTACTTCACACCCACCGCGTCGGTGAGGCGGTAGTACAGGCCGTACTGGTCGTCAGGCAGCACCGTGAATCGCCCCTCCACCACCACCGGCTCCAGCGAATATTTGACCGGGGTTTTGGCCTTGACTTCGATCATGCTTTCCGGCCCGCCGGGAATGCAAAAAGAGCAGGTCAGCGGCACGGAGGTCAGCAAAAAATGGCTTTGTTTTTCCGCCGCATCTAGCGGCACCATGAAGCCCTGGATACGCTGGGTTTTCTGGTGCATGGCCAGCTGCTCGGCCTTGAAGACGGGCAGGATTTGGTTCTTTTTGGTTTTGGTGCTGATGTTGGTCAACACCGACCACGGCACCACGTCGGCACGCACCGGCAGCGGCGCAATCGGGCTGTCCGGGCTGTGGTAACCCGCGCCCTGGCCTGCGGGCAAGGCGTTTGGCACACCTTGGGCACATGCCGCACCGACAACACTGCACACCAACCCAAGCATTAGAAATTTCTTCATTTCAATCATCCACCACGTCGCCAAGTTCGCCACACAGCGCAAAACCGCCGCAGCCAGACACCAGTGGTACCGTGGAACCGGCTTTGCCGGGCCACTGGTACCGCCCCCTGAGGGGGAAGCGCCACAGGCGCATCGGGGGGGTGCTCAATGTGCGTGTTTCATGCCGCAGGTTTTGCCAATGGCCAAGCCTTTACAGGCAGCCTGCAGTTCTTTGGTGCATACGTCTTCTTTTTTGCCCGATTCCAGGCATTTGGCAGCGGCCTCGTGGGCGGCCGCCATGGCGCGGTGGCGCTGGATGTCTTCCTTGGTTTCTTTGTCGCTGTGTTGCGCGGCGGCGTTGAAGGCCAGCAGGCAACCCATGGTCAATGCAAAAAACAGCTTCTTCATCAAATCACCTCTTCAGTTAAAAAATCGTTATCCATTGTTCAGCAGGCTCAGCACGTCCACGCGGCGGTACACGTTGAGCGCGGGCAGGCTGGCCGCCAGCGTGGCCACCAGCAGCGAACCGGCCGGAATCCACCACTCGGCGGGCAGCCAGACCCAGCCGGTGACATGGAGCGAACGTTCGGCCTGCAGCATCTGGCCCGCCACTTCGGCCAGCACATGCCCGGCCAGCAGCCCGGCGGCGGACGCCAGCAGGGCCAGCCACCAGGCCTCACACACCAACAGGCCCGCCACGCGGCGGGCGGGTGCGCCCAGCATGCGCAGCATGGCCAAGTCGTAACGCCGTTCACGCACGGCGCTCCACAGGGCAATAAACAGGCTCAGGCCCGCCGTGGCCAGCAGCACCAGGCCAAAACCACGCAGCACGTCGCTGCCCACACCCACCAAACGCAGCAGGCGCGACACCTCTTGCGCCGGGGCTGCGGCCTGCATGGGGGTGCTGCTGTTGATGAAGCGCGGAAAGGTCACCGCCGCCAGCGGACTTTTGTAACGGATGAGCGCCATGGTGACCTCGCGGTCGTCCTCCAGCGCCTGGCGCTCTTCGGCGTCGGTGGGGTCGGCCGCGCTGGCGGTTTCATGCACCTTCCAGACCGATTCGGTGGCGGTGAGGATCAGCCGGTCGAGCACACAGCCACACGGGGCCAACACGCCGGTCACGGTGTAGGGGTTGTCGCCATGGGCATGCCCGCCCTCCCCCAGGCCGTGGGTACCAATAAAACGACTCCCCAGCACCAGCCCGGTGGCCTGCGCCACCTGCGCACCCAGCACCACCTGCATGGGCTGGGCCCACAGCGCGCCCTGGGCGAACTGCGCTTGGTAGTGCTGAACGTAATCAGAGGTGGTGCCCACAATGCGAAACGACCGGAAACTGTCGCCCAGACTCAGCGGAATCACCTGCGCCACCTGCGGGTTCTGCGCCAGTGCCTGCACCTCGGCCAGCGGCACGTTGCCGGGCGGCACGTCGATGTGGAACACACCCGACAAAATCAGCTGCATGGGGCTGCCCTTGGCCCCGACCACGGCGTCGATACCGGCCAGATCGCGTTCGAACGCGTGGTCGATTTGGGTGCTGACCAGCAGCATGAAGGTCATGGAGCCCAGGCCGAGGGTGAGCAGCAGCAGGTTCAGCGCGGCTGCCAGCGGACGCGACCACAGGTAGCGAAATGACAAGCTCCACAGATTTACTATATTTTTCATAGCTGCTAGCGCCCTTCTACTGAGCGCCAGAGGCACTTTTGATGCCTAAAAAGTGCACCTGGGCGTGTGGCAGCGCCTGCTCCACCCGGCGGTCGTGGGTGGCGATTACCAGGGTGGCAGTGCAGCGCTGGGCGCTGGCTTGCAGCAGATCCAGCGCGGCTTGGGCGGCCTCGTCGTCCAGGCTGGCGGTGGGCTCGTCGGCCAGTATCACGGCCGGGGCCAGCAGCACGGCACGCGCCAGCGCCACCCGCTGCGCCTGCCCGCCCGAGAGCTGCTCTGGTTTGCGGTCCGCCAAGTCAGCCACACCCAGCGCGTCCAGGGCATGCCGGATGGCCGCATCGTCCTGCGGCAAACCCGCCGCAAAGTACACCAGCGCTAGGTTGCCATGCACGGTGAGTGCGTCGCTCAAATGCAGCTTTTGCGGCAGGAAGCCAATCACCTTGGCACGCCACAGGTCGCGTGCCGCATTGCCCATCTGCCCCAGCGCCTGCCCAGCCACCGTGATCTGCCCGGTCGACGGGCTGCGTAAACCCGCAGCCAGCGACAACCAGGTGGACTTGCCCGCACCCGACGCACCGCGCAGCAGCAGCGTTCCGCCCTGCGCCACGTCGAGGTCGGCAAATACCAGCGTTGCTGCGCCGGGGTGGGCAAAAGCCAGATCGCGGGTCTGGATCATGGGGCGCTTTGGCTGGCACCCGTAGCGCAGTCCACACACACACCGCGCACCGCAAAGTCCATACTCATGCCCTGGTAACCCAGCGCCTGTAAGGCCTGCAATGCCGACGCGGCGGCGCGCTCCAGGTCCAGCGCATTGGCCTGCAGTGCCCCGGCCAGCGGGCTGTCGCGGTGGCAGCTCTGGCATTCAAAGTGCGGAATGGCATGCACGCTGCTGGGCATGGCCTGGTAACGCCGCACCCGGCTGGCGTCCACCCGGCACAACAGCAGACCGGCCAAAGTGAGCCTGTCGATCAGCCGGTACAGCGTGACCCGGTCCAGCGCCACCCCCGGCGCGTCAGCATCCGCACCCACCAGCGCCGCCTGCAACTGGGCATGGGTGTAGCTGGTATCCGGGTGGGCCAGCAGCCAGCCCAGCACCAGCCGCGCGGCCACGGTGCGTCGCAGCCCGTGGGCGGAGAGCAAGGCGTTGATGGGGTCGGAGGGAAGTTGGGATGCCATGGCGGAGGGGAACGTCCCGGCTTTCGGAAAGTTAAATAATGCAATCTGGTTGCATTATTACCGCAACTGGATGGCGTTTTCTCGGCCGCGTGGCAAATTACATTTCCAGCCCGCCCCCACCGTGCCGCAGCGTCACGGCTTGGCCAGCCGCGCAAAGGTCTTGCGGAACTTCGCCACCTTGGGCGCAGCCACGGCCATGCAGTAACCCTGGTGCGGGTTCTTGGCAAAGAAGTCCTGGTGGTACTCCTCGGCCGGCCAGTAGTTGGTGCGCGGCAGCACCTCGGTCACCACGGGCGCGCCGAACAGCTTGTCCTGGTTGAGCTGGCGTACCAGGTCGTCGGCCACCTGTTTTTGTGCGGCTGTCTCGTAGTAGATACCGCTGCGGTACTGGGTGCCCACGTCGTTGCCTTGGCGGTTCGGCGTGGTCGGGTCGTGGATAACGAAGAAGATCTCCAGGATTTCGCCCAAGCTGATCTGTGCCGGGTCGTATTCCAGCTTCACGACCTCGTTGTGCCCGGTGCGGCCCGTGCAGACCTGCTCGTAGGTGGGTTGCTGCACCTGGCCGTTGCTATAGCCCGATTCGACATCGGTGATGCCGAGCACATTGACAAAAACCGACTCCGTGCACCAAAAGCACCCTCCACCCAAGGTGATTGTTTCTGTCGTCATCGTGTTCTCCTGAAAATGAGGGGGTATGTTGGCCCCACTGTACCGGGACACTGCGGCAACCCGCTTGACCGTGCCACGCGCGCTGGCTTACATTACTAACCAGTCAGTCATTAAAAAACCCGTGCCCAAATCCCTACCCATCCCGCACGACGAAGCTCCCGCCAAACGCGAGCGGCGCAAGGAGGCGCGCCCGGGGGAGTTGCTGGATGCGGCACTGGATCTGTTTGTGGAAAAAGGCTTTGCCGCCACCCGCTCTGAAGAAGTGGCGGCGCGGGCCGGTGTATCCAAGGGCACCCTCTTCCTCTATTTCCCGAGCAAGGAAGAGCTTTTTAAAGCGGTGGTGCGTGAAAACATCGTCGGTCGGGTGAACGAAGGGTTTGCGGAATTACAAACCTTCCAGGGTTCGGCCGCCGAGATGCTGCGGTTTGCGATGCTGGAATGGTGGAACCGCGTGGGGGCCACCAAAGCGTCGGGCATCACCAAACTGGTCATGTCGGAAGCCCGCAACTTCCCCGAAATTGCCGACTTCTACCAGCAGGAAGTCATGCTGCCTGGCCGGGCGCTGATCCGCCAGATCCTGCAGCGTGGTGTGGACCAGGGTGAATTCCGCCCACTGGACATGGACTACGCGGTGTTCAGCGTGATTGCCCCGATGATTTTCCTGATCATGTGGAAACACTCCATGGGCCCCTGCACCGCCGACACCAACCTCGACCCGCTGCGTTTTATCACCAGCCAGGCCGACATTCTTGTGAATGGGGTGCTGCGTGCCCCCGTCTCTCCATCCTCCCCTGAAAGCCCTGCCCCATGAAGCGCTGGATCACCTGGGTGCTTGTTGCACTGGTTGTTGCCGTTCTGGCGGGCAGCATCTGGCGTACCCTGGCCAACCGCAAACAGCAACAAGCGGCACTGGCCGCCGCCAGCGCCGAGAAGGCCCAGGCCCCCATGGTGCTGACCTCGGACGAGGTGGTGCGCGCCGGTGTGCAGGCGCTGTCGCTCGGCCTGCCGATTTCGGGCACGCTGCGGTCGGCCAATTCGGCCATGGTCAAGGCGCGTGTGGCGGGCGAACTGCAAGGCCTCACGGTACGTGAAGGTGACACTGTGCGCGCCGGGCAGGTGCTGGCCCGGGTGGACGCCAGCGAATACCAATCCCGCCTGCGCCAGGCACAGGAGCAAGCCGATGCCAGCAAAGCGCAGGTGGACATTACCCAGCGCCAGCACGACAACAACACGGCCCTGGTCAAGCAGGGTTTTATTTCCCAAACCGCGCTGGACACGTCCAACGCCAGCCTGAACGCCGCCCGCGCCACCCACAAGGCCGCACTGGCTGCCGTGGAAGTCACCCGCAAAACGCTGGACGACACCGTGCTGCGCAGCCCCATGGACGGCCAGGTGTCGCAGCGGCTAGCCCAGCCGGGTGAACGTGTGGGTGTGGATGCACGTGTGGTCGAAATTGTGGACTTGCGCCGCATGGAGATGGAAGCGGCCCTGGCCGCTGCCGACTCCCTGAACGTGCGTGTGGGCCAGACCGCCACCCTGCAGGTCGAAGGCAGCCCCGAGCCCTTCGATGCGCGTGTGGTGCGCATCAGCCCCAGCGCGCAGACTGGCAGCCGCAGCGTGTTGGCCTACCTCGGCATCGACAACCCGGGCGGGCTGCGCAACGGCCTGTTTGCACAGGGACAACTTAACACCGGCCAGACCACCACCCTGGCGGTGCCGCTGGACACCGTGCGCACCGACAAACCCGCGCCGTATGTACAAACCGTGCAAGACGGCAAGGTAGTGCATGTGCCAGTGGTGACGGGCGCACGGGGTGAGGTGCAGGGTGACACATGGGTGGCGGTGACCGGGCTGACTGACGGTGCGACGGTGTTGCGCGGCAGTGTGGGCAGCTTGCGTGAAGGTACGGCGGTGGCTGTGGCCCCTGGCCTTACGCCCCAGGGCCCGGCCTCGGTGCCCGCCCCTGCCGCAACCGCATCTGCGGCACCTTAAGCCTGCGCACAGGAAGTCACTGCTATGTGGTTCACCCAAGTCAGCCTGCGCAACCCGGTGTTTGCCACGATGGTGATGCTCGCCTTTGTGGTGCTGGGCCTGTTCTCGTACCAGCGCCTGAAGGTCGACCAATTCCCCAACATCGACTTCCCCGTGGTGGTGGTGACAGCGGACTACCCCGGTGCTTCGCCCGAAATTGTCGAGAGTGAAGTCACCAAGAAGCTCGAAGAAGGCGTCAACTCCATTGCCGGGATCAACAGCCTGACCTCACGCAGCTACGAAGGTGCATCCGTAGTCATCATTGAATTCCATCTGCACATCGATGGCCGCAAAGCCGCTGAAGACGTGCGCGAAAAAGTGGCCTCCGTGCGCCCGCTGCTGCGCACTGAAGTGAAAGAGCCCCGTGTACTGCGGTTTGACCCGTCCAGCCGCGCTGTCTGGTCGGTGGCTGTCATGCCCGACGCCAGCAAAGGCAAAGCCCCCAGCGCCGTCGAGCTGACCAACTGGGCCGACCAGGTGCTGAAAAAGCGTCTGGAAAACGTGCGCGGCGTGGGCTCCATCAGCCTGGTGGGCGGTACACGCCGCGAAATCAACACCTACCTGAACCCGCAGGCGCTCGAAGCCTATGGCATCACCGCCGACCAGGTGGCCAATGCCGTGCGCAACGAAAACCAGGAGTTGCCGCTGGGCACCATCCGCTCACCGCAGCAAGAACGTGTGGTGCAAATCGACGCACGTATGCAGCGGCCCGAAGACTTCAGCCGCATCATCGTCACCCGCAAAAACGGCACCGCCGTCACGCTGGGCCAACTGGCCAACGTGAACGACGGCGCACAAGAGATCGACAGCCTGGCGCTGCGCAACGGCGAACGCACGCTGCTGCTGTCGGTGCAGAAGTCTCAGGACGAAAACACCATCGAAGTGGTGGATGGCTTGGCGCGGGCCATTGCTGCCATCCAGCCCGAGCTGCCGCCCGGCGTGCGGCTGGAGCCGATTCTGGACGCGTCCCGCCCCATCCGGGTGGCGGTGGACAACGTGCGCCGCACACTGATCGAAGGTGCTGTGCTCACCGTGCTGATCGTGTTCCTGTTCCTGAACTCGTGGCGCTCCACGGTCATCACCGGGCTTACGCTACCGATTGCGCTGATCGGCACGTTCTTCTTCATGGACATTTTTGGCTTCACCATCAACATGATCACGCTGATGGCGCTGAGTCTGTGTGTCGGTTTGCTGATCGACGACGCGATTGTGGTGCGCGAGAACATCGTGCGCCACATCCAGATGGGCAAAGCCCCCTACCGCGCCGCGCTGGAAGGCACGCAGGAAATTGGCATGGCCGTGCTCGCCACCACCTTGTCCATCGTGGCGGTGTTTTTACCCATTGGTTTTATGGGCGGCATCATTGGTAAGTTCTTCCACGAGTTCGGGCTGACCATCGTGGCAGCGGTGCTGATCTCGATGTTTGTGAGCTTCACACTCGACCCGATGATGTCCAGCATCTGGCACGACCCGGCCATCGACAGCCATGGGAAAAACCGCGCCCCGGTCAGCTTCTACGACAAGACGATTGGCCGCGTGACCGGCTGGTTTGACCGCGCCACCGAGTCGCTGGCCGAGGGCTACCAGAAGATCCTGCGCTGGTCGCTGGTGCACAAGATCGCCACCGTGTTGCTCGCCATCGTGATTTTTGTGGCCAGTATTTTTATGGTGCCGCTGCTGGGCACGGAGTTTGTGCCCAAGGCCGACTTTTCAGAAACCAGCATCAACTTCTACACACCCATGGGTTCGTCGCTGGAGCTGACCGAAACCAAGGCCCGCCAGGTGGACACCATCCTGCGCGAGCTGCCCGAGGTGCGTTACACCCTGACCACCATCAACACCGGCAACGCCGCCGGAAAGAACTACGCCAACGTCTATGTGCGGCTGGTGGACCGGCGCGACCGCCAGCGCAGTGTGGACGAGATGTCGGGTGTGTTGCGCCAGCGCCTGCAGCAGGTGCCCGGCATCACGGTGACCCATGTGGGCCTGCTGGACTCGGTGGGTGGCGGTAAACAGGTGGAGTTTTCCTTGCAAGGGCAAGACCTGCAGGAACTCGAACGCCTGACAGCCCAGGTCACCGAAAAAATCCGCCCCATCCCCGGCCTGGTGGACCTGGACACCAGCATGAAGGCGCGCAAACCCACCATTGCCGTGGACATCCACCGCGAAGTGGCGTCCGACCTGGGCCTGAGTGTGGCGCAGCTGGGCGCATCGCTGCGCACGTTGATTGCAGGTCAGACTGTAGGCACCTGGCGTGCACCCGACGACCAGACCTACGACGTGAACGTGCGCCTGGCCCCTGGCGCCCGCAACACACCGCAGGATCTGGAGCGTTTGCCGTTCTCGGTGGCGGGCAGCGACGGCAGCACCCGTGTTGTCAAACTCAACCAGGTGGCCACCGTGCGTGAATCCACCGGCCCCAACCAGATCAACCGGCGCGACATGACCCGCGAGGTGGCCATCAACGCCAATGTGTACAACCGCTCCGCAGGCGAAGTGTCGGGCGACATCCGCAAAGTGCTGGACGGCATCACCTTCCCGCCTGGCTACCGCTACCAGTTCAGCGGCTCGGCCAAAAACATGGCGGAATCGTTCAGCTACGCGTTATCGGCACTGGCCCTGGCCATCGTGTTTATTTACATGATCCTGGCGAGCCAGTTCAAGAGTTTCCTGCAACCCCTGGCGCTGATGACCGCCCTGCCTTTGACGCTGATTGGTGTGGTGCTGGCGCTGCTGATGTTTGGCTCCACCCTGTCGATGTTCTCCATCATTGGGGTGGTGATGCTGATGGGCCTGGTCACCAAAAACGCCATTTTGCTGGTGGACTTTGCCAACCGCGCCCGCGCAGGAGTGGTGGCGGAAGACGGCACCATGCTGGAGCCCGGCATTGGCCGCACCGACGCCCTGCTGCTGGCCGCCCGCGTGCGGCTGCGCCCCATTTTGATGACCACCCTGGCCATGATTTTTGGCATGGTGCCGCTGGCGTTTGCCCTGACCGAGGGCTCGGAACAACGCGCACCCATGGGCCAGGCGGTCATTGGCGGGGTCATCACCTCCTCACTTTTGACGCTGGTGGTGGTGCCGGTGGTGTACTGCTACATGGACGACCTGGCGCGCTGGTTCAAGCGCCGGTTCGGTTCACGCGGTGAAAACCCTGAGCCGCCCCTCTAAAATCCAGGCTTGTCTGCATCCCCACGCCCCTGAAATCCGGAGAAATCCCCCATGAGTTTGCCCCTGAACACCACCAACCCGTCTACCGATCCCGCCGACATCGCGCGCTACCACATGGTTGAGCAGCAAATTCGCCCCTGGAACGTGCAGGAGCCCGAAATCCTGGCCCTGCTGGGCAGCATGCGCCGCGAAGATTTTGTGCCCGCTGCCTACCGCAGCATGGCCTTCACCGACATGGAAATCCCGCTGCGCGAGGGCGTCCAGATCGAGGGCCAGTGCATGCTGGCACCCCGCGTTGAAGCCCGTACGCTGCACGACCTGCACATCCAGCCGCATGAGACCGTGCTGGAAGTTGGCACCGGCTCGGGCTTTATGGCCGCCCTGCTGGCGCGGCGCGCGCGCAGCGTGTTGTCACTTGAAATCGAACCGGCACTGGCCAACATCGCGCGCAGCAACCTGGCTGCGGCAGGTATCCACAACGCCGAGGTGCGGGTGGCCGACGGTGCACGGGATGCTGCGGCCCCTGGCACGTTTGACGTGATTGTGCTCAGCGGCTCGGTGGCCACCGTGCCGCCCGCGCTGCTGGAGCAGATCAAGCCCGGTGGCCGCTTGTTCGCCGTGGTGGGCAGCGGCCCCATGATGCGCGCCACCATCATCACCCGCAAAAATACAGGCCTCGAAACCGCCCAGCCCTGGGACACCGTGGTGCCGCGCCTGCTGAACTTCGCCGAGCTGCCCCAGTTCGAATTCTGAGATAAAAACACCTTAGTGCACCGGAACAAGCATGGTTTTGCAATTGCGCCCCTCCGATCTGGCCGCCTGGCTGAAGTCCCTGCCCGCAGATGCCAAGCCTGTGGTACTGGATGTGCGCGAACCCTGGGAGCTGCAAACCGCCAGCATCACACCCGACGGGTTTACGCTGGTGGCCATTCCGATGAACGAGATTCCAGCACGGCTGGCCGAGCTGGACGACACCCAACCACTGGCCTGCCTGTGCCACCACGGTGCACGCAGCCAGCGTGTGGCGCTGTTTCTGGAGCACAACGGGTTTTCACAGCTGGTCAACATTGCTGGCGGCATTAACGCCTGGTCTGCCGAGCTAGACCCGGCTGTGCCGCGGTACTGACACCTGTCTTTTAGCCCTCCTCTGCTGCTCCACTAGGAAGTTCTCCATGCATTCGTTCCGGCCCCTGCCCCTGTCATTCGCCTGCGCATTGGCCGTGGGTGCCACCGTGGCAGGCCCCGCACACGCGCAAAACCTGCAGCAGGTGTACGACCTGGCGCGTGCGTACGACAGCAGCTTCCAGTCGGTCCAGGCGCAGTACGACGCCGCCGTGAGCCGCGCGGAGCAGGCACGGGCTGGCCTGTTGCCCAGTGCCGGCCTGACCGCCGGTGTCTCACGGGCCAACAACGAAAACACCAACCCTGCCGTGACACGCAACGTCACCACCCAGAACATGGGCATCAGCGCGTCGCAGCCGCTATACCGCCCGGCCAACCGCATCACGTTCGAGCAAGGCCAGCGTGGCATCGCCATTGCGCAGTCGCAGCTCGACGCTGCCGCGCAGGACCTGACGGTGCGGGTGAGCCAAGCCTACTTCGACACACTGGCGGCGCAGGACACACTCACCGTGGTGCGTGCGCAAAAATCTGCCGTGGCCGAACAACTGGCATCGGCCAAACGCAACTTCGAGGTCGGCACCTCCACCATCACCGATGCGCGCGAAGCCCAGGCCCGCTACGACCTGGTCACTGCCCAGGAGATTGCGGCCGAAAACGACCTGCAGGTCAAAAAGCTGACGCTGGACCAGCTGGTGGGGCAAAGCGGCATCCAGCCGCGCCCGCTTGCACTGCCCGTCACCCTGCCCTCCGTGCTGCCCACCAATGTTGGTGCCTGGGTGGACCAGTCCGAAGCCCACCAGCCGCAGATCCAGCAAGCCATGCTGGCGCTGGACGTGGCCCGGCTGGAGACCCGCAAGGCCGAAACCGGCCACCTGCCCACCGTGGATCTGACCGCCAGCTACGGCAAGGCCCGTTACCCGGACGGCACGGCCACCGCCCTTCCTCCCACACGCACCAACAACGCCAGTGTGGGTGTGGCGCTGAACCTGCCGCTGTTTGCCGGTTTTGCCACCCAGAACCGCATCCGCGAAACCCTGTCACTCGAACAAAAAGCCGAAGCCGACCTGCAAACCGTGCGCCGCAACGTGGCACAAGCCGTGCGGGCCTCGTATTTCGGCATCGTCTCGGCCACCGGCCAGACCAAGGCCCTCGAAGCCGCCGAAGCCTCCAGCCAAAGTGCACTCGACGCCAACCGCCTGGGTTACCAGGTGGGTGTGCGTATCAACATCGACGTGCTCAACGCCCAAAGCCAGCTGTTCCAGACCAAACGCGACCTGGCACTGGCGCGTTACAACGTTCTGGTGGGCAACCTGAAGCTGCGCCAGGCGGCCGGTGTGCTCACGCCGCAGGACCTGCAGACGGTCAACGCCTTGCTGGTGCCTTGAGAAGCTCGGCGGGGCCGATTCCACAAAACCAGCATTAAATAGGCCTCTAGCGCCCGCCAAACATGCGCAAGCAGCTACTTATTTAATAGCACACCAACCCGCATCAAACCAGCGCCAACACCACGGTGACCGTGGTGCCCGAGATCCCCGATTCCACCGTGAACGTGCCGCCAATCCGCGCCGCACGTGCCGCCATGCTGCGCATGCCCACACTCAGGCCCGCGCGTTGCACAGCGTCCACGTCAAACCCCACACCGTCGTCTTCGATGCGCACCACCAGCGTGCCGGGCTCGGGTTGCAGACACTCCACGCGCAGGTGTGGGGCCCGGCTGTGTTTGATGACATTGGACAGCGCCTCTTCCACCAGACGGCTCAGGCCCAGGCACTGCAGCGCGCTGGGGCGGCCCTGCCACTGCGGGGCGATCTTCCACTCCGACACCACGCCCAGCTCATCCAGGATACGGGTGAAGCGGTGGCGCAGCGGCGCAGCCCACTGCACGGGTGTGGCCGGCACCACTGCGCCCGCGCTGGATCCGTGGTCGATCACCTGGCGCAGGTCGTCGCGCATCACCTTCATCAGCGACAGCACCCGCTCATTGGATAGCGGTTCGTGCGCCTGCTCCACCAGCGCCATGCTGCGCACCAGGCTGCCGCCCAGGCCGTCGTGCAGGTCGTGCGAAATCTGCATACGCTCTTGCAACATGGCGTGGGCCATCGCTTGGGTGTGCTCGCGCGCCAGCACCTGGGCCAGCTCGGCACGCGCCGCGTCCACGCCGTCACTCAGCTCGTGGTTAAAACGCTCAATGCGCTGCATGCCCACCGCCAAACGTCCGCCCACCAGCAGCGCCATACACACGGTGGCCAGCAGGCCCGACACGGCTGACCACGTTTCGTGCGCCTGCCAGTTGGCCAGCACAATCACCACGTCACGCACACCCACCACCAGGAACACGAACCAGCACAGCGCCAGCAGAATGTGCTGCGGCTCACGTGTGCGCCAGGCATGCCACTGGAACTGCAGGCAGTTGGCCAGAAACACCAGCACAAAACCCACCCACACCAAGGTAAACACCGGCACCACCATCGCCTGCGGCACCAGCACCACAGCAGCCACCGACAGCGCCGCCACCGCGCCCAGCACCCGCTCCAGCCGCGGCACATGCTGCCCGCCAAAACGCCAGGTAAACCGGCAAAAGCTCCACACGTACACCACATAGGCCACGATGTTCAGCCGCGACAAACCCATGGTGTGGCTGAACGGCCAGGGGCTCGTGGCCATCAGCGTGTACAGGTACAGCACCCAACACAGTGACATCAGCGCATACCACCCGTAGACGTGCTCTGACCGGCGCATGGCCCACACCACCAGAAACAAACACCCTACTGCCGTCGATAAACTGGCCGTTATGACATAGACCGTGCGTTGCCGCCATGTGCGGCTGGCGTGTGTTTCTTGCACCGCTGCCGGGCTGCCAAGCCGCAGGTGGCCCAGCCCGGGCGACAGCTCCACCACCCCCACTGCCCGCACCCACACCGTGTTCACACCCGCGTGTAAGCCCGACTCGGGCAGCACCCACCAGCGCGGCATGTTCCAGCTGCGCGACAGCGGCTCCACCAGCGACGTGTCGCGCCACAACAAGTCCCCGTTGGAATACACCGCGCCCGCCATGCTGATGCCGTCAATACCTAGTGCCACCGGCATGGGTGACATGGTGCTGTCCACACAGCCGCGCTCCCAGTCGATGCGGTACCACACGGCCCCCTGGTGGCCGGGCCAACTGCGCGACCAGTCATTGGGCAGGGTGACGGATATCCAGCCTTGGTCTGGCCGGTCAAGGCTTGCGTCGACCGCAGATCCATGGGTTGTGGCTTCGGCATTGGCACGTGCCGCCGTCACGGCCAGCACGCGAGGTATGCAAGCTGCTGGCGCGGTGGCGGCGGGTATTTCCTCAGCGGCCCACACTGGTGACTCCCAGATTCCGCCCCACATCAACACCAGCACAACAAGCAGCCAGCGCAGGCCGCCCAGGTTCACTCCAGCACCCCCTGCGAGCGCGCTTTCTGTACCGCCATGGTGCGCGACGACACCGCGAGCTTGCGGTAGATACGTTTCACATGGCTCTCCACGGTGTAGCGCGACAGGAAGAGTTGCTCTGCAATCTCGCGGTTGCTCAGCCCGTCGGCCACCAGTTGCAAAATTTCGGCCTCGCGTTTGCTCAGCGCCTCGGCCGATGCCTCGGCGGGCGCGGCAAGCGCCGAAGCCGGCAACAGCTCCAGAATGCGCCGAGCAATAAACGGGTCAATCGGTGCACCACCACGCAGCACACTGCGGATGGACAGCGACACCTCGATGTCGTCGCGTTCCTTCAGCACATACCCCGTGGCCCCGGCACGCAGCGCGCCCAAGATCGCCTCCTCCGAGCTCCAGGCCGACACCACCAGGATGCCCAGGCCCGGGTCGTCCGCCCGCATCTGCGCAATCAGCGCCATGCCGCTGCCGTCGGGCAGCGCCAGGTCCACCAACGCCAGCGCCACCGGCTGCGCCGCCAGACAGGCCCGCGCCTCACCCAGCGACGCGGCAAACACCAGCGCGTCGGGTGCATAGCCCAGCTGCAGCAGCACACCACGCAGGCGCTGCTGCAGCAAAGGCTCGTCCTCCACCACCAGCACCGGGGCGGGGAGCGTCGACTCGAAAGGAAACGACAAGGATCCGGGCAAAGCTTCAGGCATGGGGACGGGCACAAGGGCAGGAAAGGGCCGCCATCAGGCGGGCGGCAGGCAAACTGCGCCATCGTAGGCGACACACACCGTTCCGGCTATCCCTGAAATCGGTGATTTTTGCGTTCAGAACGACTGAGAACGTGTTCACGACCTCAGTCGTCATCCCCCTCCGCCAACCCCGGAAACAGCACTTCGGTGTAGCCAAACTGGGTGAAGTCGCGCACCCGCATGGGGTAGAGCTTGCCGATCAGGTGGTCACACTCGTGCTGCACCACGCGGGCGTGGAAACCGCTCACGGTGCGATCGATGGGGTCACCGTACTGGTCTACACCGGTGTAGCGGATATGCACAAAACGCGGCACCACACCCCGCAAACCGGGCACGGACAGGCAGCCCTCCCAGTCACTTTCTTCAGCCGCGTCCAGCGCGGTGATCACCGGATTCAGCAGCACGGTGCGCGGCACGATGGGTGCGTCCGGGTAACGCGGGTTGGGCGCGTCGGTGCCAAAAATCACCAGCTGCACATCCACCCCTATCTGGGGTGCGGCCAGACCTGCACCATTGACGGCATGCATGGTGTCAAACATGTCGGACACCAGCAGGTGGATGGCGTCGGAGTCAAAGTCCGCCGCGGGCACCGGGGGCGCAATACGCAGCAGGCGGGGGTCTCCCATTTTGAGGATGGTGCGGACGGTCATGGGGCTGGATGGGTGTTGTCGTAGGGAACGTTGAGCATACCCACTTCACACTCTGGAGCCTGCACGTCGCAGGGAACGCAAAGACTTACAACATACGGCCCCATTCTTGACCTTGCGCAAACCAGTGCCACATACACCTGCCTAAAATTCAGGCACGGTGCCACACCGGCATCCGCGCAGGGTTTCCTGCTCCGTGCTTTTTTTGAAAGATTGCCATGACACGTTCCGTGATTCTTCGCTCTGCCATCCGTTCGCTGCTGGCCGTTGGTGTGTTTGCCGCCGCCTCGGGTGCCGCCATGGCCGCGCCCAACTGCACCGTCGAGATCGAAGGCAACGATGCAATGCAGTTCAACCTGAAAAATATTGACGTCAGCAAGGCATGCAAGGACTTCACCGTCAAGCTGAAACACTCCGGCAAACTGCCCAAGGCGGCCATGGGCCACAACTGGGTGCTGACCAAAACGGCTGATGTGCAGGCTGTAGCGGCTGACGGCATCCCTGCAGGTGTTGCCAACCAGTACGTCAAGACGGGGGACACCCGCGTAATTGCCCACACCAAGGTGCTCGGCCCCGGCGAATCTGACTCCGTCACGTTCTCCGTGAAGAAGCTCACCGCCACCGACAGCTACACTTTCTTCTGCTCTTTCCCTGGCCACTCCGGCATCATGAAGGGCACGTTGAAGCTGGTGAACTGAGCGGGCCACACTCGCCATTCCACCCAAGGCCGCATTTGCGGCCTTTTTTTCACCCTTTTGTACCCGGGTGGCCATGCCTGGCACGGCACAATACCGTTTTACCTGCGCTCGTTCGTACCCCTTCCCGTGCCCCCTGCCACACCCAACCCGTCCCCACGCCCCCTGCCCCGTGCCGTGCGCTGGTTGTTGCTGGTGTTTGCGGTGCTGTGCCTGGTGATGGGGGTGATTGGTGTCATCGTGCCCGGCCTGCCCACCACGGTTTTTATACTGATGGCAGCGTGGGCCGCAGCCCGCAGCTCCCCGCGCCTGCACAGCTGGCTGATGCGCCACCGGCTGTTTGGCCCCATGCTGGTGAACTGGCAAAACGGCGGTTTTGTGAGCCGCCGCGCCAAGTGGAGCGCCACGATTGCCATGGCGGTCTGTGCCGTTATCTTGTGGTTCACCGCGCACCAGGTATGGGGTGCCTGGCTGGGTATTGGCAGCATGGCGTGTGTACTGGTCTGGCTGTGGTGTCGGCCGGAACCAGATGCTTGACCTACCACTCTATGGCTGCGCTTGCGAAAATAGAGGGAAGACACCAGCTCGCGCGCGGCATGTCCTCCAAATAACTCCCCTTACCGACGCACAGAGGGTGGTGGCACAGCCTCTGCGGGGTTCTTCCAGTGGTATTCGACAAAACGCCGGATCACCAGACAACCCGGCGGGGAGTCGATCAACGAGACGGATGAATTGGGCTCTTTGGGATCGGTGTAGACAGAGAAAATAGGCAACAACTTCGTCATCTGATAACCCACGAGTTCTTGCTGTGCAATGCTGGCGCAGGTATAGGGTGCCACTGAAATTCGCTCAGCCGATACGGTGCAGGCACCCCCGGACTCCGGAATGGCCGTGATGGACGCAGCAACCCCGGCATTGGTGTATTCAAGACCTATCAGCGAAAAAACAGGCCCATCGTCAGGTTGCTTGCGGTCCCAATCGAGCAAAACGTCATGGCTGCGTGCGCCTTGTACGGTCATGCCTGAGAGTCGGCTGATCGCCGGCAGGCAGCGCTTGACACCCACACTGGAAGCAGCTCGGGTAAGAATGTCTTGCGCAGGTGGTGGTGTGGGAGCTACCAGAACGCCTTGCGCCAACGCAGCATTACCCAGCAACGCATTCAGGAGAAGGGTCACCACGAAAGTGACGACCGATTTCATTCGGCATAGAGCCGCTCGATAGCGGCTGTGTAGATACGCACGTTGTCTTCGCTTTCTGGGTCAAGCGTGGAGAGGAAGCTCCGTGCGCGTTCCCGGTACGCAGGCAGATTTTGGTCGTGCGTGGCAAAGGCCTTGCACAGTGCAACACCAGCCTCTTCGCAATCGAAATCGTGGTAGCGATAACCACAATCTCCGATCAAATGCGAGTTATGAATCAATGGGTAACCCCCATACAGCGCTTCATAGTAAAGGTAATTCTGCCCATTCTCCCAGTGGTGACTGACAACCGCATCGACGTTGACGGCCATCACATGCCAGATCGGAAACCGCCCTTCAAAACTGGTAATGCCGTGGCGCACGATGTCCAGACTGTTGGCAAAACCGTTGAAGGCGGCATGGTTCCTCATATGGAACGTGTTGTAAGCGAATACGTGCTCCAGCATATTCGGATCAGTACGGTGCGCCGACTCACAGCCCAGCAGCGGGATGTGGCTCGTCTTCACCATACACACGTTCGGCTCGAACATCGCCACACGCCATCGTTTGCGACCTGGCAGATAGGCAAAACTCTGGTCTGGCGGAAGTTTGGCTGCCGCGCGGTCAAGCACCATCGGGCTCCACAGGTGCGGCATCAAACGCACTGGCGCACGGTAGGTACTTTCGAAATACGGTTTGCAGGTGACTTCGTATTCAGGCAACGTCCACACTTCGTTGTACGGTGCGCCCGTGACAAGCATGCCTTGTGGCTTGTCAAAAACCATACGCTCGATGTCGATGACATAGTCGTTACCGACCCGCATTGAAACAACCTTGCCGCCGTTCGCGCGAAAGGCAAGCACCCATTCCTTACCCAGCTGGGCACTCATCTCAATCATGACGTCGAGTGTTTGTGCGGCGGCGACCATGTCGATAACCGGCACGGGCGAATCGACCAAAAAAACATTTGCATCTTCAGGAGCACCATCACCCCCACCGGCGACCAGGTAGGCCTGCGAAACACGCGGGGAGCGCATCAACAGCATCACAAGGAACAGGCAGTTCTGGAAGATGCCGTTTTCCCAAAGCGACTGCTCACCTTTACGAACAAAGATCGAGACGCCAACTTTCAGCTGTTTCATGGGGGTACTCATCGTCGTCATGCGGCAAGAAGCTCCGGCGTGTCACGGCACAAGTGCCTCAGAAGCTCAGCATAGGCCGTCAGGTTGGCCTGGCTGAACGGGTCGACCGCATCAAACACCACACGTGCCGCGCGGCGTTGGTCACCCAGCCGTTCATCGTGCTCTGCGGCAGCGATACGCAGTTGGCGCCCGCCTTCGGCCGCCTCGAAGCCTGGGTAGTAATAACCGGCCCCAAAACTACTGAGCCAGGGGGAGTTATGAATCAACGGGTAGTCGCCATACAGTGCGTCCAAGTAGCTGTAGTTTTGATCGTTGGCCCACTGGTGAGACACCACTGCATCGGCGTTTTGCACCATAAAACCCACGATGTCATGGCGTCCCAGGAACAAAGCTTTATGTTCCTTTACCAAATCCAGCGAATTGGCCAGGTAAAGCATCGTCGGATGGTCTTTTAGGTGCAGTGTGTTGAGCACATTCATCATCACGATGCTGCTGCGGTCGGCGCGATAGGCCTCGTCGCAGGCCAGCATCGGAATACTCGATGTCTTTACCACCGAGATATTGGGCTCAAAAATGGCCACGCGCAAACCATTCTGCGTGGCATTCTTCGACATGATCCTCGGCTGGTAACCGTAGTACAGATCCAGCTTCGCAACCTCATCAATGCGCGCCTGAAGGAATTGAGGGCTCCAGATAAACGGAGCTTCCTTGATAGGGCACCGATAGATGGTGCGCAACATGGGCGTGAACGTGCGGTCTTTAGGTAGCAGCCAAATTTCGTCCCAACGATCCACTGGAGAAAACAAGCCCGGACGGTCAAAAACTGCATTTTCGATCAACCCTACATAGGGCTGGCCACAACAGCAGTAAACAATTTTTTTGCCCCTGCCACGCATGAGGCCTAGCCACTGGGTATCCAGTGCGCCTGCCATTTCAACAATGATGTCAACCTCATCACCCGCAAGACGCGCAGGCACCAGCCGGATACCCATGGCCTCGTTGTCAACCTGCTGCGGCATGGCGTGCTGATCTCCGACATCCAGCAATACGACATTACTGACAAAAGGCAAACGCTGAAGTAACAGAGCCAGAAAAATAACATTCTGGCCAATACCGTTTTCCCAGATATTCTGACCAGCACGCGTGATGACTGAAATTCCAATGCGCATAAAGAGATTGTGCGTACAAAAAGAAGAAGGCCTCCGCACGAATAGCGGAGGCCTAGCTAGAACAAGATCAGTTCAGTGGATTATTTCCACTTCCAACCAACCCCGGCATTAACACCCCAGTCCCTGCCAGTAGTGGACATTCCTGCCCCCCACGACATCTTGCCATCTTCAGACAACTGCTTGAACGTCAAGGCCAGTGCCACATAACCACGATAGCTACCAACACCGACACCCACCGCTTTTTCACCCGCATACAACGTTGGCATATAGGTGCCCGACATGGCAAAAGCCATCGCTGTACCGGTGTAGGCAATTTTTGCTACTTCATCAATTCTGGCTGCCACCTGGTTCAATTGCCGCACATTGACGGCATCGGTCGCATTTGTACCACCGGCGACATTGGTTATCTGGCGCTCTGCCCCCTCCGACCCCACTGATACAGCTGCCTGGGTAGCCACCTTGGTGCTCGAGAACGCCTCAGTGACCGTACCTCCGGCCCGGTTGGCAACCGAACCAGCGCCCAAAGCCACGCCACCCGTTTGCTGAACCACCGCACCGTAGCCGATGGCAGTGCCTTTGGATACGGTTGCCGCCACGCTCAACGGTGTACCGCCTGCATCAGAACTATCACCCAGAGCCACGCCGCCTCCACCAGCATAGGCCCGATCACCAATAGCCTGGGAGCCGGTTGCCAAGGCACCTGAACCAATGGCAATAGCACTGGCACCGGTCGCCCGAGCCCCCAACCCCAACGCAATAGAACTCTCACCGCTGGCCAAGGCATTGGGACCAATCGCCACCGCATTCGACCCCGTTGCAACAGAGTCTGGCAGGGATGAATTGGAATGGAAGTACTTGGTTCCCTTCACATTAATGTTGCTCAAGGCATCACCCACATTGTCGACCTGGGTGGTGGTGCCATCGGCATTGTTTGTCGTGTAGCTTGGAGCTGTCCACGTACCTGTTACTGGATCGTATTTGCTACCGCCCCCCAAACCATTCGCGGCACTTTGACCGACGGTTGACAGGTTACTGCTGGTCGTACTCAAACCGGTTGACAGACTGGAGATACCACTGGTCGTCGTGCTCAGGCTTGTAGACAGGCTGTTGATACCGCTGGTCGCAGTGCTCAAACCCGTTGAGGTCGAGCTGGACAAGCTCGCCACAGTGCTGTCGGTTGTGCTCAAACCTGTAGACAGGCTAGAGATACCACTGGTCGCCGTGCTCAGGCTTGTTGACAAGCTGTTGATGCCACTGGTCGCAGTGCTCAGACCCGTTGAGGTTGAAGTCGACAGGCTAGCCACATTGCTATCGGTTGTGCTCAAACCTGTAGACAGGCTTGAGATACCACTGGTCGTTGTGCTCAGACTTGTAGACAAGCTGTTGATACCGCTGGTCGCTGTGCTCAGACCCGTCGACGTAGACGTAGACAGGCTGTTGATACCGCTGGTAGCCGTGCTCAGGCCTGTGGAGGTCGAGGTGGACAAGCTGGCAACCGTGCTGTCGGTTGTGCTCAGACCCGTAGACAGGCTGTTGATGCCGCTGGTCGCGGTGCTCAGGCCCGTCGACGTAGACGTAGACAAGCTGTTGATACCACTGGTCGCTGTGCTCAGGCCTGTGGAGGTCGAGGTAGACAGGCTGGCAACCGTGCTATCTGTCGTGCTCAGGCCAGTGCTCAGGCTGTTGATACCGCTGGTCGCAGTGCTCAGACCCGTTGAGGTCGAGGTGGACAGGCTCGCAACCGTGCTGTCTGTCGTGCTCAGGCCAGTGCTCAGGCTGTTGATGCCACTGGTCGCTGTGCTCAAACCTGTGGAGGTCGAGGTGGACAGGCTGGCAACCGTGCTGTCCGTCGTGCTCAGGCCCGTCGACAAGCTGTTGATGCCACTGGTCGCTGTGCTCAAACCAGTGGAGGTCGAGGTAGACAGGCTGTTGATACCGCTGGTAGCTGTACTCAGGCCTGTGGAGGTCGAGGTAGACAGGCTGGCAACCGTGCTATCTGTCGTGCTCAGGCCAGTGCTCAGGCTGTTGATACCGCTGGTAGCCGTGCTCAGACCAGTGGAGGTCGAGGTGGACAAGCTCGCCACAGTGCTGTCTGTCGTGCTCAGGCCCGTCGACAAGCTATTGATACCGCTGGTAGCTGTGCTCAAACCTGTGGAGGTCGAGGTGGACAAGCTCGCAACCGTGCTGTCCGTCGTGCTCAGGCCAGTGCTCAGGCTGTTGATGCCGCTGGTCGCTGTGCTCAGACCAGTGGAGGTCGAGGTGGACAAGCTCGCCACAGTGCTATCTGTCGTGCTCAGGCCCGTAGACAGGCTATTGATGCCACTGGTAGCTGTGCTCAGACCCGTTGAGGTCGAGGTGGACAGGCTGGCAACCGTGCTGTCCGTCGTGCTCAGGCCAGTGCTCAGGCTATTGATGCCGCTGGTCGCTGTGCTCAAACCTGTGGAGGTCGAGGTGGACAGGCTCGCAACCGTGCTGTCCGTCGTGCTCAGGCCCGTCGACAAGCTGTTGATGCCACTGGTCGCTGTGCTCAAACCAGTGGAGGTCGAGGTAGACAGGCTGTTGATACCGCTGGTAGCTGTACTCAGGCCTGTGGAGGTCGAGGTAGACAGGCTGGCAACCGTGCTATCTGTCGTGCTCAGGCCAGTGCTCAGGCTGTTGATACCGCTGGTAGCCGTGCTCAGGCCTGTGGAGGTCGAGGTAGACAGGCTGGCAACCGTGCTGTCGGTTGTGCTCAGACCTGTGCTCAGGCTGTTGATACCGCTGGTCGCTGTGCTCAGGCCCGTCGACGTAGACGTAGACAAGCTGGCAACTGTGCTGTCGGTTGTGCTCAGACCTGTGCTCAGGCTGTTGATACCGCTGGTCGCGGTGCTCAGGCCCGTCGACGTAGACGTAGACAAGCTGTTGATGCCGCTGGTCGCAGTGCTCAGACCCGTTGAGGTCGAGGTGGACAGGCTGGCAACCGTGCTGTCTGTCGTGCTCAGGCCAGTGCTCAGGCTGTTGATACCGCTGGTAGCCGTGCTCAGGCCTGTGGAGGTCGAGGTAGACAGGCTCGCAACTGTGCTGTCGGTTGTGCTCAAGCCCGTAGACAGGCTGTTGATGTCGCTGGTCGCAGTGCTCAGACCCGTTGAGGTCGAGGTGGACAAGCTGGCAACCGTGCTGTCCGTCGTGCTCAGGCCAGTGCTCAGGCTATTGATGCCGCTGGTCGCTGTGCTCAAACCTGTGGAGGTCGAGGTGGACAGGCTGGCAACCGTGCTGTCCGTCGTGCTCAGGCCCGTCGACAAGCTGTTGATGCCACTGGTCGCTGTACTCAAACCAGTGGAGGTCGAGGTAGACAGGCTGTTGATACCGCTGGTAGCTGTACTCAGGCCTGTGGAGGTCGAGGTAGACAAGCTCGCAACCGTGCTGTCCGTCGTGCTCAGACCAGTGCTCAGGCTGTTGATGCCGCTGGTCGCTGTGCTCAAGCCTGTTGAGGTCGAGGTGGAAAGGCTCGCCACCGTGCTGTCGGTTGTGCTCAGGCCCGTAGACAGGCTGTTGATACCGCTGGTAGCCGTGCTCAGGCCCGTGGAGGTAGACGTAGACAAGCTCGCCACCGTGCTATCTGTCGTGCTCAGGCCAGTGCTCAGGCTGTTGATACCGCTGGTAGCTGTGCTCAGGCCTGTGGAGGTCGAGGTGGACAAGCTCGCAACCGTGCTGTCCGTCGTGCTCAGGCCAGTGCTCAGGCTGTTGATGCCGCTGGTAGCTGTGCTCAAGCCCGTTGAGGTCGAGGTGGACAGGCTCGCAACCGTGCTGTCCGTCGTGCTCAGACCCGTCGACAGACTATTGATACCACTGGTCGCTGTGCTCAAACCTGTGGAGGTCGAGGTGGACAGGCTGGCAACCGTGCTGTCCGTCGTGCTCAGGCCCGTCGACAAGCTGTTGATGCCACTGGTCGCTGTACTCAGGCCTGTGGAGGTCGAGGTAGACAGGCTGGCAACCGTGCTATCTGTCGTGCTCAGGCCAGTGCTCAGGCTGTTGATACCGCTGGTAGCCGTGCTCAGACCAGTGGAGGTCGAGGTGGACAAGCTCGCCACAGTGCTGTCTGTCGTGCTCAGGCCCGTCGACAAGCTATTGATACCGCTGGTAGCTGTGCTCAAACCTGTGGAGGTCGAGGTGGACAAGCTCGCAACCGTGCTGTCCGTCGTGCTCAGGCCAGTGCTCAGGCTGTTGATGCCGCTGGTCGCTGTGCTCAGACCAGTGGAGGTCGAGGTGGACAAGCTCGCCACAGTGCTATCTGTCGTGCTCAGGCCCGTAGACAGGCTATTGATGCCACTGGTAGCTGTGCTCAGACCCGTTGAGGTCGAGGTGGACAGGCTGGCAACCGTGCTGTCCGTCGTGCTCAGGCCAGTGCTCAGGCTATTGATGCCGCTGGTCGCTGTGCTCAAACCTGTGGAGGTCGAGGTGGACAGGCTCGCAACCGTGCTGTCCGTCGTGCTCAGGCCCGTCGACAAGCTGTTGATGCCACTGGTCGCTGTGCTCAAACCAGTGGAGGTCGAGGTAGACAGGCTGTTGATACCGCTGGTAGCTGTACTCAGGCCTGTGGAGGTCGAGGTAGACAGGCTGGCAACCGTGCTGTCCGTCGTGCTCAGGCCAGTGCTCAGGCTGTTGATGCCACTGGTCGCTGTGCTCAAACCTGTGGAGGTCGAGGTGGACAGGCTGGCAACCGTGCTGTCGGTTGTGCTCAGACCTGTGCTCAGGCTGTTGATACCGCTGGTCGCTGTGCTCAGGCCCGTCGACGTAGACGTAGACAAGCTGTTGATACCACTGGTCGCTGTGCTCAGGCCTGTGGAGGTCGAGGTGGACAAGCTCGCAACTGTGCTGTCTGTCGTGCTCAGGCCCGTCGACAGACTATTGATACCACTGGTCGCTGTGCTCAAACCTGTGGAGGTCGAGGTAGACAGGCTGGCAACCGTGCTATCTGTCGTGCTCAGACCTGTGCTCAGGCTGTTGATACCGCTGGTCGCTGTGCTCAGGCCCGTCGACGTAGACGTAGACAGGCTGGCAACTGTGCTGTCGGTTGTGCTCAGACCTGTGCTCAGGCTATTGATGCCGCTGGTCGCTGTGCTCAGACCAGTGGAGGTCGAGGTAGATAGGCTCGCCACCGTGCTGTCGGTTGTGCTCAGACCCGTAGACAGGCTGTTGATGCCGCTGGTCGCGGTGCTCAGGCCCGTCGACGTAGACGTAGACAAGCTGTTGATACCACTGGTCGCTGTGCTCAGGCCTGTGGAGGTCGAGGTGGACAAGCTCGCAACTGTGCTGTCTGTCGTGCTCAGGCCCGTCGACAAGCTATTGATACCGCTGGTCGCTGTGCTCAAACCTGTGGAGGTCGAGGTGGACAAGCTCGCCACAGTGCTGTCTGTCGTGCTCAGGCCCGTAGACAGGCTATTGATACCGCTGGTCGCTGTGCTCAGACCAGTGGAGGTCGAGGTGGACAAGCTCGCCACAGTGCTATCTGTCGTGCTCAGGCCCGTAGACAGGCTATTGATGCCACTGGTAGCTGTGCTCAGACCCGTTGAGGTCGAGGTGGACAGGCTGGCAACCGTGCTGTCCGTCGTGCTCAGGCCAGTGCTCAGGCTGTTGATGCCGCTGGTCGCTGTGCTCAAACCTGTGGAGGTCGAGGTGGACAGGCTCGCAACCGTGCTGTCCGTCGTGCTCAGGCCAGTGCTCAGGCTGTTGATGCCACTGGTCGCTGTGCTCAAACCTGTGGAGGTCGAGGTGGACAGGCTGGCAACCGTGCTGTCCGTCGTGCTCAGGCCCGTCGACAAGCTGTTGATGCCACTGGTCGCTGTGCTCAAACCAGTGGAGGTCGAGGTAGACAGGCTGTTGATACCGCTGGTAGCTGTACTCAGGCCTGTGGAGGTCGAGGTAGACAGGCTGGCAACCGTGCTATCTGTCGTGCTCAGGCCAGTGCTCAGGCTGTTGATACCGCTGGTCGCAGTGCTCAGACCCGTCGACGTAGACGTAGACAGGCTGTTGATGCCACTGGTCGCTGTGCTCAAACCAGTGGAGGTCGAGGTAGACAAGCTGTTGATGCCGCTGGTAGCTGTGCTCAGACCCGTTGAGGTCGAGGTGGACAAGCTGGCAACCGTGCTGTCGGTTGTGCTCAGACCTGTGCTCAGGCTGTTGATACCGCTGGTCGCGGTGCTCAGGCCCGTCGACGTAGACGTAGACAGGCTGGCAACTGTGCTGTCGGTTGTGCTCAGACCTGTGCTCAGGCTATTGATGCCGCTGGTCGCTGTGCTCAGACCAGTGGAGGTCGAGGTGGACAAGCTCGCCACAGTGCTATCTGTCGTGCTCAGGCCCGTAGACAGGCTATTGATGCCACTGGTAGCTGTGCTCAGACCCGTTGAGGTCGAGGTGGACAGGCTGGCAACCGTGCTGTCCGTCGTGCTCAGGCCAGTGCTCAGGCTATTGATGCCGCTGGTCGCTGTGCTCAAACCTGTGGAGGTCGAGGTGGACAGGCTCGCAACCGTGCTGTCCGTCGTGCTCAGGCCAGTGCTCAGGCTATTGATGCCGCTGGTCGCTGTGCTCAAACCTGTGGAGGTCGAGGTGGACAGGCTCGCAACCGTGCTGTCCGTCGTGCTCAGGCCCGTCGACAAGCTGTTGATGCCACTGGTCGCTGTGCTCAAACCAGTGGAGGTCGAGGTAGACAGGCTGTTGATACCGCTGGTAGCTGTACTCAGGCCTGTGGAGGTCGAGGTAGACAGGCTGGCAACCGTGCTGTCCGTCGTGCTCAGGCCAGTGCTCAGGCTGTTGATGCCACTGGTCGCTGTGCTCAAACCTGTGGAGGTCGAGGTGGACAGGCTCGCAACCGTGCTGTCCGTCGTGCTCAGACCCGTCGACAGACTATTGATACCACTGGTCGCTGTGCTCAAACCTGTGGAGGTCGAGGTAGACAAGCTGTTGATGCCGCTGGTAGCTGTGCTCAGACCCGTTGAGGTCGAGGTGGACAAGCTGGCAACCGTGCTGTCGGTTGTGCTCAGACCTGTGCTCAGGCTGTTGATACCGCTGGTCGCGGTGCTCAGGCCCGTCGACGTAGACGTAGACAGGCTGGCAACTGTGCTGTCCGTCGTGCTCAGGCCAGTGCTCAGGCTGTTGATGCCGCTGGTAGCTGTGCTCAAGCCCGTTGAGGTCGAGGTGGACAGGCTCGCAACCGTGCTGTCCGTCGTGCTCAGACCCGTCGACAGACTATTGATACCACTGGTCGCTGTGCTCAAACCTGTGGAGGTCGAGGTGGACAGGCTGGCAACCGTGCTGTCCGTCGTGCTCAGGCCCGTCGACAAGCTGTTGATGCCACTGGTCGCTGTACTCAGGCCTGTGGAGGTCGAGGTAGACAGGCTGGCAACCGTGCTGTCCGTCGTGCTCAGGCCAGTGCTCAGGCTGTTGATACCGCTGGTAGCCGTGCTCAGACCAGTGGAGGTCGAGGTGGACAAGCTCGCCACAGTGCTGTCTGTCGTGCTCAGGCCCGTCGACAAGCTATTGATACCGCTGGTAGCTGTGCTCAAACCTGTGGAGGTCGAGGTGGACAAGCTCGCAACCGTGCTGTCCGTCGTGCTCAGGCCAGTGCTCAGGCTGTTGATGCCGCTGGTCGCTGTGCTCAGACCAGTGGAGGTCGAGGTGGACAAGCTCGCCACAGTGCTATCTGTCGTGCTCAGGCCCGTAGACAGGCTATTGATGCCACTGGTAGCTGTGCTCAGACCCGTTGAGGTCGAGGTGGACAGGCTGGCAACCGTGCTGTCCGTCGTGCTCAGGCCAGTGCTCAGGCTATTGATGCCGCTGGTCGCTGTGCTCAAACCTGTGGAGGTCGAGGTGGACAGGCTCGCAACCGTGCTGTCCGTCGTGCTCAGGCCCGTCGACAAGCTGTTGATGCCACTGGTCGCTGTGCTCAAACCAGTGGAGGTCGAGGTAGACAGGCTGTTGATACCGCTGGTAGCTGTACTCAGGCCTGTGGAGGTCGAGGTAGACAGGCTGGCAACCGTGCTGTCCGTCGTGCTCAGGCCAGTGCTCAGGCTGTTGATGCCACTGGTCGCTGTGCTCAAACCTGTGGAGGTCGAGGTGGACAGGCTGGCAACCGTGCTGTCGGTTGTGCTCAGACCTGTGCTCAGGCTGTTGATACCGCTGGTCGCTGTGCTCAGGCCCGTCGACGTAGACGTAGACAAGCTGGCAACTGTGCTGTCGGTTGTGCTCAGACCTGTGCTCAGGCTGTTGATACCGCTGGTCGCGGTGCTCAGGCCCGTCGACGTAGACGTAGACAAGCTGTTGATGCCGCTGGTCGCAGTGCTCAGACCCGTTGAGGTCGAGGTGGACAGGCTGGCAACCGTGCTGTCTGTCGTGCTCAGGCCAGTGCTCAGGCTGTTGATACCGCTGGTAGCCGTGCTCAGGCCTGTGGAGGTCGAGGTAGACAGGCTCGCAACTGTGCTGTCGGTTGTGCTCAAGCCCGTAGACAGGCTGTTGATGTCGCTGGTCGCAGTGCTCAGACCCGTTGAGGTCGAGGTGGACAAGCTGGCAACCGTGCTGTCCGTCGTGCTCAGGCCAGTGCTCAGGCTATTGATGCCGCTGGTCGCTGTGCTCAAACCTGTGGAGGTCGAGGTGGACAGGCTCGCCACCGTGCTGTCGGTTGTGCTCAGGCCCGTAGACAGGCTATTGATGCCACTGGTAGCTGTACTCAGGCCTGTGGAGGTCGAGGTAGACAGGCTGGCAACCGTGCTATCTGTCGTGCTCAGGCCAGTGCTCAGGCTGTTGATACCGCTGGTCGCAGTGCTCAGACCCGTTGAGGTCGAGGTAGACAAGCTGTTGATGCCGCTGGTAGCTGTGCTCAAACCTGTGGAGGTCGAGGTGGACAAGCTCGCAACCGTGCTGTCCGTCGTGCTCAGGCCAGTGCTCAGGCTGTTGATGCCACTGGTCGCTGTGCTCAAGCCCGTTGAGGTCGAGGTGGACAGGCTCGCAACCGTGCTGTCCGTCGTGCTCAGACCCGTCGACAGACTATTGATACCACTGGTCGCTGTGCTCAAACCTGTGGAGGTCGAGGTAGACAAGCTGTTGATGCCGCTGGTAGCTGTGCTCAGACCCGTTGAGGTCGAGGTGGACAAGCTGGCAACCGTGCTGTCGGTTGTGCTCAGACCTGTGCTCAGGCTGTTGATACCGCTGGTCGCGGTGCTCAGGCCCGTCGACGTAGACGTAGACAGGCTGGCAACTGTGCTGTCCGTCGTGCTCAGGCCAGTGCTCAGGCTGTTGATGCCGCTGGTAGCTGTGCTCAAGCCCGTTGAGGTCGAGGTGGACAGGCTCGCAACCGTGCTGTCCGTCGTGCTCAGACCCGTCGACAGACTATTGATACCACTGGTCGCTGTGCTCAAACCTGTGGAGGTCGAGGTGGACAGGCTGGCAACCGTGCTGTCCGTCGTGCTCAGGCCAGTGCTCAGGCTATTGATGCCGCT
Source organism: Comamonadaceae bacterium AAW (assembly GCA_026314275.1). Classification (GTDB taxonomy): domain Bacteria; phylum Pseudomonadota; class Gammaproteobacteria; order Burkholderiales; family Burkholderiaceae_C; genus JAGOEY01. The sequence goes on from CP111109.1 coordinate 3,994,001, forward strand.
GGTCGCTGTGCTCAAACCTGTGGAGGTCGAGGTGGACAGGCTCGCAACCGTGCTGTCCGTCGTGCTCAGGCCAGTGCTCAGGCTGTTGATGCCACTGGTCGCTGTGCTCAAGCCCGTTGAGGTCGAGGTGGACAGGCTGGCAACCGTGCTGTCCGTCGTGCTCAGGCCCGTCGACAAGCTGTTGATACCGCTGGTAGCCGTGCTCAGGCCTGTGGAGGTCGAGGTAGATAGGCTCGCAACCGTGCTGTCGGTTGTGCTCAGACCTGTGCTCAGGCTGTTGATACCGCTGGTCGCTGTGCTCAGGCCCGTCGACGTAGACGTAGACAAGCTGTTGATACCACTGGTCGCTGTGCTCAGGCCTGTGGAGGTCGAGGTGGACAAGCTCGCAACTGTGCTGTCTGTCGTGCTCAGGCCCGTCGACAGACTATTGATACCACTGGTCGCTGTGCTCAAACCTGTGGAGGTCGAGGTAGACAGGCTGGCAACCGTGCTATCTGTCGTGCTCAGACCTGTGCTCAGGCTGTTGATACCGCTGGTCGCTGTGCTCAGGCCCGTCGACGTAGACGTAGACAGGCTGGCAACTGTGCTGTCGGTTGTGCTCAGACCTGTGCTCAGGCTATTGATGCCGCTGGTCGCTGTGCTCAGACCAGTGGAGGTCGAGGTAGATAGGCTCGCCACCGTGCTGTCGGTTGTGCTCAGACCCGTAGACAGGCTGTTGATGCCGCTGGTCGCGGTGCTCAGGCCCGTCGACGTAGACGTAGACAAGCTGTTGATACCACTGGTCGCTGTGCTCAGGCCTGTGGAGGTCGAGGTGGACAAGCTCGCAACTGTGCTGTCTGTCGTGCTCAGGCCCGTCGACAAGCTATTGATACCGCTGGTCGCTGTGCTCAGACCAGTGGAGGTCGAGGTGGACAAGCTCGCCACAGTGCTGTCTGTCGTGCTCAGGCCCGTAGACAGGCTATTGATACCGCTGGTCGCTGTGCTCAGACCAGTGGAGGTCGAGGTGGACAAGCTCGCCACAGTGCTATCTGTCGTGCTCAGGCCCGTAGACAGGCTATTGATGCCACTGGTAGCTGTGCTCAGACCCGTTGAGGTCGAGGTGGACAGGCTGGCAACCGTGCTGTCCGTCGTGCTCAGGCCAGTGCTCAGGCTGTTGATGCCGCTGGTCGCTGTGCTCAAACCTGTGGAGGTCGAGGTGGACAGGCTCGCAACCGTGCTGTCCGTCGTGCTCAGGCCAGTGCTCAGGCTGTTGATGCCACTGGTCGCTGTGCTCAAACCTGTGGAGGTCGAGGTGGACAGGCTGGCAACCGTGCTGTCCGTCGTGCTCAGGCCCGTCGACAAGCTGTTGATGCCACTGGTCGCTGTGCTCAAACCAGTGGAGGTCGAGGTAGACAGGCTGTTGATACCGCTGGTAGCTGTACTCAGGCCTGTGGAGGTCGAGGTAGACAGGCTGGCAACCGTGCTATCTGTCGTGCTCAGGCCAGTGCTCAGGCTGTTGATACCGCTGGTCGCAGTGCTCAGACCCGTCGACGTAGACGTAGACAGGCTGTTGATGCCACTGGTCGCTGTGCTCAAACCAGTGGAGGTCGAGGTAGACAAGCTGTTGATGCCGCTGGTAGCTGTGCTCAGACCCGTTGAGGTCGAGGTGGACAAGCTGGCAACCGTGCTGTCGGTTGTGCTCAGACCTGTGCTCAGGCTGTTGATACCGCTGGTCGCGGTGCTCAGGCCCGTCGACGTAGACGTAGACAGGCTGGCAACTGTGCTGTCGGTTGTGCTCAGACCTGTGCTCAGGCTATTGATGCCGCTGGTCGCTGTGCTCAGACCAGTGGAGGTCGAGGTGGACAAGCTCGCCACAGTGCTATCTGTCGTGCTCAGGCCCGTAGACAGGCTATTGATGCCACTGGTAGCTGTGCTCAGACCCGTTGAGGTCGAGGTGGACAGGCTGGCAACCGTGCTGTCCGTCGTGCTCAGGCCAGTGCTCAGGCTATTGATGCCGCTGGTCGCTGTGCTCAAACCTGTGGAGGTCGAGGTGGACAGGCTCGCAACCGTGCTGTCCGTCGTGCTCAGGCCAGTGCTCAGGCTATTGATGCCGCTGGTCGCTGTGCTCAAACCTGTGGAGGTCGAGGTGGACAGGCTCGCAACCGTGCTGTCCGTCGTGCTCAGGCCCGTCGACAAGCTGTTGATGCCACTGGTCGCTGTGCTCAAACCAGTGGAGGTCGAGGTAGACAGGCTGTTGATACCGCTGGTAGCTGTACTCAGGCCTGTGGAGGTCGAGGTAGACAGGCTGGCAACCGTGCTGTCCGTCGTGCTCAGGCCCGTCGACAAGCTGTTGATGCCACTGGTCGCTGTACTCAAACCAGTGGAGGTCGAGGTAGACAGGCTGTTGATACCGCTGGTAGCTGTACTCAGGCCTGTGGAGGTCGAGGTAGACAAGCTCGCAACCGTGCTGTCCGTCGTGCTCAGGCCAGTGCTCAGGCTGTTGATACCGCTGGTAGCCGTGCTCAGGCCTGTGGAGGTCGAGGTAGACAGGCTCGCAACTGTGCTGTCGGTTGTGCTCAAGCCCGTAGACAGGCTGTTGATGTCGCTGGTCGCAGTGCTCAGACCCGTTGAGGTCGAGGTGGACAAGCTGGCAACCGTGCTGTCCGTCGTGCTCAGGCCAGTGCTCAGGCTATTGATGCCGCTGGTCGCTGTGCTCAAACCTGTGGAGGTCGAGGTGGACAAGCTCGCAACCGTGCTGTCCGTCGTGCTCAGGCCAGTGCTCAGGCTGTTGATGCCACTGGTCGCTGTGCTCAAGCCCGTTGAGGTCGAGGTGGACAGGCTCGCAACCGTGCTGTCCGTCGTGCTCAGACCCGTCGACAGACTATTGATACCACTGGTCGCTGTGCTCAAACCTGTGGAGGTCGAGGTAGACAAGCTGTTGATGCCGCTGGTAGCTGTGCTCAGACCCGTTGAGGTCGAGGTGGACAAGCTGGCAACCGTGCTGTCGGTTGTGCTCAGACCTGTGCTCAGGCTGTTGATACCGCTGGTCGCGGTGCTCAGGCCCGTCGACGTAGACGTAGACAGGCTGGCAACTGTGCTGTCGGTTGTGCTCAGACCTGTGCTCAGGCTGTTGATGCCGCTGGTCGCTGTGCTCAGACCAGTGGAGGTCGAGGTGGACAAGCTCGCCACAGTGCTATCTGTCGTGCTCAGGCCCGTAGACAGGCTATTGATGCCACTGGTAGCCGTGCTCAGGCCCGTTGAGGTCGAGGTGGACAGGCTCGCAACCGTGCTGTCCGTCGTGCTCAGGCCAGTGCTCAGGCTATTGATGCCGCTGGTCGCTGTGCTCAAACCTGTGGAGGTCGAGGTGGACAGGCTCGCAACCGTGCTGTCCGTCGTGCTCAGGCCAGTGCTCAGGCTGTTGATGCCACTGGTCGCTGTGCTCAAGCCCGTTGAGGTCGAGGTGGACAGGCTGGCAACCGTGCTGTCCGTCGTGCTCAGGCCCGTCGACAAGCTGTTGATACCGCTGGTAGCCGTGCTCAGGCCTGTGGAGGTCGAGGTAGATAGGCTCGCAACCGTGCTGTCGGTTGTGCTCAGACCTGTGCTCAGGCTGTTGATACCGCTGGTCGCTGTGCTCAGGCCCGTCGACGTAGACGTAGACAAGCTGTTGATACCACTGGTCGCTGTGCTCAGGCCTGTGGAGGTCGAGGTGGACAAGCTCGCAACTGTGCTGTCTGTCGTGCTCAGGCCCGTCGACAGACTATTGATACCACTGGTCGCTGTGCTCAAACCTGTGGAGGTCGAGGTAGACAGGCTGGCAACCGTGCTATCTGTCGTGCTCAGACCTGTGCTCAGGCTGTTGATACCGCTGGTCGCTGTGCTCAGGCCCGTCGACGTAGACGTAGACAGGCTGGCAACTGTGCTGTCGGTTGTGCTCAGACCTGTGCTCAGGCTATTGATGCCGCTGGTCGCTGTGCTCAGACCAGTGGAGGTCGAGGTAGATAGGCTCGCCACCGTGCTGTCGGTTGTGCTCAGACCCGTAGACAGGCTGTTGATGCCGCTGGTCGCGGTGCTCAGGCCCGTCGACGTAGACGTAGACAAGCTGTTGATACCACTGGTCGCTGTGCTCAGGCCTGTGGAGGTCGAGGTGGACAAGCTCGCAACTGTGCTGTCTGTCGTGCTCAGGCCCGTCGACAAGCTATTGATACCGCTGGTCGCTGTGCTCAAACCTGTGGAGGTCGAGGTGGACAAGCTCGCCACAGTGCTGTCTGTCGTGCTCAGGCCCGTAGACAGGCTATTGATACCGCTGGTCGCTGTGCTCAGACCAGTGGAGGTCGAGGTGGACAAGCTCGCCACAGTGCTATCTGTCGTGCTCAGGCCCGTAGACAGGCTATTGATGCCACTGGTAGCTGTGCTCAGACCCGTTGAGGTCGAGGTGGACAGGCTGGCAACCGTGCTGTCCGTCGTGCTCAGGCCAGTGCTCAGGCTGTTGATGCCGCTGGTCGCTGTGCTCAAACCTGTGGAGGTCGAGGTGGACAGGCTCGCAACCGTGCTGTCCGTCGTGCTCAGGCCAGTGCTCAGGCTGTTGATGCCACTGGTCGCTGTGCTCAAACCTGTGGAGGTCGAGGTGGACAGGCTGGCAACCGTGCTGTCCGTCGTGCTCAGGCCAGTGCTCAGGCTATTGATGCCGCTGGTCGCTGTGCTCAAACCTGTGGAGGTCGAGGTGGACAGGCTCGCAACCGTGCTGTCCGTCGTGCTCAGGCCAGTGCTCAGGCTATTGATGCCGCTGGTCGCTGTGCTCAAACCTGTGGAGGTCGAGGTGGACAGGCTCGCAACCGTGCTGTCCGTCGTGCTCAGGCCCGTCGACAAGCTGTTGATGCCACTGGTCGCTGTGCTCAAACCAGTGGAGGTCGAGGTAGACAGGCTGTTGATACCGCTGGTAGCTGTACTCAGGCCTGTGGAGGTCGAGGTAGACAGGCTGGCAACCGTGCTGTCCGTCGTGCTCAGGCCCGTCGACAAGCTGTTGATGCCACTGGTCGCTGTACTCAAACCAGTGGAGGTCGAGGTAGACAAGCTCGCAACCGTGCTGTCCGTCGTGCTCAGGCCAGTGCTCAGGCTGTTGATACCGCTGGTAGCCGTGCTCAGGCCTGTGGAGGTCGAGGTAGACAGGCTCGCAACTGTGCTGTCGGTTGTGCTCAAGCCCGTAGACAGGCTGTTGATGTCGCTGGTCGCAGTGCTCAGACCCGTTGAGGTCGAGGTGGACAAGCTGGCAACCGTGCTGTCCGTCGTGCTCAGGCCAGTGCTCAGGCTATTGATGCCGCTGGTCGCTGTGCTCAAACCTGTGGAGGTCGAGGTGGACAGGCTGGCAACCGTGCTGTCCGTCGTGCTCAGGCCCGTCGACAAGCTGTTGATGCCACTGGTCGCTGTACTCAAACCAGTGGAGGTCGAGGTAGACAGGCTGTTGATACCGCTGGTAGCTGTACTCAGGCCTGTGGAGGTCGAGGTAGACAAGCTCGCAACCGTGCTGTCCGTCGTGCTCAGACCAGTGCTCAGGCTGTTGATGCCGCTGGTCGCTGTGCTCAAGCCCGTTGAGGTCGAGGTGGAAAGGCTCGCCACCGTGCTGTCGGTTGTGCTCAGGCCCGTAGACAGGCTGTTGATACCGCTGGTAGCCGTGCTCAGGCCCGTGGAGGTAGACGTAGACAAGCTCGCCACCGTGCTATCTGTCGTGCTCAGGCCAGTGCTCAGGCTGTTGATACCGCTGGTAGCTGTGCTCAGGCCTGTGGAGGTCGAGGTGGACAAGCTCGCAACCGTGCTGTCCGTCGTGCTCAGGCCAGTGCTCAGGCTGTTGATACCGCTGGTCGCTGTGCTCAAGCCCGTTGAGGTCGAGGTGGACAGGCTCGCCACCGTGCTGTCGGTTGTGCTCAGGCCCGTAGACAGGCTATTGATGCCACTGGTAGCTGTACTCAGGCCTGTGGAGGTCGAGGTAGACAGGCTGGCAACCGTGCTATCTGTCGTGCTCAGGCCAGTGCTCAGGCTGTTGATACCGCTGGTCGCAGTGCTCAGACCCGTTGAGGTCGAGGTAGACAAGCTGTTGATGCCGCTGGTAGCTGTGCTCAAACCTGTGGAGGTCGAGGTGGACAAGCTCGCAACCGTGCTGTCCGTCGTGCTCAGGCCAGTGCTCAGGCTGTTGATGCCACTGGTCGCTGTGCTCAAGCCCGTTGAGGTCGAGGTGGACAGGCTCGCAACCGTGCTGTCCGTCGTGCTCAGACCCGTCGACAGACTATTGATACCACTGGTCGCTGTGCTCAAACCTGTGGAGGTCGAGGTAGACAAGCTGTTGATGCCGCTGGTAGCTGTGCTCAGACCCGTTGAGGTCGAGGTGGACAAGCTGGCAACCGTGCTGTCGGTTGTGCTCAGACCTGTGCTCAGGCTGTTGATACCGCTGGTCGCGGTGCTCAGGCCCGTCGACGTAGACGTAGACAGGCTGGCAACTGTGCTGTCGGTTGTGCTCAGACCTGTGCTCAGGCTATTGATGCCGCTGGTCGCTGTGCTCAGACCAGTGGAGGTCGAGGTGGACAAGCTCGCCACAGTGCTATCTGTCGTGCTCAGGCCCGTAGACAGGCTATTGATGCCACTGGTAGCCGTGCTCAGGCCCGTTGAGGTCGAGGTGGACAGGCTGGCAACCGTGCTGTCCGTCGTGCTCAGGCCAGTGCTCAGGCTATTGATGCCGCTGGTCGCTGTGCTCAAACCTGTGGAGGTCGAGGTGGACAGGCTCGCAACCGTGCTGTCCGTCGTGCTCAGGCCAGTGCTCAGGCTGTTGATGCCACTGGTCGCTGTGCTCAAGCCCGTTGAGGTCGAGGTGGACAGGCTGGCAACCGTGCTGTCCGTCGTGCTCAGGCCCGTCGACAAGCTGTTGATACCGCTGGTAGCCGTGCTCAGGCCTGTGGAGGTCGAGGTAGATAGGCTCGCAACCGTGCTGTCGGTTGTGCTCAGACCTGTGCTCAGGCTGTTGATACCGCTGGTCGCTGTGCTCAGGCCCGTCGACGTAGACGTAGACAAGCTGTTGATACCACTGGTCGCTGTGCTCAGGCCTGTGGAGGTCGAGGTGGACAAGCTCGCAACTGTGCTGTCTGTCGTGCTCAGGCCCGTCGACAGACTATTGATACCACTGGTCGCTGTGCTCAAACCTGTGGAGGTCGAGGTAGACAGGCTGGCAACCGTGCTATCTGTCGTGCTCAGACCTGTGCTCAGGCTGTTGATACCGCTGGTCGCTGTGCTCAGGCCCGTCGACGTAGACGTAGACAGGCTGGCAACTGTGCTGTCGGTTGTGCTCAGACCTGTGCTCAGGCTATTGATGCCGCTGGTCGCTGTGCTCAGACCAGTGGAGGTCGAGGTAGATAGGCTCGCCACCGTGCTGTCGGTTGTGCTCAGACCCGTAGACAGGCTGTTGATGCCGCTGGTCGCGGTGCTCAGGCCCGTCGACGTAGACGTAGACAAGCTGTTGATACCACTGGTCGCTGTGCTCAGGCCTGTGGAGGTCGAGGTGGACAAGCTCGCAACTGTGCTGTCTGTCGTGCTCAGGCCCGTCGACAAGCTATTGATACCGCTGGTCGCTGTGCTCAGACCAGTGGAGGTCGAGGTGGACAAGCTCGCCACAGTGCTGTCTGTCGTGCTCAGGCCCGTCGACAAGCTATTGATACCGCTGGTCGCTGTGCTCAGACCAGTGGAGGTCGAGGTGGACAAGCTCGCCACAGTGCTATCTGTCGTGCTCAGGCCCGTAGACAGGCTATTGATGCCACTGGTAGCTGTGCTCAGACCCGTTGAGGTCGAGGTGGACAGGCTGGCAACCGTGCTGTCCGTCGTGCTCAGGCCAGTGCTCAGGCTGTTGATGCCGCTGGTCGCTGTGCTCAAACCTGTGGAGGTCGAGGTGGACAGGCTCGCAACCGTGCTGTCCGTCGTGCTCAGGCCAGTGCTCAGGCTGTTGATGCCACTGGTCGCTGTGCTCAAACCTGTGGAGGTCGAGGTGGACAGGCTGGCAACCGTGCTGTCCGTCGTGCTCAGGCCCGTCGACAAGCTGTTGATGCCACTGGTCGCTGTGCTCAAACCAGTGGAGGTCGAGGTAGACAGGCTGTTGATACCGCTGGTAGCTGTACTCAGGCCTGTGGAGGTCGAGGTAGACAGGCTGGCAACCGTGCTATCTGTCGTGCTCAGGCCAGTGCTCAGGCTGTTGATACCGCTGGTCGCAGTGCTCAGACCCGTCGACGTAGACGTAGACAGGCTGTTGATGCCACTGGTCGCTGTGCTCAAACCAGTGGAGGTCGAGGTAGACAAGCTGTTGATGCCGCTGGTAGCTGTGCTCAGACCCGTTGAGGTCGAGGTGGACAAGCTGGCAACCGTGCTGTCGGTTGTGCTCAGACCTGTGCTCAGGCTGTTGATACCGCTGGTCGCGGTGCTCAGGCCCGTCGACGTAGACGTAGACAGGCTGGCAACTGTGCTGTCGGTTGTGCTCAGACCTGTGCTCAGGCTATTGATGCCGCTGGTCGCTGTGCTCAGACCAGTGGAGGTCGAGGTGGACAAGCTCGCCACAGTGCTATCTGTCGTGCTCAGGCCCGTAGACAGGCTATTGATGCCACTGGTAGCTGTGCTCAGACCCGTTGAGGTCGAGGTGGACAGGCTGGCAACCGTGCTGTCCGTCGTGCTCAGGCCAGTGCTCAGGCTATTGATGCCGCTGGTCGCTGTGCTCAAACCTGTGGAGGTCGAGGTGGACAGGCTCGCAACCGTGCTGTCCGTCGTGCTCAGGCCAGTGCTCAGGCTATTGATGCCGCTGGTCGCTGTGCTCAAACCTGTGGAGGTCGAGGTGGACAGGCTCGCAACCGTGCTGTCCGTCGTGCTCAGGCCCGTCGACAAGCTGTTGATGCCACTGGTCGCTGTGCTCAAACCAGTGGAGGTCGAGGTAGACAGGCTGTTGATACCGCTGGTAGCTGTACTCAGGCCTGTGGAGGTCGAGGTAGACAGGCTGGCAACCGTGCTGTCCGTCGTGCTCAGGCCAGTGCTCAGGCTGTTGATGCCACTGGTCGCTGTGCTCAAACCTGTGGAGGTCGAGGTGGACAGGCTCGCAACCGTGCTGTCCGTCGTGCTCAGACCCGTCGACAGACTATTGATACCACTGGTCGCTGTGCTCAAACCTGTGGAGGTCGAGGTAGACAAGCTGTTGATGCCGCTGGTAGCTGTGCTCAGACCCGTTGAGGTCGAGGTGGACAAGCTGGCAACCGTGCTGTCGGTTGTGCTCAGACCTGTGCTCAGGCTGTTGATACCGCTGGTCGCGGTGCTCAGGCCCGTCGACGTAGACGTAGACAGGCTGGCAACTGTGCTGTCCGTCGTGCTCAGGCCAGTGCTCAGGCTGTTGATGCCGCTGGTAGCTGTGCTCAAGCCCGTTGAGGTCGAGGTGGACAGGCTCGCAACCGTGCTGTCCGTCGTGCTCAGACCCGTCGACAGACTATTGATACCACTGGTCGCTGTGCTCAAACCTGTGGAGGTCGAGGTGGACAGGCTGGCAACCGTGCTGTCCGTCGTGCTCAGGCCCGTCGACAAGCTGTTGATGCCACTGGTCGCTGTACTCAGGCCTGTGGAGGTCGAGGTAGACAGGCTGGCAACCGTGCTATCTGTCGTGCTCAGGCCAGTGCTCAGGCTGTTGATACCGCTGGTAGCCGTGCTCAGACCAGTGGAGGTCGAGGTGGACAAGCTCGCCACAGTGCTGTCTGTCGTGCTCAGGCCCGTCGACAAGCTATTGATACCGCTGGTAGCTGTGCTCAAACCTGTGGAGGTCGAGGTGGACAAGCTCGCCACAGTGCTATCTGTCGTGCTCAGGCCCGTAGACAGGCTATTGATGCCACTGGTAGCTGTGCTCAGACCCGTTGCGGTCGAGGTGGACAGGCTGGCAACCGTGCTGTCCGTCGTGCTCAGGCCAGTGCTCAGGCTGTTGATGCCGCTGGTCGCTGTGCTCAAACCTGTGGAGGTCGAGGTGGACAGGCTCGCAACCGTGCTGTCCGTCGTGCTCAGGCCAGTGCTCAGGCTGTTGATGCCACTGGTCGCTGTGCTCAAACCTGTGGAGGTCGAGGTGGACAGGCTGGCAACCGTGCTGTCCGTCGTGCTCAGGCCCGTCGACAAGCTGTTGATGCCACTGGTCGCTGTGCTCAAACCAGTGGAGGTCGAGGTAGACAGGCTGTTGATACCGCTGGTAGCTGTACTCAGGCCTGTGGAGGTCGAGGTAGACAGGCTGGCAACTGTGCTGTCGGTTGTGCTCAGACCTGTGCTCAGGCTATTGATGCCGCTGGTCGCTGTGCTCAGACCAGTGGAGGTCGAGGTAGATAGGCTCGCCACCGTGCTGTCGGTTGTGCTCAGACCCGTAGACAGGCTGTTGATGCCGCTGGTCGCGGTGCTCAGGCCCGTCGACGTAGACGTAGACAAGCTGTTGATACCACTGGTCGCTGTGCTCAGGCCTGTGGAGGTCGAGGTGGACAAGCTCGCAACTGTGCTGTCTGTCGTGCTCAGGCCCGTCGACAAGCTATTGATACCGCTGGTCGCTGTGCTCAGACCAGTGGAGGTCGAGGTGGACAGGCTGGCAACCGTGCTGTCCGTCGTGCTCAGGCCAGTGCTCAGGCTATTGATGCCGCTGGTCGCTGTGCTCAAACCTGTGGAGGTCGAGGTGGACAGGCTCGCAACCGTGCTGTCCGTCGTGCTCAGGCCAGTGCTCAGGCTGTTGATGCCACTGGTCGCTGTGCTCAAACCTGTGGAGGTCGAGGTGGACAGGCTCGCAACCGTGCTGTCCGTCGTGCTCAGGCCCGTCGACAGACTATTGATACCACTGGTCGCTGTGCTCAAACCTGTGGAGGTCGAGGTAGACAAGCTGTTGATGCCGCTGGTAGCTGTGCTCAGACCCGTTGAGGTCGAGGTGGACAAGCTCGCAACCGTGCTGTCTGTCGTGCTCAGACCTGTGCTCAGGCTGTTGATGCCGCTGGTAGCTGTGCTCAGACCTGTGGAGGTCGAGGTGGACAGGCTGGCAACCGTGCTGTCCGTCGTGCTCAGGCCAGTGCTCAGGCTGTTGATGCCACTGGTCGCTGTGCTCAAACCAGTGGAGGTCGAGGTAGACAGGCTGTTGATACCGCTGGTCGCAGTGCTCAGACCCGTTGAGGTCGAGGTGGACAAGCTGGCAACCGTGCTGTCGGTTGTGCTCAGACCTGTGCTCAGGCTGTTGATACCACTGGTCGCTGTGCTCAAACCTGTGGAGGTCGAGGTAGACAGGCTGGCAACTGTACTGTTAGTAGTACTCAAGCCGGTAGACAAGGAGCTAAACCCGCTAGACAGCCCCCCCACGCTTGTAGACAAAGAGCTGATGCCAGTCGAAGTCGAGGTAGACAGCGACGAAATTCCGGTCGACAGACTGCTGTTGCTGGTGCTTAGCTGAGCGACCGTCGTGGCATCTGATGGATCTGCGCCGTCGGCAACGTTTTGAATACGCCGTTGCACGGTAGTACTTCCCACCGAAACTGCCGACGCAGGCGCTACCTGGTTCGTCATAAATGCTGCACCCGTGGGCGCAGCAGACGCAACACTGCCGCTGCCGATCGCAACGCCATCGCTGTAAGCCACTGTGGCGTCTTTGCCGATCGCAACACCGTTCGCGGCGCTACCGTTGACTATCGCCAGGGGGCCGATTGCGATGCTGTCGGTGCCCAGCGCCTGGCTGTCTGCCAGGACGGAATTGGTGTGAAAGTATTTGGTGCCAGTGTTGTAGATCGTGCTCAGGCTGGTGGACAAGCTGGTCACGTTGCCGTTCGTGGTGCTCAAGCCGCTAGACAGACTACTGATACCACTGGTCGCCGTGTTCAAACCGGTTGAGGTGGACGTGGACAAACTCGCCACAGTACTGTCTGTCGTGCTCAGACCTGTTGACAAGCTATTGATGCCGCTGGTAGCTGTGCTCAAGCCTGTGGAGGTCGAGGTGGACAGACTGTTAACGCTGCTGGTCGCCGTGCTCAAACCCGTCGAAGTCGAAGTCGACAAGCTGGAAACAGTGCTGCCTGTTGTGCTCAGGCCCGTAGACAGGCTGTTGATGCCGCTGGTCGCTGTGCTCAGACCCGTAGACGTAGACGTCGACAGCGAGCTGATCCCAGTGGACAAGCTGGCGTCACGGCTGGCTGCCGTACTCAAGCCCGTTGAGGTTGAGGTGGACAGGTTGCTAATGCTGCTGTTTGCCGTACTCAAACCCGTAGACGTGGACGTGGACAGCGAACTGATACCAGTCGACAGGCTACTGATGCTGCTGGTTGCCGTGCTCAGGCCTGTGGAGGTCGAGGTAGACAAACTGGAAACAGTGCTGCCTGTTGTGCTCAGGCCCGTAGACAGGCTGTTGATACCGCTGGTAGCTGTGCTCAGACCCGTAGACGTGGACGTGGACAGCGAACTGATACCAGTGGACAAGCTGGCGTCACGGCTGGCTGCCGTACTCAGGCCCGTTGAGGTTGAGGTGGACAGGTTGCTGATGCTGCTGTTTGCCGTGCTCAAACCCGTTGAGGTCGAGGTAGACAAGCTGGACACAGTGCTACCTGTCGTACTCAGACCCGTAGACAGGCTGTTAATGCCGCTGGTAGCTGTGCTCAAGCCTGTGGACGTGGACGTGGACAGGCTGCTGATGCTGCTTGTCGCCGTACTGAGACCCGTGGACGTAGACGTCGACAGCGAGCTGATACCAGTAGACAAGCTGGCATCGCGGCTGGCTGCCGTACTCAGGCCCGTTGAGGTTGAGGTGGACAGGTTGCTGATGCTGCTGTTTGCCGTGCTCAAACCCGTTGAGGTCGAGGTAGACAAGCTGGAAACAGTGCTACCTGTTGTGCTCAGGCCCGTGCTCAGGCTGTTGATACTGCTGGTCGCCGTGCTCAGGCCCGTGGAGGTTGAGGTGGACAGACTGCTGATGCTGCTGGTAGCCGTACTCAAACCCGTTGAAGTCGAGGTAGACAAGCTGGAAACAGTGCTGCCTGTTGTGCTCAGGCCCGTGCTCAGGCTGTTGATACTGCTGGTCGCCGTACTGAGACCCGTGGACGTGGACGTCGACAGCGAACTGATACCAGTCGACAAGCTGGCATCGCGGCTGGCTGCCGTACTCAGGCCCGTTGAGGTTGAGGTGGACAGGTTGCTGATGCTGCTGTTTGCCGTGCTCAAACCCGTTGAGGTCGAGGTAGACAGCGACGAAATTCCGGTCGACAGGCTGCTGTTGCTGGTACTCAGCTGAGCGACCGTCGTGGCATCTGATGGAGCGGCACCGTCGGCAACGTTTTGAATACGCCGTTGCACGGTAGTGCTGCCCACCGAAACCGCCGACGCAGGGGCCACCTGGTTCGTCATAAAAGCTGCGCCACTCGGCGCGGCCGACGCAACACTGCCGCTGCCGATCGCAACGCCATTGCTATAACCCACGCTAGCGTCTTTACCGACAGCGACTCCGTTCGCGGCACTCGCACTGACTGTTGCCAGGGGGCCGATTGCAATGCTGTCGGTGCCCAGTGCCTGGCTGTCTGCCAGGACGGAATTGGTGTGAAAGTATTTGGTGCCAGTGTTGTAGATCGTGCTCAGGCTGGTAGACAGACTCGATACGTTCCCGTTCGTCGTGCTCAGACCCGTGGACGTGGAAGTCGACAGGCTCGCAACGTTGCTGTTCGTGGTGTCCAGGCCCGTGGACAGGCTGGTGATACCTGTGGACGTGGAGGTCGACAGGTTGGTCAGGTTGCTGTTCGTCGTGCTGACACCGGTAGACAGAGAGCTGACACCAGTGGACAAACTAGCGTCGCGGCTAATTGCAGTGCTCAGCCCCGTCGACGTCGAAGTCGACAACGAGCTCACGCCGGTGGACAGGCTGGTGATACCTGTGGACGTGGAGGTCGACAGGTTGGTCAGGTTGCTGTTCGTCGTGCTGACACCGGTAGACAGAGAGCTGACACCAGTGGACAAACTAGCGTCGCGGCTAATTGCAGTGCTCAGCCCCGTCGACGTCGAAGTCGACAACGAGCTCACGCCGGTGGACAGGCTAGTGATACCTGTGGACGTGGAGGTCGACAGGTTGGTCAGGTTGCTGTTCGTCGTGCTGACACCGGTAGACAGAGAGCTGACACCAGTGGACAAACTGGCGTCGCGGCTAATTGCAGTGCTCAGCCCCGTCGACGTCGAAGTCGACAACGAACTCACACCGGTGGACAAACTGCCGACCGCAGTGGAAGTCGATGTGGACAACGAGTTCACAGCGGAATTGGTGGCAAACAGCTGGCTACCATTAACCGCATCGGTTGAGGCAGCCGAAATTTGGCCCGCCGCCACATTGGTCAGTTGCCGTTGTTCAGTGGCCGACCCAATGCTTACCACGCCCACCGGAGCGCCACCAGCAAAGTTGTACGCTGTGCCACCGATCGTGCCCGTATTCGTCGCCACGGCTGCCGCCGTGGTCGTACCATCCCCCAGTGCAACACTGCGCGACGTGGTTGCTACAGCCCGGTTCCCAAGCGCCATGGCATTCGACGTTGCAGTACCCGTCACTGCCGCAGTCCCAATGGCAACACCACCAGCCGTCAAGTCCGTATTAGAGGCTTGATCCGATACCGCTCCGCTACCGATCGCAACCCCTCCACGCCAGGCAGTTGCGCCGTTACCCACACCCAGGGCAACGCCTTCATTGCCTGCACCCGCATTGCCAATGGCCACACTTTTGGCGGTAGCGGTTGCGCCATTTCCAAGGGCAACTGCACTATCGCCCTGCGCTTTAGAGTTCGCGCCAATCGCCACGCCGTTTGTTGCGTCGGCATTCGCAGAAGCGTTTGCACCGAATGCAATCGCATTCGCCGCATTGGCAAGCGTCTGCCCGGTAGTGTTGTAAGCGTCAGTTGTATTGGTAGCGCCAATCGCGATGGCCCCTGCAGACGATGCGTAGGCAGAATTACCCATCGCAATGCTGTTAACACCTTGCGCATAGGCCACGTTGCCCTGTGCGATCGAATAATTCCCGATGGCAGCACTCTGGCGGCCAATGGAAATTGCCGTATTGCCTCCTGCGAGCGCAGCAACACCCAGGGCAAACGAGCCGACGCCTAAAGATTGCGTGTAGCTGCCAATCGCCACCGAGAGACCGCCCGATGCTCTCGTGTTACTGCCAACTGCGACGCTACTATTGCCGGCGGACGCAGATTGACCGACGGCGACGCCTCCTGGCGGGGCGCCGTTGGGATTGTATGTGCCAGCGACTGAACCAGGCAGCCGGGTATTTCCTGGATTGAGTCGATCAATGATGCCGGAGTTACCTGCAGAAGTGGTAGCTCGACCTGCTGCGTCTGAATTGCCGGTGCCAACAGCAACATTCGAGCCATTGCCATTAGCGTTACCGAAGTTGCTCTGCCCCCCCGTGTACTGGGCATGAGCGGCTCCTGCACCTGCGGCGATCACAAGTGCCACGGCCGCTCCCACCACACTGCGCTTGCTCCGCTTACCCCGCGCCGACGCAACTTCCGACACGGCAACCCACGCACCCAAAGACTCGTTCCAGATACTGCGATATGACTTGTTCACCGAAGATCCCCACTAGTGGCCACCATGGGCCAGAGATAACAAAAAAAATGACCGTGTTAACGGTCCTCTTAACCGGAACCTTCGTGCGCAGTGGGCCGAGTTCCAAATCTTAAGATTGTAAGTAAAAAAATATTGCACTGCAGCGACAGCGTCGGCAGGATTGATTGGAATTGATGCAAATTGATGTAGGGTTACGCTTGACATTGCCCATACACCAGCAGCAGTAACATCACTTTTATCACCACTTTCCCAACTTTAACTTCCTACAAGGAGGGTGGGCAGGGTCGTAAGCCTTGCAAGCTCCCCAAGACTGCACCCCCGGCAGACCCAAGAGCTGCAGATTCACAACCCTATAATTTCCCGATAACGCACTGCAGCGCAACATCTTAAGACACCCATAGAAACAACCCATGAACCCTGTAATGAAAAAATTGTGTGCTTTTGTGATGTTTTTCACACTCTTTGCGAGTTCTTTTGCACAAGAAGCCTCAGCTGACCGGATTATCGAAAACGGCTTTCAGGTTCTGGGGGCCATCGACAGCGGACGGGCCGCAGACTTGTGGGAGGAAGCGTCACCCACCGTCAAAGCCCGCATTCCCAAAGCCGAATGGGCCCGCTCCATGGCAGACGCCCGCCAGAAGGTGGGCGCAGTGGCCGAACGCACCTGGGCATCCGTTGTGCGCATCCGCTACATCGAAGAAACCGCGTCGATGCCCGCTGGCCTGTACGCCAACGTGGACTACAGCACGCGGCTGCGCGACGGCCGTACGGTGTTTGAGCTGTTAAGTTTTCGCCAGGAGGCCGATGGCACATGGCGTGTGACGGGCTACATTCCGCGCCAGACACAATGACCGTGCCCCGCCGACTCCGTGTCGGCATCACCATCGGGCTGCACCACGAGGCTGAAACCCTCTGGAACAACGGCATCAAACAAAACGCCGTCTTCCTGGCCGAAGCACTGAAACAATGCCCCAACGTGGCGTCGGTGCTGCTGGTCAACACCACGGCGGTGCCCATCACACCGGCCCTGCCCTGGGACCTGGCCCGCTGGCCCACCGCCACATTCGAGGCCGCCAAAGACCACCTGGACGTGTTGATCGAACTGGGCGGCCAGATCAGCGGCGAGCAGACGGACTACCTGCAGCAGCGCGGCGCACGGCTGGTGTCGTACTGCTGTGGCGTCGAGTACGTCAATGCGATGGAATCCATCCTGTTCAACCGCCCACTCTGGGGGGCCAACCTGTTCGTCAACCCGCGTTATGACGACATCTGGATGGTGCCGCAGGTGGCCAACATCAGCAGCGGCTACTTCAGCACGCTGCGCCGCCGCCCGGCCAAGGTGGTGCCTTTTGTGTGGGACCCGGTGTTTGTGGAGCAGCGCGCGGCCGCGTTGCCCCACGGCGGCCGTTACCAGCCCCACGCCGGTGCCCGCCGGCTGAGTGTGATGGAGCCCAACATCAATGTGGTGAAGTTCTGCCTGTACCCTGCGCTGATCGCGGAAGAGGCTTACCGCGCCCGCCCGGATGCCATTGCCTTGCTGCAGGTCACCAACACCGAACACCTGGCCACCAGCAACCTGGAGTTCATCTCCCTGATGAACCAGCTGGACATCGTGCGCGGGCACAAGGCGGTGTTTCTGGGGCGGCATGACACCCCCCAGTTCCTGGCCAGCAACACCGACATCGTGGTATCCCACCAATGGGAAAACCCGCTGAACTACTTCTACCTGGAGGTGTGCTGGCAAGGCTACCCACTGGTGCACAACGCCCACCTGTGCGCCGACCTGGGTTACTTCTATGCTGGCAATGACGTGATGGCGGGCTGCGCACAGTTGCTGGCAGCCATCGAAGGGCACGACGCCCAGGCAGACGTTTACCGCGCAAGCCAGCGAGCCCTGCTGGCGCGGTACCTGCCCGGCCATGCCGATGTCACAGCGCAGTACAGCGCATTGCTGGAGCAGCTGTTCCAGTAAGACACGGTTTTTCGGGTAAGCCCCCCAGGCGAACAAGCGCCTGTGGTGGGTCAACCGGCCAGCAGTGCCAGCATGCCCGCCTCGTCCAGCACCGTCACCCCCAGCTCCAGCGCCTTGGCCAGTTTGCTGCCGGCCTCTTCACCAGCCACCACATAGTCGGTCTTCTTGCTGACCGAACCAGCCACCTTGGCGCCAGCGGCTTCGAGCAGGGCTTTGGCGTCGTCGCGGCCAAGTGTGGGCAGGGTGCCGGTCAGCACGAATGTTTTGCCGGCCAGTGGCTGCGGCGCACGTGCAGCGGGCTCTTCTTCGGGCCAGTGGATGCCACAGGCGCGTAGTTGCTCCACCACCTCGCGGTTGTGCGGCTGGTCAAAGAAGGTGTGCAGGGCCAGTGCCACGATGGGGCCCACGTCGTGCACCTCCAGCAGCTGTTCGACACTCGCATCCATGATGGCGTCGAGTTTGCCGAAATGGCGGGCCAGGTCCTTGGCAGTGGCTTCGCCAATATGGCGAATGCCCAGGCCGTAGAGGAAGCGTGGCAGGGTGGTTTGTTTGGACTTTTCCAGCGCGGCCAGTACGTTCTGGGCGGACTTGTCGGCCATGCGGTCAAGGCTCGACAAGGCCACCAGGCCGAGTTTGTACAGATCGGGCAGCGTGCGCACCACCTGGGCTTCGACCAGCTGGTCCACCAGCTTTTCCCCCAGGCCTTCAATGTCCATGGCGCGGCGCTGGGCGAAGTGCAGCATGGCCTGTTTGCGCTGGGCCGGGCAGAACAGCCCGCCGGTGCAGCGGTGGTTCACCTCGGTTTTCTCGCGCACCACGGCGCTGCCGCAGATGGGGCAGGTGCGGGGCATACGGAAGTTGGGCACGTACGCGGCACGTGGCTGCTCAACAATGCCAACAACCTCTGGAATCACATCCCCTGCCCTGCGAACGATGGCCGTGTCACCCACCCGCACGCGTTTGCGCCGCAGCTCAAACAGGTTGTGCAGCGTGGCGTTGGTGACGGTCACACCGCCCACAAACACCGGTGCCAGTCGCGCCACGGGTGTCAACTTGCCGGTGCGGCCCACTTGTACGTCGATGCCGGTGACGGTGGTGATTTGTTCTTGCGCCGGGTATTTGTGCGCCACGGCCCAGCGCGGCTCGCGGGACACAAAACCCAGTTGCCGCTGCAGCGCCAGACTGTCCACCTTGTAGACCACACCATCAATGTCAAACGGCAGCTGGTCACGCAGCGCACCAATCTTCTGGTGATACGCTATCAATTCAATAGCACCCTGCGCACGGTCCACCTGCGCTGCGACCGGAAATCCCCATAATTTCAGGGTTTGCAGCAAACCAAAGTGGGTGTCAAACACCGGGCCGCCCTGCTCTGCCGGGGTGACGTCCCCCAGACCGTACGCAAAAAACTTCAGTGGCCGCTGCGCGGCAATGCCCGGATCGAGCTGGCGCACGGCACCTGCTGCGGCGTTGCGCGGGTTGACGAAGGTTTTCAGGCCTGCGTCGCGCTGGCGTTCGTTCAACGCGTCAAAGTCGTCGCGGCGCATGTACACCTCGCCGCGCACTTCCAGCACGGCCGGTGCGCCGGTGCCCAAACGCAGCGGAATCTGGCGCATGGTGCGGATGTTTTGGGTGACGTCTTCACCCCGTTCCCCATCACCGCGCGTAGCGGCCTGCACCAGTACGCCGTGTTCGTAGCGCAGGCTCATGGCCAGGCCGTCAAACTTGAGCTCGGCCACGTAGTCCACCGGCGGGTCGGTCTCCGCCAAGCCCAGCTCCTTGCGCACACGGGTGTCAAAGTTCTGCGCGCCGCTGGGTTCGGTGTCGGTCTCGGTACGGATGCTGAGCATGGGCACGGCATGGCGCACCGACACAAATTCGGGCAGCGGTTTGCCACCGACCCGTTGTGTGGGTGAGTCTACCGTTCGCAGCGCGGGGTGGGCTTCTTCCAGGGCCTGTAATTCGCGGAACACCCGGTCGTATTCCGCATCGGGCACCAGTGGCGCGTCCTGCACGTAATACGCATGGCCCCAGGCATTCAACTGGGCGCGAAGTGCTTCAGCTTTGATAGCTGCATCCGCAGTCACAGCGGGCGCTGGAGCCCCAAAAAGCTCAAGATTCCCCATGGTGAATGGGCTTAGCTGAACAGGCGGCGTGCCAAGGCAGAACCGGCCGACAACTCACGGCTGTCGAGCGTGTCGTACAGCTTTTCAAGGTCCACACCAATACCGTCCAGCGGCTCGGGGTGCAGCAGCTGGCCGCGGTCGTCGGTGACCACACCGTCCATGGCTTCGGCCAGCGCGGTGGCACATTCACGCAGGCGCACAAACGGGCGCTCACTGCGGTGCACCAGTGGCACATCCAGACTCAGCGTCACGGCGCGGATGGCGGACTGGTCCGGGTCTTCGGCCAGGGCTGCCTGGGTGTCAAACGCCAAACCCAGCACCGATGGCAAACCCGGCGTCACCGTGGGCAGCACCATACGCCCCGGAATCACCCCCGGCACAAAACCCAGGCGGGCTGCGTGCTGCTGCACATAACCAGGGCTCCAGGCGGCGTTGACGGCACGCAGGGTGAAGCTGAGCTGGGCGTCGTGGTCGCTGGCAAACTGGTCCAGCTCGCGGGCACGGGCCACCTCTTCGCGCATTTCAGGGAACTCGGCAGTACCGTTCACCGCATCGGCAAACGCCTGGGCCTTGACCACAAATTCGGAGTATTCGATGTCGTTCAGTGCACCGGTGCGGTTGGCCAGCTGCACACCCGCCTGGAACAGGCTGTAACGCTGGCCGGGCGCGGGGGTTTCCCACTGCTGGGTGGCATCGTTCAAGCCTTCGACTGCAAAGGGTTTGCTGCCCACGCGACGGGTGGGCGGCATGGCCGCCAGCGCGGCGTCGCCCGACACGGCTTGTTCGGGGGTGACGGGGGCCATCACATCGATCAGTGGGTCGAGCCCTGGTTTTTTCTCCGGTTGGGGCAACGACACACCCGGCTCGGTACGCTCACCGTGGGCCGGGTCGCCGGACGCAGCCAGCGGCGCGTCAAAACCAGGCTCTTGCCGCTCGGGCGCTTCGCCATCAGAGACAGACATGATTTCGGTGTCGTGCACTTCGGGCTGGGCCTGGCGCGGTGTGTTGCGGCGCGAAGTCCAGGTGTTGTAGGCAATCACCAGCGCCAAGACGATGCCACCAATGATGGCCAGGCTGATTTGAAGGGTACTCATGTTCAATCTCTTAAATTTCGGCCAATGACAGCGCGGACTCCATGTCCACGGTCACGATGCGGGATACACCCTGCTCCTGCATGGTCACACCAATCAACTGCTCAGCCATTTCCATGGCGATCTTGTTGTGGCTGATGAACAGGAACTGTGTGCCTTGTTTGCTCATGGCGGTGACCAGCCGGGCGTAACGCTCGGTGTTGGCATCGTCCAGCGGCGCGTCCACTTCGTCCAGCAGGCAGAACGGTGCAGGGTTCAGCTGGAAGATCGCAAACACCAGCGCAATGGCGGTCAGGGCTTTTTCACCACCCGACAGCAGGTGGATGGTCTGGTTCTTTTTGCCAGGCGGCTGGGCAATCACCTGCACGCCGGAGTCGAGAATTTCTTCGCCGGTGATGACCAGCCGCGCATTCCCACCACCAAACAGCTCGGGGAACATACGCCCGAAGTGTTCGTTAACGGTGTTGAAGGTGCCCGACAACAACTCGCGGGTTTCGCCGTCGATCTTCTTGATCGCGTCTTCCAGCGTGGTCATCGCGTCGGTCAGGTCGGCGGTTTGGGCGTCGAGGAACTGCTTACGCTCGCGGGCCGAAGCCAGCTCGTCCAGCGCGGCCAGGTTCACCGCACCGAGGGCCGTGATTTCGCGGTTGAAGCGGTCAATTTCGCCCTGCAGCCCGGTCAGGCGCACATTACCTTCGGTGATGGACAAAGCCACGGCTTCCAGGTCGGCCTGGGCGTCAGCCAGCAACTGGGCGTATTGCTCAAAGCCCAGGCGCGACGCCTGTTCCTTGAGCTGGAATTCGGTGATGCGCTGGCGCAGCGGGTCGAGTTCACGCTCCAGCTGCAGGCGGCGTTCATCACTTGCGCGCAGCTTGGTGGTCAGGTCGTCGTATTCGCTGCGTAATGCGCCCAGGCGCTGTTCTCGCTCCATCTTCACCGCCAGCGCATCCTGCAAACCGCCCTGGGCCGCCGCATCACTCAGACGGGCCAGTTCTTCATGGGCGCGTTGCTCTTCCGCGCTGACGGACTGGGCCTGCTGCGCTGCAGTTTCGATAGCGCGCCCAAGTTCTGCCAGGCGGGCCCCAAGGCTTTTATGCGAGTAAGTGGCTTCCTGCGCCTGGCGCTCCAGGCTGCGCTGCTGTTCACGGCATTCGGTGACCTTGCGCTCACATTCGATCACACGTTCGTCCAGCTGGGCATGGCGCTCCTGGCTGTCGGCCAGTTGCATGTCCAGCTCTTCAAAACGTGCTTCGGCGGTGACGCGACGCTCCTGCAGGTCGTCCAGCTGCCCCACCACTTCGCCCAAGTCGGCGTTGATCTGCTGGCTGCGGGCACGGGTTTGTTCGGCGAGCTGGGTCAAGCGCAATGTCTCGACCTGCAGCGTGTGGGCCTGGGCCTGTGTTTCGGTGGCCTCCCGGCGCGCCGCCACCAGGCGCTGGGATGCATCGGCATATGCCGCTTCGGCACGCACCAGGGCGGCGCGTGACTCTTCAAAAATAAAGGCCTGCGCCTTCAGCTGTTTGTCGAGGTTTTCAATCTCTTGGGCACGCGCCAGCAAGCCGGCCTGTTCGGAGTCCTGCGCATGGAAACCCACGCTGTAACGCGTGACGGCATGGCCGGTGCGCACAAAAATCGTCTCGCCCGCCTGCAGTTTGTCGCGGCTGGCCAGCGCGTCTTCCAGACTCTGCGCGGTGTAACAACCTTGCAGCCAATCCACCAGCAAGGCACGCAGCCCGGCATCGTTCAGTTGCAGCTTGTCGGCCAGCCGGGGCAAGCTGCCTTGGGGTTCGGGGGTGCCCGCTGTGGGCAGGCTGTAAAACGCGAGTTTGGCCGGTGGTGCACCGCCGCCGCTGGAGTCCAGAAAGCCGCGCACCATGTCGAGCCGCGACACTTCCAGCGCGCCCAGGCGCTCGCGCAGCGCGGCCTCCAGTGCGTCTTCCCAGCCCTGTTCAATGTGGATACGGCTCCACAGGCCTTGCAAACCTTCGAGACCGTGGCGCGCAAGCCAGGGCGTGAGTTTGCCGTCGGTCTTGACCTTTTCCTGCAGCGCTTTCAGCGCTTCCATACGGGCTGACAACTCGGCCTGTTTGCTGCCGTCGGCATTCACCGCCTGCTGTTTGGCGCGGCGGTCCTCGTCCATCTGGGGCACGGCGTCCTGCAACTCGTGCAGTCGGGCTTCGGCAACGCTGGCTACTTCCTGTGCCTCGTCCAGCTGCGCCTGCTGGTCGGCCAGACGCGATTCGTCGGGTGCGGCCAGCGCGTTGCGGTCGGTACTCAGGCGTTCACGACGCTGCTCCAGCTGGCGGGACTGTTCTTCAATGCCACGCTGCTCGGCGGCCAGCACCTGGATCTGCTGCTGCACCTGCACGACACCCGTGCGCTGCGTGTTGGCTTCGCCCTGGGCCTTCCGTAAGGCATCTTCCAGGTCAGGCAGTTGCATCGCCTGTTCTTCGACCTGGGCGGCCAACAACTCGGCCTTTTCTTCGGCATCCATGCCTTGGGCGGCCAGGTTTTCGGTCTCGGTCTGGGCGTCGTCACGGCGGGTAAGCCACTGGGCGGCTTGTTCCTTGAGGGTGCTGAGGCGCTGTTCGACGCGCTGACGGCCTTCGACCACAAAACGGATCTCGGCCTCCAGCCGCCCCACTTCGGCACTGGCTTCGTACAGCTTGCCCTGCGCCTGGTTGACGTTGTCACCTGCGGCGTAATGCGCCTGGCGGATGGTTTCCAGGTCGGCCTCAACGTGGCGCAGATCGGCAATACGCGACTCGAGTTCGTTCAGCGCCTTGTCGGCATCGACCTTTATCTTGGTCTGGTCAGCTTCACTCTCGGCCCGTTTCAGAAACCACAGCTGGTGCTGCTTAAGGGTGACACTCGCCTGCAGCGTGTTGTAACGCGTGGCAACTTCGGCCTGCTTTTCGAGCTTGTCGAGGTTGGCGTTCAGCTCGCGCAGGATGTCTTCAACACGGGTCAGGTTTTCGCGGGTGTCCGACAGGCGGTTTTCCGTCTCGCGGCGGCGTTCCTTGTATTTGGACACGCCTGCGGCTTCTTCGAGGAACAGGCGCAACTCTTCAGGTTTGGACTCGATGATGCGGCTGATGGTGCCCTGGCCAATGATGGCGTAGGCCCGTGGGCCGAGGCCCGTGCCCAGAAACACGTCCTGCACATCGCGGCGGCGCACCGGCTGGTTGTTGATGTAATAACTGCTGTTGCCGTCGCGGGTCAGCACCCGGCGCACCGCAATTTCAGGGTATTGGCTCCATTGGCCGCCCGCGCGGTGGTCGGCGTTGTCAAACACCAGCTCCACGCTGGAGCGGCTGGCGGGTTTGCGGGTCGTCGTGCCGTTGAAGATCACGTCCTGCATCGACTCGCCACGCAGCTCGGACGCCTTGCTTTCGCCCAGCACCCAGCGCACAGCGTCCATGATGTTGGACTTGCCGCAGCCGTTGGGGCCCACCACCCCCACCAGTTGCCCAGGCAACAGGAAGTTGGTGGGTTCGGCAAAGGACTTGAACCCGGATAACTTGATGGAATTGAGACGCACGGATTGGAAAGGCTGTCAAAAAATGCGCCAGCCCGTCACCGGTCTAACGCATTGATTCAAATGGGGAAAATCTCCAGACACACCCGTGCCGGACTACCCCGCATGATACCGTGGTGCCAGGGCCGTCCCAGGGCGCGTGGGCCTGCATGCCTGCAGGCAGCAAAGGCTTGCTGCAACAAGTTGTAAGTTGTCAGTCAACCAATCGGCGGCATGGTTCGTTGTAGGTGGCCTAAGGAGTTACCACGATGTACACAGCCCCTGTTGCCACCCCATCCACCAGCGCCCCCACCGCATGGCAATGGGATGACCGCGACCGCAAGCGCACCCCCGCACGCTGAGTCGCCAGTTCGGGCACCCCGATGGGCCCGGTTCAGCGCAAAAACCCCCAGCCATTTGGAATTTCGCATGCCCCGTACCCAGAAATGCGCCAAATATCGGGTTAGAATACTGGGAGTCGGGGCGTAGCGCAGCCTGGTAGCGCATCTGGTTTGGGACCAGAGGGTCGAAGGTTCGAATCCTTTCGCCCCGACCATCATTTATAAAATAGGGCCTGCAGATTTGTCTGCAGGCCCTATTTTTTTGTGCTGACGCAATCCATCCCGCACCGCTTATAGCCATGAAGCTCAAAATCCTTGTTGGCACGATGACCGACACCGCCGAATCCGTGGCGCAATCTATTCAGATGGCCTGCGCCGACCAGGTAGGCAGCATTGAGGTGCAGCGCATGGACGGCCTGGACACCCACGTTTTTGACGAAAACGCCCTCTTCCTCATTTGCTCGTCCACCTACGGCACGGGCGATGTGCCTGACAACGCACAGGCGCTGTACCTCTCCCTCGACGCCGAGCCGCGTTACCTGGGCCATGTGCGTTACGGCGTTATTTCGCTCGGGGACAGCAGTTATGGCGAGACCTTCTGCCAGGGTGGCCTGAAGTTCGATGCGCGCCTGCAGGATCTGGGTGCCCAACGGGTTGGCGACGTGTTGTGCCACGACGCCAGTGGCGACACCGTGGCAGAAGACGACGCTGTGGTCTGGTGCCAGGCGTGGCTGGCCCAGGCCTTGGCGTCCCAACCGGCATAAAACTGCAGCATGACACTCTCCACCTACCTGCTCTACCTCGCCGCCGTGGCTTTGCTGGTGCTGTCGCCCGGCCCGACCATGCTGATGTGTGTGACCAACGCGATCAACCACGGCCCACGCGCCGCGCTGTTGTCTGCCACCGGCAGCGTGACCGCCGCACTCGCGGTGATGTTGCTCTCGGTGCTGGGCCTGGGCGCGCTGCTGGCCGCGTCCGAAGCGGCTTTCACCCTGCTCAAGACCGTTGGTGCGCTGTATCTGGTGTGGCTGGGCATCAAGACTTTCCGCAGCAAAAGTCTGCCCATGGCAGAACGGGTGGATGACCCATCCGCCGCGCCCGGCGCACGGCAGTCTTTTTACCTACAAGGGCTGATGGTGGGCGGCAGCAACCCCAAGGCCATCCTGTTTTTTGCGGCGCTGTTCCCCCAGTTCCTGAACGCGGCCGCGCCGCTGTGGCCCCAGTTGCTGGTGCTGGCGCTGACCTTTGCAGCCTTTGAGTTGACGGTGCTCACCCTGTGTACTGTGGGCGTGGCACGTTTTGCCGCCACGTTGCGCTCGGCGCGGGCGGTGCGCGGCATCAACCGGGTCTGCGGAGGCCTGTTTGCGCTGCTGGGTGGCCTGTTGCTGCTGGCGCGTCGCCCGGGCGTTGCACCGTAAATTCGCGCCCCTGTACGTCCCGGCGCAGCAGCGCAAACGCGGGCAGTCCCTGCAGCAGGCGCTGGCCATACGACGTGCCCACCAGGCGGCGGTCGTAGCAGTACACAAATGATTTGTCCGTCTCTGTACGGATCGCACGGCCTGTCCACTGCGCCAGGCGGATGGCGGTGGCGGGCACCACCAGTTCGCTGAACGGGTCGCGCCCGCTGGTGCGCAGCCATTCGGCGCGGGACTCCCCCACCGGGTCATCGGGGGACGCAAACGGCAACTTGGCGATAAACA
The DNA here is from genome assembly GCA_026314275.1 of Comamonadaceae bacterium AAW. GTDB lineage: Bacteria > Pseudomonadota > Gammaproteobacteria > Burkholderiales > Burkholderiaceae_C > JAGOEY01. The sequence goes on from CP111109.1 coordinate 4,020,330, forward strand.
CGCTTTCACACAGCTGGCCGGGCAAGTCCAGCCCTTCACCAAACGACTGCATGCCGAAGATGACCGATGGCCCACCCGCCTCGACGCGCTCGCGGTGCTGGCGGATGAGTGTGGTGCGGGGCAACTCCCCCTGCACCAGCACCACCGGGCGCAGCTTTGCCGGCAGGGCTTCCACGGCCTGCCGCATCTGGTCGCGCGAGGTGAACAACACCAGCGCGCCGTGGGCCACATTCGCGATGTCGCGCAGCAGCGCCTGCACCATCTCGGTGGTGAACGACGCAGCGTGTTTCGGGTCGGCCGCCGTTTCCACGGTCACAAACTGGCCCTGGCTTGCGTAGTCGAACGGGCTGGCCACTTCAAGCGTGGTGGCTGCGCTGTCGGCATGGAGGCCAGACTCGCGCAGGAAGAAATCAAACCGCCCGCAGCTGGTGAGTGTGGCCGACGTAACCACCGCCGAGCGGACTGACGACCACAGCCGCGAGCGCAGCGTGGAGTCCGGCAGGATGGGGCTGGCGTGCGCCTTGATGACCACCAGCCCATCGTCCATGCCGCTGCCCACTTCAAACGTGAACCACTTGGCAACCGGCACCGTGGGCACACGGGCCACACCACCGGTGCTGGCGTCCGAATCGGCCTCGGCTTCACGCAACAGCAGTTGCACACAGGCGTGCACTTCCTCCAGGCGCGGCGTCAGCACGCCGATTTGTGCGTACAGCGTGGACAGGCGGCGCGCTTCGTCGGGGTTGTCGCGCATCTGGGCGCGTAACTCTTTGGCCACGGCGCGCAGGGCGTCCAGAAACGTCTCGGCCGTCACACTGACTAAGCGCAGCGGCTCGTCCAGCGACTCGGGCAGCTCACCGCGTGGCAAGCGCACACGGGCCGGCCCGCGGCCTTGGGCTGCACCGGGCTCCTGCATCACCTGGCCGTAGCTGTCCATCACCAGGCGGCTCACGTCCTGCAAAGTCTGCCGAATTTGTGCGGCCAGGCGGGGCAGATCATTCGCTTCACTCACCTGCACCAGGCTGCCAATACGCCGCGCGCGGCTGGCCAGCACGTCAACCCAGCCGGTGCGGCTTAGGTCCATGGAGCAGGCGAAGTGGTTCAGCGCCACGGCGGGCAAATGGTGGGCTTCGTCCAGCACCAGAAGGCAGTTGTCCAGCTCGGGCAACAAGCGGGTGCCCAGGGACGACAGCAGCAAATCATGGTTGGCCACAATCACCTGCGCGCCCACCAGCTCCTTGCGTTTTTCAAAATAGGTGCAGCTGCTGTACACCGGGCAGTGTTTGCTGGTGCACGAGCTGGACTCGGCCGCCACGGGTATCCAGAAATCTGCGCCGGGCTGGTTGACCAGGCTGTCGCGGTCCCCGTCCCAGCTGCCGTTGGCCAGGTCACGCGCCATGGCGGTGTAGAAGGCGACACGCGCTTCGTGCATGGGCTGCGCCGCGGCACTGGCGGGGAATTCATCCGCGAACAAATCATCTTCGTCCGGCCCGCTGTCGTCACCGGTGAGCCGCGCCAGTTTGAGCTTGCACACATACCGCCCGCGCCCCTTGGCCAGCCCGAAGCGGAACGGCTCGGGCAGCAACGCGGCCAGCGCAGGCAGGTCTTTGGTGACGAGCTGTTCCTGCAGCGCCACGGTGGCGGTGGAAATCAACACCCGCGTGTTGCGCGCCAGCGCCGTGGCAATGGCCGGGGCGCAGTACGCCAGCGACTTGCCCACGCCCGTGCCGGCCTGGATCACCGCAATGGCGCGCACGGGTTCGTCATCGTCTTCGTCCACCTTACCCAGCGTGGCAGCAGCAAAGGTGTCGGCCACCTTCTGCGCCATCAGCCGCTGGCCGGGCCGGTCGCGGAAGTCCCCTGTGGCTTTGACGACATGGTCAAAAGCAGCAAGGGCAGACCGGGAAAATTCGGAGGCGGACATGGGTGGGGAACGTGGGGTACAAACAGGGGACGCAGAATGCGCGGCTGCGCAGTGTACCGGGCGCACCTGCAGGCGCAGGGCCATTTTTACAAGACTTTTAGGCCTCTAGCGCCCGCTGAACATGCGCAAGTAGCTCTTATTTACATAGCAAAAACAAACCATGGTTTCCACCGCATCCACCACGTTCCAGGCCCTGCGCGGCGTCCGTGTACTGAGCTTGGCGCTCAACCTGCCCGGCCCGGCCGCACTGATGCGCTGCCAACAGATGGGCGCCACCTGCACCAAGCTGGAGCCACCCGCCCCGGCGGGCGCCAATTCCGGCGACCCGATGGCCGCGTACTGCCCCGCCGCGTACAACGCAATGCACAGCGGCATCCACCACCTGCAGGCAGACCTGAAAACCCCGGCAGGCCAGCAAACCTTACACACTGCGCTGGCGAGCACCGACGTATTCATAACCTCGTTCCGCCCGTCCGCCCTGCCCAAACTCGGGCTGGTCTGGGACGAACTGCACACGCGTTACCCGGCGCTGTCGCAAGTAGCCATCATCGGCGCGCCCGGCGCACGTGCCGACGAGCCGGGGCACGACCTGACCTACATGGCCGAGAACGACCTCGTCACCGGCCTCACCCTGCCGCCCACGCTGTACGCAGACATGGGCGGCTCCCTCGCCGCGAGTGAAGCGGTGCTGCAGTCCGTGTTGCACCAGCGCATGGAAGGCACGGGCATCTACCTCGAAGTGGCCTTGTCAGACGCCGCGGCCTACCTTGCCCTGCCCCGCACCTGGGGCCTGACGCTGCCCGACGCGCCCGTGGGCGGCGCACACGCAGGCTACCGGGTGTACCCCTGCGCCGACGGCCGTGTGGCGCTGGCCGCGCTGGAGCCGCACTTTGCTGTGCGGTTGTGCGTCGCCGTGGGTGTGACCTTGCAGAGCCCGCACGACATGCTGTTGCCCGCCACCCATGCCGCCGTTGCGGCTTTCCTGCAGGAGCAAACTCGCGCCGCACTCGACGCGTTGGCGCGGGACAAGGACATTCCGCTGCACACGCTGCCGCTGTGAATTACTACTAAAAACATAGCTACTAGCGCCCGCCCCCTGAGTTCCACAGCCTATTTTCTTCACTATTTAAAAGTACCCGACACCTACCGCTGGCCACCCACGCCAGACGGCGCAAAGCATGCGGTAACCTCGGGATACATCAAGCACCATCAGGAAACCTTCATGGCCGAGACACAGCACCAGCTGCAATCCCTTCTTTTGCAGCTTCTGCCAGCCGACCATTCGGCCGTAGGAAACATCAGCTTGTGGGCGCAACTCCAAGAAGCTGCGCACACAGCAGGCCTCACCGCAATTTCAGAAGATGAGTTCAAGACCGCGCGTGAAGCATTGGTTGCCTCCGGCCAAGCCATCAAGGGAAAAGGCCGTGGTGGCTCCACGGCGCGGGCTTCTGGCGAAGCTCGGCCTGACTTTGCGCTGCAGGCAGAGCCCACCACGCCCGACCTGCTGGCGGCCCCCCAGACAGCAGCCAAACCAGTGAAACGCGGCGCACCAAAACCGACCGCCCCAACGGCTGGACTCGGTGCCCCACAGGTTTTGAGCTACCGCCATGCAGACCGCCGCAAAAACAACCCTGAAGTCGGCCTGGTCAATGAGGCCAGCGACCCCGAACAGGCCAAAACCCCGTGGGCTTACGACCCGCACCTGGACCCGGCCCTGCAATTTGACTCCGCCCGCGCCGGTGCCGAAAAGCTGATTGACGATGCCCTGGCCGGTGACGACCCCGCAGCCATGCGCCACGCCTTGGAAGCGCTGCGCCGCATGAGCGCGCCCTATCTGCAGTGGACGGGCAAGGCCGAACGCACCAGCTTTGAGGTGGACACCGTGAGCCTGCACGTGCACGAGCGCATCGACGCCATGAGCATCCTCAGCGCTGTCAGCAAACGCCAAAAATCCGGCAAAACCGCCGCCGCCCCTTTACAGATTGGCCTGTTTGAAGCCCCGTTCGAAAGCATGCCCCTGCGCGCGGCGGTGGACTTCTACAAACACGATCGCGGCTGGGCCAACAGATTGGTGGCCGGTGACAGCCTGCTGGTGATGACCAGCCTGCTGCAAAAAGAAGGTATGGCCGGGCAGGTGCAGATGATCTATATCGACCCGCCCTATGGCATCAAGTACGGCAGTAATTTTCAGCCGTTTACCAATAAGCGCGACGTGAAAGACCGCTCAGACGCCGACCTGACCCAGGAGCCCGAGATGATTAAGGCGTTTCGGGATACCTGGGAGCTGGGCATTCACTCTTACCTGACGTATTTGCGCGACCGGCTGCTGCTGGCTAAGGATTTGCTGAGTGAGACGGGCAGTGTGTTTGTGCAGATTTCGGATGAGAACTTGCACCATGTGCGGGAGTTGATGGACGAGGTATTTGGTGCGACCAACTTTGTATCAACGATCGTCTATACGAAAACCTCGTCTGCCACGTCGGAGTTGTTGGCTTCGGTATCCGACTACGTTGTCTGGTATAGCAAAGACAGCACAAGGGTTAAGTTCCGCCAACTCTATATAGAGAAAGAAGCTGGGAGTGATGGTGCAAGTAAGTACTCAACTCTTCTACTCGCAGACGGCTCAGTACGTCCGATGTTGGCGGAAGAAAAGCGCGACTCAAACGCCATACCTCCGGGGGCACGGATTTGGACATCAGGAGGATTAACGAGTCAGCGCCCACCCGGTAGTTTCCCTGTTCAGTTTCGTGGTCATAGTTTCCATCCGACAGGTGGCTACTGGAAAACAGGTGAAGTTGGATTTAAGCGCCTAGTCGCCTCGGGCCGGACTCATTTAAGGCAATGCTGATCAAGGTCCACCGTTGTCGCTTCTCAAACGTTATCCGCAGATGAAGCAGCAGACCCTGGCAATGGCCGCAGATCAAAACAACGGATTCGAGCAGTCGCGCAAGCCCACCCGACGTGAAGAGTTCTTGCGGACCATGGAGACAATAGTGCCTTGGGCCGCCCTGTGCCAGGTGATAGAGCCGCACTACCCCAAGGCCGGCAACGGCCGTCCGCCCATTGGGTTGGAGCGCATGCTGCGCATCCATTTTCTTCAGCACTGGTTCAACCTGGCCGATCTGGCGTGCGAGGAGGCTCTGTATGACAGTGCCAGTCTGCGCCGCTTTGTGGGGATTGACCTGGGCCGCGAACGCGTGCCCGACGCCACCACGCTGCTGAAGTTTCGCAAACTGCTCAATGAGCAAAAACTGGGTGAAGCCCTGTTTGCCAAGGTAGGCCAGCAATTGCAGGAGCGCGGCTTCAAGGTCAACACCGGCACCATCGTGGATGCCACGATCATCGCAGCGCCCAGCTCCACCAAGAACGCCGACAAGGCGCGCGACCCCGACATGCACCAGACCCGCAAAGGCCAGCAATGGTATTTCGGCATGAAGCTGCACATTGGCGTGGACAGCCAAAGCGGGCTGGTGCATAGCGCCGTGGTGACGGCGGCCAACGTGCATGACAAACACCCGCTGCCCGATTTACTGCACGGCAGCGAACAGCGCGTCTATGGCGACTCGGCCTATGCCAGCCAGAAAGCACTGATAGCGAGCAAGGCCCCCAAGGCCAAGGACTTCACCAACCAGCGCACCCGCCGTGCAGGCGAGGTGGACGAAGTTCAGCGGGCCAAGAACCGCAACAAATCGCGGGTGCGTGCCCGGGTCGAGCATGTCTTTGCGGTGGTCAAGCGCCTGTGGGGATTCACCAAGGTGCGCTACCGCGGGCTTCAGAAGAACGCCACGCGTGCGTTCACGGCCTTGGCGCTGGCCAACATTTACCTGTGCCGCAGTCATCTGTTGGGACAGGTGCGCCCGTAAGGGCGGAAATCGGGCCTCAGCGCCCCGCGAACTGCCCAAATGGGCCGCGCGAGAGGCATAAAAGTCCAAAAAACTGCGTCATCCAGGTTTGCGCGGAAATTTTCGACGGCTTGTTCAGCGTAGCCTTAAGTGGATCAAGTCTTAGGTACATTCGATTTTTCGATGATTTTCCGGTTTTCTCTCAGACCAATCTTTGGCAAGACATCGGGGGAATTCAAAGTCGCATTGATCCAAAAGTCTATGTAGTTCAGACATCGACCGAAGCTGTTCAACGCTGCATGCTCATGACCACCGACCCCGGCGACCTCGTCCTAGACCCAACATGCGGTAGCGGCACCACCGCCTATGTCGCCGAAAAATGGGGCCGCCGCTGGATTACCTGTGACACCTCGCGCGTGGCCATCACCCTGGCCAAGCAGCGGCTGATGACAGCCAGCTTTGATTACTTTGCCTTGCGTTACCCGCACGAAGGGCTCAAGGGCGGCTTCATCTACAAGACCGTGCCCCACGTCACGCTGAAAAGCATCGCCAACAACCCCGAGATTGACGCCATCTACGAGCGGCTGCACCCGGGCATAGAAGCCGCTTTGGCGGGTTTAAATGCGGCATTGGTAGCCCCCCCCCCCAGACCAACCCTTCACTGTCACTGAGGGCGTTCGCAAGGGCCAGAAACTGGCTTTGGGCGACAGCGGTGTGGCGCTGTTGGAGTGGGAGGTGCCGTTTGACTTCCCTGCAGATTGGCCCGCTGCCGCACAGGCCTTGTTTGCAGCCTTCCACACCGCCCGCCAGAAGATGCAGGCCGAGATGGACCGCTCTATCGCAGCGCAGGCCGACAACGAAACGCTGTACGACCAGCCCGAGAAGACCAAGGGCAAGCTGCGTGTATCCGGCCCGTTCACCGTAGAGGCGGTGCCCTTCCCCACAGTGCTATCACTAGAGGAGCACTCTGCGAACGATCCACAAGGGCTAGAGGCCAATTTGGCTGATATGTCAGTAGCCCGCAGCGGCAACACCAGCCGCCAACACGCCTGGCGCGACGAGTTGCTGAAGGCAGGCATTCGTGGCAAAGGCGGCCAGATGCTGCGGTTTGCCGAGCTGGAGGTGCTGCCCGGCACCACTTGCCTGCATGCCAGCGGCCACCTGGACAGCGGTGAGCGCGTGGTGATCAGCTTTGGCCCCGAGCACGGCGCGCTGGAGCAGCGCCAGGTGGAGCATGCGCTGGGTGAAGCCGGTGACCTGTTCCCCCGGCCCAAGATGATTGTGTTTTGCGCCTTTGCGTTTGACCCCGAAGCCGCCAAAGACATTGATGCGCTCAAAGGCATCACCGCGCTCAAGGCGCAGATGAACACCGACCTGCTGACCGAAGACCTGAAAAAAGCCAGCTCCAAATCCACCACCAACCAGAGCTTCTGGCTGATGGGCCAGCCCGATGTGCATGCGGTGCAGCGCCCAGATGGCCTGTGGCAGGTGGAGGTGAATGGCTTTGACTACTTCGACACCACCAAGGGTGAGCTGGTGTCGGGTGGCAAGGCCAAGATTGCGGCCTGGTCGCTGGACACCGATTACGACGGGCGCAGCCTGTTCCCGCACCAGTTTTTCTTCCCCATGGCGGGCAAGGACGAAGGCTGGATGAAGCTGAAGAAAGACATCCGCACGGAGCTGGATGAGGATTTGCTGAAACACTTTGTCGGCACGCTGTCGCTGCCGTTTGAGGCCGGGGCCAACAACACGGTGGCCGTCAAAATTGTGGACGACCGGGGCATTGAGTCGCTCAAGGTGATGAAGCTGGTGGCTGCCACCGCTGCGGTTTGAGGGGGCACGCAATGGCTGGCCCTTCTTCCCTCATCATCAATTCGGCTTTTGTGGAGCCACAGCAGCATTGGGCGGAGAACACCGACCGCACGCTGCGCGTGGAGCCCACGCGCCGCGCCGCAGGCTACGAAATCATTGACACCCGCGAGAACACGCGCCGCCAGGTGTCGATTCCGCTGGTGGACGATATTCGTGAGCGTGTAGGCCAGTGGCGCGAGGCCGGTTGGCCGGGCGTGACCGCTGTGACGCTGGAGCTGTTGACCCATTGGTGGGACGTGGACAAGGTGTCGCGCCGCCAGTACCCGTTTTACTTCTGCCAGCTGGAGGCGATTGAAACCCTGATCTGGACGCTGGAGGCACAGCCCGAGTACCGCCAGGGTATTAACGTGCAGGGCGACGGCGGCGCATTTGAGCGACTGTGCAACAAGATGGCCACCGGCAGTGGCAAGACCACGGTGATGGCGATGATCATCACCTGGCAGGTGCTGAATGCGCTGACCTACCCCAAGTCGCCGCGCAAATATTCCAGCGCCATCTTTCTGGTGGCACCGGGCTTGACAGTCAAGTCGCGCCTGCAGGTGCTGATGCCGGGCCACACCGACAACTACTACGACAGCTTTGAGCTGTGTCCGTCCGAAGCCTTGCGCCAAAAGCTGAACCGCGCCGAGGTGCTGATCGAGAACTGGCACACGCTGATGCCGCTCAAGCAGCAAGATCGTTCGGTGGTCAAAAAGGGCAAAGAGAGTGACGAGGCCTTTACCAAGCGGGTGCTGGGCAAACTGGCCACGTATAAAGACTTGGTGGTGATCAACGACGAGGCGCACCACGCCTACCGCACGCCAGCCGATTTCAAGATGAGCAAGGCAGATGCGGAAGCCGCAGGTTTTGACCAAGACGAGGCCACGCGCTGGGTGGAAGGACTGGACCGCCTGCACAAGACCCGGCGCATCACCCGCTGTTATGACCTGTCGGCCACGCCTTTTGCCCCCACTGGGCGCACCAACACCGAAGCCGGTTTATTCAGCTGGGTGGTGTCTGACTTTGGCCTGAACGACGCCATTGAGGCCGGGCTGGTCAAAACCCCGCGCGTGGTGGTGCGCGACGACGCACTGCCCAATGCGCAAACCCTGCGGCCCAAGCTGTACCACCTGTACCGCGAGGCCGATGTGGGCGAAGACTTGAACCGCAAGGCCGAGGCCCATGAATCCTTGCCTGCGTTGGTGCAGCAGGCCTACACCTTGTTGGGCGCAGACTGGCGCGCCACAGCGGCCGAATGGGCGGCGCTGGGCCATTTGTCGCCGCCAGTGATGCTGACGGTTTGTAACCGCACCGAAACTGCTGCGCGGGTAGAACACTATTTTGCAAAGGGGCACGCCCAGTGGCCTGAACTGCACGATGCGGCCCGAACCTTTCGGGTTGACTCCAAGGTGCTGGAAAAGGCCGAACTGGGCGAAGCCGCCAGCGCAGACAAAGACTACGACTTGCGTTTGAGAGAAATCATGGAGGCGGCGCGTATCCCCGAAGCGCGCAAGCAAGCCCTGCGCACCATGAAGAAGGAGGAGCTGCTGCGCGAGCTGGTAGACACGGTGGGCAAGCGCGGGCAAGCCGGGCAAGACCTGCAAAACGTCGTGTCGGTGGCCATGCTGTCAGAAGGCTGGGATGCCAAAAACGTCACCCACATCATGGGGCTGCGTGCCTTCACAAGCCAGTTGCTGTGCGAACAGGTCATTGGCCGTGGCTTGCGCCGTGTGGCCTATGACAAGGATGAAAACGGCTTGTACCTGCCCGAGTTCGTCAACGTGTTTGGCGTGCCGCTGTCCATTGCCATGCAGCCTGGAGACGGCGGACCGCCGCCACCTCCACCCAAGCCCAGCACGCAAATTCAGTCTTTGAGCGAACGCAATGTGTTCGAGATCAAGTGGCCCAACATCTTGCGGGTGGATCAGGTGGTGCGACCGCAACTGGTGGTGGAGTGGAGCAAGGTGGAGGCGTTGAAGATTGACCCAGCCCATGTAGCCCTGCACGCCGACATTGCACCGGCCTTGGGCGGAGCCGCCGACTGGAGCCAGGTTGTGACGATTGACCTGGAAAAATTGCCCGAGGAGTTTCGACTGCAACGGCTGGTGTTCAAGGCCGCGCAACGTGCGTTTGAATTGCTGCAAGAGCAGTTCAAGGGCCAGCGTGAATACCTGTTGTTCCAACTGGTGCGGCTGGTGGAGGCGTTTTTGGCATCGGACAAAATCGACATTCCGTCGCTGTTCCACCAAGACCCGCTGCGCAAGCGTATTTTGTATTCGCTGCACATTGACTTGATCACGCAGCATTTGATGAAGTACGTGATTGAGCAGAACACCTTGAAGCTGGAGCCGGTGTTTGACGGCGAACGCCCTATTGGCAGCACCCGTGACATGCGTACTTGGTACACCACGCGTATTGCAGAGCCAACACAACGCTGCCAGGTCAGCCATATCGTGGTGGACAGTGGGTGGGAAAAGTACGCAGCCAACGTGGTGGAGGCGCACCCCAAGGTGGCGGCATGGGTGAAGAACGACCACTTGGGGTTCCACATTCTGTATTTATGGAATGGCTCCAAGCGCAAATACATTCCCGACTTTTTGGTGCGCTACGAATCCGGCAAGACTCTGGTGCTGGAGATCAAGGGCGTGGACTCACCGCAAGACCAAGCCAAGCGTGCTGCGCTGGCGCAATGGGTGGACGCGGTGAATACCCATGGCGGTTTTGGCACTTGGGCTTGGGATATGGTGGTGGGTGATGCGGCGGGTATGCAGGATGTGGTTAACAAGCATGCGTAGAGTGCTTGCGCAATAATTACTCCTGAAACCATAGCTACTCCCGCCCACCCCCTGTGCGCCAGAGCCCATTTTGACCTTTAAAAAACCGTTTCAGCCTGCCCCCTTGCCCCTGCCCGTGCGCGACGGTGTGGGGCCCAGTTGTGTGGCCCTGCCAGCCGGGCCGTGGGCCACCATCACCGACTTTCTGGTGCAACGTTTCCCCGCCATCCCGCGCAGCACCTGGCTAGCGCGCATGCAGGCGAATGACGTGGTGGACGAATACGGCCAGCACGTGACCGCATCGCGCCCTTACCAGGCACCCCTGCGGGTGTACTACTACCGGGAGCTGCCGCCCGAAGTGCCCGTTCCGTTCGACGAAGTGGTGCTGTTCCAGGACGCCCATCTGCTGGTGGTCGACAAACCGCACTTTCTGCCCGTCACCCCCGCTGGCAAATACCTGCAACAGACTTTGCTGGTGCGGCTCAAACGCCGGCTGGGCGTGGAGGCACTGGTGCCCATCCACCGCATCGACCGCGAAACCGCCGGGTTGGTGCTGTTCTCGCTGCAGGCGTCCAGCCGGGGCGCCTACCAGCAGCTGTTTGCCGAACGCCAGGTGACCAAACACTACGAAGCTATCGTGCCCTGGGCGGATGGCCGCACCCTGCCCGCCACCTACAGCAGCCGCCTGGAGGACAAGACCTTTATGTGTGTACACGAGGTGCCTGGTGAGGCCAACGCAACCACCCACATCCAGGTCACATCTGTAGTTGGCGACCGCGCCAAACTACAGCTCTCCCCCGTCACCGGCCGCAAACACCAGCTGCGCGTGCAGTGCGCCGCGCTGGGCATCCCCATCCTGCACGACCGCATCTACCCGCGCCTGCTACCCGAAGGCACCGACGACTTTGCCCACCCGCTGCAGCTGCTGGCCAAACACCTGCGGTTTGCCGACCCGGTGACGGGTGCGCTGCGGGAGTTCACCAGCCCGAGAACGCTGGTGCTGTGAACACACTTGATCTGATGAACCCATGAAAAAAATCGGCACCATCCAACGCTGGGACGCAGCGCGCGGCTTTGGTTTTATCCACAGCAGCGACAGCAACGCCGACGTGTTCTTCCACGTGCGCGACTTTCGCGCCGAACCCGGTGTGTTGCCCACAGAAGGCACCCGCGTGCAATTTGAAGAAATCCACGTCGGCGGCAAAGGGCCACGCGCCATGGCAGTGCAGCCGATGGGTTGGAGCAACCCGCCTCACACGCCCGGCGCACAACCAACACACCGCCCTGCCCCTGCCCGGACGCAAAACCCCGTGCGCAAATACGCCGAGCCCCGCACGCAGCGGCGCAGCCCTGCGCCACCCAACAGGCAGCGCTGGGTGGTGCCCGTCATGCTGTTGTGGGCGGCAGGTGTGTTGTGCGCCGTGTGGCTGGGGCGCTTGCCTTGGTGGGTGGGTGGCGCATTTGTCGGCATCAATGTCGTCACATTTTTTGCCTATGCATTCGACAAGAATGCCGCCCAGACCGGCCAGTGGCGCACCCCAGAAAACACCCTGCACCTTTACGCCCTGCTAGGCGGCTGGCCCGCCGCTTGGCTGGCACAGCAAACGCTGCGGCACAAGTCGGGGAAGAGCAGTTTTCAGGCGGTGTATGCGGCGACGGTGCTGCTGCATTGCGTGGCGTTAGGGGGCTGGGTGTTCTGGCTGGCACCGCGCTTGGGGCTGTTTTAGGGTGCCAGATTTGGACACTGCGCTAAAGTGAGCGGCCAAGGACAGCTAGCGGCCAAAAGCAGACATGCGGCAGTCCCAATGATGGCTCTCAACCAAAGTGGAATGCTCGTTTTCTAAGTAATGGGATTGCAATTTCCAGACAAGGGTTTCCGATCATCATGTGGCGATTGTCATTAAAAAGCGCAGCCACTTGATCTTTATTAACTTGCACCCATTGCAAATTTTCATTTGCAAATTTATACATCAATTAGATTGAAAAGACCCAGAAATGCATAAGCCGACCAGATTTGAGATTATTGGGCTATTTGGAGACCGCGACGTATCTCTTCCAATCGAGAATGACGCCTTGATTTTGGTTGGCCCCAATGGCATTGGAAAAAGTAGCGTCACTAATATATTCTACTTTTTTGTCTCTAGGCAATGGGAACGCCTAGCAGAATACGAGTTCTCTGAAGTAGCAATCTGGTTCGGCGAGGGCGAGGTAAGAGCTGCGCGCTCAGATATTACAGGGCTTTCTCAGTTTGATAGAGTGACCCGTGATATCTCGCCTACCTCGCGTATTTCATACTACATTGAAAAACTCCGTGCCGAAGATTTGCTAGAAGAATTTATTACTTCAAAAAAGTCAGGACCCCAATTTCGCGAAAAGGTTGCGGATGTTCTCTCCGTACCTGCCGAGGAAATTCGCCATCTTCAGTTCTCGCTGAAAAGACGTTTTTCAAGTTTGTCTGAAGACGAAATCTTTATGGCACCAAGAATTAACATTGGCAGTCAACTTGCTCAAAAACTGCCAGGCCGAGCCCTGTATCTGCCCACATACAGGCGTATCGAAAAAGATTTAAAGGAAATTCTCCCTGATTTGGAGGACCGACTTCGGTCAAGTGCGCGGCCGGGTTATTCTTTGACGTTTACGCGATCTGCAAAACACTATGTTGATTTAGTGAGCTTTGGAATGGAGGATGTGCGCTCAAGCATAGACATTAGAAGCAGGTATTTGCGCGATTATTCGCTCTCGCAATTCAATGATTTGTCGGGCTTGTATTTGCGTGACGTCATAAAAGGCACAGCAGATCAGTATTCTTCATCCCAGATTTCAGGCTTAGATGAGAGTGGGCTAGCAGTTATTTTAGGCCGAGTCAGTGAGCAAGTTTTACCCGCAGAAGACAAAGAGCTGCTGAGAGAGAAAATATTAGGAATGAAACGCAAAAAGCGCGCTGAGATGGATGTCAATGATCTTTATCTTGCACACTATTTTTCGCGGCTGATGAGTGCCAGCGCAGATATTTCGGCCCAAGAAGCCGAAGTGATCGCTTTTACTGAGGTGTGTAACGCCTATCTCGCGCCAGGCAAGACGATGGTGTACGACGACACGAAATTTACTATCGATATATTTGATGACCGCGGACGGCCCATTGACTTGAGCATGCTGTCGTCGGGCGAAAAGCAAGTGGTTTCATTATTTTCTCATTTGTACTTGGATCAGGCCGATAATCAAATGGTCATAATTGATGAGCCAGAGCTCTCTTTGTCGGTTCCTTGGCAAAAACGGTTTCTTACCGATATTCTTGATTCTGCTCGGTGTAGCTTTATTTTTTCTGTCACTCATAGTCCATTCATTTACCAGAATAGACTAAAATCGTCCGCGGTTGATTTAAGGAGAAAGACAACTAGAGGCAAAGGGGCTTGAGGTGGAGGACTACGCTGCTTACCTTGCTGAAGAAGCTTGTTCTGATATTGTTGCTCTTCACCAGTTTAGAATTTTGTATGACGAAAGCCGCTTTGCGTATCATTTTTTTGTTGAGGGTGAAGAGGACGGCCTTTTCTATATGCCTGTTGCGAGACGTCAAGCAAAGACTAGTGAATTGCACCTCTATGACTGCGGCGGAAAAAGAAACGTAGTTGATGTTCGCGAGGCCATCAAAGCTGACGGCTATGATTTGAGCAAATGTCTATTCTTTATCGATAGGGATTTCGATGATATTCTCGATTCACAGGCGGTAATTGACGAGCATACCTACATAACTGACGGGTATTCTATTGAGAATGACATTTCAACAGTAGACTGCGCTCGTTTGATAATGGGCGATATTATTGGCCTGTCTAAGGCCGACCCTGAATTTAGTCGTATTGAAATGGCTCTCCTAAATGGGTTTAAGACTTTCTATCAACAAGTGCGGCCACTTGTGGCGTGGATAGTTGCTGCTAAATCTGCTGGATGTGGGCCAAACCTGCGCAATACGTCCGGCTTAAAGGGAATTATTACATTTCCGCAAGGAATTCCCTCAATCAGTGCGATTGGTTTTCTGGAGTTCAAGAAAAAGGTGGCGGTAGGTGGCCTCACGCCGCCATTATCAAGTATTATCAAATACAGGCGCGTTTTAAAAATCGAAGATGCGAAACTTTGGGTGAGGGGTAAGTATGATATTTGGTTCTTTCATACCTTTTTAACAGCTCAACTTAGCGAAACGTCTGCACGCCGAAAAGCTTCAGGCGGAAAAGCGTTGCGTATCCCATCCTCACTTCGTGAGGGTCGCGTCTTTGAAATCATGGGTGGAAGGACCTCGCCGCCGGAATCCTTATTGAATTTTTTAGAGAGAAAAATTATTCATTAGTGCTGCCCCAAGTTATGGAATCATTCATCGTGCATGAATTATCGGGTGGCAATGTCCGCTTTGGGCCCAAAGCAGCCGCATGCAAACACCTGCCCAATCCAACAGCAGCGGCAACACCAGAACATCCTGACTCAGCGCACGGGGTGCTCGCCTTCAGCAATGGCAAAGACTACTTCCGAGGGGATGCGGGTGCCGTCGTCGGTGGCCACAGCGCTGTCAAAGGCGGCAGCATCTTCGGTATCTTCGACTGCTGCGCGAACCTTTTCCCATAGCGCAGCAGGCACCACGTAGTACTCGGGTTTGCCGTTCTTTTTGATGACTTGTACTTTTTCCATTGGTAAATACCTTCACGTGTTCTCCTGCAGCACAGGGTAAGGACATGGCGCTGCATCCTATGCCTCTGGTCTGAACAGTACACGCCGCTTTTACTATCAAAACAATAGCTACTTGCGACCGCACAGCATGCGCAAGAGGCACTTTTTTCTTCAAACAATCACCCCCCAGAAACACCCCGCCGTTGCAGCTCCATAGCCACAGTCGATTCAACAAACCCCAGCTTGGCAAAAAACTCCGGCGCACCTTCTCTTCCTGCGCGCAGCACCCAGGTGATGGACTCCTCCTCACCCACGATGTGTTGGATGAGCGCCTGGCCAACACCTTGCCGCCGGAACGGCTCGGCCACCACCACCATCGACAGGTAGCCGTTCGAGATGCCATCGGTAATGGCACGCGCAAAGCCGATGATTTGCTGCGCCTCAACGGCCACGGCGGTGCGATGGGATGCCGCAATCAGCCGGGCCAAATCCTCTGCACTGCCAACGCGGTGCGCCCAGCCGCTGGCCTGCAGCAGCTGGTGAACAGCCTGCAGGTCAGGGGCGCTGAAATGTCGAACGAGCATGCGGGCCTTGTGCACCGGTGTCCGGTTGAATATGGGCACCCATTTATAATGCCCGCACCATGCTACGGCGTCTTACTGCGGTCCTGATCTTCCACTTTCTCTTGTGTGTTGGGATCAGTGCGTCCGGTTTGAATGTGCCTTCTTCTGCACCGCAATGGGCAGAGTCGACGGAGCTGAGCACGCACTCCCACCCAGGAACACCCGATGTATTCCCTGACGCAAGTGACCACGCGCTGATGGATGACAAGGGTGATTTCCCCGACCAGCTGGAAGTGCTGAGCCACGCCAGCGTTGACGCGGTGGATGCCCTTGCCGCCGTTCCGGGCCGGGTGGTCACATCTCTCTCTGCGGTCACCGCACCGCCGCACCGGCCGCCAAAAGCGGCATAAATCCCCGTTCCGGGCTGCCTGCGTAGCGCACGCGCGCACTGCAGCCCCACCACGCGCCATGCGCTGGCGGCACATTGTCTGTGTCCCCAGCGGGCTTTGGCCATAGGCAGTCTGGCTGCCTGCTACGCCATGCCACTCCCTTCTGGGCCCCGCCACCTGCACTGTGACCGGTGGGCGGTGCCTGTACCGCAACACACACATCGTCTCCCATGGAAATAGCCATATTGTTCGCCCTCATTCTGCTTAACGGCCTGTTTGCCATGTCGGAGATTGCGCTGGTCACCGCCCGCAAAGCCCGGCTGCAAAAGCTGATTGATGAGGGCGATAGCGGCGCTGCCGCTGCTGTGAAGCTGGGTGAAGACCCGACCCGTTTTCTGTCCACCATCCAGATTGGCATCACCTCGATTGGGGTGCTCAACGGTATCGTGGGTGAGGCCGCGCTGGCCGGGCCACTCGCGGCCTGGCTGGGCACGCTGGGTGTGCCCATGCCGTTCGGCAGTTATGCCGCCACCGGGCTGGTGGTGGTGCTGATCACCTACTTCTCCATCGTGGTGGGTGAGCTGGTGCCCAAACGGATTGGCCAGTCCTACCCCGAAACCTTTGCGCGCCTGGTGGCGCGGCCCATCAACTTTCTGGCGCTGGCGACCAAGCCGTTTGTGCTGTTGTTGTCTGGCTCCACACGCACCCTGCTGCGCCTGCTGGGCGTGAAGGAAACCAGCGGCAGCCCGGTGACCGAGGAAGAGATCCACGCCATGCTGGTGGAGGGCACCACAGCGGGGGTGATCGAGTCGCACGAGCACACCATGGTGCGCAACGTGTTCCGGCTCGATGACCGCCAGATCGGCTCGCTGATGGTGCCGCGTGGTGACGTGATGTGCCTGGACCTGGACGAGTCCATGGAAGAGAACCTGCGCCGCATCGAAACGTCGGATCACGCACGCTTCCCGGTGGTCAGGGGCAGCATGGAAAACATCGTGGGTGTGCTGAATGCACGCCAGTGGCTGGCGCGCACCCTGCGCGACAAGGCGCATGCCCTGGCCGACCAGCCCTTGCAAACGGCGCTGTATGTGCCGGAAACCATCACCGGCATGGGGCTGCTGGACAACTTCCGCCTGTCGGACATGCAGATGGCGTTTATGATTGACGAGTACGGCGAGGTGCAGGGCATCGTGACGCTGCAGGACCTGATCGAGGCCATCACCGGTGAATTCCATCCGCGTGACCCCGCTACCTCCTGGGCATTACAACGGGAGGACGGCAGCTGGCTGCTGGACGGCCACATTCCTGTGCCCGAGCTGAAGGACCGGCTGAACCTGGACGCGGTGCCCGAAGAGGAGCGTGGCCGTTACCACACGCTCAGCGGCATGGTGATGCTGCTGACCGGCACGCTGCCCAAGGAAATGGACACGGTGGAATGGGAAGGCTGGCGGCTGGAAGTGGTGGACATGGACGGCAAAACCATCGACAAGGTGCTGGCCACACGCACCACCGACGCCGCCCATGCGCTCCCCGCATTGGAGCTTGCAGCATGACCCTGCCATGGACCCGTGCTGGCGCTCAGGCGCTTGTGAACACAGGTATGCCACCCCGCTGGCGGCTGGTGTTTGCCGCGCTGATGGTGATGGTGGGCGCGGCCTGTATGGACGGTTACCCGACACACGATGTGCCCACCATGGATCCCCTCGACATGACGCAGCACCAACGCCTGGCGCAGATGAATCTGCTGGGGGGTGACGCCCATCTCGACCGGCGCTGGAGCTACGCACTTTTGCCAGGCTGTGTGCTGCGTATCGACTTTGACGGCAAGGCGGGGCCGCGCCCGCCGGTCGATATCCACTTGCTCGACGCTTCCGTCAAGGTGGCGACAAACAAGGCCGACGACACGTTTGATGTGGAAGTGCAACAAACCCACCCCGCAGCGCCCAGCGAGGTCACGGTGTTTGAAGCACAGAAATGGATCCACGCCGTGCGTATGTCGAGAACCCTGCTGGGCATTGAGAAAGGATGCACCGATGGCTGACCCGATGGCTGACAGACCCCTTCCCCACAACGATGAAACCCACACCCTTCATTTGAACTCTGGAGACACACAATGCGACTGACCACACGCAGCAGGTTTGCACTCACCGCCATGACCGACGTAGCCATGCGCTGCCCGTCGGGCCCCGTCACGCTGTCGTCCATCAGTGCGCGGCACGGCATTTCACTGTCTTACCTGGAGGCGCTGTTCAGTGCACTGCGCAACGCAGGCCTGATCGTGAGCGCCCGGGGCCCGGGCGGCGGATATTCGCTGGCCCGCAGCGCGCAGGACATCACGGTGGCAGACATCACCCTGGCATCGGAGCAGTGGAAAACCGGCAAAACAACGGCACAAAACCGTGACGCCATGAGCCCCGACCAGGGCGCCATGACCCATGCGCTGTGGCTGGCGTTTAACCAGACCGTGGTGGAGCACCTGCGCGGTGTGTCGCTGGCCGATCTGGTGAACCAGCACCAGGCGGTGCATGGTCTGCCGCAGGAGCAGCCCCCCGCCCCGACCACCAGCAGACGCCGCGCCGTTCCGCCCAAAAAACAGATGCCGCAGGACGGGGTTCCGAACTCGGTGTTTGCGCTGGGCACGCTGGCGCGTTCGCGGTAGGAGTACAGGCCGTGTGGTGGCAGGGCCGCCGCAAACTACAAAAACAATAGCTGCTAGCGCCCGAAAACAGGGCGCTAGCAACCTATTTCATTCACATTTTTAGCCAAAAAAGGCCCCGCAGCCACTCAGCGTGGTTTGCGCGCGCCACCACCCACTTTGCGAGCGCCCGAGCCGTTGTCGCGTGGTGGCAGGCCGGTGTGCTGGGTCAGCATCCGGCCCTTGGTCACGGTGTTGACCGTGGCTGACTTGGCCTTCTCGCCGGGTGCGCTGGAGTTCTTCTTGCGGGCACTGGTGTAGCCGCCGTCGGTCAGCGGCTGCCAGGTCGGGATCAGGTGGTGTTTGCCGTTGCCGATCAGGTCGGCGCGGCCCATATTTTTTAAAGCCTCGCGCAACAGCGGCCAGTTGTTGGCGTCGTGGTAACGGAGGAAGGCTTTGTGCAGGCGGCGGCGTTTGTCGCCACGCACGATGTCCACCACCTCACTCGTGCGCGTGATCTTGCGCAGCGGGTTTTTGTTGGTGTGGTACATCGTCGTCGCGGTGGCCATGGGCGACGGGTAAAACGTTTGCACCTGGTCGGCGCGGAAGCCGTTTTTCTTGAGCCAGATGGCGAGGTTCATCATGTCCTCGTCACTCGTGCCCGGGTGGGCGGCGATGAAGTACGGGATCAAATACTGCTTTTTGCCCGCCTCGGCGCTGAACTTCTCGAACATCGTCTTGAACTTGTCGTAGCTGCCGATGCCGGGCTTCATCATCTTGGTGAGCGGGCCCTGCTCGGTGTGCTCGGGCGCGATCTTGAGGTAACCACCCACGTGGTGTTGCACCAGTTCCTTGACGTATTCAGGGCTTTGTACGGCCAGGTCGTAACGCAGGCCGGATCCAATCAAAATCTTCTTGATGCCCTTGAGCGCACGTGCGCGGCGGTAGATCTTGATGAGCGGGTCGTGGTTGGTGCCCAGGTTCGAGCAGATGCCCGGGTACACACAGCTGGGCTTGCGGCAGGCGGCCTCGATCTCAGGCGTCTTGCAGCCCAGGCGGTACATGTTGGCCGTGGGCCCCCCCAGGTCGGAGATGGTGCCGGTGAAACCACTCACGCTGTCGCGGATGGCTTCCACCTCTTTGATGATCGAGTCTTCCGACCGGCTCTGGATGATGCGGCCTTCATGTTCGGTGATCGAGCAGAAGGTGCAGCCGCCAAAACAGCCCCGCATGATGTTGATGCTGAAGCGGATCATTTCCCACGCGGGGATCTTGGTCGCGCCGTCATGGCTGCCGTTTTCGTCCGCGTAACGCGGGTGTGGCGCGCGGGCGTAGGACAGGTCGAACACATGGTCCATCTCGGCCGTGGTGAGCGGGATGGGCGGCGGGTTGATCCACACGTCGCGGGCGGTGTGGCCTTCGCCGTGCGCCTGCACCAGTGCGCGGGCGTTGCCGGGGTTGGTCTCCAGGTGCAGCACGCGGTTGGCGTGGGCGTAGAGCACCGGGTCGCTCTTGACCTGCTCGTACGACGGCAGGCGGATCACGCTGCGGTCACGCGGTGGCACCTTGAGTTTGACGGCCGGGTTGGCGACGAAGGTGATGGGTTTGATGGCCGGGTTCACATCGGCCGACCGGGCACGCACCGCGGCCAGCGCCTGCGCACCGGCGGCTTCGGCATCGGCCGCCACCACTTTGGCTTCGTCTTCCTTGGCGCAGGTGGCACCGTTGGCCTTGGCCTGGTCGGACACCATCAAATACGGGTTGACGTGGGCCTCGACACGGCCGGGCTCGTCCACGCTGGTGGAGTTGATCTCGAACCACACGTCATCGGGCGTGCTGCGGCGCACGTAGGCAGTGCCGCGCACGTCGGTGATGTCTTGCACCGGCTCCTTGGCGGCCAGGCGGTGGGCGATTTCGACGATAGCGCGTTCGGCGTTGCCGTACAGCAGCAGGTCACATTTGGCGTCCACCACCACGCTGCGGCGCACTTTGTCGCTCCAGTAGTCGTAATGCGCGATGCGGCGCAGGCTGCCTTCGATGCCGCCCAGGATGATGGGCACGTCGCTCCAGGCTTCGCGGCAACGCTGCGAATAAACGATGGCGGCGCGGTCGGGGCGTTTGCCACCGATGTCGCCGGGGGTGTAGGCGTCGTCACTGCGGATTTTGCGGTCGGCGGTGTAGCGGTTGATCATCGAATCCATGTTCCCGGCGGTCACGCCAAAAAACAGGTTCGGTTTGCCCAGTGCCTTGAACGGGTCGGCGCTCTGCCAGTCGGGCTGCGCGATGATGCCCACACGAAAGCCCTGCGCCTCCAGCATGCGGCCAATCACGGCCATGCCAAAACTGGGGTGGTCCACATACGCGTCGCCCGTGACCACGATGATGTCGCAGCTGTCCCAGCCGAGTGCAGCCATTTCCTCGCGCGAGGTGGGCAGAAATTTGGCCGTGCCAAAACGGGCCGCCCAGTATTTGCGGTAACTGGTCAGCGGCTTGGCAGCAGCGCGCGAAAAAGGAAACGTCAACGGGGGCGTTCATCAGGGTCTTTATGGGGGAAGGCCCCTGATTTTACGTTCCCTGCACAAAACACGCTGGTTTAGGCACCAAAACCCCTGCTGCAGGCCACCGCAGCAGGGGTGTATGCCGCTTATCCGGCCACGCAGCTGAAGTTGGCCGCGTCTTCGATATTGCCCGTGCCCTTGTATTGGGCGAACTTGGGGTAGGCGCACAGGGGCCGCGTGCGGTTGGGGAAGTAGGCGTTGGTGGCGCTGGCACGGGCGGCAATGGTCTCGGGGGCGATGCCCTTTTCAACCCAGTCCACCATGGTCTGCAGCGAGTCGTAGGTGTCGGTGGCCGGGCCGCCGGAGCAATGCGCCATGCCGGGCACAAGGAAGGTGCGCGCAAAACCCTGCGTGGCTGCAACACCGCCGTTGTTGGCGGCCAGGCGTTCGTAGTATTCCAGCACCTCGTCGGCCGAGAAGATCGGGTCGGACATACCGTGGATAAACAGCATCTTGCCGCCGCGCGCCTTGTACGCGGCCAGTTTGTCGTCGCGGTAGGTATCAAACACGGCCGAGAAGGCCTGCATACGTGCCGGGTCGGTGTCGAAGTTGAAGGCCAGCGGGTCAAACGTGGGATCGGGCGGGGTGAAGAATTCGTTCACCAGTGCGTCCACCATCAGCACGTTGTAGCGCGAGCCAGGCGTCGAGGTGGTGGAACTGCCCAACGTCCAGGTGCGCCAGCCCGCGTCGCGAATGCCCGCGTCCCAGGGCTGCGTGACGTAGAGCGCCTTGCCAGCAGAGTTCTTCGGGCCGCCAAACATGTCCTTGAGAGCGCCCACCTGTGCGCCCGTCAGGCAGCTGTCGGTCTTGGCACCTGAACATTGCAACACGGCGGGGTCGAATTTGCAGGCCTTGGTGTTGTTCACCATGCCATCCTTCACGCCGTCGCCTGCGTCACAGGCTTGCAGCACGGCGTCGGACACCAGGTTCAGGTCGCCGTTGCTGAAGGCTTTGGACAGCACCGGTTTGCCGTCGGTGCCCGCCGGGGCGATGTCGGTGAACTTCTTGTTGTTCCACATCGCTGCCACCGTGGCACCGCTGGACACCCGCATGGCCGGTGCACCGGCCGTGATGCCGTCAAAGTAGTCCGGGAAGCGCTGCGAGAACATCATGGCCTGGCGGCCACCACCCGAGCAGCCCGAAAAATAGGAGTAGTCGGGCTTCTTGCCGTAACGCCAGGCGATCAGGTCCTTGGCTGCCACGGCTGTTTTGTCGTGGGCGTTGTAGGCATGGTCGGTACGCGCCTGCGGGTCGGCACCAAAGCTGGCGCTGGCCCCCTGGTGGCCTGCGTCAGCCGACACCACCGCATACCCCTGGCCCAGCGGTGACGGTGTGCCCACCGAGATGCTGGAGCTGCCGGATGTGTCGCGCAGTGTGCCGTCGTTGCCACCGCCACCGATGTACAGAAAACGGCCATTCCAGTTGTCGGGCAGGCTGAGCTGGAAGCCAATGGCATAGGGCTTGCCGTCCACACCCGTGCGCGGGTTCATGCTGCCGGTGATGACACAGTGGCCCGGCAGGAAGTCGCCCGTGGTCAGGGTGGTCGGGCGTTTGGTGCCGGCGGGCACATAACTGGTGGTCAGCGTGGTGGCGCGCAGGCCGGACTTGGTGACCATGTCGGTACAGGCCGTGGCCGAAGCCTTGGCGTCGAGTACGGCAGGGGCACCGTCACTGCCGCCGCAACCGGCGATCAGGGCCAGCAGCAAAGCGGAGGCCGGGGTGGTGATACGGGGGGTCATGGGTGTGTCTCCTTCTGGTGGGATGGGCGGCTTGTGTTGCGCGCCGCCCGGGCGCAGGTGTGCCCAACACACCCTTTGGCAGGTGTGCAGGCAATACGCGTCAGGTGGTGGGGCCCCTTTCGGGGCCATCGGGTGGGGGCTTAATCTGCCTTGAAGCCGGTGGCTGCCACCGCTTTGCCCCAGGTCTTGGTGTCGGCCGCAATGATGTTGGCAAACTCCTGCTGGCTGGTGCCGGTGACACGGAAGCCCGCGTCTTCCATCTTCTTCTGGCCGTCCGGCGACCGCATCGCGCGCACGATGTCGGCGTTGAGTTTGGCAACCACATCTGCGGGTGTCTTGGCAGGGGCGACGATGCCGAACCAGGAGTTGAACTCCAGGTTGGACAGGCCCTGCTCCTTGAAGGTGGGCACGTCGGGCAGCGCGGCGGTGCGCTGGGCACCGGTGCTGGCCAGCGCGGTGAGTTTGCCTGCCTTGACGTTGGGTGCGGCCAGGCCGGCGCTGGCGAACACACCGGCAACGTCGCCACCGTAGATGCCAGTCATCGCGTCACCCGTGGTTTTGTAGTGCACCGGTTCGGGCTTGATGCCGATCGCGTCGCCAAACATATAGGCACCAAAATGCCCCGGTGTACCCGCACCAAAAGTGGCCATGAACAGGCCCTTCTGCTGGCGTGTCCAGTCCACGAACTCCTTGACGTTTTTGGCGGGCACCTTTTGGGGGTTGGCCAGCAGGATGAAGTCGGATGTCACTACCTGCGACACAGGCGCAAAGTCCTTGGCCGGGTCATAGGGCAGTTTGTTGTAGCTGCTGGGGGCGATGCTGAGCTGGCCGGTTTCGCCCAGCATGAGGGTGTAGCCGTCGGCTGCGGCCCGGGCCGCTTCGGACGCGGCGATCAGACCGCCCGCGCCGGGTTTGTTGTCCACGATCACGGCCTGGTTGCCCCAGCCTTCCGAGAGCTTCTGCGCCAGCAGCCGGGCCACGATGTCGGGGCCGGTACCGGCCGGGAACCCAACAATGATGCGCACCGGCTTGTTGGGGTAGGTTGCCGCAGGTGCCTGCGCCAGCGCACCCACCCAGGGGGCAGCGCCCACCACCAGGGCGGCGGCCAGCAACAAACGGCGCGGCGCACGAGGGGCTGCGGACAGGGGGGTGGAATGGTTCAAAGTGCGCATGTCGTCTCCATGGGTTTTGTCAGGTGGATTCCGGAACAATCTGGCACGGCTGCAGTTTCAAAAGGGTGCAGTACGTGCCATGGAACCTAGCGTAAATCCCATTGTGGTGCCTCCCTGTCATCCCTGAAGATGACAGTCTGCACCCCCGCACCGCGACGCACACCATGAGACAGTGGCTCCCCCCTCCTCCCCCGCATCCACACACGCCGAAGGCTGGCCCGTGTGCAGCCTGCCTGTGAGCCACAGCATGTCCAGCATGGTGCGTCGGCTGGGTGAGCCGGGTTTTGCGCAGGGTTTGCTGCAGGATCTGGAGCCGGTGTTACCCGCCGCATCCTGGTCGGTGTACCGCACCGGCCACCGCTGCAAACCCACGTTGTTCATGTCGGCCAGCCAGGGGGTGCCGGACACCACACAGGACTGCTGGTGGGCCTACCTGGCCGGCCCCTACCGCAGCGACCGCACCTGGGGCCGCATGTTTGACGACATCCACGTGATCGTGCCCGAAACCCGCCTGTGCCACGTCACGGCCAAGGAGGTGGACGGCGAACACCGCGCGCGGGTGTACGAGGCCCACGGAATGGCAGAGCGGGTGTCGGTGGTGGAGTACGAAAGCACGGGCTCGGTTTTTGCCGTCAACTTCTACCGCCACCAGCACCAGCTGCCTTTCAGCGACCGCCAGATCGGTGAGTTCGAATCCGTCGCACCGGTGCTGCTGGAGCTGGCGCGCAAACACATTCTGCTGTCGCGCCCCGGCGCGCACGGCCCGGGCACAGCGGGCCTGGCCAGCACGGTATTGTCTGCCCCTGCACCCGCCCCACACTATGGCCCCCCCGCCACCCTGGCCGACTTGCGGGCCCGCCTGCTGCGCACCCAGGCCGACCTGACCGACCGCGAGCTGGACGTGTGCGCCCGGCTGCTACAGGGCATGACGCAAGAAGGTATCGCCGCCGACCTGGGCCTGGGTCTGCCCACCGTCAAAACCTACCGTAACCGGGCCTTCGCCAGGTTGGGCATCCACTTCCGCAACGAGCTGTTTGCCCGGGTGCTGGGTTAAGGTTGTGCGACCTTCGCGCCCTGCGCATGGCGTTGGTGGTTGCACTGCGCGTGGCTGATGGCCAGGTTGTCCTGGTGGCTGCTGCCACCCTCGCTCAGCGGCAGGATGTGCTCCAGCGTCGCCGCCTCGGGCAACACATGTTCACCACACACCCAGCACGGCACCACGCCATGCAGTTGGCGGGCCACGGTTCGGTACATCTTGGTGCGGGTCAGGGACAGTGCGCTCATGGGGTGTGGGGTGTCGGTTTTACGTATATTTCAGGCCTCTTGCGCAGGCAGGACGGCCGCATACAGCTATGTATTTTATAGCATTCACCCAAACCGCACGCAACGGCACCCCGATAATCGCCGCATGACGCCAGAAACCACGCCAGAGCACGCTCCCGCGCGGCCCCGCCCCACATCCCCAAGCGATCTTTTCTGGTCTTTCACCTGGCTGGCTTTACAGGGTTTTGGTGGGGTGCTGGCCATCGTGCAGCGCGAGATGGTCGAGAAGAAAAAGTGGCTTACTGCCGACGAGTTCCTGGAAGACTGGGCCGTGGCCCAGGTGCTGCCTGGCCCCAACGTGATCAACCTGGCGCTGATGATGGGTGACCGCTACTTTGGCCTGCGCGGGGCCATGGCTGCGGTGGCGGGCATGCTGGCGGTGCCGCTGGTGGTGATTCTGGCGCTGGCCGTGGTGTACGCGGAGTATGCAGCCCAGCCGCAGGTGGCCGGTGCCTTGCGCGGCATGGGCGCCGTGGCGGGGGGCTTGATTGCGGCCATCGGCGTCAAGATGCTGCCGCAGTTGCGCAAACACCCGCTGGGTTTTGGCGTGTGCCTGGCTTTTGCGGCCGTGGTGCTGGTCGCCATTGCGTGGTTTCGCATCCCACTGGGCTGGGTGCTTCTGGTGGCGGGCGGCGTAGCCTGTGTCTGGACATGGCGGAGGATTCCCGCATGACCATCGTGATGGACTGGCACGATTGGCTGGCCTTGTTCCTGCAGTACATGATGCTGTCGCTGTTGTCGATCAGCGGCGCCATCACCACGGTGCCTGACATGCACCGCTACCTGGTCACCCAGCAGGCTTGGCTGACGGATGCGCAGTTCAGCTCGTCCGTGGCCATAGCGCAGGCCGCACCGGGGCCGAATGTGCTGTTTGTGGCGCTGATGGGCTGGAACGTGGGGCTGAATGCCGGTGGTGGCCTGGCCGCCGGGCCCCACGCCTGGGCGCTGGGCATGCTGGGCCTGACGATCACCATGGTGGGCATCATGCTGCCGAGCACCACACTCACCTACATGGCCACCCGCTGGGGCCACCGCAACCGCAACCGGCGCGGTGTGCGCGCCTTCAAGCAAGGCATGGCACCGATTGTGGTCGGCCTGCTGGTAGCCACCGGAGTCATTTTGGCCAACGGCAACCAGCGCCCTGACACACCGGCCTGGCATCTGTGGCTGGTGGCAGGCGTGGCGGGCCTGGTGGTGTGGCGCACCAAGATCCACCTGCTGTGGCTGCTGGCTGCAGGGGCTGCGCTGGGTGCGCTGGGCTTTGTCTAAAAGCGTTCTTTAGACACGCCCCTTCCACGGCGCGAGGCGCACTTCAACCCAGCGCATCAGCAAATCAAACGTCCAGGCCACCAGGCCGATGACCAGAATGCCGGCCACCACCAGGTCGGTGCGCAGGAAGTTGGACGCGTTCAACACCATCTGACCCACGCCTACGGTGGCGGCCACCATCTCGGCGGCGACCAGGGTTGTCCAGCCAAAGCCGATGGCGATCCGCAGGCCCACCAGAATTTCGGGCAGCGCCGACGGAATGACCACATGGCGCACCACCTGCCAGCGGCTCGCGCCCATGGACGCAGCGGCGTTGAGCTGCTCCATACTGGCGCTGCGCACACCGGCTTTGGCGGCCAGCGCGATGGGTGCAAAACAGGCGAGGTAGATCAGCAAAATTTTGGCGGTCTCATCAATACCAAACCAGATCACGATCAGCGGCAGGTAGGCCAAGGGCGGCAGCGGGCGGTAGAACTCCACCGGCGGATCGAACACCCCGCGCGCCACGCGGCTGACACCCATGGCGATGCCGATGGGCACGGCGGTGACCACTGCCAGCGCAAACGCGCCAAACACCCGGATGGCGCTCCACTTCAGGTGCTGCACCAGTGGCTCGCCGCCCTGGATATTGCCCTGCCATGCCGCCACGAATGCCCGCCAAACCGCCTGCGGCGACGGCAGAAACAAGGGCGGAACCCAGGCCAACGTGGTTGCCAGCGTC
Source organism: Comamonadaceae bacterium AAW (assembly GCA_026314275.1). Classification (GTDB taxonomy): domain Bacteria; phylum Pseudomonadota; class Gammaproteobacteria; order Burkholderiales; family Burkholderiaceae_C; genus JAGOEY01. Next base: position 4,047,743 of record CP111109.1, read on the forward strand.
CAGAGCCCAAACAGTGCGGCAACCGTCACCACACTGATCCAGCGGTTGGAGCCCGCGCCCAGCACGTCAAACGGGGCCACCGCTGGCAAAGTCTCGGCTTGCACAGGGGCCCATGTGCCCACAGGGCCGGGAGACTCCAGCGCAAACTCTTCCGCAGCACGGGTGCCGGGTGCATGGGCCAGGCGGTATGTCATGGCCGAACTTTCATGCGGCCGCCCATTGCGGGGACAGCGGGCTGATGGGCACCGGTGCGGGTGCAAGAGGTGTCCCCGGAACCGTTCGGTCTGCGCTGCCCACAGGTGCCACCCAGTCCAGCGCCTGTTCACGGGCGGCGATAAATTCCGGCTTGGACTTGACCTGCCGTGCCGCCTGGCCCGCGAGGTAGTCGCGGTTGAAGCTGAAGTGGTGTTCGTGGGCAATACGCCCGGGCCGGGGCGACATCACGATCAGCCGGGTGGCGAGGAACAGCGCTTCTTCCACATCATGGGTGATGAAAAAAATCGTTTTGCCGGTGCGCTGCCACAGCTTCAGGATCAGCTCCTGGATCGACTCACGGGTAAACGCATCCAGCGCCCCCAGCGGCTCATCCATCAGCAGCACATCTGCATCGTTGGCCAAAGCGCGGGCCATGCCCACGCGCTGCTGCATGCCGCCGGACAGCTGCCAGATGGGTGTAGCACCAAACGCCTCCAACCCCACCAGGGCCAGCTTGTCGTCAGCCACTTCCCGCTGCTGTCGACGTGGCAGGCCCCTCAGTCGCAAGCCCAGCGCCACGTTGTCGCGCACGTTGAGCCAGGGCATGAGTGCATGTTTCTGGAACACCACACCCCGGTCAGCGCCTGCGCCACGGATGGGTTTGCCGTTCAGGGTGATGCTGCCCGCCGACGGCGCGGTGAAGCCCGCAATACAGTTGAGCAAGGTGGTTTTGCCGCAACCCGACGCACCGAGCGCCACCACCAGCTCACCAGGGGCAATGTCGAGGTTGACCTGGCTCAACGCCAGCGTGGGCACAGCCCCACGGGGTGCGGCGTAACGCACACTCAGGTCACAGATACGCAAGCCGCTCGGGGCAGCCTGCGCAGCCACCGTGGCTTCACTTGGCACGCGCCACCCAGGTGGGGTTCACACCCACCGCGTAGTCGGGCAGCACGTTCTGGATCGTGCCCTGCTCTTTCAAAAAGGCTGCCGTGGCTGCCAGCGACTTGGCCGCCACGGAATCCTTGCCACCGCCCAGCCATTGGGCGGACGCCTGTTCGGCGGGTGGCACAAAGGCATACAGCGCCAGGCTGGCGGGCACGGTGGGAGCCTCTGCCCCGCTCCATTTGGCAATGGCCTTGGCCTGCGCAGAGTCCGCAGTCCAGGCGGCCTTGTTGCCGGTGTAAGACTTGTCGGCATCGGCCAAAACCTGCACGAACTGGCCCAGGAATGCGTCGTTCGCCTTGGCAAAATCCTTGGTCACGGCCAGTGCGTCAAACGTGGCCTTGCCGGTTTTGGCGGCAATGTCGCCCGACGTGGTGATGACCTTGCCGCTTTGTTTGACCTTGGCGAGCACCGGGTCCCACACAAAGGTTGCGTCGATGTCACCCCGCTCCCATGCGGCCAGAATTTCGGGTGGGCGCAGGTTCAGCGTCTTCACGTCTTTGGGGCTGACACCAGCACTTTCCAGCGCCACCAGCGTGTGGAAGTGGGTGGTGGACACATAAGGCACACCAATCTTCTTGCCCTTCAGGTCGGCCAGCGTGTTGACCCCTGAGCCGTTACGCGCCACCAGCGCTTCTGCCGCGTTGATGTTGTCCAGAATCCAGAACACCTCGATTGGTACACCTTGCGAAATGGCCGAGGCGAAGGGGGCCGAGCCCGCTTCACCGATATGGATGGCGCCGGATGCCAGCGCCCGCGCCACTTCGGCACCACTGCCGAGCTTGCGGTAGGTGACCTTGTAGCCCGTGCGTTTTTCGACCTCTTGGGTCTCCTGGGCGTAGCGCCATGGCACCACCATGTCCTGGTAACCAATGACCACTTCTTTGGTTTGGGCTACGGCACCAAAACACAGGGCAGCCCCGAGAACAAACGTGGCACGCTGCAAAGCAGCGCGGCGGGTGGGGGCAAAGTGGGCCATCAAAACGGTCTTTCGTTGAATCAGTGGATGAACAAGACAGGGCACGGAGGTGCACCCTGCCCTTGTTCAAAATTCTAGAAAGACCACCGCGTTTGTGATGCGCCCGATTAACCCATACTTATCTGAAAAACGAATACCTGCGCTGGCCCGCCGCGGGATCAACCCCGCTGGCGCAGCGCCTCGTACAGGCACACACCGCTGGCCACCGACACGTTCAGGCTCTCCACCGCGCCACGCATCGGGATACCCACCAACTCGTCGCAGGTCTTGCGGGTAAGCTGGCGCATGCCTTCACCCTCGGCCCCCATCACCAGCGCCACCGGGGTTTTCAGGTCGGCCTGGTAGATGGTCTTGCTGGTGCCGTCGCTGGTGCCGATACACCAGATGCTGCGTTCTTTCAGCTCGTTCAACGTGCGCGACAGATTGGTCACCATGAAATACGGCACCGTCTCGGCCGCACCGCTGGCCACCTTGGCCACCGTGGCGTTCACACCCACGGCATGGTCCTTGGGCGCAATCACGGCGTGGGCCCCGGCACCGTCGGCCACCCGCAGGCAGGCACCGAGGTTGTGGGGGTCGGTCACACCGTCGAGCACCAGCAGCAGCGGTGGGCCTTCGATGCCGTCGAGCAGGTCGTCGAGTGAACTGGTCTGCGCCAAAATTTCGACCCTTGCGGCCACACCCTGGTGACCGTGGCTGCCCGCGAGTTTGGCCAGGCGCATGCCGTCGGCCTCGATCAGGCGCACACCGGCTTCGTTGGCACGCTCCAGAAACTGCCGCATACGCGCATCGCGGCGCGTGGGCTCGTAGTAGATCTCGATGATTGATCGGGGTGTGGTCTTGAGGCGCACACCCACGGCATGGAAGCCGAAAAGCACTTTGGGGGATGACATAGGGGGATTATCCGCGCTGGAGCGCCCTGCCCGAACGGCCCTGGGAGTAAACGCAGATTTTGGCGATTGCTATATTTTTTATAGCTATGTGCGCACATCCATAAAGCGCCAAGTGCCAATTTGTTTAGAAAACAGGTACCAAACGGCTACGCCGCCCGTGACAGCAGGTTGCGGTGTTTTTCCGTGGCCAGCACCTGCTGGGCGTTCAGGCTGCGGATGGAGATGGACGCGTCCTGCGGGATACCGCCCGACAGCTGCAGCGCCAGGTAACGGCCGCAGCACACCCGCAGGAAGGACGCAAAATTGTCCACCGCGCCCCGCTCGGCCACCAGTTCGTCATACAGCCGGGCACACAGCGGGGGCACACCCAGCCCGTCGCGTTCTGCAATTTCCTCCAGCACCTGCCAGAAAAGGTTTTCCAGTTTGATGCTGGTGGCCACGCCGTGCAGGCGCACCGAGCGGGCGCGGCTTTCATAAAGCGTGGGGTCGGCGCTGATAAAAACTTGGCACATGCTTTGTCTCCTGTGGCCCCGCATCTTCCGAGGCCCAGCCCATACCGTCAATGGGTGATACGTGTACCCAGCAGCGCGAGGAACTGCGCGATCCACGCGGGGTGGGCGGGCCAGGCGGGTGCGGACACCAGGTTGCCGTCGGTGATGGCAGCATCGATGGCGATGTCGGCGTAGGTGCCTCCAGCGATCTCCACTTCCATGCGGCAGGCCGGATAGGCCGAGCAGGTGCGGCCCTTGAGCACCCTGGCCCCGGCCAGCAGCTGCGCGCCGTGGCAGACGGCAGCGACTGGTTTGTTGGTCTCGAAAAAGTGCTTCACCAGGGCCACCACGGCGGGGTAGGTGCGCAGGTATTCGGGGCCCCGGCCGCCCGGGATCACCAAGGCGTCGTAACTGGCCACCTGCACGTCGGCAAACGTGGCGTTGAGTGCAAAGTTGTGGCCGGGTTTCTCGCTGTAGGTTTGTGCACCTTCAAAGTCGTGGATGGCGGTCTTGATGGTGTCGCTCGCCTTTTTGTCGGGGCATACCGCATGAACCGTGTGGCCCACGGCCAGCAGTGCCTGGAACGGCACCATGGTTTCGTAGTCTTCGCAGTAGTCGCCACAAACCATCAGAATTTTTTTCGCTGCCATGGTGTCTGTCTCCGTTGTTGTGAATAGGAGCAGGCATTGTTGGCAGCCGCGGCGCGGCCTGGGTGTTAGCCGGTTACTACATCACACCACCACACGCCCGGCGTCAATGGTGATGCGGTGTGCACACTGGGCGGCAATGGCGCGGTCATGGGTGACCAGCACCAGGGTGGTGCCCAGCTCGCGGTTCAGGTCGAACATCAGCTCCATCACCTTTTCACCGGTGGCGAAGTCCAGGCTACCGGTAGGCTCGTCGGCCAGCAGCACGGCGGGCTGCACCACAAAGGCACGGGCCAGCGCCACGCGCTGTTGTTCGCCGCCCGACAGCACCTTGGGGTAGTGGCCCAGGCGTTCACCCAGGCCCACGCGGTGCAGCATTTCGGTGGCGGCTTTGCGGGCGTCGCGGCTGCCCGCCAGCTCCAGGGGCAGCATGACGTTCTCCAGCGCGGTCAGGCTGCCCATGAGCTGGAAGCTCTGGAACACAAAACCCACCTTCTGCGCCCGCAGGGCAGCCCGGGCATCCTCGTCGAGGGCGAACAGGTCTTGCCCGGCCAGGCGCACGGTGCCACGGGTGGGGGTGTCGAGCCCGGCAATGATGGACAACAACGTACTTTTGCCCGAGCCGGAGGCTCCCACGATGGCCGCAGTCTCCTTGGGCGCCAACTGGAAATCAATGTCGCGCAGAATGTCCAGCGTGCCGGTCGAGTCGGTGACCGATTTGAAAACATGCTCGACGGCAATAATGGGTTGTGTCATTTTTTCGGACTGAAACTCGGACTGATGTTCGGACATGGAAGGCTTGTATTTGTGAACCGTCAACACTTTATCCTGCGCGTGGGCGCTGCCCTGTTTGTGGGGCTATCCGGCAGCTTGGGCACCGGTGCAGCTATGGCCCAGGCGGCCCCCACCATTCTGGTGCTGGGTGACTCGCTGAGCGCCGAATATGGGCTCAAACGCGGCGAAGGCTGGGTGGCGCTGCTCGAAAAACGGCTGGCGCAAGAAAAGATCGCGGCGCGCGTGGTGAATGCCAGTGTGAGTGGTGAAACCACGTCCGGTGGCCGCAGCCGCCTGCCCGCCTTGCTGAAGCAGCACCAGCCCACCCATGTGGTGATTGAACTCGGTGGCAACGATGCGCTGCGCGGCCTGCCCCTGGCCAACACCGAAGACAACCTGCGTTTTATGACCGAAGCCGCCCAGAAAGCCGGGGCCAAGGTGCTGCTGGTGGGGATGCAGGTGCCACCCAACTATGGCGCCGACTACACCAAACGGTTTGGCGACCTGTTTGCCAAAGTGGCGCAGGCACGCAAGGCAGCGGTGGTGCCCTTCTTTTTGAAGGGGGTGGCCGATGGACCTAACGCCACGGCGATGTTCCAGCCCGACCGTATCCACCCGCGCGCAGAAGCGCATCCGGCCATGCTGGACAACGTGTGGCCTGAGCTGCGGAAGTTGCTGCGTTAAAAAGAAAAAGCCCCAACGCTGCACGCGTGGGGGCTGCTCTTATCCTTGGGAAGGAGTATCGGTGCCCGTGTCCGGTGTATCAGTCACGCCGTCCACATCGCCGTCCTCACCAGGCTGGTCGGTCTTTCGCTCAGCCTTGGATTTGAGCTTTTCTTCTTTCTTGCGTTTCTTCGCAAGCTCTTTTTGGCGCTTTTCGTAGCCGTAGTTGGGTGTAGCCAAGGTGTCCTTTCAATGTCTGTTGCTGACTGTAGCAGGTTGCTCTGGTGCATCGACCAGTTCGGGCCAGCCGACAGCGTCGCGGTAGGCGTGCCAGCTGGCGTGCCCCAGCCACGGCCCGACCACCAGCAAACCCGCGCCCCAGGGCCACAATGCCAGCCCGGTGAGCACCACAATAAGTGCGGCCCACACCAGCATCACGCCCGTGTTCTCGTACACCACCCGGATGCTGGTGATGGCGGCGGTGACCGCGTCGGTGTCGCGGTCGAGAATCATGGGCACTGACACCACCATGGTGGAGAACACCAGCGTGGCAAAAATTCCCCCCACGGCCATGTACACCAGCACAAACTCCCAGTTGCCTGCGCTGAAGATCGCCTGCAGCACCCCGGTGGTGGACGGCATGCCGGTTTTGAAGAACACCGCAAACACCACGAGTGAGGCGCGGCCCCACAGCAGCTCCAACACCATGAGCACCAGCACCAGCAGGCCCATGCTGCCCACGTGCTTGTCCCAGCAGGTGATGGAGTGCGACAGCGCGGGCGTGTCGCCCAGCTCCCGGCGGCGGCTCACGTCGTACAGGCCCATCGCCAAAAACGGCCCCACCAGCAGGCAACCGGACACGATGGACATGGTGTATTCAGGGCGGCTGCGGAACACCGCGCCCAGAATCAGGGCCATGGTCCAGAAACAAAAGCCATAAAACAGCGCAATGCCCCAGTAGGCGCACATGTCGCGTGCGCCGCGCACCAGCCAGCCCACGGGTGCGCCCCAGCCTATCGAGCGAACCTGCGGTGTGGCGGGCGTGGTGGACGTGCGTGCCGCTCCATCGGCGCAGGGTATGGCAGAGGGTGCAGCGGTTGCGGCCTGGTCGGCTGGGGACGTGGTCATGGGGTGGATATGAAGCAGACCTACAGGCTAGCGCAGTGCCTGCGCCTGCGCCATCCCGGAAAACACTGCCTCACCCCATGTTGAACCAGTGTCAGGCCACGAGTTTTTCGAGCGCCTGCGCCAGATCGGCCTGCAGATCGGCCACCGACTCCAAACCGACGGAAAACCGCACCACCGTGCCTTGCGCCAGATGCGCGGGCCACGTGCTACGCATGGTCTTCAATTCATAGGGCACCACCAGGCTGATGGGGCCACCCCAGCTGTAACCCAGCCGGAACAATCGCAAGGCATCACACAAAGCATCGACCTGCGCCGGGCTGTAGCTGGCATTCAACACCACCGAGAACAGGCCTGCGGCCAAACCCTCCGAGCCATCCGCAGCACACAGGGCGCGCCAGTGCGCGTGGCCGGGGGAACCCTCGAGCGCGGGGTGCAGCACTTGGGCCACTTCCGCCCTGCCCTGCATCCAGCGCGCCAGGGTTCGGGCACCCGCGTCGTGGGCGCGGTAACGCAAGTCGATGCTGGGCAGGGAGCGCAGCACGGTTTCGGTGTCGTTGGCACCCACACCCAAGCCCAGGCGCATATGGGTGAGTTTGATGCGGTCATGCAGCGCCTGGTTGCGGGTGATGATGCTGCCCATCAGCACATCACCGCCGCCACTCGGGTATTTGGTGAGCGCCTGTACTGACACGTCCACACCTTGGCCCTTGTCAAAATCGAATGCACAAAAAGCCAGGCCTGCGCCCCAGGTGTTGTCGAGTGCGGTAAGCACCCCTTTGTCGCGGCAGATACGCGCCAGGGTGGGCAAGTCGGCAAATTCCAGCGTGACGGAACCTGGTACCTCCAGCCAAACGAGGCGGGTTTTGGGACTGATCTTGCGGGCCAGATCGTCCGGGCGCATGGGGTCGTACAGCTGGTGGGTGATGCCGTAGGCGGCCAAATCACCTTCGGTCAGGGTTTTGTTCGGGCCGTAGGCGTTGTCCGGAATCAGCACCTCGTCACCCGTCTTCAGCAGCGCCAGACTGACATTGGCGATGGCCGCCAGACCACTGGGCACCAGAAGGCATTGTGTGCCGCCTTCCAGCGCATTCAGGCGCTCTTCCAGCAGGAAGGTGGTGGGTGTGCCGTGCAGGCCGTAGGTGTAGCCCGTCTTGTTTTTCCAGTTGCGCGACCGCATGGCGGCCGTGTTTGGAAATATGACGGTCGAGGCCTTGAAGACACCCGGTTGGGGTGCTTCAAAACCGTCGGGTGGTGTGTACGGGTAGTGGATCAGGGTGGTCAGCGGGGAATTCATGCGCCGATGTTAAATCGGCCAGCGAATGGCCCGCAAATACACGCTTAACCCGCCTTGACCATCAGATTGTTGTTGACCGTGGATACACCCTGTATGCCCTTGGCAATATCGGTGGCACGTTCTTTGGCCATGGTGGTGGGGGCAGTGCCGCTGAGGGTGACCACACCGGCCTTGGTATCCACGTCAATCTTGATGGCACTGAGGTCAGGGTCCTTCACCAAACCAGCCGACACCTGTGCGGTGATGGTGGTGTCGTCCACAACCCCCATGGCTTTGGCACCTGCGTTTTCGACAGAGGCCTGCACCTTGGGCATTTCGGCGTCCATCTTGTTTTTGGCCTGGTCCAGGGCTTGGGCCGCGTCTGTCTTGGCTTCGGCGGCAGCCTGTTCGGTTTTTGCCACGGCGGCGTCGAGCTTTTGGCCGATGGTGGACTGGTCGTTGACCTTTTCAGTGGCGGGCTTGTCACACGCGGCCAAGCCCAGCGCCAGCGCCGAGATAGACAACACCGTCAACGCGCGCATACGGATCGATGGCGGTGGGGTGTTGTGGTTTTTGTTTGACATGTTTATCTCCATGTATTGAGTTGTCTGAAGCTGCATGCAGTGCAAGCATTTGCAGCTTCAGATGACCGGCCTTTTAGCGTGGCTTGTTCAGTACGTTTTACAGCTTGTCAGCCGCGTCTTTCACGGTGTCCTTGACGTTTTCTTTCACGTCACCGTAGGTGGCCTGGGTTTTGCCGGACACCTGGTCCACAACACCTTCTTGGCGAAGGGATTCGTTGCCCGTGACCTTGCCAGCAACTTCCTTGATCTTGCCCTTGACCTGGTCAACGCGGCCTTCAACTTGATCCTTGTTCATACTGCTTCCTTTCGGTTGGTTAACGGCTTGTGGTGTATGGCTTGTTGCTGTTCAACTGCCATGGATGAACTGTAGATGCGGGCCTGTTTGCAGCGGGTCAGCAAGCACCGATAAGCGTGTAGGACAAACGGCGCACCGGGCCTGCGCGGCCGTCCGACACGGTGCATGGTGTGGTACGGTCATCGATTCCTTTACCCGTTCTTTGCCACTGCCATGCGCAGCCCACTTCACCGCTTTTTCCCCTTCCTGGCCTGGCCTCGCCCCAGCCGCGAAACCCTGCGCAACGAACTGTGGGCGGGCCTGACCGTCGGCCTGATGCTGGTGCCCCAGGCTGTGGCTTACGCCCAGGTGGCGGGTATGCCGCTGGTAACGGGCATTTACGCGTCCCTGCTGCCTGCGTTGGTGGCGGTGCTGTGGAGTTCATCCACCCGCCTCGGGGTTGGGCCCACGGCGCTGACCAGCCTGTTTATTGGCGCATCCCTGGTCGGCCTGGCCGAGCCCGGCAGTGCACAGTGGGTGAGCCTGGCGGTGTGGCTGGCGCTGATGTCCGGGGCGCTGCAACTGCTGCTGGGGTTGGGGCGTTTTGGCTGGCTGCTGAACCTGGTGAGTTCACCAGTGATGGTGGGGTTCACCCAAGCGGCCGCCATCCTGATTCTGCTGTCGCAGATACCCGCATTCACAGGCCTGAGCGGGCCGCTGGGCAGTTTGCTGGAGCAGCCGCAGTTTCACCTGGCCAGCGCGGCGTTTGGCGTGGGCAGCCTGGCGTTGATGGTGCTGTCGCGGCGCTGGTGGCCCCATTTCCCGATGACCTTTGTGCTGGTGGCGGGCAGCGCCGCACTCAGTGCGTGGATGGGGTTTGAAGCCGACGGCGGGGCCGTGGTGGGCACCCTCCCCGCCGGGTTGCCTGCCTTTTATATGCCGCAGATGCTGCCGTGGTCTACCTTCAGCCAGCTGCTGTTGCCTGCGATGGTGATCACCTTGATGAGTTTTCTGGAGACTGCATCCAGTGCCAAGGTCGAGAACCAGCGCGGCGGCACGCAGTGGAATGAAAACCAGGACTTGATTGGCCAGGGCTTGGCCAAGATGGCATCGGGCTTCAGTGGTGCGTTCCCGACCAGTGCCTCGTTCTCACGCTCCGCCATCAACCTGTACGCGGGCGCCCGCACCGGCTGGGCCTCGTTGTTTGCCACGCTGGTGGTGCTGGTGGTGTTGCTGTGGCTGACCCCGGCGCTGCACCATGTGCCGCAGGCGGTGCTGGCAGCTGTGGTGATTGCTGCCGTGGTCAGCTTGGTGCGCCCGCAGGTCCTGCTGCGTTTGTGGCGTGTGTCACGGGTAGAAGCCTTGACCGGTGGTGCCACTTTTGTGTTGACACTGGCAACCGCTCCGCGCCTGTACTGGGGCGTGTTGGCAGGGTTGCTGATCAGCCTGAGCCACTTTTTGTACCAGCGGCTGCACCCGCGCATCATTGAAGTGGGCTTACACCCCGACGGCAGCCTGCGCGACCGCCACCTCTGGCATCTGCCACCGCTGGCACCCCAGCTTTATGCACTGCGTATGGATGCGGAACTGGACTTTGCCTCGGCCAGCGCGTTGGAGCGGGCGGTGGTGGACCATATGGCACGGAACCCGGCGGTCAAACACGTGTGCCTGTTTGCCCAGCCCATCAACCGCATGGATGTGACGGGGGTGGAAACCTTCGGCAAGATCCACCAGTTCCTGCGTGAGCGCGGTGCCACGCTGCATGTCAGCGGGCTCAAGCTCCCTGTGGACCGCATGCTGCGGCGGGCAGGGGAACTGTCCCCCTCCCCCACACTGCACCTGTACCGCACCGATCTGGAAGCGCTGGCAGCCTTGCAGATGCTGAACCAGCAAGACACCGAATACCACATCTGAGAGGCGGAAAGCCTTTCGTCAGATCTAACAGTGCAAAGTGCGAGGCACAAGCACCCTTCCAGCAAACACCGTCGAACCGGCTTAGCCGGGCGACTGGTGTTGCCCCCTGCAAGGGGGGCGGCTTTTACACGCAGTGAAAAGCCAACGGGGGTGAGCCTACACCTTCCACTTTTCGAGCAGCTTCTCGGGGCCCATGGTGTCGTAGCCCTCGAAGGGCTGGTGAATCCACGGGTTGGTGGCGAGAAACTCCACCGAATAGTCGGCCGTGAAGGTGGACACGGCCTTGGTCCAGATGACCGCACTGCGCAGCTCGGTGATGGGCTGGTAGTTGGTCTTCAGCATCTTGATGACGGCGTTCAGCGTGTGGCCCGAGTCGGCCAGGTCATCCACCAGCAGTACGCGGCCCGCGATTTCACCCTTGGGGGTGGTGATAAAACGCGCAATGTCGAGGTTGCCCTGCACCGTGCCGCCGTCGGAGCGGTAGGAGCTGGTGGACATGATGGCCAGCGGCTTGTTGAAGATGCGGCTCAGCATGTCGCCCGGGCGCATGCCCCCCCGCGCCAGGCACAGGATGTTGTCGAACTCCCACCCCGACTGGTGCACCTTGATGGCCAGCTTTTCGATGAGGTTGTGGTACTCGTCGTAGCTCACGTACAGGTGTTTTCCGTCTTCGGTCAGCATGGGGTTACTCCTGAATTAATAGCTGCCTGCGCACAGCCAGCGGGCGCTAGAGGCCTATTTGACATGTAAATATGGTGCCCGCAGGGCATCAGCCCAAAAACGGGTGGCGCTGCATGATCGTGTGGTCACGGTCGGGGCTGGTGGAAATCATGTCGATCGGCACACCCGTCACGTGTGCAATGCGCTGCAGGTACAGGCGGGCATTGATGGGCAGCTTGTCGTAGTCGGTAACACCCACGGTGGAGTCGGTCCAGCCTTCCATGGTTTCGTAGATGGGTTTGCAACGTTCGATTTCGTCGGCGCCCATGGGCAGGATGTCGACAATTTCGCCGTCCAGCTCGTAGCCGGTGCACAGCTTGAGTTCGGTCAGACCGTCCAGCACGTCCAGCTTGGTGATACACAGGCCGGTCAGGCCATTCACCTGCGCCGAACGTTTGAGCAAAGCCGCATCAAACCAGCCACAACGGCGGCTGCGCCCGGTGGTCACGCCCTTTTCAGCGCCCACCGTGCTCATGTGGTAACCGGGGGTGCCGGGCACTTCCCAGTCAAGTTCCGTCGGGAACGGGCCACCACCGACACGGGTGCAGTAGGCCTTGGTGATACCCAGGATGTAGTGCAGCATGCCGGGGCCCACGCCCGCGCCTGCAGCAGCGTTGCCCGCCACGCAGTTGCTGGACGTGACATAGGGGTATGTGCCGTGGTCCACGTCAAGCAAGGTGCCTTGTGCGCCTTCAAACAGCAGGTTGGCGCCCTCGCGGTGGGCTTCGTTGAGCTCACGCGACACGTCGGCAATCATGGGTTTGAGCAGCTCGGCGTGGCGCATGGCTTCGTCATACACCGGCTGGAACTCGATGGCGGGTGCGCCCAGGTACTGGGTCAGCACAAAGTTGTGCACGTCCAGCAGCTCACGCAGCTTGGTGGCAAAACGCTCGGGGTACTTCAGATCCTGTACACGCAGGGCGCGGCGGGCGATTTTGTCTTCGTAGGCGGGGCCAATGCCCCGGCCAGTGGTGCCGATTTTTTCAACGCCACCCTTTTCGCGCTTGGCTTCGCGGGCAATGTCGAGTGCCGCGTGGAACGGCAGGATCAGCGGGCAGGCCTCACTGATACGCAGGCGCGAACGCACTTCCACACCCGCCTTCTCCAGGCCTTCAATTTCTTCAAACAGCTTGGCTGCAGACAGCACCACACCGTTGCCGATGTAGCACTTGACGCCTGCACGCATGATGCCGCTGGGGATCAGGTGCAGCGCAGTCTTGACGCCATTGATGACGAGTGTGTGGCCGGCGTTGTGGCCGCCCTGGAAGCGCACCACACCCTGGGCGCTTTCGGTCAGCCAATCCACCAGCTTGCCTTTGCCTTCGTCACCCCATTGGGTGCCCACCACCACGACATTGCGGCCTGCTACCTGAGCGTTTGTGTTGTTCATCTCGATATTCCGGAAATCAAATAGGTTGCACAGTCCATTGCCCCGCACTGTTTACCAGCTCACGGTCGCAGAGGAATTCGTCCACTTCGTTGGGCGCGCCAGGAAGCGCACACACCACGGTTTCGCCCCCCGCACGCAGCGCCGCAATGGCAGCGCGCAAGGCAGGTGTTTCGCTCCAGGGCGCACGGATGGCCGCGCGCAGTGGACGGGGTGCAACCACCCCCACCAGTTCACGCACATCCATGCTGAAGCCTGCTGCGGGGCGGTTGCGGCCAAACACCGCCCCCACCTCGTCGTAACGACCGCCGCGCACCAGCGCATCACTGGCACCAGGCACATAAATCGCAAAACGTGCACCGCTGTAGTAGGCGTAACCGCGCAGGTCGGCCAGATCGAAGGTGACACGCACGCCGTCCAGGTGACCGGCAATTTGACGCAGCTGAGAAAGCACGGCAGTCATACCGGCGGATGCCGGCAGTACACGCGCGGCTTCATCCAGCACAGTGATGCCGCCGTACAAGCCCAGTAAGGCTTGCAGGCCGTCGCGGGCAGCGGGGGGCAATGCCTGTGTCGCATCGGCCAGTGCGCTTGCATCCTTGGCAGCCAGGGCGGCATGGATATTCGTCAGGGTGGCACTGTCGGCTGATGTGCCCTCCAGCAGCAGACGCACGATACGGGCGTCACCCAGGTCCACACTGATGTCCTGCACCTTGGCGGCGCGCAGGCAGTCAAGTGCCAGCAACAGCGCCTCAACATCGGCCTCGATGCCAGCATGGCCGTAAATTTCGGCACCAAACTGCAGCGGCTCACGGGTGGCATGCGGACGGTCAGGCCGGGTGTGCAGCACAGGGCCGCAGTAACACAAACGTGTCACGCCCTGGCGGTTCAGCAGATGGGCATCAATACGTGCAACCTGGGGTGTCGTATCAGCGCGCAGACCCATCATGCGGCCCGAGATCTGGTCCACCAACTTGAAGGTCTGGAGATCGAGCGCTTCACCGGTGCCAGTCAACAAAGATTCAAGGTGCTCAAGCAATGGCGGCATGACCAGCTCGTAGCCATAGCTACGCGCCGTGTCCAGCAGCTTGCGACGGAGTTCTTCGATGTGCCGTGCCTCGGAAGGCAAGACATCGGCTATGTGATCCGGAAGGACCCAGGCAGACATGTATTTTGGGGACGCTGTTAAAAACCGGATTTTACCGGGCTGCGCGGGGCAAATGTCTCAGGACACGGCCCAAAGCAGCAAAAGACCGGCCACGATGGTCACCAGGCCAAAGAACCTGATCTGCCCATCGTTGAGCTGCAGCAGCTGTGTAAACATGCGCCGCCACCCGCCGGGAGAGATAAAAGGCAACAAGCCCTCGGCCACCAGGACGAGGGCCAGTGCAGCCCACAGTGTTGAACCATCCACAGGTTCAAACCGTTGTGGTCTTACTTCTTGGCAGGAGCAGCACCCAGGGCACTGCCGTTGCCACGGAAGGACTTGAAGAAATCAGACGATGACGGGTCAAGCACCATCACATCACTCTTTTTGTTGAAGCTGGCGCGGTAGGCATCAAGACTGCGGTAGAACTGTGCAAACTGCGGGTCACGGCCAAAAGCTTCCGAGAACGACTGGGCCGCCTGGGCATCACCCTCACCCTTCACCTTCTGGGCATCACGGTAGGCATTGGCCAGAATCACTTCGCGCTGGCGATCAGCGTCGGCGCGGATCTTTTCACCTTCGGCAGCACCCGTGGAGCGCAGCTCGTTGGCCACCCGTTTACGCTCGGCTTCCATGCGGCGGTACACCGACTCGGTGATGGCCTCCACATAGTCCACACGCGTGATACGCACGTCCACGATCTCGACACCCCAGGGCTTGTTGCCCGCGGTGACGATCTCCTGTACTTCACGCTTCACGTCGGCCATGAGGGCTTCGCGCTTTGCGGACAACAACTCGCTGACGGTGCGGCGGTTGATTTCTTCCTGGAACGCGTTACGCACCACCCGGTTCAGCTGGTTGGCACCGGCACTTTCGTCCAGTCCCACGTTACGGATGTACTGCGATGGATCGGTGATGCGCCAGCGCACAAACCAGTCGATCACCACACGCTGTTTTTCCGCCGTAAGCATGGGCTCGGAATCGGCGCTTTCCAGCGTCAACAGGCGCTTGTCGATGTAAGTGACGTTCTGGAACGGCGGCGGCATCTTGAAGTTGAGGCCGGGCTCGGTGATCACGTCCTTGATCTGGCCCAACTGGTACACCACGCCAAACTGGCGCTGGTCCACCACAAACAACATGGAGCTCAGCAGTGCAAGCACCACCAGCACGGACGAGGCAATAAAACCAACTCTGTTCACGTTCGGACTCCTAACGTATGTCGCGTTCGCGCGTACGCGCGGAATCCCGGGCACGGGAGTCGGCGGCTGCAGCAGCCGCAGGCACTACAGGGACGACCGGGGCAGCGGCAGCATCGCCCCCGGCCACAGCAGAAGTGCCTGTGAGTTGCATGATCTTGTCGAGTGGCAAGTGCAGCAGATTGGCACCACCCTTGGAGTCAATCAACACCTTGGACACGTTGCTGAACACCTGTTGCATGGTCTCCAGGTACATCCGGTCGCGGGTGACCTGGGGTGCCTTCTGGTATTCGGCCAGCACGGAACGGAAACGCTGCGAATCACCCTCTGCCTGCGCCACGATACGGGCACGGTAGGCTTCCGACTCTTCACGCAGACGGGCAGCCGCACCTGCCGCACGTGGAATCACGTCGTTGGCATAGGCTTCGGCTTCGTTGCGGGCGCGTTCTCGCTCCTGACCGGCCTTCAGCACATCGTCAAATGCGGCCTGCACCTGTTCGGGCGGGCGTACACCAGTTTGCTGCAGGTTGATGCCCACCACTTCAATACCGACCTTGTAGCGGTCCAGCATGGTTTGCATCAGGGTGCGCACGCGGGGTGCGATCTGGTCGCGTTCTTCGGCCAATGCCGCACTCATACGCATGTTGCCAACCACTTCACGCACAGCGGTTTCAGCAGCTTGCACCACGGCACCGCCGGGGTCTTTGCTCTCAAACAGGTAGGCGCGTGCATCGTTCAGGCGGTACTGCACGGCAAACTTGATTTCAACGATGTTTTCATCGGCCGTCAGCATGGCCGACTCGCGCAGGCCGGTGGCCTTAATGACGTTGTCACGGCCCACGTCCACCGCGCGGATCTGGGTCACAAACACCAGCTCATGGCGCTGTACGGGGTATGGCAGACGCCAGTTGAAACCCGCACCCACCGTGGCTTTGTAGCGGCCAAACTGGGTAATAACAGCCTGCTGGCCTTCCTGCACGATAAAGAAGCCGGTGCCCAGCCAGATCAGCACAGCAACCAGGGCGATCAGGCCCAGGCCGTAACCAGCGTTTTTCATGTCGGGCTGAAAACCACCACCGCCGCCATTAGAGCCGCCGTTGTTGCGGCCGCCATTTTTATTGCCGCCAAAAAGGCCGCTCAGCTTGCGGTTGAAATCACGCCAGAGTTCGTCGAGATCCGGTGGCCCCTGGTTGCCACGCCCGCGGTTGTCCTGCGGAGCGCGGGGTTTGTCTTCTGGCTTGGGAGCGTCGGGTTTGACGTCCGTCGCGCCGTTGTCATCACCACGGCCCCAGCGGGGATCGTTCAGCGAGAACATCCCGCGGATACGCTCCGGAATGGCGGCCCAGCGGACGGCCCGTAAATTAAGGTTCATTCGGCATTCTCTTTTTGTCTGTCCTGCAGGGATTGTGCCCAATCAGGTCTGCGTTTCGTCGAATTCAGGTGTGTCGTCCGGGGTTATCGCGGTCTCTTGCAAACTACGCGTTGCGGCATGGGCAAGCTGCTCACGCAGGGCTGGCAGACCCTCACCACCCCGTGCACTCACAAAAAGACGCGGCACCTGCTCACCATCCAGCGCATACGTGTCCTGCAGATGGACAGGCCACAGCTCTTTTTCAAGGGCATCGAGTTTGTTGAATACAAGAATTTGCGGTACAGCACCGGCACCAATCTCACCCAGCACCCGCTGCACCTCCCCGATCTGCTCGGGGTAATTCGGGTTGGCGGCATCCACCACGTGGATCAACAGGTCGGCATCCACGGCTTCCTGCAGCGTGGCTTCGAAGGCATCAATGAGGCCGTGCGGCAGGTCACGGATAAAACCCACCGTGTCCGACAAGGACACGGAGCGATTGGCCTCACCCAGGTACAACTGGCGGGTTGTCGTGTCCAGCGTGGCAAACAACTGGTCGGCGGCATATGCGCGCGCTTTGACCAGTGCATTGAACAGGGTGGACTTGCCCGCGTTGGTGTAGCCCACCAGTGAAATATTGAAGGTATCGCGGCGCTCGCGTTGCCGGCGCTGGGTCTGGCGCTGCTTCTTGACCTTGTGCAGGCGCTCCTTGGTGCGTTTGATCGACTCTCCGATCATGCGGCGGTCCAGCTCGATTTGTTTTTCACCCGGGCCGCCGCGCATCCCGATGCCCCCACTTTGCCGCTCCAGATGGGACCAGCGTCGCACCAGCCGGGTGCTGATGTACTGCAGGCGCGCCAACTCCACCTGCAACTTGCCTTCATGGCTGCGGGCGCGTTGGGCAAAAATCTGGAGGATCAGCAAGGTCCTGTCGTTGACAGGCAACTCCATGTGGCGCTCAAGGTTGCGCTGCTGTGCCGGGCTCAGCGACTGGTCGAAAAGAATTTCAACCGCGCCATGTTGCTCGGCCAGAAAACGGATTTCATCCGCCTTGCCGCTGCCGACAAAAAGCGCAGCATCAGGTGCCCTGCGTTTACAAACCACACGTGCCACAGGCGTAAGGCCTGCTGTTTGGGCGAGCAGGCCGAGTTCTTCCAGTCCGCCATCAAAATGAGGCAAACCCAGGTCTACACCCACGAGGACAACGGGGGTGTAGGGAGTGGCAGGCGAATCAGGGGAACTCAAGTAGGCGAATCAGGTTTCAGCGCCGGCCCGCACAAGCGGGCTTCGGCTTGCCAGTCAGGCGGCAGGGACGTCAGCGTCAGAGCCTTCGGACGTCGAGAAATTCACGGCGCGGCCGGGAACAATGGTCGAAATGGCGTGTTTGTAGACCATCTGCGTCACGGTATTGCGCAGCAGGACGACGTACTGGTCAAAGGATTCAATCTGCCCTTGCAGCTTGATGCCATTGACGAGGTAAATCGACACTGGCACATGCTCCCGACGCAAAGCGTTGAGGAAAGGGTCTTGAAGAAGTTGGCTTTTGTTGCTCACGATATTCTCCGTGTTCAAGAATGTTGTTGTAAAACGTCACCTTACCACAGCAACCATGCTGCACCCGCACAAAGTGCTTATAACCGGGGCAAACAAGGGAATAAGGCGGGAATGGGTGGCCTCTGTTACGACGTGCCGCGGTCGGCGTAAGGGTTGGCCGATGTTTTCATCTGGATTCGCAGGGGGGTTCCCACCAGATTGAACTCTTTGCGGAAGCGCCCTTCCAGGAACCGCTTGTAGGCTTCGGTGACGTGTTCCAGCGAATTGCCGTGCACGATGATCACCGGTGGGTTCATGCCGCCCTGGTGGGCGTACCGCAGCTTGGGGCGGAACATGCCGCTGCGCTGCGGGCTCTGAAACTGCACCGCCTCCAGCAGTAAACGGGTCAACACAGGTGTGGACATCTTGCAGGTGGCCGCACGGTGGGCTTGCGTGATGGACGCCCAGAGCGGCCCCAGCCCCAGCCGCTTCTTGGCCGAAATAAAGTGCACTGCCGCAAATTTCAGGAACGGCAGACGGGTTTCGATGGAGCGCTGCACCAGCTCGCGCTGGTAAGCATCCACCGCATCCCATTTGTTGACGGCCACCACCACGGCACGGCCGCTTTCCAGAATAAACCCGGCAATGTGGGCATCCTGGTCGGTGACGCCCTGCTCTGCGTCCAGCAGCAGCAACACCACATTGGCGGACTCGATGGCCTGCAGGGTTTTAACCACCGAGAATTTTTCGATGGCTTCAAAAACCTTGCCTTTGCGGCGCAGGCCCGCCGTGTCGATCAACTCGAACTTCTGGCCATCGTGCTCGAACGGCACAGTGATCGCGTCACGTGTGGTGCCCGGCATGTCAAACGCCACCAGGCGCTCCTCACCCAGCCAGGTGTTGATCAGTGTGGACTTGCCCACGTTGGGACGGCCAGCCACAGCAAGTTTGGTGGTGCCCGCATCTTCCGCCGCCGCCTCCAGGTCAGGATCGGGCAGATGCAGCGGGGCCAGCGCCAGGTCCACAAGGCTGCGGATACCCTGGCCGTGGGCGGCAGACACGGGATGCACCTGGCCAAAGCCCAGCTCGAAAAACTCGACCAGTTGGGCCCCCTCTTTCATGCCTTCGGCCTTGTTGGCCACGAGTACACAGGGTTTGCCCAGACGGCGCAGGTACTTGGCAATGTCGTGGTCCTGCGCGGACATCCCCGCGCGGGCATCCACCACAAAAATGACCACATCGGCTTCAGCCACCGCCTGCTGGGTTTGTTTGGCCATCTCCTTGAAGATGCCACTGGCAGCGTCCGGCTCAAAACCACCGGTATCGATAACGATGTATTCGTGTTTGCCTTGTTTGCCACTTCCGTAATGGCGGTCCCGCGTCAAACCGGCAAAGTCGGCAACGATGGCGTCGCGCGACTTCGTCAGCCGGTTAAAAAGCGTCGATTTACCGACATTGGGGCGCCCGACAAGGGCAATCACTGGCTTCATGGATTCTTTTCAATTGTTCATAGCGCTGTTCGCCAGCCCATGGAACAGGGCGCTACCCATTCCAGGGATACCGTGGATCTGGCTATGCCAGGCCGCTGGTATCGCCCCCTTGAGGGGGAAGCGCCGCAGGCGCTACGGGGGTGTTCAAAATCACTCTGGCCGGAAGCCAAAAATTCCACCCTTTTGGGTCACCACAACAAGCGTATCGCCAGCGGCCACAGGCGCTGCAACAATTGCAGAGCCGTCCGTCGTCAGGCGGTTCAATACACTGCCATCTTCACGCGACAACAAATGCACCAGGCCCGTGTTGTCGCCCATAACCACCGAACGGCCCAAGGCCAGTGGTGCGGTCAGGGTGCGGTACTGCAGGCGATCGGTACTCCAGACACGTTCTCCGTCTGCACGTTTCCAGGCCACCACCTTGCCGTCACTTTCGGTGCCAAACACCAAGGTGTCGTCTCCGTGTACACCTTCAAATCCGACGGCGGGTTTGGTCCACAGCAGCGTGCCACGCGACGCGTTCACACAGCCCACAGCCATCTGGAACGCACGGGTACAAACCACGTTGCCCTGGCGGCTCACGCGACCAACCAGGTCCACCAGACGCTCCACGTCATTGGTGCCGCGTGGTGTCGCAATAGGCGCTTCCCAGCGCACGCTACCGTTCGCAGGGTTGAGGCCCAGCAAGCGGCCAGACGACCCCACCAGCAAGGTGTCACCCACTGCCAGCAAAACACCGGGCTGGCGCAGGATCAGCGGCTCGGTGCCGGGACGTTGTTGCGTCCACAACTTGCGCCCGGTCTGGCCATCCAGTGCGGATACGGAGCGGTCAGCAGAAAGCACAAATACACGGCCACCGGCCACAAATGGCGCGGTGTAAATCTGGGCTGGCATCTTCTGGCGCCACACCTCACGTCCGGCTTCCAGCGCAACCACTTCATTGGCTTTGGTCACCACAGCGGCAGTCTTGCCGTCACTGCCCACACCGGCAGACAAAGGGGTTCCCAATGCGGTGCGCCAGATGTCACGTCCGGTCTGTGCGTCAATGGCCACCACGGTGCCATCATTGCCACCGGCCACCGTCACGGTGCTGCCGTTCACACTGGCATCCAGCGGGAAATTCACCTGGCCCAACTGGGCGTTCCAGGCGGGACGTACGCCCACCACGGCCACCACGGGCGGCAACTCAGCGGGCTGGGGCTTTTTGGAGCTGGAGCATGCCGCAAGAGACGCTACCAAAACAATAGCTGCAACCGCAGAGCTGGTGCGCGCTGTAGCCGAAAAAGCCTTAAATTTCATTATTTAACCTCTGCAGCGGATGGGTTTGAAGCTACCACTGCCGCCTTGGGGTTCACGCCCAGTGCGGTGAGTTTGACTTCGACCAGTTGGCGGTAGTTGCCCTGGTCGCCAAATTTCTCGTAGGCGGTGGTGTAGGCGGCAATGGCCTCGGCCTTTTTGCCTTGCAATTGCAGAATGTCGCCCTTGCGGTCGGCCACCAGTGCTTCGAACTCTTTTGGAATCTTGCCATCAAGCTGCTTGAGCGCTTCGTCATAGGCTTTGTCGTCCACCAGCAAACCTGCCAGCCGCAGGCGCGCAATCACCTGGTAACCGGTGTCAGAGGATTTTTCGGCGACCCAGGTTAAGGCGCTCTTGGCTGCCGCCTTGCCTTCAGGGGTGCCCTTGTCGTTTTCCACCTTGGCAGCCAACAAGCCAGCCTGGTGGGCAAAGGCCGTCGCGGGGTATTTTTCGCGGATGTCGGCAAAAGAACGTTCAACACGCGCCACATCACCAGCCGCAGCGGCGCGGTCCACCTGGTCATAGAGCGCGCCCGCCTGCATGCCCTGGCTGCGTTGCCAGTACTGGTAGCCGTTCCAGGCGGCAAAAGCACCCACCACCACCACCAACACGCTGGTGATCAAGGTGCCGTAGCGGCTCCAGAAATGCTTGAGCGCGTCAAGCTGCTCTTGTTCTTCGAGGTCGAGATGTTTTGCCATGGGGTACAGGAATAAGAAGCTCAGGATTGTAGGGTGGTGGCCCATGCCGCCACATCGCCCAGGGGTCGCAGGGTTTGAACACCCTGCCCGTCACGCAGCGACTTGACGGTCAGCTCTCCGCGGGCCAGCTCGTCTGCGCCAAACACCAGCGCGTGGCGGGCGCCACTGGCGTCGGCTTTCTTGAATTGTGATTTGAAGCTGCCCAGGCCATCGGCCGTGCCGGCATGCATCTGCACCCGCACACCCGCGTCGCGCAGCTGTTGCAGGGTGCGCAGCACCAGAGGCATGGCTGCAGCGTCCGGCACCACGGCATACGCGTCAGGCACGGGCAGCGGCACTTCCGTGCCCTGCTCCTTCACAAGCTCCAGCACCCGTTCCACACCCAGCGCCCAGCCCACTGCAGGTGCCGCCTTGCCGCCAATTTGGACGATGAGGTCGTCGTAGCGCCCGCCCGCACAGACGGTGCCCTGCGAACCAAGGCGGTCGGTCACAAACTCGAACACGGTCAGGTTGTAGTAGTCGAGGCCACGCACCAGACGGGGGTTGATGCTGTAGCTGATGCCATTGGCATCCAGAATGGCCCGCAGCCCATCGAAGTGGGCAAGCGACTCGGCGCCCAGGAAGTCGATGAGTTGGGGGGCCGACTCCACCACCGCCTTCATGGCAGGGTTCTTGGTGTCCAGAATACGCAGCGGGTTGCTGTGCAGGCGGCGCTTGGCGTCTTCGTCGAGCACATTGGCGTGTTGCTCGAAATGTTGGATCAGTTCAGTGCGGTGCAACGCACGTTCTGCGGGCTGGCCCAGGCTGTTGAGCTCCAAACGCACGTCGCTCAAACCAATGGCTTTCCACAAAGACGACGCCAGCAGAATCAGCTCGGCATCCACCTCCGGCCCGGCAAAACCCAGCGCTTCGGCACCGATCTGGTGGAACTGGCGGTAACGACCGCGTTGGGGGCGCTCGTGGCGGAACATGGGGCCCGCGTACCAGAGACGTTTGCCACCGTCGTACAGCAGCGAATGTTCGGTCACCGCACGCACCAGACTGGCCGTGCCTTCGGGCCGCAAGGTGAGTTTTTCACCGTTGAGTTTGTCTTCGAAGGAATACATCTCCTTTTCGACAATGTCGGTCACTTCGCCGATGCCGCGCACGAACAATGCCGTGTGCTCCACGATAGGCGTGCGCACATTGCGGTAGGCGTAACGCGCCATCAGATCGCGCACGATGGCTTCCAGCCATTCCCAGCGCGCCGATTCCGGCGGCAGGATGTCGTTCATGCCTTTGACGGCACTCAGTTTTTCAGTCATGGACAAAAGGGTAAGAACTCAGGCGGGCTGCGCAGCGTTTTCGCTGCCAAACCGCTTTTCGATGTAGTTTTCGACGAGTTGGTGGAACTCCGCAGCAATGTTTTCGCCGCGCAAGGTCAAGGCTTTCTCGCCGTCGATAAACACCGGCGCAGCAGGCGCTTCACCGGTGCCTGGCAAGCTGATGCCGATGTCGGCATGTTTACTTTCACCAGGGCCGTTCACGATGCAACCCATTACGGCCACCTTCATGTTTTCAACGCCCGGGTACTTGGTGCGCCACACAGGCATCTGCTGGCGCAGGTAGTCGTCGATTTGTTTGGCGAGTTCCTGGAAGGTGGTGCTGGTGGTGCGACCACAACCTGGGCAGGCCGTCACGCTGGGCACAAACACCCGCAGCCCCAACGCCTGCAGGATTTCATTGGCAATCAGCACCTCTTGGGTACGGGACTCGCCAGGCTGCGGCGTGAGCGACACACGGATGGTGTCGCCAATTCCTTCCTGCAACAGAATGGACAAGGCTGTCGCAGAAGCCACCGTTCCCTTGGTGCCCATACCGGCCTCGGTAAGCCCCAAGTGCAGGGAGTAGTCGCAGCGCCTGGCCAGCTCACGGTATACCGAAATCAAATCCTGTACGCCGCTGACCTTACAGCTCAGAATAATCTGGTTGCCGTCCATGCCCATCGACTCGGCCAGTTTGGCGGAATCGATGGCTGAACTGATCAGTGCTTCGTACATCACCGACTTGGCACCCCACGGCGTGGTGCGCTGGCTGTTGATATCCATCAGGTGGGCCAACAGTTCCTGGTCCAGGCTGCCCCAGTTGACGCCGATACGCACAGGTTTGTTCCAGCGCATGGCCGCGTCGATCATCTGGCCAAACTGCTTGTCTTTCTTGTCACCCTTGCCCACGTTGCCGGGGTTGATGCGGTATTTGCTGAGCGCCTCTGCACAGGAGGGGTAATCGGTCAGCAAACGGTGGCCGTTGTAGTGGAAGTCACCAATCAGGGGCACATCGATGCCCATGCG
This sequence comes from Comamonadaceae bacterium AAW, assembly GCA_026314275.1. Taxonomy (GTDB): domain Bacteria; phylum Pseudomonadota; class Gammaproteobacteria; order Burkholderiales; family Burkholderiaceae_C; genus JAGOEY01. The sequence goes on from CP111109.1 coordinate 4,071,651, forward strand.
GTCTAACTGCTCACGGATATACGGCACCTGCTGCGCCGCTTCCGGGGTGTTGACAGTGATACGCACCATCTCGGACCCGGCAATGGCCAGCTCCTTGACCTGGATGGCGGTGCCAATGGCATCCACCGTATCGGTGTTGGTCATCGACTGCACACGCACAGGTGCCCCACCACCCAAGGTGACTACACGCGGGCCCCAGACCACCTGGGCCTGGCGTGCGAGTCGTACGCGGGGTGCTGCGGGTTCAATCGGCAAGGGATCAGACATGCGAGGTTTCCTGCTCACTTCACAACAAAACGCGCCACCGTGCCGGAACCCAGCGCGGCCCGGTCCATGGGCTGGCCACGCACCAGTACATCCACCGCATCCGCACGGCCAATGGTCACAGCCAGTGGGACAGCACCCGCCACCGTCGCGGTCTCGCCCGCAGCCAGTGTTTTTTGCAACAGCACCACGTTCTTGGTATCTGCCACACGCACCCAGGACTCGGCCCGGGCCTGCAGCACCAGCAGTTCGGGCGCAAGCACTGCGGCAACGGGTGCCGATGCAGGCACCACAGGGACAGCCGGTACGGCAGCCGAAGACGGGGCAAACGGCGTCACGGCAACAGCCACTTCGCGCGGTGCAACGGGCAGCGCCTGCTGCACCACCTGTGCCGGGGAATCAGTTGTGACGGGGGCAGCCGCTGAAAACCAGCCCGTGGCCCGCAACTGGGGCCAGAAAGTGATCAATGCGGCACCCACCAACAAAGCCAACACGGCCAATACGACAGGACGGGACAGGTACTCGAACCAGGACCTTCGCGGGTGGCCCTCATTGTGTTTGACCGCCGTGTTGGTGGCCGTCTTGGGGCTGGCCCAGGGCGTTTGGGAGGCAGCAGGAAGCTTGGAGAGCACCAGCTCCGGATTCAGCTTGACATGCCGGCACACGCTGGCCGCCAGTGCACGCACAAAAACCCGGTCCGACAGGGATTCGAGCTGCCCGGCTTCCAAAGCCTCGAGCTTGGCCACTGACACTTTGAGGGACGCGGCCAGCACCTCAATACGCAAACCCAAGGCCTCGCGCGCACGCCGCATCAGGGCCCCGGCTTCGGCGGCCGAGCCACCCAGCGTCTCTGCAGCGGCTGCGCCGCCCACAAGCTCACTCATTAAACGCCCCTTTTTCGTAGGCTGTTAGTTCATTCGACGCGGGAAAACGGCGCTTGAGCTGCTCACCCAGCTGCGCCATGGCCACACGGTCATTGATTTGGCGTTCGACCTTGATACCCAGCCACAGGGACTCGGCATTGGCGTACTCGCTGTTGTTCAGGCGACGGATGTAGAACTGCGCCTTGGTCAGATCACCACGTTTGAACAGCATCTGGGCCAGGTTGTAGCCGGTGACAGGATTGCCCGCATCCAGCTCGTAAGAGCGGGTGAGTGTGCGTTCTGCTTCTGCCATTTTTCCGGCATTCATCTGGCACAGGCCGTGCGCCATCAAGGTCTTGGCCTTGTTGGTGTAGGTGGGGCTGGCCTCGGCCTGCTCAAAAAATTTATCGGATTCTGCGTAGCGTTTTTGCTGGCACAACAACCAGCCATAGTTGTGCTGGCTGTAAGCGTCGCGGGGGTTCAGGGCCACAGCGCGGCGGAAACCGTCTTCTGCCAGCGCCAGCTCATTCATGCGCATGTAGATCAGGCCGCGCAGGTTGTAGGCGTCGGCCAAAGTTGGGTCGATCGCAATGGCCTGCTTGAGCTCGTCCAACGCCACCGTGGTTTTGCCCTGCTCAAAATAGTTGCTGGCCAGCTCCAGACGGATACGTGCGCGGCGGCGCACTTCAGGCTCGTCAAAAGCCGTCAAAGGCTCGGCCTGGAGGGCAGCAGCGCCGGGTGCACCGGCAGGGCCGCCTGCACATCCACTGAGGGCCGCACACACGAGCACGAGCGTGCCCAGCAGCAATGACCCACGCCATGGCACTGACCACTTCGCAGCATGTCCTGTCATGTCAAGCCCCCTTTGGTTGTTGGTTGTGTGCCGCCTGGTGGATGACCACCACACGTTGCTTGGCCATACGTTCATCAACGCGGGTACGGTCCTGTACCTCGCCGGCCAGTTGTCCGCACGCGGCATCGATGTCATCACCCCGTGTTTTTCGCACGGTGGTGACGATACCAGCATCACTGAGCATTTTTGCAAAAACAGCCACCTGCTCCGGCTTGGAGCGCAGCAGGCCAGATGCAGGGAATGGGTTGAAGGGAATCAGGTTGAATTTGCACCAGACGCCCTTGCTTGCATGGTGGCGCACCAGAGCTACCAGTTGCTGGGCGTGTTCAGGCTGGTCGTTCACACCGTCGAGCATGCAGTACTCAAACGTGATGAAGTCACGCGGCGCATGTTCCAGGTAGCGCGTGCAGGTGTCCAGCAGCTCTGCAATCGGGTATTTGCGGTTCAAAGGCACCAGACCATCCCGCAAGGCGTCGTTTGGCGCATGGAGTGACACCGCCAGGGCCACCGGGCAGTCTTGCGCAAGCCGGTCGATCATCGGCACCACACCCGAGGTGGACACCGTCACACGGCGGCGGGACAAGCCATAACCATGGTCGTCCAGCATGGTCCGCAGCGCGGGCACCAGTGCTGTGTAGTTTTGCAGCGGCTCACCCATACCCATCATCACCACATTGGAGATGACACGTTCATCGCGGCCCAGGTGTTTGCGCAGGAAATGCTCGGCAAACCAGAGCTGGGCGGTAATTTCGCCCGTGGTCAGGTTGCGGCTGAAACCCTGGTGGCCGGTGGAGCAGAAACGGCAGCCCACCGCACACCCGGCCTGCGATGACACACACAGCGTGCCACGGTCGTCTTCAGGGATAAAAACAGCCTCCACGGCATTACCACCACCCACGTCGAACAACCATTTGATGGTGCCATCGGCGGAGTCATGCCTGGAAAGAATGGAGAGACCCTGCACCTGGGCGCAGCCCTTGAGCTTTTCGCGCAAGGACTTGGCCAGGTCGGTCATTTGGTCAAAATCGGACGCACCACGCTGGTGGATCCAGCGAAACAACTGGGTGGCGCGAAAGCGCTTTTCACCCAGGCGTTCGCAAAACGCGGCCAGACCTTCCAGATCGAAGTCGAGAAGATTGACCGCTGCCATGCTTAGCGCGAGTAGATGTTGAGGCCAGGGAAGAAGAACGCAACTTCAACCTGGGCGGTTTCAACAGCGTCAGAGCCATGCACTGCATTGGCGTCGATGCTGTCGGCGAAGTCAGCGCGGATCGTGCCAGCGTCGGCCTTCTTGGGATCGGTAGCACCCATCAGGTCACGGTTCTTCAGCACAGCGTTTTCGCCTTCCAGGGCTTGCACGAACACGGGGCCGGAGATCATGAAGTCCACCAGATCCTTGAAGAAAGGACGGGCAGCGTGCACAGCGTAGAACTGTTCGGCTTCGGCGCGCGACAGTTGCACCAGACGGGCAGCCACAACCTTCAGGCCAGCGGCTTCAAAGCGGGAGATGATCTGGCCGATGACGTTCTTGGCGACGGCGTCGGGCTTGATGATGGAGAGGGTACGTTCGATAGCCATTTTTAAATTTCCTGAGCTGGAGTTTTCTAAGGGTTTTGCCCGTTGGACAAAGCCTTGTATTTTACCTTGTGGCAAGACAAGCCTTGCACACAAAGACAAAAATCATGTATTTGGCGGGGTCACTGCCAGAGCATCAACCGCGACCCCGGCCACCACCACCGCCGCCACTGCCCCGGCGCGGACCTCCGCCACCGGAGCCGCCCTTCTTCTGGTTCTGCCGCTGGCGGTTCAGGCTGTCCTGGCCGATATAACCCACCGAGGTCTTCAATGGATCGGGTTGCGCAGAGCCGCCCTGGCGGTCACCACCACCGGGTCGGCCTTGGCGCTGCCCTCCCCCTGTGGCGCCTCTGCCCGCGCCTGAACGGCCTGGCGGGCGGTCGCCGTCGCGCGGGCGTGGTGCGCCGCCCACATTGGCACCACGCGGGCCACCCTTGCGGACATTGCGGTCTTTGGTGCGTTCTGCACCGGTCTCGGACGGGGGAGCATCGTCACGGCCATCACCACCAGCGGCCTTGGTCAACGCACGGATGTCGCTTTCGTCCAGCTCCAGGCAGGCACCCCGCTTCAAACCACGCGGCAGCACCATCGCGCCATAACGGATACGGATCAGGCGGCTGACCGCATGGCCCACGGCTTCGAACATACGCCGCACTTCGCGGTTGCGGCCTTCGGAAATGGTGACCTGGTACCAGCAATTCGAGCCTTCGCCGCCACCGTTTTCGATGGAACTGAACTGGGCCATGCCGTCGTCCAGCCGAACGCCGTCCAGCAGACGCTGCTTTTCGACATTACTCAGCGCACCCAGCACACGCACCGCATATTCACGCTCTAGCCCAAACCGCGGATGCATCAGCCGGTTGGCCAGCTCGCCCGAGCTGGTGAACAACAACAGGCCTTCGGTGTTCAAGTCCAGCCGCCCGACCGACTGCCACTTGCCATTCTGCAGGCGTGGAAGGCGGCGAAACACCGTCGGGCGGTTCTGTGGGTCGTCATGGGTGACCACTTCGCCCACAGGCTTGTGGTAGGCAATCACGCGCGCGGGCGGCGGGTCGATGCGGAAGCGGATCGGCTTGCCGTTGACCTTGACCTGGTCGCCAAACTGCACACGCTGCCCAATGTGGGCGGGCTCGTTGTTGACCGAAATACGCCCCTCCAGAATCAGCTGCTCCATCTCGAGCCGCGAGCCCAGCCCCGCCTGCGCCAGCACCTTGTGCAGCTTGGGCGACTCGACCTGGGGCTGCAACACACGTTTGGCCGGCACAAGGTCCGCACTCTCTTCTTCGGTGTCGAAACGGCCTGAAACAATGTCTTCAAAGCGGTCGGCCAGCGCCGGGGCTTCGGCAGCGACTTCGCCGGGCTGCACATCAACCACTACGTTATTGATAGCTGATTGCGCCCGCCCCTCCTGCGCTGGAGCCTTATTTTCCTCATGAAACTCCGCATCGGACGGTTCGGTGGATTCTGGTGTGGGCTGGTTCATGCAGGGCTCCCGGGGGGCAAAATTTCTTCATCGGGTGGTGCCACATCAGGGGCTACCACGGTTGCATCAGGCGGATCACCCACCTGTGCCAATTCAAATAACTCAACAGACTCAACTTCAACCGGTGCGGCTGGTTTTTCTTCGTCCATGGCCAAACCGGCCTGCGCCGGGTCGTGCAGCGGCTCCAGCCCTTCCAGCACACTCAACTGCTGCTCAGGGCTGACCGACACAGGCAACTGGTCGAGTGAATGGATCCCCAGATCGTCCAGAAACTGCCGCGTGGTGGCGAACAGGGAAGGACGGCCCACGGTTTCGCGGTGGCCGATCACCTCGACCCAGCCCCGGTCCTCGAGTTGTTTGAGCACCAGGCTGTTGACGGTGACGCCACGGATGTCTTCGATGTCACCCCGTGTCACCGGCTGGCGGTAGGCAATGATGGCCAAGGTTTCGAGTGCGGCACGGGTGTAGCGTGGGGGTTTTTCGGGGTGCAGGCGATCCAGGTAGTCGCGCATTTCCGGGCGACTCTGGAACCGCCAGCCACTGGCAACCTGCACCAGTTCCACACCACGCTGCGCCCATTGCTGCTGCAGGTCTTGCAGCAGGGTCTTGATGGTGTCGGCACCGAGTTCATCCTGAAACAGCACCCGCAGTTCACGCACCGGCAAGGGTTGCTGCGAACAGATCAAGGCGGTTTCGAGGATGCGTGTGGCATCCGTCGTATTCATGGTCTGTGGTTCCGGGACAAGGCACGGCAGCGGTGAACCGGTGCGGTGCGAAAAATCAGGAAAAGGACATCGGGGGAAATTTCGGGCGGGATCATCCAGGGCGACCGGGGCTCACGCGGAGCGCGCCGGTGGCGGCGCGGGGCCAAGTGGGCCACAGCGCAGGCCCTAGTGTTGCAACCAGAACCATCAGGTGCGATTGTAACGCAGGCCCCAGTTTTCCAAGGCTGCCGTCATATCGGGCGGCAAGGGGGCATAAAACTCCAGCGCCGCCTGGGTGAACGGGTGTTCAAACGCCAGCCGGAACGCATGCAGGGCCTGCCGCTCCATACCCGCCACGGCGTGGCCACCATACAAGGTGTCGCCCACCAGCGCATGGCCGATGGACGCCATGTGCACGCGGATCTGGTGGGTGCGCCCGGTTTGCAGCGTGCACTGCACCCAACAACCTTTGTCTGCGTTGTCCAGCAGCGTAAAGCCCGTACTGGCCGTTTTGCCCGCCTGGTGTGTGAGGTCCACCACCGCCATGCGCAGGCGGTTGCGCGGGTCACGCCCCACCGCCGCCTCCACCTGCCGCTGGCGCGGCCCGGTCCATGCGTGGTGCGCCAGCGCGAGGTACTGGCGGCTCACATCGCGGGCGGCAATCATGGCCACCAGCGCATCCATGGCCGCACGCGTGCGGGCCACCACCATCAAGCCGCTGGTGTCCTTGTCCAGCCGGTGCACGATGCCGGCACGCGGCAGCAGCATGGCCTTGGGGTCCCGCCCCAGCAAACCGTTCAGCAAAGTGCCGCTCCAGTTGCCGGGTGCCGGGTGCACCACGAGGCCCGCGGGTTTGTTGACCACCAGCAGATGTTCGTCCTCAAACACGACGTCCAGCGCCATCGTTTCAGGCTTGAATGCCTGGCTTTGCGGCGTGGGGCGCAATTCAATGCAGCCTTTGTCCCCTGCGCGCACCTTCGCGGACGACTTGGTGGCCACCACACCATTCACGGTGACGGCACCCGCCTCGATCAGCTGCTGCAGGTAACTGCGGGAAAACTCGGGCACACCTGCGGCCAGCGCCTGGTCCAGGCGTGCGCCGTGCTGGGCGACGTCCACACTCCAGTCGCGCAGTTCGGTGTCTTGGCCGGTGTCGGCAGCTTCTTCCGCGCCGTCCTCCACGGGGTCATGGGACGGCAAGGGGCTCGATATAATGGATTTGCTTCGCTTCAAGAAAGTTGCCTGTGATGTTTCGAGCCAAATTATCGGTTGTGTCTGCCCTTTCCGCGGCAGGCTTCGCAGTGCTGCTTGCGGGCTGCTCAACCACCGAGGTAGACAAGACGGTGGGCTGGAGCCCCAACAAGATATATGCAGAAGCCAAGGACGAAATGTCCAGTGGTGCCTTTGACAAGGCCGTTCCCCTGTTCGAAAAACTCGAAGGCCGCGCTGCAGGCACTCCGCTGGCGCAACAGGCCCAGCTGGACAAGGCCTATGCGCAGTACAAGAACAACGAACAGGTCCAGGCGATTGCCACGCTGGACCGTTTCATTAAGCTGCACCCTGCCAGCCCGGCGCTGGACTATGCGCTGTACCTCAAAGGCCTCGTCAGCTTCAACGACAACCTGGGGCTGCTCTCTGGCCTGTCGCGCCAGGATTTGTCGGAACGTGACCAGAAAGCCGCCAAGGATTCATTTGAGGCCTTCCGCGAGCTGACAACCCGCTTCCCGGACTCCAAGTACGCCCCCGATGCGCGCCAGCGCATGACCCACATCGTCAACTCACTCGCACAGTATGAAGTGCATGTGGCACGTTATTACTACTCGCGTGGTGCCTATGTGGCAGCCATCAACCGCGCCCAAACGGCGCTGAACGATTACCGCGACGTGCCCGCACTGGAAGAAGCCATCTACATCCTCATGCGTTCGTACGATGCGCTGGGTATGGAAAAACTGCGCGACGATGCCCGCCGCGTGATGGAGTCCAGCTACCCCAAGAGTGACTACCTGGTCCAGGGCTTCAAGGCCAAGTCGGATCCATGGTGGAAGATGTGGTGAGTGGGCTGGTGGAGGCTGATGAGGCTGCCAACGTGGCCAACATCTCGCCAAACTCGGCCTCTGTTTTTAACACCCGCATAGGTGGCAAGGACGCCAGAAGGCGTTTGCCGTAACCCATCGCCGTCAGGCGGGTGTCTCCAATCACCAGCACCCCCCGGTCGGTTTCGCTGCGGATCAGTCGCCCGGCACCCTGCTTGAGCGCCACAGCCGCTTCCGGCATGGAATAGGCAGAAAAAGCACTTCGCCCTTCCCGCTCCACACGCTGGGACCGTGCCTCCACCAAGGGATCATTCGGCGCCGGAAACGGCAGCTTGTCGATCACCACCATCTGCAAGGCGTCACCGGGCACGTCAACACCCTCCCAGAACGACATTGAGGCCACGAGGATGCAGCCAGGCCGCCCTTGAGTGCCTGCATCGCGGAATTGCTCCAGCAAACGGCGCTTCGGGCTTTGGCCCTGCACCAGTATGCGGATGTGCTCAGAGCTTTCAAAATGGGCGCTCAGGCTGTCCCCAATCAGCCGCAAGGCACGCAGGCTGGTGGTCAGCATCAAGGTCCGCCCACCAATCTGCTCGGCAGCGCTGGCCACCAGCCTGGCCAGCTGTTCACTGTGCTGGGGGTCTGCCGGTTTGGGCAGGTGTGTGGGCACATACAGCGCTGCCTGGCTGGCATAGTCAAACGGGCTGTGCACCCGCAGAATGCGGGCGTCCTGCAAACCACAGGGGTCGGTAAACCAGCTGAGTTTGGCGTCCGACCCCAATGTGGCCGACGTAAAGATCCAGGAACGGTGCATCGGCTGCACGGGCTCCGACGCAATACCCTCCGCATCCTCGGCACTGCCGGAAGGCACTTTGAGCAAACGTGTTTTCACGGCCTCGGCAATGTCGAGTGGCGACTCGACCAGCCGCAACTGTGTGCCCACGTCCACCCACCGCACAGCCGTGCCACTGCAGGCCGCGGCAAAACGGGCGCTCCGGTCGGCAAGCTCCACAGCGCGTTCGTGCAGGCGACCAAAATCAGGGGCCATTTCACTCACCGTGTCGAGTGCCAGCATGGCCTCTTCACACGCGGTGTGGACGGTGTGTAATGCGCCGGACCACTCGGCGCCGTCCACCCCTTCGGGGCTGCCATCCATCCAGCGCAGCTTGGCGCCGGGCCACGACTGGCCCACCACCAGCCGCAGGTCACGCGCTGCCCGCTCCAGGTCAGAGGCCACCTGCAGCCAATCCACCAAACCACGCGCCAGTTGCAGGCCCGTAGCCAACACATCACGCGCAAAGTCGAGCAATTGGCCAGTGGTGAGCTGGGTGCCCAGAAACTGCACACCCGTCTCGTTCAGCTGGTGGGCTTCGTCAAACACAACCACCCGCACCGAGGGTAAAAGCTCGGCCACACCGGACTCGCGCACCGCCAAATCGGCGAAAAAAAGATGATGGTTGACCACCACCACATCCGCCGCCAGCGCGTCCCTGCGCGCCACATTGACGTGGCAGGCCTTGAACTGTGGGCATTGCGCACCCAGGCAGTTTTCCCGTGTCGAGGTCACCAGCGGCACCAGCGGTGAGCGCTCGTCCAGATCGGGCAACTCCGCCAGATCTCCTGTGCGGGTGGCCTGCGACCAAACTTCAATGGCAGCAAGTGTGGACAAGGTGGCACGCCCCTCCACACCCCCATCGTGCCGCGCCAGCGCAAGCCGGTGCAAGCAGAGATAACTGCCACGCCCTTTTAACAAGGCCGTACGCACCGGCACACCCAAGGCCGCCGCCAAACGCGGCAGATCGCGCCCAAACAACTGGTCTTGCAAGGTTTTGGTGGCGGTGGACAGCAACACCTTTTCGCCACTCAGCAAGGCGGGCACCAGGTAGGCGAATGTTTTGCCCACACCCGTCCCCGCTTCGACCACCAGCACGCCACCCTGCGCGATGGTCTCGGCAACCGCCAGCGCCATGTCGGTCTGCCCTTGCCGTGGCAGGAAGTTCTGCACGGTGCGCGACAAAACACCGTCAGTGGCAAAAACACCTTGCACAAGCGTGGGCAGACTCCCCACCAGACCCTCTGCAGAACCGTTCATGCCAGGCGGCTGTCAGAAAGTGGGAGCGCGCGCTGCGGGGCCCGGGGGCAGGAAACCATCATGCAGGCTCGTTGGGGAACAGGCTCATTTCCAGCCGTGAAATCTGGTCACGCAGGGCAAGGCGGCGCTTTTTTAAACGCTTGAGGGCCAGTTCATCCAGGGGAAGCACATGGGCCGTCTGGTCGATCAGTGCGTCCAGGTCGGCATGTTCCATGCGCAAGGCGATCAGGTGGCGTTCAGGGGATTGAAGATTGGATTGCACTAGGTATGCCGATGCGATGTGGGGTCTCGCGTATTGGCTTGATAATACGTGCACAGCAGGTTTATTGCTGCTGCATCCGACTGAAAACTCCGGCATTCCCATCCCATCAGCATGACAAAAGGCTACCGCATCACAGCGTCCACCGGCATCCACAAGGGTGACCGGGACTACCAGCAGGACCAGGTGGCTCTGTTGAGCCATGCCCGTGTCAACGGTTGTATATTGGGTGTCGTCGCTGATGGCATGGGGGGCCGCAGCGGAGGACGCAAGGCATCCGACCAGGTGATGCTGACCTCGCGCCAATTGTTTGAGAGGTTTGACCCCAGCATCGACAATGGCGCGCAGTTGCTTTTGCAGATCGTGCAGGAAGCCCACATGGTGATTCGCTTGACGGCAATCTCCAGCGAGCAGGAGCCCCACAGCACCATTGCCGCGTTCCTCATCATGCCTTCGGGTGAATGCCACTGGGCCCATGCCGGGGACTCGCGGGTCTACCATTTCAACGCGGGGCGTTTACAACGGCGCACACAAGACCATTCGTACGTTCAAGCACTGGTGGACCGTGGCGAAATCACGGAAGAAGAAGCCAACCGGCACCCCAAATCCAACATCCTGCTGGGCTGCCTGGGCACCGAGCGCGACCCGCCGACTGGAGTTTTCCGCACGCCTGAAATCCAGGCCAACGACGTGTTTATGGCCTGCAGCGATGGCCTGTGGCACTACTTCCAGGAAAATGAACTGGGGGCCGTGCTGGCCGCATTGCCACCGCGTGAAGCCACTGAATTCCTGATCGACAAGGCCAGGACACGTGCCAAGGGTGGCGGCGACAACCTGTCGCTGGTGATTGTGAAGCTGCAGTCTCTCGAGCCGGGAGCCGTGGTGCCGGAGCTTCCCACCATGCCCGGCTCTCTCTGAACAGGCTCCCTCACAACAGAATGGTCGCTTGAGCCCTGTTTGTTATTTGCGGGGCTCGGGCAGCGGTTGACCTGCCGATTTCTTGTTTTGGGCGGCCCTGTCGGCGCTGCTTTTCTGGCGTTGTGCGGCCTCTTGCTGTTTGGCCTCGTACTGTTTCTGCTTGGAGGCCTCGGCTGCGACCTTGCTGGCATGCTGGGCCTGCTTTTGTGCATTGTCTGCTTGCCGCCGGGCACCCGCATCCTGTGCACGGGCGGCATCGGCAGCCGCGCTGGCAGCTGACCGTGGCACCTTGGCCACAGCAGGTGCCTTGGGTGTGTTTTGCACATCCTGCAGCTTCTGCGCCTGCGCGGCTTTGCGGTCTTCCACACCCTGCAGGGCCGCTTCAGCCCGCTCTTTGCGCTCGGCATCGTTCAGCAGCAACTCTTGGCGTTTGAGATCGGCCAGCGCGGTACGGCGCTTGGCGCGGATGTCGGCCAGGCAGGAATTAACCACAAATTTCTGGTAACACGCGGCCTCTTCCGTGGCCACGTTTTTCTGCACAAGTGCGCGCTCTGCATTGATACGTTCGTGTTCGGCTTTGCGTTGCAACGCCACAGCACTGGTTCCTGCGTCCACCGCCTGGGCATAGGCACCCGTGGCAGACAACACACACACCACCAGAATCCACACGTGTTTCATCATGTCAGCCCCGTGTCCACAGTGCGGCGCTCCAGCGCCAGAAATTCAGCCGACTGCATCTCCGTCAGACGCGACACCGTGCGCGGGAACTCATGTGCCAGCGGGCCTTCGGTGTAAAGCAGCTCAGGCTCCACTTCGGCCGACAAAATCAGCTTCACGCGCCGGTCGTAAAACACGTCCACCAGCCATGTGAAACGGCGGGCTTCCGACGCACGGGACACCGCCATCTGGGGCACATCGGACAACAGCACGGTGTGGAACTGGCTGGCAATTTCAAGGTAGTCGTTCTGTGAACGGGGGCCGCCACACAAGGTGCGGAAGTCGAACCACACCACCCCACCCGCCTTGCGCCGGGCGGAAATTTCGCGCGCCTCGATGTGCAGCACCGGGTGTTCGTCGGCGCATTCAGCCAGTTTGTTGAATGCGTCGGTCAACTCTGCATCGGCAGCGGGCCCGTTGGGGGTCAGGTACATACGCAGCTGCTCGAGCGTGCGGCGGCGGTAGTCGGTGCCGTTGTCCACACTCAGCACCTCGAGCCGCTCGTTGAGCAGCGCAATGGCGGGCAGAATGCGGTCGCGGTGCAGGCCGTCGGGGTACAGGTCGTCGGGTTTGAAGTTGGAGGTGGTGACAAAACCCACACCGTTGGCAAACAGTGCGTCCAACAACCGGTGCAGGATCATGGCGTCGGTGATGTCCGCCACGTGAAATTCGTCAAAACAGATCAGTTTGTAACGCTTCGCCATCCGGCGACCCAACTCGTCGAGCGGGTTGACGGTGCCTTGCAGGTCCATCAGTTCGCGGTGCACTTCACGCATGAATTCGTGGAAATGCAGGCGCGTCTTGCGCTTGATAGGAACGGCGTTAAAGAAGCAGTCCATCAGGAAACTCTTGCCGCGCCCCACGCCGCCGTACATGTACACCCCGCGCGGGATGTCAGGCCGGTTGATGAGTTTCTTCAGTGCATTGGAACGCCGCGCCTTGTACTCAGCCCATTCGCCAGCACAACGCTCCAGCGCCTCCACCGCACGCAGTTGCGCCGGGTCACTCTGAAAGCCGCGTGCGGCCAATTCTGCTTCGTAGGCCTCTTTGACGTTCAAGATAAATTCACCCCCAGGCTTCGCTTCGCTTTCGCCAACCCCCTTGCAGGGGGCGACACCAGCGAACTGGCAGAGCCAGATCCGCAGTGTCTACTGGAAGGGATGGTGTGCTTCATATCGCCTGACAGAGTGAATGCTATCAATTAAATAGCTATTGGCGCCCGCCAAGCGGGCGCCAGAGGCCGATTTTGCTTAAGAATCAGAAGTTCAGCGTACGTTTGTCCACAGCCAACGCAGCTTCCTTCGTCGCTTCGGACAAGGAAGGGTGGGCATGGCAAATACGCGCGATGTCTTCGGCACTGGCCTTGAACTCCATGGCCACCACGGCTTCGGAGATCAGTTCGCTGACCTGCGGGCCCACCATGTGCACACCCAGGATCTCGTCGGTCGTGGCGTCGGCGAGGAACTTGACCATACCGGTCGTGTCGCCCAGTGCACGTGCGCGGCCATTGGCCAGGAACGGGAAGGTGCCGGCCTTGTACGCCACGCCGTCGGCCTTGAGCTGCTGCTCGGTGCGGCCCACCCAGGCGATCTCGGGGCTGGTGTAGATGACCCAAGGGATGGTGTTGAAGTTGACGTGCCCATGCTGGCCAGCAATACGCTCGGCCACGGCCACACCTTCTTCTTCCGCCTTGTGAGCGAGCATCGGGCCACGCACCACGTCACCCACGGCCCAGACGCCAGGCAGGTTGGTCTTGCAATCGCCGTCCACCACAATCGCACCGCGCTCGTCCAGCTGCAGGCCCACACCTTCGGCGTTCAGGCCGATGGTGTTGGCCACACGGCCGATGGAGACGATGAGCTTGTCGGCGTCGAGCGTCACCGCTTCGCCCTTGGCGTTGGTGTAGGCAATGGACACACCCTTCTTGCCGTTCTTGATCTCGCCGACTTTCACGCCCAGCTCGATCTTCAGGCCTTGTTTGTCGAACGCCTTCTTGGCTTCCTTGGCGATCTGTTCGTCCACTGCACCCAGGAAGGTTGGCAGACCTTCGAGGATGGTCACGTCGGCACCCAGGCGGCGCCAGACGGAGCCCATTTCCAGGCCGATCACACCAGAACCGATCACGGCCAGCTTCTTGGGCACGGCACCGATACGCAGCGCGCCGTCGTTGGACAACACGTTGACTTCATCGAACGGCGTACCAGGCAGCGCGCGGGCATTCGAGCCGGTGGCCACGATGATGTGTTTGCCGGTGATGGACTCTTCTTCCTTGCCTGCGACCTTGATCTCGTAGCCACCTTCAGCGGCTTTGACGAACGAACCACGGCCATGGAAGAAGCTGACCTTGTTCTTTTTGAACAGGTACAGGATGCCGTCGTTGTTTTGTTTGACGACGTTGTCCTTGCGGCCCACCAGCTTCGCCAGGTCCAGCTCCAGGCCCTTCACATTGATACCGTGCTCGGCGAAATGTTTGCCAGCGTGCTCGTAATGCTCGGACGACTGCAGCAGTGCTTTGGACGGGATGCAGCCGACGTTGGTGCAGGTGCCACCCGGTGCCGGGCCGCCCTTGTCGTTCTTCCACTCGTCGATACAAGCGGTGTTGAAGCCCAGCTGGGCGGCGCGGATGGCGGCGATGTAACCACCGGGGCCACCACCGATGACGATGACGTCGAATTGTTTGGACATGGAGATGAATTCCTGAAATCAATGGGCCAACGCCCCTCTCGGGGCGTTGGCTGGGGTAGCGACGATCAGATGTCGAACAGCAAGCGCGACGGATCTTCCAGCGCTTCCTTCATGGCCACCAGGCCCAGCACGGCTTCACGGCCGTCGATGATGCGGTGGTCGTAGCTCATCGCCAGGTAGTTCATCGGGCGGATGACGATCTGGCCGTTTTCAACCACAGCGCGGTCCTTGGTCGCGTGAACGCCCAGGATGGCCGATTGCGGTGGGTTGATGATGGGCGTGGACAGCATGGAGCCGAAGGTGCCACCGTTGCTGATGGAGAAAGTGCCGCCGGTCATGTCTTCGATGCCCAGCTTGCCTTCTTGCGCCTTCTTGCCAAACTCGGCGATCTTCTTTTCGATCTCGGCGAAGCTCATCTGGTCTGCATTACGCAGGATGGGCACCACCAGGCCACGGGGCGAACCCACAGCGATACCGATGTCGAAATAGCCGTGGTACACGATGTCGTTACCGTCCACCGATGCGTTCAGCACGGGGAATTTCTTCAGTGCGTGCACTGCCGCCTTCACGAAGAAACTCATGAAGCCGATCTTGACGCCATGCTCCTTGGTGAATGCGTCCTGGAACTTCTTGCGCATGTCCATGACCGGGGCCATGTTCACTTCGTTGAAGGTGGTCAGGATGGCGTTGGTGGACTGCGATTGCAGCAGGCGCTCGGCGATACGGGCGCGCAGGCGGCTCATCGGCACACGCTCTTCAGGGCGGTCACCCAGGTCCTGGCCCTTGGGTCCGGCGACCTGTGGGAGAGACGTCTTGGGCGCACCAGTGGGAATCTGCACGGCAGGCGCGACCTTGGCGGCAGCACCACCGGCCACAGCCGCCAGCACGTCACCCTTGGTCACACGGCCGTCTTTACCCGTGCCCGACACATCACCTGTTTTCAGGTTGTTGTCGGCCAGCAGCTTGGCGGCAGCAGGCATGGCCACGTCGGCCTTGGCGTTGCCAGCCGGAGCAGCAGCGGCGGCGGCAGGCGCAGCCGATGCAGCAGCGGGTGCAGCGGCAGCGGCTGGCGCAGCAGCACCAGCCTTGCCTTCGGTATCGATCTTGGCAATCAGCTGTTCAGCCACCACCGTGGCACCGTCGCCCTGGACGATTTCAACCAAAACACCGGCCGATGGGGCTGGCACTTCCAGCACCACCTTGTCGGTTTCGATTTCGATCAGGATTTCATCAACGGCGATGGCGTCGCCAACCTTCTTCTTCCAGTTCAGCATGGTGGCTTCGGCCACGGACTCGGACAACTGGGGGACTACAACTTCAACGATAGACATTTGGAGGATGCTCCGGTTTTATTTTTTGTGGGTGTGGATAAGAAGGCTCGCTCACTTGGTGAGCACGAATCCTTTGAGCTTGGCAAAGGCACCTTCGACCAGCGACTTCTGCTGTTCCTGGTGCAGGTGGGAATAGCCCACCGCAGGGGATGCCGAAGCAGCGCGGCCGGAGTAACCCAGCTTCTGTCCTTCTTGCATGTTCTCGTGGATGTAGTGCTGCACGAAGAACCATGCGCCCTGGTTTTGTGGCTCGTCTTGGCACCACACCACGTCCACCAGGTTGGGGTACTTCTTGATCTCGGCGGCAAAAGCCTTGTGCGGGAACGGGTACAGCTGTTCAACGCGGATGATGGCCACGTCTTCGCTGCCACGCTCTTCACGCTTCTTGGCCAGGTCGTAGTAGACCTTGCCCGAACATGCGATCACACGTTTGACCTTGTCAGCCTTGAGGTCCTTGTTGTCCGGGATCACTGTCTGGAACATGCCCTTGGTGAACTCAGACATGGGGGACGTGGCGTCCTTGTTGCGCAGCAGCGACTTGGGCGTCAGGATGATCAGCGGTTTGCGCAGATTGCGCACCATCTGGCGGCGCAAAATGTGGAAGATCTGGCTGGCCGTCGTCGGTTGCACCACCTGCATGTTGGTGTCCGCGCTCAGTTGCATGAAGCGCTCCAGGCGTGCAGAGCTGTGCTCTGGGCCCTGGCCTTCATAACCGTGCGGCAGCATCAGCGTGATGCCGTTCACACGGCCCCACTTCACTTCGCCAGAAGCGATGAACTGGTCGATCACGACCTGTGCACCATTCACGAAGTCGCCGAACTGGGCTTCCCAGATCACCAGCGTGTTCGGGTCGTTCGAGGCGTAGCCGTATTCGAACGCCAGCACGGCCTCTTCGGACAGGATCGAGTCGATGACCACAAACGGCGCCTGGTTCTCGGCCACGTTCTGCAACGGTGTGTAGGTGCCTTCGTCGAACTTTTCACGGTTCTGATCGTGCAACACGGCATGGCGGTGGGTAAAGGTGCCACGGCCGCAATCTTCACCCGACAGGCGCACAGGGTAACCACTGGCCACGAGCGAGGCAAAAGCCATGTGTTCGCCCATACCCCAGTCCACATTGATCTCACCACGCCCCATGGCCGCGCGGTCGTCCAGCACCTTTTTCACCAGAGAATGCACGGTGAAACCTTCAGGCACGGTGGTGATCTTTTCGGCCAGCCGTTTCCACTCGGAAGTGGGAATCGCGGTATCGCCCGCATCGGTCCACTTCTTGTTCAGGTACGGGCTCCAGTCCACCGCGTACTTGCTCTTGAAGTTGGTCAGCACCGGGTCGGACGTGTTTTTGCCCGCATCAAAAGCCGCGCGTTGCGCCTTGACCATGTCGTCACCCAGCGTGTCGCCCAGGCCTTGGGCCGCCAGCTTGTCTGCGTAGAGGCGACGGGTGCCTGGGTGCTGTGCAATCTTCTTGTACATCAGCGGCTGGGTCAGCGAAGGCGTGTCCTGTTCGTTGTGGCCCAGCTTGCGGAAACAGATGATGTCAACCACGACATCCTTCTGGAATTCCATGCGGAACTCGAGCGCCAGTTGCGTGGCTAACACCACAGCTTCAGGGTCGTCGCCGTTCACGTGTAACACGGGTGCTTCGATCATCTTGACGATGTCCGAGCAGTACAGCGTCGAGCGGCTATCGCGTGGGTCGCTGGTGGTGAAACCAATCTGGTTGTTGATAACGATGTGCACCGTGCCGCCGGTGGAATAACCACGCGTTTCAGCCAATGCCAGCGTTTCCATCACAACGCCCTGCCCTGCAAATGCAGCGTCACCGTGCACGATGATCGGCAGCACCTGCTTGCCCAGTGGGTCACCACGGCGGTCCATACGGGCGCGCACCGAGCCTTCAACCACTGGGTTCACAATTTCCAGGTGCGAAGGGTTAAATGCCAGGCTCAAATGCACCGGGCCACCACGGGTAGTCACATCGGAGCTGAAGCCTTGGTGGTACTTGACGTCACCACTGGGCAAATCTTCGGGTGCAGTGTGGTCAAACTCAGCGAACAGGTCTGCAGGCAACTTGCCCAGCGAATTGACCAGCACGTTCAGACGGCCACGGTGGGCCATACCAATCACGATTTCCTTGACACCCTTGGCACCGGCTTCGTTGATGAGTTCGTCCATCGACACGATGAAGCTCTCACCACCTTCGAGCGAGAAACGCTTCTGGCCCACATACTTGGTGTGCAGAAAACGCTCCAAGCCTTCTGCAGCGGTCAAACGCTCGAGCACGTGTTTCTTCTGCTCGGTGTTGAGCTTCGGATTGGTGCGGGCACTTTCCAGCTTTTGTTGCCACCAGCGCTTTTGATTCTGGTCGGTGGTGTACATGTACTCGGCACCAATCGTGCCGCAATACGTTTCACGCAGTGCGTTCAGCAGGTCGCGCAGAGACATGGTGTCTTTGCCGAAGAACGTGTTGCTGGTGTTAAAAACAATTTCCAGATCGGCGTCGGTGAAGCCGTAGAACGAAGGCTCCAGCTCCGGGATCGACGGACGCTCCGTGCGCTTCAGCGGGTCCAGGTCTGCCCAGCGCGCACCGACGTTGCGGTAGGCGGCGATCAGCTGCTGGACTGCTGTGCGCTTGCGGCCCAGCTCGGAGTCAGCGCCACTGGCCACCACCACCTTGGTCGTTCCGGCCTTTGCGCGTTCGGCAAAAGCATTCACAACAGGAAGGTGGGCAACGTCTTTGGTGTTGCTGCCGTCGGTGGCAGGAACGTTCTGCAAGGCGTCGAAATACGACCGCCAGTTGTCAGGCACGCTGCCGGGGTTGGCGAGGTAGTTCTCGTACATTTCCTCGACATAGGGCGCATTGCCGCCGAAGAGGTAGGTGTTGCCTTGGTAGGCTTGGTAGACGGACGCCGATGGCGTCGTTGATTCGCTCATATTCCGCTGACCTTCGCTTCCCTGAGGGAAGCACTAGCTGGTTTAAGAAACCTTCCGCGACACGGCTGAACCGATTGGCGGATGCGACTGTGGCTGGGGAAGGGCCTTGGTAACAACGCGGATTGTGCCACTGAATGGCAAAGACAGCTATCACGACCTGCCGATGCCCTGCACAAATTCACGCAGTGCGGGCTTTTCCCCACAACTGGGCCAGACGAGCTGCCACACCACAGGAGGCTAAATACGCGCGGAAATGTGAGCGCTGTACAAAAGAAAACGGGGTACAGCAAATGCTGTACCCCGTTTATTTTTTTGGTCGGTGTGAAAGGATTCGAACCTTCGACCCCTTGCACCCCATGCAAGTGCGCTACCAGGCTGCGCCACACACCGATCTAAGCCTCAAATTATAACCTGCGAATCAGTGGGTTGGCGCGAGTAGTTCACGAATTTCAAATAACTCGCGCCGCACAAGCATCAGCTGTCGAGAAGCTTCTTCGCCACCAACACCAAGACTGTCCGAGAAAAGCAAAGTCTCCAGCGCCCCGTCGTCACCTCCACTGCCGTCCGCGTCACCTGATGCCAGATCATGGGATACCGCCGTGTCACGGCCTGGTTGCACCAGTTCGTGGAGTTTGTTGCGTGCTCCACTGATCGTGAAACCCTGGTCATACAGCAGCTCGCGAATCCGGCGGATCATGAGCACTTCGTGATGCTGGTAATAACGGCGGTTGCCTCGGCGCTTCATGGGGCGCAGCTGGGTGAACTCCTGCTCCCAGTACCGCAGCACATGCGGTTTGACATCACACAAGTCGCCCACCTCACCGATGGTGAAGTAGCGTTTTGCGGGAATGGACGGAAGCGCAGGTGCCATAAGTTACAGGCGGGAAGTTCAGAGCGGAAGGGACGAGGTTACTGCAAGTACGCCCTTGGCGGGCAATATCTTGTGTGCAGAATTTGGCATTTCCGCCGAGTCACTGCGCGCACTATGACTGGATTTGCTCCTTGAGCTTGTGGCTGGCGTGGAACGTGACCACCCGGCGCGCCTGGATCGCAATCGCTTCGCCGGTGCGCGGGTTGCGTCCGGGGCGGGCGGCTTTGGTCCGAATCTGGAAGTTGCCAAACCCGGATATCTTGACATCGTTGCCTTCCACCAAACTGTCGGAGATGAGGTCAAAGAACGCATCCACCATGTCTTTGGACTCGCGTTTGTTCAGGCCGATCTGCTCGAACAACAGCTCAGCCAGTTGCGCTTTCGTGAGCGCCGGGGTTTCCAGCGACTCGACGGTGAATTCCATGGTGTCGTCCACTTCTCGCGTCTCCTTGTTCATGCCCGCAATCGGGCGTTGACATCACTGGACAGGCGCGCCAGCACAGCTGCCACTGCAGCCTCAATCTGGTCTTCCGCCAGCGTGCCTTCGGCGCTGTTGAGGGTCAGGCGCAAAGCCAGGCTCTTCTCACCTGCAGACAGCGCACCCGGCGCTGCCATCTCGCCATCTTTCACGGGCTTGGGGCGGTACACATCGAACAACACCACGTTGCGCAACAAACCACCCGTAGGTGCGGCATGGACGGCCGCCACCACGTCGGCCAGCGTGACACGCTCCTGCACAATCACGGCGATGTCACGCTCCACCGACTGGTGTTTGGCAACGGCACTGAACACGGGCACGGTGCGCTGCACAACGGCATTCAGGTCCAGTTCGAACAGCACCGGTGTCTGGGTGAAGCCATAACTCTGGCGCCAGCGGGGATGGAGTTCACCAACAAAGCCAATCTCTTGGCCAGCCAATACCACCTTGGCACAACGGCCGGGGTGCATGGCGGGATGCTCCGCAGGCACAAACTGCGCCACAGCAGGTGCCAGCAAGGCCTCCACATCCCCTTTCAGATCGTAAAAACCTGCGCCCTGCTCTTTCACGCCCCATTGCAGTCCATCGACGGCACCGTACGCCAGACCCGCCACACGCATGGGTTGGTTAAACCCTTCCACGGTGGTGTCGGAATCGGGCACTGACGCATCGCGCAGAAACACGCTACCCACCTCGAATACACGCACCCGGGGTGCCTTGCGGTCGAGGTTAAACTTCAAAACTTGTAGCAAAGAACCCAGCAGGGACGAGCGCATGACGCTCATTTGGCTTGCAATCGGGTTCAGCAGCTTGATGGGATTGGGGTTACCCGCCAGTTCATGTTCCCAGCGTTCTTCCACAAAGCTGAAATTGATGGTCTCCTGGAAGCCCAAACCGGCCAGCGCACGCCGCACGGCGAACGGACTGCGGCGGTTTTCCGGGCGCACCTTGGCAGTGATGGGGGCCAAGGGCGGCGTGGTCGGCAGCTGGTTGTAGCCGACCATCCGCACCACTTCTTCGATCAGGTCTTCTTCGATCGTCAGGTCGAATCGGTAGGACGGCGGGGTCACGGTTAACACACCATCGCCCTCCACCACCGGCAAACCCAGGCGCGTTAGTGCACCGGCGCACTGCGCTTGTGTCAGCGGCATACCAATGATCTTGGCGGCGCGTGCCACACGCAGCGTGACAGGCTGGGCCTGTGGCACGTTGACCTGCACATCGTCCATCGGGCCGGCTTCGCCGCCACAGATGTCCAAGATCAACTGGGTGATACGTTCCAGGTGTTCCACCGTGGTGCTGGCATCCACACCACGCTCAAACCGGTGCCCGGCGTCGGTCGAGAAGTTGTAACGACGCGAACGGCCGGCAATTGATTTGGGCCACCAGAAAGCGGCTTCGGCGTAGATATTGACTGTGTCATCCGACACAGCTGTGGCGTCACCGCCCATGATGCCGGCGAGAGACTCGACCTGCTGATCATCAGCGATCACGCCGACTTTTTCATCGACCGTGACGGTGTTGCCGTTCAGCAGCTTGAGCTGTTCACCCGGTTGGCCCCAGCGCACATCGAGTCCACCGTGGATTTTGTCCAAGTCAAAAATATGCGACGGGCGACCCAACTCGAACATCACGTAGTTCGAGATGTCCACCAGCGCCGTCACGCAGCGCTGGCCGCAGCGCGCCAAGCGGTCCACCATCCACTGCGGGGTGGTGGCTTTGGGGTTGACGTTGCGCACCACGCGGCCCGTAAAACGACCACACAGATCGGGGGCGCTGATCTTGACTGGAACACGGTCGGCATTCTGCACAGCAACAGCCGAAAAGCTGGGCTGCAGCAAAGGCGCACCGGTGAGTGCCGCAACTTCACGGGCCACGCCGTAGACACTCAGGCAATGCGCCAGATTGGGTGTGAGTTTGAGCGTGAACAGGGTGTCGTCCAGCGCCAGGTGTTCGCGGATGTTCTGGCCCAGCGGTGCGTCGGCAGCCAGCTCCATCAGGCCACCATGGTCTTCGGACAGCTTGAGTTCACGCGCCGAGCACAACATGCCCTGGCTTTCCACGCCGCGCAGCTTGCCCACCTTGATCAGGAACGGTTTGCCGTCTTCGCCCGGTGGCAATTCGGCACCGACCAGTGCGCAGGGCACACGGATGCCGACCCGCGCGTTCGGTGCGCCGCAAACAATGTTCAGCAGCTCGGGCTGGCCGACATCCACTGTGCAGACACGCAGGCGGTCAGCGTTCGGGTGTTGTTCAGCCGTCTTGATTTCGCCCACCACGATGTGGGTGAACGGTGGCGCAACCGGCTTGAGCTCTTCCACCTCCAGACCCGCCATGGTCAGGGTTTCGGCCAGT
Organism: Comamonadaceae bacterium AAW; assembly: GCA_026314275.1. GTDB lineage: Bacteria > Pseudomonadota > Gammaproteobacteria > Burkholderiales > Burkholderiaceae_C > JAGOEY01. The sequence goes on from CP111109.1 coordinate 4,094,066, forward strand.
TGTTCAGTGCTCAGGTCAGGGTTGCAGAATTCGCGCAACCAGGATTCAGGAAATTGCATGTTCGGTACTCGTGAATGGGTTATTGAAACTGGCTCAGAAAGCGGATATCGCCATCAAAAAACAGTCGCAAGTCGTTCACGCCGTAGCGCAACATAGTGAGCCGGTCGGGGCCCATACCAAAGGCAAAACCAATGTATTTTTCAGGGTCCAGGCCCATGTTGCGCACCACGTTCGGGTGCACTTGGCCAGAGCCCGCCACCTCGAGCCAGCGACCTGACAGCGGCCCGCTCTGGAACTGGATGTCCACTTCGGCACTGGGCTCGGTGAATGGAAAAAAGCTGGGGCGGAAGCGAAGCACCAGATCGTCCGATTCAAAAAAGGTACGGCAGAAATCCGTGAAGACAACCTTCAGATCCTTGAAGCTCACGTTCTCGCCGATCCACAGGCCTTCACACTGGTGGAACATCGGCGAGTGGGTGGCGTCGCTGTCCACACGGTAGGTGCGGCCCGGCGCGATCACGCGGATTTCAGGCATGGCGCCACCGGCATCAATCAGCGCACGGTGTTGCTTCACATGCTGGATCGCATGGCGGATCTGCATCGGGCTGGTGTGGGTGCGTAGCAGGTTCGGGGCGGTGGCTGTGCCGCCCTCGACGTAAAAAGTGTCGTGCATCGAACGCGCTGGATGGTCTTCGGGCGTGTTCAGTGCAGTGAAGTTGAACCAGTCGGACTCGATCTCGGGGCCTTGTGCCACTTCAAAACCCATGGAGCCAAAGATCGCCTCGATACGCTCCAGCGTCAGCGACACGGGATGCAGGCCGCCCTGCCCGCGTTGGCGGCCTGGCAACGTAACGTCCAGCGCTTCGGCTTTGAGTTGGGCGTTCAGCTCGTCGTCGGCCAGCGCCTGGCGACGGGCTGTCAGCGCAGCTTCAATCGCCTGTTTGGCGAGGTTGATGGCAGCACCCAGGGATTTCTTCTCGTCCACGCTCAGGGCGGCCATACCCTTCATCAGCTCGGTGATGCGGCCCGATTTGCCCAGGAACTGCGCCTTGGCATTTTCCAGATCGGCAGGGGTGGCAGCTTGCAGGAAACTGGCCTGTGCGGCCCCGACGATGGAATCCAACTCGTTCATAAAATTCTCTTGAAAATGACAAAGGGCTAGTGCCTTTTAAAGCCCTAGCCCTTGTTTTATTTGCACAGGACGCTATTCAATGAATAGCAGTCTGCCGCGAAAATCAAGCAGCCAGCTTGGCCTTGACTTGCTCCACGATGCTGGCAAAAGCCGCCTTGTCATGCACAGCGATATCGGACAGCACTTTGCGGTCGATCTCGATGGCAGCCTTCTTCAGGCCATTGGCGAACTGGCTGTAGGTCAGGCCACATTCACGCGCAGCGGCGTTGATACGGGCAATCCACAACTGACGGAACACCCGCTTGCGGGTACGACGGTCACGGTAGGCATATTGCCCAGCCTTCATTACCGCTTCTTTGGCGACGCGGTAAACATTGCCGCGGCGACCGCGGAAACCTTTGGCAAGGGCGAGAACTTTTTTGTGGCGGGCGCGAGCCGTTACACCACGTTTGACGCGAGGCATGTGATTACTCCTTGTTCGTCGTTAGTTAAATGCCACGGCCGGGCAACATTTGCGCGACATGACCCATATTGGTCTCATGCACCGCAGTTGCTCCACGCAGTTGACGCTTGTTCTTGGTGGTCTTCTTGGTCAAGATGTGACGTTTGAAGGCATGACCGCGTTTAACGGTGCCACCTGGACGGACTCGGAAACGCTTTTTAGCGCTGCTCTTGGTCTTCATTTTGGGCATATCAATGCTCCTTTTACATTGTGCTCGTGAGGCGTTCGCAAAACCGTTGCGAACTTGTTGGCCCCGAGCCACTTGTGGGCGGCATAAAGCCACCACTTTGGTGCAGCGGACGAATCCGCCACGTATGCAGCAGCACTTTTCAGTGCCACCACACTGCCCACACCCACACAAGGCGGATGCCGGACAAATCTCTTACTTACTCGCTTGCAGCCACCGGTTCGACTGCAGCCTTGGGAGCAGGCTTCTTGCGGCCGGGCGCGATCATCATGATCATCTGGCGCCCTTCCAGCTTGGGAAACTGCTCCACGATGATCAGGTCACCCAGGTCATCACGGATACGTTGCAGCAAAGCCATGCCGATTTCCTGGTGCGTAATTTCGCGTCCCCGGAAGCGCAGCGTGATCTTGCACTTGTCACCTTCTTCAAGAAAGCGCCGGATATTGCGCATCTTGATGTTGTAGTCGCCATCATCGGTACCAGGCCGAAACTTGATTTCCTTGATTTCGATAACCGTCTGTTTGGCCTTGGCCTCCGCCGCACGCTTCTGCTCCTGGTACTTGAACTTGCCGTAGTCCATCAAACGGCAAACAGGAGGCACTGCGGTCGCCGCAATTTCCACCAGATCAACATCCAGCTCGCCCGCCATACGCAAGGCCTCTGAAATGCTGACGATGCCCAGAGGCTCGTTGTCAGGCCCGGAAAGTCGAACTTCCGGGGCCATGATTTCCCGATTCAAGCGGTGCTTGCGTTCTTCGCGGTGACGACGGTCACGAAATTCAGTAGCGATGGCTCTATCCTTCAAAAACATTTGCTACAAAACATGTAGCACATACCGTACGACTGGCGCGCGTCAGCAGCTTCTTTTATTCAAAATTAGCTTTTGAGGGCAATGTCACCAGCGATCTTTTGCGCGAACGCATCGAGGGACATCACGCCGAGGTCCAGATTGCCCCGGGCACGCACAGCAACGGCGCCTGCTGCCTTCTCTTTGTCGCCCACGACAAGGATATACGGCAGCTTTTGCATTGAATGCTCGCGTATTTTACGCGTAATTTTTTCGTTACGCAGATCGACCTGCACTCTAAGCCCTTGATTCTGCAGCGTTTTGGCAATTTCGCGACAGTAATCGTCTTGGGATTCCGTGATATTCAGGATCGAAACCTGCACCGGAGCCAGCCACGTGGGCAGTGCTCCCGCGAACTGCTCGATCAAAATACCGATGAACCGCTCCAGGCTGCCTACGATGGCGCGGTGCAGCATGATGGGACGGTGGCGTGCGCCATCTTCGCCCACATATTCAGCACCCAGACGCTCAGGCATGGATGGATCGACCTGGATCGTGCCGCACTGCCAGTGGCGGCCAATGGCGTCGCGCAGCGTGTATTCCAGCTTGGGGCCGTAGAAGGCACCGTCACCGGGTGCGATCTGGTATTCACAACCCGAACTCTCCAGGCTCTGGATCAGCGCCTGCTCCGCCTTGTCCCAGCTTTCTTCCGAGCCAATGCGTTTTTCAGGGCGCGTGGCGACCTTGTAGATGATGTCGGTGAAGCCGAAGTCCTTGTAAACCTTCTGCAGCAGCGCCGTGAAGTTGATGCACTCCTGCTGGATCTGGTCTTCGGTACAGAAGATGTGACCATCGTCCTGCGTGAACGCACGCACGCGCATGATGCCGTGCAAACCACCCGTGGGTTCATTGCGGTGGCACTGGCCGAATTCACCGTAGCGCAAAGGCAGGTCGCGGTAGCTCTTCACACCCTGGTTGTAGATCAGGATGTGGCCGGGGCAGTTCATCGGCTTCAGCGCGTAGTCACGCTTTTCCGACTCCGTCGTGAACATGTTTTCGCGGTACTTGTCCCAGTGGCCCGTCTTTTCCCACAGATTCTTGTCGATGATTTGTGGGCCCTTGACTTCCTGGTAACCGTTGTCGCGGTACACACGGCGCATGTACTGCTCCACCTCTTGCCAGATCGACCAGCCCTTGGTGTGCCAGAACACCGTGCCCGGCGAATGTTCGTCAATGTGGAACAGATCCAGCTCACGCCCCAGGCGGCGATGGTCGCGCGCTTCGGCTTCTTCAATACGCTGGATGTACGACTCCAGGTCTTTCTTGTCGGCCCAGGCTGTGCCGTAGATACGTTGCAGCTGCTCGTTCTTGGCGTCGCCGCGCCAGTACGCACCGGACACACGCATCAGCTTGAACACCTTCAAGAAGCGTGTATTGGGCACGTGTGGGCCACGGCACATGTCCACATATTCCTGGTGGTAGTACAGACCCATGGCCTGTTCGTCAGGCATGTCGTCAATCAGGCGCAGCTTGTAGTCTTCACCACGCGACTTGAACACCTCAATCACCTCGGCACGGGGCGTCATCTTCTTGATGACGTCGTAGTTCTTGGCGATCAGCTCCTTCATACGCTGCTCGATGGCAGCCAGGTCTTCGGGCGTGAACGGGCGCTCGTACGAAATGTCGTAATAAAAGCCTTCTTCAATCACCGGGCCGATCACCATCTTGGCCGTGGGATACAGCTGCTTGACGGCGTGGCCAACCAAGTGGGCTGCCGAGTGGCGAATGATGTCCACACCGTCGGCATCCTTGGGCGTGATGATCTGCAGACGGGCACTGTGGTCGATGCTGTCGCTGGCATCCACCAGCCGGCCGTCCACCTTGCCTGCCACCGTCACCTTGGCCAGGCCAGGGCCGATGGAAGCAGCCACTTCGGCCACCGTCACCGGGCCGGGATATTCACGTTGGGAGCCGTCAGGGAGTGTGATTTGGATCATGGGTATCGTGAAAAGCAAAAATTGAAGCGCGAAAAAAAACGCGGACCAGACCGCGTTTTACTATTCATTTAATAGCACTCTGCGCACAAGGCGCGCGGACTAGCGACCTGTGGGGCTTAAAAACCTCGTCGGTGTAGTTCGCGGTGTCATAACCAGGGTGCCTTTCTCGCTCTTGCTTGTTGAGCGCGCATTTTACCTGCGATTTGTGTACTGCCGCACGCATCGACCATACCCAAAGCCCTACCAGCCCCACCACGGCAGTTCAACGCAACACCTGCATGCCCAAAGCGACCTAATTTTGCGAACACCCATCGCGAAAATGGGTGCTTGAGCAGTTCACCCGCCATACCTATGATCGGCAAGCTCTGCAGTGCCATCCACGCCATGGCATGCACTAACCCGCCAGCGCTTCTGCGTCCAAAACAGGTCAATTTTTATGCCGAACTCCCAGCCCACCCGCCCCACCCGGTTCATCCGCTCCACTCTGGCCAGCCTGGCCGCTGCCGCCCTGCTCGCTGGCTGTGCGTCGTCACCAAGCGCAACAACAACCTCAGCCACCGCTTCTGCACCCACAGCCAAACCGGTGCAGGTCAAGGTGTTTGTCGGCTCGATGTTCGAGATCGGCAAAAACACGGGTGACCGGGCGGGTGAATTTCAGCATTGGTACGAGCGTTACTGGAAAGACGCCACCCCCATCCAGATCCCGGGCGCACTACAGCCCGTTTACTGCAATACAGACGGCGTGTGTGGCGCGGTACTGGGCATGGGCAAGGTGAACTCGGCCGCTTCCATGCAGGCGATTCTGCTGAACCCGGCGCTCGACTTTTCCAAGGCGTATTACCTCATCACCGGCGTAGCGGGCACCCCACCTTCGCGCGGCACCATTGGTGACGTGAGCTGGGGCACCTGGCTGGTGGATTACGACCTGGGCCACCGCTGGGCACCGGAAGAAAACACACCGGGCGCGCCCACCTTCATGCCGCGCAAGGGTTACGAGGAATACCGCCGCTTTCAGCTCAACCCTGCCTTGGTCGGTTGGGCCATGCAACTGTCGGCCAACGCGCCCATGAAGGATTCGGAAGGTGCCCGCACCTACCGCCTGCGTTACCCCGAAGCGGAAGCGCGCCGCGCGCCCGCCGTGGGCAAAGGCACCCACATGACGGGTGACACCTTCTTCCACGGCCCCGGAATGTCGAAGCAGGCGCAGTACATCGCCAAACTGTATGGCGCAGACGACTACGTCATCACCGAAATGGAGGCCGCAGCCATCACGCTGGTGATCAAACGCAGCCACGGCACCGACCGCATCATGAGCCTGCGCGGCGCAGTCAACTTTGACCAGGGCAACCCGCGCGAAACCACGCTGCAGCATCTGGACCCCGCACCGGGCGAAACGGCGGGCGGCTTTGCCGAGACTGTGGAGAACGTGGAACGGGTGGGTGAACGTGTGGTGGACCATATCGTGGCCCAGTGGCCCCAGTGGCAAGCTGGGGTGCCCGCCCGCTGATAATTCGGCATGCACGCCAGCGTCCTGCGGTATTTCATTGAGGTTGCGCGCTGCGGGTCGGTGCGCAAAGCATCTGAGCGCCTGCATGTAGCGGCCAGCGCCGTCAACCGGCAGATCCACAAGCTGGAGGACGAACTGGGGGTGGAGCTTTTTGACCGCCTGCCGGGCGGCCTGCGGCTCAACCCGGCGGGTGAGCGGCTGTTGCGCCACGCGCAGGAAACGCTGCACCAGTACCAGGTTATGCGCACCGAGCTGGACGCGCTGCGTGGCGAACGTACCGGCCACATCAAGCTGGCCGCCATGGACTCGTGTTTTGAGGAGCTGCTGCCCGCCACGGTGGATGAGTTCTCGCAGTTGCTGCCTGCCGTCACGTACACGATTGTGTCGACCCAGCCCATGGAAGTGTCGCAGCTGGTGGCGTCCGGCCAAATAGACATTGGTGTCACCTTCGCCACGCGCTTGCCGGTGGGTGTGGTGGCGATCAGCCTGGCCCAATTACCGCTAGGCATGGTGATGGCGCCAGGCCACCCGCTCGCGCAACATGACCGCGTGTCCCTCAAGGATTGCGCTCAGCACCCGTTCCTGCGGTCTGGCACGCAGCCTGTATTTGGCGCGTCACTGTCGGCAGAGTTCACGTCGTTTTGGGAATCCATGACGCCCGCAGCCACGTGCAACTCCACTCCCCTCATCAAACGTTTGCTGAAGGCGGGCAAAGGTATATCGACCTTTTCCAAGATAGCGGTGCTGGAAGAGTTACGCCGGGGTGAATTGGTGTGGAAGCCATTTGCGCTGCCTGTGCTGAACCAGCTGCAAGTGGGCATCATCGTGCCCAGCCAACGTGCGTTGCCGCAGGTCGCACAGAACTTTGTGGGCCGCCTGGCGCGCAATCTGTCCAAACTGGAGCAGATTGCGGCGGCGCTGTAACAAGCCGGCCTCTCAAAAACCCGGCGGGCGCTTTAAAGCCAGCTCACGCCGTAATGGTCATACACACGGCGGCCATACTCATCGGTGTAGATGGGGCGTTCAGCGGACTCATGGCGGGGTGCCCCTTCCAGCTGGGTCTGCTCCAGTGGCACGACGTAACCCTCCAAATTCGTGTCGTACGTCAGCAGGCTCCAAGGGATGGGATAACGGTCGGTGCCCAGGCCCAGAAAGCCGCCGAATTCCAGCGTGGCATAACGCACCAGCCCGGACCGTTTGTCGATCACCAGATCATCAATAGACCCCAGCTTGTCACCGTTCGGGTTGTAAACCGCAGTGCCTTGCACTTTGTCGGAAGAAATAACGAGACTGGCCATAAGAAGCTCCTTGATGTAGTGCAGCACATCGACACCACGTCGACATGTCTGAACCTCATTTATCGGTGTTTCGAGCCCACCGGCAGATCAGCCCATGTGCCACCTATTTGTAGGCATTCATCCATGAACCACCCCCCATACACAACGCGGAGCGGTTGGGCCACCGTTCAAATCCTTCGCTGTACATCCAGCTGCAGCTTTTTGTGGCGCTTGTTAATCGACCGCAACAGCACATGCAGCGCAACCAAAACACCCACGCGAACAGCAAGGCGCGGCAACAAGGCCAGGATCTTTTGATCGAGTGCGGTCTGCGCTGCATCGGCCGCCACCGACAAGGGGCTGAATGCGGGAACCGGTGCATCTGGCGCGAGAGCGATTTCCCCCAGGTCGCCGTCATCCACAGACAGTGACGTAAGTGCCGTGGCCCGTGCAGCAGTGGCAGAGCCGTGGTCGTCTGCATAGACCTTCGTGAACTCTGCACCCAGCAGGAATATCTGCGCGGCGTAATACACCCAGGCCAGCAGCACCACGATGGAGCCCGCCGCCTGGAACGACTCGGCCATGCCGCTGCGCCCGATGTACAGCCCAATCAAAATTTTGCCCAGCTCAAACAACACAGCGGTGACAAACGCGCCCACCCACACGTCACGCCAAGCCACATAGGCGGTGGGCATCAGTTTAAAAATCATGCCGAACAGCACCGTGGTGAAGGCCACGGAGATCAGCGTGTTCACGATGTACAGCAGCGCGGCAGTGCCCGGCATCAAGCCGCCAAGCCAGCTGCCCAACGCGGTGGTAACGGTGGCCACCACCAGCGACACCATCAACAGAAATGCAAAACCCAGGATCAGCCCGAACGACAACACCCGTGCGCGCACGATGGCCCAAATGCCCTGCGGCTTCTCGCGTTCAGGCACGTGCCAGATGCGGTCCAGCGCGCTTTGCAACTCTGCAAACACGGTGGTTGCCCCCACCAACAGCACCACCACGCTGATAAGACCCGCCACCAATCCACGCTCGGTGTCACTCGCACTGGCCACAAGGCCCTGCACCACCCGTGCTCCATCCATGCCGATCAGGCCGGCGAGTTGCGCTGTGATCTGCCCTGTAACCGCCTCACGCCCGAAGACGGCACCGGCAATCGCAATCACGATCACCAGCAAGGGCGCGAGCGAAAACGCTGTGTAGTACGCAATGGCCGCGCCCATACTCGGCGCAAAGTCGTCCATCCAGGCGTTCACGGCCCTTTTGCAGAGGTCAAAAAACCGGCCTGGTGTCATGGTTTGGCACCCCCTTGCTGCTTCTGGACAGCTGCGGGCGCAGCTTTGGGCAGCGCCTTGTTGGTGGTCCGCGCCTGCTGTTGTGCGCCCTGCACCGGGGCCAGCACGCGGGCGCAGTCGGTGTTGGCCCCGGGGCCGGTTTCAATCAACGGCAGGATGGCGGCCAGCGGGTTCACAAAGGCCAGAGCCACTGCACCGCCAGCACGAAGAAAGAGCCGTCCCTTGTCCAGGCTGAAGTCAGGGTGGCGAAAGCTACCGTGTAGGTACACCGGCGTGCGCAGCGACAGAATGCCCGGTTTTTTGGGTTTGGGCTCCACGGTGAAGGCAAACTGCTCTTCCTTGAGGTTGAAGCTGCCCGCGCCGTCCACACGTGTCTGCTCGGTGTCCAGCACGAACAGCTGCGACTGGCCGATGCCGTCCTTCACGTCGAAGTACAGCGCACCACAGTTCAGCTGGATGTCCTTGTCGCCGCCCACAAACAGGGTGAGCAGCTTGCCGCCGTTGAGCCCCGCCGCCGCATCGATGATGTTGGAGATACGCCCGTTGGCCACCGCCGCAGACACGCTGCCGCTGGCAGAGCCCGCAGCGTCGGCAATCGAATTGCCCGCCCCTTGCAGCCGCACCTGCGCACCAATCTCACCCACCCCTTTGGCGATGTCGGGCTTGTCGGGGAACAGTTGGGCGATCTTGATGTTGCGGAAGTCCACGTTCAAACGGGAACGCAGGTTTTTCTCGTCACGTGCGTCGATGGCAATGTCCGACACGATACGTCCGCCCGCAAAGCCGAACTCCAGCGGCGTGAGTTGTGCCACCGCATCGTTCAGCTTGAACGAAAACTTCATGCTCTCCACCGGCAACCCGCTCGGCGCCTTGAGGTCGGCTGCGGCGTAGTCCACTTCGGCGTCTATCGCCTTCAGCCGCCCTCCTTCGAACTTGCCAGAAGGAAGAATGCCGTCGCCCTTCGCAGCGGTCGTTCCGGTGGGCAGGATTTTGTCGCCGCCGGTTTGCCGCTCCTTGGCCTGGGCTTGCGCTCGTGTGTTGGTCTCGGCCTGTGTGGGTGGGGTGTTCACAGCACGCAGGCTGTCCTTCGTTTCAATACCGATGATGGGCCCCAGGTCGGCGATGTTCAGCTGTTTGCTTTTGAGCTTCGCGGTCAGCAGGGGGCGTGGCTCTTGGGCCACATAGGCACCACTGCCACTGACGTCGGTCGAGCCGATCTTCCCGCTCAGGTCATCAATGGCGTAGCGGTTGCCCTTCAGCACCAGGTGCCCTCTAAAGTCATAAGGCGGGGTGGCAGGCAACGGCAGCAACAAAAAGGGATACAGGCTGGCCAGCGTCTGCCCGGCAATCCGCAGCTTGACGTCGATGGCGGTGATGGCGGCTACGTCGGCAACGGTGCCTTCCACATTCAGGCGGGTGGTGCCTGCATTGAGCGCGCCCTTGATGGGAAACAGCACATCGGACTCCATCAAACTCAGCACGTTGCCCGTAAGTGCATCACCGCTGAACCCGGCACCGTGGTACTTGCCTTTAAATACGTAGCGGGTGGTGTAGCGGTCGTTCTCAGGCGATGCATCGGCATCTTTCGATTGGCTCGCGGCAGCAGGGTCAAAGGTACTGACGGCAATGTCCACGTTAAACGGCGCGGCATGGTCGGTATAACGCAGACGTCCCTGGTCGACTGAAATGCTGCCAATGCGGAATTTGCTGGGCTCGGCGCTCTGGGTGGGCTCCTGCAGCACCCAGTTGTTGCGCTGCTCGGGCGACTTTTCAAACACCAGGTCGGCGTGGGACAGCGCAGCCCGGGGCACCAGCACCTTGCCCTGCCACAGGTCGCGCAAGGACACAGAAAACTCCAGCGCGCCAATGGTGGCCATCGGGTCCGTGCTTTTTGACCACGGCGCATTGGCGAAATAAATGCCCTTGAGTTTGATGGTGGGCGTCAGCCCCAAGTCCACATCCAGGTCGGCCACCCGAAACGCACGCTGCGTCTTGTCCGACACATAACGCTCCAGCGGGCGGCGCAGCCAGTTCCAGTCAAAGATCACCAGCAGAACCACAAGCATGCCCATAACAGCAAGCAGCACGGACTGCCAGGTTTTTAGCCGGAGCCGGGGTGGCACCGGCACGGCGCTGGTGGATGGTGGGGTGTCGGAGGCGGAACGCATGGAATGTCGGGACAGCAAAAAGCCAAGCATGGCTTCGTGGTCACGCGGACGCTGTAGGAGGAAGGCTGACAACTGCGTGCGTGGTGTGCGCTTGTGCACGCTCACCCCATGACGCATCCGCCCCCGCAGCGGAAAAAATTATGAACAAATTGGCACCTAGCGCTTAACCATAATGCGCCAACAGCTATAAAATATATAGCATTTCTGCTTTGTATTTAGCGAACCAAGTAGCAGCGATGGGCGCACCGTTGGCCCCTCCCATCACCAGATACCGCAGAATCCCGGCCATGCGTATCCTCCTTGCTGAAGACGAAACCGAACTGGGCACTTGGCTGGTCAAGGCCCTGGGCCAGAACGACTTTCAGGTTGACTGGGTGAACGATGGCCGCCTGGTGCGCCGCAGCCTCAAGGCCACGAAGTACGACGCACTCATCCTCGACCTGGGCCTGCCCGGGCTGGGTGGCCACGACGTGTTGACGGACCTGCGCGAGGCGGATGAACGGCTGCCGGTGCTGATCCTCACCGCACGTGATTCACTCATGGAACGGGTCAGTTGCCTGCATGGCGGGGCCGATGATTTTTTGGCGAAACCGTTCGATGTGGCCGAACTGGAGGCACGGCTGGTTGCACTGATCCGGCGTTCACGCGGACAAGAACATCCGCGTTTTGCGTGCGGGCCCCTGGGCTACGACAGCGTGTCCAAACAATTCCGCCTGCAGCACGAACTGCTCACCCTCACGCCGCGTGAACACGCGGTGCTGCGCGCACTGATCCAGCACCCGGGTGAGCCTTTGTCCAAACGTGAACTGCTCGAACGTGTGTTCTCCGACGAGCAGGACGTGGGCCCCGAGGTGATCGAGGTGCTGGTCCACCGGCTGCGCAAACGGCTGGAGGCCTCACCCGTGCGTATTGCCACGTTGCGCGGCCTGGGCTACCAGCTGGAAAACACGCCGTGAAACCCTTGGCCTGGGCACGTGCGAGCATCCGCCGTTCACTCATCGTGCTGCTGCTGCCGGGCCTGGGCGCAGTTGTCACGGGGGAACTGTGGCTGGCCTGGCGCACCGCCAGCGAGGCGGCCGACGCGGCCTACGACCGCTCGCTGCTGGGTGCGGTCAAGTCCATCGACTCGAGCCTGTCCACCGCCAGCGGCGGGCTTGGTGTGGAGCTGCCCTACCGCATGCTCGAATTTTTCGAGCTGACCGCACAAGGCCAGGTGTTCTACCGCGTGGCCACCGAAGACGGGCTGGTCGAGATAGGCAGCGTCAACCTGCCCTCCCCGCCCCGGCCCCTGAAGACAGGGCAACCCCAGTTCCACGAAGGTGTTTATGTGGGCCAGCCGGTGCGTGTGGGCAGCTACGCACGCAACCTGAACCCTCCATTGGCCGGGCAAACCGGCCCACAGCGTGTGGTGATCCAGGTGGCCGAAACGCTGGAAGCACGCAACGACTTTCACCGCGCGCTGGTCTTGCAGTCGCTGGCGCGCGACGTATTGCTGATGGTGGCCGCCAGTGTGCTGCTGCTTTTGGCCTTCGCCTGGGCCATACGCCCGCTGGACCGGCTGCGCCAGGAGGTGGACGCACGCGACCCGCAGGATTTGACTCCCGTGGACGACAGCGGCGCCCCCGCAGAAGTCCGGCCCCTGGTGCAGGCGATCAACCACCACATTGAACGCAACCATGAACAGGCCGAAGCACGCCGCCGCTTCCTTGACGACGCCTCGCACCAGCTGCGCACGCCACTGACCACCCTGGCCACACAGGTCGCCTATGCCCAGCGCGAAACCGACCCGGCCGAGCAACGCAAAGTACTGGAAAACATCCGCGAACAACTGGACGAAACCATCCGGCAGACCAACCAGATGCTGTCGCTGGCGCGTGCCGACAGCGCCCCACCACAGCGCCAGCTCTTCGACGCCGTGGCAGTGGCCGAGACCTTGGTACGCCAGTGGTGGGCACCCGCACGTGACCAGGGGGTGGACCTGGGCCTGGACGCACCCGACGGCCCCTTGCCACTGTTAGGTGAACCCGACCTGCTGCGTGAGGCCCTGGCCAACCTGCTGCACAACGCCATCCGGCACGGCGGCGCGGGCTGCCACGTCACGCTGGTGGTGCGCGGCACACCCGCTGGCGCAGTACAGATCGCCGTGGTCGACGATGGCCCCGGCCTCCCACCCGAAGAACTGGCGCGTGTGGGTGAGCGTTTTTTTCGCGGCAGCGGCGGTGGCTTGCCCGGCACCGGGCTGGGCTTGGCCATCGTGCGTACGGTGGCACAGCGCCACGGCGGACAGATGCAGGTGGCGACCGGCCCCGAAGGGCGTGGACTGGCCGTCACACTCACGCTGCCCACCATGCCGGGGGTCGAGTCCGGCACGGGTTAACCCGCGCTTTTGAGGCAGGTTTTTGAAAGCGCGCTGAAAGTACCCGTTGCCTACAGTGACAAGGTCGCATCCCACATGCGCACCTTTCCACCCCCGTGAGGAGACACATCCATGAAACTGATCACCCGCATTGCCGCCACTGCAGCCTTCACTGCCGTGGCCCTGACCGCCACCGCAGGCCCGCTGGACAAAACCGAATGTATTGCCCCCGCCAAACCCGGTGGTGGTTTTGACCTGACCTGCAAGCTGGTGCAGAGCGCGCTGGTGGACGGCAAATTTATTGCTGACCCGATGCGTGTGACCTACATGCCCGGCGGCATCGGTGCCGTGGCCTACAACACCGTGATTGCGCAAAAACCCGATGCGGCCAACGCCATCGTCGCGTTCTCTGGTGGCTCGCTGCTGAACCTGGCGCAGGGCAAGTTTGGCCGCTACACCGAGAACGACGTGCGCTGGCTTTCCGCCATCGGCACCGACTACGGCGCGGTGGTTGTGGCCGAAAACTCCTCCTTCAAGTCGCTCAAGGACGTTATGGCTGCGATGAAGGCCGATCCCACCAAAGTGGTGCTGGGTGCCGGCGGCTCGGTGGGCAGCCAGGACTGGATGAAGGCCGCACTCACCGCGCGTGCTGGTGGCGTCAACCCCAAAACGATGCGTTATGTGGCCTTTGAAGGCGGCGGCGAGGCCCTGACCGCGCTGCAGGGTGGGCACATCCAGGTCTTCACCGGCGACGCCGCTGAAGCCATGCAGCAGATCAAGGCCGGTGCCAAGGTGCGCATCCTGGCCGTCATGAACGACAAACGCCTGCCCGGCGACATGGCCAAGATCCCGACCGCTGCAGAACAGGGTTATGACGTCGAATGGCCCATCGTGCGCGGCTTCTACGTGGGCCCCAAGGTGAGTGATGCCGACTACAAAGTCTGGGTTGACACCTTCAACAAGATGCTGGCCACACCCGCGTACGAAAAACTCCGCGATGAACGCGGCCTGTTCCCCTTGGCACTGACTGGTGCACCGTTGGATGCCTACGTCAAGAAACAGGTGGCTGGCTACCGCAAGCTGGCCGAAGAGTTTGGCCTGAACGTCGTCCCCGCCAAGTGATCTCCGCAGGGCCGCTCGGCCCTGCTCCCCCTTTTTCGGAGTGTTTCCATGAGTGACCGCATTCTGGGCGCGGTGTGTATTGCCGCGTCCGCCGCCATGGCGTGGACGGCAAAAGACTACGCCGCCGCCATTTCGTACGAACCCGTCGGCCCACGCGCGTTCCCGCTGCTGCTTGCCTGCGGACTCGGCCTCTCGGGCCTGTGGCTGGTGCTGCGCCCCACGGTCGGCACAGAGGCCTTTCGTGATGTGCCCTGGAAGGGCACCTTCATGTGTGCGGGTGCCGTGCTGGTTTACGCATTGCTGTTCCAGTGGCTCGGCTTTCCGCTGGCCACGGCATTGATGGCACTGCCGATGGGTGTGGCTTTTGGCGGCAGCTGGAAACAGTCGCTGGCCGGTGGTGCTGCGCTGGGACTGGTGCTGTACCTGCTGTTCGACAAACTGCTGGACGTGGTGTTACCCGTCGGCCCACTGGCCACCTTGTTGGGAGGCAACTGAGATGGACATCCTGCAACACCTGGTGGCGGGTTTTGGCGTCGCCCTGAGCCCCACCAACCTGCTGATCGCCGCGATCGGCTGTTTTATCGGCACCATCGTGGGCCTGCTGCCGGGCCTGGGGCCCATCAACGGGGTCGCCATTCTGATGCCCCTGGCTTTTGCCATGAAGTTGCCGGCCGAGACGTCGCTGATCCTGCTGGCCGCGGTGTATATCGGCTGCGAATACGGTGGTCGTATCTCGTCCATTTTGCTCAACGTGCCCGGGGATGCGGGGGCCATCATGACTGCGCTCGACGGGTACCCCATGGCGCGCAAGGGGCTGGGCGGCGTGGCGCTGTCCATCTCGGCCTGGAGCTCCTTTGTCGGCTCGCTGGTGGCCACCATTGGCATCGTGCTGTTTGCCCCCTTGCTGGCCAGTTGGGCTTTGTCGTTCGGGCCGGCCGAGTATTTCGCGCTGATGTGTTTTGCCTTCGCGTGTATCGCAGGCCTGATGGGTGATGCACCGGTCAAGGCCGGCCTGGCGGCCATCATCGGCCTGTCGATGTCCTGCGTGGGGCTTGACTCCAACTCAGGCATTTACCGCTTCACCGGCGGCGACGTCCACCTCTCTGACGGCATCCAGTTCGTGGTGGTGGTGATCGGTGTGTTCTCTATCAGCGAGATTCTGCTCATGCTGCAAGAGCACCACAGCAGCACCGGCATCATTACGCAGACCGGCCGCATGATGTTCAACCTGAAGGAGCTGGCCTACACCTGGTGGGGCACGTTGCGCTCCAGCGTGGTGGGTTTTGCAGTGGGTGTATTGCCCGGCGCGGGGGCCACAATCGCCAGCGCCATGACCTACTCCATGGAAAAGAGCCTGACCGACAAGGAAGGCACTTTTGGCAAAGGCGACATCCGTGGTGTGGCCGCACCCGAGGCGGCCAACAACTCGGCTGCCACCGGCTCCTTTGTGCCCATGCTCACGCTGGGTGTGCCCGGCTCCGGCACCACGGCGGTGATGATGGGTGCGCTCTCGCTCTACAACATCACCCCCGGCCCGGCGCTGTTCACCCAACAGCCCGACCTGGTGTGGGGGCTGATCGCCTCGCTGTTCCTGGCCAACGTGATCCTGCTGGTGCTCAACATCCCGCTGGTGGGTGTGTTCATCAAGGTACTGAAGGTGCCCAACTGGCTGCTGGTGCCCGGCATCATCGCGGTCAGCAGTGTGGGTGTGTACGCGGTGCATGCCACCACCTTCGACCTGGTCCTGATGACCGCGCTGGGTTTTGCCGCCTACCTGCTGCGCAAACAAGGTGTGCCCATGGCCCCGCTGATTTTGGGCTTTGTGCTGGGCGACATGATGGAACAAAACCTGCGCCGCGCACTGTCCATCAGCAACGGCGACGCCAGCATCCTCGTAGGCAGCCCCATCTCCATCGGCCTGTGGACTGCAGCGGCGCTGATGCTGGTGGTGCCACTGGTGATGCGCACACTGCAAAAACGGCGCAGCGCAGAGGTGACTGCAGCCTGATGACTGTGCCCTGCGGGCATGACCTGTGCAGCAGGTAAACGGCACATCCCCACACAACAAAAAGCCACCCCGAAGGGTGGCCTCTTGTTGTCTCCTCCCTCTTCGGGGATTGCGTTCAATTCATCAACAGCTCAATGGAACTGTTCTTCTTCCGTAGAACCCGTCAGTGCCTTCACGCTTGACGAACCGCCCTGGATCACCGTCGTCACGTCGTCGAAGTAACCTGCGCCCACTTCCTGCTGGTGTGACACGAAGGTGTAGCCCTTGTCGCGTGCTGCAAATTCTGGCTCTTGCACCATGTTCACATAGTGCTTCATGCCTTCGCCGTTGGCGTATGCGTGGGCGAACTGGAAGGTGTTGAACCAGTTGATGTGGATGCCAGCCAGTGTGATGAACTGGTACTTGTAGCCGAGTGCCGACAGGTCTTCCTGGAAGGATGCGATCTGGCTGTCGTTCAGGTTCTTCTTCCAGTTGAACGATGGCGAGCAGTTGTACGACAGCAGCTTGCCGGGGCATGCAGCGTGTACAGCCTGGGCGAATTCACGGGCAAAGCCGATGTCTGGCACGCCGGTTTCGCACCACACCAAGTCAGCGTACGGAGCGTAGGCAACACCGCGGCTGATGGCTTGTTCCAGGCCGTTCTTGACACGGTAGAAGCCTTCTTGGGTGCGCTCACCGGTCAGGAATGGCTTGTCGTTGGCGTCGTGGTCGGATGTGATCAGGTTGGCGGCTTCAGCATCGGTGCGGGCCAGCACGATGGTGGACACACCCATCACGTCGGCAGCAAAACGGGCAGAGATCAGCTTTTCGCAGGCTTCTTGCGTTGGCACCAGCACCTTGCCACCCATGTGGCCGCACTTCTTCACGGCAGCCAGTTGGTCTTCAAAGTGAACGCCGGCAGCGCCGCTTTGGATCATGTTCTTCATGAGCTCAAAAGCGTTCAGCACGCCGCCAAAGCCGGCTTCTGCGTCCGCCACGATGGGCAGGAAGTAGTCGATGAATTCCTTGCTGCCTGGCTCGACACCACGGCCCCACTGGATTTCGTCAGCGCGCTTGAAGGTGTTGTTGATGCGGCGAACCATGGTGGGAACCGAGTCGTACGCATACAGCGACTGGTCGGGGTACATGGTTTCAGACGTGTTGCCGTCGGCAGCGACTTGCCAGCCCGACAGGTACACGGCTTCCAGGCCAGCCTTGGCTTGTTGCATGGCCTGGCCAGCAGAGATGGCGCCGAATGCGTTGACGTAACCCTTCTTGGAGCCGCCGTTGATCTTGTCCCACAGCTTTTCAGCGCCGCGCTTGGCCAAGGTGTGCTCGATAGGCAGCGAGCCGCGCAGGCGCACCACGTCGGCAGCGCTGTAACCGCGCTTCACGCCCTTCCAACGGGGGTTGGTGGCCCAGTCTTTTTCCAGGGCGGCAATTTGTTGTTCACGGCTCAGTTGTTCGGTCAGGGATTGGGGCATCGCGTAACTCCGTAGGTTGGTAATAACAGGGAACTCTTGGCAACCAGTGGCTGGGTGTGTGACCTTTGCCTGCTGCTTGCTCTGGCATGAATTCTAGTCTTGTATAAGACTTTAGGATCATCTTATGTCTTATATAAGATTAAAATTTTCATGAACAAAATCAACAACTTATCAACACAATTTCTCAATGCGAGAGTTTGTTTCTCATATTGAGAAAAAATGCTGTGCTGCAGCACGTCAACTTTTCATAATTTGAAATGGAAATGTGCGCTGATGAAATGCAGTCATGGCGGGCTACTCTTTACGGGCCGCCAAGCTCTCCCCCAGTACCGTCAAACCATGTTCACGCGCGCTGAAACCAGTCTCCGCCCGCCATCAAGGGCTTGCCGACCGTGCGCGCCGGGTTGATCTCGTACACGATGCAACGCACAGTGGCACCGTCCACCAGCACATCCATTTCCCGCTTTGCATACTCCCCCGTGGCCTGGGGAAAAATCTCTTCTATCTCGTCAAGCACTGCCTCCAGCGCGGGCTCAATCGCGTACACCTCGCCTTGCACCCGTGCGCCCTGCTCTTGGCCGGCATGCAGCACCAGGCCGGGGTAAGCGCCCAGGTTGTACATCTGCCCCGCCACCTGCGCCGTGCCCACCCACCGTGGCGAGGGCACCAGCCGGGTGATGTCGTTGCTGCCCCCACGGCGCAAGGTGCCGTAGACAAATACGTAGCGGGTGGCTGGGGACGGAGGCGTGGACATGGTGATGGCGTTGCGCGTGTGGAGTTGCCCCAGTCTAGGCGCTCCGGTTGTCAGGGCTGTGAAAAGGTCGTGAAACGATTTTTTAAGAAAAATAAGCCTCTAGCGCACATGGGATGTGCGCAAGCAGCTATCAAAACAGGAGTAAAAAGCCATTCAGCGACCGGCAAGGCCCTCCGCAGGCCGCACCTGCAACAGATGTTTCATCTCTGCAAGCCGGATCGCAGTCGCTGCGCAGCGACAATCACCCCCTTCTGTTCCCCCATTCCTTAGCTACCCAGCCTTCCCTTCACCCCGCCGTATGAGGCGCGCGCAGTATTTTCCAGCAGACACCGCGGAACTGGCTTTGCCAGGCCGCCAGTGTCGCCCCCTGCAAGGGGGTTGGCGAGAGCTACAGCGTTGCCTGGGGGTGAGCCGTATTTTTAGAAAGAGTGCCAGTGTTCAAGAACGTGATCATGTTTCGCATCCAACCGGGTTGGACCACCTCCATCGAACAAATCGAGGAAGCCCTGCAACAGACGCCCTTCACCGAATGTGGCCTCACGCAGGAGCGTTCTTTTGGCTGGGTGCCGCCGCGTGGTGAAGCACACGGTGCACTGGTCGAGGCCGTGGGCGGCCAGTACATCCTGAAGTTCATGACCGAAAGCAAGGCGGTGCCTGCGTCGGTGCTGAACCGCAAGGTCAAAGAACGCGTGGCCCAGATCGAAGCCACCACAGGCCGCAAGCCTGGCAAAAAGGAAAGCAAGGAGCTGAAGGAAGAAGCCAAGCTGACCCTGCTGCCCATGGCTTTTACCAAACAGGCGGCCACCACCGTGTGGGTGGACCGCGAGCAGAACATGCTGGTGATCGACGCGGGCAACCAGGGCCGGGCTGACGAGATCGTCACCTGCCTGGTCAAGGCGCTGCCCGGTTTTGGCACCACCGAAATGCAGACCACCACGTCGGCCGGTATTGCCATGTCCGAATGGCTGACCACACAAGAGCCACCCGCTGGCTTCAGCATTGACCGCGAATGTGAGCTGAAGGCCACCGACGACACCAAGGCCGTGGTGCGTTACTCCAAACACCCGCTGAACATTGAAGAAGTCAAACAGCACATCGCCACGGGCAAAGTGCCCACCAAGCTGGCGATGACCTGGGACGACCGTGTGTCTTTCGTGCTCACCGACACCATGCTGGTGAAGAAGGTCAGCTTCCTGGACGTGGTGTTTGAAGGCAACAAGCCCGAAGACAGCGGCTTTGACGCCGACGCTGCCATCGTCACGGGTGAACTGGCCCAGCTGATCCCTGACCTGATGGCCGCACTGGGTGGCGAGATGGAACTGGGTGCGGCACCAAAAGACACCGACAGCGCAGCCCCGGCATCGTCTGCAGCGGCAAAACCCGCCGCCACTGCCGAGACCACGTCCGACTCAGCGCCCTGGTGAGTCGAACTCGGGCGGCACCAGGCGGCTTGCCTCGCCCTGCCCCAGCTCTTTTAAAAACCCCCACACCGCCTGCATCCGCGCCTGGTGTTTGGCCTCGGCCGGCATGCTCATCCAGAAGGAGCGGGTGAACCGCGCCTCGTGTGGCAACACGCGGGCCAGCACCGGGTCGCGGTCGGCCAGAAAGGCGGGCAGCACCGCCAGCCCGGCACCGGCGCGCACCGCCTCGTACTGGGCGGTGATGCTGGTGCTGCGGAACGCAAACCGCGCGGGCCGGTGCAGTGCGTCGAGGAACTGCAGCTCCTTGGTGAACAGCAGGTCGTCCACATAACTCACAAACGCATGGTGGCGCAGGTCTTCGCGGCTGGTCACCAGCGGATGGCGGGCCAGGGTTTCGCGCTGGCCATAAAGGTGCAGCGTGTAATCGGCCAGCTTGGTGACGATGACCGAGCCGCGGGTTGGCCGCTCCAGCGAGATGACGATATCGGCCTCGCGTCGGCTCAGGTGCAGCATGCGTGGCAGGGCCAGCAGGTCGATGCTCAGGCCGGGGTGTTTCTGGGTCAGGCGGGCCAGTTGTGGTGCCAGGATCAGGGTGCCAAACCCCTCGGTCGCCCCCACCCGCACCAGGCCCGACGGCCCACCACCCGCAGCAGGCGCGACGCGCTCCACCCCCAGCACGGCCGACTCCATCGCCTCCACAGCGGGCAGCAGCTGGCGGCCTGCTTCGGTCAAGCGGTGGCCACTCGCCTCGCGGGCAAACAGGGGCGCACCCATCTGTTTCTCCAGCAGCTGGATGCGGCGGGCCACGGTGGTGTGCTCCACCCCGGCGCGGCGGGCGGCGGCGGCCAGCGTGCCAGAGCGGGCCAGCTCCAGAAAGTAGCGCAGGTTGTCCCAGTCCATATCCATCCTTTGTGGCCCGCACCCGAACTGTTTCAGGTGCCAATACCGTCTCTATATTAAGAGCAAAAGAGGCCCTACGTGACCGTTGGACGTGCGCCAGCAGCTATTAAATAAATAGCAATCTGGCTGGGCGCTTTATTCCGCAGTGCGGCGCGCCCGGCTCTCGGCGGACTCGCTGGGGGCGCGGCTCAGTGCGTTGTTGCCCTCCACCAGCGTGTGCAGCATGTCCATGAACACGCCACGCTGCTCGGGGGCCAGCGGCTCCAGCATGCGCTCCTGCGCGCGCAGCATGCCGGGCTCCACTTGCTGCAGCAGTTGCTCCCCTTCGGCGGTGATGGTGAGCAGGCGCACGCGGCGGTCGTCCGGGTGGGCGTTGCGCTGCATCAGGCCACGCGCCTCCAGCCGGTCGATCACGCTGCCGATGGTGGACGTGTCAAACCCGATGGTGCGTGCCAGCGTGCGCTGGTCTACGCCCTGCTGGCGGCCCACCGCCGTCAGTGCTGCGTACTGCACGGGCGTGATGCCGCTGGCCTGGGTTTCCTCCAGAAACACCGCCACCGCAATCTGCTGCAGGCGGCGAATGTGGAATCCGGGAAGGTCTTCGATGTGTGCGGGCATGGTGAATTAAGGGTTTGTACCAATCTTGATCCGTTTTATTTTAGGCCCTACACTAATCATCAGTGTACTTTTTATTAGTACACGTCCTACAAATCCAAACCCACTCACCCCCATCCGGAGACAAGCGCCATGGCAGACAACAACTCCTCCCCCCAACAGGTTCTGGTCGCCGGTGGCGGCATTGGCGGCGTGGCCGCAGCTTTGGCGCTGGCGCGCCAGGGTTATGCGGTCAAGGTGCTGGAGCAGGCACCCGAGCTGGGTGAAATCGGCGCGGGCATCCAGCTCGGCCCCAATGCCTTTGCCGCGTTCGACGCCCTGGGTATCGGCGAGCAGGCGCGCGGCCGCGCGGTGTACACCGACGAAATGGTGATGCACGACGCGCTGGACGCACACCTGGTGGGCCGCATCCCCACACAAGAAGCCTTTCGCCAGCGCTTTGGCAACCCCTATGCCGTGATCCACCGGGCTGACATCCACACCTCGCTGCTCGAAGGGGCCAAAGCGCAGTCGGCCATCGAATGCCTCACATCCACCCGGGTGGTGCGTGTCGAGCAGGATGCAGACGGTGTCAGTGTGGTGGACCAGCATGGACACACCCACCGGGGCGTGGCGCTGATCGGGGCGGACGGCGTGAAGTCGGCGGTGCGCGCCCAGTATGTGGGGGACCCGGCCCGGGTGTCGGGCCATGTGGTGTACCGCGCCGTGGTCGAAAAAGCCGACTTCCCCGAAGACCTGCGCTGGAACGCCGCCAGCATCTGGGTCGGCCCGAACTACCATCTGGTGCACTACCCGCTGCGCGGTGGCGAGCAGTACAACGTGGTGGTGACCTTCCACAGCCGCGAGGTCGAGGAATGGAGCGTGCGCGAAGGCAGCCGCGAGGAGGTGCAAAGTTATTTCACCGACTGCTGCCCCCAGGCGCGCCAGCTGATCGAGCTGCCCAAGAGCTGGAAGCGCTGGGCCACCGCCGACCGCGAGCCTATCGGCACCTGGACCTTTGGCCGCGCCACGCTGCTCGGCGACGCCGCCCACCCCACCCTGCAGTACCTGGCCCAGGGGGCCTGTATGGCGCTCGAAGACGCAGTGACATTGGGCAAAGCCCTGCAGGCGACCCACCAGGACTTTGCCAAAGCCTTTGCGCTGTACGAGCGCTCACGCGTGGCGCGCACCGCCCGCATCGTGCTGTCGGCCCGCGAGATGGGCCGCATCTTCCACGCCAAGGGTGTGGAGCGCCTGGTGCGCAACGACCTGTGGCAGGGCCGCAGCCCCGAACGTTTTTACGACGCCATGGAATGGCTCTACGGCTGGACGGCCGAGAACTGCCTGGCCGCCTGAGCCCCCCCTTACTGGAGACCCCGATGCAAGAACTTGGCCGACTGGAAGACCTGCCCCAGGACTACCGCGACGCGCTGGCGCAGCACAACCTGGTGCCCCTGTGGCCCAGCCTGCGCGCCGTGCTGCCGCCGCACAAACCGCTGCCCCGCACCCAGCCCACCGTGTGGCCCTATGCCGTCCTGCGCCCGCTGCTGTTGCAGGCGGGCGAGCTGACCCCTATCGAAAAGGCCGAGCGCCGCGTGCTGGTGCTGGCCAACCCCGGCCACGGGCTGGAGAAGATGCAGGCCAGCGCCGCCATGTACCTGGGCATGCAGCTGCTGCTGCCGGGCGAATGGGCCCCGTCGCACCGCCACACCCCCAACGCCGTGCGCATGGTGGTCGAGGGTGAAGGCGCATGGACCACGGTGGAGGGCGAGAAATGCCCCATGCAGCGCGGTGACCTGATCCTCACCCCCACCGGCCTGTGGCACGAACACGGCCACGACGGCACCGAGCCCGTGGTCTGGCTGGACGTGCTGGACCTGCCGCTGGTCTACTACATCGAAGCCTCGTACCACATCGATGGCGAGCGCCAGGCGGTGCTGCCCGGCCAGGGTGAGCGGGCCTACCAGCGCGGTGGCCTGGCCCCCACGCCGGTGTTTGCCCGCAGCAACAAGGCCTACCCCATGCTGCGTTACCCCTGGGTGGACACCCGCGCTGCGCTGCTGCAGCTGGCAGCCGACCAGCCCGGCCTGGACGCCGTGCAGGTGACCTACATCAACCCCGAAACCGGCGGTGATGCGCAGAACATCCTGGGCTTTTACGCCCTCATGCTGCGCCCGGGCCAGACGCTGCCACTGCCCGCGCGCTCGCCCGCTTCGGTGTTCCACCTGATCGAAGGGCAGCTGGCTGCCCGCATCGGCGACCACGCCTTCACGCTGGCCCCGGCCGACACCTGCTGTGCGCCGGGCTACACCCCCATCAGGCTGCACAACCCATCGGCCACCGACCCGGCATTTGTGTTCATCGCCGACGAATCCCCGCTGCACCGCAAGCTGGGTGTGTACGAAACCCGCGCCTGAACCATCCATTTTTTAACCAGGTACCCGCCATGACCACCTCTTACCTCTGGACCCCACCGCCCGTCTACTCGCTGCCCGTGCGCGGCAGCCAGCAGCGCCTGCCCGTGAACCGCCTGTTTTTTGTGGGCCGCAACTACCACGCCCATGCCATCGAGATGGGCCGTCCCGTGGACAAGGGGGTCGAGCGCCCGTTCTACTTCACCAAGTCGCCCTCCACGCTGACCGAATCGGGGGCCACCGTGGCCTACCCGCCGCAAACGCAGAACTTCCACTACGAGATGGAGCTGGTGCTGGCCATTGGCAAGGCGGGCTTTTGCATCGACGCCGCGCAGGCACACGAACACATCTACGGCTATGCCTGCGGGCTCGACATGACCCGGCGCGACCTGCAGCTGGTGGCCCGCGACAAGGGCCGCCCGTGGGATCTTGGCAAGGACGTGGAGCAGTCGTCCGTGGCGTCCGAGATCGTTCCCATGCCGGGTGTGGTGCTGGAGCGCGGTGCCCTCACACTGGCCGTGAACGGCACCACCCAACAGCAGTCCGACCTGGACAAACTGATCTGGAACATCCGCGAAATCATTGCCGACCTGTCTTTGTTCTACCACCTGCAGCCGGGTGACCTGGTCTACACCGGCACCCCTGAAGGCGTGGGCCCGGTGCTTCCGGGTGACACCATCACCGGCAGTGTGCAGGGTGTGGGCACCATCAGCCTGCAGGTCGCTGCAGCCGAGGCCTGAGGGGCTACCCCACCATGATGAAGCTCTACAACTTCTTCCGCAGCGGCACCTCACACCGGCTGCGTATTGCGCTCAACCTGAAGGGGCTGGCCACCGACTATGTGGCGGTGGACCTGCGCACGGGTGCACACGAGCAGGCGGCCTTCAAGGCGCTCAACCCGCAGGGGCTGGTGCCTGCGCTGCAAACCGATGACGGCGTGCTGATCCAGTCGCCCGCCATCATCGAGTGGCTGGAAGAAACCCACCCCACGCCCGCGCTGCTGCCCGCTGCCCCGCTGGACCGCGCCCGGGTGCGTGCGCTGGCGGCCATCGTGGGCTGCGACATCCACCCCATCAACAACCGCCGCGTACTGATACAGCTGCGCCAGCAGTTTGGTGCTGACGAAGCCGCCGTGAACGTCTGGTGCGCCACCTGGATCAGCGCGGGCTTTGACGCCCTGGAGGCCCTGCTGGCTGCCGACGCACAGCGCGGCGCGTTCTGCTGGGGCCCCAGCCCCACGCTGGCCGATGTGTACCTGGTGCCCCAGGTGGAAAGCGCCCGCCGTTTTGGCGTGGGCATGGCCGCCTGGCCCCTCATCACCGCCATCGACCAGGCTTGTGCTGCACTGCCCGCTTTTGCAAAAGCCGCACCGTCCGCACAGTCGGACGCAGGCTGAACCATTCCCTTTTTCTTCTTCGCCACCCACCACAGAGACTCCGGAGACACACCATGACACACCCCTTCCTCCCTACCCGCCGCTGGGCCTTGACGGCCGCTGTCGCCGCCCTGGCCACCCCCACCGCCTGGGCGCAGGCCCCCGCCACGGTCAGCTTTCCGACCAAACCCGTGGTGGTCTACACCGCGTTTGCCGTGGGCAGCGGGCCGGACGCGGTGCTGCGCCTGGTGGCCCACAAGCTGTCGCAGCAGTGGAAGCAAAGTGTCACGGTGGACAACCGTCCCGGTGGCGGTGGCTTCATCGCCATCGAAGCGGCCCGCCGCGCCGCACCCGATGGCCACACCCTGCTGCAGCTTGACAGTGAACACCTGTCCGCCCTGCCCCACCTGTATGCCAAGCGCAACTTCCAGACGCTGCAGGTGTTTGACCCGGTGGCACCGCTGTTTCGCACGCCTTTCCTGATCGCCGTGCCCACCCAGTCCGCATGGAAAAACGTCGGTGACCTGATCACCGCCGCCAAAAAAGGCCCGGGCCAGGTGAGTTACGGCTCCTGGGGTGTGGGCAGCCCGGGCCACCTCGGCGGCGAGTGGCTGGACCTGGTGGCTGGCACCCAGATGACCCATGTGCCCTACCGCGAGGTGAGCCAGCTCTTTACCTCGGTGGCCAACGGTGACCCGTCCTGGAGCATGGCCAGCATTCCGTCCAGCCAGGGTATCTACAAGGCGGGCAAGCTGCGTTACCTGGCCGTGGCAGGTCCGCGCCGTATTCCCCAAATGCCCGACGTGCCCACCATGGCCGAAGCCGGTGGCCCAGCGCAGATCGACGTGAACTCATTTGTGTCGCTGCTGGCCCCCAAAGGGGTGCCCACCGCGGTGCGCGGCCAGATCCATGCCGATGTGCTCAAGGTGCTGCAGGAGCCCGAAGTGCGCGAAAAATTCCACATCTTCGCGTTCGAGCCGCTTTCCTGGTCGGTGGAAGAAATCCAGAAGCAGGCAGCCATCAAGTCGGAGCAGTACAAGCTGCTGATCCAGAAGGCCAACATCAGCCTGGACTGAGTGGCTGGGTGCGTGTGAACACCGCACATTGCGCCCGGTACCACCGGGGTGCAATGTGCAAATATGCAAATCTTTGATGCAATTTTGTCTATTGCAATAGCAATTTCGCACAACTACCATGCATGGGTTGGGAGCACCCGCTCCTCCATTCCAAACGGAGACACACACCCATGAACGCCCCCCAGTCCACCGCCGTGCTAGCACCCACCGTCAAACTGCTGATCAACGGTGAGTTTGTCGAATCCAAATCCACCGTCTGGCGCGATGTGGTCAACCCCGCCACGCAGGAAGTGCTGGCACGCGTGCCCTTCGCCACGCCTGCCGAAGTCAACGCCGCTGTGGCGTCGGGCAAGGAAGCGTTCAAGACCTGGCGCAAGACCGCCATTGGCGCACGCGCCCGCATCTTCCTGAAGTACCAGCAGCTCATCCGCGAAAACATGGCCGAGCTGGCCGCCATCCTCACCGCCGAACAGGGCAAGACCCTGCCCGACGCCGAAGGCGACGTGTTCCGGGGCCTGGAGGTGGTGGAACACGCCGCCAGCATTGGCAACCTGCAACTGGGTGAGCTGGCCAACAACGTGGCCGGTGGTGTGGACACCTACACCCTGCTGCAGCCGCTGGGCGTGTGTGCGGGCATCACTCCGTTCAACTTCCCGGCCATGATTCCGCTGTGGATGTTCCCCATGGCCATTGCCACCGGCAACACCTTTTTGCTGAAGCCGTCCGAACAAGACCCGATGGTCACCATGCGTCTGGTCGAACTGGCGCTGCAGGCAGGCATTCCACCCGGCGTGTTGAACGTGGTCCACGGCGGCGAAGACGTGGTGAATGCCATTTGTGACCACCCCGACATCAAGGCCGTGTCCTTCGTCGGCTCGACCAAGGTCGGCACCCATGTGTACAACCGCGCAACACAAGCCGGCAAACGTGCGCAATGCATGATGGGCGCGAAGAACCACGCCATCGTGATGCCCGACGCAAACAAGGAACAAACCCTCAACGCCATTGCGGGTGCGGCGTTTGGTGCCGCAGGCCAGCGCTGTATGGCGCTGTCGGTCGTGGTGCTGGTGGGTGAGGCCCAGCAGTGGGTGCCCGACCTGGTCGCCAAGGCCAAAACACTGAAGATTGGTGCTGGCACCGAAAAGGGGGTGGACGTGGGCCCACTCGTTTCCTGCGCCGCCTACGACCGTGTGAATGGCCTGATCGAACGCGGTGTGGCCGACGGCGCCACACTCGACTTGGACGGTCGTAAACCCAGCGTGCCCGGTTACGAGAAAGGCAACTTCGTCGGCCCAACCATCTTCTCCGGCGTGAAGCCCGGCATGGTGATTTACGACCAGGAAGTGTTTGGCCCCGTGTTGTGCCTGGCGGCTGCCAGCGACATTGACGAAGCCATTGCACTTATCAACAGCAACGAAAACGGCAACGGCACCGCCATCTTCACGCAAAGCGGTGCTGCGGCCCGCCGGTTCCAGGAAGACATCGACGTGGGCCAGGTTGGCATCAACGTGCCAATCCCTGTGCCAGTGCCCCTGTTCTCGTTCAGCGGTTCACGCGGCTCGAAGCTGGGCGACCTGGGCCCGTATGGCAAACAGGTCATCCTGTTCTACACGCAGACCAAAACCATCACCCAGCGCTGGTTTGACGACAGCACCGTGTCGCATGGCGTTAACACCACGATTAGCCTGAAGTAACCGCCCGTTTGGCTGGCGTGGCCAGCCAAACGGAACCGAGCCCGGTGGACGCAGTGGTACAAGTGGAGGCATGGTAATTTTCAAAAAAATAATGCTTTGGACGTTGGCGGCCCTGGTTACAGCTTTGGCCTGTTTGTACTTCTGGGTCCCCTCGGCACATGCGCAGGCAGGTGCGGCGTGCCGGGTGGGCGGCAACGTGGCGGAGACCAATGCCTGTGCAGTGCAGGACTTCCAGGCGGCCGACACCGCCATCAGCATTCTTTACAGCGACATGATGCGGGCGCTGTCTGCGCATGAACGGCCCGCTTTGCGGCAAGAGCAGACGGCTTGGCAGCGCGAACGTATCACCCGCTGCAAACAGGCGAACCGCGCCGCAGAGTCCGCCCCCGAGTGGCCGCGCCTGTACCACATGTGCCTCACGACGGAGACGCAGGCGCGCCGCAAAGGCCTGATGCACTGGCTGGACCCCAATCACCCGTCCGCCCGCCCCTGACGACATCGCACAGAACAACAAAAGCCAACGAGACAAGACACCATGGACTTCGAACTCTCTGAAGAACAAGGCGCATTTGCGCAGACCGCCCGCGACTTCGCCCAGGCCGAACTGGCACCCCACGCCGCGCGCTGGGACGCCGAGGCGATCTTTCCGCGTGAGGCGATCGGCAAGGCCGGTGAACTCGGTTTCTGCGGCCTGTACGCGCCCGAATCTGCCGGTGGCCTGGCCCTGCCCCGGCTCGACGCCACACTGGTGTTTGAAGAGCTGGCGGCGGTCGACCCGTCCACCACCGCCTTCATCACCATCCACAACATGGCCACCTGGATGCTGGGCACCTGGGCCACCGACACGGTGCGTAACCAGTGGGGCCCGCTGCTGACCAGCGGCCAGAAGCTCGCCTCATACTGCCTCACCGAGCCCGGTGCCGGGTCGGACGCAGCCTCCCTCAAAACACGCGCGGAACTGGTGGGCCACCATTACGTCATCAACGGCGCCAAGGCCTTTATCTCGGGCGCGGGCAGCACCGACATGCTGGTGCTGATGGCCCGCACGGGCGACGCGGGCGCAGCCGGTGTCTCGGCCTTTGCCGTGCCTGCCGACACGCCCGGCATCAGCTACGGCAAGAAGGAACACAAGATGGGCTGGAACAGCCAGCCCACGCGCACCATCAGTTTTGACAACGTGCAGATCCCGGCTGACCACCTACTGGGCCGCGAAGGTGAAGGCTTCAAGATTGCGATGAAAGGCCTGGACGGCGGACGTATCAACATCGCAACCTGCTCCGTGGGTGCGGCACAAGGCGCACTCAAACAAGCCCAGGGCTACATGCAGGAGCGCAAACAGTTTGGCAAGGCGATTGCCAGCTTTCAGGCGCTGCAATTCAAGCTGGCCGACATGGCCACTGAACTGGTCGCCGCCCGCCAGATGGTGCGCCTGGCCGCCAGCAAACTCGACGCAGGCGACCCCAACGCCAGCACCTACTGCGCCATGGCCAAACGTTTTGCCACCGACGCCGGGTTCAGCATCTGCAACGACGCACTGCAATTACACGGCGGCTACGGTTACCTGAGCGAATTCCCGCTGGAGCGCCTGGTGCGCGACACACGCGTGCACCAGATTCTGGAAGGCACGAACGAAATCATGCGGGTCATCATTGCGCGGCGCATGCTGGATGGCGATGCGCCGGATGTGATTCGCTAATATATTGATAGCGCCCTGCGCACGTCCAGCCTGCGCCAGAGCCCAATTTCATTCATAAACCCATGCCCGCCCGCCCTTTGTCCGACGAAGCCCTGCAGCTGATTGATGCCGTGCGCAACGCACTCGCCGCGCGGGCCGATGTGGACGAGCGCAGCATGTTCGGCTGTTACTGCTTCTTTGTGGACGGCAAGCTGTGTATCGGCGTGAAGGGCGACGAGTTGCTGCTGCGCCTGCCGCCCGAACGGCATGCGGAATTCCAGGAACTGCAGAACACCCGCGAGCTGTCGCCTCAGGGCAAGATGCTGGGCTACTTCTGGGTCGAGCCGAACGGCTACGCCACCGTCGCGCAATGGCGCTTCTGGCTGGACGAAGCGCTGGCCTACAACCCGCGCGCCAAAGCCACGCCGCCGCGCAAGCACAAAACACCCCTGCATCCCGGCCGTGATCGCCCCAGCATCTTTGACGACGAGAGTGGTTGAAACCCACTATTTTTCAAGCAAAACAGGCCTCTAGCGCACACCAATCCTACGCATGAAGCTATCAATTCAGTAGTAAAAACCACCACAACCGGAGACAACACACCATGCAAATCGCATTTATCGGCCTCGGCAACATGGGCGGCCCCATGGCCCTGAACCTGCACAAGGCGGGCCACCAGGTCAGCGCGTTTGACCTTTCTGCCAGCGCCCGCGAGAAATTCGCCGCAGACGGCCTGGCCATCGCCGCATCGGCAGTGGACGCCGTGCAAGGCGCAGAAGTTGTCATCAGCATGTTGCCTGCCAGCCAACACGTCGAGGCGTTGTACCTGGGAGACACGGGCCTGCTGGCGCACCTGCCCGCAGGCACGCTGGTGATCGACTCCAGCACCATTGCCGCCAGCAGCTCGATCAAGGTCGCACAGGCCGCCGCCGCCCGCCAGATCACCGCCATCGACGCCCCCGTGTCCGGCGGCACGGGTGGTGCCATTGCAGGCACGCTGACATTTATGGTCGGCGCTGAATCCGCCGCGCTGGAACGCGCCCGCCCCTTGCTTGAAAAAATGGGAGCGAACATCTTCCACGCCGGTGCCGCCGGTGCCGGCCAGACCGCCAAGATCTGCAACAACATGCTGCTGGGTATTTTGATGATTGGCACCAGCGAAGCGCTGGCACTGGGTGTGGCCAACGGCCTCGACCCGAAAGTGCTGTCCGAAATCATGCGCCGCAGCTCGGGCGGCAACTGGGCGCTGGAGAAATACAACCCCATGCCCGGTGTGATGGACACTGCCCCCGCGTCCAAAGGCTACGCAGGCGGCTTTGGCACCGACCTGATGCTGAAAGACCTGGGCCTGGCCCAGGAAAACGCTACCACTGTCAAGGCCAGCACACCGCTGGGCGGCCTGGCCCGCAACCTCTACGCTGCCCACAGCCTGGCCGGGCACGGGGCGCTGGACTTTTCGAGTGTGTTGAAGATGGTGCAGAAGGGCTGAAGATTGCTTCTATTTTGGTAGCAACTTGCGCTCTATGGACGGGTGCAAGAGGTAGTTTTAATGCCAAAATCAGAGTCCATCTTTTACCCCAGCGTTATTTTCAGGCTGGGGTCTGTCTCGCAGTCGGCCACCACGGCGTTGTACCTATCAACCAGCTTTTCAATCGTCAGCTTGCGGTCTGCCGTTTTGAAAAGGCTGAGTTCGTACACATTGGTGGCAATAAACTGCTCTACCTCCAGCACGTCTACCCGGCCCGCAATGCCTTGAATGTCAGCCAACGATTCTGCGGCAGGCATATTGGCATGCACCGTGACAATGATCGGGCGGCATCCTGCAGACAAGTTGGCAGCACATTTGCGCATCAGCGCTTCACCCGGGGCGGTAGTGGTGTGAATCACCACATCGTCGATCACGAAGTCCCCGCTGCGGGCGCTCATGGCGTCAGATACAGAAAACCCATGGTGTGCAAAACACCCTTCTGGCAGCACCAAAGACAGTTTGGCCCCCACCAGATGCTGCAACACGGCACCGGCGTACTGGGTTCCTGGATTTTCTTTCTGCCGCTTGATAGCCTGCGTCAAAAGATCCCGCACCATGGCCCGCAGCGATTTGCTGGTGTCGTAGCGCAGCACAAAAGGCTGCGCCGTAAAGAAGTCCTGCACACGAGCCACCCACCAGGACTCAATGGCATCCAGGTCGGCCACACCGTCCTCACCCAACTGGTTCAAAAAAGCCACGTAGTCATGCATATGGCCCAGGCTGCCACGGCTGGTGCGCCCGCCCTCTTCGGCCAGCACGCGCAGCACTCCGTGGTCTTTCAGAATGGCCTGCACCGCAGACTTTCCCAAACCCAGCACTTGGCCTCGGCTATCGGCCACCAGGATGGAAGAGTCCAAGGGCAAGCCGCGCTGCTTGGCCAACCGCGACACATACAGAATGGCCGCGAGTTTGCCTTTGGTCGTTAATGTGTGGAGTTTTTGGTATGCCCCCAGGCGACCGCTCAATTCAGACATGTAAGGCCTTGCCCAGGGGTGCCAGCAGGTGCTGCGCCAGATAGCGCGCCACGGGCATCGCCACCGCGTCACCCATGGCGGTGTAACCATCGTTGTAGGAGCCTGGAATTTTGTAGCTGTCGGGGGCACCCATCAAGCGGGCGGCTTCGCGCACGGTTAACAACCGCGTGCTGTAAGTATCGCCACGCTTAAACACCACTATTTGCCGGCTGCTACCACCCTCGGCCGTGCGCAAGCACCCGGCTACGCCATCAAAACGCAGCTCCAGCACCTGGCGTCCGTTACGGGTTCGCCGGTAGCCTGGTGCCACCATCTCGGCTTGCTGCGCCAATTTGGCACGGTGAGCTTCGGGGATCAGTTCTAACTTTCGAGTGGATGCGGCGGTTTCGTCCAACGGCGCACCGGGCTCCATCAGATCGGCCAGCGTGCACTTCCGTTTTGCCGGGACAGGCATTTTCCAAAAAATGAATTCATCCAACCCAGAGACGGCATTCACCAAAAATGGCGGGTGCATCCAGTTCGGAGCTACATCCACCAACGCAGCGGGCAAATGCACACCTTCTTGGACAGCAACAACAAAAACCCGCTGGCGCGACTGCGGCACCCAATGCAAGGCATCCAGCACCACGGCTCCCACGGCATAACCCCGTTCGCGCAGGGCTTTGTGCAAGACGTGGTAGTGGGCACCGCCCTCCGAGGAGAGCAAGCCCGTTACGTTCTCGGCTACCAGCAAAGGGGGGCGCTGCGGCATTTCGTCCATGGCGCGCAACCACTGCCACACCAGTCCACTGCGTTGGGCGCGGATGCCGCCGTTCAAACCCGCCAAAGAGAGATCCTGACAAGGAAAGCTGGCCCACGACAAAGTGGCTTGTGGCAAGTCATGGCCACTGACATCCGCAATGGAGCCCAAATGGAAGGCCTGGAGCCCATGGTTGGCCACATACACGGCGGCTTTTTTGGCCGAAACGTCATTGGCCCAGACCGGTTGAAAATAACGCTCCAAGCCTTTGGCAACAAGCCCACTGCCTGCAAAAAACTCCAAAAAATGGGGCTTTGCGGACTTGCTTTTGGAGGAGTTTGCAGAGGTAGAAGACGCAGGCCACTGCGGCACATCCATCCCTGGAAGCGCCAAATTGACACCAGCGTCCTTCGCTACCATTTCCATATTGACACCCTGGATTGCATTGCCGTCACTTTAAAAAATCCATACCCTTGACGCAAAATACTGTGCAAGCATACAGCTTTTCAAACACCGCTCTTAAAAGACCCTGGGAAGAGATTTTGCCTTGCCCAGCGAAACAACACTGCTGAACCAGACGCGATGGAGCACCCCGATCCCAGATAATCCAACCCATGAACCCGCTGCTCCAAAAACTCCAGCCCTATCCCTTCGAGCGGCTGCGCAAACTCTTCGCCGACGTCACACCCAACC
The DNA here is from genome assembly GCA_026314275.1 of Comamonadaceae bacterium AAW. Classification (GTDB taxonomy): domain Bacteria; phylum Pseudomonadota; class Gammaproteobacteria; order Burkholderiales; family Burkholderiaceae_C; genus JAGOEY01. Next base: position 4,127,710 of record CP111109.1, read on the forward strand.
CGGCCTACCCCGCGATCAGCCTGGGCATCGGAGCAAGCCCAAACACCCCACACCGCCTTTTATCCAGCAAGCCCTGGCCGATGCCACGCGCGAAGGTGGCCTGGCGGTGTACCCGGCTACGTTGGGCACGCCCCAGCTGCGCGCGTCGTTCACCGGCTGGGTGCAGACGCGTTATGGGCTGACGCTGGACCCTGCGACGCAGGTGCTGCCGGTCAACGGCTCACGTGAAGCGCTGTTTGCGTTTGCGCAGACGGTGATTGATCCCACCAAGGATCGCCCTGTGGTGGTCTGCCCCAACCCGTTCTACCAAATCTACGAAGGGGCTGCGCTGCTGGCCGGTGCCGAGCCGTTTTATGCCCCCAGCGACCCGGCGCGCAACTTTGCAGTGGACTGGGACAGCGTGCCTGCCGATGTGTGGGCGCGCACCCAGCTGGTGTTTGTGTGTTCACCCGGCAACCCCACCGGCGCGGTGATGCCTCTGTCCGGATGGGAAAAGCTGTTTGCGCTGTCCGACCGTTATGGCTTCACCATCGCGTCGGACGAGTGCTACAGCGAGATTTATTTCCGCGACGAGCCACCGCTGGGTGGGCTGGAGGCCGCCGCCCGTCTGGGCCGGGCCGACTTCCCCCGGCTGGTGGCCTTCACCAGTCTGTCCAAACGCAGCAATGTGCCCGGCCTGCGCAGCGGCTTCGTGATGGGCAATGCCGCGCTGCTGAAAGCTTTTGCGCTGTACCGCACCTACCACGGCAGCGCCATGAGCCCCGTGGTGCAGACGGCCAGCATCCTGGCCTGGGGCGATGAGCAGCACGTGGTGGACAACCGCGCCCAGTACCGCGCCAAGTTCGCCGAAGTCACCCCCATCTTGGCAAAGGTGCTGGATGTGCAATTGCCTGACGCCAGCTTTTACCTGTGGGCCCGCGTGCCCGACGCGCTGGGCCTGAGCGACACGGAGTTCGCCCGTGAACTGCTCGCTCTTTACAATGTGACGGTGCTGCCGGGCAGCTATCTGGCCCGCGACGTGAATGGCGCGAACCCAGGCGCCCAACGCATCCGTATGGCGCTGGTGGCCGACACCGCCGAATGTGCCGAGGCAGCCCGGCGCATCGCCGCGTTTGTCCAGTCCAAAACACCGGCAGCCGTTTAACTACTTTCCTCTCTTTTCACAAGACACAACCATGACACAGCAACTGCAAACCACCATCGACGCCGCGTGGGAAGACCGCGCCAACCTGTCCCCCTCTTCTGCCCCCAAGGAAGTGCAGGACGCGGTGGAACACGTGATTGCCCAGTTGAACAACGGCACCCTGCGTGTGGCCACCCGCGAAGCGGTCGGCAAGTGGACGGTGCACCAGTGGATCAAGAAGGCTGTGCTGCTGTCCTTCCGCCTGAAGGACAACGAAGTCGTCAAGGCTGGTGACCTGGGTTTTTACGACAAGGTGCAGACCAAGTTTGCCCACCTGTCCGAGGCTGAAATGAAGGCCACTGGCGTGCGTGTGGTGCCCCCCGCTGTGGCACGTCGCGGCAGCTACATCGCCAAGGGCGCGATCCTGATGCCGTCGTATGTGAACATCGGCGCGTATGTCGATGAAGGCACGATGGTGGACACCTGGGCCACCGTGGGCAGCTGCGCACAGATCGGCAAAAACGTACACCTGTCGGGTGGTGTGGGTATCGGTGGTGTGCTGGAGCCGCTGCAAGCCGGCCCGACCATCATCGAAGACAACTGCTTTATCGGCGCGCGCTCGGAAGTGGTCGAAGGTGTAGTGATTGAAGAAAACTCGGTGCTGGGCATGGGTGTGTACATCGGCCAGAGCACCCCCATTTTCAACCGCGACACCGGCGAAACCTTCTTTGGCCGCGTGCCCAGCGGCAGCGTGGTCATCAGCGGCAACCTGCCCAAGAAGACCAAGAGCGGCCAGGACTACAGCACCTATGCGGCCATCATCGTCAAGACAGTGGATGCACAAACTCGTTCCAAGACCAGCTTGAACGACCTTCTCCGCGACTGAACCCTTTTGTGCCCATTGGGCGCACCACCAAACTGATGGATGGAGCAACGTGATGGGCACCATGGAACGTATTTTCCGTTTGATGAGCGAGAAGCAGGCGTCGGACGTGTTCCTCTCGGCCAATGCGCCGGTGATGATCAAGATTAATGGCCAGAGTGTTCCGGTGAACACCCAGCTGCTGCCGGTCGATGGGCCGCGCAATCTGCTGGCGGAGGTGGTGCCACCCACACGGATGGAGGAGCTGGAAGAAACCGGCGAACTCAACATGGGTGTGGCGCTTCCGGGTTTGGGGCGGTTTCGTATCAGCGCCATGCGCCAGCGCGGCACGATTGCCGCCGTGATCCGGTTCATCGACGGTGAAATTCCCTCGCTGCATGCGCTGAAACTGCCCTCCATCATCGGTAACCTGGTGATGGAACGGCGCGGTCTGCTGCTGGTGGTGGGGGCCACGGGCTCCGGCAAAAGCACCACCCTGGCGGCGATGATCGACAGCCGCAATGAAGCAGTCAGTGGCCACATCCTCACGCTGGAAGAACCTATCGAATTTTTGTTCCGTAACAAGAAGTCGGTGGTGAACCAGCGCGAGATCGGCACCGACGCGGCCACGCTGCAGGTGGCGCTGAAGAACGCGCTGCGCCAGGCGCCCGACGTGATCCTGATTGGTGAAATCCGCGACCGCGAGACCATGTCTGCGGCCTTGTCGTATGCCCAGTCGGGCCACCTGGTGCTGGCCACCATGCACGCGAGCAACAGCTACCAGGCCTTGACCCGTATCCTGAGTTTTTACCCGGTGGAGGTGCGCCCCAGCCTGTTGGGCGACCTGGCCTCCGGGCTGCGCGCGGTGATCTCCCAGCGCCTGCTGCGCACCGTGAATGGCGCCCGCGTGCCTGCGGTGGAAGTGCTGCTCAACACCAAACTGGTGGCCGAGCTGATGGAACAAGGCAACTTCTCCGCCGTGCGTGACGCCATGGTCAACTCCATCGCCGAAGGCTCCCAGACCTTCGAGGCCGCCATTGCCACGCTGGTGACCGACGGCCTAGTCGAGCGCGAGGAAGGGATGGCCCATGCCGACTCCCCCACCAACCTGCTGTGGCGTCTGCAGAACGACTTCATGGGCAAGAACCGGCCCAAGTCGGCCACCCCCGAGGTCGACCCGGACGACACCCCGTCGTTCACCGAAATCGTGCTTGAAGTCAAACACTGACCTACCCCGTAACCGCCTGCCGCCACCGCCATGTCCAGCCGCACCCTCCTCCTTGCCGAGCAACTGATCTCGCGCCCGTCCGTCACACCGGAAGATGCCCACTGCCAGAAGCTGGTCATGGAGCGCCTGAAGCCGCTGGGCTTCGTGTTTGAATCACTGGACAGCGGCCCGGACACCTTCCGTGTCAGCAACCTGTGGGCCGTGCGCAAGGTCTGGCCTGATGCCATATCCACGCCGTCCTCCACACCGTCTACAGACACCCCCAAACTGCTGGTGTTTGCGGGCCACACCGACGTCGTGCCCACCGGCCCGTTGGACCAGTGGAGCAGCGACCCGTTCACCCCCACGCACCGCGACGGCCGCCTGTACGGGCGCGGCGCGAGCGACATGAAAACATCCGTCGCGGCGTTTGTGGTGGCGGTGGAAGAATTTGTCGCTGCGCACCCGCAAGCCCACTTGTCCATCGGCCTGCTGCTCACCAGCGACGAAGAAGGCCCCGCCACCGATGGCACCGTTGTCGTTTGCGACTGGCTGCGTGCGCACAAGGAGCAGATTGACTACTGCATCGTGGGTGAGCCCACCTCGGTGCAACGCACGGGCGACATGATCAAGAACGGCCGCCGTGGCACCATGGGCGGCAAACTCACCATCAAGGGTGTGCAGGGCCACATCGCCTACCCGCAGCTGGCCAAAAACCCGATCCACCTGGCACTGCCCGCGCTGGCTGAACTGGCCGCCATTGAGTGGGACCAGGGCAACACCTTCTTCCAGCCCACCAGCTGGCAGACCAGCAACATCCACGCAGGCACGGGCGCGACCAACGTCATCCCGGGTACGGTGGTGGTGGACTTCAACTTCCGCTTCTCCACTGAGTCCACCCCCGAAGGCCTGCAGCAGCGCCTGCAAGCAGTGCTGGACAAACACGGGCTGGACTACGACCTGGCCTGGACAGTGGGCGGCCTGCCCTTCCTCACCACACCGGGTGAACTGGTCACCGCGATTCAGGCGGCCATCGAGGTTGAAACCGGCCTGACACCCGAGCTGTCCACCACCGGCGGCACCAGTGACGGCCGGTTCATTGCGCAGATCTGCGACCAGGTTATCGAGTTCGGCCCGCCGAACGCGACCATCCACAAGATTGACGAACACATCGTGGTGGCCGACATCGAGCCGCTGAAAAACATCTACCGCCGCACGCTGGAGAACCTGGCCGGTGTCACAACACCATGACTTCACCATGACCACTGTCCTCGAGATCATCCAGGCTGGCGCCGCACAGCTCACCGACGCCAACGTCGCCTTTGGCCACGGCACCACCAACGCCCATGACGAAGCCGCGTGGCTGGTGTTGTGGCAGCTGGGCCTGCCGCTGGACACTCCGCTGGACGGGCAGGATTCAATGGAAAATATGCCTGTAGCGCCCGCCCAGCAAGCGCAGATAGCTACACTTTTTGAAAAACGCATCACCACCCGCAAACCCGCCGCCTACCTGACCCAGGAAGCCTGGCTGCAAGGTGTTCCGTTCTATGTGGACGAACGCGCCATCGTGCCGCGCAGCTTTATCGCCGAGCTGCTGGCCGACGGCAGCATCGACTACTGGCTCGGTGAACACACCCAGCGGGTGCTGGACCTGTGCACCGGCAACGGCAGCCTGGCCGTACTCGCCGCCATGGTCTACCCCGACGTGGTGGTGGACGCCGCCGACATCTCGGCCGACGCGCTGGCAGTGGCCCGCATCAACGTGGACAAACACGACCTGGCCGGCCGCATCACACTGCACACCTCCGACGGCCTGGCGGCCCTGACTGGCCCGTACGACCTGATCCTGTGTAACCCGCCCTACGTCAACAGCAGCAGCATGGCCGCCCTGCCCGCAGAATACCAGGCCGAGCCCGTGCTGGCCCTGGCCGGTGGCGCGGACGGCATGGACTTCATCCGCCAGCTGCTGCGCGACGCCCCGGCCCGTATGGCCGAACACGCGGTGATGGTGCTGGAAATAGGCAACGAACGTGCTTACTTTGACGCCGCCTTCCCCACACTCGAAGCCATCTGGCTCGAAACCTCGGCGGGGGATGACCAGGTGCTGCTGCTGACGCGTGCGGCCATTGACGCAATGTAATCACAGGCTCGAGCGCTGCTGCATACACCAGGAAACCGGTACATGCCAGCCCATATTTGTACATGATGGTAATATACAAATATGATTAACCTGAGCCAGATTACCGGGTTCAACTGGGACGATGGAAACGCCCGCAAGAACGAAAAGCATGGTGTATCCATGGCCGAAGCGGAGCAGGTCTTCTTCAATGCCCCCTTGCTGCTGCTGGAAGACTCTGCACACAGCCAGCAGGAGCCCCGTGTTCACGCACTGGGCAAAACCGATGAAGGGCGCATGTTGCACATTGCGTTTACGCTTCGCCAGACGGGTTTGCTGATCCGTGTCATTTCAGCCAGAGACATGCACCGAAAGGAGCGCGCCGTTTATGAACAAGCAGACTAAAACCATCCCAAAGTTCGCGGACGAAGCCGCCGAGCGTGCGTACTGGGAAACCCACGACTCCACGGAGCATCTGGATTGGGCCAAGGCCAAGAAGGTCGCACTCCCGAACTTGAAGCCCACCACCAAAACGATTTCCCTGCGACTGCCCCAGCACTTGCTGGACTCGCTCAAAGTGGCGGCCAACGCCCGCGATGTGCCCTACCAGTCCCTCATCAAAGTCTGGCTGCAAGAGAAATTGCACAGCCACTGAGCAACCGGACACCCTTGGCGTGCCCCCAGAGGCCAGCCCAATCCAGGCAAACTGAGGCGGACGCCTAGGAGCCTGTCGGGCTTGGGGCGCCGAAAGCGAAAATCGGCCCCAGCGAGGACAGTTTTTGCCGGATTTGCAGGCCCATAGCCCCGCTATGGGTCAAAAAGACGGTGAAAAATGGACCGCTGCGGTCGATTTGCAGCCGGCGCTCCCCAAGCCCGACAGGCTCCTAGGGTTCTCCCCAGCATCCAAGCGCCTCCCAGTTACAATGGCGGCGCTGGTGGGCGCATCCGTGCAGCCCACCACCGCACCGCCAAGGCTCCCCGGCGGTCAGCGGCCCCCTCTCCACCCTTGCCCACGACACACCGACCGCCGCGCCTTCGCCGCAGTCTCTGCCATGGACCACCTTCGCACCGCGAATGATCACCCTTAAAAATGTCGTGCTGCGCCGCAGCGCCAAAGTGCTGCTCGACAGCGCCTCCGTCACCATCAACCCCGGCGAAAAAGTCGGTCTGGTGGGCCGCAATGGTGCGGGCAAATCCACGCTGTTTGCGCTGCTGAACGGCACGCTGCACGAAGATGGCGGCGACTTTTATGTGCCGCCGCAATGGCGCCTGGCCCAAGTGGCCCAGGACATGCCCGAAACCGAACAAAGCGCGACCGAGTTCGTGATCGAAGGTGACACCAACCTGCTGGCCGCCCAGCAGGAAGTCACCGCGTCGGAGCTGACCGACGACGGCGAACGGATGGCCAATGCGTATATGGCGCTGTTTGATGCGGGCTCGGGCGACGCACAGGCCCGTGCGCAGGCGCTGATCCTGGGCCTGGGTTTCAAAACGACCGAACTCGACAACCCGGTGAACAGCTTCTCCGGCGGCTGGCGCATGCGCCTGCAACTGGCGCGCGCGCTGATGTGCCCGTCCGATCTGATGCTGCTGGACGAACCCACCAACCACTTGGACTTGGACGCACTGGTGTGGCTGGAAGCCTGGCTGAAGCGCTACACCGGCACCATGCTGGTCATCAGCCATGACCGCGAATTCCTCGACGCCATCACCGACGTGACGGTGCACATTGAGTCTGCCAAGCTCAACCGCTACGGCGGCAACTACAGCAAGTTTGAAGACATGCGTGCCGAGAAGATGGAGCAGCAGTCGGCATCGTTCAGCAAGCAGCAAGACAAGATTGCCCACCTGCAAAAGTTCATCTCGCGCTTCAAGGCCCAGGCCAGCAAAGCCAAACAGGCGCAGAGCCGGGTTAAGGCGCTGGACCGCATGGAAAAGATTGCGCCGCTGCTGGCCGAAGCCGAATTCACCTTCGAATTCAAGGAGCCTGCCAGCCTGCCCAACCCGATGCTGTCGATGTCGGACGCGACCTTCGGTTACCCACCTGCTGAGGACGCACCCGAAGGCACCGGCCCCACGGTTATCGTGCAAAAGGTCAACAAATCGGTGCTGGCGGGCCAGCGCATCGGCATTCTGGGTGCCAACGGCCAGGGTAAATCGACCCTGGTGAAAACCGTGGCACGCGCCCTGACCCCGATCCAAGGCGAGATCCTGGAAGGCAAGGGCCTGAACATTGGTTACTTTGCCCAGCAAGAGCTTGACGTGTTACGCCCGGCCGACACCCCGTTGGAGCACATGATCTACCTGGTGAAAGAGCTCACGGCAGCCGGCAAACTGGGCAGCCAGGGCACGCGTGAGCAGGATTTGCGCAGCTTCCTGGGCACCTTCAACTTCAGCGGCGACATGGTTAAACAGGCCGTGGGCAGCATGAGCGGCGGCGAAAAAGCCCGTCTGGTGCTGTGCATGATCGTCTGGCAGCGCCCCAACCTGCTGCTGCTGGACGAGCCCACCAACCACTTGGACCTGGCCACCCGCGAAGCGCTGGCGATGGCGCTCAACGAGTTTGAAGGCACCGTGATGCTGGTCAGCCATGACCGGGCCCTGCTGCGTTCGGTGTGTGACGAGTTTTGGATGGTGTCGCGTGGTGGTGTGGAGCCGTTTGACGGTGACCTGGACGACTACCAGAAGTACCTGCTGGACGAGTCGAAGCGACTGCGCGAAGAAGCCAAGAATGCCGACCGTGCGGCATCCGCTCCTAAAGCCATAGCAAACTCCGTCCATAAGAAGGACGTTCCAGCCCCTTCTGTGGCTGAAAAAACGGTCAAAATCCCGACCAAGGCGGAGGACACCCTCGACTACCGCAGCCAGCGCAAACAAGACGCCCAGTCGCGCCAGGGCCAGCAAGAGAAGACCCGCCCGCTCAAGAAAGAGCTGGAGCAGATCGACAAACGTATGACCGAACTGCAGACCACCAAAAACACGCTGGAAGAACGCCTGACCCAGCCCATGCCCCCAGCCGAAATTGCCGACAACGGCAAACGCCTGAAGGCCGCCACCGACGAAATCGCCAAGCTGGAAGAGCGCTGGTTGGAAGTGTCGTCCGAGCTGGAAGCACTGACGGCGTAAGGGCCTACGCCGGGGCGCGGCTACCTGCGTTAAGGTGCTGTTTTTCCAGCAACTTTGGCAAAGGACTCCCCACATGCCCACCGCGCTCCAACTGGCCCAAGGCGACCCTGCACTGGAGGCCGCCGTGCGCCGCAGCCGCACCCTGCTAAACCGGCGCGGGCTGGTGGCTGCAGCGGGTGGTTTTGTGCCAGTGCCAGGGGTGGACTGGGCTGTAAATGCGGCGCTCTTGTCCCGCCTGATCCCGAAAATCAACGCCGAGTTTGGCCTCGACACTGCGCAGTTGGAGCAACTCAACCCGCACAAGCGTGAACAAGTGCAAAAGGCGGTGAACATCGTGGGCACGGTGCTGGTGGGCAAGCTGCTCACGCGTGAACTCATCATGGCCGCCAGCCGCCAGATTGGCATGCGGATCACCGTCCAACAGGCCGCCAAATACGTGCCGCTGGCCGGCCAGGCCGTGTCGGCGCTGATTGGCTACAGCGCGCTGCGCTACATCGGTGAGCAGCACATCAAGGACTGCGTGAAGGTAGCGCAGACAGTGCCCGGCCTGTTGCCAGCGCCCACGCCTGCAGTGCGGCCCCCCAAGCAGCGCAGCACAGCGGGCTAACTCTCATGAATGATGACTCCCCGGATGATGAAACACTCCGCGTGAGGTAGGCACGCCCCTTCCAGAGATGCCGTGGAACTGGCTCTGCCAGGCCACTGGCATCGCCCCCTTGAGGGGGAAAGCGCCAAAGGCGCTTCGGGGGTGTTTCACATCAAACGCGCCCAGGTTCGGGCAGTTCCACTGCCACCAGACGCCAGCCCCACAGGCCGTCGCGGCGGAAGATCAGGGCGCCAGGCTCACGCGGCACACCCACACGCACCTTGGACCAGCCCTGGTACGACACCCGTACGTCACGCGCACGGCTGCGTGCCTGTGCCATGTCCACGGACGGGGCACCTTGCGCCTGTGGGCTCTCGGGTGGTGAAGGCAAGGCAGGGGCTGCCTGAGGGGCTTGTGGCTGCGGTTGTGCCTGAGGGGCTGGTGCCTGTGGCAAGGATGGCAACTGCGGCACTTGCTGCGCCAACTGCTGGAGTGAACCGTTGTTATCCATCAGCATCATCACCCCTTCGGGCGTGACCAGGTTGTCCACCATCTGGTTGGCAGCCACTATTGCCAGCCGCTGGCCCAGGTCACCCAGCACGCCACTGGAGGGTGGTGGCGTGATGGCCGCCATGTGGTCCATCACCTTTTCGCGGATGTTTTCGCGCAGCACCGGAAAGTCCACATAACGCGACACCGCCTCGGCGTCGTTGCGCTCCACCGCACGGTGGATGGAATACAGCGCAATGTAGGGCGTGCTGTAGAAGGCCACGGCCGCAACGGCCAGAAGCAGCACCACGCCCCCGATCTTGTATTTTTTTTGCATGCAAGCTCCGTTGGGTTTGAAATACGAAAGAAATGTAGCTCTAGCGCACAATGGACGTGCGCATATAGCTACTAAAAATATAGCAAATCAAATAAAGCGGCTTACAGCGCCTGCCCCAACCGCGCCACCCCTTCTTCGATCTTCGCCACATCGGCCGTGGCAAAACTCAGGCGCAGCGTGGCGTGGTCGGGGTTGGCAGCGTAGAACGGCGCGCCGGGCACAAAGGCCACGTTCTTTTCGATCGCACGTTTCGCCAGCACACCACCGTCGTTGACTTTGCCACCCGCACCGGTCAGGCGTGCCCAGAAGAACAGGCCGCCCTGTGGCTGCACAAATTCCACCGCATCACCCAACTCGCGGCGCAGCGCGTTGCCCATGGCCTGCGCACGTTCGGCATACACCTTGCGCACGTTGGCCAGGGTAGCGGGCATACGCCCCGCTTTCAGGTACTGCGCGGCGGTGGCCTGGGCGAAGGTGCTGGTGTGGGCGTCGCTGAACTGTTTACACATCGTGGCCTTGGCCAACAACTCGGCGGGGGCGATCATCCAGCCCACCCGCAGGCCGGGGCTCAGCACCTTGCTCAGGCTGCCGCAGTGGGCAATCCATTCGCGGCTGCCGGGCACGGTGGCGCTCAGGGCCAGGATGCTGGGAGGTGGCGCTTCGCCAAAGTACAGGTCGCCGTAGGGGTCGTCTTCGACGACCAGGGTCTGGTACTTCACGGCCAGCTCCAGCACGCGTTTGCGGCGCTCCAGGCTCAGCATGGCGCCGCTGGGGTTGCCGAAGGTGGGGATCAGGTACACAAACTTGGGCTTGTGTTCGGCAATGAGTTTTTCAAGCTGGTCGGTGTCCACGCCATTGGCGTCCACCGGTGCGCTGACCAGTTCGGCACCGTACAGGCGGAAACACTGGATGGTGGCCAGAAAGGTCGGGCCTTCCACAATCACCTTGTCGCCGGGGCTGATCATGGTTTTGCCCAGCAGGTCCAGCGCCTGCTGGCTGCCGGTGGTGACGATCAAATCTTCGGGCTTCAGCGCCTGTACACCTTTGGTGGCCATAAATGCGGCCAGTTGCTCACGCAAAGGGTTGTAGCCCTCGGTAGCACCGTACTGCAATGCACCGCCTGGCTCTTGGGCCAGCGCGGCGTTCACGGCTTCGGAAATACCCGCCACGTCGAACATGGCGCTGTCGGGAAAGCCGCCGGCAAAACTGATGATGCCGGGTTTGCCCAGCAGCTTGAACAGTTCACGGATGGCAGAGGTTTCAACGTTGTTGAGGCGGTCGGCAAATTGCAAAGGCATGGGATAAGTCTCTTATGTCAATGCGCCATTGTCGCCAATCTGAAAAAGAGGCAAATGGCAGCACGGAGCCGCTACACGAGGCTCTTAAACTACCCGGCATGAAAGCCGCCGCTATCGAAGCCTTCTTCGCCACCCTGAAGGCCGCAAACCCCCAGCCCAACACCGAACTCGAATACACCAGTGTGTTTGAACTGCTGGCTGCCGTGCTGCTGTCGGCGCAGGCCACCGACGTAGGCGTGAACAAGGCCACGCGCCGCCTGTACCCGGTGGCCAATACGCCGCAGGCCATTCTGGATCTGGGCCTGGAGGGGCTGGAGAGTTACATCAAGACCATCGGCCTGTACCACAGCAAGGCCCGCCACCTGCTGGAGACCTGCCGCATGCTGGTGGAGTTGCACGGGGGCCAGGTGCCACGCACCCGCGAGGCGCTGGAGGCCCTGCCCGGCGTGGGGCGCAAAACCGCGAATGTGGTGCTGAACGTGGCCTTTGGTGAGCCCACCATGGCGGTGGACACCCACATCTTCCGTGTGGGCAACCGCACGGGTCTGGCGCCGGGCAAGACGCCACTGGATGTGGAAAAAGGCCTGCTCAAACGTATACCGCCCGCCTACATGGTGGACGCCCACCACTGGCTGATCCTGCATGGGCGTTATGTGTGCCAGGCGCGCAAGCCGCTGTGCTGGCAATGTGCTGTGGCACCATACTGCGGGTACCAGCCCAAGACCGCATCGCCGCACTGAAGCGCTGTCGTTTTCCGCCCCGCCGCCCTCCGTCCCACTGCATCCATGGCCACACTCGACCCCCGCTCCATCGTCGTCCTGGCAGGCCTTATCAGCCTGATGATGGCGCTGGTGCTTTTTTTCATGCGGCGCAGTTACCCGGTGGCAATTGGCGGCTTGCGGGAATGGACAGCAGCGCCTTTTTTCTTCTTTGGCAGTTCCGTTTTTTTCGGCCTGCGCGGCGCCATTCCCGATGTGCTCAGCATTGTGCTGGCCAACCTGCTGCTCTACACCGGCACAGTACTGTCGTACATGGGCAGCAGGCGTTTTTTTGGCAAGCCGCCGCGGGTTCTGCCATGGGCTGCGCTGGGAGGCTTGCTGCTCATCACGCTGGTGTGGTGGAGCCACTTCACGCCCAGCTTTACCCAGCGCCTCCTGTTTGCCAACGCGTCTTTTTTGCTGGTGTATGCCTTCCACATCCAGCTCTACCTGCGCCAGAAGCGGCTCAGTTTCTCTGGTCGGTTCATGCTGGTGATTCTGTCCGTCCAGATCTTTGCGCTGCTGGGGCGGATGGTGTCGGTCGGTACGGGTGCCGCCGTGAGCGACTTGCTGGAACCCGATTTCTGGCAGAACCTCTATATCGCCACCTACAGTTTCACGACCCTGTCACTCTCCATTGGGGCCATCCTGATGGCCACCGATGCGGTGCGTGCAGAGTTTCAGCATCTGCTGGCGCATGACGCACTCACCGGCGCACTGAGCCGCACAGCGCTCATACACGCCAGCAAACGGGAACTCAGGCGCTGCCGACGCCATGGCCGCACCATGGCCCTGCTGTTGATCGACCTGGACCATTTCAAGAAAATCAACGACACCTATGGCCACCAGGTGGGCGACCAGGTGCTGGTGGACTTTGTCCAGCGCACCCAAACCCAGCTGCGAACACATGACCACATTGGCCGTTACGGTGGTGAAGAGTTTCTGGTGTTGCTGCCCGAAACCTCCCTGAAAGCAGCAAGCCTGGTCGCCGAACGTATCCGCGCCTGCGTGGCGACCCCGCTCGACGGGTTGCCCGCCTACACCATCAGTACCGGCATCGCCTGCACGGAAGAAGACCAGGAGAATGACACCGTAGACACCCTGATCGCCCGGGCAGACAAATCGATGTACAGAGCCAAGGCGTCCGGGCGCAACCGCACCGTCTGGCAGGCATTGATGTAAACCCCCAGGCTTCGCTTCGCTCTCGCCCCCTTGTAGGGGGACTCCTCCAGCGACCTGGCCCTTCGTCAGGCTCAGGACAGGCCAAGGCCAGTTTCGCGGTGTCTGCTGGAAGGGTCTGTGCGCGTCCTTAAGAACTCTGTTGGCTTGCCACCCCGGAGGACGCAAAACTGGCCATGTCCCGCAGCACCGTGCAGGCCGACGCCAGCAACGGCCAGGCCAAGGCCGCACCCGAGCCCTCGCCCAGGCGCAAGCCCAGGTCCAGCAGGGGCCGCGCGCCCAGATGGTCCAGCATCAGGCCATGCCCGCGCTCACCGGACCGGTGGGCAAACACACAGCGCTGCAGCACCAAAGGTTGCAGCGCATGCGCCACCAGCACGGCGGCGGTGGTGATGAAGCCATCCACCAGCACCACCCGGCGTTCGCGGGCCGCCTGCAGCACCACGCCCACCAGAGTGGCCACCTCGAACCCACCGAATGCAGCCAGCGCGTCCAGCGGCGCAGTGGCCTGCGCGTGCAGGGCCAGCACCTCCCCCAGAATGGCCACCTTGCGCAGCACGGCAGCGTCGTCGAGCCCGGTGCCCGCCCCGGTGCAGTCGGCAATGGGCAGACCCGCCAGCCGCGCCAACAGCATCGACGCCACCGAGGTGTTGCCAATACCCATCTCGCCCAGCAGCACCACATTGCCCGGCAGGCTGCGCACCAGGTCCTGGCCGTGGGTGATGGCCTGCTGGCACTGCACCATGCTCATGGCGGGCCCGGCAGACGCATCGGCCGTGCCCTGCGCCAACTTGCGCACCACCAGGCCCGGGCGCGGGGCAAAGTCGTGCCGTACGCCGCAGTCCACCACCGTCAAAGCCAGCCCGTGCTGGCGCGCCAACACACTCACCGCCGCGCCACCGGACAGAAAGTTCTCCACCATCTGCCAGGTCACATCACTCGGGTACGCCGAAACGCCCCGTGTGGCCAGCCCATGGTCGGCGGCACAGACCAGCATCTGCGGCTGCAGGAGATGGGGCTGGTCGGTGCCGAGGATCAGGCCCAGTTGCAAGGCCAGTGGCTCCAACCGCCCAAGGGAGCCGAGTGGTTTTGTTTTGGTGTCCAGCTGGTGCTGGAGTCGTTGCGCCAAGGTGGCGTCACTGATGTCAGTAATGTCAAAAGTGGGGAAAGTTTGCGGGGCCATAGCAGTTGGGGGACTCAAAAAAAGCGGCATACAGGGTGAACACGGTATTCTCTGCGCATACCATGTGCGCCCTGCGCGCGCAGCCCCTGATCCCCAACAAGCTCCCGAAGCCCCCTTTTTCCATGCCATTTTCCCAGCTGGGCCTGTCCCCTGCCCTTGTCCGCGCCGCAACCAGCCAGGGTTACGCCACCCCCACGCCGATCCAGGCTGCGGCGATTCCCGTCATCCTGCGCGGCGCAGACGTGTTGGGCTCGGCCCAGACCGGCTCGGGCAAAACGGCGGCTTTTGTGCTGCCCTTGCTGCAGCTGCTGGCCTCCACACCGGCCGAGTCGCCGCGCCGTGTGCGTGCCCTGGTGCTGGCCCCCACCCGCGAGCTGGCCGCCCAGATTGGTGAAACCATCCGCAGCCTGGCGCAGCACACCGGTGTGCCGATGAAAACCGCCGTGGTGTTTGGGGGTGTCTCGATCAACCCGCAGATGATGGCGCTGCGTGGTGGTGCCGACATCGTGGTGGCCACTCCCGGCCGCCTGCTGGACCTGGTAGACCACAACGCGTTGCGCCTGTCGCATGTGGCCATGCTGGTGCTGGACGAAGCCGACCGCCTGTTTGACCTGGGTTTTGCCGACGAGCTGGGCCGCGTGCTGGCGCTGCTGCCTGCGCGCCGCCAGAACCTGCTGTTTTCTGCCACATTTCCACAGTCTGTGCAGGCACTGGCCAGCAGCCTATTGCACAAGCCCGAGCACATCACCATTGAAGCCCCGCCCGTCGCCGACGCTGTGGTGCAGCAACGCGCCATTGCCGTGGACGCGGCCCAGCGCACACCGCTGCTGGCCCACCTGGTGCAAAAAGCGGGCTGGAGCCGGGTGCTGGTGTTTGTTGCCACGCAGTACGCCACCGAACACGTGGCGCACAAATTACGCCGCGCAGGGGTGCTGGCCGCACCGTTCCATGGCCAGCTGAGCCAGGGCGCCCGCACGCAGGCGCTGGCCGACCTGAAAGCGTCGCGTGTGCAGGTGCTGGTGGCCACCGATGTGGCTGCACGCGGCATTGACGTGGCGCTGTTGCCCGTGGTGGTCAACTATGACCTGCCCCGCTCCCCCGTGGACTACATCCACCGCATTGGCCGCACCGGCCGCGCCGGCCAGAGCGGCCTGGCGGTGAGTTTTGTGAGTGCAGCCACCGAGGCCCACTTCCAGCTGATCGAAAAGCGCCAGGGCCTGAGCCTGCCACGTGAACGGATGGCGGGTTTTGAGCCCAACGCAGTGCAAGCCGACACCAGCGCCATGAACCGCGACCCGCAAGGCACCGGAGGCATCAAGGGCACACGCCCCAGCAAAAAGGACAAGCTGCGGGCCGCTGCGGCACACAAGCCGGACACGGGTCGCTGACACACGGCGTGGGGCACTCGTGGGCCTTGATTTATGAATAAAACAGGGCTCTAGCGCACACTCAACCTGCGCTTACAGCTATATATTCAATAGCATCAAGAACGCAGGAATGTCCCAATCAGGATGGCCTGGCAGACGCCGTCAGTCCTGCACAAATACCTGCCGAAAAGCCGCACAAAACGCCGGTGTGCCACCCAGTGTCAGGGTCACGGTATGCCGGATATGCGGGGCCGCCGCTGGTGGAACATACACACACAGGCTGCGGGTAGGTGCATCAAATGTGATGCGAGCCTGAGCGGCTGCGGCACCCACATCGGTCAGCTGCAGGTCGTAGTCCCAGTCAAAGCCTTCGTCGAGTGGGCCACTGTCCGGGCCAAACGTATCGCAGGCCCAGGCCAGCACCTGTACCAGTTCAGCATGCAGGGCTGGCACATGGGCAGACAGCACCGAAGCCATGGCGTCAAAAGTGCCATGGCCGTGGTCGTCTTCGCTGTACTCAAAGTCCAGGTAGTCCAGCGCAGTGTTCATGGGGCGGACAAAACACAGGGAGGGTACGCGCGACCTTTCAGCTCCAGGGTGGTGGTGTCGTCCTGGGTCAGCACGCGGGTGGTCGGGTCGCCCACGGCCACAAAAAGGATGCCTTTTTCGGACTCTGCCTGTTGCAACTGGAGCGTGCGACCGCCGATCTTGAGCAGCATCAGCTCGCCATGAAACCCCATGGTGGCGTGTTGCTTGCCGCAGCGCAGCGCGCTGGAAAAACCCATGGGCTGGAACGGCTCGAGCAGCAACGCACCCACGTCCACCTGGTCGGCCTTGGGGTCCACAGGCACGGGGCGGCTCACCCAGGTAGCCCCGGCGTTTTCCAGAATCGCGCCCTGCACGGCGTAGGACTTGCCCGCCCGCAGTGTGCTGCGCTCCACCACCAGGGTAAACGGCGTGGCAACCTGGGTGGCACGCAGCGCTGTACGCACCTCGGCCACCACTGCGCCGTCGGGGGCCGACACATCACGCAGCTCCACCACCGTGGTGCTGCGTGCGGGCGGCTTGCTGCCGGGTGGCAGGCTCAGCTTGCCCCGGATGTCGAGTGTTTTTGCGGCCTGCGCTGTCGGCGGCGGCACGGGCTGCACGGGTGCAGGCACGACGGGTGTGTTGGGCTGCGCCGCGGAGGCCACGGTGACAGCAGGCACCACCGGCACCGGGTCTACCCGTGTGGCGCACGCAGCAAGCAGCAACACCGGCACCAAAATGAACAGGCCCATACCCCCAGCACGCCGCATAACACACACTCCGTAAAAGTAGTGTCCAAGTGTAGGGCTACACAGGCGCTTGTTTTGGCTCCAGCAATTGCAGCAGCGTGTCCGCGCCAAAGTGCTGCTCGACATAGTCGGCCAGCCCGTCCAGCACCGCGTCCAGCGTGGGCACCTGCGCACCAAACAGCGCCTGCAGCACGGCGGGGTCTTCAAACATGCCGTGTAAGTACAGGCCCAGCACATTGCCCCGCGCGTTCTGCCAGGCCAGGCCGCCCTGCATGGCCTGGGTGGCCACGTCACCGCCTGCGGCCATGGCCGGGTGCTGGGCAGTCTGGCCGTGGTGGATTTCGTAGCCCTGCACCGCCACGCCCGACAGCGCCTCCCAGGCCCCGGCCAGCGCACCAAACTGTGTCTGCCGGTGCTGCACGGTCTTGGCCTCTTCAAACACGGTGACCAGCGGCAGCAGCCCCAGGCCCGGCCCGTTGCCGTCGATGCCATACATGTCGATCAGCGCCTCACCCAGCATCTGCAGGCCGCCACAAATGCCCAGCACCGCCCCACCCCGCCCGGCGTGCGCGGCAATGGCTGCGTCCAGACCTTGTGTGCGCAGCCAGGCCAGGTCGCTGCTGGTGTGTTTGGAGCCGGGCAGGATGACCCAGTCTGCCGCTACCAAATCAGCAGCCGCTCGCGCCCACTGCACCTGCACACCGGGCACATTCTTCAAGGGCTGGAACTCGTCCAGGTTGCTGATGCGCGGGTAGGCCACGATGGCTATGCGGGTGTGCACCTCGCCGCCACCGGTGGTGGTGCGGGCGTCAAACACACCGTCTTCCTCGGGCAGTCCGTGTTGCCACCACATCGGCAAGGTTGCTAGTGTCGGGATGCCGGTCAGGTCTTGCAGCATCTGCGGCGCGGGGGCGAGCAGTGCGGCGTCACCCCGGAACTTGTTCAGCACAAAACCGGTGATGAGCGCACGCTCATCCTCGGGCAGCAGCGCCCAGGTGCCGTACAGGTGGGCAAACGCGCCGCCCCGGTCAATGTCGGTCACCAGCAAACATTGGGCTTGTGCGTGGCGCGCCACACGCATGTTGACGATGTCGCTGGCATGCAGGTTGATCTCGGCCGGTGAGCCCGCGCCTTCGATCACCACCACGTCGTAGTCGGCCCGCAGGTCGTCCAGCGCCTGCGCAATAGTGGGCCAGACCCGCTCGCTGCGGCCCCGCCACGGCATGGCCGTCAGCTCGGCGCTGACCTGGCCGAGCAGCACCACCTGGCTGTGGGTGTCGCGCTCGGGTTTGAGCAGCAGCGGGTTCATGCGCACTTCGGGCACTGCGCGCGCGGCCAGTGCCTGGAAATACTGGGCACTGCCAATTTCACCCCCGGCCACCACACGCGCGTTGTTGCTCATGTTCTGCGCCTTGAACGGGGCCACCTTCAAGCCCTGGCGCGCATACCAGCGGCACAGTGCCGTGGTCAGCCAGCTTTTTCCCGCACCGCTGGTGGTGCCCAGCACCATCACACAACGGGCGGGAGACAGGGAGATATTCGCTGTGGGGGTCATAGGCTCTTGCGGATTGTCTTTCGGCCCGTCGTTTCAGACGAAGGCGCAACGGTATAGGGCGTAAAACGGCTTTCATTTTCGTTCACGTCCAGTGGCCGGCCGATGAACGGGAAAGCGCGCTGCGGGCAGGCCTCACGTTCACACACCTTGCAGCCCATGCCAATGGGGGTGGGCACGGTCGGGTCGGTGGTGTCCAGGCCCCGCGAGTACACCAAACGGCTGGCGTGCACCATGTCGCAGCCCAGCGCCACCGCAAAGGTTTTGCCCGGCGCGCCAAACCCGCCCTGCGCATGCGACACCGTGCGCGCCACCCACAGGTACGCGCGGCCATCGGGCATACGGGCCAGCTGTGTCAGCACCCGGCCCGGCTGGGCAAAGGCCTCGTACACATTCCACAAAGGGCAGGTGCCGCCCACCTTGGAGAAATGGAAATGGGTGGCCGACTGCCGTTTGGAGATGTTGCCTGCACGGTCCACGCGGATGAAGAAAAACGGCACGCCCCGTGCGTCGGGCCGCTGCAGTGTGCTCAAGCGGTGGCACACCGTCTCAAAACCCACACCAAACGTGCGGCCCAGTTGGTCAATGTCATACCGGAGCGATTCGGCCGCGCGCAGAAACACGTCGTAGGGCAGCAGCACCGCGCCTGCAAAGTAATTGGCCAGGCCGATACGCGCCAAGGCCCGCGACGCATCACTGGTCAAGCCCGGGTCAGCGGCCAGCCGTTGCAGGCTGTCGCCCATCTCCAGAAAGGCCAGCTGGGTGGCCATCTGGAACGCGTGTTGCCCGGCGTCCAAATGGGGCGACAGGCGCAGCAGCTTCTGGTGTGGATCGAAATGGCGCTGCTGGCTGCCATCCATCTGCACACCATCATGGGTTCCATGCTGCGCGTGGGCCCATACGACCGACACCCCGTGCTGTTCTTTGAGCCGCCGCACCAGTGCATCCCCCACGGTGCGCGCACCCGTGCCCATAGCACCTACAACAGCGGCCAGTTGGGTCGCCGATTCGTCCAGCTCGGCCACATAGTTCTGGCGCGCAAAGAAGAAATCACGCACCTCCTCGAAAGGCATGGCTGCAGTCCCTGTGTCCGTGTGGTCACCGTCCCTGCCCGCAGACAAAGCCTCCAGCCGCTCAACGGCCTGGCGGTGGCGCTTGTGCAGCGACAGCAGGCTGCGGCCCACTGCGGGCATGTTGGCAGCGATCTCGCGAATCTCGGCCAGCGACACAGATTCTTGAGGCGCTCCGTCGGCCAGCACCTCGCGCAGCCCGGCAATCATGCGGGCCTCGTCGTCTTCCGAAAACATCTGCACGTCCACACCAAATGCGGCGTTGATCTTGAGCAGCACCGGCACGGTTAACGGGCGCTGGTTCTGCTCCAGCTGGTTCAGGTAACTGGGCGACAGGCCCAGCGCCTGGGCCAGCGCCACCTGGTTCAAACCACGCTCTTCGCGCAGGCGGCGAAGGCGCATACCCATGAAGGTTTTTTTCACTGTGGGGCTCACATGTATTGGGGGCCTGATGGTAAGCGGGATTTGCAAATAATTTACTTCGCAATATTTGCAAACCACTCCAAAAAGCTTCGCATTCATTCGCCAATTCAGCCATTCCTTTTGCAGGGTGTTTTGCGTACATTGCGAACCCATGCAGCATGCGAACCCAGCCCACGAGCACCTCCCGGCACACCACACCCCCGTGCGCTTGGGTGCCACCAACATGGTTGAAATGGTCTTTCCGAACCAGGCCAACCACTACGGAACATTGTTCGGCGGCAACGCGCTAAAGCTTCTGAGCCAGGCCGCCTTTCTCACCGCCAGCCGCTTTGCACCGGGGCATTTCGTGATGGCGGCATGCAACGACGTGGTGTTCCACCGCCCGGTGCGGCTGGGCCAGGTGCTGAACATGACCGGCTTTGTGGAACGCGTCGGCCACACCTCGCTCACCGTGGTGGTCAGCGCCACGGTGGAAGACCTGTGCAGCGGCACCTGTGCGCCAGCGCTGGACAGCCGCTTCGAAATGGTGGCGGTGGGTGCAGATGGCCGCCCGGTTGCGCTCGCCACTTCCACGCCAGACACGCCCCAAACAGCCACACCAGCCACAACAAATTAAGGAGACTCCATGTCCGTCACCAGCCTGCCCCACCCCGCCGAGGCACCCGCCTTCAAACCCAAAAAATCTGTGGCCTTGTCAGGCGTCACCGCAGGCAACACCGCGCTGTGTACGGTGGGCAAAACCGGAAACGATCTGCACTACCGTGGCTACGACATTCTGGACATCGCCGAGGTCTGTGAATTCGAGGAAATTGCCCACCTGCTGGTGCACGGCAAACTGCCGAGCGCGGCCGAGTTGCGCGCCTACAAGGCCAAACTCAAGGCACTGCGCGGCCTGCCCGTCACGGTGAAAGAGGCACTGGAACGCCTGCCCGCGTCGGCGCACCCGATGGACGTGATGCGCACAGGTGTCTCCGCACTCGGTTGTATCCTGCCCGAGAAGGACGACCACAACACCCCCGGCGCACGCGACATTGCCGACCGCCTGATGGCGTCACTCGGCTCGATGCTGCTGTACTGGTACCACTGGTCCACCAACGGCCAGCGGATTCAGGTTGAGACCGATGACGAGTCCATCGGCGGCCATTTCTTGCACTTGCTGCACGGGCATAAACCCAGCGCCGAATGGGAACGCGCCATGCACACGTCGCTGGTGCTATACGCTGAACATGAATTCAACGCATCCACCTTCGCCTGCCGGGTGATTGCGGGTACCGGGTCTGACATGTACTCCGCCATCACCGGCGGCATTGGTGCGCTGCGTGGCCCCAAACACGGGGGCGCCAACGAGGTCGCGTTTGAAATCCAGAAACGTTACGACAACCCCAACGAAGCCGAAGCCGACGTGCGCCGCCGTGTGGAGGCCAAGGAGGTGGTGATCGGTTTTGGCCACCCGGTCTACACCGTGAGTGACCCGCGCAACGTGGTGATCAAAGGTGTGGCGAAGTCGCTGTCGCAGCAGGCGGGCAGCACCAAGATGTTCGACATTGCGGAGCGGCTGGAGTCGGTGATGTGGAACGCGAAGAAGATGTTCCCCAACCTCGACTGGTTCAGCGCGGTGAGTTACCACATGATGGGTGTGCCCACCGCCATGTTCACACCGCTCTTTGTGATCGCCCGCACCAGCGGCTGGGCAGCCCATGTGATCGAGCAGCGGCAGGACAACAAGATCATCCGCCCCAGCGCACACTACACCGGCCCGGACGACCTGGCCTTCGTACACATCCAGGACCGCACGTAAAAACGACAGAGGCCAGAGCCCGCCCCATGAACAACCGATACCGCAAAAACCTGCCCGGCACGGCGCTGGACTATTACGACGCCCGTGCAGCCGTGGACGACATCACACCCGGTGCCTACGACGGTCTGCCCTACACCTCGCGTGTACACGCGGAGAACCTGGTGCGCCGCTGCGACCCGGCGGCGCTGACCGATTCACTCAAACAACTGATCGAACGCAAACGCGAGCTTGACTTTCCGTGGTTCCCCGCGCGTGTGGTGTGCCACGACATCCTGGGCCAGACCGCGCTGGTGGACTTGGCCGGTCTGCGGGATGCGATTGCCGACATGGGTGGCGACCCGGCCCAGGTCAACCCCGTCGTACAAACGCAGCTGATCGTGGACCACTCGCTGGCCGTGGAGTTTGCAGGCTTCGACCCCGACGCGTTTGCGAAGAACCGCGCCATCGAAGACCGCCGCAACGAAGACCGTTTCCACTTCATCGAATGGACAAAGAAGGCGTTTAAAAACGTCGAGGTCATCCCGCCAGGGAACGGGATCATGCACCAGATCAACCTAGAGCGGATGAGCCCTGTGGTGCATGCGAAAGACGGCGTGGCCTACCCCGACACCCTTGTCGGCACCGACAGCCACACGCCGCATGTGGACGCGCTGGGTGTGATCGCCATCGGTGTGGGTGGGCTGGAGGCCGAGAGTGTGATGCTGGGCCGCGCCTCGTGGATGCGCCTGCCGGACATCGTGGGCGTGAAACTCACGGGCAAACCGCAGCCCGGCATCACTGCCACCGACACCGTGCTGGCGCTGACCGAGTTCCTGCGCAAGGAAAAGGTGGTGGGTGCGTACCTGGAGTTCTACGGAGAAGGCGCTGCCGCGCTGACGCTGGGCGACCGCGCGACCATCTCCAACATGACGCCCGAGTTCGGCGCCACCGCCGCGATGTTCTCCATCGACCAGATGACCATCGACTACCTGCGCCTGACCGGGCGCGAGGACGAACAGGTGCGGCTGGTCGAGCTGTATGCCAAACAAACAGGTCTGTGGTCCGACGCGCTGGCCACGGCCGAGTACGAACGTGTGCTGCGCTTCGACCTCTCATCCGTGGTGCGCAACATGGCAGGTCCGTCGAACCCACACAAGCGTTTGCCGACATCGGCGCTGGCCGAACGTGGCATCGCCGCACAGTGGCAAGACGTGCCCGGCCAGATGCCCGATGGCGCCGTCATCATCGCGGCCATTACCAGCTGCACCAACACCAGCAATCCGCGTAATGTGATCGCCGCGGCCCTGCTGGCGCGCAACGCCAACGCGCGCGGCCTGGTGCGCAAGCCTTGGGTTAAAACCTCGCTGGCCCCAGGCTCCAAAGCCGTACAGCTGTACCTGGAAGAAGCCGGTCTGCTGACCGAACTGGAGCAACTCGGCTTCGGCATCGTCGCATTCGCCTGCACCACGTGCAACGGCATGAGCGGCGCGCTGGACCCCGCTATCCAGCAGGAAGTGGTAGACCGCGACCTGTATGCCACGGCCGTGCTGTCGGGCAACCGCAACTTCGACGGTCGTATCCACCCCTATGCAAAACAGGCCTTCCTGGCCTCGCCGCCGCTGGTGGTGGCCTATGCGATTGCAGGCACCGTGCGCTTCGACATCGAGAAGGACGTGTTAGGCGTGGACGCAGAGGGCCGCAGCGTGACGCTGAAAGACATCTGGCCCAGCGACGACGAGATCGACGCCATCGTGGCCCACAGCGTGAAACCCGAGCACTTCCGCCGCGTGTACGACCCGATGTTCAAGATTGGTGTCGTCAGCGACGAGAAGATCAGCCCGCTGTACAACTGGCGTGCACAGAGCACTTACATCCGTCGCCCGCCGTACTGGGAGGGCGCATTGGCAGGCGAACGCACCTTGCGCGGCCTGCGCCCGCTGGCGGTGTTGCCCGACAACATCACGACCGACCACCTCTCACCATCCAACGCAATCCTGCTGGACAGCGCGGCCGGCGAGTACTTGCACAAGATGGGCCTGCCCGAGGAAGACTTCAACTCGTACGCGACCCACCGCGGCGACCATCTGACGGCCCAGCGCGCCACCTTCGCCAACCCGCAACTCGTCAACGAGATGGCAGTGGTGAATGGCCAGGTGCAGAAGGGTTCGCTCACGCGCATCGAACCCGAAGGCCGAGTGGTGCGTATGTGGGAAGGCATCGAGCACTACATGCAGCGCAAGCAGCCGCTCATCATCATCGCTGGCGCCGACTACGGCCAGGGCAGCTCACGCGACTGGGCAGCCAAGGGTGTGCGCCTGGCGGGTGTGGAGGTGATCGCGGCCGAAGGCTTCGAGCGTATCCACCGCACCAACCTGATCGGCATGGGAGTGCTGCCGCTGGAGTTCAAGCCGGGCGTGAACCGGTTGACGCTGGGGCTGGATGGCACGGAAACTTATGACGTGGTCGGTGAACGCCTGCCGCGCGCCACGCTGACGCTGGTGGTGCTGCGCCGTGATGGCGAGCGCGTGGAGGTGCCGATGACCTGCCGGCTGGACACGGCTGAAGAGGTGTCTATCTACGAGGCCGGTGGTGTTCTGCAGCGGTTTGCGCAGGATTTTTTGGCATCAAATCGGCCTCTAGCGCAGGTATGAACTAGGCATATTGCTATTAAATTTGACATGACTCAGCCTCTCCCCCAAACCAAGATCCCCGCCACCTACATGCGTGGCGGCACCAGCAAGGGTGTGTTCTTCCGCCTGCAGGATTTACCCCAGGCCGCCCAACAGCCTGGCCCTGCCCGCGATGCGTTGCTGTTGCGCGTGATTGGCAGCCCTGACCCGTATGGCAAGCAGATCGACGGCATGGGCGCCGCCACGTCGAGCACCAGCAAGACGGTGATCCTCTCCAGAAGCACCCGCGCAAACCACGACGTGGACTACCTGTTTGGCCAGGTCTCCATCGACCAGCCTTTTGTGGACTGGAGCGGCAACTGCGGCAACCTGTCGGCCGCGGTGGGCCCGTTCGCCATCACCAATGGGCTCGTGGACGCCGCCCGCGTGCCGCGTAACGGCGTCTGCACCGTGCGAATCTGGCAGGCCAACATCGGCAAGACCATCGTCGCGCATGTGCCCATCACCGAAGGCGAGGTGCAGGAGACGGGTGATTTCGAACTCGACGGTGTGACCTTCCCCGCAGCCGAGGTTCAGCTGGAGTTCATTGACCCGGCCGATGAAGGGGAGGACGGCGGCGCGATGTTCCCGACAGGCAATCTTGTGGATGACTTGGACGTACCCGGTGTCGGCAGCTTCAAAGCCACACTCATCAACGCGGGCATCCCCACCATCTTCCTCAACGCCCACGACCTGGGCTACACCGGCACCGAGCTGCAGCCCGCCATCAATGGCGACCAGGCTGCACTGGCGCGCTTTGAAGCCATCCGCGCCTGGGGCGCTGTGAAGATGGGCCTGATCCAGGACATCAGCGAAGCCGCCACGCGGCAGCACACGCCCAAGATCGCTTTTGTGGCAGCCCCAGCGGATTACGTGGCCTCCAGCGGCAAATCCGTGCAGGCGGCAGACGTGGATCTGCTGGTGCGTGCGCTCTCGATGGGCCAGCTGCACCACGCGATGATGGGCACCGCAGCCGTCGCCATTGGCACCGCCGCTGCCGTGCCCGGCACGCTGGTGAACCTGGCCGCGGGTGGTGGTGTGCGCAGCGCCGTGCGCTTTGGCCACCCCTCGGGCACGCTGCGCGTGGGCGCAGAGGCCCAGCGGGTCAATGGCCAGTGGGCCGTCACCAAAGCCCTGATGAGCCGCAGCGCGCGTGTGCTGATGGAAGGCCACATTCGCGTGCCTGCCGGTAGTTTTTGATTCTCACGAAAGATGTCCATGTCCACCCGCAAACAACTGAAGGCCCTGGTTGAAGCACGCAACGGCCTCATCGTGCCCGGTGCTTTTAACGCACTCTCCGCCAAGGTCATCGAAGACCTGGGCTTCAAGGCTATTTATGTCACCGGTGCCGGTGTCACCAACATGTGGTTTGGCATGCCCGACCAAGGCTTCATGGGTCTGCACGAGATCGCCGACCACACGGCGCGCATCCGCGACGCAGTGGGCGTGCCGCTGATCGTGGACGCCGATACCGGCTTTGGCAATGCGCTGAACGTGCGCCACACCGTGCGCGTGCTGGAGCGGGCGGGTGCCGACTGTATCCAGTTTGAAGACCAGGTGGCGCCCAAACGCTGCGGCCACTTCTCGGGCAAGGAAGTCATCAGCACCAAGGAGGCCGTCAGCAAGATCAAGGCCGCGGTCGATGCGCGCCAGGATGCCAACCTGCTCATCATGGCCCGCACCGATGCCGCCGCCACCCACGGCTTCGAGGCCGCTATCGAGCGGGCCCAGCGGTTTGCCGAGGCCGGTGCGGACATCCTGTTCGTCGAGGCCGTCACCCAAGCGGAGGAAGTGCGCGCCCTGCCCACGCGCCTGGCCCAACCCCAGCTGATGAACATGGTGATCGGCGGCAAGACCCCGATCTTCAACGCCGAGCAACTGGGTGAGATGGGTTACGGCATCGTGCTCTACGCCAACGCCGCACTCCAAGGTGCGGTGGCAGGCATGCAGAAAGCGTTAACCGTGCTGCGCGACGAGAAGGAAGTGCAGGAATCCAGCGGCCTGGTGACACCCTTCGCCGAGCGCCAGCGGCTGGTGGGCAAGCCGCAATGGGATGCGCTGGAGCGCAAATACGTCTGACCGGGGTGGGCTGCGGAGCTGTTGCGCTGGCCTTGGCGCAGCCACCGTACACCCGGAACCCGTACGGTCATCGGGGGCTGGCTACCATCACGCGTTCCCCCACACACTCCAAAACCATGCTCTACGCCACCCTCAAACTCGTCCATGTCCTGTCCCTCATCGTGTGGATCGGCGGCATGGTGTTTGCCCATTTCTTCCTGCGCCCTGCCGCCCAAACGCTGGCACCCGAAGCGCGGGTGCGGCTGATGGCAGACGTGTTGCAGCGCTTCTTCAACGCCGTGTCGGTGGCCATCGTGCTGGTGCTGGGCACGGGCCTGTGGATGATCGGCAACGTGGCCAAACACACGGTGCAGTCCGGCGGCAGTTTTGCCATGCCACTGTCGTGGACGGTCATGGCCACGCTGGGGCTGGTGATGATGGCCATCTTCGGCCACATCCGGTTTGCGCTGTTCAAACGCCTGCAGCGCGCCGTCGCGGCCACAGACTGGGCCGCAGGTGGCAAGGCACTGGCCAGCATCCGCAGCCTGGTGGCGCTGAACCTGGGCCTCGGTGTGCTGACGGTGGCGGTGGCGCTGCTGGCATAAAGCAGCTATTTTCAGAGCCAAACAGGGCTCTAGCGCACACCCATCGTACGCAAGTAGCTATTAAATAAATAGCAAACTATACCCACAACCACTGCACCAGTTGCAGCGTGCCCAGCGCTGCCAGCAGCGCAGGTGGCATCACCAACGCGCCGAGTTTCAGAAACTGCCAGCTGCCCACCGACACCCCTTCGCGCCGCAGCGCGGCCAGCCACAGGATGGTGGCGAGTGAACCGGTGACCGACAGGTTCGGCCCCAGGTCCACCCCGATCAACGCGGCGGCACGCAGGGCGGGGGCGGCATCGGCGGCGTCAAGTGCGGCCCCGGCCAGCAGCCCGGTGGGCAGGTTGTTGACCAGGTTGGTGGCCAGCCCCAACACAGCCCCCAGCACGGTGCCCGCCGAGTGCGGCCACAGCAGCGTGGCGCGCTGCAGGGCGGCGGCCAGCAGGCCGACCACACCGGTCAACTCCAGCGCCTGCACAAACACAAACAGCCCCGCCACAAGCGGCAACACACTCCACGACACCGCCCGCAGCGGCCCCCACGGTGCCCGCCCACAGCCCAAGCGCAGCAGCCCCAGCGTGAGCAGCGCCGCACCCAGCGTGGGCCAGCCCAGCGGAACCCGCAGCCAGGCGCAAACCACCAGCACCAGCACCGATGCGGCCAGCCCGCCCGCCGCCAAGCGGCCCCCGGCCGTCAGCGGCTGCGCGGGCACACGCGCCGCAATCTGCAGCGGAATGTCGTTACGCAGCGCCCAGCGCAGCACGGCGTAGGTGACACCAATGGATGCGACGGATGGCAGCGCAAACAGCGCCAGCCACTGCGCCAGCGACGGCATGTGGCGGCCCCACAGCACCAGGTTGGCCGGGTTGGAAATCGGCAGCACAAAACTGGCCGCGTTGGCGATAAAGGCGCACACAAACAGGTAGGGCAGCGGTGCCGCGCCCACCACCCGCGCCACAGCAAACACCGCAGGCGTCAGCACCACGGCGGTGGCGTCGTTCGACAAAAACACTGTGACCAGCGTGCCCACCGCATACACCCAGCCAAACAGCCGCTGCCCCGAGCCCGCCGCCCGGCGTGCCGCCAGCGCGGCCAGCCAGTCAAACACGCCCTCGCGCCGCGCCAGCTCGGACAGCAGCATCATCCCGGCCAGGAACAGGTAGACATCGTCACCCCGCCGCACGCCGGCCCAGGCCTGCGCAGGTGCCAGCAATTGCAGCACCACCAACGCCAACGCCCCGGCCACCGCCCACAGCGCCTCGGGCAACCGCCAAGGCCGCAGAATGACGGCGCTGGTCGCCACGGCGATCAGCAACCAGGTCCAGTGCGTGGCGCTCATGGGTGCACCTTGGCGCAGGGGAAAGGGGGAAACTTCAGCATGCGGCGGATTCTATGCACCGCCGACAATCGACTACCCCCTATTTCGGAGCTTCCCATGCAATTTGGCTACACCATCGTCTACGTGCCTGACGTCGCCGCGTCCCTCACGTTTTTTGAACAAGCTTTTGGCTTCACGCGCCGCTTTTTGCACGAGTCCGGCACCTACGGCGAGCTGGAAACCGGTGCCACCACACTGGCGTTTGCAGACCATACCCTGGGTGAGATGAACTTCTCCGGTGGCCATGTTGAGGCGCACACCACCGCCCAGCCACTGGGCATGGAGCTTGGTTTTGTCACCCCCGACGTGGCCGCCGCCCACCACACCGCGCTGGCCGCAGGAGCCACCGAGCTGTCAGCACCGCAGACCAAACCCTGGGGCCAGGTGGTGTCGTATGTGCGCTGCCCGGACGGCACGCTGGTGGAGCTGTGTACGCCGATGGCTGCTTAGCCTGCGCACACAGAGGGGTGATACCCATCAGTTAGGATGGTTTCGCCCAGCCATTGGGCGCTGTCCCTATGCCTTCTGGCTTGTTTGCACACTGCAGCAGAAAGACCAAACCATGCCCGCCGCCACTCCCCAAATTCATGTCCGCCCAACACAGCGCAGCCTGACGGGCCTGCGGCTTGTGGTGGCAAGTTTTCTGCTGAGCCTGACTGCAGCCGGCCAAGCCCATGTGGAAGGCCTGCCACCACCTGCGGCTGCCCCAGCTGCCAAAACCACAACCCACACGCTGTTCCAGAACGTACGTGTTTTCAACGGCACCAGTGCCACCCTGTCAGGCCCGTCGTATGTGCTGGTCAAGGGCAACACCATTACGCAGATCTCGGCGACTCCGCTGGACGCGGCGGCCACAACCGGTGCCCAGGTGATCGAAGGCAAGGGCCGCACCCTCATGCCCGGCCTGATCGACGCCCACTGGCACAGCATGATGGCGGCCCCGTCGCTGGGGGCCATCCTGGGCGGTGATACGCGTTACCTCACTGCGGTTGCGGTGGCGGAGTCCGGACGCACTTTGATGCGCGGCTTTACCACCGTGCGCGACGTGGGCGGCAACGTCTTTGGGCTGAAGCAGGCAGTGGACGAAGGGGTGGTGCCCGGCCCGCGTATCTACCCGTCCGGGGCGATGATCAGTGTGACCAGCGGCCATGGTGACTTCCGCCAGGCCAGCGACCTGCCACGCAGGCAAGGGGCGCCCGGTGCCGTGGGCGACAAGGACGGCGACAGCGCCATCGCCGACAGCCCCGACGAGGTGCGTATGCGTGTGCGCGAGCAGCTCATGCGCGGTGCCGCACACATCAAACTCACAGCTGGCGGCGGTGTCTCCTCACCCCACAGTCCGCTGGACGTGGTGACCTTCACTCCGGCCGAGCTGCGTGCGGCGACGGAAGCTGCGGGCAATTGGGGGACTTATGTCACCGTCCATGCGTACACCACAGAAGCTATTCGCCAAGCCATTGAGTCGGGAGTCAAGGTCATCGAACATGGCAGCCTGATAGACGACGAGACGGCCCGGCTGATGAAAAACAAGGGCATCTGGCTGAGCATCCAGCCGTTCCCGGACGCCATGGCCGATGCGTTCCCTCCAGGCTCGTTCGAGCGGAAAAAGGCCGAGGAAGTGTTTGCGGGCAACAACAACACCTACACACTGGCGAAGAAGTACCAGCTCAAGACCGCGTTCGGCACCGACGTGTTGTTCTCCGCCGCACTGGCCGCACAGCAGGGTTCAATCCTCGCCAGCCTGAACCGCTGGTACACCCCGGCCGAAACCCTGGCCATGGC
Organism: Comamonadaceae bacterium AAW; assembly: GCA_026314275.1. Lineage (GTDB taxonomy): Bacteria > Pseudomonadota > Gammaproteobacteria > Burkholderiales > Burkholderiaceae_C > JAGOEY01. The sequence goes on from CP111109.1 coordinate 4,157,932, forward strand.
CACCGGCACCAACGGCGAATTGCTGCAGCTCACCGGCAAACGCAACCCCTACCCCGGCAAGCTCGGTGTGGTGCAGGTGGGCGCCATGGCCGACCTGCTGCTGGTAGACGGCAACCCGCTGGAGAACCTGAAACTCATCGCAGACCCGGAGCGCAACTTCGTGGTGATCATGAAGGACGGCGTGGTCTACAAAAACACCGTGCCGCGTTGAGCGTGCGCCCCACGGCAGAGGCCAGCTAAATCTGCATGATCGCCCGCGCCAGCGTGTCCTGCGCAGCAGGCGGCAGCACCCCCAGCCGCACCAGGCCGGGCAGACCAAAAGACGTGGTGTCGCGCAGCTTGATGCCCTTGCCGCGCAGGCTGTGCAGGCTGCGTGGCAGGTCATCCCAGGGAGGCAGGGCACAAAAGAAGTTGGCCTCACTGGGCAGGCAGGCCCAACCCATGTCTTCGAGCATCGCCACCTGCCGCGCCTTCCATGTGCGCAAGGTCTGCAGGCTCTGCGCCAGCCACTGCTGCACACCTGGCTGGCACCATGCCTCCAGCATCGCCACACCATGGGCACCAACGGGCCAAGACGGGCACAGGGCCTGCAGCGGCGTGGTGTCCACACCCAGCGGAGCAATCGCATAGGCCGCGCGGATACCCGTCAGGCCCAGCGCCTTGTTGGGCGTGTAGAGCTGCCATAGCCTGTCCATCTGCGCGGCACCGAGGCTGGGCGCGTCTTCCAGGCGCAGCGGCGCATAGGCACAGTCCAGCACCAGTTGCTGCGCCACCCGCAACCCATCCACCAGCGCCACCAACCCGGCATGGTTCTGTCCCAGAGGGCTGGACGGTTCACACCCCCACAGCAGCCCGGCATCCGCTGCCGAAGCCTTCTGCAAACCCCAAACCAGCGCCGCCTGCGCATAGTCGCCGTAGTGGTGCGGGGGCAAACACACGCCCTGCCCCCGTTGCAGCGCGCTGCAACGAAAAATGAATTCACTGGCACTGGCCGCCAAAACCACCCGCCCCATATCCACCCCATGGAACGCCGCCAGCTGCGCCCGCAGCGCGGTGTACTGCGGGTCGGGGTACACCGTGGCGTCGGCCTGCTGCACCGCAGCCAGCGCTTGCGGGCATGGCCCCAGGCTGTTGCTGTTGGTGGAGAAGTCGAAGCGGGGTGTGCCCAGGGCGTCGGGGCCGCCGTGCTCGGCAGTCATGGCCATGGCGTTATCAAAATGATAGCTACTAGTGCTGGTAGAACGTGCGCTAGAGGCATATTTTATTCATGAAGTATTTCAAACCAATAGGAGGCAATGCGAAGCAGAACAATCAACACCCACCCGGTATTTTCAAACCCATTAACGCCCGCTGCACCCAGCCAAACCCCACCCGCTCCTGCTCCAGCCGCAAACGTGTTTGCAGGCGGTTGTCACGCAGGTCGTCAAACAGCGCGCCCTCCTCTGCCGTCAGCCAAGGCAGGTTGCGCAGCAGCGGTTGCGGCTCTTCGCCCCAGTGGGCGGTGTGGGCCAGCAGCGTGGCGCGGTCCATCAGCAGGGACTGGGCGTGGGGCAGCGTGGCGCGGAGCTGGTCGAGGATGGCGAAGCCGTGGGTGTCGATGTCGCCCCAGTAGTACACGGCGCAGCGGTGCAGCCACTGGGCATCGGCCAGCGCCTCGAAACCATAGCCCGCGCCAAACACCACCATGCCGCCCGGCACCTGCGGGAAGGCCAGGAAGTTGACTTCGTTTTCGGTGATGAAGACGTTGTGAACCGCTGGTGCAAGTTGCGCAAACGCAGCCTGGGTGATGCCGATGTCCACACCAAAGGCCGATCCGTCCAGCAGCCGAAATCGGATGCGCAGCGGTTTGTCCAAAAAGCCGTATCGGCGGGCGAACTGGCTGGCCCCGGCGGCACTGGCGTCGATGGCCTCGGGCGGCAAGGCGATGTCCAGAAGCTCGGCCAGCACGCTGCGGTGGGCTTCAATGAACTTGCTATCGACCCCGGCAATGTCCACCTGCCGCAGGTAGATGGCGGGGCGCGGATGGGCCTGCAGCCAGGCCACGACGGCCAGCAGGCGGGGCCATTGCGCAGCCAGGGCCAGCGCCGCCAGCGGACGCTTGGCCAGCCACGGAAGCAGCGCGGGTTGGGATACACGCGTGCTGCTGACCAGTGCGCTGAAGCGCTGGGTGTCTTTGGTTTTGCCGATAAACGCCATGGCCGCGTCGAGGGAGTCGATCCACACGGCGTCGGGCACGCTTTGGCTGCCCACTTCGCGGTGGCGCGCTGCGCGCTCGGTGAGCCGGTAGTCCACGGCGTTGTGGCGCAGCGCAGCGGCCCAGAGGCGCACCTCGGGGAAGCGCGTGGCGAGGTCGGATGAACCGGGGACGGAAAGCGGCAAGCGCAGAGGGAACAGTCCGTGTTGCGGCGCCACCACCTGTGCCAGCAAGACGCCCTTGTCCCACAGCTTGTGCACCTGGACACGCAGGTCGGCCGGGCTAGTCCAGGGCATCACCAATTCCAGCGATGTGCACCTGGCTGGTCAGCGCGGCCAGGCGGTCTTTTTCAGCCTGGTATTCCTGGATGCTGAGGTTGCGCAGTTTGGAGTCGCGGCCCTCGTCGTTCTGCACAAACCCCACACTGGCGACAAAGGGTTCGATGATGTGGATTTTTTGCAGCGGGGTGACGATGAGCAGCTGCAGGTTCAGCCGCTGGAACAGCTCCAGCCCATACTGGGCGGACTCGTCGGACCCTCTACCAAAGGCTTCGTCAATCACCACAAAACGGAAGCTGCGCGACCGGGTTTCGCCCCAAGCCAGACCAAACTGGTAGGCCAGGCTGGCCGCCAGGATGGTGTAGGCCAGCTTTTCTTTTTGCCCGCCCGACTTGCCGCCGGAGTCGGAATAGTGCTCATGTTCACGCTCGTCGTCGCGCCAGCGCTCGCTGGCGGCAAACACAAACCAGTTGCGCACGTCGGTGACTTTGGCGGCCCAGCGCCGGTCGAGTTCGGTGTGGCCTTCGCGGCCCCGCAGCCGCTCGATGATGGCTTTGACCTGCAGGAACTTGGCCTCGGAATACTGGCCGTCCTGCGACGCTGCGTCACCCGACAGCGCGCCGGACAAACAGGCGCGTAGCTCGGCTGAAAAGTCGCGCACTTCCACATCCGTGGCGGCCTGCGTTTCCAGAACGATGAAGCGCTCGGGGTTGTAGTCAATCTGCCGCAACGACTGGTTGATGCGGGTAATACGTTCCTTGATGGTCTCGCGTTCGCGGTTGAGCTGCGAGTTGAAGTGGGCCACCTCGTTGATGGTGTTCTCGTTCAGCAAGTCCTTGAACTTGCTCTCAAAACGCGGCAGGTCGTCGGCTGCCAGCTGTTGCAGCAAGCTGCGGTATTCACCCGCCGAGGCGACGGAGACGTCGATTTCCTGCGTCTGCAGCGGGTATGCGGTGCTGAAGGCGCGCATCGCAGCAATGATTTTTTCCAACAGGCGGTTGGCGCGGCTGGCCTCGGTGTCGATGGATTTTTGCAAGGCATCACGCACGTCACGCTCACGGGCATCGCAGCTCTCCACCGTGAGTGGCTGCCCCGCAGATATCTCGGTCTGCAGGGCCGCCAACTGCGCCGCAACAGCCGCGTCGGTGTCTGCCGCAGTGGCCAGCAGCTCCGTCTGGTCGCGCAGGGCCTGGGTATCGCTGGTTTTTTGTTCGGTCTTGGCACGCCGTTCGCGCTGTGTTGCCAGCTTGCCTTCGGTGTCCTCCAGTTGGCCCTCCAGCGCGGCCAGGCGCTGGGTCAGGGTCTGCAGCAGATCCGACGATTCTTGCAGTCGCGTCAATTCGTCCTGCACACGTTGAACGTCCAGCGCCAGGCTGGGCCAGTCCAGCTCCCGGTAGTCGTGGAACTCGACCAGTTTGTCGAGGGCGCTCAGCCGATGCTGAACCGTCTGCTGCTGTGTCTGCACCGCGCCAATCTGTGCACCGATCTGGCCGAGCCTGGCCTCCAGCACCCGCGCCTTGGTTTTTAAGGCATCGAGTTTGGCGGCGTTGCTCCAGCCCAGCACATAACGGCTGCGGTCGTCCAGTCGGTGCCGGTCGTCCTTCTCGTGGCGGTCGCCCCCCTTGCTTTGGCCGGAGCGTGTGACGGCCCGGGGCTCACGGCGAAACTGCTCCTGGCTGGTGCAGCACACCACGTTGAAGCGTTGCCACACCGCCTGCTCCAGCCAGTGGTAGAAGGCCGAATCGGGTTTGATGGCGATCTTGCGTGGCAGAGCGTCAGCATGCAGCGGTGGCGGCTCGGCGGGTTTGCCCGGGCGCACGCTGAAGTAGACCAAACGGCCTTTGAGCTGGGTCTGGTCCACCCACTCGGCCACGCGGGCGTAGAGCGCCTCGGGCACCAGCAGCGACAGGCCAAAGTTGTGCATCAAACGCTCGATGGCCCCCTCCCAGTCGCGCTCGCTGTCGCGCACCTCCATCAGCTCGCCGGCAAAGGGCATGGACTCCTCAGTGGTGCCCAAGGCCTGGCACAAAGCGGCGCGAATGGCGATTTGCTGCGTGTCGATATTGCTGCGGCGGCCTTGCAGGCTGGTGATGTCGGCCTTCAGCGCTTGGTGCTCCTGGTTGCCCAGCGTGAACGCAGCGCTGTGTTCGACCAGCGCGTTTTGCAAGGCGGCGCCGCTGTCTTTCTCGACCTCACGCAGTTGCACACAGCTTTGCTGTTGGGTGATCAGGTCTTCCATGCTGGCGACTTGCAGCAGGCCTAGCTGTTTGCGCAGCTCGTCGTAGCGGGCAGCATTGGTTTTGCGCCGCGCAACCTCAGCTTGCTTGCGGGCTACTTCTTCACCCAGTTGGGCGATGCGGTCACCACCGCTTTGGGCAATCGACAGGCGCAGTGCACGCTCATCTTTTTGCTGTTCAGCGCGCAGCGCGTCGAGCTTTTCGAGCTTGGCGTTTTCGCTGGCGAATGTGTCTGCCAGGGTTTGCAGGCGGGTGTCGATCAGGTCCAGCTTGAGCGCCGCGAAGTGCGGCTTGAGGGCCTCGCGGCAGCGGCGCAATGTGTCGGTGCTGGCCAGCAGCGCGGCGTGTTTGTCGCAGTCGTCTACCAGCGGGGTCAGCAGCGCGACCTGCTCCTTGGCCTTGAGCACAGCGGCATGTGCGCGGCTGAGGTCGTCGAAATGGGCAATCAGCGCCTGGATACGCGGGGCCACGTCGAACGGCTCCAGCATGTGGTGGCGCACAAAGTCGGTGAGGTTGCCCACCGATTTCATCGACACGGTTTGGTGGAACAGCTCCAGCGCCTGCTCGCCTTCGATACCAAAGCGGCGGCGAAAGTGCGCGCCATAGGGCGGGAAGCTGTCAAACAGGCTGGCACCCCCTTTGCGCAAGCGCGTGCGCAGGGCGGTCACGGCGCTGCCAAAGTGGGAGAAGTCGGCCGCAATCGACAAGGCCTGGTCGCTTGCCACATAAAAACGCTCTGGCTGGCCCACCGTGTCTTTGAGCCAGAACACCTGCGCCAGTGTGACGGTCTGGTCAAACCCGGCGTTGTGGAACACGCCCAGGATCACCGAGTAACTGCTGGCATCGCGCAAGGCTACGGGTTTGGCATAACCACTGGATTCGTTGCGCTCGGATTTGTAGTGGCCCAGCACGTAGGAGCGCAGCGAGCGCTCGCGGGCATCGGCCCCGGCGGCCTTGTTGTAGGCAATACGCTGGGCGGGCACCAGCAAGGTGGTGACGGCGTCCACCAGGGTCGATTTGCCCGAGCCAATGTCGCCCGTTAACAGGCCGTTGCGCCCATCGAGGGCCAGGCTCCACACCCGCTTGTCAAAGGTGCCCCAGTTGAGCACCTCCAGCCGCTGCAGGCGAAAGCCGCTCAGCCCGGCCTCTGCGGGCAAAAGAATGGGCGCATCCGGGGCCGTTTCGTCAGCAAACAAATCAGCCGTTGTCATCGGAAGCCTCCGCATCGGGTGCCGTCAATTGCTGCGCATAGGCCGCCAGGCGCTGGTCAAAATCGGCCAGCCACTGCGCATCCACAAAAGCCTTCAGGATGCGGCGCACTTCAAACACCGGCTCCTGCCCCACTCCCGTGGGCTTGAGGCGGCGCACAAAACCCAGCTCAATTACTTTGTTCAGGTGGGTTTCAACCTGGTCGATCAGGCGTGACTCGTTGGAGCCCGCAGGCAGAAAAACACGGATCAACTCGACCACCTGGCTGCGCGACAAAATCAAACGCGTGTCGCCGCCACTGGCATCAAACTCAACCATCTTTTTGCGCAGCAGGGCCAGCAGCAGGCTGACGTGAAAACTCAGTGGCTGGCGGCGCACCAGGCGGGGCAGTTTGGGGGCACTGTCATCGTCGCCATCACCTGCCGTGCGTGAACGCAAGAACGCGTAACCCTCAGCTTCGTCCACGTGCAGATCCAGCGCCAGCACAGCCACGTAGTCCGCCACACGGGGCCGCAGCGCAAGCAGGGCCGTCCACAAGGCCGGGTCTTCCTCACGGTAGAGCACGCCTTTGAGCAGAGGAATCACCACGCTGGTCAGCTCATATTGCGGCGTGGCGGGCAAGGTGTTGTCCGGGGTGTCCATATGCACGTACTCAGTTTCTGACAAAAATAACGCGGGGCAGTGTCGCGCTGCGGATGACGCCGTCGGCACTGGTCCAGCGCACGGTCTCCTGAGTGTCTTCATCCACCACCGACTGTGCGGCCACACTGGCCAGCTGCAAATACGCCACCAGCTCACCCAGCCCTTGTTGCAGCGGCCGGGTTTGCAGCAAATCTGCCAGGCTGATTTGGGAGCGGGTTTGCAGCGACTGGCGGATGTGGCTGGCCAATGCGGCTTTGTCCACCCGCACCTGCGAGAACAAGGCGCTGGTGTCCAGGTCGGCGTCACCGGCCTGCAGCGCCCCGCTGCTGAGCACGGCTTTGACGGCAGGGCTGTACAGCGGGCGCTCCAGCGGCAAATCGACACTGGGGTGCAAGGCGTTGATGGCCTGCACCGTGCCGCTGGGCGTGGCATCACGCAGGGCCAGCGCATGGGCTTCGATGCCGTGCAGCAAGTCCATGATGCGGCGGTTCTCCAGCCAGGCCTGGTCGTCCAGAAAACGGCGCAGCTGCTGCGACAGCTGGGCCACGGTGCGCTGCGCGTGCTCACCCGCCTCCAGCCAGTCGTAGTGCACACGGCGCAGACGGATGTCGGGTGACATGGCGGCCACCGGCGGCAAGTCCAGCACCCGCTCCAGCAAGGCCGTGAGTTCTTCTTGGCGCGACTGCGACATCAAAAAATCCCAGAACGCCCGAAAGCTCTTGCCCTGGTCAGAGTCGGCGATCACATCGCGCTCCCCCATGATGTCTTGCAGCAGATCGCCTTTGGCCCCGTTCCACAGCGCGATGCGCTCACGCACGCGGCGGTCGAGCATGCGAAAGTTGTGCTCCACCTCGCGGAAGTCGGTCAGCAGCTCGCGCGCCAGGCCGGTGAACTGCTGGAACCGGTCGCGCAAAGCCGTGTCGCCCAGCAAAGGCATGTTGCCGCTCTGCACCAGGGTAATTTCTGCATCAATCTCGTCGCGGCGCTTGTGCAGCTCGGCCAGGCGGGTTGCGGGGTTGGTGTCGCTGCCCTCACTCATCTGCTTGAGCAGCTCGAACAAGGTCAGCAGGCGCGACTCGGTACCGACAAAGGCCCGGTCCGACAGGCTGACCAGCCAGGCCAAAGCGCGTTCGGTGGCGGGGGTCAGGTCAAAGTGCGGCTCGTCCGACCCGGCCGGATAGAACTTGCGCAGCCAGCCTTTGTCGTTGGCAGCCCAGTCGTTTAAATACTCCTGCGCAGACTTGGGAAAGACCTTGTCGCCACCCCGCGTCAATGCGTGCTCGCGCAGGCCATACAGCGTGTCGTTCAGCGACTCCACCAGATCCGCCTGAGCCATGACACGCACGTTCGGCGTGATGAAGACGCGGTGCAAAAAACTCGCCACCAGTGGCGCGTGTTCGGCCACCAGCAAGCGCCAGGCGGGGTGCTGGCGGCGGAGTTGCTCGAGGGTGGTGTAGTCGAGTGCAGCCATTAACGATCGGCCCACTTTTCCAAAGTTGCCAGGGGCAGATACAGGCACTGGGGATCGCCCAAGGTGGCGACAAAACCCAGGCTTGTATAGAAGGCTTTGGCTTGCTCGTTCTTGGCATCAACCACCACCGCAAACAAACCTACTTGCTGCGAAAACTCCAGCGCCAACTGCAGGGCAAACGACATCAAATGCTGGCCAGTGCCCTGCCCTTGCTGCTGCCGGTCCACAGCCAGTCGGCCGATACGCAGGATGGGTGCCGGGTAACGCGGCAACTTGAGGTGAGGAGGCAATGTTTGCGCTTCCACCTGTCCCGCGCTGAGGGTGACAAAACCCACCACCTGGATGCCGTCTGGGGCTAGCGCCACATAGGTTTTGCCAAAACCGCGCCGTTCCAGTTGCCCGGCCTGGCGCTGCAAGAAGTCGTTCAAGGCGGGTTCGCCGCAGTCAAAACCAGCCCGCTGGTGGCGCGCCGCCAAACGCTCAATACGCACCACCATTCAGCGCATCGCCATGAGTTTGCGCAGGGCCTCGGTGGGTTCAGGTGGGTTTTCGCAGTGGGCAATAAACCGTTCAAAGTCAGCTTGCGACAGCATGATGGTGTCGTTGTCCGCCACGATACGCCGGGCCGCCTCGTACGCGTTTTGCAGCATGAAGCTGGACACGGTCGAGCCCATGATGGCGGCAGCGCGCTCTATCAGCGCCTTGGCCTCGGGGCTGGTGCGCAGGTTGATGCGGGCGGATTCAGTGCTGGCAGCGGTCATGGTGGGGCTCCTTCTAGCCAAAAATTGTACGTCAATCTGACGCACAAATCCAGTTTTACCCCAACACCAGCATCATCACCACCAAGGCCCCCAGCGCCACGCCCGCCATAGCCAGCACCACCTTGCCCGCCAGCTTCACGGCGCGTTGCAGGTCGTCTGGCGTGGGCGCGCGGCCGGGGGCGTTGAGTACATAGACACCCGGTTTTCCCAGGCGCACGCCCAGCAGCAGGGCCATGGTGGCCATCGGCCAGCCGCTGTTGGGCGACGGGGTGTGGCCGGACTCGCGCCACATCGCGACCAAGGGCAAAAACGGCGATGGCAAGGCCACCACGGCCAGCAGCAGCGCGGTGATACGCGCAGGCAGCCACGACAACACGTCGTCGGCGCGGGCTGCCCATTTGCCCGCCCATTCCCAACGGCCCCGGTAGCCCCACATGGCGTCGGCGGTGTTGGCAAAGCGGTAGAGGGCGGCACCAGGCAGGCCGAACAGCACAAACCAGAACACAGGTGCCACCACCGAGTCGTTGAGGTTTTCTGCCAGTGACTCGATGGCGCTTTCACGCACCTCCTCCGCATTCAGCTGGCTGACATCGCGGCTGACCAGGCGGCCCAGTTGGGTGCGCCCGGCATCGAGTGAAATGGCCAGCGCCGCCTCCACCGCCTGCACCTCGTCGCGCAGCATGCGCCAGGCCAGCAGGGGTTTGAGTGCCAGCCCGGTCAGCAGCACCGCGCCCCAGGCGGGCAATTGCCACGCAGCCCATTGCAGCGCGCTGGATGCTACCAAAACCATAGCTGCACCCGCACACCACGCAAGCGCCCCGGCACTAAAACGCTTGTAATCCTTGTGGACTGCGGGGCTGCCAGCGGCAGGTGCTATCCGCCGCCCGGCCCTGCCCAGGTAATGCCCCATCCACACCACCGGGTGCCAGCGCACAGGCGGCTCGCCCAGAAAACGGTCCACCAGCAGCGCCAGCCACAGCGGGGCGACCAGCACCAAAATCTGCAGCACCGCGCCCCAGCCTTCGCCGAGGAACAGCAGGAACAAGGCGGCGACGATCATGGGTGGCTGGGAAAAGAAGGGTTAAGGCTTTGCACCAAAACCCATTGTGCAATCAGTCTGCAATCAGTCCTCAATCCCCCGCTGCGCCGGAATGCCCGCCTTAAACGCATGTTTGACCATCGCCATCTCGGTCACGGTGTCGGCGAGTTCGATGATTTCGGGTGGACAGCGGCGGCCGGTCAGCACGACGTGCACGTCCTTCGGGCGGTCGCGCAGGGTTTGCAGCACGTCGTCGAGTGGCAGCCAGCCGTAGATGAGGGGGTAGGTCACTTCATCGAGTGTGACCATGAAGAATTCACCGCCCAGGATGGCTGCCTTGGCCTTGAGCCAGCCGTCGCGTGCCAGCTGGGCGGAATGTTCGAGGTCCTGGCTCTTCCAGCTGAAGCCGTCGCCCAGTCCTTCGATGGGAATGCCCAATTGCTCGAACATGCGGTGCTCGCCAAAACGCGCGCTGGGCACTTTCATGAATTGGTAAATCTTGACGGCTTTGCCGCGCCCATGCGCACGCAGGGCCAGGCCGAATGCGGCGGTGCTTTTGCCTTTGCCGTCGCCGGTGTTGACGATGACCAGGCCCCGGCGTTCGCCTTCGGGTTTGTCGTAGGGTTTGGCGATGGGGGGTGTTTCGATCTGCATATTTTTTAATCGGGTATCAATGGGGTATCAGCGAGGAAGTGCTATCCACTGGTCAGCAACGCGGTGAACATGGACACGGCGGTCAAAAACCATCTCCAGTGCGGCGTGGGTGGTGGGGTCGCTGCAGGGGCCGTCGTGCAACACGTCGCCGTCGGCCATGATGACCAGCTGGTCGGACGCCAGCGCCATCGACAACTCGTGCAACACACTCACCACCGTTTTGCCCGCTGCGACCAGCGCACGGGTGGTGGCCATCCAGTCGGCCTGGTGCGGCGGGTCGAGGTTGGCGAGTGGCTCGTCCATCAACACCACATCGGCCTCCACGGCCAGCGCGCGCGCGAGCAGCACCCGCTGGCGCTCGCCGCCCGACAGCTGGCCGAGCGGCCGGTCGCGCCAGGCCCAGGCCTGCGTGCTGCGTAATGCGCGCTCCACGGCGGCACGGTCGGCATCGTTGGGCGCGGCCAGCCAGCGCTGGTGCGGCAGGCGGCCCAGCATGGCCACGTCGTAGACCATCAGGTCGTCGGCACTACCCTCACCTGCGCCGCCCTGCCCCAGCCACGACAGGCGCTGGGCGCGCACGCGGCCTGGCAGGCTGTGCAGCACATCACCGAACAACCGCACTTCGCCGCTGTGCGCCAGCAGCCCGGCCAGCACCTTGAGCAAGGTGGACTTGCCCGCGCCATTCGGGCCAACGATGCTGGTCCAGCGGCCCACCGGGATCTGTAAGTCGATGTGGTGCAGCACCTTGCTGGCGCCCAGCACCGCACTCACGTCGCGCGCCTCCAGTGCTGCTGCTTTTAAGCCAAATCGGGCTGTAGCGCCCGCTGCATCTGCGCCAGTAGCTATCGAATTCATACCGATACCCTCACGCTGCGCCGGTGCATCAGCCACAGCAGGTAGCTGCCACCGAGCACGGCGGTGAGCACACCCACCGGCAACTCTTGTGGTGCGATCAGCCAGCGTGCGCCCAGGTCGGCGGCCATCAGCAGCAGCCCGCCCATACCGGCCGACAGCAGAATCAGCCAGGCGTGGGTGGTCTTCACCACCGAGCGCACCAGGTGGGGCGCGGCCAGGCCGACAAAGGCGATCAAACCGGTCTGCGCCACCGCTGCCCCTGTGGCCAGCGCCAGCACCGCCACCAGCGCTGCACGCATCGCGCCCAGCGGCAGGCCCAGGCTCTGGGCGGTGGACTCACCGAGCGCCAGGCCGTCCAGCACCGGGGCCAGCGCCCAGCCCAGCAGCAGGCACACCGTCGCCACCGCAGCCATGACGGCGCAGGCGCTCCAGCCCACCAGTGCGGTGCTGCCCAGCATAAAACCCACAATGGCCTGCATCACGTCCACCGAGCTGAGTGTGATGAGGTCTTTGACAGCACCCAGCACGACGCCCACGATCACGCCCGCCAGCAAGAGGCGCAGCGTCTGCTGCACACCACGCGCGAGCAGCAGCGTGAGCAGCACAGCCACCACGGCACCGATAAAAGCGGCACCGGTCAACCCGAGCCGCACGACCCACTGCGTGCTGGCGGGCGACGTGCCAAACAAGGCCAGCGCGATCGCCACGCCCATCGACGCACCCGAGGCACTGCCCAGCAAATACGGGTCGGCCAGCGGGTTGCGAAACAGCCCTTGCGCCACCGCACCCGCCAGCCCGAGCAGCGCACCCGCCAGCCACGCGCCCAGCGTGCGCGGCAGCCGGATGTCCCACACGATCTGCAGCGCCACCGGGTCGTGCCGCGCGGCGAACACACGCTCAAACCCCGTGCTGCCGATGCCCGCGCCCAGCAACACCAGCGCCGCCGACAGCCCCAGCAGCACCACACCCAAAACCCGCGCACGGCTGCGTTGGGTTTTCATGGCGCTTTGTTCTGAAGGCAGTGGGCCATGAGGCGTGCAGCTTCGCCCATACGCGGACCGGGCCGCACCAACACGTCGGAGTCTTCGGCCTTGAAGCGGCAGATGCGCCCCTCACGCACCGCGCGCATGTTGCCCCAGCCGGGGCGCTGCTCCAGGCCCGTCGCGCTGCGCTCGCCCACCATGATCACGTCGGGGTTGGCGCGCACCACAAATTCAGGGTTGATCTTGGGGAACGGCCCCATGGCTGCGGGCACGATGTTCTTGGCGCCCAGCCGCGTGAGGGTCTCACCCATGAAGGAGCTTTCACCTGCGGCGAATGGCCCGCTGTTGACCTCGTAGTACACCCGGGTGTTCTTCACGCTCTCGGGCAGCGACTGGGCTGCCGCCGACACACTCGCGTCGATCTCGCGCCACACGCGCTGCGCGTCGTTGGTGCCCAGCACCTGGCCCACCTTGTCGAGCACGCGGCGCATGTCGGCGTGGTTTTTGGGCTCCAGCACCACAACCTTCAGGCCCAGGGATTCGAGCCGCTCCACCACCCGCGACGACTTGGCCAGCAGCACCAGGTCGGGCTTCTGCGCCACCACGGCTTCGACGTTCGGGTCGATGCCGCCACCGAGCTGCGGCAACGTGCGCACCGAGGCAGGCCAGTTGGAATAACGGTCCACCCCCACCAGACGGCTGCAGCCGCCCAGCGCGCAGACGGTTTCGGTAATGGACGGCAGCAGCGACACGATGCGCTGCGGTGGCTGCGGCAGATGGACGGTGACACCCCGGTCGTCCACCACATCAATGGCATGTGCCGACAAACTGCACAGCGCCATCACGCACAAAATCAGCCAGTTTTTCATCCGGGTTCTTTCAGGGTCAGTGGCAGTCCGGCAGCCATCAGCGTGACGCGGCTGCACACCGCCGCCACATCCTGGTTCAGGCGGCCTAAGGCATCGACAAAAGCGCGCACCTCGCGCCCCATCGGGATCACGCCCAGGCCAATCTCATTACCTACCAGCACCACGGGGCCGGGGGCCTGTTGTATTGCTTCCAAAAGCATAGCTATCTGCGCAGGACTGTTGTGCGCTGGAGCCACATTTTTTTCATAATCTTCCACCGGCATCAGCCAGTTGGTCAGCCACAGCGTGAGGCAGTCCACCACCAGCAAGGTGTCGGCGCGGCTGTGGGTGCGGATGGCGTCGGCCAGGTACAGCGGCACCTCCACCGTGGCCAGGCCCGGCACCCGTTCAGCGCGGTCGCGCTGGTGGCGGGCGATACGGTCGCGCATCTCGTCGTCCCAGGCCTGCCCCGTCGCCAGCAGCACGGCATGGTGCTGCGGCGATGTGCCAAGCCAGTCACGCGCCAACCATTCAGCCCGGCGTGACTTGCCACTTTTTTGCCCGCCCAGGATGAACTCACTGGCCGCGATGGCCTGCGGGGGTGTCCGGGGTGGAAGTGGCATGGGCTGCATCACTTGGGTGAATAACGCAGCGTGACGAAGAACTGGCGACCGGGCTGGTTGTAGCCTTGCGCCGTTTCGTACTCGCGGTCACCCACGTTGTTGAGTTTGGCCTGCACGTTCCAGTCGCGGGCAAATGCGTAGCTTGCCTGCAGATCCACAGTGGTGTAGCTGGCCAGCGGTTTGGCGTTGGCAGCGTCGTCGTAGCGGCGGCCGACCTTCAGCAAAGATCCACCAAAATTCCATGGGCCCACGCTGTAGTCCGCACCCAGGGTGACCTGGGACTTGGAGCGGCGGGGCAGCAGCTTGCCAGTGAGTTCGTTGCGCGGGTCGAGCGCATCGACCGCTGCGCGCAGCGTCAGTGCGTCAAACGTGCCGTCGTAACCCAGCGTCCAGCCTTCGATGCGGGCGCGTGGCAGGTTGACCGGGGCTTTGCCCGAGGTGATGAAGCCGCGGATCTTGTTGTCAAAACGGATCAGCTTGACGTGGTGGTTGCCCTGCGTCCAGTCCACGCCGAACTCCAGGTTTTTGCCCTCTTCAGGCTCCAGCAAGGCGTTGCCAAAACCGGGCCAGTACAGCTGGTTAAACGACGGCGCCACAAAGCTGGTGCCGTAACCGGCATGCGCGCGCCAGTTGGGGTTGAACTGGTAGCCATAACCGGCATACCCGGTGCTGCTGCCGCCAAATTGCGAGTTGTCGTCGCGCCGTGCGTTGAGTTGCCAGCTGTGGCCGCTCGCCGTGCCGCTCAGGCCCGCAAACACGGCGTTGATGCGGCGCTCGGTCACGGTGTAGGCGGTGGAGCTGTTGACCTTTTGCAGCAGGGTTTCGGCCCCGGCCACCACGGTGCCGATGGGGGTCTTCACATCGTTCTGCCAGGTCCACTGGTCTTGCTGGGTCTCGAACAGGCCGGGCAGGTTCCACGGGTTGGCCGATACCAGGGCGTTGCTGTGGTCGGTGCCCTGGTTGTAGTTCAGGCGGGTGGTCCACTCGGGTGTGATGCGGCCTTCCACGCCCGCACGCAGCACGGTGGTGCGTGCGTCACTTTTGGTGTCGGCACCCAGGCCGTCGTCGAAGTGGTTGGTGCCGTCGGCATAGACAGCACCGGCGCTGAGTTTCCAGTCGCTGGTAAGTTGCCAGTCCACCGACGCGTTAAACGCCTTCTGCTTGAAGCCGTCGCGGTCCGGGTTGTGGTTGCCATAAGGCACGGTCGAATTGGTGGCGGAAAAACCCTTGTCGTCGGTGTGCGACACACCGAGTGCGTAACGCACATTGCCCTGGCCACCGCGCAGGCCTGCGCTCAGCTCTTGGAAGCTGTTGCTGCCCAGGGTGACGGCGGCAAACGGGGCAAAACCCTGGGTGCCACGGCGCGTGAAGATCTGCACCACACCACCCGCGGCGTCGGGGCCATACAGCGCGGACGCAGGGCCCTTGAGCACTTCGATGCGCTCGATCATGTCCACCGGAATGTTGTCCCACACCGGCGTGCCGGCGGTGGCCGAGCCGTAACGCACACCGTCGATCAGCAGGAGGGTGTGGCGCGCTTCGGTGCCACGGATAAACACGCTGCTGGTTTTGCCGCGCCCGCCATTGGCGGCGACCTGCACCGACGCCGTACGCGCCAGCACTTCGGGCAGGGTGCGGCCAGCGGAGCGTTCGATGGCCTCACGGTCCACCACAATCACCTCGCTGGTGAGCTGGTCGGCACGGGTTTCGACGCGGGTGGCGGTGACCACGGTTTCGGGCAAGGCGGGCGTGGCCTGGGCAAAAGCCAGGGACGCAAAAACGGACGACAAGGCCAAAGGGAGCACGGCCAGGCGTGCACTGTTCAAAGTGTTTTTCATGAGGGGGAAAGATCAGCAAAAGGCCCTCACCAGCGTCCCCGCCAGTGTCTGGGCATCACGGCCATACGCTCCCGCGAAACGGGGACGTACCACCACCTTGTTGGCCGGTATCCGGGCTGGCGGAACAACCTCCATCGCCTTCCCAAACGTATATACATACGCCCAGTGGCCTTGATGAAAGCAGAATCAAAAAGTGATTCGTCCGCTTACCGTTGCGGGGGCAGCGCAGGTTAGGTGGCCTGTTGAAGGCACCCTCCTGCTTCCCGTTGAACTGCGGCCTGTGAACCATGCCGCGAGCACCAACACGGGGATTTTAAGGGTGAATGCCGCCCACAACCCTACAATGTCGCTCTTCAACCTTGTTCCCTATGGCCCAACCGTCCCAAATTGACCAGATCGCAGAACGCGTCGAACGCCTGCTTGTGCGCCACGACGAACTACAGCGCACCAACGCCTTGCTCACCGAACAGGTGAATGCACTGACGCTGGAGCGTGACTCGCTCAAATCCCGCCTGAGTGCGGCGCGCGCCCGCGTCGAGGCTTTGCTCGAACGCCTGCTGCAGGAGCGCCTGCCAAAAACTGGCGCAGCCCCCCAGCCTGATGCGAAGGACTCCGCGTGAAGCAGCTTGAAGTGCAAATCATGCAGCAGAGTTACCTGCTGTCCTGCCCCGAAGGCCGCGAAGCGCGCATGCTCGACGCCGTGGAACGGGTTGACACGGCTATGTGCAAGATCCGCGACGCCGGCAAGATCAAGGCACGCGACCGTATTGCCGTGCTGGCCGCGCTGAATCTGGCCTTTGAAGTGGCCGACCGCGAAAACGCCGCGGCAGCCGCTGCCGCAGCAACACCAGCAGCCCCCGCCTGGGTTCCCAGCGCACCCGGTGACGCAGACCACAACCCCGAAAATGACCCACGCCTGGACAGCCTGCTCCAGCGCTTGGACGCCTCGCTGGGTGGCGACGGCCAACTGCTGTAAACCCGCCTGAAAACGGCACGGCATCTTTTCCAGCAGACACCGCAGATCTGGCTCCGCCAGTCTACTGGTGTCGCCCCCTGCAAAGAGGTTGGCGAGAGCGGAACGCAGCCCGCGAAGCCCGGGGGTGTGCGACAATCACTTCGTCTGCAGCACCCGCCGGGCTGTATATTTCCTAGAACCAATGCTCATTGAGCCAGGGCCTGGAATATCGCCTGGTCGGCGTGATCATCTCGCGTTAGATGAACCCAAGGCCAAGGCTGACCTAGCCCACCTGAACCCCGGTTCAGGATGCCGGTCCGGTGGTGCTGTAGACACCTCTAATTTGGTACACCCCCAGGCTTCGCGGACTGCGTTCCGCTACTCCCTCCCCCTTGCAGGGGGCGACACCAGTGGCCCGGCGAAGCCGGTTCCACGGTGTCTGCTGGCTGGGGAACCGGCCTCCTGCAAGCAGCAGGTTTTGAATCCTCTCTAGCGCACTTCTACCACCATGCACATCGACTCTTTGCTGATTCTTGAACTGGCTTTGCTGGGCCTGGGCTCTGGTTTTCTGGCGGGGCTGCTGGGGATTGGCGGGGGCATGCTGATGGTGCCGTTTATCACTTTCATTCTGGGCAAGCAGGGCGTGGCCTCGGACCTCACGGTCAAGATGGCGATTGCCACGTCGATGGCGACGATCATGTTCACGTCGCTCTCCAGTGTGTACGCCCACCACAAACGTGGTGCGGTGCGCTGGGACATCGTGAAACGGCTGGCGCCTGGCATTGTGCTGGGCAGCCTGGTGGCCAGCATGGGGATTTTTGCACTGCTCAAAGGCACTTCACTGGCCATTTTCTTTGCGCTGTTTGTGGGGTTTTCCGCCACGCAGATGTTCCTGGACAAAAAACCCGCCCCTGCACGGCAAATGCCGGGTGCCGCCGGTCAGCTGGCAGTTGGCAGCGGGATCGGGCTGTTGTCCGGCATGGTGGGTGCCGGGGGGGTTTGTGAGTGTGCCATTCATGACCTGGTGCAACGTGGCCATGCACAACGCCGTGGCCACCAGTGCGGCGCTGGGTTTTCCCATCGCACTGGCCAACGTGGTTGGGTACGTCTTCAGCGGCCAGTCCGTGCCCAACCTGCCACCCGCGTCCCTCGGTTATGTGTGGCTGCCCGCCCTGGGGGTGATTGCCTTGTTCAGCGTGATGACCGCACCATGGGGTGCTCGTGCGGCACACAACCTGCCCGTCAAAAAGCTCAAGCGGGTGTTTGCCAGCCTGCTCTACCTGCTCGCCGGATACATGCTCTGGAAGGGTTTGCAGTGACCTAACCCTGGCTGTCCACCGTGCGCTCGAAGAAGCAGCAGATCCGTTCGCGGGGCATGAGGTATTCGTACACCGCCACGGGAAGTTGGGCGGGTTTGAGGCTGCGGCGGATACCCAGCTCGGGCATGGCCTCCATGTCCAGCACCAGGGCGTCCTGCCGGGGTACACGGGTGTCGTGCACGATGATGCGCGGGCGCAGCGGGCGGGATGAATTCACCGACACCACCATGGCAAACCGGTCGTTGACCAGCTGCACGACCGAGCCCGGCGGGTACACGCCCATCATGCGGATGAAAGCACCCAGCACGGCGGAGTCAAAACGCGCCTTCATCTGGGCAAACAGCACCGACAAGGCCTCGTGGGGGGTGAATGCAATGCTGCCGTCCCGCAAAGGGTTGCAGAGGTTGTCGTAACGGTTGACCAGCGCAATGATCTTGCCCTGCGTGCTGATCTGGCTGCCATGCAACTTCAGCGGAAAACCACTGCCGTCCACCATCTCATGGTGTTGTGCGATACCGGCAATGGCCGCTGGCGAGAGCCCCATACGCTCAGCCGCCGCCACACTGAAGGCCACATGGGACTGGTACGCCTGGATTTCTTCCGGCGCGAAATGGCGGTCTAGCGAGCGCACCCGTTCAGGCAGCTGCAGTTTGCCCACATCGTGCAACAGTGCGGCAACCCCCAGGTCCAGCAACTCCTGGTCGCTCTGGCCCAGCGCCTTGCCCAGCAGCAAAGACACCACCATCACATTCACCGGGTGCATGGCATTACGCTCACCCGGCAGGTCTGGCAGCAGGCGGATCGCCGACTCCCCGTTGTTGCGCAGTGTGTCCACACAGGCCTTGACCAGGGCCACACTGTGATCCCGGGCAGCGGCGGGGTCTGCCGGCAGCAACCGGGCCACCTGTTCGTAGGTGCCAACCGCGCCCGAAAACTGCTGCCCGCAGAACTGCAGGCTCTGGCCTTGGGTTTCGAGCAGGTCCTGGCGGTGTTGTGTCAGCAGAGCGGCATCTTCGTCGGGGCCAGCGGCTCCCGCACGGCCCGGCATCAGGCCATAGGCCAGGGCCTCGACCACTGCAGCATCACTTTTGCTGGGCACGTACCGCACCTCGGCCAGGCCCAGGCTGCGCAGGGTCTGGACCTGTTCGTCCGTCGTCACCTTGAAACTATCGGCCGCAAAAGGATGGCTCATCCAGCCCATGTCGAGCTGAACAAACATGCCTTTTCGCAGGTGCGCGATATCGATGAGTTTTGACGTGTTGGTGTCCATGGATGCTGAAGGCAACGCCGCCAGGCTGCGCTGAGTTACCGACGGCAATTATGGCGGCAAAAACCGTCTTGTCTCATTTTGTAACGCATCAAAATGCACGGCACCTTGAGAAACATCAATTTCCATCAAGCAGTAAAAAGACTGGCGTACTGGTTGCGCAAAATGTTCTTCTGCACCTTGCCCATGGTGTTGCGCGGCAGTTCGGCCACCACAAAACAGCGCTTCGGAATCTTGAAGTTGGCCAGACTGGCCTTGAGTGCGGCGGTGATCGCGTCGGGCTGCAGGGTCACGCCGGGTTTGGCAATCACCACCGCCACACCCACTTCACCAAAGTCCGGGTGTGGCACACCCACCAGCGCACTCTCTGCCACGCCGGGCATGTCGTTGATGTAGCCCTCGATCTCGGCGGGGTAAACGTTGTAGCCGCCGCTGATGATCAGGTCCTTGCTTCGGCCCACGATGACGGCGTAGCCACGCTCGTCCACCTTGCCCACGTCACCGGTCTTGAAGTAACCGTCGGCGGTGAATTCTTCGGCGGTCTTCTCGGGCATGCGCCAGTAACCCTTGAACACGTTCGGGCCCTTGACCTGGATGCCGCCGATCTCGCCCGTGGGCAGCACCTGGCCATCGTCGCCCTGCACGCGCAGGCTGACGCCGGGCAAGGGGAAGCCCACGGTGCCGCCCCGGCGCTCGGCCTGCTGTCCGTGGCGCGCATCGGCGGCGTAGGGGTTGGACGTGAGCATGATGGTTTCACTCATGCCATAACGCTCCAGGATGGTGTGGCCGGTGCGTTCACGCCATTCGTTGAAAGTTTCGATCAGCAGCGGGGCCGACCCGGCGATGAACAGGCGCATGTTGCGCACCGCTTCTTTCGTTAAACCGGGCTCAGCCAGCAGGCGCACATACAGCGTGGGCACCCCCATAAACACCGTAGCTTCGGGCAGCTTGCGCACCACGAGTTTGGGGTCGAACTTCGACAGCCAGACCATCTTGCTGCCGTTGATCAGCGCGCCGTGTAAGGCCACAAACAGGCCATGGACATGGAAGATGGGCAGAGCGTGGATGAGTACGTCGCCCGGCTTCCAGCCCCAGTACTCCTTCAGCACCTGTGCGTTGCTGAGCAGGTTGCCGTGGGTCAGCATCGCGCCCTTGCTGCGGCCGGTGGTGCCGCTGGTGTACAGGATCGCGGCCAGGTCGTCGGCTTGCATGGGCACACTGGCGTGGGTGTCGCTGCAATGGGCGGCGCGGTCCAGCAGGCTGCCGGTGCGGTCGTCGCCCAGCGTGAACACGTTGGCGGTGCCGGCCGTGAAGGCGATCTTGCTGACCCAGCCGAAGTTTTGCGGGCTGCAGACCACCACCGCGGGCTCGGCGTTGCCGATGAAATATTCCATTTCGCCGCTTTGGTAGGCGGTGTTGAGCGGCAAAAACACATAACCCGCCCGCAGCGTGGCCAGGTACAACATGGCGGCTTCGACCGACTTCTCCACCTGCACGGCTACACGCGCGCCTGCGGGCAGGTTCAGCGAGGCCAGCAGGTTGGCGAGTTTGGCCGTGCCCTGCTCCAGGTCGCGCCAGGTGTAGAACAGGCCGTTGTCGGTCTCCACCGCGACGGCATCGAGGTCGGCAGGAAAAGCGGCGCGCAGGGCGGCGAACAGATTGTGGTCAGGCTGCTTCATGGTTTTTTAGAAATGGGGTGGGCGTTTTTCCACAAAGGCCTGAATGCCTTCACGGTGTTCGGGGCTGTCGGCATAGCCGTAGGCCGTCTGCACGAGGTTTACTATCGAATACATAGCACCCTGCGCCCGTCCTTCGGGCGCTAGAGGCTCATTTGGCTCATTTAATGCACGAATGGTCTGTTTGTTCATCCGTGCGGCGGCGGGGGCGAGTGTGCTGATGCGGCGGGCCGCAGCCAGCGCCTGGGCCGCACACTGGTCAGCGGCCACCACCCGGTTCACAAAACCGCGTTGCAGCATCACCGGCGCGTCCAACACGGCCGCCTCCAGCAGCATTTCGCGAGCGGTCAGGGCACCAGCCTCGCGTATGACCAACTGGGCCTCGCGTGGTGCCATGGGGAAGCCCAGCCGGGCGATGGGTGCGCCAAACCTCGCCGCATCGCTGGCGATACGGATGTCGCAGCAGCTGGCAATCTCCACACCCGCGCCCATGCAGTTGCCGTCGATCTGCGCCACGATGGGCACATCACAGTCCAGCATGGCCTGCAGCCCGCCCCACACTTCATCTTCGTGGAAGGCGCGCAGGCTCTGCTCTTCAAACCGGAAGCTGGCGTATTCCGAAATATCGCCCCCCGCACAGAAGTGCCCCCCCGCCCCCCGCACCAGCACGCAGCGCACACCGGGTGTGGCTTGCAATTCCACAAACCCCGCGCGCAGCTCGCGCCACATGCTGCGCGACATGGCGTTGAATTTGCCTGGGTGGCTGAGGGTAACCAGGGCGATGCCCTGGTCAATCGGGCTGAAGAGGATGTGGGGCTGCACTGCGAAAGCGGAAGTTAGTCGATCTTGATGTCGCCAGCCTTGACCACTGCGGCCCAGCGTTTGATCTCGGAACTCACAAAGCTGCCGAACTGCTGCTGCACCAGGTTGGGAAACTCCGCGCCGTTCGCGGCCCAGGCCACCTTGAGTTCTTCGGCTGCACCGGCGCGGCGCAGCTCTTCGACCACCCGCGCCTGCACGTCGGCCGGGGTGCCCTTGGGCGCCCAGATGCCGTACCAGGTGGTGACGGTGTATTCCGGCAGGCCCAGCTCGGCGGCGTGGGGCACGTCGGGGAAGGCGGGGTTGCGTTTGTTGCCCGACACCATCAGCGCCTTGATACGCCCGCCCTTGATATGGCCGGCGGAGGAACCCAGGCCGTCGAACACCATGTCCACGTTGCCTGCCATCAGATCCTGCAGCGCCGGGCCTGCACCTTTGTAGGGGATGTGGGTGATGAAGGTTTTGGTCTGTTGTTTAAACAGCTCACCCGCCAAATGGTGCGAGGTGCCAGCACCGGCCGAGCCGTAGTTGAGCTTGCCGGGGTTAGCCTTCACCTGCGCCATGAAGGCCTTGAAGTCACCCGGAATGTTCTTGGGGTTGACCACCAGCACCTGCGGCACGTTGGCGACGAGTGCGATCGGCACAAAGTCTTTTTCGATGTCGTAGTCGAGCTTGGGGTACACCGATGGCGCAATGGCGTGGTGCACGGCCCCCATAAACAGCGTGTAGCCGTCGGGTGCGGCGCGGGACGCGATGCTGGCGCCCAGCGTGCCACCCGCACCACCGCGGTTGTCAATCACCAGTTGTTTGCCGGTTTGTTTGGCGAACTGCGCCGACAGCGGCCGCGCAAACGCATCCGTGCCCCCACCCGCCGGGAACGGCACGATCAGGGTGACGGGTTTGGACGGCCAGGTGCTTTGGGCATGGCCTGCCATCGATACAGCGGCCAAACCGGCTGCGGCCAGGCACAGCGCCGTGCGCCGGGTGAAAGCTTTGTTCATCTTTTGTCTCCAGTATTTTTAAATTCAAAATCCACTTGCACACACATTGTGGCGAACCACATCTCAACTACTCAAAACTGCAGGCCTTCCAGCTCGCTGGACAGCGGTATCTTGCCCTGCGCCAGCAGCGCCCGGTGTTTGTCCAGGCGTTTCAGGTCGTACAGGTAATTCACCATCACACCATACGATTGTTTGACGCCTTTCACGGACGGGTCGCCGCCCCAGTTCAGCCGCTCGACCCGGGCCCCGTTGCCAAGGTGGAAGCGGGCCACGGCGTCCAGCGGTTTGCCGTTGGCCAACTCGCGCCCCAGGTAGTGGGCAGCGTACTGCACCAGCACCTGGCGCACGGGGGATTTGGCGTCCAGCTCCAGGGGTTTCTCCATGGCGGCCAGCAGGTGGGTGGCGGTGACAGGCTCGAAGCCCACGGCGCGACCCAGCTCGGCGCGGGTTTTATCGTCCAGCCGCTCCAGCAGAGGGGCCGCGTTTTTGCCCAGCCAGGCGCGAAAGCCGGGGATGGGGGACAAGGTGGCAAACATGCGCAGGCGGGGGAATTCGGCCTGCAGCGTCTCGACCACGTGTTTGATCAGTGAGTCGCCAAAACTCACGCCGCGCAGGCCCACCTGGGTGTTGCTGATGGAGTAGAAGATGGCGGTGGTTGCCTTGTTCAGGTCGGCCGCGTCGGCGGATTCGTCCAGCAAAGGGGTGATGCTGTCGGCCATGCTGTCAACCAGCGCCACCTCCACAAAAATCAGCGGCTCGCCAGGCATACGCGGGTGGAAGAAGCCGTAACAACGGCGGTCCGAATCCAACCGGTTCTTCACGTCGGCCCAGCTCTTGATGTCGTGCACCGCCTCGTACTGGATCAGCTTCTCGATCAGCGACGCGGGGGAGTCCCAGCTGATGCGGCGCAGCTCCAGAAAGCCCACGTCGAACCAGGTGGAGAACATGTACTCCATCTCCACGTCCAGCGCCTGCAGGCGTTTGTCGGCCTTCAGGTACGGCAGCATGTCGGCCCGCAGCCGGACCAGAAACTGCACCCCGTCGGGGAAAGCGCTGAAGCGCTGCAGCAGCCGCCTGCGGGGCGACACGGTGGCGCGCCGGTAGTGCACCTCGGCTGCGGCCTCGTCGGGCGTGCCCACGGCTGCGGCGTACTTGGCCTGGGCCTTGCCCACCACCACCGGGTCGAGCACAAACTGCTCACTCATCAGCAGCCACATGTCGCGCCGCTGCTCTACCGTGGCCCCGGCATACCACTGCGCCACACCCTGGGCGCGGCGGCCGCCTTCGATCTCGCTGTAGCGCGGGTCGACGATGGCCTTGAGTTCTTCGAGTGTGCGGCGCAGCACGCGGGGCGACAAGGCCTCTTCCTTGTGGCGCAGGCTGCCCTCCAGGCGCTCGCGGGTCGAGCGTGCACCACCCGCAGCATTCGCTTCTTTTTTGATAGCATCTTGCGCAGAACCAGCGGGCACAGAAGGCACTTTTTCTTTGGATTTTGCCCCTGCAGCGGGCAGCAGCTTGGAGACGGTGGTGGAGATCCATGTGCCGGTGTTCATGCCTGTACCTTGCTGGTTTGGGTTTGGGTGAGCACCCGCAGCGCGTCGCGCTGGCGTGTGAGGTGGGTGCGCATTGCGGCATCGGCGCCTTCGCTGTCGCGCGCCTTCAGGGCGGCAAACACGGCCAGGTGTTCACTCAGGCTCTGCTCCATACGCCCATGGGCCTTGAGGCTTTGCAGGCGCGACAGCTTCAGGATCTTGCGCAGGTCGCCAATCACCTGGGCCAGCCAGCGGTTGTTGGCCAGCGTAATCAAGGCCTCGTGGATGGCGTAGTTGGCGTCGTAGTAGTCCTGCATGCGCCCTGCCTTGGCGTGGCGCTCCAGCCGCTCGTGTAACACCTCCAGCGCCGCCAGGTCCGCGTCACTGGCATTGCGGGCCGCTTCAAACGCGCAGCGCCCTTCCAGCAAGGCGATGACCGGAAAGATCTCGTCCAGGTCCTGCTCGGTCACCTCGTTCACAAAACAGCCCCGGCGCGGCTCGTGCCGCACCAGGCCCTCGGCCGTCAGCACCTTGAGCGCTTCGCGCAGCGGTGTGCGCGAGATGGCCAGGCTTTCACACAGCGCCGGTTCGTCCAGAAAACTGCCGGGCATCAGCTGCCCGCCAAAGATCTGCTCACGCAAACGTGCGGCCACTTCATCGTGCAAGGAGTTCTGAACCAGGCGCATGGCGGGAAGGCCTTCAGGGTTGGTAATTTTCAATAATTATGCGTAATTATGAGAACCACCCAGCAGGCTTGCAAGTGTTTTTTGCTCGGGGTTTTCACCGACGGGTGACGTTGTCGCCGCCAATCTCCCTGCGTGGCAACAGCAAGTGGAATGGGGGGTCAAGACGGGTGGGAACCTGCTACTTGCGTGCAGGCACTTCCACCAACCCATCACGCGCCACCAAAGGCTGAGGTTTGTCCATCAAGCGCACCAGCTTGGGCACCAGCGCAAAAATGGCCAGCGTAAGCAAGGTGCTGAGCACCGCCGTGGCCTCGCGCCCCATACCGGCAGCCACACCAATCGCGGCGGTAAGCCAGATGCCTGCGGCCGTGGTCAGGCCTTTCACCCGCTCTTCCCCATCGAGTTTGAGGATGGCCCCCGCGCCCAGAAACCCAACCCCGGCAATCACCCCCTGCACCACACGGCTCAGGTCGGCGTTGGGCATACCACTCTGCTGGGACACCAGCACAAACAGGGCAGCCCCCATGGCCACCAGCATGTGGGTGCGTACCCCGGCATCCTTGCCATGCTGTTCGCGTTCGATGCCCAGCAAGCCCCCCAGCACAGCGGCCAATAGCAGCCGCACAAACATCCGGGTGGCCTGCTCCACATCCGAGATATCCGAAAATTCCGAAGCGACGGTATCGGTGATTTTTTGCCAGAGGGAGGCGGCCATGGGGTGCTCCAAAGTCAAGTGGAACAGTGTGGCCGTGGCTGCCAACACCCCCCTGTCAGACGGCATCGGACAATGCCGTGGGACAGGTGATTAGAAAAACACGGCTCTGTCAGCGCTTGCCAGCCGCCTGGCCTCTGGCCCAGACCCACACCCCGGCACCGCCCAGGATCATCGGTACACACAGCCACTGCCCCATACTCATGCCCAGCGGCAGCAGGCCCAGGAAGGTGTCGGGCTCGCGGAAGAACTCGGCAATAAAACGGAACACGCCGTAGCCAAACAGGAAAGCCGCCGCCACCTGGCCCGGTGCGCGCTCCTTGCGGGCGTAGAGCCACAGCAGGATAAACAGCAAAATACCCTCCAGCAGGAACTGGTACACCTGCGACGGGTGACGCGGCATCATCGAGCCGCTTTGCGGGAAGACCATGGCCCAGGGCAGGTCCGGGCTGGCATAACGGCCCCACAGCTCCCCGTTGATGAAGTTGCCCACCCGCCCTGCCGCCAGGCCGGTGGGTACACACGGGGCCACAAAGTCGGCCACCTGCAAAAACGGCCGCTTGCGTGACCACGCAAACCAGACCATTGAGCCGATCACCCCCAGCAGGCCGCCATGGAAACTCATGCCGCCCTGCCAGACATACAAAATCTCCAGCGGGTTCGCGAGGTAGTGGCCGGGTTTGTAAAACAGGCAATACCCCAGGCGGCCGCCCAGAATCACGCCCATCACCCCCAGGAACAAAATATCTTCGACATCTTTGCGGCTCCACGCGCCGGGGCCGGTGATGGAGGCAAAAGGCGCATGCCGCAGGCGGCGAATGCCCAGGAACATGAACAGGCCAAAAGCGGCCAGGTAGGTCAGGCCGTACCAGTGGACGGCCAGCGGGCCGAGTTGCAGGGCGACAGGGTTGATTTGGGGGTACATCAGCATGGTGAGTATTCTGCCCTGCCCCTGTGGCGGCCCAACGGTTCACCCGCAAAGCGGGCGGGGCCAATGCCCGGCCTAAGGCGACGTTGAATAAGTCACCGCGATGGCGCGCGCCCTGGTTTGGGATGGGCTGCAAGGCGCAAACCGCAGCAATAGCCGCAGCTATTGCGAGGATGTGCAACGCAGCAGACCGCCCAAAGCAGGGATGCGCGGCACGCGAGGGACTTGTTCAGCGTTGCCCTAATCTTACTGTGTCAATAAAATCATGGCATTATCGAGACCTCTTCATTTTTTACGTGAGGAATGATGGATGCCATCGAACGGTTTGAGCGGTACTTGGAACATTTGGCCGATGGACTTGGCCATTCAGATCGGCACTCAGGTCTCAGAGGCTATTGCACAGGGTTGATGCTGCCGCTGGCACGCAAGAGCGTGGAGCCGATGGCAGCCCGCGTTGATCCCCTGCATGCAAGCGCCAGGCATCAGTCGCTGCATCATTTCGTTGCCAAGGCGCAGTGGTCTGATGCCGAGATGCTCAGACGGGTTTGTCAGTGGGTCGTGCCGAAGATGGATTTCAGCCGTGGTGGCTGGTGGATCATTGACGACACCGGATTCCCGAAGAAGGGCAAACACTCAGTAGGCGTGGCCCGGCAATACTGCGGGATGTTGGGCAAACAGGACAACTGCCAGGTGGCTGTGAGCGTGTCGCTGGCCTGCGATCAAGGCAGCATTCCGGTGGCGTGGCAGCTCTACCTGCCCGAGGAATGGGCGACAGATGCGGGCCGCAAGGCCCGGGCCGGTGTACCGGAGGATGTGGAATTCGCGACCAAACCGCAAATCGCCTTGCAGCAATTGCGCGCGCTTCTGGCCGACGGCGCTCCGCACCATTGCGTGCTGGCCGACGCAGGCTACGGCGTGGACACCGCCTTCCGCCAGGCCTTGAGCGACATGGGGCTGACTTATGCTGTGGGAGTGACCTCGGCGGTGGTGGTTTGGGCTCCGGGGGTTGAGCCGCTGCCACCTGTACCCTACAGCGGCACAGGGCGGCCACCGGTGATGCCGCGCCGGACTCCTGAGTTGCAACCGATGAGCGTCAAGGCCTTGGCCATGTCCTTGCCCGAACGGGCATTCCAGACCATCACCTGGCGCGAAGGCACCAACGCGCCGCTCAGCGGGCGCTTCGCCGCACTGCGCGTGCGCCACGCCGGCGGCAATGCCGGCAAGGCGAGGCTGCGTCCGCTGCAATGGTTGCTCATTGAATGGCCCAAGGATCAGGCCGAGCCCTGCAAGTACATCCTGTCCACGCTGCCCGAGGACACGCCCATAGCCGACTTGGTCAGAGCTACCTATCAGCGCTGGCGCATCGAGCGGGACTACCAGGACCTGAAGCAGGACTTCGGCTTGGGCCACTACGAGGGACGTGGCTGGCGGGGCTTCCACCACCACGCCTGCCTGAGCATCGCGGCCTACGGGTTCCTGATGGCAGAACGCCTCGTTGTCGACAAGCCTGTCGGCGGTAAAAAAAACTTCATCGAACGCCAGATGCCGGCCTTTCCCGAGGATTACATCCCCCGCGGCAGTCCTGCGCGCGCAGCGCCACGTGGCGACATCGATCACGAGCCTGCGCCATCGGCTGAGCTACCAGTTGATCGCCCGTCTCGGTCAGTGCCCCTGCTGTGGAAGGGTGCGCCCAAAGCTACTCTTGTGACACAGTAAGACTAACGCCCAGCAGCTGCGGTGCTGGCGTCTCCGCTGTCTCTTTTGCGCAGATGGCCCTTCAACAAGGCACGGCCCGCAAATGCGTCACCTGCCACTTCGAGGTCAAAACGCTCTGCGTCCAGGCGGCGCAAGTCGTCCATCACGGCGTCGGCCTCTTCCGGCGTGGCTCCCGTGGCCAGCACTGCCTCGCGGCCCAGCGCCATGGACGACTCGAAGGTTTCGCGCACCAGGTAGTCCACGGCACCGGTCTTGAACAGCTCGAGTGCGTGTTCGCGGTCAAACGCCCGCACCAGCACACGCGCCTGGGGGCACAAAGCCCTGGCGTTTTCGGCGATCCGTGTGGCGGCGGTCTTGTCGTCCACACACACCAGGATTGCGCAGGCCTTGTGGGCACCGGCCGCGTGTAACACCTCGGAGCGTGCCCCGTCGCCGTAATAAACCTTGAAGCCCAGGTAGGCCTCGGCGTCGCGGATGACTTGGGTGTCGTTGTCGATCACCGTGAGCGACGCGCCCCGGGCAATCACACCCTGGCTGGCGATCTGCCCGACACGGCCAAAGCCGATGACCAGCACATTGGCCTGGCTGTCGTGGGCGGCCTCCACCCCGTCCATGGACACTTCACCCGCGCCCGCAAAACGCCCGTGCACCAGCACCACCAGCGGCGTGAGTGCCATCGACAGCACCACAATCGCCGTCATGTTGGCGTTGACGGTGGGGTCAATCACCCGTGCGCCCAAGGCCGCAGCGAACAGCACAAAGGCAAACTCGCCGCCTTGCGCCATCAGCACGGCGCGGTCCAGGGCGTCGGCGTGCGTGCTTTTGGCCAGCCGGGCCACGGCGTAGATACACAGGGCTTTGGTCGCCATCAGCGCCAACACACCCGCCACGATCAGCTGCCAGTTGCTGGCCACCACGGCCAGGTCCAGCGACATGCCCACACCCAGGAAAAACAGCCCCAGCAGCAGGCCCCGGAAGGGCTCGATGTCGGCCTCCAGCTGGTGGCGGAAGGTGGACTCGGACAACAGCACCCCGGCCAGGAATGCCCCCATGGCCATCGACAAACCTCCCACCTGCATCAGCAAAGCCGCACCCAGCACCACCAGCAACGCGGCAGCCGTCATCACCTCGCGCGCCTTGGCATTGGCCAGCACGCGGAACAGCGGGTTCAGCAGCCACACACCCGCCGCCACCAGCAAAGCCAGCACCCCCAGGGCCAGACCAATCACACCCCAGCGCGACGGAATGACCGCCTGCGCATCCAGCGCGGGCGGCGCGATGAAGGCCACGATGGCCAGCAAAGGCACGATCAGCAGGTCTTCAAACAACAGGATGGACACCATACGCTGGCCACGCGGCGCAGCGATGTCGCCACGTTCACCCAGCAACTGCATGACGATGGCGGTGGAGGTCAGCACAAAACCCATGGCACTGACAAACGACACGGGCAGAGAGAAACCAAACGCAATACCCACCAGCGTCAGCAGCACGCCACAGACCAGGCACTGCAGGCTGCCCAGCCCGAAAATCTGGCGTCGCAGCGCCCACAGGTGCGAGGGCTGCATCTCCAGCCCGATCACGAACAAGAACATCACCACACCCAGCTCGGCCACGTGCAGGATGCTTTGCGCATCGGTGAACACACCGAAGCCAAACGGCCCGATCGCCAGCCCGGCGGCCAGGTACCCCAGCACCGAGCCCAGCCCCAGCTTCTTGAACAAAGGCACCGCCACCACGGCCGCACCCAGCAGGACCACCACATTGAGCAGATCACCTGCACTGCCTTCAACCGCCATGGGGTTTCCCTCGAAAAATGGAAACGACATTAATCTTACTGTGTCACAAGAGTAGCTTTGGGCGCACCCTTCCACAGCAGGGGCACTGACCGAGACGGGCGATCAACTGGTAGCTCAGCCGATGGCGCAGGCTCGTGATCGATGTCGCCACGTGGCGCTGCGCGCGCAGGACTGCCGCGGGGGATGTAATCCTCGGGAAAGGCAGGCATCTGGCGTTCGATGAAGTTTTTTTT
Organism: Comamonadaceae bacterium AAW; assembly: GCA_026314275.1. Taxonomy (GTDB): domain Bacteria; phylum Pseudomonadota; class Gammaproteobacteria; order Burkholderiales; family Burkholderiaceae_C; genus JAGOEY01. The sequence continues at coordinate 4,188,204 of CP111109.1, forward strand.
ACCGCCGACAGGCTTGTCGACAACGAGGCGTTCTGCCATCAGGAACCCGTAGGCCGCGATGCTCAGGCAGGCGTGGTGGTGGAAGCCCCGCCAGCCACGTCCCTCGTAGTGGCCCAAGCCGAAGTCCTGCTTCAGGTCCTGGTAGTCCCGCTCGATGCGCCAGCGCTGATAGGTAGCTCTGACCAAGTCGGCTATGGGCGTGTCCTCGGGCAGCGTGGACAGGATGTACTTGCAGGGCTCGGCCTGATCCTTGGGCCATTCAATGAGCAACCATTGCAGCGGACGCAGCCTCGCCTTGCCGGCATTGCCGCCGGCGTGGCGCACGCGCAGTGCGGCGAAGCGCCCGCTGAGCGGCGCGTTGGTGCCTTCGCGCCAGGTGATGGTCTGGAATGCCCGTTCGGGCAAGGACATGGCCAAGGCCTTGACGCTCATCGGTTGCAACTCAGGAGTCCGGCGCGGCATCACCGGTGGCCGCCCTGTGCCGCTGTAGGGTACAGGTGGCAGCGGCTCAACCCCCGGAGCCCAAACCACCACCGCCGAGGTCACTCCCACAGCATAAGTCAGCCCCATGTCGCTCAAGGCCTGGCGGAAGGCGGTGTCCACGCCGTAGCCTGCGTCGGCCAGCACGCAATGGTGCGGAGCGCCGTCGGCCAGAAGCGCGCGCAATTGCTGCAAGGCGATTTGCGGTTTGGTCGCGAATTCCACATCCTCCGGTACACCGGCCCGGGCCTTGCGGCCCGCATCTGTCGCCCATTCCTCGGGCAGGTAGAGCTGCCACGCCACCGGAATGCTGCCTTGATCGCAGGCCAGCGACACGCTCACAGCCACCTGGCAGTTGTCCTGTTTGCCCAAAATCCCGCAGTATTGCCGGGCCACGCCTACTGAGTGTTTGCCCTTCTTCGGGAATCCGGTGTCGTCAATGATCCACCAGCCACCACGGCTGAAATCCATCTTCGGCACGACCCACTGACAAACCCGTCTGAGCATCTCGGCATCAGACCACTGCGCCTTGGCAACGAAATGATGCAGCGACTGATGCCTGGCGCTTGCATGCAGGGGATCAACGCGGGCTGCCATCGGCTCCACGCTCTTGCGTGCCAGCGGCAGCATCAACCCTGTGCAATAGCCTCTGAGACCTGAGTGCCGATCTGAATGGCCAAGTCCATCGGCCAAATGTTCCAAGTACCGCTCAAACCGTTCGATGGCATCCATCATTCCTCACGTAAAAAATGAAGAGGTCTCGATAATGCCATGATTTTATTGACACAGTAAGATTAAGGCAACGCTGATCAAGTATCGGCATTGGAGTAATTTCGGGCAGCCCCGCCCAGTTTGGACGCAGCGCAGGCTGGGGTTGGCGGCCCAGAGGGCCTTGTACAGGCCCTTGAGCCCGTTTTTGGCCCCTACGGGCGCACCTGTGCCATCAGCCTTTGGCGGCCGAGGAAGATGTTGGCCAGTGCCAGGGCAGTGAACGCCCGCGTGGCATTCTTGTGCAGCCCCACATAGCGCACCTTGCCAAAGCCCCACAGCCGCTTGATCACACCAAAGACATGCTCGACGCGGGCACGAATCCTGGATTTGTTGCGGTTCTTTGCACGAGCCACCTCATCAACGAGACCACCAGCGCGGCGCGTGCGCTGATTGGTGAAGTCTTTGGCGTTTGGAGCTTTACCCGCAATCAACGCCTTCTGACTGGCATAGGCTGAGTCGCCATACACGCGCCGCTCGTTGCCATGCAGCAGTTGTGGCAGCGGGTGCTTGTCATGCACGTTGGCGGCTGTGACGACGGCGCTGTGCGCCAAGCCGCTTTGGCTGTCCACGCCAATGTGCAGCTTCATGCCAAAGTACCACTGCTGGCCCTTCTTGGTCTGGTGCATCTCGGGGTCGCGTGCCTTGCCTGCATTCTTGGTTGAACTGGGCGCGCCGATGATGGTGGCATCCACGATGGTGCCGGTATGGACCTTGAAGCCTCGCTGCTGCAACTCCTGCCCCACCTTGGCAAACAGTGCTTCGCCCAGTTTGTGCGCATTGAGGAGCTTGCGAAACTTCAAGATAGTGGTGGCGTCGGGTACGGGCTCACGGCCCAGGTCGATGCCTGCAAAGCGGCGCAGGTTGGCACTGTCGTACAGGGCTTCTTCACAAGCCAGATCGGCCAGGTTGAACCAATGCTGAATGAAGTGGATACGCAGCATGCGTTCCAGACCTATGGGTGGGCGGCCGTTGCCTGCCTTGGGGTAGTGTGGCTCGATGACCTCGCACAGGCTGAACCAGGGCACGATGGCCTCCATGGTTCTCAAGAACTCGTCGCGCCTGGTGGGCTTGCGGTAGTTCTCAAAGCTTTGGTCTGCGGCCATGGCGAGGGTTTGCTGCTTCATCGACCTGTAACGCAGCACCACGCAGGTGCGTGTACCTTAATCAGCGTTGCCTTAACAGAATCGACCTGCGCCCCGCGGGCAGTTACAGGCACGCGCGTTGCACCGCTGAAATACGAACGCTTCTGATGCCAGTACGTATGCAGAGCGCAGCGCCGGGGGCATTCCCCCCAAAGCGCCCGGTTCGCGCCATACTTCGCCCATTCAAAAACAACAAGAGGAACCCACGATGCAGGGCAACACACAGGTCATCGACTACTTCAAGGTTTTGTTGCGCGGCGAGCTGGCGGCACGCGACCAGTACTTCGCCCATTCGCGCATCTACGAAGACCAGGGTTTCACCAAACTCTTCACCCGCCTCGACCACGAGATGCAGGAAGAAACCCAGCACGCCGACGCGCTGCTGCGCCGCATCCTGATGCTGGGTGGCCGCCCCGACATGCGCCCCAACCCCTTCACCCCCGGCGAGACGGTGCCCGAGATGCTGCAGAAAGACCTGGCCACCGAATACGAGGTGCGCGCCGCGCTGCGCGAAGGTATGGCCCTGTGTGAAAGTGTGGGCGACTATGTGAGCCGCGACATCCTGCTGGTGCAGCTGCGCGACACCGAGGAAGACCACGCCTACTGGCTGGAAAAACAAATCGGCCTGATCGACAAGGTGGGCCTGCAGAACTACCTGCAGTCACAAACCGGGACAGTGGGCTAAGCCCTGCCGGCGCCTCACAGCGAGGCTGATTTCAAGCAAAATTGGCCTCCAGCGCAATAGACACAAGCGCATAAAGCTATAAAAAATATAGCGTTATGGCGTTTCCCGCACAAAGCCGATAAAACGCTCCAGCGACGGGCTCGGGCTGCCCTCGCGCCACACCAGGCTGGTCTCGCAGCCCGGTACCGCCAAGCCCTTGCCCCCAGCGCCCTGCCTGCCCAGCGCCCGGTACACCACACCGGGCCGCTGGAACTGCCGCACACTTTCGGGCACCCAGGCCACACCCAAACCCGCGGAGACCAGGTTCACGATGGTCTGCATCTGGATGGCCTCCTGTGCCACCTGGGGTGAGTGCCCGGCCGCGTGGTACAGCGCAAAAATCGCGTCAAACAGCGACGGCACGATGCGGCGCGGGAAGATCACCAGCGGTTCCGCCAGCACGGCGTCCAGCGTCAACACCTGCGCAGCGGCCAGGGGATGCTGCTCCGGCAGCGCCAGCACTAGCGGCTCCTGCGCGATGCGGTGCCGCGCCAGGCCAGCGGGCGCAAAACCTGTCGCATGCAGCATAAAACCGGCGTCAATTTCATCACCTGCAAACGCCTGCAACTGCACGTCACCCGTGGCCTCGGTCAACTCCACGCGTACCTGGGGGTACAGCGCCCGAAAGCCGCGCAACCACTGCGGCAGCAGCGCAAACCCCACGGTGGACACAAAGGCCAGCCGCAGCCGCCCCAGCTCACCCGCCGCAGCGGCGCGAGCATGTTCGGGCAGCGCCTGCGCACGGGCCAGCAACTCCAGCACCTCGGGCAGCAGCGCCTGGCCCGTGGCCGTGAGAGCCACGCTGCGTTTGGTGCGGTCAAACAGGCGTACACCCAGCAGTTTTTCCAGCTGCACGATGGCCTGTGTCAACGGTGGTTGGGTCATGTGCAGGCGTGCAGCGGCGCGGCCAAAGTGCAGTTCCTCGGCCAGGGTGGCGAACTGGCGCCACAGCCGGAGCTCGATCTCTCTCATACTTCAAATGAATTAATAGGCACTGAAAAATAGATTGGAAAGCATTTTCTGCTCGGCGCATACTTCTGGCTGCAAAAAATCCATAACTGCCCACTCCCAGGGCCCCCACGAGAGACGCTCCATGGAAACCAAACCCATCCAGATCAACCGCCGCAGCGCCAACATCACCGAAGGCAAGTCGCGCGCCCCCAACCGCTCCATGTACTACGCCATGGGCTACCAGGAGGGTGACTTCAAGAAGCCCATGGTCGGTGTGGCCAACGGCCACAGCACCATCACGCCGTGTAACAGCGGCCTGCAGAAGCTGGCCGACGCGGCCATTGCCGGCATCGAAGAGGCTGGCGGCAACGCCCAGGTGTTCGGCACGCCCACCATCTCGGACGGCATGGCCATGGGCACCGAAGGCATGAAGTATTCGCTGGTCAGCCGCGAAGTCATCAGCGACTGCATCGAGACCTGTGTCGGCGGCCAGTGGATGGACGGCGTGCTGGTGGTCGGCGGCTGCGACAAGAACATGCCGGGCGGCATGATGGGCATGCTGCGCGCCAACGTACCGGCGATCTACGTGTACGGCGGCACCATCCTGCCGGGCCGCTACAAGGGCCAGGACCTGAACATCGTGAGCGTGTTTGAGGCCGTGGGCCAGAACGCCGCCGGCAACTTGAGCGACGAAGACCTGACCGAGATCGAACGCCGCGCCATCCCCGGCACCGGCTCGTGCGGCGGCATGTACACGGCCAACACCATGTCCAGCTCGTTCGAGGCGCTGGGCATGAGCCTGCCCTACTCGTCCACCATGGCGAACCCGCACGACGAGACGCAGAACTCCGCCAAGGAATCGGCCAAGGTGCTCATCGAGGCCATCAAGAACGACCTGAAGCCACGCGATATCGTGACCAAGAAGTCCATCGAGAACGCCGTGGCCGTGATCATGGCCACCGGCGGCTCGACCAACGCGGTGCTGCACTTCCTGGCCATCGCCCACACGGCAGGCGTGGACTGGACCATCGACGACTTCGAGCGTATGCGCAAGAAAGTGCCCGTCATTTGCGACCTCAAGCCCAGCGGCAAGTACCTGGCGGTCGACCTGCACAAGGCCGGCGGCATTCCACAGGTGATGAAGGTGCTGCTCGATGCAGGCCTGCTGAACGGCGACTGCATCACCATCACCGGCAAGACCATCGCCGAGACGCTGGCCGACGTGCCCGCGCTGCGCGCCGACCAGGACGTGATCCGCCCGATCGACAAGCCCATGTACGCCGAAGGCCACCTGGCTATCCTCAAGGGCAACCTGTCGCCCGAAGGCGCAGTCGCCAAGATCACGGGCCTGAAGAACCCCGTCATCACCGGCCCGGCCCGCGTGTTCGACGACGAGCAATCGGCGCTGGCTGCCATCCTGGCTGGCAAGATCGTCGCCGGCGACGTGATGGTGCTGCGCTACCTGGGCCCCAAGGGCGGCCCCGGCATGCCCGAGATGCTGGCCCCCACGGGTGCGCTGATCGGAGCCGGGCTGGGCGAAAGCGTGGGCCTGATCACCGACGGCCGCTTCTCCGGCGGCACCTGGGGCATGGTGGTCGGCCACGTGGCGCCCGAGGCGGCGGCGGGTGGCACGATTGCATTTGTGCAGGAAGGTGACTCGATCACGATCGACGCACGCAAGCTGCTGCTGGAGTTGCATGTGGACGACGCCACCATCGAAAAGCGCCGCCAAGCGTGGACGGCACCCAAACCACGTTACACGCGGGGTGTGCAGGCGAAGTTTGCCAACAACGCATCCACCGCCAGCAAGGGAGCGGTGCTGGACGACTACTGAACCAAGTTTCAAGCTTCATAGCAAAAAAAGCCCGCAGCGTCAGCGCTGCGGGCTTTTTTATGTATGAATTCAGTGCGAAGCTCAGTGTGGCTTTTTGGGTGTGATCCCCATGGCTTCTTTGTGTTTGTCGATGCGGTCCTGCTTGCGCTTGTCCATCTTTTCCATCTCTTTGCGTTTGGTGTAACCCATGGAGTCGGCCCAGGCCCACCACGCAACGGTCAGCAGAAAAGGCGCAGCAATCACGTACCAGCTCCAGCTGGCCACGGGCCCCAGCTCCAGCACCTTCAAAGCCAGCAAAATCAGGCCGATTACGAGTAAAAACATGTTTATTCTCCTGGTGCGCCAAACACCCCGAGGTTTTGCCTGCGCAAGCGAAACCCTACAATCACAGACCAACAATGTAACCGAATGCACGGAAATTTCACGATGAAACAATTTCTTATTACAGCTTTGGCTGCTTTCACCCTCTCAACACCCGCTTTGGCAGACCAGGCTTTGGCCACGGCCAAGAACTGCATGGCCTGCCACGCCGTGGACAAAAAGGTGGTGGGCCCGTCCTTCAAGGATGTCGCGGCCAAATACGCCAAACAAAAAGACGCTGCCGACATGCTGGCCGCCAAAATCATCAAGGGTGGCTCCGGCGTCTGGGGCCCCGTGCCTATGCCCGCCAACGCCCAGGTCAACCCCGCTGATGCCAAAAAACTGGCGACATGGATTCTGGCGACCAAATAAGTCTTAAACCAGGTTTTTGCGCTCCAACCGGTCTTCCAGCTCACCCACATGGGCGGCCAGGCTGTTCTCTGTCTGCTCGGCGCGCTGGGCCAGGGTTTTTTCCAGCTGCTCCAGGCGAGCCAGCAGCGCGGTGTGCGCCTGGGTATCGGCCGCCGTGCTCTGCTGGCGTTGGGTGTCCAGGTAGTTGCGCAGCTCGGTGAAACGTGAGGCTTCGGCCTTGTCGGCCAGCTCACGCTGGGCCGACATTTCCTTGTTGTGGCGGCGTGCCTCCAGCATGACGGAGCTGTGCAGGTACACCACGTACGCAACAAAAACAGCCACCAACGCGGTGGTCAGCCCCAGCATGATGAGGCCCAGCGGAGCCTCCATGGTCGTGACCCCGAAGTTGATGGTGGACGGCGCAGACAGCGCCCCCCAGTTCAGTGCAGCCAGGGCAGCGGTCGCCAGGACGATGAGGGAAATGATGATGGTGCGAATGTGCATGCAGCCTCCTTGTGATGGACACGAACGTAAACGTGCATTCTCCCCCACGACCGCGCGCCTTTGTCACACCTGCCCGTACCCACAAAAAAAACCCGCCTTGTTCAGGCGGGTTTTTAAGCATTTTATGCCTATAGCGCCCATTCAGCGGGCGCAAGCAGCTATCAAAAACAGAGCAAAACTCAGTAAGCCTGGCCCAGTTGATCCAGGATAGCCGGGTTCTCCAGCGTGGAGGTGTCCTGCGTCACCGCCTCGCCCTTGGCAATGGAGCGCAGCAGGCGGCGCATGATCTTGCCGGAGCGGGTCTTGGGCAGGTTCTCGCCAAAACGAATGTCCTTGGGCTTGGCGATCGGGCCGATTTCCTTGGCAACCCAGTCGCGCAGTTCTTTGGCGATGGCTTTGGCTTCGTCACCGCTGGGGCGCGAGCGCTTCAGCACCACGAAGGCACAGATGGCTTCACCGGTCAGGTCGTCCGGGCGGCCCACCACGGCGGCTTCGGCCACCAGGTCGGTCTTGGACACCAGCGCGGATTCGATTTCCATCGTGCCCATGCGGTGGCCGGACACGTTCAGCACGTCGTCGATACGGCCGGTGATACGGAAGTAACCCCGGTCGGCACTGCGCACTGCGCCGTCGCCGGCCAGGTAAATCGTGCCGCCCATTTCTTCGGGGAAGTAACTCTTCTTGAAACGCTCGGGGTCGTTCCAGATGGTGCGGATCATCGACGGCCAGGGGCGTTTGACCACCAGCATGCCGCCCGAACCGTTGGGCAGGTCGTTGCCGGTTTCGTCCACGATGGCGGCCATGATGCCGGGCAGTGGCAGCGTGCAGCTGCCGGGCACCAGCGGTGTAGCGCCTGGCAGCGGCGTCATCATGTGGCCGCCGGTTTCCGTCTGCCAGAAGGTGTCGACGATGGGGCAACGCTCGTGGCCCACGTTTTTGTAGTACCACATCCAGGCCTCGGGGTTGATGGGCTCACCCACCGAACCGAGGATGCGCAGGCTGCTCAGGTCCGAGCGGTCTGGGTGCACGGCAGCGTCACTTTCCGCCGCCTTGATGAGCGAGCGGATGGCCGTGGGTGCGGTGTAGAAGATCGAGCATTTGTGTTTCTCGATCATTTGCCAGAAGCGGCCCGCGTTCGGGAAGGTCGGGATGCCTTCAAAAATGATCTGGGTCGCACCTGCTGCCAGCGGGCCGTAGGCAACATACGTGTGGCCCGTGATCCAGCCGATGTCGGCCGTACACCAGAAGACATCTTCGGGGCGCAGGTCAAACGTCCAGTCCATCGTGAGCTTGGCCCACAACAAATAACCACCGGTGCTGTGCTGCACACCCTTGGGTTTGCCGGTGGAGCCCGACGTGTAGAGGATAAACAGCGGGTGCTCGGCCCCCACAGCCACGGGCGGGCATTCACTGCTTTGGCCCGCAACGGCGTCGGTGAACGTTTTGTCGCGCCCGGCAACCATGTTGCAGGCGGTGGCCGTGCGCTCGTACACAAACACGGTTTTAACCGACTCACAGCCGCCCATGGCGATACCGTCGTCCACAATGGCTTTGAGTGGCAGCTCCTTGCCGCCGCGCATCTGGTAGTTGGCGGTGATGACGGCCACGGCACCGGCGTCAATGATGCGTTCGTTCAGCGCCTTGGCCGAGAAGCCGCCAAACACCACGCTGTGGGTTGCGCCAATACGGGCGCAGGCCTGCATGGCGATCACACCTTCGAGGGTCATGGGCATGTAGACCAGCACACGGTCGCCCTTTTGCACGCCTGCGGCTTTGAGCGCGTTGGCAAACTGGCTCACACGCGCCAGCAGCTCTTTGTAGGTGGTCTTGGTGACCGTGCCGTCGTCGGCCTCGAAGATCACGGCGGTCTTGTTTTCGACCGGGGTGCCCATGTGTTTGTCCAGGCAGTTGGCCGAGGCGTTCAGCTCGCCATCTGCAAACCACTGGTAGAACGGTGCGTTGGACTCGTCCAGCGTCTGGGTGAAGGGTTTGTTCCACAGCACGTTCTCGCGCGCCAGGCGGGCCCAGAAGCCGCTGAAGTCTTTTTCGGCCTCTGCGCACAACGCGTTGTACGCGTCCATGCCAGACACACGCGCAGCCTTGACGATGGCGTCAGACGGCGGAAACACCCGGTTTTCAACCAGCACGGATTCGATGGCGGACGAGGACACGCTCATGGTTTTTGTCTCCTAATGGAATACAGGTCAATGGAATCTGCGCGTAATGTGGGCGGCGGCACTTACACGCCACTGACTGTCACGGCCCTGGCACAGCGCGCAGGTAGGATATTTTTCGGTGGCCCTGCAGTGTGCTGCCCCACTAAAATCGCGCTTTACGTGAAAACCCGTACCCACCATGTCTGACCCTACACCCGCACGCACTTCCCCCATGCGCCCCCTGCCCCGCCTGATCTTTGCCAGCCGCTGGCTGCAGTTGCCGCTGTACCTGGGCCTGATCATTGCGCAGGCGGTGTATGTGGTGCACTTTCTGGTCGAACTGACCCACCTGGTGGAGGCCGCGTTTGGCAACCAGACTGCCTTGCAGGCCCTAATCAACTCCATTGGCTACAAGCCCGAAGCGCCCATCACCTCGCTTAATGAAACGGTGATCATGCTGGTGGTGCTGGCGCTGATTGACGTGGTGATGATCTCGAACCTGCTGATCATGGTGATTGTGGGTGGCTACGAGACCTTCGTAAGCCGTCTTGACCTCACTGGCCACCGCGACCAACCGGAATGGCTGAGCCACGTCAACGCCTCGGTGCTGAAAGTGAAACTGGGCCTGTCGATCATTGGTATCAGCTCGATCCATCTGCTCAAGACCTTCATCAACGCCGACAACTACAGCGAAAAGGTGCTCATCGCGCAGACCGTGATCCACATCGCCTTCCTGCTGTCGGCACTCGCCATTGCCTACACCGACAAACTCATGTCGAGTACGGCTGACAAAAGCCATTGATCCGATGTGAACGGGGCGGCTGCGGCGTGCTACCCCGTTCATCTGCCAACCCATGTGTCTGCTGGCCTTGACCAATCCAGACACAAAAGTTATAATTTGACGCTGTTAAACAACCAACTCTGTTGGTCGCCTTGCACTACTCGCGGATTTTTATATCCCGTCGCGGTGCAGGATGTTCTTGTCGGGCCTAGCGCCTGACACCCTGGCCGGATCTTTCCGGCCCTGATGCCAAGTCACTCCCGCCGGAGCCAGCCCCCTCGACCGGGCCCGCTGTTCCGGATGCCGGAGACTTCGACGGGCACTGTTTTCGTCACATGTCGTCCTCAGCGCCTGTCTGGCGGTCTTAGCAATCCTTTGGCCGCTGGGGCGTTTTCACGTCCGTTCGACTTTGTGCAGCAGCCCCTTTCTGCGGGTTTCGGCCCGCAGCAGTCGCCTCCGGGCGGCGCTTGTTCAACTCTTTTAAAAAAGGAGCCCGGCGCGTGGCAAAAGAAATCACCATCGACCATGTCTTCAAGGTTTTCGGCGAAGCACCCGAGACCGCTCTGGACCTTGTCCGGCAAGGCGTATCCAAACAAGACATCCTGGCCCAGACAGGCCATTCCATTGCGGTGTTCGACGCGAACCTGCACATCCACGCGGGCGAAATTTTCGTCATCATGGGCCTGTCGGGTTCGGGCAAATCCACCCTCGTGCGCCTGCTGAACCGCTTGATCGAACCCACCGCCGGGCGCATCGTGATCGACGGGCAGGACATCAACCTGCACTCCGACGCCCAGCTGCGTGCGCTGCGCCGCAAAGACATCAGCATGGTGTTCCAGTCGTTCGCGCTGATGCCGCACATGACCGTGCTGGACAACACCGCGTTTGGCCTGGAACTGGCGGGTGTGGACCGCGCCGAGCGCGAGCAGCAAGCCACCCTGGCGCTGGAACAGGTGGGCCTGGACGGCTGGGGTGCGAGTTACCCCGACGAGTTGTCGGGCGGTATGCAGCAGCGTGTGGGCCTGGCACGCGCACTGGCGTCTGACCCGTCGATCCTGCTGATGGACGAGGCGTTTTCGGCACTCGACCCGATCATCCGCACAGAGATGCAGTCCGAGCTGCTGCGGCTGCAGCAGGTGCGCCGCCGCACCATCGTTTTTATCTCGCACGACCTGGACGAAGCCATGCGGATTGGCGACCGCATCGCCATCATGAAAGACGGCCAGGTGGTGCAGGTGGGCGCCCCTGAAGAAATCTTGCGCAACCCGGCGGACGACTATGTGCGCAGCTTTGTGCGCGGTGTGGACGCAGCGGCCGTGTTCAAGGCCAGCGACATTGCGCGCAAACCGCAGGTGGTGGTGGCCGAACAAGCCGGCAAGGGCTCGCGTGCGGCACTGAAACAACTGGAAGACCAGGACCGCGAATACGCTTATGTGGTCACCGCCGCGCAGCGGTACCTCGGCATTGTGTCGGTGGACTCGCTGCGCAAGGCGCTGGCCGGGCACGTGGGCCCGCTGGGGCTGTCCCACGCCTACCTGGACGGCGTGGAGCCGATTGCCGCGGACGAACCGGTGAGTGGGCTGTTTGGCAAGGTGGCGCAAGCCCCTTACGCCATGCCAGTGGTGGCGGACGATGGGCGTTTTCGCGGCGCCATCAGCAAGACCACCTTGCTGAAGTTTCTGGACCGTGACACCCCCATCGAACCCGCTGCCCCCGCACCGGCCACCACGGCCGTTGCCGCCCCTTGACTCCGAAAGACCGCATGAACGAAACCCTCCTCGCCCCATCCGGCACCGACAACGGCTCCACGCTGCCCCCATTGGTAGAAACCAACCCCTGGGCCACCCCTTCAACTGCCCCCACGGATGCCGCCACCAGCACCTTCCCCTGGGACATGGCCACACCACCTGCCGCCGCCGTGGAGGCAGACCCCTGGCAGACCACCAGCCAGCCCCTGGACGCGGGCGGCGCGGACAACTGGCTGGACGCACCCATCAGCGCCACCAGCCCCGATTTGGACAGCACCACCAGCGGCCTGCACCTGAGCCAGCTGTGGGACGGCTCGCTGCCGATTGAGGGCTGGATCAACCAGGGCCTGGGCTGGGTAGTGGACAACTTCCGCCCCTTCTTCCAGACCGTACGTGGCCCCATCGACGGCACCCTGACCTGGGTGGAAAGCCTGCTGCTCAGTGTGCCCACACTGGCCATGGTGGCGCTGCTCGGCCTGCTGGCGTGGCAGTTTGCAAGCCGCGCGATTGCCATCGGTGCCGTCGTGTCGCTGCTGATCGTCGCCATGCTCGGCATCTGGCCCGAAGCCATGGTCACCCTCTCGCTGGTGCTCACCTCCCTGGTGTTTTGTATGGTGATTGGCCTGCCGCTCGGCATCCTGCTGGCCAGCAGCGACCGCGCCCAGCGCCTGACCCGCCCCCTGCTCGACGCCATGCAGACCACACCCGCGTTTGTGTACCTGGTGCCGGTGGTGATGTTGTTTGGCATTGGCAATGTGCCCGGTGTCATCGTGACCATCATCTTTGCGCTGCCGCCGCTGGTGCGCCTGACCAACCTGGGCATCCGCCAGGTGCGGCCCGACCTGATCGAAGCCGCCCGCGCCTACGGTGCCTCGCCCTGGCAAATGCTGACCAAGGTGCAGCTGCCGCTGGCCATGCCGTCCATCATGGCGGGGGTGAACCAGTCACTGATGCTGTCGCTGTCGATGGTCGTCATCGCCTCCATGATCGCCGTGGGCGGACTGGGCCAGATGGTGCTGCGGGGTATTGGCCGGCTCGACATGGGCCTGGCCACCGTGGGCGGCCTGGGCATTGTGCTGCTGGCCATCACGCTGGACCGCTTCACCCAGGCCCTGGGCCAACCGCAACGGGGCTCGCGCCACTGGTGGCAACGCGGCCCGGTGGGCCTGGTGTGCCGCGCCCTGCCGCAGCGCCAGCAACCCGCAACACCCTACCGGGTGTCGGCAGAAGCCGAAATCGCCTCCCACGTGCACTGAGCACGCACTTATTTCAACACCCAAGGAGAACAAGCACATGATTTCAAAACTGATCCACACCTCCGCAGCCAGCCTGCTGGCCCTCGGCCTGGCCGGTGCCGCCACTGCGGCCGACCTGCCCGGCAAGGGCATCACCGTGCAACCGATCAAAAGCTCGATTGCCGAAGAATCGTTCCAGACCCTGCTGGTGTCCCGTGCGCTGGAAAAACTGGGCTACACCGTCAAGGCCCCGCAGGAAATCGAATACGCCACCGGCCACCTCGCGCTGGCCAACGGCGACGCCACCTTCCTGGCAACCCACTGGGACCCGCTCCACGCCGACTTCTACAAAAACGCGGGTGGCGACGCCAAAATGTGGCGCAACAGCACCTACGTCACCAACTCGCTGCAGGGTTACCTGATGGACAAAAAAACCGCCGACCAGTACAAGATCACCAACTTGGCCCAGCTGGCCGACCCGAAGATCGCCAAACTGTTTGACGCCAACAACGACGGCAAGGCCGACCTGACCGGCTGCAACCCGGGCTGGGGCTGTGAAGGTGTGATCGAACACCACCTCGACGCCTACAAACTGCGCAACACCGTCACCCACAACCAGGGCAGCTACGCCGCCCTGATTGCCGACACCATCGTGCGCTACAAACAGGGCCAGCCCGTGCTGTTCTACACCTGGACGCCGTACTGGGTCAGCGGTGTGCTGCAGCCCGGCAAGGACGTGACGTTTTTGCAAGTACCCTTCTCGTCACTGCCCGGCGAGCAAAGCAAGCTGAGCACCAAGATGCCCGACGGCAGCGACTACGGCTTCACCGTGAACGTGCAACGCATCGTGGCCAACAAGGACTTCACCACCAAGAACCCGGCTGCGGCCAAACTGTTCGAGCTGATGAAGCTGCCGGTAGCCGACGTGAATGCCCAAAACCTGCGCATGCGTGACGGCCAGAACAAAGCCGCCGACATCGACCGCCATGTGGACGGCTGGATCAAGGGCCACCAGAAGACCTTCGACAGCTGGATCGCCCAGGCCCAGGCAGCTGCCAAGCCTTGAGGCTGCAGCGTACTCCCCTGAAACTACTGTTTTGATAGCTGCTTGCGCCCGTCCTTCGGGCGCTGGCGGCACTTTTGATTCATATTTTTGGCAGTAGCGGGCCAGGCAACAAGCCACCGGAACAGCGTCTCCGGTGCGCTCCCACCCATTCCACGGGTGGCCTCCTACACGCCCATGAATCGCGTTCGGATGTGATGGCAAGGTTTCATCCATACGAGCCTTTTCACACATGGCGGGTTCCACGCGTTCCTCCTCCTCAGCCAGCCCGCCACCAGGCGAAGGTGGCCCTCTGCCGTCCGGCTTGGTGTACGTTGCTGCCGACATGCCGGGCCTCACGCGGGTGCTGCGTGGCAAATCCTTTCGATTCCGCAAACCCAATGGCAACTGGGTCACCGACACAGACGAAATCACCCGTATCCGCAAATTGGCCATTCCCCCCGCCTACACCGACGTGTGGATCTGCCCGCTGCACAACGGGCACCTGCAGGGGCCACCGGGCTGGACGCACGGGGCAGGCGCCAGTACCGCTACCACCCCGAGTGGCGGCGTGTGCGCGACGAAGACAAGTTCGACCGTATGCGAGCGTTCGGCCAGACACTGCCGCGTATCCGCCAGCGTGTGGCGCGCGACCTGGCACCGCGCCGCGGGCAGGCGCTGGCACGCACCACCGTGTTGGCCACCATCGTGCGGCTGCTGGACACCACCTACATGCGGGTCGGCAACGAGGAATACGCGGCCAGCAACGGCTCGTACGGGTTGACCACATTACGCACACGCCATGCCGGTGTGCGTGGCAACACACTGCAGCTGCGTTTTCGCGGCAAGAGTGGTGTGCAGCAGCAGGTCACCCTCAGCGACCCGCGTGTGGCCCGTGTGGTGCGCCGCTGCCAGCAGTTGCCGGGGCAGGATCTGTTCCAGTACGAGGACGACGACGGCACGGTGCACACCGTGGGTTCCAGCGATGTGAACAGCTACCTGCGCGAGATTGCTGCGCCAAGCCCACGCGGCGCGGGTGTAGCCGAGGACCAGCACTTCACCGCCAAGGATTTCCGCACCTGGCACGGCACGGCCCAGGCGCTGGAACTCACCCGCCTGGCGTGTGAGCCACCGGCCAGCCCCGCCAACTACAGCGCCAAAGAAATCCTGGCCGAAGTCGCACGCCAACTCGGCAACACACCGGCCGTGTGCAAGAAGTCGTATGTGCACCCCGGCGTGCTGGAACTGGGCGCGCGCCTAGCGTCGGACGCGGGGCCCGGCATGCAACGGGTGTGGGAGCGGATTGGCGGTGCGGCCTCACCGCGGGCTTTGAGTGCTGCCGAGCGGCGCCTGCTGGCCTTTCTCAAGAAACCGCCACGCTCCCAAAAAGAGAGCAGCTAGCGCACACAGGTCGGGCGCTACAGGCCTTTTTTCTTTAAATCAGCGCCCTACCATCTTGCCGGGCACCACCCATTTGTCGAACTGCTCACCCGTCACATGGCCCGATGCGACGGCCGCCTCACGCAGGCTGCTGCCCTCCTTGTGCGCCTTCTTGGCAATGTAGGCGGCCTTGTCGTAGCCGATGTGGGTGTTGAGCGCCGTCACCAGCATCAGCGAACGGTCCACCAGCTCGGTGATACGGTCATGGTTCGGCTCGATGCCCACGGCGCAGTGGTCGTTGAAGCTCACCATGCCGTCGGCCAGCAAACGCACACTCTGCAGGAAGTTATGCGCCACCATGGGGCGGAAGACATTCAGTTCGAAGTTGCCCGAGGCACCGCCGAAGTTGATGGCCACGTCGTTGCCAAACACCTGCGCCGCCAGCATCGTCACGGCTTCGCTCTGCGTGGGGTTGACCTTGCCGGGCATGATGGACGAGCCGGGTTCGTTCTCCGGAATGCTGAGTTCACCAATGCCGCTGCGCGGGCCGCTGGCGAGCCAGCGCACGTCGTTGGCGATCTTCATCATGCTGGCGGCCAGCGTCTTCAGGGAGCCATGGGCGTGTACCAGCGCATCGCAGCTAGCCAGCGCTTCAAACTTATTGGGGGCCGTCACAAAAGGCAGGCCGGTAAGGCGCGCCAACTCTGCCGCTGCGGCGTCCGCGTAACCCTTGGGGGCGTTCAGGCCGGTGCCCACCGCCGTGCCGCCCAGCGCAAGTTCACACAGATGCGGTAACGCATCGCGCACATGTTTCGCGCCATGGTCGAGCTGGGCCACATAGCCTGAAAACTCCTGCCCCAAAGTGAGGGGTGTGGCGTCCTGCAGATGGGTGCGGCCGATCTTCACGATGCCGTCGAAGTCCTGGGCCTTCTGCGCAAGTGTGCTGCGCAGCTTGGCAATGGCGGGCAGCAGTTTGTTGGTCAGCGCTTCGACGGCGGCCACATGCATGGCGGTGGGGAACACGTCGTTGCTCGACTGGCTGCGGTTCACGTCATCGTTCGGGTGCACCAGGCGGCCTTCGCCGCGCTCGCCACCGAGGATTTCGCTGGCGCGGTTGGCCAGTACTTCGTTGACGTTCATGTTGGTCTGCGTGCCCGAGCCGGTTTGCCAGACCACGAGCGGGAATTCGCTCGGGTGTTTGCCCGCAATGACCTCGTCGGCCGCGTCGGCAATGGCCTGGGTCTTCTTCGCGTCCTGCAGGCCCAGGGCCTGGTTCACCACGGCAGACGCACGTTTCACCTGGGCCAACGCCTTGATGATTTCGCGCGGCTGCTGTTCGCCGGAGATGTCGAAGTTTTGCAGAGAGCGCTGCGTTTGTGCGCCCCACAGCTGGTGGGACTGGACTTCAATCGGGCCGAAGGTGTCGCGTTCGGTGCGGGTGCTGGTCGGTGTCATCATGGTGTGTTGGCCTGTCAAATTAAGGGGTTCGGCGTCCGCCACGGGACACTCAATCAAATGAAAGTCATTCTTGTTTACAGCCTATTGTGCCCAATTACCGGACACTTCCGGCACCTGGCCGGAGAAATCATGGTTTCCCTACAAAGCAGGTGGCGACGTGAGTGGCGGCGTTGCTCAAGCCCCCCCCAAGATTCCACCGCACCGTCCTCTCATCAAAATCTTGAACGGCTGTGTTTACTTGTATGGATGCAGAATGTGAACAAACAAAGGAGGAGGACATGAGCTGGGAAGCGGATTGGGAAACAGATGCCAATGGGCCTAAAAGGTCGGGGAATCAAGGCGTAGTACAACGAGTTATCAACCGTTCAAACAATGTCGTTGGAGCACTGAAATCGATGCGCCCTGTGGACGCGCAACGTACTGAGCGGGTGAGCCGCTTCCGCACCGAAGTGGAAGTTCTGAGGCACTTAGCTGTGGCGGGCGTTCCAAGAGTCCTAGCCGCGGGCGAGAGTGTGAACGGCATTCCGTACTTGATCAGTGAATGGATTGATGGCAAGACATTGACCCATACCGTCAACGGTCGAGGAATGCCTTTGCACACCTCCGTCGTGATCACCCTGCAACTTGCTAATTTGCTGTTGGACATCCATGCAAAGGATGTCGTGCACCGCGACATCAAGCCTGACAACCTGATGATCGACCAACACCAGCGACTTTGGCTGGTCGATTTTGGACTCTCGTGGCTCTCCGGCCCCGAAGACGAACAACTTACTTCAGTAGCAGGGTCGCGTATCGGAAACCACTTCCTAGTGCTTCCCGAGTCGATCCAAGAAGGAGCACAACGAGACCCACGTAGTGATGTAACCCTCGCAGTCGGCATCTTTTTTTACTTGCTGACAGGCTCAAAACCTGCGCAATTGCGCGATTCTTTGTTGCGCCCGCCCCACAAAGTGCCTGTTGCCCAAGAAAGAATTGCAACTGTCTCGTCCGCCCTAGAACTGAACGCGATCAACTCGCTCTTCGACGTTGGATTTGCCCAGACGCTTAACCACCGACTTCAAAGCGCTGAAGAACTTGTGAGGAGATTGACTGAGATTGAGCGGCCGCCATCCTCCCATGGTTCGGCAGCGTCCGAGCGGATTGCAAACTCTCTGCAACAATACGAATCCACGAGACGCCTGATAGACGCGGCAATTGACGAGATCGAAGACAGTCTCGTATCCAGCGTTCGCCAGATCGCGGCAGCTATAAAAGCCTTTGCATTAGCTAATGGCTTCGATGGTCCTTTAGGTAATGCTGGTGTGGCTGTACCCGGTAAAGAAGTATCTGTGCTTTGGCAAATGAAGAAATCGGAGCATCATGACCCATATATCTTCTATAAACTTCGTGCTTGTCTGACTGGTGAGGCAAGAGCCACCGTAGAGCTTCGGTTAACTGCTCAGCACACAAATTCCAGCACTCTTGACAAGCAATACTTGGAAGTACCAGCTTCCGATCAAACACAGTTCTCCACGCAAGGGGCTCAGTTAGCTGCTGAAATCTTTGCCGACGCCCTTGATGACCTCGCACTACTCATCGGACGGCGGTAAATATGAAGGCCAGAAGGAGGAGCGAGCCGGGCCAACAGCGCAACTCGCTCCGTATTCGGTGCATCAGTTAAGTCAACGAATGGAAAAGTGTCCGCGCAGGTAGCCTAGGTGCAGTGTACTGAACGCTAGTGGATATCCGCACGATCTCACGATAAGGGCATGGCACTTCCAGCCTTTGGGATAATCGAGGAACCGAACACCCACGACCCCACACCCCACATGACCACGATCAAGCAAGCCGACCTCATCGAATCCGTAGCCGCTGCCCTGCAGTACATCAGCTACTACCACCCCACCGACTACATCGCCCATCTGGCCCGCGCCTACGAGCGCGAGCAGAGCGCTGCGGCCAAGGACGCGATCGCGCAGATCCTGACCAACAGCAAGATGAGCGCGACCGGCCAGCGCCCCATTTGCCAGGACACCGGCATCGTCAACGTGTTCCTGAAAGTGGGCATGGACGTGCGCTGGGAAGGCTTCACCGGCAGCTTGGACGACGCCATCAACGAAGGTGTGCGCCAGGGCTACAACCACCCCGACAACACGCTGCGTGCATCGGTCGTCGCCGACCCGCACTTCGACCGCAAGAACACCAA
Organism: Comamonadaceae bacterium AAW; assembly: GCA_026314275.1. Lineage (GTDB taxonomy): Bacteria > Pseudomonadota > Gammaproteobacteria > Burkholderiales > Burkholderiaceae_C > JAGOEY01. Next base: position 4,207,306 of record CP111109.1, read on the forward strand.
GGACAACACTCCCGCCGTGATCTTCACCGAAATCGTGCCTGGTAACACGGTGGAAGTCACCGTCGCGGCCAAGGGCGGCGGCAGTGAGAACAAAAGCAAGATGGTCATGCTCAACCCCGGCGACAGCATCGTCGACTGGGTGCTCAAAACCGTGCCGACCATGGGCGCAGGCTGGTGCCCGCCCGGCATGCTGGGCATTGGTATTGGCGGCACGGCCGAGAAGTCGGTGCTGATGGCCAAGGAAAGCCTGATGGACGACCTGGACATGTACGAGCTGCAGGCCAAGAAGGCCTCGGGCGCGGAACTGACCAAGGTCGAAGCGCTGCGCATCGAGTTGTTCGAGAAGGTCAACGCACTGGGCATCGGCGCGCAGGGCCTGGGCGGTCTCACCACCGTGCTGGACGTGAAGATCAAGATGTACCCCACCCACGCGGCGAGCAAGCCCGTGGCGATGATTCCGAACTGCGCGGCCACCCGCCATGCGCACTTCGTGATGGATGGCAGCGGCCCGGTGTACCTGGACCCGCCAAGCCTGGATCTGTGGCCCAACGTCAACTGGACGCCCGACTACAACAAGAGCAAAAAGGTCGACCTGAACACCTTGACCAAGGCCGAAGTTGCGAGCTGGAAACCCGGTGACACGCTGCTGCTCAACGGCAAGATGCTGACCGGCCGCGATGCCGCGCACAAGCGCATCAAGGACATGCTGGCCAAGGGCGAGAAACTGCCCGTCGACTTCACCAACCGTGTCATTTACTACGTGGGCCCAGTCGACCCGGTGCGTGACGAAGCCGTAGGCCCTGCCGGCCCCACCACCGCCACGCGTATGGACGGCTTCACCGAGATGATGCTGGCCGAGACCGGCCTGATCTCGATGATCGGCAAGTCCGAGCGCGGCCCGGTCGCCATCGAGGCCATCAAGAAGCACAAAAGCGCCTACCTGATGGCCGTGGGCGGAGCCGCCTACCTGGTCAGCAAGGCCATCAAGACCGCCAAGGTGGTGGGCTTCGCCGACCTGGGCATGGAAGCCATCTACGAGTTCGACGTAGTGGACATGCCCGTCACCGTGGCCGTGGACGCAGGCGGCACCAGCGCCCACATCACCGGCCCGGCCGAGTGGCAGAAACGTATCGCCACCGGGGAATTCAAGTCCCTCGCCATCACCGCCGCCTGAGCCGGATACCATCCGCGCCATGCCATCGCACCCACTTGATACCCCTGCCACCCGCACCGTTCTGATCACCGGTGGCAGCCGGGGTATTGGTGCCGCCACCGCGGTGCTGTGTGCCAGCCAGGGCTGGGCGGTGGCCGTGAACTACGCCCGCGACGCGGCTGCGGCGCAGCACGTGGTGCAGCGTGTCCGGCACAGCGGCGGCACAGCCCAGGCGTTTCAAGCCGATGTGGCGGACGAAGCCCAGGTGGTCACCTTGTTTGAGGCAGTGGACGCAGCCCTGCCCCCCTTGGGTGGGCTGGTCAACAACGCCGGGGTGGTGGACTTCACCTCCCGCGTGGACGGCATGACCCAGGCCCGGCTGCAGCGCCTGTTTGCCACCAATGTGTTTGGCAGCTTCATCTGCGCCCGCGAGGCGGTGAAACGGCTGTCCACCCGTTACGGCGGGCCGGGCGGAGCCATCGTCAACCTCAGCTCGGGCGCTGCCAAGCTGGGCTCACCCCACCAGTATGTGGACTACGCGGCCACCAAAGGTGCGATCGACACCTTCACCATTGGCCTGGGCAAGGAAGTGGCGGGGGAAGGTATCCGCGTCAACGGCGTACGCGCTGGCCTGATCGATACCGATATCCATGCCAGCGGCGGCAAACCCAACCGCGTAGCGGAACTGTTGCCCGAGGTGCCTCTGCAGCGCGCAGGCTCGGCCGACGAAGTGGCCCAGGCCATTGCGTGGCTGCTGTCCGACGCGGCCAGTTACATGACGGGGAGCCTTGTCGACGTGACGGGCGGGCGCTGATGCAGGTGCCACACCCCATGCAGGACAGCCGACCGATTGGTGTGTTCGACAGTGGCATTGGCGGGCTGAGCATCCTGCAAGCCCTGCGGGCCGAGCTGCCGCACGAAAACTTTGTGTACCTGGCCGACAACGCACACGCGCCGTACGGCGAACGGGGCGACAGCCATGTGACGGCCCGCACCCGCGCCATCACCCAGTACCTCTGCACACAGCACCACGTCAAGGCCCTGGTCATCGCCTGCAACACCGCGACCACCGCAGCCGTCCACCACATCCGTGCAGAAAATCCTGCGCTGCCGCTGGTGGGTGTGGAACCGGCCATCAAACCCGCCGTCGCACAAAGCAAGACGGGGCATATTGGCGTCATCGGCACACGGGGCACGGTCACCAGCGCCAAGTTCCAGGCCCTGCTGGCCACCGTACAACCCCATGCAGATTTTGTGGTGCAGCCCTGTGACGGCCTGGCCGCGGCCATTGAAGGCAGCGTGGTGGAGCCTGACGGCGCATTCGCTACAAAAACAAGAGCGCTCTGCGACCAGTACATAAGCGCAATGGGCACTTTTGGATCAGGTCCCGGTCAGATGGACACACTGGTACTGGGCTGCACCCACTATGTTTTTGCCGCGTCGTATCTGCGCAGCCAATTGGGCGAAGCCGTGCAATTGATCGATACCGGCGCACCTGTCGCACGCCAGACGCGCCGCCTGCTTGCAGCGGCCCATACGTTGTCGACCACTGGAACAGGCCAGGTCCAGCTTCTGGCGACTGGGGAAGCCCAGAATTTGCACACGGCCGCCGTTCGCTGGTTGGCACTGCACCCCGCACACACCAGCGGGCACGTGCAGGTGTGATGGTGCAGATTTAACAGCCCCGTTAGGCCCGACGGGCCAAGGGAGGCTGTTCAAACCCATCAGTGCAGATGGCGTGGTCGGCGACCACCGCCGCCATGGCCCGAGCCACCCTGGCCACGTGGAGGTTTTCCCAGCTCCAGAGAGTTCACCAAGGCATCAAACCGCTGCCCGAACAGCTTGTCGATCTCGGCCACGATGCCACCCAGCTCCGCGCCGTCGAAATGGCGCTCCATCATGTTCACAACATCCTGCACCAGCAGATCACGCTGCACCTGCATGATGGCAGCCGGGTTGGGGCCAACAAACAGCATCACAAAATCATCGCGTGATTCACTCTCACCATCGGCTTCTTCGTCGTCCTCGTCAAACTCGGAGTCGTAGAAGGTCACCTCGATGGCAGCGCCCAGCTCTGCCAGCTCGTTCAGGCTCATGCACATTTCGTCGAGCGACTGGCGAAAGTCGTCGTCACCGCGCACCGTCCAGCAGATCTGCAGCATGTGCTCCACGGCATCAAACTTGATACCTGGCTCTTCTTCATAGACGCTGTTGGCACCGTCGGCCAACGAACGTGCACCGGCGTACTTCCACAACGGCTGTAATGCGTCCTGCAGCTGCGCAAACGTGGTGTCGGCACGCATGGGTACCTGTCCATGGACATGGATTTCAAAAGGTGCGTTATAGCGTGGCATATTCAACTCTCCATTGGTGCCCGGAACCGGGGTCGAACCGGTACGCTCCATTTCTGGAAGGCGGCGGATTTTAAGTCCGATGTGTCTACCAATTTCACCATCCGGGCAGAGAGGCCTATTGTGAAACAAAACAGCCCCGGCAACGCTGTTGACGGGGCTGAGAACTGGAGGCGCGACCCGGAGTCGAACCGGGCTAGTCGGATTTGCAATCCGATACATAACCGCTTTGTTATCGCGCCAATATTCTTCAAGCTTTTGAAAAAAAGGGAAGCAACTGCTTCCCTTTTTTAAATTGGAGCGGGAAAAGGGACAGGCACTAGGGCGCTAAGTCATTGTTTCCCAACTACATTCTCCGCCGCGGTCATCGGCGAAGGACTCAAGTATAGCCTCATTTTTCCGCCTTGGCGATCAACAGCTCGCCCTCGATGCCGACAAGCATTCATGACGTCGCCCGTCGCCGTGCGTCCTACGCCGGGATTCACGCTCGCCCGTGCACCTCCGCCCTCTGCTTTCACCAACTCAGCCATTCCTATTACCCAGGGCAATAGCCACTGTCCGCCACGGGTTTGTAACCGAGCACGCGATCTCAAGCCACTTCATGTTCTCGAACGCAGAGTACGCCGGCAAGCGCCTATCCTGTAGCGGGGTGTTCTCAACGAGACGGAACTCGTGGTGGCATGAAAGGCGCTGGCGGGCGGGTGATCAAGCGCTCTTTCCTGCGATGAGACGAGGCCTCCCGAAATCGGCTGCGTTCCCCCACCCTCACTCGATAACCACGTAGAACGGATCACTCTTCCCCAAAAGCGTGTCGTCGCTTTTGCGGATCAGGAAGGCCTCGACCATATGGACACCTCGGTACGACAACTGCTCCCACCGGACCCATGGCTCATCCGAGCGGTAGTAATCGCCGCGCAGCGCGTTAGCACGCCGGGCGACTTCATCCGTGTTCGTAACGCGCCATTCCACCATATAGGTCTCCGGGAAAGGAAGTCCCAGATTGTTGCTGGCGTTGAAGCGGATCCAGTGTCCGGACTGCGTGGGCGCGAGCGAGGCAAGCGAGCAGACGTTCTGTCCATAGCGGGATGTCCACAGTCGCGCACCAACATTCACCGTCAACCGTGTGCCGGTCGCCATCCGCCATCGAGGGCGGCGCATGTGCGGCAAGCGATCGAAGCCGCTGGGCAGAGCCGCAAGGCCGATTTTCTTCACCAACGCCACTAGATCGGCCACACCCGCCGACACCGGGCTACCTCGGACGACGGACAGCGCCGCTTCACTGACCTTGCCAGCCTTCTCGGCAGCCTCCCGAACAGCAAAGTCCTCGCCGAAGACACGCTGCCATTTTCCGATGCTTTCCTCTTTGTCTGGGTCATCGTAGGCGTCGTCGATCCAGCCGCGGTACAGATTGATCTTCGAGCGGAAGTTCAAGTACTTGGCGTCGTCCCAGGCAGTGCTTTGGATTTCCTCGAACAGCACGGGATTGCGCACCGTGGGCTTGCGTGGATTGGCCTGCAGCCAATCATCGAGCCGATCAATCAACGTCTTGAGCGTCGTGGGAACATCCTCGAACCCCGCGTCCCCCCTGTCGGAGGCGTACACATGCTTGCCGAGCAGCGTCGTCAGCAGGAACGAGGGACAGGTGAAGTTGGTCTTGATATCCCTGAGGTACTTCAGCAACCGCGTGGCTTTGCGGAAGTTGTTGTTCCCGCAGATGCTGTTGCGCTCGATCAACCAGTCCGTGTAGTCGAGCGGGTTCGATTTTTCGAAGAGATTGGTGTCGCGATTGCACACCTCCCAGACACCCGTGTGAAGGCGCTCCTTCACGCAAGGCGCCACGTCGATCTTGCGCTCGCCGGCGTATTCGACGGTGATGCAATGCGAGTAGCGCCTGATCTTGTCCTTGTACAGACCGAGCCTACCCATCTCCGCATACAGATCGTTGATGTAGTCCTTCGCTTCCCAGCCCGCGACCGGCTTCACGTAGACCAGCAGATCCGCATCGAACGGATCACCAGGCAGCGGTCTGATGATGGTCTTGTGGGCCCAGGACCCTTGCGCGGCGAAGCCAACGATGGACGGCTTCCAGTCCAGCCCTCGCACCGCCGTCTTGATGGCTTCGATGCTGCTTTCGAGCTGATCGAAGCGCGTGCTGTTGAGGTTGACGGTGTCGTTCAGGAAGGCGTTGAAGTCTTGGACCAGTTTCATTCGTCTACCCGCCTTCAGCGCACGTTGCCAGCCGTGCGCAGCTCACTCACCAACTGGTCGGCACCAGCGTTCATTTGCTCTTCCATACGCCTGCGCAAGAGGTTGTAGACCCAATCGAAGATCAATGGGCTGGAGGCGCGGTGGTTGAAGATGGCGTCTTGCAGCTCGCGCGAACGCATGCTGATCTCCTGTTCCGTTGCGCCGCTGCGTGCGCGATCAAGGAGCTTCTTGACCTCATCGTTCAGACGGTCCAGCAACTCAATGGTCGCGGCCTGCCGGTTGCATTCCCTGAGCGCCCAGATGATCACCGGCGTCATCGGAGCCAGCGTGGAGAGGACGAAGGTCGTCATGGTGTGATCGATGGCGAGTGATACGACCCCAGCCCCCGCGATCAGCACCACGCAGCCTGTCAACAGAACGCGTCTGTAGCGCTTGCGCAAAGCGCTGTCGTACCAGAGATTGGTGCGCTGGCACACCAGCCTTGCCAAATGGAGCGGCAGTTCCTTGACGGCGAGCGGATACCAGTTGATCAGCCGTTGCTCGTCCTCGTCACTGAGCTTCTTGCATGCGTCGGCAAAGACATCTTCAGGGTCAATGCGATTGCCGACGAGGAAGGTGTTCCAGTCCATCTGCAACACCGTGCAGTCGAAATCCTCCTGCAGCTTCGCTGCGTTCTTGAGCTGCGCACGGTGCCAGCGATCGAGAAGCAGAACCTCCAGGAAACTGAACATCAGGGCGGCGAACGCAATGAACGGCTTCGACGGGAGGAGCAGCGCTGACACGATCAGGCCGACGATCGGGAACACGAGCGAGATGATCAGGCCCACCGCCTGGACATTCTTGGCCCGCCGGTAGATCAGCGTCCTGGCACGCAGCAAGTTGAGCATGCGCGTCTCCACCTGCTTCTTATCGATTTCATTCATGCTGTTCTCTGCTCCTTGCGTCATTGCTGCCGTTTTGCGATCTCGGTCGTCGCTGTCTCAAGCCCAACGCTTCCTGCGTTGCTGCGGATGCTCGCCGCCGCCGGCCCACACGCCTGTGATCAACCAGTCTTCGAAGTGCCACAACCACTCCGAAGTCCAGGCGATGTAGGTGTCGACCAGCTTCATCTGCGGCAGCCACTCACGCTGCTTCGGCCACCAGAGACACAGCTTGGTGCCGGGACCGTTGTTGGGGTAGACGTGGGGCAGCGCAGCCTCGTCGGCCAGGGTCGTCAGGGCAGGACTCAGCACGAACATTTCCGGTGGGCGCGAATCGGGTGTCAGGCGCAGTTCGCACTCGTAGACGCGACCGAAGTCGCTCGGCACCAGACGGAATCGATAGCGCAAGGCTCGGCCCGACAGAAACACCATCCGGGCGCCATCGAGAGGCAGAGCGCGTAGCTCCATGGCTCGCTGGGCCAAGGTCGGTATGGGCGGGGCCGGGTAAGGTGTCATCAGCGGCCGAAATACGTATGGGGTCGCGCTGCGACACTGACCGGCGCGGCTGCCGCCGACGAGATCAGCGTCACCCGGCCCGCGACGCGGCTGGTCTGGCGCCGCTGGGTCTGGTCCTGCTGGATGGCGCCCGCGCAGTGAGGTCCGAATGCGCCCTCCAGCGCCTTGATCAGGACATCCATCCCCTCATGGTTTTCGATGGCGTGCAGGATGCGCTTCAGATCACCGATCAGGCGGTGGTGCCACGAGAAAAACGCCTCCTGTCGAGCCGGAGAATTCATGCCGCCGGCCAGGTTGTCCCGCGGGGCGGATGGGTTGGGCAAGACCCATTCTTCGGAACCGTCGGACCGGGAAATCCGCTCGAAGTGCAGCGGCATCCGTTCCACGATATCGAGCAGCAACTCCAAGGGACTCTCGTGCGGCTGCGGCGCCTCTATCGCGTAGGCCATCGCGGCCAGCGTCGTCAGGAAGACAGAAGAAGGTGCCATGTCCTGGCTTCCGCGCGCAACGCCGAAGGCCATATTGCGATGCAGCTTCAACAGTTGCACCAGCCGGCACAGCAGCCGGTCGAACACCTCCTGCGCATCAGGCAGCGGCGTCACTTCCGCGCGCGTCACCGAATCCATCGCCTCCGCAAAGCGCACCGCGCCGGTGAAATTCGGCGAGATCGCGGCGGCGAGATCGAAATGCTTCGCGTACCCGCGCGGGTTCGTCGAGTCAAAAAGCCGTAGCTCGCGGTCAGGGATGAGGCCGTGCGTGTCGCCGAAAGGCGCGGCCAACAACGGGGAGTCAATGACCGGCGCGATGTCAGCGCACATCCCTTCGGCGTACTCCAGCGTTGCACAGCGCTCCCAGCGGCGCAGCCGGAGGCCATGCGCATCGGCGTAGCGGGACAAAACGCGATGCAGGCGCTCGAGCAGCAGGGCTGGTCCGTGCTCGCCGTCGTATTTGTGACGCGCCCCGGACGCCAGGCGCGCGATCAGATCGATGTCGAAGCCCTCCCGCGAGCCATCACGGGGCCGCACGATGGTGCCCAACTGCCGGGAACCGTGGGCGTGGATCTGGATGAGATCGCCCTGGAACTCCGGGCATGCCGAGAGGAACTCGCCGGTGCTGTTGTAGGAGCGCTCCAGGGCCATCAACTGGGTGGCGGTAGGCTCACTGGCCCGAGCGATGACGTCCACCAAGTGGAAGAAACGCGCCGACGACCGCATGGAGATGCGGGGGCGCTGGGGGAGAGTCACAGGTTCGCGGATCACGGGGTCTCCTTGAAATTCTTGTCGATGGCTTTCTGTCGCACCTGGACTCTCCCCGGCTCAGCGCTTGTGCTTGGTGGGGTCCACCAGCTTGTAGCCTTGGCCCGGCCGCGGCGTCGGCGGCAGCGGCTTGCCCTTCACGCCGGTCACTTCATTGCCGGTGCCCGGGTTCTGGTACTGGCCGGACTTCGGTGCCGGCGTACCGGGCTTCAACGTCTTGCTCATGGTCGTCCCCTTTCAGGATCGGTTGGTTGATTGCGACATCCCGACTTCCTTGTTCCCAGCTGGCTGTGTTACCAAATCGGGGTTGCGCTGAAAGTTCGGAACTACCACAATAAAAATTGTGGACTCCCGAACTTCCGGAGTCAAGTACTTTTTTTATCGGAACTCCGAACAAGCATGCCAACACTGGGCGAGAAGGTCCGCACATTGCGGAAAAAAGCAGGCTTGACGCTGGAACAGTTCGCCGAGCAGATCGGTGCGTCCAAGTCATCCGTATGGGAACTGGAGAACAAGGAAAAGGCCCGCCCGTCCGCCGACCGGATCAATGAGGTGGCGAAGGTCCTGGGCGTGACGCCCGAGTTCTTGATGAATGACGACGTCGCCGAGCCCTCGATCGACGTGGCCGACGAGGCCTTCTTCCGCAAGTACCAGTCGCTGGACAACGGGGTGAAGCAGCAGTTGCAGGAGATCCTCAGCGTCCTGGACAAGAAGGCCGGGTCTTGAAAGAGGGGCTTTCCCCATCGGGCGAGGCAATCAAGCTGGCGAAGCTGTGGCGCGCCGTCCACGGACTAACGTTTCCGATCAACGCCGGAGCGCTGGCGCAGGAATGGTCTAGGAACGTGGCGCCCGAGGCGCCCATTGGGGAGTTGCAAGCCCGAGAGTTGAAAGGCTTCGAGGGCGGGTTGTTCTGGCTGAAGGAGCGAAAAGTCTGGGCGTTGCTGTACCACCCGCACTCCGACCTGCCAGGACGGTCCAACTTCACCGTTGCGCACGAGTTTGGGCACTACGTCCTCCATCGCAAGCTGCAGGAGGCGTTCCAGTGCTCCCAGAGCGCGACACTGGGGATCACCGGGGCCAGGATCGAGCGCGAGGCAGACCAGTTCGCGTCGTATCTGCTCATGCCGATCGACGACTACACCCAGCAGGTGCGTGGGCGTCGGATCACTCTTGACCTCTTGGGCGAGTGCGCCGACCGTTACGGTGTCTCTCTCACGGCCGCAATCCTCAAATGGTTGGAGTTCACCGATCAGCCAGCCGTCGCCGTCATGGGACGAGAAGGGATGCTGCACTGGTGGAAGGCCAGTGGCAGCGCGAAGAAATACACGTTTGGACCGCTGCAGGAGGGCATGGAATTGCCTTTGGGCTCGCTCGCTGTGAGCCCAGACCAAGCGCTTTCCAACGCCGACTATCGCTTGGGCGTAGAGCACCCCGAAGGCGTGTGGCCCATCAGGCTGCCCGTGCGTGAGATGGTCGTGCTCTCAGACCGTTACGACATGTCTATTTCGCTGTTGATCCTCGACACACCTGGGGTGGAACATCCAGATGCGCCGGACGAAGACATGACGACAAACTTGCCTTCGTTCTAACGAGTAAGGATAGATCGCGCGAAGCCGCGATCTATCCTTACTCGTTAGGTGAGAGACTTTCTGCAGGAACCCGCGACCACCTCGCACGAGCCACATCCATCATCGCTAGATACTGTGTCGATATATCAGCATGCTGAAGAGCATGACGTGCGCCGATTTCTCACCGTTCACATGCCCATTGGGCGACAAATGCCTGCCCATGCGCGCTCTGAAACCGAC